>NZ_JBVMUU010000003.1:0-61728 GCF_055632315.1 Streptomyces sp. PSU-S4-23 | reverse complement strand
AGCGGCGGCCGACGGAGAGTCGGCCGTCGAAGGCGATGTCGAAGGCCTGCAGGGCGGGCTTCCAGCGCATGGTCCAGCGTTTGCGTCCCTGGCCGGTGGGGTCCAGGCTCATGACGGCCATGTAGACGCATTTGAGGGCTGCGGCCTCGTTCGGGAAGTGGCCGCGGGCCCGGACGGCTTTTCGTATGCGAGCGTTGACCGACTCGATCGCATTGGTGGTGCAGACGACACGGCGGATCTCGGTGTCGAACTGGAGGAACGGTACGAACTCGGCCCAGGCGTTCTCCCAAAGCCGCACGATCGCCGGATATTTGGCGCCCCGCTCCTCCTGAAACTCCAGGAACCGGTCTTCCGCCGCACTCGCGGTCGGAGCGGTGTAGACCGGCTTGAGCGCGCGGGAGATCTTGTCCCAGTCCTGGCGGCCCGCGTAGCGGAACGAGGTCCGGATCAGGTGAACAACGCAGGTCTGGGTCACCGCCTGGGGCCAGACCGCCGAGATCGAGTCGGGCAGGCCCTTGAGCCCGTCGCAGACGACCATGCACACGTCCTCGACGCCGCGGTTCTTGATCTCGGTCAGGACCTGGAGCCAGTACTTGGCGCCTTCGCCGCCATCGCCGGCCCACAGACCGAGAATGTCGCGCGTGCCGTCCACCGTTACCGCGAGTGCGACGTAGATCGGCCGGTTCGCCACCTGCCCGTCTCGCACCTTCACGTGCACGCAGTCGATGAAGATCACCGGATAGACCGGGTCCAGCGGCCGGTTCTGCCACTCGGCCATCCCGTCCATGACCTTGTCGGTGATGGTCGAGATGGTCTGCTTGGACACGCTCGCGCCATAGACCTCGGCCAGGTGGGCGGAGATGTCACCGTGCGTCAGACCACGCGCGGACAGCGACAGGACCATCTCGTCGACACCGGTCAGCCGCCGCTGCCGCTTCTTGACGATCTGCGGCTCGAAGCTGCCGTCGCGATCACGCGGCACCGTGATCTCCACCGGACCGACGTCGGTCAGCACGGTCTTGGACCGGGCCCCATTACGGCTGTTGCCGCTACCGGCACCGGCCGGGTCGTGCTTCTCATAGCCGAGGTGGTCGGTGATCTCGCCTTCGAGAGCGGACTCCAACACGCGCTTGGTCAGCTGCTGCAACAGCCCGCCCTCGCCGGTCAGCTGCAGGCCGCTCGCGCGGGCCCGGTCGACCAACTGCCCGATCAACTGCTCGTCTAGCACGTCCGCCTGCAACTCGGCCGGCCAGACCTCTTCAACCGCCTCGGCAGAGACAGTCACGTCGCTCATCAGGTGCTACTTCCATGATCGGGAGTTACACCGAAGACCGTACAGACCCCGACCTGAAGGATGGCCGACGCACCCATCACCCCGAACTCATCCTCTTTCCTTCATGGGGCGACCTGCAGGACTACGCCGCTCACGACCCGGCCGGCCGCGACCTGCAGCCCCTGGTCAACCTGGTCGACACCCACGGCACTGAGGCCATCCTCGCCGCCGTCGCTCACCTCGCCCCCGAGCTACACGCCCAGGTCACCGTCTCCACCGCCCACAAGGCCAAGGGGCGCGAATGGCCCCGTGTACTTATCGCAGACGACTTCGCCCGCCCCGAAAACGACGCTCCTGACCAGCGCACCGACACCGCGATGCCGCCCGACCCTATCGACGACGTCGAGGCCCGCCTGGCCTATGTAGCCGTCACCCGCACCCGCCAACGCCTTGACCTGGGCGGTCTTTCCTGGATTCACGGTGATCCCGACGGCACCCTGCCCGTCTAAGCGGCTTAGAGGTCCTAACAGAAGTTTTTGATCAAGTGACCGTCGGCTTGTCTGCTCGTTGGTCGGGTCGTGGGGAAGCGTCAGTCTCGGCCGTGGATCGTGTCGGACGAACTGTGGTCGCTGATCGAGCCGTTGCTGCCCGAGCCGGGTCCGAAGCTGGTGGCGGGTCGGCCGCGAGTTCCGGACCGGCAGGCCTTGTGCGGGATCCTGTTCGTGCTGCATACCGGCATCCAGTGGGAGTACCTGCCGCAGGAGCTGGGGTTCGGTTCGGGCATGACCTGCTGGCGGCGCCTGGCCGCCTGGAACGAGGCCGGCGTGTGGGAGAAGCTGCACCTGGTACTGCTGAAGAAGCTGCGGTCGGCGAAGCAACTGGACTGGTCGCGGGCGGTGATCGACTCCTCCCACGTGCGGGCGGCCCGGCGGGGCCCAAAAGCGGTCCCAGCCCGGTCGACCGAGCGCGGCCGGGCAGCAAGCACCACGTCCTTGTCGACGGGCAGGGCATCCCGCTCGCGGTATCGCTGACCGGCGGCAACCGCAACGACGTCACCCAGCTGATCCCGCTGCTGGACAAGGTCCCACCCGTGGCCGGCACGGTCGGGCGGCCACGGCGCCGACCGGCCATGCTCTTCGCCGACCGCGGCTACGACCACGACAAGTACCGGCGACTGCTGCGGCAGCGAGGCATCCGACCAGCGATCGCCGAACGCGGCCAGCCCCACGGCTCCGGCCTGGGCATCTTCCGCTGGGTCGTCGAGCGAACGATCTCCTGGCTCCACGGCTTCCGCCGCCTGCGCATCCGCTGGGAACGGCGAGACGACATCCACGAAGCCTTCCTCGGCCTCGCCACCTGCCTCATCACCCACCGACACGTCCAACGCCTTTGTTAGGACCTCTTAGGCGAAGTTCCTTGCTGATGCTCGGAGTCGGTCTCGCTGCTGGGGCACGCTGTGGGCAGTTCTCGTTCTTCGCCTGCCGCCAGACCAGCTCGATGCCGTTCAGTTCCGGGCTGTATGTCGGCAGATAGAACAGCTCCACCCCGATCTTCGCCTGACGACAGCGGCGCTTGAACGCCTTGGCCACATGCGCCGAGGCGTTGTCCAGCACGATCGTGCACCGGCCTGCGCCGTTCCCACACCGGCATCACATCGGTGCCGAGGCCGTCGACGGCCAGGTCCAGCACGGCCGCGCCACCACCCAGGCCCGCCAGCCGCGCGCAGACGAACTCAAGCAGCGTCCGCGCGTCGATCTTCCCGCAGGTGTGCTGCCAGAGGAGGCCGACTCAATGCCGAAGATCTTGGCGCCGAGCATGTTGACCCGCCGGTTTCTGGTGTCCTCACGCGGCACCACGGCTTGTCGGCCGATGCGCGGCCAGGTGCAGCCGGTGGGCATCGTCGGCGCGAAGCCGGACTCGTCTAGAAAGATCAGGCAGCGTTCTCCGGCGTGTGCGGCCTGCCGCCAGGCCGCAAGCCCTCCAGCTGGGCCCGGGCGGCTTGCTGGAGGCCGGGGTCGGCCTTGTGCCGCGTCCTGTCACGGGTGCGCTTCCAGCGGAAACCCTCGCGGTGCAGCAACTCGCTCATCAAGTCTGCCGAGATCTCCACCCCGCGCTCGACCTGGCCAGTGGCATAGGGCCGGGGCGCTCACGTGATCCCGCCTCGGCGGAGACATCGAGCAACTCGGCCAGAGCGGGGACCGGTCGTCCGGATCGCGTCCCGTGAAGTGGTGTAGTCGGGCAGGGTTCCGGAACGCGCGGGTGTCTGCCCGGGGGCGTGCATCCGTTGGCGGTGCATGCTCCCTGAACAAGGGCAGGCCATCGCGCAAGTCTCTCTGGTGAACGGGCAGTTCGACCGGAGGAGCACGCGATGGCCTTGTCCCAGTCTGAGCTGATGCGGCTGCTGGAGTCACTACGTCGGGCCGAGGGAGTTGAACAATTAGGGTGGTGTGCGAGCGCATCCTGCAGGAGCTGATCGAGGCCGAGGCCACCGAGGTGATCGGTGCCGCGTGTCGGCGTACAAGTGAACGTGGCCCTGGCAAGATTTCCGTGAAGTTGGGGTGTGCCCCCGTGCGCTGGTGACGCTCCGTCACGGGTGATGGCGTCGGAGCAAGGCCATGAGGATGACACGGTGGCGGAGCAACCGGACCCCCGCGCGGCCGGCCATGATCCGTTTCTGGAGCTTCAGGTCGGTAATGCGGCCTTCGTTGACGCCGGAGTTGAACGGGGTGGTGATGCCCTGCACTACTGCGGGCTGGTCTTCGCGGATGGCCTTGGCCAGGCTGGCCAAGGCTGGGAGGCGGGAAGTTGCGAGTTGCTCGAGCCAGTCCGGTAGCGGTGAGGCGTCGCGGGCTTCGAGCATGGCGGCGAACCGACGCACCAGGTCGTGGGTTCGGTCCAGCTCCGGGCAGTGTTCGAGCAGCCGTCTGAGTGCCTCGGCTGCGTGCAGGCTGCGCCGCGATGGCGCGGTGGTGATCCAACGGGCGACTTCGCGGGGCGAGGGCGGCCGCTCGCGTGGGGTGTCGATCGGCAGGCCGCGGCGGAGCGGCGCAATGGCCATCTTGACCCGCTGGTAGTGGCCGCGGTAGCCCTTGGCGACGATCTCCTGGTGCAGCACGGTCGCGGTGTGCTCGCCCTCCTCCCACCGCTGCCGCAAGTACTCCAGGTAGGGATCGAGGCTGGTGGGCCGGCGGGGCCGGGTGCGGCGTACGCACTCCTGCCAGGTGGCGGCTCGCGCGTATTTGCGCACGGTGCGCCGGTTCAGGCCCAGCTGATTGGCTGCGGCGTTGAGCGAGCGGCCGGTGTCGATCACCGCGTGCACCGCCTCGAAGAGGTTCTTCGCGTGGCGGCGGGCGGGGGTGTCGGCCTGGTCGGACGGTGCCGCTGGGCTCGGTGGCAGGGCCGGTTCGGGTTCGGGCACCGCGGCGGGCAGGCAGCCGCGGTGGGCGGCTGCAATATCCCCGACACGCTTCGACAGGCCCTGCCACAGATGGAAGCGGTCACTGACCTGCACCGCTTCCGGGGCGCCGTCGGTGATGCCCTGCCGATAGATGAGCGAGCCGTCCCGGCACACCACCTCAACGCCGGGGTGTGCCCGCAACCAGGCGGCCAGCTGCTCGGCGTCGCGCCCGGCCCACAGCTCGATCGGCAGCCGGGTGTCGGCATCCACCAGCAGGGTGCCGTAGACATCTGCGTACAGCGCGAAGTCGTCCACGCCCAGCACCCGCGGGGCGGCTGCTGGCGGAAGCGGCATGCGCATCAGGTGAAACAGCACGCTGGTCCGCGACAGGGGCACCTTCAGGATGCGCAGGAGCCGGGCTCCGCCTCGGCCGGCGAGCACCACCCCGGCCGTCTCCACCAGATGCTGCAGCAGAGGACTGCGGCGCTGATAGCGAACCGTGAGCCCATCAACTTGCTCGGCGAACGTCCGCCGTCGGCAGCGCGGGCTGTCACAGAACAACCGCCGTACCGACAGTCCGATCAGCACCGGTCGACCGCCGACGGCGACATCGGCCAGCGTACGCGTATAGCGGCTGTGCACCCGCACCGAACCGCGACCGCAGTCCGGACAGGACACCTGCAACTCATGGGTACGGGCAGCCACATGCACTGTGCCGGCCTCTGCCCACACCCGTTCCACCCGCACCGCATCAAGGTGCGGAGACACAATCCGTACGAGGTCGTCACACTCGCTGACAATGCCGCGTGCTGTGACGGAGCATCACCAGCGCACGGGGGCACACCCCAACTTCACGGAAATCTTGCCAGGGCCACTCAGACGAGTACGCGGACACCGCGCCGCGCGAGCACTCCGAGACGCGCACGACCTGGCGCAACGGACACCGGGAGAGGCTGCTGACCACGCAGGCCGGCGACCTGGACCTGAAGATTCCGAAGGTGCGCAGCGGGTCGTTCTTCCCGTCGCTGCTGGAACGCCGGCGGCGGATCGACCGGGCGTTGTTCGCCGTGGTGATGGAGGCATATGTGCACGGTGTCTCGACCCGCTCGGTCGATGACCTGGTCAAAGCCCTGGGGGCGGACAGCGGGATCTCCAAGTCCGAGGTCTCCCGCATCTGCGGCGAGCTGGACGCCGAGCTGACCGCGTTCAAGGAGCGGCCGCTGGACCACACCGTCTTCCCGTACGTCTTCCTGGACGCGACCTACTGCAAGGCGCGGGTGAATCACCGGATCGCATCGCAGGCCGTGGTGATCGCGACCGGGATCTCCGCCACCGGGCACCGCGAGATCCTCGGGCTGATGGTCGGCGACAGTGAGTCGAAGCCGTTCTGGACGAAGTTCCTGCGGTCGCTGCGGGCCCGTGGCCTGGAGAACGTCCAGCTGGTGATCTCCGACAGCCACAGCGGGCTGGTGGCCGCGATCCGCACAGTCTTCCTCGGCGCGGCCTGGCAAAGGTGCCGGGTTCACTTCGTCCGGGACGTGTTTTCGGTGATCGAGCGGGGCTCCGGGGAGATGGTCGCCGCCACCATCCGCACCATCTTCGCGCAGACCACCGGCGAGCAGGTGCGCACCCAGCTGAACGTGGTCGCCGACATGCTCGGACGGCAGTTCCCGCAGGTCAAGACGATGCTGCTGGATGCGGCGGTGGACATCACCGCATTCGCCGACTTCCCGCCGGCGCACTGGAAGAAGATATGGTCGACCAACCCGCTGGAGCGGCTGAACCGGGAGATCAAACGGCGGGCCGATGTTGTCCAGGTCTTCCCCAATCCCACCGCCCTGGACCGGCTGGCCGCCGCGGTGCTGGCCGAACTCCACGACGAGTGGCAGGTCTTCGACCGCCGCTACCTCTCCGAAGCCTCCATGGCCGAGCTCTTCACCACCAAGCCGACCGAACCCGAACCGCAGATCACCCCACAACCGGAACCGAAACAGCTGCCCTGACTACACCACCCCGTGGGACATGACCGTCGTCCGGCCCCAGGAGCTTTGCTGCACGACCTGGGCGAGGGCAGGGGTATCGGGCAGCGCCTCGATCCCGCCGTCCGCGAAGCGGTGGAAAGCGGCGCGGACCGTGACCGGACGACACTCAAGCAGGTCGGCGACCTCGGAAACAGACCTGCCGCGGTCCAGGAAACCAGATCGCGGCGAGCCAGCAACGCGTGCAGCTCACGTCACTGCCCGTCGGCCAGCTCGACACGCAGGCTCCTCGGCATGACGTCTTTCCCAAGGGACGCCTACCCGACGCAACCAACTTCACGGGATCTGCTTAGGGCTGTTCGCGGGTTTGTGACGGGGGAGGTGGTGTCGCATGGTGCTGGTCGGCAGGGATCGGTGGGCGGCCCCAGTCCAGGACGTGGATGCCTGTGCTGTGTATGAGGCCGGCGTCGAGTTGGAGGAGCTGGATGGGGGAGTGCCCGTGTCTGCGCAGCCACCTGAGGCGGCGTTGCTGTTCGGCTTGGCTCAGTGTGTGCCAGTGGTCGTAGTGGATGCCGGGGGCAGCGCCGGGGTTCTCGCGGGCCCAGGCGCGCACGAGGGTGGTTTCGTCTGGTGCGCTGTGCAGGGTGATCAGGACCCAGGCGGTGTCGTACGCCAGCGTCGGCCCGTGTCGGGCCATGAGCCGGCGGGTGCGCAGCTGGCGCACAGGGGCCAGGAGCCAGCGTGCGGTGTGGAGGTTCATGCCGGTGTGCTCCCGGGATCGTGAGGGCGGTGCTGGAGGGCGGCGGCGGTGGTCAGATGGTGGTGGCCGAGGACCGTGAGGGTCTGGACGAGGGCCTGGACGAAGACCTCGCGCTGCTGCGGGGTCTGCAGGGTGGTGACGAGGTCGTCGGTGAAGCGCCGGACGTCACCACGCAGGTCGTCGTCCTGCGCCTCCTGCGGCGCAGGCAGCCCCTGCAGCGCCTGGGCAAGGTCTCCGAGGTCGTTGAAGCGGTCGGGGAACTGGGCCATCCACCACACGCGGCGTAGGTCCGGGTCGGCGAGCACCCGCTGCAGCTGGGCCAGGCGGTGCAGCTCCTCGCCGTGTTCGAGGTCTGCTGCCTGCTGCCGGCGGGCATGTTCCTCGGCCAGGGCGCGGTCCGCTGCCGCGACGCTCAGCTCGGCCATGCCGCTGACCTCCAGCCCGGGCATGGGGCAACCGCGTTGTGTCATGGATGAGTTGATGGCGTCGTGGGCCGCTGCAAGATCCAGAACGGAGTGTCGGCACAGGATTCCCGCGGCCTGCCGACGCAGGTGCTCACGCGCCGGCAGCGCCAGGTCGCCCTGACCCGTGTCACCGGGATGCGTCCACTGCCAGCTCCCGGTGATGCGGACGGTGAAGCGCACACTGCTGATGCGGCTGGCCATCCGCTCGTCGCTCAGCACGAGCGGATGAGCCGTACCCCCGCTTGCCGCATCTGCTGCGAGCTGGGCCGGTCTGCCACGCCGGCGCAGCAGACTCACGCCGTCACGGCGGCGCCGTCACCGCCGGACCGCGCTATGGCGCTGGGGCTGGCAGGGGAGGCCACCTCGGAGATCAGCTGGGCGAACAGCTGTGCGCGCCGGGCCCGTCCCAGGTCGGAGCTGTCGGGCGAGCCCACTAGCAGGCCGGAGGGGCCTTCCTGGCCCAGATAGCCGCGCAGCACCTGCGCCGCCAGGGGCAGGACCTGGTCGTCCTGGAGCTTGGGCGAGTCCAGCCAGGCCGCCAGATGCCGGTACGCCGCCTGCGCTGCCGTGGGCTCCTGCAGGGCCGCGCGCCAGCCGCGGACGAACAGCTGACCGGCCAGCACATCGGGAGCGTCGACGGCCTCGCCGGTGCTCTCCTGGTTCGCGGGCAGCGGCAAGAGGATGTCGCTGGTGATGTCGGTCAGGGCCAGGAACGTGCCCGCTCCGGCCTTACGAATGGTGCTGTCGCTGGATTCGGCCCATTCCACGATCTCCGACAGCACCAGGACGCGTTGCTCGGGAGTGCTCACCAGGGTGCGCACCGCGTCGGCGACGGCGTCTCGGGCCTGGTCGTCATCGCGGGATGCCAGCAGCCGCAGCCGGGTCAGGGCGACCCGGGGATACCGCTGGCCCAGCTCGCCCGCGCAGACCGCAGCGACCGCGGCGATCAGCTTTTCGCTGGTTGTCTTCTGTTGGGCCCAGTCGTACAACTGCTTACGTACGGCGACGCCGGCGACCGGATGGAGCGCCATGACCTCCAGGATGTGGATGGCAAGCTGACGGTGCGCCGCACGATCGGTCTCGATCCACCGCCTGGCCACGGACAGCACGGTCGAGCCGCCGGGCAGCAACGCCAGCGGCACCAGACAGTCGGCGATGCGCTGCAGATGACGAACGGCGACCTTATTGGGGGCGCTGATCTGGGAGGCCCACTCCAGCAGCACGGGCCGCAGCTGAGGCCGCTGCCGCCACACATACTTCAGCGCAGCCCCGGACAGCCCACGTTGCTTCTCCTCCAGGGAGATGCCCTCGTCATCCGTGTACGAGGCGTCGATCGCGTCCAGCCGCTTGTCCAGGTCACGGCCGGACAGCGCACCGCCACGCGGCAGCTCACCACCGACTAGCGTGAACAGCTGGTCCGCGGCCCTCAGTACGACGGCGGCCGGAGCTCCGTCCAGCAGGGCGGCCGCGATCAGCAGCGCGCGCTCCTGCAGGTCTCCCGGCGCCGAGTGCCGCTCGAACCAGGTTTCCAGATGCTTCTGCCAGTCAGTGAACTGCTTTCCGACTGCGGACTGGTCGTCGTCCTTGGCCTCGGCGATGAGCCGGGCCAGCCGGGCGCCGTCGGATGCCGGCGCCTCGGGGGCGAGCAGGTCGTTGAGCGGATCGTGCGTCAGCCAGTCCACCCGGCCGGCAGCGAGGTGGCGCAGATGGGCCTCGGCGACCTTTACGGCCGAGGGGCGCGCGAGGTGCACGGTCGGCACGGTCGCGAGGGCCTTGGGATTCCAGCCGTTCGGATCGGCCAGGATGACCAGAACGGCGTCGGCGGCCTGGGCCTGCTTCTGGTAGTCGGCAAGTCCGGTGTAGAAGTCCTCCGACAGATCGCGGTAGTCCGTCAGGTCCAGGATGCAGGCGCTCCCCTCGGCGTGCGGGATCTGCTCGGTGCGCGGCTGGTCCCAGTCCAGGACCAGCCAGCCGATTTGCTTCCTGGGCACCCCCGCTCTGCGTAGCGCATGCAGCGCGGCCGTGCGCCGTCCCGTGCCGGCCTCCCCGCACAGCACCAGGGCGTGGCTCTTGCCGTAGGGGCGGCTGAGCATACTGACGGCCTGCGCCACTTGGCCGGATCCCTGCGGCCCGGGGGGATCAACGAACGCGTGTTCCGCGAGGTCCAGTTCGCCGTCATCGACACTGGCACTGCGCAGGTACTGCCAGCCCCGGACGTACTGGTGGTGGTGCTCTTCGTAGTCGCCGGCGACCTGCGTCACCTGTGCCTGGCCGGACGCTTCGATCTGCTGCTGCACCGCGGCGGTGCCCTCGGCATCGGTCATGACTGCTCCTGGCTGGGGATGTAGTCGCGGCCGACCTGGATCAGCCGGGCCTTGCCGCTGGCCTTGCCCTTCTGGCGTACGGCGCCACTGCTCTCGTTCGCGGTGATGGCCTTTGTGCTGCGCTGAGTGGCCTGGCTGGGGCGGCCGTCGGGTACGGCGCCGCTGTCCTGTGCGAGGTAGGGGGCAAGTACCGAGGGGACCAGCCCGGGGACGAAGAGCCAGCAGATCTGCTCAAAGCCCGGCTTGTCCTCGACACGCGCGGTTGCCCGGTGGAAGTGCTGCTCCTTGAGAGCCGGCGTGCGGCCCGCGGCGACCGTGCGGCCAAAGACGGTGTCCGACACCACGGCAGCCAGCAGCACTCCGTGGTCCACCGCGGCGGTCATGGCCCGGCGTGCCGCGTCGCTGTCGACCAGCCGGCAGGCGTCGTTGACCGCATCCCCCCGGTGCTCCGGCGGCGCCAGGGGACCGACGTGCACGCTGGCCCGCAGTCGGATCGTCGGCGCGCTGGCCAGCCGGGTCAGCTCGCGCCGCTCGAGTGCCTGACCAAGGTGGACGAGGAGAGGGTCGATCAACCGTGCCGCGTGCCGTGCCGGCAGCACGAAGATGGCACCGTCTCCACGGTCCTTGACGGCACCGAGCAGCGTCACGTCGCCGATCCCGCACTGAGCGAACACCGTCGACAGCATGCTGTCCAGATCGGCCCGCGCAGGCGCCATCTTCGCCTCGGGGAGCTTGCTGTAGTCCTTCATGTCGACGGTCAACAGAGCATGCTCCGGAGGCACATCGGTGACGTCGGACGGGACGAGAGAGGGCATGGGCAGCAGCCTTTCCATCGTGTCGGGGAAATCCGAGTGGGTGTGCTGCCTCATGCTGGACGCGCCCGGGCGACGGCGGTGCCCAGTGCTGGGCACCGCGCCAATGCCGTCGGTCACGTCTACGCGTGAGCGTGTGACTGGATCGATGTGATGTCGCGGATGATGAGTCCGCCAGCCGCCTCCGTGGCGAGCCATCCCTGCTCGCGCCACGGTTTCAAGGCCGTTCCCACGGCGTTGCGGGACGCGCCGATCAGCTGTGACAGCTCCAGCTGCGTCAGCCGCACGAGGCATTCGGCGCCGCCCGCCGACGCGGCCCGGAGCAGCCGTTCGAGCGCCGAGGCCAGGCGCACGGGCACGGCCGAAGTGGCCATCTCGAGACGTACGGTCTCCGCTTCGCGCACCCGCGCGATGGCGTGACGCAGCAACGCGGCCTGCAGATCGTGGCGGTCAACGAAGGCCAGAAAGTCAGGGGCAGGGATGATGTGCACCCGGCAGTCCTCCGCGGCGATGACCGACGCGGTGCGCGGCTGGTTGTCCAACACCGCCAGCTCGCCCAGCAGTTCACCTGCGCCGCGTACCGCCAGCAGCGTCCGTTCGCCATGCGATCCGGTGAGCGTGATCAAGGTTGATCCGGAGACCAGCAGGATGACGTGGGTGCCCGGATCCCCCTGCCGTAACAGCACGCTCCTGGCCGGGCGCACACGGACCGGAGCCAGCTGACACAACTGCGACCAAAGATCATCACCGATGACCGAGACATGCGGCTGATACATACACCCCCCGAGTGTGGTACCCGTCACGCCACGATGTTCTCAAGCAGTGATGTATCCGCTCAACAATCCAATTCCGGCCATGCCTATGGCAGTTGCCGTTAAATCGACCGCCCACTTCACCGCACGGAACTTCCGCTGCGCCAAGCCGGCGAACAACACCAGCCGCTCCGCCTCCGCCCGCGCAGGCTGGCCAGAGACCATCGCCGAGAACGTCGACACGAGTTCCTCGGCTCCGCTCTGTTCTGGGAGAGGACCTACGAACACCCTGAATCCACCGTGCCGTGGCAGCACAGGGCGGATCGCGGACAGGGCAACGACGAGCGCCCCACCAAGAAGAGCCGCAGCACACGCCAGCGCAGCCACCGACAGCCAACTGGACCCCGGCACAGTCGACAGCGTCGCAGCGTCCACGGCCAGCAGGCCGCCAGTCACGCCGCACAACGTCGTCGCCTTTGTGTCCGCCCGCTGCATCTCAACGAACATCTCCGCTGCCGCATCCCCAAGCCGCCGGCAACCCGTGCAGTCAGCTGGAGTGAACCCCCCGCCCATATCAGCCACGTCGTTCCTCCATCGGGGCTTCGGTTCTGCATCGCTCGGTTTTGCTCCACACCGTGCAGGAATCACGTCGGAGCCTGGGCACACTGCAGTGCATCACGCATGCCGAATCCGTCACAGTCCGGCTGCGCCCATGCGTCAGGGGCACCGAGCCGGGCTCCTCGGCGTGGGCGCCTGCCCGGCCCTGGCAGATGATCTCCACGCGGGGATGCGCGGTGAGCGATCCCGCTTCATGTCCGGACAGGACATCGGTCGGACGATGGCATTTACCGTCCGTGATCGCAGTGGCGTACGACTGTCCGTGCCAGGTGGCGAAATCATCCATACCCAGCACCCGTGAGGTGCTGGGCTGCGGATCTGGCAGCGACATGACCCGGCGCAGCAAGGTCAGCATCTGCCCCATCCCCCGTCGCCCTCCGGCCGTGGGCGGCGGTGCCTGACGCGAACGGTGGCCTTAGCTGTGCCGTGTCTGTGGCGCGCAGCGGGCGGCACCCCAGCTCAAGGGACGAGGGCGCCGGCGGGCAGGGACAGGTCGAGCCGGGGCAGACGTCCGGCGTGCGCGCGCAGATGCCGGGCTTCGGCGAGCATGACGGGGGCGAACACGCTGTCCCCGGGCGGGCGGCCCGTCAGCCGGTGGTGGGCGCGGGTGCCGGCCAGTAGCGGGCGGGCCCGGGCAGGGACGGCGTGCAGAGGGCAGTGCCGATGGCCTACCCCGTGGAGCTTGATGGCGGAGACGTCGCCGGTGATGTCCAGGTCGCGGGTGAAGCGCAGGCTGCCCAGGCCAGCCCGGGTGAAGGCCAGCACGCTCAGCGCTCCGGCGATGAGCGGGTGCGCGAGAGCGGCCAGAGCGGCGGCCTCCTCGGACGCGGTCTCGATGGCAGGGGCGGCCTGGATCAGCTGCGCCGTGGCCAACGCACCGGCACAAGGGTGAGCCCGCCGCCCGGGCTTCATCGACGCCGCCCCGGTCCCGCGCGGCTGCGGGGCGGGTGACTGCATCGCAGCCACTGCCATTGCCGCCGGTCCCGTCATCGCCGGGGGAGCGGGAGGGAAGGACGGGCGCGCGGGTATCGGTCCCGGTTCGGCGAGGAGCGCCTTGAACTGGTCCCGGCCGCTGATGCGGTGCTCCACGCGGGCCAGCGCCGGCGGCAGTCCGCGCGGCGGCTTTTGCCACAGCAGCGTCAGCTGAGCTCCCGTCATCTCACGCCAGGCGAGCAGCTGGTCGATCCGGCGGATGGTCAGTAGATGAGCGCGGGGGACCACAACGTGCCGCACTCCGGTCGCGACACCCCAGGCAGCCGCGGCGAGCCACGCCGTGTTCACCGAGTCCAGCCACACGTCGGGGGAGTTGGGCCCGGGGGCCAGCCGTTTGCCCAGCGCATACAGCATGTCGTGCGCCAGCGTGGCCGGGCTGCCGCTGGCCGGCGTCGGCTGCACGGTGATGCGGCCTTCCCCGGGGCGGTGCGCCTGCAGCGCCGCCCGGGTGTAGAACAGGTCGTCCTGTTCGTCCACCACGATCGTTACGTCGCTGTACGCCACTGCCACCACCCCCCTCCCGCTCGCACGCTGACATAACTCCCCGGACCGGCCAGGCGCCAGGCCGGTCCGTACAGCGCGCAAGGTTGTTGGCGGCGGCCCGGGCTCGCAGGGCCGCCGCGCACCGCGGCCGCCGCTACATGCCGCCCAGCTTGCTGTACACCCAGTTGACGAGATCCTGGCTGACCTCGGTCAGGCCTTTCTTCTTCATGCCGTTGAGCATGTGCTTGGTGATGGTGGCCCAGTTGCGGAAGTTGCCGTGGGCCGCGGCCCGGTCGATGTTGCGGATCATCTGCGGGGCAACCTTGGCCCACAGGGAGTGGAACGCAGGCAGCGTCGCGACGACCTCGGCCTCGGGCATGCGTGTGAACTTCTGCCAGATGAAGATCCGTGACGCCAGCATCGGTTCCCGCTTGAGGACCTTGTAGCAGCCATCGCCGCCGGCGAAGATCACCGCGATGTCGGTGTTGCGGTCGTCCCACAGGTGGCGCCAGTACTCGAACGAGCTGCGGCCCATCCACTGGGCCTCGTCGCACACCAGCACGCGGAACGTCTGCGACAGCGTTTCCTTCAGGAGGGTGTCGAATTCGATCGGCCGGGTCGGCGGTTCCCCGGGCAGGCCCAGGGCGTTAAACAGTCCGTGGCGGATGTCGCGGGGGGTCGGCCCCGAGCGCAGCTCCAGGCGGTAGGTGTTGTCGGGGGCGATTTTGCGCAGCGCCGAGTTCACCGACATCGTCTTGCCGTATCCGGCCGATCCGTAGGCGACCATCATGGCCTTGGCGTCGATCGTCGCCTGGACGTCGTCCAGGGTCGTCATGAGCGTGTCGGTGGCCACCAGATGCGCATCGAGGTGGTGGAAGTGGTCCTGGTCCTCTGCGGGTAGCCTGCCGTAGTCCATGTCGCCGCTCACGCGTTCTCCTCAGGGGTGTCCTCTTCCGGCTCGTCCGCGGCTGGGGGGATCGGGCAGGCCCAGCCATCCGGGACGGGCTGGTGCGGGATGTAGCCGGGATCGGCCCGCCGCAGGTCTGTGGCGGCCGATTCGGCAAGTTCTGCTTCGGCCTCCGCCTCGGTCAGCGCACCCAGGCGCTCGGGCGGGGTGGCGGTGGTGACGGCCTCGAAGCGTTCGCGGCGCAGCCGTGCCGCGGCCTTCATGTCCGCGCGAAGACGCCGCGCCTTGGCGGTGCGGGCGTTGCGGACCTTGTTGACCTGCTCCTCGCTGGCCGCCTCGGCCAGGACGGCGCTGCCCAGGTGTACGCCGTCCAGGCCGAAGACCTCGATGGTCGTGTCGTGGTGGGGCAGGTGGCGCACCGCGACGCGGACGCCGGCCTGGCCGACCATCCAGGGGGCGATGTAGTGGCGGTTGCGCCACTGCACGCCCTGCGTGGTGATGGTGCGGGTGCGTCCGTCGTCCTCGAGCCCGAAATGGGCTAGCTGCTCGGCGGCAACGTCGTGCAGGGGAGTGGGGTCGCAGCGCCACGCCTCCATCGGGGTGCGGCCGCCCAGCCCCCTGGGCTGGTGCTCGGCGTTCCACCAGTGCACCCACTTCAGCAGCAGTTCCACGAACGCCTCGAAGGAGAGTGCGGGCTCGTCCGGATCCGCGGTGTGTCCGCCGGTGAGCGTCTGCCGGTGCACGTAGCGCGGCATGGAGACGAACAGCATGTCCTCGACCGCACCGTTGAGCGCCTCGATGGTGCCCTTCAGATGCGGGCTGTAGGCCGGGAGATCGATGACGGGCACGGCGAAGGCGCCAAGGGCCGAGGCCACGGTGGCACACAGGAACTCTTTGCCGCGGTCCACCCGGATCAGGCCCGGCAGGCCGCCGGCCGGGCCGAAGGGCTCGACACGGTCCAGGGCCATCCGCAGAGCCGCCAGCACCGCATCTGCGCTGGGTGCGTGGGGCGTCACGGCCACCCCCGTGATGACTTTGGTGTGGCAGTCGATGAACCAGGTCACCCAGGGCTGCACGAGTTGGTCCTCGAGCAACACCCGCACGGGCACACACTTGTGGTCGCCCTCCCAGGCGGCGTTGCGGTGCGCGGGAGGGCGCTGTGCGAACACATCGAAGGCCCGCCGGGCGGCCTCCCCCTTGGCGAGCCCGGCCCGCTCCCCGGGCGTCAGGTCCCGGCGCAGCGCCCGGTGGATCGTCGACAGCGACGGGGCCGCAGGCAGCCGGGGATCGGCCAGGGCCCGCTGCTTAAGCTCGCGGTGCACGGCGGAGGCGTTGCCTCCCCACAGCACCAGAAGCCGCCGGATCTCCGGGGTGATGCTGAACCGTGTCCGGGACGCCGCGTCGACGTGGCCGGTGGCGCGCGCCGTGGCGACCCACCGCCACACCGCCCGCTCCGACCGGCCCACAGCCGTGGCGACCAGCCGCACGTGCGCGCTGGTCAACTCGCCGCTCTGGTCCAGCGACAGCAACCGCGGCAGCGCGGCCAGCCGCCCCGAGCGGGCGGTGAAAACCGGTTTGCCAGCACCCTGCGTGCTGGCAGAAGAGTCACTCATGCGGTCTGCTCCTTACATGGATACGAATCGTGGAAAGGCTCAGAAGTGCCGTGCTTGCCCGGGGGTTGGCGTGCCCGGAAGCACGGCGCGGGCGATCCCCGGCCGTTTCAGGGCCGTGACCGGGCGTCATGCCAGGGGAGGTGGGCACGGCGGAGCCGTAAGCCCGCGTCGAGTGCGAGCGTCGGCAATTTCGCTGGAAAGGGGGCGTGCTCCTCGACGGCCCGGCTGCTCGCAGGAGCACTGCTGCGGCGCCGTCGGGTGGAAGGCTGCAGTCGACGCTGAGCCGAGTGCTTGTCAGCGCTGGCCACAGGCATGCAGGGGCGACCTGATGCGCCGGGAAGGAAGTACCGGGCCCGCCGGTCACCGGAAGAGGAGCCACCGGTGCCCGATGAGGCTGCCCGGGACCGGAAGATGGGCTCCTTGGTGACTTTGGTGGCCGGCCCGGTACTGCTCAGGTATGTTCCAGCAGGCGCTGGATCCCGTCGTGGATGAGTGCGGTGCGTTCTTGCGGTGTGAGCCAGGTGGCCGTTGAACCCTGGGCGGTCTTGTCGACGAGCAGGACGTCGTCGACGGCCTCGGCCACCGGGAACAGGTGGCTGATGACGGTGACCATCTTGTCCCGGGTCATGCTGCTGCGCAGGACGGCGAGGGTGTCGTCCAGGCGGTTGTTGTCCAGCGAGCCGAAGCCTTCGTCCAGGAACAGGCTTTCCAGCTTGCTGTGGCTGCGGTTGTGGCGTTCGACGAGCGCCAGTGCCAGCGCGAGGGAGGTCTGGAAGGTTTCGCCGCCGGAGAGGGTTTGCGGGTCGCGCGCGTGATTGGTGGCGAGGTCAACGATCTGGAAGTCCTTGGTGAATGCGTAGTTGCCCGTGGAGATCTGCTGGAGGATCCTGCTGCCGTGGCTGAGCAGTGAATGGGTGCGCTGATCGGTGAGATAGGTGAGGAACCTCCCGTCGGTGAGCTGGTCGCTCACGCTCTTCCACTCCGCGGCCTGCCGGCGGGCAGCTTCGAGGGCGGTCTCCAGCGCGTCGGCGTAGGGGATTTGGGACCGTGCGGTGCGCAGGTCCGTCTTGGCCTTGTCGTGAGCGGCTTCCGCTTGGATTGTCTTGCGGCTGAGCGGGTCGAGAACGGCGGGGGCGAGCAGGTCGCTCTTCTCAGGCACCGAGAAGCCGGGGTCCTGGTCCGTCTCATCAGCGGTGGCGCCGGCTTGGCTGATCAGCTCCTTCTCGAATGCTCGGACCTCGTCGGCGGCGTGCTGCGCGGCCTGCCCGAGCGCGCCGGTCACACGCTGATGCAGCGAGGCGAGGGCCATGCAGTAGGTGTCGACGGCGGCCAGGTCGCCTGCGTCCGGAACGGGAGGCAGGTCGGGGGGCTCCTCGTCCTCGAGAAGGCATGCGGCATCGGTGGTCGTGTCCGCCCAGCGCTCCAGCTGCTTGATGAGATTGCGTGTGGGGGTCTCGACCGTGCGCCGGCGGCGCGCGTCCAGGGCCTGCAGGCTTTCGCTGTGCAGCGTGAGGGCCTGCCTGGCGTCGTCACGCTCCTGTGTCCTCTGCTCGAGCCGTTCGAGCCGCTGGCCGGCTGCCTCTTTAGCGGAAGCGATGTCCTGCAGGGAGGGCAGTTCTGACGGGGAGGACTGGGCGGGGCGGATAGAGGGCGGCAGTTCGCCGACCTCCTTCAGCAGACCCGCCAGCTCGGTCTCGTACTGCAGCTGGTTCTTGTCCAGCCGTTTGCGTTCACGCTGCAAGCGGCCGCGCTGGCGTTTGAGTTCGGTCCGGGCTGCCTCATGCTCGGCCTGCGCCGCCCCCAGCTCCGCCTGGGCGCTCGTGTGTGCCGCGAGCGTCTCACCTTCCACCTCGCGCAGCGGCTGGACAAGTGCTTTGACCACACGGGTGATCTGCGCCCGGCCTACTGGGTCACCCTCGGCAAGGGCACGCGCCTGAGCCCTCGCCTGAGCGCCCAGCGTGTCCACGGCGGTGGCGGTGGCAGGAGCCCCGGCCGGGTGCATCGCATCCACCAGCTCCTGCACCTGGAGCAGCGCCGCGTCCATGCGCTCGCGCGCGGCCAGGTGTCCGCGGCGGTGCTTGTCGACCTTCCGCTCGGCCCCCTTCAGCTGGGCGGCCGCCTCCGCCTTGGCCTCCACCGCCGCTTCGACGGCCTTCGAGCGCGTGGTGACCTTGCCTTTGGCCTGAGTAAGCGCCTTGCGGTCCAACAGCGGCGGGGGAGTGAAGTCGCTGGGGACGGGCCGGGTGCACACCGTGCAGGCGTCCCCGGGCGCCAGACCGGAACCTGCCGCGTGAGCCGCCTCCCCGCGCTGCAGCGCAGCGAGGACGTCCTGGGCTGTCTCCAGAGTGCCGCGCCGCTCCTTCAGCTCGCTCTCCAGGCCGGCGCAGTGGCCGCGCTGTTCCTCCACCGTCTCCAGCGCCGTGCGTTGTGCCCGCAGATGCCCGGCCGCGGCGTTGGCCTCCTGCAGTGCCGCCCGGACGGCCTCCTGGACCTGGTCGGTGTGCGTGCGTGCCTCGCTCACCGTGCGCTCGGCCCGGCCGGCGGCCTCGACGAGGGCCGCCTTGCGCTGCTCGTGCCCTTCCAGTTCCTGCCGTGCCTGCGTGTGCTCCTGTTCGTGCTCGCTGTGCTGAAGCTGTTCCTGCTTCAGCCGCTGTTCGACGGCGTCCAGGCCGGCTGTACGCTCGGGCAGGCGGGACAGGACGGCGGATGCGCTGGACAGGGATCGGAGCGTGTCACCGGCCTGTGCGGCCGTATCCAGGGCGCCCTGCGCCGCATCCAGCTTCGCGTTCAGCTCGCGCCCGGCTTTCTCCTGTTCTGCTGCCTCGGCATCGAGTTCCCTCTTCTTCCGGGCCAGCGCAGCCATCGTGATGCTCGCATCCGCAACAGCACGCTCACGCAGCAGCTGTGCCGCTTTTTCCAGGCCCGTCTTGCGGTGCTTGTGCTCGATGGCCCGGCTCTGGGCCGCGCGCAGCGCATCCAGTCGCTCGCGGCGGCGGGTCGCGATGCCCCGGGTGCGTTCCAGGTCCAGCGTCGCCTGGGAAGCGGCAGCATGAGGATCCGGCAGGAGACGCAGTCGGGCCCTGGTGGCCTCGGTGATCTGCGTATTGAGGCGCTCCAGTCGTGCGCCGGTCAGTTTGCGTACACGTTCGAGCTCGTTGATGCCGAAGATGTGCCGCAAGATGTCGGCACGGATGGCCCCGGGGGCCTTGAGGAGGGTGTCGAACTTCCCCTGGCGCAGCAGGACCGTGCTGACAAAGCCCTCCCAGTTCAGCCCGATGATCCGGGTCACCGCCTGCGTCACCGCACGCATGTCGTTGACCCGCATGTCGGCGGCATCTTCGGCCAGGGGCTCGAGCACGGCCTGCGGCCTCTTCTTGTTGTCCGCATGCAGGGTGCGGCGCACACTCCACTCGCGGCCGTTCGCCGAGAACTCGAACGCCACATGCATGCTGGGGCATCCCTTGCCGATCAGCTTGTAGGCGACCTTGGGGTCCTTGGACCACGAGCACGCCCCATACAGGACGAAGATGATCGATTCGAGGATGGTGGACTTGCCCACGCCGGTGTTGCCCAGGATGGCGAGCAGACGCTTGTCGGTGAAGTCGATGCTGCAGGTGCCGGCGTAGCTGCGCACTCCCGTAAGGGTGAGCCGCAAGGGCCTCACGATGCCTCCGTCCAGGGGTTTTCCAGCGCGGCGCGCAGCAGTTCCTCGGCCGGGACCGGGGTCAGTGTCTCGTCGTCGAGTTCGTTGAGCAGGTGGAGGAAGGCGGTGACAGTGGACTCCGCGGCATCTGCGTCCAGTCCCTCACGCGCCAGGTAGGCCCGGAACGCGTCGGGGAGTTCCGGCTCATCACCCAGGTCGCTGTCCAGGACGGCGCCGGCGGCTGCCTCCCGTGCCGGGGTGGGGTTGACGAGGATCGCGTTCGGGACGATCTCGGCGATCTTCTGGCTGAGGAGCCCGTCGGGCTCTTCGCCGGCGATCTCCGCTTTGAGGAAGGTCCCGTCGTACTGGGCGGCCGCGGCCTTCAACTCCTCCAAGGTCCCGGGGAAGTGGGCCAGCCGCCGGCCGCTGGAGAGCCGGCGGGGCAGCGCCCTTACCGGTCGTCCTGGGTCGGCGTCGACGATCACGACGCTCTTGGTTTCGTCGGCTTCACCGAAGTCCATGGGGAGCGGACTGCCCGCGTAGCGGGCGGTGGACTTCAGGCCCTCTACCGTCTGCGGGCGGTGGATGTGTCCGAGGGCGGCGTACGACACCACCGGAAGGTCCTCGGGAGGGGTCTCGAAGGACTCGTCCACGGCCCGTTCGCTTTTGGAGGTCCTGGCGCCGGCGACGAGCACATGGGCCGTGAACACCAGGATGTCCCGCTCGGGGTCGTATCCCTCGTGCAAGGCATCCAGGAGCTCCCTCTGCAGGCCGCGCATCGCCTCGGCGTAGTCGGCATACGACGGGCCGGAGGTGGAAGAGCGCTGCCAGAACCGGTTCGGGTGCACGAACGGCAGGACAGCCAGCCGGATTCGCTGCTCACCGCCGCACGCCTCGAAGGTCATCACGCCCCCGTCATGTGCCGGGCGGAGCTGGTCGACGAAGAACAGGCCCTGGCCGCAGGAGGGACCGCTCATGAAGTTGAGGAACTCTAAGTAGTGGGGGGAGTCGTGGTTGCCGGCCACGACCACGGTGGGGGCGATGGCGGCGAGTTCGCGCAGGGTGCGCATGGCGCGGAACAGGTCCCGGACGGCGGGACGGGAGGAGTGGAACAGATCGCCGCTGTGGACGATCAGGTCCGGCTGGCTCTCCTGGGCGATTGCCACGATCTCGGCCAAGACGGCGTCGAAGTCCTCTTCACGTGGATGCCCGTACAGGAGGTGGCCCAAATGCCAGTCGGAGGTGTGGAGCAGTCTGCTCATGCCTTCATGCGCCCTTCTGGAAGCGAGGCGTAGGAGGGCACCTGTGGCGTAGCTGACGTGTTTGCTTATTGATCTTGGTTGTGGCCTGGCATTGCTCAGCTGTACTGAGCGGTAGATCTGTTCCGTCGGCGGGGTTTACGCGGAGTCGCGTGTCCGGTGCCGGAGGATATGTGGGCTGAGCTGGGTGTTTGGTGCTGCGCAGTGAGCTGGGTGAGGCAGCGGTTCTTGCTCAGTGTGGTTGGCGCGCCTATAGGTACGGGGACTTGTCGGCCGGTCTGCTGAGGTCAGGGCGGCAAGGGCACGCGGGTCGGTTCAGCGGGTGGTCAGGCGTTGCCAGAGCAGGTCGTGGACGGCGGGTGCGAGGCAGGGCAGTTGTAGGCGGCTGGCCAGGTCGTGGAGGAAGGCGGTCTGCTGGGTGCGTGCCAGGGGGCGTGGGGGCAGGCGGTCGAGGGTGGTGGCGAGGGTGAGGGTCTCGGGGTAGGTGATCAGGTTCCGGCAGGTCAGTGTGGGGGATGCCGGGCCTGGGGCGATGTGGGGGTTGGCGGTGGTGAGTTGGCGTAGGCGGGTGTGCCAGCGGCTGTGGAGGTGCTGGTGGTGGTCGTACCAGCGCGTGGTGATCGTCGATGCCCAGCTGAGAGAGGCCGCCGTGGGCGGGCGGCGGGCGGTGAGGCGGGCATGGGTGAGTTCGGGCAGGGAGCGGATATCGAGGGGGGTGCGCTGTCTGGGGTCGCTGGCGGCCTGCTGGTGGCGGGTGCAGATCACGGCCCGGGGCAGGTCCGGTGCCGGGTGGATCCATGCGGGGATGGCCTTGTATGGGCTGCGTTGAGTGGTGCAGGCGGTGCACGCCGGAAGCGGCTGCATTGCGGGCTGGGCGGGCTGCCAGCGGGCGATGGCGGCGCGGGCGGTGCCGATGGTGGCGGGCGGGGGCTGGCGGGCCAGTGCGCGGGAGAGGTGTGCGGGCGGGATGCGGGTGAAGCCGGACAGGCGGCGGGTGGCTTCGTTGCTGAGGTGGATTTCGGTGGTGGGCGGGCCCGTTGGGGTGCCGGTGGTGGTGATGTGCAGGCCGTCCAGGAGTTGGGCGGCACTGAGGTGGTAGGCGGCTGCGAGGCGGGTGAGGTAGGAGGCGGTGGCTTCGCGGGGCAGCGGCCTCACACGTAGTGCGCCGGGCGGGGTGGGCCACATGGTGCTGGCTGATACCGCGGGGCGGCTCGCGGGGTGCGTGGTCACCGGCTGCTGGGACGGGTGCGGCGGGCGGGGGTGCGGGGCCGGTAGTGCTCCTCGGCGAGGTGGTCCAGTGCGATGGAATCCAGCAACGGTCTGGTGATGCGTTCGCTGCGGTTGAGGATGGCTTCGATGGCGGCCTGGCGGATCAGGCGGGAGAGGCTGCCGATGCGTCCGGCGGTCCGTTCGTGCAGGTATGACGCCAGCCTGGGCAGGCTGCCGGTGCGGTGGGCGTGCAGGTCGAGGGCTGCTTCCAGGGCGGCGATCAGCTCGCGGAACGGTTCGCGTTCGCCGGCGCGGGCGGGCAGTGCCCCGCAGTCGATCAGAGAGGCGCGCCCGGCCAGTTGCGCGCCGCGTACCCCGGTGAACACCGCGCTGGCGGTGACGTCGATGCCTGCGTAGACGAACGTGGCGCCGACGCGTTCGGTGAGGTCCTTGAGCCAGTCGGCGGCCTCCGCGCCGGATGTGGTGCGCGGGTTGAGGCGGTGGATCTCGTCGATCAGCACGAGCTTGACGCCGGCCGCGGTGTAGGTGTGGCAGACAGCCGTGGTGATCTGCGCGGTGGTCATGCGCGCGGTGACGGGGATGCCGAGGTAGCGGGCGAACTCCCCGGCCAGGGTCTTGGCGGTGGCGCCGGGCGGTACCAGCACATACGCCACCGGCACACTGTCGTCGCCCGGGGCGGCGCGGCGGGTGTGGGCGAGGTGGCAGGTCCGGCCGACCTGAAGCAGCGCGGTGGTCTTGCCGGTGGTGGCCGGCCCGGTGACGATCAGCGACGGCCGGGCGGTGACGTGCTGGTGCCGTCCCAGGATCATCAGCGTGCGTACCTGGCGTGCCAGGGCCTCGATGGCCGGGGTGCGCACGGTGACGAACTGCGAGTGGTAGGCCAGGCGTTCCTCCACCGGCCGTGGCGCCTGGCCCGGCTTTGGTGGCGTCGGGGGCGCGGCGTGGGCGAAGCGGGCGAAGGCGTCGAACGTCGTCACCGTCCCCGCGGCTGCCTGCCCGGAACCGGGGGCGGGGGGATCGGTACGGGTCACCACAGTTCTGCCTCCTGCTCGGCGGCATACAGCGTGAGCGTGCCGGGCTCGTAGGCGCCGACGTCGTCACTGGCCTCAGCCCGGGCTCGGGCTTCCAGCGCGTCGAGGCTGTCCTCAGCCTCGCAGCGGCTCACCGCTGGTTGACCGCCCGCTGCCTGGAGGGCTGCCTGAGCGGTGTGCGTGCCCGGCGTCGTCCTGGGCGGTGCTGGTTGCTCCGCAGTGGTGGGCCGGGCGCGGCGCAGGACCTGGTCGGCGGCCTCTGCGAGGGCGGCCTCGTGCTTCTCGCGGTCTCCGCGCTGGTTCATGGCGGTGCGGATGTGGCGCCAGGTGGTCTCGCTCATCGGGGCGTGGACGTGGTCGCGGTGGATCCACGGGACCTCGTGCAGGTGTCCGTCGGGCAGCCGGATGTAGATCTGCCGTACGTCGTGCGGGTTGAGGTGAATCTCCCACCTGCCGCCGGGCCCGGCGGGGCACGGCCGTCCGCGGTGCTCGTTGAGCACGGCGTGGTCGTAGGTGCGGTGGTTGATGCGGATGCCGCGGCCGGTGACGGGGTGGAAGCGCACGGGCAGTAGTTCCAGGTAGTCGGCGCCGGTCAGGGGCCACGGCACGTATCCGGATGCGCCCAGCAGCGCGCCCCACATCTCGCCCGGGGCCAGCGCCTTCTTCGGCAGCAGGGGGTGGCGCAGCCCGTCGTGGGGGCGGTGCTGCCAGCACGCGGTGATCCATTCGTCCAGCAGCTCCTGCAACTGCGCCACCGTGAAACGGGCTTCGTCCTGGACAGCCTCGCCGCGCTGAAGGGCGTGGGGGCCGGTGTAGCCGGCGACGTGCTGCGCGAACAACGAGTTGATGCTTCCGAACGTCCTCTCCACCGCGCCCTTGGCGGCCGGGGACCGCGGCGGCGCCGGCTGCACGCTCACCCCCAGGGTCTCGCACGCGGCCAGGAACGCGGCGGAGACGAAGATGGCCCCGCGGTCGATGACGATCGTCTCCGGCACCACCACCGGCCGCGCCGCCGCTTGCTCCAGCCGTGCGTCCAGGGCGAGGAGCCGGTCGTAGGGGACAGCGGCGTGCGCCAGGCGCAGATGCTCGCCCCAGCCGGGCCGCACCGGGTGGGGGGCGGCCATCTCCGCCAGCAGCAGGGCGGCGTCCACGGCCTTGGTGCCCTCCTCGCGGAGCACGGCCGCCACCACCGACCGGGTCGCCACGTCGAGAGCGATCGTGAGTTCCGGGCGCACCGCACGGCCGTCCTCGCCGATGGCCATCACATCCAGGCGGGTGGTGTCGATCTGCACCAGCTCGCCCGGCCGCAGCGCCACCGTCGGCGTGAAGGGCCGCACCGGCGCGGCCGTTGCGGTGCGGGCCGGACGGCCCGGATGCTCCAGCGGGTCGGCCAGCACCCGCGCCAGCCGGTTGAACGTCGACGGCGCAGGCAGTGCCACCGTGCCAGGCCCGTGGGTGTCGGCCAGGATGTGCCCGGTCAGCTCCCGCAGCCCCCTCAGCGTGCCCTTCGAGCGGCCGCGCTGGCGGCGCAGTGCCTCCAGCACCGCGGCCACCACCCGCTCATCAGCCTGCCCGGTCGCACTCGATGGCTTGCGCCGCGGGATCAGACCCATGAGGCCGCCCGCGTGGTAGCGGGCGCGCATGCGGCGCACGGTGGCCCGGCTGACCCGCGGCCAGCCCAGTTGTGCGAGTTCGTCGGCCTTGGCCTGCTCCCGCTCGGCCATCGATGTGCGCTGCGGGTCGTACTCGGGCCGCGGCATCCCCACGCTGCCCGGGCCGTCGGGCAGTCCGGTCTCGATCTCGCGGATGTGCCGCTGCCAGGCCAGAGCCCGCTCCCGCTCCCGGGCGGGCACCGACTCCAGCAGCCCCCACTGCCGCACTCCCGCACTGGGGGAGCCCACCACGGTGAAACCCGGGTCGGCGAACAGGAACGAGGACAGCACCGAGGCCGTCTGCCCGTCCTCGCCGGCCAGCGTCACTGACGCACCGGCCACGGCGGCCACCTGCCAGGTACGGCCCTGGAACGTCACATACGCGCCCAGCTTCACCTGCCGGCCGCTCGCAGCGGCAGCCACGGGGCGGTCCGGACGGCCGGATGTGCTCACCACTGCTCGGCCTCCGCCCATGCGTCCCACAAAGTGCCCGCCTGCCCGGGGCCGTCCGGCACCAAAGGGACGCCGCCGCCCGGTGCCGGATCAGCCATCAGGCCCTGTTCGCCCGTCTCGGGTACGGGCGCACCGGCCTCCCGCCCCGGCCCGTTGCTCGATGGCGCCGGATGCCCGGGCGGGCCACTGCGCGCGGCGTGGATCTGCCCGGTGCGGCGCCGCACGGCGTCGTCGAACGGGCGCAGGGCGTGCGCGTGCTCGGTCCAGGGGATCTGGTGCAGGAGCCCGTCGGGCAGCCGGATGTAGATCTGCCGTGTGTCGTAGGGGTGGTGGTGCACTTCCCACCGGCCGTCGTCCGTGGTGGGCCTGGCCCGGCCGCGGTGCACATC
The DNA here is from genome assembly GCF_055632315.1 of Streptomyces sp. PSU-S4-23. NCBI lineage: Bacteria > Bacillati > Actinomycetota > Actinomycetes > Kitasatosporales > Streptomycetaceae > Streptomyces > Streptomyces sp. PSU-S4-23. The sequence goes on along the minus strand of NZ_JBVMUU010000003.1, from coordinate 35,696 downwards.
CAGGCACTCATGGTCGTAGCGGCGCCTGCCCAGGCGGATCCCGGATTCGGTGACCGCCTGGTGCTGCACCGGCAGCAGCTCGGCGAAGTCCTGCCCGGTCAACGGCACCGGTACCGACCCGGCGACCCCCAGCAGCACCCGCCACATCTCCTGCGGACTCAGGGCGGCCTTGGGCAGCAGCGGGTGCCGTAGAGCCTGTTGGGGGCGGGTGTGCCAGCGGGCGGTGATCCACTCGTCCAGCACATCCCGCAGGTGCGGCAGACTGAAGAACGCCTCCGCCTGCCGTCGCGCGCTGTCCGGCGGGTGCGCAGCACCCAGCGTGGCGGCCAGGTCTGCGGCGTGCCGGGTGAACAGCCCTGCGAGCGTTTTCACCGTGTCCCCGGCGACACTGTGCAGGCCGCGGCGCCGTGCGGGGGCGGCTTCCAGGCTCACGCCGAGGCTCTGGCACACGGTCAGGAACCAGGGCGTGACGGCGGCCGCCGCCGGGTCGAAGACCAGCGTCTGGGGCAGGGCCGTAGGACGCGACACGGTCGCCTCGATGCGCGCGTCCAGGGGCATCAGCCGCTGCGGCAGTGCCTCGTGGGCTGCCCGCAGCATCTCCCGCCACCCGGGCCGCGCCGTGCGGGGGACGGCCATCTCGGCCAGCAGCACGGACAGTTCGACCGGCGCGGCCTGCTGCGGGTGCAGCACGGCGGCCAGCACGCAGCCGGTGGCCCCGTCCAGTGCGCAGGTGACCGACACCGCCACCGCACGGCCGTCCTCGCCCACCGCCTCGATGCCCAGTCGGGCGGTGGCGACATGGACCCGCTCGGCGGGCCGCAGCGCAGGCGGACCGCCGCTTGCCCCGTCCGGGCCGGTGGCGGTGCGCGCCGGGCTGCCAGGCGGCTCGGCCGGATCCGCCAGCGCCTTCACCAGCCGGTACAGCGACGACCTGGCGGGCAGCGTCACCCGGCCCTTCCCATGGGTCTGCCCCACGATCTGCTCGGCCAGCTCGATGACCTGCAAGGTGCTGGTCTTCGACCGGCCGCGGCGCCGGCGCAAGGCCTCCAGCACGGCGGCCACCACCCGCTCGTCCGTCCGCCCCGTGGGGGAGGAGGCGCGCAGGGACCGCTTGTCCACCAGCCCCAGCAGCCCCTGGCGCTGGTAGGCCAGCCGCATCCGCTGCACCGTGGGCCGGCTGACCTTCGTCCAGCCCAGCCCCGCAAGCTCCTTCGCCTTGGTGTGCTCCCGCTCGGCGAGCGTGAAGGCCTGCGGGTCGTACTCAGGCCTCGGCACCCCGCCGCCGCTGCCGGGGCCGCCGGGCAGCCCGGTCTCGACCTCACGGATGTGCCGCAGCCAGGCCATCGCCCGCTCCCGGGCAGGCAACGGCACATCCGCCCACACGGCGGCGGCCGGAATCTGCGGGCCAGCCCGGCCCACGACCTCGAAGCCGTCTGCGGCCACCAGGCTGGCGGCCAGCACGCACCCGGTGGCCCCGTCCTCGGCGGCCAGATACACCCGCCCGTCGACCAGACCGGTCACCTGCCAGGTGCGGTCCTCGAACCGGACCTGAGCGCCCACCCCAACACACCGCCCGCCGAGGGCGGTTACCTCGTGCCTGCTCACCTGCCGTGCTGCTCCTGCTCCCCGTCGCCTGCGGCCGGGCCGGGCGACACGAGCGTGTGCTCGCCCAGCGGCCGCGTCAGATCCGCGGCCAGCCGCCCGCCCCACAGCGCGTGGTAGAGCACCGGCAGCGCCGAGAGGGTCTCGCCCGCCGCCGCGGCCCTGGCCATCAGCGGCCGCGGGGTGGTGAACGGCTGAAGCACCGCCTGCTCAAGCCCGCCGGCGTCGCGGTGGCGCGGGTGGCGGTAGCCGGCCAGCCACCGCACGTTCGCCGCCGCCACCGCATCCGGCGGCACCAGGCGCCGGTAGGTGAACCCCGCCGCCGCACACGCCGCTTCCAGCACCGCGGCCGCCCGCGCGGCACGGCCTGCGGCGGGCTCCGCCGTGGCGGGGCAGTCGGCGAGCAGCGCGCGGCCGTCGGCGTAGCGGGCGAACAGCTGCGGCACCCACGTCAGCGTCCGCCGGCTGTCCGGATCCCGCCAGATCAGCCGCACCGGCCGCGCCGACAGCGACACCACTTGCGGATCGCGGTCCAAGAGCATCAGCTGCACGCACATCGCCTGCGAACCGTGCATCACATGCCGCCCGGTCGTGGCCGACCACCACCAGCCCGGCCCCCACCGCCGCCCCGGCACCACCGGGAACGCCGCCACCGGCGCCAGCTCCTCGAACTTGACCGCCACGGCCGCCTCCACCCAGCGGCGCTGCACCAGCGTGCCGTCCGCCCCGGCGAACTCCGCCTCCACCGCGCCCGGCTCCGGCACTCGCCAGGCGCCGCCCACGACGGCGGACAAGCCGGCCGGTGCGCTGCCCTGGCTGCTGTCGACGATCACGAACTCCACATAACGCCATGCCCGTCCTGCCGCGCAGGCGAACCGGCCGGTGACCCCAACTGCGCTGCGCCGTAAGCCTGTTGGGGTTCGCGTGCGGGGCCAGGATGACACCCGGACGCGCCGCTGTCAGTGCACACCCCTGCACTTTCCCGTCCTCGGGCCGCTGGGGTGGGCAGCCGGGATCTCGTCGCCGCTATCCCAGAGACGACAGCACCCATCCCGAGCCGTCCCCGTCCTCGTCCGTGCCGAGCCGGATCAGGGCGCCGGACGGCATCGCCGCACCGCGCGCGAGCGTGCCGACGAAGGCATCCGCGAGCGTGTTGACCTGCTCGCGCCCCGCGCCCCGGTCGTCGTCGCGGACACCGGAGTCGAGCCACAGGTGGTCGCGGTGCCCCGTGACCTTCAGCATGAGCTTGAACGTCTCGTGGTGGTAGTGCGGATCGCTCACGGTGACGCCCACGACGGTGTCACCGCGCACCAGGTCGTCCCCGACGCGTACCCACACATCGCGTTTGGCCGCTGCTCCCCACTTCCCCCGCCCGGCCGCATCAGCAGCCTGAGCGTAGCCGTCTCGGGCCCGCCTCTGGCTGAGAGTCGGCCCGCCACGGAAAGACTCAGTCTGCGGCTTTCATGCTGACCCTTTGCAGCCCGGGCCTGGCGGCGGTCGGGGTCAGGAGCGGCGGAAGCCGCGGTCGGGATCGCGGGCCTGACTGGGGCGGAAGGGAACGAACCAGTCCGCAGCGGCCAGGTTGGCAAGTCCGAGGGCCTGGTTGATCTCGTTGCCGCTGTCCTCGATCCCGTCCAGGGAGGCGTCGAACAGCATCAGCACGTCGTGGTCCTCGAACAGGACGGTCGAGCACCAGTCCCAGTCGAAGTCGCGGCGGTCTTCACCCAGACCCTCCACTGTTTCCGCGACCAGGCGCGGCCGGTTCCGCGTCAGCGACTTGGCCCGGTCGATACCCAGGTGCAGGGCCATCTCCTCGCCGGTGCACAGCGGGCGCACGGCGTGCGTCTCGGCGAGGTCGGCGGCCAGGTCATCGAAGCATCGGGCCATCTGCCGCCGCCACTGCTGGTCCTGGTGAAAGGTGATCGGCGGCAGCGAGCCAAGGACACGGCCCTCGCCGCGCCCAACAGGCGAGTCCCCCACGTCGGCGACGTCCTGCCAGATCTGCTCGGACAGCTCCTCGAGCGCCACCCGCAGCACCGCAGCCGTCCGCGCGGTGAGCTCGCCCTCCTCGCCGTCCTCGTCCCAGCCGTCGGCCTCGTCGTCTTCGTCCCACGCCGCCGGCTGGCCGTGGCGGGCGAGGGAGCGCAGACGGCTGCGCACGCGCTGCGCGGCCTCTTCGGGAGCGGCCAGGGCGTTGTCGATGATCTGCAGTTCGTCGGAGAACTCCTGGGCGCTCAGCAGCGTGCCGGCCTCGGCGAGCAGGGCGGAACCCGCGTCCGTGCAGGCGTTCTTGGTGGGCAGGACCACGGCGAAGTAGTTGTCCGTCAGCCGGTCGATGACAGAAGCCACCACCCCCGCGACCACCACAGGGTCAGCGAAGGCCTCCTCCACGTGCAGCCGGTCGACGACGAGAACGCTGGAGGCCGACTCGATGAACTCCTCGAACTCGTAGGTGAACCGGCCGTCCTCGTCCAGGAGTTGGGCGGCCACCAGGGCAGGGAAGGACTGCTCGTCGGCCATCCGCTCGCGCAGATTGTCAGACTTCCAGTACAGGCCCCTTACGGCCGTCAGGCTTCCCACCGGTGTGCCGGCCGCGGTGATGCGCACCTGCCACTCCTGCACTCCCTGCGCGGCAGGGTCCAGCAACTGGTGGGTGTGGTGGAAGTCGAGCGCCAGCTGGGCAAGGTCCGCCCCCGCTGCCGCCGGACCTGTTTGAGTGCTCAACGTGCTCCCTCGGCGCCGGTCCCCAGGCCGCCGCCTACCCGAGGCCCCACCCCAGCGTAGTGGCCGCACGCCTTCGCTTTTCGCGAAGCGGGCACCGCGCACCCCCAGGGGGGAACCCGGCCGGATCCGCCCTGCGACCGGGCTGCGGCGTGCAGCGGCTGAGAGACGGCACACCGGCCGCTGCGTGCGTCAGTCCTGATCCGGGCCCTCTGACACGAGCTCCGCCAGCTCCTGGACGGGCAGGCGTGACCACGCCGACACGTCCTCCACCGCCACCCCCGCGGCGACGGCTGCGGCGGCGGTGTCCACGAGGGCCCGGTCGATCAGGGCGGCACTGTGGCTGAGGTGCTCCAGCAGTGTGCGGGCCACCTCGGCGGTGGTGCCGCTGTGTACGCCCCGCAGCTGCACCAGCTGCTCCTGGGCTTCGCCGATCATCTGCTCGATCTGGAAACGGTGTTCGGCGCTCACTGTGGCTCGCCACCGGGTGCGCGAGCCGCCTGCCTGCTGTTCGGCCGCCATGACGCGCAGCTGGCCGGCCATCGTGGCGGGCTGCTGTTCCCGCTTCAGCCGCCATGGATCGTCCCTCCACCCGGGCGGCCCGCCGTAGTCCACCGCCGACAGCGGGCCCAGCCAGCCCCGTCCCACCCGCTCACCCAGCCGGCGGCAGAACGCCCCGTCGGCGGGCAGCGGCCGCGGCCGCCCGGCGCCGCTGTCCCTCCACACCAGCTCGGTCATGGCCGGGTCCAGCAGCGCGTCGGCCACGGCCACCACCTCCGGGAAGATGACCGGATCCCGGCCCACGATCCGCCACCACCCAAGTCGCGCTCCCGCGTTACCGCCCGCCACCCGGTGCAGCCTGTGCGGCCAGATCTCCTCCTGCTCCCAGTGCAGAGCCTCATCCCACCAGCGGGCCACCACCGCATACGCCACCGTGAACGCCTGCTCCGGGACCACCCCGGCCCGCACCGCACGCCGCGCCACCCCCGCCCACCGCCGCTGTGCCGCAGCCACCTCCGGGACGCCGCGCAGGTCGAGGTGTTCCAGCGGCTGGTCGGCGTCCGCGTCCAGCAGCCACCGCCCGTGCCGCACACACACCCGCTCCCAGCGCGGCAGATACCGCACCGCCCGCTGTGCCTGCCCGGTGCGCCGTGCGGTGCACGACCGGCAGGCGAACGCCGCTTCTTCCGCCACCGCGCTCGCCGCCCGCCACCGGGCCTGCGGGAGGGCGGCCTCCCGGCCGGTGCCGATCTTGGGATCATCCACGGTGAAAGCGGGCAGAGCGCGCGCCAGCACCGCCGGTTCGACTCTGCACAGTTCGGCGAGCACATCCCGCCCGGCTTCGTTGAGCACGATCTCCGCGTCGGCTCGCACGCCGCCTCCGTCCAGCCGGGCGGGGGAGTTGCGGCACGTCCACAGCCGCAGCACGCCGGCGGTCGGCAGGCCGTAGCGGTCCGCGGCCCGGTTGATCAGTGACGCAGTCAGCTCCCCGGCCAGCGGCACGGTCCGTAACACCCCTGCTGCCACAGCTCTCCCCGGCATCTGTTCCTGGTCTCCTGTCCCGCCGCTCCTGACCGGGTTACAGCTCGAACTCGAGGGCGACGAGGTCTTTGAGTTCGACTTCGAGGCCGTGGGCGCGGCGGCCGTTGTCGCGGAAGTAGACCTCGCCCAACGCCTCGGCCGCGAGTTCGCGGAGGTCGTCCTCGTCGACCCCGGCTTCCTGGGCTTGAAGGAGGCGGGCGGCGTGCCGGGGTGGCAGGGCGAGGGTGAGGTGGCGCACGCGGGCCTGGTCGGTGCTGCCGGGGGCGGCGGTGTAGCCGAACCTCGCCTGGACATCGATCATGATGCCGCTCGTGGTGGCCGCGGCCTGTTTCGCCTTCGCCCTGATCTGCGGCTGCCAGCGTGCGCGGACCTCACGCTCCAGCCGGTCGGCGAGCTCCGGCCGGGGCTTCTTGATCTGGTTCTTCACATACCGTTCGACGGTGCGCTGGCTGATGCCGAGCAGCTCGGCGACGCGCCGGGTGCTGCGCTGGTGCTGCCGGACCAGGTACCGCATCTGCGCCCCGGCGGACTTGGGAACGGGACGCGTGAACGCCCCCTGTACCGCCTTGTCGAGTTCTTCCCCGACCGTGACCATCGCCCCGTATCCCCCTATTCTCCGGTGTCCTTGGCACTGACCTCGCCGGTCTTGATGTACCGGGCGAGATTGGCGACATGGCCGTCGCCTGCGAGCTGCTCGAGCACGTCCGCGCCCCACAGCACGCTCTGGGTGCCCTCGTGCTTGACCATCCCGGGCGAGACGCCGAGCCGGAAGCTGCCGGGCACCGTCTTGCCGTCCGAGCCGTAGGGCAGGACGTCGAGCGGGCTGGGTCCGTCGGCCGCGTACACGGCGCAGTCCGACAGGACCGCGACCGGATACCGCCCGGTGGCCGCGGAAAGAGCGACCATCTTGCGGTGCATGTTGATCCGGGCCCGGGAGATCACGGCGGCGCGGATGTCGGGCCGCCAGGTGGGCCGGGCGAGGGCGGGCCAGGCCTGTCCCGGCTTCCAGCCGCCGCCGCGCGCCTTCTCCCGCAGCTTGCCGATGCCGCCCTTCACGGTCATCTTGACCGCGTCCACGACGATGCCCAGCTCCGGATCACGCTGCTTGTAGCCGTCCATCGCCTCCAAGAACTCCTGCGGGGACAGCTTCTCGCCCACCCCGAGATCCGACATGGTCGCGACGTAGGCATTGCGCAGCCGCTTGTACCAGCCGTCCAGGAACCGGCCGCTCTCGCGGCGCACCCAGGCCTCGAGCGGGGCGACGTCGTAGCCGAGCTCGACGGCGTAGGCGACCGTCGGGGTGGCGTACCAGGCCGGACCCGTCGGGCGCCGGCCGGTCGGCGTGAACGGGCTGGGCAGCAGGTCCCCATCGAGGTCCCGCCACTGCTTGCCCACCTTCACCCGGGACGGATCGACGTGGGAGAGGTCGACCAGCCACGAGCCGGGCAGCGCCGCATCGAACGCGGGCCGGGTGACATGCACCGGCGGCGTGGCCAGACCGACGACGGCACCATTGGCGCCTGCGGCGAACGACAGGTTCACGTCGAGGCCCACCAGGTAGCGCTTCATGCACTCGGTGTCGGTGAGATCCCGTGCCCAGTCGTAGGCCTCCTCGAACAGCTTCTCGTCGAGGCCGCGTACGTGGAAGCGGGGGAGATGAGCCAGGACGGGGTGTCCGTCGCTCGCCTCGCACGGCGCCGGGTCCATCGGCTCGGTGCCCAGCGACCCGGGCCGGTGCTCGCGGTGCCGTCGGCCGTCGGCATCCGGCTCGCTGGCGCGGGTCGGCGGGTTGAGCGCGGTCATCAGATGCAGCCCCGTCACCGCGGTGGAACCCACCGGCGTCATCACCCGCTGCGCGTACACCCCCATGACCCGGGCCAGCTCCGCGGGCTCGAGCCGGGCGGCATGCCCCCAGGCGCGGTCGTCGAGAGCGTGCCAGGAGGGCAGGCACAGCTGGACACACTGCCGTCGGCTGCCCTGGGCGGGGCGGTAGATCCGCGCCCACGGCCCCAGCCCCCGCTTGGTGAGCTGCCAGTCGGCGCGCTCAAGCTGCTTGACGGCCTTGTGCCCCTCCGGAAGCCGCCCGGCGAGCCGCTCGGACTCCGACAGCGCGGCGGGCAGGCCGTAGCGCTCGCACGCCGCCTCGGTGAGCACCAGCAGCGGGTCAGCATCCTGGCCCGAACCGTGCAGCCTCTCGGCCCCCAGCTGCGCCTCCTGAAGCGTCCATTCCACCAGCGCGGGCAGCGACTTGGCGGGCACGTCCAAGATCAGGCCGCCGACACCGTAGCCGGTCACATTCCGGTCGGCGTCTGCGTCGAGGACGAGCAGCGGACCGTGCGCATACGCACCCCCCAGCGCGAGAGGGCCCGCCGGGGCGGCCTTCCCCACGCCCGGGCGGCGCGAGGTCCGCGACGGCCCGGCGGCACGCCGCGGCGCGGCGGCCGGCGCGCCCGCAGCGGTGGCGGAAGCAGACGGGGCCGCCTCGGGCGTGATCCCGGCCGCAGCCTCGCGCACCCCGCTCGTGGGCACGGCCTGTGCCTGGGGAGCCGGGCCGCTGGACGCATCCGCTGCCGGGGTGTCCGCCTGCGGCGCGACGGTGCTCTCAGGGGCGGGATACAGCTGCGCGAGCTGCTTCAGTAGGCGCGCGTACGCCTCGCGTTCCGGCGGCCGCGGCTCGCTCTTGCCCGACTCCCAGCCGCCGACGGTCGCCCGTCGCACGCCCAGGGCGGCGGCCACCTCGTCCAGGGTGAGCGCGTGAGCCTGGCGCAGCCGCCTGCGCTCCCCGGGCGGCGGCAGCGGCGACCGGGACGCGACCAGCGCGTCCACCGCATCGAACAGTTCGGACATGAGACACCTCCACCCCAACCCTACCATCCTTCGTACGCATCGCGTACGGGTAGCGTACTTTTCACGTACGCCTCGCGTACGGATGGGATTCTCGGGTGGTAGGGTCTCGGCCGAAGGGCGCCTTTTTGGCGGCTCACCGCCCCAGGTCCGCCCGGTGCCCGGATGCCGCCCGCTGCGGATCGAGGAAGAGCTGTATGACTGTGGTCGAACTGCCGCGTCCCGGCCGTCACGAAAGGCCGCGGCTCTTCCCCGACCAGGCCCAGGCCGTCTCCCGGTTGGTACGGCACCTGCGCCGCCCGGGGACGCGGGGACTGTTCGTGTCGGCGACGGGGACCGGGAAGACGCTGGTGTCCATCCGCGTCGCGGACGGGCTCGGCGCGCGGCTGGTGCTGTTCGTGGTGCCCACGCTCGATCTGGCAGCGCAGACCGCGCTGGCCTGGCGCCGGGACGGCCACGGCGAGCACATGGTGATCGTCTCCTCCCTGGACGTGGCCGGCCGCGACGATCTGGTGGCCGCCCGCGTCATGTCGACCACCGACCCGCACGCACTGGGCGGGCTGATGTCGGTGGTGGGGGAGGCGGAGGATCAGATCCCGGCCTTGACGGTGATCTGCACCTACGACTCCCTCAACAAGATCGAGGAAACCCAGAACACGGGGTACGCAGTCCCGCCGTTCGACCTGGCCGTCATGGACGAAGCGCACCGGATCGCCGGCCGGGCCGACAAGAAGTGGGCCATCGTCAACGACGCCAAGCGCATCCACGCCGACCGCCGCCTCTACATGACCGCCACCCCCCGCATCTTCGCCGCCCCCGAGCTGGCGGAGTCCGCCGACACCACCCGCCCACGCCGCCGCCGCCCGGCCGGGCAGCCGGACGCGGAGGCGTTCGCCAACTCCATGGAAAACGAGCAGGTGTACGGCAAGAAGGTCGTCGAATACCCCCTCGCACAGGCAGTCGCCGACGGCCGCGCGGCGGACTACCGCATCGTGGTGCCCACCCTCACCGACGCCGACCTGCGCCGCCGCCTCAACCTGCCCGCCCCCGGCACCACCCCTGGCGACGGCAGCGGCGAGGAGACGGACAGCGCGCTGCGCACCACCGCCCTGCACCTGGCCGTCCTGCGCGCCATGACCGAGCACTGCTTGAAGAAGGTCCTGGTCTACTTCAACCTGGTCTCCGACGCGCGCCGCTTCGCCCGCGAACTCCCGCACACCGTGCGCCTGCTGGCCCGGACTGACCCCGGCCTCGTCCCGGACATCATCCCCAAGCTGTTCTTCGCCCACGGCGAGCACACCCCCGCCCAACGGGGCGACATCTTCTCCGCCTTCGCCGCCGCCGACTGCGCCGTTCTCGCCAACTCCCGCCTGATCGCCGAAGGCGTCGACATCCCCAGCGTCGACGCCATCGTCTTCGCCGACCCCACACGCAGCGTCATCCGCTGCGTCCAAGCCCTCGGCCGCGCCCTGCGCCTGGACGTCTCCGGTAAAACCGCCTCCCTGATCGTCCCCGTCTACATCCCGCCCAGCACGGACGGCGAGAACATCCTGGGCACCGCGTACGAGCCGGTGTGGGCGATCGCCTGCGCGCTGGCCAGCCACGACCACCGCATCCTCGAGCGCCTGCCCGACAAGGCCAACCGCCTGCCCAAGGAGACCAGCGACGTCATCCAGCGCCGCTGGCACTTCGACTTCACCGTCCACCCCGAACGCATCGCCAAGGCGATGGACCTGATCTCCTTCGACCCCCGAGACCCGGCCGTCTCCCGCTCCCGCCGCCTCGGATTGGCCGCCGCCCGCTCCTACCGCGACCAGTACGGCCACCTCGACGTCCCCGCCGACTACACCGACCCCACCGGCTATCGTCTCGGCACCTTCATCACCACCATGCGCGACGCCGCGAAAGCCGGCCGCCTCGAGCCTGACTGGGTCGCCGAACTCGACGCCCTGGGCATGATCTGGGACAAGCACGACGCCGCCTGGCGCGCCCGACTGGCCGCCGCCGCCGACTACCTGCGCGCCCACGGTCACCTCGCCGCCCCCGCCACCACCCCCGTCGGCGCATGGCTCGCCGAACAACGCCACCTCGCCACCAAGAACGAACTCGACACCGCCCGCGCCGACGTCCTCACCGCCCTCGCCCCCGACTGGCGCCTCCCGCACGGCGCGGACTGGCACCGCAAATACCACCTGCTCCGCACCCACCTCGCCGATGGCGCCGACCCCGCCGCGCTCACCCGCGACACCCTCCTGGCCGGGGTGAAGATCGGCTCCTGGCTCCACCGCCAGCTCACCACCTGGCCGGTCCTCGCCCCCGGCCAGCAGCAGCTGATGACCGCCCTGGGCCTCACCCCCGACAGCAACCCGCCCACCCCGGCCCGCCGCACCCGCCGCACCTTCGAACAGACCGTCCAGCTCCTGGAACTCTTCCTCCACCGCGAAGGCCGCGCCCCCACAGCCCGCGAGACCATCCGCGTCGACGGCGACACCGTCAACCTCGGCGCCTGGCTCGCCAAAGCCCGCACCAAGCACCGCACCGGCCAGCTCCCCGAAGCTCACGCACACCTGATCGCCACGCTCTTCGACGGCGACTGGACCACCGAAGCCGCCCTCCCCGCCGTCCTGACCTGACCACCCGCCTCCCACGCGCCGTGACCCGGGCCCGTATGCTGCGCCGGTCCGGCGTAGTGCCGCGCTGAAGGGAAACCGCCCCACCGTGTTCCAGCCGACCCCCGTCTACGACCGCCTCGTCGCCGAACGCGGCGACGTCCCCGTCCAGGTCCGCGGGGAAGCCGACCGGATCCACCGCGACCTGGCCCAGGTCCTGCGCCAGACGTCCGCTCCCCGGCCGAGCGCCCCGCCCAGCGTCTTCGAACCGAAGCAGCCTCCTCGCGCCCTGTAGGCATGTAGTCGTTGCCCCCCTGGGGAGCTGCGGACAGGCACCTGACCGTTCCCCTCTCCCGCCATGCTGTCCGGAGCTGTGAGGCCAGGCAGGTCCGGGTGGTCATCCAGCCCGCCGCGTAGGGCGAGACCGGCAGCTTCCCGGCGGCGGCCTGCCGCGCCAGGGTGGCGAAGGTGCGCCATCCCTTCGCCGTGCGCAACCAGCCGCGCAGCCGCGTCAGTTTCAGCGGCTCGGCTGCCCGGCGGCTCACCCGCGACCGCCGCCGGTCGCGGCGGCGAGCTCGGCAGGGTCAGCACCAGGGGGATCGGGCGCTGCAGGGCGGCGAGTACGGTCACCGCGGCGACCACGGTGATGACAACGGCCGCCTCGGCCGGGGCCACCGGCCGGGCGCCAGCGGGTTCGGCGGTGGACGGGAGTGGGCAGACGGAGCCTCCAGACGATGCGGCGGGAGGTCCGCGGTCCGGGGCGTGCCCGGCGCGGTGAGCCGATGGTGGCACCGCCCGCCCCGCTTCCGTGTGCAGACGCTGTCCACGGCTTCTTCCGGTCCGCCCTGCCCCGATCGCAGACGGCCTGTCTGGGTGAAGTGTGTCGCGAAGTGCCCGTAGCCGCGTGCCGGTTCGGCCGGCACGCGCTGCGGTCGGCTCGCCGTAGGTCATCGCCGGCGCAGGTCGACGCCGCGCTCAGCGGCCAGGGCCAGCACAGCCGTGACCGTCGTGCCCTCGCGCAGCCGGCGCCGAACCTGCCTGCCGTCCAAGACGACATCGAGGGCGGCAGCGCCCGCGTTTTGATCAAACCAGCAGGTCACAGCTATGCGCCGTCGGACGTCCGACGGCACGTTGTCCGCGTCGACGGTGGACTGGCGTCAGGTGGCGTGACTGGTCTGGTCGTAGGGCTGATGGACTTCGTGTGCGCCGAGGAAGGAGCGAACCTCCGCCACCTGAGCAGGTGTTGCTCTCGCGGGGTTCCACAGCCGTACGCGGGCGGCGCCGGTGAGGGCGTGGGTGCGGCCGGCGAGCGTGAGGCAGCCGGCCGGGTGGGGCAGCCCAGCGGTCCAGATGCCTGGGCCGGTCTCGTACTCCCAGATCAGGGCGCGGGCGACGACGCCGGTGAGGGGGTGGTCACGGTAGTAGCGGGCCCACTCGGCGTACGGCCACAGACGGTTCTCCTCCCGCAGGGCGTACAGGCGCCGGCGCTCGGCGCTCAGGGTGTCTTCGATCGTGCGGGCCAGCCGTCGGGTCACGTCGACGTTGTGCGGCAGGTACTTGGTCTTGAAGCCGGTGGGGGAGCGGAAGGGCGTGGTGGTGCGGGTGACGGTTCCTCCTTCGTCGACGTCGGTCCAGTCGACCGTGACGCGGCCGGCGTCGGAGATGGTGATGAGGGCTTCGTAGGGAATGTTGAGCCAGACGGCTCCGCGGCCGATCCATCCCAGCCGCAGGGTGCCGTCCGCGTGGACGCCGTGGGTGAGGACCGTGCGTTCCTGGAGCTGGTGGGGCGGGACGCCGAGGCGGGTGGCGGTCTTCTTGACCATCTTGGCCAGGTGCCGGTGGGAGTGGGCGCCGGGCTGGACTTCGCGGTGCAGTGTCCAGAGGGCTTCCATGGCCGACAGGTCGGCGAGTGCGGTGAAGACGGCTCCGGAGAGGTCGTCGTCGCGCTTGTAGTAGCCGTCGAGGACGTGCGCGTTCTTGCGTGCCACCGTCAGCAGGGCGGCGACCAGGTCCTCGAGCTCGGCCGGTGACGCCCCGCGGGTCAGGTATCCGGCGGCCAGGGCGAAGCCGTTGGCCAGGTCGCGGGTGGGGGTTCGGTCGGACTTGGCCCGCAGGTCCTGCCAGGTGACGTTGGGGTCGGTGCAGTCGTACAGAGATCCGTCGGCCGCCAGGGCCCGTATCGCCTCCGCCACCAGCTTTCGGGCGCCGTCCGTCTTCAGCAACGCCTTCGTCTGCCGCTTCCAGGCGGCGTCGACCTTGTAGTGCCAGTCCCAGAAGGTTCCGGCCTGTCCGAGGTGGAGTACCAACGCGGCCAGCTCCGGCGGCAGATGGGTCACCCGGTCCCTGATCCGCTCCGCCCAGCCGTTGCCGCGTTCCAGCAGATCATGCACACGTTCAGCCATACCGTGATCTTGGCAGGCAGCACTGACAGGCCCGGGGCGTCGGTGGCCAACGCCGCTCGCTGGCTGGCGCGTTGAGCGGCGCGGTGGCCGTGTCCTCCTGGCATCGCTGTCACGCCGGGCCGCTACGGGTCGGCCATGACCGCGCATGCCCACGGCCGCTCGGGAGACCGGTGTGGGTTCTCACCTTGGCCCAGGTGTGTGAGGCCGGGTGCTGCTGGCTCGGCTGGAATCCCTGCCCGTGTACGAGACTGATCTTGATTCCGGCGGCGGCTGATGCCGTGCCCGTATGACGGCCTGCACAACCGTGGTCCTACGCGGTGCAGGGCTTGACCTGCGGCACCTCCGTTTCTGTGAGATTCCCTGACGTCGCTGAGAACTCTTAGGTCTGGGAACGGCGTTGAGTAGTCCATGCTCGCGGCAGTTGCCGTCCGTACGCCCCTCCACGCAGGCCCCGCCCCCGTTCGTCCTGGCCGTGCCGATGGTGTTGTACGGCCCCGTCCCGGAACGGTCCCTGTTGTCAGTGCTGTCTGGCATGGTTTGGATCATGTTCGACGGACTGCATGACATCGACTGGGCGTCGATGGAGCACGCGTACGGCTCGGCTGAGGAGGTACCGGCTCTGCTGTGGGCGCTGCGTTCCCCGGAGGCCGAGGAACGCCGCAAGGCTCTCGACCGCTTCTACAGCGCGGTCCACCACCAGGGCAGCGTGTACCCGGCCACGGCGGCCAGCCTTCCCTTCCTGTTCGAGCTGGCCGCCGACGGCGCCACGCCCGAGCGGGCCGACATCGTGGTGCTGCTGGTCAGCATCGGCCGGGAGTCCCTGGAGCGGGGCTTCGAGGACGACGGCACCGAGATCGAGTACTACCCCCCGATGGGCTGCGCGCAGGCCGTCGCCTTCCTGCGCGAGCGGGGCGCGCAGTTCGCCGAACTCGCCCGCGACCCCGACCCGGACGTGCGCCTGGCCGCGATCCTTGGGCTCGGGCTCTTCCTCGACGACGCCGACCAGGCCGCCGCCGTGCTGCGCGAGCGGCTGGCCGCCGAGCACGGTATCGCGGCGCGGCTGCGGATCGTGGCGGCGGCGGCCACCCTGGCACTGCGCCTGCCGGCGGCCTCGCAACAGGTGAGGGACTGGCTCACCATGCTCGCCGCCGACCCGGCCCAAGGCCCGGCGACCCGGCTCGCGGCTGTGGTCCAGCGGGCCCGCTGCGCCCCGGATGAGATCGGCGAGGACGTCGTACCGGCCGCCGTCGGCCTGCTGCGCGAGACCGCCCGCGCCATACCCGCGCGGCCCATCGCACCGACCCCGAGCCGCCCGACGGCACCCACGGACACAGTGGCGCCCCAGATCGTCGCCGCCTTCGAGGATCTCGACCACCGCACGCGCGTGTACGCACCGACCACGGCCCTGCTGCGTACGTTCCACGAAGCCCTGGGGGCCCGGGTGCCCGAGCGCACCGCGGTGCTGTCCGAGCAACTGAGCAGCCCCGACCCCGGCTCGCGCCTGGACGCGGTCCGTATGAGCGGGGAGCTGATGCGGACCTGGCGCGGGGACCACACCCGGCTCCTGATGCTGGTCACCGACCAGCTCACCACGGCCGATGAGGAGGTCGCCGCCGAGGCCGCGGCCGTCCTGGCCTCCTGCCACCCGATCGCCGCCCCGGCCCGGGATGCACTCGCCGCGCACACCGCCGCTCAACGCGCGACGCACGGCCCGGGCGTATGGGCAGCCCCCGACGTGCTGCTGCGCAGAAGCCATCAGGAGGCCGTCCGGGCCCTGGCGCGCCTGGGCGACGCACGCGCCCTGCCGAGTGTGCTGGCCGCGCTGGACAGCGACGTCGACGCCTGGCGCGCAATCCAGGTCGCAGGGCATCTGCCGCAGGCGGCAGCCCAGTTGGTGCCCCGGCTTGGCGACCACCTCCGCCGACTCGACCTCTCCCAGCAGTGGACCGAGATGAGCGCCAACGCGATCCTGGCCGCGCTGGCAGCGCTGGGCGACCCGGCCGCGGTGCCTGTGCTGGTGGACACGCTCGGCGCCGCGGTGCGCCATGAGCAGCACGGCGTCACACGATCAGCCCTGAAGGCACTGGGGACGTTCGGCCCGGAGGCAGCCGGCGCACGGGAGACGATCCGGTCGCTGACCTGCGCCACCGACGCACACGTACGTCCTGCCGCCGTCGCCGCGCTGTGGGCCGTCGGCGGTGACCTGGCCGAAGTCATGCCGCTCCTGCTCCACCTCCTGGACGACCACATCACCTTCCGCATCAGTGACGCGGCTGATGTGCTCGGCGAGATAGGCCCGCCCGCCTTCGTCGCCCTGCCGCGCCTGCGAGGCCTCCTGACGCACGACTACGAATGGGTCCGGGTGCCTTGCGCGGCCGCGCTCTGGGAGATCGGCGGCCAGGCCGAGGCACCGGCCGTCCTTCACACCCTGCTGCAGGCCATGGCCAAGAACCCCGCGACGGCCAACCACGTCGTGGCCTGCCTGGATCGCATGGGCCCCCTCGCGGTACCGGCCCTGCCCCTGCTCCGCGGGCAACTGGCCCTGCCCCGACGCGGCGGCAGATTCCAGAGCATCGACCACGACGAGGAACTCCAGCGCATCGGCCACACCCTCATCGCCAGGCTCGATCCTCCAGCACCGGCAGCCCCCGCCCCGCAAACCGCCTGAGACTGCGCCACCCCTCCGCCATCGCCATCCCCCCGCCCCCCAGCGTGCCGTTCTGCCAGGGCGGCCATCTGCGCGCCGTCGCTAGGCGTACGGGGCGTCTGGTAGCAGCGTTGTCCACGTACGACTAAAAGTCACGGTCCTGTCTGCCTTCAAACGCCGCGCTCCAGCACGGGCCGCGGGCGGCGGCCCGGCGGGGGAGGCCGGTAGCCGGTGGGCGAGGCGAGGTGCTCGCAGACCCCGCCGAACTCGGGCAGTGCGACCCCCCACTCCTCCTCCAGAGCGGGAAAGAACTTCTTGGCCTGGGGGGATTGGTGGGTGGTCTGCCAGGCGTAGCCGGGGCCGTCGGCCAGGGCCCGGCGGATCAGACGCCGCCCGAGACCCTGGCGGTGGCGGTCGGGGTCGATAGAAATCTTGTTGATGCTGCCGATCCGGCAGGCGTCGCACACCACCCACACCAGACGGCCGATGTTGGAGCCGTCCCGGTCGAACATGCGCAGATTGCGGTATCCGGCCGGGTGCTGCGGCGGCCAGTACACGAACCGCACCGTGCGGTGCCGGGTGCTCAGCAGGATCCAGCGCCACCGCAGCGGCGAGAGGGATTCGGGAATGGGCGCTGTCACCGGCTGCTCCTCCAACCTCGACTCGGGAGACAGGTGCCGGGCTCGCGGTGTGCCCGGCCTTGCCCCCGTCCTGCTCGGTGCTTGTCCACGGCACGGCCCCGGCATGCCCTCCGACAAAACCAGCTCGGCAGCCGACACCCACACTCCTCGTCGGCGCATCCCGGCCGGGGCAGCCGCCCAAAACCGCTACCTCTTCCGGCTCCTTGCGTTCTACCGCGGCCGGTCATGAGCACGCAGGCTTTCAACGGTGCCTACCTTCTGCCTCTCTTCCACGAGATCGAGCAGGCCCGCGCGGCCGGCGCCTACCGGCAGTTGCCCGCGCCCGCCCAGGCCAGCAGCCTGGCCGCCGACGACACCCCGCTGGGCCCGTACGCCGCCGCGCACCTGATCCGCAACTCCTACACCGCAGGCCTGGCCCACGCCGACGCCCTGCGCCGCCTGACCGCGGCCGGTGAGGTCGACCCCACCAGCCCCTGGACTCTGCTGCGCGGCGCCCTGGAGAACGTCGCCACCGGCCTGTGGCTCCTGGACGGCTCCGGCCGCGCCGAACGCCGGCGCCGCACGCTGTCGCCGTGGGACGAGGACATGCGCAACCGCCACCAGCACGAACAGGACACCGGCCACCTCCCCACCGGCGGCGGCATGACCGGCGCACAGCGCCGGGCCGAGTCCGCGCCATCGCCGATCACCTCGCACTCGGCCCCCTGACCGCGCCGAAGACCCACCAGATCCTGCTCGCCACCGCGCCCGCCGCCGGCCTCACCGCGGTGAAGGTGTGTGCCGCCTGGCGTGCGGCCTCCGGGTTCGCGCACGGCCGCTACTGGCCCAACCTCCGCGCCTCGCAGCCCCGCGCGGCCCTTGCGGGAGCCGACGGCATCCACACCGTCGCCCTGGTCATCGACGAGGACCAGCACCGGCCGCTGGCCGAGTACTGCCGCATCATGCTGCGCCGGCTGCAGGAGTACTACGACGCGCGCGCCCAGGCCCGTTGACCGGAGGACAGGGAAAGCGCCTGCCCGTCCGTCACGGTGCTTGCACGATCGGCCGATCCCCACAGGGCGGCCTCGGCTTTCGGCGAACAGGCCAGGATCGGCCCAAGGCCCCGGATGCCGCAACCGAATTGACCCCGAGCTTGACATCCACACCAGCCGATCCCTCCGCGAAGGGCTGCGCGAGCGCTCAGCCGTGGTGGCGCGCCAGTACCCAACCTCGACGCCCACGACCCGGCCGCCGCCTCCACCCAGCTGCGCCTCGTCGAACCCGTCGCGCCCCACGAGGCCCGCCGTCCTTCCGCCCGGGCCCTGACGGACCGCATCGCCGAGCAGCGGCCCCGTCTGCCCGGCCTCGCCGCCTACCGCGCCCGCACAGCACCGTGAACCGCCCGCCCGCTCGCGCCTTCGCCCCGTACTGGACGAGCACGCCGCCAGCGAGGTCATGGTGCACGACGCGCCCCTTGTCCAGGCGTGTGCATGGTGCTGGAGCCGGCCGCCGCGGAAGAGGCATCAGCGAGCGGGGAGTCGCTGCGCGCGGCCGCGGATGTCCTTAACCGGCCCGTCGGCGCCAGCCACATCGGCAATTCCGCGATCTCCGGGGTGCGGGCGGGCGGATGGCTCACCGAGCCGAGGACGTTCGAGCGGATCTACACCACGACCGCTCCGGTCGCGGTCGTCGCGGCGGCGGCCCTGCGCACGATGCGGGAGGCCGCCCGCACCCCCGACGAGGACGAGCTGACCGACGCCGACTGCATGTTCACCCTGCAGGAGGCCGTCCGCTTCGCGCGTACCGCCGTCGACCTCGCCGCCCGCCCGGCTGCCTGACGCACGCCGCAGGACCGCCACCCCGGCCCCGTGCCTTCCCGACCGGCCCCCACTCACCGGTGCCGGCGAGCACGCCCAGCCACACCCGGGGGGAGCACGCCTGCGCCCCCAGGCCGTCCCGGCCCAGGACCCCTCGTGCTTCCGGGCGTTGATCAGGCGCGCACGGGCTCGGAGTAAGTGGTCAACAACCGATCGCCGGTCAGCTTGTGGTGCGCGAGCTGATCGCGGACGGCCCGTTCGTCCGCCCAGCGGTCCGGGCTGCTGGCGAGCGCGGCCGCGTAACTCGTCACGGCTCCCTTCAGCCTCTCGAACAGGGTCGGTGTGACGACGCGCACGCCCGGCACCGCGGTAGCTTCAGCGTCGCTGACGCGGCTGGGATGCAGCATGACCGGCAAGGCCTCCACCTCCGCATTGTGGTCGTTGAGCCAGCGGACGATTGCCGCCGAGCTGGTCCATATCCTTCTTCGCGATCGTGTCGGTGGTGCACCCCGTCTTCAGCTCGCACACCGCCTGCCGTGTCACCGAGAGCGCCCACAGGTTGTCGGGGCCGTGCCGTACTGCTTCTCCGGGCGCGCCCCGGAGCTGTTCTTCGCCCACGGTGAGCACACCCCCGTCCAGCGCGCCGACACCTTCGTGGCCGCCGACTGCGCGGTCCTGGCCAACTCCCGTCCGATCTCCGAAGGCGTCGACTCCCCAGCGTGGATGCCATCGTCTTCGCCGACCCCACCCGCAGCGTCATCCGCTGCCTCCAGGCTCTTGGCCGCAGCCTTACGCCTGGACGTCTTCGGCAAGACCGCCTCACTGATCGTCCCCGGTCACGTCCCGCCCGGCGCCGACGGCGAGAACATCCTTGGCACCGCCTACGAACCGGTGCGAGCGATCGCCTGCGCGCTGGCCAGCCACGACCACCGCATCGAACGCCGCTGGCACTTCGACGTCACCGTCCGCCCCGAACGCATCGCCCGCGCCATGGACCTGGCCTGGTTCGACCCTCGCGACCCGGCCATCTCCCGCTCCCGCCGCCTCGGGCTCCACCACGTCCCGCACGGTATCCAGCAGTTCGGCCCGCCTGCAGACCGTCAGCGCTTTGCTGTTGCCCAGCTCGGTGATGATCCGTACGAACCGGGCCCGCGCGGTCGGCGATTGGCGGTACGTGGGCTGAGCTGGCTGTTTGTGCTGCGCAGCGAGCTGAGCGTGGTGCCGGATTTTGCGCAGTGTGGTTGGCGCGCCACTACGGCCAGCTCCTGAGCGGGCAGACGAGACCACTAGGCCACCCCCTCCAGCGCCCAGCCGACCAGGGCAGCCCGCTGAACAACTGGACGGGCACGATGTGCGCGCCCGCCGCGAGCACTCACGGAGAACCTGCGGTCGGGCCTGGTGAACAGGTTTTGCTGGTGCGGTTGTCGTACGGATGATCTAGTGTCGCGCTGTTCTCAAGGGAGGGGAGTGCATGGTGCGTGGGGGCCGATGGGCTGTGGTGTGCGCGGTCGCGATGCTGATGCTGGCAGGGTGCGGGCAGCGAGCGACGGAGCCCGGGCCCGCGTTCGCGAGCGCAGAGGAACTGCCGGAGGAGCTTGCTGCGGACGGCATCACCATTACGGTCGGCGATCCCGACGCGCAGGTGAAGGTGCACCTGTATGAGGATCCCCGCTGCCCGTACTGCGAGGAGTTCGAGACCACCGGCGGCGGCCCGCAACTGCGGGAGGCAGTGCTCGGCCGCCGGGCCAGAGCCGAGTACACCCTGGCCTCGTTCCTGGACGACCGGGTCGGCGGCACCGGGTCGAAGAAGGCGGTCAACGCCCTGCGCGCCGCGCTGCAGGAGGGCAAGTTCGTGGAGTACCACGAGGTGCTCTACGCCAACCAGCCCGAGGAGAGCGTCGATGGCTACACCGACGCCTACCTGCTTCAACTGGCCGGCAAGGTGGAGGGCCTGCGCAGCCCGGAGTTCGACGCGGCCGTGAGATCCATGAAGTACCGCGCCTTCGTGACCGCCTCCCAGAAGGCATACGAGAAGGCCGGGGGAGCAAAGGACCCCGAAGGCCCCGGTACACCCACCGTGGTGATCAACGACAAGCGGATCCCGCTGCGCTACAACGCCCTCGTCTTGGAGAGCGATACCTTCGCCGATCTGCTGCAGCAGATCTATGACGATCCCGGGGAGTGGGAGGACACCACTTTGTGAACCACCGTGCCAGACACCGCAAGTTCAAGCGGCTCGGAAAGGGAGTGCGGTGCCGCCGCGGACCAGACCGACACGGACACCTCGATGTCCCCACCAACCGCACCGGCTACACGCTCGGCACGATGACGTCAAAGAGGGGTCTGCGGTTCATTCGCGGGCTCTCCCCTCCTGGCGGCGAGTGCCGTCATCTGCGGTGATGTGGGGGCTGGTGGTGACGGCAGTGCTTGTTGCGGTTGATGGCGGTGGGGTCGGTGGCGGTGTGGGTGGTGGTGTCGCCGCCTCCGGTGACGGTGGCTGTGTCGGTGCCGCCGGCCGGGGCGTCGCAGGAGACGTTCACCGTCAGGATGATGGACGGATAACTGCTCGCGGGGGCAAGGACGTCACTGCGGGTACAGGTGAGGGTGGCCAGGGCGCAGTCCCATCCGGAACCGCTGATGCCGGCAGCGGTGAGTCCTGCCGGCAGGGTGTCGTGCACCGTCACCGTGGTCCCGTCAGTCGCCCCGGCCCCACCGGCGTTGCCCACCGTGATCGTGTACGTGCCCTGCTTCCCCTGGGTGAAGTTTCCCGCGTGACTCTTCCCGATCGTCAAGAACGGCAGGGCGGGCTGGCCAGCCGCGCCAGCGGTGACGCCCGTCGGGGCGCTGCCGACTGGAATAGTGGCGGTCACGGCGTTCGTGGCGGCATCAACCACTGACACTGTGTTCCCGGTGGCGTCGGCAACGTAGACCTGCTGGCCGTCAGGAGCGGCCGCCACATCGAATGGGTTGATGCCGACCGGGATGATGGCGGTGACCTTGTTGGTTGCGGTGTCCGCCGCCCACACCGTGTTCGAAGCAGCGTTGGCGACGTAGGCGTGTTTGCCGTCGGGGGTGATGGCGATCGCGTAGGGGAGGCGCCCGACGGGGATGGTGGCGGTGACCGTGTTGGTAGCGGTATCGATCACCGACACGGTATCCGATCCGGCGTTGGCGACGTAGACGTGCTTGCTGTCCGGCGTCACCGCGACATCTCTCGGGTCGTTCCCGACGGGGATGGTGGCGGTGACCGTGTTGGTCGTGGTGTCGATCACCGACACGCTGCCCGGGTAGCCGGAGTTGACGCCGTAGGCGTGCAAGCCGTCGGGGGCGACGGCGATGCCGGCATAGCCCCCAGCGGGAATGGTGGCAGTGACCGTGTTGGTCGTCGTGTCGATCACCGACACACCACTCCCGGTGGTGACATAGGCGTGCCCGCCGTCTGGGGTGATGGCAAGATCAATCGACGTGTGGCCGATGGGGATGGCGGCGGCGACCGTGTTGGCGGTGGTATCGATCACCGATACATCGTTCGAGTCCTGGTTGGTGACATAGACGTGCCCACCGTCCGGCATGACCGCGACATGGCTCGGTCGGCCACCGATGGGAATGGTGGCGATGGCCGTGTCGGTCGTCGTGTCGATCACCGACACATCGCTTGATTCTCGGTTGGCGACATAAGCGTGCTTGGGTGGGACAGCCCATGCGGGGGACGAGGCCGGCACGGTCAGTCCGGTCACCATGACCAGCCCCATCACACATGCCCGCACCCACGCCCACGGCCGGTACCCGTGCTTCTGAAACCCCACGTGGCCGGACGGCCTGGTCTGCCGCCTCCCGTATCTGCAGGTGAGCACTGACGCCTCGGTCTTAGAGGTCCTAACAAAGGCGTTGGACGTGTCGGTGGGTGATGAGGCAGGTGGCGAGGCCGAGGAAGGCTTCGTGGATGTCGTCTCGCCGTTCCCAGCGGATGCGCAGGCGGCGGAAGCCGTGGAGCCAGGAGATCGTTCGCTCGACGACCCAGCGGAAGATGCCCAGGCCGGAGCCGTGGGGCTGGCCGCGTTCGGCGATCGCTGGTCGGATGCCTCGCTGCCGCAGCAGTCGCCGGTACTTGTCGTGGTCGTAGCCGCGGTCGGCGAAGAGCATGGCCGGTCGGCGCCGTGGCCGCCCGACCGTGCCGGCCACGGGTGGGACCTTGTCCAGCAGCGGGATCAGCTGGGTGACGTCGTTGCGGTTGCCGCCGGTCAGCGATACCGCGAGCGGGATGCCCTGCCCGTCGACAAGGACGTGGTGCTTGCTGCCCGGCCGCGCTCGGTCGACCGGGCTGGGACCGCTTTTTGGCCCCGCCGGGCCGCCCGCACGTGGGAGGAGTCGATCACCGCCCGCGACCAGTCCAGTTGCTTCGCCGACCGCAGCTTCTTCAGCAGTACCAGGTGCAGCTTCTCCCACACGCCGGCCTCGTTCCAGGCGGCCAGGCGCCGCCAGCAGGTCATGCCCGAACCGAACCCCAGCTCCTGCGGCAGGTACTCCCACTGGATGCCGGTATGCAGCACGAACAGGATCCCGCACAAGGCCTGCCGGTCCGGAACTCGCGGCCGACCCGCCACCAGCTTCGGACCCGGCTCGGGCAGCAACGGCTCGATCAGCGACCACAGTTCGTCCGACACGATCCACGGCCGAGACTGACGCTTCCCCACGACCCGACCAACGAGCAGACAAGCCGACGGTCACTTGATCAAAAACTTCTGTTAGGACCTCTTACTGGGACGGTCACCGTCATACGATGCCGCGACTACCAACCCGGCCACCAGGCCGGCCCGAGCACCCCGGCGCCGCATCGGGAGCCTCATCCGCCACCTCCACGCGAGCAACCCGCCATGATGATCGAGGCGACGGTAGGACGCTTCGTCCGCATCAGCCCTGACGGCACACCACCCTGCCGCGCGGACAACCCGTTCGGTCCTTCACCCGCCTCCGCGGTGCCTCCACGGAGGCGGGTGGGACCGCATTTGCTGCGAAGACCCCGCTCAGAACCGGCCGTGCGGGCTTTCCCTGCAAGTCTTCCTGCCGCTACAGGTACGGGATGCTGCAGCCGCACGCGAGCCGCTGCTACGTGGGGAAGCAAAACGAGAAAGGACCCGGCCCCCGCCCCACCTCGTATGCGGCAGGGTGCACGCCCCCACCGCCGGCCAGCGGCCGCCCCGCCCGGTCGAAGTGCTGCTCCCGTCCGCCCCCGCCCCGGGCTGCGCCCTCGGGCGGCCCGCCGGGGGGCGACTGTCCTGTCGAAGCGGGATGTTGACCGGCTGCTTCGGGGGGCCGCCCATCGTACGGCCTTGTGCTCCCCTGAGCGGGGGAGAGGCGGGTCACGGACGCGTGGAACAGGCCCGCTGCGATCGCGTCCCGTGAAGTGGTGTAGTCGGGCAGGGTTCCGGAACGCGCGGGTGTCTGCCCGGGGGCGTGCATCCGTTGGCGGTGCATGCTCCCTGAACAAGGGCAGGCCATCGCGCAAGTCTCTCTGGTGAACGGGCAGTTCGACCGGAGGAGCACGCGATGGCCTTGTCCCAGTCTGAGCTGATGCGGCTGCTGGAGTCACTACGTCGGGCCGAGGGAGTTGAAGCAATCAGGGTGGTGTGCGAGCGCATCCTGCAGGAGCTGATCGAGGCCGAGGCCACCGAGGTGATCGGTGCCGCGCCGCGCGAGCACTCCGAGACGCGCACGACCTGGCGCAACGGACACCGGGAGAGGCTGCTGACCACGCAGGCCGGCGACCTGGACCTGAAGATTCCGAAGGTGCGCAGCGGGTCGTTCTTCCCGTCGCTGCTGGAACGCCGGCGGCGGATAGACCGGGCGTTGTTCGCCGTGGTGATGGAGGCATATGTGCACGGTGTCTCGACCCGCTCGGTCGATGACCTGGTCAAAGCCCTGGGGGCGGACAGCGGGATCTCCAAGTCCGAGGTCTCCCGCATCTGCGGCGAGCTGGACGCCGAGCTGACCGCGTTCAAGGAGCGGCCGCTGGATCACACCGTCTTCCCGTACGTCTTCCTGGACGCGACCTACTGCAAGGCGCGGGTGAATCACCGGATCGCATCGCAGGCCGTGGTGATCGCGACCGGGATCTCCGCCACGGGGCACCGGGAGATCCTCGGGCTGATGGTCGGCGACAGTGAGTCGAAGCCGTTCTGGACGAAGTTCCTGCGGTCGCTGCGGGCCCGTGGCCTGGAGAACGTCCAGCTGGTGATCTCCGACAGCCACAGCGGGCTGGTGGCCGCGATCCGCACCGTCTTCCTCGGCGCGGCCTGGCAACGGTGCCGGGTGCACTTCGTCCGGGACGTGTTCTCGGTGATCGAGAGGGGTTCTGGGGAGATGGTTGCCGCCACCATCCGCACCATCTTCGCGCAGACCACCGGCGAGCAGGTGCGCAGCCAGCTGAACGTGGTCGCCGACATGCTCGGGCGGCAGTTCCCACAGGTCAAGACGATGCTGCTGGATGCGGCGGTGGACATCACCGCATTCGCCGACTTCCCGCCGGCGCACTGGAAGAAGATATGGTCGACCAACCCGCTGGAGCGGCTGAACCGGGAGATCAAACGGCGGGCCGATGTTGTCCAGGTCTTCCCCAATCCCACCGCCCTGGACCGGCTGGCCGCCGCGGTGCTGGCCGAACTCCACGACGAGTGGCAGGTCTTCGACCGCCGCTACCTCTCCGAAGCCTCCATGGCCGAGCTCTTCACCACCAAGCCGACCGAACCCGAACCGCAGATCACCCCACAACCGGAACCGAAACAGCTGCCCTGACTACACCACCCCGTGGGACATGACCCCCGCTGCCAGGCGGCCGTTTCGGGGCGTGTGGCCGGGCTGCTGCTCGTCACCCGCCGCCCGCCTCGGCGAGGCCGTACGACGGCGTTGTCCGCCGTGTCCAGAGCTGTAGCGCCGCCCGCCCAGCGGATTTCACAAATGCACACACTTCCATGTATGTGCTCATGCGGCAGAGAGCGGCCGTACGATGCCGCCCGCCGGGCCTCGGCCGTGTCTCTGTCCGGCGGCCGTCGTGCGACGTCCGGTGTCGCGCTTCCGCTCCCTGTGGCCGTGGTGGCGAGCAGCAGCCAGCCGCGTCGTATGACCGCCTCGCCTCGCGGTGAGGACGGTGTCGGCGGCCGGCGCGTGGGGGAGTACCGGTAGGCCAGGGCCCGTTGGATATCGCAGTTCCGCGATACCGGTGCGGGGGCGGTGGACGGCGGGTCTACGGTGCGGGGGTGAGTGACGAGGTTGTGTCGCCGGCCGGCGTGAGCGTGCCCGAGGTCGACGAGATTCTTGCCGGGGCGCTGGCGGCTCAGGGCGAGCCGGGCATACGGGCGTTGGGGCTGCTGAGAGACGCGCGGCGGGTGATGGCCGGGGCGGGGATGGACCGGCCCTGGGAGGTCGCCGAGGCGTGTCTGCGGTCCGTGATGGACGCGCTGCTGAGCCTGCCCGGCGCCCCCGTCACGGTGGGACTGAAGTCGGCGGCGGAGGGCCTGTTGGCCGCCGTGGACGCCGTCCCGGCACCGCCTGGGGCCGCCGTCGCACGGACGTCCTTCGGCGCTGAGACCGCTGCGCCCGACGCACCGGCGGTCGCCGACGCCTCGGCCGGGGAGGTACTTGCGGCGTGGGAGCGGGTGGCGGCGGCGGCCGAGGTGCTGCGCACCGAGTTGGTGAAGCCGGGCCGCTACCACCAGGGCCGGGCCCGAGCGGTGATCGAGCGGCTGATGGGCGTCACGCTCGGCGCCGCGCAGGAGACGGCGCTGGAGGTGTGGGGCGCCGCGTACAGCGCGACGTCGGGCACGCTGCACGGCCGGCCCGCGGTGGAGGGGCGCGCGGTCGTCCTGTACGGCGAAGTCCTCGCGGCGGCCCGTGAGTTGCTGGTGCCGCTTCCGGACCGTGCGGCCCGCGTCCTCGAACTCGCCGCTCTCCAGAGCCCGGGCGCCGTCGAGGCCGCCGAGCTTGCGGGGTGGGCGGACCCGCGCGCCACCGACTACTTCTTCCGCTCCGCCCCGGCGACGGCGTGGCTGGGTGTCCTGCAGGAGCACGCGCCGCACCTGCTGATGCCGGACGGGGCGGTGGGCGGTCGGTGGCCGGCCGCCCCGTACCTCGAGCACGTCGCACAGGCGGACCCGGACGCCACCCGGGCGTGGCTGGCCGCGCCGGCCGACGAAGACCCCGCGGTCAGCCGGGCGCAGCGGGCCGCCGCGGCCGGCCGCCACGCCTTGGACGCGCTGCTGGGCCTCGCCGTACGCCACCAGGACGTCCTCGGCGCCGCCCAGGTGCGCGCCGTCCTTACCGACACCGGGGCGGTGCGCGCCGGCGGGGGCCCGGAGGCGGGGGCGACGCTGCGCTTGGCCGCGAGGTGGGCGCGGACGGTCCCGCGTACCGGGCGGGCGCGCGAGTGGATCCTCGTGGTGGAGGCGCTGCTGGCCGGCGCGGTCGAGGACGAGCACGCCGGCCATCTGGCGCTGCGGGCCGTCGTCGAGCGCGCGGCCGCCGCCGAGGCGCGGGCTGCCGGTGTCGAGGACGATACCGAGGGGCCGACCGTGTCCGAGGATGCCGCCGCGGCCGCGGTGGTGGACGAGGAGGAGCTGCGGGAGCTGATCGCCGAGGAAACGGCGGCGCGGCTGCCCGGTCACGAGGTGGCGGTGCTGCTGCGGGAGCTGGTGTCGACGGCGTACCCGGTCGGCCGCGGCGGGCCCGCGCACCCGAACGTGGCGATGATCCGGGCCGTGCTGGCCGGCCTGCTCTCCCGCGACGTCGCGCTGCTGCCCGCGGCCTCCCGTCCGCTCGTCTTCGGCGCCGACGTCGACCGGGTGCACGCCGGCGATTCGGCCGCGTACGGCGGGCCCCGGCTCGCGCGCACCCTGCTCGACCTCGCCGCGGCGGACGCGGACGCCGGCGTGGGCTTGGCCGCGCGCACCCGCGCCTTCGCCCGGCTGGCCGCCGTCGACGGTCGGCTGCACGACCGCCTGGTCGCCGCTCACCTCGCCGCCCGGCCGCCCGCCGGGGCCGCGGTGCTGCTGGGCGGGCTGGCCGGGCAGGAGTGGTGGGAGCAGGCCGTCACGCTCGTGGCGCGCCTGGTGGCCGCCGAGCCCGCCCCGGAATCGGCCCGCCTCGTCGCCCTCATGTTCGGCGCCTGCCCACCCGAGCGCGCCAGGCAACTGGAGACACAGGTGCGTACGGCGCTCGGCGCCCCACCACCGACCGCCCTGCTGGAGAAGGTCCTTCCCGCCGACGCCGACCAGGCCGACGGCCGCGCCGAGCCGCTCGCCTCCTGGCTGCGGGTGTGGGACTGGTCGCCGGTGCTGCCCGCGGCGGTCCTGGCCGGCTGGGAGCCGGTGCTGGACGCGGTGCGCCGCCTTCAGCCCGCCGACCCGCCCGATCCGCGCACCGCGCCCGCCCTGGAGCCGGTCAAGGTAACCACGTCCCTTAGCGCCGAAGACCTGGTGCAGATGGCCGCCGAGCACGGGCCGGTGGCGGTCTCCGCCGCGCTGGCCGCAGCACCGGACGCCGGCGACGACGGCTACGCGGTGGTTCTGCACCACCTCGTCGCCGCCGACCCGGCCGCCTGGACGGCCGACGTGCCCGCCGTTCTGGCCGCCCTTCAGCAGCCGGAGCTCGGCGCGTTCTACCTCGCCGCGGCCGCCGTCCTCGCCGACCGCCCCGGCGCCTTCCCGGGTGGCGCGCTCACGGACGCCGTCACCGCGGTGCTCGCCCTGCGCCGCGTTCTCGGCCAACCGGCCCCCGCCGCCAGCCGGACTGCGGCCGCAGGCCAGAGCGCCGGGGCGTTCTTCGCCGACCAGGCCCTGTTCGACCTGCTCACCACCATGTGGCGCACCGGCACCGACCTCGACGGCGACCAGGAGAAGGCCGTCCTGGCACACCTGCACGCTCTGGCCACCGGGCTCACCCGGCCCGCCGAGGACACGGCCCCCACCGAGGAGGCCGAGGACTGCTCCGCTTTCGCCGGCGATGCCGCCACCGAGGCCCCGGACGCTCCCGCGGACTGCGACGCCCCGGCAGAGGCTGGGGAAGAGGAGCCGGAGCTGCTGGGGTCGGATCCGGGGGTGCGGGCGCTGGGGTGCCTGCTCGAGTACGCCGTCCACCGGGCCCGCACCGCAGGCCAGATGCCCGCCGAGGTACTTCAGGCGGTGGCGGGCGCGCTCGCCGCGCGTGGAGAGGAGGAGGCGGTGGCCACTGCGATCGGGGTGCGCTTGCCGGCCCTGCACCGCTACGCCCCCGCTTTCGCCGCCGAGCACCGCGCCGCCCTGTACCGGCTCGCCCCCGGCCGGTTCTCGCCGGCCGCGTGCTGGCTGCGCTGGGGGCCGCCCAGTCCGCCGCTGCTCGCCGCCCTGGACCACGCCGACCTCCTCGGCGCCCTGCGCGACACCCCCGGCCTGGCGCCCGATGCCGCCGCCCACACGGCGGCCGCGCTCCTGGCCGACCCCGCTCTCCTGGGCGAACCCACCGCCTGGTGGACCGAGGTGGCGGACGACACCGGCGAGGGTGCCGCCGCGGTCTCCCGCCTGCTGGAGGCGATCGCCGCCCGCACACCGCACGCCAGCGCCGACGGCCCGCTCCCGTCGGCCGAGCAGGCGCGGGTGAGGGCGGCTGTGGAGCTGTGGCGGGCCGCGCTCGCGGCCCCTGGTCTGCCAGCGGGAGCGCTCGCCGGTGCGGGCGCCTTCGCGGACGCGGCCGTGGAGGAGACGGTGTGGCTTGAGCTGATGCGGGCGAGCGCCGAGCACTCCCCGGCCCTGGCCGACGCCGATCTCGTCGCCGAACGCGCCGCCGCCCACCCCGACCATGCCGACGCCCTGCTGCTGGCCGCGGCGCTGGTCACCCACGCGCCCGGGACATGGCGGGAGACGGCCGTACGACGGCACGCCCGCGCCCTGCTGGACGCCGCAACGGCCCTGCCCCCGGACGAACGCTCCTTTGGGGTGCAGGAGCTGAGGACAGCGCTGGTCAACACCGGCGACATCGACGCCGCCGCCCGCAGGTGAGCCGCCCGACACCGCGCCCGACCCGCAACGGCGTCGGCTGCGGCCGTTCACGCCTGGAGGAAGCCGACATGCTGGGAATCCGCGTCCACATAAAAGGACCGGCCAGACAGAAGATCGGCGCCGATCTGAAGAAGGCGTACGACAAGGGAGTCTCGATCCGGACCATCGCCCAGGGCTGCGGCAGGTCCTACGGCTTCGTCCACCGCCTGCTCACCGAGACTGGTACGGCCATGCGGTCGCGCGGCGGCCCGAACAGCCGTGGCCGGACAGCACGCTGACGTGTGCCAGCCGGATACGCCCCAGGCCGGCCAACGGCCGACCCTGTGTGCTGCTCATGGCCGGAACCTGATCGGGCGTGAAGCGCCCGAGGTGTACGAGCAAGCCGTTGAGGAGAACAATCTGAGCTGCCTGCACTGTCATCTCACCGCTGATCCCCAGCTGGCGCCTCGGCTCCTGGCCTGGGCTCAGACCGCCTCTCCAGAGGCAGCAGTCAGCGCCCACAAGGTTCTCGCCGACCCCGTGGCCCCTCCACCAGCGGACTCCTGGTGCCAGTCAGCGTCGATGACCTTGCGCCGCCCGATTCAGCAACTGTCTCCGAGCGGGGCGCTGTGGCTCCTGGCTGCCCGTGACAGGTTCGACGGCGGCGAAGGCTAGTACGGCCCGGCCGCGGCCGGGCCGTGCCGGACCGCGTACGCCGGCTGACGGCCTTCTCCGGCTCCGGAACCGCTCGACGCTCGCCCCGTGGACCCACGCGGTCGGCCCACGCGGTGGGCCGTGGGGTGGAAAGGTGTGGCTGGGGCGTCGTACCCGGCGGATACGGTGCCGTACATGGCTGCACACTCCCAAGGTCCGAACGGGCTGGTTCCTGTCCACGTTGCTGTGCATAACCCGGCGGAGATGGCGGAGCCGGATCCGCAGGCGGCCAGCGATGCGCACCGCCTGTTCGCGGCCTCAGCCATGTACGCGGACATCTCCTGGAGCGAGTCGGGAGCTGAGCCGCGCTGGCTCTGTATGGACACCAGCACCTGTGCCGCGGCCATCAACCCGAGCCACTTCGCCGGCCGGGGCGCGGACGAGTTCGAGCGGTTCCTGTCCGGGGCGGCCTCGCGCGGCGAGCCCGCCCTGATCATCGCCACGATGGGCAACGCGGACGATGACGGCCCCTGGAACGTCTTCAGTCGCTACAACGCCAGTGTGCACTTCCCCCAGTTCACCGGCTCGATCGCCGGGAAGCGCCTGCCCGCAGGGGCGGACATCTCTCTGGCTCCTGATCTGGACGCGGCCGACCGGGACCTGGGACTGCGACTGCGGAACCGCCCGGCCGACGCACCATGGTGGGCCATGGCCCTGCAGCCGATCGGTTTCGAAGGCCCTCGGGGGACCAGTGTCCACGAGCCCCAAGGAGAGCTGGTGCCGATCCTGGTGGACCCCCTGGACGAGCCAGTCGTTGCCCGCTGGACACCCAGTGACGGACAACAGATCTGGTACTTGATCCCTGACGCGGTCGACTGGGACACCGTGGTCGACTGGATCGTCCAGCGGGCCCTGCCTGCGCACGTACCGTCCGCGCTGCGCCGCGTCCGCTCCCCGCACAGCATCGACGCCGACCTGGAGACACCCGCAGAGACACAAGCCCGCGTCGCCCTCAAGGAACTGGAGACCCGTTACATCGAGAACAAGGCCCGCTTCCAGGCCGACCTGGAACGGGCGCGGCAGGAAGCCGAACCGGTACGGTCCGGGCTGCTGTACGGCACCGGCGACGAACTGGCCGACGCTGTCGCCGTGGTGCTGCGCGCCGCCGGCTTCACCGTCACCGATCTGGATGCGGAACTGGGCACCAAGTCGGCGGACCTGCTCGCTGTTCTGGACCAGGAGAGGTGCCTGATCGAGGTGAAATCCGCATCCGGCGCGGCATCCCACAAACTGGTCTCCTACCTTCAGAGGCACCTGGAGACCTGGCCGCAGCTACGCCCCGACCAGCCGGTCACCTGCTCCGCCTTGATCGTCAACCATCAGCACCGGCTCGACCCCGCCCAGCGTACCGACGAGGTGTATCAGAGCAAGGAGTTCGTCGACGCGCTCACCTTCCCGGTGCTCACCACCGGCCAGTTCTTCGACTGGTGGAGGAACCAGGACTGGCCGGCCGTGCGGGCCGCCGTGCTTGGGCATCCCCACCCAGGCCATGCGAGCAAGCAATCCACGGCACACGGCGCGCCGGAATCTCGCCAGCTGCGCAGGTTCTGGTTTCGTCGGTGATGCGATTCGTTCCACGGTGCACGCCCGGCCCGCTCCAGCGTGATCACGACCGTTCGCCGTTCAGTCCACGCCGTCACGCTGCTTGATGGTCTGCGGGGGGCGTCGGTGCGGTGACCTGGCCGTCGATGCTGACGGGCGGTGCTCACTCGTTGCTGGGATGAGTGACGAAGGGCCATGTCATTCTCACGCCGACCACCAGCCCTGGGGTCGCGGCCCAGATGCGGCTGAATGGCTGCACCCCGGACATGCTCGACCGCGTCATCAACGGCAGACCGCCGACCATCTGCTCCGCGAAGGATGTTCCGCCCAGATCGTCATCAATGCCCTTCGCGAAGTCGACGACTGACTCTGTGGCCCCTGGGGAAGTGGCGACACGGTCACAGGCAGAAAGCGCTCGATCGAAGCGCCTCTGCCTGGCGGCGCTGCGCGCCTGCGCCGCCAGGGCACATCCGCGCCGCCGGTACGGAGGAGCGTGCGGCTGCCGCGGTGCTGCTTCCGGCGAAAGGACGTCGCCGGGCCTTGCGGGTGTCAGGTGGGC
This sequence comes from Streptomyces sp. PSU-S4-23, assembly GCF_055632315.1. Lineage (NCBI taxonomy): Bacteria > Bacillati > Actinomycetota > Actinomycetes > Kitasatosporales > Streptomycetaceae > Streptomyces > Streptomyces sp. PSU-S4-23. The sequence continues at coordinate 3,074 of NZ_JBVMUU010000003.1, read as the reverse complement.
CAGGTTCGTGACGGCGCGGGCGGGCTTGATGCAGCGAGCGTCCAGGCGCCCGGCGGTCACTGGCCGGGGTGAACGGCCTGGACGCCGGTGCCCGCGTACGCCTTCGGTGTCAGGGTGAGCAGGAACCGGCCGCTGGGGTGGGTGGCGGACGGCCTGGCGGCGTGGATGGCGTGGACGGCGGCCCAGGAGTGCCCGAAGCGCAGCAGTTCTGTGGCGGTGACCGCGGCGTCGGTGTCGAACGCCTCGATCCGGATGAACCGCAGTCCCTTGATGTAGCTGAGCAGGCCCGGCCGTTCGGCGTCACCGGCCGTCAGCGACAGCACCGGCGCATACAGATCACCGAGCCCGCCGGAGGCCTGGACGTAGAACGCGGCGACCGCCTCATTGAACGAATCCTTCGGGTCGTACAACGCCGCGGCGATCGTGTGGTCCAGGACGACCGCGATCGCCGCCACTACGCCGCCGCCCGCGGACCGGGCGAGGCGGCGCCCAAGCGCTCCAGCAGAGCCCGGGCCTTCGCCTCGGCCTCCGGGCTCGGCGCGTGACCGAGGGCGGAGGCGAGTTCGGCGCGGGCCAGCTCGGCACGCTCGGCGTACTCGGCCTGCGTCGGCGTGCTCTGCGCCAGCTCCTCGACCAGGCTGCGGATCGTCGTGCCGTGCTCGGCCGCCAGTCGCGCCAGCCGGTCCCGCGCGGCCGCGCTCACCTTGATGCTCGTCTCGTCTGCTGCCATGTCCCGACTCTACCGCGTTCCTCTACTGGTGGTAGAGGAACATATCCGGTGCACTGGTGCACCAGCGCCGCTACCTCCGGGCCGCCCCCGCGGCATGTCGTCCTGGTGCTCCTCGCGGGCCCCGCCGACAGCTCCAGCCGGCCGCGGTGCGCACCTGCAGCCCCGGCTGCGGCCACCGGTACAAGCGGGTGCACGGTCGTGCCCCCGTGCCCGTCTACGAGAACTTGCAGGCGCCGACCAGTCCGGCCACACCTGCTTCGCCAGCGCTGCCCGCCCGCCTCTGCCGGCCGACCACCCCTACCCACAGCGTCTGACGCCGGAGGATAGGCCGACCCCGGGGTTCGGGCCGCCGTGCAGCAACTCCTCACCGAGTGCCAGCACCTCGGCGTGCTGGCCAGCCACGACCACCACATGCGAGACGGCAGCAGGCCATGCCCCACTCGCCGATCCACTCCCGCAGCACGGCGAACTCCGGCGCAGCCCCGGCCGACACCCGGGGCCCCGCGAAGTTCTTCCCGCCCCCGCCCGGCCGGTGTGACCAGATAGAAGCGCCGCCCCCGCCCCGGGGAGCCGGCACGAAAGGAGTCCGACCGTGAACGGAACGCGACGGCCCGGGCCGGATGCCGCCCGCCGGGTCCTGCTGTGGCTGCTGGTGACTGCCGCCGCCGTGCTGGCCGCCCAGAACCCGCAGTGGACCAGCGCCGTCACCACGGCGACCGCCCTCTACGCCATCGCCGGCCCGGACCGCAGGAGCCGACCGTGACCCGCACCCCGCCCACCGCCGCACAGCTCGCCCTGGCCGCCGAGGTCAACCGGTTGGGACTGACCGTCACCCCCCACCAGCTCGAACGCTGGCGCGCCAAGCGCTGGCTGGCCCCCACCGACCAGTGGATGGACCCCGCAACCAGCGCGCTGCGCCCCGACATCGTCCACCGGACCGCATGGCTCGCCGCCCTCTCCAGGCCAGGCCGCGGCATCAGCTGGATCGGCTGGACGTTCTGGGCGATCGACGGCACCGAACAGACCGCCGCACTGCTGCGCCAGGCTCTGATCCGGACCATCCAACTGCCCCTGCGCCAGGCGGGTATCACCCTGACCCAGGTCCCGCAGGGCGACAGCGACACCGCCTTCGAAGCCCGCCAGGACCTCGCCGCACGTCTTCTGCAGGGGCGCCGCGCCATCGGACGGGACCTGGACGGCCTCCTGCGCGACCACGCCGCCACTGCAGGCATCGCCCTGCCCGAACCCCACACGGTGTCCAACCCCTTCAACACCATGCTGATTCGCGTCGGCGCCCGGCTGCTGACCGGCGGCATGGCCGACGTCAGCCCCGAAGAGCTCACCGATGCATGGCGCAGCGTGTGGACCGGCCCACCCGGGCAGCTCGACCGGATCACCGCCGCCCACCTCGCCGCCGACGAAGCCGGAACCGACCTGCGCGCCCTCTCCCCACTGGCGCACGGACTGCCCGGGCTGGTCCGCGCCATCGAACAAGCAGACGCACACCTGTTGTGCGAGGCGGTCCGCGCATGCGCCAAGGCATCCTCCACGCTGATGAAGCTGCTCCTGGAACACACCGACGCCGAGATGCTGACCGTGCTGATGAGCGATGTGATGTGGGACCAATGGGCCCGCGCCGCAGGCATCGCCCCCGCCAGCCGACTGGGGGGAGGCCGCGATCACCCTGAGCACCGTGCAGTACCTCCTCCTCCCCGGCTGGTCCGAAGACCTCCACCGCTACCAGGACCGCATGGACCGCCTGCTGGCCGCACCCACCACGCCGACACCGGACGGCCGCCCGGTGTCGGCGTCCTGCGCCCTCACCTCCCGGCCGCCGGCGGGCAGGGCCCGCAGCCGACCAGCAGGATGCGCCAACAACACTGCCGCCGAGGAAAGCTGGCTCGGGCACGTGGCACACGGCTTCGGCTAAGAAGAGCAACCTGGATGTCTGCGCAACGAAGGGGAACTGACATCACCACACCCGCCCGGACACCCCGCGGCACAACATTCCCAGATCTCCAGCCCGGGAGGGCACCACCCCCGAATCCGGATTCCCGGAAAGTTCTCCACGAAGGAAACACCCACCCCGACCCCCTCATGCAGCCAGCCGCCCGCGAAGCGGGCTAGGTCCGGGAGCGCAGCGGACGGACCCCCAAGGCCCTGGGAACCAGGGCCGCGTGAGCCTGCGTCAGCAGGCTCACAAGTCCCTGAAGCGCAGCGAAAGGGACCCGCGACTCGGAAGCGCAGCGCCCGAGTCGGACCTCCTCGCGCAGCGAGGAGGTGTCACTTCGTCAACCCCCGCGCAACGCGCGGGGGTTCCTTGAACCCTGCGCAGCAGGGTTAT
>NZ_JBVMUU010000002.1:4800000-8704871 GCF_055632315.1 Streptomyces sp. PSU-S4-23 | reverse complement strand
AACTCACACCACCCGAGTTACACCGTTGGCTGGACAGACCCTGGCCTGCCTCGATCAGCTCCTGCAGGATGCGCTCGCACACCACCCTGATTGCCTCAACTCCATCGGCCCGACGTAGTGACTCCAGCAGCCGCATCAGCTCAGACTGGGACAAGGCCATCGCGTGCTCCTCCGGTTGAACTGCCCGTTCACCAGGGAGACTTGCGCGATGGCCTGCCCTTGCTCAGGGAGCATGCACGGTCAGCCGATGCACGCCCCGGGCAGACACCCGCGCGTTCCGGGACCCTGCCCGGCTACACCACTTCATGGGACGCGATCCGCGCCGCCGCGGGTCATCGGCTCCCTTCTGCTCTCAGACCGTCAGAGAGCCCCGTTCCACTGACCCACAGGTTCGGACACGTCGTGCAGCGGCCCGTGCAGCGATGCGGCACGGGCCAGGCCCAGGCTGAGGTCCGCTCGACCCCGCTCCCCGCACCGTCCGACGAGCGTCCCGGCTATCCGGCGGCACGTGTCGGCGGGCGCGCCCGGCTGCCTTCGCCCGCTCAGCGCGGTGTGCGGCGCCGCGAGCCCGGCTCCGTGTCCAGAGCCGTTCACGCCATTCTTCTGCACGGTCAGCCGGGGTTCATGAAGCCTTCCTAGGTTGTGCTGGCTGCAGCCGTCACCCCACGGCGAACGCCCGGCCCCGGCCGGCGCGCTTTCGCTGACGGTCCCCGTCCGGGCTCAGCCCTGTCCACCGAGCGAAAGAACACACCATGTCCTCACCGACCAGCCGACGCGACTTCCTGCGCAGATCGGCGACCACTCTGGGGGCGGCGGCCGCCGCGTCCGTGCTCCCCGCCTCCATCAGCCGGGCCCTCGCCGTCGACGCGGCCGTCCGTACGGGGACCATCAAGGACGTCGAGCATGTGGTGATCCTGATGCAGGAGAACCGCGGCTTCAACCACTACTTCGGCACGATGCGCGGTGTGCGCGGCTTCGGTGACCGATTCCCGACCCCGCTGGAGAGCGGGAAACCGGTCTGGTACCAGTCCGACGGGTTGAGGGAGATCCCGCCGTACCACCTCGACCCCGAGCGCTCCAGCGCACTCCTCATACCCTCGACCCCCCACGCCTTCGGCGACGCGCAGGCCGCCTGGAACCAGGGCAAACTCGGCCACTGGGCGAAGTACAAGACCGAGTACTCCATGGGGTACTACGAGCGGGACGACATTCCGTTCCAGTTCGCCCTGGCCGAGGCGTTCACGATCTGCGACGCCTACCACTGCTCCATCACTGGCGGCACCGACCCCAACCGCATCATCTTCTGGTCAGGGTCCAACTTCAACCCCGGCCTCGGCCGTCAGGGCATCAACCCCCAGCACGACCAGTCCGAGCCCAACAACCTCCGGTGCTGGGTCAAGGGTACGTGGGTGCCCGGCTCATGGCCGCACACCTACACGTACGCGAGCAACGCGTTCGACTGGGACACCATCCCGGACGTGCTGGAGCGTGCGGGCGTCAGCTGGCACATCTACCAGGACATGAACGACAACTGGACCGGCGCGATGCACGGCTGCCTGGCGTTCGAGAGTTTCCGGAGCGCGCGGCCCGGGACCCCGGTGTACGAGCACGGCATGACCGGCGGCCCGGACTTCCTGGACCGGCTCCGGCAGGACGTGCTCGACGACAAACTGCCGCAGGTCTCCTGGGTGCTGACGACGAAGAGCAACTCCGAGCACCCCGGCGCGGGCTCCAGCCCGACACACGGCGGCAACTTCACCGCCGACGTGCTGGACGCGCTGACCGCCAACCCCGAGGTGTGGAGCAAGACCGTCTTCCTGCTGACCTTCGACGAGAACGACGGCCTCTTCGACCACGTGCCCGCACCCGCGGTTCCGTCCTACAACCTCGACGGCACGCTCGCCGGCAAGTCGACCGTCCCGCTAGACGGTGAGTACTTCGACGCATCCGCCAAGACGTCGTCGTGGCTCAAACCCGAGGACTCAGTCACCGGGACGACCCGGCCGTGGGGCCTGGGCCCGCGAGTGCCGCTCTACGTCATCTCCCCGTGGAGCCGGGGCGGCTGGGTCAACTCCGAGGTGTTCGACCACACCTCGGTGGGCATGTTCCTCGAACAGCGCTTCAACGTGCGCATAGACGCTGTCAGTCCATGGCACCGAGCGGTCTCCGGTGATCTCACCTCGGCCTTCGACTTCAAGCACCCCAACGACCAGCGCTTCCCGACACTTCCCGACCAGAGCGACTGGGCCGACTCCGACGCCCGGCAGCGCGCCCTGCCGGCGCCGAAGGCGCCGGCGACGCCGGAGCCGCTGTTCCAGGAGCACGGGACGCGCTACTCCCGCGCGCTGCCGTACCGGCTCCACACCGACGCCTCCACCGACCCCGACTCGGGTACGGTCACCCTCCGGTTCCTCAACACCGGCCGCAAGGGCGCCGTCTTCCACGTGTACGACAGACTGCACCTCGACCGGATCCCCCAGCGTTACACCGTCGAGGCCGGCAAGCAGCTCACCGGCGTATGGGACGCCATGGCGACCGACTCGGGCGCGTACGACCTCGAGGTCCACGGACCGGGCGGCTTCTTCCGTTCCTTCACCGGGACCACCACGGCCAAGGCCGAGCCGCACCTTCAGGTCCGGTACGACCGTCACGGCAACTCCGTCGTCCTCACCGTGCACAATCCCGGGCCGAAGTCGGTCAGGCTGCACATCGAGCCCCACGCCTACCGCTTCACCGGGCCCCGGACCGTTCTTGTGCCGCCCCGCAAGGACGTCACGCGGCACTGGTCGCTGGGCCCGAGCGGTCACTGGTACGACTTCACCGTCACCTTGGACGGCTCGTCGCTCGAGCGCCGCTTCGCGGGCCGTATGGAAACCGGCAGGGACGGCATCAGCGACCCGGCCATGGCAGCCCACCTCCAGCCTGTGGAGAGTCCCGCAGCCGCCGAGTGACGCCGCCCCGCGCCGCCAGGACACCACCGGCGGCGCCGGGCGTCGCGGGTCAGCGCCCCAGGCCGCCTTCCCCAATGAGGCCCGCCGGCACGGGATGGTGGCGGGTGCGGATGGGCAGCCATTCCGCATCATCGGTTCGGATGTAAGCACCTCGTGCAGAGGCCGACTGTCGGCAGGGCCGCTTCAAGTTCCCGGTAGGAGCGGGCTGTCGGTGATGCCCCAGATCCAGATGGCGTGTTCGGGTGCGCCTCGGATCGCTCGGGTGGTCTTGGCGATGTTGTCCGCTCCCAGCAGCCGTAGCCCGGCCAGGAAGAACCGCAGATCAGCAGGTCGGGTGACCTGCGAGGTTAAATGCCAAGCTCAGACCGACCGGCAATTGGCAGCCGGTGTGGTGCGAGGAGACGGGGTGGGTCCAGCGCGGGCACGAGTCCACGTGATCATGGAGTTCTCTACGCTCAGTGATCACGAAGGACGACCGTGCCCGCGCTGCCGTCTTGCCTGCTCGAACCCCTGTGGGACCAGTTCGCTGCACTCCTGCCCGCCCGGGGAGAGTTCGCCGCGGAGCACCCGCCGGGTTGTCACCGCCGCCGGATCGACGACCGAACAGTCTTCGAGCACGTCATGCTCGCGCTGGTCCACGGCTCCGGATACGAACGCATCTCCACTCCCGGTTGCTCAGACCGCACGATACGACGTCGCGTCAAGGAGTGGCCCGAGCAGGGGATCGCCGAGCGTGTGCACCCTCGCTTTGGAGGCGCACGACCGCATGATCGGCCTCGGACTGGGTGAGATCTCGGTGGACGGCTGCATCACCAAGGCCCCGTCTGGTGGCGAGAAGGCGGGGCGATCGCCGGTCGACCGGGGCAAGCGGGGACTGAAACCCTCGGTCGCCTCCGATGCCTGCGGAGTTCCGCTCGGGATCGTCTCCGACGGGGCCAACCGGCATGACTCACCACTGCTCGAGCCGACGCTGGAAGCTACGAAGGATCAGGTCGGCGCGCTCCCGGAAACCGTCACTGTCAACCTCGATCGCGGTTACAACAGCGAATCTATCTCGGTAACGTTTCGTGATGGTTCGTGACGGTTCGTGATCTTCGGTCAGGCGGTGCGGCCGTGTTGCAGCTGGAGCAGGACGAGGGCGGCTCGGGCGATCCGGGTGATGCCGCTGGGGTCGACGCTGACCCGGCGCAGGGTCTTGAAGGTGACCTTGAGCAGGCGTTGGTCCGCTCGGCGACCGCGTGGACGCCTCGGATGACCGAGTTGAACGCCTGCTGCTCGTCATCGAGTTCGCTGCCCTTGGGCTTCTTGACCGGGTGGCGGAAGCCGTCGCCGAGGTTCTCGTAGCCGAGGTCGGCCAGGGTGGGAATGTCCAGGGTGGATGCGAGCCGGTTGAGGGCGTCGACCAGGCCGTGGGTGCGGGCGCACGTGGTGTCATGCTCGCGGCCGGGGCGGACCGGGGAGACCCAGATCGGCCAGCCGTCAGGGGCGGAGATGACCTGGACGTTGCCGCCGTGGTGCTGGTGCTTCCCGGACCACCAGAGGTCGGCGCCTTGGGGGCCGGAGGCGGCGACGCGGTCAGTACGGATGACGGTGCCGTCCAGGTTGAGATGGGTGTAGCCGGCGGCCGCCGCCCGTTCCAGCGCGGTGGACAGATCCGGGGCGTGGTCGGCGAGCACGGTCAGCCCTTCGTGCAAGTAGCGGTACGCGGTGGGCACCGAAACCCCGTTGTCCCGGGCGAGTTGGGCAAGCCGGGTCCCGTCGACGAACCACCGCAGCACCAGGACACCCTGCTTGAAGACGCCCAGAGCGCGGGTCCCCCTGCGGGTGCCGAGCCGTTCGCCGTGCTCGCGCAAGAGTTGGGCGAGAGCCTCGGCGGTCTCCCTGCCGACGTCGAGTGTTGCGGTGTAGGTGATACTGGTCAACGCGTGAAGCCTCTGGGTTCCGGAACGTGATCTTCGCAGACCTGTTCCTACCAGGGGCTTCTCGCGTATCTGATGCCGGGTCAAGCCCGTCTGATGGCCTCGCCAGCCAGGAAGATCGCGGATCTGTCGGACGGGCGGCCTGGCCCATACTCTGAACTTCGTCCGCACTGCCTGGGGAGAATCATGACAAGTAGGTTCACTGAGTTGGCCGTTGACTGCCACGATCCTGAGAGGCTCGCGGCCTTCTGGTGCGAGGTCCTGGACTTCAAGGTGATCGACCGGAGCGAGGGCAAGGTCGAGATCGGCTCCTGGGTGCCGACCGTCGAGGACGTTCGGGCCCGTCAGATGCCGCCCACCCTGGTGTTCATCCAGGTACCTGAGGGCAAGACCGTGAAGAACCGGCTTCACCTCGACGTCAGCCCAATCGACGGCAGCACCGAGGACGAGGTGACCAGATTGCTCGGCCTCGGCGCCACCAAAACGGATGTGGGCCAGGGGTCAGACCGAAACTGGGTAGTCATGGCAGACCCCGAGGGCAACGAGTTCGACGTCCTACGCACCCTGGCACCGCAGGCCTAGGCCGCGAGCGGGCACCCTCACCCCGTCACACACCGCAACCGTTACGTTGCCGAGAAGACCTCAGTGCCAAGTCATGTGTGGTAATGGCTGAGTTGAGGTTCACGGCCGAGATCGCACGCTGGGGCGTGCCAGCCCCAATCCAGGCTGGCAAGCGTTGGGTGGTCGAGCGCACACACTCCTGGATGAACAATTACGGCAAGCTCCGGCGCTGCACAGAGAAGAGCGGAAGGGTCGTGGACTTCTACCTCTACCTCGCCGCCACCCTCGTCACGCTCCGCATGCTCATTCGGCGCTCGACCAAGCGCTTTCGCTGGGACGGCCGGCCCACTACCCGGCGCCTCAGTGCGTTGTGGCAAACCGGATTTCGTTCGAGGTGTGCGGCGCGGGTGATCCTCTGGACAGAGGTACGGGTGCGGCCGTGGGTATGAGAGAACGGGCCCCTTGGTAGTGACGCGGTTACGACACCAGCACGACCAAGGAAGCCCGTTACCTGATCAGTTGAGCAGTATCTCTGTGTCTGCGTCCACCGCGGTCACCCCTGGGTGTGACTGCTACGTGCACAGGTTCGGTTCGATCGCTCCGGGACGGCGGGTGCGGTGCTATCCGAGTGACATGACGGATGCGGAGTGGGCCGAGGCCCGCTCCGCGATGCCGGTGCCGGCCTGGCTCCTCAAGCAGGGTGGGCGTCCGGAGGCGTACTGCCACCGCGAGATGCTCGACGCTGTGCGCTACCTGGTCGACAACGGCGTGAAGTGGATGGCCATGCTGGTCGACCTCCCGCGCGGCGTCCACCTCCGCCTGAGCCTGCTCCAGAACCTCCGTCCAGGACTCCAGATCCTGCCTCGCCCGCGCCTCACGCCGTTCCATCAACCCCAGCACCGACGGCATCGCACCCTCCTCGATCCACAACAAGCCGTCCGCTGCCTGCCCCTACCCCTTCGCGATCATGCCCCGCACACGAAGAAGCCCCTGCTCATCGAACAGGGACTCCCTTTGCCGCAACGCACTTAGAGGTCCTAACAAAGGCGTTGGACGTGTCGGTGGGTGATGAGGCAGGTGGCGAGGCCGAGGAAGGCTTCGTGGATGTCGTCTCGCCGTTCCCAGCGGATGCGCAGGCGGCGGAAGCCGTGGAGCCAGGAGATCGTTCGCTCGACGACCCAGCGGAAGATGCCCAGGCCGGAGCCGTGGGGCTGGCCGCGTTCGGCGATCGCTGGTCGGATGCCTCGCTGCCGCAGCAGTCGCCGGTACTTGTCGTGGTCGTAGCCGCGGTCGGCGAAGAGCATGGCCGGTCGGCGCCGTGGCCGCCCGACCGTGCCGGCCACGGGTGGGACCTTGTCCAGCAGCGGGATCAGCTGGGTGACGTCGTTGCGGTTGCCGCCGGTCAGCGATACCGCGAGCGGGATGCCCTGCCCGTCGACAAGGACGTGGTGCTTGCTGCCCGGCCGCGCTCGGTCGACCGGGCTGGGACCGCTTTTGGGCCCCGCCGGGCCGCCCGCACGTGGGAGGAGTCGATCACCGCCCGCGACCAGTCCAGTTGCTTCGCCGACCGCAGCTTCTTCAGCAGTACCAGGTGCAGCTTCTCCCACACGCCGGCCTCGTTCCAGGCGGCCAGGCGCCGCCAGCAGGTCATGCCCGAACCGAACCCCAGCTCCTGCGGCAGGTACTCCCACTGGATGCCGGTATGCAGCACGAACAGGATCCCGCACAAGGCCTGCCGGTCCGGAACTCGCGGCCGACCCGCCACCAGCTTCGGACCCGGCTCGGGCAGCAACGGCTCGATCAGCGACCACAGTTCGTCCGACACGATCCACGGCCGAGACTGACGCTTCCCCACGACCCGACCAACGAGCAGACAAGCCGACGGTCACTTGATCAAAAACTTCTGTTAGGACCTCTTAGAAGTCGGCTCCTGACCACGTCTCATGCCGTGATGATCTCGGTGTGGGGCGTGGGGATCTTTCCGATGAGCAGTGGTCGGTGCTGGAGCCGTTGTTGCCGGTGGTTGGTTTGGGGCGCCCGGCGAGGGATCGGCGGCGGTTGATCGACGGAGTCCGCTGGCGGGTGCGCACAGGGGTGCCCTGGCGGGATCTTCCAGCCCAGTACGGGCCCTGGCAGACCGTGTACGGGTTGTTCCGGCGCTGGCAGCGCGAAGGAGTGTGGGCCTGGCTCCTGACCGCGCTACGGCCGCGGGCCGATGCAGCGGGCCTGATCACTTGGGCGGTGAATGTCGACTCCACCGTCTGCCGGGCCCATCAGCACGCGGCCGGCGCGCGCAGGGCCGGGGCGGCGCAGAAGGAACCGCCGGGCGGAACAGGGACCGAAACGGACGATCACGGGCTGGGCCGGTCCCGGGGCGGGTTCACCACAAAGATCCACCCCCGCCGCCGGCCCCTTGGCACGCCGGGCGCGCGAGCGTGCCGCCGCCGAGGAGACACACGACAGTGAAGCCTCCCGCTCCGCCGGCCTCGGCGCCGGTCCGCGTCACTCCAGGATCCGCAGATACTCCCGCTCGCCCAGGAGTTCCAGACGGCGCCAGAGCACCGGGTTGTCGGACGACTGGCTGGCATGGCAGGCGATGGCGCGGCGTTGCCGCTCGCGCGGCGCCGGTTCTACGACACGGCACTCGGCCGGGTCCCGGCCGATGAAGGATGTGCCGAACTCGGCGTTCAGTCGCCCCGCCACCTGCTGCGGCAAAGTCCAGCCCAGCACGGCGACACCGGAGCGGCGGGCGGCGAGCAGCGCGGCGTCGGTGGCCCGCTGATGGTCCTGGTGCCCGGTGACGCCTCCGGTGTCGAAGACGAGCAGATGGCTGGGACGCTGCTCATCGATCAGGCGGGTCACCTCCGCGGCGAGCCCGGGCAACGGGAGCTGGACGAGAGCGCCGTCCGGGTGGTCGGCCAGTTCTACGTGCTCGACGCCCAGCTCCTTTGCGGCGCTGGCGAGTTCGTCCGCCCGGATCGTGTGCAGGTCGCCGGGCCGGCCGTGCAGGGTGGACGCCTCACCGTGGGTGAAGCAGAGCACCGTCGTGGGCACCCCTCCGCCGGACAGCAGGTCCAGGAGGGCGCCCAGCCCGAACGACTCGTCGTCGGGATGGGCGACCACGGCCATCACTCGCCGCACCCCGTCCGGCAGGCCGGGCAGCATGCCGGACATCAGGTGTAGACGATCTGGCCGGCGGCGGCGCGCTCGTAGAACTCGCCGACCGTGATGATGCCCTGGACCTGCTCGATCAGGTCGTCCTTGTCGAGTTCGAACAGGTCCACCGACGCCTTGCAGGCGTAGATGCCCGCGCCGGTGTCGGAGATCATCTCGATGAACTCGGGGATCGGCGGGATGTCGAGTTTGTCCATCTTGCGTTCCATGTAACGGGTGAGCAGGTGCGGCACGCCCGGCATGCCGCCCAGCAGGGTCGGCAGATGGAGGCCGGGGTTGCCGACGGTGGCCAGTTCGATGTGCTCCCAGCGCCTCTTCGTGATCGCGTCGAGGCCGAAGAACGTGAAGAACAGGTCGGCCTCGATCCCCTCGGCGCGGGCGCCGTTGGCCATGATCAGGGCCGGGTAGATCCCTTCCAGGGAACCCTTGGAGACGATGACCGAGACCTTCTCGATCGTGGCGGTGGCGGCCATGGCGGGCCCTCTCCTTCTCAGATGCAGCCGCGGGGCTCGGGGAGCCCGGCGATCTTGGCGGTGGTCTTCGCCGGCCCTTTGGGGAAGGGCCGGCAGAGCTCCTTGATGCTGACGCCGGAGGTCTTGCCGAGTACGCGGGCGGTGGGGCCGGTGCCCTCGGCGGCGTACTGCTCGCGCGTGAAGCGGATGTCCCTCCGGTGCCGGTCGGTCAGGTCGGTCAGCGCCTCGGTGCCGGCTTCGCGGGCGATCCGCCCGGCCATGGGCTCGGTCCACCGGTCGGGGTCGGTGAAGGAGCCCTCGTCGTCGGCCGGGAGGGGGGGTGTCGCCGTAGGTGGCGGTGGGCACGGGGACGCTCCTCTTGGTTCAGGCGTGGGCGTGGCGCTTGCCGTGCTCGGGCATCGCCGAGCTGATGCCGGGCAGTTCCCGGCCGGGCAGCAGGCTGTGCCAGTACAGCCACTCGAAGGCGAGCTTGCCGAGGTGGTTGGCGTACGCCTCCTTCAGCAGCGGCAGGCCGACCAAGGCCGGGAAATGTCCGGGCAGCGGCTCGGTGTCGTAGTTGAAGTCGATGAGCAGGGCCTTGTGGTGGCCGGTCTCCACGAAGCAGTTGGCGTGCCCGTCGAAGGAGCCGTCCAGCGGGCGTCCGGCGAGGAAGGCGCCGATGTTGTGCACCAGCACCTCGCCCTCGAAGTGGGCCACCGAGCCGGCCTTGGAGGCGGGCAGTCCCGCCGCGTCCCCGATGGCGAACACCTCGGGGCGGTCGGGGTGCTGGAGGGTGTGCGGGTCCACGGGCACGAAGCCGAGTTCGTCGCCCAGGCCCGGGGAGCGCCCGACGTACTCCGCGCCGCCGTGCAGCGGGACGACGACGGCCAGGTCGAACGGAACCTCGCGCTCGTCGTACGACACCAGGCGGCCGCCCGTCCCGTCGACCTCGCCGAGGGTGAACTCCGTGACCAGCTCGATGCCCTTGTCCGCCAGCAGCCCGCCCAGCGCCTTCGCGGCGACCGGCTTGGTGAAGGCGCCGTCGAGCGGGGTGGCGTAGGTCAGCCGGACACGGTCGCGGATGCCGCGGCGCTGGAAGTACCAGTCGGCGAGGAAGGCGAACTCCAAGGGGGCGACCGGGCACTTGATGGGCAGGTCGGCCACGTCGATCACGATCCGGCCGCCGTCGAAGCGCTCCAGCGCGCGGTGCAGGCCGATGGCGCCGGGCAGGTCGTAGAAGGTGAAGACGTTCTCGCCCCAGCCGGGACCGGTCAGCCCCTCCGTCTCCTCCGGCAGCAGCCGGGCGCCGGTGGCGACGACGAGGACGTCGTAGCTCAGCCTGATGCCGCCGGCGAGGTGGACCGTCCGCTCGTTCAGGTCGACCCGTTCGATCCGGGCCTGCTTGTAGTCGACGGCGGCGTTCAGCTGCCGCGGGCGAGAGCGGACGAGGTGGTGCGGCTGGGCCAGCCCGAACGGTACGAACAGCAGGCCGGGCTGGTAGATGTGGTCGTCGTCCTGGTCGACGACGGTGATCCGGAAATCCCGGTCATGGTATGTGCGCTGCAGGCGGTTCGCCGTCATCGTGCCGGCGGTGCCGCCACCGAGAATCACCAGGTGTGTGCCCATGCCCCCACTGTGGTGCCGGGGACGAGCACCAGACATGGGCCGCTCGTCCCCACCCGGGTACCCACCGGGGTATGGATTCGGGCGGCCTCCACTCCCCCGCAACGGGCCTGCCGCCGCACATCCGCCGGCAACAGACCCGGTGGGGCGGCTCGTCGCGGCAGCCCGCCGCGGCAGCCCGCGCGAGGGCCGGCCGGTCCCCGTCGCACCCCGCCGGTCTCCCGGTACGCGGCCGGCGGGCATCCGGCAGACGCCGGCACCGGCGAGAAGGACCCGGCCATGACCACCGGGCGCAGCGAACCGCGGCACGGAGCGGCCACCGTCCACGGAGGTGAACCCTTTCGAGGTCACCCGCGTCGGGCGGGACGCCTGCGCCGCGGACGCCCGAGGCCGCCGCCTGCAGGCGGCCAGCCCGTCGGGGCGGGCGGCACCGGCACCGCGGCCGCGGGCCGCTTTCGCACCGCCGACGCGGAGTGCACCGGCCCGTCCCGTGGCCGAGAAGCACCTGGAAGGTGGTGAGCAGGAGCATGGAGCGGATGGCGGGCGGCGCCGGCGACGTCGTCCAGGTCCAGCGGGGTGATGCCGGTCAGCCGTCACGCCAGTCGCGCAGGAGGCGCTCCAGCCGCTTGCCGCAAGAGGCGTCGGGCCCGGGCCCGGCCGGGCCGGCGTACTGCGCGGCGGGGGCGGCGACCTGCTCACCGCGGTATCCGGCGGCGCGTCGTCCGGCAGGATGCGCCACCGCCGGCCGTCGACCGCGATGTGGTCCGCCTCGGCCGGCAGCGGATGCCCGCCGGGAGGCACACGGGCGGGCACGGCACGGATGGGGTGGGCCGGCCCACCCCCGGACGGTTGCCGGGCGCGCCGCCCTACACCGACCGTTCGGTGCCGGCTGCGGGAGCCGCCCCGACCGCCCGCCCGACACGTGTGAAGCGGTGCACGGTGAGTGCCCAACCGCCCGCGCGCGGCTGGCAGTTCCCCGGAAAGAACGTCCAAAGCCTCGACAAGCATGGGGTAACCGGCGGTAACTTCTGCTCCGTTCCGACCGCAACCGCTTTCCCTTCCCAGGAGACACTCCCCATGCGCAGAATCCTCGCCTGCCTTGCGGCGGCGGCCGCCGCCCTCGGCGGACTCACGGCGGCCGCCCCCTCCGCGGCGGCCGCCGACTCAGGCACCTTCGGCGTTCTCACGTACAACATCGCGGGCCTGCCCGAGAGCCTCTCCAGCGCCCCGACGCCCCGCGACTCCAGCACCACGGCGATCGGCCAGCGGATCGCGCCGTACGACATCGTCCACGTCCAGGAGGACTTCAACTACCACGCCTACCTCTACGCCTCCGACACCGCCCACTCCTACCGCACCCCCACCAGCGGCGGAGCCGGCATCGGCAGCGGGCTCAACACCCTGTCCAAGATCCCCTACGACGAGGACGACTTCGAGCGGGTGGGCTGGAACTCCTGCCAGTGGGACTCGGGCGACTGCCTGACCCCCAAGGGCTTCACCTTCATGCGCGAGCAGCTCGCCGAAGGGGTCTACGTCGACTTCTACAACGTGCACACCAACGCCGGGACCAACGACGGCGACCTCGCCTCCCGCGCGGACAACCTCCGTCAGCTCACCGACTTCATCGCGACGCACTCGGCGGGCAACGCGGTCGTCGTCATGGGCGACACCAACACCCGCTACACCCGAACCGGCGACACCATCGCCGAGTTCGCCGCCGCCAACGGCCTCACGGACGCCTGGGTCCGGCTGATCCGCGGCGGGACCCCGCCCGCCAAGGGCAGCGACGCGCTCGTCTGCGACCAGTCCGGGGCGACCGTGCCCAACACCTGCGAGGTCGTCGACAAGGTCCTCTACCGGGGCAGCAAGCTCGTCTCACTGAACGCCACGTCCTACGCCAACGAACATGCCGGGTTCCTCACCGGCGACGGACTCATGCTCTCCGACCACGACCCGATCGCCGTCGGCTTCTCCTGGTCGCGCAACGCCGCCTTCCGGCTCAGCGATCAGTTCGGCGGCCCGCACGGCGACTACTTCACCGACATCGACGGTGTCCCGGCCGGCGCCCGCGCCACCACCGTCGCCCTGCGCTCCGGTTCCCGCGTCGACCAGATGAGCATCACCCTGGCGAACGGCACCGCGCTCACCCACGGCGGCACCGGCGGCACCGCGTCCTCGCTCACCCTGGGCAGTGGCGAGTACCTGACGACCGCCCGCCTGTGCCAAGGCCAGAAAGACGGCCGGACCAGGGTCTTCTACGCCGAGTTCACGACGAATCTCGGCAACACCCTGGCCGGCGGCACGAAGACCTCCGACTGCGTCACCCGCACGGCGCCGGCCGGCTGGCAGATAGCCGGATTCCACGGCCGCTCGGGCAGCGAGGTCGACAAGATCGGCTTCATCTACACCCAGCGGTAAGGCGGTTCACGGGTGTGGCCGGTGCGCACAGGAATCACCCATGACGCATCAGGTGACCGACGTGCGCATGGCCACCCCACCTTCCGGCCGACCGGTCGAACCTCACCGCCTCCCTCCGCGGCCTCAACACCCCGAAGTGAGCAACTCCATTCGCGCAGGAATCCAAAACGTCCGGCATGGCCAGTTCCCCACCGGGAGCGCTGCTGGCCAGCCGCTTCGCCGGTGGGAGGGCGGGGCGGAATCCGGTGTCGGCCGGCCTCCGCCCCGAAGGTCCCACAGCACACGCCGGCCCGCGGCCTCCGCCCCCATGCTGGTGACAGCGAACTCCCAGACCAGCGCCACACCGCGGTGGACGCGGCCCACCTCACCCGCGACGACGCCCCGTGTCCACGGCGCCCTCTGGACGATCCGGCCGCGCCCGGTTCCCATGCGTCGTCAGGATCGCCCGGCCGGGCCCTTGGGGCCGCTCGGCGCCGCTGGGGCCGTCGCACCCCGCTGACCGGCCCGCGGCCCTCATATGCGCCCCATTATGTTACAGTCTTGATTAGTAGAAACAATGGCTTTCGTTTCTACGGGCTCCGTCGCGTCCGGCGGACCGGCCCCGTGGCGCCCGGAGGGTGGCGGAGACGACCGGCTCGCCCCGGAAAGGATTCCCGTTGACCAAACGCCGCGATCTCCCACTCGTCTATTCCTGTTCAGGCTGCTCAAGCGCTGCGCAGATGACGAACTGGCTCGCCATCCAGCTCGACCGTCGCGGCTTCGCCGAGATGTCGTGCATCGCGGGGGTCGGGGGTGACGTGCCCAGCCTCGTGCGCAAGGCGACCAGCGGCCGGCCCGTCATCGCGATCGACGGCTGCGTCCTGCAGTGCGCACGCAACTGCCTTGCCCGCCACGGCGTTGCGCCGACGGTGCACCACCTGCTCAGCGACGACGGCGTGCGCAAGCGGCTCGGTGAGGACTTCGACGAGTCCCAGGCGCAGAAGGTGCTCGGCGGACTGCTCACCCGCCTCGGCAGCGAGATCTCCAAGGGTGATGACCGGCGTGTCCGCCTCGACCGATAGAACTTGTGAGACCCGCAGGGCCGGCGCCCCTCGCCCCGGTCCGGCCCGGCGGCGCCGGCGCGGGCGCTGGATTCCGCCTCAACACGGCGCCTGGGCCATGCTGCTGGTCCCCTATGCCGCCGGCCTGATCACCGTGGGCTTCTCATGGGTGCAGGTCCCGCTCCTCCTCGCCTGGGTGGGCGGCTACATGCTGTCCTACTTCGCTCTGCTGGCGGTCAAGACACACCGTCCCGGCCGGGTCGGTGCCCAGCTCGTCCTTTACGGGAGCGTCACACTGGCGGCCGGGGGCACGGTCCTCGTCGCCCGGCCGCGGCTTCTGCTCTTCGCGCCGGTCTTCGCCGTGGTGCTCGCGGTCAACGGGCTCTTCGCCTCGGCCCGGCGGGACCGCGCCCTGGGCAACGGCCTGGTCTCGGTCGTGGCCGCGACGCTCATTCTGCCCGTCGTCGCCGTGGCCGGGGGCGTGGCACCCTGGCAGGTCGCCGGTACGTTCCTGGTGACGCTCCTCTATTTCACCGGGTCGCTGCTCTTCGTCAGGACGACCATCCGAGAGCGAGGCAACCGGCGCATGCTGGCCGCATCGGTCGGTTTCCACGTCGTGGCGCTGGTGGCGGCCGCATGGCTGGCCCCCCTGTACGCCGTACCCTTCACCGGATACCTGATCCGCGCGGCCGTCCTGCCGCAGCGCAGTCTCAGCCCCCAACGCGTCGGCATCGCCGAGATGGTGGCTTCGGTCGCGCTCCTCGCGGCCGTCGCCCTGGTATCGGCCTGACACCACGGCCCCCGGCCCGCGTCACGCCCTCGGCCAGGACATCCAGCACGTCGTCGGCGAACAGGTCGTACGGTCGGCCGGCCGCGTCAGGACGCGAGAACGGGTGCCTGCGCGCGGTCACGGCGTCCCGCCACGGCAGGGTCGCGGGGGCGGTGTGGCCGAAGGTACCGCGCAGGCAGTCGGCGAGGGTGTCCGGGCGGCCGCTGAAGCAGCCGCCCGGTCCGTTCACCGCCTCGCCGAGCGCCAGGCGAAAGGACTGTGGCGGTCCCCCGCCCGCGCGGCGGCCGGTGGTCCGAGCCGGCCGCGGGTGGTGTGGGGGGCCGCGGTGCAGCCGGCGGGACAGGAGGCGGGGGGCCGCGGTGCAGCCGGCGGGGGCTCGCGCGCGTCGCCTGGGGCGTCATCGCCTCACGCTTGCCGCTTGGCGTCGATCTCGGCGATGAGGGCCTCGATGCGGGTCCTGATCTCGTCGCGGATGGGGCGGACCGACTCGACGCCCTTGCCCGCCGGGTCCTCCAGGGCCCAGTCGAGGTACTTCTTGCCGGGGAAGACCGGGCAGGCGTCACCGCAGCCCATGGTGATGACGTAGTCGGACGCCTGGACGGCCTCGGTGGTGAGGACCTTCGGCTTCTGATCGGCGATGTCGACGCCGACTTCCCTCATCGCCTCGACGGCGGCCGGGTTGACCTGGTCGCCGGGGAGGGAGCCGGCGGAGCGGACCTCGATGCGGTCGCCGGCGAGGTGGCTGAGGAATCCTGCGGCCATCTGCGAGCGGCCGGCGTTGTGAACGCAGACGAACAGCACGGAGGCGAGCGGGGCGGAGGACATGCGTTCTTCCTTCACGACGTGGTGGCAGGTGGTGCGGGGGTCAGGTGTTCGGCAGGCCGGCGAGCAGATCGGTGATGCGGGCGTCGAGGTCGCCGCGGATCTTGCGGACGACCTGGATCGGGGCGCCCTCGGGGTCGGCCACGGGCCAGTCCAGGTAGCGGCGGCCGGGCACGATCGGGCAGGCGTCCCCGCAGCCCATGGTGATGACGATGTCGGCGGCCTGGACGACCTCGTCGGTCAGCGGCTTGGGGAACGCGGCGGCCGGGTCGGCGCCCGCCTCGGTCAGCGCCTGCACGACGTACGGCTCGACGGCGGGGCCCGGGTGGGTTCCCGCGGAGGAGACCACGACCCGGCCCGCCGCCCGGTGCTTCAGCAGCGCGGCGGCGAGCTGGGAGCGCCCGGCGTTGTGGCTGCACACGAACAGGACCCGGGGCGGTCCCGAACCCGGCGTGTTCTGGACGTGGGCGAGGGCGTCGAGGCGCTCGGCGGTGAAGCGTTCGGCCAGCACGACCAGGTGCGTGGTCACGGAGGCGGTCTCGGCAAGGCGCCGGTAGGAGTCGGCGAGCATGCCCTGGACGGTCTCCACGGAGAAGCGGCCTGCGTGCAGGGTGGCGAGCCGGGCTGTGCCGGCGGCCAGGCGCTCGTCGGGCAGCAGGGGCGGTGGGACGGACATGGGAAGACCCTTCCGACGGGCCTACAGGTCAGCCCGGACTGGTATCAGTCTCGGGTGATGTGAGAGTATCAGTCCATGCTGACGTCAGTCGACACTGAACTGATCCGGGTCCTGGCCGACCCGCTCAGGCTGCAGATCGTGACCCTGCTGGCCCGCGAGACGCTGTGCACCACGCACCTGGTGGAGGAGACGGGCGCCAAGCAGACCAACCTGTCCAACCATCTGAAGGTGCTGCGCGAGGCCGGAGTGGTGGAGACCGAGCCGTGCGGCCGGTTCACCTACTACCGGCTCAGGCCCGAGGTCCTCGAGACGCTCGCCGGCCGGTTCACCGCCCTCGCCGAAACCGCCCGCGCCAACACCGACACCAAGAGGGCCTGCCCGTGACCCGTACCGAACCAGCCGGGACCGCCGCCGAGGAAGCCTCGGTCGTCGCCAAGCTGTCCACACTCGACCGCTACCTGGCCGTATGGATCCTCGCCGCCATGGCCGTCGGCCTCGGGCTCGGCAGGGCCGTCCCCGGCCTGAACGGCGCCCTGGCCGAGGTGGAGATCGGCGGCGTCTCCCTGCCGATCGCCATCGGCCTGCTGATCATGATGTACCCGGTCCTGGCCAAGGTCCGCTACGACCGCCTCGACGCCGTCACCGGCGACAGAAGGCTCATGGTGTCGTCGCTGGTCGTCAACTGGCTCATCGGGCCCGCGGTGATGTTCGCGCTCGCGTGGACCTTCCTGCCGGACCTGCCCGCGTACCGCACCGGCCTGATCATCGTCGGCCTGGCCCGCTGCATCGCCATGGTCATCATCTGGAACGACCTCGCCTGCGGCGACCGCGAGGCCGCCGCCGTCCTGGTCGCCCTCAACTCGATCTTCCAGGTCATCGCCTTCGGCCTGCTGGGCTGGTTCTACCTCGACCTGCTGCCCGGCTGGCTGGGCCTCGGCGACGGCGACCACCTCGACATCTCCATGGGGAAGATCGCCCTGAACGTCGTCATCTTCCTCGGCATCCCCCTGCTGGCCGGATTCCTCACCCGCCGCATCGGGGAGAGGAGACTGGGCCGGGAGACGTACGAGTCCGCGTTCCTGCCGAAGATCGGGCCGTGGGCGCTGTACGGGCTGCTGTTCACGATCGTCATCCTCTTCGCCCTGCAGGGGAAGACGATCACCTCGCAGCCGTGGGACGTCGCGAGGATCGCGCTCCCCCTGCTGGCCTACTTCGCGGTGATGTGGTTCGGCGTCTTCGCCCTGGGCAAGGCGATCGGCCTGGCCTACGACCGCACGGCGACCCTGGCGTTCACCGCCGCCGGCAACAACTTCGAGCTCGCCATCGCGGTCGCCATCGCCACCTTCGGCGTCACCTCCGGCCAGGCGCTCTCCGGCGTCGTCGGCCCCCTCATCGAGGTGCCCGTCCTGGTCGCGCTGGTCTACGTCTCCCTGGCCTGGCGGAGGAAGTTCACGGCCGCGCAGCCGGCTTCATGACCCAGCACGTGGATGTGGTGGTCGTCGGCGGCGGCCAGGCAGGGCTCGCCGCTGGCTACCATCTGCGCCGCCAGGGCCTCGGCCACGTCATCCTGGACGCCGACCCGGCCCCGGGCGGAGCCTGGCAGCACATGTGGGAGTCGCTGCGCCTGTTCTCGCCGGCCGACCACTCCTCCCTGCCGGGGCGGCTCATGCCCGCCCAGCCCGGCGTGCCGTACCCCGACGCCGGGCACGTGGTCGGCTACCTCACCGACTACGAGAAGCGCTACGAGCTGCCCGTCCGGCACGGCACCCGCGTCGACGCCGTACGCCGCGACGGCGACCGGCTCCTGGTCGAGGCGGACAGCGGCACCTGGCGGGCACGGGCGGTGGTCAGCGCCACCGGCACCTGGTCGCGCCCCTTCCTTCCCGCCGTCCCCGGCCGCGGGGCGTTCACCGGGCGGCAACTGCACACGGTGCACTACCGCCGCCCCGCCGACTTCACCGGGCAGCACGTCCTCGTGGTCGGCGGCGGGAACTCCGGCGCGCAGATCGCCGCCGACCTCGCCCTGGACGGAGGCGTCGAGGTGACATGGGCGACGCAGCGCCCGCCGCGCTTCCTGGCCGACGACATCGACGGCCGTGCCCTGTTCGCCGTCGCCACCGCCCGCCGCCGCGCCCTGGATGCCGGAGGCGGCGACACCGGCGGGGTGGCCTCGCTCGGAGACATCGTGGCCGTGCCGCCCGTCCGCGCCGCACGCGACGCCGGACTCCTTCACGCCAAGCCCATGTTCTCCCGGCTCACCGCCGACGGTGTCCGGTGGGCCGACGGCACCCGCGACGGCGTCGACACGGTCATCTGGTGCACCGGCTTCCGCGCGGCCCTGGCCCACCTCGCCCCGCTGAACCTGCGCGGCCCGCGCGGGCGCGTCGCCACTCACGGCACGCGCGCCCTCGGTGAGCCGCGGCTGCATCTGCTCGGTTACGGCGACTGGACCGGCCCCGCCTCCGCCACCCTCATCGGCGTCGGACGGCCGGCCCGCGACGCCGCCCACGACATCGCACGGCTCCGGTGAGGCCGCACCGCCGAAGACGGCGGCAGCCGATCGGCTAGGTGATGGCGGGACTACGGCGCTCGACGAGGAGGACGTCACGCCAGACCCCGTGGTGGCGCCCGATGCGCTCCCGCCTCCCGATGACGCGGAATCCCGCGCGCTGGTGAACCGCGAGACTGGCGGTGTTCTCCGGGAAGATCCCGGACTGGATGGTCCAGATCCCGGCCCGCTCCGTGGAGTCGATCAGCGCCTTCAGCAGGGCCGAGGCGACCCCCCGGCCGCGGGCGGCGGGATCGACATAGACGGAGTGCTCGACCACGCCGGCGTAGGCGCACCGGTCGGAGACCCTGGTCGCCGCGACCCAGCCGAGCACGGCTCCGTCCTCGTCCAGCGCGGCGAAGCGGTGCCCGGCCAGTTTCGAAGCGTCGAACGCCTCCCAGGTGGGCGCGCTGGTCTCGAAGGTGGCGTTGCCCTCGTCGATGCCGACCTGATAGATCGCCAGTACCCGCTCGGCGTGCTCGGCGGTCAGCGGCACGATCACCGCGCTCACGGCTGCGCTGTTCACCTGCGGCTCCCTCTCCCTCTCCCGCTTCGCGCTGTGGGTCATGCCACGGCCGGCAGTCGGCTTAGACATGCGTCTATGTTGACACACGTCGAACAAGGCGGGTGGTGGTTCTCGCGGCCGGTACGGCGAGACGGTCGGCCGACGCCGGGCGGCGCGGCCCCGGGCTCACCGGGCTCACCCTGGAGTTCGGCCGGCCCGGACGGCACCCCGGACATCGCCCAAGCGCGGAGCGGGAGAGCCGGTCGGGCCGGGGGACCTTCGACGTGTCGCCGTTCGCCGCCACCAAGCTCAGCCGGGGATGAGCGCCTCCCACTGCGCTCGGGTCGGGCCGTCGTGTCTCGGCTCGAAGTCCGGGTGGGCAGCAAGCCAGGCGGTGACGTGCCGGTCCACTTCGTCGGTGCCGTAGGCGTCGTCGGCGGGTTGCAGGAGATGGCGCACCCGGGCTCGGGCTCTCATGACGACGGGATCGTCGAAGGCACAGGCGGCCAGGGCGGCAGCCCGCCGGTCTGCCGGTGGTGAGCCCTCGGCGAGGCGTTGCCCGTCGGCGCGGTCGGCCGCGACCTGAGCGTCGAACCACGGGCGGAGGGCCTGTGCCGTCCACGTGTGGTGGCCCATGGGGTCGGCGGCGATCCGGTCGACGTGGGTGGCGAGGTGCTGGGCGGCACGCAGCCCGAGGGCCGCGCCGTGACCGAAGGTGGGGTTGGTGTGGATGAGGCTGTCCCCAACGTTGACCAGGCCGGTGACGACGGGTCCGTCATCGTCGGCGAGGGCGGTCCAGCGGTTGTCCAGGCCGGCCATCGCCAGGACGGCGGAGCGCGGTTCGGGATCCAGGTCGAGCCAGGCGGCAGTCGCGGGGAAGCAGCGGGCGACGGCCTCGAACACGGCGGGGTCGGTGAGCGCGCCGCGGGTCGGATCGCCCGTGGAGAGCACCACGCTCAACGCGAAGGTGTCGTTGTCGGAGGGGAAGACGCCGCCGAGCGCGAACGGCGCGGCCGAGCCGGTCTTCACCCGCCCGGGGTCACGCGGGCCGTCGGCACGCAGGCGGTACCAGCGGCACACATAGGCGATCCCGGTGCGATGGCTGTCGACCACGGGCGGGCGGCAGCCGGCCGCGATCAGCCATGCGGGCACCCGCGAGCGACGACCGGACGCATCGACCACGAGGTCCGCATGGTGCGTCTCCGCGCCCACCCGCACGCCGGTGACCCGGGCAGGACGGCCTTCCCGGAGGGCCAGGGCGCCCACCCGGCGGCCTCGCCGCACCTCGACGGTGGGTTCCCGCAGCACGGCCGCGGTCAGGGCGGCCTCCAGCACGATGCGGCGGGAGCGCAGGGTCACCAAGTCCTCGTCCCCAGCCCGATACGGCGGATGCCCACCGAACCAGTCGAACTCGTGGTACTCCCGGGCTCCCCGTGCCAGCAGGTCCGCGTGGACATCAGGGGCCTCGGCGCGCAACACGGTACGCACGGGCGCGAGCAGCGAGTGCGGCTGGACCGCCTGCGGGACCCAGGGCCTGTCCCATCGGTAGAAGTCCCGGTCCAGGTCCTCTCCGGCCTGCCGTGCGTCCTGCTCGAACAACGTGACCGTGTGGCCTCGCCGGCCGAGCATGAGCGCCGTGCCGAGCCCGCTGACACCCCCGCCGATCACCGCAACCCGCGCCACCGGTCTCCCCCTCGGGTCGTGTTGCGCAACGAGCCTACCGCGTGGGTGATCCCCGGTCCGGAAAAGGTGTCGTCCGTCGCGGGCGGAGGCGGTGCACGGCGGCGGCCGGTTGCCGGGGGAGGCCCGGCGGTGGTCCGGCGTGCCGCCGCGCATGCCCGGCACGGTGGCGGGTACGTCCCTCCCGTACACGGACGTCACGGAAGCGGCCGAAGAGCGAGGGGTGTCGGAAGTGATTCGAAAACTGCAGGCGGTCGCGCTGGACTGCGCTGATCCGGTACGGCTCGCGGAGTTCTACGCGGATCTGCTCGGTGGCCGGGTGGTCACGGATCCGGAAGAACCCGACTGGGTCGAGGTGCACGGGTTCGAGGGCACGCCGCTGGCCTGCCAGCGGGTGGACGGCTACCGACCGCCCGAATGGCCCGGCCAGGAGCGCCCGCAGCAGCTCCACCTGGACTTCGACGTGGACGATCTCGACGGGGAGGAGAAGCGGGCGCTCACGCTCGGCGCGACCGTGCTGGAGCGGACGGACCAGCTGCGCCCGGAGGCCAATTGGCGGGTCTACGCGGACCCGGCCGGCCATCCGTTCTGCCTCTGCCTGCACTGAGTCCGTAGGGCCCGCTGTCCCGGCTCGACGACGGCTGGAAACCCGGTGGAACAGCGCCCTGTACCGCCGTTACCGTGCTGCCGAACCACGTCGTCTGGTCGAGGACATGCCGTTGTACACCCTGTGAGACCTCCCGAGCGCTGAACCGTCGCGCGGCGCGCATGTGCGCCGCGCTCCTTCTTGCTGCGGACTTCTCACTGAAACCGGTGTACTTCTGTGCTCAATACCTGGGTGGTCGTGCCCACCTGCCTGCCTCTCGTCGTCCGGCGTTGCCACGCGTGCGCGTCCGAGCGCTTCCGGGCAAGCGGCAAATTCCGCGTCAACGCGCACCACAAGCTCATCGACGCCTGGCTCCTCGCGCTCTGCACCGCTTGCGGGGAGACCGCGAAGCTCACCGTCCTGGAGCGGACGAACGTGCGCTCCGTACGGCCCGGGCTGCTGGACCGACTGCATGACAACGACTCGGGCCTGACGGCTGAGCTGCTTCAGGATCCGGTCGTCCGGCGCCGTAACCGCATCGCCCTCGACTGGGACGACGCCTGGCGCCTCGACACCGGGGGATCGGATCACCTGGACCGCGAGGTGATCGACGTGTCGGTCCGCTTCGCGGCGCGGATCCCCGTCCGGCCGGTGCGGCTGATCGCTGAAGGCTGCGGTCTTTCGCGGGCCGAGGCGGAGAGGCTCATCGTGGAGGGGAGGCTCGTTTCGGCGGTCCGGCTGAGCGGCAGGCTCTCCGGCGACTTCACCTTCACGCTCAAGCGCTGAGCCCTCCTTTGGGGCGGGGGCCTGTCCGGCGAGATCCGCCGGACAGGCCTGTGGGCCGCGCAGGCCGCACGGGCGGTGGGGGCCACCGCGGCAGCCGCCGATTCGTGTTCTGATTCGATGGGTATCTATGTTGACGTACATCGAAACAGCCTGGCATGCTGGCCGGGCAGTCATCGACAGACGTCGAAACACCCAAGGAGCCGCTGTGAACGCGCCCACCGCCGCATTGCCCGTCGTCGTGATCGGAGCCGGACCGGCCGGTCTGGCCGCCGCCGCCCACCTCGTCGACCGCGGCCTCACCCCGCTCGTCCTGGAAGCGGGCCCCGCCGCCGGCACCACCGTGCGCGAGTGGTCGCACATCCGGCTGTTCTCCACCTGGGCCGAAGTGGTCGACCCGGCCGCGGAGAAGCTGCTCGCCCCGACCGGCTGGACGCGCCCCGACCCGGCGGCCTACCCCTCGGGCGGTGACTGGGCCGAGCAGTACCTGCAGCCGCTCGCCGACGCCCTCGGCGACCGCGTACGCCTGGGCGCCACGGTCACCGGCGTGTCCCGGGCCGGCCGCGACCGGATCGTCGACGCCGACCGCGAGGCCCAGCCCTTCGTCGTCCACATCAGCGGTGCCGACGGCCGCGAAGAGCGGATCGTCGCCCGCGCCGTCATCGACGCCTCCGGCACCTGGACCACGCCGTCCCCGGCGGGCGCCGACGGACTGCCCGCGCTCGGCGAGAAGGCCGCGGCCGGCCACATCGCCTACCGCATCCCCGACCTCAAGGACCCGGCCGTCCGCGCCCGGTACGCGGGCAGGCGCACGGCCGTGATCGGCTCCGGCGCCTCCGCGTTCACCGCGCTCGTCCACCTCGCCGAGCTGGCCGAGTCCGACGACGGTGCCGGCTCCAAGGCGCTGTGGGTCCTGCGCCGTGGCATCTCCGGCTCCACCTTCGGCGGCGGAACGGCCGACCAGCTGCCCGCACGCGGGGCCCTGGGACTGGCGGCGAAGGCCGCCGTCGACGAGGGCCACGCCGACGCGGTCACCGGCTTCCGCACCGAGACGATCGAACGCCGCGCTGACGGACGTCTGGTGCTCACGGGCGAGGACGGCCGGCGGCTGGAGCCGGTGGACGAGGTGATCGTGCTGACCGGGTTCCGGCCCGACCTGTCCTTCCTGTCCGAGGTCCGCCTGAACCTGGACGAGCGCCTCCAGGCCCCCGTCGCCCTGGCACCGCTGATCGACCCCAACCAGCATTCCTGCGGCACGGTCTATCCACACGGCCACCGCGAACTCGCGCACCCCGAGAAGGACTTCTACGTGGTCGGCATGAAGTCCTACGGTCGCGCCCCGACCTTCCTGGCCATGACCGGCTACGAGCAGGTCCGCTCCGTCGTCGCCGCCGTCGCCGGAGACGTCGAGGCCGCCGACCGCGTCGAACTCACCCTGCCCGAGACCGGCGTGTGCGGCGGGGCCGGACTCTTCGACGACCCGGAGGCCGACGCCTCGGGTGGGGGCTGCTGCGCTCCCGCGCCGCAACTCGTCCAGCTCGGCGCGCCTGCCGCGGCCACCGCCACGGCCGGTGCCGAGGAGGCTCCGGCGGGCGGCTGCTGCGGCGCGTGAGCGGCCTCGGCACTTCCGCACGCGGGGCCGCGACCGGGTCGCAGGACCGGTCGCGGCCCCGCGCCGCCCTGCCCGCCCTGTGCACCACGCAGATCGTGAGCTGGGGAATCCTGTACTACGCGTTCCCCGTCCTCAACCCGCAGATCAGCCGGGCGACCGGCTGGCCGGCCGGGGCGACCACCGCGGCGTTCTCGCTCGGCCTCGTCGTCTCCGCGATCGCCGGTCTCCGCATCGGGCGGATCCTCGACCGGCGTGGTCCACGCGCCGTGATGACGATCGGCTCGGCCCTCGCCGCCGCCGCCCTGCTCATCGTGGCCACGGCCCCCGGACTGCCGGTGTTCTTCGCCGCTTGGGCCCTGGCCGGCCTGGCGATGGCCTCCACCTTCTACCAGCCCGCGTTCGCCGCCCTGACCCGCTGGTGGGCGCCCCACCACGTCCGCTCCCTGACGATCGTCACCCTCGCCGGCGGCCTGGCCTCCACCGTCTTCGCGCCCCTGACGGCCCTGCTCGCCGGCCATCTGTCGTGGCGTCACACCTACCTCGTGCTGGCCGCCGTCCTCGCCGTCGTCACCGTCCCGGCCCACGCCCTGGCGCTGCGCGGCCCCTGGCCCAAGGCCCCGGCCGGCCCCGCGCACGCGGCCGCAGGCGGGGCCGGGGCCGCGGCGAGCAGCCGGTCGTTCCTGCTGCTCGCCGCGGCCTTCACCCTGTCGGCCTTCGCGATGTACGCCGTCGTCGTCTCCCTTGTTCCGCTCCTCCTCGAACGCGGCTACACCACCGGTCAGGCGGCCTGGGCGCTCGGCCTCGGCGGCCTCGGCCAGACGCTCGGCCGCACCCTGTACGCCACCCTCGCCCGCCGCACCGCGGCGGCCACGCGCACGACGGCCCTCGTCGCGCTCGGCGGCTTCACCACCGCCGGGTTCGCCGCCGTGCCGGGCCCGTACTCTCTGCTCATCGCCGTGTCCGTCGCGGCCGGTACGGTGCGCGGCAACCTCACCCTGCTCCAGGCCACCGCCGTCACCGACCGATGGGGCACCGCCCACTACGGACGCCTCTCCGGGCTGCTCGCGGCACCGGCCACCATCGCGGCGGCCCTGGCCCCGTTCGCCGGAACCGCCCTCGCCGCACCCCTCGGCGGCTACGGGCGGCTCTTCTGCCTGCTGGCCGGCGTCTCCCTCGCCGCCGCACTCCTGGCATCCTGCGCAGCGCCCCGTACCGCACGCCGGCGGGCCCGCCGGCCCTGACCGCCCCTCAGCTCTCCGGCCACCGGGAACCCGACCCGCCGCCCCCGCCTCAGCCGACGACCGGCCGGCGGCCCCACCCCTCACGCCCGCTGGTCCGCCGTACGGCCCCTGTACGCTGCGGCGCCGGCGGGCCGGCCTTCGCGTACGCCCGGCGCCGTCCCGGCCGTCGCCTCGCCTCCGCAGCGCCGTCACCGCACCGTGCCTGCCAGCAACGCCTCCCCCAGCCGGGTGCGACGGTGCAGGACGTGCATGCCCTCCCGGCGGGAGACCAGCAGTCCCGCTTCCCGCAGGACCGACAGGTGGCGGCTGGCGGTGGACGGGGCGAGGTCCAGGGCGGCGGCGATGCCGGTGGTCGTCATGGGGCCGTCCAGCAGTTCCAGCAGGCGGGCGCGGGAGGCCCCGATCAGCTGCGCGGCACACGAAGCGGGGCCGCCGTTGCGGGAGCGCTCCAGCCAGCCGGGGGCCGGCGAGAGGGGGTAGACCAGGACCGGGGGCAGGGTCTCGTCCACCAGCGCGAGCGGTGCGCGGACGCAGAAGAAGGCCGGAATGAGCGTCAAGGCCCTTCCGTT
Organism: Streptomyces sp. PSU-S4-23; assembly: GCF_055632315.1. Lineage (NCBI taxonomy): Bacteria > Bacillati > Actinomycetota > Actinomycetes > Kitasatosporales > Streptomycetaceae > Streptomyces > Streptomyces sp. PSU-S4-23. The sequence continues at coordinate 8,678,921 of NZ_JBVMUU010000002.1, read as the reverse complement.
CAGGCGCAGTTCGCGATCCAGCGGGTACGGGGTGCGCAGGGTGCCGCTCTCGTAGCGCCAGCCGGGCAGGGTGCCGAATCCGGCGAGCAGGCCCTCGGCCCCCCGGTGCAGAACGGCCTCGGCGCGGGCCGCGCGGTCGACGGCGGCCTCGGCCCGGATCGCGGCCGTGTACGGCTCGACGGCGATGGTGTAGTAGTCGCGCACCCAGCGGCCCAGTCGGGCGAGCGCCTCGGGACGGCCCTGGGCCAGGAGCCGCATCCCGCGCGGGACGGGGGTCCTGGTGCGGTGGTACAGGCGGGTGAGTTCGGCCAGCAGCCGGTGACGCGGGGTCGCCATGACGCGCTCGAGGGCGGTGTCCAGGTCGGCGTCGCCGAAGGCCGGGGTGAGGAAGTCGGGGAAGTAGGAGGCCGCGGGGCACAGGTGCATCAGCGCACGGGTCGCGGGGAGGAGCCCGGCGCGGCGCAGCGCCCCGGTGACCTCGCGCCGCCAGGGCCCGAACGCGAGCGCGGTGTCCCGGCCCTGCAGCAGGTGGAGGCTGAGCGCGGTCTCCCACAGCGGATCGATCCGTTCGGCGATCCGCAGCCGGGACAGTTCCTGGCCGGTGAGGTCCACCCGCAGCACGCGCACCCCCGTGGTCGTCGATCCGCCGGCGCGCCGGCGCCTGGCCGGCGGAGGGAGTCTATGCGCGTCACCCGCGTGACGGATACACGACCGCAAGGGGGTGGCGGAAAACACTGCGAGGACCGGCCGCGGGGTGCCCGCGGCCGGTCCGGTCCTGCTCGTCATGGATGCGGGAGCCGGTGGGGCGGTGCCCCGGGAGCCGGTCTGCGTGGGCGGCGGCCCCTCCGGCCGACCGGAGCGCGGGCCGGCCCTCCTCTCCGTTCAGGGCGAGGCGGCCCTGTCCGCCAGGACGCAGTGGGTGCCGCTGAAGATGGTCGGCATGCACTTGTTGCAGTGGATGCACAGGGAGCGCGTGCCGCCGTCCTTCTCCATCCGGTCGACCAGGTCGGGCTCCCGCAGCAGCGCGCGGGCCATCGCCACGAACTGGAAGCCCTCCGCCATGGCCCGTTCCGCGGTCTGCCGCCGGGAGATGCCGCCGAGCAGGACGAGCGGCAGGTCGAGGGCGGCCCGGAACTGCCGGGCGCTGTCCAGAAGGTACGCCTCCTGGTACGGGTAGTCGCGCAGGAACCGCTTGCCCACCATGCGCACGCCCAGACGGACGGCCGGGTTGCGCATCGCCTCCGCGAACTCCGCGAGCGGTGCCTCGCCACGGAACAGGTACATCGGATTGAGCAGCGAGCTGCCCGCGGTGAGTTCGAGCGCGTCGACGCTGCCGTCGGCCTGGAGCCACCGCGCCACCTGAAGGCTCTCGTCCAGCCACAGCCCGCCGGGCACGCCGTCGTCCATGTTCAGCTTGGCGAGGACGGCGATACGGTCGCCCACCGCGTCACGGACCGCGCGGGCGGCGCCACGGGCGACCTTGGCGCGGTTGACGAGCGATCCGCCGTACTCGTCCCCGCGCCGGTTGATCCTGGGGCTCAGGAAGGAACTGGCGAAGTAGTTGTGACCGAGGTGGATCTCCACCGCGTCGAAACCCGCCTCGATCGCGAGGAGCGCGGCCTCGGCGTGGGCGCGTGTGACGCGCTCGATGTCGTGCGGGCTCGCCCGGCGGACCATGCGCAGGGCCTGGGCGCTGAAGGAGGCCGAGGGGCCGAGGGCGGGCAGGCCGTTGGAGCGCCCGTCGGCCACGGGTCCGGCGTGGCCGATCTGGGCCGAGACGGCCGCGCCCTCGGCGTGTACGGCGTCCGTGAGCCGGCGCAGGCCGGGAAGTGCGTCGGGGCGCATCCAGAGCTGGTGGCGCTCGGTCCTGCCCTCCGGCGCGACGGCGCAGTAGGCGACGGTGGTCATGGCCACGCCTCCGGCCGCGTGCCGGCGGTGGAACTCGATCAGCTCGTCACCGGCCTGGGCGCCTTTGGTCATGCCTTCGAATGTGGCCGCCTTGATGAACCGGTTGCGCAGTGTCAGGGGGCCGAGGCGGGCGGGCTCGAACAGTGCGGGTGGGGTCATCGGGGTCTCCCGGGGCGTGGTGGGCCGGCAGGTCGCCTGCGCACGGCGGAGGGCTGGTCACATGCGCAGGGCGGAGGGCTGGGCGTCTGCGCGCATCGCGGCATCCGTGCCGCCGTCGGCGAAGAGGATCGAACCGGTGGTGAAGCGGGCCTCGGGCCGCAGGAACTGCTCCACCCAGAAGGCGATGTCGTCCGGCTGCCCGAAGATCCCGAGCGGCATGGGCGTCGGGAAGGAGTCGGGGTCGGAGTCCGCCGCCGCTCCGGTGGACCCGGTCATCAGGGGGGTGAGCACCGCGCCCGGTGCGATGGCGTTGAGGAGGATGCCCCGGCGGGCCCACTCCGGGGTGACCGCGGTACGGCGGACCCAGCGTGCCAGGGCGAGCTTCGACGTCGCGTAGGCGGAGATGCTCGGGGCCGTCCCCAGGAGCTCGGCCGGCATGGAGCCCTGCGCCGCGGCCGCGTGTGCACGGGCCGCGTCCTCCTTCCCGGCGAGCAGCAGCTCCACGAGGGCGTCGTCGATCAGGGGAACGGTCGTCGCCGAGTTCGAGCTGATCACCACGGCGCGGCCGGCCCCCGAGCGCTCCAGGGCGGGGCGCAGCCCGTCGAGCAGGACCACGGGGCCGAAGTAGTCGATCGACACGACGGCCGCGGCGTCACGCGTGTCCGGGCCGACGCCCGCGACGGCGGCCACTCCGTCCAGGGTGCCGCCGGCCGCCGAGAGGATCTCCTCGACGGCGTGCCGGCGGCCGCCCTCGGTTCCCAGGTCGGCGATCACGTCGGCGTCCCGGAGGTCCACACCGATGACCTTGTGACCGGCCGCGCGCAACCGGGTGGCGCTCGCGGCGCCCATGCCCGACGCGGATCCGGTGATGGCGTAGGTGCCCATACAGTCCTCCTCTTCGGCGGGGCCGCCGTGTGCGACCGCGATTCAATCACATATCAATCAGTGATTGAACACTGATGGCGACGGCTGTGGTGCAATGACATCCATGAGCCATGCGGACGCCCCCACCCGAGAGCGCCTCCTCGCCGCGGCCAAGCGGTTGTTCCTGGAGAAGGGGGCCGACCAGGTCTCGCTCCGCTCGGTCAACGCGGCCGCCGGGCTGAATCCCGGGGCGGTCCACTATCACTTCGGTTCCCGTGAGGGGCTGGTGTCCGCGCTTCTGGAACGGGAGTTGCGTCCTTTGTGGACGGAGCGGATGCGGGCCCTGTCCGGCGCTCCCGGCGTCGTTCCCGACGTACGCGACCTGGTGGCGGCGCTGGTCGAGCCCTTCGCCGAGCTGGTGAGCACCCGGGACGGCCGGGTGCTGTGCCATCTGCTGGCGCGCTCGGCCCTGCCCACGGGCCAGCTCCCCCATGTCTCGTCCCTCTTCGCGCCCGCCCCCTTCGAGGTGCTCATCGGGCGTGCACTGCCCGGCCTGTCGCCCCGGGAGGTCACCGAGCGCTGCCGCCTCGCCTTCAGCCTGGTGATGGAGACCTACGGGCGGCCTCTGGCCAAGATGCCCGCGGAGCCCTCGGGGTTTCCGCACGCGGAGACGGTCATCGCGTTCGTGCTCGCGGGGCTGACCGCGCCTCCTCTGCGGGGATAGGGCCGTTCGGTCCCCTCCCCCGGCTGTACGGCCCTACCAGGCCCGCTCGCAGGGACGGGAAGATCCCCTGGTACGTTGCTACGGTTCCGTAGGTTACGGGGCCGTAAGTAGAACGTCCCCAGTTCAGCAACCCAGAGCGAGGACCCGTGAGCACAACCCAGCAGTCGGCCGAGCGCCCATGGCTCATCCAGGGCGGGATGGGGATCGGGGTGTCGGGGTGGCGGCTCGCCCAGGCCGTCGCGCGCACCGGACAGCTGGGGGTCGTCTCGGGGACCGCTCTGGACACCGTGGTGGCCCGGGTGCTGCAGAACGGCGACCCCGGCGGGCATGTCCGCCGGGCGCTGGCGGCCTTCCCCGTCGCGGAACTCGCCGACGCCGTCCGCGAACGGTACTTCGTCGAGGGCGGGATCGCGGACGGTGAGCGGTTCCTCACCACCCCGCGGATGCGGGCCGAGGACGACTGCCCCGCCCAGTTGCTGACGGTCGTCAGCAACTTCTGCGAGGTGTGGCTCGCCAAGGAGGGCCACAGCGGGCCGGTCGGCATCAACTACCTGGAAAAGGTCCAGCTCGCCACGGTCCCCGCCATGTTCGGGGCGATTCTGGCGGGGGTGGACTACGTCCTGGTCGGCGCGGGCATCCCCGCCCAGATTCCGGCGCTCGCCACCCTGCTGGCCCTGAAGCAGCCCGTCACCGCCCAGGTGACCGTCGAGGGTGACGACAAGCCCTGGCAGCAGCGCTTCGATCCCGCCTCCGTCCTGCGCGGGGCCGACGTGGGGGAACTGCGCCGCCCCGACGTGCTGGCCATCGTGTCGCTGCCGGTGCTGGCCTCGTATCTCAACCGGTCCGAGGAGACCCGGCCGGACGGCTTCGTCGTCGAGGGCCACACCGCGGGCGGCCACAGCGCACCACCGCGCGGGCCGCTGCGGCTGGATGAGAACGGCGAACCGGTCTACGGTCCCAAGGACATCCCGGACCTGTCGAAGATGGCCGCCCTCGGCCTGCCGTTCTGGGTCGCCGGCGGCCAGTGCGGTCCCGAGCGGGTCGCGCAGGCGCGGGCGGCCGGCGCCGCCGGGGTCCAGCTGGGCAGCGTCTTCGCCCTCTGCGAGGAGTCGGGGCTCGATCCGCGGCTGCGGCGGCAGCTGACCGAGCGCGCGCTGCGCTCCGCGTCGATCGCCCGCAACGACCCGGCGGCGTCCCCCACCTCGTTCCCCTTCAAGGTCGCCGACCTGCCGGGCACGCTCTCCGATCCGGACGTCGGCGCCGCCCGCCGGCGGGTCTGCGACCTGGGCTATCTGCGTACTCCCTACCGGACCGAGCGCGGCGGCGTGGGCTACCGCTGCCCCGCGGAGCCCAAGGTCGCCTACCTCCGCAAGGGCGGGGCCATCGAGGAGACGGAAGGGCGGCAGTGCCTGTGCAACGGGCTGCTGGCCACCATCGGGCTCGGGCAGCGCCGGCCCCACGGCTACGTGGAGCCCCCCATCGTCACCTTCGGGCAGGACGTGGACTTCCTCCCGCGGATCGCACCGGACGGCGCCCCCTACAGCGCGGAATCGGTGGTGCGCTGGCTTTCCTCGGGAGTGTCCTCCGCCGCCCGTGCGTAGCGTGCGACGGCCGGAGGGGCAGGCGGAACCGGTCCCCGGCGGGCCGGGGACCGGTGGAAGAGAGGCAGGGCGAGCGGTCCCGGCGGTCAGTCGTCGTGGCCGCCGCCGCAGCTGTAACCGCCGTCGGAGTCACTGCCCGAGGGGCTGCTGCCGCCGTTGGTCGCCCGGTGGTCCATGGCCGTGAACATGGCCGTCGCCGCGAGGGAGACCCCGATGAATATCGCGAAGAGCACCCATCCCTCGTGCACCACTCCCCCGTGAGCCAGACCGTACGAGACCGCGATGCCCACGCCCATCCCGCAGAGCACTTCCATGACCCGCCCCTTCCGGCGTCGGGCAGCCCATCCCCGCCGAGCCACTCAACTCTACTGGTGCGGTGAGCAGTTGGACCCTGCCGGCGCCTCACCCCGTCGACGGGCCGCGACTCAGGACCGGACGGTGGGGCGGTGGCGCAGGCGGCGCAGCATCCTGGCGTCCTCGAATCCCACCTCGCGGGCCGCGGCCTCCACGGTGGTGCCGTGGCCCAGCAGGTGTTCGGCCCGCTCCAGCCGCAGGGTCTGCTGGTAGCGCAGGGGGGTGAGGCCCTGGGTGGCACGGGCGAACCGGCGGGTGAGGGTGCGGGCGCTGACACCCGCGTGTGCCGCCAGGGCGGCCAGGGGCAGCGGTTCGGTGAAACGGCCGTCGATCAGGTCCTGGACCCGGTGCACGGCGTCGTCCAGGTGGGCCCGGTACCGCAGCATGGCGCTGGCCTGGGGCTCGTGGCCGTTGCGGCGGGCGTGGACGACCATCTCCCGGGCCACGCGGGCGGCGAGCCCGGGGCCGTACCGCACGGACACCAGGTGCAGGGCGAGGTCGATGCCGCTGGCGATGCCCGCCGAGGTGACCACGCGGTCGTCGGTGGTGAACAGCACGTCCCGTACCACGGTCGCCCGCGGATGGCGGGACGCCAGCTCCTCCTGCAGGTCGTGGTGGGTGGTGCAGCGTCGCCCGTCGAGCAGTCCCGCCCGGCCGAGCGCCTCCGCCCCGGCGCACACGCTGGCGACCGTGCCGCCGGCCAGGTGGTGGGCGCGCAGCCGCCGCAGCACCTCGTCGCCGACGGCGGGGCCGTCGCGCAGGGCCGGCGCTCGCCAGCCGGGCACCACGAGGAGGTCGCCGGGCCGCAGCGGGGGCCACTCGGTGTCCGCGAGCAGCGGCAGCCCCTGGGCGCTGACGACCTGCGCGTGTTCGGCGACGTACGCCAGTTGGTACGGCCGTCCGAACTGCGCCGCGGTGCTGAAGACCTGCGCGGGGCCCGCCAGGTCGAGCAGGTGCACGCCGGGCAGCAGCACGAAGACGACGCGGGTCATGCTCCGGCCGCCTCCGCCTCCGCCTCCAGTCCGGCCACCGTGGCGATGCGGGCGAACCGGTCGCGCAGGACCGCCTCGGTGCGCTGGATGATCGCCTCGGTGCTCAGGTCGCCGATGGGGTGAGTGGCGGTGGCGTCGGTGACGAACACCATGCGGTAGCCGAGGTCGCTGCCCACTCGCGTGGTGGTCTCCACGCACTGCTCGGTACGGATGCCGCACACCCGCAGCTCCCGGATACCCGCCTCGGTGAGGAGTTGCTGGAGGTTGGTCGTGGTGAAGGCGTTGTGGGACGTCTTGTGGAGCACCGGCTCGCCCGGCCGCGGGCCGTCCAGCTCTTCCAGGGGACGGACATGACCCGATGCCGGGTCGAAGACCCCTCCGGAGCCCGGCTCGCTGTGCAGGACCCAGACGATCAGGTCCCCGGCGGCGCGGGCCAGGGCGACCAGCCGGTCGACGGGCTCGGCGATCTCCGGGTCGGAGATGTGGTCCCACAGAGGATGGGCGCGGAACGATTCCTGGACATCGACGACGATCAGTGCGCGATTCATGGCACCCATTGTGACCAGGTACGGCTCCTTCGCCTCAGGCCCGATCAGGGCTCGTGGCGGAACGATCCGGTCACGGGGTGTGAGGTCTCGCGTCGGTGGCGGCCGCGCACAGCGGTGACGTCGCCAGCCGCCCCGTGCTCAGGCCCGGATGGGGATGCGGAGGGCGAGGAGGGCGACGTCGTCGTCGTTGCGGGGCGGGCGGGCGCGGTCGAGGAGCTGATCGGTGAAGGGCTTCAGGGGACGGTGGGCGAGGGCTGCCGCGTGCCGGCTCAGCCGGGACAGCCCCTCGTCGAGGGAGTGGTCCCGGGACTCGACGAGACCGTCGGTGTACAGCAGCAGCGTGGATCCGGGCGGCAGGGGCACGGTCGCGTCGGCGCGGGCCTCGCGGATGCCGGTGCCCAGGATGATGCCGTGACCGCCGGTGAGGTAGCGGGCCAGGCCGTCGTGGGTGATCAGCAAGGGCGGTGGGTGGCCTGCGTTGGTCCAGGTCATCTCGCATCGCTCGTCGTCGGTCATGGTGATCCGGGCGAAGATCATGGTGGCCATGGAGACTTCCGCGATGTGCCGGCACGCGTGGTCGAGCCACTCGACGATCTTGCTGGGAGGTTCGTGCTGCGCCCAGGCATAGGCCCGGAGCATGTTGCGGAGCTGCGCCATGCCGGCTGCGGCGTTCAGGTCGTGGCCGACGACGTCTCCGATGGCCACGGCCGTGGCGCCGTCCGCCAGTGTGAAGGCGTCGTACCAGTCCCCGCCGACCTGCGAGGCGTCGGGGGCGGGAACGTATCGCGCGGTCATGTCCAGGCCGGGCACCCGCGGCAGCTGGGGCAGCAGGTGGCGCTGCATGGTCTCGGCGACCTGGCGTTGCTGCTGGAAGAGGCGGGCGTTGTCCAGGGCCAGTCCCGCACGGCGGGCGATGTCCTCCAGCAGCGCGAGGTCGGCGGGGGTGAACGGCCCGGGCTGCTCGGAGCGGCCCAGGGTCAGGGCCCCCAGCACCTCCCGCAGACCGTGGATCGGCACCATGGCCGCGGAGTGCATGCCGGTCACCTCGAACAGGCGGTGCTGTTCGGCCGCCATGTCCGACTCCGGTGGACCCTGCCAGGTCTCCGGCCCCACGAGCGCCGAGGCCACACCGCGCAGTGCGCGTGCCAGGGGCAGCGCGGACTGTTCGGGCACGGGCGGCAGGGGCCCCTGAAGGTCTCGGCGCTGCACCAGGACGCCGCCCTCCACGTGTGTGACGGCGAAGCGCCGCACCTCGTCGCGCTCGGTGATCAGGTCGATGACCGCCCAGTCCGCCAGCCGCGGCACCATCAGGGCGACCAGGCGGCGCAGTGCCTCGTCCACGTCCAGCGTGGAGGTCAGCTTCGTGGTCGTCTCGGCCAGCAGCGCCAGCCGCTCCAGCTCGGACGGCGCGGCGGTGGCGCGAGGCTCCCGCTCGCCGGGCGTCGCGGGGTCGGCACAGGGGTGGAAGAGCACGAGCGTGGCCTCGGGACGGGCGGCGGTGCCGCAGGGCGTGACCAGCCAGCACACCTGCAGCAGGGAGCCGTCGCCGCGCTCCATCCACTCCTCGGCGCCCTGCGCCGTGCGGCCGGCGAGAATGCTCTCCCGCACCGCGCACTGGGCCCTCGGTACGGGTTCCCCGTGGCGGTTGCGGTGCAGCAGGTCATGGGCGTCCTCACCGATCAGACCCTCGGCGGGCCGGCCCAGGAGCTGTTCGGCCCGGGCGTTGACGCCGAGGACGTGTCCGCGCTGGTCCGTCAGGTACGCGCCGGCGTCCAGCGCCTCCAGCACCGTCGCGAGCGCGTCCTGCCCGCTCCCCGGGGGCCCCTTGCCGGTGGTGTCCGCTGCCTCGGGGTCCGTCATGTGCCTGCCTCCTCGTGACGGAAGGACCCCCTGCTGCGCCTCGGCGTCCGCTCCCGCCTCGTTGCTCGGAGTTCCCCGTCGGGCGGAGGTGACACGCGTACGGCCGCCGGACCGCCCGCCCCACAGTGGTGATGCCGTTGCGGGATCGGCAAGGACGTTTGCCGAAAACGCGGACGCACCGCAGGGTGGGCGCCATGGCACACGACGTCGTGGTGACGGGCACCGGGCGCCGCCGGTCCGCGCGGCGCCCCTGCCATGCGCACGATTCCCGTCCCCGGACGGCATACGGCCGTGGGACCCCTGTCCGAAGGAGCACCCTGTCATGTCCGAGCACTCGACGGCCCGCGCGCCGCTGCCCGCCGCCCCGCCGCCCAGACACCACATGGCCCTGATGATCTGGGTCGCGGTCTTCCCGACCCTGACCCTGCTGCAGTTGCTGCTGCGCGGTCTCGGTGTGCTCGACGGCGCCCCGATCGTCGTGCGGACCCTCGTCCTGGCCACCATCGCGGTACCGATCGTCATCTACGGGCTCATGCCCCCGCTGCAGCGGCTGCGCATCCGCCTGGTGACGCGTGGGAGCCGGTCCTGACGCCCCGCGCCTGACGGGCACCGTCATCCAGCACGTCCGGGCCGGCCCGTGCGGGCCGGCCCGGACGTGTCGATCACGGTCAGGCCAGGTCGAACCTGTCGAGGTCCATGACCTTGACCCACGCCGCGACGAAGTCGTTCACGAACTTCTCCTTCACGTCGTCGCTCGCGTAGACCTCAGCGAGCGCACGCAGCTCGGAGTTCGAGCCGAAGACGAGGTCGGCACGGCTGCCGGCCCACTTCAGCTCGCCCGTGGCCGTGTCGCGGCCCTCGAACGTGTTCGCGTCCTCGGACGTCGCCTTCCACGTCGTGCCCAGGTCGAGCAGGTTGACGAAGAAGTCGTTGGTCAGGGCCCCGGGGGTGGTGGTGAGGACCCCCAGCTGCGACTGCTGGTGGTTCGCGCCCAGGACGCGGAGGCCGCCGACGAGGACCGTCATCTCGGGGGCACTGAGCGTCAGCAGGTTCGCCCGGTCGAGCAGCAGGTACTCGGCCGGCAGCCGGTTGCTCTTCCCCTGGTAGTTGCGGAAGCCGTCGGCGGTCGGCTCCAGCGCGGCGAACGACTCCACGTCGGTCTGCTCCTGCGTGGCGTCCGTGCGGCCCGGCGTGAAGGGGACCGTGACGTCGAAGCCCGCGTCCTTGGCGGCCTTCTCGACGGCCGCACCGCCGGCGAGCACGATCAGGTCGGCCATCGAGATCCGCTTGCCACCGCTCTGGGCGGCGTTGAAGGACTCCTGGATCCCCTCCAGGGTGCGCAGCACCGTCGCCAGCCGGTCGGGGTCGTTGGCCTCCCAGCCGCGCTGCGGTTCGAGGCGGATGCGCGCGCCGTTGGCACCGCCGCGCTTGTCGCTCCCGCGGAAGGACGAGGCCGACGCCCATGCGGCGGACACCAGCTGGGACACCGACAGGTCCGAGGCGAGGACCTGCGCCTTGAGGGTGGCGACGTCCTCGTCGTCGACGAGCTCGTGGGTCACCTCCGGCAGCGGGTCCTGCCACACCAGGGTCTCGGTGGGTACCTCCGGGCCGAGGTAGCGCACGACCGGGCCCATGTCGCGGTGGGTCAGCTTGAACCAGGCCCGGGCGAAGGCGTCCGCGAACTCGTCCGGGTTCTCCAGGAAACGGCGCGAGATCGGCTCGTAGACCGGGTCGAACCGCAGCGCCAGGTCCGTCGTCAGCATCGCCGGGGCGTGGCTCTTCGACGGGTCGTGCGCGTCCGGGACCGTACCCGCCCCAGCACCGTCCTTCGGTCGCCACTGGTGCGCGCCGGCGGGGCTCTTGAACAGCTCCCACTCGTAGCCGAACAGGATCTCGAAGAAGCTGTTGTCCCAGGTCGTCGGGGTGTTCGTCCAGGTGACCTCGAGACCGCTGCCGATCGTGTCGCCGCCCTTGCCGGTGCCGAAGGAGCTCTTCCAGCCCAGGCCCTGCTCCTCGAGCGGCGCGGCCTCGGGGTCGGGGCCGACGTTGTCCGCCGGGCCCGCGCCGTGGGTCTTGCCGAAGGTGTGGCCGCCCGCGATGAGGGCGACCGTCTCCTCGTCGTTCATCGCCATGCGGCGGAACGTCTCGCGGATGTCGCGGGCCGCGGCGATCGGGTCCGGGTTGCCGTTGGGGCCCTCCGGGTTGACGTAGATCAGGCCCATCTGGACCGCGCCGAGCGGGTTCTCCAGTTCCCGGTCGCCGGTGTAGCGCTCGTCGCCGAGCCAGGTGCTCTCGGGACCCCAGTAGACGTCCTCCTCCGGCTCCCAGACGTCCTCCCGGCCACCGCCGAAGCCGAACGTCTCGAAGCCCATGGTCTCCAGGGCGACGTTCCCGGCGAGGATCATGAGGTCGGCCCACGAGATCCTCTGGCCGTACTTCTTCTTGACCGGCCACAGCAGGCGGCGGGCCTTGTCGAGGTTGACGTTGTCCGGCCAGCTGTTGAGGGGGGCGAAGCGCTGCTGGCCGGCGCCGGCGCCACCGCGGCCGTCACTGATCCGGTAGGTGCCCGCGCTGTGCCAGGCCATGCGGACGATGAGGGGGCCGTAGTGGCCGAAGTCAGCCGGCCACCAGTCCTGGGAGGTCGTCAGCACCTCCGCGATGTCCCGCTTCACCGCCGGGAGGTCCAGCGACGTGAACGCCTCGGCGTAGTCGAACTCCTCGCCGAGCGGGTTGGCCACGGCGGGGTTCTTGGCGAGGATCTTCAGGTTGAGCCGGTCCGGCCACCACTGGCGGTTCCCGCCACCCTGAGTCGGGTGCGGGGCGCGCCCGTGCGCGACGGGGCAGCCGCCCTCGCCCTCCGACTTGGCGTCTACGACGATTGCATCATGGTTCTCAGACATGGGAATCCTTCCGGACCAGGCGGATCACGGTGCTCAGGAGCTGCCGGTGGTGGAACAGCCGGGGCACAGGCCCCAGTAGATGACCTCGGCCTCGTCGATCGAGAAGCCGCGGTCCTCGGACGCGGTCAGGCACGGCGCCTCACCGACGGCGCAGTCGACGTCGGCGACGGCACCGCATGACCGGCACACGACGTGGTGGTGGTTGTCCCCGACGCGTCCCTCGAACCGGGCCGGGCTGCCGGCCGGCTCGATGCGGCGTACGAGTCCCGCGGCCGTGAGCGCGTGGAGGGCCTCGTACACGGCCTGCACGGACACCTGGCCCACGCGATCACGCACCCCGGAGGCGATCGCCTCGGCACCGAGGTGGTCACCGTCCCGGACGGTCTCGAGCAGCGCGACGCGGGCGGCCGTCACACGCAGGCCGGCACCGCGCAGCTCCTCGGCGGTGGTCGGCGTCGGGGATGCGGTCATGGCGCCAACCTACCTCCACAAACGCGAATGATTCAAGAAAAAGAATCGTTCTAAATCTGACAAGGAATCAGGCGCTTTTCGTCCTGTTACAGCAGGAAATATCACCCAGATGGTGATCTTGAGGGTGTCACAGCCGGGGCAGATCGGTCACGGAACGCGTACATGTCCGCCCTGTGAGTGATGAGAGACCTTCGCGGGCCCAGTGCGCCCCCCGTCCCGGATCGGGGCTCCGGCGGGCGGGAACCTGGCGCATCACGGGACGCGACGATACGATCACCGCGATGACGACTCACTCTCTCAGCAGATTGGGGGACCCGTCCGCGCAAGGTGAGTGCTGATGCTCACCGACACCGCGCGTGGGGATTCCCGCCTTTCCCTCTGGCTGCATGTGCGCGAGTACGCCGTGCCGCCCTCCGTGATCGAGACTGCGACCGCCTGCCGCCGTGCCGGGGACTGGGCGGGGGCGTGCGCCGCCGCAGGCATCGATGTCGATCTCCACCTGCGTTCCGTGGCGCGCGAGTACGGCCGGGAACTGGCGGCCCGGGTACGGGCCGACCTGCGCCGGCTGGCTCCCGACCTCCTGCGCTGGCACATGCCGAGGACCGCTCCCGACGGACTGCTGCGCCCGGGTCTGACCCTCACCCTGGCCCGGTACGGGGCCGAGGGGGGCGACGGCGCCTGCCCGGTGCACCTCGTGGCCCGGACCCCGCCGGCCTGGGCCGACGCCGGTCAGCGGTTCAGCCTCGCGCTGTGGGACGAGTCCCGCCCCGCCGGCGCCCGCCGTCGTCCCCGTCCCCACCCCGACCGGCGGTTCCGCCTCGACCTGCACCGCCATCTGTGGGACGCGCGCCGGGCCGGGGAACTGCGCATCCGCTCCGGGGCCGACCGGCCGACCGCCGGCGGTCCGCCCCCGGTGGACCCGGACCTGCTGGACGCCGTGCCGGGGGGACGCCACTGCGCCGTCGACCGGTGGGCGGCCGAGGCGGGGATCCTGCTGCGCGCCCACGGGCGGTCCGGCGGGACCGTCGCCGTGCGGCTCGGGGCGCGGCATCGGCTGGTCCTGGACGTGGCCGCGGACGAGGACGGCACCAAGCCGCCCGCGGTGCGGATCCCCGCGGCGCCCGCGGAGGCCGGTGCCTCCGGGATGCTGATCCTGCCCGACGCGGCGACCTGGGTACCGCCCGATCTGGAACTGCTCCGCGCCGGGCTGATCGAGGCCGACCGGCTGCATCCGCTGGTCGCGTCGGCGCTGCTACCGGATCACCGGCCGGCCGGTCCGTCCCGGCCGGCGGACCGGGGAGGACGACCGCGCCTCGTCGAGTGCCGGGGAGCCCGGCATCGTATCGGGCTGGTCGACGGGGTGCTGACCGCGCTGGACCACGCCCCGGACGAGATCCGCCGGGAGGAGTTGCTGGCCGCGCTGACCGGCACTCCGCTTCCGTGCCTGCGGGCCATCGACGAGGCGCACCGTCGTCCTGACTGCCTCCCCGACATCCGCGCACGCCTCGTCCACGGGGACACCGCCGGTGCGCTCGCCGCCGTCGAGGATCTGCTCGGGCCCGACGCCCTGCTGCGCAGCGGCACGCTGCGGGAGGAACTGGAGGCGGCGGCGCGGCGGCGGATCACCTACGGGCTGTTCAGGGCCGGCCTGTTCGGGCCCGGACCCGGCCGCACCCTTCCGGGTCGTCCCCGTCCCCGTGACCACCGCTCCCGCCCGCGCCACGCGGCCTCCCGCTGACGCCGGGGGCCTCGGCTGACTCCGGGGGCCTCGCCCCCGCTCCCGCTCGTCCCGCCACGAACCCATAGGTGATCGCCCATGCCCGCATACGCCCCTTCCACCCCGTCCACCACAGCCGGCGCCCCCGCGGTCCCGGCCCCCGCCTCCCAACTCGACGTCGCCGACGCGTTGCTGACGCTGCTGCAGGACACCGGCACCGAACCGCGCCCCGACGCGCAACTGGAGGCCCTGACCCTTGCGGTCGCCGCCGATCTGCCCGTGCTCCTGTGGGGCGAGCCCGGGATCGGCAAGACCGCGGCCCTGACCCGGCTGGCCACGGCCCTGGACCTTCCGCTGACCACCGTGATCGCCAGCGTGCACGAGCCGTCCGACTTCTCCGGGCTGCCCGTGGTCGGAGACGATCCCGCGGAACACGGTGTCCCCATGGCCCCGCCGGACTGGGCCGTACGACTGGTGCGGACCGGCCGGGGCCTGCTGTTCCTCGACGAGCTGTCCACCGCGCCACCGGCCGTTCAGGCCGCCCTGCTCCGACTGGTGCTCGAGCGGCGGATCGGCGCCCTCCAACTGCCTCGCGGGGTGAGGATCGTGGCCGCCGCCAATCCGCGGTCCTCCGCGGCCGACGGCTGGGAGCTGAGCCCGCCGCTGGCCAACCGGTTCGTCCATCTCCCGTGGACCCACGACCAGGACGTGGTGGTGCGCGGCCTCGGCGGGACATGGCCGCGGGCGACGCTGCCGCGGCTCGACCCGACGGGGTTGCCCGAGGCCGTGGCCTTCGCCCGCCGTGCGGTGTGCGGGCTCCTCGCCGCCCGCCCCGGGCTGGTGCACCGGCTGCCCGGCAACGAGGCCCGCCGGGGCGGTCCCTGGCCCTCGCCCCGCACCTGGGAGATGACGCTGCGTCTGATCGCCTTCGCGACCGCGGCGGGCTCCTCCCGTGACGTGCTGTCCTCACTGGTCAGGGGCACGGTCGGGGACGGTCCGGGGCTGGAACTGCTGGCCGCCATGGACCGGATGGACCTCCCGGACCCCGAGGTGCTGCTCGCCGATCCGGCGGGTGCCGCCCTGCCCGAACGGGGGGATCTGCGCCAGGCCGCGCTGGACGCGGTGGTGGACGCGGTCCGCAAGCGCCCCGAGAGGTCCCGCTGGGACGCGGCATGGGCGCTGCTGGTCCGGGCGGTGGAGACCGGAGCCCCTGACCTGGTGGTCGTGCCCGCGACCACCCTGGCCACGCTGCGCCGGGAGGACTGGGACGTTCCGGCATCGATCGAGCGGCTCGCCGGAGCGGTGTCCCTGTCGCGGCGCGCGGACCGCGCGGCGGCCCGGGCCGCCCTGGCCACGAAGGCGGACCGGTGACCCCGGACGTGTCGGGGGCGCTGGACCGCGACAAGCTCTTCGCCGCCCGGCTGCACGCCGCACGGGCCCGGCCCTACCTGGCGACGGCGCTGTTCGCCCTGCACGCCGTGGAGTCGCGGCTGGTGCCGACGATGGCCGTCGACCGGCACTGGCGGTGCTACGTCTCGCCCGCGTTCGTGGACCGCACCCCGGTGGAGGAACTCGCCGGGGTGTGGGTGCACGAGGTGTCGCACCTGCTGCGCGACCATCACGAGCGCAGCGACCGGGTCGCGCGGGAGCGGGGGCTGACCGGTCCGGGGGAACGGCTGCGGATGAACATCGCGGCGGACTTCGAGATCAACGACGACGTGTTCGGTGACGGGCTGGTGCGACCCGAAGACGCCGTCGTACCAGGGGCGTTGGGGCTGCCCGAGGGGGAGCTGATGGAGGACTACCTGCGCCTGTTCCGGCTCGGGCCGCGGACGCAGAGCATGGCCTGGCTGGACTGCGGCAGCGGCGCCGACGGGCTGCAGCGGGAGTGGGACCTGGGACCCGACGGCGCACACGGGCTCAGCGCGCAGGAAAGGGACGCGGTCCGGTTCCGGGTGGCGCAGGGCATCACCGCCCGTCCCGGGAACACCCCGCGGGGGTGGCGGCGGTGGGCGGAGGAGGCGTTCCACCCGCCGCAGCCGTGGCGGGAGTTGCTCGGCGCGGCGGTCCGCTCGGCGGCCTCCGGACCGGGCGCCGGCGAGGACTACACCTACGGCCGGCCGTCGCGGCGCTCGGCCGGGGTGCCCGGGGTCGTTCTGCCGAGCCTCCGGCGCAGGCCGCCGCGGGTCTCCGTGGTCATCGACACCTCCGGGTCGGTCAGTGACGCCGAACTGGGCAGCGCGCTCGTCGAGGTGGCCGCCATCTCCCGCGCGGTGGGCGGCCGTCGCGATCTGATCACCGTGCTGCCCTGCGACGCCGCGGCGCGGATCGCGCACCCGCTGTGCCGTGCCCAGGGGATTCCGCTGGTGGGCGGCGGGGGTACGGATCTGCGGGCGGGCTTCGCCAAGGCGCTCGGGGCACGGCCCCGCCCGGACGTCATCGTGGCCCTGACCGACGGCCAGACGCCCTGGCCGGGCAGGCGGCCGCCGTGCCGGACGGTGGTGGGCCTCTTCCCCCGTCGGCGGCCGGAGGGGTCGTGGGACGGGGACGACCCCGTCTATGTGCCGGACTCGCCGCCCGAGTGGGCACACGTGGTCGTCATCGGGTAGCGGCGGCCGGTCGGTCGCCCTTCTCCTCGAAGAGCCGCTGCAGCGACCGGCAGGCGCCGTCGAGGTGGTCGCGCATCCGGCGCACCGCCTCGTCCGCGTCGCCGGCGCGCAGCGCCTCCAGGACCGCGCAGTGCTCCGCGACGATGCGCTCCCGCCCGGGGGTGTGCCGGGTCTGCACCATGCACAGGTGCATCTCGCCCTTGATGCCGCGGTAGAGCCGGCTGAGACGGGGGCTGTCGACGGCGTCGACGAGGGACTGGTGGAAACGCAGGTCGGATCCGACGAAGGTTACCGACAGATCTTCCAGCCCGTAGGGGGCTCACTCGGGTGCCGCACCCCCGGCGGACGCGCCGGGCGACCGGTCTGCCGGGACGCCGGTGTCGCTGATGCTCGGCTGTGTCGAACGCGGCCTGTACCCGAAAGGTGTCCCGGGCCGCACGGCAGCTGTGCCCGGAGATGACCGTCCCCGGCGGCCAGGGCTGCTGCGGCGCGCTCCACGCCCACAACGGCGACTCCGCGACCGGCGCCGAACTGGCCCGCGCACTCGGCGAGCGGCTGCCCGGCACCATCGTCACCACCGCGGGCGGCTGCGCCGCGCACCTCGCCCACCACCTCGGCGGGGACCGGGTGCGGGAACTGAGCCAGTACCTCGACGGCAGGGGGCACCGATCGAGTACGTTCCCGCCGCGCCGCAGCACGTGCCCGCGCCGGGCAGTTCGACGTAGTCGGCGACCGCAGACGGGTGTGCCCCGGTCCGGCGTGTCCCTCACGGCACCGGCCCTCACGGCACCGGCCCTCGGGGTGACGGCGAGGACGGGGAGGTTTCGTCCGACGGGTGGCCGGGAAGCGGGGGACGCATGACGGGTTCCTCAGACCCGCCCGGGAACGACCGCCCCCCACGGCCGGGGCGGAGTTCCCGCCGGCACGACTCGGCCGCCCGGCGTCTCTACCGGCACGGCAGCGAGCTGGAACTGCTGCACCGGTCCATGGGGTTCGCCGCACTGGGCCTGGTCACCCTCGCACCGCTGCTGATCGTCGTCGCCGCCGCCTCCCCCTTCCCCCATCGCGGCTTCGACGCCTGGGTGATCGACGGCATGAGCCTGTCTGGGCATCCCGCCGACGCCGTGCAGCGCCTGTTCTCGGCGCCCCGCAGGGTGCTGAGCGCGACCAGCGTCTTCAGCGTGGTCGTCCTGGCGCTGTTCGGACTCACCTTCGCCTCCAGCGTGCAGACGGGATACGAGCGGGTGTGGGGTCTGCCCGCGGGCCGGTGGCACACCGTGTGGCGGCGTGCCGTGTGGCTCGCGGCGCTGACGGCGTATCTGTTCGCCGAGGTGCAGAGCGGCACGGTGCTGCGGGGCGGAACACCGCGGTCCGCCACCCGCATCACCCTCACCGTCGTGTTCGGCGTGCTGTTCTTCTGGTGGGGCCAGTACTTCCTGCTCGGGCGGCGGGTGCCCTGGCGGGCGCTGCTGCCCGGGGCGGTGGCCACGCTGCTGGGCCTGGTCGGCCTGCGCTGGTTCTCCTACCAGGTCTTCTCCCCGCTGATCGTGAACAACGCGGTCACCTACGGCGCCGTGGGCACCGTTCTCGTCGTGCAGTCCTGGCTCATCGGGGTCGGATTCGTGGTCTTCGGGGGCGCCCTGCTGGGCCGTCATGTCCACGACGCGCACGGCGCTCGCCGTGCGCGTGGCGTACCTCCCGGTGACCGCCGTCCGTGACGCCTCATTCACTCGAACGGGGGACCCATACGCGGGCGGGCGGAGGATACCCGGGCCCGGTGGAAGAGCACTACGCCGGGGTGCTGCCGGACATGCAGCAGGTGATCGACGAGATCGTGTCGGCCGTCCGCGCGGGCGACGACGCGCGGCTGCGTGTGCTCCTCGTCGAGCGTTTCGCACCCGAGGCGGACGTCGGCGCGGTCTTCGCCCTGAGGCAGCGGCTGTACCACGCGCTGCGGGACGGGCCGGACGGCGTCTGACGACGCCGACGCCGGTACCGGCCCGGCCGGCCGCCGGGCCGCGGCGCGTCACCGGGCCCTGCCCGCGCCGTCACACGTATTCCACCGCCGCATCCAGCAGCCAGTCGCCCAGATAGCCGGCGAAGGACGAACGGACCAGCACCCAGAAGCCCGACCCGGGTTCGTCCCGGGCGACCAGCACGACCTGGGTGCGGGCCAGTGTGGTCTGGGCGCAGCGTCCGGGGCCGAACACACGCGGGTGCAGGTCCAGCGCACAGCCGTGGGCCAGCAGGTCGCGGGCGCGGGGTCCCGCGACCAGGAGGGTGGTGCGCTGCGCGGAGACGTCGGTGACGGACACCGGCTCGTCCCCGGCGGCCGCCCTGATCCGGGTCTCCAGATCCCGCTGGGTGCCGGGCGGGCCCACCAGCAGCCATTCGTCGGGGCCGAGCCACAGCGCGGTCAGCTCCCCGGCGCGTACGACCGTGTTCGGTTCGAGGGGCAGGGGGAGCCCCAGGGCGAGCGCGGCGGCGTCCGCCGCCGGGCCTTTGCCGTCGAGCCGCACATCTACCTGGGCCAGGAAGGGGAGTTCGGCCAGCCGGACGGCGCCGCGGGAGGTGCGCGTCGCGGCGGCCAGTCGCCGCGCGGCGTGCGCCAGGGGGCTGCGGGGCGGGGCGGGCGGGGCGGTGTCAGCCATCGCGGCGGGCTCCCTCGGGGTCGTAGAGGACGGGGTGGGCGACGGTCACCGGGACCAGGCGGTCGCCCACGGGGGCCGCAAGCCGCTCGCCGATCCGCTGCCGGCCGCCCTTGACCAGCGCGAGGGCGAAGGTCCGGCCGAGCGCCGCACTGCGGTAACTGGAGGTGACGTGACCGAGCATCGGGACCGGCGGCTCGGGCAGGACGCCGTCGGCGACCAGCTGGGCGCCCTCGGGCAGGAGGTCGTCCGGATCCTCCGGGAGCAGGCCGACCAGGTGCTTGCGGTCGGGGCGAAGGGTGTCCTCGCGGGTGTGGGAGCGCTTCCCGATGAAGTCGGGCTTCTTCTTCGACACCGCCCAGGCCATGCCGAGGTCGTGCGGGGTGACGGTGCCGTCGGTGTCCTGGCCGATGACGGGGTAGCCCTTCTCCGCCCGCAGGACGTGCATGGTCTCGGTGCCGTAGGGGGTGATGCCGTACGGGGCACCGGCCTCGTACAGCGCCTCCCAGAGCGCGACCGCGTGCCAGGGCGACACATTGATCTCGTAGGCCAGTTCGCCGGAGAAGCTGATCCGGCACACCCTGGCCTCGATGCCCGCGACGGCCGTCTCCCGCCATGCCATGAAGGGGAAGCCGGCGTTGTCCACCGCCAGCGCCGGCGCGAGCGCGCCGAGGACGTCGCGCGAGCGGGGGCCGGCCAGGGCGACGGTGGCCCACTGCTCGGTGACGGAGGTGCAGTGCACGCGCAGTCCGGGCCATTCGGTCTGCAGCCATTCCTCCATCCAGTCCAGGACGGCGGCCGCGTTGCCGGTCGTGGTGGTGGTGAGGAAGCGGTCCTGGGCGAGGCGGAGGACGGTGCCGTCGTCGAAGACCATGCCGTCCGGCCGGCACATGACGCCGTAGCGGATCATGCCGGGCTTCAGGGTGCTCATCATGTTCGTGTAGAGGCGGTCGAGGAAGACGGCCGCGTCCGGGCCCTGGACGTCGATCTTGCCGAGGGTGGAGGCGTCCATGAACGCCACGCCCTCGCGGGCCGCCCGGCACTCCCGCAGGACGGCGCCGTCCCTGTCCTCGCCGGGCCGCGGGTAGTACCACGGCCGCTTCCACTGCCCGACGTTCTCGAACAGCGCCCCGTGTGCGGCATGCCAGTCGTGCAGCGCGGTCACCCGCACCGGGTCGTGCAGCGCGCCGCGGTCGCGTCCGGCGAGGGCGGCGAAGGAGACGGGTGTGTAGGGCGGCCGGAACGTGGTGGTGCCGAGGTCCGGGACGTCCACCCCGAGCAGCTCCGCGACCACGCCGCCGGCGAGCACCCCGGACGTCTTGCCCTGGTCGCTCGCGGTGCCGGCGGTGGTGTAGCGCTTGGTGTGCTCGACCGAACGCAGGCCGGCGCCGGTCGCGCGGGCCACGTCGTCGACGGTGACGTCGCGCTGGAGATCGACGAAGCGGGGTCCGCCGTCGGCGCCGGGGACGGCGTACACCTGCATGGGCGGCGACGGGGCCGGCCGCGCCGGGACCTCCGGAAGAGGGGGTCGCAGGGGCGGGTGGCCCTCGGCCGCGATCGCGCGGGCGCCGGCTGCGGCGCCCTGTGCGAGGACCGCGGCCAGGTCCAGGGCGCCGTTCGCGCTGCCCGCGACCTCCACGGCCTGACGGCAGCCGGCGGGGACGAAGCCGCCGAGCGTGTCGTCGTGGCGCAGCTTCCCGCCCGCCTGGCTGAAGAGGTGCACGACGGGGTTCCAGCCGCCGGAGACCGGCAGCAGGTCGGCGGCGAACTCCCGCCGCTCCGCCGGCCGCCCGTACGGGGCGACGGTCACCGCGGTGAGGCGCGCGCCGCCCCGGGTGCCGATGACGGCATGACCGGGCAGCACCCGGATCCCGGCCGCGCGGGCACGGTCGGCCCACTCCCCCGGCTCGGACCTGGTGTCGACGATCGCGGTGACGCCGGCGCCCGCCGCCGCGAGGTCCAGTGCGGCCGGGTAGGCGCTGTCGTTGGTGGTGAACACGACCGCGCGGCGGCCGGGCAGCACACCGTGGCGGTGGACGTAGGCGCGGGCCGAGGCGGCCAGCATCACACCGGGGCGGTCGTTGTCCGCGAAGGCCAGCGAACGCTCGTGGGCGCCGGTGGCGAGGACGACGCGGCGGGCGCGGATGCGCCACACCCGCTCGCGGGCGCGGTGGCCGGGGGCCCGCGCGCCGAGGTGGTTGGTGCGGCGTTCGACGGCGAGGAGGTGGTTGTCGTCGTAGTAGCCGAAGACGGTGGTGCGGCGCAGTACGCGCGTCTCGGGTGCGGACCCCAGCCGCGCGGCGGTCGCCTCCACCCAGTCGAGGTGTTCCCCCGTGCCGAGCAGGCTGCCGCCCGGTTCGGGCTGCTCGTCGGCGAGGATGACGCGGGCGCCGGTGCCCGCGGCGGCCGCGGCGGCGGCGAGGCCCGCGGGGCCGGCGCCGACGACCAGGAGGTCGCAGTGGGCGTGGACGGCGTCGTAGCGCGCCGGGTCCGGCCCGGTGGCGAGGCGCCCCTGGGCGGGCAGACTGCTCGCCGCCAGGCCGTCGTACAGCTCCACGGTCGTCGCGGGCAGCATCGGCTCGGGGAAGGGGGCCTCGATCTGGACGACGGCGTTGGGTTCCTCCACGCCGGCCGAGAAGACGCCGCGCGGGCGGCCGAGCTTGATGCTGGTGCCGGTCCGGATGACGCCGTTGGCGAGGAGGGCGGAGGCGAGGGTGTCGCCTCGGTAGCCCTGGTAGGCGGTGCCGTCGAAGGTGAAGCGGAGGGGTTCGTCGCGGTGGATCCGGCCGCGGGCGGGGAGGCGGAACGGCTGGGTCCTCTCCCCCGCCCCGCTCCTTCCCGGTACCGGGCTGCCGCCCCTGGACCTCGCTGGGGGTTCCGTCTCCGGGCCCCCGTCCGGTCGTGAAGGGATCTCCTGCTCGAACGCCGGACGGGCCGGCCGTACCGACCGTGTCCCGAAGGGAACCGGACGTTCCTCCCCCGGCCGGTACACCGCGAGGATCTCGTTCGTCGCCGTGTCCCGCACCGCGTTGAACCAGCGCCGGCAGCCCGCCGCGTGGCTCCACCGCTCGGCGAACGGGCCCTTGGGGTTGTCGCGGAAGAACAGGTACCGGGCCCACTCCTCGTCGGTGAGGGCCGCCGGGTCCTGGGGATAGGGCACGTGCGCCTGGCCGCCGTAGTGGAACTCGGCCTCGTCACGGGGCCCGCACCAAGGACAGGCAATGAGCAGCATGGTTGGGCTCCCTAGTGGGCCACCGCGGCCGCGCCGTGCTCGTCCACGAGCGCGCCGGTGGTGAAACGGTCGAGCGAGAAGGGGGCGTTGAGGGGATGGGGGGCGTCATGGACGATGGTGTGGGCGTAGAGCCAGCCGGCGCCCGGGGTGGCCTTGAACCCTCCGGTGCCCCAGCCGCAGTTGAGGTAGAGGTTGCCGACCGGGGTGAGGCCGAGGATGGGCGAGGCGTCGGGACTGACGTCGACGATGCCGCCCCAGGTGCGCAGCACATGGGCCCGGGCGAACACCGGGAACAGCTCCAGGGCGGCGGACATCTGCCGTTCGATGATGTGGAAGGCGCCGCGCTGCGTGTACGAGTTGTAGGCGTCGATGCCCGCGCCCATCACCAGCTCGCCTTTGTGCGCCTGGCTGACGTACACGTGGACCGCGTTCGACATCACCACGGTCGGGTGCACCGGTTCGAGGAGTTCGGAGACGAGTGCCTGCAACGGGTGGCTCTGCAGGGGGACTTCGATGCCCGCCATGGCGGCCAGCACGGAGGTGTGGCCGGCCGCGCACAGCGCCACCTTTCCCGCCGCGATCGGCCCGCGCGTGGTGCGTACTCCCACGGCCCGGCCGCCGGCGATGTCGATGCCGGTGACCTCGCAGTCCTGGATGATGTCGATTCCGGCGGCGTCGGCGGAGCGCGCCAGGCCCCAGGCGACGTGGTCGTGCTTGGCGATGCCCGCGCGCGGCTGGTAGGTGCCGCCCAGGACCGGGTAGCGCACGTCGGGTGAGATGTCGACGATCGGGCAGACGTCCTTGACGCCCTGCGCGTCGAGCCATTCGGCGTCCACTCCGTTGAGGCGGTTGGCCTCGACGCGGCGCACGCCGTCGCGGACGTCCTGGAGGCTGTGGGCGAGGTTGAGGACGCCGCGCTGGGAGAAGAGGATCGGGTAGCCGAGTTCGTCCTCCAGTCCCTCCCACAGTTTCAGGGCGTGCTCGTAGATGCCGGCGCTCTCGTCCCAGAGGTAGTTGGAACGGATGATGGTGGTGTTGCGGGCCGTGTTGCCGCCCGCGAGCCAGCCCTTCTCCAGGACGGCGACGTCGGTGACGCCGTGGTTCCTGGCCAGGTAGTGGGCGGTGGCGAGGCCGTGTCCGCCGCCGCCGACGATCACCACGTCGTACGAGCGCCGCGGCTCGGGCGTGCGCCACAGCCGGTCGGGGTGCTCGGGGAGGTCGGCGCCGGGGGTGCGGGGGCTCATCGGGCGTCTCCGTCCGACAGGTGCGGGCAGAGCGGGTGCCCGGCGGGGCCGGGGTGCGGTTCGGCGCGCGGGGCGGCGTGGACCTCGGGGTCCGGCTCCGCCGGCGGGGTGGTCGGCGCGTTCATACGGCGTTCGCGTTCCTCTCGGCGGCCTCGACGGCGTCGGCGGGCGGCATCGCCCGGTCATGGGTCCGGCTCCCCGGCGCGGTGGTGCCGGCCATCGGCATCACCCGGCCGTCGGGCGGTTGTGCGGTCACCGGCGGTGCTCCTCCCCGGCGTGGGTCATGCGCTCGGCCGGCCACGCAGGCGGGACATGGCCGGATCGAACAGGGGCTCGTCGGCGACGACCGCCTCGACGCGCTGGTCGAAGTAGCCGATGTGCACGGTGTTCCCGGTGGTGGCGAGGCCGGCGGGGAGCCAGGCGTAGGCGATGCCCTTGCCGATGGTGTAGCCGTAGGCGGCGCTGGTGACATGGCCGACGGCGCGGTCGCCGTCGTAGACCGGCTCCTTGCCCATGACGACGGCCCGCGGGTCGTCGATGGTGAGGCAGGTGAGCCTGCGCCGTACGTCGGCGCGGCGCCGCTCGAGTGCGGCCTTGCCGATGAAGTCGCCCTTGTCGGGCTTGACGGCGAAGGCGAGTCCGGCCTCGTACGGGTCGTGCTCGTACGTCATGTCGGTGCCGAAGGAGCGATAGCCCTTCTCCAGGCGCAGGCTGTTGAAGGCTCCGCGGCCGGCGGCGATGCCGCCCAGGGGCCGGGCCGCCTGCCACAGGGTGTCCCACAGCTTCAGGCCGAGGTCCGCGGTGGTGTACAGCTCCCAGCCGAGTTCACCGACGTACGACAGGCGCATCGCGGTGACCGGCACGGAGCCGATGTGGGCACGCCTGGCCCTGAAGTACTTCAGGCCGTCGTTCGAGAAGTCCTCGTCGGTGAGGGGCTGCAGGACGTGGCGGGCCAGGGGCCCCCACAGCCCGATGCAGCAGGTGCCCGGGGTGATGTCGCGCACCGTGACCGAGCCGTCGGCGGGCAGGTGGCGCCGCAGCCAGTCGAGGTCCACGTTGCCGTTGACGCCGGCCTGGAAGAGGTCGGGGGCCAGCCGGGCGACGGTGATGTCGCTGCGGATGCCGCCGTCCTCGTCCAGCAGCAGGGTGTAGGTGACGGAGCCCACCGACTTGTCGACCTTTCCGGTGGACATCCGCTCCAGGAACGCGGCGGCACCGGGCCCGGCGACCTCCAGCCGCTTCAGTGCCGTCATGTCGTACAGGGCGACGGTCTCGCGGGTGACCTGTGCCTCGGCGCCGACGACGGGCGACCAGTAGCGGGCGGCCCAGCGGTTGGGGGCAGGGATGCCGCGGCCCTCGGCCAGCGCGGCGTTGGCCTCGTACCACTGCGGGCGTTCCCAGCCGTTCGCCTCCAGGAAGAACGCGCCGAGGTCCTGCTGGCGGGCGTAGAAGGGGCTGGTGCGGATCGGGCGCGGAGGTCCCGACGGCTGCAGCGGGTGCAGGATGTCGTAGACCTCCACGAAGTTCTGGCAGTCGCGGGCCAGGACGTACTCCGGGGCGAGCTGGTGCGGCTCGAAGCGGTTGACGTCGCACTCGTGCAGGTCGAAGGACGAGCAGTGGCCGTCCACCAGCCACTCGGCCACGGCGCGGCCGACTCCGGCGGAGTGGGTGACCCAGACGGCCTCGGCGACCCAGAAGCCCTCGACGTCCGGGGACTGGCCGAGCAGCGGCAGACCGTCGGGGGTGAAGGAGAACAGTCCGTTGATGCCCTCCTCGATCTCCGTCTGACGTGTCGCGGGAAGCAGCGACCGGGTCTCGGTCCAGGCGTCGGCGAAGTCGTCCTCGGTGAACTTCAGGACCGACGGCATCGCGTCGGCCTCGTCGACGGGGAGGATGTCGTCGGCGGCGACCGGCATCGGGCGGTGTCCGTAGGAGCCGATGCCCAGGCCGTCGAAGCGGTCGCGGTAGTAGAGGTCGGCGTCCTGGTGGCGCAGGATCGGCCGCACCGCCTCCTCGGTCTGGCCCGCCAGGGCGGGGATCGGGCCCGTCCAGGCGAGTTGGTGGGCGAGCGGGGTGAGCGGGAGGTCCATGCCGGCCATGCGGGCGATCTTCGGTCCCCAGATGCCGGCGCAGCACACGACGATGTCGGCGGGCAGTTCGCCCCGGTCGGTGAGGACGCCGGTGACCCGGCCCGCGCCGTGGAGCACGTCGAGGACTTCGTGGCGGGGAAGGAAGCGAACGCCGCGTGCGGTGGCCCGGCGGATCTGCGCCTCGACGGCGAGGACGGCCTTGGCCAGGCCGTCCGTCGGGACCAGCAGGCCGCCGAGGACCTTGTCCGGGTCGAGCAGCGGGTGCCGCTCGACGCACCCCTGGGGGCCGAGGAGGTGTGCCTCGACGCCCCAGGCGGTGATCCAGCCGTGGCGGCGGTGGAGTTCGGCGAGGCGCTCGGGGGTGGTCGCCACCTCGAGGCCGCCGACCTGCAGGAAGCAGGGCCTGCCGTCGACGTCGAGGGAGCAGAACTTCTCGACGGTGTAGCGGGCCAGTTCGGTCATGGTCTTGGACGGGTTCGTCTGGAAGACCAGACCGGGGGCGTGCGAGGTCGAGCCTCCGGTGGCCGGGAGCGGGCCCTGGTCCACCACGGTCACCTCGGTCCAGCCGCGTTCGGAGATCTCGTCGGCGAGGGCCGCTCCCACGACGCCCGCTCCGATGATGACCACTCGGGGTCCCGCCATCACCAAACCTCCAGTTGCCGAATACGCAACATGATTCAGGTTGCGCAACTCAATGTGCCCGCCGTGCGGATGGGTGTCAAGGGGTCGCTGACGTCGGGGAACGACCCGGAACACAAAGGCCCGGCAGGCTGTCGGCGCAGCCTGCCGGGCCCTTGACGGGGGTGTTCCGGATGTACGCGCGAGGGCGCCGCCACCGGCCCCGGGGGCCGGGGCGACGCCGTCCGCCGCCCGCTTCGGCTAGTCGAGCCAGGCGTCGACCTTGTCGCGGTGGGCCTCGACCCACTTCTTCGCCGCCGCGTCGGCCGTCATCTTGTCCACGGCGATGTACCTGGCGACGGTGTTCTGGTCGTCGTTGGTCCAGTTGAACTTCTTGACCAGGCCGTAGGCCGGGCTGCCGGACGCGGCGAACCTGGAACTGACGATCTTGTCCAGGTCGTACACGGGATAGTCGCAGGCCACCTTGGCCGCCACGGCGTCACATCCCGTCGTGTACGCGGGCAGGCCGACCTTGACCAGGGGCACCTCCGACAGGAACCACTGCGGCTCGTAGAAGTAGCCGATCACCCATTCCTTGTTCTTCTCGGCCTTGCGGAACGCCTGGATGAGCGCGGTCTCGCTGCCCGCGTACACCACCTTGAAGTCCAGCTTCAGGTTCTTCACCAGCGCCGCGTCGTTGGTGACGTACGACGGGTCGCCGTCGAGGAGCTGGCCCTTGCCGCCCGATTCGGAGGTCTTGAACCTGCCGGCGTACTTGTTGAGGTTCTTCCAGTCGGTGATGTCGGGGTGCGCCTTGGCCAGCCACGGTGGCACGTACCAGCCGATGATGCCCTTGTTGCCGGTCCGGCCGGCCTCGACGGCGGTCTTCTGGCCGGAGATGTACTTCTTCTTCAGGTCGTCGTGGCCCCAGTTCTCCAGGATGGCGTCGACCTCGCCGGTCCCGAAGCCCTGCCAGGCGATCTCCTCCTTGAGGTCCTTCTTGGTGACCGTGCAGCCGAGGTCGTGCTGTGCGACGTACGCGACGACCGCCGCGTCCGCCTCGTAGCCCACCCACGGGTTGACCGCGAGGTTGAAGGTGCCGCACTTTCCCGAGCTCTTGGAGCCGGCGGAGGAGCCGTCGCCGACCTTCGCTCCGGAACAGGCGGTGAGGGTGAGGCCGAGGACGGCCAGGCCGGCCGCGCCGGCTCGCCAGTGTCTTGCCATGGTGTCGCGCTCCTTATGCGCTGGTGCGTCGCGCAGCTGCCTGAGTGATCCGGTCGAACATGACTCCGAGCAGTACGATGGCCAGCCCCGCCGCCAGTCCCTTGCCGTACAGCTCTCCCTGTGAGAAGCCGGCCACGACGTCGTAGCCGAGGGCGCCTGCCCCCACCAGGCCGCCCACCACAACCATCGACAGCACATAGATGAGCCCCTGGTTGGTCGCGAGGGTCAGGGCGCCGCGTGCCATCGGCAGTTGGACCTTGGTGATGATCTGCCAGGTGCTGCACCCGGCGGAGGTGGCCGCTTCCACCGTGGTCGTGGGCACGTTGCGCACCCCGTCCGCGATGATCTTGATCGCGACGGGCGCCGCGTAGACCACGGCCGCGACGATCGCGGTGAAGCGCGTGGCGCCGAAGAGCGCGAGGAACGGCACGAGGTAGACGAACGGCGGCATCACCTGCGCCGCGTCCAGCGTGGGGCGCACCACCCGGTCCACGAGGGCGCTGCGTCCCATCCACACCCCGAGGACGACGCCGAGCAGCAGCACCAGCGCGGTGGCCACCACGGTCGAGGCCAGCGTCGTCATGCCGTCCGACCACACGCCCGTGCCGACCAGCAGGCCGACGCAGACCGCCGCGGTCACTCCGGCGCGCCATCCGCCCAGCACCGCGCCCAGCCCGGTCAGGGCGGCGCCGACCAGCCACCAGGGGGAGTCGGTGAGCAGCGACTGGAACGGGTTGAGCAGACCGTTGGTGAGGGCGTCCCGGAAGGCGTTGGTGAGGCCCGACAGATGGTCCTGCGCCCAGGTGGTCGCGGTGTCCGCCGCGCTCGCGACGGCGCTGCCGGTGCCGCCCTCCCCGGGGAACTCGGCGGCCCACACGTAGGTGTGGGACAGGTACACCAGGACCGCGGCGACGGCAGCGCCCGCCGCCAGCAGGGGCCGCCGCCAGGCGAGGAGGCGGCCGCCGGAGCGCCGGGCGGCCTCCTCTCGTCCGCTCGCCGCGGTCGTGACACGGTCGAGCACGATCGCCATGACGACGATGGCGAGGCCCGCGTTGAAGGCCGTACCGACGTCGAGGGACTGCAGGGCCTGTACGACGGTCTTGCCGAGTCCGGGCGCGTCGATCAGGGCGGCGATGGTCACCATGGCGAGGGCCGCCATGATGGTCTGGTTGACGCCCATCACCACGGTCCGCCTCGACATCGGCAGCAGGACCTTCAGCAGGGTCTGACGGCGCGTCGAGCCCAGCGAGCCGGCCGCCTCGACGGTGGTCTCGGGCACGGAGCGGATGGCGTGCGCGGTGATGCGGATCGCGGGCGGCGCCGCGTAGATCAGCGTGGTGATGGTGGCGGAGGCGGGGCCGATGAGGAAGAACAGGGTCAGCGGGGCCAGGTAGACGAAGGTGGGCATCGTCTGCATGAAGTCCAGGAACGGCGTCATGATCCGGTCGAACCGGTCGGACAGGCCGGCCCACAGGCCGAGCGGGATGCCGATCAGGAGCGCGACGAGGACCGCGGACAGGGTGAGCGCCAGCGTGTCCATGCTCTCCTGCCACAGCCCCTGCAGTCCGAAGAAGGTGAAGCCGGCCGCGGCCAGCAGAGCGACCCGCCAGTTGGCGACGGCCCAGGAGACATAGCCGGTGAGGCCGACGACACCGAGCCAGCCGATCTGCGGCACCGGGCGTCCGCCGGCGGGCTGGGAGATCAGGGACTGGATGAAGGTCACCAGGTTGTCGATGACCAGCCGGATCTCGTTGAAGAAGTACAGGAAGAGCGGGTTGGAGTTGCGGTGGGCGCCGATCGTGTCGTTGACGTCGTTGAACCAGCGGTGCAGCGCGGTGAGGTCGGCCGCGGCGAGGGACAGCGTCTGCCGGCCGCGCAGCAGGGCGAAGAGCACCAGCCAGGCGATCAGGATCGCCGCCACGGCCGTGCGGCGGCTGATCCGGCGTACGGCCGCGATCGGTGCGGTCGTGTCGGCGGCGGCCATCACGCACCGCCCGCCCGCCCGGCGACCACGGAGAGGATCTCCTCGTCGCCGACGATCCCGAGCAGTGTGCCGTCCTCGACGACCCTGACCGGTTTCTCGGCCGCGAGCACCGCGCGGGTCGCCTCCCGCACCACGACGTCCGGGCCCAGCTCCGGGCCGTCCAGGGCGTCGTCGGGGCCCGCCGGGCGCATGATCCAGCGCAGCGTCAGCACATCGGCGCGTGGTACGTCCCTGACGAAGTCCCGTACGTAGTCGTCGGCGGGGGCGCCCACGAGTTCGTCGCCGGTGCCGCACTGCACCGTCCGGCCGTCCCGCATGATGAGGATGCGGTCGCCGAGCTTGAGCGCCTCGGACAGGTCGTGGGTGATGAACACCATGGTCTTGCCGACCTCGTGGTGCAGGCGGACGACCTCGTTCTGCATGTCGCGGCGGATCAGCGGGTCGAGGGCGGAGAACGGTTCGTCGAAGAAGAGCACGTCCGGGTCGCCGGCGAGCGCCCGGGCCAGGCCGACGCGCTGCTGCATGCCGCCGGAGAGCTGATCGGGGTAGGAGTTCTCGTAGCCGGCGAGGCCGACCAGTTCGACGACCTCCAGGGCCCGCCTGGTGCGCTCCGTCCTGCCCATGCCGCGGATCTCCAGGCCGAACGCCACGTTGTCGACGACCCGCCGGTGGGGCAGCAGCCCGAAGTGCTGGAAGACCATGGAGAACTTGCTGCGGCGCAGTTCGCGCAGGCGCCCCGCGTCGGCGCCGCGGATGTCCTCGCCCTCGAAGACGATCTCGCCGGCGGTGGGTTCGATCAGCCGGGTCAGACAGCGCACCAGCGTGGACTTGCCCGAGCCGGACAGACCCATGACGACGAAGACCTCACCGGGAGACACCTCGAAGGTGACGTCGCGTACGGCGGCGGTGCATCCGGTGCGGTCCATGAGCTCGCGGCGGGTCAGGCGGCACAGCTCCTCGGAGCCGGGCACCCGGCCGGCTTTGGGCCCGAACACCTTCCACAGCCCGCGCACGGAGACGACCGGCGTGCCGTCCGCGTCCTGGGGCGTGCCGCGCCGCTGCGGCGCCTCGGTCTGCG
Organism: Streptomyces sp. PSU-S4-23; assembly: GCF_055632315.1. NCBI lineage: Bacteria > Bacillati > Actinomycetota > Actinomycetes > Kitasatosporales > Streptomycetaceae > Streptomyces > Streptomyces sp. PSU-S4-23. The sequence continues at coordinate 8,648,096 of NZ_JBVMUU010000002.1, read as the reverse complement.
TGGGGGTCACGATCGACCTCTTTTCGGCGTTCAGCCGCGGAACCAGTGCTGCGGCCGGGGTTGGATGTTCTGCCAGACGTGTTTGGGTTCCCGGTATTCGTCCAGGCCGGTGGGGCCCAGTTCGCGGCCGACGCCCGAGTGCCCGAAGCCACCCCATTCCGCCTGTGGCACATAGGGGTGGTAGTCGTTGATCCACACCGTGCCGTGGCGCAGCCGCCGCGCGACCCGCTGGGCCCTGCCCGCGTCCTGCGTCCACACGGCCCCGGCGAGTCCGTATGCGGTGTCGTTGGCGATCCGGACGGCGTCGTCCTCGTCGCGGAAGCGCTCCACGGTGAGCACGGGCCCGAAGGACTCCTCGTGCACCACGCGCATGTCCTGCCGGCACTCGTCGAGGACGGTGGGCGGGTAGTAGAAGCCGCGTCCCAGCGCGGGGTCGTCGGGGCGGGCGCCGCCGCAGCGCAGTACGGCGCCCTCGGCGACTCCCGCGGCGACGTACGCCTCGACCTTCTCGCGGTGCGCGGCGGAGATCAGCGGTCCGGTCTCGGCCCCGGGGTCGAAGGGTCCTCCGAGGCGGATCCGGCGGGCGCGGCGCACGATCTCGTCGACGAGTGCGTCGTGGAGGCGGTCCTCGACGATCAGCCGGGCGCCGGCCGAGCAGACCTGCCCGGAGTGCAGGAAGACAGCGGTCAGCGCGAAGTCCACGGCCGTGTCGAAGTCGGCGTCGGCGAAGACCACGTTGGGGTTCTTGCCGCCGAGCTCCAGGGCCACCTTCTTCACGGTGGGTGCGGCGGCCGCCATGATGCGCCGGCCGGTGTCCAGGCCCCCGGTGAAGGAGACCATGTCGACCGCAGGGTGCGCGGACAGCGGTGCGCCGGCCTCGGGTCCGGTGCCGAGCACCAGGTTCGCGGCTCCGGCGGGCAGCCCGGCCTCCTGCAGCGACCGCATCAGCAGGATCGCGGTGGAGGGCGTGAACTCACTGGGCTTGAGGACGATCGTGTCGCCCGCGAGGAGGGCTGGGGCGACCTTCCAGGACGCCTGGAGCAGCGGGTAGTTCCAGGGGGTGATCAGTCCGCAGACACCGACGGGTTCGTAGGTGATCCGGCTGAGGGCGTCGGCGCGGCCGGTGTCGACCACCCGGCCGGCGCTGGTGCCGGCGATGCCGCCGTAGTAGCGGAGGCAGGAGACGACGTCGGCGATGTCGTACTCGCTCTCGACCAGCCGCTTGCCGGTGTCGAGCGACTCGGCGCGGGCGAACTCCTTGGCGTCGCGCTCGATGATGCCGGCGGTGCGCAGCAGCAGTGCGCCGCGCTCGCGTTCGGGGGTGCGGGGCCAGGGACCGTCGTCGAAGGCCCGGCGGGCCGCGGCGATCGCCGCCTCGGTGTCGGGGCGCGTCCCCTCGGACACGGTCGCCACCGGAGTGCCGTCGGCCGGGCACCGGATCTCGCGGTGGCCGCCGGCCACCGCATCGCGCCATTCCCCGTCCACGTACAGCTCTGCCATGCGCCGATCCCTTCGACCGGAATTCGTTGCGCATCGTGCATTGAATTGCTTGTGGTGGAACACCCTGACGAATTCCAGGAGATACGTCAAGGGGTTGGCGCATCCCGTCTCCGGCATACGGGCAGTTGTCCCGCCACCCTTGACCGAGGGCGGCGGCGGACTCGACCATGTTGCGCATCGCTCATCAGGTTGTGCGATACGCACCGAGGGAGGCCCGCATGTCCCTGAGACCGCATCCCGGCCGTGAGTACGTCCTCACCCTCTCCTGCCCCGACACGGCCGGTCTGGTTCATGCCGTGAGCGGTTTTCTCGTCCGGAACTCCGGCAACATCCTGGAGAGCCACCAGTTCGACGACCGTCTCCAGGGCCGCTTCTTCATGAGGGTCCACTTCGGCGTTTCCGATCCGGACGCCACTCTGGAACATCTGCGTTACCGCTTCGGCCCGGTCGCCGAGGCGTACGGGATCTCCTGGACCCTCAGGGACGCCGCGACACCGACCCGCACGCTCATCATGGTGTCCCGGTTCGGCCACTGCCTGAACGATCTGCTCTTCCGCCGCCGCACCGGCGCCCTCGGCATCGAGGTTCCCGCCGTCGTCTCCAACCACCGGGACCTGGAGGGCCTGGCGGACGGCTACGGCGTCCCCTTCCACCACATTCCGGTGACCGGGGACACCAAGCCCGAGGCCGAGGCGCGTCTGCTGGAACTCGTGCGCGAGCTGGGCGTCGACCTGGTGGTGCTGGCCCGCTACATGCAGATCCTCTCCGACGACCTGTGCAAGGAGCTGGAGGGCCGCGCCATCAACATCCACCACTCCTTCCTGCCCGGCTTCAAGGGAGCGCGTCCCTACGAGCAGGCGTACGAGCGCGGGGTGAAGCTCGTCGGGGCGACGGCGCACTATGTGACGCCGGATCTGGACGAGGGGCAGATCATCGAGCAGGACGTGGTACGGGTGGACCACTCGCTCGGCCCGGACGAACTCGTCACGGTCGGCCGCGATGTGGAGGCGCAGGTGCTGGCGCACGCGGTGAAGTGGCACAGCGAGAGCCGCGTCATGGTGGACGGCAACCGCACGGTCGTCTTCCGCTGAGCGCCGGGTCGTACACGGTCGCGGGGCGGGCCGGGTTCCGGCGGTGCGCCCCGCGACCGGCGTCGTGCTCTACCCGGCCCGCTTCCGGGCGTCGCGGTGGCGGTAGTAGACGGCCGTGGAGGGCGGCAGGGGCTCGGTGCCGAGGACGAGGTCCGCCGCCTTCTCGGCGATCATCATCACCGGCGCGTAGATGTTGCCGTTGGTGACGTACGGCATCACCGACGCGTCCACGACGCGGAGGCCGTCCACTCCGTGCACCCTCATGCTCCGCGGGTCGACCACGGACATCTCGTCGGTACCCATCCTGCAGGTGCAGGAGGGGTGCAGTGCGGTCTCACCCTCCTTCGCGACCCAGGCGAGGATCTCCTCGTCGGTCTCGACGGAGGGTCCCGGGGAGATCTCCCCGTCGTTGTAGGGGGCGAGCGCGGGCCGGCCGAGGATCCTGCGGGCGACACGGATCGCCTCCACCCACTCCCGGCGGTCCTGGGCGGTGGAGAGGTAGTTGAAGCGCAGCGCCGGGTGCTCGCGCGGATCGCCGCTCCTGATCTTCACCGAGCCGACGGCGTCGGAGTACATGGGTCCCACGTGCACCTGGTAGCCGTGGCCGCCCGCCGGCGAGGAGCCGTCGTAGCGGACCGCGACGGGCAGGAAGTGGAACATCAGGTTGGGGTAGTCCACGTCCTCGTTGCTGCGGGCGAAGCCCCCGGCCTCGAAGTGGTTGGTCGCGGCCGGGCCCCTGCGGAAGAGCCACTGCAGCCCGATGAAGGGGGCCCGCCACTTCGCCATGTACGGCTGCACGGAGACCGGCTGCCGGCAGGCGTACTGGACGTACACCTCCAGGTGATCCTGCAGGTTCTCGCCGACGCCCGGCAGGTCGTGGACGACGTCGATGCCGAGGGCGGCCAGTTCACCGGCGTTGCCGACGCCGGACAGCTGGAGCAGCTGCGGGGAGTTGACGGCGCCCCCGCACAGGATCACCTCGCCCGCGCGGGCCTGCCGGACGGCACCGCGGCCGCGCCGGTACTCGACGCCGACGGCGCGCTTGCCCTCGAAGAGCACGCGGGTGACCAGGGCGCGGGTGACGACGGTGAGGTTGGGCCGCCGCATCGCGGGCCTCAGGTACGCCTTGGAGGCCGACAGCCGGCGCCCGCGGTGCACATTGCGGTCGAAGGGCGCGAAGCCCTCCTGCCGGTAGCCGTTGACGTCGTCGGTGCGGGTGTAGCCGGCCTCCTGGGCGGCCTCCAGGAAGGCGGAGAACAGCGGGTTGGCGGCCGGGCCGCGTTCCAGGACGAGGGGGCCGTCGTGGCCGCGGAACTCGTCGTCGGGGCCGGCCGCGAGGCAGTTCTCCATCCGCCGGAAGTACGGCAGGCAGTGCGCGTAGTCCCAGGTCTCCATGCCGGGACCGGAGGCCCAGCGTTCGTAGTCCATGGGGTTGCCGCGCTGGAAGATCATGCCGTTGATGCTGCTGGAGCCGCCCAGCACCTTGCCCCGGGCGTGGTAGATGCGCCGGCCGCCCATGTGCGGTTCCGGCTCGGACTCGTACTTCCAGTCGTAGAAGCGATTGCCGATGGGGTAGGTCAACGCCGCGGGCATATGGATGAACACGTCCCACGGGTAGTCGGACCGGCCCGCCTCCAGCACCAGTACCCGGTGTGCGGGGTCGGCCGAGAGCCGGTTCGCCAGCGCGCTGCCGGCTGATCCGCCGCCGACGATGACGAAGTCGTACTGCACAGGAGCCATGGGGCCTCGTCTCGCTCGCGCCGTCGATACGCGAGGCATGCTAATACGGGTAGCGCTATCCGCACCAGGTTGCGTTGAGCGCAACTTGAAGGGTGCCGTGTTCCGCTCGCGTTGCTTGCGTCCGCGTTGTTTACTGCGCGTATAGTTTCGCTGTGAGCAACTACAGTCCAGATACCGAAACGACGGGTTCGCAGGCCGGCGGGGTGCAGTCCGTCGACCGGGCCATCAGCGTCCTCGAGATCCTGGCCCAGCGCGGCGAGGCGGGCGTCAGCGAGGTGGCCGCCGAGATCGACGTCCACAAGTCCACCGCGTTCCGTCTGCTGGGTGCCCTGGAGGCGCGCGGCCTGGTGGAACAGGCCGGCGAACGCGGCAAGTACCGGCTCGGTTTCGGCATCGTACGCCTGGCCGGCGCCGTCACCGGCCGGATCGACATCACCCAGCAGGGCCGCCCGGTCTGCGAGCGCCTCGCCGAGGAGATCGGGGAGACGGTCAACATCGCGGTGCTGCAGGAGCGCTACGCGGTCAACCTCTGCCAGGTGCGCGGCCCGGGGGCGGTCGCCGCGCACAACTGGGTCGGCCAGCTGACGCCGCTGCACGCCACGTCGAGCGGCAAGATCCTGCTGGCGTACCTGCCGGCGGCGGAGCGTAGCGCGCTGCTGTCGGAGGCGGGCCTGAAGAAGGCGACGCCGCACACCCTGACCGCGAAGTCGAAGCTCGAGAAGAACCTTGCCGAGGCCCGGGAGCGCGGCTACGCCCTGACGCTGGAGGAGCTGGAGATCGGGCTGCACGCCATGGCGGCGCCGATCCGCGACCGGGAGGGCCGGGTCGTCGCCGCCATCAGCGCGTCCGGACCCTCGTACCGGTTCACCGAGGAGCGCATGCACGAGCTGGCCCCGCTCCTGCTGAAGGGCGCGGAGGAGATCAGCCACCGGATGGGCTACCTGGGCTGAGCCGCGGCCGCCGCTATTGCGGCGGCCGGGTGCCCAGGCGCTCGTGCACCCAGTCGTGGAAGGCACCGAGGTGGTGCTCGCTGGGCACCAGGACGCCGCCCCCGGCGTACACCCGGGAGCCCATTCCGGGCTGGGTGCGCTCACAGGCGTCGAAGTCCTGGCGGTTGACCCGGTCGAAGAGCTCCACGGAACGGCTGATGTCCTTGCCGCCCTCCACCACGCCGGGCAGGTAGAGCCAGTCGCACTCGACGACCGTGCGGTCGACGGCCACCGGGTACATCCGGTGGAAGATCACATGGTCGGGGACGAGGTTGATGAAGACCTGCGGCTTGACGGTGATCGCGTAGTAGCGGCGGTCCTGTTCCTCGGACACTCCCGGGATGCGATCGAGGCCCGGCGAGCCGTCGACGGTGAAGCCCTGGATCCGCGCACCGAACTCGGCGCCGTGGCCGACGTAGTACTGGGCGGCGTAGCCGTCGGCGAACTCGGGGAGCACCTCGGTGAGTTCGGGGTGGATCGTGGCGCAGTGGTAGCACTCCATGAAGTTCTCGACGATGAGCTTCCAGTTCGCCCTGACGTCGTAGACGATCCGCTTGCCGACCGCGAGGCCGGCCATGCCGTAGTGCTCGATCGACTCCATGTCGCCGAGGCGGGTGACGACCTCGCCGACGACCTCCTCGAAGGGGGGCGGGTCCTGCGCCAGGCACACCCAGACGTAGCCGAGCCACTCGCGGACGGCGACGCCCGCCAGGCCGTACTCGGTGCGGCCGACATCGGGCATCCTGGTGAGGTTGGGCGCCGCCACGAGCTTCCCCGTCAGGTCGTACGTCCAGGCGTGGTACGGGCATTGGAAGGCCCTCTTGACCTCGCCGGACCGCTCCGTGCAGATCCTGGCCCCGCGGTGCCGGCAGACGTTGAAGTAGGCGCGGACGGAGGCGTCGCGGGCGCGGGTGACGAGGACGCTCTCACGGCCCACGTCCACGGTCCGGAAGGCCCCGGGTCCGGCCAGGTCGGACGACCGGGCGACGCAGAACCACATCCTCTCGAAGATGCGCTCCTGCTCCTGGGCGAAGATCCCGGGGTCCGTGTAGAAGGAGCCGGGAAGGGTGGCGATCAGGCTCTCGGGCAGGCTGGTCGAGGTCACGGTGCACTCCTCGGAAAACGTCGTGGATCGGTCGTTCACGCGCCGGGAAGAGCGGCTCCGGACGGCGTTGTGGACGGGGCGGCGCCGCGCACTCCGGCAGAGTGCGGCGCGGGAGGCGGCGCCGGTGGTGTCACGCGGTGGCGCCGGCGAGCCTTTTGCGCCAGCGGGTGAACAACCGCGGCTGGTTCATCGCGAGCGCGGCGACGGGATGGCCGGCACGCCGGTACACGGCGAGGAAGCAGCGGTCGCCGGTGGCGCCCTCCTCGACGGTCACGCTGTCCGCGCCGGCCGCATGACCGGCGAACTGGAGCTTCACACCGTACTGGTCGGACCAGAAGTACGGCGGCCTGGGCACGCCCGGTTCCACCGCGCCCCAGGACAGCAGCGCGGCGACGGCGGCGTCGGGCCGTTCCCGTGCGCCGGTCCAGTGCTCGACCCGGCGACGGCGGCCGATGCGGGGGTCGTACCAGGAGGCGCAGTCACCGACGGCGACCACACCACCCACGCCGGTGCGGCCGTCCGCGCCGCACTTGACGCCGTCGTCGAGCGCGACACCGGATCCCTCCAGCCACTCGACGCACGGGCGCGCGCCCACCCCGACGACCACGGTGTCGGCGGGGATGCTGCGGCCGTCCTCGAGCAGCACGGCACCGACTCGGCTCCCGCCGCTCAGCCCCTTGACGCCCACACCGCACGACAGCCGTACACCGTGGTCGGCGTGGAGGGCGGAGACGACGCCGCCCATGGCCCGGCCGAGCGCTCCGGCCAGCGGTGCCGGGGCCGCCTCGACAACGGTCACATCGAGCCCGAGGGCGCGGGCGGTGGAGGCGACCTCGGCGCCGACGAAGCCGGCGCCGACCACCACCAGCCGTCCGCCGCACGCCAGTTCGTCACGCACGGCGCGGGCATCGTCCAGGGTGCGCAGCACATGCACCCCGGCCAGGCCGTGGGCGCCGGGCAGCCGGCGCGCGGCCGCACCGGTCGCGATGACGACCCCGTCGGCCCTCACCTCACGGCCGCCGGCGAGCCGTACGGCGCGGTGGGCCCGGTCGAGTCCGGTGGCGCGGGTACCGAGCAGCCATTCCGCCCGCAGGTCCTCGTCGTCCGTCTCCAGTGCGAGATCCGCTTCGCCCATGGCACCGGACAGGAACTCCTTGGACAACGGCGGCCGGTCGTACGGACGGTGGGGCTCGTCCCCTATGACGACCAGCCGCCCGTCGTACCCCCGTTTCCGCAACGAGCGCGCCGCCGACAGCCCGGCCAGCGAGGCGCCCACCACGGCCACGGTCCTCACGCGGTGCCCCCGGCGAGACGGGACGCGACGCAGGGACGGGCGTGCCCCCTGTCCGAGCGAAGCCGGGAACCGGGGGGAAGGTTGGGGGCCTGGGCGGACAGCCGGATGTAGATCATCCCGTCCTCGACGACGACCTCGTGGGTGCGCACCGGGAGCCTGGCCGGCGGGGCGTCGACGGCACCGGTGCGGAGGTCGAACGTGGAGGCGTGCAGCGGGCATTCCACCGCGCAGCCCTCCAGCCAGCCGTCGGCGAGGGAGGCGTCCTGGTGGGTGCAGGTGTCGTCGATGGCGAACAGCTCACCGTCATCGGTGTGGAACACGGAGACCGGCGGATCGATGTCGAGCCGGAGAGCCTCGCCTCGCGGCAGATCCGCGAGACGGCACGCGGGAATCATCATGACACCTCGGTGCGTATAGCGAAACGGATTGCGATAAGCGCAACATCAGTCTGCGGGCGGCCCGGAACCCTTGTCAAGGAACAGGCGGCCCCGGCCCGGCACCGCTCACCGCCTCCCCGATCCCGGACGCCTCGTGCCCGGACGGGAACGGGAACCCGGGCCGGCGCGCGCCCGCCGAGGCGTGGCCGGGACACCGCCGGGCGGGTGACGCCCCTTCGGGTGACGCCCGCCCCGGGGCGGCCGGCCGCCACCCCCTCCCGGGGCGGCGCGAGTCCCCCGGGATGCGGGGGGTTTCCGGGCCACGGCACGGCCGCGGGCACCTCTCCACCGGGCAGGACACGGCGGTACGGCCATGACGGCCGGGGCGAACGGGCCGTGCTAAGGGAGGTGTATGAGACAGTCCCGAATCGCGGCATGCATGTCCTCCCTCCTTCTCGCCGTCGCCTGCACCGTCACGGGTGCCGCCGCGGCGCAGGCGACCCCGCAGACGGCGGCCACCGGATACGTGGCCCTCGGCGACTCCTACTCCGCCGGCGTCGGGACCGGCAGCTATCTGGGCTCCAGTGGCGACTGCCTGCGCAGCGGCCGGGCGTATCCCGCCCTGTGGGCGGCGGCGCATGCACCGTCGTCGTTCACCTTCACCGCGTGCAACGGCGCGCGCACGAGTGATGTGCTGGCCAGGCAACTCGGCCCGCTCGGCACCCGTACGGGCCTGGTCAGCATCACGGCCGGGGGCAGCGACGCGGGCTTCGGCGAGGTCATGACGACGTGTGTGCTGCGGGGCAACACCGCATGCCAGACCGTCATCACCGAGGCCAGGTCGTACATGGACCGCACCCTCCCGCACGACCTGGACCGTCTCTACACGGCGATCAGGGACAAGGCCCGGGCCGCCCACGTCGTGGTGCTCGGCTATCCGCGCCTGTACCGGCTCGGGGGCACCTGCGTGGCGGGCCTGACGGAGGCCGCCCGCTCCGCCGTCAACGACGCCGTGGACCATCTCAACAGCGTGATCGCGAAACGCGCCGCCGACCACGGGTTCACCTTCACCGACATCGCCACCGCCTTCTCCGGGCACGAGATCTGCTCCGGCACCCCCTGGCTGCGCAGCGTCAACTGGCTCGCCCCCGTCGAGTCGTACCATCCCACGGCGCTCGGGCAGTCCGACGGCTACCTCCCCGTCTTCAGCGGCGCGGCCTGAGCACCGCCCGGCCGTGGCCGCCCGCCCCGCCCCGTGGCGGGCGGCGGGCCCCGCCCTCTGGCGGACGCGCGTAGACCTCGGGCATCATCTGCGTGCACCACCTGCACCGCCGACCCCACGAGACGCACGGCCCGACCGCAGGAGGTCCTCGTATGAAAATCCGCTCCGCCCTCACGGCTCTCGCGCTCACCGTCGCCCCCGGCCTCGCTGTCCTGGGCGGCGCCGGCGACGCCCTCGCCGCCCAGGACAGCGCCCAGACCGTCACCGTCACCAAGATCTCCCACGCCACCGCCACCTCGATGTTCCGTCAGGTGGGCATCACCTGGTCGTCCTCCGGCAACTGCTCCGACCGCAACAACTCGACCTGCACGTCCTTCGAGCAGCTCAACCTCGCCACCGCCCAGGGCGCCCAGACCCTCAAGGGCGCCTCGGGCTGTGCGCTGAACATCACCGGCGGCACCGAGACCGGCCATGCCAGCGGCACCTACTCGCACTGGAACGGCTACAAGCTCGACTACGGCAAGAACACCTGCGTCACCAACTACATCAAGGGCACGTTCACGTACATCGGCCTGCGCGGCGACGGCGCGCCGCAGTACCAGTCCGGCGCCGGCAACATCTACGCCGACGAGGGCAACCACTGGGACGTCCTGTACTACAACTGCGGGGGCTGCTGACCCCTGGCGGCGCGTCGCCGGGGCCGTCCCCGGCCCCGGCGACGTGCACGCCGACACGGCGTGGCGTCTGTACGAGTGGTGCATCCCCTGGCACGGTCGTAGCGTCGGTTAGAGAAGTCCGGGCAGGGGCGCATGGATCCGGAGATCAGCAAGCCGGGAGCGGACATGCGGAGACACACGGTGAGTACGGCGGTGGCGCTCTGCGCCGCATCGCTCCTCGGAGTCATGGGGACGGCCTCCGCCGCTCCCAGGGCGGCGCCGGCCGCGCACACCGCGCAGCGGCAGCAGCCCGTGGACCCCGTGCTCGTCGACTGCTTCTGGCGCCCGCAGCTGCAGCCGGGCGACTTCATGATCGCCTGCGGTGACGGCAACAGCCTGCTCACCTCGCTGCACTGGTCGAGCTGGGGCGCCGACTCGGCGCTGGCCGAGGGCGTCAACGTGGTGAACGACTGCGTGCCGTACTGCGCAGCGGGCAGATTCCACTCGTACCGCGTCATCGTGCGGCTCGACGACCCGCAGGTCTGGAAGAAGCATCCCCAGGTGCGGCACTACGCCCGCATGAGCCTCGTCTACACCGACGGCCGCCCGGCCGGGTACGGGCGCGTGGAGACCTACCCGCTGTGGAACTGACGTGAACCGCCGAGCAGGGAGCCGGTGAGCCCCACCGGGTTGCCCGTGGGAATCAGCCCCGACTCCACCACCGTCCGCGCGAGCGGGGTGAGCAGTTCGGCGAGTCGTGCGGCCGCGCCCCGGCCCACGGCGCGCCACGGCCCTTCGGCGGCAGCGTCGGTCGCGTCCTCGATCGCACGGCGCTCGGCCGCTCCCCGGGAGGTCAGACCCCCGTCGTCATCGACCCATCCGCGCTCCCGCAGCTCCGCTTCCGCGGCGTGCCACGTCGCGGCATCCCATTTGCGGCCTTCACGCAGCATCGCGCCGTCCGACTCTCCCGCGGCGGCCTTGAGCACCATGGCCTGGACCGGGCCGATACCGCGGCCCACCAGTACGGCGACATGCCCGTCACCCCGGTGTTCGCGCAGCGTGGTCACCGCCTGCCACAGCCGCACATGCGGCTCGGCCGGACGTTCGAGGGCCTGGTTGGCGGCTCCCAGCACGCGCCCGGCGGTGTCGGCCGCCTGGGCCGCGTCCCAGGCGAGATCCGCCGCCTGGGCCATCGGCGCGCCGCGCAGCGCGTCCCGCCCGTACAGCCGCCGCATGGCGAGGTCCACCGCCCGCTCCCGGGCCGCCAGGACCTCCGGCGGCGTCGCGTACCGCCACGCGTCCGGCAGGGCCCGGGCCACCCGGTCGGGGTGGAACACATAGAAGCTGCTGGTCACCACCGCCGGATGCACCGGTCCCAGCGGGGCGGCGCGCATCGCGACGTATCCCATCCAAAAGCCCCGCATCCCCACCTCACCGGCGGTCTGCACGGCCTCCGGGGTGAAGTACACGAGGTCGTGCACCGGTTCGGCCAGCTCCCACATCGCCCGGGACGAGACCTCACTCACCGTTCCCCCCTCGCTCCGCTGTTCCGCGGTCCTCGCACCACCCGATTCCCGTCATGACCGCTGTCATAGCACACCTTCATGACAACTGTCATAGTCGCCGGTCCTGGCCGCGCCGGCGGCCGGGGGCCAGGGCCGGGACCGGGACCGGCAGGGGCGACGGTCTCACCGTTTACGAGGCCGGCTCGCGGTCACTCGGTCTGTGACATCGGAGTCGAGGGTCGCTTGGAGTGAGCAGCGGTGGCACGAGACGAGAAGGCCAAGGCGAAGAAGGAGCAGGCCAAGGGGAAGGCCAAGGAGGCGGTCGGCCGCGCGGTGGGCAATGAGCGCCTGACCGCCGAGGGGCGGGCCGAGAAGGCGAAGGGCGACGCACGCCAGGCCAAGGAGAAGGGCAAGGACGTCTTCCGGCGCTGACGCGCGGTCACGCGTCCGTACCCGAGGGCCGGCCGGGCCCGTCGAGGCGCCGGCCGGCCGCTCGGGCGGGGCGGTTCTCCACGCCCCTCACCGCGCCGCCCGCGGCGGCGCCGGCTCCCCCTCGACGTCCCCGGCCGTGTCCCCGGTCAGCAGCGCGGCCAACTCCCGCTGATAGGGGAAGGATCCGGGAACGTAACCGCACCACGGCTCCTCGGCGTAGGGGTCGCCGGTCACCCCGTAGGCCCGGGAACGGGAGCCGCCGCACACCCGGCGGAACTCGCACGAGCCGCACCGGCCGCCCAGCCGGTCGGCGTCGCGCAGGCCGGTGAACAGCTCCGAGGAGCGGTAGATGTCCGTCAGCGGCCGCTCGCGCACGCTGCCCGCGCCCAGCGGCAGGAATCCGCTGGGGTGCACGGTCCCCGTGTGGGAGACGAAGACGAAGCCCCGGCCGGCGTTGACGTCGAGCGGTGGCCGGCGGACGCGCCGTTGCCCCGTGGCGAGGCCCAGTTCACCGGTCCGGTCGCGCAACCGCCGGTACAGCGGGCCGAGTCGGAGCGCCTTCTCATGGTCCTCGCCCCCGTCCGCGAGTATCCGCCGCTGCAGCGCGACACGGCGGAAGTGGTGGGCCTCGGTGGTCTTGGCGGGCACGGTCAGGCCGACGTCGTACACGAAGTTCAGGACATCCTCGGTCTCGCCGGCCGTCAGCGCCCCGAGCACCTTGCCGCGCCCGGTCGGTACGAGGAAGAAAGCGCTCCACAGCATCGCCCCGTGATCATGGACGAGGCGGACGACGTCCGGCAGGTCGTGGAGGTTGTGCCGGGTGACCGTGGTGTTGATCTGGACCTTCATGCCCAGCTCGCGCGCGGCGTCCCAGGCGTCGAGGGTCCAGCGGAACACGCCGGGCACGCCGCGGAACCCGTCGTGCAGTGCGGCGGTCGAGCCGTCCAGGCTGAGCGAGAGCCCGACCGCTCCGGCCGCGTCGACGGCCCGCAACCGCTCGGGGGTCAGGGTGGGGGTGCCGGACGGGGAGACGGCGACCCGCACCCCCGACTCCTTCCCGTAGGAGATCAGCTCCAGCAGGTCGGGGCGCTGGAAGGGATCACCGCCCGTGATCACGAACAGCGGCGCCGGGTGCCCGAAGGCGGCGACCTGACGCATCAGCTCCTTGGCCGCGTTGGTGTCCAGTTCTCCCGGGTCCCGGTCGGGCACGGCCTCCGCACGGCAGTGCAGACAGGCCAGGGGGCATGCCCGGGTGGACTCCCAGATCACGATGAACGGCCTGTCGGCCACGTCCTGGCGCTGGCGGCGCACCGCCCGCCCGCCGCTCACCGCGGCCTGCCGGCCGTACGTCCGGCCGCCCGGGAGTCAGGGCAGACGTGCGGGGCGGCCGGACGATGACCGCACCGGGGGGTACGTACCGAACGTCGCGCCGGTCTCGGCCAGGGACGGACAGGGCCGGGCCGGCGCTCGGTGCGGTCGTACATGCAGCTACCTCCGGTTCGATCACCGCCAGCCTGCACCGCGCCCGGCATCCGGACCCACGGCCGACTGGCCCCCGTCCCAGGGCCGTTGGTCCCTCCTTCCGCCGGGTTCCGCCGGTCACCGGGCGCTCCGGGACGGACCCGGCGGCGTGCCGGCGACCGGTCCGGCGCCCGAGGTCGGACCGGTGGTCCCTTCGATGGGGACGTTCGGCCCCATACACCGGCAAACAATGAAATTAGCCTTGCCTGCGCGGCCCCGGCGAGCGCGAGGGCCGAGGGCGAGGGAGGCACGTGTATGGCTGGCACCGATCGCGGACGGCCGCCCCGGCCCAGCCGCCCGCCCGGCGGCGGCTCGGCCGCCGCCCGTCTGCCCGGCCACCGGACCCTCGCACGCCTGGGCAAACGCGTCCTGCGCCCGGGTGGCATCCGCCTGACGCGCTGGATGCTCGACCGGCTGAGCGTGGGACCGGACGACCGGGTGGTGGAACTGGCCGCGGGGCTGGGGGCCACCGCCCGCCTGACGCTCGCCCGCGCCCCCGCCGCCTACACCGCCGTCGACCGCGATGCCGCGGCCGTGGCCGCGCTGGGCACCCTGACGGCACCCGGCGCCACCGAGGTCAGGGCGGTGCGCGCGGACGCCGCGGGCACCGGTCTGCCCGACGGCTGCGCCACCGTGGTGTACGGGGAGGCGATGCTGACGATGCAGCCCGACCCCGCCAAGCGGCGGATCGTGCGGGAGGCGCGCCGGCTCCTCGCCGGCTCCTCGGGCCGGTACGCCGTCCACGAACTGTGCCTGCTGCCCGACGGGCTGGACCCGGCGCACGCCGAGAGGATAACGACGGACCTGTGCGAGGCCATGCACATCGGCGCTCGTCCCCTCACCCCGGCCGGCTGGAGCGACCTGCTGGCCGCCGAGGGGTTCACCGTCATCGCCCGCAAGACGGTGCCGATGGCCCTTCTCGAGACGCGGCGGCTCGTCGCCGACGAAGGAGCCGACGGAGCCCTGGGCATCATCGGCCGGGCCCTGCGGGACCCGGTGGCCCGGCGCCGGGTGCTGCACATGCGGCGGGTCTTCCACCGGCACCGGGCCCATCTGGGCGCGCTCGGCCTCGTCGCCGTTCCCGCCCCGGCCGCTCCCCGGCCCAGCGGCGGGACACCGACGACTGCCGTGTAAGCGCGGCGTTACGGAACGTTCCCAGGGGGCGCGGAGGCGGATGCGCGGGTTCTGACCGCTCGGAAACCTCGTGCTGACGAACCGGCAAGGACCGGGCCGGACGCTGGCGGCATGACTGACACCGTCTCCACCACGCCGTCCCAGCCCGGCTCCCCGAGCCTGTTCGAGCGACTGGGCGGGGAACCCGCGATCGGCGCGGTCGTCGACGCCTTCTACGGGAAGGTGCTCGGCGACCCCGGCCTGCGGCCGTACTTCACCGGAGTGGACCTTGAACGGCTCAAGCGGCACCAGCGGCGTTTCATCGGGCAGGCGCTCGGGGCGACGCGCCCCTACTCCGGCCGTTCGATGCGCACGGCGCACGAGCACCTGTCGATCACGGATGACGCCTTCGACCGGGTCGTACGGCATCTGGCCGCCTCGCTCGCGGAAGCGGGGGTCGACGAGCCCACGATCGCAACCGTCGCGCAGGCCCTGCTGCCGCTGCGGCAGGACATCGTCACCGCGTGACCGGGAACGCGGCCGCGGCGGCGGGCCGCCGGGCCGCGCCTCCGGCACCGCCGGGCCGGCGCGGCGGCCGGACGCGGGGTCAGACCCCGGGCTCGGTCGCGGTGGAGGGTTTGAGAAGCGGCGGAAGGGCGCGTGGAGTACGGGCCTGGAGACGCCTGGTGACCTCGGTCAGGTCGGCGATGAAAAGCCGGGCGAGTTCGGCGGTGAAGCCGGTCCGTACGACCAGGCGCAGGACGGAGATGTCCTGGCACGGAGCCGGGAAGGTGTAGGCGGGCAGATGCCAGCCTCGTGCCCGCATGGCCTGGGAGACGTCGAACACGCTGAGGCCCGGGGTGCCCGGCGTGACGCGGAAGGCGAAGGCCGGAAGCTCGGAGCCGTCGGTGATCAGCTCGTAGGACGGCATGCTGCGGATCTGCGCGGCGAGCGCGCGGGCCGTCGTGCGGCACTGCGACGCCAGGCGCCTCATGCCCGGGAAGCCGTAGCGCAGGAAGCTGTAGTACTGGGCGACGACATGGGCTCCGGGACGCGAGAAGTTGAGGGTGAAGGTCGGGGACTTGCCCCCGAGGTAGTCGACCTCGAAGACCAGGTCGTCGGGGAGGGCTTCGGCGTCGCGCCACAGGGCCCAGCCGAGACCGGGGAAGACATGACCGTACTTGTGTCCGGAGGTGTTGATGGAGGCGACGCGTTCGAGTTGGAAGTCCCACATGAGGCCGGGGTCGAGGAAGGGGGCCACCAGGGCTCCGGAGGCGCCGTCGACATGCACGGGGATATCGGTTCCGGTGGCGGCCTGGTAGCCGTCCAGGGCCATGCAGATGTCGGCGACGGGCTCGTAGGAGCCGTCGAACGTCGACCCGAGGACGGCGACGACACCGATGGTGTTGTCGTCGCAGTAGGCGGTCAGCGTGTCGGGGGTGAGGTGATACCGGCCCGGTTCCATCGGGACACAACGGGGTTCCACCTCGAAGTAGTTGGCGAACTTCTTCCAGCACACCTGGACGTTCGCGCCCATCACGAGGTTCGGGCGTGCGGTGTCCCTGCCCTGGGAGCGGCGACGGGCCTGCCAGCGGCGCTTGAGCGCGAGGCCGCCGAGCATGGCGGCCTCGCTGGACCCGGTGGTGGAGCAGCCGCGCACCCGTTCGGGGTACGGCGCGTGCCAGAGCCGGGCCAGCATCTGCACGCACCGCTCCTCCATCGCGGTGATCTGGGGATACTCGGCGCGGTCCGCGAGATTCTTCTCCGCCGTCTCGGCCATGAGCTGCCGCGCCTGCGGCTCCATCCACGTCGTGACGAAGGTGGCGAGGTTGAGGCGTGCGTTGCCGTCGAGCATCAGCTCGTCCCGCACACGGCGGCAGACCGTGTCCGGCGACGCTTCCGAGCCGGGCAGCTCCTCGACCGGCAGGGGGAGGTCGCCGAGGGGCTGGTGGCCGGGGTCGGGGAAGGTGATGAGGGCGTCGAGGTCTGCTTTCGGCGCTACGCCGGTATCCGGGACGGACATGGGTGCCTGGTTTCCTTTCTGAGGCGTGTAACAGCCCGCGTACATCCCGGACGCTAGGTCTTTCCACGGTCCGACATAGGTGCCGATTACACCGATCCAGCGACCGATTTGCAGACCTGTTAACCGGATTTTCCTCTCGCGAATATCCGGCATGGGTTCGCCATGACCCGGCCGCCCGGCGGGCTCCTGCCCTGGGACGCGTAAGAAGAGCACGGTGCCGGGGCGATGCGCGCCCCGGCGGTGGGCCGGGGCCGGGACGGTGCGGGGGTCACCCCAGTCCGTCGGCGCCGACCCGCACGGCGGACTCGTCCAGCAGGGACTCCGACAGCGGCTGCGGCCTGCCCTCCAGGTCCAGGACCGGGGATGCCTCCTTGTACCAGGACTCGATGACCGCGTTGCCCCAGAAGTCGCGGCGCCGGTCGTCCCGCACACTCCAGCGGTGGGTCTCGTGGTCCGGGTCGCCGGTGTAGTAGTCGGAGGTGTAGATCTCCACCCGGTGGCCGTCGGGGTCGCGCAGATAGAGGTAGAAGGCGTTGGAGACACCGTGCCGGCCGGGACCGCGCTCGATGTGGTGCTCCTTGCGGAGCGCGCCGAAGAGGTCGGCGGTGCGCAGCACCTGGTGGGATTCGTGGGTGGCGACCCCGAGGTGGTGCAGCCGGGGACCCGCGCCGCCGGTGAAGGCCACGTCGTGCACGGTCTGCTTGCGGTACATCCAGGCCGCGTACAGTTCCCGCCCCTCGCCCTCGATGGTCTCGGAGCAGCCGAACCCCAGCGACCGGTAGTGCCGGTAGGCGGCCGGGATGTCCGGGGTGCAGAGGTTGAAGTGGTCCAGGCGGGCGACCTCGGCGCCGCGCCGGAGGTCGTAGCGCTGGATGAGGCGGGCGGCGCGCTCGGTGTGGTGGAAGAACTCGACCGGGAACCCGAGCGGGTCGACGACCCGGACGGCGTCGCCGATGCCCCGGGTGCCCGCACCGGCCGGGACGCGGCGCACCGGCCGCCCCAGCGCGGTGAAGAACGCCTCCGCCCGGTCGACGTCCTGCGGGGTGCGGACCCGGTAGGCGATGTGGTCGAGTGCGGCGGTGTCCCCGCGGCGCAGCACCAGGCTGTGGTGGGTGAGTTCGTCGGTGCCGCGCAGGTAGAGCGTGTCCTCGTCCTCGTACTGGACGTGCAGTCCGAGCATGTCCACCCAGAACCAGCGGGACCGGGCCAGGTCGGTGACGGCGAGCTGGGCATAGGCGGAGCGGACGACGTCGGGAGCGTCAGGGGGTGCGGTGGTCATGCGGTACCTCCGAAGCGCGGGGTGTGCACCTCGCCCAGGGCGACGTGCACGATCTTGGATTCGGTGTAGAAGTCGATGCTGTGGGCTCCGCCCTCGCGGCCGAGCCCGGACGCCTTGACGCCGCCGAAGGGCGTGCGCAGATCGCGTACGTTGTGCGAGTTGATCCAGACCATGCCGGACTCGACGGCGTGCGCCACCCGGTGTCCGCGCTTGAGGTCGGAGGTCCAGACGTAGGCCGCCAGGCCGTACTCGGTGGCGTTGGCGAGCTCCACCGCCTCGGCCTCGTCGTCGAACGGCGCGACGGCCACGACGGGGCCGAAGATCTCCTCCTGGAAGATCCGGGCGTCCCGCGGGGTGTCGGCGAAGACGGTCGGCTGGAGGTAGTTGCCGGTGTCCAGGTGCGCGGGGCGGGTGCCGCCCGCGACCAGGCGTGCCTCCTGCTTCCCGAGGTCCACGTAACCGAGCACCCGGGCGTAGTGCTCGGGGTGGACCAGGGCGCCGACCTCGGTGCCGGGGTCGGAGGGCGGTCCGACCCGGACCCGCTCGGCCCGTTCGGCGAGGCGGCGGGTGAACTCGGCGTAGCGCGGGCGCTCCACCAGGACCCGGGAACCGGCCGTGCAGCGCTCGCCGTTGAGCGAGAAGACGCCGAAGACGACGGAGTCGAGGGCCGCGTCGAGGTCGGCGTCGGCGAAGACGACGACCGGGGACTTGCCGCCCAGCTCCATCGACAGGGTCTTGAGGTGCCGGGCGGAGCTGCCCGCGATGTGCCGGCCGGTGGTGGTGGAGCCGGTGAAGGAGAGCAGCGGCACCGCAGGGTGGTCGACGAGTGCCTGTCCGGCCTCTTCGCCGATGCCGTGCACGATGTTGACGGCGCCGTCGGGCACACCCGCCGCGGTGAGGATCTCCGGCCACAGGCTCGCCGACAGCGGGGTCCACTCGGCCGGCTTGAGGACGACGGTGCAGCCCGCGGCGAGGGCCGGGGCGAGCTTCCAGCTCTCCAGCATGAACGGGGTGTTCCACGGGGTGATCAGCCCGGCCACGCCCGCGGCGGTGCGCACCACGTAGCTGAACTGCTCGTGTCCCTGGCGGAACGCCTCCTCGCCGAGGGCCACGACGACGTCCGCGAAGTACCGGAAGTTCTCGGCGGCCCGCCGGGCCTGCCCCCGGGCCTGGGTGATGGGCAGTCCGGTGTCGTACGACTCGAAGCGCGCCAGCAGCTCGTGACGGTCCTCGACGGCGTCGGCGATCCGGTGGAGGGTGCGGGCGCGTTCCCGGCCGGAGAGCTCCGACCAGCCGGGGAAGGCGGCCCGTGCGGCGGCCACGGCCCGATCGATGTCGGCGGGGCCGCCGGCGGCCGCCCGCGCGTAGGGGGTGTTGGAGACGGGGTCGGCCACCTCGAAGGTGCGTCCGTCATGGCCGGCGACGGATGCGCCACCGATCCAGTGGAGGATGGTGTCCGGCAGTCCCGCCGGGGCGTGCTCGGTCATGGTGTGCCCTCTCGGAGCTGCCGGGTGAGGTCGCCGCCCTCGGCGAGCAGGGAGCGGATGCGGGCCGTCCCGGCGGGGGTGGGAGGCGCCAGCGGCGGGCGCACATGGGGGGAGGCGATGCGGCCCTGCTGGTGGAGCACCCACTTGGCGGGAGCGGGGTTGGTCTCGGTGAAGAGCAGGTCGACCAGGGGGTGCAGCCGGTAGTGCAGGTCGCGGGCGGCGTCGGACGCGCCCTCCTCCCACAGGTCGTACATCCGGGCCACCGCCTCCGGGGCGAGGTTGGCGACCGCGCTGACGAATCCGGCACCCCCGAGCGCCAGCAGCGGCAGGCACAGCAGTTCGATGCCGGACCAGACGAGCAGTGAGCGGCCGCAGAGGTGCAGGACCCGGGAGAAGTGTTCGAAGTCCTTGGTGGTCTCCTTGATCCCGACGATGTTCTCGAAGTCGGTGAACAGCCGCCGCACCGTCTCCGGCGCCACGTCCACGGCGGTGCGCGAGGGCACGTTGTAGATGACCAGCGGCAGGTCGGGGAACTCCCGGGCCACGGTGGCGTACCACTGGTAGAGCCCTTCCTGGGTGGGCCGCGCGTAGTAGGGGGTGATGACGAGGGCGGCGTCCGCGCCCAGGGCCCGTGCGGCGTCCGTGATCTCCAGGGTCTCGTCGAGCTTGTGCGAGCCGGTGCCGGGCAGGAAGGGCACCCGGTCGGCGATCTCCTCGGCCGCGGTGCGCATGGCCGCGATCCGCTCGGCGGCGGTCTGCGCCGCGGGCTCTCCCGTGGAGCCGCCCAGGGAGATGCCGTGGGATCCGGCGTCGAGCTGGAAGCGGATCAGGGAGCGCAGGGAGGTGTGGTCGACGGAGCCGTCGTCGGCGAAGGGGGTGACGAGGGGGGCGATGGATCCGCGGACGGCCCCGGGGTCGCTGCGGAACTTCATACGGAGTCTCCTTCTGGGGTGTGCTGCGTGCGCCACTGTTCGTACCGGCGCCGCCAGGCCGGACCGAGCGGGTAGAGGCCGTCGATGCCGTGGCCGGCCCGCACCTGCTCGGTGATGAACCGCTCCTGCGCCTCCTGCTCCCGGCAGTCGGCGACGAGTTCCCCGGCCAGGTCGGGCGGGACGACCACCACGCCGTCGGCGTCGCCGACCAGCAGGTCCCCCGGCTGGACCAGGGCGCCGCCGCAGGCGATCGGCACCCCGGTGTCCCAGGGGACGTGGCGGCGGCCGAGTACGGACGGGTGTTCGCCGCCGTGGTAGACGGGCAGCGGGAGTCCGGCCACGGCGGCGCTGTCGCGCAGTCCTCCGTCGGTGACCACCCCGGCCGCGCCGCGCTGCAGGGCGCGCAGCGCGAGGATGTCGCCGAGGGTGCCGGCGCTGGTGTCGCGGCGCGCGTCCATCACCAGGACCTGGCCGGGGCGGAGCTCCTCCACCGCGCGCTTCTGCGCGTTCATGCCCGTCCCGTAGCGCTCGAACAGGTCTTCGCGCAGGGGCAGGTAGCGCAGGGTGTGAGCGACGCCGACCATGGTGTCGCCGGGCCGGGTGGGCCGCAGACCGTCCAGGCTCATGTGCGGCAGGCCGCGTCGGCGCAGCTGTGCGCTGAGGGTGGCGACGGCCACCGACCGCAGGCCCTGCGCGGTGACGGGGTCGAGTTCGGGTGCGGCCCGGTGGGCGGCGCCCAGGGCGGCGGCGCGGTCGGCCGGGCCGGTGCGCGGCATGGCGCCCCAGGGCTCCAGGTCGTGGCCGGCCTCCGAGACCGGGTTGCGCAGCCGCCCCGTGGTACGGCCGTCCGCGGTGATCTCGACCTCGACCACATCACCGGGCGAGGCCACCGAGGCCCCGGCCGGGGTACCGGTGAGGATCACGTCCCCCGGCTCCAGGGTGAGGAGCCGGGACAGGTCGGCGACGAGTTCGGCGAACGGGAACAGCAGGGTGTCGCTGGTGTCGTCCTGCACGAGTTCGCCGTTGACCCAGGTGCGCAGCCTCAGTCGTGCCGGGTCGAGTTCACGGGCTTGGAGCAGCCGCGGCCCGATGGGCGTGAACCCGTCCGCGCCCTTGGACCGCAGGTTCGAGCCGCGGTCGGCATGGCGCAGGTCGTACACGCCGGCGTCGTTGGCGGCGGTCACCCACCGGACGTGGCGCCAGCCGTCCTCGGGGCGGACGCGCCGCGCCCGCTCGCCGATGACCAGGGCGATCTCCCCTTCGAAGGCGAGGAGTTCGCAACCGCGCGGGCGGACGATCGCCTCCCCGGTGCCCGCGAGGGAGGAGGGGGGTTTGAGGAAGTAGGAGGGGGCCGCGGGGACCCGGCCGCGCTCCCGTGCCCGGCTGGGGTAGTTGACATGAACGGCGATGATCTTCGAGGGGGTGGTCCCGAGCGGGTGCGGCATGGCGTCCCACCTGCTCAGGCGCGGTCGAGGAACGCCCGGACCCGGGCCTTGTACGGTTCGCGGTCGTAGCCCTGGACATAGGCGCCGGCCATGCGCACCGGGTCGCCGAAGAAGTAGTACTCGTACAGCGCCTGGCGGCCGGAGAACGCGGAGATGCAGGTGTCCCACACCAGCCGGAACAGCTTCACGCGGTCCGCGCCGCTGAGGGAGGCGGACTGCAGGTACGCCTCGATGTCACCGGCGGCGGGGCCGGTCACATCGGCCTGGGTCGGGGTGGCCATCAGACCGGAGGCGCCGAACTTCCGCAGGATCTCCGGGAAGCGCTGGTAGAGCCGGGGGTAGAGGTTCCGGGCCGCGTTGAGCGGGGCGAACGCGGGGGTGAGCACCCCGTGTTCGTTGATCTCGGCGTCGGCCTCGGCGGCGCGGAGGAAGGCGCGCAGGGTCTCCAGGGTGGTGATGACCTCGGCGATGTCCTGCTGGACGTGCTGGAACTGCTCGATGCCGATGGCTTCGGTGAGCAGCGACACCAGACCGAGGATGTACTCGGTCTTGGCGGTGGTGCGGGTGACCACCTGATGGGACATGTGCACCACGGAGGAGGTCTGGGCGTAGAAGCCGTTGCACAGCTCCGGGTCGCCCAGCACGAAGCAGCGCTCGTAGGGGACGTGGACGTCGTCGAAGACGACCACGGCGTCGCTCTCCTCGAAGCGGGAGCCCAGCGGGTGGTCGTGGCGCGGCCGGTCGTGGTCCAGCGGCTCCCGGGCGATGTAGCGCAGTCCCTTGGCATCGTTGGGGACGGCGAACGCGTACGAGTACGGCTTGTCCTCGGGGGTGCCGCGCAGCACGGTGGAGGGGAAGACCAGCATCTCGTCGGCGAACGGGGCGATGGTGGCGAGCATCCGGGCGCCGCGGACCACCACGCCGTTGTCGTCCTCGCGGACGATGCGGGCGGCCAGCCGTCCGTCGCCCTGCCGGGTGCCCGCGACCGCGCGGTTGGCCTGCGGGGGGATCAGGGTGTGGGTGCACAGCAGGTCCTCTTCGCGGACCTTCTCGTAGTAGCGGCGGATGTTCTCGCCGAAGGCGGGATCGGCCTGAGCGAACCAGTCCGCGGCGGAGGCGAGCGCCATCAGCGAGCTGTTGAGGTAGTCGCCGGTGCGGCCGAGCATGCCCATGCTGTGGTCGGCCCAGACCTTGAACGCCCGGCGCCGTCTGGCCAGGTCCTCGGGGGTGCGGGGAGTGAGGAAGGAGGTGGCGACGGGCTCCCCGGAGGTCGGTGAGGGGTAGGTGAGCACGTCCTTGTGCTCCGGGGCGTGCTGGAGGTCGTACAGCTCCGCGTAGCTGCGGACCACGTTGCGGAAGGCGGGGTGGTCCTGGACGGAGCCGGTGAGCGTTTCCCCCTGGATGTGCACCGTGGGGCGGGATCGGGAGAGGCGGTCGAGGAACTCTTCGCCGGTGCGTGCGGCCATGCTGGTCTTCCTTACGGGCGAATCGGGCGGAACGGTCGAAGGGCGGGTGCGGGGCCGGTTCAGATGAGGTGTTCGACGCCCTCGGTGGCCTCCACCGCGGTGCCGAAACGGCTCCAGGCGTAGGTGAGGGCGTCGCCGTCACGGTGGCCGAGGTCGGTGACGCGGCCGAGGACGAGGGTGTGGTCCCCGGCCTCGTAGGAGCGCCAGGGCGCGCACTCCACCCAGGCGAGCGGGTTGGCGAGCCGGGGCACCCGCGCCCCGGCCGCCCAGCGCGGCTCGGCCGGTCCGCCGGCTCCGGCGAACAGCCGGGCCAGCGGTTCCTGTTCCGCGCCGAGGATGTTGACGCAGAAGGGGCGGCCGGTCAGCCGGCGGTGGCAGCGGGCCCCGCGGGCCACGCTGACCAGCACCAGCGGCGGATCTGCGGACACCGAGGTGAAGGAGTTCATGGTGGCGCCGCGTGGTGCGCCGTCGTCGTCGAAGGTCACCACGGTGACGCCGGTGGGAAAGCGGGACATGCAGGCGCGCAGGGCGCCGGGATCCGGCTCGGCCGTGCGGGGCAGGGCCGAGAGGGGTGCAGCGGGCATGGCGGGACTCACCTGCCTGGTCAACGGGGTGTCGGGAAAGGACGGCTCTCCCGGCGGGCGGGCCGGGAGAGCCGCGTCCTGCGGCCGCGGCAGAGGAAAGCCGCTGCCGCAGAACTGATCAAAGCTTTGATTAAATGCGGACGGTACCCCGGCGTCCCGGACTTGGGAACCCCCCGGTCATGACCGGCGCCGGAGCCTTGTCACCGTGGCGTGGCTCACTTAGCTTGTGACCTCGCGGCAGGGAGTACCCGGGCGGGGACCCTGCACCGCCGGTCGAACCGTGGGCGGACGGCTCGCTTCCCCGATGTGTCGATCTCTGCTCCGGGAGTTCCCCTCATGACCCGCACGAACGTGTCCCCACCTGCAAGAACGAGCGCACGGCGAGTTCTCGTCGGCAGCTTCGTCGGCACCGCCGTG
This sequence comes from Streptomyces sp. PSU-S4-23, assembly GCF_055632315.1. Taxonomy (NCBI): domain Bacteria; kingdom Bacillati; phylum Actinomycetota; class Actinomycetes; order Kitasatosporales; family Streptomycetaceae; genus Streptomyces; species Streptomyces sp. PSU-S4-23. The sequence goes on along the minus strand of NZ_JBVMUU010000002.1, from coordinate 8,623,918 downwards.
GAGTGGTACGACTACTTCATCTACGGCATGGCCGCGGCCCTGGTCTTCGGCCCGCAGTTCTTCCCCCAGTTCTCGCCCGCGGCAGGAACCCTCGCCTCCTTCGCCACCTACTCCGTCGGCTTCGCCGCCCGTCCGCTGGGCGGCATCGTCATGGGGCACTTCGGCGACCGCATCGGCCGCAAGTCGATGCTGGTGCTCTCGCTGGCCGTGATGGGCCTGGCCACCACCGGCATCGGCCTGCTGCCCACCTACTCCGCCATCGGTGTGTGGGCGCCCGTGCTGCTGGTGGTGCTGCGCTTCGTGCAGGGCCTCGGCGTGGGCGGGGAGTGGGGCGGCGCCGTCCTGATGGCGGTGGAGCACGCGCCCGACGGCCGGCGCGGCTTCTACGGCAGCTTCCCCCAGATGGGCGTGCCCGGCGGTCTCATCCTGGCCAACCTCGTCTTCCTGACCACCTCGCAGGGGCTGGGGACCGCCGCCTTCACCGACTGGGGCTGGCGCATCCCCTTCCTGGCCAGCGCGCTGCTCATCGTGGTGGGCCTGGTGATCCGGGCCAGGATCGAGGAGAGCCCGGAGTTCGCCGCGGTGAAGCGGGACGCCGCGGACGAGCGCCCGGCCCGGCTGCCGATCGTCGAGGTGCTGCGCCACCAGTGGCGGGACGTGCTGCTCGCGGGCGGGACGTTCGTCGCGAACAACGCGATCGGCTACATCTTCATGGCCTACACCCTGGCCTACGGCACCAAGGTGCTCGGGCTGAGCCGCAACACCATGCTGGCCGTCATCCTCGTCGGCGCCGCCGCCTGGCTGGTCACCATCGCCGGAGCCGCGGTGCTCTCCGACCGGCTCGGCCGCCGCCCGGTGTTCCTCGCGGGCTCCCTCGGACTGGTCGCCGCCGCCGCGGTCTTCTTCCCGCTGCTGGACAGCGCCTCCGTACCGGTCGTCGTGCTCGCCTTCCTGGTGATGGCCGTCATGCTCGGCTTCACCTACGGGCCGCAGGCCGCCCTCTTCTCCGAGCTCTTCCCGGCCAAGCTCCGCTACAGCGGCAGTTCGCTGGGCTACCAGCTCGGCGCCGTCCTCGGCGGCGGCATCGCGCCCACCGTCGCCACCGCGCTCTACGGCATCAACGGCCGAAGCTGGCCCATCACCCTCTACCTGGTGCTCATCGCCTCCTTCAGCCTGGCCTGCCTGTTCGTGCTGACGCGCCGGCCGCGGGAGAAGACTCCTGCCCCCGAGTCCGGGCCCGAAGTCCTGCCTACACTTCAGGTGTGACCCCGGAACCGTCCGACGGCGACAGCGACCAGTTGGACTTCTGGTCGTTCGTCGACCACGCGATCGCGCGCACCGCGCGGGAACTGCCAGGCATCGACCCGCTGGCGATGCGACTGGTGCTCACGCTGCACCGCGCGGCGAACATGCTGGTCTACGATCTGGAGTCCACCGTGCACCGGCCGCGCGGCTGGTCCTGGCCCGGCTTCCGCGTCCTCTTCGTCATCTGGCTGACCGGCCCGCTGGAGGCGAAACAGGTCGCGGAGCTGTCCGGGATGAGCCGCGCGGCGGTCTCGGCCCTCGTGGCCACCCTCGGCCGGGACGGGCTGGTGGTGAAGGAGCGCTCCCCGCTCGACGGCCGAGCGGTTCACCTCAGCCTGACCGAACAGGGCCACGAGGCCATCACCCGCGCCTTCCGCGCCCACAACGCGCGGGAGCAGGAGTGGGCGGGCACCCTCAGCGAGGACGAGCGGGAGACCCTGATCGCCCTGCTGCAGAAGATGACCGCCAACTCCGTCCGCTTCGGGGTCCGCCACCGGAGCTGAGCCGGGACCCGGCCCGCCCTGCGTCAGCGCGTCGATGGGCGCGGCCGTGCTGTGCTCTCCCTGTTCATCCGGCCCTGTTCATCCGGCCCTGTTCATCCCGCCCCGTTCATCCCGCCTGTTCATCCGGACAGTGCCGATGCGATGGCGGCCACGAGCGCGGCCGCGTAGCCGAGGCTGGCCACGAGCGCCACCCGGCGGTTGAACCGCCGGGCCCGGAACTCTCCCTGGGGGTGGATGGAGACACGCCAGCTGTATGTGGTCGTCGCCACCCCGACCAGTACGTACACCAGCGTGTACAGGTGGATCTGGTCGACCAGGGTCATCCCGACCCCCGTACCGAGGGACTGGTTGGCGGCCCGCAGGTTCACCACGATGGTGAACAGCGCGGCACCCAGCATGCCCAGGCGTGCGCCGAGCACCGCCGTGGTGTCCTCGAACCAGATGAAGAACGTCGCCAGGGCGATCAGGAAGGAGACGTAGACCGGCCAGGTCTCCCGGATGAAACCGCTGGCGTCGATCCTCTCGATGTTCATCCGGATGACGAACTGGCTGTAGGCCGAGCCGTTTCCGGGGCGCAGTCCCGGGGCGCCGAACGTCGTCCGGTAACGGTGGTCCCGCACCAGGACACGGAAACCCTTGATCGAGAAGCCTCCCATCCGGATGCCGGGATTGTAGGTGGAGTTGGCCGGGTCGGCCGTGTAGACGAACTGCGCCGCGTCCCGGGTGTCCTCCACGATGAAGTCCAGGGTGTACCGGTCGAACGGGTAGTCGAAGATGTCGAACTGGTCACGATAGGTCGCCACGACCTTTTCGTACGTCCAGTACTCGCCGTTGCTCCGGACGCTGACGCGGTCGGCCCTCCGTGCCTGCGAGGCGTTGATGAACTCGAAGCGGCGGATCGGCTCCATGTCCGCCCGTGGGCACACGCTCCAGAACCAGATGTCCGCGTTGACGGTCTGCTGCCGTGTGTTCAGCCCGTACAGGTCGGCGACGTAGGCACCGAGCCGGCAGGTGGGCACCGCGGCGTCGGCCGGTCCGGCGGCGGCGGTCAGCAAAGGAACCGAAACCAGGCAGGCCAGCAGCATGTCGAGGACCCGGCGGGACGGGGAGGTCTCCACGTCGGCACGCTAACGGCCTGTGCCTGCCCGGCTCCCGGATCGGGTGCGGTGTCGTACGTCCTTTGCAGAACCACTCACACGGCGCACACCGGCGGCCGCGGCGGACGCCCGACGCGTCCCGCCGCGGTCGGTGTCAGCGGGCGGCACGCGCGTCGGGGCGGCGGTAGACCCCGTGCCAGTAGCCGTGGGCCAACTCCCGGGCGACGACGGCGTCGTCGCCGGCGTCCCCGCCGGAGACCTGCCGGGCGATGACCTCCCCACCTCCCTGGACGATCACCCTGGCGGCGAGTTCGGGGACGATGTCGGCGGGTGTGCGGCCCGCCTGCTGCTCCTCCTTCAGGACCGTCACCAGGTGGTCGGCGAAACGGTCCTGGTACGCCGCCCACGCGTCGCGGACCGCGGGGTCGTACGCGGCCACCTCGTGGACCGCGGACAGCAGTGCCGCGTGCTCGCGGTAGTGCCGCATGATGAGTTCGTACGTCCTCGCCAGACCCGCGGCCCCGCCGTCCGGGCCGCAGGGCCGCCATGCCTCCGCGATCTCGTAGCTGCGCGCCTTGAGGGTCCCGCTCACCCGCAGCAGTACGTCGACCTTGTCGCGGAAGTACAGATAGAACGTGGAGCGCGAGATCCCCGCGGCGTTCGCGATCTGCTCCACGCTCAGTTCCGTGTACGTCGCACCACCGCGCAGGAGTTCTTCGAGCACCGACAGGATCCGCTGCTCGAGTGCGGCCCGCCGGCCGGCCGCGCTGGAAGGTCGTCGAGTGGTGGAAGCCATGCCGCCATCCTAGGGAGCCGGTGGAGGGGTGCGGGGTCCGTGCCGCGGGTGCCGAGCGGCCCCCCGCGGCGGCGCGGCGCCGCTCAGCCGGCCGACTCCAGCACGATCTTCGCGAGGAGGGCGGCCAACTCCCCGGGCATCGAGAGGAACGGCGAGTGGTCGCTGCGGATGCGGTGGACCGCGCCGGTCCTGGCGGCGAGTTCCTCCTGGTCCCGCGGCGGCAGCGCCTGGTCCCGCTCGCAGACCACGTACGTCGACGGGACGGTGTGCCACCCGGCCCGGGTCAGCGGGTCGCTGAAGGACTTCGTGCTCTGCGGCACCAGACGCTCCGCCGCCTCCTCGGCCTCGGCCGGGGGCACGTCCGTGTAGAACTTCGGGACCGGGCGACGGGGCACGGGCTGAAAACCGCGCGGCTCCGTCGGCACCGGTGCGCCGTGGTACCCCAGGAGGCTCTCCCCGACGTCGAGCCGGTACGCCGCCAGATAGACGACGTGCGCGACGTGGGCGGCCTCGGCGACGGCCTCGGTGACCGGTATGCCGCCGTAGGAGTGGGCGACCACCACCACCGGCCCGTCGATGCGCTCCAGTTCACCGAGCACCACGCGCGCGTCGTCCTGGACTCCGGCCTCCCGCCCGGCGCTGGGCAGGGCGACCGTCCGGGTCGTCCAGCCGTCGGCAGCGAGCACCGGGGTCAGCTTCTCCCAGCACCACGCGCCGTGCCAGGCCCCGTGCACCAGGAGCAGGGTCGGTCGGTCGGCTCCACCAGCAGTCACGGCACTCCACCTCACGATCGGACGGCCACGGCGCTTCTCCGTGCCGGTGGAAGGAGCCTAGAAGAGATTGGACACAGTGTCCAACATGCCGTCCAGAAGCCCGGATCCGCTTCGGACGGGCAACTCACGGGCAGGCAGGGGAGCCGTTTCCGCTATCTTGTGAGCGCACCATGGTTCACGCCTCAACAGGTGTGTCGGCGTGCTTGTCGCCTGCCTCCCGCCTCCCGTCCGAGCGGAGTTCCCGTGGCCGACAGGCATGTCATGACCATGGCTGGAATCAGCGTGTAGTGAACCGTCCCCCGCCGTCCGCCGCGCCGTTCGGCGCCCCCACGGACGAGGCCGCGCCCGGGCCCTGAGGACTCCCGAGCCTGCGTCCGCCCCCTGCCGCTCGACGAAAGCCCCCCACTCCGTGTCCATCTCCCTGTACGAGAGCCGGCCCGCCGGCCGCCACGCCGCCGTGCCCGCCGGCAGCCTCTTCCGGCGGGTCTACGCACCGCGCGCCTGCGACGCGCTCGCCTTCTCCATGTCGACCTACGCGATGCCGCTCCTGGTGCTGGCGACCACGGGCTCCTCGTCCCTGACGGGTCTGGCCTTCGCGCTGGAGTGGATACCCCGGGTGGCCGCGTTCGGCCTGGCGGGGGGCCTGGTGGACCGGAGCGGCGCCGCGATCGTGTGCTTCCTCGCCTCCCTGACACGCGCCGTGCTGGTGGCGGCCGCCGCCGTCGTGCTGGTGATGCTGCCGCGGGGAACGGCCGAGACGGTCGCCGTCATGGCGCTGGCGGCCGTGACCGGCACACTCACCCAGTTCAGCTTCATCGCCAACGAAGCCGTCGGCGCCGTCGTCAGCCGCCGGGTGGAGGGCCGGTCCCACAAGGTGCAGTCGGTGCTCATCGGCATCGACCAGACGGCCACCCTGGCCGGTCCGGCGCTGGGCGGTGTCCTCCTTCTGGCCGGGCCGACCGGCATGCTCGCATGCCTGAGCCTGCTGTCGTTCCTGTCGGCCGGACTCGCCCTTCAGACCCCGCCCACCCCCCTGCGCGCCGCACAGCAGGGCGGGCAGGAGCAGAGCGGAGGGCTGCGGGAAGGGTGGGAGACCCTGCGCTCACTGCCCGTCCTGAGCCGGCTCGTGGCCGGGCTGGCCTGCTCCAACCTCGCCCTGGGCCTGTTGCAGTCGGCGAGCCCCGTCATCGTGGTGGACGGCTTCGGCCGCTCCCCGGCCGCCGTCGGCACCCTCTGGTCGGCCGCCGCCGCCTCCACGCTCCTCGCCATCGCCTGCTGCCGGTTCGCCCTCAACCGGGTGGGCCTGTGGGGCGTCGGCGTCATCAGCTCGACCGTGGCCGCGGCGGCCTGCCTCGCCCTCCCCTACGCACCCTCCTACCCCGCCTACACGGTCCTGGTGGCGCTGTTCATGGCCGGCGACGGCGGGCTCACCGTCGTCCTGCGGACCGTGCGCTCCCTGGTCATTCCGCCCGCGGCCTTCGGCACGACCCTGTCCCTGACCATCCTGCTCCTGCTGCTGCCCTTCCCCCTCGCCGGCGTCGTCATCGCCCTCACACCGGCGCCGTACCTGACCGCGGCGATCGGAGGGTGCGCGGTGCTGCAGGCCCTGGCCCTGACGGTCACCTTCGTACGGCTGCGCAGCGCACCGGTGCTGCGTGGCACGGCGGATCCGTCCCGGGCCGCGACCTAATATCGGAATAAACTTCTCAAAGCACCCCCTAACACACCAAGACGTGGGACAGTGAAGGTAAGACCGTGGGAGGGAGGCATCGGTGATGCCCGTAGGCCCCAGGTCAGGTCCGGCCGGTGCGACGGCCCTCTCACCCCGGTGGCGCGCGGAGGCGGAGCTGTTCGGGCCCGCCCCGGTGATCTTCGCTTCGCTGGGCGGCCCCCAGCATGTGGTGGAATCGGCGAATTCGGCCTTCTTCGCCCTCGTCGGCAGCGGCCGGACGGAGACCGGCATGCCGATCGCGGACCTGCTACCGGGCCTCGCACGGCAGGGCCTGCTCGCCCGTCTGGGAGAGGTGTACCGCACCGGGATTCCTCATCGCGCCCGGGACAGCCGGCTGCTCCTGGGAAAGCCCGCAGGGCCGCACGAGAGGTTCTTCGACCTGACGTGCGAACCCCGGCGGTGCGCGACGGGCCGGATCGACGGTGTGGTGATGATCGCCGTCGACACCACCGTCTACCACGACACCCAACTGCTGGCCGCGGAGCAGCGCGCTCTGCTGGAACAGATCGTGCGTGAGGCCCCGCTCCAGGAGATCCTCAGCGGCATGGCCAAGGCCATCGGGGACCTCTCCCCCGAGATGATCGTCTCGGTGCTGCTCACCGACCCCGGCCGGCGGCGGCTGCGGCACGGCGCCGGCCCCGGTCTGCCCGCCTTCTACAACGCGGCGATCGACGGCATCCCGATCGCCGAGGGCGTGGGGGCCTGCGGCACGGCGGCGCACCGCCGTGCGCCGGTGTTCACCCGCGACATCGCCACCGACCCGTTGTGGGAGGACTACCGCGCAGTGGCGAAGCGCGCCGGACTGGCGGCCTGCTGGTCCACCCCGATCCTGGGCACGGGCGGCCGGCTGCTGGGCACGTTCGCCATGTACCACCGCACCCCGAGGACCCCCACCCCGAAGGACCTTGCGCTCGGATCCGCCTTCACCCGCATCGCGGCGCTGGCCATCGAGCGCCATGAGTCCCTGGCGGCCGGCCGCGCCGCGCGCGAGCGGGAGAACGCGGCCCGTGAGGACCTGGCCTTCGTCCTGGACGCGAGCACCGCCATCGCGCGCGAGCAGCACTACGCCGACAGCCTGCGGCGCCTGGCCCAGTTGACCGTGCCCGAGCTGGCACCGCTGTGCGCCGTCTACGTGGAGGAGCGCGGCCGCTGCACGCGGATCGCCTTCGCGGCCGCGACCTCGGCGGACGAGGACCTGCTGGTGGCATCGAGGTGGTACGACGAGGCGGATCGCGCGGTCGCCCGTGTGCTTGCCTCCGGCACGACGGAGACCGGGCTCCTCGGCTCCTCCCCCGAGGCGGGGCCCGGCGGGCGCGGCACCGGTTACCTGTGCGTGCCGCTGACGGCCCGCGGCTGCACCTTCGGCGTGCTGGCGCTGCTGGGCATCGACCGCGACCCGGACGGCCATGTCGTCGCCCTGGCCGAGGAACTCGCCGGCAGGGCGGCGTTGAACGCCGACAACGCACGCCAGTTCACCTACCGGGTGCGGCTCGCCCATGACCTCCAGGCCGGCCTGCTGCCGCCGCAACTGCCCCAGGTGCCGGGTGCGGCTCTGGCTGCGTCCTACCATCCGGCCGGCGAGGGGCTCGACGTCGGCGGCGACTTCTACGACGTCTTCCCGCTGCCCGGCGACCGCTGGGCCCTCATGATCGGCGACGTGTGCGGTCACGGCGCGGTGGCCGCCACCACGACCGGCATGGTCCGCCACACGGCGCGTGCCGTCGCCAGGCTGGTGGAGGACCCGGTGTCCGTGGTCGCCGCGATCAACGACGCCCTGGAGGAGCACACCGCCGACCGGGACCTCTTCGTTTCTCTGGTCTACGGCGAACTGCGCCGCAGTCCCTCCGGTCTGGCCGTGAGCCTGATGCGCGCGGGCCATGTGCCTCCGCTCGTGCGCCGCGCCGACCGCAGCGTGGAACGGCTCGTGCCGCCGGGGCTGCTGCTGGGCATCGGCTGCGAGAGCGTGGGCTCGCCCGCGCGCGTCGACCTGCGCCCGGGCGACAGCCTGGTCCTGGTCACGGACGGCATCACCGAGGCCCGCTCCCCGCAGGGCGAGCAGTTCGGCGAGGAACGGCTCACCGACGCCCTCTGCGCCTCCCCCGCCGCCTCTCCCGGGGCCGTCACCCTGCTCGAATCCGTCACCACGTCGGTCGCCGCCTTCACGCACGACACCTCCCGCGACGACCAGGCGGCGCTGGTGGTGACCGCCGTCTGAGGTCCCTCGGCGCAGCGCCGGATGACCGGAGTGCCGTACGCACCGTCCCGGCGCCCGGCCGTCAGACGGTGAACACCGCTCCTTCGTCCGCCGCGACGACGTCGCCGGTGAACGTGGCGCGCGCCTGCGCGACGGAGCGTTCGCGGTCGCTGCCGGGCCAGAAGTGCGTGAGGACGAGGCGTCCGGCCCCGGCGCGGCCGGCCCAGGTTCCGGCGTCCGCGGCGCTCATCAGCCGGGGATCGGCGCCGTCTGGGCCGCCGGCCTGGAGCGTCGTCCCGGCGACGAACAGGTCCGCGCCGGCGGCGAGTCGGCCCAGGGCGGGGTCCGGGCCCGCGTCGCCGCTGTAGGCCAGGGTCAGGCCCGGCGCGGTCAGCCGGACACCGGCGTGCGGAACGTGATGGGGAAGCGGAGCGCTGTCGAGCACGAACGGGCCGACCCGGTGGCGGGCCGGGAGCGGATGCACGTCGAAGACGTCGAGCAGGTCTTCGGTCGGCTCCATGGCCTGCACCCGGCCGATCACTCCGGGCGTGCAGTACAGCGGCACCGGCCCGGCCCGGCCGGGCCCGAAGAGGAGGGCCCGGCACAAGGCGCTCAGATCGGCGCAGTGGTCCGGGTGCTCGTGGGTGATGACGACGGCGTCGACGTCGGTCCCGGCGCACCGCTCCAGCAGTCGCGGCAGCGTGGCGTAACCGAGGTCCAGCACCAGCCGGAACCCGTCGTACTCGAGGAGGAAACCGCTGGCGGCGCGCCCGGCCTCGGGCCAGGCCCCGCACGTTCCCAGCACGCTCAGTCCGCGCATCCGGACATGATCCCACGGGAGGTGCCGGCGGACACGTCAGGCGTCCGCCGGCACCTCCCGAGGCCGGGCGCGGGCGCACCCGGACCCGTCCGTCATGCCGCGAGTGCGTGACCGGGGTGCAGCACCACCTTGGTGTAGCCCTCGACACGCTTGTCGAACTTCTCGTACGCCTGCGGCGCCTGTTCCAGCGGCAGTTCGTGGGAGACCACGAAGCTGGGCCTGGCACGACCGGCGATGATCAGGTCGCGCAACTGGCGGTTGTACCGCTTGACGTTGCACTGGCCGGTGCCCATCTGCTGGCCCTTCTCGAACATCCGGCCGATGGAGACCAGGAGTTGGCCGTGCTTGGCGTGCTCGTCGGGGCCGCCCGGGTCCGCGGGCACGTACAGGCCCGGGACGCCGAGCATGCCGGTCGGCCGCACCGTCTCGACGAGCGTGTTGAGGACGACGGCGGGTTCCTCGTGGCTCGCGTCGTGCGCCTGGGCCTGGTAGCCGACGGCGTCCACACCCTTGTCGGTGCCCTCCCCGCCCGTCTGCTCCTTGATCTGCTCGGCGGGGTCGCCCGCGGTGAAGTCGACGGGAATGGCGCCGATCTCCCGCGCCTTGGCGAGCCGTTCCGGCACCCGGTCGACGACGAACACCTTCGAGGCGCCGCGCAGCAGCGCCGAGTAGGCGGCCATCAGCCCCACCGGTCCGGCGCCGAAGACGGCCACGCTCTCACCCGGGGACACCTGGGCGAGTTCGCATCCGTGGTAGCCCGTCGGGAAGATGTCGGCGAGCAGGACGAAGTCGGTCTCGAACTCGTCACCGGGCGGCAGCTTCAGGCAGTTGAAGTCGGCGTAGGGCACGCGCAGCCGCTCCGCCTGACCGCCGGTGTACGGTCCCATCGCCACGTATCCGTAGGCTCCGCCGGCGAAGCCGGGATTGACCGTCAGGCAGAATCCGGTCTTCCCGGCGAGGCAGTTCTTGCAGAATCCGCACGCGACGTTGAAGGGCATCACGACCCGGTCACCCTGGGCCAGGGAGGTCACGCCGGGCCCGACCTCCTCGACTATGCCGAGGTTCTCGTGGCCGAAGACGATGCCCGACTCGGCCGCCGTGCGGCCCTCGTACATGTGCAGGTCCGATCCGCAGATCGCGGTCGACGTGACCCGCACCAGCACATCGTTGGGGTGCTGGATCCGCGGGTCTTCGACGTCCCTCACGGCCACGTTGAAGGGCTTTTCGTAGACGACGGCTTTCACCTGGGTCACCTCCGCGTCGAGCGCCGGATGTCGGCGGCGACGGCCGGGCCGCTACCGGGGGACACACAGGGGAACGCGGGCCGTCGGTCTGTGGGCCGTGGCCCCGGGCGCGCTCGCTTCACCGCCGGTACTTCCAGGTAACGCCCCTACGGCACGGACCGCAACCCACGCCGGGTACGGCATCAAGTGACGCACCGCGTACGGGCCTTCGCCGGCCGCAGCGGTGGGCGAACGGTTCCAGGGCCCGGACGCCTCCCCGTTGCCGGGTCACGCCGGTGCCTGCGGACCGGATCCGTGGACGCCCAGCAGGGCCGCGTCCGTCCGCGGGGGCGCCAGCGCGGGCTTCCCGGCGGCCTCCGGGAGCGCCTGCTCGGCCCAGATCACCTTGCCCTGAGCGGTGTAGCGGGTGCCCCAGCGCTCGGTCACCTGCGACACCAGGAACAGGCCGCGGCCCCCCTCGTCGGTCGTCGCCGCGTAGCGCAGATGCGGTGAGGTGCTGCTGCCGTCGGACACCTCGCAGATCAGGGTGCGGTCGTGGATCAGCCGTACGTGGATCGGCTCGGTGCCGTAGCGGATGGCGTTGGTGATGAGCTCGCTCAGGACGAGTTCCATGCAGAAGCCGAGCTCCGACAGGCCCCACTCGTCGAGCTTCTCGGACAGGACGACGCGCATCCCCGCGACGGCCGCCGGATCGAACGGCACGTCCCAGTCGGCGATCCGCTCGGGCGCCAGCCCCTGCGTGCGGGCGATGAGCAGGGCGACGTCGTCCGCGGGGCGCCCGGGCAGCAGCGCCTCCACCACGGCCTGGCAGCTCTCGTCGGGCGGCCGGTCGGGATGGCCCGCGAGCGCGTCGCGCAGCAGTTCCATGCCCACGTCGAGGTCGCGCCTGCGGTCCTCGATGAGGCCGTCGGTGTACAGGACGAGCTGGGTGCCCTCCGCGAGGTCCAGCTCGGCCGTCTGGAACGGCATGCCGCCGAGGCCGAGCGGCGGCCCGGCCGGAAGGTCGGGGAAGGTGACGCTTCCCTCGGGGGAGACCAGCGCGGGCGCCAGATGGCCGGCGCGTGCCATGGCGCAGCGGCGCGTCACGGGGTCGTAGATCGCGTACAGGCAGGTGGCGCCCACCACACCCGCGGCGCCCTCCGTGGTCGACTCGTCCTGGTCGATCCGGCCGACCAAGTCGTCGAGATGGCTCAGCAGTTCGTCGGGCGGCAGGTCGAGCGTGGAGAAGTTGTGCACCGCCGTCCGCAGCCGGCCCATGGTGGCGGCGGCGTGGAGACCGTGGCCGACCACGTCGCCGACGGCCAGCGCCACCCGGCTCCCGGGCAGGGGGATCACGTCGAACCAGTCGCCGCTCACGCCCGACTGCGCGGGGATGTAGCGGTAGCCGACGTCGAGGGCGCTCTGCTCGGGCAGGGCCCGCGGCAGCAGGCTGCGCTGCAGGGTCACCGCCAGGGCGTGCTCGCGGGTGTACCGGCGGGCGTTGTCGATGCTGACCGCGGCCCGGGCCACCAGCTCCTCGGCCAGGGACTGCTCCTCCTCGTCGAAGGGGCCGTGCTGCTCGGAGCGGTAGAAGTTGGCCATGCCCAGGACGACGCCGCGGGCCCGGATCGGGGCGGCGATGAGCGAGTGGATGCCGTATTCGAGGATCGCCTTGGTGCGCTCCGGGTCCTGTGCGTGCCAGCCGGTGGCGGTCGACAGGTCGGGCACCAGCTCGGACTTCCCGCTTCCGTAGCCGCGCGCCTGCGGCGTGGAGGGCAGGAAGTCGATCAGCCGGCCCTGTTCGTAGAGCGGGTGGTCGTCGCGGACGCCGTGCACGGCGGTGCGGCGCATGGCCGTCGCCGCGCCGGGCGGCTCCTCGCCGTGCAGCACGGCGTCGGCCAGGTCCACGGTGACGAAGTCGGCGAATCGGGGGACGGCGACCTGTGCCAGTTCGTCGGCGGTGCGGATCACGTCGAGGGTGGTGCCGATGCCCAGCCCGGCGTCGTAGAGCAGCTTGAGCCGCTCACGTGCGACCTCCGCCCTGCCGGACACGGCCTGCAGTTCGGTGGAGTCGCGCAGCGTCACCACGGTTCCCTTGGGACCTCCGTCGCGGTCCGTGGGGCGCTGGTTGACCGCCAGCAGCCGCTCCCCGGCGAAGTGCACCTCGTCCGTGGCCTCGCGTCCGGACACGAGCAGCGCCACCGTTTCGGGGTCGAGGTCCGACAGCTCCCACACATGCCGCCCCTCGACGTCCGGCGGGAGCTCCAGCAGCCGCCTGGCCTCGTCGTTCGCCAGCAGCAGCCGCCCGTCGTCCCCGATGATGAGCACGCCTTCACGCACGGCGTGGAGCACCGCGTCGTGGTGCTCGTACATGCGGGTCATCTCTTCGGGGGCCAGGCTGTGGGTCTGCCGGCGCAGCCGTCTGCCCACCAGTGCGGTCCCGCCGGTGGCGACCACGAGCGCGCCGGCCCCCGCGGCCAGGATGATGGGGAGTTGCCGGTCCACCTGGTTGGTGACGTTCTTGACCTTCAGCCCGGCGGAGACCAGGGCCACGATCTTGCCGTTGTCGTTCCTGATGGGCACCGTTGCCTGCATTTCGTGGCCGAGAGGGCCGTGAACGCTCTCGGTGTAGACCTTCCCCTGCAGTGACGGGCCGATCCTGCCCACGAACCGCTTGCCGATCCGGCTCGGCAGGGGGTGGGTGTAGCGGATGCCCTTGGTGTCCATGACCACGATGAAGTCGACGCCCGCGGACTTGCGCCCGGCCTCGGTGAGCGGCTGGAGGATCTTCGACGGCTCGGGGGTCTGCAGCGCCGCCACGACGCCCGGGGAGTGCGCGAAGGTCTGCGCCACGGCTATGGAGCGGCGTTTGGCCTCGGCGTCGGTGTCCCGCTCGGACTGCAGCACCAGCGCGATGACGGCACACGCCACGAGCAGCACCACCAGCGCCACCTGCAGGACGAACACCTGCCCGGCAACGCTTCGCGGGCTCTTTCCGATCAGTGACCGCAGCGATACGCGTCGAAACCGGACGAAACGGTCCGCCATGCCCCATTTCTAGCACTGGTTGATCCCCGGTGGCCACGGCCTGACCCGATGACCGGTTCCCGGCAGGGGATTTCTTTCCCATGAGCCCCATGGGTCACATCCGCACCGCCGGCCTCACGACATCGCGACGCGCTGCGTCTGGGCCGGCAGGGCGGCGAGTGAGGCGTCGTGGGGGTGGCGGTCGGCGGCACGGCGCGGTCGTGCCGCCACGATGCGCCCGAACTCCTCGGCGCCGGAGCTCTCATGCGAACGCCCCTGCCCGAGGAAGCGCCGGCGGGCCCGGGTCGCCGTCCCGGCTCCGAGACCGCCGCCCAGCAGCGGCTGCGCCAGGGGGTTCCAGGCGACGACGCCACAGGCCGCGTCGGTGACGATCGCACCGGTCTCCGGCAGCCGCCGCAGCATCCGCGCGCCGTGCGGCCGCACCCGCCGCACGGCGCCGGCAGGGGGCGGGGCGCCGGAACCGGCGAGCCGGAAGGAGATGGCTGTGTCCGGCCGGGGTGAGCCGCAGGGCCTGGGCCAGCGCGTCCAGGATGCGCGGCGAGGGCCTGGGGCCGCGGCCGCCGGCACCGGGCACGGGGGCCGCCACGGCGGACGACGCCGGTCAGGAGACGTCGCGGAACGTACCGGCCGGGCCGATCACACCGGGCCCGAACTTGTCGCTGATGCGGTCGCTGACCTCTTCGGCGGCCAGCCGGGCCTCGCGGGCGCGGTCCAGGCTGAGCTGTTCGGCGACCTGGCCGGCGTCGACCAGGTCCTCGCCCTTCAGCTCGATACCGGTGAGCCGGCCGCGCTGCAGGGCCGCCGCGTCCATCAACCGGTAGGCCGGCACGCGCAGATCGTCGTCGTGCGCCGAGGGCTGCTCCAGGCGGCGTGTCTTCTCCCAGCGCGCGCCGCCGGCGAACCGCAGTGTCAGCGTCAGCCCGCGGGCCGCCTGGCCCCGGTGGCGCAGCAGCCGTCCGAGCCGGACCACGAGATCCAGCAGGGCCGCGCGGACCGTGGCGCCGTCAAGGGTGTGCTGGGGAAAGTCGCAGCGGACCACGGCGGAGGCGGGAAGGGCGCGGGGTACGACGGGCCGGGGGTCGATGCCGCGGGCCCGGTCGGCTGCCAGGCGGCCGGCCCGGCCGCCCAGCAGCCGCTGCACGGTGGCCGGGGGCACGGCGGCGAGGAGGCCGACGGTGTGGATGCCGTAGTCCCGCAGGATCCCGGCCTGGCGGGGGCCGATGCCGTGCAGGGCCTCGACGGGCAGGGACCCCAGCCACTCGGCGGCGTCGCCGGGCTCGATGGCGAGGACGCCTCCCGGTGGCCGGATCCGTCCGGAGGCGGTGGCCGCGACGGTGATGGTCGGCCCGATCCCGACGCGGACGTCCACGCCCAGCCGGGAGATGGTCCGCACCCGCAGCATCTCCCCCAGCCGGCGTGCGCCGACGCCGTGATAGCGCAGCGCGCCCTTCAGCTCCACCAGGGCCGCCGACGGCGGAAGGGCCTGGACGACCGGGGACAGCTCCGTCAGCTGTTCCAGGACCTGCCGGAAGACGTCCTCCGACAGGCGGTCGGGGCAGCGCACATGCATCACGGTCGACATGTCGTCCCTCGTCCCGTCCGTGGTCATGGCGTCCACCTCCCGCGATCCACATTATCGAACGATAATTCGAACACGCGAGGGCTGAGGGCCCGGGCGGTGGGTACCCGGGCAGACAGCGCACGCCTCCGGACGAAGGGAGGGCCGCGATGAGCGCTCCGGACAAGGGGCCGGACGGCGTCGGCGTCCCGGTGACTCCGGCGAGGGTCCTCCTGGACTCCGCGGGGGTGATCACCGAGTGGAGCAAGGAGGCCGAGGCCCTGCTCGGCCACGGGTCCGAGGAGATGGTGGGCCGGCCGCTGTCGTCGCTGCTGGTCCGGCCCGGCCCGGCGGCCGAGACGGCCGCTCCGCAGATCCCGCCGGTCTGCGGCGGCAACCGGGTGCGCCTGCGTGACCGTTGCGGTCGCGCGGTGGAGACCGAGTGGTGGATGTGCCCGCAGATCGGCGCGGAGGGTCCCGTGACCTGGGCGGTCCACCTCGGCCGCGCACCGGGCGCGGACCCGGCCGAATTCGACCGGGCGGTGCTCGAAGCGCTGCTGAGCGAGTCGCCGTTCGGACTGCACGTCCTCGACACACGTCTCCGGCTGGTGCGGTTCAACACCGCCTCGCCCGGCATGCGCGGCGTCCGCGCCGAGGACGTCATCGGGCGGCGGGCCCGCGATGTCGCGCCCGGCCTGGTGACCGACGCCGCCGAGCGACAGCTGCGGCACGTCCTGAGCACCGGTGAGCCGGTCATCGACTTCGTCCAGCCGGGAAGTACCCCGGCCGACCCCCGTCACGAGCACGTGTTCTCCCTGTCGGCCTTCCGGCTGCGCGACCGCGCCGGAGAGAACCTGGGAGTGGCGACCGTGGCCATCGACATCACGGAACGCCACCGGTACCGGGCCCGCCTCGAACTGCTCAACGACGCCTCCACACGCATCGGCACCACCCTGGACATCGGCCGCACGACGGAGGAGCTCGCCGAGGTGGCGACCGGGCGTGTGGCCGACGCCGTGAGCGTGGACGTGCTGGACACCGTCTACCAGGGCGAGGCGTACCAGCCGGGGCCGGTGCCCTACGAGATCACCTTCCGGCGCGCCGCGTTCCGGTCGGCCGAGGCCGCCGGTCTCAGGCCCGCCTACGCGACGGGCGACAAGGCGTCGTACGGCTTCCCCACGCCACTGACCCAGTGCCTGGCCGATCTGCGCCCCCGCCTGGTCCGCGAGGTGGACGAGGACAGCGACTGGCTGGCGCACGATCCCCTCAGAGCCGACCGCATGCGCGCCGCGCGCGTGCACTCGATGATGGTGGTGCCGCTGGCCGCGCGCGGAGTGGTGCTCGGCGCGGCGAGCTTCTACCGGTCCGCGACGCCCGACCCCTTCGACGAGGAGGACCTGACCATCGCCGCCGAGCTCGCCGCGCACACCGCCCTGTGTGTGGACAACGCCCGCCGGTACGCGCGGGAGCGCACCGCGGCCCTGGTCCTCCAGAACAGCCTGCTCCCGATGCGGCTGCCCGCCCAGTACGCCGTCGAGGCGGCGTTCAGCTACCTGCCGGGGCACGCGGGCGGGCTCTGGTACGACGTCATCCCGCTGTCCGGCGCACGGGTCGCGCTCACGGTCGGGGACGTGGCGGGCCACGGCATGCGCGCCGTGGCCACCATGGGCCGGCTCCGCGCGGCGACCCACAGCCTGGCCGCCCTGGACCTGGCCCCGGACGAGGTGCTGGCGCACCTCGACGACCTGATGGTGCGGCTCACCGAGGAGGGCCGGGCGGTCCCCGGCAGCGAACCGCTCAACGGCCGGCCCACCACCGCCACCTGCGTGTACGCCGTCTACGACCCCGTGAGCCGACGTCTGGACGTCGCCCGTGCCGGGCACCCCGCCCCGCTCCTGACCCACCCCGACGGGCGTGCGCGGCCGGCCGGCGCGCCCGCCGGCTCGCCGCTGGGCGGCGACGGGCTGCCGTTCGAGACCTGGGAGACGCACCTGTCCGAGGGGAGTCTGATCGCCCTCTACACCGAGGGGCTCGTGGGCCGGCCCCCCGCGGAAGGGCTGGAGCGGCTGCGGCGCATCCTCGTCCAGCCGCACTCGAGCGTCCGGGAGGCATGCGACGCGGTGATCTACTCCGAGCTGTCCGCGCGGCCCGAGGAGGACGTGGCGCTCGTGGTCGCGCGCACGCGCGTCCTGCGCGAGGACGAGGTCGCCTCCTGGACCTTCCCCAGCGACCCCGTGATCGTGGCCACCGCCCGCACCCTGGCCGACCGCCAGCTCGCCAGCTGGGGCCTGTCCGATCTCGCGTTCACGACGGAGGTGGTCGTCAGCGAGCTGGTGACCAACGCCATCCGCTACGCCCCGGGCCCGATCCGGGTGCGGCTGATCCGGAACGGCTCCCTGATCTGCGAGGTCGCCGACACCAGCAGCGCCGCCCCCCATCTGCGCCATCCGCACACCACCGACGAGGGCGGCCGGGGGCTGCTGCTGGTCGCCCAGCTCACCGAGCGCTGGGGCACCCGCCACACCCGCCGGGGCAAGACGATCTGGACCGAGCAACCGCTGCCCGCGCAGGTCGCCGGCGAACCGCGCCCCGCCCCCGGCACCTGACTCCGTCCGCCGCGCCGCCCCCACGTCGGGTTACCGTGTCCGGCATGGCGGGCATATTCCGGCAGCGCAGATGGCTGCGCCGGCACCCTGGATTCGACGGGCGGGCCGGGCAGGCCGCGTTCGAGGCGCTGCACCGTGCGTCTCTCGCGGCACCGGCACTGCGCGGTGGGCTGACGGAGTCGTCGGCCGGCGCGGCCGCGCGGCATCTGCGCGAGCTGCTCGGCGTTCCCGCGCTGGCCGTCACGGACACGGAGCGCGTGCTGACCTGGGACGGTGCCCGAAAGCACCACGCCGCGCAGGTCCTGGACCTGGCGGCGGAGGTGCTCGCGGGCGGCAGGACGGCCGTGGTCAAGGCCGACCGGGTGTGGTGCGGGCAGGCGCGCTGCGAGGTCAGGGAGGCCGTCGTCGCACCGCTGGTCGTGGAGGACCGGGTCGAGGGCGCGCTGCTCGCGTATGCCCCGGCGATGTCGGCGGGGCTGGTCCGGGCGACCGGTGAGGTGGCCCGCTGGACCTCCGGCCAGCTGGAACTCGCGGAACTGCACCGTTCCCGCACCCGCCTGGTGGAGGCGGAGCTGCGTGCGCTGCGCGCGCAGATCTCCCCGCACTTCTCGTGCAACGCGCTCACCGCGATCGCGTCGTTCGTGCGCACCGATCCGGAGCGCGCCCGCGAACTGCTGCTGGAGTTCGCGGACTTCACGCGCTACTCGTTCCGCCGGCACGGAGAGTTCACCACGCTGGCGGAGGAGTTCCGCTCCATCGGCCAGTACCTGCTGCTGGAGCAGGCGCGCTTCGGGAACCGGCTGCGCGTCGACGTGCAGGCCGCGCCGGAGGTGCTGCCGGTGGCGGTCCCCTTCCTGTGCGTGCAGCCCCTGGTCGAGAACGCGGTACGGCACGGTTTCGAGGGCAAACCGGGGCCGGGGCAGATCACCGTGATCGCGGGGGACGCGGGCGCCGAGGCGCACATCACCGTGGAGGACGACGGGGTCGGCATGGACCCCGAGAAGCTGCGGCGCATCCTGGCGGCGGGAGGAGCGGGGATGCCCGGTGCCGCCGGATCGGGCGGGGTCGGGCTCGGAAACGTCGACGCCCGGCTGCGCCAGGTGTACGGCGACGCGTACGGACTCGTGATCGAGACCGCGCCGGGAGCGGGGACCCGGGTGCGCATGCGCGTGCCCAAGTACCGGGCGGGCGTGTCGGCTCCCGCCGTCGGCGGGGAACGCATGACCGGCCGACCCGATACGCTCAAGTGAGCACCCGACGTTCACATGTGTGACTAACCCCACACCCCTAAGTGGATTGACCGAATGTGCGAAGAATGTCCACACTCACACATGCTGCGCTTCCTGGTGGCCGATGACGAGCCGCACGCACTTGACGAGCTGGTCTACCTCCTCGGGCTGATCCCGGGCGTCGGGCCGGTGGAGTCCGCCGCGGACGGGGCCGCCGCACTGCGAGCGCTGGACCGCGCGCTGGAGGAGGACCGCGCCATGGACGCGGTCTTCCTGGACGTCCGCATGCCCGGGCTCGACGGCCTCGACGTGGCGAGGGTCCTCTCCCGGTTCGCCGAGCCGCCGCCCGTGGTGTTCGTGACCGCGTACGACGACTTCGCGGTGCCGGCCTTCGAGGTGCGGGCCCTCGACTACCTGCTCAAGCCCGTCCGCTCCGACCGGCTCGCCGAGACCGTGCGGCGGATCGCCGAGCGGCAGCCCGGACCGGGCCGCACGGAACGGGAGACGCCCACCGCCAGGCCCCCGGCCCTCACCGCCTCGCCCACGCCCGTGGCGGCGGCCTCCGACGACCAGGTGATCCCCGTCGAGCTGTCCGGCGTGACGCGGTTCATCCAGCGCTCCGAGGTGCGGCACGTCGAGGCGTGCGGCGACTACGTACGCCTGCACCTCGCCTCCGGCAGCCATCTGCTGCGGGTGCCGCTGTCCACGCTGGAGGACGAGTGGCAGGACGCCGGATTCGTGCGGGTGCACCGCCGCCACCTCGTCGCGACCGAGCACATCGAGGAACTGCTGACCGATGCGGGACGGCTGTCGGTGCGTGTGGCGGGCACCGTGCTGCCGGTCAGCCGCCGCAGCAGCCGGAAGCTGCGCGAGCTGCTGCTGTCCCCGTCGTCCCCGCCGGGAAGGGCCGCCGCCGATGGCTGAGCTGCCGCGCCGCGTGACCGTCACCCATCCGCGCACCCAGGCCGCCCGGCCCGCGCTGCGGCACGCCGTGGTGCGGGACGTGCGCGAGCAGACGGCGCTCGGCGAGGTGTACGTGAAGGCACTGATCCGCTCCCAGCTCCGGCTCGGACTGCTGATCTGCGCCGCGGTCTGCCTGCCGCTGGCCTGCCTGCCGCCGCTGCTGGCGTACGTGCCGCTGCTGCGCGAGGGGCGTCTGTGGGGTGTCGGCCTGCCGTGGCTGATCCTCGGGCTGCCGGTGTACGCGCTGCTGGTGGCCGCCGGAGCCGGCTATGTGCGGCGGGCCGAGCGCAACGAACGCGACTTCGCGGAGAACGTCCACCGGTCATGAACGCAGCCCAGAACCTGACCGCCGTGCTGCTGGTCGTACTCGCGACGGTGGCCGTCGGCGGCTACGGCCTCAGATCCCGCTCCACCTCGGACTTCTACGTCGCCTCCCGCACGGTCTCGCCCCTGCGGAACGCGGCCGCCATCAGCGGCGAGTACCTCTCGGCCGCCTCCTACCTGGGCATCGCGGGGCTGGTGGTGGCGTACGGAAGCACCATGCTCTGGTACGGCATCGGGTACACGGGGGGCTATCTGGTCCTGCTGGTCCTGGTGGCCGCGCCACTGCGCCGGTCGGGAGCCTACACCGTCTCCGACTTCGCCGAGGCGCGCCTGGGCTCGCTGGGTGTACGGCGGGTGGCCACCGTGTTCGTCGTGGTCATCGGGTGGCTCTACCAGGTGCCGCAGTTGCAGGGCGCCGGCCTGGCGCTGCACACCACACTCGGCGCGCCCCCGTGGGCGGGTGCGGTACTGGTGTCGGCGGTGGTGCTGGTGAGCGTGATCGCCGGGGGCATGCGCAGCGTCACCCTGGTCCAGGCGTTCCAGTTCTGGCTGAAGCTGGCCGCGCTCGCGGTCCCGGCGATCGTCCTGCTGCTCGTCTGGCGCGGCGCCTGGCACCCGTCCGGCACATCGGCCGTCGCCGCCGCGCACGGCCCTCCCGTGCGCAATGACGGCGGGCATCAGCTGTACACCCTGTACTCGCTGATGGTCGCCACCTTCCTCGGGGCGATGGGGCTGCCGCACGTGATCGCCCGCTTCTACACGAATCCGGACGGCCGCGGGGCCCGCCGCACCACGGTCGGCGTCCTCGGTCTGCTGGGTGTCTTCTACCTGCTGCCCGAGGTGTACGGCGGACTCGGGCGGCTGTTCGCGCCGGGCCTGGCCGAGGCGAACGGGGCGGACACGGTGGTGCTGCTGCTGCCGGAGCGGCTGGTGCCCGGCGCCGCCGGGCAGCTGCTGACGGCACTGGTGGTCGCGGGTGCCTTCGCCGCCTTCCTGTCGACCTGTTCGGGGCTGGCCCTGTCGGTGGCCGCCGTACTCTCCCAGGACGTCGTCGGGGGGGACGTACGGGGCTTCCGCAAGGCTTCCGCGGTGGCCGTGATCGCCCCCTGCGGTATCGCCCTGCTGCTGTCGGAGAGCGGTGTCTCGGTGGCCCACGAGATCGGGCTGATCTTCTCGGTGGCCGCGTCCACGTTCTGTCCCCTGCTGGTGCTGGGCATCTGGTGGCGGCGGCTGACCGCGCCCGGGGCCGTCGCCGGGATGCTGCTCGGCGGCGGGCTGGCGCTGGCCGCCGCCATCGTCACGCTGCTCGGGGCGGGCGGCCCGGGCTGGCCCGGGACCCTGCTCGCCGAGCCGGCCGCGTGGAGTGTACCGGCGGCGTTCCTGACCATGGTGGGCGTCTCCCTGGCCACGCGCGCACGGGTGCCCGCGGGGGCGTCCGTGATGCTGGCCCGCCTGCACATGCCGGAGGAACTGGCGGCCGCCGGGGCCGACCACTCGGCGGCGGGAGGCGACCGCTCGTCCCGGGGCCGCGGCCGTCCGTCGCGCCGCCCGCACCGCTGATCGACAAGTACCACCAGGGGGCTCCCGGCCGGGCCCGTGAGTGCCGCACAGTAACCCGCCAGAGCGAGTCGCCGCGGAACGCCCGGCAGCCGAGCCGCACTTCCGACCGGGAGTGGCACCGGAACCGTCCGCGCGCTCGTGCACAGACCGCCGCGCACCCGGTTCCTCACCCTGAGCCGGTGCGCGGTCCGTCGCGCACGGCGCCGTCGGCCACCGCCCGATTCAGTGGCCCCCGTACTTCCCGCCCTGCGCCGAGGTACGCCCCCCTCGATCCAAGGAGAGCACCGTGACCCAGCTCCAGACGCCCGTCAGCGACCGGCAGTTCGCTGCCGGCGCCCCCTCCGTGCAGACGCCGTCGCACCCGCCGATCGCCGACCCGGGTCCGCTGGGCCTGGCGGCGTTCGCCCTGACCACCTTCGTGCTCTCCGTCTTCAACGCCGGTCTGATGAAGGACATGACGCTGGAGGCCGTGGTGCTGCCGCTCGCGCTGTTCTACGGCGGCTTCGCCCAGGTCCTCGCCGGCATGTGGGAGTTCCGTAAGAACAACACCTTCGGTGCCGTGGCGTTCACCTCGTACGGCGCCTTCTGGCTCTCCTTCGCGGGCTACGTCAAGTTCGTCGCCCCCCACCTGGTGCCGGCGCACGCCCACCAGGCGACGGGTCTGTTCCTGCTGGGCTGGACGATCTTCACCGTCTTCATGACGGTCGTCACCACCCGGATCAGTGGTCTCCTGCTCGCCGTCTTCTCGGTCCTGAGCGTGACGTTCGTGCTGCTCACCGCCGGACAGCTGGCGCAGCAGACCTCGCTGATCCACATCGGCGGCTGGTGCGGTCTGCTCACCGCGCTGCTCGCCTGGTACGGCGCGTTCGCCGGCGTGGCCAACAACACCTGGAAGAACAAGTCCCTGCCGACGTGGCCGTTCCCGGCCTGATCCGCACCCGCCGACCGTCCGATCGATCCACGAGGGAATTCCGCATGAGCAGCAACGAGACCCTGGCCAGCCTGCTGAAGGAGGAGCGGCGGTTCACCCCGCCCGCCGAGCTGGCCGCCGCCGCCAACGTCACCGCGAAGGCGTACCAGCAGGCCGCCGAGGACCGCCTCGGCTTCTGGGCCGAGCAGGCCCGGCGGCTGACCTGGGCCACCGAGCCGACCGAGACGCTGGACTGGTCGAACCCGCCGTTCGCCAAGTGGTTCAAGGACGGCACGCTCAACGTCGCCTACAACTGCGTCGACCGGCACGTCGAGGCCGGCCACGGCGACCGGGTCGCGATCCACTTCGAGGGCGAGCCCGGTGACAGCCGCGCCATCACCTACGCCGAGCTCAAGGACGAGGTCTCCCGAGCGGCCAACGCGCTGGCGGGCATGGGTGTCGGCACGGGCGACCGGGTCGCGATCTACATGCCGATGATCCCCGAGGCCGTGGTCGCGATGCTGGCCTGCGCCCGCGTCGGCGCCGCGCACTCCGTCGTCTTCGGCGGCTTCTCCGTCGACGCCATCACGGCCCGGATCCAGGACGCCGACGCCAAGGTCGTCATCACCGCCGACGGCGGCTACCGCCGCGGCAAGCCGGCCGCGCTCAAGCCGGCCGTCGACGACGCGCTCGAGCGTGTGGACAGCGTCGAGCACGTGCTCGTCGTGCGCCGCACCGGCCAGGAGGTCGCCTGGACCGAGGGCCGCGACCTGTGGTGGCACGAGGCCGTGGGGAGCCAGCCGGCGGACCACACGCCGGAGGCGTTCCCGGCCGAGCAGCCGCTGTTCATCCTGTACACGTCCGGGACGACGGGCAAGCCGAAGGGCATCCTGCACACCTCGGGCGGCTACCTCACCCAGGTGTCGTACACCCACCACGCCGTCTTCGACCTCAAGCCCGAGACCGACGTCTACTGGTGCACCGCGGACATCGGCTGGGTGACGGGGCACTCGTACATCGTGTACGGGCCGCTGGCCAACGGCGCGACCCAGGTCATGTACGAGGGCACCCCCGACACCCCCCACCAGGGCCGGTTCTGGGAGATCGTGCAGAAGTACGGGGTGAGCATCCTGTACACGGCCCCCACGGCCATCCGCACGTTCATGAAGTGGGGCGACGACATCCCCGCCAAGTTCGACCTGTCCTCCCTCAGGGTGCTCGGCTCCGTCGGCGAGCCCATCAACCCCGAGGCGTGGATCTGGTACCGCGAGCACATCGGTGGCGGTCGCTGCCCGATCGTGGACACGTGGTGGCAGACTGAGACCGGCGCGATGATGATCTCGCCGCTGCCGGGCGTCACCGAGACCAAGCCGGGCTCCGCCCAGCGCCCGCTGCCGGGCATCTCCGCCACCGTCGTCGACGACGAGGCGGGCGAGGTGCCCAACGGAGGCGGCGGCTACCTGGTGCTCACCGAACCCTGGCCCTCCATGCTGCGCACCATCTGGGGCGACGACCAGCGGTTCATCGACACCTACTGGTCGCGCTTCGAGGGCAAATACTTCGCCGGCGACGGCGCCAAGAAGGACGACGACGGCGACATCTGGCTCCTGGGACGCGTCGACGACGTGATGCTCGTCTCCGGCCACAACATCTCCACCACGGAGGTCGAGTCCGCCCTGGTGTCGCACCCGTCGGTCGCCGAGGCGGCCGTGGTCGGTGCCGCCGACGAGACCACGGGCCAGGCCATCGTCGCCTTCGTCATCCTGCGCGGCACCGCCTCCGAGGACGACAAACTGGTCGCCGAGCTGCGCGACCACGTCGGAGCCACCCTCGGCCCGATCGCCAAGCCCAAGCGGATCCTGCCCGTCGCCGAACTGCCCAAGACCCGCTCCGGCAAGATCATGCGCCGGCTGCTGCGCGACGTCGCCGAGAACAGGCAGCTCGGAGACGTCACGACGCTGACCGACTCCACGGTGATGGACCTGATCCAGGCGAACCTTCCCGCCGCACCGGCGGAAGACTGACGAGGAAAACGAAGAGACATGCGTATCGTTCTGATCGGCCCACCGGGGGCGGGCAAGGGCACCCAGGCCCGGGTCCTCACCGAACGGCTGTCCGTACCGGCCATCTCCAGCGGCGACCTGCTGCGTGCCGAGATCCGCGAGGGCACCGTGCTCGGGAAGCTCGCCAAGCAGCACGCGGACGCCGGGGAACTGGTGCCCGACGAGCTGACCACGACCATGGTGACCCGCCGCCTGGGCGAACCCGACGCGGCGGCCGGCTTCCTGCTCGACGGCTTCCCCCGGACCGTACGGCAGGCCGAACTCCTCGAAGAGTCCCTGGCCGAAAGCGAGACGGCGCTGGACGCGGTGCTCGCCTTCGACATGCCGGACGACGAGATCGTGCAGCGGCTGACGGGCCGGCGGATCTGCCCGGGCTGCGGGACGACGGTGCACGTCGTGTTCTCTCCGCCCCGTGTGCCGGGACAGTGCGACGAGTGCGGGAACGAGCTGACCCGGCGCGCCGACGACACCGAGGAGACGGTCCTGCGCCGCCTCGCCGTCTACGCCGAGCAGACCGTCCCGCTGCTGCAGTGGTACGCGGACCGGGGCCTGCTGCTCCGCGTAGACGCCCTGGGAACGGTCCCGGAGATCACCGACCGGATGAGCGCGGCGCTGAGGCTGATGACGCCGTAGGCGCGCCACGACCCGTCGCGATCGGCTGCGCGACGAAGGGCAGCCGGTCGCGGCGTCGGAGGCGGGGGGCCGGAGGCAGGAACCGGCCCCCCGCCCGCACACCCCCTTACGGCGCGACCTCCTCCAGGAGCCGGGGGCCGTTGTTCCGGACGCTGTTGACGGCCGTGGAGACGGGTCGCGCGTCCAGGTGGCCGTCCGCGGGCGGCGCCAGCAGCGCACGCAGTTCCCCGGGGTCCCGGTGGCCGGGGTCGAGCCAGGAGTCGTAGTGGTCCGGGGCGAGGGCGAGCGGCATGCGGGGATGGATGCGGCCGGCCGCGTCGGTGGCCTCGGTGGTGATGACGGTGCATGTCATCAGCCAGGCCGCGGGGTCGTCGTCCCGTTCGACGGCCGGGTCGCGCCAGTACTCGTACAGCCCGGCGAGCGCCATCACCTGCCCGTCCTCGGGATGGATGAAGTAGGGCTGTTTCCGGGTCCTCTTTGTGTCCCGCGCCGTGATCTGCTGCCACTCGTAGAAGCCGTCGGCCGGCAGCAGACAGCGGCGTCCGGCGAACGCGCGGCGGAAGGCGGGCTTCTCGTGCACCGTCTCGACCCGCGCGTTGATCAGCCGGGCACCGATCTTCGTGTCCTTCGCCCAGGACGGCACCAGGCCCCAGCGCACCGGCCGCAGTTGCCGGCGCACCGTCGACGTGTCCCCCGCGTGCCGTGGGGCGCGCTCCAGGACGGCCCACACGTCGTCGGTCGGGGCCACGTTCCAGTTCGGCGCCAGCGCTTCCTCGGGGCGCCAGTCCGTGACGTGGAAGAGCCGGACCAGGTCCTCGGGGCTGCGGGTGGAGACATAGCGGCCGCACATGCCGCCACTGTGCCACGGTGACGCCGGGCCGCCCTCCCGGCAGCGGGCCATCGGCATCCGTGTCGGGGGGCACGGCCCGCGGGCCCCGGCGGCGGTCGGCCGTGCGGCCGGCCCGCTCAGGGCAGCCGGCGCAGGACGCCCACCACCTTGCCGAGAATGATCGCCCGTTCGCCGGGGATCGGCTCGTAGGCGGGGTTGCGGGGCATCAGCCACACCTGGCCGTCCTTGCGGCGCAACTGCTTGACGGTGGCCTCGTCGTCCAGGAGGGCCGCGACGATGTCGCCGTGGTCTGCGCTGTCCTGGCGGCGGACGGTGACGATGTCCCCGTCGCAGATCGCCGCGTCGATCATGCTGTCGCCGGACACGGTGAGCGCGAACAGCTCCCCCTCGCCGACGATCTGACGCGGCAGCAGGTAGACGTCCTCGACCATCTCTTCCGCGAGCAGGGGCGCGCCGGCGGCGATCCGCCCGACCAGAGGCACTTCGGCCGGCGGCTCCGCCCGGGAGTCCAGGTCGGGGGCCCAGGAGGGCCGCACCTGGTAGGCGCGCGGCCGGTTGGGGTCGCGGTACAGAACGCCCTTGCGTTCCAGCACCATCAGCTGATGGGCGACGGAGGAGGTGCTCGCGAGGTCCACCGCCTGCCCGATCTCCCGCATCGACGGCGGGTAGCCCTGTCGCCGGACGGTGTCCGTGATGAACCGGACGATGTCCTCCTGGCGACGGGTCAGCTCCCCCTCGACGGTGCGGATGCCCGGCGGCCGGCCCCGGCGTACTGGTCGGCTGTTCGTCATTCCCGGCCCTTCCGTCAAGATCTCGCGAACGCGACTTTAACCCGTCGTCACTCACCCGCGGAACGGACCGCGGGAAATCATGGCGGCGATGACGGACGTCGACGGCCGTCGCGGCCGGACCGCGGCCGGCCGTCGACCGGATCGGCCCTTCGGGCGCCCTGCCGCCGCCTTCCTTAATCGGCCGGACTGGTATGTTCGATCAGGGAGGCGGTCATGGTGACTCAGGTCCGTAAGACGAAGTCCGTGGAGAAGATCCTCACCGCGGCGGCCGAGCTGTTCTACGTCCACGGGCTCCGCGGAGTGGGCATCGACCAGGTCATCGAG
The DNA here is from genome assembly GCF_055632315.1 of Streptomyces sp. PSU-S4-23. NCBI lineage: Bacteria > Bacillati > Actinomycetota > Actinomycetes > Kitasatosporales > Streptomycetaceae > Streptomyces > Streptomyces sp. PSU-S4-23. The sequence continues at coordinate 8,596,616 of NZ_JBVMUU010000002.1, read as the reverse complement.
GCCTCGGGCGTCGCGAAGTCGACGCTGTACGTGCACTTCCGCACCAAGGAGGAACTCGTCGCGGCGTATCTGCGCAGGACCGACGACTCCTGGACGGCGCAGTTGCAGAGCGCCGCCGCAGCCGCCGGTGATGACGCGCGCGACCAGCTCGTCGGGCTGTTCGACGCGTTGACGGCCGCTTTCGAGCGCCACGGCTTCTTCGGGTGCCCCTTCGTCAGCGCGGCGGTCGAGACCGATCCGGACTCGGAGGCCCGGGCCATCACCGTGGAGCACACCCGGCGCCGCCAGGCGTGGCTGACCGAGCTGGGCACCGCGGCGGGAGCCGAGGACCCCGCGGCGCTCGCCCGGCACATCGGCCTGCTGATCGACGGCGCCCTGACGTCCGGTCGTCTGCTGCAGGACCGCGCGGTCGTCGAGGAGGCGAAGTCCGCGGCACGGCGCCTGGTCGCCGGCCAGACCTGATCGCGTCCCGCCCCTGCTCCCCTGCGCGCCGCCGCTGCGTCCCTTGCCCGCCGCCCCCGCGTCCCCGCCGTCCGGCGCCCTCACTCCTCGACGTCGACGACGACCTTGCCCCCGGCGGTGCCGCTCTCCACCGCGGCGTGGGCGTCCATGACGGTGGAGAGGGTGAAGTGCCGTGGGTCGAGGAGCGGCTTGAGCGCTCCCTTGTCCGCGAGCGCCGCGGCCTCGCGCAGGATGTCGCCGTGGTGCTCCCGGCCGCGGCCCGTGAGCATGGGCAGCAGCGTGAACACGCCGGAGTAGGTGGCTCCGCGGAACGACAGCGGGGCGAGGCTGTGGCTGCCCCAGCCCAGGGCGCTGACGACATGGCCGGTGTAGGTGCGGACCGCGGCGAAGGACGCGTCGAGCGTGGTCCCGCCGACGGTGTCGAAGACGATGTCGAAGCCGTCGCCCCCGGTGTGCTCCGCGACGTAGTCCTCGACGGGTGTGGCGGTGTAGTCGACCGCGGTGGCCCCCAGCCGCCGAATGGTCTCCAGGCTCGCGGCGGATCCCGTCGCGAAGACCTCGGCACCATGGGCGCGGGCGATCTGGACGGCGACGTGGCCGATCCCCCCGGCCCCGCCGTGGATCAGGACCTTCTGCCCCGGGCGGACACCGGCGCGGTCGACCAGGCCCTCCCAGGCGGTGATGACCACGAGTGGCAGGGCCGCCGCTTCACGCAGGGTCACGGAGGCCGGCTTGGGTGCGAGCAGCCTGGCGTCCACGGCCGCGTACTCGGCGAGCGAGCCCTGCAGGTCGCCCACGCCACCGGTGAGCCCGTAGACCTCGTCGCCCGGCGCGAAGCCCGTGACGTCGGGGCCGGTCTCCTCCACCACACCGGCCAGGTCCAGGCCCAGCACCGCGGGCAGGCGGCTTTGCGCATGGGCGGCCCTGCCCGCACGGATCTTGGTGTCCAGAGGGTTCACGCCGCTGACCTTGACCCGCACCAGCACCTGCCCCGGCCCCGGGACCGGGTCCTCGACCCGGGCCAGGACCAGCGGACTGCCGAACCGCTCCAGAACTACTGCACGCATGGCGGTGCCCCTTCTCTCCGCGCCGTGTGCCGTGCCGACGCCCTCCGGGGCGCGGCGGTGGCCGCGACGGTGGCCGTCCCCCCTTAATCGAACAGACTAGTACGTTTGATTAAGAGGGGCAAGCGCCGCGGAATCACCCGTCGCCAGCCACCCGTCGCCAGCCACCCGCCACCGTGCCGCAGCGTCGGCGATCACCGGGCTGTACGGGCCCCGGGGACGCAGGCCGAGGGCGGTCCGCGGCGTGCCCGGGCGGCCGACGCGGGCACACACGCCTCCCGCTCGGGCCCGAGCGGGTGGGCATGCGGCGCCGGGCCCCCTCCCGCCGGGATCAACCGAGCCGGTGTGCCTGCCCCGGGGGGACCGCGGCGCCGGGCCCCGGGAGCAGCAGTCCGAGGCGGGACAGTGCCCCGGTCAGCCAGGCGGCCGGGACCGCGGCGAGGGCCGCCGGTGCCGACGGCGGCCCGTGCTCGCCGGTTCCCTCGACCGCGGCCGCCAGCCATGCCGTGCGGGCCAGGCGGTCCGAGAGCGGCTTCAGAGCCGAGTGGAGGAACGCGGCGGCGGTGATGGCGGTGAGGGCGACGCCCCAGCCGACCGGGCCGAGGGGAGTGGATCCGAAGAACCGGCTGACGCCCGGGGTCTGGATGATGCCGACGAGCACGGCGGCCGAGCCCACGGTGGCGGCGAGCACCTGGCGGTCCGCGCCGCCGCTGGTGAGGGTCTGGGCGAGCTGCGTACCGACCAGGGCCACCAGCGCCACCGTGCCGGCGCGGCGCCGCGTGCCGGTGAAGCGGGCGGCCGTCCAGGCGAGTCCGGCACCCAGCGCGGTGGTCAGTCCGCGCTGCAGCATCTCCCGGGTGAGCGCGGTGCCCAGCGAGTGGTGGGGGCCCTCCTGGAGGAGTTGCTCCCCGGTGCTCTCGGCCGGTGTGCGCACGGCGATGGAGAGGGCGGGAGCGAGGTCCGTGAGAAGGTTGACCAGCATGATCTGACGGGCGCTCAGCGGCGAGCTGCCGGCCAGCGCGGAGGCGAGCACCCCGAAGGTGACCTCGCCGAGGTTGCCGCCGATCAGGATGGCCAGCGCGGTCCTGACGGAGGCCCACATCGCCCGGCCCTCGGTCAGGGCGGTGACGATCGTCTCCAGCCGGTCGTCACCGATGACCAGGTCGGCGGCGGCCGTGGCCGCGGGAGTGCCGCGGCGTCCCAGGGCGATACCGACGTCCGCGAGGCGGATGGCCGGGGCGTCGTTGGCCCCGTCGCCGGTCATCGCCACGACCCGGCCGAGACGCTGGAACGCCTGGACGATGCGGACCTTGTGGTGCGGGGTGCACCGGGCGACGACGTCCACCGTCGGCAGCAGCGCGTCGAGCGCGTCGTCGTCGAGCGCGTCCAGCTCCGGCCCGGTGCACACCCTCTGGGCCGGCTCGCCGGTCACCGAGGCGGCGATGGCCTCGGCGGTGGCGGCGTGGTCCCCGGTGAGCAGGAGCGTGTGCACCCCGGCCGCGCGCAGCCGGGCGGTGGCCGGCGCCGCCCCGGGGCGCACCGGGTCGGCCAGCACGATGAAGCCGGTGAAGACCAGGTCCCGTACCGCGTCGTCGGCGAGTTCCTCACCCGGAGGCAGGGTCCGTTCGGCCACGGCGAGAACACGGCGGCCGGCCCCGGCGAGCTCCTCGACCTCCGAGGTGAGCGCCGTGCGTCCGGCGGCGTCGAGCGCGGTCTCCGTCCCGTTCAGCAGCCGGCGCCGGCAGCGTGCCAGCACGGTCTCGGGGGCACCCTTGACGCTGAGCAGGGTGGCGCCGGCGGTGCGGCCGGTGGTGGCGTGGTAGGCACGGGAGGGGTCGAACGGCAGGGTGCCGGTGCGCCGCCAGCGCGGTGCCCCGCGGCCGACCGAGACCCGTGCCCGGCGGGCCCCGGCGTCGACCGCCCGGTCGGTCTGGTGGGCCATCGGCTCGGACTGCCGGGCGGCCGGGGTGGCCCGCAGCGCGGCGGCCAAGACCGCCTTGTGCCGCAGTCCGAGCCGGGCGAGGGGGACGGTCCGCTCCCCGTCGCTGACCGCGGTGAGCTGGAGATCGCCCTCGGTGAGGGTCCCCGTCTTGTCGAAGCACAGCACGTCGGCCCGGCCCAGCGCCTCGATGGTGCGGGGGTTGCGCACCAGCGCACCGTGCTCGGCCAGGCGGCGCGCGGAGGCCAGCTGGGCCGCGTTGACCAGGAACGGCAGTCCTTCGGGGACCGAGGCGACAGCGAGGTTCACCGCCGAGGCCAGGCTCTCGGCCAGGGGGCGCCCGTGCAGCAGCCCGGCTCCGGCCACCGCCACCGCGGAGGCCGTCGCCACGGGCAGGCTGGCCTTGGTCAGTGACGACAGCCGCGCCTCGACGCCGGTCGCCGGTGCCGCCTCCCGCGCGGTGGCCATGGTGCGCCCGGCCTCGGTGGCCGTCCCGGTGGCCACGACCACGGCCACGGCTTCCCCGGCCGAGACGGTCGTGCCCTCGTAGAGCATCGAGCGGCGCTCGGTCAGATGCGAGGCGACCACCGGCGCCGGGTCCTTGGCCGCGGGCAGCGACTCGCCGGTCAGCGACGACTCGTCGACCTCGAGGCCCTCGGCCTCCAGCACTCGGCAGTCGGCGGGCACCACGTCCTCGGGCCTGAGCAGGATGACGTCTCCCGGCACCAGGTCCTCCGCCGTGACCAGCCGCTCGGCGCCCCCGCGCCGCACCCGCGCCCCGACCGCGGAGCGCGCGGTCAGTTCGGCGAGGGCGTGCTCGGTGCCCACCCGCTGGACGCCGCCGACCAGCGCCGAGGTGGCGGTGACGAAGGCGACCAGGGCGGCGTCCGCCCGGGATCCCACGGCGGCGGCCAGGGCCGCCCCGCCGGCGAGCACCGGTGTCAGCGGGTTCGCCAGTTCGTCGACGAACGCCGAGAGCAAGGTGGTGCGCGGCGCCGCGCCCGTCCTCCTGGGGTCCCGGGCCCGGGCCGCGGCCTCCTCTGCGGAGAGCCCGTCGACGCGGGTGCGCAGCCGTTCCAGGACCCGGTGCGGCGGCATCAGATGCCAGGGGACGGTCTCCGCGGACGGAGTGACGGGGCGTGCGCACAGGTGCCGGGCGCGCCAGACGCCCAGACAGAACGCGATGCCGCCGGCGGTGTTGCACGCCGCCTGCCCGCGCGAGCATGCCTCGGCGGCCGGGGCCCGCATCGCGGCGACCGCGCCGATGCCGCTGCCGCTCGCGGCCAGCAGCGCGCTGTCCCGGTCGACCTGGCGGGCCACGCCGGCACCCGCCAGGATCAGCGCGACCGAGTCCAGATCGCTGCCGACCAGCAGGTGGGCCCCCCAGGGCGGCGGCTGCCCCTCCCGGTGGACCCCGATGCCGCAGTCGGACGCTCCCAGCGCCCGGCGGTTCCCGGACACGAGCAGCACCACGGCGCCCTCCGCCTGCAGCGCGCGCACCGACGCCACCAGCCGGCCCCCCGCGGGCACCATCGCGTCGACGAAGCCGAGCTGCGGGTCGGGCTGGTCGCTGGCGAGGACCACACGGATCCCCGAACGGCGGGCCGCCGCCGCGAGGGCCTGCGCGCCCGGGAGTGTCCGCATCGCCACCCCCGCCACGGCCACCAGGCTCCGCCGGAAGGCGAGGCCCAGCACCAGTTCGCTGCCGCGTCGCCGCAGCCGGTCCGCCGCCCCGCGCCCGGTCGGACCGGTGAGGTCGAGGTCCTCCAGCGGGCCGAGCACCCAGCCCTCGCCGTCGTGGTGGACGCGGTCGGGCGCGGCCGGGTCGAAGAGGGCGAAGAGCGGGTCGGAGACCTGTGCGAGCGGATCGTCGCCGAGCACCGTCAGGTCGGTCAGCTCGTACCGGCCGCTGCGCAGCGCCTCCGCGTCCAGGACCACGGTGTCCACCTGGCCCAGGCGTCGCAGCGCGCCGCGGTCCATGGCCACGACGCCGCGCAGCGCGAGGAACCGGCCGAGGCTGGTGGCGAATCCCTCCCGTCCGGCCTCGGGCGCCTTCGGCATGCCGGCCAAGGCGACCGCCAGCGCGCGCCGCGGTCCCGCCTGGGGGGTGGCCAGGGCGCCGACGGCGGCGCCGGCCCGCATGGCCCGCTGGGCGTAACGCGCCGTCACGTCCTGGTGCGCCTGCGGGCGTTCCACCACGATCGGCTCGGCCCGGGCGTCGTGCGGCCCCCGCACCAGCCGCGGCTCTGCCTCCGTCCACGCCTCCAGGGCCGCGTTCGCCTCCCGCCACTGCGCGACGCGCTGCACGGCGTCGAGCACCAGCCCTCCCCCGCGTGTGGCCACGCCCTGCACGATCGCGTTGAGCATCGGGACCACGGAACCGGGACGCTCGTGATCCGTGGGGCCCGATGTCGTCAGCCTGCGAAGCCAGGGGTGGAACTGGACGGCCGTGGCCAGCGCCCCCACCTCGGCCGGCAGCGGCGTCCACGGCGACAGCCGCGTGGCCACCGTGAGGAACAGCCCCGTGATGTCCGCCGCCAGCACCGGGAGCGCCGGCCGTCTGCGCGGCGTCTCGCACGGATGATGCGGCTCCGGGCACCATGCGTCGTACGGTCCGTGTCCGCCCTCCTCCACGCCGGCCGCCTCGTGGGCCTCCACGTGGGCGATGATCCGGGTCAGCTCCTGCAGCGGTGGCGGCGGCGAGGCCAGTTCCACGACGACCCGCTCGGCGGGGGCGTTCACCCGTGCCCACAGCACGCCGGGATGTTCTTCGAGCGCGCGCTCCACGGTGCGGATCAGCCATGTGCCGCGGGGGCCCTGCACCCCTCGCACCTCGATGTGGCAGCGTCCCGGGCGCGACCACACGTCCCGCCGCCGGAGTCCGAACAGCGTGGCGGTCACGTCCGCGGCCCCGTGCACTCCCGCGGCCACACCACCCGCCAGGCCCCCCGCCAGGGGGCCCAGCAGGGGCAGGCGTGCCATTGACATCGGCGACATCCGCCTGCCACCTCCCGAGCAGCCCGATCCCTCGTCCTCGTCCGGATCCGATCATGACCCGGCCCGGCCGCACCCGCCCGGCGGGCTGATCCGAACGGCTTCCCGGCTCGCCGCCCCGCTGCGCCACGGGTAGCGTCTGCGGTGCCGGGGGGCGAAGTCCGGGACCCAGGAACGGATGTGAACCGTGACCACGCCGAAGACCGCCGGGAAACGCCCGGGTACGAGGAGTACGAAGGCGCCGCGCCCCGCCGCCTCCACGACGCGGACCGGGCAGCGGTCCGGCCGCGGGTCGGCCGTGATGAGCACGACCAGGAGCACGACCAGGAGCACGGCGAAGAGCACGGCGAAGAAGCCGGTGAAGAAGCCGTCGGCGAAGGCGATGACGAAGCCGACCGCGAAAGCCGTGAGGAAGCCCGCCGGCGAACCGGCCGCCGGGAGGAAACCGGTCGCCGTGTCCGGCGCACGCACGGTCAGCATCACCGTCCCGGGCCTCGGCGGCGCCGTCACCCGGGTCGTCGGGGCCGTGTCGGTCCCCATGGCCGCCGCCCGTCGCGCACTGCCCGCCGAACGCGGCCTGCCCCTGTACGCCGGCCTCGGCGCACTGGCCGTCGCGGGCGCCCTCGAATGGCCGGTGGCCCTGGGCCTCGGCCTCGGCTACGCCGCGCTCCGGCGGGGCGGCTCGCCGGCACCGCCCTCGGCCTCCTCCTGAGAACCTGGGGGAACGTCAGCGCGAAAGTCACAATTATGTATCGGACATATCGCGCTTCAATCTTCACATGAGGCACACACGTTGGCTAGGTTGACCGGCGGGCAGCACGACTCACTCCGGCGAACCTCGCCGGGTCGCGCGGCCTCCGCCGATCCGTGGCACCCGGACTGCCCGGCAGAGCAAGGCCGTTGGGCACACCTTCGGAAGCCTCTGCCCGCGCCAGGCAGCCGTCCCGGTAGGCGGAGCACGGAAGGAGCACGTTCCCATGGCGCCGGAGCAGACCCCGCACTCGGACGGACCGAGTCGCGCCGAGGTCCGGCAGCGGATCCACTCCCTCTACGACCAGGCCGAGACCGCCACCGGGAACTACAACGCGACCCGCGCGATGACGACGGGCACGCGGGGGCGCGTCAACGCCGCGCGCAGCGGAGGACGCAGGAGCACCGACCCCACCCTCGACAGCGTCGCCCGGCAGTGGTTCGACGCGGCACGCTCCACGCTGGGCCCGACGGTTCCGGCGCTGCTGCCCGCGGACAGGATGCCCGACCGCCCGGCGGCCGCCCGGCCCACGAGCCCGGCGAAGCGGCCGGGTGGCGACGCCACCGGCCGGGAGCTGGAGGTGGCCGGGCGTCCCGTCCGGGAGCTGACCGGCGGGCCGACCGCCGGGGCGGCTGCCGCTCCCCGGGCCGAGCTGACCGCCCGGCCCCTGGCCGCCTTGCCTGCCGCCGCCTCCGCGAGCCAACCGGAGGCCCCCAAGGCCCTGCCGGCCCCGGCCGCCGCTCCCACCGCCGCCGCGCGGCCCTCACCCGTGCGGACGTTGAAGGAGCAGAACCAGCGGAAACTGTTCGCGGCACGTGAGGTGCTGGCCAGGGGCACCGCACGGCGCGGCACGCCGCTCGCGGCGATCGAGGCTCCGCAGGCGGCATGGCTGCCCCAATCCCCCGCCCCCTTCGCCACCGAGCCGATGGGCATGCCCGGCACCGGCCGCCCCACCGCCGTGGCGGCTCTCCCCACCGCCGATGCGTACGCCGGCGGAGACGGCGTCCCCCGTACCGAAGCCTTCACCGTCACCGCATCACCGGCCGACACCGGAGCCTTCGCCCTCACCGCATCACCGGCCGACACCGGAGCCTTCGCCCTCACCGGATCACCGGCCGACACCGGATCACTCGCCAGCACCGCATCGCCGGCCGGTACCGCATCACTCGCCGGCGCCCAGGCGTTCACCGGCACCGCCCCCTTCGCCGGCAGCGACCCCTTCGCCGGCAGCGACCCCCTCGCCGGCACCGCCCCGTTCGCGGGCAGCGACCCCCTCGCCGGCACCGGCGGCATCCCGGCCCCGGCGTACGACACGAAGGCGGCGAAGGCGCTCGCCTTCGCCCGCGCGCAGATCGGGAGGCCGTGCGTCTGGGGCGCGAGCGGACCCGAGTCGTACGACGCCTCAGGTCTCACCCAGGCCGCCTGGCGGGCCGCCGGAGTCAGCCTCCCGCGCGCCGCGCGGGACCAGGCAGCCGTCGGCACCGCGGTCCCCCTGACCGCCCTGCAACCCGGCGACCTGGTCTTCTTCCAGGACAACGCCGGCCACCCCGGTCACGTCGGGCTCTGCGTCGGCAACGGCATGATGATCCACGCTCCGGGCCCCGGGGCGTTCATACGCGAGGAGCCGGTCTTCCACGCCGGAGCACCGGCGGTTCACGGCGCCGTACGGCCGGTGTGAGCCCTCGCCGTCGCGCGGGCCGCGTGACGAGGCGGCCGGTGTCCCGGGGCGGGGGCACCGGCGGCGCACGTCAGGCGTTGGGGTCGAAGGCGATGCCGGACGGTTGGGCCTTGGCGAGATGGGAGGCGAAGGCGCCGTCCTTCAGGCCGAAGTGGGCGCTGCCGAAATCGGCCTGGCTCAGCTTGTCGCGCAGCCCCGGAGGGTAGCCGTTCCAGCCGACGAGCGCCGGGAACTGCCAGGTGTGGTAGTGGTTCTCCGGCGGCTCGTCGTTGCCGTTCGCGGGACGGAAGCAGTGCGTGCCGATGCCGTCCTTGTGGTAGACGATCTTGGGGTGGGTACCGTCCCAGCGGATCTGGTCGCGGCCGTAGACGTGGAAGTCGCCGTGGGCGGACGTGGAGACGTACCGGGCCTCGTTGTTCTGGACCCACACGACCACGTGTTCCCAGTCGTGCCGGTGTCCGCCGAGGCCGCTGCCCGCCACCGCCTGGTCCTTCTCGAAGTAGAGACCGTAGATGATGGCGCACCAGCCGTTGTTGCACGTGTAACGGGAGTACCCGTTGGTGTTGTCGAGGTCCGAGGCGTCGTGGCACGAACCGTTGAGCGCCCCGGTCGGCTTGAGGCCGCCGTTGAGGGTTCCGTCGGGGCCGATGGCGGGCGTGGAGTAGCAACCGTCGGTGTCGTAGTCGAAGGCCGGCTGGAACGTCTGCTCCAGACCGTCGGCGTTGGCGGGCAGCGCCTTCGGCGGATCCGCGAGCGCGATGCCGGGGAAGGCGACCACGAGCGCGACGGCGCTGCCGACGACGAGCGAGGCTCTGCGGAACCGCGAGGCCTTGTTGACTGTCACTGCGTCCTCCTGATGGACCGCGGTGGGGGGTGGGGCATGCGTATTGGCATGCCCGGAACAATCTCGCGGACATCCGGCCGGCGCGGCAAGCGTCGGTGTACGCCCCCTCCTTCCGCCCCCGCGCGGGAGGCCCCCGCGGCTACGGGAACTGGCAGCCGGGATTCGGCGCGTCCTCGGAGAACGGCGCGCCGTGCGGCAGCACGTACAGCACATCCAGGACGAGCGGGGTGCTGCCGAGGTTGCGGCCCAGATGCACGCGGTCCGGGCCGCTCGGTTCCGTCAGGGTGCTCCCCGCCCGGTAGACGCCGTCACCGGCGCAGGTGGCGTCGAAGTGGCTGAGGGTCCCCTGCTCGACGTACCCGTACAAGGGGCCGTCGTGGTAGTGCCAGCCGGTGCTCTGCGGAGCATGAGATGCATACGTCCTCCGGGACCGGGTCACAGGATGCGCTGGGCGCCACCGGAGCCTTCCCCCGGGGGTCCCCGCTTCACGTCTGCCTCGTAGGCCCCCGCGCACCGCACGGACCGCACCGGCGGCCTCACCACGGGACGGCGGCAGACCAGCCACCGCGGGAGTGGCCGGTCTGTCGCATCGGCGGCGGACGGGGTGATGCTGGTGCTCCGAGGTCCGCACGCACGACGGACGGAGAACGCATGACGACGTACGGCCGGACCGGGATCGAGGTGAGGCCCGTCGCGGGCCACATCGGGGCCGAGATCACCGGGGTCGACCTGCGCGGCGACCTGGACGACGCCGTGGTGGCCGCGATCCGCACGGCCGTGCTGCGCCGGAAAGTGGTGTTCTTCCGGGAGCAGCACCTGGACCACGCCGCGCACATCGCGTTCGCGCGCCGGTTCGGCGAGCCCGTCGCCCCGGCACGGCGCGGCAGCGTGTCGCCGCGGGAGTACCCGGAAATCGAGACGACGGCCGACCGCCTGGAACTGGGCGGACGCTACGGCATGGACCACGACGAGTGGCTGCGGCGCAGGCGCCACTCGCCGCTGCGGGGCTGGCACTGCGACCACGGCGCCCGTGTCGATCCGCCCGCGGCCACGATCCTGCGCGCCGAGTCCGTGCCCCCGTACGGCGGGGACACCCAGTGGTCGAACCTGGCGGCCGCCTACGCCGGACTGTCCGCGCCCGTACGGAACTTCGTCGACGGCCTGCGCGCCGAACACCGGCTGGGCGTCGGCTACCAGGCCCGGCCGGGAGACGACGCCTATCTGCGTCATCTGCTGGATCACCAGGTGGCCACGGAGCACCCGCTCGTACGGGTGCACCCCGAGACGGGCGAACGGGTGCTCTTCGTCGACGGCTACTACGTCGAGCAGATCCTCGGCCTCTCGCGCGCCGAGAGCGCGCACATCCTGCAGATGCTCCTGGAGCAGGCCACGCGCCCCGAGTACACGGTCCGGTTCCGCTGGGAGGCCGGCAGTGTCGCCTTCTGGGACAACCGGTCCACCGTCCATCTCGCCCCCGGCGACCTCGTCACCCCGGAGCACCCCCGCATCATGCACCGCGTGATGCTCTCGGGGGACATCCCGGTGGGCCCGGACGGCACGCCCTCCGCACCGGTCACCGGCCCGGAGCCCGGCCGCTGGTGACACGGCGCCCCGCACCCGCCCGGCCCGCACCGCCCGGCGGCGGCGCTCGACCACGCTGCCGGGGGCATGCCGCACGCAGCGCGTACGGTGCCCGCCAAAACGTTCCCGCTGACCAGCCCGGACGCCATGACGGCGTTTCTTGAAGGTTCCTTGTCGGTTTCCGGCGCGTCCGGCGGCAACCTCGGCTACATTCGAGCCCCGCCGATCCTGCACCCATCGGCGACGTCGCAGGACAGCACGGGGAGCGGCGCATGCGCGACTTCGGGAACGGCCGGCCGGCCGCCCCGGTCTTGTCGGAGGAGCCTGTCATGACGGGAGGGCTCGCCGACAGCGTCTTCGACACGGCGAACCGGGCCCCCGACCTGCCGCAGATCGCCCGGCGCACCGACCCTGCGGGAATGACCTGGGCCCCGGTGACGGCGAGGCAGTTGCGGGACCAGGTGGTCGATCTGGCCAGGGGCCTGATCGCCTCGGCCATCCGCCCCGGCAACCGCGTGGCCGTCATGGCGCGCACCCGGTACGAGTGGACCGTGTTCAGCTGCGCCCTGTGGGCGATCGGCGCCGAGGTCGTGCCGATCCATCCGACGTCCTCGCACGAGCAGGTCGAATGGATCCTCAGGGACGCGAGCTGCGTCGCCGTGGTCGTCGAGGACGAGCAGGCGATCATGACCGTCGGGTCGGTGTGCGCCTCGCTTCCCCTGCTGCGCCACGTCTGGCAGTTGGACACCGGTGCGCTGGACGAACTCGTGGAGCGCGGCCGCCCGGTGCCGGCCACGACCGTCGACTCGCTGCGCCGGATCGTGCTGCCGGACTCGACCGCGGTGGTCGCCTACACCTCCGGCACCTCCGGGCACCCCCGCGGGTGCGCGCTCAGCCACCGCAACCTGGCCACCCCCTGCGACACGCTGCTGGCCGGCTGGGCGCACACCGTGGCACCGCCCGGTGTGCAGCCCGCCATCCTCGCCTTCCTGCCCTTCTCACACGTGTACGGGCTGATGATCCAGCAGGTGTGCCTGCGGGGCGGGTTCCTCATGGGCCACGAACCCGAACTGAACGCGGAGGCCCTGGCATCGGCGTTACTGACGTTCCGTCCGACGTACCTGTACGCGGTCCCGTACGTGTTCGAGAAGCTCTACAAGAAGTTCCTCCGCGCGGCCCAGCAGGCCGGCCGCGGAGCCCTGTTCGAACGAGCCGTGCGCACGGCGCAGGACTACGCCCTGGCGGTCGAGCGGCAGCGGCTGGGCGCCGGTCCCGGCCCCGGCTTCGACCTGAAACTGCAGCACACCCTGTACGACCGGGCCGTGTACCGGAAGCTGCGCGCCGCGCTGGGCGGAAGGGTGTACGGGGCGGTGTCCGGCGGATCGCCGCTGCACCGTGAACTCGGCCTGTTCTACGCGGGGATCGGCGTACCGGTCAACGACGGGTACGGGCTCACCGAGACCAGCGGGGGCGTCACCGTGCACCCGGCGGGCCGGGAGAAGTCCGGCACCGTGGGGCGCCCCCTGCCGGGCATCGACGTGCGGGTGGCCGAGGACGGCGAGATCCTGGTGCGCGGGCCGTCGGTGTTCCAGGGGTACGTCAACGACGAGCACGCCACGGACGCGGCGCTGCGCGACGGCTGGCTGGCCACGGGCGACATCGGGCAGTTCGACTCCGAGGGATATCTGACCATCACGGGCCGCAAGAAGGACATCATCGTCACGAGTGGCGGCAAGAGCGTGGCCCCGGCGGCGCTGGAGGAGCGGCTGCGGGTCCATCCGCTCATCCAGCAGGCGGTGGTCGTGGGCGACAACCGGCCCTGTGTGGGCGCCCTGATCACCCTGGACCCGGAGTTCCTGGCCCACTGGCGCGGGCTGCTGTTCGCACAGGGGGACATGCCGGGGCGGGAGGCGCGCGAGGAGAACGCGCTGCGGCAGGAGGTGGCGCGGGCCGTCGCCGCGGCCAACACCACGGTGTCGCGGTCCGAGTCCATCCGGGTCTTCCGCGTCCTGCCCGAGCCCTTCGACGTCACCAACGGGCTGCTGACGCCTTCGATGAAGCTGCGCAGGGACGCCATCACGCGCCGGTACGCGGTGGAGATCGACGCCATGTACCAGTCCTCCGCGCGCATTCCCCGGGAGCGCAGGTCGGAGGAGCTGCCGACCTGGGACGACTCGGACGACGTGTTCCGGCGCGCGCGGTGAGGTCCGGGCGGGCCCGCTCCCGCGCGGATCGCCGTCCATGATCCGGTCCGCCTGTTGACGCGGGGGCCGCCGGGGTGCGGTGATGCTCCCGGCACGACGGCCCACCGTGAGGCGAGGACGGTCACCGATGGCTCTGCGGATCAGCGCGACCAACCCGGAGCATCCCGCGCTCCTGCTCGACCTGCCCTGGCAGCTGCCCCTGGAGGAGTGGCCCGAGCACCATCTGGTGCCGCTGCCGCGCGGCATCTCCCGGCACGTGGTGCGCTACGCGCGCGCCGGCGCGGAGGTGGTGGCGGTCAAGGAACTCGCCGAGCGGCCCGCGGTACGGGAGTTCGAGCTGCTGCGGGACCTGGACCGGCTCGGGATCCCGGCGGTGGACCCGCTCGCCGTGGTCACCGGGCGCACCGGACCCGGCGGTGAACCCCTCGAACCGGTGCTGATCACCCGGCACCTGGGCGGCTCCATGCCCTACCGCTCGATGTTCGAGACGACGCTGCGGCCCGCCACCATGCACCGGCTGATGGACGCGCTCGCGGTGCTCCTGGTCCGCCTGCACCTCGCGGGGTTCGCCTGGGGCGACTGCTCGCTGTCCAACACGCTGTTCCGGCGGGACGCGGGCGCCTACGCCGCATACCTCGTGGACGCCGAGACGGGGGAGCTGCATGCCCGCCTGAGCACCGGGCAGCGGGAGTACGACCTCGATCTGGCGCGCGTCAACATCAGCGGCGAACTGCTCGACCTGGAGGCGTCCGGGGCGCTGCACCCGTCCGTGGATCCCATCGCGTTCGGCACGGAGATCTGCGGGCGTTACAGCGGTCTGTGGCAGGAGCTGACCCGCACGTCCGTGTACCCCGCGGGCAAGTACCACTACATCGACCGCCGTATCCGCCGGCTCAACGACCTCGGGTTCGACGTGGCGGAGATGCAGATCGCGCGCTCGTCCAGCGGTGACACCGTCACCTTCGTGCCGAAGGTCGTCGACGCCGGGCACCACCAGCGGCAACTGCTCAGGCTGACGGGACTGGACGCCGAGGAGAACCAGGCCCGGCGGCTGCTGAACGACCTGGAGAGCTGGATGGCCACCCAGGAGGACTACGCGCCCGGCGACCCCCTCGCCGCCCGGCCCGAGGTCCTCGCCCACCGCTGGGTGCGGGACGTGTTCCGGCCCACCGTGCGTGCCGTGCCCCGTGAACTGCGCGGCTCGATGGATCCCGCCGAGCTGTACCACGAACTGCTCGAACACCGCTGGTACCTGTCCGAGCACGCCCAGCACGACATCGGTCTGGACACGGCCGTCCGGGACTACATCACCACCGTCCTGCCGAAGGTCCGCGCGACGCCGGCCGGCCCCCGCGCCGAGGACGATCCCCTGCCGCCGCCCGTGTGAACGCTCCGGCGGTCCTGCCGCGGACGCCCCCGGACGGCGTTGCGAAGATGGCGTCCGAGGACCGGCTGGAGTCGAGAGGCAGGAGACCCCCATGACCGCCACCCGTGGAACATCCGTGGACATCCCCACCGGGGACGGCACGGCCGACGCCTACCTGACCCACCCGGACGACCACGGCCCCCACCCCGCGGTCCTGCTCTACATGGACGCCTTCGGGCTGCGCCCGGGCCTGAGGGCCATGGCCGACCGCCTCGCCGGCAACGGCTACACGGTCCTCGTGCCCAATGTGTTCTACCGGCAAGGGCGGGCGCCCGTGGTCGAGTTGCCGGACTTCATCGACACGTCCGCGCGTCCGGAGCTCTTCCAGCGGATCACACCGCTCATCCGGTCGCTCACCCCGGATCCGGCCGAGCGCGACGCCGACGCCTTTCTGCGGTGGCTCGCCGACTGCCCGCAGGCCGCCGACGGGCCGGTGGGTGTGATCGGCTACTGCATGGGCGCCCGGCTGGCCCTGCGCGCCGCCGGCTCCCACCCGGAGCGGGTCGCCGCGCTCGCCGGCTTCCACGGCGGAGCTCTGGCGACCGACACGCCCGACAGCCCCCACCGGGTCGCCGGCCGCATCACCGCGGAGGTCTACTTCGGCCACGCCGACCAGGACCGCTCGCTGCCGCCCGAGCAGATCGAGCGGTTGGAGAAGGCCCTCACCGAAGCGGGTGTCCGCCACCGCACCGAGGTCTACCCGGGGGCGCAGCACGGCTTCACCCAGGCCGACACCTCCAGCTACCACCCGGAGGCGGCGGAACGCCACTGGAGGGAACTGCTGGCACTCCTGGACCGTGCCCTGTGAGCTCCACGGGACCGCACCGGGCACGGCACGGGGCACACCGCGGAGGGGGCCGGGTCCCTCCCGCGAGGACCGGCCCGGCGCGGTGCGGCCCGGCGCGGCCCCGCCCACCGCGCGACGCGGCGCGCCGCCCGCCCCGGTGTCCGTCCTCGGGTCAGGCGGGCGGCACCACGGCCACCGGGCACGGTGCGTGGTGGACCAGGGCGTGCACCACCGAGCCGATGCGCGCGCCGACGGCCGAGCGGTGGGCGCGGCGCCCCACGACCACCAGCTGGGCGCCACCGGTCACGGACAGCAGCACCTGGGCCGCGCTGCCCATCTCCACGTGCTCGCTCACCCGCACGTCGGGGTAGCGCTCCCGCCAGGGCCGCAGCGCCGCTTCGAGCGCCTTCTTCTCGTACGGCTCCAGACCGCCGGCCTCGTCGAGCAGCTTCAGCGAGGCGGGGCTGTAGGCGAACACCGGCGGCAGGCTCCAGGCCCGTACGGCCCGCACGGCCGCTCCCCTGGCCGCCGCCGTCGCGAACGCGAACCCGAGCGCGGCCGCGCTGTCATCCGGATCCCCGTGCTGGCCGACGACGATCTCGCGGCCCGCCGCCTCGGCCGCCGGCCGGTCGTCGGAGCGGACCAGCACCACCGGCCGGACGGACTCGGCGATCACCTGCTGGCCCACGGAGCCCAGCAGGAAGCCCACCACCGCTCCGTGCCCGCGCGAGCCCAGCACCATCAGCTCGGCCCCGGCCGACTCGGCGACCAGCGCCTCCACGGGCGGGGCCTGGAGGGCCTCGGCGGCCACGGTCAGTCCCGGATGGCGGTCGGTGAGGATCCGCTCGGCCTCGCGCACCACCTCCCGCGCCCACTGGCCCTGCGTCTCGCGGTCGGCGTCGAGCGGGACGTCATAGGACTGCCACTGCCACGCGTGCACGATCCGCAGCGGCAGCCCCCGGCGCACGGCCTCGCGGCCCGCCCAGGCCGCGGCGGCGACGCTCTCCGGTGATCCGTCCACTCCCACGGTGATCGGGCGGGTCATTCGGTTCCTCCCAGTGCATGATCCGGCTTCCCACGCTACCGAGCCGGGCGGTCCCCGGTTCCTGAGCGAAACGGAGAGATCGAACATACGATGGCCGGGACGCCGAGGAGCTCGGGGTGGGAGACTCGATGGCACAGGCTGCGGGCACGGCGGCACGGACCGTGATCCTGACCGTGGACGACGACCCGGGAGTGTCCCGTGCCGTGGCACGCGATCTGCGCCGCCGGTACGGCGAGTCGTACCGCATCGTGCGCGCCGAATCCGGGGAGAGCGCGCTGGAGGCGCTGCGTGAGCTGAAGCTGCGCGGCGACCCGGTGGCCGTCATCATGGCCGACTACCGGATGCCGCGGATGAACGGCATCGAGTTCCTCGAACAGGCCCTGGACGTCCACCCGGGCGCCCGGCGGGTGCTGCTGACGGCGTACGCGGACACCGACGCGGCCATCGACGCGATCAACGTGATCGA
The DNA here is from genome assembly GCF_055632315.1 of Streptomyces sp. PSU-S4-23. NCBI lineage: Bacteria > Bacillati > Actinomycetota > Actinomycetes > Kitasatosporales > Streptomycetaceae > Streptomyces > Streptomyces sp. PSU-S4-23. Next base: position 8,579,375 of record NZ_JBVMUU010000002.1, on the reverse strand, counting down.
CCTCGACCACTATCTCCTCAAGCCGTGGGATCCGCCGGAGGAGAAGCTCTACCCGGTCCTCGACGACCTGCTGGAGGCGTGGCGGCTGTCCGACCACAGGCCGGTCGCGGTCACGAAGGTGGTGGGGCACCGCTGGTCGGCGCGGTCGTCGGGGGTGCGGGAGTTCCTCGCCCGCAACCAGGTGCCCTACCGCTGGTACTCGGTCGACACACCGGAGGGGCAGCGGCTGCTGGCGGCGGCCGGCCAGGACGGGCAGCGCCTGCCGCTCGTGGTCACCCCGGACGGCACGCCGCTGGTGGAGCCGCAGGATCCGGAGCTCGCGGCGCGGGTGGGGCTGGCGACGACACCGGCCGCCGAGTTCTACGACCTGGTCGTGATCGGCGGCGGGCCCGCGGGGCTCGGAGCCGCCGTGTACGGGGCGTCGGAAGGACTGCGGACGCTGCTGGTGGAGCGTTCCGCCACCGGTGGGCAGGCCGGGCAGAGTTCCCGGATCGAGAACTACCTCGGCTTCCCCGACGGGGTGTCGGGCGCCCAGCTGACCGAACGGGCCAGGCGGCAGGCGGCGAAGTTCGGCGCCGAGATCCTCACCGCGCGGGAGGTGTCGGGCCTCGAGGCCAGCGGGGCCGCACGCATCGTGCGGTTCTCGGACGGGTCCGCGATCGCCGCGCACAGCGTGATCCTGGCGACCGGGGTGTCCTACCGGCAACTGGCGTCGCCCGGCCTGGCGGAGCTGACCGGGTGCGGCGTCTTCTACGGCTCGGCGCTCACCGAGGCTCCCGCCTGCTCGGGGCACGACGTGTACATCGTGGGCGGCGCCAACTCCGCGGGCCAGGCGGCGATGCACCTGTCCCGGGTCGCCAAGTCGGTCACCCTCCTCGTACGGGGCGAGTCGCCGGCGGCGTCGATGTCGCACTATCTGATCCAGCAGATCGCCGAGGCGCCGAACATCGCCGTGCGCACCCGTACCGTCGTGGAGGCGGCGCACGGCGCCGGCCGCCTGGAGCAGCTGACGCTGCGGGACGTGGTGAGCGGGCACACCGAACTCGTCGGCGCGCAGTGGCTGTTCGTGTTCATCGGGGCGGCCCCGCTCACGGACTGGCTGGAGGGGACGGTGCTGCGGGACGAGCACGGGTTCATCCCGACCGGCCCCGACATGACGAGCGACGGGCAGCCGCCGCCGGGCTGGGAGCTGGAGCGGCCCCCCTACCACCTGGAGACCAACGTCCCCGGCGTGTTCGTGGCGGGGGACGCGCGCGCCGAGTCCGCCAAGCGGGTCGCCTCCGCGGTGGGCGAAGGGGCGATGGCCGTGATGCTCGTCCACCGGTATCTGGAGCGGTCATGAAGGCGCGGCACGGGGAGCGGTCGTGAACGGCCGGCCGATGCCCTGCGACATGGCGGAGCTGAGCACGCTGTTCCTGTTCGAGAAGCTGGAGCGGGAGCAGTTGGAGCGGCTGTGCCGGGAAGGCCGGGTGGAGCTGTTCGAGCCCGGGCCGGTGTACACCGAGGGCGAGCCCGCCACCTCGTTCTTCGTGCTCCTGAACGGCACCGTGGTGCTCTCCCGCCGGGTCGGCGCCGACGACGTGGAGATCTCCCGGACGTCGCAGCGCGGGGTGTACGCGGGCGCCTTCCAGGCGTATCTCGGTGACCGCGCGCGGGCGGGGACGTACAACGGGTCGATGCGGGTCACGGAACCCTCGCGGTTCTTCATCCTGCCCGCCGAGACCTTCGCCGCGGTCGTGCGGGACTGGTTCCCGATGGCGGTGCACCTGCTGGAGGGGCTGTTCTTCGGCACCAGGAACACGCAGCAGGCCGTCAACCAGCGGGAGCGGCTGCTGGCACTGGGCTCCCTGTCGGCGGGTCTGACCCACGAGCTCAACAACCCGGCCGCGGCGGCCGTGCGGGCCACCTCGGCGCTGCGCGAGCGGGTGGCGGGGATGCGGCACAAGCTGGGTGCGATCGCCGCCGGGCGGTACGACCCGGACACGCTGCCTGCGCTGGTCGGCATCCAGGAACGGACGGCCGAACAGGTCGCCAAGGCGGCGCCGCTCAGCCCGCTGGAGGCGTCCGACCGCGAGGACGCGATCGGCGACTGGCTCGACGACCACGGCATCGAGGGCGGCTGGCAGCTCGCGCCGACGTTCGTGCAGGCCGGCCTCGACACCGACTGGCTGGACCAGGTCGCGGCGGCCGTCGACGAGCAGACCCTCGAAGGGGCGGTCCGCTGGCTCAACTACACGGTCGAGACCGAACTGCTGATGAACGAGATCGAGGACTCCACGACCCGGGTCTCCGCGCTCGTCAACGCGGCCAGGCAGTACTCCCAGCTGGACCGGGCGCCGTACCGCACCGCCGACGTGCACGAACTCCTGGACAGCACCTTGCTGATGCTGTCCGGGAAGATCGGCGAGCGCATCACCGTCGTCAAGGAGTACGACCGGACGCTGCCGCCCATCCCCGCCTACCCCGGCGAGCTGAACCAGGTGTGGACGAACCTCGTCGACAACGCCGTCTCCGCCATGAACGAGGCGGGCGGGGACGGCACGTTGACCGTACGGACCGCCCTCGACCGGGACCGGTTGCTGGTCGAGTTCCGCGACACGGGGCCGGGCGTGCCGCCCGACATCCGCGGTCGCATCTTCGATCCGTTCTTCACCACCCGACCGGTGGGTCAGGGCACCGGCCTCGGCCTGGACATCTCCTGGCGCATCGTCGTCAACAAGCACCACGGAAGCCTGGAGGTCCACTCCGTGCCGGGCGACACACGGTTCCAGGTCCGGCTGCCGCTGGACTCCCCCGAGTCCGGCGTCACCGGGCCGGACTCCGTACCCCGGCCCGATCCGCAGACAGCACCGGAGGCGTCATGACCGAAGTGAACGGAATCGACCCCGGCGTCCCGCCGAGCGGCACCGGCTGCGTGGAATGCGACGAGGCGGGCGGCTGGTGGTTCCATCTGCGGCGGTGCGCGCAGTGCGGGCACATCGGCTGCTGCGACGACTCGCCCGCCAAGCACGCCACCGCCCACTTCCGCGCCACCGGGCATCCGGTCATCCGCAGTTTCGAACCGGGCGAGGAGTGGTTCTGGGACTTCACGGCCTCCGAGCTGTACGAGTCCGGGCCGCAGCTCGCTCCCCCGGTCAGCCGTCCCGCCGACCAGCCCGCGCCGGGGCCGGCGGGCCGGGTGCCGGCCGACTGGGCGGACATGCTCGGCTAGAAGGCCGGCGGGCGGTAGCCGGCTTGCCGGACCAGGGCGCCGACGAGTTCGGCGCGGGCCTCCTCGGCGGGGCGCTGACCATTGATCAACGCGACCGGGCTTCGTACCCTCTCCCGATGGGACATGAGGACCTTCCGACCCTTGAACTCGCCTTTCCCGGTCCGGAACGCGATCGTGGCGTCGCGGCGATCTTGAGCGGACGGAAGACCGCGCTCACGGGTCTCCTGGAGATGTACGAGCGCGCCGGAGAGGCGGTGCCGCAGACCGGTCAGCGGTTCTCGGTGCTCGATTCCGGGGGTCGTCCGGCCGTCACGATCGAGCTCGTCGACGTTCGGGTCGTTCCCATGAAGGACATCGACGACGACTTCGCGCGAGCCGAGGGGCGCGGCTACTCCGACGTCGCACAGTGGCGGGCAGCCCACGAAGAGTTCTTCCGGAGCGACGGCGTGAGCGAGTTCTTGGGTGCTACCCCTGTCATCGGCGATGACACTCTCGTCGTCGCTGAACGCTTTCGGGTGGTCGCGCCCGACGCCCAGCGTGATCGGTGACCGCATCCGACTCGATTCAGCTGCTGTCCTGCTCGACCGCGAGGTGCGGCCTGGTGGTCAGCAGTGGCCGTCCTGGCCCAGCACGCTCCGGCAGTGCGCCCAGGCCGACGCGGACAGCAGCGGCCGCCATCGCGTCAACAGGTCGCGCAGGTCCGCCCCGTAGCGGGCGCGGACTTCTGGGCTGACTGCGGCGATGTCCAGTTCGTTGGCGGCGGTGAGTTCAGCGAAGTCCCGGCGTGTTGCGAGGCTTGGATGCGTCCGTGCACCGGTGAACCGGTCGACGAACGTGGCTCGGTCATCGGTGAGCCCCTGGTCATCGCGACATCACCCGTCCGCGCGGTCGTCGTCTGGTCCGAAGCATTCGTGATCGTGGGGCAGAAGACCGCCGCGCTGCGCTTCGTCCGGCGGCACCGCGTCTTCGCAGGCAGGCCCGATTGCGGCGGGAGTCGTACGCCGGGCGTCAGCCCCGCCCCGTCGAGCCGTCCCGGGACGGGAAGGGAGCCCGGCGACGGCGCAGCGGACCGGCGTGCAGCGGGGTCGTGTGCCAGCGGGCCGTGAAGGTGCCGTCGTCGAGGGCGCAGGTCACGGTGAGGCGGTGTGGTGTCTCCAGGAACAGGACGTCGACGCGCAGGGTGTCCGGGCCGGTCCAGCCGCCGCTCGCCGCGGTGGGGACCGGACCCTCGCCGACGGCCCAGCCGGCCTCCGGAAGGCGCAGGGCGAGACGGTCCTCGTCCTCGACGAGGGTCACCGTCCAGACTCCGCCCTCCTCGGTGACCTCGGCCGCCGTCAGGGTCGGCTGGTCGCCGCAGCGGCCGCCCCGCGGTGTGAAGCGCGCCCCCGCCCAGGGACCGGGATGCTCTCCGGGGCCGGGACGCGCGGCGACCGGCGGCAGGGCGAGGCGGTCGAGGCGGTGCCGGAGTGCCCGGTCCGCGTCGGTGCGGCCGGGGAGGGGGCGGGGGCCCAACGCGGGCAGCAGATGCCGCCACATCGCGTCGAGCAGTTTCTGCATCTGCACCGTCGCCGCGGTGGTCGCGATCACCGCGTCGTGGTCGGGCAGGACGACGCAGAACTGGCCGTAGGCGCCGTCGCCGCGGAAGCCGTGCCGCGACGCCCAGAACTGGAAGCCGTAGCCCTGCTGCCAGTCCGAGGCGGCGCCCACGGCCGTCGCGTCGGCGGTGGACACGTGCGGGCGCGTCGCCTCCGCCACCCAGGAGGACGGCAGCAGCCGCCTTCCCTCCCACACCCCGTCCTGGAGGTAGAGCAGGCCCAGCCGGGCGATCGCGTCCGTGGTGGCGTGCAGTCCGCTGAATCCCAGGTCGCGGCCGCGTGGATGCTGGATCCAGGCGATCTCGCCGATGCCGAGCGGATCGAGGAGCCTCGGGCGCAGATACTCGGTCAGCGACCGGCCGGACAGCCGCTGCACGAGCGCGGCCAGCGTGTAGGTCGCGGGCTGGTTGTAGGCGAAGACCGAGCCGGGGTCACGGTCCGGCGGGATCAGCAGGAACCCCCGTACGGGCTCCGCACGGTCCAGCCGGAACGCCTCGTCAGCGGTGCCGGTGAGGTGCCCGGTGGCCATGGACGCGATGTGGCGCACCCGCATGGCGCGGCTGCGCGGGTCGGTGATGTCCGCCGCGAACTCCGGGAAGTAGGACAGCACGGGCGCGTCGAGGTCGAGAAGGCCCTCGGCGACGGCCAGTCCGGCGGCCGTGGAGGTGAAGCTCTTGCTGAGGGAGTACAGCAGTTGGGGGCGCTCGGCGGTGTAGGGCGCCCACCAGCCGGAGGCCACCAGGCGGCCATGGCGCACGATCATGAGGCTGTGCGGTTCGATGTCCGGTGCCGCCTCGACCGTGTCGAGGAACGCCTCGATCCCGCGGGCGTCGACGCCTTGTTCGGCGGGCGTGCTGACGGGCAGCGGGCGGGCGCTCATCCGGCGGGCCTCCAGAACGGGTTCGGGGCGGTGGTGAGGCACCGCCTCACCGTCTGCGTGCATCCGCCATCCTCCGTTCCGGCTCACAGCATGTCCATGATCTCGACGGGCGCAATCCGGCCAGTGGGACGCACCGCTCGGTTTTCGCGCGCCAGGGCCGGGAACCCGCGCTTTATGGTGCATATCGGATACACGATGATGACCGAACAGGCGGGTCCGCGGGAACTGGTCGGCCATGTGGTGCGGGCGGAGGCGGCGGGCTTCGACTTCTCCGTGACCTCGGACCACTACGCGCCCTGGCTGCGGGCCCAGGGGCACTCGCCGTACGCGTGGAGCGTGCTGGGCGCCGCCGCCCAGGCCACCTCCCGCATCCCGCTGATGACCTATGTGACCTGCCCGACCGTCCGGTACCACCCGGCGGTGGTGGCACAGAAGGCCGCCACGGTGCAGCTGCTGTCGCAGGGCAGGTTCCGGCTGGGTCTCGGCTCCGGTGAGAACCTCAACGAGCATGCGGTGGGCGGGGGATGGCCGTCGATCGAGGTGCGGCACGAGATGCTGGAGGAGGCGATCGGCATCATCCGCGGCCTGTTCGGCGGCGGTCATGTCAGCCATCGGGGCAGGCACTTCACCGTGGACTCCGCACGGCTGTGGGACCTGCCGGACGAGCCGCCGCCGATCGGGGTCGCCGTCTCCGGGGAGCGGTCCTGCGCGCTGGCGGGCCGGCTCGCCGACCTCGTCATCGCCACCGAACCGGACCGTGACCTTCTCACGGCCTTCGACCGGCACGGCGGCGAGGGCAAGCCACGGGTGGGCCAGCTGCCGGTGTGCTACGACGCGGACCGGGAGGCCGCGATCCGGCGCGCCCACGAGCAGTTCCGCTGGTTCGGGTGCGGCTGGAAGGTCAACTCCGAGCTGCCGCACCCCGATTCGTTCGCCTCGGCCACGCAGTACGTCAGGCCCGAGGACGTCGCCGCCTCCATCCCGTGCGGCGATGATCCGGCCGATGTCGTCAAAGCCGTACGGCCGTTCGCCGAGGCGGGGTTCACCGAGGTCGCGCTGGTGCAGATCGGCGGCGAGACACAGACGGAGTTCCTCGACTGGTCGGCGAAAGAGCTGCTGCCGGCCCTGCGGGAAACCCTTGGCTGAACTCAACTTCCGTGCGCGGCAAGTCCGTTGGCCGAAGGGCCGGGATAATGCACCCCATGACCGGCCACTCCCCCGCGCCTCCGCCCCCGCCCCAGCGGCACGTCCCCGTCGTCATCGTGGGCGCCGGTCCCGCCGGACTGACGCTCGCCAACCTCCTGCGGGACGCCTCCGTCGACTGCGTGGTGCTGGAGGCCGGCAGCAGGGAGTTCATCGAACAGCGGCCCAGGGCCGGGTTCATCGAGGAATGGGCGGTACGGGCACTGGAACGGCACGGGCTCGCCGAGCGGCTGCTGGAGCGGGCGCCGAGGCACGGCGAGTGCGAGTTCCGGGTCGGTGGCGAACGGCACCGGTTCGCCTACGCGGAGGTGTCCGGACACCACCACTTCGTCTATCCGCAGCCGTTGCTCGTCACGGACCTGGTGCGGCAGTACGCGGACGTCAAGGGCGGGGACATCCGGTTCGGCGTGCGCGATGTGGAGCTGCACGACGTCGGCACCGGGGAGCCGTCGGTGTCGTACACGGATCCCGCCTCGGGCGAACGCCGCCGGTTCGCCTGCCGCTTCGTCGCCGGCTGCGACGGCGCCCGCGGCGTGACGCGCGCCTCGCTGCCGCCCGGGCACGCGCACACGGCCCGGCTCGACCACGGGGTGGGCTGGCTGGCGCTGCTGGCCGAGGCGCCGCCGTCGTCCGACTGTGTCGTCTTCGGGATGCATCCGCACGGTTTCGCCGCCCATATGGCCCGCAGCCCACAGGTCACCCGCTACTACCTCGAGTGCCCGCCCGGCGACGACCCGGAGAACTGGCCGCACGAATGCGTCTGGTCCCAGCTGCGCGAACGGCTGTCCGCGGCGGGCGCCGCCCCGCCGACCGAGGGGCGGCTGATCGAGAAACGCGTGCTGGACATGCACAACTACGTGGTGCGGCCGATGGTGCACGGGAGGCTGTTCCTGGCAGGAGACGCGGCCCACCTCGTGGCGCCGATCGCCGCCAAGGGCATGAACCTCGCCCTCCACGACGCGCTGCACCTCGCGGACGCCCTCATCGCCTTCCACCGCGGCGGCGACGAGGCGGGGCTGCGCGGGTACTCGGCGGCGTGCCTGCGGCGCGTGTGGGACTACCAGGAGTTCTCGCAGTGGTTCGCCGAGTTGCTGCACGGTCCGTCCTCCGGCGACCCGTTCCGCGCGGGCAACGCGGCGGCGCGGCTGCGCCGGCTCTTCACTTCCCCCGCCGCGGCGGCGGCGTTCGCGGAGTCGTACGTCGGGGCGGCCACGGAAGTAACCAACGGTAACCTACCCGCGGGTTGAGCGGCGGGTAACGTTTTCACGCCCGTCAGCGCTGGATTCTGGGCGGAAAACCGAAATCCGCACCGTGGAAACCCCGTTTCTTTGAACACCCACCGTCACGCCCTCCGTACCTCCGGGAAACGGTTCGCTGCGAGGGATGACGATGGACGACGGGCAGGTCTCCACACAGGAGTTGATCGCCGGACGATACCGGGCGGTCGAGGCCGTCCACCGGGAGGACGGGCGGACCGTCTGGCTCGGCGAGGACATGGAGTTCCGGCGCCCGGTCTCGCTGCTCCAGTCGCGGCTCACCCCGCTGCAGCCCGAGGTCACCCCGCGCCGCACGATCGCGCGGATCCTGCGCGAGTCGGAGGCCATGGAGGCGCTGTGCCCCGGCCGGGTCGCGACCGTGGTGGACGTCGTCGAGGACGGCGGTGTCCTGTGGACCGTGACCGAGCGGATCGAGGGCACCCCCCTCGGGGAGATCCTGGCCCGCGGTCCCCTCAACTATGTGCGGGCGGCCCGCATCGGGCTCGGGATCCTCGACGTGCTGGAGGCCGCCCACCGCCGGGGGGTGACACACGGCGACCTCAGTCCCGGGCAGGTGTTCGTACAGGAGGGCGGCGCGGTCGTCGTGACCGGCTTCGGGCTGATCGGGACGTCCGTCACCCAGCGGGTCACGGCACCCTCGTACGCCGCCCCCGAACAGGCCCGCGGCTCGAGCGCGGGTCCGGCTGCCGACCAGTGGGCACTGGGGGCACTGCTGTACGCGATGGTGGAGGGCCGTCCGCCCTTCCGGGACCGGGGTTCGGCGGAGGCGACGCTGCGCGCCGTGGACCGGCTGCCGTTGCGGTCCCCGGCGAACGCCGGCCCGCTCGCCCCGGCCGTCACCGGGCTGCTCCGCCGGGACGCCCTGGAGCGCGTCCCGGAACCCGTGGTGCGCGCGTCCCTGACGCGCATCGTCAACGAGGACCTCGACGAACCCACGCAGGAGATGCTTCTGCCGCGCTTCCGGGGCGCGTGGCAGGTCGCCCACCGGGCCGGACGGGCCTGGAGCAGACCGGCCGTGCGACGGTCGGTGCTGGTGGGCGCGGGGCTCGTCGTCGCGGCCTCGTCGGTCGCCGTCCTCGTCACGGCGGGCCGCCCGTCCGGCAACGGCGCGAGCGCGGTGGGCGCGGAGCCGTCCCGCTCCGGGGTGCCCTCCGCGGCCGGCTCGCCCGGCGGCACCGACCGCGCGACGCCCCCTCCGCGGCCGGGTCGCACCGCGACCCCCACCCCGTCCGCGTCGCCGAGCACCCCGGAGGACCCGGCCCCGCTCTTCCGCCGCTATGTCGCGCCGCAGGGCTTCTCCATCGACCTGCCGCAGGGGTGGAAGCCGGTCACCACCGACACGGCGGGCGGGGGCACCTACCGGGTGACGTTCGGCGCGAGCGGCGATCCGCGGAGCCTGGCGGTCACCTACAGCGCGGGCCTCGGTCCCGACCCGGTCGCGGTCTGGAAGGCGCTGGAGCCGGCGCTGGACAGCACGTACGCCGGCTACGAGCGGGTGGGGGACATCCGCCCCGTGACCTACCAGGGTCACCAGGGCGCCGACATGGAGTGGCTGTCCACGGTGAACGGCGTCCGGGTGCACACCTTCGGCCGCGGTTTCCTCGTCGGCGACCGGCACGGCTACTCGCTGCGCTGGACGACGCCCGCCGCCGACGCGCAGAGTCCCGCCAACCGGCAGGCCCTGGCAGAGTTCCTGCGGACCTTCCGGCCACCGGCGGGCTGACGCGCGGCGGCTCCACGCACCCACCGGACCGCCCCCCGCCACCCGGGCGGCGGGCAGCGGGTGGCGGTGTCCGGGCGTGCGGCTCACCGGAGGCCGTCGAGGGTGCGGCGGTCCCCCGTCCGTTGCGCGAGCCACCGGGCGACGGCCTGCGCTATCGGCTGTCCGGTCTCCAGTTCCACGAACCCGAACTGCCCGCCCTGGTTGCACTCCAGGAACCACCACAGGCCCTCCTCGTCCTCGGCGAAGTCGAAGGCGGCGTACGCGAGGCCGGACAGCGTCAGGTACTCGTGGACCGACTTCGCGATACGGTCGGGCACCTCGGCCGACCGCCAGGGGTGCCCGGTGTCGCCGTAGCGGCCGTCGATCTGCCCGGGAGCCGCCGTCTTGCGGGCGGCGAACAGCCGGGTGCCGACGGAGGTCAGCCGGATGTCGGCACGCTTGGGGATGTAGCGCTGCAGCAGGGCGGGGCCGGCCGCCACCGCGGAGAAGTCGGCGCCGGGGCCCACGAGGGTGGTCGGCAGGGCCAGCGCGGGATCGCCGGGCGGCGGTCCCGAGGCCGACTTCACCACCACCTCGCGGTACTCCTCGGCGAACTGCTGGGCCAGGCGCGGAGCGGTGGTGACGACGGTCGGCGGCACCGCGAAGCCGCTGAGGTGGGCGATCCGCAACTGCCACGGCTTGTACCGCGCCTGCTCGGCGTTGCGGGGGTGGTTCATCCACCGGGTGGAGGCCGAGTAGAGCATGCCGTACAGGGCCTGGCGGGTCTCGGCGGTCAGCCACGGCGAGGGGTGCGCGGCGTGCGCGGCCGGCTCGCCGGGCCGGCGCACCCACACCGAGCGCAGGCCGCCCATGCTCAGGACGTGCCCGTTCACCGAGAGATGGCCGTCGAAGTCGCCGTGGGCGTAGTCGGCGGACAGCACCGCCTTGCCGGGAAGGTCGGCGGGGTCCAGGCGCATCACGGGAACGCACCACTCGTCCAGCCTGGCCACCACCATGTCGGCGGTCACGTCCTGCTCGGACGTGAGGATGAGGACCGTCATCCGCGTGCGGGCGTCAGTCGTCGAAGTGGGTCTGGGAACCGGCGGTGGACGTCGTCGTACCGGCCGCGCGCAGCAGCGCACGATCGCTGACGGCGGGCCGGCCGTCCGGGAGCACGTTCAGCTGCCGCAGCGCGTCGAAGCGGTACGGCGTCACCGTGGCCGGAAGCGCTCGGGGCAGCGCGTAGTTGAGGGTGAACGGTCGCACGGGACACCTCCACGATCGCAGGTTGCCTCTTCGTATCCCTTTACGTCTGTCTCCCGTAAGGAATTCATCACTTTCCGCCACATCAGGGTGAAGGTCATCACATTGCCACGGCCCCGCCCCCGGTCCGGCCGGGCGGGTCTCGGCAAGGTGGGTGCGCGGTGTCAGTGCCCTCGGCAACAATGCGGGGGGAAAGATCATCTCGCCCTCGGGGCGGGGTGCCGTTCACCAGCGCCCGAAAGGCTGACCGACGATGACGCGCCCTCGGCTCAGTTCCCGTGCTGCCGAAGTGCTGCGCCTGATCACGGACCAGCGCGTGCCGGTCTTCCTCACGGTCCACGCCAACGGGCGCCGCAGGTACGGGTACTGGCAGCCGGACGGCCGCCCGATGGCGCTGCCCACCGACGAGTGCGACGCGCTCCGGGCGGCCGGCCGGATCGTGCTGGGAGATCCGGTGGTCGACCGGGCCAAGACGACGTACCGGGTGCGGGCCGCCGCCCGTGGAACGCCCGGCACCGCCCGTCCGGCACGCTCGGCCCTGACGGCCTGACCGGCCGGAGCGGCTCACCGGCCGGGCGTCCCGGCCGGGTGTCCGCACCGCTCTTCTCGCCGGGGCGCCTACCAGCGGTCCTCGACCTGCTCCCTGATCCGGCGGTCGTACAGGCTCTCGATCGCGTCGAGCGTGTCCTGCGGCAGCCGGGGCAGTCTCGCGGCCGCCGCGTTGGCACGGGCCTGGTCCGCCGAGCGGGCACCGGGGATCACCGTGGTCACACCGGGCTGCTGGACGATCCAGGCGAGCGCCAACTGCGCCGGGGTGAAGCCCTCCGGGGCGAGCGCGGAGAACTCGGCCGCCGCCTCCACGCCCGTCGCGAAGTCGACGCCCGAGAAGGTCTCCCCCTGGTCGAACGCCTCGCCATGCCGGTTGAAGGTGCGGTGGTCGTTCGCGGCGAACACCGTGTCCTTGGTGTACTTGCCCGACAGCAGTCCGGAGGCCAGCGGCACGCGGGCGATGATGCCCACGCCGGCCTCCCGCGCGGCCGGGAGGACCCGGCGCAGCGGCTTCATGCGGAACGGGTTCAGGATGATCTGCACGCTCGCCACGTTCGGGCGGGCGATCGCGGTCAGCGCCTCGTCGCACGTCTCCACACTGACGCCGTACGCCGCCACACGCCCCTCCTCGACCAGCGTGTCCAGGGCGTCGTACACCTCGTCGGAGGAGTAGACGGGCGTCGGCGGACAGTGCAGTTGCACCAGGTCGATGCGGTCGGCGCCGAGGTTGCGGCGGGAACGGTCGTTCCAGGCACGGAAGTTGTCCAGGACGTAGTTCTGCGGGATCTGCTCGACGCGGCGGCCCATCTTGGTCGCCACCAGGACGTGCAGGTCCGGCCTGCCGTGCAGGAAGGCGGCGATGGTCTGCTCGCTGCGCCCGTCGCCGTACACGTCCGCGGTGTCGAAGAAGCTCACCCCCGACTCCGCTGCCGCCTCCAGCACCTCGTGGGCGTCCTTGTCGTCCACGGTGCCCCAGTCCGCGCCCAGTTGCCACGTACCCAGGCCGATGACCGACGCGTGCTGCCCCGACCTGCCGAATTCTCGCTCTTCCATGCCGCCAGTCTGTCATCCGCGCCCGGTCGCGCACGCCACTGCCCTCCCGCGCGCCCCGGCTACATTGGTGGCCACCGACCGAGGAGCCCCCGCATGCCCGCCCGCCCCCGCCTCCTGTATGTGACCGACCTCTCCTACCAGGCGCGTGGGCGGCGCTACTGCGACGAGGACATCGCCCTCTCCTCCCGGCTGCGCGCGGACTTCGGCATCGCGCTGTGCCACCCGCTGGACGCGGCGGCGCTGATGGACGGCTTCGACGCGGTCGTGGTCCGCAACAGCGGCCCCGTGCTGCACTACCGGAAGGAGTACGACGCCTTCCGCGCCCTGGCCACCGCCCGCGGCACCCGCGTGTACAACCCGCTGACGGGCCGGGGCGACATGGCCGGCAAGCAGTACCTGCTCGATCTGACCGCGGCCGGCCACCCGGTGATACCGACCGCCGGCCGGCCGGAGGACCTGGGGCGGCTGCCCGCGTCCGCTCTGTACGCCGTCAAGCCGAAGTCCGGAGCGGACTCCATAGGCCTGCGGTTCGTGCCGCGGGACGGGCTTGAGGACGTCGCCTGGGGTGATGTGCTGGTGCAGCCGCGCATCGACTTCCGCTACGAGGTCTCGTTCTACTACGTGGACGGCGCCTTCCAGTACGCCCTGTACGGCCCCGACCCCGGCCGGCGCTGGGTCCTGGAGCCCTACGAGCCCGACGGGGCCGATCTCGCCTTCGCCCGGCGCTTCATCGACTGGAACACCCTCGACCACGGCATCCAGCGCGTGGACGCCTGCCGCACCCGGGACGGCGGGCTGCTGCTGGTGGAGCTGGAGGACCTCAACCCCTACCTGTCCCTGGACCTCGTCCCCGGCCGGACCCGCGACGCCTTCGTCGCCGCCATGACGGCGTCGCTGCACCGGTTCCTGGAGGCGCGGCCGCGCGCCTGAGTGCCCGGTTCAGGTCCGTGCGCGGCTCTCCAGCCGCAGCTCGACCTCGACCTCCTGGTCGCCGGAGACCGCGCCGACCTGGTGGACGACGAAGGTCTCGTCCAGGGCGCGCCGCAGCCGCTCCACCGCACGCGGCTCGCCCTGCAGTTCGGCCGTCACCTGTCCCGACAGGGGCGGTGGCGGTGCCGTCCACCCGGGCCGGCCGGGGGTGGCCGACGTGTCGAAGGTCCCGGTCCACATCGTGGGCCGGACACCCGCGGTCTCGTGCGGCGCGTCGTCCGGGGACCGGTCCGAGCCGAAGCGCCGGCACAGTTCGGCGAACAGGCTCCCGGCGTCGGCCGCCGAGCAGTCGCTGACCACCACCTCGACCTGGGGCACATGCGATACGGGCGAGCTCACGGCCGCTCCTCTCCGTCGATGGCCGGGGCGGGTACCCCGCCCCCGCGGCCCCCATGCCCGACGGTACGGCGGAGGTGGTCCTTCCGCCTCTCGGAGCTCTACCCCTGGTCAGCGGCGTGGTGAGCTATGTTGAGAGTCCTCGGGACACAAAGGGAGGCGGTCCGGTGTCATCGCCGCAGCAGGCACGCGCGCAGGCAGCTGCCATCACTGCCGGCAAGACGGTCCCGGAGGCGGGTGCCGCTCCCACCTCCCAGCTCAGAGAGCTCTTCGACGGACCGCATCTGTCCCCGGGGCACCGCAGGATCGCCCAGTACCTGATCGAGCACATCACCGAGGCCGCGTTCCTGTCGATCACGGACCTGGCCGAGCGGGTGGGTGTCAGCCAGCCGTCGGTGACCCGTTTCGCCGCGGCCGTCGGCTTCAGCGGCTATCCCGCGCTGCGGGAGAAGCTCCAGGCCATCGCCCTGAGCTCACTCGGCAGCCCGAGCACGGTGGCGGAGCACCGCAGCAACGAACTGCAGGCCGCGGTGGACGCCGAGCTCGAGAACCTGGAGAACCTGCGCCGGGACTTCGCCGATCCGGACCAGGTGATCCGCCTCGGGCGGGAGCTGTCGGCGTCGACGCCGCTGACCGTGATGGGCCTGCGCATCTCCGCCTCGCTCGCCGAGTACTTCGCGTACGGGGCCAGGCGCATCCACCCGGACGTGCGGCTGATCACGCGCGGCGGCAGTGTGGCCTACGACGCGCTGCTCCAGTCCCGGGAGGCGGGCGGCACCTGGGTGCTGGCGTTCGGGATGCCCCGGCACGCCCAGGAGAGCCTCACCGCGGTGCGGGTGGCGCGCAGCGCGGGGCTGAAGGTCGCCCTGGTCACGGATCTGGGGCTGGGCCCGCTCGCCGACGAGGCCGACGTCGTCTTCGCCACCGGCACCGGCTCGCGCCTGGTGTTCGACTCGTACGCCGCCCCCGGCCTGATGGCCGCGGCCCTGCTGCAGGCCATGACCGACGCCGACCCGGAGCGGACCCAGGCCCGCCTGGAGGAGTACGAGCAGATCGCCGACCAGCACCAGTTCTTCCTCAAGGACTGACCCACGGGCTCACAAATCCGGATCTTTCGCGTCGAACCGACCGTGAATTTTTTCATGTCCTTGCGTATCCGCCGGTATATATAAATACTTCTCGCGGATCGTGAACCGGGCTTCCCCTCCCGGTTTCACACCCTACGGACAACCGGGGCCGTCCGCTCCTACCCACGGGCGCCGGCGTGTCCGTGGTGGCGGCTCCGGCCCTCCCCTAGGCCGGAGCCGCCCCAGAGTTGCCGTACACCCTGAGCCGACGTGACCCGGAAGCGAAGATCATGGCCTTGATGACGTACTCGCCGATCAGTTCGGACTGGCCGTGCCAGGTCAAGACACCCGGCAGCTACGACTGGGAGCGGTCGGCGGCCAAGTGGCTGCGCGAGCTCGTGCCCGCCCGCTACGCCAGCTACCCGGCTCTGATCCGCCATCCCGTGCTGCTCGCCCGGCACGCGCTGATCCAGGTGCAGAACGAGGTGCGGGTCGCCCGGATCGCGCTGCAGACGGCCCGCGCGGAGCTGCCCGCGCTCGGCCTGCCCGAGTCCGTCATCGAGCACACGATCAAGATGTACGCCGCCGAGGTGATGCAGCTCCAGCACATCGCGCGCAGCGTGCGGGCGGTCAGCCAGGCCCTGGTGGAGAGCAGCACCGCGCGCGCCGCCCACTGACGGCCGGGGGCACCACCGCTCCCCCACGACCACGCCGGGCATTCGGCCCAGCGCGGGCACGGTCCACCGCGGAACGGGGCATCCGTAGGACAGGACGACTCCCACGGACGCCCGGAGCTGCGCATGGACACCACCACCTGGACCGTGCTCACCGTCGTCGCGGTCCTCGCGGCCGTCGTGCTCGGCGTCGCGCTGGTCCTGCTGCTCAGGCTGGTCCGCACGCGCCGCGACCTGCGCCGCGCCGGACTGCCGACCGGACCCCGCTGGGTCTTCTGGGGCGCGGTCCTGTACCTGGTGCTGCCGGCAGACCTGCTGCCCGATCCCGTCTATCTGGACGACATCGGCGTCCTGCTGCTCGCCCTCAGGTCGCTGCGCGCCGCCCTCCCCGCACGGGAACCGGGGCACGGCGACGGCGCGTTGTCCGACTGACGGGCGGCGGGGCGCGTGGCCGCCGCCCCACGACAGCGGCGCCAACTGGTGGGCGGCACCATGATCGAGCTGGTTCCCGGGGGCAATCTGCTCCTGCCGGACGGCCCCCTGACACTCAGGGTGCCGGGGCCCTTCGACGTCTCCGCGCTCGTCACGGACGCCGACGGAACGGTGCGCGGCGACGCGGACTTCGTGTTCTACAACCAGCCCTCCGCGCCAGGGGTCCGCCTGCGCGGGGGCGAGCTCACCGTGCGTCCGCCCGCCCTGCGGGCCGGGGCGGAGCGGGTCACCGTGGTCGTCAGCCCCGCCGACCCCTCCGTGCGCCTCGCCGCCCTGCCCCCGCCGACGCTGCACGTCCAGCAGACGGGCGGCCGTGATGTCGCCCGCTTCACACCGCCGCGCCCGCAGCGGGAGACGGCGCTGCTGCTCGCCGAGCTGTACCGGCGGGGCAGGGGCTGGAAGCTGCGGGCGCTGGGCCAGGGATACGCGGAGGGCCTCGCGGGGGTGGCACGGGACTTCGGGGTGGAGGTGGCGCAGGACGCGCCGGCGGTGCCTTCGCCCGTCCCGCCCCGGCCGGCGCTCCCGCCGCCGCCCGACGGCTTCCTGGCCCTCGTCAACTCCGCGCGCGCCGGGGCCGGCTCCCCGCGCGTCTCGCTCGACGCACGGCTCGCCGCGGCGGCACACGCCCACGCCGCCGGCATGGCCGCGCGCGAGGTCCTCTCCGCCGAGAGCGCCGACGGCACCTCCGTGCACCAGCGGATCACCGCGGGCGGGTACGCGTATCTGACGGTCGGCGAGCACCTGGTGTCCGGTCCGCGCACACCCGCCGACTTCGTGGCGTACTGCCTCTCCGACGGGCGGTCGCGCCACACCCTGTGCGCACCGGAGTTCGTGCACACCGCGGTGGCGTACGTCCCCGGGCGCCGCTCCGGCACCGTGTACTGGACGGCGCTGTGGGCCCGGCCGTTCACGCCGGCCGGACTGGCGCGGACGTCCGACGAGGTGATCGCGCTGACCAACGCCGAGCGGGCCGCCGCCGGTCTGCCGCCGCTGGCCGCGGATCCCGTCCTCACGGCCGCCGCCCAGGCGCACTGCGACGACATGGTGGCCCGCGGGTTCTACGCGCACACCTCGCCCGACGGCCGCGAGCCCTGGGACCGTGCGGCCGCCGCGGGCTCCCGTCACCGCACGGTGGGGGAGAACATCGCCTGCGGCCAGCGCGCCCCCGCCGAGGCGGTCCGCGGCTGGATGGACAGCCCCGGACACCGCGCCAACATCCTCAAGCCCGCGTTCACCCACCTGGGCGTCGGTTTCGCGGGCGGGGGCCGGGCCGGCACGTACTGGACCCAGCTGTTCGGCGGGTGACGACACCGGGAGAGCCGACGGTCTTCAACTCTTCGGTGAACACGGCTACATGTGTGGGTCGTCATCGCCCTTCCCGCGGATTGCGAGGCGTACGGTGTCGGACTTCTCCACCAGGACAGGGGCCGCGTTCGTCACGGGCGGCACCGGCGGCATCGGCGCGGCGGTCGTACGCCTGCTCGCCGAGCGGGGCAGCGACGTGGCGTTCACCTACCGCGCCGACCGGGAGGCGGCGCGGGCCCTGTCGGGTGAGCTGGAGCGGTACGGGCGGCGCGTCCTCGCGCTCCCGCTGGACCTGGGCGACGAGTCCGCCACCGCACAGGCGGTGGCCGAGGCCGCCGAGGCGCTCGGCGGAATCCACACACTGGTCCACGCGGCGGGCCCGCATGTGCCGATGGCGCATCTGAGCACCGTCTCGCCGGCCCGGTATCGCGCACAACTCGACGCGGAGGCCGTGGCGTTCTTCAACCTGGTGCACCCCGCGCTGCCGCGGCTGCGGGACAGCCGGGGCAGCGTCGTCGCCGTCACCACCGTCGCCACCCGGCGCTTCCCGGTGCGCGACGGGCTCTCCTCGGGCACGAAGGGCGCGGTCGAGGCGGTGGCACGGGCACTGGCGGCCGAGGAGGGCCGCTACGGCGTGCGCGTGAACTGCGTCGCGCCCGGCATGCTCACCGACGGCATCGCGGCCCGGCTGATGGCGACCGGCGAGCTCGACGAGACGGCGCTGGCCGTCACCCGGCGCAACACCCCGCTGCGCCGCTTCGGCACCGCGACGGACATCGCGGAGGCCGTCGCCTTCCTGGCCTCGGACCGGGCCGGATTCATCACCGGGCAGGCGCTGGGGGTGGACGGCGGGTACAGCGTCTGAAGCGGGACCCCACCCATACGAAAATCAGCCCTAATATGGAACAAACTTCTCAAGTGTGATCGAGGCACCGTGTCGGCCGACAGCATGGCCCTGACCTCGTACCCGTTCGGCACCGCGAGTCGCGGCGGGGCGTCCGAGCGCGACGACGCGCTGGTCCGTGCCGTCATCAGGGCCGTGGAGGTGACCGGTGCGCACGCCGGAAGCGCGTTCCTGCTCTCCGACGACGGCCGCTCGCTCGTCCTGAGCGCGGCCTGCGGGGCACCCCCCTCCCTGCTCGGCGGCTGGCTTCGGATCCCGGTGAACAGCGGCATTCCGGTGGCGGAGGCGTACCGCTCCGGGCGTATGGTCCACCTGGCCGACGCCGAGGAGACCATGCGGCGCTTCCCCCAGCTCTCGGTCGCGGTGCCCTACGCGTTCGGCAGCGCCACGGTGCCCGTGCGAGCGGGCGGCCGGATCCTCGGATCGATGAGCGTGGTGTGGACGCCCAGGCCGGGCGGGGCGGGGCTGTCGAGGACACGGCGCCGGCAGCTGCACTCCACCGCCGACCGTCTGGGCGTCGCCCTCGCCGCACTCGGCACCCGCGGGGCGCTCGGCGAGAGGAAGACTCCGCTGGTGGTTCCGGTGCCGTCCGCTCCGGTGATCCGGGTGGGCCTGTTCGACTGGAACCTGGACACCGGGACCCTGACGGCCGACGACGAGCTGTGCGCGATCTTCGGGATCCCGCCCCGCGAGTTCGACGGACGGGCGGCCACCCTGGCGGCCAGGATCGAGCCCGCGGACCTTCCCGGTTTCCGCTCCGCCGCCCGCGCCGCGGTCGAGGAGGGCCATGTGCTCGCGCACTGCCTGCGCGTCCGGGACGGCGGCGATCAGCGCACCGTCGAGCTGTGGGGCCGGGTGCCCGGCACCCGGGGCCCGCGGGCGGCGCCCCATCTGGTGGGCGCCGTGCTCGACTCCGGAAGCGGCCTGGCTGCCGTCGCGGCCATCGAACGGCTCACGGACGGCTTCTTCGCGCTGTCCCCGGACGGACGCGTCGCCTACGCCAACCACAGCCTCGAGGACCTGGCGCAGGTCCGCCAGGAGGAACTGCTCGGCCGGTGCCCCTGGGACGTCCTGCCCTGGCTGGCCGATCCCGTCTACGAGGACCGTTTCCGGGCCGCCGTGGTCTCCCAGCGGCCGGTCTCCTTCCTGGTCCGACGGCCGCCCGACGCATGGCTCCTCTTCTCCCTTCACCCGGGCGAGCAGGGCATGACGGGATGGGTGGCCCCCCTGCGGCAGCCGGTGCCGGCCGGGGCCGGGCCGGGGACGCCCGTCGCGGAGGAGGACCGGCCCGTCGCCCTGTCCCCTCCGCCCGCGGCCCCGCGGCTGGGTTCGCTCTACCGTGTGCTGCAGCTGGGCAGCGCCCTCACCAAGGCGGTCACCGCGCACGAGGTGTGCGATGCCGTCGCCGAGCAGATGCTCCCGGCCTTCGGCGGTCAGCGGCTGGCGGTCTTCGTGGTGGAGGACCGGCGCCTGCGCCTGTTCGCCCAGGACCGCTACCCGGAGGACGTCCTCGCCCGGTTCGACGGCACCCCGCTGCACGCCCGGCTGCCCGCGACGGACGTGCTGACGTCCGGGGCACCGCTGTTCGTCGAGTCGCGGCAGCAGCTCTTCGACAGGTATCCCGGGATCCCTGCGGGCGGCTCCGGATCCTGGGTCTTCCTGCCGCTGATCGCCTCCAACCGCCCGGTCGGCACCTGCGTCCTCGGCTTCGACGGCGCCCGCCGGTTCCCCGACGAGGAGCGGGGAGCCCTCACCGCCCTGGGCGGCCTGATCGCCCAGGCCCTGGAGCGCGCCAGGCTCTACGACGCCGAATTCGCCCTCGCCCGCGGCCTGCAGAACGCGCTGCTGCCCCACCGGCTGCCCGCGCTGCCGGGCCTGCGCGTCGCCGGGCGCTATCTTCCGGGCACCAGGGGCATGGACATCGGCGGCGACTGGTACGACGTCATCCCCACCGGGGAGGACGTGGCGCTGATCGTCGGGGACGTCGAGGGCCACAACGTCGCCGCCGCGGCCGCCATGGGCCAGCTGCGCAGCGCGGTACGGGCCTTCGTCACCGCCGGCCACGAACCGGGCGACGTGGTCGCCAGCACCAACCGGCTCCTCCTCGACCTCGACCCGGCCCTCCTCGCCAGCTGCTGCTACATCCGCCTCCACCCCCGCTCGGGGGTGGCCCGCACGGTCCGCGCGGGCCACTGCCCGCCCCTGCTGCGCCTGCCCGACGGCCACGCCGAGATCCTGGACGTGCCCGGCGGCCCGCTGCTCGGCGTCGCGGAGGCGGCCGACTACCCGGAGTCGGAGCTGCGTCTCGTGCCCGGCTCGGTCCTGGCCCTGTACACCGACGGGCTGGTCGAGACGCGCGACGCCGACATCGGCACCGGGATGGACCGGCTGCGGGTCTCGCTGGCCCACACGGGCGAGGAGCGCCTGGAGGACCTCGCGGACGCACTGCTGCGGGACGCCCGCCTCTCCCCCGACCGTGCGGACGACATCGCCCTCCTGCTCACCGAGTACGTCGCGGCCCCGGCGTGAACGTCCCGCGCCACCGTCCGCGGCTGCGGCCGCGCGTGCCCTGCGACGCTCAGTCCTCCGTGCCGCCCTGATGATTGGGGCGCCGGTGCGGAGGCTGCTCCGGTGCAGGGCGCGGACCGACGGGCGGGATGCCGCGGCCGGCCGGCTTGTCGGGGTCGAGCGTGAGCGGTTCGCCGTGGTGGCGGATCGTCAGCGGCTCTCCGGCCACCACCGTGTACGTGGCCGCCGTGCGGCCGATGTCCACCCGCAGGCGGCGGCCCAGCAGTTCCAGCGTGAAGGCGAGGCGGCCCAGCCTCTCCGGCAGGCGCGGCGCGAACGCGATCTGTGCCCCGTGGTGACGCAGGCCGCCGAAGCCCGCGACGAGTGCCATCCACGTACCGGCGAGGGACGCGATGTGCAGGCCGTCACGGGTGTTGTGCTCCAGGTCCTCCAGGTCCATCAGCGCGGCGTCGTGCAGATAGTCGTAGGCGAGCCCGAGATGGCCCGCCTCGGCCGCCAGAACCGCCTGGCAGCAGGCCGACAGGGACGAGTCCCGCACGGTGAGGGGCTCGTAGTAGGCGAAGTTGCGCGCCTTGTGCTCGGCGTCGAAGAAGGGGGCGCAGGTGTACATCGCCAGCACCAGGTCCGCCTGTTTGACCACCTGCTTGCGGTACAGGTCGAAGTACGGGAAGTGCAGCATGAGCGGGTACTGGTCGGGACGTGTCGCGGCGAAGTCCCAGCGCTGGTAGCGGGTGAATCCGGCGTGCTGTTCGTGCACACCCAGTTCGTGGTTGTAGGGGACGTGCATCGCCTCGGCGGCGTCGCGCCAGGCCGCGCTCTCCTCGTCGTCGACACCGAGTTCCTCCGCCCGGCGCGGATACCGCTCCACGGCGTCGGCGGCGGCCAGCAGGTTCGCGCGGGCCATCAGATTGGTGTAGGTGTTGTCGTCGGCGACCGCGCTGTACTCGTCCGGACCCGTCACCCCGTCGATGTGGAAGGCGCCGTGATGGTCGTGGTGACCGAGCGAGCGCCACAACCGGGCCGTCTCCACCAGTAGTTCGACGCCGGTGTCGCGTTCGAAGCGCGTGTCGCCGGTGGCGGCGGTGTAGCGGACGACGGCGTCGGCGATGCCGGCGTTCACATGGAACGCGGCGGTGCCGGCCGGCCAGTACGCCGATCCCTCCGAGCCCTCTATGGTCCGCCACGGGAACGCCGCGCCGCTCAGCCCGAGTTGCACGGCCCGCTCCTGGGCGGCGGGCAGCGTGTTGTGCCGCCAGCGCAACGCCTCGGCGACCGCGCCGGGCGAGGTGTAGGTGAGCAGGGGCAGCACGAACATCTCGGTGTCCCAGAAGGCATGGCCGTCGTATCCGGAGCCGGTCAGCCCCTTGGCGGGAATCGCGCGCTGTTCGGCGCGTGCCCCGGCCTGCAGCACATGGAAGAGCGCGAAGCGGACCGCCTGCTGGATCTGCTCGTCGCCGTCCACCTCGACGTCCGCGCGCGCCCAGAACGCGTCGAGATACGCCCGCTGCTCGGCGGCCAGACCCGACCAGCCCACACTGGTGGCGGCCGCGAGCGCCGCGTCCACCTGGTCGCTGACGGCGGGCAGGGAGCGGGTGCCGGACCAGCCGTGGGAGACGAACTTCCGCACCCGCAGCCGCTGGCCCGGGGCCAGGGCGGAGGCGACGGTGAGACGGGCGAGGTCGCCGGTCGCCTCGCTCTCGGTCGTGGTCGGCTCGGGGCCCTCGACGACATGGTCGGCGGCGGCACCGACCCTGAGCCCGCTCCTGCGGGTGCGGTGCACCAGGCGCAGCCGCCCGTTCTTCGCGAAGTGCTCCTCCGCCTCCAGGGGCGAGTCGAGGACGACGGCGGCGCGGGGATCGCCGTCCCGCGAGGGCAGTTGCTCGTTGGCCACCAGTTCCGACTGGACGACGACCCGGGCCGGCCCGCCGACGGCCTCCACCTCGTAGTCGACCGCGGCGATCGCGCGCTGGGTGAAGGAGACCAGGCGCGTCGAGCGCACACGGACGGTCGAACCCGCCGGAGAGGTCCACTCGCAGGTACGGGTGAGCAGTCCGGTACGCAGATCGAGGACGCGTTCGTGGGAGCGCAGCCGGCCGTAGCGCAGATCGAAGGGTTCGTCGTCCACGAGCAGGCGGATGATCTTGCCGTTGGTGATGTTGATGATGGTCTGCCCGGACTCCGGATACCCGTATCCCGCCTCCGCGTAGGGCAGCGGATGGATCTCGTGGACGCCGTTGAGATAGGAGCCCGGCAGTCCGTGCGGCTCCCCTTCGTCGAGGTTGCCGCGCCAGCCGACGTGCCCGTTGGACAGCGCGAACACGGACTCGCTCTGCGGCAGGACGTCCAGGTGCAGTCCCCGCTCGCGCAGCGACCAGGGCTCGACCGCGTACGACGTGTGCGTGATCACGCCCACTCCCCCAGCTCCGCGAGATCGCGTACGACGATGTCGGCACCGTGGGCGCGCAGCGCGTCCGCCTGGCCGACGCGGTCGACGCCGACGACGTATCCGAAGTGGCCCGAGCGCCCCGCGTCCATCCCGGCGAGCGCGTCCTCGAAGACGGCTGCGGCCCGCGCCCCGACGCCGAGGTCGTGGGCCGCGGCCAGGAATGTGTCCGGGCGCGGTTTGCCCGGCAGCTGCCGTTCGGCGGCGACGAGCCCGTCGACGCGCACGTCGAAGAGGTGCTCGGCGCCGATCGACCGCAGGATGTCGCGGCAGTTGGCGCTGGAGGAGACGACGGCCGTGCGCAGGCCGGCGGCGCGCACCGCCTCGATGTAGCGGATCGTGCCGTCGTACGCCTCGACGCCGCGGGTCCGGATCAGCTCCAGGAGCAGCTCGTTCTTGCGGTTGCCGACGCCGTGGACGGTCTCCCGGCCGGGCGGGTCGCCGGGGGCGCCCTCGGGCAGACGGATGCCGCGGGAGGCGAGGAAGGTGCGCACGCCGTCGGCGCGGGGCCGCCCGTCGACGTACTCGTCGTAGTCGGTGATCTCGTCGAAGGGCCGGTAGGCGGGTCCCTCCCGGCGGCGCAGGAAGTCGTCGAACGTCCGCTTCCACGCGGCCGCGTGGACGACGGCGGTCTTGGTGATGACCCCGTCGAGGTCGAAGAGGCAGACCTGGATACCGTCCGGCAGACCGAACTTCGTCATGGGTGACCCTTTCCCCCAGTCCTCTCAGGACCGCCGTCCCCGCCTGCCGGGGTGCGCGCGGCCGAGCGCGTGCAGGTGTTCCAGGGCGTCGAGGACCACCGTACGGTCGTACCAGGCCAGCCACGCGCCCGCCTCGCCGCCGATGACGTCGAGCGCCTTGGACTGCGCCTCCGTCAGCCCCGGCAGCGTGCGGTCCAGATGGGCGGAGACGATGCCCACGCACACGCCCGACGCGGTGGTCAGCGGGACGCTGTGGCAGGCGCGGCTGCCCTCCCGCAGGATGACGTGGCGGGCCTGCTCGGTGAACACCGGATCGGTCTCCACGTCCTGGACGGTGACCTGGGCGGCGGTGCGCGCGGCCAGCGCGCAGGAGGTGCCCTCCTCCCCGACGTGGCCGAAGTAGTCGACGAACTCCGGGCTGTGGCCGGTGTGCCTCTCCATGCGCAGGCCGCGCTGCGTGCGGTCGGCCGTCTGCACATTGCCCATGTCCGCGTCGACGACGGCGAGGGTCTGGCTGAGCACCGCGCCGAGCAGGGCGCCCCGGTCGCCGTGGCCGACGCGCCCGGCGCGGTCGAAGGTCAGCGGTGGTGGTGTGTGGCGCACCCGCCGCGGGAACCACAGGGGCTCCCGGGCGTCGGGGGCCGGCAGGACCGTGAGGGCGCTCGCAAGGGTGTGCATCTTGACGTTGCACTGCTGGGAGGTGCGCCGGAGCAGGGCGAACGCGCTCTCGGCGTCCGGCAGTGCGTAGCGTTCCCGCAGCATGCCCTGTGCCTCGGAGATCAGCGGGTGGGTGCGCATCCGGGCCCGCAGATGCCGTACCTCGGCCCGCAGCCGCTCCAGCTCCGAGTCCTCACCCTGCTCCCGCGACCGCGACTCACTCATAGGACGCTGTGATCCCTCCGGTGCTCTCGTGCCGCGCCCGGTGCGCGACGTTGTTCCCTCAGCGCATCTTCCCCACGCCGCCCCGCCTACACGGACGCCGTCGGCGGCCCTCTCGCCATCCGCCGCGGCCTCTGCTCCAATGGCGAGGACCCGGCCGGCCCCGGCGGGCCGGTCACCCACCACCCTCGCAGCGAGCGGCGACCACGCATGACCTTCGACGACCTCCTGAAGCGGGCCGCGGCCCTGGTGCGCCCCGGCCACCGAGTGATCCTCGGCATCACCGGCAGCCCGGGAGCGGGCAAGACGACGCTCGCCGAGCAGGTGGTGCGGGCCCTCAACGGCGACGGGCCGCCCTGGGCGGCACACGTCCCGATGGACGGCTTCCACCTGGCCGACGCCGAACTGGAGCGCCTGGGCCGCCGGGACCGCAAGGGCGCGCCCGACACGTTCGACGCGGCCGGGTACGCGGCGCTGCTGCGGCGGCTGCGGGAGGAGGACACCGAGACCGTGTACGCGCCGGGCTTCGAGCGCGTGCTGGAACAGCCGCTCGCGGGGGCGGTCCCGGTGCCGCCGGCGGCCCGGCTGGTCGTGACGGAGGGCAACTACCTGCTGCTCGACTCGGGTGCCTGGGCGCGGGTGCGCCCGCACCTCGACGAGGTGTGGTTCTGCGAACTCGGCGAGGAGGAGCGCATCCGCCGGCTCGTCGCCCGCCACGAGGAGTTCGGCAAGGAGCACGACGCCGCCGTGGCCTGGGTGCGGGGCACGGACCAGCGCAACGCGGACCTGATCGCGGCGACCCGGGACCGGGCGGACCTGGTGGTGCCGGCGACGGCGCTCCCGCCGGCGGCGAGCGCCCCGTCCTAGTGCGGGGCGTGCCGCCGTGCACGGCTGCGGGGCCGGTCGTGCGGTTTGCCCGCGCGGTGGGCCCGGCCGCACGGTGACGGGCGTGTCGCGTGAGAAGAACACGTGACACGCCCGTCCCGCGGTGCGGCACGGGGGCGTACGGCTCAGGGTGAGCGGCCGCCGTACACGCCCGTGGCCGCGGCCGCACCACTAGAGCGTGGTGCGGGACTCGAGGTCGCGGCGGGTGTCGTCGCCGTACACGCCCGTCTCGTCGCCGCGGATGCCGTACCAGAGCTGGAAGCGGGCGACGGCGGCCGCCAGCGTGGCGTCGTAGCGGCCGTCGGTGGAGCCGTGTTCGTACACGTCGGGGATGTGCAGCAGACGCTTCTGGAGCTCGGTCACCCCGGGGCCGCTGTCGCCCTCCCGGAGGGTGCCGGCGCCGTCGGGGTCGGTGTGCTGCCGCTGGGCGGGGGCGCTCGCGGCGGACGGCCCGGGCGGCGGGGCGGCGGCGCGGTGCGCGTCGCCGCCGTCCACCGCCCCGGGCAGGAGGAGCGCGGCGCCGAAGCCGATGAGGGCGGCCGCGGTCACCCCGACCGTGATCGCCGCGCGCCGCAGGGTCAGTCCGTCGTCGGCGGGCCGCTCGCGCCGGCCCGGGGCGTCGTGACGGCGGGGGCCGCGGGCGGGCGGAACGGGAGGCAGTTCCTCCGTCGCGTCCTCGGCGGTCGCCGGGCCCACATGCACCACGATCGGTTCGTAGACCGGATCGGGGGCGCTCTCGCGCTCGCGCAGTTCCCTCACCAGTTCGGCCAGTGCCTCGGTACGGCGGCGGCGCATGACATAGGTGGGTTCCAGTACCGGGCGCCGCACCGGCTGGTCCTGCTCGGGCGGTGTCGACACACTGCTCTCCTTCCGTGCCCGCGGTCTCCCGCCGTCCCCGGGGAGTGATACGTAGGGGCGTGCCACGCGGTTCACCGGAAACCCCGGTCGTCCTGCGGTCCGGCGCCCCGCGGCCGGACGGCGCGCACGCAGGCCGCGGCCGCCGATCGCGGCATGGGCCCGCACGTTGCCGGCGGCCTCCGTACAATTTGAGGCCGAACGACCGGTCCGGCGCGGAAGCCGGACGGTCCCGGGAACCGACCGAAGGAGCACCCGTGTCCGGCCAGCGATCCATCACCGAAGCCGAGAACCTCGCCGCGGCGAAGCTCGGCGGCATCCCGGTCCGGCGGGAGCGGATGGCGGCCGTCGCCAACATCTACCGGGCCGCGTCGGCCGTGCGCCAGCACCTGGAGAACTCCGTGCTGCGGGAGTCGGATCTGACCTGGACGGCGTTCGTCGTGCTGTGGGTGGTGTGGGTGTGGGGCGAGTCGGAGACCCGGCACGTGGCGGAGGAGGCGGGGATCTCCAAGGGGACGCTGACCGGGGTCGCGCGGACCCTGGAGTCCCGGGGCCTGGTGCGGCGCGCCGCCCACCCCTCCGACGGCAGGCTGGTCCTGCTCGGCCTCACCGACGAGGGTGAGGAGCTGATGCAGCGGGTGTTCCCCGCCTTCAACGAGGAAGAGGCGTTTGTGACGGGGCAGTTGAGCGACGCCGAGTGCCGGTCGCTCGCGGAGGTGCTGCGGCGCGTGGTGCTGCAGGTCGAGGAGCGGGGCGAGGAGCGCCGCCGCGCCCTGCTGAACGGCGCTGAGCCGGCACCACGCCGCAGCGGACGCCGCCCCAAGGTGTGACCCGGCCGGCCTTCCGGTGCCCGGTGCCGGCGCCGGTGCCGGTGCCCGGTGCCGGGCGGTCTAACGGCGTGTGCGCGAGGCGCGCACCAGGGCGTCGAACAGCCCCTGCTGGGCCGGATCCCGGTCCGCGGTGTCCTCCGGATGCCACTGCACGGCCGTGAACCAGCCCGGGGCGCCCGGGAGTTCGAGACCCTCGATCGTCCCGTCGGCGGCTGTGGCGGTGACGGCCAGTCCCGTTCCCGGGCTCTCCACCCGCTGGTGGTGGTAGCAGGACGCCTCCGCCTTCTCCGCGCCGAGGGCCCGCTCCAGCCGTGTGCCGCGCGTGATCGACACCGGGTGCACGACGTCGCGGTGCTCGTGCTCGGGACCACCCATGTCCTGCTGAAGGGTGCCGCCCAGGCAGACGTTGACGACCTGGAGGCCCCTGCAGATCGCCAGCAGCGGCAGACCCGACTCCAGCGCGCGGCGGGCGACGCCGAGGTCGAAGGCGTCCTGGAGGTCGTCCACGTCGTAGACGGCGCCGTGGGTGGTGGTGGCGCCGTAGCGGTGCGGGGCGACATCGCCGCCGCCGGGGAGCAGGACGCCGTCGAAGCGGGCGAGCCGGGCGGCGACGTCGGTGGCCGCGGGGTCGGCGGGGTGGATGGCCACGGGTTCCCCGCCGGCCCGCCACACGGCCTCGGCCAGGGCGCGGGCGGTGACCTCGGCGGCGTACCGCAGCGCGGAGGCGGTCACCGAGAAGCGGGCGGGGATCGCTATCAGGGGGCGCGTGGGGGTGCGGGTCACAGCTGGATCCAGGTGGTCTTGAGTTCGGTGTACTTCTCCAGGGCGTGCGCGGACTTGTCGCGCCCGTTGCCCGACTGCTTC
The DNA here is from genome assembly GCF_055632315.1 of Streptomyces sp. PSU-S4-23. Taxonomy (NCBI): domain Bacteria; kingdom Bacillati; phylum Actinomycetota; class Actinomycetes; order Kitasatosporales; family Streptomycetaceae; genus Streptomyces; species Streptomyces sp. PSU-S4-23. The sequence continues at coordinate 8,550,888 of NZ_JBVMUU010000002.1, read as the reverse complement.
ATGCCGCCGAACGGCACGGTCAGATCGCCCTCCTCGTAGCAGTTGACCCATACGGTGCCGGCCTTCAGGGCGCGGGAGACCGTGTGGGCGGTGGACAGGTCGGAGGTCCACAGACCGGCCGCCAGGCCGTACTGGGTGGCGTTGGCGAGCCGCACCGCCTCGTCGAGGTCGTCGAAGGTCAGCACGGACAGGACGGGCCCGAAGATCTCCTCACGGGCCAGCCGCATCGCCGGGTCCACCCGGTCGAAGACGGTGGGCTGCAGGAAGCTGCCGCCGGACTCGGCCCGGGCACGGGCGCCGCCGGTGCGCAGCCGGGCGCCCTCGTCGACGCCCGTGGCGACGTGGCCGAGGACGCGGGCGAGGTGGCCCTCGCGGGCCAGGGCGCCCATCTCGGTGGCCGGGTCCAGCGGGTCGCCCACGCGCAGCTGCCGGGCCCGGGCCACGACGGCGTCGGTGACCCGGTCGGCGACGGAGGAGTGCACCAGCAGGCGGGAGGGGGCGGTGCACATCTCGCCCTGGTTGAAGAAGATGCCCCAGGCGGCGGTGGCCGCGGCCTTCTCCAGGTCCGGGGCGTCGGGAAGGATGATGTTGGGCGATTTGCCGCCGAGCTCCAGCCAGACCCGCTTGAGGTTGGAGTCGGCGGCGTAGCGCAGGAAGTGGCGGCCGACGGCGGTGGAGCCGGTGAAGGCGAGCACGTCGACGTCCGGGTGCAGGCCGAGGGCGCTGCCGGCGGTCGGGCCGTCGCCGGTGACGACGTTGAGCACGCCGGGCGGCAGGCCCGCCTCCGTGCCGATGCGGCCGAGCAGCAGCGCGGACAGCGGCGACCACTCGGACGGTTTCAGGACGACGGTGCAGCCGGCGGCGAGGGCCGGGGCCACCTTCCAGGACGCCAGGGTCAGCGGGAAGTTCCAGGGCACGACCGCGCCGACCACGCCCGCCGGCTCCCGGGCGACCAGCGCCAGGGAGTCCGGTGCGGTGTGCGGGGACTCGTCGGTGAGCTTGTCCGCCAGCTGCCCGTACCAGCGGAAGGTGGTGATGGCGGCGCGCAGTTCGACGGTGTAGGCGTCCGTGACGGGCTTGCCCATCTCCAGGCTGACGGTCAGCGCCAGCTCCTCGCGCCGTTCTTCGAGCAGGTCGGCGATCCGCAGCAGCACCCGGCCGCGGTCGGCGGGCGCCAGGCGCGGCCACGGCCCGGAGTCGAAGGCCCGGCGCGCGGCGGCGACGGCGAGGCCGACCTCGGCCCGCCCCGCGTCGGCGACCTCGGCGAGGACCTGGCCGTCGCGCGGTGAGACCACCGCGAACGAGGCCCCTCCCCCGGCCTCGCCGGTCCCGTCGATGTGGTGGTGCACGGGCGGGTCGAGGGCCTTGGCGCGCGCCAGCAGTTCGTCATGGGTGACGTCTTGCACGGTGTTCCTCGTGTGGGGTTCGCAGGGAGGGGGCCGGCCCCGGTGGGAGCCGGCCCCCGTGGAGGTCCGGGTCAGCGGGCGGCGGCCCGGGCGTGGACCACCCGCGCCGCCCCGGCGCCCGCGAGCAGCACCGCGGGCACGCTGAGGGCGAGCCAGGTGGCCGTGCTCGCCTCGCCGCCGATCAGGGTGGTGAAGTTGGCGAGGATCAGCCAGATCGCACCCGCGATGCCGAGGGCGCCGAGGGCGGGTGCGATCACGGTGTTCCAGGGCCGGGTGTCCAGACGCTCGCGCCGGAAGAAGACGATGACGGAGGCGGAGGTCAGGAAGTACAGGAGCATGCAGGCGAGGACCCCGACACCGCTGAACCAGGAGAAGAGCGTGAGGACCGGGTCCTTGCCCGTGGCCGCGAACGGCATGACGAGGAGCACCGCGATCGCGGTCTGCACCAGGCCCGCCGCCCAGGGGGAGTGCCGCCGGTTGAGCGACCGCAGCCCGCGGGGCAGCAGCCCTTCGCGGCTGAGGGAGAACAGGTAGCGGTTGGCGGAGTTGTGGAAGGCGAGGACGCCCGCGAAGAGGGAGGTGCCCAGCAGGACGGGCAGCACGTCGCTGACCCAGCCGCCGAACTGGGCGGCGACGGGCGCGAAGACGAAGACCGTGGAGTCGCCGCCGGCCAGCGCCCGGCCGGCCGCCCCGGTGACCCGGGAGGCCCCGTACGCGGAGACGAGCATCCAGGACGTGAAGGCGAAGAACCCGGTGACGACGACGACCGACAGATAGGTGGCCCGGGGGACGGTCCTGCGCGGGTCGCGGGCCTCCTCGCCGTAGATGGCGGTGGCCTCGAAGCCGAACATCGAGGCCACGGCGAACATCAGCGCCACACCCGGCGCGCCCTGGAGCACCGCGCTCGGCGAGAAGGTGCGGGCGGCGCCGAGCCCCTCGGGTCCACCGCCCTTGACGAGGGTGACCAGGGCGAAGGCGAGCAGGATGGTGAACTCCGCCAGCACGAACACCGCGAGCACCTTGGCGCCGATCTCGATGCCGGCGGCGCCGAGCACCTGCACCACGGCCATGGTCACCAGGGCCCAGATCCACCAGGCCAGGTGCACGCCCGCGTAGTGGGCCACCAGGCCGCTCACGGTCGCGCCGTACAGTCCGTACATCGCGGCCTGGACGGCGCAGTAGGCCAGCAGCGCGACGGCCGCGCTGCCGCTTCCCGTGGTGCGCCCCAGGCCCTTGCCGATGTAGGCGTAGAAGGCGCCCGCGTCCACCACGTGCCGGCCCATGGCCACGAAGCCCACCGAGAACAGCAGGATCACCGCGCCCGTGATGGCGTACGCGGCGGGGGCGCCGGGGCCGTTGCCGAGGGCGACGGCGATGGGCACGGCGCCCGCGATGCCGGTGAGCGGCGCCTGGGCGGACAGGACGAAGAAGAGTATGCCCAGGACGCCCAGGGCGTTGCGCTTGAGGGATCCCGCGGTACGGGGTTCCTGTGCGGTCCGTGGTGCTGCGCCGACCGTCTGACTGTCCACTCGGATCACCTGCTGAGGAGGAGGGAGGATTTCGTTAGGAGCCAAACGAGTTGCCCTATCGTGAGCTGGAACTATCCATCTGGCAAGGGGGTGAGGCGGCGGAATCCGCGGGATTCCGTATTTATTACGGAGCTGAGACCTGAATGACATCCGGTCCGCCCGCACGCCCCGCGCGACGCGGCCCCGCTTCTGCTCCTGACATGCGAAAACCCCGCCGCGCGGGCGGCGGGGCGGCGGCGCGGCAGATCAGTCGCCGGGCTCGGGAGCCCGTCCGCCCAGCCCCCGCAGCAGCGACCGCAGCTCGATGAGCGCCGCCTCGGTGTCCTCCCGGGCGTCGATCCCGGTCAGGTGGTACAGGACGAGTCCGTCCAGCGCGGCGAAGACCAGCCGGCACAGGGCGGGACCGGCGCCCTGCGGGAGGATCCGGGACAGCTCGCGTTCGGTGGCGCCGAAGTACTCGTCGTACAGGGCGCGCACCTGCGCCAGCAGCTGCGGCCTGCGCCGCGCCTCGAGCAGCAGCTCGTACTGGAACGCCTGGCTGTCCGGGTCGCTGTCGACCATGTGGGACAGCCCGGTGGCGAAGTCCTCCGGACGGCCGGTGCCGGGTTCGATCAGACTGCTGCTGAGGCTGGTGCGCACGGAGTACGCCAGCGCCTCCTCGATCAGCGCGTCGCGCGAGCCGAAGTGGTGCACGACCAACCCGTGCGTGACGCCCGCCTCCTCGGCGACGGCCCGGTAGGTCAGATGGCGCAGCCCGCGCCGCCCCACGACCCGCACGGCCGCCCTCAGCAGCGCCTCACGTCCCTCCCCGTACCCCAGCCGCCTGCGGCCCCGGGGGCCGGGCTGCGGGGTCTCGGTGGATTCCGTCATGCCGGCGACCCTACCCGGCGCTCGTCCGGCGGCGCAGGGCGCCGGTGCGCACCGCCCCACGGGGCGGCTCAGCGCCGCGGCGGGCGGATGCCGCGGAACTCCCAGTCGCCGCCGAGCGCCGTGGACACGACCTCCTCCGACTCGGTGGGCTGGGCGCCGACGTCGGCGCGGACGGGTAGCGGACCGGAGACGATGCGGTTGCCGAGCCGGCCCAGGCCCTCGACCTCGACCTCGACCACGTCGCCCGGACGGACGGGGCGGGAGTTGGCCGGGGTGCCGGAGAGGAGGACGTCGCCGGGGTACAGGGTGATGGTGCGGGCGATGTCGGCGACGAGGTAGTGCATGTCCCACTGCATCTCGTCGGTGGAACCGTCCTGGACGACCTCGCCGTTGACGTACGTCCGCAGCCGTTTGCCGTGGAAGTCCCAGCCGGTGACCAGACCGGGGCCGAGCGGGCAGAGGGTGTCGGAGCCCTTCACCCGGAGCATGGAGCCGGCGTCGGTGTCGCGGAAGTCGTGCAGGCCGTAGTCGTTGGCGACGGTGTAGCCCGCGATGTACTCCCCCGCCTCGTCGGGGGAGATGCCGCGCGCGGTCCTGCCGATGACGATGGCGACCTCGCCCTCGTAGTTGAGCCACTTGCAGCCCTCGGGGCGGACGACCGCGCCCTGGTGGGAGTTCAGTGCCGAGACCGGCTTGTGGAAGTACGTGGGGGTGCCGGGCAGGTCGATCCCGAACTCCTCCACCCGGCTGCGGTGGTTGAGGTGGACGGCGATCACCTTGGAGGGGACGACCGGAGGCAGGTGCCGGGCCTCGTCGGCCTTGACGCGGCGCCCGTCACCGGCGACGAGTTCGTCGCCCTCGGCGGTGACCTGGACGACCGCCCCGTCGAGGAGGATGCGGCGGTACTCGGGCATGTCAGGCTCCCTGGGGGCGGTGGGCGGATACGGGCAGAGCGGTGCCGGTCCAGCCGCCGGCCGGGCGGTCGAACCAGAGGTGGACCTGGCCGGTGCCGATGGAGTTCTCGTACTCGCCGTACTGGCGGGCCGTCGCGACGCAGGAGTGCCCGCCGAGGGCGCCCGCCATCATCAGGTAGTGGAAGAAGCGGGCCTCCGGCTTGAACTTCGAGAACTCGTCCATGGTGTCGAGGACCTTGTCGTGGCGGCCCTCCTTGAACCAGGCGATGCGCTCCCGGTCGGCCTCGCGGGCCTCGGGCGTGAAGATGTGGACCGGGTCGCTGGCCTCGTGGTCGCGCAGTTCGCGCAGCGGCCAGAAGGTGTGCGACAGCGCGCCGGAGGCGATGAGGATCACCCGCCGTCCCGGGACGGCGGCGATCCCGTCCGCGAGGGCGCGGCCGAGGCGGAGATGGTCCTCCATGTCGCCGGTCTGGCACACGCCGATGGTCACCCACCGCTTGCCGGGCAGGCCCTCGCCGAGGAACTTCCACAGGTTGATGGTGGCGTAGTACACCGGCAGGTACTCGTCGTCGACGGCGGTGATGTACGTGCCGTGCCGGTCGGCGAACGAGGCGATGCTGTGGGCCAGTTCGGGATCGCCGGGGTACTCGTACGGCATGCGGCACATGCCGCGCGGCAGCTCCTCGGAGGTGAACAGGCCCGCGCGCCGGTGCTGCGCCGTGACGACGAACTCGACGGTGGTCGCCCAGTGCGAGTCCAGGACGACGACGGTGTCGTAGTCGTCGCGTTCGAAGACGTCCCCGCGCAGCTGCCTCAGGCCGGTGACGAGGGTGATCTCCTTGCCTTCGTTCAGTTCCAGGCGGGCCTGCTCGGGCAGCACGATGGTGGGGACGTGCGCCAGCAGGCCCGCCCCGACGATCTCACCCATGGTCCTTCCATCCCTTCGGGGCGGTGACGGTGTTCTTCAGGTCGCAGTAGAAGTCGAAGCTCCAGGTGCCGCCCTCGCGGCCGACACCGGAGTGCCGGGAGCCGCCGAAGGGCGCCCGGAGGTCGCGGACGAAGAAGCAGTTGACCCAGACGGTGCCCGCGACCAGCTGTGCGCCGACCCGTTCGGCCCGCTCGCGGTCGCCGGTGACGACGGTGGCCGCCAGCCCGAAGCGGGTGTCGTCGGCCAGCCGGACGGCTTCGTCCTCGGTGGTGAAGGTCTGCAGCGTCAGGACGGGGCCGAAGACCTCCTCCTGGACGATCTCGGAGTCCTGTGCCACGCCGGTGAGCAGGGTCGGCTCGTAGTACAGCCCGTCCCCGCGGCGGCCTCCGACGACCGCCCGCGCCCCCGCCGCGACCGCCCGCCGCACGAAGCCGTCGATCTTCTCCAGCTGGCGGGGGTGGATGACGGGCCCGATGTCGGTGGCCTCGTCGCGCGGATCACCCTGTGTCAGCCGCGCCGCCCGTTGCGCGAAACGGCGGGTGAACTCCTCGGCGACCGGCTCCTCGACCAGGATGCGGGTGGCGGCCAGGCACACCTGCCCCGCGTTGTCGTACTGCTCCACGGCGAGGTCGGCGGCGAGGTCCAGGTCGGCGTCGGCGAACACCAGCAGGGGCGACTTGCCGCCGAGTTCGAGGCTGAGGGGGGTGAGGTTGGCGGCCGCCGACGCGGCGATGTGCCGGGCGGTCGGCACCGATCCGGTGAAGCTGATCCGGCGCACGTCCGGGTGCGCGACGAGGGCGCTGCCCGCTTCGGCGCCGTAGCCCTGCACGACGTTGAGCACGCCGGCGGGCAGGCCGGCCTCGGCGGCGATGTCGGCCAGCAGCGAGGCGGTCAGCGGGGACCACTCGGCGGGCTTGAGGATCACCGTGTTCCCGGCGGCCAGGGCCGGGGCGACCTTCCAGGTGGCCAGCATCAGCGGGGCGTTCCACGGCGTGATCAGCACACAGGGGCCGGCCGGGTCCCAGCTGACGTGGTTGGTGTGGCCGCGGGTCGTGAAGTCCTCGTGGTCCAGCGTCAGCAGCCGGTCGGCGAAGAAGCGGAAGTTGTGGGCGACGCGCGGCATCACGCCCCGGCGGTGGGAGCGCAGCAGTGCGCCGTTGTCGGTCGTCTCGACGATCGCCAGCTCTTCCAGTCGCTTCTCGACGCCGTCGGCGACGGCGTGCAGGAGACGGGCGCGTTCGGCGCGGGGCGTGGCGGCCCAGCCGGGGAAGGCCGCCTTCGCGGCGGCCACGGCGGCCGCTGCCTCCGTCGCGGTGCCCCGGGAGATCTCCCCGAGGACGCATCGGTCGATCGGCGAGACATCGGTGAAGGTCTCGCCGGAGGCGACGCGCTCCCCGCCGATCCAGTGCCGTGTGTCGACGGTGACTCCGGCGACGGTGAGGGTGTGGTCGGTCATGTCCGGTCTCCAACTTCTTCGGTTCGGTGTCCCCCGGCGCCGGACGTGCCGGACTCCAGCAGTCGCCCGCCGTCCCAGACCACGCCGACCTGGCGGTAGTACGCGGCGATCGGCTCGCGGATCTCCAGGCGGGCCAGTTCCTCGGTGGGCGCCTCGAACAGCTCCAGTTCGGCGTCGCCGCGCCAGGCCCGTCCCGCCTCGAAGGAGGCGGCGCCGGACTCGATCAACTCGTCCAGAGCCGGTCCCCCGCCCTTTTCGACGGAGGGCAGCCAGCGGTGGTGTGCCATGGGGTGGCCGTTGACGAAGCCGTTCGTCTCCGACGGCTCGCGCAGGGTGACCACCGCCTGGGCGAGGCGCCGGTCGGCGGCGGCGAGGGTCGCGCCGAAGCGGGCACCCGCCTCGATGCGCGGCGCGGGCCCGTACGGATGGGGGCGGGTCTGGTGGATCGAGCCCAGCTTCTTCGGGTAGCCCTGGTGCAGCCCCCGGGCGATCGCGAAGTCCTTGTCGACCCAGATGAACACGCAGCGGGAGTAGGTGCGGCCCCGGTACGTACAGCGGACGACGGCGAACGCCTCCTTGTACTGGGAGCGCACCGGGTCCAGCAGTTCCTCCCCCGAGGCGCCGCAGGACTGCCAGTCGGCCCAGATCAGGGCCACGGCGCCGGGGTCCTCCTCGGCGGGCTCCAGCGGAGCGGGCAGCAGTTCGCGTACCCGGTCGGGGTCGGTGCGGTACTCGACGGTCAGCAGGTCGCCGGAGTACCGCCAGGGCGGGGAGGGGATCAGCGACGAGGCGCCGGTGGCCGTCTTGGGGGTGAAGAAACCACGGACGGTGGTCATGGCGGGATGTCCTTAGGCGGTGAGGGCGGGCTGCTGGAGCAGTTGGGCGCGATAGCGGGCCACGGCGGACACGGCGGACCGGCCGCCGAGGGCCACGACGCCGACCAGCCGGCCGTCGCGGTGGTAGCCGACGACGACGTCCCCGTCCGGAGCGCCGTCCAGGACCCGCGTGTCGTCCCGGCCGAGCGCGGGCGCGCCGAAGGACTGGAGGCGGAAGTCGTGCTGGTCGCTCCAGAACGCGGGCAGCGGCGTGAACGGCGCCACGCCTGCGTCGGCGCCGGTGAGACGGGCGACGAGCACCTTCGCGGCATGCCTGGCGCTGTCCGTCGGTATGCACCAGTGCTCGACGCGGCGCGGCACGTCGTCGTACCGGGCGTTGGGGAACCGGGCGACGTCGCCCACGGCGACCACGTCGGGGCGTCCGCCGGCCCGCAGTCGGTCGTCGGTGAGGACGCCGTCGCTCAGATCGAGCCCGTTGCCCTCCAGCCACTCGGTGTTGGCGGCCGAGCCGACCGACTCCACCACCACGTCGGCGGGCAGCACGCGCCCGTCGGCGAGGACGACGCCCGTGACCCTCTCCTCGCCCCGGAAGGCGGACACGCCCGTGCCGAGCGCGAAGCGCACCCCGCGCTCCTCGTGCCGCTCGAGCAGCGCACGGGCGAGGAGTTCGCCGAGGGGGCCCACCATCGGCAGCGGCAGCGGATCGACGACGGTCACCTCGGCCGCCCCGAGGCCGACCGCGGTGGCGGCGACCTCGCAGCCGATGAAACCGCCGCCCACCACGACCACCCGCACGCCCGGCCGGGTCAGCTCCGTGCGCAGGCCCTGGGCGTCCTCGATCGTGCGGACCGTGTGCCGGCCGGCCGGCGGTCCCGGGCAGCGCAGCCGCCTGGGCCGCATGCCGGTGGCGATGACGAGGCCGCGGTAGGGGAGGGTCTCGCCGTCGTCGAGGTGGACGGTCCGCTCGGCGAGGCGGGCCGCGACGGCCTTCCTGCCGAGGCGCCACTCCACGTCGGCCACGCTCGCGCGGGGCCGGAAGGCCAGGGACGCGAAGGGCGCCTTTCCGGCCAGGACCTCCTTGGAGAGCGGGGGCCGGTTGTACGGCATGTGGGGCTCGTCGCCGACGACCGTGATCGCCCCCGTCCACCCGGCGGAGCGCAGGTGTTCGGCGGCTCGCAGGCCCGCCATGGAGGCACCGGCCACCAGGATGCGGGGGCTCATGCTCAGCCCTCGATCCGGATGGCCTGCAGCGGGCAGACGTCGGCGGCCTCCTCGACCGCGTCACGCAGCGAGTCGTCGGGCTCGGCGACGTAGGCCAGGCGGCCGGTGTCGTCGAAGCGGAAGACGTCGGGTGCCGCGAAGACGCATTGGCCGTGGTCCTGGCACTTGTTCATGTCGACGACGACCTTCATGGCCGTTCCTCCTGGGAGTGAGGGCGCCGGAGCGGGGAGAGGGGAGGGAAGAAAGAGGGGCCCGGCTGCGGGCCGGGCCCCGGCCACAGGGGTGCGGACCGGATGGCCGCACCCCCGACTCGTTTGGCTTCAAACAACATAGGAAGCCGCCGCACCCGGGTCAATACCTATCCGGATGGATAATTTTTTCGGCCGTACTCTTGCGGGAAAGCCCCCGCGTTCCTACCGTTTGGCGTCAAACGACTGCGCCGCGGCTTCCCGTTCCGCCCCGCATCCCGCATCCGACGCCCGCCCCTGCCCGGGCCCACGAGGCCGCGGGCGTCGTCGGCCCCTCATCCCCGCTCGAGGAGACATCGGTGAGCGCACCCGACACCCCATCCGTCCGCCGGCATCTGGACCGGCTCGCCGCCGAGGGCATCGACGTGGTCCGGGTGACCTACCCCGACCTCCTCGGCACCGACCGCGCCCGCGACGTCCTGCTGGACCACCTGCCCGCGGCCTGCGAGCACGGACTGGCCTTCTGCCGGGCCGTGTACCACACCACCCCGCGCGGCGGCGTGGTGCCGGTGGCGGGCGGCCTGGACGCGGGCCTGCCCGACATCACCGTCCGGCCGGACCTGGACACGCTGGTGGCACTGCCGTGGGAGCCCGGGGTCGCCTCCTGCCTGGGCGACGTCACGGACCCGGCCACCGGGCGGCCGGCCCCGGAGTCGCCCCGCGACCTGCTGCGCGGGGTGCTCGCCCGGTGCGCCGAGCACGGACTGCTGCCGGTGGCCGGCCCGGAGCTGGAGTACTTCCTGTGCGAACCGGCGCCCGACGCGCCGCAGGGCTGGCGCCGCTACAGCGACCATCCGGGCAACGTCTACACCTCCGGGCTGCGCGCCGACCCCGACAACCACCTGCTGCGCGTCCTGCGGCCGCTGCGCGATCTCGGCGTCGGTGTCAGCAGCGGCAACCACGAGTTCGACAGTGCCCAGTTCGAGATCAACCTCACCCACTCCGACGCCATGGCCGCCGCCGACCGGTCCTTCCGCTTCAAGGCGGCCGTCAAGGAACTGGCGCGGAAGGAGGGAAGGCTCGCCACCTTCATGGCGAAGCCCTTCAACGACGCCGGCGGCTCCGGCTTCCACCTCCATCTGTCCTGCCGGGACCACGAGGGCCGCAACCTCTTCGACGACTCCGCGGGAGCCCACGGCCTGTCCGCCACCGCGCGTCACGCCGTCGCCGGCGTCCTCGCCCACGCCCCGGCGCTCGCGGCCCTGGCGAACCCGACCGTCAACTCCTACAAGCGCTTCGGGCCCGACACCCTCGCGCCCTGGCTGATCGACTGGGGCCTGGACAACCGCAGCGCCATGGTCCGCATACCGCCCGAGCGCGGCGGCGGAACGCGCCTGGAACTGCGGCTCGGCGACGCCAGCGCCAACCCCTACCTGCTGATCGCGGGCGCCTGCGCGGCGGTGCTCCTCGGCGTGCTGGCGGGCGAGGAACCGCCGGCCCCGCTGGAGGGCTACGGCTACGACACCGCCCGGTCCGCCATGCTGCCCACGAGCCTGTCCGCGGCGCTCGACGCGCTGGAGGCGGACACCGCCCTCACCGGCATCCTCGGCAAGGGCTTCACCACTTCCTTCCTTTCCTACAAGCGGGACGAGGTCGAGCGTTTCGGACGGCACGTCACCGACTGGGAGTTCACCGAGTACGCCTACCACCTGTGATGTTCAGGAGCCATCCATGACCGACATGCTCGCCGACGTCCGCGAACCGCTGCCTCTGGAGGACGTCGACCTCTCCGACCTCGACAACTTCACCGACGGTGTCACGCCCTACCGGATGTTCCACACCCTGCGCCACCAGGACGCGGTGCACTGGCAGCCGGAGGAGGCGCCCAACTCCGGTTTCTGGGCCGTGACCCGGCACGAGGACATCGCCCGGGTCGACCGTGACGCGGAGACCTTCACCTCCAGCAGGTTCGTCAATCTCGAAGAGGTCGACGACGACCAGATCGCGAAGCGCGCCTCGATCCTGGAACTGGACGGCGTCCGTCACCGCGCGCTGCGCAGCCTGATCCAGCGTCAGTTCGGCGCCGGCGTCGTCAACGGCTACACCGACTTCCTGCGCGGCCTGACGGCGAAGACCCTGGACGCCGCGCTGGCGAAGGGCCGCTTCGACTTCGTCAAGGAGGTCTCCGCCGACTTCCCCATCAATGTGCTGGCCCGTCTCCTCGACGTACCGCCGGAGGACAACCTGAAGCTCATCGAGTGGGGCAACAGGATCATCGGCAACACCGACCCCGACTACGCGGACGTACTCCTGCACAGCGAGGAGAGCGAGAAGTACCGCGACCTGCCCTTCCGCTCCCCGGCCGCCCTGGAGGTCTTCGCCTACGGGCGGGAGCTGGCCCGGCAGCGGCGCGGCGGCGACGGCACCGACCTGGTCTCCCGGCTCGTCAACCAGACCCCGCGCGACGGAGTCCCGCTCTCGCCGCGGGACTTCGACAACTACTTCCTGCTGCTGGTGGTGGCCGGCAACGAAACCACCCGCCACACCATCTCCCACTCCATGCTGGCCCTGATCCAGCACCCCGACCAGCTCGCCCGCCTGCGGGAGGATCCCTCCCTCATCCCCGGCGCCGTCGAGGAGTTCCTGCGCTGGGCCTCACCCGTCTACCACTTCCGCCGCACCGCCACCCGTGACGTCGAACTCGCCGGCAAGCGGATCAAGGAGGGCGACAAGGTCGTGATGTGGTACGCGTCCGGCAACCGCGACGAGGAGGTCTTCGGCAACCCGTACGACTTCGACGTCACCCGGCGCAACAACGACCACGTGACCTTCGGCAAGGGCAGCCCCCATCTGTGCCTGGGCAATCTGCTCGCCCGCACCGAGATCCGGATCATGTTCGAGGAGCTGATCCCGCGCCTGTCCGGCATCCGCCTCACGGGCGAGGTCGCGCGGGTGCGGTCCAACTTCGTCAACGGCATCAAGCGCCTGCCGGTGGAGGTCACGCTCGCCTGAGCGTCAGCCCGCGCACCTCCCGAGGGCGGGGGTCACGGCCCCGGCGCGCCCGCCGCGGCCGTGGCCGTGGGGCGCGCACGACCGGGCCGCCCTCACTCCCCCGCCGGCAGCGGCTTCCCCGTCGGGCGCAGCGTGCGGCTGCGTCCGCGGAACTCGGCGATCACCTCGCCGCCGCGCAGGACGCTGACGTCGTAGATGCCGCTGCGGCCGAACGTCGTGCGTTCCCGGGCCGTGGCCATGAGCACGTCGCCCTCGTGAGCGGGTGCGACGAAGTCGATGTCGGCCGCGGCAGCGACCGTCACGGGGCCGTGGCCGTTGCAGGCGCAGGCGAACGCGGTGTCCGCGAGCAGGAAGAGATAGCCGCCGTGGGCGATCCCGTGGCCGTTGACCATGTCCGGTGTCACGGTCATCCGCAGCACCGCGGATCCCGGCGCGTGCTCCAGCAGTTCGATGCCGAGCCGTCGGGACGCGTGGTCCCGCGCGAACATGGTCTCCGCCGCGGACGGCACGGACTCCTGTGCACGGGTCATCGCGCGTCACCACCCCAGTCGCACCAGCCACCGAACGAATATTCGGTCAGCAGCATACCCCCCGCCCGGACGCCGGCACGGAGCCGGAGCCCCGTGCCGGCGCCGGGCGCGCGGAGGGGACCGTCAGGACAGCTGGCCGCCGTAGTCGGGCAGCTTGAAGGTCCGCTCGGCGTGACCGCCGACCAGGTCGGAGTCGTTGTTGCCGACGTTCGCGATGATCGTGTAGCCGCGCGCCTCGATCTCCGCGCGCTTGCCCGTCTTGTACTCGCTGACCTCGTCGAACAGATCCGGCAGGTCACGCACGTACAGGCCGTCGACCGGGTAGCCCACGGTCTTGAGGTTCCACTTGGTCTCGGCCTCGATGATGCCGGGGCGCGCGGTGACGAAGAAGACGGCGACACCGCGGGACTTCGCGTACTGCGCCAGCTGCAGGGACGGCTGCACGGCCGGGGTGGGCAGCGCGTACCACGGGTGGAAGTCCGTCTCCAGCGCGGTGTTGTCGATGTCGAAGACGATCGCGAGTTGCTGCCCGGCCGCGTTCGCGGTGCGCTGCTCGACGTAGGGCTGCGCCTGGTCGATGACCGCCTTCACGTCCGCCTGCCAGGTGGCGTAGTCGACCCCGGACGCCTGTACCGCGGCCACGCTCGCGGTGGTCGCGGCCGGAGCCGCGGAGGCGGTCTGCGCGGCGGTGAACGTGCCACCGATCCCCAGCGCCACGACCGCCGAGACCGCGCCGATCCGGCGCCCCACACCACGTCCTGTCATACCCGTCCCTTCTCTCATGTGAAAGCGGCGAGGGCGTCGCACCCCCGCCGCACTGGGCATGCTCATGCCTAAGCATGGACGACGGACCACGGAAAGGTTACTGATTGGTAGACAGTTACTCGCCGGTACACACGAATGGCCGGGTCTTCATCCCCGCAGCAGCGCGAGGAACCGCCGTGCGAAGAGATACGCGTCCCCGGGCCAGCGCGCCGAGACATAACGGCCGTCCTCGGCAACGAACGCATGCGTGTCGTCCTCGGCGGTGCCGCGCCGGGTGAGTTCCCGCGGCCCGCGTTCGAACAGCGTGTCCGGGTCGCTGAGCGCCGAGCGCACCTCGTCCTCCACGTAGGCCGGATAGGTGCGGTAGTAGCGGCCGAGGCGCCAGGCCGTGGCGAGGTACGCGGTGCGTTCCATGTACTTCGGCAGACAGGTCGTCCTGTGCCCGGCGAGCACGCTGCGGCCGGTGCCGGCGTCGCGGGTCCGGGCGAGGACCAGCACGCCGTGGCAGATCGCGCCGACCGGCCGCTCCAGCGCCCAGAACCGCGCGACCTGCCGCTGCAGTGCCGCGGACTCCAGGTACTGGCGCATCCCGGGCGCGTGCCCGCCCGGCAGGAGCAGCCCGTCGAACCTTGTCACGTCCAGGGAGTCCCAGGACACCGTGGCCGAGAACTCCGGTGCAGCCGTGAGCTGTTCGTAGAACCGCCGCGGTTCGGGCTCGGCGCCGAGCCGCCCGAACAGCACGCCCGTCAGCAGTCGGGGATCGGCGGCGGGACGGGTGCCGGCCCGCTCGGTGGCGAAAACGACCTCGTGGCCGGCGTCGGTCAGCAGCCGCCAGGGAACCGCCACCTCGGTGACGTCGAAGTCGTGGTCGGGCACCGGCATCAGCACGCGCATGCGCCCATCATGGCAGCCGGGTCGCGTGCCCATGACAGGACCCGCGGGCATTCGCGCGGTTCACCGGTGGCCGGATGCGGGATGATCCCCCTGGGGCACAGGGCAGGGGGCGAGGCGGTGACCTGGAATCGTGGAGGCTCGGCCCGCTCGGGTACGGCCGGACGGCTGATCGAAGTCGCCTGCGACGAGTCGGGATCCGACGGCGAGAACCTCACCGGCGGGAACACCGACGTCTTCGCCCACGCCGGCGTGCATCTGCCCCTCGCGTCGGCGGCCGCCCACGTCCAGGAGATCCGCGACCGGATCCGGTCCCCCGCGGAGGAGTACAAGGCGACCCATCTGCTGCGGGAGAAACACCGGTCGGTGCTGGAGTGGCTGCTCGGCGACCCCGCGCCGGCCCTCGTCCTGTACCGCCGGGGGCCCGCCCGTGTCGGGTCCGAGCGGTGGCGGGACTTTCTGGAGGCGGCCAACGGGCTGATGCGTGTGCGCAGCGACGGCGAACCGGGGGCTGCCGTCGACGCGTTCCTCGACGCGGTCGACGCGATACTCCGGACGGCCCCGCGCGGCGAGGTGGGAGAGATCCTCACCCGGCTGGGCCGGGCACGGGACCGGGCCATCGCGTACCGGGAGGGGATCCCCGGGGACGCGGCGGACGTTCCCGCGCTCAATCCGCTGGTGCCGGCGATCGTGCGCACCGCGGCGCACTGAAGCGCGGGCGGTGACCGCGTCGTTCTGGTCCACGACGAGCAGAACCTGCTCACCGCACGGCGCATCGCCCGGATCGAGGAGACGGCCGGGCTCGCCGGGCTCCGGCTCGTCGACTCGCGCCTCGACCCTCGGGTACAGCTCGCCGACTTCCTCGCCGGGACCGCGCGCAGGATCGCCTCGGACCAGCTGAACGGCCGCGGCGACCGGGTGCTCACCGCACTGCTGCGGCCCTACGTCGAGGAGGACTCCGTGTGGGGCGACGAGCGCAGCGGCACGGCGCTGCGCGGCCCCGCGCCGGCACCGGCCTCGTGACGTCCGCGGCACGCCGGTGAACACCCCGGCGCGGACGCACGTATGGAGGAAGGGCGCTCGACGACCGGAGCGTCCCGCGGTGGTGACGCCGTGCTGTTCGGGGTTCGGGAGCCATGGATGAGGCATGCACGACGACGGATCGTCCGGCGGGGAGCGCGGATCGCGGCCCTCGGCGGAGTGCTCCTGGGTGGTCTGATGGTCACTCAGGCCCTGGCCGGCGAACCGTCCGGCGCGCAGACCCCCGACGGTACGTCCGCCCAGGCCGCCTCCCGCACGGGTTCCGCGCTGGTGTCGCGGCTCGGGACCTCGCGCACGGCGGGCAGTTGGCTCGCGTCGGACGGGAAACCGGTCGTCGCCGTGACCGACGAGGCCGCGGCCGCCCAGGTGACGGCGGCCGGGGCCCGGCCCAAGATGGTCCGTCACAGCATGGAGCAGCTCAAGTCGGCCACGAAGAGCCTGAGTTCGGCCCCCCGGGTGGCCGGTACCGCCTGGGTCGTGGACTACCGGACCAACCAGGTGGTGGTGGAGGGCGACAGCACCGTCTCCGCCTCCGACTGGTCCCGCATGACGGAACTCGGCGACGGGATCGGCGACTTCGTCCGGATGGAGCGGATCCAGGGCAGGTTCACGACCCGGGTGAACGGCGCCCAGCCGATCTTCTCGACGGGCGGCCGCTGCTCGGCGGGCTTCAACGTGACCAACGGCACGAGCGAGTTCATCCTCACCGCCGGACACTGCGGGCCCGGCGGCTCGCTGTGGTTCTCCGACAACACGGGCCGCACCCAGATCGGCCGCACGGTCACCTCGGAGTTCCCGGGCGACGGCGACTTCTCGCTCATCCGGTACGAGAACGGGCAGGCGAGCACCGGGGAGAACGTCGTCGCCATCGGCGGCGGGCGCGGGGTGCGCATCACGGCGGTCGGAGACCCGGTGGTCGGGCAGAGGGTCTTCCGCAGCGGCAGCACCAGCGGTCTGCACGACGGCGAGGTCACCGCGCTCGACGCGACGGTCAACTACCCCGAGGGCGCGGTCACCGGCCTCGTCCAGACCACGGTGTGCGCCGAACCGGGCGACAGTGGCGGCCCGTTGTTCTCCGAGGGCATCGCGCTCGGGGTGACCTCGGGCGGCAGCGGCAACTGCCGGACGGGCGGTACGACGTTCTTCCAGCCGGCGACGAAGGCGATGTCCGCGCTCGGGGTGCGGCTGACGGGGCAGCCGCCGGCGTCTGCCGGGGCGCCCGCCGCGACATCCGCGGCCGGCTCCCCGTCCGCCCCGGCGTCGCAGGGTGCGGCCATCGCGCCCGGGCCGGCGGCCCCGGGGTCGGCCGCTCCCGGCGCCGTGCAGCAGGTCGGCACCGCCGGCGCCTCCGGCGGCCTCCTGTCACGGCTCGGCGACCCGCGGAACATCGGACCCGGCCTGCTGGTCATCGCCGGCAGCCTCGTCGCCCTGGCGGCCACCCGGTACATCCGCACGGAGCAGGAACGCAACGCCTACCGCCGCGCCTACTCCGGCACATGGGGCTGATCAGGGATCAGGCCGCCTTCGTGGGGCGCGGGGAGGCGGCCGCCCATTCCATGACGAGTCGCTGGTACTCGCGCCGCTCCTCCATGCTCAGCGTCCCACCGCTGCGGAACCACAGGGCCCGGATCTCCTCGTTGACCTCGTCGGCGGAGCGTTCCACTGCGGGTTCGGGAGTGGTGGACATGTTGTGAAGCATACGCAGCATGCCGTGAAGACGATGTGATGAACCGGGCGCCTTCCGGCATTGCGGACCGTGAAGCTGATCACTCCGCGCCGGTCGCGGATCACGGGAAAGGGCCGGCCCTCCCACATCCGCCGAGCCGCATCGCGGCCGGGCCCCGTCCGCGATGCGGTGATCGTGCGGTTGTGCACTCCGGGCGCCCGGCCCGGCCGTTGACGGGACGGCCGGGCCGTACGCGCCTCAGGTGCCGGGCTTGCGGCCGTAGACGAACGCGTCGTCGCCGGTCTTCAACAGCGACCAGTACTTCTTGGCGGCGGTCTTGGTCATGTTGACGCAGCCGTGCGAACCCGGCGGGTTCCACATGCTGACCCCCACCGAGTGGAACGCCTGGCCGCCGTCGAAGAACTGGCTGTAGGGCATGGGCACGTTGTAGATGGTCGACACGTGGTCGATGTCCCGCCAGTAGATCCTCTTCAGGCCGGTGCGGGTCTCATACCCGTCACGGCCGGTGCGGACCGGTACGGGGCCGTAGACGAGTCGCTTGCCGTCCTGGATCCAGCTCAGCTGCAGCGTGAGGTTGACACAGGCGATCCGCCCCTTGTTGACGGGGCACGCGCCGCCCTTGTTCGGGTTCGTCCCGACGGCCCTCTGCTTGTTCATCAGGTCCATCACCCCCCAGGTCACGGGGCCCGCGTAGCCGATGGCCGGGGTGATGCCGTGCTTGCTCTGGAAGGCCCGGATCGCCTTGCAGTCGGCGGCGGACTGTTTGCCGTCGACCGGCCGGCCGAGGAACTTCTCGACCTTCTTCTGGTACGGCCCGGTCTGCGTGGTGCAGCTCGCGGCACCCGCGGGCGCGGCGCCGAGCGCGAGCGTGAGCGGTGTCACGAGTGCGGTGACCCCGAGTGCGACGGCTCCCCGTCTGCGTATGTCCCCCATGGCGGACCTTTCGTCTCCGGTACGGGCTCCTGTGCCGGATGCTCACCGTACGTGGCACTTGTCCTGCCAGGTAGACCACCCTCGGCGCCGGAGGGTTGCAGCCCCGTCCACACCGCGACCAAAACGTGACATTCCACCCCGCCCGGCCGGCAGGGGCGTACGGCGCGACGCGGGCGCGGTCAGGGCTCGGTGGTCGGGATGTGGACCACGATGCGGGCACCCGGCCCGTTGTCCTCGATGCGGACATGGCCATGGTGGGCGGCGACGACGTCGTGGACGATCGCCAGCCCCAGACCGCTTCCGCCGGTGTCCCGGGCCCGCGCCCCGTCAAGGCGGGTGAAGCGGTCGAAGACACGGCGCCGGTCGGCCGGCGGGATGCCGGGACCGTCGTCGGCGACCGTCAGGCACGCGGTGCGGTCACGGACCCGCAGGCTCACCTGGATCCGGGCCACCGCGTACCGGATGGCGTTGTCCAGCAGATTGCGTACGACGCGGGCCAGCGCGTCCGCGTCCCCGTGCACACGGGCCGCGCCGACGGCGTGCTGGTCGATCTCGAGGCAGGTGTGCCGACGGGCGCTGCGGACCTCCTGGAAGACGATCTCGTCCAGGTCCACCGGGCGCCTGCGCAGCCGGGGCCGCGCGTCGAGGCGGGCCAGGCGGACGAGCCCGTCGACGAGCGTGGACAGCCGCTCGCTCTCCTCGAGGAGCGCGGGACCACGTGTGCTCCAGTCCGCGGCCCCGGGATGGCGGACCGCCACCTCCAGCTGGGTGTGCAGGCTGCTGAGGGGGCTGCGCAGTTCGTGTGCCGCGTCGGCGATGAACTGCCGCTGCCGCTGCGCCGAGACATCCAGCCGGGCGAGCAGGTCGTTGAGCGTCCGCGCCAGCCGCCCCAGGGCGTCGTCGGCGGGCGGTACGTCCAGACGGCGGCCCAGGTCGTAGACGGTGATCTCGGCGGCCTGGGCGCGCATGGCCTCCACGGGCCGCAGGGCCCGGCCGGTCAGCAGCCAGACGGCCCCGGTGAGCAGGGCGACGGCCGCTGGCACGGCGACGGTGAGGCCCAGGGTGAGTTCCGACAGGTTGTGGTCCACGGCCGCGGTGGGGACGGCGACGTACACCGTCAAGGGGTTGCCGCGCTTGCCGGCGGTGACGCCCACCGCACGCCAGGTGCCCGCCTCGTCCAGGGGCAGCCCGTGCACGGTGTGGGCCCCGGACGTGGCGGAGGAGACGGGGGCGAAGGAGAACAGCGCGGGCTCGCCCGCCAGGTTCGCCGAGCTGGACCGCACGGCCCGGTCGGCACCCACGACCTGGACGGCGCTGTCGCCGCTGTCGGAGGCCGGCAGGGTGCGGGCGAGGCCGCCGCTGTCGATGCTCGCCGCGATGACCTGGGCCCGCTGCAGCGCGGTCTGGTCGAGCGCGCCGATCAGGCTGGAGCGCAGCCAGCCGGCCAGCAGGGACGCCGCACCCACCAGTGCCAGCGCGATCACCAGCGCGGCCGCGGCGGTCAGCCGCAGCCGCAGGGAGCGCCTGGCCCACCACGCGGGTACGGGCATGCGCACGGCGTCACCTCCCGCTGCCGCGCAGCCGGTAGCCGGCGCCGCGGACCGTCTCGATCGTCCGGCGGCCGAAGGGGGCGTCGATCTTGCGCCGCAGATAGCCGACGTAGACCTCGACGATGTTGGTGTCGCCGTCGAAGTTCTCCTCCCAGACGTGGTCGAGGATGTCCGTCTTGCTGATGACCTCGTCGGAGTGCCGGAGCAGGTACTCCAGAAGAGTGAATTCGCGGGCGGTCAGGGAGATCTCCTGCCCCGCGCGGTGGCAGCGACGGCAGGCCGGGTCCAGGGCGAGGTCGCCGGCCTCGAGCACCGCGGGCCTGGCGGGCGCGCCGCGGCGCAGCAGAGCGCGCAGATGGGCCACGAGCACCACATAGGAGAAGGGCTTGCTCAGATAGTCGTCGGCGCCGAGGTCGAGGGCGTCCGCCTCGTCGTACTCGCCGTCCTTCGCGGTGAGGATGAGCACGGGCGCCCACACGTCGGCCGCGCGCATGCGCTTCAGCACCTCGTATCCGGACATGCCGGGCAGCATCAGGTCGAGCACGATCGCGTCGTGCGGTTCGTTGGCGGCACGCCACAGCCCGTCGACGCCGTCATGGGCGACATCGGCGACGAAGCCCTCCTCGGCGAGCCCCTGGGCTATCGCCTCGGCGAGCCCCCGTTCGTCCTCGATCACCAGCACTCGCATGGTCGTCCTCTTGATCCACCCTACGGAGACCCGGCCCGGACCGCGCGTCGAGCACACCCGGTGACGGCCGCGGCGCGGACCGCGACCGGGGCGGCCACCTCTCTCAGCCTCCTCTCAGCGGCCCTGCCGCAGGCTGACATCAACGGGATGAAAGAGGGCTTCCGCGCCCGTCAGACGAAGGAGAAACGCAATGACGATCGTCCGACGCAGGGTCGCACTGATCGCCGGCACGATGCTGCTGGCCGGCGCGGCGAGCAGCGGTGTCGCGATGGCGAGCACTCCCTCGGTCGCACCCACCTCGGTTCAGACCAACAACGGCCACGGGGACCACGACCGCGGGTACTACCGGGACTACCGGTGCTGGGACTGGCGCTACGACCACGGCTATCGGGACGGCTGCTACCGCTTCGGCGACCACCGGCACTTCCGGTACGACTTCCGTGACCACGGTTACTACCGCGACTTCCGCGACCACGGATACTTCAACAACTACGACTTCGGCTTCCGGGACCACGGTGGCTACGGTGGCTACTTCAACGGCGACCGCGGCTACTTCTTCGACGGAGGGTTCCGCGGGCGGTAACGGCGCCGTGTGACCAGCGCTGTGTGCCGGTTCGTGCCCTCGGGCGCGAACCGGCATCGTCGTGTCCCCGGGACGGCCGTCCCCCCACGTCGTCATGACAGGGGGCGGCGCTCAGCGCTCCAGGAAGTCGAAGAGCTCCTCCCACCGGCGGGTGATCACATCGGGGGCGAAGCGCTGCACGTTCTCCCGCGCCCGCTCCCCCATCGTGTCGCGCAGGTTCTCGTCGGACATCAACCGGACCAGCAGCCGGGCGAGTTCCGTGGTGTTGCCGTGCCGGGCCAGCAGACCGTCCTCGCCGTCCCTGACGATCTCGCGCACGCCGGGGGAGCAGTCGAACGCGGCACACGGCACACCGCAGGCCATCGCCTCGAGGAGGACGAGCGGGAAACCCTCCCCGCGCGAGGACTGGACGAACACGGACGCCCGCCTGAGCGCACCGATCACGTCGTCGGTCTGCCCCGCCCACTCCACCGAGCCGTCCAGGCCGAGTTCCGTGCACCGCTGCCGCAGTTCGGCCTCGTAGTCCCCGGCGCCGTAGATGCGCAGGATCCAGCCGGGCTGCCGCGGCGCCGCCTCCGCCCAGACGTCCAGCAGCAGGTCCACGCCCTTCGCATGGCTGAGCCGTCCGATGCTGACCACCGCCTTCTCCGTGCGCGGTGAGGGCGCTCCGGGCGTCACCGGCAGCGGATTCGGCAGGAAACCGACGTTGTTGAGACCTGCGCCCACCCAGCCGTCGGCGTCCTCCTGGGTCAGCAGCAGCAACCGGTCCACGTCCTTGTAGTACCGGAGCACACGCTCGAAGCGCGACGAGCGGCGGGATGCCTCGAAGGACTCGTGGCTCATGCCGATGACCGGGTGCCCGGCGGTGTCCGCGAGCACCACCCACTCCATCGCCCACACCTGGGTCACGATGATCACGGCACCGGGCCCCGCGGCTCGGAACGCCCGGGACAGCCGCTCCGCGGCCCGCCGCATGTCCGCCTCCTGCCGGCGGACGGACGGATCGAACCGGCCCAGCGGGACGCGCGGCCGGCGACGGCCCGGGGGCCGCCGGTCGTACAGGGTCAGCGTCTCGAACGGCGGGTTCTCGCCGAGGTCCATCGGCACCTCCGGCGGGGCGATGCCGATGATCGTGACCCGGTGGCCGCGCCCGGCCAGCAGCCGGGCCATCTGCTCCTGCCAGCGGCCCACGCCCCCGAGTTCGTTGACCTCGTTGGCGACGAAGAAGATCTCACGCTGCGTCATCGAGTCCCTCCCGCCGGGCCGAAGAAGCGGTCCACGATGCGAGCCGCCGCGTCCCCGCGGTCGTACTCGCCGTACTTGTCCACGAACTCCTTGAGCCGCGCCTCGTACTGGGTGCCGACGGTCCCCAGGTCGGACAGCGCGGCGAAGAGTTCGTCCTCGGTGCGCGCGACCGGGCCCGGGGCCTCCTCCAGGAGGTCGAAGTACGTCCCGCGCATGTCCTCGGAGTACTCCTCCCAGTCGTACGCGTAGAACACGAGCGGCCGTCGCAGCAGCGCATAGTCGAACATCACGGACGAGTAGTCGGTGACCAGGGCGTCGGACAGCAGCAGGAGCGGAGTGATGTCCGGTTCGCCCGTCACATCGATCACGCGGCCCGCCACCGACGGCGGGAGACTGACCCGGTTGAGGTAGTGGGAACGGACCAGCAGCGTGAGGCGGTCCCCGAACACGTCGGCGAAGCGCTCCACGTCGAAGGGGAACGCGAAGTCCCGTACGCCCCCGTCGGGCCGGGCGCGGAACGTGGGCGCGTACAGCACCACGCGCCGGTCCTGGCGGATGCCGAGGCGCTCGGCGAGCAGTCGCAGGGCCGGCTCGGACGCCTGGGGGTCCCTGGCCGCCCGTACCAGGGCGTCGTTGCGGGGATAACCCGTGCGCAGCAGCTTCTCCTCGGGAATGCGGTAGGCCCGGGCGAGGGTGCGGACGTCGTGCTCACTGCGCACCACGAAGTGGTCGAAGCGGTCCAGCGCCCGCTGGTAGGAACGCTGTTCCTGCTCGGACATCACCCGGTGGGCGGGCTCGTCGAAGCCCATCCTCTTCAACGCCGAGCCGTGCCACGTCTGGATGTAGGTGGTCCCCGGGCGTTTGGCCAGCTTGAGGGGGAAGCCCTGGTTGTCGATCCAGAACTCGGCCTGGGCCAGCGCCCTCAGATAGCGCCAGGACCACCGGCGGACGAGTTCGACGTCCTGCGGGAAGCCCTCGGGCCGGGCGCCCGCGTACGCCCAGACGGCGGTGACGGGCAGCCGACGGCGCCGCATCTCCTCGTAGACGGCCCGCGGGCTGTCGCTGTACTGCTTGCCGAGGTGGCTCTCGAAGACGACGGTGCCCTTGCGGACGGGGAGCACCTTCAGCATGCGGTGGTAGCCCTGGACCTTGCGCCGGCCGGAGGCCAGTTCCCTGCGCACGGCCCGCAGCGCACGGTAGGCGCCCTTGGCGCTCCTGGCCGCGGAGCCGTGCAGGTTGCGGTCCACGACGGCCCGCCCGCGCCGGGCCGCCGGGCCCTGCTGCGTGAGCCGGAAGGCCAGATGTCCCTTGGCGGAGACCTGCGGTTGGAGCCGGTCCGCCACGAACCGGCTGAGCCGGGGGCGTACGGGCACGGACGCGGCGTTCTCCAGGTCGACACGGCCGGCCGTGATCCGTGTCGTGGTCCCCTTCCCGTCCGCCGTCAGGTGCAGCCGGACGTCCCACACCTCGTCGACGACGCCCAGGGGCCGCAGCCCGCCCGGCAGCGGGACGGCGGCCTGCCAGGCGATGGTGTCGCCCTCGTGACGCACCGTCCGCACCGGGAACCGGAAGGTCTGCAGGCTGCGGCGGCGGGCCCGGAACTCCAGCTCGGCGGTGAGGCTCGCGTCCTCGGGGACGGTGTGCAGCGGGTTGACCACCGCCCCTTCGAGCACCACCAGGTCCCCCCGGACGGCGTATCCGGTGAGCAGGTTGCGCAGGAACATCCGGTCCAGGGATCTGCCGTGGTAGCCGAGGCCGGTGACGTCCATGATGTCGCGCGCCTTCGGATCGTCCAGGTGCTGCTCGCACCAGTAGACGCGGCCGTCGCGCTCGGTGAGCGGTGCCGAGACCTTGTCCCGGTTGATCAGCGTGTCGACGGCGGGCATCAGGTTGTCCCAGTCCTCCCGCAGCAGCAGGTAGGCGCAGATGGCGTGCACCCGGTCCAGCCGGTCGTACGCCGCTTCCGGGAAGTCCTGGACGTAGCCGCGGGCCAGCTCCGCGAACCGGTGCCGGTAGTCGTCGTCGAGGAACGGCAGGTCGCGCAGGTACAGGACGAGATCGTGCTTGAGGAACTTGATGTCCTTGTGCAGCTTCAGCCCGTCGAGGCCGCGCCGCTCCAGCACGGCGTCGATACGGCGGTGGATCTCCAGCCGGTCGCTGAAGTTGTTGATCTCGTGGCGCCGGTTGCTGATCGACTTGGCCGTGGTCTTCTGGACCACGTTCCAGAAGTACACCGTGTTGGGGATCAGGGTGATCCGCCCTGCCGCGAGGTAGGCCCGCGCCGAGAACAGCAGGTCCTCGTAGTGGATGCCCCGAGGGAAGGTCAGGTCGTTCTCGACCAGGAAGTCGCGCCGGTAGCACTTGTTGGTCGAGAGGGTGTCGAAGACGAAGAGGTCCGGCAGTTCGGCGATCGACTCGACGGTGCGCGTGCTCCGGTACAGCCAGGGGTACCAGGGGGTCCGCTTGTCGTGTCTGCTGTCGGTGTACACCCGGACGCACAGTCCCGACACGAGATCGGCGCCGGTGCGGTCGGCCGCCTCCAGCATGTTGCGGCACGCGTTGGGCTCAAGGGTGTCGTCGCTGTCCAGGAACATGACGTAGCGTCCGCGCGCCACGGCCACGCCCTGGTTGCGGGGCTCTCCGCAGCCGCCGCTGTTCTCGGGCAGCTGGATGGCCCGCACACGGCCCGGGTGGGCGGCGGCGAGCGATCGCGCCACATCGTACGACCCGTCGGTCGAGCAGTCGTCGGCGATGACCACTTCCACGCCACGCAACGTCTGGTCGAGCACGGAGCGTACGGCCACCGGGAGGCGCCGGGCATCGTTGTAGACGATGACGACGACGCTGATGTCCGGCTCCGCCCCGCCTGACTCGGGGATATCGATCGACACGGCCACCTCTCGTCTCGGATTCCGACTCTCCGGACGACCGCCCCGTCACCGCCGCGGCTGTGCGGCGCCCGCGAGGGCATCCCGTGGACAGGGTGCGCCCGGTTCAGCACGGGACCAAGACCCTACATCGATCGGGGTTCGGGCCGCGCCCGCAGCCGCGGCCGGGGCGGTGCGCCCGTCCGCCCTTCCACGCTACGTGACGGCACAGGGGCCAGGGCCACGCACGACACGCGCCCGGCGTGCGCAGGCCACGGTACGGGGAGGGCGGCGCGAGGGCGGGGACGACGGGTGCCGGGCGTCCCCGCGGTGTCCGTCCCCCGGCCCGCCGGCCGGTACCCGGAGGGTGCTTCCGCCCACGTCAGCATGGGCACCGGGCCCCCGGGGGCAGCGAGAGCCACGCCGTGTCGGCCGCCCCTCCCCGCACCGGGCCGACGGGCCCGGGACGGTCTTCGGTGGAACCGTGCGGGGCGTGGCTCCGTGCGGTATCCGGCGGATTCCGGTGGGCGGTTCTTACCAAGATCATGTGCATGCCGGGCAACGGGATGCGCCCGGGCTCCCTCTTCACGGCCGATGGAAGATGCGACGACGCCCGGCCCCCGTGCAGAGCCGACGGTCGCGCCGCCCGGCGCGCCACCGGCGGCGGTGACGTGGGCGCCGGCCCTACGGCGCCTCCCGCGTCGCCCCGCGCTGAGCCACCTTCTGCCGGAACCCCGTGTTCACGGCGAGCAGGCCGCCGTCGACGCACAGCGTGGTGCCCGTGATCCACACCGCGTCACGGGAAGCGAGGAACGCGACGGCCGCCGCGATGTCCTCCGGTTCACCGACCCGGCCCAGTGGGTACAGCTCGCTCACCGCGGCGAGGTCGGCGTCACGGCCCCGCCATGCGGAGGTGCGGACCGTGCCCGGCGCCACGAGGTTGACGCGGACCCCGCGCGCGGCCGCGTGCCCGGCCAGGGTGCGGGTGAGGGACATGAGGCCCGCCTTGGCGGCGCTGTAGGCATGGTTGCCGAAGTCCTGGATGCCGTTCACCGAGCCGATGTTGACGATGGCGCCGCGGCCGGAGGCCACGAGGTGCGGGAGGGCCGCCCGGCTGCAGCGGTACGCGCCGGTGAGGGTGAGATCGATGTCCCGGGCCCACCCATCGTCGGGCTCGTCCTCGAAGAGCGGCGCGTCCGGGGTACAGCCGTACGCGTTGTTGACGAGCACGTCCAGCGCGCCGAAGGCGTCCACCGCGCGGGCCACGGCCGCCTCCACGGACGCGCGGTCCGCGACGTCGCACCCGAACGCCTCGGCCGGCGCGCCCAGTTCCCGTATCGCACGCGCGGTCTTCTCGGCCTGCGCCCCGTCCACGTCGGTGACGAGGACGCGGGCGCCCTCCTCGGCGAGACGCCGGGCGGTGGCGGCGCCGATGCCGCGCGCCGCGCCCGTGACCAGAACTCCGTACCCCTCGAAACGCCTCGTGTGATCCATGCCGCCGACGCTACTGCGCCGGTCGTGCGGCAGGGTGTCAGGCTCCGGTGCCCGCGCCGAAGACCGTCAGGAACACCGAGGAGGAGTTGCCCGACACGGGCACCGCTCCGCCCGCCCAGGTCACCTTCAAGGACGACCTCTCGTCCGGCGGTGTGATGAGGAGGGAGGTGGGCGAGGCCGTCCTGGCGCCGCTGACCTCCGGGTTGGAGAAGGTCAGGCCCGCCCAGGCGCTCTGGCCCGGCGCCAGCGTGACCTTCGTGCGGGTGCCGGAACTGCGCCGGGGGTCCGGCCCCAGCTGCTTGCCGGAGGCGTCGACGAAGGCGGCGCCCGGGTAACCGGTGATCGTGCAGGTGCGGCCGGAGCGGTTGGTCAGGACGAGGGGGAAGTTCTCCTGCCCGGCCCCCGGGTTGTTGGCGCCGACGGTGGCGCGCAGGTCGGAGGTGTGGCAGCGGGTGCCCGTGCCGCCGCTCCCGGTGGCGGCCGCGGAGGACGTGGTCGAGGAGCCGCCCGAGGTCGTGGGGGCGGCGGACGTGCCCGTCGTCGCGGTGCCGTCGCCGGCCGTGGGCCCGCTCGGGGGCCGGGCCGTCCCGGGCGGCTTCTCGGGGCCGCCCGAGGCACCGTGGTCGCCGCCGCAGGCGGTGAGCAGGCTCAGTGCGGCGACGGCGCCCAGGGCCGGCACCATGCGTCGCGCCGTCAGGAAGGATGCGGCGCCGCCGGGTTCCGGGCCCGCAGCGCCGCGCCGGAAGATCACCATGTTCATACTCCTTGCAACTCGCCGCCCACGCCGGGCGCCTTCGAACGGCGGCACAGGGCTTCTCTCTTCTTTCCCCGCGCCTTCTCTCTTCTTTCCCCGTTCCGGGCACGGCGCGTTCCCCGTTTCGGGGGACACTCCGGCCGGGGCCGGCGGGTTCCGTGCGGGGCGGCCCCGGCTCCCGGTGCGCTCGGGGGCGGTGCGGACGCGTCGTAGCGACCCGTGGAACCCGTACCGCCCCGAAGCGTCTCGGCGGGGTGTCAG
The DNA here is from genome assembly GCF_055632315.1 of Streptomyces sp. PSU-S4-23. Taxonomy (NCBI): domain Bacteria; kingdom Bacillati; phylum Actinomycetota; class Actinomycetes; order Kitasatosporales; family Streptomycetaceae; genus Streptomyces; species Streptomyces sp. PSU-S4-23. Next base: position 8,523,239 of record NZ_JBVMUU010000002.1, on the reverse strand, counting down.
TGGCCGCTGACGGCGTGCGGCGTGTACGGCTCCTGAAGCGTCTGGATCTCCTTGTCGGTGAGGTCGATGTCGACCGCGGCGACCGCGTCGTCGATGTGGTGGGGCTTGGTGACGCCGACGATGGGCGCGGCCACGGTGCTCTGCCGCAGCAGCCAGGCGAGCGCGACTCGGGCCCGCGCGACGCCCCGTTCGGCGGCGACCGCGGCCAGGGCGTCGACGACGGCCCGGTCGGCCTCCCGGTAGAGCCGCCTGCCGAATTCGTCGGTGCGGCTGCGCTCAGTGGTGTCGTCCCAGTCCCGGGTCAGCCGCCCGCGGGCGAGCGGGCTCCAGGGCAGGACGCCGACGCCCTGGTCCGCGCACAGCGGCAGCATCTCGCGCTCCTCCTCGCGGTAGAGGAGGTTGTAGTGGTTCTGCATGGACACGAACCGCGTCCAGCCGCCGAGCCGGGCCGTGTACTGCGCCTTGGAGAACTGCCAGGCGTACATCGAACTCGCCCCGATGTAGCGGGCCTTGCCCGCCTTGACCACGTCGTGCAGGGCCTCCATCGTCTCCTCGACCGGAGTGAGGGGGTCCCAGCGGTGGATCTGGTACAGGTCGACGTAGTCGGTGCCGAGGCGGCGCAGGCTGTGGTCGATCTCCGCCATGATCGCCTTGCGGGACAGACCGCCGCCGTTGGGCCCGGGCCGCATCCTGCCGTGCACCTTCGTCGCCAGCACGATCTCGTCGCGGCGGGCGTCCGCCGCGAGCACCCGGCCGACGATCTCCTCACTCGTGCCGTCCGAGTAGACGTTGGCGGTGTCGAAGAAGTTGACGCCGGCGTCGAGCGCCCGGCGGATCAGCGGGCGGGACGCCTCCTCGTCGAGGCTCCAGGTGTGCGTGCCGCGGTCGGGGAGGCCGAAACTCATGCAGCCCAGGCAGATCCGGGACACGTCAAGACCCGTCGGACCGAGCTTCACGTACTCCATGGGACTCCTGCTTTCACTCGGGGGGTGGGGCCGGGTGCCGGCCGCCCGGACCTGACCGCTCACGGTCCGCGCGGTGACGCCGTGGGCCCCCGACGAGGTGATCCCTGCCCACCTCGGATGCCGCGCTACCCGAAGACCAAAGGCTCGCGGGCGCCGGTCAGCGATACCCGGTCGCGTCCGCCGGCCTGCCCGTGTCCTGTACCTCGACGAGATAGCGCCAGGCGTCGGGGCGGCTGCCGTCGCGGTCCGTGAAGCCGTACACCCGGGCGAGCTGCCCGCTGGAGAGGGAGGTGCCGTTCCAGCGGGCGACGTCGGGGTCGGCGGCCAGCGCGGCGACGGCCCGGCCGGCGTAGAAGGGGCTTTCGGAGATGCAGAAGTGCGGTACGCGGTCCAGGGCGTCGCGCCAGTTCTCCTCCCCCACCCCGAACAGGTCGAGCATCAGCTCCGAGCGCAGCCAGCCGGGGGTCAGGGCGACCGCGGTGGCGCCGCGCGGGCCCAGCTCGTGGCCGAGGGCGAACGCCATCCGCAGCACGGCCGCCTTCGCCAGGTCGTAGAAGAAGGAGACCCGGTAGGTGTCGCGGTTGTACTCGGCCGTTCCGTCGGTCATCTCGACGACCAGGCCACCGGGGTGGCGCAGCAGCAGGGGCAGCGCGCAGTGGCTGGTGACGGCGTGGGTGTCGACGGCGAGCCGCAGCAGGCGCAGCCCGTCGTCCAGGTCGTGCTCCCACACGGGGCGGTCCCACTCGAAGAGCTTCTCGGCGCCCCAGATGTCGTTCACCAGGATGTCGAGGCGCCCCTGTTCGTCCGCGATGCGGTCCACCAGGGCGCGTACCTCGGCGGGGACCAGGTGGTCGGTGGGTACGGCGATACCGCGCCCGCCGGCCGCGGTCACCAGCTCGGCGGTGTCCTCGATGGTCTCGGGCCGGTCGTACTCCGAGCGCCGCTCGCGCGTGCTGCGCCCGGTCGCGTACACCGTGGCTCCGGCCGCGCCCAGTTCCACGGCGATCCCCCGGCCGGCTCCCCGTGTCGCCCCGGCGACCAGTGCGACCTTGCCCTTCAGTGACCTCGGCATGTCCGACCTCCGCGTTCGTGGCACCGTCTGTGCCGACGATCTCGCGGAAGCCGGACATCTTCCGTCGCCTTTTCGCCTCCGGTGAGCAGGCGCGCCGTCGGGTCAGTGGCCTCGCGCGATCCACTCGTCGAGGTGCGGTGCCTCGGCGCCGATGGTCGTGGTCTCACCATGGCCCGTGCGGACCACCGTCCCGGGCGGGAGGGTCAGCAGCCGGTCACGGATCGAGGCGATGATCGTCGGGAAGTGGGAGTACGAGCGACCGGTCGCCCCCGGGCCGCCGTGGAAGAGGGTGTCGCCCGTGAAGACCGTGCCCAGGCCCGGGTCGTAGAGGCAGACCGCCCCGAAGGAGTGGCCCGGGGTGTGCAGGACGGTCAGATTCGTGCCTGCCGTCTCGATGACCTGGCCGTCCTCCAGCCAGTTGTCGGGCAGGCGGTCGGGGTGAGTCTGCTTCCACAGCGACAGGTCGTCGGGATGGAGCCAGATCGTCGCGCCGGTCCGGTCGGCGAGGGCGGGCGCGGCGTCGATGTGGTCGTTGTGGGCGTGGGTGCACACGATGGCGCGCAGCCGCCGATCGCCGACGGCCTCGGCGATCGCGTCGGGGTCGTGGGCGGCGTCGATGACGATGGCCTCGTGGTCGTCGCCGACGATCCACACGTTGTTGTCGACGTCCCAGGTGCCGCCGTCCAGGGAGAAGGTGCCGGAGGTGACCAGGTGGTCGATGCGCGTGGTCATCACAGCACCACCACCGAGCGCAGCACGTCGCCGTGGTGCATCCGCTCGAAGGCCTTCTCGACCTCGTCGAGGGCGATGGTCTCGGTGACGAACTTCTGCAGGTCCAGGCGTCCCTGGAGATGCAGGTCGATCAGCATCGGGAAGTCGCGCGAGGGCAGGCAGTCGCCGTACCAGGACGACTTGAGCGCGCCGCCGCGCCCGAAGACGTCCAGCAGCGGCAGCTCCAGCTTCATCTCCGGGGTGGGCACGCCCACCAGGACCACCGTGCCGGCCAGATCCCGGGCGTAGAACGCCTGCTTGTACGTCTCCGGGCGGCCGACCGCCTCGATCACCACGTCGGCACCGAAACCGCCGGTCAGCTCGCGGATCGCCGCGACCGGATCGCCGTCCTTCGCGTTGACGGTGTGGGTGGCGCCCAGCTCCCTGGCGGTGGTCAGCTTGCGGTCGTCGACGTCCACCGCGATGATCCTCGCCGCGCCGGCCAGATTCGCCCCGGCGATCGCCGCACCGCCCACGCCGCCGCACCCGATGACCGCGACCGAGTCGCCCCGGCCGACGTTCCCGGTGTTGACCGCCGCGCCGAGGCCCGCCATGACGCCGCAGCCCAGGAGCCCCGCCACGGCCGGGGAGACGGACGGGTCGACCTTGGTGCACTGCCCGGCGGCGACCAGCGTCTTGTCCGCGAAGGCGCCGATGCCGAGGGCGGGGGACAGCTCCTCGCCGGTGGCGGCGAGGGTCATCTTCTGCCGCGCGTTGTGCGTGTCGAAGCAGTACCAGGGCCGGCCCCGCCGGCAGGCCCGGCACTGCCCGCACACCGCCCGCCAGTTGAGGACCACGAAGTCGCCCGGCGCCACCTCGGTGACGCCCTCCCCCACCGCCTCCACGATCCCGGACGCCTCGTGCCCGAGCAGGAACGGGAAGTCGTCGCTGATGCCGCCCTGCTTGTAGTGCAGGTCGGTGTGGCACACACCGCATGCCTGGACCTGCACCACCGCCTCACCGGGACCCGGGTCCGGTACGACGATCGTCTCGACCCGCACCGGCCGGCCCTTGCCAGGGGCGATCACGCCGCGTACTTCCTGCGCCATGGTGCTGCTGCCTTCCGTCGGTGGTGGGGGCGCCTCGCGCGCCCGGTGCGGACCACGGCGGCCCGCACCCATGATCCTGCGCGCCCATGAGGTCGTGCGCACGTATTCCGCGCCACCGACATGAGATCGGTTCGCCGTGCCGACGTAGGCTGAACGCCCCTACCCCGCAAGGAATGCCGTGACCATCGCAGAGACGGAAGCACAGCCGCAGTCCACGCCGCCCGCGTGGCGCCTGCTCCTCGGATACGTACGACCGCACCGGTGGGCGCTGTTCGCGGGCGGGTTGCTTGCGCTGGTCACCGGCGCGACGGGGCTCCTGCTGCCGCTGGTGGCCCGCGCGCTGATCGACGATCTGGGGCACGACCGGCCCATCACCTGGGCGCTGCTCGGCATGTCGGCGCTGGTGGTCGCCAACGCGGCGGTGGGCGCACTGGGTTCGTACGTGCTGCGGCGCACCGCCGAGTCGGTGGTGCTCGGTGCGCGGCGCGCCCTGTCGTCGTATCTGCTGCGGCTGCGGATATCGGCCGCGGACCGCACCGAACCCGGCGATCTGATGGCCCGTGTCACCTCCGACACCACGCTGCTGCGGGAGGTCACCACCGACTCGCTGGTCGGCCTCGCGACCGGTGGGCTGACGCTGGTGGCGACGGTGGTGATGATGGGTCTGGTCGACGTGGTGCTGCTGGGTGTCACGCTCGCCGTGATCCTGGTCGCCGGCACCGTACTCGGTGTGATCGTGCCCCGTATCAACCGGGCCAGCCGCCAGGCCCAGGACGCGGTGGGGGCGATGGGCGCGTCTTTGGAGCGGGTCCTCGGCGCGCTGCGCACGGTGAAGGCATCGGGTGCGGAGCACCGCGAGGAGGAACGCGTCCACGCGGCGGCCGAGGAGTCGTGGCGGCAGAGCGTACGGGCCGCGAAGTGGTCGGCCGCGGCGGGCAACACGGCGGGACTCGCGATGCAGCTCGCCTTCATCACCGTGCTGGCGGTGGGCGGCGCCCGGGTCGCGACCGGGGCCATCGACGTGGGCACCCTGGTCGCCTTCCTGCTCTACGTCTTCTATCTGATGTCGCCGATCCAGCAGGTGGTCGGCGCGCTCACCCAGTACCAGACGGGCGCCGCCGCGCTCGCCCGCATCCAGGAGGCGATGCGGCTGCCCGCCGAACCGGCCGCCCTGCCCGCGCCGTTGCCGTCACCCGGCGCGCGACCGGCCGCCCTCGCCTTCGAGAACGTCCGCTTCCGGTACGCCGACGACCTGCCGTACGTGCACCACGGCGTGACCTTCGCAGTGCCGGCCCAGGGCATGACCGCGTTCGTCGGCCCCTCGGGCGCGGGCAAGACGACCGTGTTCTCGCTGATCGAGCGGTTCTACGAGCCCGAGTCCGGCACCATCACGCTCGACGGCCGTGATGTGGCCGGCTGGGAGCTGTCCCGTCTGCGCTCCTCCATCGGCTATGTGGAGCAGGACGCGCCGGTGCTGTCCGGATCCCTGCGCGACAACCTGCTCCTCGGCGATCCGGAGGCGGACGACGCCGCGGTGCTGGACGTGCTCAAGACGACGCGCCTCGACGGTCTGGTGGAGCGGCTGCCGCAGGGGCTCGACACCCTGGTCGGGCATCGCGGGACCAAGCTCTCGGGCGGTGAGCGCCAGCGGGTGGCGATCGCTCGCGCGTTGCTGCGCCGCCCGCGTCTGCTGCTCCTCGACGAGGCGACCTCGCAGCTCGACGCGGTCAACGAGGCGGCGCTGCGGGACACGGTCGCGGATGTCGCGCGGTCGACGACGGTTCTGGTGGTCGCGCACCGGCTGTCGACCGTGACGATGGCGGACCGGATCGTGGTGATGGACGCGGGTCGTGTCCGTGCGGTCGGCACGCACCGCGAACTGGTCGCCGCGGACCCGTTGTACGCGGAGCTGGCCGCGACGCAGTTCCTCGCCACGTCCGGCTGACGGCGGGGTGGGGGGCTCTCGCCGATGCGTTCAGGACTCCGGGCGTGCCGCCGTGAGGGGCTCCTGGGCGTCGTCGGCGGCGTGGGCAAGGAAGTCGTCGACCATGCGGTGGAAGAGGGTGGCAAGCTGGCGGAGTTCCCCGGACGACCACGCGGACAGGGCCACCTGCATGCCGCGCACGCCGACGTCGCGGATGCGGTCGATGGCTTCCCGGCCGCGCGGGGTGATCTCGATGCGCTGGGCGCGGCGGTCGTCGGGGTCGGGTGCGCGTGTGACGTAGCCGTCCCGCTGCAGCTGCTGCACCTGGCGGGTCACATGGGAGGCCTCGACGCCGAGCCGGTGGGCCAGCTCCCCCGGGCGCAGCGGCTCGGAGTCGGCGATCTGCCGCAGCAGCGCGACGGCCGCGCGATCCAGCGGCACTCCGGCCATGGCCATCAGCCGGTCGTGATGCCGGGCCCGGGTACTCAGGTAGGTGATGCGGTTGAGCGCGCGCTCGATCTCGATCACTTCCGGGGAGGCGGGGCCTGGGGGCGGCTGTGCGGTGGGCATACCCGCCACGCTACCATATACTTGCCTTACTCAAGTAAAATCCCCCGCCCGGACCGGCCTCCCCGACCGTTCCGCCCGGGCGGCATGAGGGCGCGTCACGTCCTCTACAGACCGTAGTAGCTTGTCGGTAGCCTGGGAAGCCGACCGGCGAGGGGAGCCGAACGGTGCACGACCCCACGAACGGCGAAGCCGGTCCGGCATCCGGCCGGCGGGCGCGCGGCGAACTGGAGAGCGGGGTGCTCGGCGCGCTCTGGGCGGCCGACGGGCCGCTGACGGCGCGGCAGGTCCGGGACCGGCTGCCGGGAGACCTCGCGTACACGACCGTGCTGACGATCCTGTCCCGGCTGTACGACAAGGGCCTGCTGGTCCGCTACCGCGAGGGCCGCGGGTACGCCTACGAGCCCGCCCGGGAGGAGGCGGCCCACACCGCCGAGCAGATGCACACGCTACTGGAGCGCGGCCACGACCACGAGGCGGTGCTCGCGCACTTCGTCTCCGCGCTGTCCGAGCAGGACGCCCGCTCGCTCGGACGGCTGCTGCGGGAGGGCGGGGCGCGCGACGGCGCCGAGGGGGACGACGGGCGGCCCTGAGCCCGCACCGGCCGGGGTCCGTGCGCCGCCGGCCACCGCCGTACGGAACGGAAGGCGTCCCGCCGCGTCCTCGCGGCAGCGCCTTCCGGGCGCCCGGGGTGGCGGCGGCACGGGGCCGCCGTGGTCAGCGGGAGGCGATCAGTTCCCGCGGCACTCCGGCGGCCGTGGACCGCCGGGACGAGCGCACGTTGAACAGCACGACGAAGGTCAGGGCGGAGCCGAGGTTGTGTCCCTCGCCGCGCATCAGGGTGGGCAGCCAGGTGGCGACACCGTAGACGAGCAGCAGACCCCCGAAGGAGGCCACCCAGTACAGCACCTTGGCGAGCACCGGCACGAAGAGCAGCGGGGCGGCACAGACCCAGAAGGCGGCACGCTAGCCGGCGGGCTCCACCGACCACTTGGCCAGGTAGGCGGAGAGGATGCCGCCGGCGTGGTGGGCCGTCATCAGCGCGTTTCGTCAACGATCTAAGCAACGATCTGTGCGCCGTCGGTTCGACGGCGCCTGTACGGGCGAACCCGCGGACGGCACAGGGGGTGGGCGGCGCCCCGCGGGGCGCCGCCCACCCCCTGTAGTGCCGGATTCAGGCGACCGGTGGCGTGCCATGGGTGTGGAAGGACTCGATGGTCTTCAGGCCCCACGCCTGACCCTTGGCCCGCTCGTTCTCGGTCCAGGTGATCAGCGGCCAGTCCGGGGCCAGGACCAGGCGGGTGAGCGGATTGCACAGCTCGATGCGGTTGCCGCCCGGCTCGTAGACGTACAGGAAGAACGTCTGCTGGATCGCGTGCTTGTGCGGGCCCGTCTCGATGAACACCCCGGTGTCCAGGGCCAGGTCCGCGGCGCGCAGGATGTCCTCGCGGGTGTCCGTCGCGAACGCGACGTGGTGCAGCCGGCCGCGCGAGCCGGTCCAGTCCTCGGTGTAGACGAGGTCGTACGACTTGTTCGTGAACGTCAGCCACTTGGCCGCGATCTTCCCGCTGTCGAGCCTGATCTGCTCGGTCGGGCGGGCGCCGAGGACCTGCTGCTGGAAGTCGGCGTTGGCGGCGACGTCGGAGGCGAGGAAGTTCACATGGTCCAGCCGCCGTACCCCCACGCCGTGGCCCGGCTTGGCCTGGGGCTGGTTCTTCAGGCCCGGTCTGAGCTCCTCCGGGCACTGGTACCACTCGGACTCCCAGTACAGGGCGAACTCGTGGCCGTCCGGGTCGGTGGTGACGTACACCGGGCCGAGGCCCGGCTCGTCCTCGGTCCAGCGGCCCGGCCGGCCGGCCGCGTCCAGTTCCCCGACCCTGCGCCGCAGGGCCTCCTCGCTGGAGGTCCGCAGCGCCGTACGGCGGATGCCCGAGGTCTCGTGCGCGGTCAGGACCAGGCTGTGGTGCTCGTAATCGTCCCAGGTCCGCAGGTAGACGGAGTCGCCGTCCTGCCCGTTGACCGTCAGGCCCAGGTAGTCGGTGAAGAACGCCAGGCTGCGGTCCAGGTCCGGGGTCAGCAGTTCGACGTGCCCGAGGTGGGCGATGTCCCCGAGGGGCGGAGTCATGATCGGCTCCTCCTTAGTGGCTTGGTGCGGGAGTGGGTGCGGTGGCCGGAGGTCCCCCCTGCCCGGGCGCGGCCGGGAGCCCGGGGTGCCGGACGAAGACGGTGCCGTCGAAGATCTTCCGCGCGGTGCGCACGACGGCGGTGCGCCGTACCACCGGCGGGGCCCCGCCGGAGCCGGGATCGACCCGGATGTCGAGGTCCAGGAATCCGCTGGGGTGTTCGATGCGGGTGCGTCCGTCCCGGGCGGGAAGCCGCGCGATCCCCTCACCCACACCCCCGGGGACGCGCAGCCCCGCCGCCACGCTCGCGGCGCCCAGGACGCCGATGGAGGTGTGGCAGCGCACCGGGATGAAGGTGCGGGTCATGACGGCGCCGCCGCCGAGTGGCGGCGCCAGCAGGCTGAGCTTGGGCACGGTCGTGCCCTCGACGTCGCCCAGGCCCATCAGCCGGCCCGCCGCCAGCCGGATCTCGTGCAGCCGGCCGGCCAGGGCGAGGTCCTCTTCGAGGTCCCCGGGGTCCTCGTATCCGGTGACCTTCAGGGAGGCCGCGGCGATCAGTACGGTCGGCATGCCGTTGTCCACGCACGTCACCGGCGTACCCGCGATCGTGTCGCGGGCGTTCCCGGTGGGCAGCAGAGGGCTGTCGCCCGGCGGGAACTCGATCAGCACGGGGGCGGCGGTCCCCGGGACGCCGGAGATCTCGGCACCACCGGTGTAGTCGACCCGTCCCCCGGGGGTGGGGAACCTCGCGACGGCGCGCTCCCCGGTGTTGAGCATGCGGATCCGTACGGATGCCTCGCCGTCCCCTGGGGCGACGAGTCCGCGTTCCACGGCGAAGGGGCCGACGCCGGCCAGGATGTTGCCGCAGTTCTGCCGGTCGGTCACCTCGGGCCTGTCGACGGCGACCTGGAGGAAGAGGTAGTCGACGTCCGCCTCCGCGTCGCCCGATGCGGAGATCACGGCCACCTTGCTGGTCAGGGGGTGCGCACCGCCCAGGCCGTCGATCTGGCGCGGGTCGGGGCTGCCCATGACGCGCAGCAGCAGGTCGTCGCGTTCGGCGGCGTCGGCCGGCAGGTCCCCGGCCAGGAAGTAGGCGCCCTTGGAGGTGCCGCCGCGCATCAGCATGCAGCGCACCTCCCCGAGCCCCGTCACGATCCGGCTCCCTCGTCCCGCGCGTGTTCGTCATGGGACCGGTAGGTCACGCCCAGGCGGGCGAGGGTGTCGCGCAGCCCGTAGCGGTCCAGGCCCAGCTGTCCTTCGAGGAAGGCGGCGCGGGAGGCGGCCTCCTTGCTCTCCCGGGCCTTCGACGCCTCGGCCACCCGGCGGGCGTGCTCGCGGGGCACGACCACCACGCCGTCGTCGTCGGCGAGGATCACGTCGCCGGGCCGGACCACCTGGCCGCCGATCGCGACCGGCACGTTGACGGACCCTCCGGTCGCCTTCACGGTGCCCTGCGCGCAGACGGCGGCGGCCCACACCGGGAAGCCCATCGCACGCAGCTCGGCGGTGTCGCGGACGCCCGCGTCGATGACCAGGCCGCGCACGCCGCGCCTCGCCAGCGCGGTGGCGAACAGCTCGCCGAACATGCCGTCGGTGGAGGGCGAGGTGGTCGCGACGACCAGGATGTCCCCGTCACCGCACTGCTCCACCGCTGCGTGGATCATGAGGTTGTCACCGGGCCAGGAGAGCACGGTGACCGCGGTGCCCGCCACGCGGGTGCCCTGCTGGATCGGGCGCAGCCGGCCGGGGAGCAGGCCGGTGCGGCCCATCGCCTCGTGCACGGTGGCCACGCCGTGTCCGGCGAGTGCCCCGACGTCTTCGGCGTCCGCCTTCGGCGGGTCGGTGACGATCACGCCGCTCATGCCAGCTCCCCTGTGACCTGCGGGTAGGGACGCATGTAGGCCTCGGCGTACGTCCGGTGCGGCAGGCCCAGGTTGGGGCCGGCGTTGCGCTTGAGCTGGACTCCGCGGCGGACGGCGAGGTCGGTGTAGTAGTCCCACAGGTGCCTCTGCGCGGCCAGGCACTCCATGGCCTTGCGCTTGGTCTCCCACACGTCGGTGATGTCGAGGAGCACCTCGGGTGTGAAGCCGCACATCTCGGGCTGGTGGGGCTCGAAGAAGAAGACCGGCGGGGCGCCGATGATCTCGCCGTCCGCCGGGTAGCCGATGGCCTGGGCGAGCACCCGGGCGTCGAGGGCCATGCGGGCCGCGGCGGGGTGGTCGCCGTTGTAGGGGTCTTCCAGCGGGTGGGTGAGCACGACGTCGGGCTGGGTGGCGCGGTAGACGGCCACCAGCCGGTCGGTCAGCTCGGGCGTGGGCAGCAGCGGGTAGTCGCCGGCGTCGAAGAAGACGACCTCGGCGCCGAGGGTGGCGGCGGCCTTCTCCGCCTCCTCCCGGCGTATCGCCTTGATCTCCTCCAGCTTCTTGCCCTCGCGCCACGCCTTGGCGGACTCACCGCGCTCGCCGTAGGTCAGGCACGCGATCGTGACCTTCTCTCCGCGGGAGGCGGCCAGGGCGATGGCTCCCCCCGCACGCCACACGAAGTCCCCCGCGTGCGCGGTGATGACGAGCGTGGATCGTGGGGTGGCGGGCGCATGGCCATGCGTCATTGCTGAGATCTCCTTGGTTGGACAGGTACGCGCCCGCCGCAGGTCGCGTCAGGCGCGCAGCGCCTCGATCACGCCGGCGAGGTGGGCGCGGACGGCCGCCTCGGCCGCCGGCGCGGGTCCCCGGCCCTGATCGCCTCGGTCACGGCCGGGTGCGCGTTCAGGGACCGCCGCCGACGCCTCTGTGCCTCCCGTCGGCCGATGCCGCCCTTGCCCGGCGCGCGTCACACCGTGCCCGGCCTGCTCTCCGGTGCTCCGACCTGCGCCGTTCGGCATCGTCGCCCTCCCTGAACGAGTGCCTGTCGAACCTAGAACCAACCCGACAAGATTGTCAACAATTTCATCTGCCAGATTGCCTCAGGTATGCGCGACAGCCCTGCGGGGTGCCGGGACGGTGCGGAGGCGGTGCGGAGGCGGTGCGGAGGCGGTGCCGAGTGCGGCGTCGGCCAGCCGCCCGTCAGAAGGGGTAGTGCGCGTGCTGGGTGGCGATGGTGACCCAGCGGGTGTTGGAGAACGCCTCGATGCCCCAGCGTCCGCCGAAGCGGCCGTAGCCGGATGCCTTCACGCCGCCGAAGGGCGCGTGCGGCTCGTCGGCCACGGACTGGTCGTTGATGTGCACGATGCCGGTGTGCACCCGGCGGGCGACGGCCAGGCCATGGGTGGCGTTCTCGGTGATGATGCCGCAGGTCAGGCCGTCGTCCGTGTCATTGGCGAGCGTGATCGCCGTATGGTCGTCGGCGAACTTCTCCAGCACGCAGACCGGGCCGAACACCTCGGCGTGGTAGAGCTCCGCGTCCTTCGGCACACCGGCCAGGACCGTCGCCGGGTGCACGGCGCCCTCGGGCTCGCCGCCGATGAGGACCCTGGCCCCCTTGGCCACGGCCTCCTGCACCAGCCCCGCCACCCGCTGCGCCGCCGCGGCGTCGACCAGGGGCCCGACCACGGTCCTCGGGTGCGTGGGGTCGCCCGCCCGCAGCGCGGCGACCTTCTCGACGAACTTCTGGGTGAACTCCTCGGCGAGCGACTCGTGGACGAGGACACGGTCGCCGGACATGCAGATCTGCCCGGAGTTCATGAACACACTGAAGGTGACCGCGTCGACCGCGTAGTCCACATCGGCGTCGGCCAGCACGATCACCGCGTTCTTGCCGCCCAGCTCCAGCAGCGCGGGCTTGAGGTGACGCGCCGCCAGTTCACCGACGACGCGCCCGACGGCCGTCGAGCCGGTGAAGTTGACCGCCCGCACGCGCGCATCGGCGATCAGCGCCTCGGCCACCGCGGGCGCGTCCTCCCGCGCGTTGGTCACCACGTTCAGCACCCCGTCCGGCAGCCCCGCCTCCCGCAGCACATCGGCGACCAGCAGCCCGCACGCGATCGGCGCGTCCTCGCTCGGCTTCACCACCACCGTGTTGCCGGCCGCCAGCGGCGCGGCCACCGCCCGCACCCCGAGGATGACCGGCGCGTTCCAGGGCGCGAACGCGGCCACCACGCCCAGCGGTTCACGCACCGCCAGCCCCAGCACACCCTCCTCCTGGGCGCCGAGCACCTCACCACGCGGCGCGGTGACCGCGGCCGCCGCCTCGCGCAGGATGTTCGCGGCCAGCGCCACGTTGAAGAAGGCCCACGGCCGGGTGCCGCCCGCCTCGTGCGCCATGACCTCGGCCACCTGCTCGCCCCGCGCGTCCAGCAGATCGGCCGCCCTGAGGAAGATCGCACGGCGGGCGAACGGCGCGAGCGCCGCCCACTGCGCGAAGGCCGCGTCCGCGGCCCCCACCGCCCGCGCGACGTCCTCCCCACCGGCCGCCGCGACCGTCGCGTACACCTCACCCGTGTAGGGGCTCACATCCACGGTGGTGCGGCCCGATACGGCGGGTACGTCCCTGCCGCCGATGAGGAGTTCACGGGCGATGGGCATGGCGGCTTCCTTCGGTACCGGCGACGAGGACACGTATGCGGGCCACGCGCAGCCTTGTTCGTGGTGAACGCCGATGCGCCCTCTCCTACCGGACGGCCGGCACCAGCCCCGTGACCGGCGCGGCCAGATCGGTGGCCTGGTGGAGCTGGTTGACCTCGTGCAGCCGGTTCAGGCCCGCGAGCTGGCCGGAAAGCCGCGGGATCTCGCCCCTGTGCTCCGCCGGAAGGCCGCTGCGGGCCAGTGAGTCGAGCAGGGTGACCGGGTTCGGCTTGCCCGGGTGCGGGGTTCCGGCGGCGGCGTTCGCCAGCGGCGCGGCGAGGCCAGTGACGCCGACGGCGAGACCGACCGCGGCGGCGATGCGTCGTGTGGAGATCATGCCTTCAGCAACGGCACGGGCCTGCGGACGGTCACGGGCGCCGCTCCGCACTCACCCGGGAGGCGCACGGCTCCCACTGCGCTCGCCGGGGCGCCCGGCGCCGGAGGGCGCTCGGCGGAGAGGTCCCGCGGCCCGCCGGCGGCCGGGCCGGATCCGGGCGGACGCCGACGGCGCGCGGATGACGGGCAGATCGTTGGCATCGCCGCGCGACGGCAGGATCGCCGAGCGGCTCCTCGTCCGGGCGTGGGACGGACAGCGGGGCGGTGGCCGTCAGGATCCGGATCAGCTCGCGGCTCTCCCCGGGCCTCGCGGGGCGGGCGGAGGCGGGCCGCCGGGGCCGGACTCGGCGGCCGCGACGAGTTTCCGCAGCAGGTCTGCGAGCGTCCGCTTCTCTTCTGCGGTCAGTGCTGCGAGCAGCGTGTGCTCGCCCCTGTCCTCGGACACCGCATGCCGCTCGAAGGCTTCGTATCCGGCATCGGTGAGCCGCACCCGCACCCGCCGCCGGTCACCCGTCTCATGCGTACGGCTGATCAGCCCGGCCTCCTCCAGGGGCGCGAGCCGGGCCGACAGCGCGCCGCGGGTCAGCCCCAGCAGGTCGGCGAGCCGTGACGGGCTTGCGGTGTACGGCGGGCCCTGGCGGCGCAGCATCAGCAGCACCTTGAACTCCCAGTGCGCAAGTCCGTTCGCGTCCAGGGTCTCGCGCCGGGCCTGCGCCGTGTACCGCGCCAGGATCGCCAGGCGCGCGAAGATCGCCTCCTTCACCGGGTCCATCCACGCCAGTTCCCGCTCCCAGAGCGCGACGTGCCGGTCGGCCGAGTCGTCCATGTCCGGTCCCCTCGACAATGGTTTTCTTGTGGATGGTTTTTCCGATTACTACTGTCGCCGGCATGACGAACGCAACGGCTACGACGGTCGATGTCACCGAACTCGTCTCCGCCGCCCTGGAGTTGGCGCTGGGCGGCCGCTGGGACGGCGCGGCCGCCCTGCTGGACGCGGCGCGCACGTCCGATCCCGCGGCCCGCACCCGGCTCGCCCTGGCGGCCGCCGAAGTGGCGCTGGAGCGGGACCTGTTCGCGGGGACGAGCACGGCGGGTGAGCGGCTGCGCACCGCCGGGACGGCATGGGCGGAGGCTGCCGGTGAGGAGCCCTGGGACCTGGACTTCCTGTGGCTGCGACACGACTACCTCGCCCGGCTCCGCTCCGGTGGCGACGGGCCGAGCCCCGGCCCGGAGGGCGAGGACCCGCAGACACCGGCCGGGCTGCGCCGCCGCGCCGAGGACCTGCGCGACCGGGCCCCGGACGCCGGGCGCGGCGGCTGGGCGGAGATGTACCTCGGTCTGATCAGCGACAACCTCCTCGCCGAGCGCACCACGGCGCCCGCCCACTACGAGCGCGCCCTGCGGGCCGGTGAGGACGGCGACGACCTGCTCGCCCGGGAGGCGCTGCGCCACCTCGGCGACCACGACCACGACGCCGGCGACCACGCACGGGCCCGGGAACGGTGGCAGCGGGCGACCGCGCTCGGCGCCCGGGCCGGCACCCTGCCCGGCACGCTCTCGCAGCAGATGCTGCTCGCGGCCCTGGCCCGCGACACCGGGGACGAGGGCGGGGCCACGGCCCTGGCCCGGGAGATCGCCCGCTGGGCGGGAGCGATCGGCGCGCTCCGCATCGGGGCGCAGGCCGAGGCGTTCCTGGCGGGTGTGGATCCGACGACGCCGCCGCAGCGGTGAGACCGGGGTCGTCCGCAGGTGTCGGAGGCGGACAGCCGGTCCGGCGCGCCGTACACCCAGGCCCCGGCGCGTCTCCGTCCGGGCTCGCCACGAACTGCCGGCCGCGCGCGGCCTCGTCGTCGCCGAGCCGGTCGGGGAGCCGGTCGAGGAGCCGCCGCCGGCACCCTTGGCCGCGCACGGCGTCGGCCGGACAGTCGCGCGCCAGGCCGTACGGCCAGGGCAGGGGTGCCGCCGGCGGATCGCGCCGGCACCGCCAGGCCGCCCTCGCCGCCGCCGCGGTCCAGCCGCCGCGCCGCACAACGGCCCACCGCCCGGTGGTGCTCGGGGTCGTGGCGAGCCGCACGGGCGCGCGGGACGCGGGCCGCCCGGTGTCTCAGGTGCCCGGAAGCCATCCGGCCGGGCGCGCCATGGCGAGCAGCTGCCCCACCAGTTCGTCCACGATCTCGTCGAGGGTCGCGTCCACCCAGCCGGCCCGCCAGTCGTGCAGCAGACCGTTGACGCTGCCGATGAACGCCGCGGCCGCGATCCGGTAGTCGCGCGGCGCCACTTCGCCGCGCGCGGCGGCCCGCGCGGCTTCCGCGCAGATGAAGTCCACCCACCGGGACCGGCGTTCGAGGCGCTGCTCCTCCAGCCGGGGGCTGACACCGATGATCTCGACAAAGGCGATGCGGATCCGGCGCGGATCGGAGGTGATGTCGGCCGCGTACGCCCGGAAGACCGCGGTGGCGCGCTGCGCGAGCGGCAGGTCACCGGCTTCGGCGAGGGCCACGGCGGCGGCCTCCTCCGCCCAGTCGTTGACCTGGAGGTGGAGGACGGCCAGGACGTCCTCGAGGGTGCGGAACTCCTCGTAGAACTGGCGCGTCGACAGGCCCGCGGCCTCGCTCAGCGCGGCGACCGTGGTGGCCCTGAAGCCGGGGCTGTCGCCGAACAGCTGGAGCGCGGCGTCCAGGAAGCGCCGGCGCCGCTCGGCCTGCCGCTCCTCGGCCGACTTGCCGCCGTACCGGCCCGTCGGCTGCCTGAGCCTGCCCGTCACGCGCCCTCCCTCGCCGCTCGGTGATCCCTTCGCCTGCCGGACAATTTTGTCCCGCCCGGGGTCTTGTGAAGAGGCCCACCCCTTCCTTACTTTCCAGTAAGGTCACTCTGAACGCAGGCGTATTCAGATCCCGAGCCGCACCATGCCCGGCTCCCCGGAGCCGGAGTACCACCCCCGCCCCGGCCCCGCGGAGCCGGCGCGGCCGTCCCGGCCCGTCCGGGCCGGGACGCCCGGTTCGCCTGTTGTCATGCCCCCACCATCGACGAAGATTGGGACCCGCATGTCCGTCCTCAGACCCCGGCACCTCCTCTCCCTCACCGCCGTTCTCGCCCTGACCGCAGGCGGCACGGCGACCGCCGCCACCGCCCAGGACTCCTCCGCCGCGCTGCGCGAGGTGCTGTTCGTGGGCAACAACTGGGACGGCACCGCCGACGTCGTCAAGTCGACGGGTGACTTCGCGAAGATCGGCCAGGTCAACGTCATCCCGGACAAGGCGGAGCGGCTGGCGGAGATCAACGCCGACCCCATCAAGTGGATCTACTTCATGTCGATCCGCAACCAGGTCGGCGAGGGCCATGACCAGTACGTCGACGACATGTACTCCACCCCGGACGGCAGGTCGATGGTCGTCTCCCGGCCGAGCTTCGCCGACGTCGTCTCCATCGACCTGGCCACGGGCAGGATCAACTGGCGCTTCCCGGTCGCCGGTTACCGCGCCGACCACATGGCGGTCTCCCCGGACGGCACCCGGGTCGCGGTCTCGGCCTCGACCGCCAACAAGGTGCAGGTGCTGGACATCGACACCGGCAAGGAGGTCGGGGAGTTCAGCACGGGCGACAAGCCGCACGAGAACGTCTTCACCAACGGCGGCAAGTACATCTGGAACATGTCCATCGGCGAGGTCACCACCGCGCTCGACGACCCGTTGATGGACTGGACGAAGGGCGACCGCCACATCACGATCGTGGACGCGACCACGTTCAAGCAGGTCAAGACCATCGACATGCGCGACCGGCTCGACGCGATCGGCCTGAAGGACTTCTCCGACGCCGTCCGGCCCGCCGCGTTCACCCCCGACTGGTCCAAGCTGTACTTCCAGGTGTCGTTCTTCAACGGCTTCCTGGAGTACGACATCGCCGCCGACAAGATCACCCGGGTGAAGACGCTGCCGGAGAACCCGGCGACGAACAAGGACCGCACCACCTGGCTCCTCGACTCGCGCCACCACGGCATCTCGATGAACCCCGAGGGCACCAAGCTGTGTGCGGCCGGGACGATGGACAACTACGCGACCGTCGTCGACCGGGCCTCCCTCCAGGAGGGCCCGCTGATCACCGCGTCCACGCCGTACTGGGCGACCGTGAGCGGTGACGGCAAGGACTGCGTCATCTCCGAGGCCGGGGCCGACAAGATCACCGCGATCGACTTCGCCACCGGCGAGAAGGTCACCAGCGTGAACGTCGGCGACCACCCGCAGCGGGTGCGCCTGGCGCACGTCCCCGCGGACTGGACGGGTCCTTCCGCCGGCTGATATCCGGTCCGGCGGCCGGCCCGTCCGCCGCTGAGCGCTCCGGGAAGTCCGGTGCGGCACCCGCGGGTCCGTCCTGGCCGGCCGCGCCCCTGTGGGGCGCGGCCGAACCGCACCGGACTTCCCCGGACCCGCTCAGCCGATCTCCTGCGCCGCCCACGCCGACAACTCCGTCCGCGCCGCGTCCAGTCGCGACTCGGACGGGGCCGTCGCCCCGTTCGTGACCAGCGCGTAGTGCACGGTGCCGACACCGGGCGCGGTCAGCAGCAGCCGCTTGCTGCCGGTGCCGCCCGGCTCGTTCGCCACCGCGATCGGGGTCGTCCTGGTATAGGCGGGCAGGCCCGCCGCGGAGCCGAGATCGGAGACCACCGTCGTGGACGCGGCCGGGAACGAGGCGGGCAGATGCAGTTCCGTCGGCGCCGCGGTGCCGTCCGACCGCCAGACCAGCAGGCCGTACTGCCCCGAGCCGACGAGTTGCGCGACGTTCGGCAGCGATCCGGGGACCGGGTTCCAGGTCAGCGCCGTCGAGCCGTCCCGGGAGCGGTCCTCGTAGGTGAACGCGACCGTCGTCCCCGCCGTGGCGCTCGGGTAGAGCCGGTCGAGCAGGCGGGCGTCCTGGCGCAGCACGGCGGCGCCCGAGTCGTCGAGGGCCACCGCCGAGAGGTCCTCGTCGTTCCAGGCGTCCCCGGAGGTGAGCACCTTGCCGGGGTTGCCGTTCATCAGCTCGTGGTGGCGGCCGTTGTAGAGGTCCCACTGCCACTGCGTACCGGACAGCACCGGGCCGGAGGCGGCCGGGTCGGACCACCAGCTCGCCCCCGGCAGGCGGGAGTCGAGTGCCTGGTACATCGCCTTGACCACCGTGGGCGCCTTGTCGGAGACCGACCCGGTGAGCGGATGCCCGAACTCGCTGACGATCGCGGCCGTGCCGAGCCCCAGGGCCCGGTCGCGCACGGTCCGGAAGTCCGCCGAGTACTGCCCGTCGGCCGCCTTGCCCCACATGAAGACGCCGGAGATGGCCTTCTGGTCGTAGAAGTGGGTGTTGAAGACATAGCGCGGGCCGATGGTGCCCGCGTCCAGCAGTCCTCCCTCCTGCTTCTGGAAGTCGAGGTTGGCGTTCCAGAACAGGTTGGGCTCGACGAAGGCCGGCTTGCCCTGCCAGCCCGCCGTGTCCATGCGCGCGCGGAACTTCTCGTAGAAGGGCCAGAGCACGTCCTGCTCCCAGCCGCGGCTGCTCTGCCCGGAGTCGTAGGTGCCCGCGTAGGGCTCGTTGAACGGGTCGAATCCGACGACGCCCGCGAACTCGTCACCGTTCAGGTGCTGTTCGAGGTACGCCATGGTCTTCCCGGCCGTGTCGAGAAAGGCGTCCTGCACGCCGTACGCGTTGTGCCAGAAGTCGTACGACGCCTTCGTCACCGCCTGGTTCTGGGTGATGTTCTGGCCCCAGAAGAGGCAGATGCCGCAGGACTCGGCGGGATAGTTCCCGGCGTCCACCGCCCACTTGGGGGCGCCGTCGCCCGTGTACCAGCTGCCCTTGTTGAAGAGGTGGCGGGAGTAGAGGTCCTGGTGGAAGTCGGGCACGACGCGGATGCCGGCGTCGAGGAACGCGCGCATCTGGTCGGTGACCGCGGCGAGGTACGCCGTGTCGGCCTGACCGCGCGTGGGCTCGGCATGGGCCCAGGAGAGCAGGAAGCGGACCGTGTTGCCGCCGCCCAGGGTGCGCAGGGCGGCCGCCGACTTCCTGGCGTCGGCGACGGAGGCGAACGGCAGTCCGCCGTTCTCCTCCAGCTTGGTCTCGCCGGAGACGTTGTAGCCGCGCAGCACGACCTCGCGGCCGAGACCGTCGGCGAAGCGGCCGCCGCCGACGGTGAGGGCGGCGGACGCCTGGGCGTCGAACCAGAGGGAGTCGGGGAGGGAGGCGGCGGCCGCGGGACGGGGGCCGGGGGCCGTGAGGAGGCCGGTGAGTGCCGCGAGAACGCCGAGCAGACGCACGGGTAACTTAGGCATGTCCATAACAATCAGCGGGGGCGCGAAAGACGTCAACACCCATGCGCCCTCTCACCCCTGCAAGGACACCCCCTGCAAGGACACCCCCACCCTGCGCCCCGGCATCCCGCAAACCCCCCTTCGCGACGGCAACGGATTAACGCTCAACCATTTTGCGTCGCGGTACTCGCCCCTCCCGCTCCCCGGCCTTAGAGTGACGCACGTCACGCACACTGGCTGACACGCCTCACCTTGCTCTGGGAGGGCACATGACCCGTATCGCGGTGAAGGTGGACGGCACCACATACGAGGACGAGGTCGAACCCCGTCTCCTCCTGGTCCACTACTTGCGGGACCGGCTGGGTCTCACCGGGACCCCCATCGGCTGTGACACCTCGAACTGCGGCGCCTGCACGGTCGAGCTCGACGGGCAGACCGTCAAGAGCTGCTCGGTGCTCGCCGTCCAGGCCGACGGGGGCGAAGTGACCACCGTTCAGGGACTCGCCGAGGACGGCGAGTGGCATCCGCTGCAGAAGGCGTTCCACGAGCGGCACGCGCTGCAGTGCGGTTACTGCACGCCCGGAATGATCATGGCTGCCCGGGACCTGCTCAGGGAGAACCCCTCCCCGACCTCGGACGAGGTACGGCACGCCCTGGAGGGCAACCTCTGCCGGTGCACCGGCTACCAGAACATCGTGCGCGCGGTCGTCGCCGCCTCCGGGCAGGAGGCCGCGTCATGACCGAGGCGACCGAACGGGAGGTGGGCCGGGCCCGGCTGCGCAAGGAGGACGCCCGGCTCGTCACCGGCCAGACCAACTGGACCGACAACATCCAGGTCACCGGTCTGCTGCACCTGGCGATCCTGCGCAGCCCCATGGCGCACGCCCGCATCGACCGGGTCGACGTCTCCCCCGCACTCGAACGCCCCGGTGTCGTCGCGGCGTTCAGCGGCCGCGACCTCGCCCAGGGGCTGGGTTCGCTGCCCTGCGCCTGGCCGGTGACCGAGGACATCGTGCTGCCCGAGCACCCCCCGATCGCGGTCGAGGAGGTACGCCACGCGGGCGATCCCGTGGCGGTCGTCGTGGCCCGCGACCGGTACGCGGCCGCCGACGCGCTGGAGGCCGTGGAGGTCGACTACACGCCCCTGCCGCCGGTGCTCGACCTGGAGGCGGCGCTCGCCGACGACGCACCGCTCGTCCACTCCGACAAGGGCACCAACCGCTGTTACGTCTGGCCCCTGAAGACCGGCGAGGACTACGAGACCGTCAGGCAGCGCGCCGAGGTCGTCGTCCGGCGCCGCTACCACCAGCAGCGGCTCATCCCCAACGCCATGGAACCGCGCGCCGTCGTGGTCACCCCGCTCGCCGCCTCCGGCGAGTACACCGTCCACTCCGCCACCCAGATCCCGCACATCCTGCGGATCATGCTCGCCACGGTCACCGGCGTGCCCGAACACAAGCTGCGCGTGATCGCCCCCGACGTGGGCGGCGGCTTCGGCTCCAAGCTCCAGGTCTACGGCGAGGAGGCCATCGCGCTGGACGTGGCGCGCCGCCTGGGCCGCCCGGTGAAGTGGACCGAGTCCCGCTCCGAGGGCTATCTGGCAACCCATCACGGCCGGGGCATGATCCAGGACATAGAGATCGCGGCCACCCGCGAGGGCAGGCTGCTCGGTCTGAAGGTGGACCTCCTGGCCGACATGGGCGCGTATCTGATGCTCGTCACGCCCGGCATCCCGATCCTGGGCGCGTTCATGTACCCGGCGATCTACAAGATGGACGCCTACGATTTCACCTGCACGGGCGTGTTCACCACCCGGACGCCCACCGACGCCTACCGGGGCGCCGGACGGCCGGAGGCCACGTTCGCGATCGAGCGTGTCATGGACGAGCTCGCCGCCGAACTCGGCCTGGACCCGATCGAGTTGCGGCGCCGCAACTGGATCGGCCACGAGGAGTTCCCGTACACGTCGATCGCGGGCCTGACCTACGACAGCGGCAACTATGAGGCGGCGACGGACAAGGCGCTCGCCCTGTTCGGCTACGACGACCTGCGCGCGGAGCAGCGCAAGCGCAACGAGCGCGGCGACACGGTACGGCTCGGCATCGGCGTGTCGACGTACACCGAGATGTGCGGGCTGGCGCCGAGCCGGGTGCTGCGTGACCTGAGGTACGCCGCGGGCGGCTGGGAGGCGGCGAGCATCCGCATGCTGCCCACCGGCAAGGTCGAGGTCGTCACCGGCACCAGCCCGCACGGGCAGGGGCATGTGACGGCGTGGAGCCAGATCGCCGCCGACGTGCTGGGGGTGCCCTTCGAGGACGTCGAGGTCGTGCACAGCGACACCAGGGCCGCCCCGCAGGGCATGGACACCTACGGGTCGCGGTCGCTGGTCGTGGGCGGCGCGGCCGTGCACCACGCCGCCGTGAAGGTCGTCGACAAGGCCCGGAAGGTCGCCGCGCACCTGCTGGAGGCCAGCGAGCAGGACCTGGAGTTCACCGGCGGGGTGTTCTCGGTGAAGGGCTCGCCCGAGGCCCGCAGGACCATCCAGGAGATCGCCTTCGAGACCTTCTCCTCGCACGACCTGCCCGACGGCATGGAACCCACCATCAACGCCGAGATCGTCGTGGACCCGGAGAACTTCTCCTACCCGCACGGCACCCATCTGTGCGCGGTCGAGGTGGACACGGAGACCGGGCGGACCTCGATCCGGTCGTATGTGTGCGTCGACGACGTCGGCCGGGTCGTCAACCCGCTGATCGTGGAGGGGCAGGTGCACGGCGGGGTCGCCCAGGGCATCGGACAGGCCCTGTACGAGGAGGCGGTGTACGACGACGAGGGCAACCTGGTCTCGGGCACGATGGCCGACTACCTCGTGCCGTCGGCCGCCGACCTCCCCCACTTCGTGACCGACCGGACCGAGACGCCCGCCACCTCCAACCCCCTGGGCGCCAAGGGCGTCGGCGAGGCCGGGGCGATCGCGGCCACGCCGGCGGTCGTCAACGCCGTCGTCGACGCGCTGCGGCCCCTGGGCGTCACCGACGTCCCCATGCCCTGTACACCCGCACGGGTCTGGCAGTCCCTTCAGGAGGCGTCGGCATGATTCCCCCGGCATTCGACTACACCCGGCCGGCGAGCGTCGAGGAGGCGGTGCGCACGCTCGCCGACGCGGGCGACGAGGCGAAGGTGCTGGCCGGCGGGCAGAGCCTGCTGCCGCTGCTGCGGCTCAGGCTCGCCTTCCCCGAACTCGTCGTGGACGTGGGCCGGATCCCCGGACTGCGCGGAGTGCGCGAGGACGGCGACGCGCTGGTGATCGGGGCGCTGACCACGCACCACGAGGTCGTCCGCGACCCGCTGGTGCGCCGCCACGCGGGACTGCTCGCGGCGGCCACGGCGACGGTCGCCGATCCGGCCGTCCGGCATCGCGGCACCCTCGGCGGCTCGCTCGCGCACGCCGATCCGGCCGGTGATCTGCCCGCGGTGGCGCTCGCCCTCGACGCCGAGCTGGTGGCGGTGGGACCACAGGGACGGCGGACCGTTCCGGCCCGGGAGTTCTTCGTCGACTACCTGCAGACCGCGCTGCGCGCCGACGAACTGCTCGTGGAGGTGCGGGTGCCCAAGACGGACGGCTGGGGCTTCCACTACGAGAAGTTCAACCGGGTCGCGCAGGCCTGGGCGGTGGTCGGCGTGGCCGCCCTCGTGCGGCGCGACGACGGCCGTATCGCCGAGGCGCGGATCGGGCTGACGAACATGGGCCCGACGCCCCTGCGGGCCACGGCGGCGGAGAGTGCGCTCGCCGGGTCCCCGGTGGCGGCGGACGCCGTGGCCCGGGCCGCCGGCGCGGCGGCGGAGGGCACGCGCCCCTCGTCCGACCCGTCGGCCACACCCGAGTACCGCGCGCACCTCGCCCGGGTGCTCACCCGGCGGGCGGTCCTGGCTGCGGCGGGGACGGAGTGACGGATTGACCGGTCCGGAAGAGGTGCGCGAGCGGCTGGAGAAGACGGGCTACCTCGTCGACGAAGGGCTGGCCGTCGCCTGCTTCCTGGCGCTCGAACTGCACCGGCCGGTCTTCTGCGAGGGCGACGCGGGCGTGGGCAAGACCGCCCTCGCGTCCGCCCTCGCCGAGGCGCTCGGCGCCCCGCTGATCAGGCTGCAGTGCCACGAGGGCATCGACGCCTCCCAGGCCCTGTACGACTGGGACTTCCCGCGCCAGCTGCTGCATCTGCGCGCGGCCGAGGCGGCCGGGGTACGGGACCCGGACCGGCTGGAGGCCGAGCTGTACGACCGGCGGTTCCTCATCGCCCGGCCGCTGCTGAAAGCCCTGGAGACCCACCCCTGCGTGCTGCTGGTGGACGAGATCGACCGCGCCGACGACGAGTTCGAGGCGTTCCTGCTGGAGCTGCTGTCGGACTTCTCGGTCACCCTCCCCGAACTGGGCACGCTGCGGGCCGAGGTGCCGCCGGTGGTGGTGCTGACGTCGAACCGTACGCGCGAGGTGCACGACGCGCTCAAGCGCCGCTGCCTCTACCACTGGTTCGACCATCCCGGCTTCGCGCGCGAACTCGCCATCGTCCGGCGCCGGCTGCCTCAGGTGACCGCCCGGCTGGCGGAGCAGGTGACCGCGCTGGTGCAGGCCCTGCGCGCCGAGGACCTGGTGAAGCCGCCGGGCGTCGCGGAGACGATCGACTGGGCGCGGGCGCTGGACGCGCTGGGCGCGACGGAGGCGGACGCGGAGCTGGCGGTTGCGACGCTCGGGTCGGTCCTGAAGTACCGGGAGGACATGGAGCGCGCACGCGGCCTCGACCTGTCGGCGATCCTCGCGGCGCGCGGGACCTGACATGGACCTCGATGCCCCCGCCGTCCTCGTCGGCTTCGCCCGCGCCCTGCGCGCGGCGGGCGTCGACGCGGGTCCGGACCGCGTCCACGCCTTCCTGCGTGCGCTGGGCGCACTGCGGCCGGGGACCCGCTCCGACGTGTACTGGGCCGGGCGGCTCACGCTCTGCGCGGGACGCGATGACCTGGAGCGCTACGAACGGCTCTTCGCCGCCTATTTCGGAACCGCCGGGACCCACGGCGACGGCCGGGCGACGGCGGCGGCGCCCCGGCCGCGGACGGTGCTCCGGGTCGCGGGGGCCGCTCCCCGCACGGCCACGCGCACCGGGGACACCGCGCCCGCGTCCGCGCTCGCCAGCCGCACCGAGGTACTGCGGCACCGTGACATCGCGGGTCTGACGACCGCCGATCGGGAGCATCTGCGACGGCTGCTGGCGGCGTTCACCCTGCGTGGCGAGGTGCGGCGCACCGCCCGCCGGCAGCCGGCCCGCCGCGGCGGTGTCGATCCGCGGCGCACCGTACGGGAGATGCTGCGCCATGGCGGCGAGCCGGTGCGCCCGCTGCTGCACGCCCGCGCCGACCGGCCCCGGCGGGTGGTGCTGCTCGTCGACGTGAGCGGTTCCATGGCGCCGTACGCGGACGCGCTGCTGCGCTTCGCGCACGCGGCCGCCCGCGGCGGCCGCACCGAGGTGTTCACCGTCGGCACCCGGCTGACCCGGGTGACCCGCGAACTGTCGCGCCGCGACCCGGAGGCGGCGCTCGCGGCGGCCGCCGCGGCCGTGCCGGACTGGCGCGGGGGCACCCGGCTCGGTGAGCTGCTGCGCGCCTTCCTCGACCGGTGGGGGCAGCGCGGGATGGCGCGGGGCGCGGTGGTGGTGCTGCTGTCGGACGGCTGGGAGCGCGGGGACCCGGCGCTGCTCGCGGCCCAGATGCGCCGTCTGCACCGGCTGGCGCACCGGGTGGTGTGGGCCAACCCCCTCAAGGCCCGGCCGGGTTACGCTCCCCTGGCCGCGGGTATGGCGGCTGCGCTGCCGAGCGTGGACGCGTTCGTGGAGGGGCACAGCCTGGCGGCTCTGGAGCGGCTGGCGGCGGTGGTGAAAGGAGCACAACCGTGATCGAGGGAGCGCGTGATGCGTGAGATCCTCCCGGCGCTGCACCAGTGGTACACGGCGGGATCGCCCTTCGGGCTCGCGACCGTCGTCGCGGTGAGCCGCAGCGCGCCGCGCGGACCGGGGGCGGCGATGGCCGTGGGTCCCGGCGACGAGGTGCTGGGCAGCGTCTCCGGCGGCTGTGTCGAGGGCGCGGTGTTCGAACTGGCCCAGGAGGTCGTGGAGTCGGGTGAGGCCCGGGTCGCGACCTTCGGCTACAGCGACGAGGACGCGTTCGCCGTGGGGCTCACCTGCGGCGGCGAGATCACGCTGCTGGTGCGCCGGGTGACGGCGCGGGAGGACGTCTCGTTCGGGAAGGTGGCCGAGTCGGTGGCCGCCGGGCGCCCCGTGACCGTGGCGAGCGTGGTCGGGGGTCCCGCGCCGCGCGGGGCCTCGATCGCCGTCTGGCCGGACGCGGTGTCGGGCTCGCTGGGCTCGACGGGCCTGGACGCGGCGGTGACGGCCGACGCGCGCGGCGAACTCGCGCTGGGCGCCACCGGGCAGCGGCACTACGGTCCCCACGGCGAGCGGCGTGAGGACGCGGTCACGGTGTTCCTGCAGTCGTTTGCGCCCCCGCCGCGGATGCTGGTCTTCGGCGCCATCGACTACGCGGCGGCGGTCGCGCGGATCGGCGCCTTCCTCGGCTACCGGGTCACGGCGTGCGACGCCCGCCCGGTGTTCGCGACGCCGAAGCGCTTCCCGGAGGGGGTGGAGGTCGTCGTGGACTGGCCGCACCGCTATCTGCGCGGCACGGCCACCGACGAGCGCACCGTGATCTGCATCCTGACCCACGACCCGAAGTTCGACGTGCCCCTGCTGGAGGAGGCGCTGCGCCGCCCCGCCGCCTACATCGGGGCGATGGGCAGCCGCCGCACCCACGACGACCGGGCGAAACAGCTGGCCGAGGCAGGACTCACGGCCGCCGAACTCGCCCGGCTGCGCTCCCCGATCGGCCTGGACCTCGGGGCGCGGACGCCCGAGGAGGTGGCGGTGTCCGTCGCCGCCGAGATCGTCGCGCTGCGGTGGGGCGGCAGCGGGGCACCGCTGACGGCGACGGCGGGGGCGATCCATCCGGCGGGTCCCGCACCGCAGTGAGGAGGAACAGATGGAGCTGCACCACGAGTTCACCGTCCCGGTCCAGGTCGAGGACGCCTGGCGAACCCTCCTCGACATCGAGCGGGTCGCGCCGTGCATGCCGGGCGCGACGGTCGAGGAGTACGACGGCAAGACCGTGACCGGGTCGGTGAAGGTGAAGGTCGGCCCGATCACGGTCACCTACCGCGGCACCGCCGTGTTCGAGGAGCAGGACGAGGCGGCGCACCGGATGGTGCTGACGGCCAGCGGCCGGGAGACGCGGGGGCAGGGCACGGCCCGGGCCACCGTGACGGGCACGCTGGAGCCGCGGGACGGCGGCGGCACGACCGTGTCGGTGCGCACCGATCTGACCGTGACGGGCCGCCCCGCGCAGTTCGGGCGGGGGGTGCTGGCCGAGGTGGGCGACAAGCTGGTCGGGCAGTTCGCGGACTGTCTGGCGCAGCGGCTGGACGAGCCGGGCGCGGTCGGGGGCACCGCACCGGAGCCGGCCGCGGCCGCGGTGGCGGTCGCCGGCCGCGAGCGTCCCGCGGAGGCGGAACCCATCGATCTGCTGCGCACCGCGGGCGCTCCGGTGGCCAAGCGGCTCGCGGGAGCGGCGGCGGCCGTGGTGGTGGCGCTGCTGGCGTTCCTGAGGCTGCGCCGGTTCCGGCGTGCCCGCCACGGTGCCCGGCGGTGAGCGCCGCCCCCTGACGCGTCACCCGGCTCCCCGTCGCGGTCAGGCCCTCGACGGGCGCCCGGGGTGCGGGGGCAGGCGGTGCAGCTCCACGTCCGCCAGCACACCGCCGGTCACCGTCGCCGTCATGTAGGTGCAGTGGGGCTGACGGCGCCGGTCGGTCGGGGAGCCGGGGTTGAGCAGGCGCAGGCCGGTGTCCGTCGTGGTGTCCCAGGGGATGTGGCTGTGTCCGAAGACCAGCACATCGAGGTCGGGGAAGCGCTCGGCGCAGCGGCGCTCGCGACCCTGGGCGGGGCCGGTCTCGTGGACCACGCCGAGGCGCAGACCGCCGAGGTCGGCACGGGCCACCTCGGGGAGCCGAGCGCGCAGGGCGGGCCCGTCGTTGTTGCCGTGGACGCCGATCAGCCGGGCGGACCGGCTCTCCAGCAGGTCGAGGGTGGCGACGTCCGCCCAGTCACCGGCGTGGACGACCACGTCGGCACGCGGGAGTTCGGCGAGCAGTTGCGGGGGCAGTTCCCTGGCGCGCCGGGGCAGATGGGTGTCGGACAGGAGGAGCAGGCGCACGGCACCAGGGTGCCATGGCGTGCGGACGGGGGCGTCCGCCGTCAGGTGGGCGCCCTGGCCGGCGGCTCCCCGGACGCATTCGCCGGCGGCTCCTCCAGGAGGAGGTCGGCCCACACCTGTTTGCCGCCGCTGACCGGAAGCGTGCCCCACGCCACCGACATGGCCTCCACGAGCAGGATGCCGCGGCCACCGGTCGCCTCCCAGCCGATGCTCGTCGGCTTGACCGGTGAACGCGGTGAGGCGTCGGCGACCGCGACGCGCAGCCGGTGGTTGACGAGGGTGAGATCGAGGCGGACCTGGCCGTCGGTGTGGACGAGGGCGTTGGTGACGAGTTCGGAGACGACGAGGAGGATGGTGTCGAGTTCGTCCGCCACTCCCCAGGCGCGCATGGTGCGGCGGGTGAAGCGGCGGGCGTGCCGGGCGGCTTCCGGCACCCGCCACACGGTCCAGCTCTCGCGCAGCGGGCGCCGTGCCAGGCCGTCGTAGCGCACCAGGAGCAGGGCCACGTCGTCGCTTCGGTTGGCCCCGGCGAGCAGGGCGTCCGCGACGAGCCCGAGGTGCCCGGGGTCGGCGGCGGACAGTTCACCGGCCAGCAGCGCGAGGCCCTCCTCCTGGTCGCGGTCGACGGACTCCACCAGGCCGTCCGTGGTCAGGGCGAGGACCGCGCCGGGCTGCAGCCGGAGCGGGCTCATCGGGAAGTCGGCCTGGGTGAGGACCCCGAGAGGCGGTCCGCCCTCCGACTCGGTGATCTCCGTGCTCCCGTCCGGGTGACGCAGCACGGGCGGCAGATGGCCGGCACGGACGCACCAGGCGGTGCCCTCCTCCATGTCCAGGTCGACATAGCAGCAGGTCGCGAAGAGGTCGGACTCCATGTCCACGAGGAGCCGGTTGGCGTGGGAGACGACCACGTCCGGGGGGTGGCCCTCGGCGGCGTACGCGCGCAGTGCGGTGCGCATCTGGCCCATCAGGGTGGCGGCGCCGGCGTTGTGGCCCTGGACGTCGCCGATGACGAGCGCCACATGGTTCTCGGGCAGCGGGATGACGTCGTACCAGTCGCCGCCGAGCTCCAGGCCCGCGGTGGTGGGCAGATAGCGTGCCACGGCGACCGCGCCGGTCAGTGCGGGCAGGCGGCGCGGGAGGAGAGCGCGCTGCAGCATGCCGATCAGCTCGTGCTCGGCGTCGAAGGCGCGGGCGCGCACCAGGGCCTGTCCGGCGAGGCCCGCGGCGGCGGTGAGCAGGGCGCGTTCCTCGGGGCCGAAGTCGTGCGGGCTGTCCCAGCCGACCAGGCAGGCGCCGGCCATGCGCCCGCCGGCGGGCAGCGGCAGCACGGCGAGGCCGCCGGGGCCGACGTCGGCGAGCGCGGGCTCCAGGTCCGTACCGGCGGGCCAGATGGCGGCCCGGCCGTCCCTGAGCGCCGCGGCGAGGGTCGGCATGGCGCGTACGGGCGCGTCGGGCCACTCCGAACGCCACTCGGTGCGCCACAGCTCGGGCCAGGACTCCGGGTCGGGCGGGTCGAGGACGGTGACGACGAGCCGGTCGGCCTCCAGCTCCGCGAGGGCGATGCGATCGGCCCGCAGCGGCTTGCGCAGGGCGGCGACCACGGCCTGGCCGACGTCGCGGACGGTGCCCGCGGTGGCGAGGGCGGCCGCGAGCCGCTGGATGCGGGTCACGTCGCTGACGGCGGGCCGCAGCTTGGAGGCGTCGGCGATCGCTCCGGCGAGCCGCGCCGGGGCGCCCTCGCCGGCGGGCACTACGCGCCCTCGCAGCCGCAGCCACCTCGGCTCGCCGGAGGGCTGGAGGATGCGGAACTCCAGTTCCCGGTCGCCGATGGACAGGGGGTCCGGTTCGACCACCGACATCAGGGAGGGCAGGTCCTCCGGCACGGTCCGGGCCAGCAGTGTCTCGACCCTGCCGTCGAACGCGTCCGGGGCGATGCCGAACAGCTCCAGCACCTCGTCGTCGACCTCGACCCGGCCGCTGTCCATGGCGAGGAGGAAGGAGCCGCCGGGCAGCGCCCCCGGCCCCGCGGGCGCCGGTGCGGGGCCGACGACGGCGTCGGCGAGCATCCGCAGGCAGTCGCGTTCCTCGGGGTCGAAGCCGTCCGGGCCGTCGCTGACGACCGCGAGGCATCCGCCGTCGCGCAACGGCAGGAGGGCCAGCGAGAAGCCTCCGGTGGGCAGCCGGCGCCGGTCGGCCCAGCGGCCGACGTCCTCGGGTGTGAGCCACAGGGGCTGGCGGGAGCGGCACACATGGGCCGCGGGGGTCCCGCCGGAGACGGAGTAGGCGTCGTGCAGCCCGTACAGCGCCTTGGGCACGCCGACCGACTCGGTGAGGCGCAACTGCTCGCCGCCCTCGTCCGGGGTGTAGACGGCGGCGAGGGTCGCGTGCGTGAAGACGAGGATGCTTTCGAGCACACGACGCAGGCGCTCCCGCGGATCAAGATCGGCGGTGAGCGTCTTGAGAGCAAGTTCGGCACGCAGCGTCCTCGTGCTGCGTCCCTCAGCGCCCTCACTGACCACGTCCGCAATTACAGCGCGTCCGCGGCCCTAGCGCAGCCCCTGCGGAAGGGTGACGGCCGCAGGCCCGCGACGTGGCGCGAGCAGCCGCCGGGGGCCCGGCGGGGCAGCGGGCGGACGGGGCGGGCGGACGGGGCGGGCGGGGAGGCGCGTGGGCGGGTCCGAGGACGATGGATCGGGCCGCTCGGCGGGCCGCACACGTGCCTGGCCGCACGTGTGCCGCTCCTCGGGGCCTCGCCGGGGGCGGGCGGCCCCGCCGGGAGGCCGGCCGCTTGTACAGGTGTCCGCAGGATGACGGCGCCGACGGGCCGGTTGACCGTCGGGTGGGGCGGCGTCCGCGCGGACGGGGAGTGACGGGCCGGTGTGCGGAGGACCGGTTTCCGGCACGTCCGCGCTCGCCGTGCGCACGGCCCCGCCAGGGTGGAGCCTGATGCCTGAGGCCCCGGCACGGCCGTGCGAGGAGGTGGTCGGCATGCCCGACGGGAAGACTCCCGAGCCGGAGCCGGGCGCCGTGAGAGCGCCGGTGGAGCGCCCGCTGCTGTCGCTCGCGCTGGCCGCCATGATGGACGACGTACAGGCGCACTCCGGGGCGGTGTATCTGCTGGCGCCCGACGAGCCGGTGCTGGAGATGGCGGTCATGGCGGGACTGCCCCGGGCCTTCGCCGCCCCCTGGGAGCGGATCGGGCTCAACGCGCCGCTGCCGGTCGCCGAGGCGCTGCGCGAGCACCGGCTGGTCTGGGTCGGCGACGAGGAGCAGATGGCGAGCCGCTATCCACGGGTCGCGGTGGTGCTGCCGTACCCGTTCGCCCTGGCCGCGATGCCCGTGGCCACGCCGGACAGGGACTATGGTGCGGTCTTCGTGACCTGGCCCGGTTCCCGCCCGTCCGAGTTGCCCGACCGGGAGCACCGGTGTCTGACGGCGGCCTGCGACCGGCTCGCACAGCGGCTGGAGCGGGCCGCGGCCGAGCGCCGGCGGGTGGGCGCGGAGCCCGATCTGCTGGCCACCCTGCCGATGACGGCCGTGGCGGGCACGCTCGGCTCGAGGGAGGCGGCCCGGATGGTGGCGCGGCTGCCGTACGGGCTGTGCGCGCTCGACATGCACGGGCGGATCGGCTACGCGAACCCGGCCGCGGCCGAGATGCTCGGCGTCCCCGTCGGCACCCTGCTCGGTGCCCTGCTGTGGTCCGCGGTGCCCTGGCTCGACGACCCCGTGTACGAGGACCGCTACCGGGCCGCGCTGATCAGCCGGCGCGTGACGTCGTTCCTGGCGCTGCGCCCGCCCGGCACCTGGCTGTCCTTCCGCCTCTACCCGGGCACCGACGGGCTGAGCGTGCGCATCGCCCGGGCGCGCGCCGTCTCCGAGATGAGCCGTGCCGCCCCTGCCCCCGCCCCCGGCGACGGCGACGGCGGCACACGGCTGGTGACGATCTCGCACGTCCTGAGCCTGGCGAGCGCGCTCACCGAGGCGGTCGGGGTGCAGGACGTGGTGCGGCTGGTCGCGGACGAGATCGCGCCCACCGTGGGCGGCAAGGCCCTGGTGATCCTCGGCTCGCACGGCGGGCGGCTGCGTGTGCTCGGGCACCGCGGCTACCCGGACCCGTCCGTGGTGGAGCGCTGGAACGGTGTGCCGCTGACCGCACCGGTCCCCGGCACCCATGTCCTGACCAGCGGGGTGCCCGCCTTCTTCGACTCCCGGCAGCAGCTCGAGCACCTGTACCCGGCACGGCACAGGACACCGGACGGGATGGCCGCGTGGGCGTATCTGCCCCTCATCGCCTCGGGGCGGCCGGTGGGCACCTGGGTGCTCGCGTACACGGAGCCGCACGCCTTCCCGGCCGACGAGCGGGCCGTGCTGACGAGCCTGAGCGGGCTGATCGCACAGGCGCTGGAGCGGGCGCTCCTGTACGACGCCAAGCACCAGCTGGCCCACGGGCTGCAGGCGGCGCTGCTGCCGCACTCGCTGCCGTCGCTGCCCGGCATCGAGGCGGCCGCGCGCTATCTGCCCGCGACGCAGGGCATGGAGATCGGGGGTGACTTCTACGACCTGGTGCCGACCGGTGCGCGGGCGGCCGCCGCGATCGGGGACGTGCAGGGGCACAACGTGACGGCGGCGGGCCTGATGGGCCAGATCCGTACGGCCGTACGCGCCTACACGACGGTCGGCCAGTCGCCGGGGGAGGTGATGCGCAGCACCAACCGGCTGCTGTTCGACCTGGGCACCGACCTGTTCGCGAGCTGTGTCTACCTCCGGCTCGACACCGGCCGGGGACGGGTGGTCATGGCGCGGGCCGGGCATCCGCCGCCACTGCTGCGCAGGCCGGACGGGCGGGTCCGGGTGCTGGACCTGGCCGGCGGGCCGCTGCTCGGCATCGAGGGGCCGGTCAGGTATCCGACGACCGAGTTCGCCCTGGCGCCGGGTGCGGTGCTCGCGCTCTACACCGACGGGCTGATCGAGTTCCCCGGCGTGGACATCGAGGACGCCCTGGCGGATCTGGGTGAGGTGTTCGCCGACGGCGACGACGAGTCGCTGGAGTCGCTGGCCGACCGGCTGATACGGGACATGTCGGCCGAGGAGCGGCTGGACGACGTGGCGTTGCTGCTTTTGCGGGCGCGAACGACATCGTGAGGCGTGCGGGGGCGCGGGGCGGTCCGGCCCTTCCGCCGGAGGGCCGGACCGCCGTACCGCCTGCCGGAGCCCGTCAGGGCGCCGGGATCAGTGACTCGTCACGATTCCGGAGCCGTCGTTGGCGCCGTTGTTCACGCCGTTGCCCGTCGACTGCCCGGGCTGGTCGCCGCCGGTCTGGTCGGACGCGCCGCCCGCCTGGTCGCCGGCTCCGCTCTGGTCGCCGGCTCCGCTCTGGTCACCGGCTCCGCTCTGGCCACCGGGGCTCGCCGTCTGGTCTCCCGCGCCGCTCTGGTCGCCGGCCCCGCTCTGGCCGCCGGGGCTCGCGGTGCCTCCGGGGTTCGCGCTCTGGTCGCCCGAGCCCGCGGCGCCGCCCCCGGCGCCCGCGCCGAGTGTCGCGCCGGTCGCCTGGAGCGCCGTGGTCACCGGCTGGAAGAAGGTCTCACCGCCGGCGGTACAGTCGCCGCTGCCGCCCGAGGTCAGCCCGATGGCACTGCCGTCCTGGGTGAACAGGGAGCCGCCGCTGTCGCCCGCCTCGGCGCAGACGTCGGTCTGGATGAGGCCGGTGACGGTGTCGACGCCACCGGGGACGGTCTCGCTCTGGAAGTTGACCGTGGCGTCGAGGCCGGTGACCGTACCGTCGTGCAGTCCGGTGGTGCTGCCCATCCGGAAGACCTGCTGGCCCACCACGGCGTCCGCGGCCTGGGTGATCTGGACCGTCTGCCCGTTGCCCACGTTGACCTCGCTCGGGGCCTGGGTGGCGGGGTCGTCGTACTTGACGAGCGAGAAGTCGCCGTTGCCGGGGAAGGTGGCCTGGTCGACGGTGGCGATCGGCTGGCCGGTCTGGGAGTCGGACCACTGCTTCGCCGCGACTCCGCAGTGACCGGCCGTCAGGAAGGCCGGACTGCCGTCGCTCGCGGTGACGTTGAAGCCGAGGGAGCAGCGGATGCCGCCGCCGCCCGCCTGCGCGAAGATGGCGTCGCCGCCCGACACGAACGTCTTGAAGGTGCCCGCGGACTTCTTGACGGTCGCCACGCCCGAGCCGAGGTTCTGGACCGTCGACTGCAGCGTGTCCCACCGGGTGCCGGTGACGGTGCTGTCGGCGGTGACCCGGATCTCGTTGGTCTTGGGGTCGACGGACCACGCGGTGCCCGGGATCGTCGCCTTGGTCCTGAGCTCCTTGGCGGCGGCCTGGAGCGTGGAGGTGCTGTTCTGCACCGTGTTGGGGACCGCGCCCGCCTTTCTGACGGTGTTGACGACATTGCTGTTGTCGCCGACCACGTTGACGACGATCTGCTGCTTGTCCGCGTTGTAGTACGAGCCTGCGAAGGCGTCGCCCAGCTGGGAGGCGATCTGCGAGACGAGGGCCGGGACATCCGCCGCCTTGAACGTCTTCGGGGTGGCGTCCGACGAGTCCGTCTGCGACGCGTTGGCGTTGGGCAGCAGTAGGGCCGCAGCTCCGAGCGCCGCCACGCTTCCCGCCGCGATCGCGGCCTTGCGCTTGGGTATGCGTTTGTGACTCAACTCTCGACCTCCTGGGGACGGGGTGTGTTGCCGCCGTCCGGCAGCTGAACTGGGGGCGCCTGGATGCCTGTTGATACGCACGCGTCAGGTGGGGTGTTCAAGCGGTCCGGCAACTGGCCGAGTTGGCGTATGCGAAAGCGTGCGATAGACGGCAAACACGGCCGCCGGGGCGTGCTTCAGCGAAAAGAACCACTCCGGCACGTTCCGCGACGGGTCGATGACGGTCGGTCCTCCCCCTCGAACGGAATTCCGGCTTCAGCGAATCTGCACATCGAATGCGCAAGCAAGTCACCGCGCACGACGGATCTGCACAGTCGTGCGCCGGGGGCCGCGCCATTGGGAGGGGACTGTCCCATTCGGGGTTCGAGCGGCAAGGGGCCGTACGCGTCGATGCCGCGCAGCATGTGAAGAAGTCGCCGCCAAGCCGTGCGCACGCCTGCACGGATCGAGCCGTCGGGACATCAAGTTCCCTGGTGAGAGCGCTGGTTGATTGGAATCGCCGTGCGTCGGCGTGCTTTGATCCGTTGCACCGCGGGGGACGCTGACAGGCTCCCGGCAACGGGTGACAGGCGCCCGCGGATGCGGCCGACCATCTGTCCCCAGAGGGGGCCGCTCTCCCCCTTGTGAATATCCATATGAAGGGAAGTTCCGTCATGAACTCCACCCCCCAGGTTGAGACCGCCGAGATCTCGGACGCCGAGCTCGACGCCGTTTCCGGTGGCCTGCAGCTGAACGCCGTCGGCACCGTCACCGGCCTGGTGGACGGCGTCGCCCCGGTGTCCGGTCTGGTCAACACCGTCGTCGGCACCGTCGAGGGCGTCACCGGCCTGAACACGGCCCCGGTCACCGGCCTGGTCTCCGGCCTCTGATCGCACTCGTGTGCCGCTGAGTCCCGGAACCGCCCCGGTTCCGGGACTCTCGGATGCCGTCGTCCGGCCCCGGCGCGGGCCCGTCCCCCGTAGTCCGCCCGGCTCCTCCGAGCCGGTCCTCAGCCGCCCGCAGGTGAGGGAAAGTCCCGTGCAGTTCCGCCAGCAGGCCCTCGCCAAGCTGCAGTCGCCCGAGGAGCTCGACCTCCCGGTGCGCTTCGCCCGCCCCCAGGGCTGGCTCGTGCTGTCCGTGACGGTGGTCGTGATGGCCGCCGCGTCCGTCTGGGCCGTCACCGGCTCGGTGGCCTCCACGGTCGGCGCGCCCGCCGTCCTCACGCACGGGCAGGGCAGTTACATCCTGCAGAGCCCGGTCGCCGGGCAGGTCACCGCCGTCCTCGCCAGGGAGGGTGAACGGCTGCCGGCCGGCTCACCCGTCCTCAAGGTCCGCACCGCCCAGGGCGACTCGGTGGTCCGCACGGTCGCCGCGGGCCGTGTCACCGCGCTCGCCGCCGCCATCGGCCAGATCATCCGGACGGGGGCGGACGTGGCCGCGGTGGAGAAGGTCGCCCACGCCTCGGACCCGTTGTACGCGACGGTCTACGTGCCCGCCGAGAACGCCGCCGCCATCCCCGCGAACGCCTCCGTCGACCTCACCGTCCAGTCGGTGCCGGCCCAGCGGTACGGCGTACTGCGCGGCCATGTGAAGTCGGTGGACCGCACGGCCCAGTCGCCGCAGCGGATCGCCGCGTTCCTCGGGGACAGCCAGCTCGGTGAGCAGTTCACCCGGAAGGGCCGGCCGGTGGCGGTGCTCGTACGGCTCGACAGGTCCTCCGGCACCGAGAGCGGCTACGCCTGGTCGTCCGCGGACGGCCCGCCCTTCCCCCTCTCCTCCATGACCCTGGCCACGGGTTCGATCCGCATGGCCGATCAGCGTCCCGTCGATTGGCTGCTGCCGTGACCGCTCCCCAGGACACCCTGCCCCCCGTCCGGGGCAGACGCCGGGCCGCACCGCCTAAGCGCACCGCGCCCAAGGGCAGGCGGAAGAGTGTCCGCACACCCACGGTGCTGCAGATGGAGGCCGTGGAGTGCGGCGCGGCCTCGCTGGCCATGGTGCTCGGCCACTACGGCCGGCACGTCCCCCTCGAGGAGCTGCGCATCGCCTGCGGGGTCTCCCGCGACGGCTCGCGCGCCAGCAACCTCCTGAAGGCGGCCCGCAGTTACGGTCTGACGGCCAAGGGCATGCAGATGGACACGGCGGCGCTCGCCGAGGTCGAGGCGCCGGCGATCCTGTTCTGGGAGTTCAACCACTACGTCGTCTACGACGGCATGGGCCGCCGCTTCGGCCGCCGGGGCGTGTACGTCAACGACCCCGGCAAGGGCCGGCGTTTCGTCCCGATGGAGGACTTCGACACCAGCTTCACCGGGGTCGTGCTGGTGATGGAGCCGGGTGAGGGCTTCACCAGGGGCGGCCGCCGGCCGGGCGTCCTGGGCGCCATGCCGGCCCGGCTGCGCGGCACGTCGGGCACGATGCCCGCAGCCGTCCTGGCCAGCCTCCTGCTGGTGGCGGTGGGCGCGGCGCTGCCCGCGCTGAGCCGCACCTACATCGACATGTTCCTGATCGGCGGACAGACCTCGCTGCTCGGCGTGCTGTTCACGTCGATGGCCGCGTGTGTGCTGCTCACGGTGGTGCTGACCTGGCTGCAGCAGGCGAATCTGCTGCGCGGCCGGATCATCTCCTCCACCCTCTCCAGCGCCCGCTTCCTGCGGCATCTGCTGCGCCTGCCGGTGACGTTCTTCGCCCAGCGCAGCCCCGCCGACCTGGTGCAGCGGCTCCAGTCCAACGACACGGTCGCCGAGACGCTGGCCCGCGACCTCGCCGCGGCGGGCGTCGACGCGGTCGTCGTCGTGCTCTACGCGGTGCTGCTGTACACGTACGACCCGCAGCTGACGTTCGTCGGCATCGGGGTGGCGCTGGTGAACGTGGTGGCGATGCGGGTCGTCGTACGGCTGCGGGCGACGCGCACGGCGAAACTGCGGGCGGACAGCGCGCGGCTGACCAACACCGCTTACACCGGCCTGCAGTTGATCGAGACGATGAAGGCGACCGGCGGCGAGGACGGCTACTTCCGCAAGTGGGCCGGGCAGCACGCCACCACGCTGGAGGAGCAGCAGCGGCTCGGGGCGCCGAGCGCCTGGCTGGGGGTGGTCGCGCCGACGCTCGCCACCCTCAACAGCGCGCTGATCCTGTGGATCGGCGGTCTGCGGGCGGTCGAGGGCCATATCTCGGTGGGTCTGCTGGTCGCCTTCCAGGCCCTGGTGACCCGGTTCACCGCGCCGATCACCCGCCTCAACGGCGTCGCGGGCCGTATCCAGGACTTCGCGGCGGACGTGGCCCGTCTCAAGGACGTCGAGAACTTCCAGGCCGACCCGCTCTACGGCCGCTCCGGCGGCGGCGAGTCGACGCGCCGGCTGCACGGCCATGTCGAGCTGGAGGACATCACGTTCGGCTACAGCCCGCTCGACAAGCCGCTGCTGAGCGGCTTCAGCCTGACGGTCGGCCCGGGCCGGCAGGTGGCGCTGGTCGGCGGCTCCGGCAGCGGGAAGTCCACGGTGTCCAGGCTCATCGCGGGCCTGTACGCGCCGTGGGAGGGCGTGATCCGGATCGACGGGCAGCGTCTGGAGGACATTCCGCGCGGTGCGCTCGCCGCCTCCGTGTCCTTCGTCGACCAGGACGTCTTCCTCTTCGAGGGCACGGTCCGCGACAACGTGACGCTGTGGGACCCGTCGATCCCGGACGACGCGGTGGTCGCCGCGCTGCGGGACGCGGCCCTGTACGACGTGATCACGCGCCGGCCCGGCGGCATCCACAGCCGGGTCGAGCAGGACGGGCGCAACTTCTCCGGCGGGCAGCGCCAACGCCTGGAGATCGCACGGGCACTGGTGCGCGACCCCAGCATCCTGGTCCTCGACGAGGTGACCAGCGCGCTGGACGCGGAGACCGAGCAGACCGTGATCGACAACCTGCGCAAGCGCGGCTGCGCCTGCGTGGTGATCGCCCACCGGCTCAGCACCGTGCGCGACAGCGACGAGATCGTCGTGCTCCAGCACGGGACGATCGTGGAACGGGGACGGCACGAGGCCCTGGTGGCGGCCGGCGGGACGTATGCCGAGCTGGTCAGGGAGCGGTGAGATGACGGCGGTGCACGAGGGGGACCTCGTCCTGAACGCCCTGGGCCAGATGGGCACCCCGATCGACTGCCCGGGGCACAGCCGGCTCGAACTGGAGGGGCCGCAGGTGCTGTGGCTGGTCGCGGCCGGCGCGCTGGACCTGTTCGCGGTGGACGCCGCCGTGCAGGGCCACTGGCACCACCTCGGCCGCCTGGAGGCGGGCTCCCTGCTCCTCGGCCCGGTGGCCGGCCCCCAGCACACGCTGGTCGCCCGGCCGGTGCGCGACTGCGTGGTACGGCGCATCCAGCTGCGCGAGCTGTACCAGCCCGTCGACACCCAGACCTGGTCGTACGACGAGTACGGCAACCCGCAGTACGTGCCTCCGACGACGAGCCCGCTGGAGTACGCCCTCGCCCTGGGCGTCGGCCGCGGGCTGTCGATCCTCTTCCAGGCGCCCATGGCCACCGAACGGGCCGCCGACATCACCGATGACGACGTGTTCTGGATGCAGGTGCCGCCGGGCAGCGTCCAGTACGGCTCCCTGTACGGGGCCCAGGCCGCGGCCGACCTGCTGATGGACCCCACCGTCTGGCAGGGCATGGTCGACCAGCAGTACCGGCTGCTGGCCACGCTGGACCGGTGGATCGAGCAACTGGAGCGCACCCACGAGACGCGCACGGCCGCGGGCATCAGGGCGGGCGAGGCCGTCCGGGTGCAGGCCGACCGGACGCTGCTCGCCTCGATCGGCAGGCCGTCGGCGACCCGCGCGACGGCGGCCGACGCCGACGCCACGTACGCGGCGTGCAGGCTGGTGGCGCGCGCCGCCGGGATCACCCTCGCCGAGCCCGCGCAGAGCGGCACGGAGAGCGACCGTCTCGACCCGGTCGAGCGCATCGCGCTCGCCTCCCGCGTCCGCACCAGGGCCGTACGGCTCGACGGGCGCTGGTGGCACGACGACGTCGGCCCGCTGGTGGGCCACCGGGCCCTTTCCGGCGCGCCGGTCGCGCTGCTGTGGCGGCGTGGCGGCTATGTCGCCGTCCAGCCGTCGTCGGGCCGTGAGACGCCGATCGAAAGGGCGAACGCGGCGGAGTTCGAACCGCGGGCCGTGATGTTCTACCGTCCCCTGCCCGACCAGCGGCTCGACCCGCTGCGGCTGCTGCGGTTCAGCATGCGCGGCACGGGCGGCGATCTGTTCCGCCTCCTGCTCAGCGGCCTGGTGACCGTCGCGATCGGCGCCCTGGTGCCGGTGGCCACCGGCAAGGTGCTCGGCCAGTACGTGCCGAGGGCGCAGGAGGGGCTGATCGTCCAGGTCTGTCTGGCCCTCATGGTGAGCGGCGTGGTCGC
The DNA here is from genome assembly GCF_055632315.1 of Streptomyces sp. PSU-S4-23. NCBI lineage: Bacteria > Bacillati > Actinomycetota > Actinomycetes > Kitasatosporales > Streptomycetaceae > Streptomyces > Streptomyces sp. PSU-S4-23. The sequence goes on along the minus strand of NZ_JBVMUU010000002.1, from coordinate 8,483,250 downwards.
GGCGGCGTTCATGCTGCTGGAGAACCTGAGCATCCTGCGTCTGGAGGGGCGGATCGAGGCGACGCTCCAGCCGGCCGTCTGGGACCGTCTGCTGAGGCTGCCGACGAAGTTCTTCGCCGAACGCTCCACCGGCGAGCTGGCCAGTGCGGCGATGGGCATCAGCGCGATCCGGCGGCTGCTGGCGGGGGTCGGTCCGGTGGTCGCCCAGTCGGTGACGGTGGGCGCGATGAACCTGGGGCTGCTGCTGTGGTACAGCGTGCCCATGGCGCTGGCCGCGATCGGCATGCTGGTGGTGATCGCCACCGTGTTCCTGGGGCTCGGGCTGTGGCAGGTGCGCTGGCAGCGGCGGCTGGTCCGGCTCACCAACAAGCTCAACAACCAGGCGTTCCAGACGCTGCGCGGCCTGCCCAAGCTGAGGGTCGCGGCGGCCGAGAACTACGCGTACGCCGCCTGGGCGCGCGAGTTCGCCCGCAGCCGTGAGCTGCAGCAGAGGGTGGGCCGGATCAAGAACCTCAACACGGTCATGGGCGCGGTCTATCTGCCGTTGTGCTCGCTGGTGCTGTTCATGCTGCTGGCCGGGCCGGCGAGGGGCGCGCTGTCGGCCGCCGACTTCCTCACCTTCACCACGTCGGTGACGATGCTGCTGACCTCGGTCACCCAGCTGACGGGCGCGTTCGTCTCGGCGGTGGCGGCGCTGCCGCTGTTCGAGGAGATCAGGCCGGTGCTGGACGCGACCCCCGAGGTGCGTGCGGCGAGCACCCGGCCGGGCGTCCTGTCCGGCGCCGTCGAGGCGCGCCGGCTCTCGTTCCGGTACGCCGACGACGGGCCCTTGGTCCTCGACGACGTCTCCTTCGCGGTGCGGCCGGGCGAGTTCGTGGCGATCGTGGGCCCGAGCGGCTGCGGCAAGTCCACGCTGCTGCGTCTGCTGATCGGCTTCGACAGGCCGGTCTCGGGCAGCGTCCTGTACGACGGTCAGGATCTCGCGGCGCTCGACCAGTCGGCGGTGCGCCGTCAGTGCGGGGTGGTGCTCCAGCACGCCCAGCCGTTCTCCGGATCCGTCCTGGACGTCATCTGCGGCACCGAGCCGTACACGCCTGAGGAGGCGATGGCGGCGGCCGAGATGGCGGGCCTCGCCGAGGACATCAAGCGCATGCCGATGGGACTGCACACGATCGTCCAGGGCAGTGGCGCGGTCTCGGGTGGCCAGCGCCAGCGCCTGATGATCGCCCAGGCGCTGATCCGCCGGCCGCGCATCCTGTTCTTCGACGAGGCGACGAGCGCGCTGGACAACGAGACCCAGCGCAGGGTCATCGAGAGCACCCGCGCCCTGAACGCCACCCGGATCGTGATCGCCCACCGTCTGTCCACGGTGCTGGACGCCGATCGTGTCATCGTGATGGAGGACGGCAAGGTCGCCCAGCAGGGGCCGCCGGCGCAGCTCCTGGCGGACACGGGCGGGCGGCTGCACGAGCTGGTACGGCGTCAGATGGCGTGAGATTCCCCTGCACGCTCGTCCTGCCCCGCGAACGCGGCGACCTGCCGGTCATGTCCGTGGGCGCGGGGCCCTATTGCGGGGTGCGGGCTGTCGGCTCGTACTCGAACCAGTCGAAGGCCACGCTGCCCCCGGTGGCGTACATGCCGATCACCCGGCCGGTGAAGCCGGTGGCGACCTGGGTGGAGAGGTAGCGGCCGTCGAGTTCGGCCAGGCGCACGGGTACGGGCCCGCCGAGGGAGAAGGTGATCGTGTCCGGACCGCCGGGCCTGACGCCGAGCGCCCCGTCCGCCGCCCGGCGGGCGGTGGTCACGGTGGGCGGCAGCACGTCGGCCGTGCGGACGTCGATGCCCAGGACCACTGCTCCCGGGGGCACCCGATGCCGCGCCACGCACTGCCGCAGCGGCCCGATGCGGGCCAGCACGTCCACCGTCCCCCGGTACACCTCGATGTCGTAGTGGTGGGCCTCGTCGATGCGGACGGACAGTCCGCCGCGGCCCGGCCCGGGATCCATGCGGGCGGTCACCCGGCAGTCGGGGTGCTGCTGCCGGCGGCCGAGGAACGTGTGCCCGGCCCGGTCCAGGGTGTTTCCGGTCGCCGTCAGCGTCAGCCACCCCGGCCGGTCCTTCAGCGACCAGGAGCCGTCCGGCCTGCGGCGCGGGGAGATCCAGTACGGCGCCGGCTCTTCGGCGTCGAAGTCGTCCCGGACCGGCGGGGGTCCGACGGGGTGCCAGGCCGCCGGGGCGGGGTGCCGTTCCCGCACCGGCCCGACCCGGGGCCATCCGTCCACCCACTCCACCGGCGTCAGGAACGTCTCGCGGCCGAGGACGTGGAACCCGGGGAAGTAACCGCGGGGCCGCGTGCCCAGCAGCAGCATCCACCAGGTGCCGTCGGGGGCCGGGACCAGGTCGGCGTGGCCGGTGCTCTGGATCGGCAGGTCCGTGCTGCGGTGGGAGAGGATCGGGTTGGCCGGCGCCGGCTCGTAGGGGCCGCGCGGGGACCGGGCGCGGGCGATCGACACGCTGTGCCCGTGCGCGGTGCCGCCCTCGGCCAGCATCAGGTACCACCAGGCGCCGATGCGGTACAGGTGCGGTGCCTCGGGATGCTGCAGTCCCGTGCCGGACCAGACGGGCAGCGGGCCCTCGAGGACCTCGCCGGTGGCCGGGTCGATGCGGGCCACCCGGACGCCGGAGACGGCGCACCAGCACGAGCCGTCGTCGTCCCAGGCGAGGTCGGGGTCGATGCCCGGGAGGGCGACCGGCACCGGGTCCGACCACGGCCCTTCGGGGTGCTCGCCGGTGACGATCAGATGGCCCCTGCCGCCGACGTCGGTGGTGATCACGTAGAAGCGGCCGTCGTGGTGGCGGATCGTGGGCGCGTAGACGCCGGCCGAGGCCGGCACGTCGTCCGGCAGGTCCAACTGGGTCGGCCGGTCGAGGACGTTGCCGATCTGCCGCCAGTGAACCAGGTCCCGGCTGTGGAAGAGGGGCACGCCGGGGAAGTACTCGAAGCTGGAGCACACCAGGTAGTAGTCCGCGCCGACGCGGCACACGCTGGGGTCGGGATGGAACCCGCCGATCACGGGGTTGGCGTACGTCCGCATCTGCCGCGGTCCTTCCCGGGCCCCTGAGGCCGCCCTCGAAAGTTTCGCACTAGTGGGCGAACTTTACGGAGCGAAACTGTAGGCGGCGGCCGGCGGCCCGGGCAAGACGAGGCGCTCCCCCGGCGTCCTGCGGCCCGGTCCGAGGGTCACTCGGACGGCTGCCCCGCATCGGCGCACCGGAGGTCCGGGACGCGCCGGCGCAGATAGTCGACGAAGGCGGGGGTGAAGTCGTCGCAGACGAAGGCACCCGACGTCAGATAGGGACGGTGCCGGCGGACGATGGCGTCGACGGCCCGCTGCCAGTCCGGCTGGTCGCCCACCAGGGCACGGAGGGTCTGTGCCGTGTTCAGCGCGTGCGCGGCGAACCAGGCGTACCGGGCGTCGATCGCCCGCTCCTCGCCGGGACCGGCCAGTTCGGGGTGCTCGACCGCGAGATCGAGGTGGTGCTGGAGGATGCCCAGGGCCGACAGCTGGAGCTGCGCCTGCGCGGCGCGGAGTTGGGCCTGCGCGTTGCGGCGGTAGGTCCAGACCGCGAGGACCACCGAGGCCACCGTCGCGGCGGCCAGGACGATGAACGCGACCTGTGTGACGAGAACGGCCATCGACGTGCCCTCCGTCCGTACCGTCAGCCTACGTCCGGGCATCGTCCCCGGCGAACCGGGCGGCACCGGTCCGCCGGAACGCCGGGCGGCCCGCTCCCCCGGGGCGGGCCGGCCGTGCCGTTGCGGTACTACTCGCCCGCATACGCCTTCTGCAGGGCGGCGATGTCGAGCTTGCCCATCGAGAGCATCGCGCGCGTGGTGCGGGCCGCCTTCTCCTGGTCCTGGTCGCCGATCATGTCCATGAGCCCGCTGGGGATGATCTGCCAGGACACGCCGTACCTGTCCTTGAGCCAGCCGCACGGACCCGGCTCGCCGCCGCCCTCGGTGAGCCGGGTCCAGTAGTGGTCGATCTCCTCCTGGTCGTCGCAGTAGATCTGGAAGGAGATCGCCTCACTGAACGTGAACTGCGGGCCGCCGTTGAGGGCGACGAACTTGTGGCCGTTGGCCGTGAAGTCGACGGCGATGACGGAGCCGGCGGGGCCGGGGCCGGCCTCGGTGTAGCGGCCGACCCTCCCGATGCGGGAGTTCTTGAAGATCGAGACGTAGTAGTGGGCGGCCTCCTCGGCCTGGCCGTCGAACCAGAGACAGGTGGTGAATCCTTCGGTGGCCATGAGTACCTCCTGGAGTACGGGAACGCGGTCTCCTGTATCGACCGGTGCTCGTGCCGGAACTCATCGGCCGGGCCGTGAAGTAATCCGGATGGGGGTCCGGCGGCCGCGGCATAGCATCCGGGCATGAGGTCTTCGTCCGCCGAGAGCATCCGGCCCTTCCGTCTCGCGATTCCCCAGAGCGACCTCGACGACCTGCACGACCGCCTCGACCGCATCCGCTGGCCCGACCAGTTGCCGGGCGTGGGATGGGCGTAGGGGGTGCCGCTCGGCTATCTGCGCGAACTCGTCCGGTACCGGCGCCACGACTACGACTGGCGGGCCGCCGAGGCGCGGCTGAACGAGTGGCCGCAGTTCACGACGGAGATCGACGGGGCGCGCGTGCACTTCGCGCACATCCGCTCCCCCGAGCCGGACGCCACCCCCCTGGTCATCACCCACGGCTGGCCCGGTTCGATCGTCGAGTTCCTCGACGTCGCCGGACCGCTCGCCGACCCGGCGGCCCACGGTGGCGATCCCGCCGACGCGTTCCATGTCGTGGTGCCGAGCATCCCCGGATTCGGGCTGTCCGGGCCCACCCGCGACACGGGATGGGAGGCGGGGCGCGTCGCCGACGCGTGGGCCGGCCTGATGGACCGGCTCGGCTGCCGGCGCTTCGGCGCGCAGGGCGGCGACTGGGGCGCGGGCATCTCCCGCGAACTGGGCCCGGCCCACCCCGACCGGGTGATCGGCGTCCACCTCAACCTGCTGCCGGGCGCGCAGCAGACCACCGAACCGGCCCCCGGGGCACTGGCCGCGCTCAGCCCGCGGGAGCGGGAGCAGACCCTCACCTCGTGGCACCGCTGGGACGCGTGGCAGCGCGAGGGGGCGGGCTACGCGATCCTGCACTCGACCCGGCCGCAGACGCTCGCCCACGCGCTCACGGACTCGCCGGTCGGCCAACTGGCCTGGATCGTGGAGAAGTCCAGGGAGTGGACGGACTCCGCCGAGCTGCCCGAGGAGGCCGTCGACCGGGACCGGCTGCTCACCAACGTGATGCTGTACTGGCTGACCTGGACCGCCGGTTCGGCCGCCCGGATCTACCACGAGCGGGCGCATGCCTCGGGCCGGGCCGCCGCGCCGGCCGAGCCGTCGACCGCGCCGACCGCGCCGACCGCGCTCGCCGTGTTCCCGGCCGAACTCCAGGTGCCGCTGCGGCACAAGGCGGAGCGTACCGAGAACCTGGTCCGCTGGACGGAGTTCGGCCGTGGCGGGCACTTCGCCGCGATGGAGGAGCCCGACCTGCTGGTCGACGACGTGCGGGCCTTCTTCCGGCAGCTGCGCGAGAAGGGCTGAGCCCGGGCTCTGCCCGGAGCGAATCCGCCGCGGGCAGAGAACCCGCGGCCGGGGGCCGCCCGGGGGCGACAGTGGAGTCACCGGCATCCGTTGCCACCATGAGGGGACCCGATGACTCCACTGCCTCCACCCAGCACGCTCTCACCCCGCGCGGAGGAGGGCGACACCCCGCCCAGCCGCTTCGACGACCATCTCGCCGCACAGCTGCTCACCCAGCGGATCGTGTTCCTGGGCACCCAGGTCGACGAGGTGTCGGCCAACCGTGTGTGTGCGCAGCTGCTCCTGCTGTCTGCCGAGGACCCGCGCGGCGACATCAGCCTGTACATCAACAGCCCGGGCGGATCCGTCACCGCGGGGCTCGCCATCTACGACACGATGCGGCTCGTCCCGAACGACGTGTCGACCCTGGTGATGGGGTTCGCCGCCAGCATGGGCCAGTTCCTGCTCACCGTGGGCACGCGCGGCAAGCGGTTCGCGCTGCCGAACGCGCGGATCATGATGCACCAGCCGTCGGCGGGCATCGGAGGCACCACCGCCGACATCGAGATCCAGGCGGAGAACCTGGAGTTCACCAAGAGGGCCATCGAGCGGATCACCGCCGAGCACACCGGGCAGAGCCTGGAGACGATCTCGCGGGACGGCGACCGGGACCGCTGGTTCACGGCCGAACAGGCCCGGGAGTACGGAATGGTGGACCGGGTCGTGGAGTCGCTCGCCGACGTCCGCCCGGCCGCCTCGCGCCGACGGATGGGGTTGTGACATGGGGTCGTACACCGTTCCGTACGTCGTCGAGCGGACCGCGCAGGGCGAGCGCTCCTACGACGTCTTCAGCCGGCTGCTCTCGGAGCGGATCGTCTTCCTGGGCACCGAGATCGACGACGGCGTGGCCAACGTCGTCATCGCGCAGCTCCTGCATCTGGAGTCGGCGAACCCGGAGCACGAGATCTCGATCTACATCAACTCGCCCGGGGGTTCGTTCACTTCCCTCATGGCGATCTACGACACGATGACCTTCGTCCAGGCGCCGATCTCGACCTTCTGCGTCGGGCAGGCCGCCTCGACGGCGGCCGTGCTGCTGGCCGGCGGAGACCCCGGGAGGCGGTTCGTGCTCCAGCACGCCCGGGTGCTGCTCGGTCAGCCGGCCGCCGGCGGGCGCCAGGGCACCGTCTCCGACCTCAGCCTCCAGGCCAAGGAAATGGTCCGCATCCGCGCCCAGGTGGAGGAGGTCCTCTCCCGCCACACCCGGCACGACGTGGCGACCCTGCGGGCCGACATGGACCGGGACAAGGTGTTCACCGCCGAGGAGGCCGTCGCGTACGGGCTCGCCGACGAGGTGCTGAGCCGGCGGCTCGCGTTCGTCTGACTCCGGCGCGCCGGGGCCCGGACGTCCGCGAGCCGGTCAGGCGGCGAGGCACAGGCCGTCGTACCGCGCCGTCGGCGACGTGCGGCCCCGGCCCGTCCCGGTACGGGCGTGCCGGGTGAGCTCGGCCTGGGCGAGCGAGAGCAGATCGCCCAGGCCGAGGCCGAGGGCCTGTGCGGCGGCCGCGAGGACCTCGGAGGACGCCTCCTTGCGGCCGCGCTCCAGCTCCGACAGGTACGGCATCGAGATCCGGGCCGCCTCGGAGACGTCCTTCAAGGTGCGTTCCTGGGCGAGCCGTTCGCGCCGCAGCACATCACCGACGAGGTCGCGCCACAGGGGCTCCCGGGGCGCGGTGCGCGGTGGCGCGGACCCCGGCTGCCGCGGGTCGCGGCTCGGCCCCGCGGTGCGGGGCGGCGCGGCCTGCGGACGCAGGGGGATGACGCGGGCTTCGTTCGGCGCATGGTTGCTCACCCCTCCAGCCTAGGGACCGGGGGCGCCACCGGAAGGGATCGGCGTTCTGCCCTGGGTGAAGCGGGACGTCCGCGGGGGCGTCATCCGCCGGCCCCGCCCGCCGCTGCCGTCCCCCGTCAAGTGACCGGCGCCACGCGGTTGTCCGGCGAACACCCACATGAGAGTCCGACTCCGGGGTATCCGCGGACTCACGATGCCCAACGATGCCCGACAGACCGAAGAGTGAGTCACGTGGGAGAGGTAATGGACACCGCCATGAGCCGGTCGACGGTCGCCGACGGAACCGCCCGGACCACGATCGGTGAGGAGCCCCTGCCGACCATCACGGACCCGCGGACCGTCGCTCCCCGTGACGCCCGCGAGCTGTCCCGTCAGTTCTTCCGTCGGCTGAGCACCCTCGAAGAGGGCACGCACGCACACCAGTACGCGCGCAACACGCTGATCGAGATGAACATGTCGCTGGTGCGGTTCGCGGCCGGGCGGTTCCGGGGCCGCGGCGACGACATGGAGGACATCGTCCAGGTCGGCATGATCGGCCTCATCAAGGCCATCGACCGGTTCGAGATCTCGCGCGAGGTGGAGTTCACCTCGTTCGCGGTGCCGTACATCGTCGGGGAGATCAAGCGTTTCTTCCGGGACACCACCTGGGCGGTCCATGTCCCGCGCCGCCTCCAGGAGTTGCGAGTGGAGCTGGCGAGGGCGCGCGAGGAGCTGTCCACCCGTCTGGACCGCGAGCCGACCGTCGCGGAACTGGCCGCGCTGATGAACCTGTCCGAGGACGAGGTGACCGAGGCGCAGATCGCCGCCAACGGCTACAACTCGTCGTCCCTGGACGCCGCGCTGACCGGGGACGAACAGGAGGGCGAGGCGGTCCTCGCCGACTTCATCGGCGAGGAGGACGACGGCATACGGCTCGTCGAGGACTTCCACACCCTCGCCCCGCTGATGGCCGAGCTGAGCGAACGCGACCGGACGATCCTCCATCTGCGGTTCGTGGAGGAGGCCACACAGGCCGACATCGGCGCCCGGCTGGGCTGTTCGCAGATGCATGTCTCCCGCCTCATCAAGCGCATCATCGAGCAGTTGCGCAGCGGCATGCTGGACGATGTGAAACGGGTCGACGCCGGGTGACGTGACGCTCACCGGGCAGGGGGTGCCTGCCCGGTGAGCGTCAGCGCCCCAGCCGCACCACGGCGGTGACGCGTTTGCCGACCGGTACGCGCTCGGCCGACACCCGGGCCGCCAGGCCGTGGACGATCTCCAGGCCGTGCCCGCCGACGCGTCGGGGGTCCCGGGGAAGGCGCCGGGGCAGCGTGGCGCTGCTGTCGTAGACGGTGACCGTCACAAAGGTGTCGGTGCCCTCAAGTTCCAGGAGGCACGGACCGTGGCTGTGCCGCTGCGCGTTGGTCACCAGTTCACTGACGACCAGGAGCACATCGCCTGCGGCCCGTTCGTCCACGGCGGCACACCACTCGGACCGGAGCTGCTGGACGAACATCTCACCGAAGGCCCTGGCCTCGGCGACGGCCCCCGGTCGCCCGGTGTAATGCTCCGCCCGCCGCAGCGGCTGGGCAGGCATGTCGAGATCGGTCGGTATCACTGCTCCGTCCAGGTGCTCCTTCAGGCGGGCTCTGACGCACACCGCGGCTCGTAGGGCGCGGCATCCCCTCCCGAGGGGTGCCGCACCAGTGCTCGTACCCAGCGATGCGTTCCCCAGTCCCCGGCGGACGGGCGCCACGGGCCGGACCGGGCCGTGGCGGGCGGCTCCGGGGGCGCGAAGGCAGCGGAGGCCGGCGGCGACGACGCGGACGCCGAGGCGGACGCGCTGGTGGGCGCGGAGGACGGCTCCCCCGAGGACGGCGGGCCCGAAGCGGGCGAGGACGGCGGGGTGGGCCGGGGCGACGGCGTCGTGACGGGTGACGACGGCGGGGCGGGCGGGGACGGTGACGACGCCGGCGGGCGGGAAGGCACGGGAGGCGGCGAGGAGGGGGTGGCGGAAGGGGAGGCCGTGTGCGGTGCGGGCGTCGACATGCTCACCGACGGGACCGGTCGCGCCGGCGGACGCGTCGTCCGGTCGTGGCCGCCCGTGTGGTCACCACGGCGGCGGTCGAACCATGCGTCGTGATCGGCGTCGAACAGCACGAACGTGGTGACGACGGTGGGGGACGGCGACACCACCACCACGTTCTGCGGCCGGAACCCGGGCCAGCGGTCGCCCGTCTGCCTCGGCGTGGACTTCTGCGCGACCGGCGGCGTGAGCGGGTTGCCGCAGGCGCACCGCACCCGGGGCACACCGTGGGCGTCGACGAGGACCGCCGTGCCGGCCTGCAGGATCGCCTGGTAGGCGGTGGCCGCGCCGTTGCGGTAGCCGTGGTTGGTCACCCGGGTGTCCATGCGCAGCCGCACCGGTGTGAGCGAGCGCAGGTAGGCGGGCACACCGGACGGCCGGACGCCCGCCACGGACGCGAACGCCTCGTTCTTCGCCGGGTCCGCCTGCAGCGTCCGGATCTGCTTCTCCGTGTCGCAGCTCGCGGTGTTGCGGGTGCCGCCGTACAGGCCGGGTGCGGAACCGTCGACGGCGCGCGTCACGTTGACGGGCTCCGTCGGGGCCGCCGGGGTGGGGGTGCGGGGGGCCGCGGAGCTCTGGACCGCCGAGGATTCGGTGAACGGGTCCGGTCCCGGCGCATCGGCCGCCTGGAGGAAGACCTCGCCGCCGGCGGGGCGACCGCCGCCGCCGGGCCGGGTCAGCACGAGGCCGAGCACCACGGCTGCCACGGCCAGCGCGGACATCACCGCCACCCGGGGCACGGACCTCCACCAAGGCCGGCGCGGGCCCCCGCCGGCGTCACCGGGACCGGACGGGCCACCGGGACCGGACGGGCCACCGCCTCCGCCGCCGGCGGGCCCGGACGGCGGGCGGATGTCCGGCTGTGTGGGAGCCGGCTCGGAGGGGCCCGACAGCGGGCCCGCCGGGGGGCCTGTGGGGCGGTCGGAGGACGGCGGTTCGGCACTCACGAGCTCTTCCTCCGGCGTGGCGACACATGGCGCTTCGGGGTGTGCACCGCTTCACTGCGCGATGGACTCATTGTGAGTACGGGCCCTGGACTCCCCGCAAACGGAAAGGGCCCTCGCGGGGGCGAGCGGCGGGGCACCGCACGGGCGGCGGGCCGACGCGGTCGGCCCACCCGGCGGGCGGAGTGCGGGAGGGCCGCTTAGCGTGGCAGCGTGAGCGCCCCGCCCTCGTCCGACCGGGCCGTCGCCCGCACCGGCGGCCCGCACGCCGCCCCGCACGGCTGGGTCCAGGCCGCCGTGACGGTACTGGCCGGGCTGATCGCGATGGGCGCTCTCGCCACGCTCGGGCTGTGGGCGGCGGGCGGGACCGGCATCCCCGACAACGGGTTCCCCCGGGTGGCGGTGGCCGTGGTCGTCCTCGCGGTCGGCGGCACGGTGAGGCTGGCCGGCGACGCCGGCGCGCTCGCCGGCACCCGCGCGGAACTGACGGTGATGCCGCTGTCGGTGACGCTCGCGGGGGCGCTGGTGATCGCCGCCGGGTTCCTGCGCCCGCTGCGGCACCGGGCCATCGCCGGCGCGCCGGAACTGGCGGGCTGGGCGGCGCGGATCGCCGTGCTGTGGCTGGTGGCGCTGACCGGTCTGGCGCTCGCGGCCCGCCAGACCTTCCCGGCCCCGCTCGGCGACGGGACGATCGGCGACATCGGCGACCTGTTCGGCATCTCCCCGAAGGTCGGCTACACCACCGACCTGCCGCTGACCGTGCTGTTCGGTCTCCTGTGGCTGGCGGGCGTGCTGCTCCTCGCCCTGCTGGTGTCCCGCGGCGCCCCGCTCCCGGCCCGTCTGCTGCGCTTCCAGGAGTCGGTGCGGCCCGCCGCGTACGCCATGGTGGCCCTGCTGCTCGCCTGCGTCGCGGTGGGCGTCGCCATCGCGCTGGTGGTGGCGGCCACGCGCGGGCACCCCGCCCGGACCTTCGCGGTGATCCTGCTGGGGCTGCCCAACGTGGTGTGGCCGGCGCTCACCATCGGTATGGGCGCGACCTGGCACGGGCGGGTGGACGGACCGTTCGGGCTGCCCATGCCGCGGCTGCTCGACCAGGTACTGCGCACCCCGGACGTCTCGACGCTCGACCTGGGCACCCTCGCCGAGCAGGACGGCCGGGCCTGGTGGCTGGTGGTCGTCGCCGCCGTGCTGCTCCTCGCCGCCGCGTTCGTGATGGCGGCCCGCTCTCCGGCGCGGATGCGGCCGTGGCGGCACGCCGTGGACATGGCGGTCGCGCTGGTGCTGACGGTGCTCGTGATCTGTGCGGTCGGCCGGGTGTCGGCGCACTACGGTCTGTCACTCATCGGCATCGGCGACCTGGGCGGCGGCCTGTCCGGTGTGCTGTTCCTGAAGCCGCAGTGGTGGACGGTGCTCGGGACGGCCGCCCTGTGGGGACTCGTCACGGGTTTCGCGGGCGGGCTGCTGGCCAAGGGCGTACGGCGACGGGGCGAGGTCCCCTGCTGATCGTCCGGGCCTCACCCCTTGGGTGTGGCACGTTCGAGGATGGCTGCGGTGTCCACGCCGGGCGGGAGGGTGCCGAGCACCGTGCCCCAGTCCCGGTCGAGACGCGAGGCGGTGAAGGCGTCGGCCACGGCCGGGTGGCCGTAGCGGATGAGCAGGGACGCCTGGAGCGCCAGTGCGAGGTCGCCGACGACGGCCCGGGCGCGGAACTCGAGCTGCCGTGTGTCCGCGAACCGGCTCTTCAGACGGTCGACGAACGCGTCGTATCGTGCGTCGGTGCCCGCCGCACCGTCGAGTTCGCCGAAGAACGCGGTGAGGGTCTCGGGCTGCTTGGCGACGGCACGCAGGGCGTCCAGGGCCGCGACGTTGCCGCTGCCCTCCCAGATCGAGGCCAGCGGGGACTCGCGGAACAGACGGGGCATGCGGGAGTCCTCGACATAGCCGTTGCCGCCCAGGCATTCGAGGGCTTCGGCGGTGTGGACCGGCCCGCGCTTGCACACGTAGTACTTGGACACCGCCAGGCCGATGCGGCGCAGCCGGGCGGCGCGCTCATCGCCGGCCTCCTTGGCGTCGGTGAGGGAGGCGAGCCAGAGGGCGACGGCGGTGGATGCCTCGGCCTCGACGGCGAGGTCGGCCACGACGTTGCGCATCAGGGGCTGGTCGATGAGCGTCTTGCCGAAGGCGGCCCGGTGCGTGACATGGTGTGTGGCCAGGTGGACGCCGTGCCGCATCAGGGTGGCGGTGCTCAGGGTGCAGTCCAGCCGGGTGCTGTTGACCATCTCGATGATGGTGGGCACGCCGCGGCCTTCCTCACCGAGCCGCCAGCCGGTGGCGTTCTCGTACTCGATCTCGCTGCTGGCGTTGGAACGGTTGCCGAGCTTGTTCTTCAGCCGCTGCAGACGGATCGGGTTGAGGCTGCCGTCGGGCAGGACCCGGGGCAGGACGAAGCAGGTCAGCCCGCCGGGTGCGACCGCGAGGGTGAGCAGGATGTCCGACATCGGGGCCGAGGTGAACCACTTGTGGCCCACGATCCGGTAACTGCCGTCGGGCTGGGGCGTGGCGGTCGTGGTGTTGGCGCGGACGTCGGAGCCGCCCTGCTTCTCGGTCATGGACATGCCTGCGATCAGGCCGCGCTTGGTGGTCGGCACCCGCAGCCCGGGGTCATAGGCATCGGCCGCCAGCAGCGGCTCGTAGACCGCCGCCAGGCCGGCATCGGCACGCAGCGCGGGGATCGCGGAGTAGGTCATGGAGATCGGGCAGCCGTGTCCGGCATCGACGATCTGCCAGACGCTGAACTTCGCCGCACGGATCAGGTGGGCGTTCTCACGGGGATCGGACCAGGCCGCACCGTGGAGGCCGAACCCGACCGCGGTGCGCATCAACTCGTGGTAGGCCGGGTCGTAGGAGACCTCGTCGACACGGTGACCGTAGCGGTCGTGCGTACGCAGCACCGGCTCGTGCTCCTCGGCCAGGTCCCCCAGCTCCAGGGCGTGGGCGCTGCCGGCGGCACGGCCCACCGTGTCCAGCTCCGCAAGCGCCTCCTGCGCGCCCGCGCGGGTCAGGGCCTCGCGGATGACCGGATAGTCCGCGGCGTTGTAGTCCACCAGTGGCGGCGCCTGGTTGAAGACCTCGTGAGTGTGCATCACATTCCCTTCGATGCGTCGGCTTCGGCTGCAGGCTGTGCCGGGGGCACGGCCGTGCCGGCCATGCAGATGGCGCTGAGCTCGTTGCGGTAGTCCTCGTACGCCCAGCGCAGTTCGTCGGCCGGCCACCGCTCGGGAGCCAGTTCCTCGGGCAGTGCCGGGTCCGTGCACAGGTGCCGGACCGCCGCGGCCGCCGCTGTCAGCCGGTCCACGGGGCGCGCCTTCGACGGCCCGTCGTCGCGCAGAGCGTCGAGAAGCACCCGGGCGTCCGCCGCCCACTGGTCGAGGTCCCACAGCTCACGGGACAGCCGTCGGTCGTTGTCCGGCACGGTCCTGAAGGTGCGCACTTCGGAGAGCGCCGTCGCCGGCCCGGTCCCCGCGCCCTCGTGCGGGGAGGGGGTCAGGAGCTGTTCGATGTTGTCGGGGCGCATCCAGACGCCCTCACGGAGCTCCGCGAACCGGTGTCGCCGCATCAGGGACCGGAGCGAGGTCCGCCGGGCGAGGCTGCGGCCCCGGCCGACGACCACGCTCATGCGCCACATCCCGTCGTAGGGGCGGCGGCGCGGGTGGATGAGGGACTCGGTGGCCGCCTGCCGTTCGAGATGCCGGGCCGAGAGCGCGTACATCGAGTCGGCCGGCACCAGGTCACCGGAGGCGACCATGCGGGAGAGGGCGACGCGCATCGTCGGTGCGGAGATCTCGAACATCTCTCCCAGGCAGGTCAGGTCGCGCGCGGAGAGCCTCGGCGGGCGCGCGCCGAGCAGCAGGCTCAGCGCCACCGACCGGGCGCTCAACGGCGCCATCAGATCGGCCGACTCGGCCACCGTCACCACTCCTCACCGTCGGGCCGGAGCACTGTTACATATTTTCATCAAGCGATTCAAGGGTGTAATGCGAGCGAACGGAGCGAGCGGCGGGCGCTCGGAGCGAGCCGAGCGGCGAAAAGACAGGACCGGGACCCGGGTGCCTCAGCAGCGGAACACGGGACGCGCCCACTCCGGCGGTTCGGGCACCTCCGCCGCCGCCGTCTGCGTCGTGGGACGGCCCGAGCGGCCCGCGCCCGTCGCCGCCGAGCGCAGGGCCGACACGAACGCGAGACACGAGCCGTAGCGGTCGTCCGGGTCCTTGGCCAGTGCCTTCGCGAAGACCCGGTCCACGGAGGCGTCGAGGCCGGGGCGCTGCCCGGTCAGCGGCGGCGGCTCGTCGTACTGGTGGGCCCACAGCAGCGCCATGTCGTCCTCGCGCCGGAAAGGCGGCCTCCCGGCCAGGGCCTCGTAGACCACGCAGCCGAGGCCGTAGACGTCGCAGCGCCCGTCGACGGGTTTGCCGGAGATCTGCTCGGGCGCCACGTAGTCCAGCGTGCCGACGATCTGGCCGGCCGTGGTGAATCCGGACAGCGACAGCGACTTCTTGGTCAGGCCGAAGTCCGTGAGGTAGACGTGCTCGGGGTGGTCGCTGTCCGTGCCCTCGGCCACGAGGATGTTGCCGGGCTTCACGTCGCGGTGCACGAGGCCGTGGTCGTGCGCCGCGTCCAGCGCCGACGCCACCTGGGCGGCGATCCTCAGGGCGGTCGTCAGGGGCAACGGGCCCTCGCGGTCGAGGAGATGGCGCAGGTCGCGTCCCGCGACGTACCGCATGGCGATGTAGAGCACACCGTCCGTCTCGCCGGCCTCGTACACCGGCACGATGTGCGGGTGGTCGATGGCCGCGGCGACCCGGGACTCGTGGGTGAAGCGGCGGCGGAAGGTGTCGTTGCGGGTGAGTTCGGGTGCGAGCAGTTTGAGGGCGACGGTCCGGTCCAGGCGCAGATCGCGGGCGCGGTACACGACCGCCATCCCGCCGCGGCCGATCTCCTCCTCGATCCGGTAGCCGGCGATCCGCCGGCCGGCCGGTTCCGGGGCAGTGCCGGGGAACGGGCCGCTGTCGCGGGCCATCAGCGGCCGTCCGGGGTGTGCGGGACGAGACGGGTCGGTTCCCGGCCCTCGCTCTCCGCCCCGGCCGACGGCTGCCCCGTGGCGGTGTACGTGGTCAGGCGCGCCCCCTCGCAGTAGGCCCACCGCTCGTGCTCGGCGTCGTACACCCACAGGGACTCACCGTCGACGACGACGCCGGTCCTGAGACCGCGCGTGCGCTCGCCGAAGGATTCCGCGTCCAGCCGCCCGGCCGCCAGTTCCTCGGCCGCCGCGCGGTAGCGGGCGAGCGCCTCCTCGGCACGGGCGAGCAGCGGGCGCGGGTCGGCGGCGCCGGCGGGCGGGGCGCCCGCGAGGGGCGGCGCCTGCGGCACGGCGACCAGGAGCCGGCCGTCGACCCACGCGGACCACCCGTTGGCGCACACGATGCGGCCCCAGTCGCCGCGCCGGCCGACGAGCTGGACCGGGAGCAGGGGGTCGAGCGGCGTCGTGGGCCGCGACGGGTCGGGGGTGTGGAAGGCGGGCAGGCCCTCCCGGGGGACGACGTGGGTCGGGTGGAAGCCGCGGGTGGTCATGGCCGCTACTTCCGCATGACCGCGGGCTCGTGCCGGCGCAGGAGGAGTCCGACGGCGCCCGCGCAGGCCACCGAGAGCACGACGAGCATGCCCATGTTGAGCAGCCAGGTCCCCGGACGGTGCCGGAAGAGGGGATCCGTCTTGTCGGGCGAGAGCCGCACGAGGCCGATGGTGTCCGCCATCGCGCCGAGGGCCCACCGCGACGGCACGAGCCACGACAGCTGGTTCAGCACCGCCACACCGTCGAGCGTCAGCAGGGCGCCGCAGAAGACCACTTGGACGATGGCCAGGAGCACCAGCAGCGGCATGGTGACCTCCTCCTTGCGCACCAGGGCGGAGACGACCAGGCCGAGCATCATGGCGGTGAACGCCAGCAGGGCCACCGCCAGGGTGATCTCCACCAGGGGCGGCATCAGCACGCCCTCGCCGCCGGGCGCGTCGAGGTCCACGCCCAGCAGCGCCACCAGGGTCAGCACGACGGCCTGCAGCACGGTGACGGTGCCCAGCACCACGATCTTGGACACGAGATACGCCGACCGGGACAGTCCGACGGCCCGCTCCCGCTGGTAGATCACGCGCTCCTTGACCAGTTCGCGCACCGCGTTGGCCGCGCCGGTCAGCACCGCGCCCACACACAGGATGAGCAGCGCGTTCAGTGCCGTCTCCTGGGTGAACCGGCCCTTGGCCAGGGCACGGGCCATGGCCCCCATCACGAACGGCAGGGCGACCATGATGACGAGGAAGGTGCGGTCCGCGCCGAGGACGGCCGCGTACCGGCGTACGAGCGTGCCGAGTTGGGCGCCCCAGCTCTGCGGCGCCGGCGGCGCAGCGACCACCGCCGCGCCGGCGGGGCCCGGCAGACGCGGTTGTGCGGACGACTTGTCGATGTACTGACGGTGGAAGGGGGACTCGCGGTACTCCCCCGCCCAGTCCCGGTCCTGGTCGCGCTCGAACGCCTCGAACGCCTCCGGCCACTGCTCGAAGCCGAAGAACGGCAGCGTGTCGCCGGGCGGCCCGTAGTAGGCGACCCTGCCGCCCGGGGCGAGCACCAGGAGCCGGTCGCACACGTCGAGACTGAGCACGCTGTGGGTGACGACCACGACGGTGCGGCCGTCGTCGGCGAGGCCGCGCAGCATGTGCATCACGGAGCGGTCCATACCGGGGTCGAGTCCGGAGGTCGGCTCGTCGAGGAAGAGCAGGGACGGCTTGGTGAGCAGTTCCAGGGCCACACTGACGCGTTTGCGCTGTCCTCCGGAGAGGCTGTGGATGGGCTGCCCGGCCCGCTGCCGAAGGCCCAGTTCACCGATCACCTCGTCGACCCTGCCCCGGCGCTCCTCCTCGGCGGTGTCCTGCGGAAAGCGCAGCTCGGCGGCGTAGGTGAGGGCGCGGCGCACGGTGAGCTGGGCGTGCAGGATGTCGTCCTGCGGGACGAGCCCGATGCGCTGGCGCAGCTCGGCGTAGTCGCGGTACAGGTCGCGCCCGTCGTAGAGAACGGTGCCGCGGTCGGCGGGGCGCTGGCCGGTGAGGGCGTTGAGCAGGGTGGACTTGCCCGAGCCGCTGGGGCCGACCACGGCGAGCAGGCACTTCTCGCCGACGGGAAACGACACCCTGTCGAGCAGAATCCTGCGGCCGCGGTCGACCCGCACCGTCAGGTCCTGGACGTCGAGCGAGACCTCGCCGGTGTCGACGTACTCCTGCAGTTGGTCGCCGACCAGGCAGAACGCGGAGTGCCCGATGCCGACGACGTCACCGGGTGCGACCGGGGCGCGGGCGACGGGCCGGCCGTTGAGGTAGGTGCCGTTGTGGCTGCCGAGGTCGACGATCTCGTATGTGCCGTCCGGATGCGCCCGCAGTTCCGCGTGCCGCCGGGAGACGACGAGGTCGTCGACGACCATGTCGTTGTCGGCGCCGCGGCCGATGCGGACGGTGCGCGACGGCAGCGGGCGCACGGTCGTCGGCTGCCGGAAGGTGCCCGTCGCCGCCGGCCGGGAGATGTGCGAGGGGCGCTCCGCCGTACGGTCCACGAGGACGGCACGGGGGCCGTCGGAGGGGTTGGCGAAGCGGATCACGCTGCCGGGTCCGACGGACCACTCGTGGACCCGCCGGCCGCCCGCATAGGTGCCGTTGGTGCTGTTCTCGTCCTCGACGAGCCAGTGGCCGGCCTCGGCGCGCAGGACGGCGTGGTGCCAGGAGACCCGGACGTCGTCCAGGACGATGTCGCTCGACGGGTCGCGTCCCACGTGGTAGTCACGGCTCGGGCTCATCACCGTGGAGCCCGTCTCGGTCTCCAGCACGAGGACGGGCGCGGTCGGGTCGGCCGGCCGCTCAGCCATGCACTGAATTCTAGCTATTCGTCCATATCTGTGCCTGATCGTCGGCGGCTGCGGCGGCCGCCGGGGGCAGGCCGTCAGGCGGCCGGGATGGAGAGCGCGTGCACGAACCGCTGCATCCGCAGCGCGTCCACGGACTCGGCGAGCAGTTCGTACTCCGTGGTGTCGTCGCTGACCGCGATGCGCACCAGCCGTCCGGCGGCCAACTCGTCGGCGACCCTCTCCTGTTGCCCGGTGTCGCCGCACCAGGCGCGCAGGACCGTCGGCACGTCGGGAACCGTGTCGGCGACGGGGGCGACGGAGTTCGGCGGGAAGAGCGGGTTGTCCGGGTCGGGGTCGAGCCGTTCGGCGATCCAGGAGGCGCGGTCGCGCATCCACCACAGGGCGAGGGCCAGGGTGGGCGCGCGATAGGTGCCCAGGGGGACGCCGATGCGCCGACCGCCGCACATGCCGTACGCCGTCACATGACACAGGAATTCGTCGTGCACGATCGCTCCCCCACTGCGGTGCTCGGAGCCGGGTCGGCCCGTGGTGCCTTGCGCTCGCTCGCTGCGCACGTGGGCGACCGCACGCCGTGGCGCGGTAGCGCTCTGCCGGTCGTGGCCGAATCGCCCTGTCACTCGAGTATCGCCACTCCTGACACTCTGTCACCATGCCATTTCAGCCAGTCTCCTGGCATATTCACCGCCGCCGATGGCCGAAACGAACCGTGCCGCCACGCTCCGTGTCCACGCCTCCGTTACCCGGGAGGTAATCGACGCTCCCGGCGTGTCCGGGCAAGGTTGCCCTGCCGGCTCCCGACGGGCACCGCCCCCGGGGATCCGGCCTCTGACCGGCACTCGCGACCTCGATGGAGGCTGATCCGCCATGTCCGCAGACACCCACCGCTACGAGTCCGCCGTCGCCCGCTACTTCGAGGCGTGGAACGCGGGCGGCCCCGAAGCTCTGGCCAAGGCCGTCGCCGCCGCCTGGGCCGCGGACGGACGCTACACCGATCCGCTGGCCGACGCCGGCGGACACGAGAGGATCGCGGCGGTGATCGCGGGAGCCCACGAGCGGTTCCCGGGATTCTCCTTCCGCCTCACGGGCGCCGTCGACGGGCACCACGACATCGCGCGCTTCGGCTGGGAACTGGTGAACGAGGCGGACGGCTCGGCCCCCGTCGCCGGCTTCGACGTGATCACCCTGGACGAGGACGGACGCATCCGCAGCGTCCACGGCTTCCTGGACCGCGTTCCGGCGGACGCGGCCCAGCCGCCCCGGGGCGCGGCGGCCCCGGACCGCCGCGCGGCGTCTCACGCAGGGCGTCCGCTCAGCTCGTGACGACCGCCACGCCCGTGCGGGACCCCGCGCGGCGGCTCAGGACGATCCCCCCGGGGGCGGCCACCGGTGTCCGGTGCGCGACGAGGCCGTCCGGCGGGCCGGCCGGGAGACGGCGGGCGTGCCCCGGTACGCGGGTACGCGGTCGTCCCGGAGGCGGCCGCCCGCCTCCGGGACGTCAGCGAGCGCCTTACGGCGTGACGACCGCGTCGATCCGCGTCAGCTCGTCCGCCTCGAAGTCCAGGTTGCGGATCGTCGCCACACTGTCCTCCAGTTGCTGCGGGCTGCTCGCACCGACCAGCGCCGACGTCACCCGGCCGCCGCGCAGCACCCAGGCCAGGGCCATCTGGGCCAGCGACTGGCCGCGGGACCGGGCGATCTCGTGGAGCGCCCGCAGCCGCCGCACCAGGTCATCGGTGACCGCGTCCGCGCTGAGGAACGGGCTGTCACTCGCGGCCCGCGAGCCGTCGGGTATCCCGTCGAGGTAGCGGCCGGTCAACAGACCCTGCTCCAGCGGCGAGTAGGCGATGGAGCCGATCCGGAGCTCGTCCAGGGTGTCCAGCAGCCCGTCCTCGGGACGGCGGTCGAGCATCGAGTAGCGCGGCTGGTGGATCAGCAGCGGAGTGCCCAGCCCGGCGAGGATGCGGGCGGCCTCGCGGGTCTGCTGCGGCGAGTAGTTGGAGACGCCGACGTAGAGGGCCTTGCCCTGCCGGACCGCCGAGTGCAGGGCACCCATCGTCTCCTCGAGCGGAGTGGCGGGGTCGGGACGGTGCGAGTAGAAGATGTCGACGTGGTCCAGGCCCATCCGCTGCAGGCTCCGGTCGAGCGAGGACAGCAGGTACTTGCGGGAGCCCCATTCGCCGTAGGGTCCCGGCCACATGCGGTAGCCGGCCTTGGTGGAGACGACCAGCTCGTCGCGGTAGGGCGCGAAGTCCGCCTTCAGGGCGTCGCCGAGCGCGGACTCGGCGGCGCCGGGCGGCGGCCCGTAGTTGTTGGCCAGGTCGAAGTGCGTGACGCCGAGGTCGAAGGCCCGGCGCAGGATCCGCCGCTGGGTCTCCACCGGGCGGTCGGGGCCGAAGTTGTGCCACAGACCGAGCGACAGCGCGGGGAGCTTCAGGCCGCTGCGCCCGGTACGGCGGTAGGGCATGGCCTCGTAGCGGGCGGGATCTGCCGTGTACAACATGCGCTCCATGAGGGGGGTTCCTGACGACGCGCTCCACTCTCGCCCGACCACCCGGCAGCGGTCCAACAGAGGAATCGGATCGGATTGAGCGTCTACGCTTCTCAATCATGGAACTGCGTCATCTTCAGCACTTCGTCGCGGTCGCCGAGGACCGGCACTTCACCAGGGCCGCGGAGCGCCTGATGGTGTCACAGTCGGGTCTGTCCGCCTCGGTCCGCGCCCTGGAGCGGGAGCTTCAGGCCCCGCTGTTCGTCCGCACCACCCGCAGCGTCACGCTCACGGAGGCCGGGCGCGCCCTGCTGGTCGAGGCGGAGCGGATCCTGGCCCAGGTGCGCGCGGCCCGCGAGGCGGTGGCGGCAGTCCAGGGCGTGCTGCGCGGCACGCTCGCGCTGGGCACGGAGCAGTGCATCGCGGGGGTGGACGTCCCCAGGCTGCTCGCCGGGTTCCGCAGGCGGCATCCGGACGTGGAGATCCGGCTGCGGCAGACAGGATCGGGGGCCCTGGCCGACGAGGTCGCGGCGGGCCGCCTCGACCTGGCGTTCGCGGTGCGGACCCGGGCGGACAGCGACCCGCTGCGGTACGTCCCGCTGACGAGCGAGCCGATGACCGTGCTGTGCCACCCGTCGCACCCGCTCGCGGACGGCGGGGCCGTGACGCCCGGGGACCTGGGCGGGGAGGCGTTCGTCGACTTCCACCCCGACTGGGGGCCGCGCCGCACGACCGACGCGGTGTTCGCGCGGGCGGGGGTCCGGCGGACCGTGACGCTGGAGGTCAACGACGTGCACAGCCTGCTCGATCTGCTCCACGAGGGACTGGGCATCGCCGTCGTCCCGCGCCACTTCGGGCACAAGCGGGAGGCGTCGCCGCTCGTGTCGCTCCCCATCAAGGACGCCGCCGTGTACGAGACGGTCGCCGTGCTGCCGCCCCCGGAGGCCACCAGTCCGGCGGCCCGGGCGCTGATGGGGCTCCTCACGGTGGGCGCGGCACAGGGCTACGGGGCCGTCTGACCGGCGCGCGGCGCGGCGATCGCCCGGCGCCGGCGGCCGTGATGGGCGATGGTGGACCCATGCATGCGAAGGACATCCTCATCGACGCGTACAGCCGGATCCAGGAAGAAGTCCACGCCGCCGTCGACGGCCTGGGGCCGGACGACCTCAACGCCCGGCCCGGCGAGGACGCCAATTCCATCGCGTGGCTCGTGTGGCATCTCACCCGGGTGCAGGACGACCACGTCGCGGACGCCGCGGATCTCGGCCAGGTCTGGCTGTCCCAGGGCTGGGAGAAGCGTTTCGGGCTCGGTCTGCCCCGCGGGGACACGGGGTACGGCCACAGCGCGCAGAAGGTCGCCAAGGTGCGGGTGACGTCGGGTGACCTGCTCACCGGCTACTACGACGCCGTGCACGAGCAGACGCTCGGGTTCGTGCGCGGGCTGGCCGCCAAGGACTTCGAGCGGATCGTGGACGAGCGCTGGGATCCGCCGGTCAGCCTGGGCGTGCGGCTGGTCAGCGTCCTGTCCGACGATCTGCAGCACGTCGGACAGGCCGCCTATGTCCGGGGGCTGCTTCAGAGCGCGGCCTCGTAGCCGGGCAGGATCACATCCCGGATGAGGGCCGTCCGCTCGTCGAACGGGAGGAACGCGCTCTTCACGGCGTTCACCGTGACCGTGCGCAGGTCCTGGACGGTCCAGCCCGCCTCCTCGACCAGCAGCGACATCTCACGGGTCATCGTCGTCCCGGACACCAGACGGTTGTCGGTGTTGAGGGTGACCCGGAAGCCCAGGTCCTTCAGCTCCGTGATCGGGTGCCCGGCGATCGAGGAGGCGGCACCGGTCTGGAGGTTGGAGGTCGGGCACATCTCCAGCGCGACACGGCGGTCGCGGACCCAGCTCGCGAGCCGGCCGAGCTTGCCGTCGGCGATGTCCTCGGTGATGCGCACCCCGTGGCCGATACGCTGGGCGCCGCAGACCTGAAGGGCCTGGTGGATGCTGGGCAGCCCGTGCGCCTCGCCCGCGTGGATGGTGAAGGGCACGCTCTCGCGGCGCAGGTACTCGAACGCGGGCAGGTGGTCGGCGGCCGGGAATCCGTCCTCGGCGCCCGCGATGTCGAAGCCGACGACGCCGGCGTCGCGGAAGGCCACCGCGAGGCCGGCGATCTCCCGGCTGCGGTCGAACATGCGCATCCCGCACAGCAGGGTGCCGACCCGGACCGGGGTGCCCGCGGCGGCGGCCTTGGCCATGCCCGTGGCGAGCCCCTCCTGCACGGTCTCGACGACCTCGGGCAGGGTGAGGCCGCCCTTCACCATCAGCTCGGGGGCGTAGCGCACCTCGCCGTAGACGACGCCGTCCTCGGCCAGGTCGAGGACGTACTCCTCGGCGGTGCGCAGCAGTCCCTCGCGGTTCTGCAGCACGGCGAGGGTGTGCTCGAAGGTGGCTATGTAGCGCACCAGGTCACCGGAGCTGGCGGCCTCGCAGTACCAGTCCGCGAGCGCCCGGGGGTCGGTGGCGGGCAGGGCGTGGCCCGCCTGCCCGGCGAGTTCCACGAGGGTGGCGGGGCGCAGAGCGCCGTCGAGGTGGTCGTGCAGCACGGCCTTCGGGAGGCGGCGGAGGGCGTCGGCGGAGATGCTCGGGGCGGTCATGTGCGGGGTTCCTCGGCAGATCGTTCTCGGGGGGTCATGCGGCGGGCTGGAGCAGGTCCCAGCGGTTTCCGTACAGGTCCCGGAAGACGGCGACCGTGCCGTACGGCTCCTGTCGCGGCCGCTCCAGGAAGGTCACTCCGGCCGCGGTCATCCGGGCGTGGTCGCGGGCGAAGTCGTCGGTGTGCAGGAAGAAGCCCACGCGCCCGCCGGTCTGGTCGCCGACCCGGCCGCGCTGCGCGTCGTCCTTGGCCCGGGCGAGCAGCAGCCCGCAGCCGGGGGCCGCGGCACCGGGCTCGACGACGACCCACCGGGAGCCGTCCGGCCGTGGCTCGTCGGCCGTGAGCCGGAACCCCAGGGCGTTCGTGTAGAAGCGGATCGCCTCGTCGTAGTCGTCCACGACGAGGGTGACCAGGGCGATGCGTCTCATCGGGCCTTCCGGGGAAACGGCGTTATACGTAACACGCAGCGTACGGCATCCCGTCGGGGGACTCCGCGGGGGTCGCGTCCGGGAGGGCGTGGCGGTCGCTCAGCGCCCCTCTTCGCCCTGGGCGACCTCGATCTCGTGGTGGAAGCCGATGGCCCCGGCCGCCGAGGCGCAGGCGGAGACGGCGGCGCAGGCGACCAGGAGGGCGGCCGTCCACCGGGCCGCCCGGTGCGAGACACGCGGCGCCGCCAGCAGGGCGGCGACCCGCTGCGGCACCGGCCCCGTGGTCGCGGCGGGCGCGAAGGGCGGCCGCGATGAGCGGCCGGGCCGGACGGCGAGCGCGGCACGGCCGATCGCCAGGGCGGTCAGCCGGCGGTCCCCGACCACCGCGGCGGCGGTCTCGTCGGCCACGCGCTCGGCCGCGAACCGGATGTCCGCGGCCACCGGCCGCAGCCCCGGATGGCAGTGCGCGGCCAGTTCGGCGACGGCGAGGAAGTAGTGGTGCCCGCCCGCGTTGTGGGCCCGTTCGTGGGCGAAGAGCGCCTCACGCTCGTCCGGGCCGAGGGTGCGGAGCATCCCTGTGGTGACGACGATGCGGTGCGGGCGGCCCGGCAGGGCGTACGCGTCCGGCCGCGGGGAGTCGATGACGCACAGGTCGCCCGCGGTCGCGCGGCGGTCCGCCTCGGCGGTGGCCGTGCGGAAGGCCCGCGCCTGGCGCACCACACTGCGGGCCACGGTCCACAGGCACACGGCGAGGGCGCCGGCCGAGAAGGCGGCCGCGGGCACCACGACCACGTCCGACCCGGTGCGCAGCGGGCGTACCAGCTCTCCGAGCGCGGCGAAGGGGGGCAGACGGAGCAGCCCGGTGAGGACGAAGGCGCCCAGCGCGGTCAGCGAGCAGCACGCGAGCACGACCGCGCAGCAGGTCACCGCCCACAGCGCGGTCGCGGGGGCGAGCCGGCCGAGGGCACGGCGGGTGAGCGGCGGCGCCGCGAACGGCAGCGCGAGCGGAAGCAGGAGCAAGGCGGTCATGGCCCACCGGATTCCAGCAGGTCCCGCAGAACGCGCTCGTCGTCCTCGCTGAGCTGGGCGACGAAGCGGGCCAGCACGGTGTGCCGGTCGCTGTCCCGGTCCAGTTCGGTGTGCATGCGGCGGGCGGTGAGCCCGTGGGCGTCCTGGACGGGGAAGTAGGCGTATCCGCGGCCCTGGCGCCTGCGGTCGACCACGCCCTTCTCGTGCAGCCGGGACAGGATCGTGGTGACCGTGGTGCGGGCGAGGCCGGTGCCGAGGCTCAGCTGCACCTGACCGGGCGTCTGGGGAGCGTCCGCGGCCCAGAGGGCGGCCATAACGCCGGCTTCCAGTTCGCCCGCCGGGCGGCGCTCGTCCTTCGCTGCGGTCATGGAACCTTCCTCACCCCACCGTCGTCTACATTCCTGTAGACCGTCTACGCGCATGTAGTCCTCGCGGGCCGGCCGCGCCGTCCCGCAGGTCCATTATGGAAGGGGTTCACGACCATGGGCGCAGCTGTGCGCACCGCGCCACCGCACGCGGTGGCCGTCCCGCCGGCGCCGTGCTGAAGCGGCAGGACACCGGCGACCTCGCCGGTTCGACGGCACTGGGCGCCCTCGTGGCGTTCGTGCTGCTGGTGCTGACCGTGACGAGACGCGGCGGCGCCCCGCTCTTCGGCGACACGGCTCTCCTGGACTGGTCCCTCGGCCACCGGCCGGGGGCCGCGGTCGCGGTGGCGAGGGCGCTGACGTACACGGGGACGGGGTTCGTGCCCTTTCTGCTCGTCGCCGCGGCCGGTCTGCTGATGGGGCGTACGGGGCGGCAGCGGGCGCTCGCCGCGGCCGCCTGTGTCGTCTGCCTGGCCGCGGGCCAGGCCGCGCGGTACGGCGTGATGGCCCTGGCGGCGCGCCCCCGCCCGGCGCGGCGGGACTGGGTCACGCACGCGTCGGGCTGGTCGTTTCCCTCGGGTCATACGACGACGGCCGCGATCACCGCCGGGCTGCTGGCGCTGGCCGCCCTGGCCCGGGCGCCGCGGGGAAGAGCGGGACTCGTGGCCGTCGCCCTCGGGTGGGGTGCCCTGGTCGGCCTCACGCGCGTGTATCTGGGCGTCCACTGGTTCTCCGACGTCCTCGGCGGCTGGCTGCTCGCCCTGTGCTGGCTGGGCGTCTGCACGTACGCCGCCGCCCGGCTGGCCCCGCGCGTGTACGGCGGCCGGCCGGAGCCCGTCGTGTCGTCGCCGCCCTGACGGCCGCCGGATGCCGGGCCGGCGGTGGGCCGGCAGGCCGTCGGCCTCATCGACGGCCTGCCGGCCGCGGCCGATCCGGGGGGCGCCCCGGCCGCGCGGGCAGAGGAGGCGCCGGCCCGGGCACGGCAGGCGCCGGCGGTGATCACCGTGGAGCGGCGATCACCGCCGGGCCACGGGCCCTTCGCGGCCGGCCGTGGCCGACGACCGCGCGCTCACCGCCGCGGGGGAGCGCCGGGGTTCCCGGCGCCCCCGGCGCTCCCGGCGCCGGGACACCCGCGGCCGCGCGCCGGTGGCGGCCGCGCTCGCGGCGGCGACCAGGGCGCCGAGTCCGGCGGCCCCCAGCGGTCACACCCCGCCGTCTCCCACGAGTTCCCGTCGTCGTCCCTCCAGGAAGGCACGCTCGGCCCCGCTCGCGAGCGCGATGGCCGCCTCGTAGGCCCGCACGGCCTCGGCGACACGGTCCATGCGCCGCAGCAGGTCGGCGCGGACCGCGTGGAAGACGTGATAGCCGCCCAGGTCCAGCGCGTCCACGAGGTCGAGGGCCTCCCCCGGGCCCCGGACCTCGGCCACGGCCACCGCCCGGTTCAGGGCGACGACGGGGCTCGGGGCGAGGGCCATGAGCTGGTCGTACAGCCGCAGGATCTGCTCCCAGTCGGTGGCGTGCGCCGTCGGCGCGTCGCTGTGCACGGCGTTGATCGCCGCCTGGATCTGGTACGGCCCCGGCCGGCCGCGGCGCAGGCAGCGGCGGACCAGCGCCTGGCCTTCGGCGATCAGTTCGCGGTCCCACCGGCCGCGGTCCTGCTCCGTCAGCGGCACCAGTTCCCCGGCGGTGCCCGTACGGGCGGGCCCGCGCGCCTCGACGAGGAGCATCAGCGCGAGCAGGCCGGTGACCTCCGGCTCGTCCGGCATCAGCCCGGCGAGCAGACGGCCGAGGCGCACGGCCTCCGCGCACAGCTCGGCCTGGCCCGGGTATCCCTCGTTGAAGATCAGGTAGACGACTGCGAGGACGCCCCTGAGCCGCTCCGGGAGGTCCGCGTCGCGGGGCACACGGTACGGGATGCGCGCACCCCGGATCTTGGCCTTGGCGCGGACGAGACGCTGGGCCATCGTGGGCTCCGGCACCAGGAAGGCGCGGGCGATGCGGGCCGTGGGAAGGCCCGCGACGAGCCGGAGGGTCAGCGCGACCCGGGCCTGGGTGGCGAGAGCGGGATGGCAGCAGGTGAAGATCAGGCGGAGCCGGTCGTCGTGCACGGGTCCCTCCTCGGGCGGGACGTCCGCGGCGTGCAGCAGCGCCGCCTGGGCGTGCCGTTCGCCGCGCCGGGCCTCCCGGCGCAGACGGTCGATCGCGCGGTTGCGGGCCGTGGTGATGATCCAGCCGGCCGGGCTCGGCGGCACACCGGCCTGCGGCCAGGTGCGCACCGCCGCGACGAAGGCGTCCTGGACCGCTTCCTCGGCGAGGTCGATGTCGCCGAGGAAGCGGACGAGGGCGGCGACCGCACGGCCGTACTCCGCCCGGAAGACGGCCTCGACGTCAGGCGGCATCAGGCCTCGCCCGTGAAGGGGCGCACCTCGATCGGCAGGGTGGTGGCCCAGGTCGCCCTCCGGCCCCACTCCAGAGCCGCGTCCAGGTCGGGCGCCTTGATCAGGCAGATGCCGCCGAGATATTCCTTGCCCTCGGCGTACGGCCCGTCGGTGATGAGGACGTCGCCGTCCGTGGGCCGCAGCACGGTGGCCGTTTCCGGCCCGTCCAGCCCTCCGGCGAAGACCCAGGCGCCGGCGTCGCGCAGTTCCTGGTGGAGGACGCCGAGCCGGTGCTCGATCCCGGCCAGCGCCTCGGGCGCGGGCGGCTGTCCCCCGCTCGGCTGGACCACGCTGAGCAGGTAGTGCTTCATGACGGTCTCCTCGGTGTCGTGCGTTCTCTCACCACCTACACGAACGGCGAGGCTCCGGATCGACACCCCGCACCAGGCCATCGGGAGAATCTTGAGAAATCTCCGGACGACCGCCGGGGTGCGTCGTGCGCCAGGGCCGTCCGCCCGACGGGATTCACCCTCTCGCGACGGAACCTTCGCGACAGACCCCTTCGGCGCGTCCGAAGGGGCTGTCCTGGTGGAAGGGATCAGGTGAGGAACCGTGATCAGGTGAGGAACCGTACGACGCGAGGGACTGAGGCTCATGAGCGGCGATGCCGAACCGGGACTGCGCTGCCTGGTGACCGGTGCCACGGGATACATCGGCGGGCGGCTCGTCCCGGAACTCCTCGCCGCCGGGCACTCGGTGCGCTGCCTCGTCCGCTCCCCGCACCGGCTGCGCGACCATCCGTGGGCCGACGAGGTCGAGGTGGTCCGCGGAGACGTCACGGACCCCGCGTCGGTGGCCGGGGCGATGCGCGGCATGGACGTCGCCTACTACCTGGTGCACGCCCTGGGCTCGGGCGGCGACTTCGAGCAGACCGACCGGAGGGCGGCGCAGGTCTTCGGCGAGCAGGCGCGGGCCGCCGGTGTCCGGCGGATCGTGTACCTCGGCGGTCTGACCCCGGCGGGCGTGCCCGAGCGGGAGCTGTCGCCGCATCTGCGGTCGCGAGCGGAGGTGGGCCGCATCCTCCTCGCCTCGGGCGTGCCCACGACCGTGCTGCGGGCGGCGGTCATCATCGGGTCGGGTTCGGCCTCGTTCGAGATGCTGCGCTACCTCACGGAGCGGCTGCCGGTCATGGTCACCCCCCGCTGGGTGCGCACCCGCATCCAGCCGATCGCCGTACGGGACGTGCTGCGCGTCCTGGTCGGCAGCGCGCGGATGCCGGGCGACGTCAACCGGGCCTTCGACATCTGCGGTCCCGACGTGCTCACCTACCGGGACATGATGAGGGGCTACGCGGCGATCGCCGGTCTGCCGCGCCGGCTGATCCTGCCCGTGCCGGTCCTCACGCCGCGCCTGTCCAGTCTCTGGATCGGCCTGGTGACCCCGGTGCCCCCGTCCATCGCGCGCCCGCTCACCGAATCGCTGCGCCACGAGGTCGTGTGCCACGAACACGACATCGCGCGCTTCGTTCCCGACCCTCCGGGCCAGCCGATCGGCTTCGACGCGGCGGTCCGGCTCGCCCTGCAACGCGTCCGGGACGCCGACGTCGCCACGCGCTGGTCCTCCGCCACCGTGCCCGGCGCGCCCAGCGACCCGCTGCCCACCGACCCCGACTGGGCCGGCGGCAGCCTGTACACGGACCTGCGCGAGCGGCCCGTCGATGCCTCACCCGAGGCGCTGTGGACGGTCATCGAAGGCGTCGGCGGCGAGCACGGCTGGTACTCGTTCCCGCTCGCCTGGGCGGTGCGCGGCCGGCTGGACCGGCTGGTGGGCGGGGTGGGGCTGCGCCGCGGCCGGCGTGACGCGGCGCGTCTGCGGGTCGGCGACTCGCTGGACTTCTGGCGGGTGGAGGAGATCGAGCCCGGCCGTCTGCTGCGGCTGCGCGCCGAGATGCGGCTGCCGGGACTGGCCTGGCTGGAGATGTACGCGGAGACGGACGACGCCGGGCGGACCCGCTACCGCCAGCGGGCGCTGTTCCACCCGCGCGGGCTGCTCGGGCACGCCTACTGGTGGGCCGTCTCACCCTTCCACGCCGTGGTGTTCGGCGGCATGGCCCGCAACATCGCCCGGGCCGCGGCGAGGGCACCGGCCGCCCCGTCGGGGGAGGACACCCCCCTCCGAGGAGGAGCCCCGTGAACGTCTCGGTCGTCCTGTTCACCTCGGACCTGCGGCTGCACGACCACCCGCCGCTGCGCGCGGCCCTCGACGGCTCCGTCGCGGTGGTGCCGCTGTTCGTGCGGGACCGGGGCGTGGACGCCGCCGGGTTCGCCGCCCCCAACCGGCTGGCGTTTCTGTCCGAGAGCCTGCGGGACCTGGACGCGGGCCTGCGTGAACGGGGCGGCAGGCTCGTCGTGCGCACCGGTGACGTCGTCGAGGAGGTGTGCAGGGTCGTCGCGGAGGCGGAGGCCGGCGCGGTCCACATGGCGGCCGGGGTCAGCGCGTACGCCCAACGGCGGGAGGAGCGTCTGCGTGCCGCCCTGGAGGGCGGGCCGTGCCGCCTGCAGGTCCACGACGCCGTGATCACGGCTCTGCCGCCCGGAGCCGTCACGCCGGCCTCCTCGGATCACTTCGCCATCTTCACCCCCTACTTCCGGCGCTGGTCGCAGCAGCGCCTCAGGGACGTCATGGCCGCACCGGGGACGATCCGCGTACCGGACACCGTCGGCTCGGAGCCCCTTCCCTGCCGCCGGGGACTGCCCGGGGTGGCGGAGGGGCTGGCGGCCGGGGGCGAGACGGAGGGAAGGAGGCGCCTCATGGCGTGGCTGCGCGGCGGGATCACCGCGTACGAGGAGCGCCATGACGACCTGGCCGGTGACGCGACATCACGTCTGTCGCCCCACCTCCACTTCGGCACCCTCTCCCCCGTCGAGGTCGTCCACCGGGCGCGCCGGGCGGGCGGCCCGGGGGCCGAGGCGTTCGTGCGCCAGCTCGCCTGGCGCGACTTCCACCACCAGGTGCTGGCGGCGCGGCCCGCGGCGGCCCGGGCCGACTACCGTCCGCGGCACGACCGCTGGCGGTCCGGGAGCGGGGCACGGGCGGACATCGAGGCGTGGCGGGAGGGCCGCACCGGTTACCCGCTCGTCGACGCGGCGATGCGCCAGCTGCGGCACGAGGGCTGGATGCACAACCGCGGTCGTCTGCTGACCGCGAGCTTCCTCACGAAGACCCTGTACGTGGACTGGCGGGTCGGCGCCCGTCACTTCCTCGACCTGCTGGTCGACGGCGACATCGCCAACAACCAGCTCAACTGGCAGTGGGTGGCCGGCACGGGCACCGACACCCGCCCCAACCGGGTCCTCAATCCGCTCACCCAGGCCAGGCGCTACGACCCCGACGGCGCGTACGTGCGGCGCTGGGTGCCGGAACTCGCCGGGCTCGGCGGGCCCGCGGTGCACCAGCCGTGGAAGCTGCCCGGCCCGGACCGCGCGGCGTGCGCCGCCTACCCGGATCCGATCGTCGGCCTCGCCGACGGCCTGGCCCGCTTCCGGCGGGCGCGCGGGCGCGTCTGAGGAGCCCGGCCGTGCCCACCCCCCACTGGCTGTTCGGCGACCAGCTCGGCCCGCACTTCCTCACGCCCGGCGAGGGCGGCCCCGACCATGGGGCGCCGGTCGTGATGATCGAGGCCCGTTCGGTCTTCCGCCGGCGCCGCTTCCACCGGGCGAAGGCCCACCTCGTGCTCTCCGCGATGCGCCGCCGCGCCGCCGCTCTCGGTGACCGGGTGCGCTACGTCCGGGCCGAGACGTACCGGGAGGGCCTGCGCGAGGCGGTCGACGACGGCCGGGTGACGGTGCATCATCCGACGTCCCGGGCCGCCCACGCGCTGGTGTCGTCCCTGCCCGGTGTCACGGTGCTGCCCGCGCGCGGCTTCCTCGTCCCGCACGACGCCTTCCGGGCGTGGGCGGACGGACGCGGCGGGGAAAGGCTGCGCCAGGAGGACTTCTACCGCTGGGTGCGCCGCGGGCACGGACTCCTGCTGGACGGCGACGGCCCGGCGGGCGGCCGCTGGAACCACGACCGCGACAACCGCGAGCCTCCGCCCGAAGGCGCGCGCACCCTCGGGGTTCCGGCGCCCTACCGGCCCCGCGAGGACGACATCGACGCCGAGGTGCGCCGCGATCTGGACCGCTGGGAGCGCGAGGAGGGCATCGCCTTCGTCGGACGGGACGGCCCGCGCCTGTTCCCCGCCTCGCGACGCGAGGCACTGGCCGCGCTGGGCCGGTTCATCACCCATCGGCTGCCCTGCTTCGGCCCGTACGAGGACGCGATGCTCGCCGCCGATCCCGTGATGAGCCACAGCCTCCTGTCGTCGTCGCTCAACCTCGGTCTGCTGGATCCCGCGGAGTGCGTCGAGCGGGCCGAGCGGGCGTGGCGGGCCGGGCAGGCGCCGGTCAACAGCGTGGAGGGCTTCGTACGGCAGATCGCCGGCTGGCGCGAGTACGTGTGGCATCTGTACTGGTACTTCGGGGAGGACTACCGGGGGCGCAACGTCCTGCGGCACCATGCTCCGCCGCCCGGCTGGTTCCTGGAGCTGGACGCCGACGCGGTCACGGCGCGCTGCCTGTCCACCGTGCTGGCTCAGGTGCGCGACACCGGGTGGACGCACCACATCCCCCGTCTGATGCTGCTCGGCAGCCATGCCCTCCAGCGCGGATGGGATCCGCGGGCGGTGACGGACTGGTTCCACCGCTGCTTCGTCGACGGCCA
The DNA here is from genome assembly GCF_055632315.1 of Streptomyces sp. PSU-S4-23. NCBI lineage: Bacteria > Bacillati > Actinomycetota > Actinomycetes > Kitasatosporales > Streptomycetaceae > Streptomyces > Streptomyces sp. PSU-S4-23. Next base: position 8,450,712 of record NZ_JBVMUU010000002.1, on the reverse strand, counting down.
CGACTGGGTGATGCTCCCGAACGTCGTCGGCATGTCGCAGTACGCCGACGGCGGGCGGATGACGACCAAGCCGTACACGTCCGGCGGTGCGTACGTGAACCGGATGAGCGACCTGTGCGGGGGCTGCGCGTATCGGCCGGGCGACCGGGTGGGACCGCGCGCGTGTCCCTTCACCGCCGGGTACTGGTCGTTCCTGGACCGCCACCGCGCCGTGCTGGAGGGCAATCCGCTGATGGCGCGGGCGGTGCGGGGGCTGGACCGGCTGCCCGACCTGGACGAGGTGCGCGCGCAGGAGCGACGGCGCGGCGACGGGCCGCCCTGAGGCGCGAGGTGCCTCCGCCGTGTGAGCCCTCTCCCTCACGACCCCTACACATAAAGGCGAAATAAGAGCAAAATAGAGATACGCGGCGCTTCACCGCATATCGCACCAGGCACGGTTGGCCTGCGGAGTCATCAAAGGAGACGAGTCCCATGTCCGATGTCTCGCACACACGGGGTGACATCACCGCCCACCCTGACGTACACGAAATGCGGGCCCGCTACACCCGCATGCTCGGTGGCCGCGATGTGGCGCTCGTGGACGGACCGGTCTTCCTGGTCGGTCTGTACTGCGCCGCATCCCCGTGGATACTCCACTACACGACGAGCCAGCCGGCGCTCGTGACGCACAACCTCATCATGGGGATCGCGTTCGGCCTGCTGGCCCTCGGGTTCACCATCACGCCCGAGAGGATGTACGGCCTGAGCTGGGCCATGTGCGCGATGGGCGCGTGGATGATCATCGCACCCTGGATCGTGGGCACCGGCCCGGACGCCGGAGTCGTGGTGAACAACATCGTCATCGGGGCGCTGGCCGTGGTGCTGGGCGTGGTCTGCGCGGGCGCGGCGGCGAAGAGCACCCGCGACTGACCGCCCCACGGGCACCGAGCACGAAAGGGGACCGCCGGCCGGTCCGCACCTCGCGGACCGGCCTCGCGGCGCATGCCGCGACTTCCCGGGCCCGCCGCACGCGTCAGCGGTTGGGCACCAGCCACGGCTCCTGCGGCAGCGGGGTTCCGGTCTCGATGAGCGACTTCAGATTGGACAGCACGGCCGCCCAGCCGCGGGCCGCGTCGGCGCGCTCGGTCTCGTCCGCCAGGTCCTCGTGGGTGACCGTGAGCCTGACGATGTCGGCGTGCGGCCGGATGTCGAAGGTGACCTTGGAGTGCCTGTCCTCCCGGCCCTCGTCCTCGGGCGCGGTCCAGGTGGTGACGAGGCGGGTGGGCCGCTCGCTCTCCAGGACGGTGCCGACCACGTCGGCGATGCCGGAGCCGTCCGTGCGCACATGTTCCCAGCGGGAGCCGGGCTTCCAGTCGGAGACGTTGCCGTGCCCCCAGTAGGCGGCGGTGAGGTCGGGGTCGGTGAGCGCGTCCCAGACGGCCTCGGGCGTGCTCTCGATGTAGATGACGTACACAAACGTGGGCCTGTCGGTCATGGCTTCCTCGGCTCGTCGCTTGACGGCGCTCAGCAGGCGCAGACGCGGGCGCTCGAACTTGTCGATCCACCGCTCCTGCATCTCGTGGAGCGGCACCGGATTCAGGTAGTGCAGCTTCTCCCGTCCCCGCCGCACGGTTGCGACCAGGTTCGCGGCCTCGAGGACGGCGAGGTGCTGGGTGACCGACTGGCGCGTCATGTCGAAGCGCTCGCACAGCTCGCCCAGCGTCTGCCCGCCGCGCTCGTGCAGCCGGTCCAGCAGTCGTCTGCGCGTCGTGTCGGCCAGCGCCTTGAAGACCTGGTCCATCCCGGAGTCGCCCGCCGATCGCACACTCAACGTTATGCAGGCAATTTCCTGCGTGTCAAGGACGTCCGAGGCCCGGAGACTGGCGCGGTGAGCAGAACCGTCAGTGCGTGGGTGACCTCGGGCGAGGACGTCCTGGGCGTCGCGGGCCCGTTTCCCGTGGACGTTCCGTGGTGGTCGGAGGTCGGGCAGGTCGTCGAGCGGCTGGAGGGCCTGCTCGGGGTGCCGGTATGGGTGCTGCGGCTGCTGACCGTGGACGGGGGTGAAGGCGGACGCGAAGGCCATGTGACGTACCACGTCGAGGCGCTGGAACGCCCGGGCCGCGGGCTTCTGTCCCAACGGGGCCGCGATGGGGACTTGCTGACGGGCCATCACGAGCTGCGCGCGTCATGGGCTCACGCTGGCGGCGTGCGGGAGCTGCTCGACTGGGCCGCCCGCACGCTGGAGGCCGCCGGGCGCCCGCTCACCGGTCGCGTCCGGCAGCGGCGGACCTGGAACCTGGCGGGGCTGTTCCGGCTGCCCACGGCGCGCGGAACGGTCTGGCTCAAGGCGACGCCGCGTTTCGCCGCCGACGAGGCGGACGTCGCCGACGCGTTCGCGCGGGTGGATCCCGGGCTGGTGCCGGCCGTCGTCGGCCGCGGCGAGCGGCGGTTCCTCATGGAGCACGTGCCCGGCGAGGACTGCTGGGGGGCTTCGCCCGGGACGGCGGCGGCGGCCGTGGAGGGGTTCGTCGCCGCGCAGGCGGCCCTCGCGGCGAGCCGTCCCGCCGGCCTGCGGGACCGGCGCACGCCCGTGCTCGCCGCACGGGTCGACGCCCTCCTCGACGGGCCGGCCGCGGCCGGGCTGACCTCACAGGAGCGCGCGGCCGTACGGGGATTGACGGGCCGTTGGCAGGAGCTGGCCACGTGCGGTCTGCCCGACACGGTGGTCCACGGCGACTTCCACCCGGGCAACTGGCGCAGCGACGGCGGCCGTCCGGTCGTCATGGACTTCGCGGACGCGTACTGGGGCAGTCCGGTGATGGACGGTCTGCGGGCCCACGACTTCCTCCCGGAACCGGTCCGGGCCACGGCGGCCCGCGCCTGGGCCGACGCCTGGCGGGCGCAGGCACCCGGCAGCGATCCGGGGCGTGCCCTGGTCCTCGCCGAACCGCTCGCCCCGCTCATGTACGCCGTCCGCTACCAGGAGTTCCTCGACGGCATCGAACCGTCGGAGCGGCCGTACCACGAGGGGGACCCCGAGGCGGAGATCCGCAGCGCGCTGCGGCGCGTACGGCGTCCGAGCCCGTTCCTCGCGGGCCTCGGCTCGGCGTGACCCCGGGTCGCACGGATCGCGCGGATCACGCGGATCGCGCGGGCGCCGGCGCACCGGGCCGCGCCGGGGGACGCGGTCTTCGCACGCCGCTCGGCCTGCCGGCGGCCACGGGGCGCGGCGGCCCGGACGGCACTGGGCCACCGCGCCCGCTCATGCGGCTCAGCTCACGTCGAGCGCCGTGTCGTCGATGACGAACGACGTCTGCAGCTTGGAGCCCTCGGTACCGGTGAACTTCAGGGTCACCGTCTGCCCGGCATAGCCCGCCAGACTGAAGCTGCGCTGGGTGTAGCCGCTCGCGGCGTTGAGGTTGGAGTACGTCGCCAGGGTGCTCAGGACGGTCCCCGAGCTGCCCAGCACCTGGACCTTGAGGGTGTCGTACGCCGTACTCGTGCTGGTCTCGGCGGTGTCGACGTGCAGGTAGAAGCTGAAGGTGGCGGTGGTGCAGCCGGACGGGATGCTCACCGGCTGGGAGAGCGTGTCCGTGTTCGCGGAGCCGTAGCCGTTCAGCCAGGCATAGTACGAGCCGCTCCGGGGCGGCTCCCCGCTGGAGTTGGTGATGACGCCGCTGCTGGCGCTCCAGGTGGTGGCGCCGGACTCGAAGCCGTTGTTGCCCAGGAGCTGCGCGGCGGTACAGGTGGAGCCGCCGCCCCCGCCTCCGCTGCTGCCGCTCGCCCCGGACAGCCACTCGGTGGCGTTGAGGGCCAGGGCCGCGTTGGTGGCACTGGTGTCGTTCCAGCCGTCGTACAGTGTGTTGCCCGACTGACCGGTGCCGTCGTCGACGGGCGAGCTGTCGCCCCAGAAGGCGACGCGGCCGCTGCCGAAGGTGCTGGTGGCGAAGAACGCCCCCGTGGTGCCGGAGTAACCGGTCCGGTAGAGCAGGCCCTTGACGGAGGAGTTGTCGGCGGGCTTCAGGGTGGCGGTGGTGCCGCTGGCGATGAGGCTCGTGGTGACGGTGCCGAAGGAGCCGTGGAGCACGGGGTCGGTGCTGTCGCTGATCGCCGAGGGGTGGTCGGAGCTGATGCTGAGCGAGTCGACGGAGAAGCCGAACGGGTCGGTGGAGTCGACGCTGTTGTTCGTCATCAGGTCGTTGAGGATCTCGACCGCGTCGTAGCCGTCGTTGTTGCGGTCGGCGCCGGTGTGGTCGGAGATCATGAACAGGCCGCCGCCGTTCTTGACGAACGTCATGATGGCGGTCTTCTCGGCCGTGGTGAACAGCGTGTTGGGCTCGGGCAGGACCAGGGTGTCGAAGTTCGACAGGTCGGTCGAGGACGTGCCGCCGTAGGCGAGGCTGGAGCCCGAGGGCAGCGTCTTGAGGCTGTAGTTGCCCGTCTTCTGGAGGTCGACGCCCCAGGAGGAGAGCGCTCCCGTCCAGTCCGTCTCGGCGGACGGGGAGGAGTTCTGGCCGAGCGGGTCCGGCTGGCTGGTGGAGATGATCCAGTCGGCGTTGCCGGCCGTCTCCGCGTGCGCGTTGTCGAACAGGATGCGGTGCGGGGTGGCCGCATGGGCCGGGGTGGCGGCCGTGGTCGCCTGGACGGCGGCGCCGGTGGTGAGCAGGCCGAACACGGCGAGGGCCGTGGTGAGTCTGTGGCGGGACCTGGTGAGTCCGGGCATCCGGCGGACCTCCGTACGGGGTTGGGGAAGGAGTGGTGCGACGTCGGGTCTGCGCGCGTAGAACCGGGCAAGGGAAGTCTGCGCGCGTAGAGGTCCCTTCATACGTCGCCCATGCGACGGATTGTTGAACGGTACATGGCAGAACGGGGGCTGAACAGAAGGGCACCCCGGCGGACCGGAGGGCGGCCCGCGACCGGCCCCGAGGTGAGGCGGAATGGACTGTCGCCGCCCGCAGCGGGCAGATGAAGTACTACGGGAACTTCACACAGGAGGGGCGGAGATGGAGATCTCGAGCATCATCGGCGCCATCGTCATCGGACTCGTCATCGGTGTCCTGGGGCGACTCGTCGTCCCCGGGCGCCAGCGGATCGGTCTCCTGTGGACGATCCTGGTCGGCATCGTGGCGGCCCTCATCGGATCGGGCATCGCCGCCGCGTTCGGTGTGGCCCACACCAAGGGCGTCGACTGGATCGAGTGGCTCATCCAGATCGGCCTGGCGGCGCTGGGCGTCGCGGCGCTGGACCGGGCGCGGGCGCGGCACTGACGGTGCGCTCCGCTCGCGCCCCGGACCGCCGCGCGGGGAAGGGGCCTGGCGGCGGCGCCGGCGGACCGGGAGTCCCGCCGGCGCCGCCACCGGGGCCCGGGGCGGCGTGGCCGGCGCGCTACGGGGAGACGTACGGCGTCGTCGTGGTCAGCGGTTCGAAGCCGAGACGGGCGAGGATCGGCCGGCTCTGGGCGGTCGCGTCGACCTGGACGTAGCGGTAGCCGCGGTCGGCGGCGACCTTGGCACGGTGGGCGACCAGGGCCCGGTAGACGCCGCGGCCGCGCCAGCCCGGGACCGTGCCGCCGCCCCACAGCCCCGCGAAGCGGGTGCCGGGCACGAGCTCCAGCCGGGCCGCGCTCACCGGTTCGTCGCCCGCGAGGGCCACGACCGCGACCATGTCGTCCCGGTCGCCCGTGAGCTGCGCGAGGAGCTGGTGGCGCAGTCGCATCCCGTCCGTCCCGAACGCCTTCTCATGCACGTCCGCCACCAGATCGACGCCCGCCGCGTCGGTGACCGGCAGGAGACGTATGCCGTCGGGCACGTCGGCGTCGAGGGGCAGATCCGCGACCTCGGCGACCATCAGCGTCTCCTCGGGCTGGGGCCGGAACCCCGCCGCCCGCAGCCGCTTCCCGAGGTCCACGGGCAGGTCGTGCCCGTACAGCTTCCACTCGAACTCGCGGCCGAGACCGGCGAAGTAGCGGACCTGCTCGGAGATCGCCGCGTCCGCGGTCGTCTCGTCGAGGTCCGACCAGACGACCCCGTTCCATCCGTGGGGCGAGCCCACCTGGCGCACCACCGCGTGGTGACGTTCGACACGGGCGCCGGGTCCGTCGGGACGTGCGCCCTCCCGCATGTCCCGGTCGTACAGGGCCAGTACGGCAGCGTGGTCCATGGGCTCACTCCAGCATCGGGGCCTGTGCCGGCACGGTAATACCCCTGAACTCCCGGCTCGCACCCGGGGTCTTTGGGGCACCGCGGGCCGGGGGCGCTCCCCGTCCCGGCCGAGCGCTCCGCGGGACGCACGGTGCATCACCGGCGGATCGTCGTGTGGCCGGTCGCGCAGGTGCCCGCGCTCCTTCGCAGCGCTGCCGAGCCGCAACGGGCTTCGCCGGCCCGCTCAGCCGAGCTCCAGCGTGGTCACCCCGTGGACATGCTCACCGGCGAAGGGCCTGACCGGGCCCGTGTACATGCGGGCCGTCTCGAAGGAAGGGGCGAGTCCGGCGCCTTGGGCCAGGGAGACAGCCGCCTCGTTCGGCTCCGGGACGTCGATGGCGATCTCCCGGCCGGCCGCTTCGGCGGCCAGTGCCGCGAACAGGGCCTCGGCGTCCTCGGCGGTGTCACCGAACAGGGGGCCGATGCGCAGGCAGTCGTGGGCCGGGCGGATCACCGCGTAGCCGGTCAGGCGCCCGGCCCGGAAGCGCACGAAGGGACGGTGGCCGGGGGCGGTGAGCCAGTGCTCCACGAACCGGGGCCGGTCGGCGGGCCAGCAGGAGGCGTCGTACGCCGCGATGTCCCCGAAGTCGGCCTTCTCGGCGGGGCGTACGCCGGGCGCCTCCCCCGCGGCGGGGGCGGTTCCGGTGAACCGTACGGTCCGGTGGGCGAGTTCGAAGCCGGACTTGCGGTAGTTGTCCTGCTGGGCGACGACACCGTCGAGGCCGATCGTGCGGCTGCCGGCGTGGGCGAGGCCCGCGTTCCAGGTGGCCAGTCCGAGACCGCGGCCGCGCAGGTCCGGGCGTACGAGATAGCAGCCCAGGAAGGCGTAGTCGGCGCCGTAGGTGACGACGGAGATCGCCGAGACCGGTTCCCCGGCGAGCCGGCCGATGAAGAAGCCCCCGGGGTCCTGGGCGAAGAAGGCGGGGCCGTCCGACAGCCCCGGATTCCAGCCCTCGTCCGCCGCCCAGCCGCTGATCACCGGCCAGTCGTCGAGGGTGGCCCGGGTGACGACGAGGTCTTCGGGACCCGCAGAGGTCATCATGGAGCTCCGTTCCGTCGAGGGGGTCGGGGGTGCGTGATCGGACGCACCGGCAGCATCCTTCCCGATCTCCGGATCGTGCGCCACGTGGCGATGCGCCGTCCGGGGCCTGTCATCCGGCGCCCGGCGCAGGGGTGTTGACCGCAGGGGGCAGGTGACCGGAAGGGGCGGGCGGCCCCGTCACGCCGGCCCCGGCGGGGCCGAGGGCCCCGCCGGCCGCCTGTCCGGCGGAGCCCTCGCCGGCACGCCCGGTCCGGCTCAGCGCGTCGCTCCCGCCCGGAAGCGCCGGTAGAGGACCGTCCCGCCGAGCAGCAGGACCGCGCTGCCGGCGAGCGCGGGCACCGTGGCGTCCGCACCCGTGTGGGCGAGCGACACCTGCGGCGGGACGGAGCGCGGACGCGGCGGCGTGGGGGTGTGCACCGGTGCGGTGGGCCGCGGCGCGCGGTGGTGGGACCGGTGCCCCGAGGTGTTCGTCGACGTGTTGCCGACGGCCGCGTTCCCGAGGCCGGCCACGCTCACCGCATTGCCGCTGACGTTCACCGGGAGGTGGACCGGCAGCTGGACGCCGTCTCCGGAGAGCACTCCCGCGGAACCCTCCGTGCGGTGCTCCGCCGCGCCGCCGCCCCCGCGTACACCGCCGTGCCGCGGGCCGCCCCGGTGGGCGTCGTGGTTGGCGCAGGTGGCGCCCGCCGCCGGGTTGAGGACCCCCAGCACGTTCACGGTGTTGCCGCACACGCTGACCGGGATGTGTACGGGGAGCTGGATGGAGTCGCCGGAGATCAGCCCGGGCGAGCCCGCCGTGGTGCCGTCCGCCGCGGAGTCCGCGTGGGCCGGCAGCGCCACGGCCAGCGCCCCCGAGGCGGCGGCCGCGGCGATCAAGCCATTCCGGGTAACCCGTTTCATAGGTTCCCTGCCTTCCAGACATGGTTGCGAGCACTCGCCCGCACCGGATAAAACGCAGACCAACCATCCGAGTTATGGCTTATCTGCCTTTCACCCCATCGAGTGGCCCGGTTGTCGAACTAACGGGAAAGCCGTCACACCGGCGGGGCCCCGCCGTGCGCGCCGCCGCTCGGCGACGCGCCAGGGTAGGGCGCATCCGCGCCTCCCGCCCGCCCGGAGGCGCACCCGGGGGAGCCCGCCTATCGTGATCGCAGGGCCGTCACCGGCATCCGCACCCGGGGCGGCTCCGGAGGCGCCATGCTGTCCACCCGCAGACGCCGCGCGGTCGCCACGACGGCGGCCACGACCGCGGTGCTCACCCTGCTGGCGGCCGCGCTGCCGTCCGTGGCCGCGGCCCGGGACGATCCCGGTCTGTCCCGGTTCTACCGTCAGAAGATCACATGGTCGGCCTGTAAGGGCGAGGGCATGCCCAAGGATCTCCAGTGCGGCAAGGTGACGGTTCCCCTCGACTACGCGAGGCCCGCGTCCGGGACGCTGGACGTGGCGATGGCCCGCTACCGAGCGACCGGCCGGCACCAGGGTTCCGTGCTGCTGGACTTCGGCGGTCCCGGCATCGCAGGCGTCTCCCAACTGGCCGCGGACGGCAAGAACTTCATGCGCCTGACCAACGCCTACGACGTGGTCACCTTCGACCCGCGCGGGGTCGGCCGGTCCTCACCGGTCAGCTGCGGGGCGGGCACGGACGGGGGCGGGAACACGACCGGCGGCCCGGCCGGTGGGAAGGACCCCGGGGCCGCCCTGGCGCAGGCGCGGAAGGTGGCCGCCCGGTGCGCCGAGCACTCCGGACCGGTGCTGCGGCACATAGGAACGGTCGACGCCTCCCGCGACATGGACGTGATGCGCGAGGCCCTCGGCGAGACGAAGCTGAACTACCTCGGCTTCTCCTACGGCACGCGGCTGGGCGCGGTGTACGCGGCCCAGTTCCCCCGGAAGGTGGGGCGGTTCGTGCTCGACGGGGTGGACACGCTCACCGAGCCCCTGACCCAGCAGGGGCTGGCGATCGCCGCGGGCCAGCAGACCGCGCTGCAGGACTTCCTCGCCTGGTGCGCCAGGGACGTGTCCTGCCCGTTCGGGCAGGACGCCCGCTCGGCCCGGCAACAGGTCGTCCGGCTCGTCGCGTTGCTGGACCGGACCCCGCTGCCGACGGTCATGGGGCTGCCGTTCACGGGGCAGGACCTGGTCGGCGCGCTGGGGCGGGCCCTGTTCAGCAGACGGCTGTGGCCGCTGCTGGAGCAGTCGCTGTTCCTGCTGGTGCAGCAGGCCGACCCCGGCTGGATCGTGCGCTTCTTCGGCGTCGGCCCGGCCGCCGCCGTTCCTCACCGGGGGAACGGGGGGCTCGCCGACCCCGAGGACGTGCCCGCCGACAATCTGCCGGCCGCGCTGATGGCGATCAACTGCGCGGACGACCCGGACCGGCCGAGCGCGGAGCGGATCACCCGGGACATCGCCCGGCTGCGCGGCCGGTACGAGCAGGCGTCCCCGGTCTTCGGGCGGTCCCGGCTGGGACAGGTGCTGATGTGCTACGGGCGCCCCAGGGGCACCGCCTTCATCCGGGACGAGGTGAAGAACGTCCGCACCCCGAAGATGCTGCTCGTCGGCACGCGCGGGGACCCGGCGACCCCCTACCGCTGGACCGTGGAGACCGCCAGGCGCCTCGGCTCGTCGGCGGTGGTCCTCGACAACCGGGGCGAGGGCCACACCGGGTACACGACCTCCCCATGCGTCCACGAGAAGGTCGACTCCTTCCTCATGGACGGTTCCCTGCCGGCCCACGGCGGCTCGTGCGGCCCGGACCGGTCGGACCGGTCGGACCGGTCGGGCTGAGCCGGGACGCCCGGTCCCGCCCGTCACCGGTGGTCAGGTGAGCAGCACCTCAGGCGTGTAGAGGTCCAGCCACAGCGCCAGGTCCAGGGTCCGCTCCAGGCCGTGCCGCGACGCCTGCGTGATCTGCGGGGTGTCGCGGTGGGCGGCCCGGCGCACCCGCTCGCGGTCGACGAGGTCGAAGACCGGGTGGGAGGGGCGGGCGAGGAGGGCCCTGGCGTGCTCCTGGAGGGCGACCGCGTACCGGGGGTCCTGGGTGGACGGGTAGGGGCTCTTGACCCGGTCGTACACGGACCGCGGGATCAGGTCCGCGGTCGCCTCCCTGAGCAGGCTCTTCTCCCTGCCGTCGAACGACTTCAGCGACCAGGGGGTGTTGTAGACGTACTCGACGAGCCGGTGGTCGCAGAACGGGACCCGCACCTCGAGTCCGACCGCCATGCTCGCCCGGTCCTTGCGGTCGAGCAGGATCCGTACGAACCGGGTCAGGTGGAGGTGGCAGATGCGCCGCATGCGGTACTCGAAGTCGCTCTCGCCGTCCAGGCGCCGGATCCCCGCCACGGCGGCGCGGTAGCCGTCGGCGATGTATCCCTCCAGGTCCAGGGCCTTGCCGAGTTCGGGGCGCAGGACGTCGGCGTCGTCGCCGAAGTGCCGGCCGAACCGGACGAGCCACGGGAAGGTGTCGGCGCGGCGGGCCTCCTCGTCGAAGAACTGGAGGTAGCCGCCGAACACCTCGTCCGCGGACTCCCCCGACAGGGCGACCGTGGAGTGCTCGCGGATCGTCCGGAACAGCAGGTAGAGCGAGGAGTCCATGTCGCCGAAGCCCATGGGGAGGTCGCGGGCGCGGATCACCCGGGCCCGCACGTCCGGGTCGGCCAGGGCGTGCGCGTCGAGGACGATGTCCTGGTGCTCGGTGCCGCAGGCACGGGCCACGTCGTGCACGAACGGCGCGTCGGGGGTGCCGCGCAGTTCGTCGGCGACGAAGTGGTCGGTCTGCCCGACGAAGTCCACCGCGAAGCTGCGCACCGTCTCGCCGTGCTCGGCCAGCTGACGCGCGGCCAGGGCCGTCATCGCGGAGGAGTCGAGACCGCCGGACAGCAGGGTGCAGCGCGGGACGTCCGCGACCAGTTGGCGGCGCACGATGTCCTCGAGCAGCGAGCGGACCGTCGCGACGGAGGTGTCGCGGTCGTCGGTGTGCGGCCGTGTCTCCAGCTGCCAGTAGACGCGGCGGCGGGCGCCGCGCCGGTCGAGGGTGACGACGGTGCCGGGCTCCACCTCGTGCATGCCGTCCCACACACCGTGTCCGGGCGTCTTGATCATCGCGAACAGCTCCCGCAGGCCGTCGAGGCGGATCCGGGCGGGGGCCAGCGGGTTGGCCAGGATCGCCTTGGGCTCGGAGCCGAACAGCACGCCGTCGGGGGTCGGGTAGTAGGACAGGGGCTTGATGCCCATGCGGTCCCGCACCATCACCAGCTTGTCGTGGCGGCCGTCCCAGACGGCGAAGGCGTACATCCCGTTCAGCCGCTCCGCGAGCGCCTCGTCCCACTCCAGGTAGGCGCGCAGGACGACCTCGGTGTCGGAGTCGGTCGTGAAGCGGTGTCCCCGGTCGGTGAGTTCGCGGCGCAGCTCGGTGAAGTTGTAGGTCTCCCCCGAGTAGACGAGGGCGACGGTGCCGTCCGGCGTCGTGGCGGTCATCGGCTGGCGCCCGCCGGGCAGGTCGATGATCGCGAGCCTGCGGTGTCCGAGGGCGGCGGGGCCCCCGGTCCAGGTGCCGCGGGCGTCGGGGCCCCGGCAGGACATGGTCTCGGTCATTGCATCCAATGTCGCGGTCTCGGTCCGCAGATCACGGTCGTAGGAGACCCAGCCGGTGATGCCGCACATGCGTTACCTCCCGCGTCCGGTTCGCCGGGCTCGCCCCCGTCACCTGCGGTTCCCCCCAGGCCCGGACCGCGGCCGGCACAACCGGTTGTATCAGGCAGCTATATCTCGAGGGTGTGCCACACGCCGCCGGGGGTCAACGCGTCCGTAACCCGGCATGGCCCCGGCGCCCCCGCCGTTTCGGCCGGGCTTTACGTATCGCGGACACGCCGGACGGCCCGGCCCCCGGCGCAAGCCACCGTGTCTCGGCCATCGGCAAAGAGTTCCCCAACGTCGTGTGCCGCCTGTCCGGCTCAGCAGCTTTCGCCGGTTTCGACGGGATGCGTTTGAATCGGGGTGTGCGCCGGATGGTCGGGTTGCTGGTCGCCGCCCTCGGGGCGGCCGGGGCACTGGTCCTGTCGTACGCCCTTTCGCCCCTGTGGTGGGTTGCGGCGGGGCCGCTGGCGGCCCTGACCGGCCTGGGGGTGCGGGATCTGCTGCAGACCCGCGACGCGGTGCTGCGGAACCATCCGCTCGTCGGGCGGATACGGTGCCCGGTGACTCCGCTCCCGTGGACCGGGACCCGGCGGTACGCGCCGGGCCGGGGCGAGGGGCGGCACCCGTCCGGGCCCGTCGCGTGCGGCACCGTCCGCCGGCGGCCCGGGGCGGCCACGGGCATCGGGCCCGGGGAGGCGTCCGGCGCCGAGCGGGACGCGGAGGCCGGCCGGCACGAGTTCCTCGTGCCGTCGCTGCGTCCGGTCGCGGCGCCCGACGAGCCGCCCAGGGTCCGGGTGGGCGGGCCCGACTGCTCGCAGCCGTACGACATGGCGCTGCTCAACGTCTCCGGGATGAGCTTCGGGGCGCTGTCCTCCCACGCCGTCCTCGCTCTCAACCGGGGGGCCGCGCTGGGTGGTTTCGCGCACGACACGGGCGAGGGCGGCCTGTCGGACCACCATCTGCGCGGCGGGGGCGATCTGATCTGGGAGATCGGCACGGGGTACTTCGGCTGCCGCACCCGCGACGGAGGCTTCGACGCACGCCAGTTCGCCGACCGGGCGGCGCTGCCCGAGGTCAGATGCGTGGTGCTGAAGATCTCCCAGGGCGCGGCGCCGGGCCGGGGCGGGGTGCTGCCGGGCGCCAAGGTGAGCCGTGAGATCGCCGAGGCACGGGGCGTGCCGGCGGGCCGGGCCGTGGTGTCGCCGCCGTACCACCGGGTGTACTCGACGCCTCGTGAACTGGTGCGCTTCCTCGCCCGGATGCGCCGGCTCGCGGGCGGCAAGCCGACCGGCCTCAAGCTCTGCGTGGGCTCGCGCCGGGAGTTCCTCGCGGTGTGCAAGGCGATGGTCGACGAGGGGGTCGCGCCGGACTTCGTCGTCGTCGACGGCGCCGGGGGCGGGACGGGCGCCGCACCGCCGGCGTTCGCCGGCCGCCTCGGCATGCCGCTCACCGAGGGGCTGATCACCGTGCACAACGCGCTGGTCGGCACCGGGCTGCGGGGGCGGGTGCGGATCGGCGCGAGCGGCGGGGTGGCGACCGGCTGGGACATCGTCAGACGGCTGGTACAGGGCGCGGACTACACGAACGCGGCGCGGGCGATGATGGGGGCACTGGGCTGCGTCCGGGCCCGGCGCTGCCACACCGGCACCTGCCCGACGGGCGTCGCGACACAGGACCCGGGGCGGGTGAGGGGCCTGGTCGTGGCCGACAAGTCGGTGCGCGTGCACCACTTCCAGCGGGAGGCCGTGCGCGACGCGACGCAGATCATGGCGGCGCTGGGGGTGCGGGATCCGGGAGACCTCACGCCGGCCCTGCTGATGCGCCGCACGGATGCGGCGACCGTACGCTCGTACGCCGATCTGTACGAGTGGCTGGCGCCGGGCGTGCTGCTGACCGAGCCGCCCTCGTCGTGGGCCTCGGACTGGGAGGCGGCGGACCCGGACGCCTTCGAGGAGGCCCGCCGGGGGCGGTGACGGTCTCGGCGCCCGCCCGGTGCGGCCGTTGACACCGGCCGCCGACCCCCGTCGCCTCGAACATGCGATCGGTTTGCCCCAAATGCCCCATCCGCGAATCGGACCTATCGTGCTCATATGGAGCACGACCTGAGTCCCACGACGCTCGCCGAGCTGCGGCGCACCCGCCCCTACCCCGCGGTGTCCGTGCTGACGCCGACACACCGCCGCGAGCCCGAGAACGCCCAGGATCCGGTCCGGCTGCGCAATGCCGTGGCCGAGGCCAAGAGGCAGCTGGAGGCCGACCCCGCGATCAGCCGGGACCGGCGCGCCGACGTCGCCCAGCAGCTCGACCAGGCCCTTCGGGAGGTCGATCTGGCCCATACCGGGGACGGCCTGGTGATCTTCGCCGCTCCGGGCGAGCACCAGGTGTGGTCGCTCGCCCGTACCGTGCCCGAGCGCGTGGTGCTGTCGGACACCTTCCTGACCCGCAACCTGGTCTCCGCGCAGGCCGCGGAGCGGCCGTTCTGGGTCCTCGCGGTCTCGGCCGACCGCGTCACGCTGTGGAGCGGCGGCAACGGCCGCGTCACCGAGGACCGCACCGGCGGCTTCCCCCTGACCCGGAGCCGCGAGAACTTCGACCCGGAGCGCCAGCCGCAGATCGGCGACATGCCGAGCACCTTCCGCGACGAGGGGACCCGCCACTTCCTGCGCGAGGCCGACGCCGCCATGAGCGCGGTCCTGCGCGAGCACCCGCGCCCGCTGTACATCACCGGCGAGCAGGCGGCGCTCTCCCTCCTCGACGAGTTCGGCGGTGCCGGCAAGGAGGCGGTCCAGGTGCCGCACGGCGGTCTCGCCCAGGGCCCCCGCACGGCGGTGTGGCAGGCCGTCCAGCCGGTGATCGCCGCCGAACAGCGCAAGGTCGCCGACACCGTGAGCCGGGAACTCGTGGCGGCACGCGGCCGCAAGGCGTTCGCGGCCGGCGTCGACGAGGTCTGGCAGAACGCCTCCGACGGCCGCATCCGGCTCCTCGCGGTCGAGGAGAACTACCGGGTCACGGTCCGCAGCGACGGCGGTGACCACCTGGTGCCGGCCGAGAGCGGCGAGCCGGGCGCCCGCGAGGACATCGTGGACGAGATCGTCGAGCGCTGTCTGGACACGGGCGCCGAGGTCCGCTTCGTCCCGGACGGCGCGCTCGGCGACGCCCAGGGCATCGCCGGGGTACTCCGCTACTGAGGCCGCCGCCTCCGCGGTCTACCCTGCGCGGGAACAGTCGCGGAGAGGGAGGGGCGGCACATGGGCGACCTGCTGGGCGTGGCGGTGCTGGGCGCGGGCCACATGGGGGCGGACCATATACGTCGCGTGGACCGTGCGGTGAGCGGGGCCCGGGTGGTGGCGGTGGCGGATCCCGACACGGACCGCGCCCAGGAGGCCGCCGCCGGGATCGACGGTGTGCTGGTGCACGCCGAACCGGTCGCCGCGCTCGACGCACCCGGCGTTCAGGCCGTGCTGATCGCCTCACCGGGCCCCGCACACGAGGAGGCCCTGCTCGAAGCCTTCGCGCGGGGACTGCCGGTGCTGTGCGAGAAGCCGCTCGTACCGGACCCGGCCGGGGCGCTGCGGATCGTGGAGGCGGAGGCACGGCTCGGCCGGCGGCTCACGCAGGTGGGGTTCATGCGGCGGTACGACGCCGGGTACATGCGCCTGAAGTCGCTGCTGGACGGCGGCCGGCTGGGCCGCCCGCTGATGCTGCACTGCACGCACCGCAACGTGTCGTCGCCGCCCGGCTTCACCACCCCCATGCTGATCGACAGCTCCGTCTCGCACGAGATCGACGCGACGCGCTGGCTGCTGGGGCAGGAGCTCACCGCGGTGACCGTGCTGCGGCCCGGGCCGTCCCCGAACGCCCCCGCCGGCCTGCTCGATCCGCAACTCGTGCTGTTCGAGACGTCCGGCGGCGCGATCGTCGACGTGGAGATCTTCGTCAACTCCGGCTTCGGCTACCAGGTGCGCTGCGAGGCGGTCTGCGAGCACGGCAGCGCCCGGATCGGGGACGAGCGCACGATGGTCGTCACGACCGCGGACGGTGCGGGCGAGGAGGTCGCCCAGGACTACCT
Organism: Streptomyces sp. PSU-S4-23; assembly: GCF_055632315.1. Classification (NCBI taxonomy): domain Bacteria; kingdom Bacillati; phylum Actinomycetota; class Actinomycetes; order Kitasatosporales; family Streptomycetaceae; genus Streptomyces; species Streptomyces sp. PSU-S4-23. Next base: position 8,434,790 of record NZ_JBVMUU010000002.1, on the reverse strand, counting down.
CGTACGGTTCGCGGACGCCTACGACCGCGAGGTGCGGGCATGGGTCGACGCGACCCGGCGAGGCCGGGTCTGCGGGCCCACCGCGTGGGACGGCTACGCCGCCTCCGCCGTCGCCGGGGCCGGGGTCCGGGCCCAGGAGAGCGGCCGGCGGGAGACCGTCTCACTCGCCCCGCGCCCGCCGCTGTACGGGGGCCGCGACCGCTGACCTCCACCGGAGCCCGTGGCCGGGCGCACTCGCCCCGGACGTGAGACCCGAAGCCTGTGGCATATGCCAGAAGCACCACCGTATCGTGTGTCGCCAAATCCCTTACAGAGCGTCGCGGGCTGTGCAACAGTCGTCATGGTCCTTCCGTCAGCCGTGGTCGACCCGTCCCGCATCGGAGTGCGTCATGCCGCCCCCTCTCTCTGCGGACCGCCCCGCCGCCCAACCGCCCCAGCGCGGTACGGTCGACGCGCTCATCTCGCAGACCCGGCGGCTGCGCGGCGACGTCGACGCCGTACGACGGGGGGCACCCGAGGACGGCGGGGACCCCGAGAGCCGGTGGCAGCGCGCGCTGTGCGACCTGGCACTGCATCAGCTCGACGATCTGGACGAGCACTTGGCCCAGCTCCGCGACGGCCCGCCGCCCGCGGCCGCCGGGGCGGCCGGCACCGGCTCGGACCCGGCCGTCCCCCCCTCACCCCGGCCCGGCTCGCTGCTCAGCCGGGTCGGCAGCGCGGAGTGGAACCTGCTGACCGACGAGGCGACCTGGTCGGCGGAGCTGTACCAGATCCTCGGCCGCGCCCCCTCGGCCCCCGCGCTCACCCTCGACGAGCTGCCCGCGCTCGTCCACGAGGAGGACCGGCCGCTGCTGGCGGCCATGGTCACGGACTGTCTGGTCGAGGGCAGGCCCATCGACGGGGAGTTCCGGATCCTGCGCCCCGACACCGAGGTGCGCACCGTGCACATGATGGGCGAGCCCGTGCTCGGCGCCGACGGCAGCACCGCCTCGATGTGGACCGTGCTGCGGGACGTCAGCGAGCTGCGCCGCTGCCGGCGGACCGTACGCGAGACCCGTGACTCGCTGCGGGACCACCGGCACCACGCGCGGACCGGGCACCGGCTCGCGGTCGAGCCGCAGGAGGCCGTGCTGCCGCCGTGGCACGGCCCCCTGCGGCTCCCGCGACAGGCACCCGGGACACCGGACGTCGCCGCCTGTCGGCTGCCGGCGACCACGAGCGCGCCCGGCGGCGACTGGTACGACGCCTTCGAACTGCCCGACGGGGCCGTGTTGTTCGGCGCCGGCGACCTCGCCGGCCACGGCTCCGCCGTGACGTCCGGCGTGGCGACGGTCATCGGTGCCCTGCGCGGCATGGCCGTGGCGGGCACCGAGCCGGGCCGGCTGATGGGCTGGCTCAACCAGCTGTCCGACGCCCCGGTCCACTCGTCCCCGGGCACCGCCCTCTGCTGCCGCTACCGCCCCGGCACGCGCACCCTCAGCTGGGCGCAGGCAGGACACCCCGCCCCACTGCTGTTCCGCGGCGGGACGGGGAGCGTACTGGAGCAACCGGACGGCATGGCGCTCGCAGCCACCCCGCACGCCGTCTACGGCCAGGCCGAAGAGACCCTCGCGGAGGGCGATCTGCTGCTCCTCCACACCGGCGGGCTCCTCCCACGGCGCGACGGCACGACGGCCGTCCGGCGGCTGCTCGGACTGGCCCCGCGCCTTTGCGCGGCCCGCACGGCCGAGGACTGCGTACGGATCGTCGAGGAGGAGTTCGGCACGAGCCGACGCGAGGAGAGCGCCTGCTTGCTCGTCGTCAGGATCGTCTCCTGACGAGCATCGTCCGCCGACGTGCTTCGTCCACCGACGCGCTTCGCTTCCGAAGGGCTTGGGACGTCCGCGCGGATCCTCCTCAGGTCTGCGCGGTGTTGCCGCCGCCCCTGGGCCTCGACGGGCCCTTGGGAAGCGCCAGTTTGATCTCCTCGCGCAGATCCTGGATCTTCGGGAAGCCCGAGTACTGCGCGGTGAGCCGGTACATCTCACGCAGCCGGTCCCAGGTGCGGTGGGAGGAGTTCGCCCCCATCGACGTCAGGGCCAGACGCGCGTACCGGTCGGCCTGTTCCGGGTCGTCGGCGATGAAGCACGCGGACGCGAGGGAGATGTGGTCGAAGATCTTCGACCGGTCCCGGCCCGTGCCCCGCAGCTCCAGCGCCTCCTTGGCGTGCAGCTGCGCGATGACCGCCGCGCTCGGCTCGTGCTCGGCGAGGGTCCGGTAGGCCAGGGCCTGCATGCCGTGCAGATCCGCTTCGTCGAACATCTGCATCCAACTCGGCGGCGGCACGTCCGACTTGTCGGAGACGAACAGGTCCTCCGCCTCGCCGAGGGTGCGCCGCATGGCCTGTCCCTTGCCCATCGACGCCTGCGCCCACGCCTCGATGGTGCAGAGCATGGCCTGGGTCCGCGGCAGGACCTGTTCGCCGGAACCGGACTTGGCGAGCTGCATCAGGTCGAGCGCGTCGTCGGGCCGGCCGAGGTGGACCATCTGACGGGCCGCGCGCGACAGCGCCTCCCCGGCGCGGGGCCGGTCCCCGCCCTCCCGGGCCGCGTGGGCGGCGATGACGAAGTACTTCTGCGCCGTGGGTTCCAGGCCGACGTCGTGCGACATCCAGCCGGCGAGGACGGCGAGGTTGGCGGCGACACCCCACAGCCGCCGCTGCAGATGGTCGGGGTGCCGGTAGGCGAGCATTCCTCCCACTTCGTTGAGCTGTCCCACGACAGCCTTGCGCTGCAGCCCGCCGCCGCGGGCCGCGTCCCAGGCCCGGAACACCTCGACCGAGCGCTCCAGTTCCTCGATCTCCTGCGACCCGATGGGGGCGGCCTCATAGCGGTCGAACCCGGCGAGGTCGGCGTGCAGGGGATCGTCGAGGCGGGGGGCGTCGGCCACGAGGGCCGGATCGGTGTGCAGCCAGTCGTGCATGGCGCTGCTGAGTGCGGATCCTGCGGCGAGCGCGGCGCCCGCGCCCACCAAGCCGCGTCGGTTGAGCATGAGGTCCATTCCCGTGAATTCGGTGAGGACCGCAGCTGTCCGCTCGGGCGCCCACGGCACTCCGTCGGGGTGCTCCGCATTCCCCTCGTCACGCCGTCTCCCCGCGCGCCCGTGCCGGACCAGACCGAGGTCCTCGATGGTCACGACACGGCCGAGTCGCTCGGTGAACAGCGCCGCCAGCACCCGCGGCACCGGATCGCGCGGGATCTCTCCCATGTCGATCCAACGCCGCACCCGCGAGGTGTCGGTCGCCAGCTGGGGGTGGCCCATGGCCGCCGCCTGCCGGTTGACCATCCTCGCGAGTTCGCCCTTCGACCAGCCGGCCAGGCCGAACAGGTCCGCCAGGCGGGTGTTGGGTTGTCCGCTCACATCAAGCCCCCAGGTTCTCGGCTGAGTTGACAGTAACCCTCCGTCAGTTGCTCCGGGACTATTCGCCAGGGTTCGCCAGGGTGCGCCAGATGGTGTGCCACCGGGCATCGGGTGTCGGGTAGGAACGCGCCACCCCGACCCGGCCGCCCCCACGCGCATTCCCCAGGGTGCACCGGCGGCGGCCGGGACGGGCGGCGCGGAATTCGCAGGCACACGAAGGGATCTGTCTCACCCATGTACACAGCATCGTCCTCCGTGTCCGCCCCGCCTCGGCCGCTGCGCCCCCGCCCGGGTGCCGGCGGCCCCTGTCTCGACCCTGCGCGACCACCGTCCGGCGTGCTGGACGCCGGCAGGAACCGGCGCGTTCCGGGGATCGGTACGGCCCAACCGCTCAGCGGGAGAATCGACTTGTCCGGCGCACAGGGCGCACAGCTGCGCACGGCGATCGCTTCGGTGCACCGCATCTGCCCGGAGTTCACGCCGGTGCAGGTGCTGCGCCGTAGCGGCCGATCCGTGATCCTCGTCGGCACGACGGGTCGCAGCACGGCCGTCGCCAAGTGCTTACTGGACCGCTCCCCCGTCTGGTCCGAGCGCGTCCGTCACGAAATAGCGGCCTACCGGTCGTTCGTCCGGCACCGGCCGCCGGTGCGGGTGCCCCGGCTGATCGCCGCGGACCCGGACAACGGCACGCTGGTGATCGAGCGGATGCCGGGTCGGGTGGCGGCGCTGCAGCGGCATCCGGTGGAGGCACCACCGCGCGCGGACATCCGGGCGGCGCTGGGCGCGGTCTGCCGGCTGAACGCGTGGCGCCCCCCGGCGGGGACGTTCGACGCACCGCTGGACTACGCGGAGCGGATCGCGCGCTTCCACGAGTTGGGGCTGCTCACGGACAGGGACATGGGCGATCTGCAGAAGCTGTTGCACGGCATCGCGCAGGCGGCGGGCCGCCAGGGCATGGGCCAGTTCTGCCACGGTGACGCCCTGTTGTCGAACATCCTGCTCTCACCGGCGGGTCCGGTCCTGGTGGACTGGGAGCACGCGGGCTGGTACCTGCCCGGGTACGACCTGGCCACTCTGTGGGCGGTCCTCGGCGACGCGCCCGCGGCCCGGCGTCAGATCAGCCAGATCGCTCAGTCGGCGGGGCCGGCCTCGCGCGACGCCTTCCTGGTGAACCTGATGCTGGTCCTCACCCGCGAGATCCGTGCCTACGAGACGGCCGTGCAGCGTTCCCTGCAGGACCCGGCCCCGACGGCACCGGGAGCGGCCCACCCCGGTGCCGCGCCGTCCGGCGAGGAGCAGCGCCTGCTGCTGAGGCGGCTGCACGACGACTGCCAGCTGGCCCGGCGGGCCGTTCGGGCGGCGGTCGGCACACGGTGAAGGGGGCGGCGGCCCGCGGTGCGCTCGCGACAGCGGGGCGCCGCGGGCCTTCTGCGTGCCGGGAGGCTCCACCGCCCCGCGGGGACGCCCCCGTCCCCGCCATTGGTCGACACCACTGATGCCCCGCAGGCCGCCTCACCGCCGCGCGGAAACTCCTCGCAACCGCTGCTGACATGGGAAATGACCCACTCCTGGGCATGATTGACGGATCGTCGGCGAGCCGGTACCACTGACGCACGTCCGGCCCCGCGCGCCCCAGATCGCGCGACCGCCCCAGGAGGCTGCATTGCGAGGATCCGCCACCGACCCCCACGCCCCCGCCGGGCGCAGACGCCTCGCCACAGCCGCGGGGGCCGTCGCCTCGGCCGCGCTGTTGCTGCCCCTGCTCGGCGCCGCCCCGGCCCCCGCCCAGGACCCCTCGACGGCCCTGCAGAGCGCGTTCGCGGCCGCGGCCGCCCGGTACCACGTGCCGCAGAGCGTGCTGCTCGGCGTCTCCTATCTGCAGTCCCGCTGGGACGCGCACGAGGGCGCCCCGAGCGTCTCGGGCGGTTACGGCCCGATGCACCTCACGGATGCCCGCACCGCCCTCACCGGGGCGGCCCACCCCGACGGCCCTCCCGAGGACGCTCGCGGCGACCAGGCCCGCCCCCCGCTGCTGCCGGCCCCGAAGGTGCCCGCGGCCGCCGAGCTGCCGGCCCGGCTGAGGACGCTGCCCGAAGCCGCGGCACTGACCGGCATCCCGGCCGAGCGGCTGCGCGCCGATCCGGCCGACAACATCGCGGGCGGTGCCGCCCTGCTCGCCGCCGCGCAACGGCATCTCGGCCGGCCGCTGAGCGGTGACCCGGCCGACTGGTACGGGGCGGTCGCGGAGTTCTCCCGCGCGGACGACAGCGGGACGGCGGCCGCGTACGCCGACGACGTCTTCACGGTCATGCGCCAGGGCGAGCGGCGCACCACGGACACCGGGCAGCGGGTGACACTGGCCGCGGACCGGGACCTCGCGCCCGCCCCGGCGCAGCTGCGGCGGGCCGGGTTGCGCGCGACCCGCTCCGACGGCACCGAGTGCCCGCGCAGCGTGTCCTGCGAGTGGATCCCCGCACCCTACGAGGAGTTCGGTGAGGGCGACTACGGCAACCACGACCTGGGGGACCGTCCCGCGTCGCAGGGCATCAAGTACATCGTCATCCATGACACCGAGGGCCAGTGGGACGGCGTCCTCAACCTGGTCCAGGACCCCACCTATGTGTCCTGGAACTACACCCTGCGCTCCACGGACGGGCACATCGCCCAGCATGTGAAGGCCAAGGACGTGGCCTGGCACGCGGGCAACTGGTACATCAACGCCACGTCGATCGGCCTGGAGCACGAGGGCTTCCTCACCTCGCCGGACGCCTGGTACACGGAGGCGATGTACCGCTCGTCGGCGCGGCTGGTGGCGTACCTCGCGGCGAAGTACGGCATTCCGCTGGACCGCCAGCACATCCTGGGCCACGAGAACGTCCCGGGCCCGGTCTCCTCGTCGGTCCCGGGCATGCACACGGACCCGGGCCCGTATTGGGACTGGCGGCACTACTTCGAGCTGCTCGGCCACCCGTTCCGGGCCACGGCCGGTGCCCGGGGCGGCCTGGTGACGATCCTGCCGGACTACTCCGCGAACCAGCCGGAGTACACGGGCTGCACGGCCGCGGGCGAGCCCTGTGCGGCGCACGGCTCGGGCGAGGTGCGCCTGTACAGCGCGCCGAGCGAGTCCTCCCCGCTGATCAAGGACATCGGTCTGCGTCCGGGCGGGGGCGACTCGACGATCGATGTGAACGACGTGGGCTCGCGCGTGTCCACCGGCCAGCGGTACGCGGTCGCCGGACGGGACGGGGACTGGACGGCGATCTGGTACCTGGGGCAGAAGGCGTGGTTCAGGAACCCGGAGGGGCAGCCGACCGCGGTGAACGCCTCCGGGCCCGTGGTGACGCCCAGGGCCGGCCTCACGGACGTGCCGGTGTACGGCCGCGCGTACCCGGAGAAGGAGGCGTACCCGCAGGGAGTGCCCGCGCAGTCGGTGTCACCGCTGCCGTACAGGCTCCCGGCGGGCCAGGAGTACGCCGTCGGCGGCGCGGTGCCCGGCGAGTACTACTACGCGGTCACCTTCACCACGGACTCGCACAAGGTCGTGGTGGGCAAGGACCTGTACTACGAGATCCAGTTCGGCCACCGGGTGGCGTTCGTGCGGGCGGCGGACGTGCAAATGGTGCCGTCGGCCTCGTAGAACGCCGCGGGGGGCCGGGACCGAGGGGAGGGTCCCGGCCCCCGGCCGCGTCAGCCCTGCTGGAACAGCTCCGCGGGCAGCGGCTTGAGCAGCGCGTACAGGTCGTCGGTGATCGGGCGGTCCCAGGCGGCGATGGTCACCAGGACGTTGTCGCTGCGATCGAACTGGACGCAGGAGATGCGGCCCTCTGAGAGCTTGAGGCGGCGCACGATCAGGAGGTTGTCGCCCTGCATCACCGGGATGTCCTCGGACCCGACGACGGCGACCTCCTCGTCGTTCTCCAGCGCGAGGAGGAGCTGGGCCACCTCGAAGGGGATCTCGCCCTCGGCGACGTCACGGGCCGGGGAGCCCTCCGGCAGATTGCCGATGATCATCGCGGGGCCGCGGCCGCCGAACAGGTCGTAGCGCAGGAAGACGCCCTGGCAGCTGCCGTCGGCGGCGGGCAGCAGACCGGCACCGAGATTGCCCGGCCAGTCCCCCGGGTCCATGGCCAGTACGTCGAAGTCGGGCCCGGCGGGGGTGGCGCTGCGGCGGCGGAGGAAGGACATGCGGCAATGGTACGTGCCGCGGCGTACCGCGGGGCCCTGGGCCCGCCCGCGTGGCAGCAGTCCGCGGGGGGATCCGGGGACCGTCCGCCGGGCGGCCCCCGGGCCGTCCGCGACGGGGCCGGGGACCGCCCGACGCCTGGCCTGTGGCCGCCCGACGCCTGGCCTGTGGCCGGCCCGTGCGGCGGCCGGGCCGTGCCGTCAGCCGCCGGTGTCGCGGGGACCGGCCGCCGGCGGGATCACCGCGACCGGGCTGGCCGCGTGCAGCAGCACGGCCTGGGTCACCGAGCCCATCATGCGGGCGGGGGCGAGGAACCGCCGCCGGTGGCGGCCCACGGCGACCAGTTCCGCGTCCTTGGAGGCCGCGACGAGATGTCCGGCCGCGTCGCCCGGCAGGAGCGAGAGATCGGCTCGGACACCCGGGTGCCTCTCGCGGTGGGGGGCGAGGAAGCCCTCGGCGAGGGACCGTGTCTCGTCCTCCAGGGCGTCCTGGTCGACGGGTACGGGGACGAGCGGGCCCGGTGCCGCCCAGGACTGCACCGGCCAGGGATATGCGGTGATCACCTGGAGCCGGGCATCGCGGCGTGCCGCCTCCCCGAAGGCGAAGGCCAGAACGGCCTCGGTGGGGCCGTCGACGTGCAGGCCGACGACGACGCGCGGGCCCGGCGGGACGGGCCGCCCCTCGGGCACCTCCCGTCCCGGGCGGGGCACCACGACCACCGGGCAGGCGGCGTCGCGTGCGGTCGCCATGCCGATGGAGCCCAGCAGCAGGCCGGTGAAGCCTCCGCGGCCGCGCGAGCCGAGCACCACGAGCTGGGCGGTGGCGCCCAGTTCCGGCAGGAGGGCGGCCGGGGCGCCCTGCGGGGCTGCGTACTCCAGGGCCGGCAGGCCGCTGCGGCCCCGCAGATGCTCCCGGACCTGGTCGAGCACCGGGTCAGGCGGTCCGGCGACGGGGCCGTCGGGTTGCGCCCAGGGCGCGTGGTGCTCCACATGCACCACGCGCAGCGGGGCCTCGCGCAGCCGTGCCGCCGTCAGCGCCCAGTCCAGGGCGCGCAGGCTGTCGTCCGATCCGTCGACGGCCGCGATGACCGGCAGGGTGCTCATGGAATCCTCGCCTCCGTCACGCTGCGCTGATGGTTCCGGGGCCAGCCTGACGCAGACGGCGGCCCCGGGACGCGTTCCATCGCCGCGTGTCCGGAAATTCCGGGGAGGCGGGAACCGGCCCGCCGGGCGAGGGTTCAGGTCAGATCGAACTCCCCTTCCCGCGCCCCCGACACGAACGCGCCCCACTCCGCGGGCGTGAAGATCAGGGAAGGGCCCTCGGGGCGGCCGCTGTTGCGCATCGCGATGAAGCCTTCGACGAAGGCGATCTGGACATCTCCGAGCCCTCGGCTGCTGGAGCGCCAGTCGGCGTTGCTCAGATCCAGCTCCGGCTTGTCCCAGCCCGCGAGCGGCTGCCACTGGGTGGTGCTCTCGGCCACGTCCGTGCTCCTCCCGACTCGTCGTCCGCGGCCAGCCTAGCGATCGCGCTCCGCCGCCGACAGGTCACGCGAGGGGGATGCCCTCAAGAGGCGGGCGGCCGGTCGCCCACCAGCCACATCGAGAAGAACTGCGCCCCTCCGCCATAGGCGTGCCCGAGTACCCGCCGGGCCCCGTCCACCTGGTGTTCTCCGGCCTGACCGCGCACCTGCAGGGCGGCCTCGGCGAAGCGGATCATGCCGGAGGCGCCGATCGGGTTCGTGGAGAGCACCCCGCCGGACATGTTGACGGGAAGGTCCCCGTCGAGTTCGGTCACACCGGACTCGGTGAGCTTCCAGCCCTCGCCCTCCTCGGCGAAGCCGAGGTTCTCCAGCCACATGGGCTCGTACCAGGAGAACGGCACGTACATCTCCACCGCGTCGATGTCCCGGCGCGGGTCGGCGATCCCCGCCTGCCGGTAGACGTCGGCGGCGCAGTCCTTGCCGGCCTGTGGCGACACGAAGTCCTTGCCGGCGAACAGGGTCGGCTCGCTGCGCATCGCGCCGCCGAGCATCCACGCGGGCGGCCGGGGCGAACGGGCCGCCCCCGCCCGGTCGGTGAGCACCATGGCGCACGCGCCGTCGGAGGACGGGCAGGTCTCCGAGTAACGGATCGGGTCCCACAGCATGGGGGAGGACTGCACCTTCTCCAGGGTGATGTCGTGCTCGTGGAGGTGCGCGTAGGGGTTCTTCAGCGCGTTGCGCCGGTCCTTGTACGCGACGAGGGAGCCGACGGTGTCGGGAGCGCCGCTGCGCCGCATGTACGCGCGCACGTGCGGCGCGAAGAAGCCCCCGGCCCCGGCGAGCAGCGGCTGCTGGAAGGGGATCGGCAGCGACAGGCCCCACATGGCGTTGGACTCGGACTGTTTCTCGTATGCGAGGGTCAGCACGGTGCCGTGGACGCGGGCGGCCACCAGATTGGCCGCGACGAGCGCGGTGGAGCCGCCGACCGAACCGGCCGTGTGCACCCTGAGCACGGGTTTGCCGACGGCACCGAGCGCGTCGGCGAGGTACAGCTCCGGCATCATGACGCCCTCGAAGAAGTCGGGGGCCTTGCCGATGACCACGGCGTCGATGTCGGCCCACGTCAGCTCGGCGTCGTCCAGGGCCCGCGCGGCGGCCTCCCGGACCAGCCCCGCCATGGACACGTCCCGGCGTGCCGCCACGTGCTTGGTCTGGCCGATCCCGGTGACGGCCACGGGCTCCTTGCTCATCGCGGGTCTCCTTCGAGGACGGCGACCAGGTTCTGCTGCAGACACGGGCCGGATGTGGCGTGGGCGAGCGCGCGGTCGGACTCGCCGCGGTGGATGCGGGCGGCGGCCTCACCGATGCGGATCAGTCCGGCGGCCATGACCGGGTTGGCGGCCAGGGCTCCCCCGGAGGGGTTGACCGCGACGCTGTCGCCGAGTCGCAGCGCCCTGCGGAGGATCACCTCCTGCGCGGTGAACGGCGCGTGCAGCTCCGCCGTGTCGACGGGCCGTTCGAAGGCACCGGCGTTCTCGGCGGCCCGGCGCGCGGACGGCGAGTCCGTCAGGTCGCGCACCCCGAGCCCGTGCGGCTCGATGCGGTGGTCGATGCCGCGGATCCAGGCGGGCCGGTCGCACAGCTCACGGGCCCGCTCCCCCGCCGCGAGGATCACGGCGGCGGCCCCGTCGCCGACCGGGGGGCAGTCGCCGCGGCGCAGCGGCCGGACGACGTACTCGCCCTGCGGTACGGAACCCTTCAGTTGCGCGTGCGGGTTGGCGGTCGCGGCCCGGCGGCTGCGCGCGGCGACGGCCGCCAGCGCCGGCTCGTCGGTCCCGCCCGCGTCCATGAGCGCCTGCGCCTGGAGGGCGGCGAGCGCCACGGAGTCCGGCCACAGCGGCGCCATGTAGTAGGGGTCCAGCTGCCGGCTCAGGACGTCCCGTACGGAGCCGGGCGACGACTTGCCGTACGCGTACACCAGCGCCGTGTCGGCGTCGCCGGTGAGCAGCTTCGTCCACGCCTCGTACAGCGCCCACGCGCCGTCCATCTCGACGTGCGACTCGGAGATCGGCGGCCAGGCGCCCACCCCGTCGAGGGCGAGGGTGAAGGAGAAGGCGCGGCCGGCGAGGTAGTCGCTGGAACCGGAGCAGGTGAATCCGATGTCGCCGGTCTTCAGGCCGGTCCGCTCCAGGACGTCGTGCAGGACCGGCATGAGCATCTCGACTTCGGAGAGTTCGTCGCTGGTGCGGCGGTGGTCGGTCTGCGCGAAGGCGACGACGGCGATCTCGCGGGGCCCCGGGGCTTCTTCGCGCGTCACAGCAGCTCCTTGTAGGTGTCGTAGTCGGCGTCCGGCTCGCCGGTGGGCCGGTAGTGGTCGGGGTGGCGGGCGCCGGGTGTCCACACCGGCTCGACGCGCAGGCCCATGCGCACCTGGTCGTAGGGGATGCCGCCGATGCGGCCGTGCAGGGCGAGGTCGGCGCCGTCGAGGGCGATGTGCGCGTAGACGTAGGGCACCTCGATGTCGAGGTTCTTCGCCTTGATGTTGACGATGCAGTAGGTCGTCACCGTGCCGCGCGGGCCCACCTCGGTCTGCTCCGTCGTGGCCACGCCGCAGGTGGGGCAGGCGCCCCGGGGCGGGACGTACACCTTGCGGCAGGACGGGCAGCGTTCGCCGACGGTGCGCCGCTCGGCGAGGGCGTCGATGTACGCGGACTGGGCGCGGCCCGGCGTGTAGGTGTAGTCGAGGCGGGCGGACGCCACGATGCCGTTCACCGGGTCCTCGAACTCGCCGCTGTGCACGGCCGGTCCGGCCGGTTCTCCGGGTTCCTCCGGTGCGCCGTCGTACGGTTCGAAGCAGGCGATGTCCGTGATGGCGCCGGAGCGCCGCCCGGCCCATCGGATGCGGACGCGCATGCCGGTGCGGACGGCATCGGGGCCGGGGACGTCCAGGGCGTGCAGGAGGGCGGTGTCGGCGCCGTCCAGGCGGACCAGCACCCAGGCGAAGGGGGTGCCGAGGGGTTGGCCGCGGCGCGGCTCGTGGTTCCAGGCCCAGCTGGTGACCGTGCCGGTGGGGGCGACCTCGACGAGGTCGCGCAGCTCGGCGGCGGTGACGGGGTCGTACTCGGCCGGCGGGACGAGCGTGCGGCCGTCACCGGTGCGTGCGCCGAGGACGACGCGTTCCCGCAGGCCGGTGAGGAAGGCGCGCTGCACGGGGCCCAGGGAGCGGGTGAAGGGGAACTCGACGACGAGGGGGGCTTTGAGGACTTCGGGCATCCCGGATGACTCCTTCGGAGGTCGGGCGCGCGTACTGCTCCCGCGCGGGGTCAGGCGCGCTTGTAGACGGGCCGGCGTTTCTCCGCGAAGGCACGGGCGCCCTCCTTGGCGTCCGCGGTGTCGAAGATCGGCCAGCCGCGCTTGAGTTCGGCGGCGAGCCCGTCGCTCTCCGTCATCTCGGCGGTCTCGTACACGGACGCCTTGACGGCCTCGACGGCCAGCGGCCCGCAGGCGTTGATCTGTCCGGCGATCTCCAGGGCCTTGGCGAGGGCGGTGCCGTCGGGCACGACATGGCCGACGAGTCCGACGCCGGCGGCCTCGCGCGCCGAGTACGGGCGCCCCGTGAGCAGCATCTCCAGGGCGTGGGTGCGCGGGATCTGCCGCTGGAGGCGGACCGTCGAGCCGCCGATCGGGAACAGTCCGCGCCGGACCTCGAAGAGGCCGAAGGTCGCGGACTCGGCCGCGACCCGGATGTCGGTGCCCTGGAGGATCTCGGTGCCGCCCGCCACGCAGGGGCCCTCGACTGCCGCGATCACCGGTTTGCGCGGGCGGTGGTGGCGCAGCATCGCCTTCCAGTGCAGGTCCGGGTCCGCCGTGAGGCGTTCGCGGTACTGCTGCCCCTCCATGCCCGTGCCCGCCAGGGCCTTGAGGTCCATTCCGGCGCAGAAGGAGCCGCCGGCTCCGGTGAGGACGATCGAGCGGACCGTGTCGTCCGCGTCGGCCTCGGTCCAGCCGTCGTACAGCCCCACCAGCATCGGCAGCGAGAGCGCGTTCCTGGCCTCGGGTCTGTTGAGTGTGAGTACCAGTGTGGCGCCTTCCCGCTGCACGGTGAGGTGTTCGGTCCCGCCCATCGTTTCCTCCCGTCTCCGGAACGAGAACAGGTTGCAGGAGGGGCCGGGCCAGGACAAGAGGTTTCTGACAGCCAGTCAGATTTCTTCGCCGCAACCCTTCACAGTTGCGTCGGGCTTTGCTCTGATGACCGGCATCCGAGGGATGCGCGTTTCGTCGCCGAGCGATGCCAGGGGTCAGGAGGAGCGGTGGAGTACAACCTTGCCGACCTGTTCGAGTCGGTCGTCGACGTGGTGCCGGACCGCGAGGCGCTCGTGTACGTCGACCACCCCGGCACGGGCGCGGAGCGCCGTCTCACCTACGCGGAGCTGGACGAGGCCGCCAACCGCATCGGACATCATCTGCTCGACGCCGGCATACGGCCCGGCGAGCACCTGGGGCTGCACCTCTACAACGGGGTCGAGTACCTGCAGACGGTGCTGGGCTGCCTGAAGGCCCGGATCGTCCCCGTCAACGTGAACTACCGGTACGTCGAGGAAGAACTGGCCTACCTCTACCGGGACGCCGATCTGGTGGCACTGGTCTTCGACGCGGAGTTCACCGACCGGGTGGCCGCGGTCCTGCCCCGGGCGGGGAAGCTGCGGCACGTGGTGCGGGTGCGGACCCCCGCGCCGGACGCCGCCGCGCTGCCCGCCGTGGACTTCGCCGAGGCCGAGGCCGCGGGGTCGCCGGGGCGCGGATTCCCGGCCCGCTCGGCGGACGACCAGTTCGTCATCTACACGGGCGGCACGACCGGGATGCCGAAGGGCGTCATGTGGCGCCAGGAGGACCTGTTCTTCGCCGGGCTCGGCGGCGGCGCCCCGACCGGGGAGCCGGTCAAGAAGCCCGAGGAGCTGGCGGAGCGGGTCGCGGCCGGAGGGGAGGGCATCACGTTCTTCCCCACTCCCCCGCTGATGCACGGCACCTCCACGCTCACGGCGTTCATCGGCTTCAACTTCGGCCAGCGGGTCGTGCTCCACCGCAAGTTCGACCCGGAGGCGGTGCTGCGCACCGTCGAGAAGGAGAAGGTCACCAGCATGGCGCTGGTGGGCGACGCGATGCTCCGGCCGCTGATCGACGCGCTGAACGGGCCGATGAAGGGGACGGACTGCTCGTCCCTGTTCAGCGTGTCGTCGTCCGGGGCGATCATGTCGGAGACCGTGCGCGCACAGTTCCAGGCGCTCGTCCCCCACACCATGCTGCTGAACAACTTCGGCTCGTCGGAGTCGGGCTTCAACGGCACCGCGACCGCCGACTCGGGCCCGGACAGGGGCTTCCGCATCCGCGTCAACTCCCGTACCCAGGTGGTGGATCCGGTCACCCACGAGCCGGTCGCGGTGGGCGAGCCCGGACGCGTCGCCCAGCGCGGGCACGTGCCCCTCGGCTACTACAACGACCCGGGGAAGACCGCCGGGACGTTCTTCCAGCGCAACGGCGAGCGGTGGGTGCTGCTCGGTGACATGGCGACGGTCGACGAGGAGGGCGTCGTCACGGTCCTGGGCCGCGGCTCGCAGTGCATCAACACCGGCGGCGAGAAGGTGTACCCGGAGGAGGTCGAACAGGCCCTCAAGTCGCATCCGGACGTGTACGACGCCCTGGTCGCCGGGGTGCCCGACGCGACGTGGGGCCACCATGTGGCGGCCGTGGTACAGCTGCGCGAGGGCGCGGCACGGCCGTCGCTGGAGGACATCCAGACCCACTGCCGGGCGCGTCTGGCGGGCTACAAGATCCCCCGCCAGCTGGTCGTCGCGGACACCATCCGGCGTTCACCCAGCGGCAAGGCGGACTACCGCTGGGCCAAGGAGGTTGCGGTGGCGGCGGACCGCTGACGGAGCGCTCAGGGGGAGCACGGTCCGGACCCACGCGGCGGGCACCCGTGGGTCAGTGCGGGTATCCGCCGCCGTCCATCCGCCGTCCCGGCATCCCGCCCGGCAGTCCGCCCGCGCCCAGCCGCTCGAACCGCTCCTGGACGTTGGCCGCGAACGCCTGCTGCTCGGAGCCGGGGTAAGGCTGGCCGTTGGTGTTCATCGCCACGGTGAGCACCCCGCTGATCGGCGCGCCGGGCGACGTCCGCACCGGTGTGCACAGGAAGGCGAAGTCCTGCGGCGAGGGGCTGTCGTACGTGGTGACCGACGCCCGTGACAGCGTGATGGGCTGCCCGGTGTGGAAGGCGTCGTCCATCGCGTTGAAGACGCCCATGGACTCCAGGCCCGGCAGCACGAGGCGGCCCGGGCTGAACTGCGGCACCATGCCGAAGGCGGCTCCCTGCTTGCCGTTGGCGTAGCGCAGCAGGTGGTCGGGGCCCTCGGTGAGCATGATGGGGAAGGGCGCGCCGTCGAAGACGGCGAACAGCTCCTGCTGCTGGGCCAGCAGGCTGTCGCGCAGCTTGAAGTCGGACAGCAGCGTCTCGGAGAGTTCCTGCATGCCCTGCCGCAGGGCGCGGTCCCAGGCGCGGGGCTTGAAGTCGGCGACGCACACGGTGCCCAGGACCATGCCCGTGTTGTCGCGCAGCGGCGTACCGAGGTAGGAGCGCACGCCGAGGTCGTTGACGAGGGGGTTCCCCTTGAAGCGCGGGTAGTCGAAGACGTCGTCCAGGGCCAGTTGGGATCCCTGGGCCACCACATGGGGACAGAAGCCGTAGTCGCCGGGGGCCTCCCGGGTCAGGTTGCTCAGGTCGAAGGGGACACCGCCGCCGTCGGGGTTCACCTGGTCGTCGGGGGAGGCCGTGGGCACGTACATGCCGCGGAACATCTGCCGCTCGTCGTTGATGAAGTTGACCATGGCCAACGGTGACTGGGTGAAGCCGGCCGCGAGTCGTGCGACACGGTCGAAGGTCGCCTCCGCCTCGACGGTATTGAGGCCGAGAACTTGCAGTCGCAGCTTCCGCTGCTCGCCCGCGAGCCGGGCTTGGTCAGATGAGAGGGCATCCATGAAACCCGATGAAATCAGAATCCTCGGCTCCGTGGATCGCCCCTCCGGGTATTTTCCGCATCACTTGTCCCAACCCCAACGCCCCTTGCGGCCATGGCAGTTGGCCCCGTGCTTCCCTACCCCCGTTGCGCCCGGCGACCCCGCACAGAGGGCCAATCCTGGATTCTGTCCAAATATTTCCACGTTTCAACCTGCGGCGATCACTTCTCGCCATTCCTCGGGGGGCGAGCAAGCGGAAACGATTTCGCGTACGACAATCGTCCGGTGGGCTGGTTTTCGACGTCGGCGCGTTCAACCTGGCACCATGTCCGATGATCGAACGTTGGTTCGAGCACCTGATGGTGGGGGTGGGTGGGACCCGTCGTACCGATGTGGCTCCAGCGTAATGAGTTTGTGCGATGCATCTGCGAGAGAGGGCACAGCGGGGTGGGGCAAGTACGGTTCGAGCTGCGGGCTTCCCGCCGCGGGCGGAAGCGGTGGGGCCGTTTCAGCCAGGGCGCCGTACGCGGTTTCGCGCCAAGATCCACGCTGCTCCCGACCGCCTGGTGCCGCTGCGCGGGCGAGGGCCCGCCGACCGGGGCAGGAGACTCGTCCGTCTGACGGATGAACCCGGCACGACGGTGTCCGGGCTCACGGCGA
Source organism: Streptomyces sp. PSU-S4-23 (assembly GCF_055632315.1). NCBI lineage: Bacteria > Bacillati > Actinomycetota > Actinomycetes > Kitasatosporales > Streptomycetaceae > Streptomyces > Streptomyces sp. PSU-S4-23. Next base: position 8,418,057 of record NZ_JBVMUU010000002.1, on the reverse strand, counting down.
ACCGTCCCCTTCCGCCCGGGAACCGGGGCCCGGCGGTACGGCGGCGCCGCGGAGGCCATGCGGCGGCCGAGGCGCGCCCTCAGTAATGCCGTGCTGCCGCAACCCCCCTCACCAGGTCGTGCGGCAAGGTCAACTGCGCCATCTCGTACGGACAGTGGCAAAGCATCGAAGGAGTTGACGTCATGAACAGGTCGGACGTGGACGCCCGGGCGGTGGCGGTGATCGGCATGGCCTGCCGGCTCCCCGGCGCATCGGGCACCGACGAGCTGTGGGCCCTCCTCAGAGACGGCGTGGACGCCACCAGCGAGACGCCTCCCGAACGTTACGACGTGGACGCCCTGTACTCCCCCGTCCCCGGTCCGGGCCGCATGGCCAGCCGCCGCGCGGGTTATGTGGAGAAGATCGCCGATTTCGACGCCGAGTTCTTCGGGATGTCCGCCACCGAGGCGGTGGAACTGGACCCACAGCAGCGGCTGCTGCTGCTGACGGCCTGGGAGGCGCTGGAGGACGCGGGGCAGCGGCCCGATCTGCTGGCGGGCAGCCGGACCGGGGTCTTCGTGGGCAACGCCCGTGCCGACTACCTGGAACTGGCGCTGCGCCGGGGCCCGGACGCCGCCACCGCCTCCCAGCTCAACAACTTCCGCTCGCTGCTGCCCGCCAGGATCTCCCACGCCTTCGACTTCCGCGGGCCCAGCGTCGTCGTGGACACCGCGTGTTCGTCCTCCCTGGTCGCCGTCCACCAGGCCGTGCAGAGCCTGCGGGCCCGGGAGAGCCCTCTCGCCCTGGCCGCCGGGGTGAACCTCACACTCCGCCCCGACGAAGGTCTGGTGATGAGCCAGGCGGGCGGCATGTCCGCGGACGGGCGCAGCCGGTTCGGGGACGCCGGCGCCGACGGCCACGCCCCCGGCGACGCGGTGGCGGTGGTCGTCCTCAAACGCCTCGCGGACGCGCTGGCCGACGGGGACCGCGTCCGGGCCGTCGTCCAGGGCAGCGCCGTCGGCAACGACGGCCGCACGAGCGACTCCGTGCTCAACCCCTCCCTGCAGGGCCAGATCGAGGTGCTGCGCTGGGCGTACGAGGACGCCGGGATCGACCCCGCGGACGTCGACTACGTCGAGGCGCACGGTTCCGGGTCGCCCGCGCTCGACCCTCTGGAACTGACCGCGCTGGGCCGGGTCCTGGGCGCGGGACGCCCGGCGGACCGGCCCCTGCTCGTCGGCTCGGTCAAGACGAACATCGGCCACGCGGAGGCCGCGGGCGGCATGGCAGGACTCGTCAAGGCCGTACTGTGCCTGGAGCACGGGCAGGTGCCCGCCAGTCTGCACCTGGCCACGCCGAACCCCGAGGTGGCCTGGGACGAGCTGCCGCTGGTCGTGCCCGGCACCCTCGTCGACCTGCGAGGCGACGGCCGGCCGGCCGTCGCCGGGGTCTCCGGGCAGGGCTCCTCCGCCCTCAACGCGCATGTGGTGATCCGCCGTCCCGATCCGGTCGGGACGCCCGTCGAGCAGGACGCGAGCGGCACCCCGTACCTTCTGCTGCTCTCCGCGCGCAGCCCCGGCGCACTGGAGGCGCTCGCCCGGTCGTACGCCGCCTACCTCGCCCCCGACGGCCCGGGAGCCGCGTACCGCGTCCGCGACATCTGCTTCAGCGCGGCCACGCGCCGGCAGCACCACGCGCACCGGCTGGCGGTCGTCGGGGCGAGCCACGAGGAGCTGGCGGCGGCCCTCACCGGGTCACCGGCGGTGGACGGCAGACCGCTGTCGGCCGTCGTCCACCGCTACCGCCGGGGTGAGGACGTGGACTGGGAAGCGCTGTTCGGCGCCCCCGGCCGCTTCGTGCCGCTGCCGGCCTACCCCTGGCAGACCAAGCGGTACTGGCCCGGCGAACGGCGCGACGACGGGGGCGACCTGGCGTCGTGGGTGCTGCGCGAACACGCCCGCACCGGTTTCGACGACGCCTCCAGCCTCACCGACATCGGCATCGACTCGCTGGCGAAGCTGCGGATCGTGGTCGAGCTGACCAAGCGGTCCAGTCGGGACGTCGACCCGGAGGAGATCGGCAGGCTGCGCACGGTGGGCGAGCTGCGCCGGTGGACACGCTCCCTGGAGGCGGCCGCCCGATGAGCGAACCGCAGACCGCGTACGCCTGGTTCGCCCGCTCCGCCGACGCGTACGGCGACGACGCCGTGGCACTGGAGGTGGGCGAGGACCGGCTCACCTACAGCGCACTGCGCGACCTGGCGGAGCGGCTCGCCGCCCGTCTGATCACGGCGGCCGGGGGCGGCCCCCCGCGCCGCGTGGGCCTGCTGGCGAACCGCTCGGTGACCGCATACGCCGGCTACCTCGCCGTGCTGCGGGCCGGCGCGGCCGTCGTTCCCCTCAACCCCGAGCATCCGCAGGCCCGCACGGCCGACATCGTCAAGACCGCGGAGGTGGAGGTCGTCCTGGCCGACGCCGCCGGGGCGGGAGCCGACCCGGGGGTGCCCGTCCTCACGGTGGGCCCCGGGGAACTGGCCGCCCTGGCCGCCGGACCCGCTCCCGATCCCTCCTGGGGCGAGGCCGGTCCGGACGACATCGCGTACATCATCTTCACATCCGGGTCAACCGGCATGCCCAAGGGCGTGCCCATCCTGCACCGCAACCTCTGCGCCTACCTCGGCCAGGTCGCCCCGCGCTACGGCGTCGCACCGGGCAGCCGGCTGTCGCAGTCCTTCGAGCTGACCTTCGACGGCTCCGTGCACGACCTGTTCGTCGCGTGGTCGGGCGGGGGCACCCTCGTGGTGCCCCAGCGCAGCCAGCTCCTGTCCCCCGTGAAGACCGTCAACGCCCTGCGCCTCACCCACTGGTTCTCGGTGCCGTCCCTGATCTCCTTCGCCTCCCGCCTCGGCACCCTGCGGCCCGGCAGCATGCCCACACTGCGGTGGAGCGTCTTCGGCGGTGAACCGCTGAGCCTGGACGCGGCCCGGGAATGGCGGGCCGCGGCACCCGGCAGCCGTCTCGAGGTGCTCTACGGACCCACCGAACTCACCATCTCCTGCACGGCGTACCGGTTCCCCGACGATCCGGACGAGTGGCCCGACACCCCGAATGGGACCGCTCCCATCGGCACCGGCTACCCGGTCCTCGACCTGCTGCTGCTCGACGAGCGCGGCCGGCCCGCCGACAGCGGCGAACTGTATGTGCGCGGACCGCTGCGCTTCCCGGGCTACCTGGACCCGGCGAACAACGCGGGGCGCTTCCGCGCGCCCGACGGGGGGCCCGGCGGCGACGAACCGCCGGGCGACCGGCACTGGTACCGCACCGGGGACCGGGTCGCCGTGCGCGACGGACACCTCGTGCACCTCGGACGGACCGACCACCAGGTGAAGATACGCGGGCACCGGATCGAACTCGGGGAGATCGAGGCCATGCTGCGGCGGCAGCCGGGGGTGCGGGACGCGATCGTCGTCGCGGTGCCCGCCGCGGACGGCGAACCGGAGCTCCAGGCCGCGGTCGGCGGCGCCGGCTGCACATCCGACGCGCTGTACGCGGCGCTGGGCGACCGGCTGCCGCCGTACATGCTGCCCCGCCGGATCGCGGTCCTGGACCAACTGCCGCTGAACACCAATGGCAAGATCGACCGGCGGGCCCTGCTCGGCGAACTCGAACGCGCCCGCTGAGCCGCGCATGCCCGGGCCACGGCACCACAATGCCCCATCCCCAGACGTCTGTTGTGAGGCAACCCACATGTTCGACGCCATCGTGGTAGGCGCTCGGTGCGCCGGTGCGACCACCGCCATGCTGCTCGCCCGCGCGGGGCACCGGGTGCTCCTGCTCGACAAGGCCCCGCCCGGCACCGACACGCTCTCCACCCATCTCATCCACCAGCCCGGCGTCGCCGCGCTCGCACGCTGGGGACTGCTGGACGCGGTGCGCGCCTCGGGATGTCCGCCCCTGGAACACGCGCTGTACGAAGTCGCCGACATCCGCCTCCAGGGGTGCGCCCGGGGCGTGGAGGGGCAGCACGCGGGGTACGCCCCACGCCGCCACGTCCTGGACCCCATCCTGGTCGGGGCGGCGGCCGCCGCGGGCGTCGAGGTGCGCCACCACTGCCGGGTGACCGGACTGGTGCGCGACGAGAGCGGACGGATCGCCGGCGTGGAGGGCACGCACGGCGGCCGTTCCTTCACCGAACGCGCCCGCCTGGTGATCGGCGCGGACGGTATGCGCTCGACCGTCGCCCGGCTGGCCCAGGCTCCGTTCACCGTGGAGGACCCCCGGCTGACCTGCGCCTACTACACGTACTGGGAGGGCGTGCCGGCGACGCTGGAGCTGTACGAGCGCCCGGGCGGCTGGGTGGCGGCCGTGGCGACCAACGACGCGGCCACCCTCGTCCTCGCCTACTTCCCGCAGTCCCGCTTCGAGGAGGTCCGCATCGACGCGCACCGCGCCTACCGCGAGCAGATCCGCACCACCGCTCCCGCCCTGTACGAGCGGCTGGACGGCAAGGAGCCGGTGGACCGGCTGCGCGGCACCGGCGACCAGCAGAACTTCTTCCGGCGGGCGGCGGGACCCGGCTGGGTCCTGGTGGGCGACGCGGGACACCACAAGGACTCCATCACCGCGCGCGGCATCAGTGACACCTTCCTCCAGGTCGACGCGCTCGTACGCCGTCTGGAGGGCCGGCTGGACGGCTCCCCGGCCGAACTGGACGCGGCACTCGGGCAGTTCGCAGACGAGCGGGACGCGGCGCTGACCCCGGGCTACGAGGCCACGCTCGCCGTCGCCCGGCTCGCACCGCACGAGCAGCGGCTGTCCCTGCTGCGGGCCGTGCAGGCGGATCCGGAGCTGACCTCGATCTACTTCGACATGGTGGCGGGAATCGAGGGGGCGGAAGCCCTGTACACACCCAGACTTCTCGCTCTGCTCTGACGTCCTTTCCACAGCCGCCCGGGCGACGACCACGGTCGGCCCGGGCGGTCGGTCTTTCAACTACCGCTGCGCAAAGTCCAGTTGCTGTTATCGATTGCTGACGCTGCGCCATGATCCTGATACGGTGCAGGCTGTTCCGACTTCGATGATGGTGCGTCACCTCCCCCGGCCGGACGCGATTCCGGCACATTGCACCGTCTCGACCGAACCAGTGTCCGCTGCCGTACGAGGAATCAGATGCCAGGCACCCGCGACCGGCGCACACGTCATCGGTCCGCCCCGCGCAGATCTCTCCGGTTCTCGTTCGTCCTGCCCTTCGTCGTCCCCGCGGTCTGCCTCACCGGGCTGTGGGGCTACACGGCGGCCGGTCTCGTCGACGAGCAGATCCAGTCGCAGGCCGACGCGGACCACGACTCCTCGGTCGCCCGGCCGGCCCAGGCCGTGCTGTCCGCCCTGCAGAACGAGCGCCGCCTCACCGCCGTCTGGCAGGCGAGCCGCAGCGGCGCCGCCCGTACGGACCTCGACGCAGCCCGCAGGAAGACCGACACCGCACTCGCCGCCTACCGCGGATCACCGGGCCGGGACACCCCGGCCCTCCAGCGCCGGGCCACGTCGCTCGACGACGCGCTGTCCGCGCTCTCCGACCGCAGGGACGCCGTCGACGGCCGCACCCTGTCCGCCGCCGACGCCTTCCAGTACTTCACCGACACCATCACCCAGGGCGTCTCGCTCGTCACCGCCGCCGTCCGCAGCGACGACGGATCCCTCGCGCACGGCGGTGCCGCCACGACGTCCCTGGTGCAGATCACGGAGATGCTCTCGCGCCAGGACGCGCTGCTGTCCGGCGTGCTGCCCTCCGGCCGTATGCCCGCGGCCACCCGCGCCCGGTTCGCGCAGTACCTGGCGCTCCAGCGCGAGTTCGCCGCGAGTCTGGCCACGCGTGACCTGCCCGCCGGCGCGGCCGCCGCATACGCGCGGATCACCGGGGGCGGGCAGTGGACGACGCTGGCGAGGGTCGGCGACTCGGTGACCGGGGCCAAGGACACCGCCCTGCCCCCAGACGCCTCGTCGTGGCCGGACGCCGCCGACGGCGTCCTCGGTGAACTGCGGTCGCTGGGCGGGGACTCCGTGCAAGGGCTGGCGGACGACGCCTCGGACCGGGCCGACGGCCTGCTGCTGGGCACGCTGCTGGGCACCGCCGCCACGCTGGCCGCGCTGGCCGGTGGTGCGGTGCTGGCGCTGCGGGCCCGCCGCTCCACGCTCGGCCGGCTCTCCGAACTGCAGTCGCACACCGAGGAAATCTCCCGCACGCTGCCCCAACTGCTCACCCGGATCGAACAGGGCGAGCGGCTCGACCCGGGCAGCCTGGCCCCGCGGGGTCATCACACCACGGACGAGCTGGAGCGGCTGGCCGACGCCATCGACCGGCTGGGCCGCATGGCGGCTGACACGGCACTGCGCCAGTCCCGGGGACGCGAGGGCACGGAGAAGGTCTTCGCCCAGCTCATCCGCCGGACCCAGATCCTGATCCACCGTCTCATCTCGCTCCTGGACGATCTGGAGCGCAAGCACGAGGACTCCGACCTGCTGAAGGACATCTTCAAGGTCGACCACCTCGCCACCCGTGTGCGGCGCCACGCGGAGAACCTGGTGATCCTCAGCGGTTCCCCGCCCAGCCGCCGCATGACCACGCCGCTCTCCGTCACCGATGTCATGCGCAGCGCGGTCGCCGAGACCGAGCAGTACACCCGCGTCAAGGTCAGGAATCTGCCCGCGGACCGGCGCGTCGCCCTCGCGGGCCGTGCCGTCGCGGACGTCACGCATCTGCTCGCCGAGCTGATCGAGAACGGCACGAGCTTCTCCCCGCCGGACACCCAGGTGTCCGTGAGCGCGACGAAGGTGGCCAAGGGCCTGGCCATCCATGTCGAGGACCACGGTCTCGGCATGCCGCCCGAGAAGATCGCGTCAGCCAACGAGCTGCTCGCCCAGCCGCCGAAGCTGGACATGACGTCCCTGGGCGAGGACCCGCGCCTCGGCCACTTCGTGGTCGCCCGGCTCGCCGAGCGGCACAAGATCAAGGTGGAGCTGCGGGAGTCCGTCTACGGCGGCACGCTCGTCGTCGTGCTGCTGCCCTCGGCCCTGCTGGAGGAGTACGAGTCGCCGGTCATCGACCAGCTCAGGTCGGCGGCCGCCGCGACCGGCCACGCACTGGGGGCCGAGTCCCGGCAGGCCGCCCTGGGCGGTGGGGAGAGGACGCCGGCCGGCGCGGCCGTGGGGGTGGCCGGTGGCGCGGCCGTCCCGGGCGGCGCCGACGGGGTCGTCGTCACGCACACGCGCCTTCCCGACCACAGCGGCTTTCCCGAGTACGGGGGTGCGGGTCTGTTGCCGCGGGTGCCGGAACACCCCGTACCGCCTCCCGGCCCGGCCCCGTGGTCCGCGGCCCAGGAGGCTCCGGCCCCCGGGGCGCACGCCGCTCCGCGGCTCTCGGTTCCCGGCGTGCAACCGGGCCGGGCCGTACCGCCGGCCGGGCACGCCGGCCCCCGGGCCGGGCACGCGGGACCGCCGCCCGGCCGGGAACCCGGCGTCGCGCACCCCGCGCCGGCCGGGCAGGCACCGCCGGCCGCCGGGGCACGCCCGCCGGCCACCCCCCGGGTGCTGCCCCAGCGGACCCGGGGAGCCAGCCTCGCGCAGCAGCTGCGCAAAGAGGCGGCACACACATCAGGCCGGCCCGAGGGCGAGGGGGACAACGACGTCATCTCCCCGGACGCGTCGGCACGCGCGATGATCGCCATTCAGCAGGGGCTGAAGCGGGCCCGGATGTCCGAGGCGGACGGGCCGGCCGGAGCGGACGGCCGGCCGGCGGATCCGGGGGACCCCGGTGCCCACCGACTGTGAGGGAACGTTGGACAATGACTGAGCAGGTACAACCCGGTCCGCAGCTGGACTGGCTCCTCGACGGCCTGGTGGAACGGATCCCGGAGATCCGCTGCGCCATCGTGCTGTCGGGAGACGGCCTCCTCATCGGCAAGTCGAAGGACCTGCGCCGGGACGACGCCGAGCACCTCTCCGCGGTGGGTTCGGGTATGCACAGCCTCGCCCGGGGCGCCGCGCGCCACTTCCACGGCGGGGAGGTCCAGCAGACGGTCATTCAGATGGACAGAGCGTTCCTGTTCGTCACGGCTGCGGGCAGAGGCGCCCGGCTGGCCGCGATCGCCACGGAGGAAGTGGATGTCGGCATGATGGCTTTCGAGATGGGCACGCTCGTCAAGCAGGTCGGGCAGTACATGAGCGCCGCGCCACGCGTGCAGACCCCGTCCCCCGGCGGATACACACGGGATGCCTGAACCGCGATGGCTCGACGATTCGGAGGCCGGGCGCCACTTACGGCCGTACGCCATCACGGGCGGGCGCACCCGCCACAGCCGGCACACGTTCACGCTGATCACCCTGGTCGTCTCGCGATCCGCACATGACGTCGACCGGGACCGTCTGGAGCCGGAGTCGGCCCAGATCCTCGAACTGTGCCGAAATCGCGCGGTGGCGGTCGCCGAGATCGCCGCACAACTGGATCTGCCGGTGAGCGTGGTGAAGATCCTCTGCGGAGATCTGCTCAACGCCTCGCTGATTCTCGTCCAATCGCCGCCCGGGCAGGAGGACCAGCCGAGTGTGGAACTCATCGAAAGGGTGATGGATGGTATCCGTCAGCTCTGAGCCGGTCATGCCGACCGCGCTGAAGATCCTCATAGCGGGAGGCTTCGGCGTCGGCAAGACCACCATGGTGGGCTCGGTGAGCGAGGTGCCCCCGCTGGAGACCGAGGAGCGCATGACCGAGGTGAGCGTCGGTGTCGACGACCTGACCGGTGTGGAGGGCAAGTCGTCGACGACGGTCGCCATGGACTTCGGCCGGATCACCATCGCGCCGGAGTTGGTGCTGTACCTGTTCGGCACCCCCGGTCAGGACCGGTTCTGGTTCATGTGGGACGACCTGGCGACGGGCGCGCTGGCGGCCATCGTCCTCGCGGACACGCGCCGGCTGGACGCCTCGTTCGCCTCGATCGACTTCTTCGAGGCACGCGAGATCCCGTTCGCGGTCGGGGTCAACTGCTTCAACGGGCAGCGGGAGTGCACGGCGGAGCAGGTGCGGGCGGCGCTGGACCTCGACGCGTCGACGCCGGTCATCCTGTGCGACGTACGCGACCGCGGCTCCAGCAAGGAGGTGCTGCTCGCGGTGCTGGAGGCGGCCCGGGCGCAGGCGGCCGCGCGCCTGACCTCCCTGACCGGACGCTGACCGCACCGGCGCGGCCGCTCACCCGGCGAGGAAGTCACCCACCCGGCCGGTGAACCGCGCGGGGTCGTCCAGCCAGGGGTAGTGGCCCGCGCCCGGCTGGACGGTGAACTCGGAGTGCGGGGCGATCCCGGTGACACGGCGGGCGAGTTCGGGGCGGGGGCCGCCGTCGAGTTCGCCCGCGTACACCAGGACGGGCGCGGCCAGTTCCGCGAGCGCCGCCCGGGTCGCGGGCGGATCGTACGCGCCCTCCGTGCCGTAGACGTCGGCCGCCGCGTCGTTGGTCTGCTCCTCCTCGGCCTCCGCGTGGGCCCGTGCCGCCGCGTCCCAGCGCCCGTAGAAGAAGGGGACGAAGGCGGGGTCGAAGTCGCCGTTCCCCGTCAGCCACGCCTCGAACGGCGGGAACGCCGCCTCGAACCATGGCTCGTTCTTCCGCAGCCGGGCCGCCGCGAGCCGGTCTTCGGCAGTGGCGGGCATCCCCAGGGCCCACGGCGTGGCGGTGATCAGGGCCAGCCGCGCGACGCGCCGCGGGTACCGCGCCGCGTACAGCAGGGCGAGGCTGCCGCCCGCCGAGTGGGCGAGCAGGTCCATGCGCTCCAGCCCCAGGTGCGCGCGGAGCGCCTCCACGTCGTCCACCAGCCGGTCGCACCGGTAGGTGGCGGGATCGGCCGGTGCCGCGGACTCCCCGGTCCCGCGCAGATCGAGGAGGACGAGCCGCCGCCGGGCGCCGAGCCCGCCCAGGTCCCCCAGATAGGCGGAGGCGCGCATGGGGCCTCCCGGCAGCACGACCAGTGGCTGCCCCGTTCCGTGCGGGTGGTAGGCGAGTCGGGTTCCGTCGGGCGCGTCGAAGCTCGGCATGCACCTGATCCTCGTGGCTCGGGCCGCCCGGCCGCAACGATCAGAAAGTGGCCGCCGACCTCTTGCTTACGGCCGGGCGGGCTGGATTACTGATCTCCAGCAAAGCGACCGAATGATCGGTCGTCCGTAATGGTGTGATCGGCTAGGGAGACGCCTCGATGGCGGATGCGCGGGATCTGCTGGACGCGGGGGAACGACTGGACGCGGAGGGCCTGCGGGCCCTGCAGCTGGAACGGCTGCGGGCCTCGCTGCGGCACGCGTACGCGAACGTGCCCTTCTACCGCGCGTCCTTCGACAGGGCCGGGGTCCACCCGGACGACTGCCGGACGCTCGCCGATCTCGCCCGGTTCCCCTTCACGGCGAAGGCGGACCTGCGGGAGAACTACCCGTACGGAATGTTCGCCGTGCCGAGGGAGCGGATACGGCGGCTCCACGCCTCCAGCGGCACCACGGGGCGCCCCACCGTCGTCGGCTACACGGACAACGACCTGTCCATGTGGTCGGACATGGTGGCCCGCTCGATCCGCGCGGCCGGCGGCCGGCCCGGTGACACGGTGCATGTGGCCTACGGCTACGGCCTGTTCACCGGCGGTCTCGGCGCGCACTACGGCGCCGAACGACTGGGCTGCACGGTGATCCCGGCCTCCGGCGGCATGACGGCACGGCAGGTGCAGCTGATCCAGGACCTGAAGCCCGAGATCATCATGGTGACGCCGTCGTACATGCTGACGCTGCTCGACGAGTTCGAGCGCCAGGGCGTCGACCCACGGGGCACCTCCCTGCGCGTCGGGATCTTCGGCGCGGAGCCGTGGACCGGGGAGATGCGGCGCGAGATCGAGGAGCGGTTCGCGATCGACGCGGTGGACATCTACGGCCTGTCGGAGGTCATCGGTCCGGGCGTGGCACAGGAGTGCGTCGAGACCAAGGACGGCCTGCACGTGTGGGAGGACCACTTCTACCCCGAGGTCGTCGACCCGATCACCGGCGAGGTCCTGCCCGACGGCGAGGAGGGCGAGCTGGTCTTCACCTCCCTCACCAAGGAGGCCATGCCCGTGATCCGGTACCGGACGCGGGACCTGAGCCGCCTGCTGCCCGGCACGGCCCGCGTCTTCCGGCGGATGGAGAAGGTCACCGGGCGCAGCGACGACATGGTCATCCTGCGCGGCGTGAACCTCTTCCCCACGCAGATCGAGGAGATCGTGCTGCGCACGCCGGGCGTGGCACCGCACTTCCAGCTCCGGCTCACCCGTGAGGGACGGCTCGACGCGCTGACCGTGCGGGCCGAGGCGAGGGCCGGCGCCACGCCGGAGCAGCGGGCCGCGGCGGCACTCGCCGTCGCCGCGGCCGTCAAGGACGGGATCGGCGTCTCGGTCGGGGTCGAGATCGTCGAACCGGAGTCCCTGGAGCGGTCGGTGGGCAAGATCAGGCGGATCGTGGACCTGCGTCCGCGCTGACCCCCGTCAGTCCGCGGCGAACCGGTCCCGCAGCTCCCGCTTGAGGATCTTGCCGCTCGCGTTGCGCGGCAGCTCGTCCACGAACAGCACCCGCTTGGGCGCCTTGAAGTGGGCGAGCTTCTCGCGTGCGTGGGCGAGGAGTTCGGCCTCGGTCACCCCGCCGCGCGGCACGACGACCGCGGTGACCGCCTCGATCCACCGCTCGTCGGGCAGCCCGATCACCGCGGCCTCGGCCACCCCCTCGTGGGTGTACAGGGCGTCCTCGACCTGTCGCGAGGCGACCAGCACGCCACCGGAGTTGATGACGTCCTTGACCCGGTCGACGATCGTGAAGTACCCGTCGGCATCCCGCACGGCCAGGTCCCCGGAGTGGAACCAGCCGTCGCGGAAGGCGTCGGCGGTCTCCTCGGGCTTGTCCCAGTAGCCCTCGCACAGCTGCGGTGAGCGGTAGACGATCTCGCCGTGCTCCCCGTCGGGCACGTCCTTGCCCTCCTCGTCGACGAGTTTCGCCTCGACGAAGAGCACCGGACGCCCGCAGGAGTCCATACGCCCCTTGTGCTCGTGGGGCCCCAGCACCATGGCCAGGGGGCCGATCTCGCTCTGTCCGAAGCAGTTGTGGAAGGCGAGCTTCGGCAGCCGCTCCTTGAGGCGCTCCAGGATGGGCACGGGCATGATCGAGGCGCCGTAGTACGCCTTGCGCAGCCCGCTCAGGTCCCGTGTGGCGAAGTCGGGGCGGCCGGCGAGGCCGATCCACACGGTGGGCGGGGCGAAGAGGCTGTCCGCGCGGCCCTCCTCGATCAGGTCGAAGATCCGGTCGCCGTCGGGCGCGTCCAGGATGATGTTCTCCGCGCCGACCGCGAGGTAGGGCAGCAGGAAGACGTGCATCTGCGCCGAGTGGTACAGCGGCAGGGAGTGCACGGGCCGGTCGCCCGCGCTGAGGTCGAGGGCCGTGATCGCGCTGAGGTACTCGTGCACCAGCGCGCGGTGCGTCATCATCGCGCCCTTGGGCAGCGCGGTCGTGCCGGAGGTGTAGAGCAGTTGCGCCAGGTCCTCGCCGCGCGGCTCCTCGCCGTCGTACGGCTCGGTCGTGGCGAGCCGTGCGAGCAGCGAGTCGTCCGCGTCGCGCAGCGGCAGCACCCGCACACCCCCGGCGAGGTTTCCCGCCAGGTCCGGATCCGCCAGGACCAGTCCGCAGCCGGCCTGGTCGACGATGTACGCCAGGTCGTCGCCGGTCAGGTTCTGGTTGACGGGCACGTGCACCAGCCCGGCGCGGGCGCAGGCGAGGAAGCCGATCAGATACGCGTCGGAGTTGTGGCCGTAGGCGCCGACCCGGTCACCGGGGGCGAGCCCGGCGTCGCGCAGTGCGCGGGCCGCGCGGGAGACGGCGTCGTCGAGGTCCGCGTAGGTCCAGGACCGGTCGCGGTAGTGGACCGCGATGCGCTCCGGGGTGCGGCGGGCGCTGCGCCGCAGCGTGCCGTCGACTGTGACGCTTCGTCCCGCCGTCATGGCTGCTCCTTGGTCCGCAGGTTCCTGGCGTGATGATCGTGGCGCCCTGCCCCGCAGGTCAAGACGTCTTCGCCGCCAAGAGCGTCGCGCAACGGGCAGCGCATGCCGGTGCCCGGCGGCACCGAACCGTTCGGCGTGGGGAACCGGGCCGAGCCGGTGTGGGACCCGGGAGCCGGCGGGTGCGCGGAGGTCACCACGGGACCGAGCACATCCAGGCGGTCGGCCGGGACGACGGCCGCTGCCCGGTGACCCGCATGTCTGCGAGGAGATCTGCGAGGAGAGAGGGGTCACCGACGGCGCGCTTCCGCGAGCGGGACATCCCGTCCTCGCCGGCGCTCCGGGTGACCCGTGTCCACGGCAGACGGCACGACGGTGGTCCCGTCCCCGCCCCGGACGGGACCACCACCTCCTGGCGCCGCCTCACACGGGCCGGGTGCGTCCCTCCCAGTACGGTTCACGCAGGCGCCGCTTGTACAGCTTGCCGTTGGGGTCGCGGGGCATCGTCTCGATGAAGTCCACGCTGCGGGGCCGCTTGTAGCCGGCGAGCCGGCGCGCGCAGTGGCCGAGGATGTCCGACGCGAGTGCCGGGCCCGGTTCGTGGCCGGGGGCGGGCTCGACGACCGCCTTCACCTCCTCGCCCCAGTCGTCGTGCGGGATGCCGAACGCGGCCGCGTCGGCCACGGCGGGGTGGGTGAGCAGCGCCGCCTCGATCTCGGCCGGGTAGATGTTGACCCCGCCCGAGATGATCATGTCGATCTTGCGGTCGCGCAGGAAGAGGTAGCCGTCCTCGTCGAGGTAGCCGAGGTCGCCGACGGTGAAGAAGTCGCCGATGCGGTTCTTGCGCGTCTTGGTCTCGTCCTTGTGGTACGAGAAGCCGCCCGTGCTCATCTTCATGTAGACCGTGCCGAGGTCGCCGGGGGGCAGCCGGTTGCCCTCGTCGTCGAAGATCGCGAGCTCGCTGATGGGCCAGGCCCTGCCGACCGTGCCGGGCTTCTTCAGCCAGTCCTCGGCGGTGGCGAAGGCACCGCCGCCCTCGCTGGCGGCGTAGTACTCCTCGACGCTCTGCCCCCACCACTCGATCATCGCCCGCTTCACATGGTCGGGGCAGGGGGCCGCGCCGTGGATGGCGTGCCGCATGGAGGAGACGTCGTAGCGCGCCCTGATCTCCTCGGGAAGGGCGAGCAGGCGGTGGAACTGGGTCGGGACCATGTGCGTGTGCGTGCAGCGGTGGGTGTCGATCAGGCGGAGCATCTCCTCGGGCATCCACTTGTCCATCAGGACCAGCCGGTGCCCGATGTGCAGCGAGGCGCCCGCGAACTGCAGCACGGCCGTGTGGTACAGCGGGGAGCACACGAGGTGGACGTTGTCGTCGTACGGCCTGATGCCGAAGATGCCGAGGAACCCGCCCAGGTACGTCTCCTCCGGCGGTTTGCCGGGCAGCGGGCGGCGGATGCCGCGCGGGCGGCCCGTGGTGCCCGAGGTGTAGTTCATGACCCAGCCGAGGGTGCGCCCGTCGGGCGCCGACTCGGGCCGGCCGTCGAGGAGTTCGGCGTACGGCCGGAACCCCTCGACCGTACCCACCGCGTACCGCGCCGCGGCCGGCAGTTTCGCCTCGTCGGCGGCGTTGCGCGCGGCGTCCGCGAAACGCTCGTGCGCGATGAGCACCTTGGCGCCGGAGTCGGAGACGATCCAGGCGATCTCCGGTCCGACGAGGTGGTGGTTGACGGGGACGAGGTAGAGGCCGGCCTGGGTGGCGGCCAGGTACGCGGTGAGGAACTCGACGCCGTTGGGAAGGACCACCGCGAAGGAGTCGCCGCGTTCGAGACCCGCGGCGCGCAGTCCGTGGACCAGCTGGTTGGCCGCGGCGAGCAGCCGCCCGGCGGTCAGTTCCTCTCCGTCGGGCGCGACGAGGACCGTGCGCCCGGGATCTGCCGCGGCCTGGGACCAGAAACCGTTGGCGGCCTGACTCACTGTCAGCTCCTTCCGGCGATCCGGTTGATGCGGTCGACGGCCCTCTCGAAGCCGCGGGTGAGGTCGTCGACGACCGCCTGGACGCTGCGTTCACTGGTCATGCGGCCGACGATCTGGCCGACGGGTGTGCCGAGGAGCGGCTCGACCTCGTACTTCTGGATGCGTGTGACGGCGTCGGCGACGAGCAGGCCCTGCAGGGGCATGGGGAGCGCGCCGGGGCCGTCCGGGTCGTCCCAGGCGTCGGTCCACTCGGTGCGCAGCTGCCGGGCCGGTTTGCCGGTCAGCGCGCGGGAGCGGACCGTGTCGCCGGATTCGGCGGCGAGCAGCTTCCGGACGAGCAGGGGCGAGGGGAGCTCGGCCTCCGTGGTGGTCAGCCAGATCGAGCCGAGCCAGGCTCCCTGGGCGCCGAGCGCGAGCGCGGCCGCCACCTGCTGCCCGCTGCCGATGCCGCCGGCGGCCAGTACGGGCAACGGGTCGACGGCGTCCACGATGTCGGGGGTGAGCACCATGGAGGCGATCTCCCCGGTGTGACCGCCGGCCTCGTATCCCTGGGCGACGACGATGTCGATGCCCGCCTCCTGATGCTTGCGCGCGTGCCGGGCGCTGCCGGCGAGCGCGGCGACCAGGATGCCCTGGTCGTGCGCGCGTTGGACGACATCGGCGGGCGGGGAGCCGAGCGCGTTGGCGAGGATCTTGATCGGGTAGTCGAAGGCGACGTCCAGCTGGCTGCGGGCGACCTGCTCCATCCAGCCGGTGATCCGCCATCCGGACGCCTCGCCCTCGGCGAGTCCGGGCACCCCGTGCTTGGCGAGGGTGTCCGCGACGAACTGCCGGTGCTTTTCCGGGATCATCGCCTCGACGTCGGCCTCGGTGACGCCTTCGACCTTCTTGGCGGGCATGACCACGTCCAGACCGTAGGGCCTGCCGTCGACGTGCTCCTCGACCCAGTCGAGGTCGCGCTTCAGGTCGTCGGGGGCCGTATAGCGGACCGCGCCGAGCACGCCGAACCCGCCGGCCCGGCTGATGGCCGCAGCGACCGCGGGGAACGGCGTGAAGCCGAAGAGGGCGTGCTCGACTCCCAGTTTCTTGCTCAGCTCCGTCTGCATGGGCGCAGGATGCCGCAGCGGCCGGGAGGAGGGAAGAGGTTTCTGATACTCCGTCAGATTTCTTTTGGCCCCGGTCGGGCGGCTTGACACCCCCTCCCGCCGACATGAACCTTTCACCCCGCACGACGTTCCCGAAAGATACTTTCAGGCGGCGCGGCAGGAGGCTCATCGCTGGCACACGGACCGGACGGCGGCCTGACCCACCGTCAACTGTGCAGAGCGGTCACGGTTCTGGACGGCGCCCTCACGCTCGCCCCGCTCACGGGGGCATCGGTGCGGGCCACCGGACGGTCCGGTCACCCCACGCTGCGGTACGGCCCGGCCGAGCGGGCGGGCCTGCTCCCCGCGCACCTGCGGCGCCGCGGATGCAGCGACGCCGCCGGCTGCCCACCGCGCTGACCCAGAGGTCCCAGCGTGCCGAACACGACGTGCTGCTGCGCCCCGCTCTGGCGGGCACCCTGCGCGCGGACCGGCTGCCGCTGCCGCTGCCGCTGCGGCTGGTACGGCGGATCCCGGCGCTGCGCTCGGTGACGGGCTCCATCGGCGGCGTCGGCATCCGCCCGGAACGCGCGCCCGCGTTCGCCCGCCGCTGACCGCCGTGGACAGCTGACCGCCGCCGCACCGCCGTCGCCGCCGACGTCGGCGGTGCGGCGGGCGCGGTCAGCGGCGCTGACCGGCACCGCCGTCTTCGAGGACCGCCATCGCCGCGTTGTGCCCCGGCACCCCGCTCACCCCGCCGCCGCGCACCGCGCCCGCCCCGCACAGCAGCACGTTCGCGTGGCGCGTCTCCACGCCCCAGCGGCCCGTGTCCTGCTGGGCGTAGGGCCAGGCCAGCTCGCGGTGGAAGATGTTGCCGCCGGGCAGCCGCAGGTCGCGCTCCAGGTCCAGCGGCGTCTTCGCCTCGATGCAGGGGCGTCCGTCCGCGTCCGTGGCCAGGCAGTCCTCGACCGGCTCGGCGAGGTGGGCGTTCAGCTGCGCCAGCGTGGACTTCAGCAACTCCTCCCGCACACCGTCGTTGTCGTGCGCGAAGAGCCGCGCGGGGGTGTGGAGGCCGAAGAGGGTGAGGGTCTGGCAGCCCCGCTCGACGAGATCGGGGCCGAGGATCGTCGGGTCGGTGAGCGAGTGGCAGTAGATCTCGGAGGGGGGCGCGGACGGCAGCACTCCGGCGGCCGCCTGGGCGTGGGCGGCGGCCAGTTGCTCGTACCCCTCGGCGATGTGGAAGGTCCCGGAGAACGCCTCGCGCGGATCGACCGCGGTGTCGCGCAGCGCGGGCAGCCGGGTGAGCAGCATGTTCACCTTGAGCTGGGCGCCCTCGGCCGGGGCAGGCGGGGTGTCGCCGGTGAGCCGGGCCAGGTCCTGCGGCGAGGCGTTCACCAGGACGTGCCGTGCGGAGACGGTGCCCTCCCCGTCCGGGCCGCGATAGGTGACCTCGGCAGAGCGCCCGTCGGTCTCGATCCGTACGACCTCACGCCCGGTGGTGATCACCGCCCCCGCGGTGCGGGCGGCCGCCGCCAGCGCGTCGGTGAGCGCGCCCATGCCGCCGACGGGGACGTCCCAGGCGCCCGTGCCGCCGCCGATCACGTGGTAGAGGAAGCAGCGGTTCTGCCGCAGCGAGGTGTCGTGGGCGTCCGCGAACGTGCCGATGAGCGCGTCGGTGAGGACGACCCCGCGCACCAGGTCGTCCGCGAAGCGGGTCTCGACGGCGGCGCCGATCGGCTCCTCGAACAGTGCCCGCCACGCCTCCTCGTCGTCGATGCGGCGGCGCAGTTCGTCGCGGGTGGGCAGCGGCTCGGTGAGGGTGGGGAACACCCGCTGGGCGAGGCGCCCGGTCATCCTGTAGAAGCGCCGCCAGGACTCGTACTCGCGGTCGGATCCGGTGAGACGGGCGAACGCCTCCCGGGTGCGCCGCTCCCCGCCGCCCACGAGGAGGCCGCCGGGACGCCCCTCGCGCTCGACGGGCGTGTACGAGGACACGGTGCGCGCCCGCACCCGGAAGTCCAGTTCCAGGTCCCGCACGATCTTGCGGGGCAGCAGGCTCACCAGGTACGCGTAGCGCGACAGGCGGGCGTCGACCCCGGCGAACGGCCGCGTGGACACGGCGGCGCCGCCCGTGTGCTCCAGCCGCTCCAGGACCAGCACGGACCGCCCGGCCCTGGCCAGATAGGCGGCGGCCACCAGTCCGTTGTGACCCCCGCCGACGATCACGGCGTCGTATCCCTCGAGTGCAGGCATGCCTCTTCGTAGCACGCCATGATCCGGATCGGCCAGAGACGGGCCGTACGGCGGCGATTCAGGACCCGCCCGCAGCCGCTGCCCGCGTGCCGCCGCTCATCCCCCGGCCTTGTACGGCGCCGGCCGCGCGCCGGGGCCGAGCCGGGCCATCGCGCGCAGGATGTGCCGGGGCGGCAGACTCCACCGCAGACGCGCGGGAACGCGGCGCAGGAGGAAGCCGGCGAGGCGCAGCCGGCGGGTCACCGTCGCGGGCCCCGGGGCGGGCCTGCCGTACAACTCGTGGGCGTACGGGGGCAGGGCCGCGTACGCCAGCCGCGCCACGTGCCGCCACAGCAGGGCGCGCACCGGCAGCAGCAGCGGGTGCACCGGCGGGCGGCGCAGGAAATCGTCCACCTCCAGCGCCTCGGGTCCGGCGGCGAGTTCGGGGCGGACCTTCTCGAAGTAGGCGGCCAGCGCGGCCCGGTCCGCGGGCACCCGCTCCGGATCCAGGCCGACCAGGACCGCGCCGGCCCGGTTCTCTCGGATGTAACGGTCGGCCTGTGCGTCGGTGAGGGGGAATCCCGAGCGGCGCAGGACGTGAAGGTAGGAGTCGATCTCGGCGCAGTGCACCCACAGCAGCAGCTCCGGCTCGTCGACCGGATACCGCTCCCCGGTGTCCGGGTCCGCCGCCCGCAGCATGCTGTGGATCCTGCGGACCCGGGCGCCCGCCTTCTCGGCCGCCTCCGTGGTGCCGTAGGTGAGGGTGCCGACGAAGTTCGCCGTGCGCATCAGCCGGCCCCAGGCGTCCGTGCGGAAGTCGGAGTTCTGCACCACGCCGCGGACGGCGCGGGGGTGCAGGGCCTGCAGATAGAGCGCACGGATGCCGGCGACCCACATCATCGGGTCGCCGTGCGCCTGCCAGGTCACCGAGGAGGGCCCGAAGAGCCCCGGATCCGCCTGCATCCCGTCAGTGTGGCCGCGCCCGTTCCGCGCGATCAACCCTTCGTGGGCATCGCGGGCGGCGGGCCGGGCCCGGCGGCATCCCGGGACTCACGGAGTGGGGATGCCCGCGGGGCGGTACGGGCCCCCGAGACGGACCGGTACTCCGGGGGAGTACAGCACGCTGACCGGGGCGTCACGCGGCGTGGGCAGCCCGGCGGCCGCGATCAGCTCCTCCTCGCAGGAGAGCAGCTCGGCACGGTGCAGGGGCCAGCGGGGATGGTGGTTGGGCAGATAGGACGCTCCGCCGAGGAACGCGTTGTGCATGCCCCAGCGGGCGGTGAGGAAATGCTCCAGCTCCGTGGGCTCCTCGATGCGGTCTCCCGTGCGCACGGCGATGCGGCAGTGCGCGCCGCGCGGACCGGGCCACCGGCGGGAGCTGGTGTAGGTGACGGTGTCGCCGACTGCGCGGACCGTCATCCGGGACCACAGGTAGGGCAGCCGGAAGCCGACACGGCCCATGACGACCGGTATCAGCCGTGAGGCGTCCATCGACCGGAACACGACACCCCGTCGGCCGTGCCCGTCGACCGAGTAGAGGCGCACGTTGGTTTCCGGAAAGGACCCGAGGTACGGCACCCCGGGAAGCCGCAGCCACCCCACGCGATGCATGCGGAAGGCCACGAGCCCGACATACGTCAGCCCGTCGTACACGTCGGGGACGGTCCCGTCGGGCAACAGCCCCGCCACGGCGTCCGGTTCGACGGCCCAGTGGAGGAAGCAGAGGTCGCGCCACTGCTGGGTGAGGAGCGGGGCGGGTAGCGCCGTCGGGGCGTCCGGAGTGATGGGGGCCGGTGTCTGCACAAGGCCAGGATGGCAAAGCCTGCGGTGCCCGTGCCTGCCGGACGGCAGCGCGGGCACGGCGCGCGTCCCGGCGGACGCCGTGGCGGGGCGCAGGCCCTCGCCGTGTA
The DNA here is from genome assembly GCF_055632315.1 of Streptomyces sp. PSU-S4-23. Taxonomy (NCBI): domain Bacteria; kingdom Bacillati; phylum Actinomycetota; class Actinomycetes; order Kitasatosporales; family Streptomycetaceae; genus Streptomyces; species Streptomyces sp. PSU-S4-23. Next base: position 8,397,846 of record NZ_JBVMUU010000002.1, on the reverse strand, counting down.
CGGTGGCCGACGCCGTCGAAGCGGGCAGGGGCGCCGGAGCCTGCACGCCGTCGCCGGCGGAGCACCGCCCGGTGCGGATGGACGAGGTGCGTCACGGCATGGACGAGGTGGACGAGGGATGAGCGGACCCCTGCGGATCGGGATCCTGGGCGCGGCCCGCATCAGCGACCGGGCGCTCGTCTCCCCGGCCCGCGCGGGCGGCCACCGTCTGGTGGCGGTGGCCGCCCGCGACCGGGGCCGCACGCGGGCCTTCGCCGACGCCCACGGGGTGGAGCGGGTCGTCGGCTCGTACGCCGATCTCGTGGCCGACCCCGAGGTCGAGGTCGTCTACAACCCGCTCGCCAACGGGCTGCACGGCCCGTGGAACCTGGCGGCGCTGACCGCGGGCAAGCACGTCCTGAGCGAGAAGCCGTCCGCGAGCAACGCCGAGGAGGCCGCCGAGGTGCGCGACGCGGCCGTCGCGGCGGGCACGGTCTTCATGGAGGGCTTCCACTACCTCTTCCACCCGGTCACCCGGCGCCTGCACGAGCTGCTGGCCTCCGGTGAACTCGGCGAGCTGCGGCACGTGGAGACGGTGGTGGCGATGCCCGCCCCGCCGGACGGCGACGCGCGCTGGTCGCTGCAGCTGGCGGGCGGCGCCCTGATGGACCTGGGCTGCTACGGGCTGCACGCCCAGCGGATGCTCGCCCCGTGGGCGGGCGGCGCCCCCGGGCTGGTCTCGGCGAGCGGCGGGGAACGCGGCGGGGCGCCGGGCGTCGACGCGTGGCTGGACGCGGAGCTCGTCTTCCCCGGCGGCGCCACCGGTGTCGCGCGCTGCTCGATGGTGCACGACGCCTGGCGGGCGACCTGCCGGATCGTCGGTACCCGGGGCGAGGCAACGGCCTTGGACTTCGTCCTGCCGCACCGGGACGACCGGGTCGTGGTGCGCACCCCGGCGGGCGAGCGGACGGAGGAGCTGGGCCGCAGGTCGTCGTACGCCTTCCAGCTCGACGCGTTCGCGGCCCGTGTCCGCGGCGGTGAGCCGCTGCCGCTGGACGCGGAGGACGCGCTGGCGACGATGCGGCTCATCGACGCGTGCTACGAGAAGGCCGGGTTCGCTCCCCGGCCGCGCGGCTGAGCCACGGCGGTGGGCGGCGCCGCCCGCCCACCGGTCCCGGGCGACGCCGGCACGGTCACCTGCGCACCCGGGGCATGCCCAGGCCGATCCAGGAGATGATCTCGCGCTGGATCTCGTTGTTCCCGCCGCCGAAGGTGAAGATCACGGCCGAGCGGTAGCCGCGTTCCAGCTCGCCGTGGAGCACGGCGCCCGCCGATCCCTCCTTCAGCGCCCCCGCGGCCGCGACGATCTCCATGAGCCGGGCGTAGGCGTCGCGGCGGGCCTCGGAGCCGTAGACCTTGACGGCGGAGGCATCCTGCGGGGTGAGCGTGCCCTCCTGTACCGCGTTCACCATCCGCCAGTTGAGGAGCTTCATCGCCTCCAGCTGCGTGTGCGTGCGGGCGAGGCCGCGCCGGACCCAGGGCAGGTCGACCACGCGGCGGCCGTCGGCGAGCTTGGTCTCCATGGCCCAGCGCTGCACGTCGTGCAGGGCACGGATGGCCATGGTGCCGTGCGCGGCGAGCGTGACGCGTTCGTGGTTGAGCTGGTTGGTGATCAGCCGCCAGCCCTTGTTCTCCTCGCCGACGCGGCGGGAGACGGGGACGCGGATGTTCTCGTAGTAGCTGGCGGTGGTGTCGTGGGAGGCGAGGGTGTTGATGAGGGTGCAGGAGTAGCCGGGGTCGGAGGTCGGCACGAGCAGCATGGTGATACCCTTGTGCGGCGGTGCCTCCGGGTCGGTGCGCACGGCGAGCCACACCCAGTCGGCGGTGTCGCCGTTGGTGGTCCAGATCTTCTGCCCGTTGACGACGTACTCGTCGCCCTCGCGGACGGCCCGGGTCCTGAGCGCCGCGAGGTCCGTGCCCGCGTCCGGCTCGCTGTAGCCGATCGCGAAGTCGATCTCCCCGGAGAGGATCCTGGGCAGGAAGTACGCCTTCTGCTCGTCCGTGCCGTACTGCATGAGCGTGGGTCCGACCGTGTTGAGGGCCATCAGTGGCAGCGGCACCCCTGCCTGGGCTGCCTCGTCGAAGAAGATGAACTGCTCCATGGGGGTCAGGCCGCGACCGCCGTACTCCTTCGGCCAGCCCACGCCGAGCCAGCCGTCACCCCCGAGGCGGCGGATGGTGTCGCGGTAGAAGCGCTTCTGCGCCGCCGGGTCGGCGTAGCGGGCGTAGGCGTTGTCCGGCACCAGGCCGGCGAAGTAGCCACGCAGTTCGGTGCGCAACCGCTGCTGCTCGGGCGTGTAGTCGAGATGCACGGCGCCTCCAGGCTCCCCAGGGCAGGTCCTGACGGCGCACACCGTAGAACGTGTTTCAGAAATTGGGAATGCCGGTGCGGGGGGAATGCCCGCCGCGCCCGCGGGCCGGCGGCCGGCCCGTCCCCTCAGCCCAGGGTGTCGATCAGGTCGGTGCAGGCCCGGGCGCACGTCCGGCAGGCCTGCGCGGCTTCCCGGCCGCCGGGGTCCGCGTCGAAGACGTGAGCGCACTCCAGACAGACGGCCCGGCACCACTCCACCTGGCCGCGGATGCCGGCCTCGTCCTGCCGGGTCTGTTCGGACAGCACGCGGCAGGTCGCGTCGCAGACCTCCGCGATCATGATGCCCCTGCGGCGCAGGTGTTCCTGTTCCTCGCTCCCGCCCGGATCCACCAGACTCGCCCGCAGCGCGCACGCCCGCGCGCACCGCACACACGCCTGTGCGCAGGCGAAGCGGTCCTCCAGGAAGCGGATGAGTTCCTGTTGCGATGTCGTCGATGCCACCTCGCCCGGGTAGCCGGAGCCGACCCCGTCAAACCCGGCGTCCCGGCCCGCGGCCCGTTCCCCCCGCGGGGCCGGTACACCCACTGCTGCCGTCAACCGCCAGTTGACACCAAGCGTCCGCCGCCGGCCCCGGCAAGGCCCCGCGCCGGCCGGGCGGCACCTCCGGCCCCCGTCCGACGGCACCCGGCCGCAGGAGACAATCACCGTATGGCTCTCAAGAACGTCACCGACCATTCCTTCGAACGCGATGTCCTCGCCAGCGACAAGCCTGTCCTGGTCGACTTCTGGGCCGCCTGGTGCGGCCCGTGCCGCCAGGTCGCCCCCGTACTGGAGGCGATCGCCGCGGAACACGGCGACAAGATCGACATCGTCAAGCTCGACATCGACGAGAACCGGGCAACCGCCTCCCGCTACCGGGTCATGTCCATCCCGACGATGAAGCTCTTCAAGGGCGGCAAGGTCGTGAAGACCGTCGTGGGCGCCAAGTCCAAGGCCGCACTCGAGCGCAAGCTCGCCGACCACCTCGCCTGACCCGACGCCGGCAGGGGCGCACCACGCCCCTGTCGGCGTCCGTGTGCCCTCACCCTTCTTCTGCCCTCACCCTCCTTCGCCGTCGGTGACGGCACTCCCGCGTCCCACCGGGCGGACGTGTGACCCGTATGCACCGGAGGACGTCGACACACGTGACCATCGCCTCCTCAGCGCCGATACTTTCCGACAATGAACCGACGACACCGTCCCCCCGCACCTGACGGCACGTCAGCGAGGCCGGCACCACCCACGCCGGGTCCAGAGGCTCGCCAGTCAAGCTCCCAGGAGGTAGCCCATGAGGATGTTGATCAACGTCCCGGAAACGGTGGTCGCGGACGCGCTGCGGGGCATGGCGGCAGCCCACCCCGAGCTTGCGGTCGACGTGGAGAACCGGGTGATCGTACGGCGTGACGCCCCGGTCGCCGGAAAGGTCGCCCTGGTCTCCGGCGGCGGCTCGGGGCACGAGCCGCTGCACGGAGGATTCGTCGGCCCCGGCATGCTGTCGGCCGCCTGTCCCGGCGAGGTGTTCACCTCCCCGGTGCCCGACCAGATGGTGCGCGCGGCGGCGGCCGTGGACAGCGGTGCGGGCGTGCTGTTCATCGTGAAGAACTACACCGGCGACGTGCTGAACTTCGACATGGCGGCCGAGCTCGCCGAGGACGAGGGCATCCAGGTCGCGAAGGTCCTCGTCAACGACGACGTGGCGGTCACCGACAGCCTCTACACCGCGGGCCGGCGCGGCACCGGCGCCACCCTGTTCGTGGAGAAGATCGCGGGGGCGGCCGCGGACGAGGGGCAGCCGCTGGAGCGCGTGGAGTCCATCGCCCGGCAGGTCAACGACAACTCCCGCAGCTTCGGTGTCGCCCTCAGCGCCTGCACCACTCCGGCGAAAGGCTCCCCGACGTTCGATCTGCCGCCCGGCGAACTGGAGTTGGGCATCGGCATCCACGGCGAGCCGGGGCGCGAGCGCCGCCCGATGATGACCTCCCGCGAGATCGCCGACTTCTCGGTGCACGCCGTGCTGGACGACCTGCAGCCGCGCAACCCCGTGCTGGTCCTGGTCAACGGGATGGGCGCGACCCCGCTGCTGGAGCTGTACGGCTACAACGCGGAGGTGCAGCGGGTGCTGACCGAGCGTGGCGTCGCCGTGGCCCGCACCCTGGTCGGCAACTATGTCACCTCTCTCGACATGGCGGGCGCCTCGGTCACCCTGTGCCAGGTCGACGAGGAACTACTGCGCCTGTGGGACGCGCCGGTCAGCACGCCGGGGCTGCGCTGGGGCAGGTGAGTGAGGTCAACGTCCATACCATGCAAGGAGGTTCAGTGCTCGACGCCGACTTCTTCCGCCGCTGGATGGCGACGGCCGCCGCGTCCGTCGACCGCGAGGCCGAGCGGCTGACCGCGCTCGACTCGCCGATCGGCGACGCCGACCACGGGACCAACCTGCAACGCGGGTTCCGCGCGGTGGTGACCGCGCTGGAGAAGGAGGCGCCGGACACTCCCGGCGCGGTTCTCCAGCTCGCGGCCCGGCAGCTGATCTCGACGGTCGGCGGAGCGTCCGGTCCGCTGTACGGCACGCTGCTGCGCCGCACCGGCAAGGCCCTCGGGGACGCCGCCGAGGTGTCCGGGGAACAGCTGGCGAAGGCGCTGGGGGCGGGCGTGGACGCGGTCATGACGCTGGGCGGGGCCTCGCCCGGCGACAAGACGATGATCGACGCCCTGGTGCCCGCGGTGGACGCGCTCGGCACCTCGTTCGAGGCCGCGAAGGCCGCCGCCGAGGAGGGCGCCGTCGCGACGACGCCGTTGCAGGCCCGCAAGGGCCGCGCGAGCTATCTCGGTGAGCGCAGCATCGGGCACCAGGATCCCGGCGCCACCTCGTCGGCCCTGCTGATCGCCGCACTGGTGGAGGCCGCCGGTGAGTGACGCCGACGAGAAGCCGGTGGGCATCGTGCTCGTCTCGCACAGCGCCGCGGTCGCCGCGTCGGTCGCCGACATGGCGACGGCACTGGCGGGCGGCGGGGCGACCGCGCCCGTCGCCGCGGCGGGCGGCACGGAGGACGGCGGGTTCGGCACGAGCGCCGAACGGATCTCGGCCGCGGCCGCCTCCGTGGACCGGGGCGCCGGGGTCGCCGTGCTGATGGACCTGGGCAGTGCGGTCCTCACCGTGAAGGCGCTGCTGGCGGAGGGGGACGAACTGCCGGAGAACACCCGGCTGGTCGACGCGCCCTTCGTCGAGGGCGCGGTCGCCGCGGTGGTCACGGCCTCCGCGGGCGCGGACCTGGCGGCGGTGGAGGCGGCGGCCAAGGAGGCGTACGGGTACCGGAAGGAGTAGTCCCGGAACGCAGCCGCCGCCGGCCCGGGCCGGCGGCGGCTGCGTCATGTCCCGTCGTGCCCGCTCCTCTCGCGGGCTCCGTTCTCCCGCAGGAACCTGCGCGCCAGCTCCTCCCCCCGTTCCCTGGCCGCGCGGCGGTCCTCGAGCCGGGACACGCGCGCGTCCCTGAAGACGATGTACGTCACCCCGGAGTCGGCTCCGCCGGTGCGCGGGTCGTGACGGATGCCCAGGGCCCTGGCGGTGGCGTACGACGCCTCACCGATGATCTCCCGGGGACCCGTGTCGCCGACGACCGCGTACTGGACGCGGCCCCGCAGGATCACAGCGGCGACGGAACCGCCCCCGATGCCGTATCTGCGGTGGTCCCAGATGGCGCTGGGACCGGGCACCACGATGTACGGCAGGGTCTCGGCGCTCACATGCCGTCCGTCGGACTGCTGGTACGTGGTGGCCGGGGTGAAGGACGGATCGGTCCGCCGGTTGCACACCGGGCCGGGCCGCCCGTCGCAGTCGGTGTCCATGTCCGCCTTCCAGAACACGGCGCCGCGGGCCCCGCAGACCGGGATGTCCGCCGGGGTGCCCTGGTCGCTGCGGTAGCGCCCGCGCGACACCTGGACGCAGTCGCGCACCGCGTCCAGCAGGTCGGCGGCGCGCACGGCGCCCTCGTGTGCGGCCGGGGGCTGCTGCGGCCGGGCGCCGGCCAGCAGCAGGGCGGGGGCGAGCAGGGCGGGGGCGAGCAGGGCGGCGCCGGCCGCGGCCGGCAGCAGCAGCGGAACGAACACGACGAGAGCCCCTCTTCCGGAGGTGACGGGTGGTCATCCACCCCGTAGACGTGCCACGTTCGGGGGTTCGTCCACCAAGAGGGAACCGGACGGAGCACAGCCCCTTGGTGCGGTCGAGTGGCCGGGAGACCTGCCCGGCCACTCGACCGCGCTCGCCGGCGCGGGAACAGCGACGACAGCGGGACCGCGCCGTCGGGCACGAACTGCCGCGGGTGGCAGGCAAGTTCACGCCGTGTCAGGCACCAGCATACGTAGCCCCGGCGTGCGCCGGGGGAACACCGCCTTTCATCGCCCGCACTCTTGCCGCGATCGGAGCAGTCATGCCATAAAGGTACAGACCAATCCGGTGGAGGGAGACGGGCCGTGCGACGCGTTCCGGTGCCGGTGCTCTGCGGTTCGCTGCTGCTCCTGGCGTCCTGCGCCTGGGGCGGCGAGGGCGACGCGGGAGGCGGACGGCCGCCCCAGGCGCCCCTGGGGGTCACGGCGGTGGCCGGCAGCGCGACAAGCGTGCACGTGATGTGGACCCGGCTGTCGGGCGATCCCGGGATCGCCCGGTACGAGGTCTATCGCGGCACCACGAAGGTGAAGGAGGTGCCGGGCGACGAGCACATGGTGGACGTCACCCGGCTGGAGCCGTCGACGACGTACACCTTCACCGTGCGGGCCCGCGGCGCGGGCGGCGCCCTCGGCCCGGCGAGCCGTGAGGTCCGTGCCACCACGCCGGCGGCCGTCGCCGCCGACACACGGCCCCCGTCCCGGCCGGGACGCGCGAGCGGCAGGGCCGTCGGGAGCGGGGCGGTCCGGCTGGCCTGGCGGCGGTCGGCGGACGACCGGGGCGTGGTCTCCTACGACATCCACCAGGGCGGCTCGAAGATCCACAGCGTGGGCGGCGGGCAGACGACGGCCGTGATCACCGGGCTGCGGGCGGGGACCCGCTATGCGTTCACCGTCCGGGCCCGCGACGCGGCCGGCAACCTCTCACCGGCGAGCGGGACCGTGCGGCTGACCACGCCGCCCGGATCCGACGACGGCAGGGGCACCGCCCCGACCCGCTTCCGTGCCACGGCACACCGCGCCGACGGGGCGTACTACCTCGATCTGTCCTGGGTCCCCCCGGACGCCGACGGAGTCATCACGGAGTACGGGATCCACCTCGACGGGAAGCCGGCCACCTCACTCGTCTGGGGCGGCACGGCGCCGCGCACCACGGCCTCCTACAGCTTCTACGTGGGCCGGGAGGCCGGGGTCACGCACCGGGTGCGGATCCGGGCGAAACTGCCGGACGGCACCTGGGGCGGCTTCTCGCCCGAGCGGACGGTGACGACGGGCCGGTGACGGCGGGCCGGTGACGACGGCCGGTGGCGTGTCCCGCACGGCCTGCCGGACTACCGCCGCACGTCAGGCTCTTCGGAGGCGGGCAGGTCGTCGAACGCGCCCAGGGCGTGTGTCAGCCACTGGATCCAGAAGGTCTCCAGGTCGATGCCGGCCCGCAGCACGAGATGCCGGATGCGGTCCTGCGCGGAGTCCCTGCCGGGCCCGAAGTCACGTTTCTCGATCTCCAGGTACTCGGCCAACTGGCCTTGGTGGAGGGCGAGATGGCGGTGCAGGTCCGCCTCGATGCCCTCGGTGCCGACGACGGCTGCGGCGCGCAGCCGCAGCAGCAGCACGTCGCGCACCGGCTTGGGGTCCTGGGGCGCGGACGTCCAGCGGGCGAGCTCGGCGCGGCCCGCGGGCAGGACCTCGTACGACTTCTTCTGCCCGCGGACCGGCTGTGCGGTGGGGAGGGCGCGGATCAGGCCGTCACTCTCCAGCCGCCCCAGCTCGCGATAGATCTGCTGGTGGGTCGCCGACCAGAAGTAGCCGATCGACCTGTCGAACCGACGGGTCAGTTCGAGTCCCGACGACGGCTTCTCCAGCAGGGCGGTCAGGATCGCGTGCGGGAGTGACATGAGCTCATCCTAGGGAGCGGCACACGGCCCTACAGCGCCGCGGCCAGTTCCGTGCCCTGCTTGATCGCGCGCTTGGCGTCCAGCTCCGCCGCCACGTCGGCGCCGCCGATGAGGTGCGGTGTCCGGCCCGCGGCCACCAGTTCCTCGTAGAGGTCGCGGCACGGCTCCTGTCCGGTGCACAGCACGATCGTGTCGACCTCCAGGACCCGGCTCGCGCCGTCGACGGTGATGTGGAGCCCGGCGTCGTCGATCCGGTCGTAGCCCACCCCCGGAACCATGGTGACGCCGCGGTGCTTCAGCTCCGTGCGGTGGATCCAGCCGGTGGTCTTGCCGAGCCCCGCGCCGACCTTGGAGGTCTTGCGCTGCAGGAGGTGGACGGTGCGCGGCGGGGCCGGCCGCTCGGGCGCGGTGAGGCCGCCGGGGGCGCGGTAGTCCATGTCGACGCCCCAGTGGCGGAAGTAGGTCGCCGGGTCCTCGCTCGCCTTGTCGCCGCCGTCCGTGAGGTACTCGGCGACGTCGAAGCCGATGCCGCCCGCGCCGAGGATCGCGACGCGCTCCCCGACGGGGACGCCGTCGCGCAGCACGTCGAGGTAGCCGACGACGCTGGGATGGTCGATGCCCGGGATCTCCGGGGTGCGCGGGGCGACCCCGGTCGCGACGACGACCTCGTCGTGGCCGGCCAGGTCGCCGGCACTGACGCGGGTGTTCAACCGGACGTCCACACCGCGCAGTTCGAGCTGGGTGCGGAAGTAGCGGAGCGTCTCGTCGAACTCCTGCTTGCCGGGGACCCTGCGGGCGATGTTGAGCTGGCCGCCGATCTCGCCCGCCGCGTCGTAGAGCGTGACGTCGTGGCCGCGCTCGGCGGCCGAGAGGGCGCAGGCCATCCCGGCGGGTCCGGCGCCCACCACCGCCACCCGCTTGCGCAGCCGGGCCGGGGACAGGACCAGCTCGGTCTCGTGGCAGGCGCGCGGGTTGACCAGGCAGGAGGTGATCCTGCCGCTGAAGGTGTGGTCGAGGCACGCCTGGTTGCAGCCGATGCAGGTGTTGATGGTCTCGGGACGTCCCGCCGCGGCCTTGGCGACGAAGTCGGCGTCGGCGAGCATCGGGCGGGCCAGGGACACCATGTCGGCACAGCCCTCGGCGAGCAGCCGCTCGGCGACCTCGGGGGTGTTGATGCGGTTGGTGGTCACGAGCGGGATCGAGACGGCACCCATCACCTTCTTGGTCACCCATGTGTATGCGCCGCGCGGTACGGAGGTGGCGATGGTCGGGATGCGGGCCTCGTGCCAGCCGATACCGGTGTTGATGAGGGTCGCCCCGGCGGCCTCGACCGCCTTGGCGAGCGTGACGACCTCGTCGAGGGAGGACCCGCCGGGAACCAGGTCGAGCATGGACAGCCGGTAGACGATGATGAAGTCCTCGCCGACGGCCTCGCGGACCCGGCGGACGATCTCCAGCGGGAACCGCGTCCGGTTCTCGTACGACCCGCCCCAGCGGTCCTCGCGCCGGTTGGTCCCGGCGGCGATGAACTCGTTGATGAGGTAGCCCTCGGAGCCCATGATCTCGACCCCGTCGTAGCCCGCCTGCCGGGCCAGGCGGGCGGCGCGCGCGTAGTCGTCGATCGTCTGCTCGACCTCGGCGTCGGTGAGCGCGTGCGGGACGTACGGGCTGATCGGGGCCTGGAGCGCGCTCGGCGCCACGAGGTCCTGGTGGTAGGCGTACCGGCCGAAGTGGAGGATCTGCATCGCGATCCTGCCGCCCGCGCGGTGCACGGCCTCGGTGACGACGCGGTGCCGCTCGGCCTCCTCCTCGGTGGTGAGCTTGGCGCCGCCCTCGTACGGGCGACCCGCCTCGTTGGGTGCGATGCCCCCGGTGACGATGAGGCCCACTCCCCCACGCGCCCGCTCGGCGTAGAACGCGGCCATGCGCTCGAAGCCGTGCTCGGCCTCCTCCAGGCCGACGTGCATCGATCCCATGAGCACGCGGTTGGGCAGGGTGGTGAAGCCCAGGTCGAGCGGGCTCAGCAGATGCGGGTAGTGGCTCATCGGGCCCTCCGTACGGCGTGTCGTCCCTCTGTTGTAGACGACGGCACCCCGGTTATGCAACTAGTTGCATAACCGGGGTGCCGTCGTCCCGCCGGACCGCTACCGCCTGGTGCCGATCAGGACATGGGCCCACAACTCCGTCGAGACGACGAGCCGGACGTCGAGCCCACCGCGGGTGAACGCCTCCACGGCCGCGGGAACCTGGCGTTCGCTCGCCTCCACGAGCAGGCTGCCGCCGGGCGCCAGCCACCGCGGCGCCCCGGCGGCGACCCTGCGCAGCACGTCGAGCCCGTCCGCACCTCCGTCCAGGGCGCGCAGGGGTTCGTGGTCGCGGGCCTCGGCAGGCAGCAGCGCGACCTCGTCCGTGGGGACGTAGGGGACGTTGGCGGCCAGGATGTCGACGCGGCCGCGCAGTCCGTCCGGGAGTGCGGCGAACAGGTCGCCCTCGTGCACCCGGCCGCCGTACGCGGCGACATTGCGGCGCGCGCAGCGCACCGCGGCCGGGTCGATGTCCGCTGCGTGCAGTTCGGGCCCGTCGAGGGCCGCGGCGAGGGCGGCGCCGACCGCGCCCGAGCCGCAGCACAGGTCGACGACGAGCGAGGCGTTCCGCCCGAGGGCGATGGCCTGGTCGACGAGGAACTCGGTGCGGCGGCGGGGCACGAAGACGCCGGGTTCCACGGTGACCCGCAGTCCGTGGAACCCGGCCCAGCCCAGGACGTGTTCGAGGGGCAGGCCCGCGGCGCGCCGGTCGACCATGACGGCCGCCTCGTCGGGTGTGCGGGCGGTGGAGAGGATCAGTTCCGTCTCGTCCTCGGCGAAGACGCAGCCGGCGGAACGGAGCGCGCGGACGACATGGGAGCGCGACAGTGGTGGCATGGAGCCGAGATGCCTTTCGGTTGACCGAAGGGCGCCCTCGCGGTCACCTACCGCCGGTGACCCGCACTGATGCGAGGTGAGAGCACCCGAGCCGACACAGTGGAAATGGGTCTCACCTCCTGGGCCACGACCAGGCCGGGACGGTCCGCGGCTGGGACGGTCACCTTAGCAGGAGCGGCCGGACGCGGGCCGCCGCGGCCGCCGCTCCGGCACCAGGCCGTGTTCCGCGACCAGAGGGCCGGGGGAGCTCCCGTGAAGACGGCCGAGCAGTCCGGCGGGACCGCCGCGACGGGGCGGGACGACGCCGCGGTCGCGCGTGGGCGCGGACCGGACCGAAGGGTTTCACGGGCAAATGGCCGGGAACTTCGCCGAAGAGGACAATGAGCAGAAAAGGCTGCTTCAGGACGGAAGCGGCCCGCACCGTATGCGCAGTCGTCCGCGAGCGGCCGTCCACGGTTCGGGGGGCGAGCGATTCACCGGCCGGGGGGCCGAAGAGCATGTCCGGTCCGGCACGACGGGCATGGCCCGGTCCCGGCGCGGCGCGGTCCCTCCGGGGCGGACGCCCGTCCGCGGGATGGGACGCGGTGGCAAGGAGGTCGAGATGCGAACCCGGATGCGCGGCTGGCGCTGGCGGCGCAATCCGCTGCGCCGCCGGTCGGACGTCGTCGAGGCGTGGACGGCCCTGATCGTCGTCGTTCTGCTGTTCGCCGGGGCACCGCTCGTCGGCACGGCGGTGGGCCGGTGGGCGTACGACACCGCGCGCGCGACGCAGACGGCCCAGCGCGCCGGCCGCCATCCGGTGCCCGCGGTGCCGGCCGAGGACGCCCCGGCCGCGGCGCCCTCGACGGAGGGCGGCAGGCGGCCCCTGTACCCGGTGAAGGTGCGCTGGACCGAGCCGGGCAAGGGCACGCGGACCACGCTCGCCGAGGTTCCGGCGGGCTCACGGCGGGGCGACCGGGTGGAGGTGTGGCTGGACGCCGAGGGGCGCGGCGTCGCCCCGCCGCCGACCGACGCCGCGGTCTGGCAGCACGCCCTGGCGGCCGGTGTGTGGGCCGCGGGCGGTGCGGCCGGGGCCGTCCTCCTGGGCCGCACCGTGATCGGCCGCGTCGCCGAGCGGCACCGCATGGCGGAGTGGGAGGCCGAGTGGGCCCGTACGGGACCGGACTGGGGCCGGCGCACGGCGTGACCGGGAGCAGCGGAAACGAGGTCTGGCGACTCCCACGGGGCCACCGTACGGTGTGATCATCGCACTGCCGACGTCAAAGGTGGTCCTCGATGGCCTTGTTCGACCTGCCGCTCGACGAACTCCGCGAGTACCGCAGCGCCTCAACCGAGCCCGCGGACTTCGACGCGTTCTGGACCACGACGCTGCAGGACACACGCGAACACGACCTGGGCGCCCGCTTCGAGCCCGTGGAGACGGGGCTGAAGACGCTCCGGGTGTACGACGTGACGTTCGCCGGATTCGGCGGCCATCCGGTGAAGGGCTGGCTGAGCGTGCCGGCGTCCGCGGACGGGCCGCTGCCCACGGTCGTGGAGTTCCTCGGTTACGGCGGCGGCCGTGCCCTGCCGCACATGCACCTGCTGTGGGCCTCGGCGGGCTGCGCGCACTTCGTGATGGACACGCGGGGACAGGGCAGCGCCTGGGGCGGGGGCGAGACGCCGGACCCGGTGGGCAGCGCACCGGCCTTCCCCGGGTTCATGACACGAGGGGTCGAGGATCCCGAAACCTACTACTACCGGCGGCTGTTCGCAGACGGGGTGCGGGCCGTGGAGGCGGCCCGCGCGCACCCGCTGACGGACGCGTCCCGCACCGCGGTGGTCGGCGCCAGCCAGGGCGGCGGCCTCACGATCGCGGTCGGCGGTCTCGTCCCGGACCTGGTGGCACTCGCCCCGGACGTGCCGTTCCTGTGCGACTTCCCCCGGGCGACGACGCTCACCGACCGCGACCCGTACCGGGAGATCGGCAACTACCTCAGGACGCACCGCGGCCGCACCGAGCGGGTGATGCGGACGCTGTCGTACTTCGACGGTGTGCACTTCGCCGCGCGCGGCCGGGCGCCCGCCCTGTTCTCGGCGGCGCTGGAGGACCAGACGTGCCCGCCGTCCACGGTCTTCGCCGCGTTCAACGCGTGGGCGCACGAGGACAAGACCATCGAGGTGTACGACTTCAACGACCACGAGGGCGGCGGCCCCTACCAGGAGGCGGTCAAGCTGCGCTGGCTCCCGGCCCGTTTCTGAGCCGCCGTATGGACACGATGGGCACGTCCGAGGCGGCGCACAGGTTCACAGCGGTGTGGCAGCGGGCCTGGGCGGCACACGACGTGGACGCGATCCTCGCCCTGTACGCGGAGGACTGCGTCCACCGGTCGATGCCGTTCCGCACGCCGCACCGGGGGCGGGACGAGCTCGCCGCGTACCTGCGGTGGTCGTTCGCCGGCGAGCGGACGCTGGACGTCCGTTTCTCCGAGCCGATCACCGGCCCGCAGGGGCGGGCGGTCGCGGAGTTCCGGGTGCTGACCGAGGAGGACGGCACCCCCTCGACCCTCGCGGGCTGCGTGTTCGTCCGCTTCGACGCGAAGGGTCTGGCGGTGGAGACACGGGACTACTGGCACACCGTCACCGGCCACCGGGAGCCGGCCGGTCCGCTGTTCTTCACCTGACACGGCTGCCGTTCTCCGGCTGACACGGCTTCCCCCCAGTCCGACCAGTCGGTACGTTCATCACACCCGACCGTCCCGGCCGGGTCTACCCGCGACGGACCACGGAGGACCCATGCCCCAGCACGTGCCCCACGTCGACGGCCGGTGCGACCCGCGTTTCGCGGCGGTGCGCAGGGCGTTCGAGGAGAACATCCGGGAACGGGAGGAGCTGGGCGCGGCGGTCGCCGTCACGCTGAACGGCGAGACGGTGGTGGACCTGTGGGGCGGCTGGGCCGACGCGGCGCGCACACGTCCCTGGGAGCGCGACACCGTGGTCAACGTCTGGTCCACGACCAAGGGCCCGGCGGCCCTGTGCCTGCACATCCTGGCCGACCGCGGCATGGTCGACCTCGACGCGCCGGTGGCCGCGTACTGGCCCGAGTTCGCGGCCGCGGGCAAGGAGTCGGTACCGGTGCGGCATCTGCTGTCGCACCGCGCGGGCCTGTCGGGGCTGCGGGAGCGGCACACGGTGGAACAGCTCTACGACTGGGAGCTGACCGCCGCCCGGCTCGCGGCGCAGGAGCCCTGGTGGGAGCCGGGGACGCGGAGCGGGTACCACGCGCTGACCTACGGTTTCCTGGTGGGCGAGGTGGTCCGGCGGGTCTCGGGGATGCTGCCGGGCGCGTTCCTGCGCGAGGAGGTGACCGGGCCGCTCGGCATCGACTTCACCGTCGGGCTTCCCGAGAAGGAGGCCCACCGGGCGGCCGAGCTGGTGCAGCCGCCGGTGGCCGACCGCGGGGAACGGGTGGCCGCCTTCGCCCGGTTGGCGCCCGCGGCCCAGGCCGCGCTGGCCAATCCCGTCGTCGGTGCCGCCCAGGCCAACAGCCCCGCCTGGCGGGCCGCGGAGCTCCCGGCGCTCAACGGTCACGGCACGGCCCGCGCCGTGGCGGCGCTGTACGGGATCTTCGCCCTGCGGGGGTCGTGGGGCGGGCTCCGGGTGCTGTCCCCCCAGGCCGCCGAGCGGGTCCGCGAGGGACAGGGCGGCTGCCGCGACCTGGTGCTGGGCGACCGGTTCGGGCGGGACACGGAGATCGCGCTCGGGCTGTGGCTCAGCGGCCCCCACGGCTCGTACGGGCCGAACCCGAGGGCTTTCGGACACGACGGCTTCGGCGGCTCCTGCGGGCTCGCGGATCCCGAGGCGGGTGTCTCCCTCGGCTATGTCATGAACCGCATGGGCCCTCATGTCGCGGACGACCCGAGGAAGATGACCCTCGTCGACGCCGTGTACGGCGCGCTGCGGTAAGGCGCCGGGCGGCGTGGACGCGGACGGCACGGACCGGATCCGGCCGAACTCCCGGACCTCCCTTCCCTGCTGGTTTAGACCAATGCTAGATGTGGTCGCGCACCGATTCAGCACGGCTACGTTCTGTCACCAGGAGGCGCGGACATGGCCCGCACCACCCGTCCCGGCCACCCTCTCCCCCGCCCGCGCGACGAGCCGCTGTACTGGCGGATCGCCACCGACCTGCTGGGCGAGTTGCGCGACGGCACCATCCCGCCGGGTGAACGGCTGCCCGGGGAGAGACAGCTCGCCGCGCACTTCCGGGTCAGCCGGGAGACCGTGCGCCAGGCCCTGCAGATCCTGCGCCGCGGCGGTCTGGTCGCCACCGACCGCCGCGGCAGTCACGCGATGCTGCCCGGCCCGACGGCCGAACAGGTCCCCTCGCTGGCCTTTCCCGTGGGGGCGCACGGCACCGAGGCCGGACGGGCCACCGTCACCTGGGAGGCGCCCTCACCCGAGCACGCCCGGGCGCTCGGTCTCGCCCCGCGGCGGCCGACCCTCGTCCACCGCTACACATCGGCCGCGGCGGACGGAAGCGGCGTGCGGACGGCCGTCACCTCGTTCTCCGCGGTCGCCGTCGCCGAGGTGCCGGAGCTGGCCCGCTACCGCGACCGGGCCGACGGGCGGGCCTCGGCCGAACTGCGGCGGGCGTACGACTGGATGCGCACGGCCGGCCTGACCCTGCACCACCGCGACGCGATCACCCCGATGTCCCCGTCCATGCGGGTCACCCGGCGTGTGCACGACCAGTGGAACCGGCCGCTGGAGATCACCGACCTGGTGGTGGAGGCCCAACGGTGCCCGCTGGTCTACGAGTTCACACTGCCCGCCGCCGGATGACCGCCCGGCCGCGGACCTCCTCCCCGCACGACGCGGGGGCCCGGGGTGCAGCGCTCATCGCGGTTCCTCACACACATGGCCGCGCAGGGGCAGCCGAACAGTAGAGCTTGAAAAGCGGACTCACTAGAGGCCGATGAGTTGGAAAAACAAATGGAGTCGTGGACGGAGAGGTGTCCCGGGGGTGCCGAGGTGCCGGCGGCAGGGCCGAGGCGGTCAGGCCGGCCGGGACCGAGGCGCGCCGCTCTCGTGCGTGGCCACGATCAGCCGACAGCGCGGGCTGCCGTCGGGCCGGCGGCCGAGGCCTTCCAGCGCCTGATGCTCCACCGTGAAGCCGGCGCACGTCAGCTCGCGCCGTACGTCAGCGAACCGGAACGTCCGGTAGTACATGACGAACGGAGGCCGCCACAGGGCGTTGCGCACCCGCATCGCGGTGTCGAAGCCGAGCAGCGCCCAGTACCAGGGCGAGGCCGGGCCCGGCGGGGCCCCGATGGGGAACGCGAACCGTCCGCCGGGCCGCAGCACGGAGTGGACCTGGGCGAACAGACCGGGCAGTTCCCCCGGCACGAAGTGCCCGAACGCCCCGAAGCTCACCACGAGGTCGAAGGCGGCGCCGAAGGGCAGGGCGCGCGCGTCGCCGCGCACCCAGTCGACGCGCGGCGGCGCGTCGGCCGGCACCTGCTTCCGCCCCACGGCGAGCATCCCCGCGCTGAAGTCCACCCCGGTGACGCTCTCCCGGCACACCGTGCGCAGCACGTCCGTGCCCGCGCCCGTGCCGCAGCACAGGTCGAGCCCGCGGTCGAAGGGCCCCCTGGCCGCCAGGGCCTCCGCCACGGCGTCCAGGACGGCGTCCGGCGTCCGGAAGGGAGTGAGGTCGAACTTGGGCGCGAGCAGGTCGTAGCCGCGCTCGACCGAGGACAGCGCCTGAACGGCCAGCTCGCGGACGGTGGGACCGTGCGGGGAGAACATCACGGCCAGCCTAGAAGGCTCATGAAGATCTTGGGTGTGGGGCTGTCCGGCCGTGGGCGGGCAGTCCCTGTTCGCTATGGGGTGGCTGGGGCGAGTTGCCAGTGGCCGCGGGTGTGGGTGAGTCCGAGGTTGATCAGTCGGCGGAGGTTGAGGGCGGCTGCTCGGGTGTGGAGCCAGGCGTTGTTGGCGATGGTGCCGCGGTAGCGCAGGCGGCGGTTGCCGTGGTGGACGAGCCAGGCGACGGCGCGTTCGACCGGTGGTCGCCAGCGGCGGTAGTCGGCTTGCCAGTCGGGGTCGGTGGCGGCTTGGTGGCGGGCGGCGGTCTGGAGGTCGTGGTGCGGGCGGATGGTCACCACGCGTCCGGCCTTGGCTTTGGTGCACCGCTCGCGCAGGGGGCAGCCGGTGCACACGTCCTTGAAGGAGGCGGTGCGCTGGTCGTGCCGGCCGCCGGGTGCCGAGAGCGGGACGGTGTGCCCGGCGGGGCAGGTCACCAGGGCTGCGGTGGTGTCGATGGCGAAGTCATCAAGGGTGAAGCCGCCGGGGACGGCGGGCCGTAGCGGGGCGGGTTTGAGGAACAGTCGGTGACCTGCGCCATCGTGTCTGTGGCGGGCGTCGCCGGTGGAGTAGGCGGTGTCGCCGAAGACGTCCAGTGGGCTGTCCTCGTCGGCAAGCAGTTCCAGGCCGACGGCCGCCTCGTGGTGCTCGGGCCCGGCTCCGGGCGTGAGGGCGACGGCGGTGTATAACCCGGTCTCCGGCTCGATCGCGAGGTGGGCTTTGTACCCGTCCTGCTGGTGGGTACGGGTTTTGTGGACGTGCCGGGATTCGGGATCGACGGTGGAGAGCGTCCGGTCGTAGGCGGTGCCGCGGGTGATGCGCCAGCGCCCGTCACGGCCGTCGGAGTCCTTGGCCGGCTCGACATCCTGCCCGGCGACCAGGGCCAGCAGGCCGACCGCGTTCGCCGCCTTCTCGCCCAGCTCCTGCTCGGGCAGATGCCCCAGCAGCCTGAGCGCGTCACCGACCAGGGCATCGACGAGATCAGCGCGGGCCTGCTGATCGTTCCAGGCGATGCGGGGCTTGCCGGGATCGGTGTAGTCGTGGGCGGTGCACTGCACGGCCGTCACCTCGGCCGCGCCGGGAACCTCGCGGATCACCGCGCGGACGGCAGCGATGATCTGGGTGACGGTGTCCTGCGTGGCGACCGCGTCGTCCAGCACGGTCGAGTCCAAAGCCCGCCGGTGCTTGCCCTTGAGCACCCCGGTGGCCTTCACCACCTCCCGCACGGCCTCGAACACGCGGTTCGGGCGCACCGAGCGAGACAGCCGACGGCGGAAGTAGGCCAGCAGCGACGCATCGAACGCCATGTCATGCAGGCCCAGCCCGCACGCGGCCTTCCACCGCAGGTCACACCGCAGTTCCTGAACCGTCTCGAAGTCCGACAGCCCATGCAGGGCCTGCAGCGTGATCGCCGAGGCAAGGATCTGCGGCGGCATGCTCGGCCGCCCGTTCGCCGAGGGGTACATGTCCGCGAACATCTCCGCCGGGAACAGCGCACCACGGTGCTCGGCCAGGAACGCGAACACACTCCCTGCCGGGATCAACTCCCGGCAGGTCTCCCACACATCCGGCCCGACCGTCTCCCCGGCCCATTCCCCCATCACCACAAAACGAGTCTGGCCCCACCGCTCACGCGGCGGGGCCAGAACACCAAGATCTTCATGAGCCTTCTAGGCCCTGTCGTCGCATTCCCGTCGTCCACCCGATGGGCGGGCCGCGCGGGGCGGGCCGCGCGGCGTCGTGCGGGCACCGCGGTCTGGCCCCGGCGCGGCGAGTGGGGATACCCCCGCTCGAAGAGCTGGGGGAGCGTGCATCGCGTCGCACGGCGGACCGGAATGTGACGACAGGGCCCGGTGGCAAGGCGGTGACACCTGGCCGGATGCGGTCGTCGGGCGGCCCGCCCGCACTCGGTCGGGGGATCGGGCCGGCCGTCGGTGCCGTACCGGGTGAGGCCCTCAGCGTGTCGGAGCGGTGATGTCCTGGGTACCGACGACTGTGAGCAGGTCGAGCAGACCGGCGCTGTCGGTGCCGACCTCGGGGGTGAACCAGAGCAGCCGCTGCCGGCCGTCCTCGCTGAACAGGTTGAGGCAGTTGACCTCGATCAGGCCGAGTGCGGGGTGGACGAGGCGCTTGCGGTCGTCCCGCCGGAACGCCACGTCGTGGTCGGCCCACAGCTCGGCGAATTCACGGGAGACGTCGAGCAGCGAACCGATCATCGCATTGGCCTCGGCGTCCTTGGCATCCCTCCGGGCGGCGGCTGCCCGCAGATCTGATCGGTGATGACCTGCGCGGGTGTCGACGTCAGACGACCGAGCAGATCGAGCATGCCGGGGTGTACGTGCGAGGCGGCCGTGCCCGCACCGGGCGGCCCGCGAGGTGGTAGAGGTGGTCACGCTCGATGCGGGCGCGGCTCAGCGAGGTCGCGCTCGCCGACTGGAAGCGGGCGATCGCGGTCAACACCACCGGCCCGCTGCTGGGCATCCAGGCGCTCGCGCCGGTGATGCCCGTCGGCGCGTCGATCGTGAACGTGGGCTCGGTCGCCGGTCTGACGGCCCACCACGCGGCCGCGTACACGACCAGCAAGTGGGCGCTGCGGGGCCTGTCGGAGGTGGCCGCCCTGGAGCTGGGACCGCGGGGGATCCGTACGAACGCGACCCACCCCGGGTACATCGAGACCCCGCTGATGGCGGCCGCGAACCCGGTGTTCGTCCGGGCCCACCTGGCGATGACGCCGCTGGGCCGCGCGGGCGGCGCGGAGGAGGTGGCCCCGCTGGTGGTGTACCTGCTGTCCGACGAGTCGGCGTACGTCAACGGCGCGGAGATCACGGTGGACGGCGGCTACGCGGCGCACGGCGGGGTGCAGGCGATCACGAACGCGCTGGACGGCCGGCAGGTCAGCCTCTGAGCCGGATGCCCGCGAGCCAGATGCCGGGCGTCGACGGGGCGGGCTCCGCCGCGTCGGGCTCCGCCGTATCGGGCTCCGCCACGGGGGACTTCGCCGTGTCGGGCGCGCGGTGCGGACGGGGGTGGAGGCGGACGATGCGGGCGACGGCCTTGCCTGCGCGCCGGGCGAGGGTGCGAGCGGTGGTCATGAGGACTCCGGTGTCATGTCGTCGGGGTGCTGCCGCCCCACCGACGATCGGCCGTCACACCGATCGACACTCCGCGAGCCGGCGCTCCAGGAATCGCCGCTCCGCATCGTTCTCCACCAGCTCCAGCGCACGGTCGTACGCCTCCGCGGCCTCCTCCCGGCGGCCCATGCGGCGCAGCAGGTCGGCACGGGTGGCGGGGAGCAGGTGGTAGCCGGCGAGGCCCCCTTCCCGCTCCAGCTCCGCCACGAGCGCCAGGCCGGCCTCGGGGCCCTCGGCCATGCCCACGGCGACCGCGTGGTTCAGCCGGACGACGGGTGAGGGAAGGTGGCGCCGGAGCTCGCCGTACAGCGCGGCGATGTCGGCCCAGTCGGTCTCCGCGGCCGTGGCCGCCGTCGTGTGGCAGGCCGCGATGGCCGCCTGGATCTGGTAGGGGCCCGGGCGGCCGCGGCGCAGCGCGGTCTCCAGCAGCACGGTTCCCTCGTCGATCGCGGCCCGGTCCCAGGCCGTGCGGTCCTGGTCCTCCAGGGTCACCGCGTCACCGGCCGCGTCGATCCGGGCCGCCCGCCGCGCGTCGTGCAGCAGCAGGAGCGCCAGCAGGCCCAGGACCTCCGGCTCGTCCGGCATCAGCCGGGCGAGGACACGGGCCAGCCGCAGGGCCTCCGCGCACAGGTCCGTGCGCACCAGGTCGGCCCCCGCGGTGGCCGCGTAGCCCTCGTTGAAGAGCAGGTAGATCACCCCGAGCACACCCGCCGTGCGCTCCGGCAGGAGGTGCGCGGGCGGCACCCGGTAGGGGATGCCGGCGTTGCGGATCTTCCGCTTGGCGCGGACGAGGCGCTGCGCCATCGTCGTCTCCGGGACGAGGAACGCCCGCGCGATCTCGGGCGTGGTCAGCCCCGCGAGGGTGCGGAGCGTCAGCGCGACCCTAGCCTCGATGGGCAGCGCCGGATGGCAGCAGGTGAAGATGAGCCGCAGCCGGTCGTCGTGCACCCCGCTGTCGTCGTAGGGCTCCTCGTGGCGCCCGAGCACCGCTGCCTCCCGGAGTTTCTGCGCTCCCACCGCCTCACGGCGCAGCACGTCGAGGGCGCGGTTGCGGGCCGTCGTGGTCAGCCAGGCGCCGGGGCGGCGCGGCACACCGTCGCGCCGCCACCGGTCGAGGGCCTGCGTGAAGGCGTCCTGAGCGCACTCCTCGGCGAGGTCCCAGTCGCCGGTCGTCCTGATCAGGGTGGCGACGACCTGGCCCCACTCCTCCCGGAAGGCGGCGGCGACCGCCTTCTCTACGGCGTCCGTGTCGTTCACTCCCAGACCGGCCGCACCTCGACCGAGCCGCCCCCCAGTGCGGCAGGATGCCGGGAGGCGAGGGCGATGGCCTCGTCGAGGTCGGCGACCTCGATGAAGTCGATGCCCGCGATGTACTCCTTGGTCTCCGCGAACGGGCCGTCGCTGAGCAGCACCTCGTCGCCGTGGACGCGCACGGTGGTGGCGTCGGCGGACGGCCGCAGGCGGGCACCGCCCTTGACGACGTCGCGGCTGCGCACCTCCTCGATGTAGGCGGTGAAGCGCGGGTCGTCGGCGATCTCTTCGGGGCTCAGCTCCTCGCCGCCGACGGGGGTGCAGATGAACAGGGCGTATTTCATGACCGCTCCTTGGTGGTGTCGGCGGTGGGCGGGACCGAGACGTGTTCATGGGCGATCAGCCACCGGAAACCGGCGTCACGGTAGCCCGTGGTCACCCGGACCACGCGGTCCAGCGGCTCACCGCTCACGTGGGTGCCGCGGATCCGGACGAGTGCGTGGCCGAAGGCGGTGCCCTCGCCCGGGTGCAGACGGAACGCGAGAACCTCGCGCCGCACCGGGCCGGTGAGGGCGGCGAACCATGCCTCGACGGTCTTGCGGAGTGCGCCGACTCCCGACCGCCCGGCACCGCTCGTCGGGTGGAACGCCTCGACGTCCAGCGCGTAGCAGGCCATCAGCCGGTCGACGTCCCGCTCACGGGCGGCCTCCGTCAGCTCCGCGTCGAGTTGGCGGACCGCGGCCTCGGCGCCCTCGTCCCCCTCGTCCCAGAAGGGGCGCACCTCCATGGCCCCGATCGTCGCCACGGGATGCCGCGCGGCGACCTCCACGGCCTCTTCCAGGCTGGCGCACTCGAGGACGTCGAACCCGGCGACGTACTCCTTCGTCTCGGCGAACGGCCCGTCGGTGCACAGTACTTCGCCGTCGCGCACGCGCACGGTGACCGCCTCGGCGGGCAGCCGCAGCCGGTGTCCGTACAGACGGACGCCGCGGCGGACGCCGTGCTCCTCGACCCAGGGTTCGACGGGCGCCATGCCGGAGGCGTCGGCGGTGTCGTCGCCGCAGACGAGCAGCATGTATTTCATGGTTCCTCCCGGTCCTCATGAGCTTCCTACACCCCACCGACGAACGGTGCTGCGCCGAATCGACACCCCTGGCCGAGGTTCCTGCCGGAGACGGGCATGCGAAGGTCGCAGCCGCGTTCCTCCCGGCCTTCGGCGCCCCGGGGAATGCACGGCGTCGCCGATGCGTTGACCATTCATCCGGCGGCCGCGTGTCCGCTCATCACCCCCGCCCCCTGCGGCGGGTGCTACAGTGCTGTCAGCACCTGTGTACGCCCCCTGTCGGGCGCCGGTGCCAGTTCTTCCCCAGTTCGCTGATCCTCCCGCCGTTTCCGGCCGGTGCGTCAGCTTCCCGGCAACACCTCGCGAGCAGCGTGTTCCCGCCGTACCCGAGGTGATGCTCCCCGCCGTACCGAGGCGTGACCATGCCGCCTCCCGGCCTCTCCTCCCTTTCCTTCCCCGCGTTCCGCCTCCGAAAGGACCGCCCATGACCACCACCCTCGAACACCCCCCTGTACAGCAGGAACTCCCGCCCCAGCTCGTCACCGGTGTCCTCGACATCGACGGGAGCGGAAAGGGGCACCTGCGGGCCGAGAGCTGCCTGGCCTCGCCCGCCGACCTCCAGGTCCCCCCGGCGCTCGTCCGCCGCCACGGGCTGCGCAAGGGCGACACCCTCGTCGGCGCCCGCGGCGGGCAGCGCTCCCTCGCCGAGGTCGAGCGGATCAACGGGCGCACGCCCGACGAGCTGCGCGGCCGTCCGCACTTCCGGGACCTGACCCCGCTGCATCCGCGTGAGCGGCTGCGGCTCGAACATCGCGCCGCGGGCCTGTCCGGGCGGCTCATCGACCTGGTCGCGCCCGTCGGCAAGGGCCAGCGCGGGCTGATCGTCGCCCCGCCCAAGACCGGCAAGACCGTCCTGCTCCAGCAGATCGCCGCAGCGGTCGCCGGCAACCACCCCGAGTGCCACCTGATGGTGGTGCTGCTCGACGAGCGGCCCGAGGAAGTCACGGACATGCGGCGCTCGGTGCGCGGCGAGGTGTACGCCTCCACGTTCGACCGCACCCCGAAACAGCACATCGCGCTCGCCGACCTGGTCGTCGAGCGGGCCAGGCGGCTCGTCGAGCAGGGGCAGGACGTCGTCGTCCTGCTCGACTCGCTGACCCGGCTGTGCCGGGCGCACAACAACGCGGCCGCCGCCGGCGGCCGCACCCTCAGCGGCGGCGTCGACGCGACCGCCCTGCAGGGCCCGAAGCGGCTGTTCGGCGCCGCGCGCCTGACCGAGGAGGGCGGTTCGCTCACCATCCTCGCCACCGCTCTGGTCGAGACCGGATCGCGCGCCGACGACTTCTTCTTCGAGGAGCTCAAGGGCACCGGCAACATGGAGCTCCGCCTCGACCGCGCGCTGGCCGCACGCCGCGTCTTCCCCGCCGTCGACATCACCCCGTCCGGCACCCGCCGCGAGGAACTCCTGCTGCCGGCGGCGGAGTTGACAGCGGTACGCGGACTGCGCCGCGCCCTGCAGTCGCGCGACGGGCAGGCGAACCTGGAGACCGTGCTGGAACGGATGCGGGCCACGCCCGACAACGCGGCCTTCCTGCGCCACATCCGGCCCACGCTGCCGTCCGGATGACCCGCCGGACCCGGCGTTGTGCGGCATCCGGGTGCACGTCCGCCCCATCGGTCCAAGGAATCCGGGCGTACACGGCCTCCGTTCCTACCGTGATCCATATGACCATCGGATTCCCATCCCGTGCCGCCGTCTCCTGCTGCGCCCTCTGCGCGGTCGGCGCGCTGGCCCTCGCCCCGCAGCCTGCCGCCGCCCGCGCGCGTACCGACCCGGGCGCTCCACGGCCCACGGCCTCCCAGCCGCCGCTCCTGTACGGGCCCGGGACCCATGTGCTGCCGCGCGGGGGTGCACCCGAGGTCCCGGACGTGTCGGCGCTGTCGTGGCTGGTCGCCGACGCCGGCACCGGCGAGGTGCTCGCCGCGCACGACGCGCACCTCCCCCTGCCGCCCGCCAGCACCCTCAAGACGCTCTTCGCGCTCACCGTGCTGCCGAAACTGCCCGGCGGCACCCGGCACACCGTCACGGGAGGGGAGCTGAGGGGTATCGGAGCCGGCAGCAGCCTCGTCGGGGTCAGCGAGGGGCAGACCTACCGGGTGAGCGATCTGTGGAAGGGTGTGTTCCTGCACTCCGGCAACGACGCCGTGCATGTGCTGGCCTCGCTCAACGGCGGCGTGGAGACCACGGTCCGTCAGATGCAGGCCAAGGCCCGGGCGCTGGGCGCCCTCGACACCCATGTCGTCTCGCCGGACGGGTACGACGCTCCGGGCCAGGTGTCGTCGGCGTACGACCTCGCCGTGTTCGGCCGGGCCGGGCTGCGCGATCCGGACTTCGCCCGCTACTGCGCCACCGTCGCGTCGAGCTTCCCCGGCAACAGCGGATCGTACGAGATCGTGAACACCAACCGGCTGCTGACGGGCGCCGACGGCGTGGCGGCCTATCCGGGGCTGCTCGGCATCAAGAACGGCTACACCAGCAACGCGGGCAACACCCTCGTGACCGCGGCGCGCCGCGGCGGGCGCACCCTCCTGGTGACGGTGATGAACCCGCAGGAACGCGGCGGCTTCCGGGTCTACGAGGAGGCCCGCTCGCTGCTCGACTGGGGATTCGCCGCCGTGGGACGCGTCCGGCCGGTCGGCTCGCTGCCGCCGGAGCGGTCCTCGGCGCGAACGGCCCCCGCCGTCAGGGCGGCGGCCGGGGACGACGGACCCGGCTGGCCGGAGACCACCGGGACGCTCGCGGTGGCGGCCGCGGTGGGCGCGGGCGCGGTGGCGTTCACGAGGCGTCGCAGGGGCGGCGGGCCGACACGCGGGTGACCCACCGGCAGCCCCAGCAGCAGCCCCAGGGTGATCCACACATAGGTGTTGCTGCCGAGGAAGCCGTCGATCCCCGACGGGTCGTCGAACCACAGCCACACCACGCTGCTGCACAGCACCGCGTACAGGGCACCGGCGATGCGCAGCCGGCGCGCGTGCACGAGCACGGCGAACGACGGCAGCAGCCACACGAGATGGTGCACCCAGGTGATCGGGCTGACCAGGCAGGCGGCGAGCCCGGTGAGGGCGAAGGCGGCCCGCAGGTCGCCGCCCCGCAGCGCACGGTGCGTGCGCCACAGCCACACCGCGAGGACCAGGGCGACGGCGGCCTCCCAGGCGGCACGGCCGGGCTCGGCCGGTGCCGTGAGCCGGGCGAGGACGCCCTGCAGGGACTGGTTGGAGACGTAGTCCAGGCGGCCGACGCGGCCGGTGTCCCAGAGCGCGTGCGTCCAGTAGAAGCGGGAGGCGTCCGGCGCCGCCCAGGCCGCGAGCGCGGTCGCGGCCGCGGCGACGGCGGTCGCCGTCGCGGCGGCTCGCCATCGGCGGGCGAGCAGCAGCAGGCCGACGAAGAGCGCGGGGGTGAGCTTGACGGCCGCGGCGAGTCCGATGCCGGCACCGGCCCAGCGCCCGCGCCCGGTGGACAGCAGCCGGGCGTCGGCGAGCACCAGGGCCAGCAGCAGGAGGTTGACCTGCCCGAAGGAGAAGGTGTCCCGGACGGGTTCGAACAGCGCCAGCGCGCATGCGGCCAGGGACCAGCCGAACCAGCCGTGGCGGCCGAGGTCGCGGCCGGCGAGGATCCACAGCACGACGGCGACGGCGGCGAGGTTGAGCAGCAGGGTGAGCAGGATCGCCGTGTCCAGGCCGACGAACGCCATCGGCAGCATGCCGAGCGCGGCGAACGGCGGGTAGGTGAACCCGTACGCCGTCCCCGGCACCCGGTAGTCGTAGATGTGGCCCCCGTGGTGCACCCAGGCGTCCACGGTGCCGTGGTAGACGCGCAGGTCGAACCAGCCGCGCAGCAGCGGCACCGTGGCGGTGAAGACGGCCACGGCGGCGGCCAGGCACAGGACGAGGGCCAGCCGTCCCCTCCCGGTGCCGGGTGGTCTCACGCGGTCCGTCCCGGTACCGGCGCCTGGGCGGCCTGGTGCGCCTGCCAGAGCACGACCGCCGCGAGGACCGCGCCGGAGACGGCGAGGACCACCTGGGCGAGGTCCGGCGGGCCACCGCTGGGCAGCACGGCGAGCGCGAGGACGGCCGTGGCGGCGGCCACCCGCCGGCGTACGGAGGCGCTGGGGGCCGCGGCGGCGATGAGGAACAGCCCCCACAGGGCGTACCAGGGGCGGATCGCCGGGCCGAGGACGGCGACGGCGGCGAGGCTCAGGCCGAGCGCGTAGACCGGCGCGGGCCGCAGCCGCAGCCAGATGAACAGGACCGCGATCGTGGTCGCGAGGAGTCCGGCCGCGTGCCAGACCGGGACCGCGAAGGGTGCGAGGCCGCTGCCGAGCCGGTCCAGCAGGTCTCCCGTGATCCGGCCGAGGACGCTGGTGGGCGACCAGTTGTGCGGTGAGACGGGGGTCTTCAGGGCCGCTATCCAGCCGTATCCCGTGCCCGTGACGGCGGTCGCCACGACCGTGGTGGCGAGCGCGGCGGCCGCCGTCGTGGTCACCGCCCGCGCGAAGCCGGCGTGCCGCCGCAGCGCGATCACGGCCGGCAGCCCCAGTACGGCGGGGACCTTGACCAGCGCGGCGAGGGTGACCAGGACGACACCGAGCAGATGCAGCCGGCCGCGGGCGGCGAGCAGGCCGACGCCGAGCAGTCCGAGCATGATGGCGTCGTTGTGGGCGCCGGCCACCAGGTGGAGCAGCACCAGCGGGTTGAGGGCGCCCAGCCACAGCGCGGCGGCCGGATCGGCTCCGCACTGCCGGGCCAGCCTCGGCAGCGCCGCCGCCATGAGGGCCACGCCGCCGAGTGCCACCAGCCGCATGCCAAGGAGCCCGGCGGGCAGTTGGCCCCGGGTGAGGCCGGACAGCCCGGAGGCGACGGCGAGGAAGACGGGCCCGTAGGGGGCCGCGGTGTCCCGCCACACCGGCGCGACCTCGGCGGCCAGCGGGCCGCCGAGCCGCGCGGGTCCGTGCGTGTAGACGTCGATGTGGGCGTCGACCATGGCGCCCTGGGCGAGATAGCTGTACACGTCCCGGCTGAACAGCGGTGGCGCGAGCAGCAGAGGGGCCGCCCAGGCGGCCAGGACCAGCAGCAGGGCGCGCGGGGTGGGTGGTTCGGGCCCGCGCACCACCCGGCCGAGCAGCGCCCACGCGGCGATCAGCAGGACCACACCGAAGTACACCCCCACGAGTCCGAGCGCGGCCCGCGCGGAGTCGGGAGGGACCAGGTCCGCGGCCGGAAGCGCCCCGGCGGTCTCACCGCCCAGCGCGAGAAAGGCGGTACCGGCCAGACCGAGGGCCTGGCAGCGGCGGAGATCGACGGGAAAAGCCATGGCCAACACCCGCGCAGCGTGTCAACGCGGAGTGGCCGGGAGGCGACGCCCGCCCCTCGCCGGGGCGGCCTGCGCGTGACCGGCGTGTGCGTGTGACGGCGTGTGCGGGTGGCCGGCGTGCCCGGGTGGCCGGCGTGCCCGGGTGGCCGGCGTGCCCGGGTGGCCGACGTGCCCGGGTGGCCGACGTGCCCGGGGAAGGCCCCGGCCCGCGCCTCAGCACACCGACAGGCCCGTCAGCGTGGTGAGGAGGTGCAGGGCCGCAGCCCGGGTCACTCCGCGTTGCCGCGCTCGTCGAGGCCGGGGCTCCCCACGCACGGCGTGCGGCGGCCGGGGGCCTTGGAGAAGCCCGCGCACCGCGAAGATCGTGGTCGTGGGGGTGCGGATTCCCTCCCGGAGGTGAGCGGGTCGGTCAGGCGCACGCCCGGCCGCGCGGGCCGAGCTCGCCGACCGGCCGGACGCGGCCGACCGGCTCGCCCCCGCCGAGCAGCGGCTGGCCCGCGAAGGCGGCGAGCGCCGCCGGGTCGACCCCCGCGCGGGCCAGGGCCGCGGCCGCGACCGGGACGCGCGCCCGGTCCGCCCCGTCGGCGATCTTCACGGCGACGGCCCGGCCGTCCGGCAGGGCGGCGACCTGGACCCCTTCGAAGCCGTCCTTGGCCAGCAGCCCGGGCACGGCCCGCATCAGCGCGGCGATGTCACGCCCGGAGCCGGAGGCCATCTCGGCGTGGGCGCGCATCGCGTCCGCCACCCGTGCCTCGGGGGTGCCGGCCGGTGCGGCGGTGATCCGGGCCGCGGCGCGCGCCAGCCCGTACAGCGACACGGAGAACAGGGGCGCGCCGCAGCCGTCGACGGTCACCCCGGCGACCGCCTGTCCGGTCAGGTCCTCGACGGTGCCGGCGACGGCCCGCTGGAGCGGATGGGCGGGGTCGAGGTAGTCCTCCAGCGGCCAGCCGTTGACCGTGCAGGTGTACAGCATGGCCGCGTGTTTGCCGGAGCAGTTCTGGGCCAGCCGGGACGGCGGGCGCCCCTCGCGCACCCAGGCGTCGCGCACGGCCGGGTCGTACGGCAGGTCGGGCACGTTGCGCAGGTCGTCCTCGGTGGCACCGGCCGCCCCCAGGATCCGGCGGACGCCCGCCAGGTGCCGCTCCTCGCCGGAGTGGCTGGCCGCGGCCAGCGACAGCAGTTCCCCGGTGAGCGGCAGCCCGGCGCGCACCATGGCGACGGCCTGCACCGGCTTGAGTGCCGAGCGGGGGTGGAAGGCGGCCTCGATGTCACCGAGCCGCAGCTCCGCCCTTCCGCCGGCGCCCAGGACGACGACCGAGCCGTAGTGGACGCCTTCGACGATTCCGCCGCGTATGAGGTGGGCGACGGGGACGTGGCGGGGCTCCCGGATCACGGGCGCCCCCGATGCCGGACGTGCGTTCAGCACTGCGTGGTTCACACCTTCACCTCGGGAGGCTCAAGGGACTTACGGGGGCTCGGCGACCGCTCGTTCACGCCGCGGGTCCGCCGTCGGAGGGCCCGTCCGCGGACCGGTGACGCACGATGTCGCCGAGGCTCGTCCGGACGCGGTCGAGGTGGTGGGTCATGGCCTGGACCGCGTCGTGCTCGCATCCGTCGGTCAGTGCCTCGACGATCGCCCGGTGCTCGCGGTTGGACTGTTCGCGCCGGCCGCCCAGTTCGTTGAGGAAGGCCGACTGGCGCGCGAGCGCGTCCCGGATCTCCTCGATCACGCGGCGGAACACCGGGTTCTGGGCGGCCTCGGCCACGGTGAGATGGAAGAGCGTGTCCATCGCGACCCACGCGGTGGTGTCCGTCTCCCGCTCCATCCGGTCCAGGAGGTGGGCCAGGCGGTCGAGGTTCTCCGGGGTGCGGCGCAGGGCCGCGTATCCGGCGACCGGGATCTCGATGTGGCGGCGCACCTCCATCAGGTCGCTGGCCGCGTAGTCGCCGAAGGTGGGGTCCTCGACGGTGTCGGCGACGACGAAGGTGCCTTTGCCGGTCCGGGAGACGGTCAGGCCCATGGTCTGCAGGGCGCGCAGGGCCTCGCGCAGCACGGGGCGGCTGACCTCGAGGGTCCGGCACAGTTCCGCCTCGGAGGGGAGTTTGTCCCCGACGGCGTACTCACCGTGCTCGATGGCGTGGCGCAGGTGGCCCAGGACCGCCTCCATGGCGCTGACACGCCGGGCCCCCGGACCACCTGTCTGGCTGTCTGACAGGTTCACGAGCCGATCCTCGGGGAGACCGGAGGGAGCTGTCAAGGTGCGCGCCGGCAGACCGTCGGGGGGCGCGAGACCCGGCGGCCGGCCTCGCACCCCGGAGGGCGAGCGGTGCCCTCAGTCGAGCATGCCCGCCGAGAGCAGGCCCAGCAGCACCACGCCGACGATGATCCGGTAGATCACGAAGGCGTTGAAGGAGTGCTTGGCGACGAACTTCAGCAGCCAGGCGATCGAGGCGTACGCGACCACGAACGAGACGATGGTGCCGACGGCGAGCGGCGCGGCGCCCGCCCCCGTACCCAGGGCGTCCTTGAGTTCGTAGATGCCGGCGCCGGTGAGGGCCGGGATGCCGAGGAAGAAGGAGAGGCGGGTGGCGGCGACACGGTCCAGGTCGAGGATGAGCGCGGTGGACATCGTGGCGCCGGAGCGGGAGAAGCCGGGGAAGAGCAGCGCGAGGATCTGCGAGGAACCGACGAGCATCGCGTCCTTGAACGAGGTGTCGTCCTCACCCCGCTTGTGCCGGCCCATCTGGTCCGCCGCCCACATCACACCGCTGCCGACGATCAGCGACGCCGCCACGACCCACAGCGAGGCGAGCGGGCCGTCGATGAGCGGCTTGGCGGCCAGGCCCACCACGACGATCGGGACGGTCGCGGCGATCACCCACCAGGCGAACCTGTAGTCGTGGTTCTGCCGCTCCTCGCGGTGGAGCAGACCCCGGAACCACGCCGAGACGATCCGCACGATGTCCTTGAAGAAGTACACGAGCACGGCCGCGATCGCGCCGACCTGGATGACGGCGGAGAAGCCGACGACGGCCTGGTCGTCGACGGGGATCCCCATCAGCCCCTCGGCGATCTTGAGATGGCCGGTCGAGGACACGGGGAGGAATTCGGTCACCCCCTCGACGACTCCGAGGACGACGGCCTGACCGACGTTGATGGCGCTCATGGGATCCAGTTCTGAGAAGTTGGTCGACAGTGCTGTAGACGGTGGTGCTCTAGAAGGTTTTACTACGAGCCGGTGACAGCCGCCGACCGGGGTCACAGAGCCCGGGCGGCCAGGACCCCGGCAAAGGCAGCACCGAGGCCGGCTGTCACGCTCGCGACGACGTTGGCGGCAGCGTAGAACCCCGCCCCGGTCTCGGTCAGCCGAAGGGTCTCGTAGGAGAAGGTCGAGTACGTGGTCAGCGCTCCGCACAGCCCCGTGCCGAGCAGAAGCTGCAGGTGGGGTGAGGCATGGCCGGCGGAGGCCGCACCGGTCACCAGGCCGAGGACGAAACAGCCCGCGATGTTCACGACCAGGGTGCCCCACGGGAAGACCGTGTCGTGCCTGAGCTGCACCGCGCGGTCGGTGAGGTAGCGCAGGGGCGCGCCCGCCATGGCACCGGCGATCACCAGCAGCCAGTTCACAACGACTTCTCACCTTTCCCGTGTGCCCGGTGCGGGGCACCGCCCCGTCCCACGTACCTGATGACCTCGCACTCGTCGAGGGTCACCAGCCCCTCGGTGACCAGTTCGTCGAGCTGCGGGAGGAACGCGCGGACGCGTTCCTCGCCGTCGACGACGATGACTGCCACCGGCAGGTCCTCGCTCAGCGACAGCAGCCGGGAGGTGTGGATCAGCGAGGAGGCGCCGAAGCCCTCGATGCCCCGGAAGACGCTCGCGCCGGCCAGTCCGGCGGCGTGCGCGCGGTGCACGATCTCGGCGTACAGGGGCTTGTGGTGCCATGTGTCGTTCTCACCGACGAAAACGGTCAGGCGCAGGGCCCTGCCGGTCAGTTCTGTCATCGCCGCCTCCGCGGGCCGCCGGTCGAAGGTCTCGTTCATCGCTGCCGCCACGCCAGGGCACGGCGGGTCGCCGCCACCGCGAGCCAGACCGCCGCGAGGGCCCCGAGCAGGGTCGCGAACAGATAGGCGAGCGCGGTGCGCGGATGGTCCGCGTCGATCAGTCTCTGGATGTCGACGGCGTACGTCGAGAAGGTGGTGAAGCCCCCGAGGACGCCCGTGCCGAAGAACGGCCGCACCAGCCGGTGGGCCGCCCACACATCGGTGATCACGACCATGAAGACGCCGATCACGGCACAGCCGGCGAGATTGACCCAGAAGACCGCCCAGGGGAATCCGCCGGTGGGCGCGGGCCACAGCAGCGAGGCGGCGTAACGGGCCGTGGCGCCGACGCCGCCGCCGAGGGCGACGACCGCCACGACGGGGCCCTGACCGTGCCAGGGCGACGGCCGGGGCTCGGCCACGGGCGTGGCGGCACCTGGCTCGCCGACGCTGTTGGGGTGCGGGACGCTCATGGAAGTACTTCTCCTACTCGCCGGGGCCCTGCCGGAGGCAGGCTCGATCGCAAGTAGGGACCGTTGGCGGCGGCGCTGCCGCGGTTCGGGTACGGCGGGCCCCACCACCGCGCCGCGAGACATGATCGCGGCCGGGGAACAGGGTAACGCCGAGGGCGCGGGCCGCGCACCGCCGTGCTGGTCCGGCCGGGAAACCGCACGAAGCGGCCGAGCGCCCATGGCCCCTGACGGCCGGGGGTCCCGCCGACCGTGTCCGCACCCGGTCGGCGTGCCGCCTCACACGTCCCTCGGCTCCCGTCCGGGTCGGGGCTCCCGCCGCTCGCGCAGGCGGTCCGGCAGCCCCGCGACGAGGGGCCGCGGCAGCAGTGCCGGTACGGCCCCACCTGCGGCGCCCGGTATCGCCCGCCGCCAGCCGGTTTGCCGCCCGCCTCCCTCGCGGCGGCCAGCCGGGGGGGCGGTCCTCGTGTCCGTGTTTGGGTGCGGCCGGTTCAGGGCCACGCGACGGTGCCGCGGAGCCGGCGCGGCCCGCGTCGGTGACGGCGGCCATGACCTCAGGGGTAATCGCCGTGCACGGGCCCTCGTGACTACGTTCGGGGCGTCGTCCCGCACGGGACCGCGGAGGAGCGAGCGGAGGAGCCCGACGTGTCCGCCTATGGCTTCGCGCATCTGCGCAGTCGTCGTCACCACCCCGACATCCTGGAGTACCTGGAGCGCATCCAGGCCACCCTCGACCCGTTCCACGGGCGCTTCGTCATCCACGGCCCGCCGGCCGAGGTGGTGGAGGGCACCTGGCCCGGCAGCATGGTGCTGATCGAGTTCCCCGGCCTGGCCGAGGCCCGCGCGTGGTACGCCTCCCCCGCCTACCAGGAGATCCTGCGGCTGCGGACCGACCACATCCAGGGCGACGTGGTGCTGGTGGAGGGTGTCGGACCGAAGTACGACCCCCGTGAGCGGGCGGCGAAGCTGCGGGAGCAGGCGGGGGCGGCCGGGCGGCGGCGCTGAGCGCGCAGACGGCACACGGCGCAGGGGGCAGCGGGGTTCACCTGCCGGGCCTCCCGGCCGTCGCCGCCGCCGACGGATCCGTTTCCCCGGGAACCGGCGACGCCTGCCGCCAGGGGTTGGCCGCGTCGGTCCCATCCGCCCCGGTCTCCCTCCGGCGGCGTGTCCTCCCGTCTCAGTATGTGGGCGCTCTCTGGGTGACCGTCCCGGCGTTTCGTTCAATGGATGCCCGCCGGTTCCGAGGAGACGCCTTATGGGTGAGCATGTCCACGTTCGCGTTGCGAACGGTCTGAGTGTGAGCGAGGACGGGGACCTGGTCGAGATGTCCCGCTGCCGCTGCGGGGCCACCTGGACCAAGACGTACCGGGCGGACGAGGGCGCCGGCGAGCAGTGAGCGCCGCCGTCGTCACATGATCCGCACCCTGTGACCGCCGTGTCCCGGCTCTGTGACACCGGCCGTCGCGGTGCTGCGGCGCGGCGGGGGGCGTTGTTACGGTCCGGCCCGGGGGTGCGGCCGACCGGGCCGCCCGCGACAAGGGGGGACCGTCCCGGATGAAAACCGACCGCCTCAGACCTGCCGTCGTCGCACTCACGGCCGTGGCGCTGACCGCCGTGCTGGCCGGGTGCCGGGAGGGCGGGGCCACCGCCGGTGCCCACGCGTCGCCGCGTGCGAGCGCCTCGGCCGCCTCCGGCGGCACGCCCTCCGCGAAGCCCGACGTGGTGCCGAGCACGGGCGTCACGGCCACCTCGTCCTCCGGCGCGGCCGGCGGCGGCACTCCGGCCGGGAAGCCGAAGGCCAAGCCGGCCGCACCGGCCACGGGCGGCGCGTCACCGTCCGCCGGCTGTGTCAGCGAACCGCCGGACCCGGACCACGTCGATCCCGACGAGTTCGCCCTGTACCGCGTCGAGGAACTCGACGGCAGCACCGGGAAGGTGAATCTCGTGATCCAGCACGGGGCCTGGGGATGCCCCGGGACGGACGGCGACGGGGTGCCGTTCGTGGTCACGGGTGAGGACAGCCGCTGGGCCCTCGACCAGGCGGCGTACGTCACGGCCACCAATCCCGTCACCGACAGCAGCGAGAACCGGCGGATCGGCGTGCAGGAGCTGATCGACTGGGTCAAGGCGCACCCCGACTCCGGTCTGGTGTTCAAGTACCAGACCGGAGACGACGGCGCCATCCACCGGCTGGACCAGGTCTACGCGCCGTAGACGGCACGCCGGCGGCCCGCCCGCCGTCGTCCCTTGGACGCAGTGGGGGCCCGATTCGGGTGAGAGACGGTGGCGCCGTGCCCGTAGAGCGGGCACGGCGCCACCCGGACCGGCCGGAGCCTCCACTTCCGGCCGGAGTACGAGGGGGCGGCCGCGGCGGTGCGGCGCGCGGGTCAGTCGTCGAGCCGCACGACCCTGACGGATCCCGCGGGCACGGCGAGGTGCCCCGCGGCGCGCTCGCCGGTGAGCAGTTCCGTGCCGGGCGCCTCCAGCGGCACCTTGGCGTCGTGCGCGGCGTGGTTGATCGCGAACAGGAACGTGCCCGGCTCCCCTGCCCGGCGCACCACCTCGACGTCCTGCGCGAGGCCGGCGGGCGGCGCGATTCCCGCGTCGTCCGCGACGCGGCCGACCAGTGCCGCGAGGTCGCGCCCGGCGAGCCGGGTCGACACGTACCAGGCGGAGCCCCCGCCGAGCCGGTGCCGGGTGATGGCGGGGTGACCGGCGGCGAGCCCGTCCGCGTACGTCCAGAGGGTCTCGGCGCCGCGAGGGACCACGAACTCGGTCCACACGTCGCCGCTCAGCTCGCTGCCGTCGAGACCGGTGACGCGTACCCGCTCGTCCTCCAGCAGTGGCGAGAACTCCTCGACGGTCAGGCCCAGGACGTCCCGCAGGGCGCCCGGGCAGGGGCCCTCGTGGACCGCGTCGTGCTGGTCGACGATGCCGGAGAAGTACGACACGAGGAGGGTGCCGCCGTTGTCGACGTACGACCTGAGGTTGTCGCCTGCCGCCTCCGTCATCAGGTACAGCGCGGGTACGACGACAAGGGGATAGGCCGACAAGTCGGCTTCGGGATGGGCGAAGTCGACCGTGAGGTGGTGGTCGTAGAGGGCCTCGTAGAAGGCGTCGGCGCGCTCGCGCGCTTCGTGGTCCTCACTCGGGCGCCACTGCAGGTTCTGCGCCCACCAGGAGTGCCAGTCCCACAGCACGGCCACGTCGGCCTGCGTGCGGGTACCGCGGGCCGCGGCCAGCGAGCCGAGACCGGCGCCGAGTTCGACGACCTCGCGCCACACCCTGGTGCCGGTTCCGCCGTGCGGCAGCATCGCGGAGTGGAACTTCTCGGCGCCGCGCCGGGACTGCCGCCACTGGAAGAACAGGGCGCCGTCGGATCCGCGGGCCACGTGGGCGAGGGAGTTGCGGGCCATCTGGCCGGGTGCCTTGGCGGGGTTGCGGGGCTGCCAGCTGACGCCCGAGGTGGAGTGCTCGAGCAGCAGCCAGGGTGCGCCGCCCGCGACGGAGCGGGTGAGGTCGGCGGCCATCGCGAGGTTGACGTGGGTGCGGCGGCCGTCGGTGATCAGGTAGTGGTCGTTGGTGACGAGGTCGACCTCGCGGCCCCAGGCCCAGTAGTCGATCGAGTCGCACTGGCTCAGCGCGGTCATGAAGTTGGTGGTGACGGGGACCCCCGGCGAGTGGCGGTGCAGGATGTCCCGTTCCCGCACGAAGTTCTCGCGCATGGTGGCGTCGGCGAACCGCCTGTAGTCCAGCGCCTGGGCCGGGTTGCCGACCGTGGGGGTGGCGCGCGGCGGGTTGATCTGGGCGAAGTCCGTGTAGCGCTGGCCCCAGAAGGCCGTGCCCCATGCCTCGTTGAGCGTGTCGACCGTGCCGTATGCGTCCGCGAGCCAGCGGCGGAAGTGCGCGGCGCAGGAGTCGCAGTAGCAGGCGGAGACGGGGACGCCGTACTCGTTGTGCACGTGCCACAGCGCGAGCGCGGGGTGGTCGCCGTACCGCGTCGCGAGCCGGGTGGTGATGGCCGCGGCGGCCGCCCGGTAGTCGGCGTTGCTGTGGCAGATCGCGCCGCGGGACCCGAACTCGTAGCGGGTGCCGTCGGCCGTCACGGGCAGCGCGTCGGGATGCGCCCGGTAGAACCAGGCGGGCGGCGCCACCGTGGGAGTGCCGAGGTCGACGCGGATGCCGTTCTCGTGCAGCAGGTCCAGGACGCGGTCCAGCCGGCCGAACTCGAAGACACCGGGTGAGGGTTCCAGCAGCGCCCAGGAGAAGATCCCGACGCTGACCATCGTCACGCCCGCCTCGCGCATGAGCCGCACGTCCTCGTGCCAGACGCTCTCCGGCCACTGCTCGGGGTTGTAGTCCCCACCGAAGGCGAGCCCGGTGAGGCCCCTGGGGGTGGTGTCCGGCATGGAAGACTCCCGCTGCTCGATCATTTGGGAACGTGCACACACAGCGTCGGCGGTGTGAGTCCAACATAACCGCACAGCAACAACCATTGACAAGTGTCCCGGACGTTTCTCTACTGTGAACGCTCACAGACACGAGCCGCTCATGTCCGGTCTGCCGATCCCATGCCTTCAGGCCCTCTCGTCAGGGGAGACACGCTCATGCACTTCACGTTGCGCCGACGCCTCATGGCCGCCTCGATCTCCGTGGCCCTCGGGGCCACCGCACTCACTGCCTGCGGCTCCGGCTCGGGTTCCGGGGACAAGGACGCGGGCGGTTCCGGGCCCGTCTCGCTGACCTACTGGGCCTGGGCGCCCGGCATGGACAAGGTCGCCGCGATCTGGAACAAGAAGCACCCGGAGATCCAGGTCACCGTGAAGAAGCAGGCCTCCGGCGACGAACTGGTCACGAAGATCATCACGGCGGCCAAGGCCAAGAAGGCTCCCGACCTGGTGCAGGCCGAGTACCAGGCCATCCCCACCCTCGTGAGCAATGACGTCCTCGCCGACATCACGAAGGACGTGAAGGACGCCCGGGGCAAGTTCGCCCCCGGCATCTGGCAGCAGGTCACCCTCGGCACCGGCAGCGCCTACGCGGTCCCCCAGGACTCGGGGCCGCTGATGTTCTACTACCGCGCCGATCTCTTCAAGAAGTACGGCCTGACCGTCCCCACCACGTGGGACGAGTTCGCCCGGACCGCCCGCGAGCTCAGGAAGAAGGACCCCTCCAAGTCCCTGACCACCTTCTCCTCCAACGACCCGGGCCTGTTCGCGGGCCTCGCCCAGCAGGCCGGCGCCAGGTGGTGGACCAGCGCCGGTGAGAAGTGGAAGGTCGGCATCGACGACGCGGCCACGCGGAAGGTCGCCGACTTCTGGGGCGGTCTCGTCGAGGAGGGCGCGATCGACAACCAGCCGATGTACACCCCGGCCTGGAACAAGGCGCTCAACACCGGCGGGCAGATCGCCTGGGTCAGCGCGGTCTGGGCCCCCGGCGTGCTGACCACCGCGGCCCCGGACACCGCGGGCAAGTGGGCGATGGCCCCGCTGCCGCAGTGGAGCGCGGGCGAGAGCACGACCGGCAGCTGGGGCGGCTCCTCCACCGGCATCACCAACGACTCTCGGCACAAGGATGCCGCGGCCAGGTTCGCCACCTGGCTGAACACCGATGAGGAGGCGCTCGCCGCGATGGTGAAGGAGGGCGGCATCTACCCCGCCGCCACCGCCGCCCAGACCGGTGGCGCCCTGTCGAAGGCCCCGGCCTTCTTCTCCAACCAGCCGGACTTCTACACCAGGGCCGCCGAGATCGCGAAGACCACCGCGGCATCCGCCTGGGGCCCCAACGTCAACGTCGCCTACACCACCTTCAGGGACGCCTTCGGCAAGGCCGCCAAGGACAAGAGCACGGCCGCGTTCGGCGGCGCACTGGCCGCCATGCAGGACGACACCGTCGCCGACCTGAAGAAGCAGGGCTTCGAGGTCGCCGAGTGATGTCCGGCACCAGCGACGACAACACCGGCGGGAGGGCGCGCGGTTCCGGCCGTGCGCCCCGCGCCCGCACCCGCGCCGTCAGCGGACGTGTACGGCGTGCTCCGTACGCGTTCCTTCTCCCCGCCGCCGTGCTGTTCCTGCTGTTCTTCGTCCTGCCCATCGGGTACGCGGTCTACCTCAGCCTCCGCAAGGTCGAGGTCAAGGGCCTGGGGCTGGGGTCCGGTGCCCGCCGCGAGGTGTGGACGGGGCTGTCCAACTACACCGCCGCACTCTCCGACTCGGAACTGGTCGGCGGCGCGCTGCGCGTTCTCGGCTACGGCGCCATCGTCGTCCCCGTGATGCTGGGCTCGGCGCTGCTCTTCGCCCTGATGCTGGACACCGAGCGGGTGCGGTTCACCTCCTTCACCCGGCTGGCGATCTTCCTTCCCTACGCCATCCCCGGCGTGATCGCGGCTCTGCTGTGGGGCTTCCTGTACCTGCCGAGCGTGAGCCCCTTCTTCTTCCTGCTCGACCGTGCGGGCCTGCCCCAGCCCGATCTGCTGGACGGCGGGCCGCTGTTCGTCGCGCTGGCCAACATCGCGGTCTGGGGCGGCACCGGCTTCAACATGATCGTCATCTACACATCGCTCCGGGCCATCCCGGCCGAGGTGTACGAGGCGGCGAAGCTCGACGGCTGCTCGCAGCTCCAGATCGCGCTGCGCGTCAAGATCCCGATGGTGGCTCCCTCGCTGGTGCTCACCTTCTTCTTCTCGATCATCGCGACGCTCCAGGTCTTCGCCGAGCCGACCACCCTCAGGCCGCTCACCAACTCCGTCTCCACCACCTGGAGTCCGCTGATGAAGGTCTATCAGGACGCCTTCGGCAACAACGACATCTACTCGGCGGCCGCCCAGGCCGTGATCATCGCCGTCGCCACCCTCGTCCTGTCCTTCGGGTTCCTGCGCGTCGCGAACGCCCGTTCCCGGCAGGAGGAGGCCCGATGAGTGCCCTCGCCGTCCGGAAGGCGGCCCCCGCGGCCGGCGCCACACCCGGCACCGCCCAGGGGCCGTCGCCGCGCCGCCGTATCGCCCTCGTCCCCACCGTCGCGCTCCTGCTCGGCGCGGCGTACTGCCTGCTGCCCGTCGCCTGGGTGGTCATGGCCGCCACCAAGTCGGGCGAGGAACTCTTCTCCACCTTCACTCTCCTGCCGGGCACGGGTCTCGCCGGAAACCTCGCGGACCTCAACGCCTACCGCGACGGCGTCTACTGGCAGTGGATGGGCAACTCGGCCCTGTACGCGGGGGTGGGAGCGCTGCTGTCGACCGCGGTCTCCGCCGTCTCCGGCTACGCCCTCGCCGTCTACCGCTTCCGCGGACGTGAGACCGTCTTCAACATCCTGCTGGCGGGCGTGCTGATGCCGCCCGTGATCCTGGCCATACCCCAGTACCTGCTGCTGGCCGAGGCGGACCTCACCGACTCCTACGCCTCCGTGATGCTGCCGCTGGTCCTCTCCCCGTACGGCGTCTACCTGGGGAGGATCTACGCCGCCGCGGCCGTGCCGGCCGATGTGGTGGAGGCAGGGCGGATGGACGGGGCCGGGGAGTGGCGGATCTTCGCGCGGATCGGCCTGCCGATGATGGTGCCCGGCCTGGTGACGATCTTCCTCTTCCAGTTCGTGGCGATCTGGAACAACTTCCTGCTGCCGTACATCATGCTGAGCGACGACGAGAAGTTCCCCATGACGCTCGGCCTGTTCACCCTGCTCGCCCAGGGCAACAGCCGGCCCGCGCTCTACACCCTGGTCGTCACCGGCGCCCTGCTGGCGATCATCCCGCTGATCGCTCTCTTCCTCGTCGTCCAGCGCTTCTGGAGCCTCGATCTGCTCTCCGGAGCCGTAAAGTCATGACCATGAACAATCCGGGGGGCCGGCGCAGACCGCCGACGATCCACGACGTCGCGCGTGAGGCGGGTGTCTCACGCGGGACCGTCTCGCGCGTGCTCAACGGCGGACACTATGTGAGCCCGTCCGCGCAGGAGGCGGTCAACGCCGCCATCCGCAAGACGGGGTACGTCGTCAACCGGCACGCGCGCTCCCTGATCACCGGCCGCTCGGACTCGATCGGCTTCCTGCTGACCGAACCGCAGGAGAGGTTCTTCGAGGACCCCAACTTCAACGTCCTGCTGCGCGGCTGCACTCAGGCGCTGGCCGCGCACGACGTCCCCCTCCTGCTGATGCTCGCCGGGACCAAGGACGAACGGCGGCGCATCACGCGGTACATCACCGCGGGCCACGTCGACGGGGTGCTGCTGGTCTCCAGCCACTCCGGGGACCCGGTCGCCGAGGAACTGCGTGAGGCGGGCGTGCCGCTGGTCGCGTGCGGCAAACCCCTCGGGCTCGGCTCCAAGGTGAGCTATGTGGCTGCGGACGACCGGGACGGCGCCCGGGACATGGTGCGCCATCTGCTGTCGTTGGGGCGGCGGCGGATCGGTGTCGTCACCGGTCCGCTGGACACGCCGGGCGGTGTCGAGCGGCTCGCGGGCTACAAGGAGGTGCTCACCGAGGCGGGCGTCGAGATCGACGAGAAGCTCGTGGTGCCGGGCGACTACAGCCGGGCCGGCGGCGAGGCGGGCGCCGAGCGGCTCCTGGCGCGGGTGCCGGACATGGACGCGGTGTTCGTGGCGTCCGACCTGATGGCGCAGGGCGTGCTGACCGCGCTCCAGCGGGCGGGCCGCCGGGTCCCCGAGGACGTGGCGGTCGGGGGGTTCGACGACTCTCCCGCAGCGACCGCGGTGAGGCCCGCGCTCACCACCATCCGCCAGCCATGGGACCGGATCAGCAACGAGATGGTGCGGGTGCTGCTGGCGCAGATAGGCGGGGAGGACCCGGCGGCGGTGATCCTGCCGACGGAGCTGGTCAGACGCGAGTCGGCCTGAGCCGGCGGCTCGGCCCGCGTCGCACCGGCCCACGTTCCACCGGCCCGCGTCGCACCGGCCGGCGGCGGCCCGGCCGGCATCCTGAGTGGGCGGAATCCAACCGGTCAGGATTCGAGAAGCCACACCCCGCTCCCCCGCCCTAGCGTGAAACCGCCGGCGAACGACGCCGGACCGCGTACCACGGAGGAGCACCCCATGACCGCCGGCCTGAAAACGATCATCTACCCCGTCAAGGACCTCGCCCGGGCCAAGGCCCTGTTCAGCGCGCTGCTGGAGGTGGAACCGTACGCGGACGAGCCGTACTACGTCGGCTTCCGGGACGCGGGACAGGACGTGGGCCTCGACCCGAACGGGCACGCCGCGGGAATGACCGGCCCCGTGCCGTACTGGACCGTCTCCGACATCAGGGCCCGCCTCACGGCCCTGCTGGAGGCGGGGGCCGAACTGCTGCAGGACGTGCGGGACGTGGGCGGCGGCAAGCTGATCGCGTCGGTGAAGGACCCGGACGGCAACCTCGTGGGGCTCACCCAGGACCCCGCCGCGTAGGGCGTCTCACTGACCACTACACTAGTTGCACGGTAAACAAAAATGCCGCCTTCTGTTACCGTGCGGGTATGTCAGCGAAGACGGCCGGTGCCCGGCTCGAGGAGCAGTGGCGGGACATCCTGGCCCTGCACGCGCGCACCATGTGCGAGATCGACCGTGTGCTGCACCCCCACGGGCTCGGCGCCAGCGACTTCGAGGTGCTCGACATCCTGGCCGCCGAGGCCCCCGCAGAGGGCGACCAGTGCCGGGTGCAGAACATCGCCGGGCGGGTCCATCTGAGCCAGAGCGCCCTGTCCCGGCTGATCGGCCGGCTGGAGAAGGACGGCCTGGTGCGGCGTTCCGTGTGCGAGGAGGACCGGCGCGGGGTGTGGGTCGCCCTGACCGGCAAGGGCCGCGAACTGCACACCCGCGTACTCCCGCTGCAACGCGAGGTCCTGTCCCGCACGCTGGTCGCGGAGCCCCCGCCGGCCTGAACCGCCCCGCGCCGGACAAGGGTCCGCCCACCGGACGGACCCTTCCGTGCTCACCCCTGCGGCCTGGCCAGCAGGGTGCGGACCCCCTCGGAGTCGAGGGTCAGCCCGTGGGGCGAGGCCGCGTCGATGGTGAGCAGCAGCTCATCGGTGGGCCACTGGGCGGCGAGCGCGCCGAGCGGCACGAGGCGATAGCGGGAGACGAACGGCAACAGGTCGGTCATCTCCGTCTCGGAGGTGAACACGGGCACCGCCTGCTCGCCGTCCGGCTGCTCCAGGACGGGCAGCGCCACGGCGTTCGGGTCGGTGGCGTCCTCCTCGGTCACGTCGTCCGGCACGGGCACCAGTACGTCGCTCCCGGCCAGCGTGTCCAGCGCCTCGGAGTCCTCGGCGTCCACCGCGAGGGTGGTGAGTGCCGCCTGAGCCGCGGTCGAGTGGCTGTCGTTCTTGGGTATGTCCATGGTCAGATCCCCAGGTCGTGGCGGACGGGCACACTCCGGAACCGGCGGCTCCGGGCAGGCTCCCGTCGCGTACCCGCCCGGGGCCGGGGCAATCATGCCGCCCGTACCGGATCTTTCCCCGGCCCGGAACCCGGCCGCCCGGAACCCGGCCGCCCGGACGCGGTCAGGCGATCAGGGGAATGCCGTCCGACGGCAGTCCGAGCCGGTCGCAGCCCACGCGGCGGTACAGCGGCT
This sequence comes from Streptomyces sp. PSU-S4-23, assembly GCF_055632315.1. NCBI lineage: Bacteria > Bacillati > Actinomycetota > Actinomycetes > Kitasatosporales > Streptomycetaceae > Streptomyces > Streptomyces sp. PSU-S4-23. Next base: position 8,354,749 of record NZ_JBVMUU010000002.1, on the reverse strand, counting down.
CCGCCATCGACGCCCCGACGTGCGTCCAGTACGTCGCCGCGTCGCGGAAGTAGCGCTGCATCCGGGCGCCGTCACGGGCGTGCCGGGAGCCGGCCGTGCGGAAGAGGATGCCCTGGAGCGCGTCCCAGGCCATGCGCCCCGCGGTCAGGAAGACCAGCGCCAGCCGGTTGTCCTCGGCGGTGGTGAAGGGGGCCTCCCCGGAGACGTTGCGCCGGCAGGTCTCCATCCAGTCCTCGGCGCACCGCTGCAGCGCCGCCTGGGCGGTGTGGACCGCTGCGAGCGCCTCGCCGAGGTGGCGCTGGTAGTCGGGCAGGTGGGCGCGGGTGCGCGCGGGGTCGGCCGCCAGGGGGCGCTCGGCGACGATGCGCGCGTATTCGTCGGCGGCCGCGTACGCCGTGCCGATCATGATGGCGGCGAGCTCCCCGTGGAAGAAACTGGGCGCCCGGCCCGCGTACATGGGGTTGCCGTGCAGCTTGGAGCCGGGTGTGCCGCCCTCGACGGGCAGATCGAGCAGGCTCGCCTCGCGTGTGAGGTACCCGGGCAGCCGCCCCTCCTCGATGCGGATGCTGTTGGACCCGCTGCCGCGCAGGCCGAGGACGCCGTGCCAGTCGTCGACCACGGTCCAGATCGCGCGGGGCGCGACGAACAGGACGAGCGGCCCGGGCGGGTCTCCGGGCTTCTCCGGAGCGCGCAGCGTCTGGCCGACGTAGTGCGTGGAGTACGGGGCGCCCGAGGAGTAGGGCCAGGTGCCGTCGAGGACGACGTGCCCGTCGCCGTCGGGCCGGGCCACACCGATCGGGAGCACCGTGGAGGCGGCTCTGAAGTCCCCGTCGGAGCCGAAGACCTCGTCCTGGGCCCGCTCGTCGAAGACGGAGGCGACCTGGAGGACGTGCGCGGCCGTCAGCGACAGCGCCCAGCCGGTGGAGGGGCAGCCGCGCGCGACCTCGGTGACCACGCGGTAGAAGGCGGGCAGCCCGCACTCGTAGCCGCCGTAGCGGCGTGGCTGGAGCATGCGGTAGAAGCCGGCCCGCAGGAACGCCTCGTGGGTGTCCTGGGGATAGTGCGTCAGCCGCTCGGTCTCCTCCTGGCGTTCGAGCAGACGGGGCCGCAGCGCCATCGCCCGCTCGATCAGTTCGCGTTCGGTGAGTTCCGGTTCGGGAACGGCAATCACGGTGGGTGCCTCCTGGGATGTGGGGCCGTCCGTGCGCGACAGAGATGATTGAACACGCCACCATGCCGTGGCGTACCCACCGGAAAGCGTCAAGTAGGCTCATCCGCCGGTCGGTTGAGCCGGATCTCCATGGTGGAGCCGGACGGCGGCACACTGGCCGGCACCGCCCCGCCGCGATACGCCCACGGCGGGCGGCGGCCCCGGGTACCCCCGGGGCCGCCGCCCGCCGTGTCCGCGAGTCAGGCGGTGCCGCGCTGCCTGCGGCGCAGGGTGAGGTACGTGCCCGTGGCGCCGGCCGCCACGAGGGCGCCCGCCGCGATGCCCACCGGGACACCGGGGAACGAGGAGGCGTCCGTGGCCGCCGCCGTGTTCTGCATCGCCGGGCCCGGGGTGATGCCGGTGGCCACGGCCTTCACCGGGCGCACCGGGCCGACCGACCTGACCGAGCCGTCCGCGTTCAGCAGGACCTGCCTGTTGTTGGGGTGCCGGAAGTCGAACATGCCCGACAGCGACCCGGCCGTGGCGTCGAAGGAGTGGTCACCGATCCGGCCCGTGTGCCAGTTGTCCTCGATGAAGCGGATGATCGAGGACTGGTCGGTCAGCGTGTGGTCGACCCTGTCGACCTTGCTGTACGGGGACACCACGAGCAGCGGCTGACGGGTGCCGGGCCCGCAGCGGTCCGCGTAACCGCCCGACGCCGCCGGGCCGGCCTGGCAGGCCGGGCTGTCGGTGGCCTTGCCGTTGGAGCCGAGCGAGGTGTCCGTGGAGCCGTTGCGCGGCGCGACGTAGGCGTGGTCGTACCAGCCGTCGGAGTCGTCGTAGGCGATGACGACGGCGGTGGACTTCCACTGCGGTGCGCTCTGGATCGCGTTGATCCGGTCGACGAGGAAGTGCTGCTCGTCGATCGGGTCGGAGTAGGCGGCGTGGCCGTCCTGGTACGCGGCGGCCTTCACGAAGCTGACGGCGGGGAGCTTGCCCGCCTTGAGCGCGGCGTCGAAGTCGGTCAGGTCGTAGTTGTGGTTGGCCTGGCCGGCGTGGCCGATCTCGTCGACGCTCCGCGGAGGCAGGTGGTGCGGGTTGGACGTCGACTTGTAGTACTGGAAGGGCGAGTGGTGCGGGCTGTAGTCCACGACCGAGGCCCCGCCGACGTTGGTGTGCGTGGTGTCGCACTTGGCGTAGTGGCCCTGCTCGCCGTCCCATGCGGCGGACGGGCGGAAGCCGCCCTGGAACCAACCCCAGCTGACGTTCCGGGCGTTCAGCACATCACCGATGTTGCGGCCCTGCATCGCCGCGAGGGCGTTGCTGCTGGTGTGGTCCTTGCCGGAGCAGTCGTCGTACGCCGGGTCCGGATCGTTGACGACCGTGCCGACACCCTGGGCGTCGGGGGACTTGACGGTGTACGGGTCGGGCGTCGAGGTCTGCTTGGGGTTCTCGGTGCCGGAGGCGGGGTCCGTGGAGACCACGCCGTGCGTCTGACCGGAGACCAGGTTGAGCGCGCCGGGCGTGGACGGGCCGTAGACCGAGCTGAAGGAGCGGTCGTTGAGGGAGTAGTGCTGGGCGTAGTTCCACAGCGCGGTGACGGTGTTGCCGTCGTAGTAGTCCATCACCAGGCCCGGCTCGCCGAACAGGCCGCCGCTGCACTTGCCGACCTCGGTGTTCTCCACGTACTTGTCGGCCTTGCCGCCGTCGGCGGCGTACTGCTCGGGCCCGTAGGAGTGGTTCTGGTCGCAGGTCATGGCCTGCGACGGGGCGAGCCGCTTGGGCGGGTACTGGTTCGGGTTCTTCGTGAGCAGCCCCGCGTGCGCGAGCGTGTCGATGTCCTTCGGGGTCCGCTTCGACGCCGTGAACGTGGTGCCGTCGCTGTTCGCCGCCTTGGGATAGGTCGCGAAGTAGTGGTCGAAGGAGATGTTCTCGCCGAAGAGGACGACCACGTGCTTGATCGGCGTGGCCGTCGAGGGATGGCCGTGGTGCTGCCCGAAGGACGCGGCGGCCCAGGTGGGCGTGTTGCCGCCGAGCACCGTGAGCGCGGCCGCGCCCACGAACGCCCCCACAGTCCGTATCGCCGCTCGTCTTCTTGTGCTGCCCATGCTGGTTACCCTCCGGACACGGATGTCTTGCGCGGTACGGATCAGGATGCTCCGCCGGGCGGTCGGCGCCCGGGCGGAGCCATGATGACCCCGCAGTGAACACCGGGTCAGGAAAGCGCGGCCAAAGCTTGACCGTGTATTGACCAACGAGGCGGGCGAGTTGTCCGGACAGGTTCAGCCGAGGAGGGCGCGTCCGTACCAGTCGGCGGCGTCCCGCACGCCGGGCAGGGCGAAGAAGTAGCCGCCGCCGAACGGCTTGATGTAGTCGGTGAGGGGCTCACCTGCCAGGCGACGCTGCACGGCCTCGAACTGACGGACCGGATCCTGCTGGTAGCAGCAGAACAGCAGGCCCATGTCGAGGTCGCCGTTGACGTCCGTGCCCCGGTCGTAGTTGTAGGCGCGGCGCAGGATCCGCTGGCCGGCGGTGTCCGCCGTGCGCGGGTTGGCCAGCCGTATGTGGCTGTCCAGCGGGATGACTTCGCCCTTGGGGTCGTCGGCGTAGTCCGGTGCGTCGTGCTCGGCGTCGCCGTCGAGGGGCGCGCCCGACTCGCGGGCCCGGCCGAAGATCCGCTCCTGTTCGCCGAGGGAGACCCGGTCCCAGAACTCCACGAGCATGCGGATCAGCCGCACGACCTGGTAGCTGCCCCCGACCGCCCAGTCCGGCTCGCCCGCGCCCCCGCCCACCCACACCAGGCGGTCCATCTCATGGGCGCTGGTGACGTCGGGGTTGGCCGTGCCGTCCTTGAATCCCATGAGATTGCGGGGGGTTCCGGAGGGCCGGGGCGGGCTGGTGAAGCCGTCGAGGCGCCAGCGGACCTGCAGTCCGCCGCGGGTGTGCCGGGCGATGTCGCGCAGTGCGTGCAGCACGATGTCCGGTTCCTCGGCGTGCAGGTGGAGGCTGAGGTCGCCGTGGCACCACCCGGGGCGCAGGTCGTCGTCGGGGAAGGTCGGCATGGCCGTGAGCCGGCGCGGGCGGTGCGCGGCGAGGCCGAAGCGGTCGTCGAAGAGCGCGGCGCCGACTCCGACGGTGACCGCGAGCGCACCGGACGGTACGCGGGCGCCCAGGACGCCGGAGTCGGCGGGCGGCCCGGTGATGCCGACGGGCTCGGGTGTTCCGCCCGAGGCCAGGAAGCGGGCGCGGGCCGTGAGGGTGCGCAGGAGGTCGGTGAGTTCCGCGCGGTTCTGGGCGGTCACGTCGAACGCGGTGAACGCGCTGACCCGGTGCGGCGCGGCGAGCACCGAACGCTGGTGGGGCCCGTGGAAGGGCACGGCGGCGGGCGCACCCGCGCCGTCCACCGCGCCCGGGGCGGCCGCTCCCCCCGCCACGAGCCCGGCCCCGGCCAGGGCCGCGCCGCGCAGGAAGCCGCGTCGGCCGACCCCGCCCGTTCCGCGCGCCGTCGTCATGCCGTCCTCCGCGGATCGCACAGCGTCGCCACCGGGGCAAGCCGCTCCACCAGGTCGCCGAGGACCGCGTCGAGTTGTTCGCGCCGGGCGCGCCGCAGGTGGTCGAGGGGCGTCCAGCGACCGCCGTGGCGGAAGCCGTCCAGGAGGCGCCGTGCCCGGGCCACCGCCCCGTCGAGGCGCGGCAGATCCGCGTACCGGGTGGTGAGCAGGGGACGCAGCCGGGACAGGACGGCGCGCGTGCCGTCGAGGTCGGCTCCGGCCGTCGCGAGGCTGCTGCCGCTGCCGTAGTCGGTGCGCCCGGTCAGCTCGGACCGCAGGGTGTCCTCCAGGATCTCGTGGGCCCGCAGCCCGAGTTGGGCCGGGTCCATGCGGGTCTGCGCCCAACTGCGGCGCAGCGCGGCGGCGTCCTTGAGGAGGGCGGCCGCCGGGGCGCGCAGGGAGTGGGCCGGCTCGCCGTGCCACAGCCCGTACTCGATGCGGTGGAAGCCCGTGAAGGACGGGTCGTGGACGCCGTGGGGCAGTCCCGCGTCCGTCCTGTCGATCCGCTCGCCGGCGTCGCCGAAGGCACCGTAGGCCGCGCCGAGCCGCTCGTAGGCGAGGTGCGCCGGCAGCCAGGCGGTACGGGCCCCTCTGAGGTCCCCGCGGTCGATCGCGTCCCGCAGCCGCGAGGTCCCCCGCACCACCTCGTCGAGGCCGCGGCCGACCCACGTCTGGTAGGCGATCGCCGGGGGGATCAGGTCGTGCTCGGTGACGGGGGCCGCCCCCGGGCCGCCGTGCCCCCGGGTGAGGCGCACGGTGGGCCCGACGACCGCGTCGGCGTCGTCGGGCACGCACTCGAAGGCGTACTCCCCCTTGCCGAGTCGTACCGTCAACTGCCGTGTCGTGCCGGGGGCCAGCCCCTCCACCTCGCCGTACACCAGCCGGCTGCCCGGGTCCTCCAGGTACACCTCGGCGGGCCCGTCGGAGGTGTTGTGCAGGTCGAAGACCTGCACCCCGGGGCCCGGCCTGTCCCAGCCGCGTCCACAGCGGCTCGGCGACACCTCGACGGTGGTGTGCGGAAGCCCGTCGCCTGCGGCCGCGCCGGCGCCGGTGCGGCCGCCGCCGAGGGCCGCGGCGAGCAGTGCCGCCACGAGCGCGGCGGCGAGGAGGAGTCCCCCGGCGGCCCAGAGTCGGGCCCGCCGTGATGTGCGGCCGGGAACCGGCATTCCTTCCGCGCCTCCCCCGGACGACGTGCGAACGTGCCGATCACGCCCGCGTGCCGGGCGCGATCACCTCATGCTAGACAGCCGCGCACGCCCGGACATCCCACACGGAGGGAGGGCACCGGGTTTTCCTCCGGGGTTCACCTCATGCTCACGGACGGCGGCGCCGGCCCGGGGTGCCGTCGCGGCCGGGGCACCGGGTCATCCGGCCCTCCCCTGGGCCAGGATCCATCGTCCGGCGGCCTCCGCCACCTCCTCCAGGGCACCGGGCTCCTGGAAGAGGTGGGTGGCACCCGGCACGACATGGAGCTCGTGCGGGGCCGAGAGCCTCGCGGCGGCCTCCCGGTTGAGGTCGAGGACCGTCTGGTCGCCGCCTCCCACGACGAGGAGGACCGGTGCCCGGACCCGGTCCAGGTCGTCGCCCGCCAGGTCCGGCCGCCCGCCCCGGGAGACGACCGCGCACACCCGGTCCCGCCGCTCCGCGGCCGCCACCAGTGCGGCGGCCGCCCCGGTGTCGGCCCCGAGCAGACCGACCGGGAGTCCCCCGGTCTCCGGCTGCTGCGCCAGCCAGTCGACGGCGGCGACCAGGCGTCCGCTCAGCAGCGGGATGTCGAAGCGGTGCTCGGCCGTCGCCGCGTCCTCGCGCTCCTCGCGCTCGGTGAGCAGGTCCATGAGCAAGGTGCCCAGTCCCGCCCGGTGCAGTTCCGCCGCGACCGCCCGGTTGCCCACACTGTGCCGGGAGCTGCCGCTGCCGTGTGCGAACACCACCACCGCAGGCACCCGGGCGGGCACGACCAGGTCGCCGGCGAGCACGGCGTGTTCCGCCGGGACCATCACCATCTCGGAGATCATCGCTCTCATCTCCCCGCGACTGTCATCTCCCCGCGGCTGTCGTCTCCCCGCGGCCCGGACGTCCCGACGTCCGGTCACTGCGGGTACCCGCGCCCGAACGGCCCACGCGCGCGACGGGCCAGAGGCCGCTCACACCGCCGGGTGGAGTTCCCGCAGCGCGTCGAGCACCTCCTGGTCGGAGACCGGTTCGAACTCCGCGTACCCCTCCCCCACGGACCTCAGACGAGGCGGCCGGCGCAGGCAGATCACCTCGTCGGCTTCGGCGCGCAGCGCGTCGGCGACGCCGGGGCCGCAGACCGGCACGGCCAGGACGAGGCGCCCGGGCTCCCGGTGCCGCAGATGGCGCAGGGCCGCACGTGCGGTGATGCCGGTGGTCAGCCCGTCGGCGACGAGCACCACGCTGCGCCCGCGGACCCGTGGAGCGGGTCGTCCGGCCCGGTAGAGCCCTTCGCGCCGGTGCAGTGCGGTCCGTTCCCCCGCCACCTCCGAGCCGAGCTTGTGCTCGTCCAGATGCATCGCCTCCAGACCCACCGGGTCGAACAGCGGCGGTTCCTCGCCGACGAGTGCCCCGATGCCGATCTCCGGGGCACCGGGCACCCCGATCGTGGAGACGACCAGCACGTCCAGCGGAACCTTCAGGGCCCGGGCGATCTCCGCCCCGACCGGAACGCCGCCGCGTGGCAGCGCGAGCACGATCACGTCGGCGAGATCGCCGCCGGCCGCCCGTTCCAGCAGCCTGGCGGCCAGCTCCCGGCCGGCCTGCCGGCGGTTGGGGAAACGCACAGCATCGCTCCCTTCTCCGGGGCCCGGCGCGGGCACGCGGGGCCACCGCGCGGAGGACGAACGGCGTCCCCGGCGTACGGGAATCCGGCCGCACCGGGTGCGCGGGCGGCGCCGTCCATGCCATCCGGACCCTGTCGATTCTCGCATCTTCCGGAACCGATCAGGAATCGAGAAGCGCCGATCACCGAGCCGCACATAGCCTGACCGCCACGGGCATCACCCTTGAGGAGAGAGCATGAGCATGGCCACGGGGACGGACACGCGGTCGTCTGCGCCGCACGCTGCGGACAGTCACGATCTGATCCGCGTGCACGGCGCGCGCGAGAACAACCTCAAGGACGTCAGCATCGAGATCCCCAAGCGCCGGCTGACGGTGTTCACCGGCGTCTCCGGCTCGGGCAAGAGCTCGCTGGTGTTCAACACGATCGCCGCGGAGTCGCAGCGGCTGATCAACGAGACCTACAGCGCGTTCGTACAGGGTTTCATGCCGACGCTGGCGCGGCCCGAGGTCGACGTCCTCGACGGGCTGACGACCGCGATCGTCGTCGACCAGCAGCGGCTCGGGGGCGACCCCCGCTCCACGGTCGGCACCGTCACCGACGCCAACGCGATGCTGCGCATCCTCTTCAGCCGGCTCGGGCGGCCGCACATCGGCTCGCCCAAGGCGTTCTCCTTCAATGTCGCCTCGATCAGCGGAGCGGGCGCGGTCACCGTGGAGCGCGGCGGACAGACGGTGAAGGAGCGCCGCAGCTTCCGCATCACCGGCGGCATGTGCCCGCGCTGCGAAGGCCGCGGCACGGTCTCCGACGTCGACCTCACCCAGCTCTACGACGACTCCAAGTCGCTCGCCGAGGGCGCGATGACCATCCCCGGCTACAAGTCGGGGGGCTGGAACCACCGGCTCTACAGCGAGTCGGGCCTCGTCGACCCGGACAAGCCGATCCGCGCGTACACCACGCAGGAGCTGCACGACTTCCTGCACCGCGAGCCGACGCGGATGAAGATCGCGGGCATCAACATGACCTACGAGGGGCTGATCCCGCGGATCCAGAAGTCGATGCTCTCCAAGGACCGGGAGTCGATGCAGCCGCACATCCGGGAGTTCGTGGACCGTGCGGTCACGTTCACCGCCTGTCCCGACTGCGGCGGCACCCGGCTGAGCGAGGGGGCCAGGTCGTCGAAGATCGAGGGCGTCAGCATCGCCGACGCCTGCGCGATGCAGATCAGCGACCTGGCCCAATGGGTCCGCGGCCTCGACGAGCCGTCGGTGGCGCCGCTGCTCGCGGCGCTGCAGCAGACGCTCGACTCGTTCACGGAGATCGGCCTCGGCTACCTCGCGCTCGCCCGGCCCTCGGGCACCCTGTCGGGCGGCGAGGCGCAGCGCGTCAAGATGATCCGCCATCTCGGCTCCTCGCTCACCGACGTCACCTACGTCTTCGACGAGCCCACCACGGGCCTGCACCCCCATGACATCCAGCGGATGAACGAGCTGCTGCTGCGGCTGCGGGACAAGGGCAACACGGTGCTCGTCGTGGAGCACAAGCCGGAGGTGATCGCGATCGCCGACCACGTCGTCGACCTGGGCCCCGGCGCCGGCACGGCGGGCGGCACCGTCTGCTTCGAGGGCACCGTCGAGGGGCTGCGGGCGGGCGGCACCCTCACCGGCCGCCACTTCGACGACCGGGCACGCCTGAAGGAGACGGTGCGCAAGCCCACCGGCGTGCTGGAGATCCACGGCGCGACGGCGAACAACCTGCGCGACGTCGACGTCGACATCCCGCTCGGGGTGCTCGCCGTCGTCACCGGCGTGGCCGGCTCCGGCAAGAGCTCGCTCGTGCACGGGTCGATCCCCGCCGGTGCGGGGGTGGTGTCGGTCGACCAGGGCACGATCCGCGGCTCCCGGCGGAGCAACCCGGCGACCTACACGGGACTGCTCGACCCGATCCGCAAGGCGTTCGCGAAGGCCAACGGCGTGAAGCCGGCGCTGTTCAGCTCCAACTCCGAGGGCGCCTGCCCCACCTGCAACGGCGCCGGCGTCGTCTACACCGACCTGGCGATGATGGCCGGTGTCGCCACCACCTGCGAGGACTGCGAGGGGAAGCGGTTCCAGGCAGCGGTGCTCCACCACCACCTCGGCGGCCGCGACATCAGCGAGGTGCTGGCGATGCCGGTGACCGAGGCCGAGGAGTTCTTCGGCGCCGGTGAGGCCCGCACACCGGCCGCGCACACGATCCTCGGCCGGCTCGCCGACGTCGGGCTCGGCTATCTCACCCTCGGCCAGCCGCTCACCACGCTGTCCGGCGGCGAGCGGCAGCGGCTCAAGCTGGCCACCCACATGGCCGAGAAGGGCGGCGTCTACGTCCTCGACGAGCCCACCGCCGGCCTGCACCTCGCCGACGTCGAGCAGTTGCTCGCCCTGCTGGACCGGCTCGTCGACTCCGGGAAGTCGGTCATCGTCGTCGAACACCACCAGGCGGTCATGGCGCACGCCGACTGGATCATCGACCTCGGCCCCGGTGCCGGCCACGACGGCGGCCGGATCGTCTTCGAGGGCACACCCGCCGACCTCGTCGCCGCACGCTCCACCCTCACCGGCGAGCACCTCGCGGCCTACGTCGGCGCCTGACCCCCGACGGCCCGGTCGAGGGTCCGGACCCCGTCGAGCCGCGCCGGGTCGCGTCGGCGGCGAGGCCCCGCCTGTTTGAGCGCGCGGCCCGGGGACACCCGTGCCAGGCTCGAAGGACCACCGAGGGTGGCTCGCCGTGCACAGGCGACGGTGGGAAGGCGGGCACGGAGCGAGGAGGTTCGGTCATGGCCCACGGCAGTGCTGCGGAAGCGGGCGGGGCGGCCGGGCACACCGAACCCCCGCCCCGCATGGGCTTCTTCACGGACACCTCCGTGTGCATCGGCTGCAAGGCGTGCGAAGTGGCGTGCAAAGAGTGGAACTCCGTGCCCGAGGACGGCCTCGAACTGACCGGCATGTCCTACGACAACACCCAGCGGCTCGGCGCGGACACCTGGCGGCACGTGGCCTTCATCGAGCAGCGCACGCCGCCGGACGGGCGGGAGCCGGACGCCGGCCGGCGGGACGTCGACGTGTTCGACGCCGCGCGGCGCCTGGGCGCCCCGCAGCCCTCCCCCGGCCCCGTCTCGCCGGTCGCGCCCGACGGACGCACCGAGCTGCGCTGGCTGATGGCCTCGGACGTCTGCAAGCACTGCACGCACGCGGCCTGCCTCGATGTGTGTCCCACCGGGTCGCTGTTCCGCACCGAGTTCGGCACGGTCGTCGTGCAGGAGGACATCTGCAACGGCTGCGGCTACTGCGTGCCCGCGTGCCCGTACGGCGTCATCGACCAGCGCCGCGGCGACGGGCGCGCCTGGAAGTGCACCTTGTGCTACGACCGGCTCGGCGTCGGCCTGGACCCGGCCTGCGCGAAGGCGTGTCCCACCGAGTCCATCCAGTTCGGCCCCCTGGAGGAGCTGCGGCGGCGGGCGGCGGCCCGCGTCGACCGGTTGCACGCGGCGGGCGTCACCGATGCCCGCCTGTACGGCGAGAGCCCCGACGACGGTGTCGGCGGCGACGGCGCGTTCTTCCTGCTGCTGGACGAGCCGGAGGTCTACGGTCTGCCGCCCGACCCGGTCGTCACCACCCGGGATCTGCCGGACATGTGGCGGCACGCGGCCGCGGCCGCCGCCGCGCTCGCCGCGATGGCCGTCGTCGGCTTCGCCGGGAGGCCGTGATGCCCGGTTCGGACGTCACCCGTGACGGGACGCAGGGGGCGCGGCCCGGGCGGGACGCCGTCACGGGGGCAGGCACCGGGCGCCGCCGGCGGCGCCGGGGACGCGGCGAGCAGCCCGTGGTGCCGGAGGCCCGCTTCTCCTCGTACTACGGCCGGCCGGTCCTGAACGAGCCGACCTGGCGGGCCCTGGACATCGCCGGCTACCTGTACCTCGGAGGGCTCGCCGGCGCGTCGTCCCTGCTGGCCGCCGGAGGCCAGGCGACCGGACGTCCGGTCCTGGCACGGACGGCGAAGCTGGGCGCGGCGGGAGCGATCTCCGTGTCGCTGGCCGCCCTCGTGCACGACCTCGGCCGCCCCGCCCGTTTCCTCAACATGCTCCGCATCCTGAAGCCGACCTCCCCGATGAACACGGGGTCGTGGCTGCTGGCCGGTTACGCCCCGCTCACGGTGGTGGCCGCCGCCACCGACGTCGCGGGCCGCCACCGCGTCGTCGGCGCCGCGGCCACGGCGGCCGGCGCCGTCCTCGGCCCGGCCGTCGCCACGTACACGGCCGTCCTGCTCTCCGACACCGCGGTGCCCACCTGGCACGACGGGTACCGGGAGATGCCGTTCGTCTTCGCGGGGTCCGCCGCGACCGCGGCGGCCGGACTGGCCCTGGCCGCAGCCCCGGTCGCGCAGGCGGGGCCCGCGCGCCGCATGGCGGTGCTGGGGGCCGGCCTCGAACTGGGCGCGTTCCAGGTGATGAAGCGACGCATGGGCCTGACGGCCGGGCCCTACGAGCAGGGCAGGCCGCACGCGCTGCTGCGCTGTGCGGAGGCGCTCACCGCGAGCGGCGCCGCGCTGACGGTGTTCGCGGGCCGGCGACGCAGCCGGCGTCTGGCGGCGGCGGCCGGCGCGGCCCTGCTGACGGGCTCCGCGGCGCTGCGGTTCGCCGTGTTCCACGCCGGAGTGGCCTCCGCGAAGGATCCGGGGTACACCGTCGTACCGCAGCGGGAGCGGCTGGAGGCCCGAGGCCGTTGAGGCGGGCGCGCACGACACCGGTTTCTCCGGCCGGGCGGCGGGTACTCCGGGCGGGGCAGAGGCGTCCGAGGATGCCGTGACCGCCCGGTCGCGGCACAATCTGCCGCAGGAGGACCGTGAGCGCCGGGCTCCGGGCGACCGGAGGCCCGGAGGCCCGGCTCAGGGCACCGTGAACGACCGGACGGACCGCACCGAGCAGCACGGAGGGCACACGTCGTGGGCGTACGCACATGGATCGGCTCCTGGCCGGTCTACCGCCAGCTCAAGGGGACGGACCCGCTCGGCCGGGGCGCCGCCGCCAAGAGCCCGGCCAGCGAGCGGCTCACCCCCCGGGTCGCCACCGCGGACCGGGTGGTGAAGTCGGTGTGCCCGTACTGCGCCGTGGGCTGCGGCCAGAACGTGTACGTCGAGGGCGGGCGGGTCACGCAGATCGAGGGCGACCCGGACTCGCCGATCTCGCGCGGCCGGCTGTGCCCCAAGGGCTCGGCCAGCCTGCAGCTGACCACCGGCGGCGCCCGCGAGCACCATGTGCTGTACCGGCGGCCGTACGGCACCGAGTGGGAGCGCCTCGACCTCGCCACGGCGATGGACATGATCGCCGACCGGGTGATCGCGGCGCGCCGCTCCGGCTGGCAGTGGGAGGTCGACGGGACCCGCACCCGGCGCACGCTCGGCATCGCCAGCCTGGGCGGGGCCACGCTGGACAACGAAGAGAACTACCTGATCAAGAAGCTGTTCACGGCCCTGGGAGCCATTCAGATCGAGAACCAGGCGCGCGTTTGACACTCCTCCACCGTTCCCGGTCTGGGAACCTCGTTCGGCCGCGGCGGCGCGACCACCTTCCAGCAGGACCTGCAGAACGCCGACTGCATCGTCATCCAGGGCTCGAACATGGCCGAGTGTCATCCCGTCGGGTTCCAGTGGGTGATGGAGGCCAAGGCCCGCGGAGCGAAGGTGATCCACGTCGACCCGCGGTTCACCCGGACCAGTGCGCTGGCGGACCTGCACGTGCCGCTGCGCGCCGGCTCGGACATCGCCTTCCTCGGCGGGCTGATCAACTACGTCCTGCAGAACGGGAAGTACTTCCGCGAGTACGTGGTGGCCTACACCAACGCTCCCGTGGTGCTGCGCGAGGACTTCCGGGACACCGAGGACCTCGACGGCGTCTTCTCCGGCCTCGACCCCAAGACCCGCAGCTACGACAACAGCAGCTGGCAGTACGCGGGCACGGAGGTGCAGGCGGCCTCGGGCGCACGCGACCAGGAGTACGGGGAACGCACCGGCGGCGGCAGCTCGGTGGCCGAGGCCGCGCGGGGTGAGGCCCACGGGGCGGGCGGCGCGGCCCTCGGCGAGGGCGAGCCCGAGCGGGACGAGACCCTGACCCATCCGCGCTGCGTCTTCCAGGTGCTCAAGCGGCACTACGCCCGCTACACACCCGAGACGGTCGAGCGGATCTGCGGGGTGCCGCAGGACCTGTTCCGCCAGGTGTGCGAGCTCGTCACGGACAACTCCGGCCGGGAACGGACCACGGCCTTCGCCTACGCGGTCGGCTGGACCCAGCACACCGTGGGCGTGCAGTACATCCGCGGCGCCGCCGTGCTGCAGAGCCTGCTCGGCAACATCGGCCGGCCGGGCGGCGGCATCCTCGCGCTGCGCGGGCACGCCTCCATCCAGGGGTCGACGGACATCCCCACCCTCTTCAACCTGCTGCCCGGCTACATCCCGATGCCGCACGCGCACAAGAACGAGGACCTGGACGCGTTCGTGCAGGCGGAAGCCGCGCGCAAGGGCTACTGGGGCAACATGCGCGCCTACCTGGTGAGCCTGCTCAAGGCGTACTGGGGGAAGGCCGCGACGGCGGAGAACGACTTCTGCTTCGACTACCTGCCGCGGCTGACCGGATCCCACTCCACCTATGAAACGGTCATGGCCCAGCTGGAGGGAACCTGCAAGGGGTACTTCCTCATGGGCGAGAACCCCGCGGTCGGCTCGGCCAACTCGAAGATGCAGCGGCTGGGCATGGCCTGCCTGGACTGGCTCGTCGTACGGGACTTCTCCCTGATCGAGTCGGCCACCTGGTGGAAGGACGGCCCGGAGATCGAGACGGGAGAGCTGCGCACGGAGGACATCGGCACCGAGGTGTTCTTCCTGCCGGCCGCCGCACACACCGAGAAGGACGGCAGCTTCACCAACACCCAGCGCCTGCTGCAGTGGCACCACCAGGCCGTCGAACCGCCGGGCGAGGCGCGCAGCGACCTGTGGTTCACCTTCCACCTCGGGCGGATCATCCGGGACAGGCTCGCCGGGTCCACCGACCCGGTGGACCGGCCGGTGCTCGACCTCACCTGGGACTATCCCACCCAGGGCGAGACGGCGGAGCCGGACGCGGAGGCCGTCCTCGCCGAGATCAACGGGCGCGACGCCGAGGGGAACCCGCTGGCCTCCTACGAGCAGCTCAAGGACGACGGTTCCACCGCCTGCGGCTGCTGGATCTACTGCGGGGTCCACGCCGACGGCGTCAACCGGGCGGCTCGCCGCGAGCCCGGCGGGCGGCAGGACTGGATCGCGAGCGAGTGGGGCTGGGCCTGGCCGGCCAACCGCCGCATCCTCTACAACCGCGCCTCGGCGGACCCCGACGGCAGGCCGTGGAGCGAGCGCAAGGCGCTGGTGTGGTGGGACGCGGAGGAGGGGCGGTGGACGGGCCACGACGTCCCCGACTTCGCGAAGGACAAGCCACCCGGCCACCGGGCCCCGCGGGACGCGACCGGGCCCGCGGCGCTCTCGGGCACCGACCCGTTCATCATGCAGGCCGACGGCAAGGCATGGCTGTTCGTGCCCGCCGGGCTCACCGACGGACCGCTGCCCACCCACTACGAGCCGCAGGACTCGCCCTTCCCCAACCTGCTGTACGGGCGGCAGCGCAACCCGGTGCGGCAGTTGCTGCCACCGCATCCGGACAACCGCTACCAGCCCAGCGGCACCGAGCCGGGCTCGGAGGTGTTCCCGTACGTCGCCACCACCTACCGGCTCACCGAGCACCACACCGCGGGCGGCATGTCCCGCTGGCAGCCCTATCTGGCGGAGCTGCAGCCGGAGTTCTTCTGCGAGGTGTCACCCGGGCTCGCCGCCGAGCGGGGGCTGGAGCACACCGGATGGGCGACGATCGTCAGCGCCCGGGCCGTGATCGAGGCACGGGTGCTGGTCACCGACCGCGTGCCGCCGCTGACCGTGCACGGGCGCACCCTGCACCAGGTGGGGCTGCCCTACCACTGGGGGCCGAACGGCTACAGCACGGGCGACGCCGCCAACGAGCTGCTGCACATGTCGCTCGACCCGAACACCCATATCCAGGAGGCCAAGGCGTTCGCCGTCGACATCCGGCCGGGCCGCCGCCCCCGGGGCCCGGCGGCGGTGGAGCTGGTCCGCGTCTACCGGGCGCGCGCCGGTATCGACGAGCGCACCGGCACGGAACCCTGACCCCGCCGGTCGCGGCCGTGCGCGGGCCGGGCCGCCGGGGTCAGCGGAGCACGACCGAGTGCGGTCCGCGCGCGACGAGTTCCCCCACCACCGGGGCCCCGGGCACCTCCCCCGCCACCAGCAGGCCGCCCGAGGTCTGGGCATCGGCCAGGAGCAGCCGGGTGTCCGCGTCGGTGGTCCCGAAGTCCGTGCTGGTCGCCACCCACTCCAGGTTGCGCCGGGTGCCGCCGCTGACGTACCCGGCTCGCACCGCCTCCCGGGCCCCGTCCAGGTAGGGCACGGCGGCGGTGTCGACCACGGCGGTCACCCCGGACGCCCGGGCCAGCTTGTGCAGGTGGCCGAGGAACCCGAAGCCGGTCACGTCGGTGGCGCACACCGCACCGGCGGCCAGGGCCGCGGCGGCCGCGTCCCGGTTGAGGGCCGCCATCGTGGCCACGGCGTGGCCGAACCGCTCCCCGGTGGCCTTGTGGCGGTTGTTGAGCACGCCCAGGCCGAGGGGTTTGGTGAGCGACAGCGGCATGCCGGGGCGGCCGGTGTCGTTGCGCAGCAGCCGGGAGGGGTCGGCCAGGCCGGTGACGGCCATCCCGTACTTCGGTTCGGGGTCGTCCACGCTGTGGCCGCCTCCCACATGGCAGCCCGCCTCGGCGGCGACGTCCAGTCCGCCGCGCAGCACCTCGCGGGCCAGGTCGAACGGCAGGACGTCGCGGGGCCAGGCGAGGAGGTTGACGGCCAGGACCGGACGGCCGCCCATCGCGTACACGTCGGACAGGGCGTTGGCCGCGGCGATGCGCCCCCAGTCGTAGGGATCGTCGACGACGGGGGTGAAGAAGTCGGCGGTGGACACCACCGCCCGCTCCGCCGCGCCGTCCCGCCCGGGCAGCGTGACGACGGCCGCGTCGTCGCCGGTGGCCGCCCCGACGAGAAGCGGGAAGTCTGTCGTGGGCGGGAGCGCGGCGGACAACGCGCCGAGCACGTCCTCCAGTTCACCCGGCGGGATCTTGCAGGCGCAGCCGCCGCCGTGGGCGAACTGCGTGAGCCGTACGGGCGTTTCGCGCGTCGAGGTCATGCGGGCTCTCCTGGGTGGGTCGCGGATGGTGCCGGGACTTCTGGGTAGCCTGGCGGGTGGTGGAGGCGTGTGGGTGCCTGGTGGCCCTCCCGGTCTTCAAAACCGAGGTGCCCGAGGATCTCGGGCAGGCGGGTTCGATTCCCGTCCGCCTCCGCTCCTCACACCGGTCCGGCAGCGGCGGCGCTGATCGTCCACGCGTTCCGTGTGCCCGTGGGCGTCCAGGTACTCCAGCAGCGGCACGGCCACCCTGCGTGTGGTGCCGAGGGCCCGCCGTGCCTCGCTCAGGGTGAACGGCTGCGGCAGACGGGCGAGTACGGCGACGGCTCGGGCGTCCGCGCCCGGCAGCAGCAGGATGCCGTCGCCGACCCTCAGCAGTGCCCCCGCCGAGACGGCGGCGGCCACCGCCTTGCGGTCGAGACCCAGTTCGCCGAGGCGACCTGCTTCCGGCGCTTGGAACGGTGCCCGTGCCAGCTCGCGCCGCAGGGCGCCGACGGCTGCCCGGACGGTCGGCGGCAGTGCCGGCCGGACGCCGCCGGGACCGTACAACCGGCCCTGCCGGCACCGTAGTTCCCCGGTGCCCGGCGTCTCGGCGAGCGCGTCGACCAGGGCCCGGTCGGGCAGTTCGAGCAGGCGGCGGGCCGCCTCGGCCGGCAGGCCGGGCTCCAGGGGGTGCCGCTGTGCGTGGCGCTCCACCTCGGCGGCCAGGCGCTCCCTCAGTCCCGCCCAGTGGGCCTCGTCGGCCAGCCAGTCCCCGGTGACGGGCGCGGTGGGTGGGGGCACTCCCATCGCCAGCAGCTCCGAGCGGCGTACGAGGCCGCGCCGCCGGAGTTCCGCCGCGCCGTCGGGCCGGCCGGTCATGGCCGCCAGCTCCGCCGCCCGGGCCCGTCCGGCCCCTCGTCGCGTCAGCGGTGGGGGGCGCACGTCCAGGACGGTGACGCCGCAGGGTGTGCGCCGGCCGCCCGGCTCGCGCAGGACCGCACGGTCCCCGACGCGCAGGGGCAGTTCCCGGACGAGGGTCAGTCGGGCGGTGTCCTCACCGAGCAGGCGGACGGTCACCGGCACGGCGGCCGTGCCGATGTGCAGGGTGGCCGTCCGGGGCAGCTCGCCGACCGGCTCCCCGGTGACCCGGACGTCGATCAGGCCGGTGCGCAGCCAGCGGTCCGGTGACAGCAGCACCTGTCCCCGGCGCAGCAAGCCGTCACGGGGGCCGTGCACGTTCACGGCCACGCGCGCCACACCGCTGACGGCGGACCGCTCCTCGTGCAGGCACTGCAGCCCGCGCACCCGCAGCACGGCCGAACCGTCCCCGGTCACCAGGTGGTCGCCGACGCGCAGGGTGCCCGCACCGAGCGTGCCCGTCACCACGGTGCCGTGACCGCGCACCGTGAAGGCGCGGTCCAGCCACAGCCGCACGTCCGCGTCGGCCGGCGGGTCGGGCAGCGAGCCGGCCAGCCGGTCCAGCCGCGTGCGCAGTTCGTCCAGCCCGGCGCCGGTGACCGCGCTCACCGCGACGGACGGCACCCGGCCGAGCGAGGTGGCCGCCATGCGTGCGACGGCGTCGGCGCGCACGGGGGCGGGGTCCGCCAGGTCGCTGCGGGTCACCGCGAGCACGGCGTGCCGCACCCCGAGCGCGTCGAGGATCGCCAGGTGCTCCTGCGACTGCGGCTGCCAGCCCTGGTCGGCGGCGACCGCGAACAGCACGGCGGGGACGGGTCCGACCCCGGCCAGCATGGTGGGGACGAACCTCTCGTGGCCCGGCACGTCCACGAAGGCGAGATGGCTCCCGTCGGGGCCGAGCCGGGTCCATACGAATCCGAGGTCGAGGGTCAGCCCCCTGCGCCGCTCCTCCTCGAAGCGGTCGGGTTCCATCCCGGTCAGCGCCCGCACCAGGGCGGACTTGCCGTGGTCCACGTGCCCGGCGGTGGCCAGCACCCGCACGGCGCCTACCTCCCCGCGGCCGAGCGCACGGCCTCGGCCAGCCGTTCGTCGTCCCGCGGCGGCACCGCCCGCAGATCGAGCAGGCACCGCCCCGCCTCCAGACGCCCGACGACGGGAACGTGGCCCGTGCGCAGGGCGGCCGCGTACGGCTCCGGCAGGGACAGGGCCGCGCTGGGCAGCGTCACGCCCGGGGCCCCGCCGCCGCCCACCGTGGCGGCGCTCCCGACGGCACGTACGTCGATGCCGTGCGCGCCGAGGGCCGAGGCGAGCCCTTCGGCGCGGCGCACGAGCCCCGCCGGGTCGGCGGCCAGTGCGGCGGCGGTCGGCGTGTCGGGGCCGGTCAGGGTCGCCTCCAGGGCGGCCAGGGTCAGCTTGTCCACGCGCAGCGCGCGGGCCAGGGGATGGCGGGACACGGTGCGGACCACGGGCTCCGCTCCGAGCAGCAGCCCGCACTGGGGGCCGCCGAGGAGCTTGTCCCCACTGGCGGTGACGAGGGCGGCGCCCGCCGTCAACTGGCTCTCCGCATCGGGCTCTTCGGGCAGCAGCGGATGCGGGGCGAGCAGCCCGGAGCCGATGTCGACGACCACGGGCACGCCCAGCGCCGCCAGTTCACCGGTCCCGGCGGCACGCGTGAACCCGGTGATGCGGAAGTTGGAGGGGTGCACCTTCAGCACGAAACCCGTGTCCGGGCCGATCGCGGCGGCGTAGTCGGCGGCCGTCGTGCGGTTGGTGGTGCCGACCTCGCGGAGCCGGGCCCCGGTGGAGACGAGCAGGTCCGGCAGCCGGAAACCGTCCCCGATCTCGACCATCTCGCCGCGGCTGATGACGATGTCCTTTCCCGCGGCGAGCGCGGTGGCGGCCAGGACCAGGGCGGCGGCGCCGTTGTTGACGACGTGCGCGGCACCGGCGGACGGGACACGCCCGCACAGCGCGGCCAGGGCGGTGCGCCCGCGGCGGGCCCGTGCGCCGGTCGGCAGGTCCAGTTCGACGTCCGTGGCCCCGGCCGCCTCCTGCACGGCCCGGCGGGCCGCCGGGGACAGCGGCGCCCGCCCGAGGTTGGTGTGCAGCAGTACCCCGGTGGCGTTGATCACCGGCCGCAGTCCGCCGACCGTGGGCGGCAGCAGGGCGAGGGCCGTCTCCCGTACCTGCTCCGGTGGGATGGTGCCGTCGCGCGCCTGCTGCTGCGCCTGCCGGACCGCCGTCTTGACCACGCCCGGCCCCAGCCGGCGCGCCGCTTCCGCGAGGCGGGGGTCGCCCAGGACGGCGTCGGTACGGGGGACGCGGCGTCGCGCGTCGGCCGCCTCGCCGGCCTTTTCCCGTGTGACCCGCCGCTCCATGCAGCCACTCCCTCTCCGGCCCGGCCTGTCGGGGCTGTCCGGGGAAGCCCCATCGTCTCCCAGTGCCCACGGCCGGCCGCACGACACGCCGCGACGGCGCCGGGCCGGAGCGACGACACGCCGGAGCGGCCCCCCGGTGCCCGCCCGTTCAGGCCGGTCGCGCTCCCTGCACGCGGTAGCGCTCCGCGTCGGCCCACTTGACGTCCAGGCCGAGCCCCGGACGGCCGGTGTCGGGCCGCAGTGTGCCGCCGACCGGCGACAGGGTGCCGTCGAACAGCAGGCGCTCGACGCGCACATGGTCGTGGAAGTACTCCAGGTGCCGCAGCCGGCGCACCGCGCAGAAGGCATGGGCGGAAACGGCCGGGGCGCAGTGCGCGGACAGGTCGAGGTGCTGTGCCGCGGACAGGCCCGCGACCTCCAGCACCCCCGTGATCCCGCCGCAGCGGGTGACGTCCGCCTGGAGGCAGTCCACCGCGGGGCCGTCCGCGAGGCTGACGAAGTCCCGCAGGGTGAAGGCGTACTCGCCCGCGGCGATGTCCACCCGCTCCGGCCCCCGTTCGCGCAGCAGCCGCAGGCCCGTCAGGTCCGCGGAGCTGACGGGTTCCTCGAACCACCGCACGTCCCACTCGTCGTGGAACCTGCGCGCCCAGTAGAGCGCCTCCTTGCGGCCGAGCGCGCCGTTGGCGTCGGTGAAGACCTCCGTCCCGTCACCGACCGCCTCGCGCACGGCGGTCAGCCGCTGCGGATCACGTTCGGGCTCCCGCGAGGTCTTCAGCTTCACCCGGGTGATGCCCTGGCCGGCCCATCCGGCGGCCTGGCCGGCGAGGCGGTCGAGCGGGTAGTTCGTGAAGCCCCCGCTTCCGTAGACCGGGACCCTGTCGTGGTGGGCCGGGAGCACATGGATCAACGGGAGTCCCAGCAGCCTGGCCTTGAGGTCCCACAGGGCCACGTCCACCGCGGACAGCGCCATGAAGCCGACTCCGGGGCGCCCGGCGTTGCGGATCCGCTCGCCCATCCGCCGCCACAAGGCCGGCGGCGGGCAGGCGCGGTCCCCGCGCAGCAGCGGGACCAGTTGCGAGCAGATGAACGAGGCGACCGACACGTCTCCGTACGTGTACCCCAGCCCGGTCCTCCCGCCGCCGTGCACCCGTACCAGGACGAGGGTCGTGGACTCCCATTCCAGGGTGCCGTCCTGCTCCTTGCCGTCCGGGCCGTCCGTGGGGACCTCGAAGGCGTGAACGTCGACACCGTCGATGCGGCACTCGTCCAGTGCGGCCACCAGCGTCATGACGCCACTCCTCGGGACATGTCCCTGCCGTCACCACCGGGTGACCCGCGGGCCGTCCCAGTAAACGGCGGGGAGGGTCATGGACCGGCCGCTTCGAGGAGCTGGGCCAGCCGCGTCATCAGGTCGTCGCGGAAGAGCGCCCGGCCTTGGCGGACCCGGCGTTCCCGGTCGGGACCGGGTGCGGTGAGCCGCTCCAGCGCGCCGAGCAGGCCGGACTCGTCGGCGGCCAGGTCGGAGAGGCCGAGGGCGGCCATCCGCCGTACGCCGTCCGCGCCGTGGCCGGGCAGCGGGCGGTATCCCACCACCGGCAGACCCGCGGCGAGGGCCTGGACGGCGGTCTGCCCGGCCGCGTTGTCCACCAGGGCGCGGGCGGCACGCATCAGGCCGGGCATGTCGGCGACCCAGCCCAGGGTGAGGACGCCCGGGTGCTGGGGCAGCCGGCCGCGCAGCCGGTCGTTGCGGCCGCACAGCACCACCGGGAGGAAGCCGCGCCCGGCCAGCAGGGCGGCGGTCGCCGCGAGGCGGGAGCCGGCCCCCCACGCGCCCGCGGAGAGCAGGACGGGCGGGCGCCCGGGACCGTGGAGGGCGAAGCGCCGTGACCACTGCTCCGCCCCGGGGGCGGGTGCGGAGAAGGCGGGGGCCACGACCGGACCGGTCGTGTCGGCGGGCGTGGCGATGTCCTCGCGCACCGCGCGCGCCGCTTCGTCGGTGAGGCAGAGGTAGCGGTCGTTGCCGGGGTGGAGCCACTGCCGGTGGACGGCGAAGTCGATGAGGAAGACGGCGCTCGGCGCCCGGAGCAGCCCCCGGGAGCGGAGATCGCCCGTCAGCTGCGCGGCGAGATGGAAGACGGGGACCACGAGGTCCGCACCGGTGCGGTCCGCCAGACGCGCGAGGCGGCCGGCGGCGAGCCGGGCCAGCGGGACGCCGCTGGGGCGGCGGCCGGTTCCGCGGCGGAGGAACACGTGGTAGAGGCCACCGTAGGCCCAGGGAAAGTGCCGTACCGACGCCTGGTAGAAGGCGCGCAGTCCGCCGCCCAGGCCGTACGGCAGCAGCCGCAGCACGTCCACCACCGCTGTCCGGTGGCCGTGCTCCCGCAGGCGGCGCGCGAGTTCGGCGGCCACCGTGTCGTGTCCGGCCCCCATGCTCGCGCTGATGATCAGAACCCGCCGCGCCCCCGGCGCGGACCGTGCGGCGGGGTTCCGGTCGCTCGCGTCGCCCGACGCGGACACACAGGGGAAGATGTTCACATTGGTACCCATTGTCCCTGCCGTGCTCCCCGAAACGTCCGCCCACTTTGCGTTCCGACAGACCCGAGGCGAGCGGGTCCCGCCCGTCCGCCTCCTCCCGTACGAACCCGGGAGCGTCCGCATCCCGCCCGCCGTCCGGGGTTCGCCTTCGCAGCCGAGGTCAGCCGTCATGTCCCAAGCTCCCTCCCGCGCTCGATCCACGCCCGCGCTGTCCGAAGGAGACCCTGACCCGGCCGCAGGCCCCGCCGACCGCCGGTCGCCCGCCGGCCGGGCCGCCCGTCGGGGCACAGCGCTGGTGACCGGCGCGTCGTCCGGCATCGGCGCCGCCGTGGCGCGCCGGCTGGCCGCCGAGGACGACTGGCACCTGGTGCTCAACGGGCGTGACACGGCGCGACTCGCGCGCGTCGCCGAGCAGGCGTCGGCCGCCGCCTTTCCCGCGGATCTCACCCACGCGGGTGCCGAACGGCGGCTGGCCGAGTTCGCCCTCCGGCGCGCCGGCCGGGTGGACCTGCTGGTGGCCTGCGCCGGGATCGGCTGGGCCGGCGACTTCGGCGCCATGCCCCGGCCGGCGATCGACGACGTGATCGACGTGGATCTGCTGAGCACGGTGCGCCTGGTACGGCATCTGCTGCCGCACATGGTCGCGGCCGGCTCCGGGCGCGTGGTGCTGGTCGGATCGCTGGCGGGCGTCGTCAGCGTCCGCGGCGAGGCCGTGTACTCCGCCGCCAAGGCGGCGCTCGCCGCGTTCTCCGACGCCCTGCGGTACGAACTGCGCGGTACGGGCGTGGGAATCACCCATGTGGTCGCAGGGGTGGTGGACACACCGTTCTTCGAGCGCCGGGGCGTTCCCTACCGGCGGTCGTGGCCGAGGCCCGTGCCCCCCGAGCGCGTGGCGGACGCCGTCTGGTGCGCGGTCCGCCGGGGCAGGGACGAGGTCTACGTCCCCGGCTGGCTGCGCCTGCCCGCGCGGGTGCACGGCGCAGCGCCCGCCCTGTACCGGCGGCTCGCCGCCAAGTACGGATGAGCGGCAGGTGAGCGCCCTCACCGTCGTCCTCGCGCTGCTCTCGGCGCTGACCAACGCCTCGGCCTCCGTCCTGCAGCGGCGGGCGGCGGCGGCCGAACCCGGCGGCCCCGGGCTGCGGCACGCCGTGCGCTGGCTGGCGCATGTCCTGCGACGACCGCACTGGGTGGCGGGCGCGGGCCTGCTCGCGCTGACCACGGTGCTGCAGGCGGCCGCGCTGGCCACGGGCAGCCTGGCCGTGGTCCAGCCGCTGCAGGCCAGTGAGTTGCTGTTCACCCTCGCCGTCGGCGGTGTGGTCTTCCATCACCGTCCGAGCCGCCGGACCTGGCTGGCGTTCGCGGCGCTCGCCGCCGGCCTGGCCCTCTTCCTGGGCGCGGCCGCCCCCTCCACCGGCCGGTCCACCGGGTGGCCGGGGCGCTGGCTGCCGACGGGAGGCACGGTGCTGTGCGTGATCGCCGCCCTCGCCGCGGTGTCCTTCCTGGTGAGGGGCGCGCCGCGGGCCGCGCTGCTCGGGCTGTCGTCCGCCGTGTCGTTCTCCGCCACGGCCGCGCTGCTCAAGGAGGTCACGGGCCGGCTGGCACACGGGCCGGGCAGCGTGCTGGCGCAGTGGCCGCCCTACGCCACGGTCGGCGTCGGACTGATCGGCTTCCTGCTGTTGCAAGGGGCGCTGCGGGCCGGGACCCTGACGGCGTCCCAGCCGGCTCTCACCCTCGGTGACGCCCTGACCAGTGTGGTGCTCGGCGGGGTGCTGTTCGACGAGCAGATCGCCCTCGGGGTGCGCGTGCTGCCCGAGGTGGTCGGTGTCGCGCTCATCGGGGCGGGGAGCATCGGGCTGGCCGGCGCCCTGTCGGTCAGCGGCACCTGGGACGTCGCTCCGACGGGACCGGACGGACCGGGTCCGGGCGCCCAGGAGCCGGCGCCGCAGCGGTCGTGACACACGCCGGTGGGGCGGCGTACGGACGGACTTGGGACGAGAAGGAGGCGGACGACCCGGTGTCTCTCCCCCCGTGCCTGTGTCGCGCCCGGCAGACCGCCGTCGCGCTGGCGCCGCTCGCCGCCGTCACGGCCGCGCACATCGGCCCGGCCCTGACCTGGCTGCCGGGCCCGCGGCTGCGTCTCTTCCCGGGGCTCGCCGGTGTCGGCCGCCCCGACCATGTCGCTCTCACGTTCGACGACGGCCCCGATCCGGGGTCGACCCCGCGTTTCCTCGACGCGCTGGACGACCTCGGCGTGCGGGCCACCTTCTTCGTGCTGGGCGAGAGCGTCGTACGGCATCCGGCGCTGACCCGCGAAACCGCCGAGCGGGGGCACGAACTCGCGGTGCACGGCTGGGCCCACGACCGCCCCTGGCTGCCCGCCGCCGCCCGGGAGAGGGCGGGGCTCGTCCGCGCGGTCCGGGCGGTCCACGAGATCGGGGGGCGTCGGCCGCAGTGGTACCGCCCGCCGTACGGGATTCTCACGACGGCGCGGTGGACGGCGGCCCGCAGGACCGGGCTGCGGCCCGTCCTGTGGACCGCCTGGGCCAGGGACTGGAGTGCCGCGGCGACGCCCGAGTCCGTGCGCGCCCTGGTCGGCGCCGGCCTGCACGGCGGGGGGACCCTGCTGCTGCACGACTCCGACCGGGTCTCCGCCCCGGGCTGCTGGCGGGCGGCGCTGGGGGCGCTGCCCGGCATCGTCGACGGCTGCCGCGCGGCGGGGCTGGCGGTGGGCCCGCTGGCGGAGCACGGCACCAGGGCCGAGTGACGGGCCGGGGCCCGTGACGTCCCGTCCGGCCGAGGGCCCGCCTCCGCCACGGGGCCGCGGCGGCGGCCGTCCTCCCCCGCGGCCCGACACGAAGACCCAATTGGCCGCATGCGCGTGCACACCAGGCCCGGTTACGGGATCTTTATCCGCATGAATTCCCATCCATGGCGTTTTTCAACGGTTCGGGGTTTTTGATGGCCACACAGACGGAACCGGTCGCACTCGCACCGGTCGAAGGACGTCGGAGGGCCGGCCACGCCATCGTGTCCTGGCTGACCACGACGGACCACAAGAAGATCGGGCAGATGTACCTGGTCACCGCGTTCGTGTTCTTCCTGGCCGGCGGGGTGATGGCGCTGATGCTGCGGGCGGAGCTGGCACGGCCCGGCCTGCAGATCATGTCCAACGAGCAGTACAACCAGTTGTTCACGATGCACGGCACGGTGATGCTGCTGCTGTTCGCGACGCCGACGTTCGTCGGGTTCACCAACGTGGTGATGCCCCTGCAGATCGGGGCGCCCGACGTGGCGTTCCCCCGGCTGAACATGCTCGGCTACTGGATGTTCCTCTTCGGCAGCCTGATCGCGCTCAGCGGCTTCCTCACCCCGCAGGGGGCCGCCGACTTCGGCTGGACGGCCTACACCCCGCTCAGCGGCCACATCCACACGCCGCAGCTCGGCGGCGACCTGTGGATCCTGGGGCTCGGGTTCTCCGGGGTCGGCACCATTCTCGGCGCGGTCAACTTCCTGACCACGATCCTGTGCATGCGCGCGCCCGGTCTGACGATGTTCCGCATGCCGATCTTCACCTGGAACGCCCTGCTGACCTCGGTCCTGATCGTGCTCGTCTTCCCCCCGCTCGCGGCGACCCTGCTGGCCCTGGAGTTCGACCGCCGGTTCGGCGCCCAGATCTACAACCCCGAGAACGGCGGACCGATCCTGTTCCAGCACCTGTTCTGGTTCTTCGGCCACCCGGAGGTCTACGTCCTGGCACTGCCGTTCTTCGGCGTGGTCAGCGAGATCATCCCGGTCTTCTCACGCAAGCCGATCTTCGGCTACATGGGCCTGGTCGGCGCGACGATCACCATCACGGGCCTGTCCATGAGCGTGTGGGCCCACCATATGTTCGCCACCGGCGCCGTCCTGCTGCCGTTCTTCTCCTTCCTCTCCTTCATGATCGCCGTACCCACCGGTGTGAAGTTCTTCAACTGGATCGGCACCCTGTGGCGGGGCTCGCTGTCCTTCGAGACGCCCATGCTGTGGACGATGGGCTTCCTGGTCACCTTCCTCTTCGGCGGGCTGACCGGAATCTTCCTCGCCTCGCCGCCGATGGACTGGCACGTCACCGACGGCTACTTCGTGGTCGCCCACTTCCACTACACGCTCTTCGGCACGATCGTGTTCGCGACGTTCGCCGCGTACCACTTCTGGTGGCCGAAGATGACCGGCAAGATGCTCGACGAACGGCTGGGCAAGATCCACTTCTGGACCGTCTTCATCGGCTTCCAGCTCACCTTCCTCATCCAGCACTGGCTCGGTGTCGAAGGCATGCCCCGCCGCTACGCCGACTACCTCTCGGCCGACGGCTTCACCGCGCTGAACACCGTCTCGAGCATCGGCTCCTTCCTGCTCGGCCTGTCCACCCTGCCGTTCCTGTACAACGTGTGGAAGACCGCCAAGTACGGCAAACGCGTCGAGGTCGACGACCCCTGGGGATACGGACGTTCGCTGGAGTGGGCGACCTCCTGCCCACCGCCGCGGCACAACTTCACCACCCTGCCCCGGATCCGCTCCGAGTCCCCCGCCTTCGAGCTGCACCATCCCGACGTGGCCGAGATCGGCTACCGCGAGTACGCCGGCGAGAGCGGCGTGACCGAGAGCCGGGGGCGCGAGGGAAACCTGCCGTGACGGGCGGCCCGGACGACAGAGCCCCCTCGGACCAGGGACGCGCACTCGCCGCCGAGGTCGAGGGCTACCTCCTCGCCCGCGCCGAGTACGACACCGCACACCGGGAGGCCGAGTCCCTCTGCGCACGGCTCCCCTGGCTGACCACGGAGCAGGCCGAAGACCTCACACGCCACTACATCGGCCAACGCCTCGACGTCACACGCCAGATACTGACCACCATCACGCGGCGCGCCGGAGAACTGCGAGAGGAGTACGAAGCCCGCTACGCCGTCCTCCGGCGCGCCCTGCTCAAGACCCACGCCGCCTTCGCCTGCGCGCTTCTGGCCGGCGCGGGCGGTCTCAGTGCGGCGCTGTGCACACTGACCCGGTAGACCGCAGCCGCGCCGGGCCGACGGCCCGGTCCGACGGGGAATCGGCGCGCAGCGCGCCCCGGAACACCCTCCGCCCCCTTGCTCGCCCCAGGCGCCACCTACCGGGCGGCTCGGCTCCCCTCCGCTCCCGGTGCCGGACGGACTGCCGGTGTCCGGCACCAGGACCGTCCGCCGTGCTCCCCTCAGGGGCGGCCGGTATCGGTCCAGCCCAGCGGATGGGCCCCCAGGGCGTTCGAGACCGGGACCGGTGGCTCCCCGCCCGCCTCGTTGAACGCGGTCAACGCCTCGACCAGCGCGGCCCGTTGCCCGGGACCCAGCCGCTCGACGATCGCGGCGATCTCGGCACGGCGCCGCGCGGTGACGTCCACGACCGTCCGCCGCCCCTCGTCGGTCAGCCGCAGCAGGGTCTCACGGCGGTTGTCCGGGTTGACCTGACGGTCGGCCAGCCCGGCGGCGATCAGTCGGTCCACCATGCGCATCGCCGTCGACGGCGCCACCTGCAGCAGGTCCGCCAGAGCGACCAGCTTCGTGGCGCCGCGCATCGACAGCACCACCAGCATCCGGAACTGGGGCAGGGTGACCCGGTCCTCGACCGCGGCCAGCGAACGAGCGGAGACCGCGACCAGCAACCGTGACGCGGTCAGCACCGCGCGCGTGACCGCGTCCACGTCGTCCATGCCCGTCATGAGGGTTTCACGCTCCGGCATGGCTCCTTTCTATCGCGCCGAACTGCCTGCCCAGGCGAATGATCGGAACAGATTTTCCCTTCCCATGACCGTGCCGGCACCGGCGCCCGCGCACCTGTCACCGGGCGCTGCCCCAAGCGGAGTCACGCGTCCGGGCATTCCCCCGAACCACCGGCGCCGGGCTGTGCCATCCTCAAGCGGGGGAACCGAGCCGACGGCCGACCACCGCCCGGCGCCCGGGGTGGAAGCGGCACCATGCACACGGCACAGGGCAGTGGCACGGCCGTCGGCTCGCCCCAGGGGCAAGGCCGCCGGGGGCACGGCCGGACACGGACGAAGCGGTGGCCACACCGTCACCGTGTGACGCACACCACATAGTCGCGTGCAAGTTTTACCCCGGGCAATGATCGATCCACCGGATACATCCGTATCTCCTGGCACACACGCTCCACACCTCGGGAGGCACTATGCCCGTCTCGCGCGCAGCGGGAGGAACAGCCGTCGTCGTCGGTGCGCTGGGCCTGACCCTCATCGCCCTCGCCTACCCCGCCATGCTCGGCGTCCAGACCACGTCCGGCTCCCCGAACCTCGTCATCGCCAGCACCCGTTACGGCCCCCTGACCGAGGCCGACCGCGACTTCGTCGTCAAGGTCCGCTCGGCCGGGCTGTGGGAGTACCCGCTCGGCGAACTGGCCATGGCGAAGGGCTCGACGCCGGAGATGAAGGAGGCCGGCAAACACCTGGTCGTCGGTCACGCCGGACTCGACGAGCTGTGCCGCAAGATCGCCCCGGAGCTGGGTATCACCCTGCCCAACCAGGCCACCCCGCAGCAGCAGCAGTTCGTGGCGACCTCGCAGGCCGCCTCCGGCAGGGAGTTCGACACCACGGCCGCCAACATCATGCGCGTGACCCACGGTCAGATCTTCCCGACCATCGCCAAGATCCGCGCCACCACCAAAAACACCCTTGTGCGTCAGCTCGCCGACCTGGCCAACGACACCGTCCTCGACCACATCACGGTGCTGGAGAAGACCGGGGTGGTCAACTTCGACCAGGTCCTCTTCCAGCAGACCACCCCGCCGAAGCTTCCCAATGAGCAGCTCACCCCGCCACCGCCCGCACCCGGCGCGCCGGTCGTGGTCCTCACCCCCCGACCCGACCTGAACGTGAACACCGTCTCCCCGACGCCCAGTCCGGCGATCGGCTGATCAGCGGAGGGGCGTCCGCGACGGCTCCAGGGCGACCGGAAGCCTCTCCAGTCCCCGGAAGGCGGGGAAGGGCACCTTCAGCCACTCCGCCTCGTCCGGGGAAACGGCGAGATCGATGGCGGGGAACCTCTCGAAGAGCGTGGTCAACGCGATCCGCATCTCCATCCTGGCCAGGGGCGCGCCGAGGCAGTAGTGGGGACCGCTGCCGAAGCCGAGGTGGGAACTCTGCAGTCCCTGCCTCCGCACGTCGAAGGTGTCGGGTGAGGCGAACCTCTCCGGGTCCCGGTTGGCGGAAGCCACCGACACCTGGACGAGTGAGCCCTTGGGGATGGTGGTGTCCCTGAGCGTGATGTCCTCAAGCGCGTGCCGGAACGTCGCGTTCTCGACGGAGCCCTCGTAGCGGATGATCTCCTCGATCGCGTTCGGCAGGAGTTCCGGCTCCGCCAGGACCGCCTGGAGCTGATCGCGATGGGTCAACAGGTTGAACACGGCGTTGCCGATGAGGTACGCCGTCGTCTTGTGGCCGGCGAAGAGCAGCACCCACAGGGTCGACAGCAGCTCGCCGTCGGTCATGGCCCCCTGCTCGTCCTGGGTCCGGATGAGCGCGCCCAGAAGATCGTCCGTCGGTTCCCGGCGCCTGCGCGCGATGAGTTCCACGAAATACTCCCGCAGCGCCCCTTCGGCCAGCGCCAGTTTCTCCTTGTCCTCTTTGCTGAATCCCGTGCGCGCCACCACGGCGCACCATTTCTGCATGTCCGCCCGCTCGCCCTCGGGAATTCCCAGGAGTTCGCAGATCACGATGAGCGGGAGCGGGAAGGCGAACGACGACAGCAGGTCGATGGGGGCACTCGTGGAGCAGCTTCCCAGCAGTTCGTCGGCGATCTCCTGGATGCGGGGGCGCAGGGATTCGATACGGCGGGGACTGAACGCACTGTTGACGATGCGGCGCAGCCGGGTGTGTTTGGGCGGGTCCGCGAAGAGCATGTTGTCGTCCAGGGCGATGGACGAGTCACCGAAGATGGTGTGGTAGGCGTCCATGGCCGCGTACATGTCCTTGCTGATGCGCGGATCCGTCAGGGCGGCCTTGGCGTCGTCGTACCGCGTGATCAGGTAGGTGTCCACGCCGTGCGGCGGAGACAGGCGGCACACGGGGGCCGACTCGCGCAGGCGCGCGTACACCGGATGGGGATCGGCGCGGTAGGCGGCCGAGCCGCGCGATGCCGCCGCGATCGCCTGCTCCGTCGATTCCACGCCGTCCCGTTCGTCGAGCTGAGTCATTTTCCCGCCTTTCTGAGGGGTTCGCGTCGCGGCCACGGGACAGCGATGCCTGAGGTTCGGTCACTCATTCCCCGGCCGGGTCCCGGCCACAAACGCGATTCACCCGATCGACGGTGCGGGACGGGCCGGGCGTCGGCCGCCGTAGTACCGCGATGGTGGTCGGGCTGAAAGTTGGCTCGCTGTTCGGGTGACTGCCGGATATGGCCCGGCACCGCGTGGCAAAAGGACAGGGACCCAGCCATGGCAGCCCGGGCCGCTTCCTCGCAAGGCTGCTGACCGCAGAGGAGAACACCCCATGAATGAACGCGGCGACGACTACGTGCCCGTCCTGGTCGTAGGGGGCTCGCTCGTAGGCTTGTCCGCATCCGTTTTCCTCGGACGTCTCGGCATCCGGCACCGTGTCGTCGAACGCCATGCGGCCACGTCGGCACATCCGCGTGGCCGCGGCAACAACATGCGGACCATGGAACTCTTCCGGACCGCGGGGCTCGAACCGCAGATCCGGAAAGCCGCGGCCACCCTGTCGAAGAACCATGGAATTCTTCAGGTGGACACCCTGCGCGGCGGGAGCCGGCGATGGCTTTCGGCACGGATCACGGGCCGGCCGCCCGAGGCCGACCTCTGTTCGACGGTCCGGTGCGCCTGCAGTCAGAACGACCTGGAACCCGTACTGCTGCAGGGTGCCCGTGACCTGGGCGGGGACGTGCGCTTCAGCACGGAGCTGCTGTCGTTCACACAGGACGCCCACGGCGTGCGGGCCGTCGTCCAGGCCAGGGATTCCGGTGAGATCTCCACGGTGACGGCGGACTACCTCTTCGCCGCCGACGGCCCCCGCAGCCCTGTGCGCCAGCGGCTCGGTATCGAGCACTCGGGATCGGGAGATCTGTTCCACAACATCAGCATCACCTTCCGCAGCAAGCTGCTGCGCGAGGTGGCGGGAGAGCAGCTCTTCGTGGTCTGCTACGTCACCGACCCGGACGGCGAGGGGGTCCTGCTGCCCGTGGACAACGAGGAGCAGTGGGTCTTCCATCTGCCGTGGTTCCCCGAGCGCGGCCAGACACTGGACCACTTCACCGACGACCGGTGCGTCGAGCACATCCGGGCGGCGGCCGGAGTGCGCGACCTGGATGTCGAGGTCACCGGAAAGGCCCCCTGGCACGCTGCGGACCGCGTGGCGAACAGCTATCGCGACGGACGGGTGTTCCTCATGGGCGATTCCGCCCACGAAATGCCGCCGACGGGCGCGTTCGGCTCCAACACCGGTATCCAGGACGCGCACAATCTCGCCTGGAAGATCGCCGCGGTGCTGCGCGGCTGGGCGGACCCCGCCCTGCTGGACAGTTACGAGGCCGAACGCCGGCCGGTGGCGCAGGCGACGAGCGCGCGCGCCACGGAGCAGGCGGCCCGGGAACAGCACCCCGGCTACACGGCGAGGTCGGCGTCGAACGAGGCCACCGACCTGATGACCACAGCGCTGGGCTACCGCTATGTCTCGGCGGCGGTGATCGGCGCGCCCGCGGACGAGCCCCTCATCCCGGACCGACTGCGGTTGAGCGCCGAGCCCGGTACGCGTGCGCCGCACATGTGGGTCGCCCGCGACGGGGCGACCGTGTCCACCATCGATCTGTACGAGCGGTCGTTCGTCCTGCTCTGTGAGCGCCCCGGCTGGCGCGCCGCCGCCCGGAGCGTGGGTGCGAAGCTCGATGTGCCCCTCGACTCCTACACCATCGGCGGCGGCGCGGGATACGACCTGGACACCGGCGACGGTCCGGAGTGGTCGTCGGTGCACGGCACGACACCGGAGGGCGCGGTCCTCGTGCGGCCGGACGGCTTCGTCGCATGGCGGACCGATGACGAGCCCTCGGACATGGAGAGGTCGCTGACCGACGTTCTGCTGCGGATTCTCGGGCGCTGACCATGGCACCGCTGCAGACGACCGCGGAGGCGGCCCCGGGGGCCGACAGGGACAACGACGCGCCGGCGGACGGCGATGCGCGCCGGGCGCGAGTGGACGTCCACCATCACTACACCGCACCGGAATGGCTCGACTGGGCCGAGCGGAACGACATCGTCCAGCGCCGGAACCTGCCGCCCTGGACCCGGTGGGACCTCGACACGGCTCTCGCGGTGATGGACGGCGCGGGCATCCGGACCAGCGTGCTGACCGTCGCCATGCTGGGAAGGCTCCGGGACCCGAAGGCGCGCAAGGAGAGCGCCCGCGTCGCCCTGCGCTCCGCCGGCGACCTCGTCGCCGGCCACCCCGATCGCTTTGCGTTCTACACCCCGGTCTTCCTGGAGAGCCCCGACCTGTCGGCCTGGTCGGTCGGTTACGGAATGGACGAGCTCGGGGCGGTCGGGGTCAGCGTCCGGACGAGCGTCGGAGGCGTCCATCTGGGCCATCCCTCCCACGGGAGGATCCTGGCGGAACTCGACGAACGCTCGGCCGTGATCAGCACACACCCGATGGAGGTGCCCGGAGGCGGGGGAGGACTCGACGGCGTCCCGCCGTTCCTGTGCGACTTCCTGATGGACACCACCCAGGCGGCCATCAGTCTCATCGTGAACGGGACCCTGGACCGCTACCCGAATCTCACGTTCATCCTGCCGCACGGAGGCGGCTTCCTCCCCTACATCGCGAGCCGCGTCGAACTCTTCGCCCACTGCCTGACGCCGAAGGTGGAACCGGCGCGGGTCCGCGACTACCTGCACCGGTTCTACTACGACACGGCCGGGCCCATGTCGCCGTCGGCCACGCCGACCCTGCTGTCCGCCGTGGGTTCCTCCCGGATCCTCTACGGCAGCGACTGGCCCCCCACCCCGTCCCACCTGGTCACCGGCGTCACCGCGCCGTCGCTCGACAACGACCCGGCCCTCGACGAGGAGCAGCGCCGTCGCATCAACCGTGACAACGCTCACAGTCTCCTCCCCTCACTCGCCGCGGGGCACGGGCCCTCGGGGAGCCCGTCTCAAGACCCGGACCAGCAGGGAGCTAGCATGTGAGCACCGCCTAGCTCGAAAGATAAACCTGTGACTGTCTACGAGGACTCGTTCACCAACTGGAAGTACCGCGAGGAGACCGCGGAGTCGATGATCCCGATCATCGGGAAGCTGCACAGGGAGCGGGACGTCACGGTCCTGCTCCACAGCCGCTCCTTGGTGAACAAGTCGGTGGTCAGCATCCTCAAAACCCACCGGTTCGCCCGGCAGATCGCCGGGGAGGAACTGTCGGTCACCGAGACCATGCCGTTCCTCCAGGCCCTCACCACGCTGGACCTCGGCCCCTCCCAGATCGACATCGGCATGCTCGCGGCGACGTACAGGACCGACGACCGCGGTCTGTCGGTGGAGGCGTTCACCGCCGAGGCCGTGGCCGGCGCGACGGGCGCCAACAAGATCGAGAGCCGCGAGTCGCGTGATGTCGTCCTCTACGGGTTCGGCCGCATCGGCCGGCTCCTCGCCCGTCTGCTCATCGAGAAGGCCGGTTCGGGCAACGGCCTGCGGCTGCGCGCCATCGTCGTCCGCCAGGCCGCCGGCCAGGACCTGGTCAAGCGGGCCTCGCTGCTGCGCCGCGACTCGATCCACGGTCAGTTCCACGGCACGATCACCGTCGACGAGGCGAACAGCACGATCGTCGCCAACGGCCATGAGATCAAGGTGATCTACTCCGACGACCCGACGTCGGTGGACTACACGGCGTACGGCATCAAGGACGCCATCCTCATCGACAACACCGGCAAGTGGCGCGACCGCGAGGGCCTGTCGAAGCATCTGCGCCCCGGCATCGACAAGGTCGTCCTGACCGCGCCGGGCAAGGGCGACGTCCCCAACATCGTCCACGGCGTCAACCACGACACCGTCAAGCCCGACGAGCAGATCCTGTCGTGTGCGTCCTGCACCACCAACGCGATCGTCCCGCCGCTGAAGGCGATGGCGGACGAGTACGGCGTCCTGCGCGGCCACGTGGAGACGGTCCACTCGTTCACCAACGACCAGAACCTGCTGGACAACTACCACAAGTCCGACCGCCGCGGCCGCTCGGCGCCGCTCAACATGGTCATCACCGAGACCGGTGCCGCCTCCGCCGTCGCCAAGGCGCTGCCGGACCTCAACGCGAAGATCACCGGCAGCTCGATCCGTGTCCCGGTGCCGGACGTCTCGATCGCGATCCTCAACCTGCAGCTCGGGCGCGAGACGACCCGCGAGGAGGTCCTCGACTATCTGCGTGAGGTGTCGCTGACCTCGCCGCTCAGGCGCCAGATCGACTTCATCAGCGCCCCTGACGCGGTCTCCAGCGACTTCATCGGCTCGCGCCACGCCTCGATCGTCGACGCGGGCGCCACCAAGGTCGAGGGCGACAACGCGATCCTCTACCTCTGGTACGACAACGAGTTCGGCTACTCCTGCCAGGTCATCCGCGTCGTCCAGTACGTCTCCGGGGCGGAGTACCCGACCTATCCGGCCCCGGCGGTCTGAGGCAGGGGCGTACCGCTCGTGGTGCCGCCGGCCGGGCCTGCCGGCCGGCGGCACCGCGCCCGCCTCAGGCCGGCGGGTACCGCCGGTCAGGGCTGTACCGGCATGCTCCAGCAGTTGGAGGTGGCCGGCTTGCCGGACAGCCGGCCGGTCAGCCACGAGACGGCGTCGCCCTGGTCCGTCAGCAGCGGCGCGAAGTGGTTGAGCAGGGCGCTGCCGACATCCGGCAGGACGACCGCCTTGTACGTGACGTCGGCGCCCTTGCGGCACCAGTCGACGGCGAGGCGGCGGGCCTGCGCGTGGGGAACGAGATTGTCGCTGACGCCGGTCGCGACCCGCACGGGCCCGGCCGGCTTCAGCAGGCCGATGCGCTGTTCGTCGAGAAACGCCTGGAGTGCGGGTGTGGCGGCGATGATGTCGCTGAGGGATGTCCCGTCGGTCGTCCACTTCGTACTGCGCGAGAACCCGTAGCCGAGCAGGGCGTCGCCGACGCACATGGTCGACAGATCGGCGAGGGCCGCCTTGCCCGCGGCGTTGAGGTGCGCGTCCGCGATGGGCCGCAGGGACGGGTCGGACTGCAGGAACCCGTTGAGCGACCAGCCCAGGGCCCCGGCCAGTTCACTGCCGTCGATGGCCTTGGTGACCTCAGTCAGATCGGCGGGCGGCGCACCGGAGTACGTCCCGGACAGGGTGACGTCGGGGGCGTAGGAGGGCTGGAGTTCGGCCGCGGCGGCCGTCGCGCCGCCGCCCTGGCTGTAGCCGTAGAGTCCCACCCGGGAGGCGGAGGTGACCGAGGCCCCGCCGAGCGAGCGAGCGGCACGGGCGGCGTCCAGCACGGCGTGCGCCTCGTCGACCCGGTTGACGTAGGTGTGCAGCCGGTCGGTCGCGCCGAGCCCGACGTAGTCGCTGACGACCACCGCGACACCGGAGGAGAGAAGACGGTAGATCGACACGTCCTCGTAACCGACGGACATCGTCTGGCCGTTGAGGAGCACCGGGTGTTCGAGGCCCAGCGACGCGGCGCACTGGTCCCCCTGTCCCATCGTGCCGGGCGCCACCACGACCAGGGGGCGGGGCCCGCCGCCCGTCCAGTCGGCCGTGGGTTCGATGTAGGCGCCGGTGACCGCCACCGGCTGCCCGTTCGCGTCGGTGGACTTGTACATCAGCCGGGTCGCCCGGCCCGGCAGCTGCCCGTTGATGCCGGGCAGGCTCAGGGCCAGCGGGAGGGGTTCGCTACGGACGACGGCGCCGTTCGCGGCGGGCAGTGTGGCCGGCGGGTTGTAGAACGCGGGGATGGTGACACCGCGGGACACGACGGTGTCCGCCGCGGTGGCGGCGGTGCCCGAGAGCGCTTGGGCGCCGAGGCAGGCGGCAGCGGCCACTGCGGTGGCGAGGACCCGTCTGCGTGCGGGCATGGCGAACCTCCTGGGGAGCGACGGGCGGGGAGCGTCTTCCGCGCCCGGTCCGTGGGAGCCGGCTCGGGCACAGAGGCGTGGCGGCGCGAGTCACCCGGTCGTCCCGCCGGGGTGTGGCCGCGCCGCCTGGAAGTGGTTCGCCTGAAAAGTATCCGCGCAGGCGTTACCCCGGGTAGCACCAGGAAGGTTACGGTTCAGTAATATGACGCGCTGTCTAATAAGCGGACCTCTGCGTCAGGTCCGCGGGGCCCCGGCGTCCTTCACGGCCACCAGGTCGGGGCAGCGACGGCGCAGCTGCCGTTCCAGGCGCTGGTGCAGGGTGATCCGGGCGGCCGGGCAGCCGCGGCAGGCCCCGGCGAGCCGGACGGTGACCACACCCCCGCGGACCCCGACCAGTTCGATGACGCCGCCGTGGGAGAGGGCGAACTGGCCGACCGCACCGGCCAGGAGCTCGCTCGCGGTGCGGTACAGGCGCGCGTCGTCGTCCGCGCGGTCGTCGCCCGCGTCATCGGTGCCCGCGTCATCGGTGCCCGCCGCGTCGTCGTCCACGGCCGGGGTCCATCCGGCGCGGTCGTCGAGGGCGGCGTGGAGCGCGGTGCGGACCCGGGCACCCTCGCCCGGCCAGGAACGGCCCCGGCCGAGGGTGGTGACGAGGGCGGCGGGCTCCGCCGTGACGGAGGCGAGGGTGCCGTCGGCGAGCAGCGCGGCCAAGGGGGCGGGAACCCTCCCCAGCGGACCGGTGCGGGGAAGCGCGCCGGCCGGGACGACCCAGCGCAGCCGGTCGGGCCGGCCGGGAACGTGCTGCGGGTGAAGGGGAACCATCCGTTGCTCACCCGCCCAGCGCGGCCGTGACCGTGCGGACCGCGTAGGCCATGAGCCAGGCCACCGCGGTCAGGTAGGTGAAGGCGATCGCCGGCCACTTCCAGGTGCCGGTCTCCCGTCGTATGACGGCGACGGTGGCCGTGCACTGCAGCGCGTACGAGAAGTAGACCAGCAGCGCGGCGATGGTCGGCGCGGTGAAGACGGGCTGCCCGGCCCGCGGTCCGTCGGGGTACGTCATGGTCCGCAGCGCCTGCTTCGGCTGCACCGGGTCCTCGGCGGCCGCGACCTGCCCGAGGGTGGCGACGAAGGTCTCCCGGGCCGACTGGGCCGACAGCACACCGACGTTGATGCGCCAGTCGAAGCCCAGCGGGTCGAAGACGGGGCCGACCAGCCGGCCGAGGTCCGCGGCGTAGCTGTGGTCGACGGTGTACGCGGTCACGGCGACGTGGCTGGAGGTGTCGACCCCGTCGGCGCGCATCTGCGCCGCCGAGTGCAGCGGCAGGTTCAGCAGCAGCCACAACCCGATGCTGGTGGCCACGATGACGGTCGTGCACTTGCGCAGGAAGGCGCGTACGGAGGAGCCCATGGCGATCAGCACCGCGCGCGGCGCGGGCAGCCGGTAGGGCGGCATCTCCATGAAGAACGGCACCAGCGGGCCGCGGAGGTCCCCGATCTTCTTGAACACCCAGGCGGCCGCCATCGCCGAGACGGCGCCGAGCAGATACAGGCCGAACATGATCAGGCCCTGTGCGCCGAACGGCCCGACGTGGTCCGAGGGGTCGACCAGCAGGCCGATGAGCAGGACGTAGACCGGCAGCCGCGCCGAGCAGGTCACCAGCGGGGCGGCCATCATGGTCGCCAGACGGTCCTTGGCGGAGGGCAGGGTACGGGTGGCCATGATGCCGGGGACCGCGCAGGCGAACGACGACAGCAGCGCCACGAAGGCACGGCCTTCCAGACCGGCACGGGCCATCACCCGGTCCATGAGGAAGGCGGCCCGCGACATGTAGCCGACGCCCTCGAACAGAGCGAGCAAGAGGAACAGCAGGAGGATCTGCGGGACGAAGACCAGCACGCCGCCGACGCCGCCGATGAGGGCGTCGCCGAGCAGGCCGGACAGCCACCGGTTGCCCACGTGCTCCCTGACCAGGCCCGACAGCCATCCGAACAGGGCCTCGACAGAGCCCTGGAGCGGCGCGGCGAGGGTGAACACGGTCTGGAAGAAGAGCACCATCACCGCGAAGAACACGACCGTGCCCCACAGCGGATGCAGCAGGATCCCGTCGATGCGCCGGGTGACCCGATGCACCTCGGGCGCCCGGTAATCCGCGAAGGCGAGCACCGACTCCGCCCAGGCGTCCCGCTCGCCCGGCTCGGTGGGCGGCGCGAGGGGCGGGGACGCCCAGGTCTGCCAGGTGGTGAGCCGGTCGCGCAGCTGCTCCAGCCCGCGCCCGCGGTGACCGATCACCGGCACCACGGGCACGCCGAGGGCCTGCGCGAACGCGTCTATGTCCAGGTGCCCCTGGCGTTGCGTCAGTTCGTCCATGAACGTGACCACGACGCAGGCCGGCAGGCCGCGTGCCAGGACCTGTGCGACCAGGCCCAGGGACCGCCGCAGCGTGGTGGCGTCCACCACGACGAGCAGCGCGTCCGGGCGGGCGGTGTGCTCCGTCCGGCCGTCGAGCACGTCGACCGCGACCTGTTCGTCCGGGCTGAGGGGGGTCAGGCTGTACGTGCCGGGCAGGTCCTCGACCAGGCATCCGCCCGCTCCGGTTCGGCAGGTGCCCACGAACCGGGAGACAGTCACTCCCGGATAGTTGCCGGTCTTGGTGTTCAGGCCGGTCAGACCGTTGAAGATGCTGCTCTTGCCGGAGTTGGGGCTGCCGACCAGGGCGATCCGGCACTCCTCCGCCGCGATGTCCCCCGGCTCGACGGCGCCGTGGCAGCCCGCGGTCATCGGTCCGTCTCGATCGTGTGCACCCACGCGGCCTCGGTGCGGCGCAGGCACACCTCGTAGTCCTTGACCCGGTAGACGACCGGGTCGCGCAACGGTGCCCGGCGCACCACCTCCACCACCGAGCCGGGCGTGAATCCGAGATCGCCCAGCCGGCGGACCGTCGCGGTCGTCCGTCCCGGGTCCGCGTCGACCACGGCGACCACGACGGCCCGGGCGCCGGGCGGCAGATCGGCCAGGGGCCGTACCCGGCCGGCGGGGGCCGCCGTCGCCGGTGGGCCGGCGGTCTCCCCGGCGTCCGTGCCGCCTCCACGCATTCCTGCCTCCCTCACCGTGTGCCCGGACGAACCGGCCGGGCGCCGCAGACAAGCCGCATACAAGCAAGGCGAGGCTAACCTCACCGCCTTCCCGCTGTCCGGGCCGTTCCTCCCGTATGGGGTGGGCCGTTCGGCCCCGGCATCCGGGACCTTGGTCCCTGGCGGGGCGGGGACCGTCCGTGCGGGACGGCGTCCGGGGCCACCGGTACCGCGGGACACCACAGGAGATAGGGCCGGTCGGCCGTACGACGTGGGCGCTTCGGCCGGGTCCCGCCGCGACGGGCTGCTCTACGGTTCGGTCCCATGGGGAACGGCGACAACGCGCGAGGGCGGTGGCTCCGGCCGGCCGCCGGACGAGGACCGGCACGGTGGTGTCCGTCCCGCTCCAGATGGCGGCACGATGCCGTGGCCGCCCCGGTCTGCCGGGCCGCCGCGACGAACACGACGTCGTGCCGCCGCGCGGCGAGGTGGACGCAGGCGTCCGGCGTCCGGCGCCTCTGCGCCTGCGGACGGCACGGATCACCGCCTCCGGGCCGCGGGTGAGAAGGACCCCCGCCCGTCCATGCGCTCCGGTCCGCGCACCCGGGCCGGCGCCCCCGGGCGGCGCCACGAGCGGTCATCGCCTCCCCCAGCCTTCGACGAGCCGGACAG
This sequence comes from Streptomyces sp. PSU-S4-23, assembly GCF_055632315.1. Classification (NCBI taxonomy): domain Bacteria; kingdom Bacillati; phylum Actinomycetota; class Actinomycetes; order Kitasatosporales; family Streptomycetaceae; genus Streptomyces; species Streptomyces sp. PSU-S4-23. The sequence continues at coordinate 8,314,294 of NZ_JBVMUU010000002.1, read as the reverse complement.
CCCCTGTCCCCACCCGAGGAAGAACACCCATGACAGTGACGAACCGCGGAGCCGACGCCCTGCTCAAGGCGGTGGGCGCGGCCATGCTGGCCGCCGGGCCGGTGATGCTGTGGCGCGGCCGCGGCGGCCGCAAGGACATCCGCGCGGAGCTGACCGCCCAGAAGATCTTCTTTCCGCGGCGCGGACTTCCCGCCCACCTCGCCGATCTTGCCGGCCGGCCCGTCGAGACCGGACCCCAGGCCCGCGTCTTCGCGGAAATGATCAAGGGGAGCCTGGCCCGTGCGACCGACGGCCGCACCTACTCCGAGATCACCGCGGAACTGCACGCCGCCGGGGACGACGAGAAGCTGTCCGACCTCCGCCAGACCGCGTTCATGGGCGAGACGCTGCGCGCCTCCCTCATGTCCGCCTACCAGGCATGGGAAGTGACGTCGCTGGTCACCGGCCTGGGCGCACTCCTGACGGGGCTGGGTGCGGCACTCGTCGTCTCCCCGCGCGACGGCGCAGCCCGGTAGGCCGCCGGTCACCCCGGAGCCCCTCGCCCGTGGCCGGGCCCGCCGCGGCGTCAGCCGCCCGGCGGGCCGGTGCCGGTGGGGCCGCTAGAGGATCCCGCGCTCGCTCGCCCGCGCCAGGGCCTCCACCCGGTTGCGGGCACCCAGCTTCTCCAGCGTCCGCTGGATATAGGTCTTGACGGTGTTCCGGGTCAGACCGAGCACGTCCGCGATCTCCTGGTTCGTCTCGCCCATCGCCACCCGGCGCAGGATCTCGTACTCGCGGCGGGTGAGGCCGCTGTCCTTGAGCTTCCGGTTCAGCAGCGCGCTGAGGAGGTTGTCCGGGCTGGTGCGCACCACCCGTTCCCCGGCATGGACCCGGCGGACGACGTCCACCAGGTCCGACCTCTCGGCGTCCTTCACGACCACCGCGTGCGCCCCGGCGTTCAGCGCGTCCTCCAGAGCGGCATGCTCGGGATAGGCGGTGAAGATCACGACTTTGACACCGGGTACGCGGGTCCGCAGCTCGCGGACGACCTCGGGGGCGAGCATGTCGGGCAGGCGCAGGTCCAGCAGGACCACGTCGGGCACCAGCCGCTCCGTCTCACTGATCGCGTCCCGGCCCGAACTCGCGTATCCGGAGACCGTGATCCAGGAGGCGTTGCCCAGCGCCAGGGCGACACCGTCACGGACGATGGGGTGGTCGTCCACGACCAGGACGCGTACCGTCGGTTCGTTCACGCCGGCACCCACGCCTGGACGGTCACGCCGCCGTCCTCGTTGCCGCCGACGCTGACCCGGCCGCCGACGCGTTCCAGTCGCTCCGACATGGTGGACAGGCCGATGCCGCGGTGCGAGGCGTCCTCGGAGGGCAGACCGGCCCCGTCGTCGGCGATGGTCACGCACACACCCCCGGACTGCCTGAACACGCTCATCACGACGGAGCGGGCGCGCGCATGCTTCTCGACGTTGAGCAGTGCCTCCCGCGCCGCGTCGGTCAGTGCCTTGATCCGGACCGCGGGCAGTCCCGGCACCTCGGTCACCATGATCAGCCGGGCGATCACGCCGGTGCGCTGCTGGAAGGCCTTGCAGTCGGCACGCAGCGCGACGCCGAGCGCGACCTCCTCCGGCGGCGCGTGCAGCGCGTGCAGCGACACGCGCAACGCGGCGGCCGCCTGGATCGCCTGCTCCTCCAGGTCTCCCAGACGCGCCGACACGGCGTCCCCGGCCGGCAGTTCCTCGGCCAGCGTGCGGATGCCGGTCCCCAGGGTGAACAGCATGGCCCCCACCGTGTCGTGCAGGTCCAGCGCGAGCCGGCGCCGTTCTTCGTGCACCGCCACCTCGGCCGCGTGACGGGCACGCTCCGCCACGACGGCGGCGGCCGCGGCCCGGCTCGCCGCCTGTTCCAGCGCCTGGGTCGTCCGGTCACTGAACACGGAGGTCTCCCGGTTCGAGCCGTACAGGACGCCCAGCAGCCGGTCGTCATGGATGACGGGGACCGCGATCATCGCGCCGAGGCCCTCCGTCTCCGCCTGGGCGTTGAAGTGGTGGGTGATGGTGTCGGAGCGCCGGTAGTCACTGACCCACAGGGGGCGGCGCCGGAGCATGACCTGCCCGCCCAGCCCGCACCCGGCGGACACGACCAGACCGTCCACCGCGGGCGTGCGGGCATGCACGACATGCCCGAGCACCAGCCGGTCGGCGCCGTCCGGTTCCCCCACCCACGCGACGTCGACCCCGCTCAGCTCGGGCACGTCGTCCACGATGCGGCGCATGGCGGCGGACTGGTCGAGCAGCGCGATGATCTCGCCGTATCCCTCGGTGAGCTCGAACAGGACGCCAGGCAACGGCCGGTCCCGGCTCCCGTCTGACACGTTCGTCATGGTAGGTCGTCTCCCGCCGGCGGACCAGAAGCGACAGGTGCGCTCCGCTTCCGCATCCTCCCCCGTCGCCACGGCGGTGACCATCTCCGAACGGAGACCTCCGAACTCATACCTCCCCCTGGAGCTACCCGCACCCGACGGAGGGGCCCAGGATCGCGGCAAGAGCCGCAACGGTCGGTGACGTGACGGAGCCGCTCACCGACGCCGACACCGAAGGAACACCCACGCACATGCCCAGCCCCCAGGTCATCCCCAGCACCATGCAGGCCGTGCCCCTGCTCGTCCGCAGGCTGCTGGAGAACGGCATGACGCTGCACAGCGGCAGTGAGGTCGTCACCGCCACCGGCGGCGGCACCCGCAGCGCCGACTACGCAACGGTCGGCCGCAACGCCGCCGCGCTCGCCCACGCCCTGGCCGGCCTCGGCGTGCGCCCCGGTGACCGGGTGGCCACCTTCATGTGGAACAACCAGGAGCACCTGGAGGCGTACCTGGCCGTGCCCGCCATGGGCGCCGTGATCCACCCCCTGAACATCCGCCTCTTCCCCGAGCAGCTCACCTATATCGCCGACCACGCCGAAGACACGGTCGTCATCGTCGACGGTTCCCTGCTGCCCGTCTTCACCGCGCTGCTGCCCGGCATGCGCACGGTGCGGCACGTCATCGTCAACGGCGAGGCGGATTCCTCTCTTCTGCCCGACGGCGGTCCGGTGGCCGTCCACGACTACGGGCGGCTGCTGGCGGACCGGCCCGGGACGTACGACTGGCCGGACCTGGACGAGAACCAGGCGGCGGCCATGTGCTACACCTCCGGCACGACGGGCAACCCCAAGGGCGTCGTCTACAGCCACCGCTCGCTGTACCTGCACTCGCTGGGCATCAGTCTGCCGGACCTCATGAACATCTCCGCCGCGGACCGCCTGCTCGCCATCGTCCCGCAGTTCCACGCCCAGGCATGGGGCCTGCCGTACGCGGCCTTCCTCACCGGGGCCTCGCTCGCCATGCCGGACCGGTTCCTGGCACCCGCACCGCTCGCCCGGTTCATCGCCGCCTCCCGCCCCAACAAGGGCGCGGGTGTGCCCACGGTGTGGCAGGGACTGGCCGACCACGTCCGGCAGCACCCCGAGGCCGACATCTCCAGCCTCCGGGAGGCCGTCGTCGGCGGCTCGTCCTGCCCGCCCTCACTGATGCGGGCCTACGAGGACGAGTTGGGGATCCGGCTGCTGCACGCGTGGGGAATGACCGAGGTCTCGCCGCTGGGCGCCCTGGCCCGCGCCCCCGAGGGCGCCGACGCGGAGGACGCCTGGCGCTACCGCCTCAGCCAGGGACGCTTCCCGGCGCCGGTGGAGGCCCGGCTCATCGGCCAGGACGGTGCCGTTCTGCCCTGGGACGGGCGGAGCGTCGGCGAGCTGGAGGTGCGCGGTCCCTGGATCACCGGCTCGTACCACCTCGACGACGACCCGGAGAAGTTCCACGACGGCTGGCTGCGCACCGGTGACGTCGGAACCATCAGCGCCGACGGCTTCCTCACCCTCACCGACCGGGTCAAGGACGTGATCAAGTCCGGTGGGGAGTGGATCTCGTCCGTCGAGCTGGAGAACCACCTCATGGCGCACCCTGCGGTGGCCGAGGCCTGCGTCGTCGCGGTCCCGGACGACAAATGGGGGGAGCGTCCCCTGGCCACGGTCGTGCTCCGGGACGGCAGCGGGGTCACGCACGACGAACTGCGGCGGTTCCTCGCCGGCAAGGTGGCCGCCTGGCAGGTGCCGGAGCGCTGGGCGCTTCTCGGCGCGGTGCCCAAGACGTCCGTCGGCAAGTTCGACAAGAAGACGCTGCGCAAGCAGTACGCGGACGGGGAGCTGGCCGTCGACGTCATCTCGTGAGCGGCGCTCCGTCCGGGACCATCCATCCACCTGCCCGAGGAACTGTCATGAGCCGCATGACCCTGCCCTCCGAAGGGGATCCTCAGTCGGTGTCGGCCCTGTATCTGAGCCGGCTCGATCACGAGTCCCTGTATTCCGACGCGGAGTTGCTCCAAGCCATCGCCGAGACCGTCGAACGCGTCGGCGGACGGCACGAGCTGGCCGGCCGGTACACCCGAGCGCTGTGCGAGGAGGCCGCGTCGGGCGGCCGCCGGCAGGGCGAACGGCGCCGCTGGGCCCATCGCATGGCACGGGAGCTCGCTCGCGACCCGGCCGGCACCGCCCGCGCGGAACGGCTGGGAGGGACGTCATGAGCCCGGCGTTCCCGCCACCACCGCCCCCGCGACGCAGACCCGACCCCCGGCGGGGGTCCGGTCCTGGGCTGGGTGCGGGTCCTTGGCACGGCGACGGTTCCGGTCAGGGGTCCGGTCAGGGGTCCGGTCAGGGGTCCGGTCAGGGGTCCGGTCAGGGGTCCGGTCCCTGGCACGGCGACGGTTCCGGGCAAGGGTCGGGCCACTGGCACGGCGACGGTCCCGGACAAGGGTCGGGCCACTGGCACGGCGACGGTCCCGGACAAGGGTCGGGCCACTGGCACGGCGACGGTCCCGGACAAGGGTCGGGCCACTGGCACGGCGACGGTCCCTGGCAGGGACAGGGGCCGTCGAGGGGACCCGGCCACCGGCCGGGTCCCGGCCCGTCGTGGGGGCCGGTGCCCCCTGACCGCCCCGCCGCACACCGGGCCACGGCCCCGCCCGTCGCCGAGCGGCTCCAGACCGAACCGGCCCTGCTGCGTCTGCGGGCGGCACACCGGCGCCCGGTCTTCACCGTCACGGGCGCCGTGATCGCGCTCTACCTGCTGAACGGCCTGCTGGCCAGCGAGGCGCGCGGCGTCATGGCCGTACCGATCGCGGGACCGCTGAACACCGGTCTGGCCCTGAGCCTCCTGCAGTGCGTCACCACCGTCTGGGCGGTCCGGTGGTACACCCGCCATGCCAGGACCCGGCTCGACCCCGACCGCTCGCAGTTGCGGGACCGGCTCGACGAGCGGGGTGAGGCGCGATGAGCCTTGCCGTGTCTCTGGGAGCCTCCGGCGCGTTCCCCGTGTTCGTGGTCTTCGCCGTCTTCGTGACCAGCGCTCTGTTCCTGGCCCTGTGGGTGACGACGGACCGGGTCACCCCGGGCGACTTCTACGTCAGCGACGGCCGGCTCACCCCGGCGCGCAACGGTCTGGCCCTCTTCGGCGACTACATGTCGGCCGCCACCCTGCTCGGTTCCCCCGGCGTGGTCGCGCTGGCGGGGTACGACGGCATCCCCTACCTCCTGGGACCGATCGTCGCCTGGGTCGTCATGCTCCTGCTGATCGCCGAGCCCTTCCACAGCACCGGGCGCTACACGATCGGCGACAGCCTGGGGCGGCGTCTGCGTCCCCGGTCCGTGCATCTGGCCGCGGGAACCGCCACCCTCGTCATCTCCCTGGTGTACGTGATCGCCCAACTGGTCGGCGCCGGGGCGCTCGCCGCCCCGATCCTGGGCCTGGACAGCATCGGCGCACGGCAGATCATGGTGGGGGCGCTCGGCATCCTCATGGTGATCTACGTGGTGATCGGCGGCATGCGGGCGACCACGGCCGTGCAACTGGTCAAGGCCGTGGTGCTGCTCGGCGGGGGCGGGTACCTGGCCCTCCTCGTCATGTCCCGCTACGGCTGGAACCCCGCCGCCCTGCTGAGCCGGGCGGCCAGCCACAGCGGTCTGGGCGCCGACTTCCTGCGGCCCGGTATCCGCTACGGCGACGACGGTGTGGGCCGGCTCGACTCGCTGAGCATGCAACTGGCGGTGCTGCTGGGAGCCGCGGGGCTGCCGCACCTGCTCATGCGGCTCAGGGCGGTGCCCACGGCACGGGCGGCCCGTGGATCGGTCACCTGGGCGACCGGGCTGACGGTGGCGTTCTGCCTGGCGGCCGGTGTGCTGGGCTTCGGCGCGGTGGCGCTGCTCGGACGGGGGGCCATCGCGGCCGACAGCCCCACGGGCAACTCCGCCGTCCTGCTGCTGGCCGAGTCGCTCGGCGGCGCGTTCCTGCTCACCCTGATCTCCTGTGTCGCCTTCACCACCATCCTCGCGGTGGTCGCCGGGATCGTGCTGGCCGCGTCGACCGCGCTGGCGCACGACCTCTACCAGGTCGGGCTGAGGGGCGGCAGGGCCTCGGAGAAGAGTGAACTCCTGGTCGCCAGGGGCGGTGTGCTGCTGATCGGGCTCACCGCGACGGGGCTGTCCATGTACGCGCAGGGCCAGAACATCTCGTTCCTGGTGGGTCTGGCCTTCGCCGTCGCCGCCTCCGCGATCCTGCCGGCGCTGCTGTACCACCTGTACTGGAAGGGCTTCACCACCAGGGGAGCGCTCTGGAGCATCTACGGGGGACTGCTGTCCTCGGTGCTGCTGGTGCTGCTCTCCCCCGCCCTGTCCGGAGATCCGGCCGCGTTGCTGCCGGACATGGACTTCGCCGTCTTCCCCCTCAGCAACCCGGCGGTGGTGTCCGTCCCGCTCGGCTTCCTGCTCGGCTGGCTGGGCTCCGTCCTCGACGGGAGGGAACGGGGCGGTGCCGCGTACGCGGATGTGGAGGCCCGGGTCCTGCTGGGAGCGGGTACCGGATCCGTCTCGCAGCACGGGTACGCGGCGGGTGATGTACCGATCCCCTGAACGCCGTCACCGGCATGGGCGTCCGGCGTCCCCCCGTCCTCACGGACGGGGGGACGCCCATGTCCCGGAACGCCCGCGTCTCACGGACCGGCGGGACCGGCCGGATCGGCCGGATCGGCGGGCCCCGTGGGCCGAGGCCCCGTCAGCAGCCGGTGCGCCTCCAGCGCCAGGTGGATCTCGCTCGCCCCCACCGGGTCGGCGGCCGAACGCCCGGTGAGTTCCTGCACCCGCCGCAGCCGGTGGGTCACGGTGTTGCGGTGGCAGTACATCCGCGCGGCGGTCTCGGTGGCGGACCCGCCCGAGTCGAACCACCGGCTCAGCGTCTCCAGCAGCACGTCCCGTTCGTGGGCCGGAAGGCCGAGAACGGGACTGAGCACCTCGCGCACCGCGTGCTGGGCGGAGTCGGGGGCGCTCACCACCATCAGCCGTACCGGCGCGTCACCGTAGGAGGCCACGTCGCGAACGCCCGGCTCGACACAGGCGCAGGCCAGACGCGCCTGGCGGTAGGCGCCCGGCGCCTGCTCCAGTCCGTGGAAGAGGGTGCTCACCCCCACCCGTCCGGCGCCGCGCCTGCGCATGAGGTCCATGGCCTGCGCAAGGCTCCGTGGGGACCGCAGCGAGAGCAGCCCCACCTGGGCGTCGTCCTCCAGGCGCCAGACCGACCAGATACCGAGGGCACGCAGTGCGCCCTCCACGTCGTGCAGCGCGTCCTCGTCCGCCGCACCGCCGCCGGCCCTTCTCTCGGCGCTGACCACCGCGAAGACGCCGCGCTGCGGCAGCCGCAGCGCGTCCGCGCACTCCCACAGGTGCGCGCCCTCGTCCAGCCTGCCGTCGAGCAGCGCGGCCAGCAGCAGGCTCCTGACCTGCCGGTCCCGGTGGGCCCTTTCGGACATGGCCTCGCGGTAGGCCACCGCCACCGCATCGGTGAAGGCGTCACTGACCGACCAGACCGCGGTGGCGACGTGCGGCATCTCCCGGGTGACGGCGTCTCCCGCCTCGGCCAGGGCGCACTCCCACAGGAAGCGCCCGGCGAGCCGGTAGGCGTGGGTCACCGCCGACAGCGGCACCTCGTGCTCGGCCTTGAAACGGCCGGTGTCCTGCGGAACGCGCAGATCGAGGGCGTCCCGGCCCAGCTGGCTGACCATGGAGTGCAGATTGTCGGCACAGGAGGCGCGCAGCTGGCCGTACTTCACCTGGCCGTGATCGCGATAGGCGTCCTCCTCCTCCGTGATCCGGCGGGTGAGCACGTCGGCGAACCGGTCGATTCCCGGCAACAGCACATCGATCAAGCCGCGCAGACGGTCGTCGGCGCGTACGCCGTCGTCGTGAGAGGTGGCAGTCATTCGGGCTCCCGCAGCGAGGTGAGCGGGACCGCCGCGCGGAGGGTCCCACCACGACGGGCCAGTGGCCCGGTCCCGGCCGGGCCACTGGCAGAGTAACCACACGAGGGGGCGGTGACGAGGGGCCGCCGGCGTCAGGCGGTGGCCACCGTTCCGCGGATGAGGTCCGCGGCGCGCTCCGCGATCATGATCGTGGGCGCGTTGGTGTTGCCCCGGACGACGGTCGGCATGACCGAGGCGTCCACCACCCGCAGCCCCGACACACCGTGCACCCGCAGCTCGGGGTCGACGACGGGGCCGATCGCGCAGGTGCTCGTGGGGTGGTACAGGGTCTGCAGTTCGCGCCGTGCGTACGCCAGCAGGTCGGCGTCGCCGTCGGACGCGGGTGTCAGGAAGTCCGACCGGCGGTGCTCCCGCAGGGCGGGCCGTCCGGCGATGTCCCGCACCAGCCGCAGGGCGCGTACCGCCGCGGCCCGGTCCTCCTCGGTGGCCAGGTAGTTGTGCAGGATGCGCGGCTTGGCACTGGGCAGCGCCGACCGCAGCAGGACCTTTCCGCGGCTGGTGGGGGCGAGCAGTACCGCGCCGATGTGGAAGGCGTGGTCGGTGGCCGCTCCCAACCCCTCCTGGTGGAACATCGCCGGCACGGCGTGGATCTGCACGTCGGGGGCGTCGAGACCGCCGGTGGTCCGGAAGAACCCGCCGCCCTCACCGACGTTCGAGGTGAGGGGCCCGCGCCCTTCGCTCTCCAGCAGCCGTACGTTCTCCGGCGTCTCCGCGGTGAGCAGGGACTCGGTGCCGGTGAGGTGGACCACGGCCAGGTGCGGATGGTCCTGCAGGTTCTCGCCCACCGGCAGGTCGGCCCTGGGTGTGATGCCGAGGGCCGCGAGGTCGTCGGCGACGCCGATGCCGGAGAGCATGAGCAGCTGCGGTGAGTTGTAGGCGCCCGCCGAGAGGATCACCTCCCGCTCGCACCGGATCTCCCGTGCCGGCCCGCCCTCGTCCAGCTCGACGCCGACGGCGCGTTCCCCGTCGAAGAGGATCCTGGTGCACTGCGCTCCGGTGAGCACGGAGAGGTTGGGGCGTTCCACGGCGGGCCGCAGGTAGGCGACGGCCGTGCTGCACCGCATGCCGTCGCGCTGGGTCAGCTCGTAGTAGCCGACGCCGTCCTGCTCGGGACCGTTGAAGTCGGGGTTGAACGGGTGCCCCGCCTGGCGCGCCGCAGCCACGAAGGCGTCGACGAGGGGGCTGCGGGACCGTCCGGGGCTGACCGGGAGCGGGCCGCCGGCGCCGTGCCATGCGGAGGCTCCGCCGTGATGGTCCTCGGAGCGCAGGAAGTACGGCAGGACGTCGTCCCAGCCCCACCCCTTGGCTCCGGCGGCGGCCCAGGCGTCGTAGTCGCGGCGGTTGCCGCGGATGTAGATCATGGCGTTCATCGACGAGGAGCCGCCGAGCATGCGGCCGCGCGGCAGATAGCGCCGGCGTCCGTCGAGACCCGGCTCGGGTTCCGTCAGGTAGTCCCAGTCGTACTTACTGCGGAACAGCTTCGCGAAGGCGGCCGGAACGTGGATCTCCTGCGCGTCGTCGGCCGGGCCGGCCTCCACGAGCAGGACGCGCACGTCCGGGTCCTCGCTGAGCCTGGCGGCGAGCACGCAGCCCGCGGATCCCGCGCCCACGATGATGTAGTCGTACATGGTGTGTCCTCTCTCGGGCGGCCGGCAGCCCGCGGACGGCGCTCCTGCGTCAGGCGGGCGGCGGGCGGCGTCCGGCGGGCGGCGTTCGGCGGGCGGTCAGTGCTGGATGGCCTTGGTCTCCAGGAACTCCTCGAAGCCCAGGCGCCCGGCCTCCCGCCCCACGCCGGACTGCTTGTAACCGCCGAACGGGGCGAGGGGGTTGAACGCGCCGCCGTTCACGTCGACCATCCCGGCCCGGATCCGGCGGGCGACGGCCCGTGCCCGCTCGGGGTCGCCCGACCAGACGGCGCCGGCGAGACCGTAGGGCGTGTCGTTGGCGATGGCGACGGCATCCTCCTCGGAGTCGTAGGGAAGGATCGACAGCACGGGCCCGAAGATCTCCTCGCGGGCGATGGTCATGTCGTTGGTCACGTCGCTGAAGACGGTGGGGGCCACGAAGTAGCCGGGCCCCTCGTGCGGCGCGTCGGGGCCTCCCGTGAGCAGGGTCGCCCCCTCGGCGATCCCGGCCGCGATGTAGTCGCGTACGCGCTTGAGCTGGACGTCGGAGACCATGGGGCCGATCTGCGTCTCCTCGTCCTGTGGGTCGCCGACACGGTAGCCGCGTGCCACCTGGGCGGCGATCCGCCCGGCCTCCTCCAGCCTCTCCCGCGGGACGAGCATGCGGGTGAGGGCGATGCAGGTCTGACCGGAGTTGAGGTAGCACTTTGCCACACCGTCGGTGACCGCGGCCTCCAGGTCGGCGTCGTCCAGGATGATGTTGGGGGACTTGCCGCCGAGTTCGAGCGCCACCTTCTTGACGGTCTCCGCCGCGAGAGCCGCCACACGCCGGCCGGCCCGGGTCGATCCGGTGAAGGAGACCATCGCCACGTCGGGGTGGGCCACCAGTGCCTCGCCCACCACCGGGCCGTATCCGGTCACCACGTTGAACACTCCGGCGGGCAGCCCCACGGACTCGGCGATCTCCGCCAGGAGCATGGCCGACAGCGGGGCCACCTCGGAGGGCTTGAGCACGACGGTGCAGCCCGCGGCCAGCGCGAGCGCCACCTTCAGGGAGACCTGGTGCAGCGGGAAGTTCCACGGCGTGATGCAGCCGACGACGCCGACGGGCTCGCGCACGACGTGGGAGTTGCCGATCTCCTCCGGCCCGAAGTCGAAACCGGTCGCCAGTTCGGCGGCGTGGCCGAAGGTGAACACGGGCAGTCCGGACTGCAGGACGCGGCTCTCCTGGACGGGGGTGCCGACCTCGCTCGCCACCAGGCGCGCGATGTCCTCCGCACGCTCCTCCAGCGCCTCGTGGATCCGCCGCAGATAGTCCGCGCGGACCTCGGGAGTCGCCCTGGACCACTCCTCGAACGCCCGGGCGGCCGCGCGCACGGCCCGGTCGACGTCCTCGGGCGTACCGGCCGGGATCGAGCCGATCACGCGCTCGTCCGCGGGGTTGACGACCTCGATCACGTCGGCGTTCCGCGGCTGCGTCCACGTCCCGTCGATGAAGTGCCCGCTGTATGTCCTCATGGCTGTGCTCCTTGGGCGACCCGATGTTTCCCGGCAGTGTGCGCGAGCCGTTGCGGCGGGGTCGATGGAACGGTGACGCGGGATCGGGCCACGCGATTGTGCATCCGCACAGGGCGGACACCGGACGCCGGACGCCCCGGACGCCGGGGACGGGGAACGGCTGCGGTCGCTCCCGGCCCCCGGTGCACGTGGTGCACCGGGGAGCGGTGTCCGCGAAGGTCCCGGTGGTCAGGACACGTCGCGTCGCATGGACGTGGTGACGGCGAGGACCGCGAAGACAAGCGTGTAGACCGCGAGGACGGTGCCGCCGCCCCAGCGCGGCAGCAGGTCCTGGGACCCGATGGCCTTGGCTCCGGCGCCGAGCGCCTGGCCGGCGTTGAAGGGCAGCCAGCGGGCCAGGTCGCCGATCAGCTGACCGACGATGCCCTCGACCAGGGCGACCCACGCCAGCGCGGCGGCGACCGCGCCGACGACGCCACGGATGAGCGCCCCTACTCCGACGCCGATGGCGGCGAACGCGGCGTTCCAGGCGATGCCGCCGCCGATCGTGGTCCACATCGACGAGTCCGCCCATGCGAAGGCCACGTCCTTGCCCGCCCACCAGGCCGCGGCGACGAGCAGGCCCACGAGGCCGCTCACCACGCCGGAGAGGGCACCGAAGACGGCGTGGACCAGCAGCTTCGCGCCGACGACACGGCCGCGGGAAGGGGTGCTCAGGTAGGTGTCGGTGATCGTCCTGTGCCGGTACTCCCCGGCGACCGCGAGGATCCCGAAGACCAGCGTGAAGAGCGAGGCCACGCCCACGTGGGCGAGCGCCTGGCTCTGCATGGCCGGGTCGTGCACGTCCTTGCCGGAGACCACGAGGCCGCTGACGCCCGCGGCGACCAGCAGCGGAGAGGCCGCCAGCAGCAGCCACGGGCTGCGGACGGTGCGCAGTTTCAGTACCTCGGTACGGATCAGGGTGTTCATGGTGCTCGCTCCTCGCGCTCAGCCGCGGGCCGGCGCGGTCGCGGCGCCGGGCACGGGGTCGGAATCCCGGGTGGACGTCAGCCGGAGGAACGCCGCTTCGAGCGTCTCCCCCTTCGCTCCGGTCAGTTCGGCCAGCGGGCCCGCGTAGCGCAGCGTGCCGCCCGCGACGATGACCACGCGGTCCACGGTCTGCTCCACCTCGCTCAGCACATGGCTGGACATCAGGACGGTGCGACCCTCGCCGGCCAGGTCGCGCAGCAGCTCCCGCAGTTCGGCCATGCCCGCCGGGTCCAGGCCGTTGGCGGGTTCGTCCAGGACGAGCACGCCCGGGTCGCCGAGCAGGGCGCCGGCCAGACCGAGCCGTTGCCGCATGCCGAGGGAGTAACCGCCCACCCGCCGGTGCGCGGCCTCGGCCAGCCCGACCCGGTCCAGTACCTCCTCAACGCGTGCACGAGGGATTCCGCCGGCCCGGGCGAGGATCCGCAGGTGGTCGCGTCCGCGCCGGCCGGGATGGAACCCGGTCGCCTCCAGCACCGCGCCCACGGCCCTTCTCGGCGCGTCCAGTTCGGCGTAGCGGAGACCGTCGATCAGGGCCCTGCCCGCGGTGGGCCGCACCAGGCCCAGGAGCATGCGCAGTGTGGTGGTCTTGCCTGCCCCGTTGGGGCCGAGGAACCCGGTCACCACGCCCGGCTCGACCTCGAAGGTCAGTCCGTCGACGGCGGTCACCGCGCCGTACCGCTTGGTCAGGCCGTCGACGGTGACGCCGGCGTTCATGACGTCCTCCGGTGCGGGACCGGCGTAAAGATCGGGTGCATCGGGGTTCTCCCCTTTTCGTCGGTGTCGATGAGGTGGTCGCGGCGCCCCCCCAGGCGCCGCGACCACCGTCCCCGACCCGTGGGTGGCGTGTCGTCGCCCCGGCACGGCAACCTCGGCCACCGCGTACGCAGTGGCCGGCGCCGCCGTCTACCGCGCCCGGAGTAGGCCGGGCTGCCGCGCACGGCCGACGGCGGGCCGGGCGCGCCCGCCTATCGTGAAGGCATGAATGCCATCGGCCACCTGCGTGGCGCGGTCCGCCGGCATGCGCATCTGGCGGACGCGGCGATCGCCTGTGCCGTCTTCGCCGCCACGGCGGTGACGACGTTCGCCGGGCGTTCCGCCGCCGCCGTGGGCAACCGCACCGTGGCGCTCGGGTACGTCGCCCTCGCCTGCGGGGTGCTGGCCGCCCGGCGCCGTCGCCCGCTGGAGACCCTGGCGGTCAGCGCGGGGGCCGCGGAGGTGTTCCTCGCCCAGAACCGCGGCACCGGCGGGGTGCTGGTCCTGCTGGCCCCGCTGATCGCCCTCTACACGGTCGCCGACCTCGTGGAGCGCCGGCGCGGCCTGATCCTGGGGGCGTCCGCGGTGGCCGCGCTCGCCCTCCTCCACGCGGCGCACAAGCCGGCGCTGCTGGGCCCGCAGAACCTGGCGTTCATCGCGCTCGGAGGTCTGGCGATCGCGGCGGGCGACTCCTCCCGCAACCGCCGCGCCTACCTCGCCGAGGTCGAGGGGCGCGCGGAGCGCGCGGAACGCGAGCGCGAGCGGGACGCACAGCGCCGGGTCACCGAGGAGCGGCTGCGCATCGCCCGCGACCTGCACGACAGCGTCGGGCACCATCTGGCGCTCATCAGCGTGCAGTCCAACGTCGCCGGGCAGGCGCTCGACGGCGACGCCACGGCGGCCCGCGAGGCGCTCGGCCATGTGAAGTCCGCCAGCCGCAGGGCGCTGGGGGAACTGCGCGACACGGTGAGCCTGCTGAGGCAACCGGGGGACGCCGTCGCACCCACCGCGATACCCGCCCCCGGACTGGACGGGCTGGAGGAACTGCTCGCCGCGCTGCGCGCCTCCGGCCTGGACGTCGACCGCCACGTCGACGGCACCGTCGTCCCCTTGGCGCCCGCGGCCGATCTCACCGCGTACCGGGTGATCCAGGAGTCGCTCACCAACGTGTACAAGCACTCGGGCCGGCGGAAGGCGCGCCTCGTCCTGCGCTACGACCGGCAGGAGCTGCGCATCACCGTCGACGACCTGGGGGGCGGGCGAGCGGCCGGGGGACGCGCACGTCCCCCGGGCCGGGTGCCGACCGGCCGGCACGGCATCGTGGGCATGCGCGAACGGGTCCTCGCCCTCGGCGGGCGCTTCACCGCCGGTCCACGTCCGGACGGCACGTTCCAGGTGGCCGCGGACCTGCCCTACCAGCCCCTCGACCTCACTCCGGAGGCCGCCCCGTGACCATCCGCGTAGTCATCGCCGACGATCAGCCCCTGGTGCGCACCGGCTTCAAGTCCCTGCTCGAACCGGCGCCGGACATCGAGGTCGTCGGCGAGGCGGGCGACGGACGCGAAGCGGTGCGGCTGGCCAAGGCCGCCCAGGCCGACCTGGTCCTGATGGACATCCGGATGCCGGTCCTCGACGGTCTCGCGGCGACCCGTCTGATCACCGGTGACGAGGACCTCGCCGGGGTGAAGGTCCTGATCCTGACCACCTTCGAGATCGACGAGTACGTCTTCGAGGCGCTGCGCGCCGGGGCCAGCGGCTTCCTGGGCAAGAGCGCCGAGGCGGAGGAACTGCTGCAGGCGGTCCGTACGGTCAGCCGGGGCGACGCGCTGCTGTCCCCCGCCGCGACCCGAAGCCTCATCAGCCGGTTCCTCGCCGGTCCCAGCACTCCGGAGCCCCTGGACGACAGGGCCCGCCGCGGGCTGGAGGCGCTCACCG
Organism: Streptomyces sp. PSU-S4-23; assembly: GCF_055632315.1. NCBI lineage: Bacteria > Bacillati > Actinomycetota > Actinomycetes > Kitasatosporales > Streptomycetaceae > Streptomyces > Streptomyces sp. PSU-S4-23. The sequence goes on along the minus strand of NZ_JBVMUU010000002.1, from coordinate 8,299,044 downwards.
ACCGGGAGCGGCAGATCACCGCACTCGTGGCGACCGGGCTGTCCAACGACGAGATCGCCGGGCGGCTCGTGCTCAGCCCGGCCACCGTGAAGACGCATGTGAACCGCGCCATGGTCAAGGTCGGCGCCCGCGACCGCGCCCAGCTCGTCGTCTTCGCCCATCGCAGCGGCCTCGCCGCATCGGCATAGACCGGCACGCGGGCGCGGCGCGGACGCGGCAGGGTACGGGTACGGGTACGGGGCGCCTGCGCAGTGCCGCTCAGCGGGTGCAGGATCCCGCTCGGCCGGAGTCCGTGCCGCCGTGCGACGTGCGCAGGGTGCCGACCGTCTTCAGGACCCGGTCGGCCGGTTCCCGCAGCCGCGGATGGGCCAGGACGGTGTTGCGCAGGCCGCGCACCGGTCTGCGCCACATCCGGTAGGCCGCGGCCACCGGATGGGGCCGGGCCACGAACCCTTCGCCCACGCGCAGTTCGCGGGTCTTGAGCCAGTCCTTGTACTCCTTGTCGCCTCGTCCGAGGTCCACGAGGGTCACGCCGTGCCGGGCCGCCGCCTCGGCCAGCCGAAGGTGCATCGTCAGCCCGGGCGAGTAGTAGCGCAGTTCCGGGTCGTAGGCGGTGAACCAGGCCGCGAGCACCGTGCTCGATCTCGGCCCGAAGTGCGCGGCCACCGGCCGGTCGCCGGCGTACAGCACCGACAGCACGCCGGTGAAGTGCTCCTCGCGGATACGGAACAGATGGTCCACCAGGCCGACGATCCACGGCCGGGAGAACCGGTCCATCCGTCCCGTCCGGCGGTACTGGGCGGACTTCCACCGCATGAGTGTGCGCAGCGCCCGCGGATCGCGCTCGTCGGCGACGAACCGCACCTCGCCCAGGTCGCGCCCCAGACGGCGTTCCTTCTTCAGCACCGTCTTGGCCAGCCCCGGGTAGGCGCCGCGCAGCCACTGCGGGTAGTCGCCGTCGCCCGGCTTCACGTCGATCACCGGTGAGGCGAAGGTCCCCGTGACATGTCTGCCGAACGGCTCCTGCTCCGCGACGAGGTGGTCGAACTCGAAGATGGACAACCCGCAGGCCCGCAGCAGGTCCTGGGCGTCCCAGGAGACGCCGGGGGCGTGTACGAGGGCCTGGCAGTCGGACAGGCCGAGACCGATGGCCCGGCCCACGCCGAGGGCGTTGCGCTCGTAGGGGAAGAACCCGACGGGCCGGCCGTCCTCGCGCAGGACGGCCACCCGTGCCCCGGCGCGGTACCTGCCGATCCCGAGCGCGAACTCCGGTGCCAGGAAAGGGTTGGCGTATACGGGCGACGCGTCCATGGCCTGGTGCCAGGCCCGGCGAAGCGGGTCGCTCAGCTCGCCGGCTCCGTGGATGGTGATGTCCATCTCACATCAACCGCCCTTCCACACCCTCCGCGAGGAACCTGCGGGCGGCGCCGGCGCAGGCCGGCACGGCATGGTGACGAGTGCTCATGGATCGCATGGACGGTGCTCCCCCCTGTGACGCGCTGTCCGCGTCCCGAAATGCTCGGCAAGGCTCAAACGTCGCGAAACAGTACGCACGCTGTCAAGGGTGCCGGGCGCCAACAAAAGACTACGCTCGCGCATGCGGCGCGGAGACGGCCTTCCGCTTCTTCTCCGTGGGCGCCGTCACACGTGACACGCGCCCTGAACAAGCGCTTAGATGGGCCCGCCGACTTCCGCCACGCTTCAGCTGGGGGCCCCGTTGCTGTTCACATCCGTCGACGACGTCTCCGCCCGTCTCGCCGAAACCGGCTATCTGGCCTCGCCCGCCGTCGCCACGACCGTCTTCCTGGCCGACCGGCTCGGCAAGCCCCTTCTGGTGGAGGGCCCGGCCGGCGTCGGCAAGACGGAACTCGCCAAGGCCGTCGCGCAGGTCGCCGGGGCCCGGCTGGTGCGGCTGCAGTGCTATGAAGGCGTCGACGAATCACGGGCCCTGTACGAGTGGAACCACGCCAAGCAACTGCTGCGCATCAGCGCGGGCCGTGACGAGACATGGGACGAGACGCGCACGGACATCTTCAGCGAGGAATTCCTGCTGCCGCGTCCGCTGCTGACCGCGATCCGCGGAGACGACCCGAAGGTGCTGCTGATCGACGAGACCGACAAGGCCGACGTCGAGGTGGAGGGCCTGCTGCTCGAAGTGCTCAGCGACTTCCAGGTCACCGTCCCGGAGCTGGGGACGATCACCGCGACCAGCCGTCCCTTCGTGGTCCTCACGTCGAACGCGAGCCGCGAGCTGTCCGAGGCGCTGCGCCGCCGTTGCCTCTTCCTCCACATCGGCTTCCCCGAGGCGGAGCTGGAACGCAGCATCGTCCGTCTGAAGGTGCCGGGCCTCGACGAGGCGCTGGCCGATTCCCTGGTACGGGTGGTCGGGGCGCTGCGTGCGATGGATCTGCGGAAGGTCCCGTCGGTCGCCGAGACCATCGACTGGGCGCACACGCTGGTCGCGCTCGGAGCCGGCACCCTCGACGAGACCGTCGTACGCGGCAGCCTCGGCGTCCTCCTCAAGCATCAGGACGACATCCTCAAGGCCGCGGCCAAGCTCGACCTGGACGCCGTATGACCGCCGCAGTGCCCGGGGCGGGTCTCAGCGAGCGGCTGACGGGGCTCGTCGGCGCGCTGCGCTCGCACGGCCTACGGATCGGAACCGGCGAGACCGTGGACGCCGCGCGGACGGTGGAGGCGCTCGGCCTGGCGGACCGGGAGCGGCTGCGCGAAGGGCTGGCAGCCGCACTGCTGCACAACGCGGGGCAGCGGCGGGTGTTCGATCCGGTCTTCGAGGTGTACTTCCCGCTGCGCGTCGGGGCACCGGACACCGGGGGCTCCGCGGACCGGGAGGGCCTGCGCGACCGGCTCGCGGACGCTCTCGCGGCCGACGACCGGGCGATGATGGCGCGGTTGGCGGCCGAGGCGGTGGACGGCTTCGGCGGGTACGGGTCCTCCGCGGGGTCGGGCGGCTGGTCGTCGTCCCAGACGCTCGACCGGATCCGTCCGCAGACGCTGCTGGCGCGCGTACGCGACTCCCTCAGGGCCCAGGCCGGCGGGACGGGGTTCGCCGACCGGCTGCTCGACGACGAGATCCGTCGGCGCATCGAGTTCTTCCGGGCACAGGTCGCGGTGGAGGCCCGGCGCCGGGTCGCCGAGCGGCGCGGCCGGGACGAGATCGCGCGAAGGGCCGTGGCCGGTACGGCAGACCGGGTCGACTTCCTGTACGCGGGAAAGGCGCAGCTCGCCGAGTTGCGCAGGACTGTGCAGCCGCTCGCGCGCAAACTGGCCACCCGGCTGGCCGCCCGCCGCCGGCGCGCCGCCCGCGGCACCATCGATCTGCGGCGGACGCTGCGCGGGTCGCTGTCGACGGGCGGGGTGCCGATGCGTCCCGTGCTGCGCCGGCGCCGCCCGGTGCGGCCGGAGCTGGTGCTGCTGTGCGATGTGTCGGGCTCCGTGTCGGGATTCTCCGACTTCACGATGCTGCTGGTGCAGGCGCTGCGTGACCAGTTCAGCAAGGTGCGGGTGTTCGCCTTCGTGAACCGGATCGACGAGGTGACCGGGATGCTGGCACCGGGCGCCGCCGATCCGGCGGGACTGGGCGCCAGGATCCGCTCGGAGGCCACGCTGACGGGCTGGCACGGCAGCAGCGACTACGGCGTCGCCTTCGGCGAGTTCACCGGGCGGTACGCCGACGCCGTGGGAGCCAGGACGACCGTGTTCGTCCTGGGTGACGCCCGTACGAACATGAGCGACCCCAACCTGGCGGCCGTGCGGCAGCTCTCCGCACAGGCGCGCCGCCTCTACTGGCTCAACCCCGAGCCGCGCTCGCAGTGGGGCACCGGCGACTCCGCCGCGCCCGCCTACGCCGAACTCGTCGAGATGCACGAGTGCCGCAACACCCGGCAGCTCAGCGGACTGATCAGCCGCCTGCTGCCGGTCTGACCCCGCCGGCCGACCGCGCATCCGGAGGCCGATATAGGGGCTGCGCTTACACCCCGCTGGCGAACTATATAGCTCCACCACATGTGCGCCCGACCTGCGTCTTCCTACCGTGTGCCGACACGTACCCGTCCCCACCGCACACGAGGAAGTGGCGCACATGGCCTCCGCAGCACCCGCTCCACCGACGTCCCCGGCCCCCGCGAACCTGCCCCGCATCGTCGCCGCCAGCCTCATCGGCACCACCATCGAGTGGTACGACTTCTTCCTCTACGGATCCGCCGCCGCGCTCGTCTTCAACAAGCTGTTCTTCCCGGGCTCCGACCCGCTGGTCGGCACGCTGCTGTCGTTCCTCACCTACGCGGTCGGGTTCGCGGCGCGTCCGCTCGGCGCGCTGGTCTTCGGGCACTACGGCGACCGGCTGGGGCGCAAGAAGCTGCTGGTGCTGAGCCTGCTGCTGATGGGCGGGGCGACCTTCGCGATCGGTCTGCTGCCCACCCACGCGACGGTCGGCACCGCCGCTCCGGTCCTGCTCACGACACTGCGCCTGGTGCAGGGCTTCGCGCTCGGCGGCGAGTGGGGCGGCGCCGTCCTGCTCGTGTCGGAGCACGGCGACGCGCGGCGGCGCGGCTTCTGGGCCTCCTGGCCGCAGACCGGCGCGCCCGCCGGGCAGCTCCTGGCCACGGGTGTGCTGTCGCTGCTGACCGCCGTCCTCTCGGACAGCGCGTTCGGCTCATGGGGCTGGCGCATCCCGTTCCTCCTGTCCGGCGTGCTGGTGGTCGTCGGTCTGTGGATCCGTCTGTCCGTCGACGAGTCGCCCGTGTTCCAGCAGGCCCTGGAGCAGGCTGAGGCCCGCAAGGCGGCCACGGACGCCGCCGCGGAGAAGCTGCCACTGGTCTCCGTGCTGCGCCACCACTGGCGGGACGTCCTGGTGGCCATGGGCGCACGCATGGCGGAGAACATCAGCTACTACGTGATCACCGCCTTCATCCTCGTCTACGCCACCACGCAGGCCGACGTCTCCAAGCAGACCGCCCTCAACGCCGTGCTGATCGCCTCCGCCGTGCACTTCGCCGTGATCCCGGCGTGGGGCGCGCTCTCCGACCGGATCGGGCGCCGGCCCGTCTATCTGCTGGGCGCGGCCGGGATCGGCCTGTGGATGTTCCCCTTCTTCTCGCTGATCGACACGGGCGGCTTCGGCAGCCTGGTCCTCGCCGTGACGGTCGGTCTGGTGCTGCACGGGGCGATGTACGCGCCCCAGGCGGCCTTCTTCTCCGAGATGTTCGCGACCCGCATGCGCTACTCGGGTGCGTCCATCGGCGCCCAGTTCGCCTCGGTGGCGGCCGGCGCGCCCGCCCCGCTGATCGCGACCGCGCTGCTGTCCGACTACGGCAGCTCGACGCCGATCGCCCTGTACGTGATCGCGGCGGCCGTGCTGACCCTGGTCGCGGTGGGCGTCGCGGAGGAGACCCGGCACCGCGATCTGGCCCGGGTGGAGTCCGAGCCGGACGCGGAACCGGCGGGGGCGCACGCGGCGGATGCGCGCACCGTCTGAGACGCGGTCCGTGAGTGGCCCCGTGCGCGTGCGTGCACGGGGCCGGCACGCGTGTCGCGGCGGGTGTCCCCGCCGGTGGGCAGCACGAGGCCCCGTCCCCGGCTGCCAGGCGTCCGGTCCGGTACGGCGTCCCGGTCAGTGCCGGGTCGTCGCCGACAGCCGGTGCAGGCGCAACGCCAGTTGTATCTCCAGGGCGCGGGCCGGGCTCTGCCAGTCGTCGCCGAGCAGCCGGCCCACCCGCTCCAGGCGCTGCGCCACCGTGTTCACATGGACGTGCAGCTCGTCCTTGGTGCGCGCCGGGCTCATCCCGCAGGAGAAGTAGGCGTCGAGGGTGCGGACCAGATCGGTGCCGCGCCGTTCGTCATAGGCGATGACCTGGCCGATCGTGCGCCGTACATAGCCGGCGATGTCGCGGTCCCCGGCGAGCAGCAGCCCGAGGAAACCGAAGTCGTCGGCGGCGGCCCCGTCCCCGGCGCGGCCCAGCAGGCGCAGGGCGTCCAGGCACCGCTGTCCCTCGGCGTAGGCCGCGGCGACTGCGTCCGGACGGGCGGCGAGGTCCCGCACGGGTGCGGAGGCGCCGACGGTGACCTCCTCGTGCACGGCCGTGCCGAGCTGGCGGGCGGTGCGGCGGGCCAGCTCCGTAGCCGTGTCGCCCGGGTCGAGGGGCAGCAGCAGAACCGTGCCTCCGTCGCGGGCGGCGGCGAGCCCCTGCCGGGTGGCCGCGAGGTGGGAGGCTGCGGACCACAGGCGCCTGCGTGCGTCCGCCTCCTGGGCGGCGTCTCCGGTCGCCGTGTCGAGGCGGGCGGCCAGCACCACATGGGTGGCGTCGAGATCGGCACGCAGCCGGGCGGCCCGCTCGCGCAGCAGCCTCGGGTCCCGGTCGCGGACGTCGAGGAGGTCGTCCAGCAGCTCACCGCGGACGCGCTGCTCGGCCTCGGCCGCCGAGCGGCGGGCGAGCAGGAGCAGGGAGGTGACCGTCGCCGCACGCTCCAGCGTGCGCTGGTCCACGGGGTCGAGCCCGGGATGTCCGCGCAGGACCAGCGCGCCGAGCAGTTCTCCGCCGGCCGCCACGGCGGCGACCCAGTCGCGGCCGTGCCGCACGGCGTGGCCCTCGGCGCGGGACGCCTCCAGGGCCGAGGACGGGGCGGAGTCCGCCTCGGCGAACTCGACGGTGCCGTCGAGGACCTGGGAGACGGCGGCGGCCACGTCGTGGACGCCGCCGCCGCGCAGGACAAGTTCGGCGAGCCGGTCGTGGACCTCCGAGGCACGCTCGATCACCGCGCTGCGGTCGCGGATGATCTCGTTGGCGCGGGCGAGCCGGTCCAGGGCCGAACGCGTCTCGGTGAGCAGGTTCGCGGTGTCGATGGCCGCGGCGGCCAGGGCGGCGAACGAGCCGAGGAGCGCGATCTCCTCCCGCTCGAAGACCCGGGCCCGCCGGTCCGCGGCGAACAGGACCCCGATGACCTGAGGGCCGATCATCAGGGGCACGCCGAGGATCGCCACCAGCCCCTCGTCGCGCACGCCCGTGTCGATCGTCCGGGTGTGCTGGAAGCGGTCGTCCTCGAAGTAGTCGGGTGTCACGTAGGGGCGGGCGGTCTGGGCGACGAGGCCGCCGAGCCCCTCCCCCATGCCGAGCCTGAGCTGCTGGAAGCGCGCGGCGACCGAGCCCTCGGTGACCCTCATGTAGGTGTCGCCCGCGGCCTCGTCGTGCAGGGTCAGATACGCCACGTCGGTGCTCAGCAGCGACCGGGCGCGCTGCACGATCGCGGGCAGGACGGCGTCGAGGTCACGCAGCCCCGCCAGGTCGTGGGCGGTCTCGAAAAGGGCGGACAGCTCCGCCTCGCGGCGGCGTCGGCCTTCCATCTCCGCGCGCACGCGCAACGCCAGCCGTCTGGCCTCCTCCAGGGCGCCGATGCGCTCGGCGGGCAGGCCCTCGGCGCGGGCGAGCAGCACCGGCTGCTCGTATGCGTCGGCCGACGCGCCCCGGGCCAGGAGTTCCAGGAACGGCGCCTCGGCACCGGTGCCGGGGCGCTCCGCGGACTGTACGTGATCGCGAGACATGCCCCCAGGATGGCCCACGACGGGGCCGTGCCCGCCAGGCCTGTGGACAACTCGTGGGACGTCGCCGCTCAGTGCGCGGTCCAGCCACCGTCGAGGACCAGCGAGGCACCGGTCACGAAGGACGCCTGCGGACTGCACAGGTAGGCCACCGCCTCGGCGACCTCCTCCGGCTCGATCAGCCGTTTGACGGCGCTGTCCTGGAGCAGCACCTCGGACAGCACGCGCTCCTCGGGAATCCCGTGCGCCCGCGCCTGGTCGGCCAGCTGCTTCTCGACCAGGGGGGTACGCACATAGGCCGGGTTCACACAGTTCGATGTGACGCCGTGGGGGGCTCCTTCCAGGGCGGCGGTCTTCGACAGCCCTTCGAGCCCGTGCTTGGCGGCGACGTACGCCGACTTGAAGGCGGAGGCGCGCAGCCCGTGGACCGACGACACGTTGACGATGCGGCCCCAGCCCTGCCCGTACATATGGGGCAGCGCCCCGCGCATGAGCCGGAACGGGGCTTCCAGCATCACGGTCAGGACGGTGTGGAAGACGTCGGGCGGGTACTCCTCGATCGGCCGCACCAGTTGGAGCCCGGCGTTGTTGACCAGGACGTCGGTGCCGGCGGCGGCGAGCTCGGCCGCGTCCAGGTCGGTGAGGTCCAGAACGTGCGGCTCGACGGTGCCCGGCAGGCCGTGGGCCGCGCCGGCGAGGGCGTCGAGCCCGGCGGCGTCCCGGTCGACCGCTCTCACCTTGGCGCCTGCGGCGGCCAGCCGCAGCGCGCAGGCGCGGCCGATGCCACCGGCGGCGCCGGTGACGAGCGCGGTGCGACCGCCCAGGTCGAGGGGGGCGGCGAGGGGGCTCGGGTGGGAGGGGGGCACGGTCATGCGATGACCCTAGGCAGCGCTCATGCCCCACCACATATGGTCACCACCCATACTTCATAGTGGATTCGTGGGGTCGAACCATGTGGGTGCTTCCAAGAGCGCCTGCTTGATCCGGAACCGTCCGAACCGGTGCAGCTCCGGCAGCGCGTCCACCGCGAACCAGCCGACCTCCAGCGACTCGTCGTCGTTGACGCGCGCCTCGCCGCCGACGGCCCGGCAGCGGAAGGTGATGTCCATGTACTGGCACTGATCCCGGTTCGGGTACGTCACCGGGTCCAGCGCCTGGACGAGGACGACCCGGTCGGCGACGCACCGTACGGCCGTCTCCTCGTACACCTCTCGCACGACACAGGCCGCCGGCTGCTCCCCCGGCTCCGGGATGCCGCCGATCAGCGACCATCTGCCGGTGTCGGAGCGGCGCCCGAGCAGCACTCGGCCCTCGTCGTCGAAGACGACGGCGGTGACACCCGGGAGCAGCAGCAGCTGATGACCGGCGAAGGCCCGGACCGCTCGGATGAATTCGGGAGTAGCCATGGGGCGACCCTAGCGGGCCGGTTCCACGGCCCCCTCGTCATCGAGACGGACGTCCCCGGCACCGCGCCCACGACGGCGGCGGACCGACGCTGACACCGCCCAGCCGAGGCCGCCCGCCGCGACCAGCACCAGGACCTCCTCGGGCAGGACGCCGAGCCGCGTGGCGGGCGTCTCGGAGGAGCGCAGCGGGACCTTCTGGACGAGGGAGTCGGCCACGAACATCGCCGTGCGCTGGGTGATCCTCCCGTCCGGCATGATGACGGCGCTGACGCCGCTGGTCACCGGCACGGTGACGGTACGGCTGTGCTCCACCGCCCGGACGCGCGACATGGCGAGCTGCTGGTAGGTCATCTCGCTGCGGTCGAAGGTCGCGTTGTTGCTGGGCACCGAGATCAGCTGCGCGCCGTCGGTCACGGTCGTGCGCACCGTCCAGTCGAAGGCGGCCTCGTAGCAGGTGACGAGACCCACCTTGGCGTCCGCCATGGTGAACACGCCGGGCTTGTGCCCGCGGCTGAAGTCCTGGCGGACCATCGACGTCCAGTTCTTGTTGATGACACCGAGCAGCGAGCGCAGCGGGAGGTACTCGCCGAAGGGCTGCACCTGCCGCTTGTCGTAGGTGTCGACGGGTCCCTTCCGGGGGTCCCACAGGATCTGCTCGTTGTAGAGCCTGCCGTCGCGCTCGACGACACCGCCGACCGACACGGGCACGCCGATCGCCCTCGCGGCCCGGCTGATCACGGCGGCGGCGTCCGGGTTGGCGAACGGGTCGATGTCGGAGGAGTTCTCGGGCCACAGTACGAGGTCGGGCCGCGGGACCGTGCCGGCCCTGACCTTCGCGGCCAGGCGCTCGGTCTCGCGCGCGTGGTGGTCGAGAACCGCGCGCCGCTGGGCGTTGAACTCGAGTCCGGAGCGCGGCACGTTGCCCTGGACGACCGCGACGGTCGCGGTGCCGTTCTCCGCCTCGTCGCTGACCAGGGTGCGCGCGGCGGCCGCGCCCGCCACGGGAACGGCGACGCTCAGCAGCGCAGCGACGGCCGCCCCGCGCCGTGGCATGCCCCCGGTGCGCCGGCCGTCCACGACCAGGCGAACGATCTCGTACAGCCCGAACCCGCACAGCACGACCGCGAAACCGAGCACGGGGGTGCCGCCCACCGCCGCGAGCGGCAGGAACACGCCGTCCGCCTGCCCGAAGGCGATCTTCCCCCACGGGAAGCCGCCGAACGGCACACGCGCGCGTGCCGCCTCTCCCGCGATCCACACCGCCGCTGCCCACACCGGCCAGGCGGGCAGCCGGGACACCAGCGCGACGCCCGCGCCGACGAGCGCGACGAAGACCGCCTCCACCGCGACGAGCGCGAGCCACGGGCCGGAGCCGACCTCGACACCGGTCCACACCAGCAGCGGCAGCAGGAAGCCCAGGCCGAACAGGTAACCGAGGCCGAGGGCCGCCCTCCAGGTGCGGTCGCGCAGCGTCCAGCCGAAGACGGCGAAGGCCGGGAGGGCCAGCCACCACACGGTACGGGGCGGAAAACTGACGTAGAGCAGCACTCCGGAGAGCGACGCGGCGAGGGCCGGAACGAGGCTGCGTATGCGGCGGGCACCGCGAGGCGCGGGTGCGACGCCGGGTTCGAGCAGTTCCGGCTCGCCCACGGAAGTTGTGCTGACAGTCACCCGGGGAGTCTACGGCGCGTGACCATGGCCCCGACAGCGCCGCCGGTCCGGCGCCCCGGCCGGCTTGACTTCAAGCGCTTGAAGTGTCCGAGACTCGATTGCATGGCAGCGACACAGAGGGGTGCGGACGCCTCCCCGATGACGATCCAGGAGGTGTCCAGGCTCAGCGGTCTGTCGGAGCCGACACTGCGCTACTACGAGAAGATCGGCCTCATCGACCCGGTGGACCGGGACGAGAGCAGTGGTCACCGCCGCTACAGCGCCACCGCGGTGGAGACCATCGAGGCGCTCGGGTGTCTGCGGGCGACCGGGGTGAGCGTGCAGGACATGCGGGCCTACCTCCGGCATCTGGCCGAGGAGGACGGGTCGGCCGGACAGCTGCGCGAGCTGTTCCGGCGCAACGCCGACCGGGTCGCCCAGGAGATGGAGCGCATGCGGGTCCGGCTGCGCTATCTGCAGCTCAAGGCCGATCTGTGGGACGCGCGTGAGCGCGGCGACACGGCGGCCGAACGCCGTGCGGTGGAGGAGATCGTGCCGGTCATGCGCGAGCTCCGCTGAAGACTCATCGACATACGTGGGAACGACGTGAAACAGCAAGCTGACAATGATCTTGTTCTGGTGACCGGCGGCAATGGGTACCTGGGATCGCACTCGGTAGCCCTCCTGCTGCGGGAGGGCCACCGGGTGCGCACCACGGTGCGGTCGCCCGACCGCGCGGCGGACGTGCGGGCCGCGCTGGAGGTCGACGGTGTCGACCCGGACGGGAGGCTGGAGATCGTCCACGCCGACCTGGCGGCGGACGACGGGTGGGACGACGCGGTCGCGGGCTGCGCCCACGTCCTGCATGTGGCGTCGCCGTTCCCCGGCGGCCGGCCCGCCCATGACGACGATGTGATCGTCCCGGCGCGGGACGGCGCACTGCGGGTGCTGCGGTCCGCGCGGCGGGGCGGTGTGCGGCGCGTGGTGCTGACCTCGTCGTTCGCCGCGGTGGGTTACAGCCGCAAGGCGAGCGGCAGGTACGACGAGACCGACTGGACCGACCCGGCCGACGACAACAGCGCCTACGTCAGGTCCAAGACCATCGCCGAACGGGCGGCCTGGGACTTCGTCGCCGCCGAAGGGGACGGCCTGGAACTGGCGGTCGTCAATCCGAGCGGGATCTTCGGGCCCGTGCTCGGCCCCCGGCTCTCCGCCTCGATCGGCTTCGTCAAGGCGATGCTGGAGGGGGCTGTACCGGCCGTCCCGCCCGTGTACTTCGGTGTGGTGGACGTCCGCGACGTCGCCGAACTGCACCTGCGCGCCATGACGCACCCCGCCGCGGCCGGCGAGCGTTTCCTGGCCGGCAGCGGCGAGGCGATCAGTTTCCTGCAGATGGCCCGCATACTGGCCGACGGCCTCGGTGAACGGGCCGCACGTGTGCCGACCGTGGAACTGAGCGCCGAGCAGGTCCGTGAGGCGGCCCGCACCGACCCCGCGCTGCGGGAGACGGCCGGCCGGCTGGGCGAGGTTCCCCGTCTGGACACCGGCAAGGCGCGCTCCGTGCTGGGCTGGGCGCCGCGCGACGCGGCGACAACCATCGTCGACACCGCCGAGAGCCTCTTCCGCCTGGGCCTGGTGGACGGCCGGGACCCGGTCGCCCCCTAGCCGGCGAGTGCACCACGGCACGAGGAGGGTGCCAGGCCGTGTACGGCGCAGGTCGAGCAGCACGTCCTCGTCCGCGAAGGCCCCGGGGAGGCCCCCCGGGGGAGGCCCCACGCTGTTCGCACCCGCCCTGGATACGACGTTATGGTGAAGTATGTCCCAGACATGCCCGGTGATCACCGACCGGCCGGGATCCTTGGTCGCCGGGTGAGCGTGCCTGGCGTGTCGGGAGAGGACCGATCGGGAGTCCAGCATGGCCGCGCAAGCCGCACATCGCGAAGACCTCCGGGAAGGGCCTGATCGCGTTCGGGCCGACCGGCTGCGCCTCCTCGATGCCATGGACGACCATCTGGGGGACGCCCAGATGCTGCAGTTCGCCCTGCAGCAGGCGACGGCCGAGCTCGGAGCGCTGGGCGGCATGGCCCACATACGCGTGCGGGACATCACCCGAGGGCTGCGGCTGGTGGCGAGCAGCGGCCTGCCCCCGGCGTACACCCGGCTCTGGGAGAACATCTCCGAGGACGGCCCGGCGGCCCCCGCCCGGGCCACACAGCGGAACACGGCCGCCTTCTCACCCGCGGCCGCCGTGCCCGAGCAGGCGTTCGGCCGCCGCGCGCCCACCGTCCCCCCTGCCCCCGGAGTCCCACCGGACGCCGGGGTGGCAGCGGTGCCGATTCCCGGCCCGGAAGGCACCCTCGGCACCCTGTCCGTCCTCGTGTCCGGCCACCGCGCACCCGTAGCCGCCCAGCAGACGTTCCTCCTGGAGGTGGCCCGGTGGGCGGGGAGTCGGCTGCGGCTGGCACCGCCCGGCCCGGAAGGCGTGCTGCCCGCGCTGCTGCAGGAGTCGGGACCGGGCCGGGACAGAGTGCCCGAGTCCGCGGCCGGAGGGAACTGGGAGTGGGATCTGCGCAGCGGGGACATGAAAGTGGACGCGGACCTGCTCGACGCGATGGGCATCGACCGCGGAGACTTCGCCTACACGATCGAATCCCTGGCCACCCACATTCACCCCGACGACCTGTCCTGGGTGGTGGCGGAGGCCGACCGGACCATCCGCGCCCGCGGTCTGTTCGACATCGAGTACCGAGTGCGTGGCACGGACGGCGGCTACTCCTGGATGCGCAGCCGCGGCCACACCGTCTCCGGGGAGGGCGGGGAACCGGCCGGCATGGCCGGGGTCGCCTGGAACGTCACCGAGGCCCACGCCTCGCTGGAGTCGGTGGGCCGTGCCCTGCTGCACATGAGCGACGGGTTCCTATCCGCCACGAGTGACGGGCGGATCCGGTTCGTCAACGCGGCGGCCGAGCGCGTGCTCGGCCCCGCCCAGTGCCTGCTGGGCCGGTTCCTGTGGGAGGTACCGGCCGTGTGCGGGGTACCACGCCTTGCGGGCTGGTGCCGCGAGGCCGCCGCCGCGGGCGGGCCCGCCGAACACGACGCGCCGCTGCCGGCCGACGGTCGCTGGAGCCATCTGCGGCTCATCCCCAGCCCCGACGGGCTCGCCCTCTACATCACCGACGTCACGGAGAAACACCGGCGTGAGGAAGCCGACCGGGCCGCCGCCGAGCGGGCCTCCTTCGTCTCCGCGATCACCCGGACCCTCACCGAGACGGTCACCGCCCAGGACGTGGTGAACGCCGTCGCCGAGACGGCGCTGCCGTTCTTCGACGCCACCGGAATGCTGATCACGGCAGTGGAGGACGGCCACCTCGGCGTCGTCGGCTCCGTCGGACTTCCACCCGATTTCCTGAACCGCTTTCCGCCCGGCCCCCTGGAACGCTTCCACGGCCCGCCGCCCACCACGCCGACCGCCGCCACTCCCGTGGGCGAGGCGATCCAGACCCGCGCCCCGGTGTTCACCACGACGCAGAAGGACTTCGCCACCCGCTACCCGAAGCTGGCCGACTTCGCGGCCGGTATGCCGCAGGAGACCCTGGCCTTCCTGCCGCTGATCGTCTCGGGCCACCCCATCGGCGGCCTCACCATCTCGTGGACCGGGTCACGCAGCTTCGACGAGGACGATCACACGCTGCTGAACGCCGTGAGCGGCCTGGTCGCCCAGGCCCTGGGGCGGGCCCGGCTGTACGACTCGGCCACCACCCGCGCCCGCGAGCTCCAGCGCGGCCTGCTCCCCCGGGAACTGCCCTCGCTGCCCGCGGTCACCGCCGCCGCCCGCTATCTGCCCGCCGGACAGGGGGCCGAGATCGGCGGCGACTGGTACGACGTCATCCCCCTGTCCGCGGACCGGGTCGCCCTGGTCGTCGGCGACGTCATGGGCCACGGGCTGCCCGAAGCCGCCGCCATGGGACGCCTGCGTACGGCGGTGCGCACCCTCGCCCACCTCGAACTGCCCCCCGAGGACCTGCTGGCCCGCCTCAACGACATCGTCGGCGACCTGGGCAACGACCGCTTCGCCACCTGCGTGTACGGCATCTACGACCCCGTCACCGGGGAGTTCTGCTACGCCAACGCGGGCCATCCGCCGCCCGCCGCCGTCCTTCCCGACGGCACCGTCTCCTTCTTCCCCACCGCCCCCAACCCGCCCCTCGGGTCCGCGGTCCCGCCGTTCATCACCGCCAGCTGCCGCCTGACCGACGGTGGCGTGCTGGTCCTCTACACCGACGGCCTGGTCGGAGGGGTCAACCGGGACCTCGATCTCGGCATGGGCCGCCTCGCCCACGCCCTGTCCACCACCGGTTCCGGCCAGCAGGAAGACCTCGACGCCCTCAGCGACCTGGTCACCGCCGCCCTGCTCCCCGAGGGCAGCTCGGACGATGACGCGGTCCTGCTGATGACCCGTGTGCACCGCCTCAGGCCCGAGGACATCGCCCTCTGGAGCCTTCCCGACGACCCCGTCGCCGCCGGCCAGGCCCGCCGGCTCATCCGCGAGCGGCTGGGCGTGTGGGGTCTGGACGAGCTCACCATGACCACCGAACTGCTCGCCAGCGAACTCATCGGCAACGTCATCCGCCACGCCAAGGGCCCCATCCAGCTGCGGCTGCTCCGCAGCCGCACCCTCATCTGCGAGGTCTCCGACTCCAGTCTGACCACCCCCCATGTCCGCCGCGCCGGCGCCACCGACGAGGGAGGCCGTGGTCTCCAGCTCGTCGCCGCCCTCTCCCATCGCTGGGGCACCCGCTACACCGAATCGGGCAAGTGCATCTGGACCGAGCAGCTCATCCCGGACGACGCGAACCGGGGCCGGTGACCGCCGGCGGGGCTGGCCGGGTGCCGTACCTCCCGGTCATGTCTCCCGTACGGGTGCGTACACCTCGGGGCGCAGGCCGAACGTCCACGCGACCCCCTCTCTGGCCTCCCGTGTCGTGGGGGGTACGCGGAGCCAGTAGGTGCGGTGGGTGCCGTCGGGTTCCGGGGTCGAGTTGAGGACCTCCACCATCACCACCGGCTCGTCCCCGGACAGTTCGATGCGCCAGAGGGTGCCGGTCTCGTCCCGGTGGACGGGCCGGGCACCGGAGTCGCTCAAGTAGCGGTCGTAGCCGTAGTACTCGAGCATGACGCGCCGCAACTCGGCGTTCTCCTCGGCCCGTATCCGCTCCGGTGTCAGCGAGGGGAGCGTCGCCAGGAAGGCGGGCGGCACCGGCATGCCACGCCAGGCGTACAGGGCGAAGCCGTCGGGGAAGGCCAGAGCGGGCCCGCCGCCGTGGTCGAGCCGGCCGGCCTCGTCGCGGTGCAGGGCCACGGGACGTTCGCACACCACCGCCACCTTCTCGAACGGCCACCACCAGCCGGCGCTGCGGCACACCTGCGCCAGGCCGTCGAGCGGCGGCCCGTCGGCGGCGAGGGCGGCCAGCCAGGGAGCATCGTGCTGTCCGAGTACCGCGTCCAGCAGGATCAGCCGGACCTCGGTCACAGTGCCGGGGTCGTCGGCGGCGAGGTCGTCGAGCACGCCCCTGCGGATCCGGTCGACCAGTGCCTGCGTGGCGTCCCACAGCCGGCCACCGGTCGCCGACCAGTGCTCCGACCAGCCCGCCGCGCCCAACTCCTCGTGTACACGGCGCCGTTCGGCCGCCCACGGTGCTGTCCGCACCGCCTCACGCACGCTCGGTCCCGGGTCGGCCAGTCCCCGCACCAGCGTCACGCCTTCCCTCGGCGACCCCGCCCAGACCACGCGGTCCGGCTCCGCCAGCCCGGCCCGCCGGTACGCCAGCCGTATACCGGCCTCCGCCGTGGCCCGGTCCGCGGGCCGGACGGCCGCCGCGCACTCCCGCCACTGCCGCACCGTGTCCGGGCGGACCCCGTCCCCGTCGCCGCCGGATCCGCCGGCCGTCGCCACCCCGGTCGCCTCCAGAGCCATGGACATCGTCAACTCCCCCTTCGTCTCGTCTGTTGCGCCACCCAGCCGATCACCGCGCCGTCAGTCGGCCACGATCCGCACGGACCCCGGGACGTACTCCCGCTGCCGGATCACCCGGTACCACCCCTTCGGCAGGGGTATCGCCGCGTGCTCCTCGTGGACGACCCGCCCGCCCTCGGGCAGGTGCAGCAGCAGCGGCCCGAACGGCCCCGGCTCACGCACGAGTTCACCCGGTCCGACGACCGCGTGGGCATGGCCGGTGACCTCTCCCAGGGCCAGCACGAGCCGGCCCCGCGGGTCACGCGGCTCCTTCTGCGCGTGCGGAACATGGGGCGGTACCGCCTCGTCCGCGACGGGCACGATCAGCACGTCTCCCTGCCGGTACACGGTTCTCCCCTCCGGCTCGGCGCACCGCGCACCGCAGCCATACCGAGACAGTACGAGCCGCCACTGACAGCGGTCCGGAACGATGCCCCGCCCCGCGCACTGTCAGTGGCTGTTGCTAGAACTGCTGCACGCGTCGCGGACGGCGCCGCACGCGGCGTCCGGGAGCGCCGCGCCCGGCACCACCCCGAACCGTATCCACCGCACGTCAGGAGCAGTCCGCATGACCATCGGCAGCCACCTGGAGGAGCTGTACGGCCTCCCCGCCTTCACTTTCCCCGGCCCCGACGTGACGGCGGAGCTGCCCGAAGCCGGCGCCGTGGCCTGGCGCGTCACCAGCGACGTATACGACGCCGACGAGGAGTGGGAGGACGCGTTCGCCCGTTTCTGCTCCGCGGTCGACACGACGCGGGTGCGCGCCCTCATCGTCGGCGCCTGGAAGGAGGCGTACGACACGGCGCCGACCGCCGTGGTCGAGTCCCTGCTGGCGGCACGTGACCGGTTGCCCGCGCTCCGCGCGCTGTTCCTCGGCGACATCGTCTTCGAGGAGTGTGAGATCTCCTGGATCCATCAGACGGATGTCTCCGGACTCCTGGCCGGTTTCCCGGAGTTGGAGGAGTTCAGCGTGCGCGGGGGAACGGGGCTGGGTTTCTCCGCGCTGCGCCACGACGGGCTGCGCAAACTGACCGTGGAGACCGGCGGTCTGCCCGTGGGCGTCGTGCGCGGCATCGGCGGCAGCGAACTGCCCGCGCTGGAACACCTCGACCTGTGGCTGGGCACCTCCTGGTACGGCGCCGACAGCGAGGCATCCGACCTGGAACCGATCCTGTCCGGTGCGCGGCTTCCGCGCCTGCGCCACCTGGCCCTGCGCAACAGTGAGATCCAGGACGACGTCGCCGCGGCGGTCGCGGCCGCCCCGGTGGTCGCCCGGCTGGACGTGCTGGACCTGTCCATGGGCACCCTGAGCGACGAGGGCGCCGCCGCGCTGCTCGCGGGCCAGCCGCTGACGCATCTGACGTCGCTCGACCTGCATCACCACTACATCAGCGAGCCCCTCCAGCGGCGCATACGGGAGACGCTCGAACCCGCGGGCGTCGATGTGGACCTCGATCCGGACGACGCCGACGAGGACCAGGACGACGACGGCACGGTGCACCGCTATGTCGCCGTCGGCGAGTGACACGGGCCCCGGTGCCACGGCACCGAGGGACAAGCACACGGACGGGGACACGGACAGGGACGACGACAGCGATCGCGGCGGCCCGCGCGTGCGTTTCGCGGTCGTCGGCAACCCGGAGAACCGCAGGGTGGCCCTGTTCGGTGAGGCCGTGCGCGCGGCCGGCCTGCCCGCGCCCCGCGTCGTCCCGTGGGAGCGGGTGCTGCGTTCGGGCGGAGCCGGCTTCGACGACGGGGAGGTCGTCCGGGTCGACTCGCCCGGCGAGAACCCCGTCGTCGACCTGTTGCTGCGCGGCGTACCCGACCCCACCAGGGTCGAGGGCTCGGCCCGCTGGTACGCCCGCTTCATGACGGCGCTGCGCGGCCTGCGGGGAGGAGTCCGCCTCGACGACGTGGACGACCTGGCGGTGCTGTTCGACAAGCGGCGCTGCCATGCCGTCCTCGCCGCGGCCGGGGTGCCGGTACCCGAGTCGCCCACGTCGGGGCCCGAGGGCGCGGCGGTGCGCGGCTGGGACGACGTACGCGCCCTGATGCGCGAGCACCGGATGCCGCGGCTGTTCGTCAAGCCCGCGCACGGCTCCTCGGCGTCCGGCGTCCTGGCCGTCGAGTCGTCCGGCGGCGGCCGGGTCCGGGCCACCACCTCCGTCGAACTCGCCCCGGACGGGCGTCTGTTCAACTCCCTCGCGGTACGCCGGTACGAACGGGAGGAGCACATCGCGGCGATCGTGGACGCACTGGCCCCCGACGGCCTGCACCTGGAGCGCTGGCTGCCCAAGGCGTCCCAGCGGGGCCGTGCCGCGGACCTGCGGATCGTCGTCGTGGACGGCCGCGCCACCCACGCGGTGGTACGCACCAGCGCCTCGCCCCTGACCAACCTCCACCTCGGCGGCCGCCGCGGCGACCTCGACGCCGCTCGGGAGGCCGTCGAGACCGCGGGCGGCCGCTGGGCCGAAGTCCTCGCCGTCTGCGAGCGGGCCGCGGCCTGCTTCCCGCGCACCCTGTGCGTCGGTGTCGACCTGCTGCCCGCCGTCGGCTGGCGCCGGGTCGCGGTCGGTGAGGTCAACGCCTTCGGCGACCTGCTGCCCCGGCTGACGGGACTGCCGGGCAGCGGAGCGGAAGGGCTCGACACCTACGCGGCCCAGGTGGCCGCCGTCCTGCGCGGCACCACCGCCGCTGCGCCCGGCACCGTCCCGTGCGCCCGCCGGACCGATCCGCACCACCAGCACAGAACGGGAAACATCCATGTCAGCGCCTGAGCCGACGCCCTTGCCGCACGCCCCGCGCGGTGGTCCCGGTGTGCCCGGGTCCCTCCCTGCGGCGGGCGAGCCGGACATGAACGAGATCGTCGGCAGCCACGACATCCTCGTGGTCACCCTCGACACCCTGCGCCACGACGTCGCCGCCGACCTGGCCGCGGCCGGACGCACACCGCATCTGGCCCGCCGTCTGCCGGGCGGACGCTGGGAGGAGCGGCACGCTCCCGGCAGTTTCACCTACGCCTCCCACCAGGCGATCTTCGCCGGGTTCCTGCCCACGCCCGCCGCGCCGGGCCCGCACCCGCGCCTGTTCGCGGCGGCCTTCGCGGGCAGCGAGACCACGGCCGAGCGCACATATGTCTATGACACCCCGGACCTGGTCTCCGGCCTGGCCGAGGCGGGCTACCACACCGTGTGCATCGGCGGGGTCGGCTTCTTCAACAAGCAGGGCCCCCTCGGCTCGGTGCTCCCCGGGCTGTTCCAGGAGTCCCACTGGGAGCCGGAGTTCGGGGTCGCCTCGCCCACCTCGTTCGAGTCGCAGGTCGCCTGCGCGGAGCGGGTGGTGCGCCGGCTGCCGCACGAGCGGCGCCTGTTCCTCTTCGTCAACGTCGCCGCCCTGCACCAGCCCAACTGGTTCCATCTGCCCGGCGCGACACGCGAGGACGGCGACTCCCGCGCGACGCATGCCGCCGCCCTGGAGTACGTCGACCGGCACATCGGCCGGCTGTTCGCCGCCATGAGCCGCAGGCGCCGCTGCTTCGCCATCGTCTGCTCCGACCACGGCACCGCGTACGGCGACGACGGCTACACCGGTCACCGCATCGGTCACCCGTCCGTGTGGACCGTGCCCTACGCCCACTTCTTCCTGGAGCGTTCGCCCGTTCCCGCCGAGGCCGCCCGATGACCACCGCCACCGCGACCGGCCCGCACCCGCACGGCGACCGCCTGCCGCCGGTGCGCCCCTACCAGAGCTATGTGTACGCCTACCCGCACAAGACCGCCTACCGCAAGCTCCCGGACCGCCCGCTCCTGAGCACACTGTGGGCCGGGGAGCCCAAGGACGCCCTCTCCCTCTACCTGCACATCCCGTTCTGCGAGGTCCGCTGCGGATTCTGCAACCTGTTCACCCGTATCGGCGCCGCCGACGGGCTGACCGGCGCCTACCTGGACGCCCTGGACCGGCAGGCGGCTGCCGTGCGGGAGGCGCTGGGCGCACGCGGGCCGGTGCGGTTCGCCACGGCGGCCTTCGGCGGCGGCACGCCCACCTTCCTCACCGCCGCCGAACTCGAGCGGCTGTGCGACATCGCGGAACACCGCATGGGCGCCGACCTGCGGGCCGTCCCGCTGTCGGTGGAGGCCTCGCCCGCCACGGCCACCGCCGACCGGCTGGAGGTGCTGGCCGCACGCGGGGCCACCCGGGTGAGCCTCGGGGTGCAGAGCTTCGACGACGCCGAGGCCCGTGCGGCCGTACGGCCGCAGCGGCGGGCCGACGTCGAGGCCGCCCTGGGCCGTATCCGTGACGCCCGGATCCCGGTGCTCAACATCGACCTGATCTACGGCATCGACGGACAGACCGCGGAGACCTGGCTGCGGTCGCTGGACGCCGCCCTGGCCTGGAGCCCCGAGGAGGTGTACCTCTACCCCCTCTACGTCCGGCCCCTGACCGGCCTCGGCCGCCGCGTCGGCGACGCCGACCCGGCCTGGGACGAGCAGCGCCTGCGCCTGTACCGCCTGGGCCGCGACCATCTCGTCGCCCATGGCTACGGCCAGCAGTCCATGCGGATGTTCCGCCGCGCGGACGCACCGCCGCAGGGGGCGGACGACTACGCGTGCCAGACCGACGGCATGATCGGCCTGGGCTGCGGCGCCCGTTCGTACACCGCGGGGCTGCACTACTCGTTCGACTACGCGGTCGGCATGCACGAGATCCGCTCCATCATCGACGACTACGTCTCCCGCCCGGGCAGCGACTTCGCCCACGCCGAGTACGGACGGCGCATCGACGCGGACGAGGCCAGACGCCGCCATCTGCTGCAGTCGCTCCTGCAGGCCGAGGGCCTCGACGTCGCCGGCTACCGCGCCCGTTTCGGCGGCCGCGCACCGGCCGACGACTTCGGACGCGAACTGACCCGGTTCGCCGAGAGGGGCTGGCTGGAGGACGCGGACCCGCACGCCCCGGCCCTGCGGCTGACCCCCGAGGGCCTGGCCCATTCCGACGCGATCGGTCCTGAGCTGTTCTCACCGGCCGTGCGGGACGCCATGGCCGCCTACGAGAGGAAGTGAGGCCACGTCACATGGACCTGACCCTCCTGTACCGGGGCCCGCTGGCCTCGTGCGACTACGACTGCCCGTACTGCCCCTTCGCCAAGCGCCGCGACAGCCGGGAGCAGCTCCGCACCGACCGTGCCTGCCTGGAGAGATTCACAGACTGGGCCGCGGCCCGGACCACCGACCGGCTCTCGGTCCTCTTCACCCCCTGGGGAGAGGGCCTGGTGCGCTCCTGGTACCGGCGTGCCCTGGCCGAGCTGTCCCATCGCCCCCATGTCCGTCGCGTCGCCATACAGACCAACCTCAGCTGCCGCACCGACTGGCTCGCCGACGCCGACCTCGGCACCCTGGCCCTGTGGTGCACGTACCACCCGGGTCAGACCCCGTACGACCGCTTCCTGGCCAGGTGCCGGGAACTGGCCGACCGCCAGGTCCGCTTCAGTGTCGGCATCGTCGGGCTGCCGGAACACCTCGAAGCGGCCCGACGGCTGCGCGCCGACCTGCCGGAGCATGTGTATCTGTGGGTCAACGCCGCCGAGGGCCACACCTACGACGACGCGCAGGCCGACCGGTGGACGGCGCTGGACCCGCTCTTCCCCTACAGCCGGTACCCGCACACGAGCGCGGGCCTGCCCTGCCGCACCGGCGAGTCCGTGATCTCCGTCGACGGTGACGGTACGGTCCGCCGCTGCCACTTCGTCCGCGCCGAACTGGGCAATCTCTACGACGGCACGTACCGCCGGGCGCTGGGCCCGCGTCCCTGTCCCCGCTCCGTGTGCGACTGCCACATCGGCTACGTCCATCTGGAGACGCTGCCGCTGTACGACGTGTTCGCGGGCGGCGTCCTGGAGCGGATCCCGGCGTCGGCCCCACCGCCGCGCGCCCCGCTCCCCCTGCGCGATCACCGGGCTACGGGGTGACGGCCACGGTGACCTCGTAGCGTCCCTGGCCCGGCGGACAGCGCATCGCCTCGCCGCACGAGTCCCGTCGGGCGGTGACGAGCGCGGTGCCGGACCGGCGGGCGGTGAACTCCGCGGAGGAGACGCCGCAGCCGGCACCGGGCCGGCAGGTGCCGGCCGGGGTGGTTCCGGCCCCGGCGGGGGCCAGGACCCGCGGGTCCGAGCCGGCGGGGGTCGACCAGTAGGTGCTGTGCAGGCGCACCACGACGCGTGTGCCGGTGGGCACGCGGACCGTGGTCCCCCGTGCCCGTTCGTCGAGGACGACCGGCCCGGAGGAGGGTGTGGCCGAGGCCGCCGGGGCGGGACGGCTCGACGACGGCGGGGAGGCCGGCGGTCCGGCGGGACCGGACGAACAGCCGCCCAGGACACCCGTCGCGGCGGCTGCGGCCACGGCGGCGAGCCCGGCGCGCAGCGCGCACCGGGCGGGGCGGTGGCGGACCGGTGAACGGGGCATGGGCCCTCCTGTTGATGCCACCCGGACGGGCCGGAAGGACGGCGGTGGGGGCGGGCCGGTGACCCGCCCCCACCGTACGACGTGCGGGGGTCAGGAGACGGTCACGTCGTCGTAGTAGGTGTACGTCGCGTCACCCGCGTAGTTGTCGTCCTTGTTGGTGAGCGTGAGGGTGTAGTTGTGGCCCGCGGTCACCGTGCCGGAGACCTGCTTCCAGCCCGCACCCTGGGTGCAGGTCTTGGCGAGCAGCGTCGTGGTGGTGCCGGCCGTGGTGTCCTGGAGCGTGGCCGTGGCCCAGTCGTAGGTCACCGTGTCCGGGCAGGTGACGTTGTACCAGAAGGAGACCTTGCTGGTGCCGGACGGCGCCGTGAAGCTCTGGGAGACCGAGGAGGTGCTGGTCGGGCTGCTCGAGCCGACCAGTGCGCCGTAGCTGCCGCTGTGCGCCGCCGAGGTGCTGGCGGAGGTGGTGCCGCTGGTGGTCCAGCTCGACAGGCTTCCGGTCTCGAAGGTGCCGTTGGTGAGGGTGCCTCCGCCACCGCCGCCGCCGCCGACGATCGCGTGCGACATGGCGCAGGCGTTGGTGTCGTTCGACCAGCTCGCCTGCTCGGCGAAGGTGCCGGTGCCCATGGTGACGTTGGCCGCCCCGCCCGTGGTGCCGGGCGAGAGCCAGGCGCATTCGTCGGCGTTCTCCTGGCCGTTGTACGAGCTGCCGGTCTGGTTGGTCCAGCCGCCGGCCGGGTTCTGGTCCGACATCATCTCCTGCCACTCGTGGCCCAGCGTCATGGTCCACCCGTCGAGCGTTCCGGGCGAGTTGACGAAGCCCACGCCGCAGCCGGCGCCGGAGTCCATGTTGTACGGCTGGTTGCTGAACGCGATGTCGCCGTAGGAGGAGGACACCGCACCGCCGGTCAGGGTGGTGTCGCCGTTCCAGTCGTGCCAGGCGCAGTAGTTGCCCTGGTAGCTGTCCGGGTTGGTGTTGTGGGGCGACAGGACGACGTAGTAGGCGTCGCGGTTCGACGCGGCGGTGGTGTTGCCGAAGTGACCGGCCGCCTTGACGGCCTCGGCGCCCAGCTGGTGCCCGGTCGCGGCACTCGGGGACGCGGCCGAGTTGTCGTACCACACGCCGGACAGGACGCCGCCGCTCTGGTACGGGATGAAGTTCGCGTTGGACGGGCAGCTGGTGGCGCCCGCCGACACGTTGGGCCCGTCGCACCACTGGGTGAGGTCGGCGGACCACCGCTCATTGCCGGTACCGATGTCCTTGAACATCTCCTGGGCGACTGGAGCAGCGCCGTCCGGGTCACCGGAGAACGTGGCGTCGCCGTTGCCGTCGGTGCCCTGCGTGCCCCACTGGGAGCCGTAGAAGACCAGGTAGACCTTGGAGTGGCCGCTCTGGACGCCGATGCCGTCGACGCCGCCGCCGTAGGAGAGTGTCTCCGGCCCGGTCGCCGCTGCGGCGGCGGGGTGCTGGGCCGCCCAGGACTTCATCTTGGCGTGCCGCTGGATGGTCGGTACGGCGCCGTGCCGGTACGGGTGCTGGTAGGACGGGCTGTAGGGGTTTGCTCTCGCGGTCTGGCCCGCGGCCTGGGTGGCGGCTTCCGCCTGGGGTATGGAGGCCAGTGCCACACCGGTGAGAAGGGACAGCGACGCAAGACCGGTCAGGGTCGCTCGGACCGCGCCGCGGATGTGGGGATCTCCCATGGGTGATGGGATCCTTTCTGCGTACAGACCCCGCCGTGGTCCGGCGGAGGTCGACTGCGTGGGGCGTCTACGAGGCACATCACGGCAGGCATACGGCTCCGGCCGTCTGCGCCGGTGCCGGTTCCGCCGCAGGACAGGACGAGAGGCCGCGCCGGTACCGGGGTGGCTGCACGGGCGGTACGCCCGGCAACTGGGGAACCCACCCACGGTGTTGCATTCCGCGTGGAACTCTCGTCCTGGACGGGACGGAAGTGAAAGGCGGCGAGTTAATTCCCGCTGCGTTTTCGCTGGTGGTTCGTGTGATGTGCTGTCAGACGCGGAGAAGCAAATCAGCAGTGACGGGTTCACGTCAATGGGACTCATAGTCTTCTTACAGGAAAGTGGCCGCGGTTCCCCTGCCCACGACGCCGACCGCCCCCACCGAAGCACTGTTGTCGCTGGTCAGCCACCAGATCGATGGGGGTGACCGGATGCCCCGGGCCGGTCGCCGGACCAGCGGCGGCAGGCCGCATGCCGCCCTCTCGGCCCCATAAACATCACGACTCCAAGGCCGTTGGAAAAACGAAGGAAACGCCCGGTCAAGAATTCGCAATCCACGGTCAATTAATGCACAGGGAATCCCGGACGGGCGCGCCGCGGAGCCGGGAGCCGGTACGGGAACGGCATGCGGCAGCCGCCGGCGGAAGCCGGCAGGCCGTCTCACCGCATGCCGTTCCGGCCGGCGCCCCGCAGGGGGAACAGGGAGCGTCAGCGCGTGGTGCGGCTGAGGCGAGGCAGCGCGCGGCGCCGCCCCCTGCCCCGCCTCACTGCTTCTTCGCCGCGGCCAGGATCGCCTCTCGTATGCGGTGGTACGTTCCGCAGCGGCAGACGTTGCGGATCTCGTCCAGGTCGGCCTCGCCGATCTCGCGCCCTTCCTCCCGGGCCTGGCGGACCTTCGCGACGGCGGTCATGATCTGACCCGGCTGGCAGTAGCCGCACTGGGCGACGTCGTACTCCAGCCACGCCTCCTGCATCGGGTGCAGCGGCCTGCCGACGGTTGCGGGCAGGCCCTCGATGGTGGTGATCTCGTCGTCCGGCCCGATGTCCTTCACCGGCACCGAACAGGGGTTGAACGCCTTGCCGTTGATGTGGCTGGTGCAGGCCTGGCACACACCGAGCCCGCAGCCGTACTTCGGTCCGGTGATGCCCAGGACGTCGCGCAGCACCCACAGCAGCCGTACGTCGTCCTCGATGTCCACGGTCACGGTCGTGCCGTTGAGGATGAAGGTGTGTTCGGGCACGTGGGCTCCTAGAAGGCGCGGCTCAGGCCGTCGGTGGGGGACGCGGGGACCGGCGGGGTGGTCGGGAGCGGGTCGAAGCCGAGCGGGCCACCGTGGTTGACCGGGAAGACCGTCGGCATCGTGCCGGTGGCTCGGCCGTAGGCGCAGGCCACCGCCGCCATCGCTCCCGCCACGGCCAGTTCCCCGGCGCCGCCGGGTGTTCCGGTGGTCGGCGGCATGACGACGATCTCCAGCTCCGGCGGCGTGTTCCACTGGCGCGTGTAGAAGTAGTTGTCCCAACTGCCTTCCAGATAGTGCCCGTTGTCCAGGTGGAGGCCGGAGCTGAGCGTGATGGCGATGCCGTCCATGATGCCTCCCATCATCTGGGCCTCCAGTCCGCGGGGGTTGACGGCGAGCCCCACGTCGACGGCGCAGACGACCTTGGTGACACGGGGTCCGGTGTACGCGTCGCGGATCGTGCGGCCCGTGGTCTCCGGCCGGCAGTCGATCTCGGCGAGCACCGCCACGTAGGCGTGGTACTCGGGGTGGAGCGCGATGCCCTGCGCCGTGCCAGCGGGCATGCTCCGGCCCCAGCGGCCAACCTCCGCGGCCTTGTCCAGGACGGCCCGGGCCCGCTCGTCCTTCAGGAAGGAGCGGCGGAACAGATAGGCGTCCTTGCGCATCCGTTTCGCCAGCTCGTCCACCACCAGCTCCTGCGCGCACCGCACATTGGGCGAGTAGATGTTGCGCATGGAACCGGTGTTGAAGCCCTTGTCGGTCTCGCTGAGGAGCTGGGTGACGACCCCGAAGTCGTAGGGCGTCTGCTGGGTCAGCGTGAAGATGGTCTCGGAGAACGTGAGGTCGCCCACGGGCAGCCGCGCGGCCTCGGAGGTGATGATCTCGCCGACGCCATGGCCGAAGTCGGTGGCTATGGAGGTGTGGCGCTGATCGTAGGTGAGCACCTCGCCGAGCGCGTAGCCGGCCCGGACCCTCGAGGTCGACATGGGATGGACGCGGCCCTGCCGGAAGTCGTCGGTGCGGTGCCACATCAGCTTGACCGGCTTGCCCATCGCCCGGGAGATCTCCGCGGCCTCGGCGGCCGCGTCGTAGAACAGCTTCCGCCCGAAGGAGCCACCGCCCTCGGTCACGTGGACCGAGACCGCGGCGGGCGGCAGCCCCAGCTTCACCGCGATCTGCTCCCGCGCGGTGATCGGTGACTTCAGGCTCGCCCAGATCTCGGCGGAGTCCTCCCGGACGTCGGCGATGGCGCAGTTGGTCTCCAGCGCACTGTTGCTGGCGAAGTGGAAGGTGAAGCGCGCGTCGACGGACCTGGTGAGCAGATCGAGGGCGGGGAGCGGGAGTTCGGCCGCGCGGAGCTCGTCTCGGATCGTGGCGTCGGACCGGCCCTCGGCGGTGCCCGGATTCCAGGTGACCCTCAGGGCGCGGACGGCGTCGATGCACTGCCCGAAGGTACGGCCGCGGACGGCGACGCCCGTGGAGACCGGCACGACGTCGGTGATGCCGGGCAGCACCCGTACCTCGTCCAGGTTCTCCACCGAGCGGACCGTGCCGTTGATCGTCGGCGGCCTGCACACCATGGCCGGCAGGGCGCCCGGCACATGCAGGTCCATCGCGAACTTCTTGCGTCCGGTGACCGCCTCAAGCGCGTCGATGCGCCGCCGCGCGGTCCCGATGACCGTGAACTCGGACGGCTCCTTGAGGGTGACGGCGACCTGGGTCGTCGTCAGTGCGGCTGCCTTCTCGGCCAGTTCGCCGTAGGTGAGGCTCCGGCCGCTCGCGCTGGAGGTGATGCTCCCCACCTTTGCGGTCAGGGTGCCGATCGCCTCTCCCAGTTCCAGGGCCGCCGCCTGCAGGAGCCGGCCGCGGGCGACGGCGGCCGCGACCCGGATCGGCGTGAAGGTGGAGATCGTGGTGTTCGAGCCGCCGGTGAGCTGATTGAACACCAGCTCGGGCCGTGCGTCGGCGAGCGAGACACGGACCCGCTCCAGCGGCAGGTCCAGTTCCTCCGCGATGAGCATGGCGCTGGACGTGGTGATGCCCTGCCCGACCTCGGCCCGCGGCAGGGCGAAGGAGGCGGTGCCGTCGGTGCCGATCCGGACCGTGATCAGGTTCGCGGTGGGCAGGGTGGCGTGGGTGAGCATGTCGTTGAGGTCGTAGATCTCGGCCGGGCCCGGCACGGAGGGCACCACCGCGGCCGCGTCCGCGGGGGCGAGGATGTCCTCGCCCAGCCGGGCTGCGGCGGTCAGCGTCGAGGCGGCCACCAGATAGCCCAGGAAGGTCCGGCGCCCGGGGCCGCCGGGCCCGGCGGCGGTCTCCTGCGGCTGCGGGCGGTGGTGGGCTCCCATCAACTGTCCTCCCGACGGCGAAGCGGAGTACCCCGTGTGCGCCGCGGAGCAGGACGGCGGCGCCCCCGGCACCGGGTGCGCCCCCAGGCCTCCTCGGCGGCTCTTGACTGTGCACGGCGGAAGTGCGCCGGGGAAGCTCCCGGCGGCTCATCTCCTCATAAGCCTCACGGCGCTTCACATATGAGGGCGCCGGGGTTCCACGGGACTCTCCGGCCCCGGACGGCCGTCGCGCCTCGGCCTTGACAATCCACGCCGGCGACTGAAGGCTGACCGACCAGTCGGTATCGAAGGGCGGATCGTGAACGAGCTGAGCATCTCCACCGCCGCGGGCGTGTTCGACGCGATCGCGGCGGGTCCGGTCGGGGGCCGTCCGGTGCTGTTGCTGCACGGCTTCCCGCAGACGGGGCGGGCGTGGGAACGCCAGATCGCGGCGCTGGCCGCGCACGGCCACCGGGTGGTGGCACCCGACCAGCGCGGCTACTCCCCCGGGGTCCGCCCCGAGCGGCCCGAGGACTACCGCGTCGACGTCCTGGTCGACGACGTGGCCGCCATCGCGGAGGAACTGGGCTGGGCGTCGTTCGACCTGGTCGGCCATGACTGGGGAGGCGCGGTGGCGTGGTGGACCGCCGACGCCCACCCCGGCCGCGTACGGACCCTGACGGTGGTCTCGACCCCGCATCCCGGCGCGCTGGCCACCGCCCTGCGCACCGACCGGGACCAGCGCGAGCGGTCGCGCTACATGATCGACTGGCGCGAGACGCCCGCGACCGAGGAGCACATGCTCGCGGACGGTGCCGGGGAGCTTCGCGCCTGCTACTCCGGAAAGGTCCCGCAGGCCGCCGTCGAGGCGTACATACGGCACCTGTCCCGGCCGGGCGCCCTCACCGCGGCGCTGAACTGGTACCGGGCCGGCCGCCCCGACCGTGCGATCGGCGCCATCGAGGTGCCCACGCTGTACGTCTGGAGCACCGAGGACAGCGCGTTCGGGCCGGCGGCCGCGCGGCAGACACGGCAGTGGGTCGACGGACCGTACCGCTTCGAGACCCTCCAGGGCGTCAGCCACTGGGTACCCGAGGAGGCACCCGAGACGCTCAACCGCCTGCTGCTCGACCATCTGCGAGCGCACACTCCCCCGCCTGGTACCGAGGCGCGGCGGTGAACACGGCCGCCGTGCGGGGAGCCCGCGCCGGCCGCATCCCCGCGTGACGGCCGCGGCGGCCGGGAAAGGTTCCCGCGCAACTCGTCCACAAACCGGCGCATCACCCGTTACCGTGTGCCCGAGCCTCTGACGTGCGGCCGGATACGGCACGAGCGTCGGGGCCCGTCACAGGGGGGCGGCGGGGTGGAAAGCACGCGGACGGCATCCACGGCGGGGGCCGGGGACACGGAAGACGACAGACGAAACGTTTCGGACACGACGGGCGTCCTGATGCTCGGCGCGTGTGCGGCCTGGGCGCTGATCACGGCCGCCGCACACGGCGGCCGGCCCGAGGGCGTGCTGCTCGCGGTGCTCGCGGTCGCCGCCGGCTACGCGTCGGGGCGGATCCTGGGCGCGCTGCTGCCGGTCGCCGCCCCGGCCGTCGGTGCCTTCACCGGCCTCGGACTCGCGCTCGCCGCGCCGCACATCACGGCGGGCCCGCAGTTCGCCGCCCCGCTCGGGCACACCGGTGCGACCGCCGCCCTGCTGGCGCTCTCGTCAGGGGCGGCATGCTGCGCCGCGTGGGCAGCCGGAGCCCCGGGATACCGCCTGGTGCTGCGACTGTCGGCCGCGGCCTTCGCGGTGATCGCGGCGGCGCTCGGCTCCCTCACGGGCCTCGCCGCGTGCGCCGGCGTGCTGCTGTGCTCGCTCGCCGCCGGACGGGCGCGTCGCCGCGGCCCGGCTCTGACCGTGCTCGCCCTGGTGGCGGCCCTGGCGACGGGGACGACCTGGGCGGTTGCCGAAGGCGCCCTGCCGCAGGGCCTGAGGACCGTGCTGGAGGACCAGTTCAGCCGGCACCGGGTACGGCTCTGGCACGACGCGCTCACCCTCACCGTCCGGGATCCGGCGCTCGGCGCGGGGCCCGGGCGCTTCGGTGAACTGAGCCCCACGGCCGCCCAGTCGCTCCCGCCCGACAGCAAGCCCCACTCCGCGCCCCTGCAGCAGGCCGCCGAACAGGGGCTGACCGGGGTGGCACTGCTCGTGGCGGTCTTCTGCTGGGTCCTGTACGCGCTGTGGCGCACGTCGCGGCCCACACCGATCGCCCTCACTGCGGGCGCCGCCCTGACCGCGCTGGCGGTGATCGCGTCGGTCGGCAACGCGCTGAGTTTCACGACGGTGACGGTGGGGGCCGGGGTGCTGGCCGGGATCGCGACGGCACGCCCGCTCAGGGACGAGGGGCAGCGGAAGCGGAGCGGGCCGTCGCAGCCGTGAGCCACCGCCCGGGACCGCGCCGAGACGGCGCGTCGCCCTCCCGCGCGTCTCAGTGCGTGGCGCCGGGCAGGCTCGACCGCAGCCGGGCGCGGATGACGCGTACCGCCGTCTCGGCGTTGTCCACGGTGATCGTGAAGGTGTGGCCGTCCCAGAGGCGCAGGGCGACGCCCTCACCCCGCCGCACGACGACGGCGGTGCCCTTCTCCGGCCGCCAGCGGTAGCCCCAGCCGCCCCACTGGCGCGGGGTGACCCGGGGGACGAATTCCGCGCGGGCCACATGTGCGAGGGGGATGCGGCGGCGCGGCACACCGATGTGGCCGCAGCGCACCTCGAGGCACTCGTGGTCGACCTTCACCGCGACGTGCACGAAAGCGAGCGTGCCGAAGAGGACCAGCAGCCCGGCCGCGATGCAGCCCACCACGGACATGACGAGCGGCGCGATGCCGGAGGTCCAGGCGGAGTCGACGGCCAGTTCGATGCCGAGAGCCATGAAGGCCGCACCGGCGAGGGACAGAAGCCACTGGAGGCGGTTGGTCGCCCGCCCCGTCCAGATGTCGGGGGGCGTGGCCGTGTCACCGTGGGGGAGGTCCCTCATGTCTTGAGCGTACCCAGGTTCCGGAGCGTGGGCACCCGGTTGCGCGGCGGCCACCCCGGCCGGACGATGACTCACCTCACATCGAGGGCCGTCCGCAGAAGCCTGCCCTCGCCGTACGCCAGCGCCGCGGCGGGCAGCTGACCCCCGCGCCCGCTGAGCAGCACCGTCACCCCCGCGCCCCGGGGGGCCTCCGGCGCGGGGCCCGCCCCGATCCGGCGCAGCGCCTGCGCCGCCACGGCACCGGCGGAGCCGTGCAGGACGAGCGGGGGGCGGCCCGGCTGCTGGACGGCGGCGCGGATGCGCTCGGCGACCAGTTCGTAGTGGGTGCAGCCCAGGACGAGGGTCGTGACCTCGGCCGGAGTGCGTGCCGCGGCCGCCGCGACGGCCGCGTCGATGGCCGCCTCGTCCGCCTGCTCCACCGCGTCGGCGAGTCCGGGGCACGGGACCTCGGTGACCTCGACTCCGTCCGCGAAGTCCCGGATCAGACCGCGCTGGTAGGGACTGCCGGTGGTGGCCGGTGTCGCCCAGATCGCGACCGGACCGCCGCCCGCCGCGGCCGGCTTGATCGCCGGGACGGTGCCGATGACGGGCACGGTCGGCTCCAGGAGGGCGCGCAGGGCGGGCAGGGCGTGCACGGACGCCGTGTTGCAGCCGACGATCAGCACGTCGGGCTCGTGTGCCGCGGCTGCCTCGGCGACGTCCAGGGCGCGCCGTGTGAGGTCCTCGGGAGTCCGCGGCCCCCAGGGCATGCCGTCGGGGTCCAGGGAGAGCACGAGATCTGCGTCAGGCCGCAGACGCCGCACCGCCGCGGCGGCCGGCAGCAGTCCGATTCCGGAGTCCATCAGCGCGATCTTCACCCGGCAACGATAGACGATGAGCCCCGACGGGCCCCGTGGTGGGGCAGACTTCGACGGGTGAGTGCCCTTGTGTGGATCACCGCCGTGTCACTGGCCGCCTGGTTGTGGCTGCTGCTGGGCCAGGGGTTCTTCTGGCGTACGGATCTGCGGCTGCCGCCCCGCCGGGACCCGCAGACGTGGCCGTCCGTCTGCGTCGTCGTACCGGCGCGGGACGAGGCCGCCGTACTCCCGCGGAGTCTTCCCTCGTTGCTGGCCCAGGAGTATCCGGGGCACGCCGAGGTCTTCCTCATCGACGACGGCAGTTCGGACGGCACCGGGGAGCTGGCCCGTGAACTGGCCGGCCGGCACGGCGGACTGCCGCTGACGGTCGGCTCTCCGGGCGAGCCCCCCGCGGGGTGGACCGGCAAGCTGTGGGCCGTGCGCCACGGAATCGGACTGGCCCGCGCGCGGGCACCCGAGTATCTGCTCCTGACGGACGCCGACATCGCGCACGCGCCCGACACCTTGCGTTCCTTGGTGGCGGCGGCGCGCACCGGCGGTTTCGATCTCGTCTCGCAGATGGCCCGGCTGCGGGTGGAGAGCATGTGGGAGCGGCTCGTCGTACCCGCCTTCGTGTACTTCTTCTCCCAGCTGTATCCGTTCCGCCGGGTCGCGCGGGAAGGATCGCGGACGGCGGCCGCGGCGGGCGGCTGCGTGCTGCTGCGCGCCGACGCCGCCGAGCGGGCGCGGATCCCCGACGCCGTCCGGGGCGCCGTCATCGACGACGTGGCGCTCGCGCGGGCGGTCAAGGACGGCGGCGGGCGCATCTGGCTCGGGCTGGCCGACCGGGTCGACAGCGTGCGCCCGTATCCACGGCTGCACGACCTGTGGCGGATGGTCTCGCGCAGTGCCTATGCCCAGCTCCGGCACAGTCCGCTGCTGCTCGCCGGGACGGTGCTCGGGCTCGTCCTCGTCTACCTGGTGCCGTCCGTGGCGCTGGTCGCGGGGCTCGTCACGGACGACGTCGCGGCGATGGTGCTCGGCGGGCTCGCGAAAGTGGTGATGACGGCGACGTACGTCCCCATGCTGCGCTACTACCGCCAGCCGCTGTGGCTGGCGCCGTTGCTGCCGGTGACCGCGGCCCTGTACCTCCTCATGACGGTCGATTCGGCGGTACAGCACTACAGGGGGCGCGGTGCGGCCTGGAAGGGCCGCACCTACGCACGTCCGGACGCCGCCCTCGACGAACGGTGAGCGGCGGGGTCACTTCCTGCCGGGGGTCCAGTTCATGCCCCACCCGTAGGCGTGGTCGACGGTGCGCTGCGGGCTGACGCCGCGCTCCGGGACCAGGTAGCGGGCCTCGCGCTGGACGACCAGGTCGCCGCCGGTGCTGGTGATGAGGGCGAGCGCGCACACGGTCGAGGGCACCGTGCACTCGTCGAGGAAGAACTCGATGGGCGCGCCGTGCTGCGGCTGGAGCGTGACCGTGGCGTGCAGGTCGGCGAAGGACCGGGCGCCTTCGTAGATCGTCACGAAGATGAGGATGCGCCGGAAGCTCTGCTTGTGGTCGAGGTTGACGGTGAGGTTCTCGCCGGTCTCGACGGCGCCGGTCCGGTCGTCGCCGTCGAGGTGGATGTACGGGGGCTGGTGCAGTGCGCCGAAGGCGTTGCCGAGCGCCTGGACGACGCCCTTCCTGCCGTCGGACAGCTCGTACAGGGCGCACAGGTCCAGGTCGAGGTCCGCGTGCACGGCCACCGCCCGGCCGCGCTTCCTGCCCCATCCCGAGAACTGTTTGCGCATCTGCCAGTTGAGGTTCACGCGCAGGGCACCGGATGTGCCGCCCTGCTTGGCCAGCGAGACCGAGGGGGCCTGTTTGGTGAGCGTGACCTTGCTGAGGCTGACGGTGGGCGGCGGGGTGGCGGCGTACGGGCCGTTGGGGGGCGGTGCACCGTGAGGGCCGGCGGGCGGAGTGGCACCGTACGGGCCGGCGGGCGGCGGGGTGCCGTAGGGGCCGGCGGCTGGCGGGGTGCCGTACGGGCCGGCGGGCGGCGGCGCGGGTGCGGGGACGGGCGGCGCGGGCGGCGCGGGCGGCGGAGACACGGTGACCGGCGGCGCCGGCCAGTCGACACGGGTGACGGGCGCGGACGGGGGCGCCGCGTGCTGCGGCTCGTCCACCGTGATCCCGTAGTCCGTGGCCAGGCCCTCCAGTCCACTGCTGTAGCCCTGTCCCACCGCGCGGAACTTCCAGGCTCCCTGGCGGCGGTAGAACTCGCCGAGCACGAACGCGGTCTCGACGGTCGCGGCGGGGTCGAAGCGTGCGACCTCGGTGCCCCGCTGCGCGTCGAGCACACGGATGGACAGACCGGGCACCTGCCCGAAGGTGCCGCCGTCGGCGGAGGCCGCGAGCACCACGGTCTCGATCGTCGGCTCCAGACGCGCGAGGTCCACGAGGAGTGAGTCCGTCACCTGGCCGCCCACGTCCCGCTTGCCCTCGTGGCGGACGGCGCCCGAGGGGTGCGCGGCCTGGTTGTAGAAGACGAAGTCGCCGTCGTCGCGGACCCTCCCGGCGACCAGCAGCAGCGCCGAGGCGTCCGCGTCGGGCACACCCGGCCCGGAACGCCAGCCCAATTCGACGCGCAGTGCCGTCGTCGGCACCTGAAGATTCGACCCTTTCGGCATTGACATGTCCGCCCCCATCAGGTGTCGCCGTGCCGGGAACGAGGCCCGGCGGTCCGTTGCATCCGTTCCGGCCAACCTATTCCCCCGGGCGCCGAACTCCCATGACCGATACCGGAAGTCCGCCGCTCATCCCTCCGCTCAACCCCCGGTAACCCTCCCGGAACTCGGCCTTTACACGATCCAGACCCCGTTTGCTGCCCTTTTTTGCCGAGTTCGCTCGCATTGGGGATCCCACGTCACCCAGGACACGGAAAACAACCCTCTTATCGGTCTCCCCAACCAGCACATCGTGGGCTTAACTTATGTGGCATGACCTCCCCCCGCTCCACTTATGGCGGCGGCTACTACTCCGCGTCGCCCTTCCCGGACACTCCGATCTACGACTCGCTCGTCGCCGAGCGGGGCACTCCGCAGATCGCTCCGATCCGGGTTCCCTCCGCCTATGAGACGCCGGGCAGCAATCTGCCCGCACTGCCGTCGGCGCTGCCCGCGCTGCCCGCCGGCCCCTCCCACCAGGCCCCCTCCTACGGCTACCCGCAGGCTCCCCAGCCCGCGCCGCTGCAGCAGGCCCCGACCGCGTACATCCCGCAGCAGGCGGGCCCGCGCGGCTACCCGGGTCCCCAGCAGATGCAGCCGCCACGCCCGATGGCCACGGGCACGGGGTACGAGGCGATGCGCCCAGCGGCGCCGCGCCCGGCCCCGGCGCCGTACCAGGACCCGTACAACAACGGGCAGCAGTACCGCGGATACTGATCCGCCGCACGGCATGGGGCCGTCGGTGCCGGATGACACGATGGCCTCATGCCGACTCCAGTGCTGCGCTCGATCCACGTTCACCCGGTCAAAGCGCTGCGGGGCCAGTCCCCCCGCGAGGCCGTGGTGGAGCCATGGGGGCTGGACGGGGACCGGCGCTGGGCGCTGATCGACGCGGCGGGCAGGATCGTCACCCAACGGGAGCGTCCACGCCTGGCGTTGGCCGCCGCCGAGCTTCTGCCCGGCGGCGGGGTCCGTGTGTCCGCACCCGGCCTGGAGCCGCTGACCGTCGCCGTACCCGGGCCGGCCGGTACGACCACCGCCACGTGGGCGGGGGAGGAGATCGAGACGGTCCCCGCCGGCTCCGGGGCGAGTGCCTGGTTCAGCGCCTACCTCGGCGAGGACGTGACCCTCGTCCATCTCGACGACCCCGCCGTCCGCCGCCCCGTCGACCCGGCCTACGGACGCCCCGGCGAAACCGTGAGCCTGGCCGACGGCTACCCGCTGCTGCTCACCACGGTGGCGTCCCTGGACGCGCTCAACTCCCTGATCGCGCGGGGCGACCACCCCCATGAGGGGCCGCTGCCCATGAACCGGTTCCGGCCCAATCTCGTGGTGGACGGCACCGCGTCGTGGGCGGAGGACGGCTGGAAGCGGATCGCCGTCGGCGAGGTCGTCCTCCGGGTCGCCACGATGTGCGGACGCTGCGTCGTGACCACCACGGACCAGGCCACCGGCGCGCGCGGCCAGGAGCCGCTGCGCTCCCTGGGCCGCCACCGCCGCTTCGGCGGACGGCTGGTCTTCGGGCAGAACCTGGTGCCGGAGACACCCGGCACCGTCCGCGTCGGCGATCGGGTCACGGTCCTCGACCGGAGCGGCAGCGGACCCGCTCCGGCCCTCCGGCCGGTCCGGTGACCGTGTCGCGCCGCGTCCCTTTCCCCGGCTCCCCGGCTCCCCGGCTCCCCGGCTCCCCGGCTCCCCGGCTCCCCGGCTCCCCGCCATGTTCCGGACCAGAGCCCCTTCCCCGGTCTGGCCGAGAAAGATCCGTGATGCGGCACCCCCAGGGGAACCCGCGGGCCGTGCACGGTCGTTGTGGGGAGGTGAGAAGTTCACGAGAGGCCCGTGGGACGGAAGAAGGGTGATGTCGCGCCCTCTTCGCCGTCCTGGGGCGTGAACGGCCGGGTGCGGGGGTTGTCACGGACGCGGAAGGGGGTGCGGGACGGTGCGCGCAATCGGCGGTCTGTGGCGCTGGCGGCACAATCCGCTGCGCCGTACGACCGATCTGGTCGAGTCCTGGGTGGCGCTCGTCGCGCTGCTGCTGATCCTCGTCGCCGCGCCCGTCGCCGGGTACGTGGTCGGGTCGGCCGCCGACGACTCCCTGCAGCGGTCGGTCCGGGACCAGTGGCGCACCCGCCACCTGGTGGCGGCCACCGTCGTCAAGAAGCTGGCGGGTGGCCCGCTGGACCCGGATCCCGAGTCCTCCTCGGCGCGGGACGCCCACAGCCGTGTGCTCGCCGACTGGACCGCGCCGGACGGCACCACGCGGCACGGCCCGGTCCTGGCCGGCCTCAGATCCCCCCACCCGGGGGACCACTTCAGGCTCTGGACCGACGACCACGGCCGAATAGTGGCCCGCCCGCTGGACGGCGCCACCGCGACGACCCATGCCGTGCTGGCCGGTTTCGGTGTGGCCGCGATGGCCGCGGGGCTCATCGAAGGCGGCCGCCGGCTGATCGTCTGGCGCATGGTGCGCCGCCGGTACGCGCGGTGGGACCAGGCATGGGACAGGGCCGGCCCCGACTGGGGCCGGACCGGCACGGGCAGTTGACGGCCTTCCGACTCCGGTCAACCGGGCACGTCCGCGCACGCTACGGTGGACCGGCCGGGCCGATCGGCTGTCCGGCTTCTTCACGAGAACCCGCGTGAGCACCGAGGTGGGGGCACAGCAGCGCCATGGCACAGGGCACGGTCCAGGTGACGCACACCGGCACATCGCGGTGGCGGCGCCGCACGGGTGAGTACGCGTCGCTCGCCGCCGCCCTGGAGGCCGCGGGGGACGGGGACGTCCTCACCGTGGCTCCCGGCACCTACCGGGAGAACCTCGTCGTCCAGCGGGCGGTGACGCTGCGCGGGCCCGAGGGCTCCGCCGGCTCCGTGCGCATCGCGCCCATCGACGGGGTGCCGCTGACCGTGCGGGCCTCCGCCGTGGTCCAGGACCTGCACATCGAGGGCCAGGACGCGGCCGCGCCCGCCCTGCTCGTGGAGGAGGGCGCGCCGGAGCTGGCGGACCTGCGCATCATGACGCGGTCCGCGGCCGGCATAGAGGTCCGCGGCGGCGCCCGCCCCGCGGTCCGGCGCTGCACGGTCGACAACCCGGCCGGCATCGGCATCGCCGTCGTGGACGGAGGCGGCGGGGTGTTCGAGGAGTGCGAGGTCGTGGCCGCGGCCCAGTCGGGCATCGCGGTCCGCGGTGGCGCGCACCCGCGGCTGGAACGCTGCCGTGTGCACCACACCTCCGGTGCGGGCCTGTCGGCGACCGGCGAGAACTCCGCGCTGGAGGCGGTCGGTTGCGAGGTGTACGAGATCCGGGGCTCCGGTGTGCAGGTCACCGGGCGGGCCACGGCGCACCTGACGGACTGCGACGTCCACCGCACAACCGCCGACGGCGTCACGCTCGACACCGACGCGGTGCTGACCCTCGCCGACTGCCGCATCCACGACGTCCCGGAGAACGCGGTCGACCTGCGGTCCCGCTCGGTGCTCACGCTGACCCGCACAACGGTGCGGCAGTTCGGGCGCAATGGCCTGTCGGTGTGGGACCCGGGCACCCGCGTGGACGCCAACCAGTGCGAGATCTTCGACAGCACCGGTGACTACCCCGCGGTGTGGGTCAGCGACGGCGCGACCGCCCTGCTCGAGTCCTGCCGGGTGCACGACGTGCCGGACGCGCTGTTCGTCCTCGACCGCGGTTCGCGCGCGGACGTCGTGGACAGCGACCTCACGCAGGTGCGCAACACGGCGGTGTCGGTGAGCGACGGCGCCACCGCCCAGCTCGACGACTGCCGGATCCGGGACGCGGCGACGGGCGCCTGGTTCCGGGACCACGGCAGCGGCGGCACGCTGTCCGGATGCACCGTCGACGGCACCCAGACGGGGGTGATCGTCACCAAGGGCGCCGACCCCACCATCGAGCGCTGCACGGTGACATCACCGGCGGAGGCGGGCTTCTACGTCTCGGCGGGTGCCCGGGGCAGCTTCCTGAACTGCCGGGTCACGGGCAGCGGCGGCTACGGCTTCCATGTGATCGACGGCTGCCGGGCCACGCTCAGGAAGTGCCGTACGGAGCGGTGCGCACGCGGGGGCTACGAGTTCGCGGACGGCGGACCGGACGCGCCCGGTGGCGGCGGCGCCGTCGTCGAGGACTGCACCAGCGACGAGAGCGCCGGACTGCGGCCCGTGGTGGCCCAGGAGGCCGCCGTCCAGACGGCGAGCGTGTCCTCCGGCCTGCTGGGCGCCATCCCCGGTCAGCGCAGCACCGAGCAGGAGTCCTACGTCACGGCCGCCCAGGAGCCCGGGGAGCCCGCGCGCACCTCGGAGGACGTGCTCGGGGAACTCGACGCCCTGGTGGGCCTGGAGAGCGTCAAGCGCGAGGTGCGCGCCCTCACCGACATGATCGAGGTCGGGCGCCGCCGGCAGCAGGCTGGGCTGAAGGCGGCGTCCGTGCGACGGCATCTCGTGTTCACGGGCTCCCCCGGCACCGGCAAGACGACGGTCGCCCGTCTCTACGGCGAGATCCTGGCCTCCCTCGGTGTCCTGGAGAAGGGCCATCTCGTCGAGGTGTCCCGGGTCGACCTGGTGGGCGAGCACATCGGCTCCACCGCGATCCGCACCCAGGAGGCCTTCGACCGGGCGCGCGGCGGAGTGCTGTTCATCGACGAGGCGTACGCGCTGTCGCCGGAGGACTCCGGGCGCGACTTCGGGCGTGAGGCGATCGACACGCTGGTGAAGCTGATGGAGGACCACCGCGAAGCGGTCGTGGTGATCGTCGCGGGGTACACGGCCGAGATGGAACGGTTCCTGTCCGTCAACCCCGGGGTGGCGTCCCGCTTCTCACGGACCATCACCTTCGGCGACTACGGCGCCGAGGAACTGCTGCGGATCGTGGAGCAGCAGGCCGAGGAGCACGAGTACCGGCTGGGACCGGGAACCGGCGAGGCGCTGCTGAAGTACTTCACCGCGATCCCGAAGGGACCGGCGTTCGGCAACGGCCGTACGGCGCGCCAGACGTTCGAGGCGATGGTGGAGCGGCACGCCGGCCGGGTCGCCCAGTTGGCCGAGACCAGCACGGACGACCTGACGCTGCTCTACCCGGAGGATCTGCCGGAGCTGCCCTGAGCCGCCCGTTCGTTCGGGCCCGCGGCCCGGCGGCCGCGGCGCCCGGCGCGGGAGGCACACCCGGGCTACGTGCCCGGCCCTGGACGCGCCTCCCCGGGCCCGGTGTCCGGTTCCGCGGGCTCCGCTCCGGCGGGCGCGTCCGCGGGCCGCGGTCCCGGCAGCCCCGGCCGCAGCCGTGCCAGCAGCCGTCTGCGCTCCTCGGCGAACGCCGGGTCCGCCTGGTAGTCGCTGTGCCCGAGGATCGGGGCCGGCAGCGGGTGCGCTTTCGTGCGGCCGTAGGCGAGGGGGTCCCTGAGCGGTGCGCGGTCCACCTGTGGGCCGCAGTCGCCGGGCAGCGCGATGGGGCCGCCGATCGGATCGGTGCGGCGGAACAGATTGCGCCAGCAGTCGACCTCGCGGTGCAGGGAGCTGAGCGAGGCCGGGCCGAAGTACGCCGGGAACCAGCGCCCGTACAACCGCTCCAGCGGCGAGCCGTAGGTCAGCAGTGCCACTCTCTTGCGGGCGGAGGGCCCCAGCTGCCAGGCCGCGGCCGCCGCCAGCACGCTGCCCTGGGAGTGGCCCGACAGGACCAGCCGCCCCCCGGTGGTGCCCGTCCAGGCCGCCATGCGCCAGGTCAGGTCCGGCACGGCACGCTCGGCGTAGCAGGGCGGGGCGAAGGGGTGTGCGGCGCGCGGCCAGAACGTGCCGACGTCCCACAGGATGCCGATGGTGCGGCGCGCGGACGCGTCCTTGTAGGCGCGCCGGCCCCAGGTGACGAAGAGCAGGAAGCCCACGCCGATCAGCCAGGAGCCGAGCCCCTGCGCAGTCCCGGCGGCGCCCCGGACGAGGGGGCCCGTGCCGCGCGCCGCCCCTTCCGGCGTGTCGTTGGCGGCGAAGGCCCCCACCAGGGCCGCCGCGCCCAGCACCAGCGTCACCGCGGACATGAGGCCGACGATGAGCGGCGCCCGGTCGGTGAGGGCGGCCATCGCGCGCGTGCCCGCGATCCGCAGGGTGCGGGCCGGGTCGCCGGGCTCGCCCGGATGGTCGCGTTCGACCGCTCCGGTCTCGGCGCGCCGCAGCAGCCAGGTGCGCCAGGCCAGCCAGCCGGACAGGACGAGCAGGACGAGGAGCAGGGGCGGGATGGTGGACGCCTGCCAGGTGAGCACGACGGGCGGGCCGGGCATGGTCTGCCCGGTGCCGTCCAGCCAGTCGGCGACCCGCTGGGCCACGCCGCCGGACATCACGCCGCCGAGCGCACAGGCCAGCATGGCGACGGCGGGCCCGGCCTGGCCGCGCATCGCGGTGCGCGTGTCGGGACGGGCACGGTGCAGGACGTGGGCGACGACGCCGAGCGCGACGACCAGGGCTCCCTGCACGAGGGCTAGCGCGCCGAACGTCGTGTCGCCCGGCAGCCGGCCCGCCGACCGCCAGCCGGGGCGCGACCAGCCGGCGTACACCATGGTCAGGAGGAGCACGGCGAGCGCCCCCCGGGGCAGCCACCGCACCAGCCTCCGGTCGAGGTCGCGGTCGAGCCGCTGCTCGGTGCGGCCCCGGCTGCACACCACCCAGACCACAGCCACCGCGCCGGCGAGGAGAGCCGACACCACCAGCCACCCCAGGGACTGCAGCGCGACCGCTCCATGGCGGCGGTCGTGGCGGGCGGCGGCGCTGCCGAGCGCGGCCGCGACGGTCAGGAGGCCCGCGGCGGTGTGCGCGGCGCGCAGCCGGGCCACCAGCCGGCGCCCGTACCAGAACCCGGGCCGGCCGAGCGCGGTGCTGTGTTCCTCCTCGCCGGGTTCGGCCGTGCGGGAGACCGGCTGCTGGGACTCGTAGGCGCTCCAGGTGCGGTGCGAGAGGTACCAGAGCAGGAGGGTGAGCGCCATGGGCACCAGCGACGCCAGGGCGAGGCGCCGGCCCGGCGGGCTCCACCAGCCGGCGTCGGCGCCGGCGGGTGAGAGGAAGCCGAGCCACGGGTGGCGCGCGGCGCACGCGTGTGTGCCCGCGCACTGCCAGGCGCCCAGGTCCAGGGCCACCTCGCAGGCCGCCGCCACCAGCAGCACGGTCAGGCTGAGTCCCAGGAGCCGGACGATCAGCCCGTAGAGCCGGACGGTCCGCGGCCGGCCGGTCGTCGTGGGGCGCATCCAGTGCGCGAGGTTGGCCACCATGAACGGCAGCAGCAACAGCCACAGGGCGCGCGCGGAGTTTCCGGACGTGAGGTTGCACCACACGTACGCCTCGGGCACGGGACGGCCCCGGTAGTCCTCGGGGCGCCGCTCCGCGTCGGCGTCGTCGGCCCGCCGGTACACGGCGGCCGTCCCGTCGCCGGTGATCCGGACCGTCCGCGGATCGCCCAGCATCTCCTCGGGCGTGGTGCCTCCCACGCCGTGGACCAGGAGTTCCAGGGCGGGGGCGGCCGTCGCGGACCGCCGGCCGGCGCCGTCCGGCTCCCCCTCGTGTTCCTGTGCTTCCCGTGCACGCTCCACTGTTCTGCTCTTCCCCCGCGCTGCGTACCGTGTGTCGTGTGCAGGCACAGGATCT
The DNA here is from genome assembly GCF_055632315.1 of Streptomyces sp. PSU-S4-23. Lineage (NCBI taxonomy): Bacteria > Bacillati > Actinomycetota > Actinomycetes > Kitasatosporales > Streptomycetaceae > Streptomyces > Streptomyces sp. PSU-S4-23. The sequence continues at coordinate 8,256,454 of NZ_JBVMUU010000002.1, read as the reverse complement.
CCGCTGTCACCGGCGTGCACACCTGCTGTCACGGAATCTCCCCGATACGGGTGAGCGCGCCCGGCCGCGGATGGCGGCCCTCGGGCACGGGGGGTGGCGCCCGCGGCGGCGACCCGTGCGAGGATGAGACGTCCTGCCACCGGTGACGGGAGAATGACCTCGTCGGAGCCGGTGCGAGTGGCGTGTCGGACGTGGTCGGGCGAAAGGGAGCGGAGCGGACGTGAGTGAGAATCAGAACCTCCTCGCGGAGCAGCGACGCGCCCTGATCCTGGACGAGGTGCGGCGGCGCGGCGGCGTCCGTGTGAACGAGCTGACGCGCAAGCTCGGCGTCTCCGACATGACGGTCCGCCGCGACCTCGACGCGCTCGCCCGGCAGGGCGTGCTGGAGAAGGTGCACGGCGGCGCGGTGCCGGTGGTGGAGGCGAGCACGCACGAGCCGGGGTTCGAGGCCAAGTCGGGCATGGAGCTGACGGCCAAGGAGGACATCGCGCGGGCCGCGGCCGAGCTGGTCGCGCCGGGCACGGCGATCGCCCTGTCCGGCGGCACGACGACGTACGCGCTGGCCCACCACCTTCTGGACGTGCCGGATCTGACCGTCGTCACCAACTCGGTGCGGGTGGCCGATGTCTTCCACTCGGCGCAGCGCACCTCGGGCCAGCGGCAGGGCGCGGCGACGGTGGTGCTGACCGGCGGGGTGCGCACGCCCTCCGACTCACTGGTGGGGCCGGTGGCCGACCAGGCGATCGCGTCCCTCCACTTCGATGTGCTGTTCCTCGGTGTGCACGGGATATCGCCGGAGGCCGGCCTGTCGACGCCGAACCTGGCGGAGGCCGAGACCAACCGGAGGCTGGTGCAGTCCGCACGGCGTGTGGTGGTGGTCGCGGACCACACCAAGTGGGGCACGGTGGGCCTGAGTTCGTTCGCCGCGCTGGAACAGGTGGACACGCTGGTCACCGATGCCGGGCTGCCGGCCGAGGCGCGGGAGGAGATCAGCGAGCACCTCAGACAGCTGGTGGTGGCCGGGGAGGAACCCGGGGACACTGCAGACATCTGACGGTTCGCCAGCTATGGTGGCGCCGCCCGGCGGCACCGCTTCCGTCCGGGGACGTTCGTTTCCCGCGAGGAGGTTGTCCGTCCATGGCACCCCGTCTGCGTCCGGTGGGACTCGACTTCGCGCAGTCAGCTCCCGTGCGGCTGGTGTTCGCGCGCGAGGTCGCGGCATCCCCCGAAGTGGTCTTCCGGGCCCTGGCCGAGGACGTTCCCGGCTGGAGCGAGTGGTTCGCCGCGGTGGCCTCCGCCCGGCCCGTCGACGAGGGCGCCGGGCGCGAGGTGCGCCTGACGGGCGGCATCCGCTTCCGGGAGACGGTGGTGGCGGCCACGCCGAACGAGGTGTACGCGTACCGGGTCGACGAGACGAACGCGCCCGGCGTGCACGCTCTTCTGGAGGAGTGGCGGCTCACGCCCGCCGGCACGGGCACCCGGGTGCAGTGGACCTTCGCGGGCGATGGGACCGCGGTGTTCCGTTTCGCGCTGAAGGCGGCGCGGACGGGTCTGGGGCGCGCCTTCCGCGGCGCGGTGACGGCGCTGGACCGCCGGCTGGCCGCACAGAACGCCTGACGGGCCTCAGTCCGGCCACACCCCGGTCGCCAGCAGGGACTCGATCGCCGCGGTGTAGGGCGCGATGTCGAGCCCCTGCCCGGCGAGCCACGCGTCGGAGTAGTACTTGTCCAGGTAGCGGTCGCCCGGATCGCACAGCAGGGTCACCACGCTGCCCGTCCGCCCTCCGGCCACCATCTCCGCGACGATCTTCAGCGCGCTCCACAGTCCCGTGCCGGTCGAGCCGCCCGCCTTGCGGCCCATGGCCCCCTCCAGGGCCCGCACCGCGGCGACGGCGGCCGCGTCCGGGACCTTCATCATCCGGTCGACGGCGCCCGGCAGGAAACTGGGTTCCATCCGCGGCCGGCCGATGCCCTCGATGCGCGAGCCGCCGTCGCAGGTGACGTCCTGATCGCCGGCCGTCCACCCGTCGAAGAAGCACGAGTTCTCCGGATCGGCCACGCAGACCCGGGTGTCGTACTGCATGTAGCGGACGTACCGGGCGATGGTCGCCGAGGTGCCGCCGGTTCCGGCCGTGGCGACGATCCACTCGGGCTGCGGGAACCGCTCCAGCTCCAGCTGGCGGAAGACGGACTCGGCGATGTTGTTGTTGCCGCGCCAGTCCGTGGCCCGTTCGGCGTAGGTGAACTGGTCCATGTAGTGGCCGCCGGTCTCCGCCGCGAGGGCGGCCGACTCCTCGTACATCCTGCGCGGGTCGTCGACGAAGTGGCACCGTCCGCCGTGGAACTCGATGAGGCGGCACTTCTCGGCACTCGTCGTGCGCGGCATCACCGCGATGAAGGGCACGCCGACGAGCTTGGCGAAGTACGCCTCGGAGACGGCCGTCGAACCACTGGACGCCTCGATCACCGGGCGCCCCGGCCGGATCCAGCCGTTGCACAGGCCGTACAGGAACAGGGACCGGGCGAGGCGGTGCTTGAGACTGCCGGTGGGGTGGGTGGACTCGTCCTTCAGGTACAGGTCGACACCCCAGTGCTCGGGCAGCGGGAACCGCAGCAGGTGCGTGTCGGCCGAGCGGTTGGCGTCGCCCTGGATCTTGCGGACGGCGTCCTTGAGCCAGCCGCGGTACTCGGCGTCACTGCGGTCGACGTCGAGGGTCTCGCCGGGGCGGGCGATATGGGGGGTGGTCACGGCGGGGGCTCCTTACCGAGGGGTGCCGACGCCGGTTCACGCGGTCGGACGCCTCGATGATAGACACCTCCAAAACGCTTCTCACCTGCATAAACGCATCTTTGGGCGACTCAAAGGCACCCTGTGGCACAGGGCGGGGAACGGCGGGGGCGCATTCACGCGAGTGCGCCGGATGCCCCGCGTGAGCCCGCCGTGCGCACTGGTGCGAGCGGTCGGCCGCGGGCAGACTGCACGGCATGGGCCGCCTGCCGGTGCCTCCGGGCAACCGCGCGCCACCGGCCCGTACGGGGATGGACACTGGATCACGACCGGGCTCGGTCGGGGCCACGCCGGATCGCGTCCCGCGCGGGATCCCGGACGGGCACGGCCGCATGCGCAAGGGGGCGGGGCAGGATGGCGGAGCCGGAGTTCACGGCCACGGGTGTCCGGATCGGGAAGGGGCTGCGGTCCCTCACCCGGGCCGGAGAGGTCCGCATCAGGGACGGCAGGCTGCGGCTGCTCACGAGTTACGGCAGCGAGATCGACAGTGCCCCGGTGCGGGCCGTGCGCGCGTCGAAGCCCTGGTTCGCGCCGGAGGACCGGGCGTTGGCCGATGTCAACGGCACCCGCTATTCGCTGACCCTCGGCGACCGGGACCCCGCTGCGGGACGGCCGCGGCCCTCGTCGGCGCGGCGGTTCATCGAGGCGATCCGCAAGGCGGGCGGGCGCGACGGCTGAGCGTGGGCGCGAGTTGCAGGACGTCACCCGGTGCGCCACGCTGGTCTCACATCACTCTCGGTTTACCGGCGATTACGCTGAAGAACCAGCCCGCCGGTCACGACCGCGGGCGGCCCCCGTACGAAGCCGTTCCGCACCCAGCGGCCGGAGTACTCCGCCGCACAGCAGGCGGCACGCAGGCCAGCCCTCCTGCTGGATCCGATCCCGTCGTCTTCCGGACTCAATTCGGGGAGTCGCAGCCGTGATCAGCCAGCCAAGCAGGCACTGCACGGTGGAGCTCCAAGCCCTGCCGTCGCGGATCGGCCAGGTCCGCAGAATCGTATCGGCGCAGTTGCGCTACTGGCACCTCGATCCCCTGATCGACCGGGCCGCGCTCGGTGTGACGGAGCTGTTGACGAACGTCCACCTGCACGCCCGGCCCGACAAGACGTGCACCGTGGAGATGGAGTTGCTGCTCGACCGGCTCACCGTCTCGGTGCACGATCACGACCCGCGCCTGCCCGAACTGCGCGAGGCGGACGGCACGGCCACCAGCGGACGCGGTCTGGCGATGGTCGCGGCGGTGGCCGACAGCTGGGGGGCGCGCCCGGACGGCGACTCGGGCAAGGTCGTCTGGTTCACGCTCCCCGCACCGGCGTCGGCGCCCACCCGTCCGGTGCCGGCCCTGACGCCGTACGAGAAACCCCTCGAAGCGCCGGCCCGCGCCCTCGCGGTCGGCGACCGCACGGCGGAACACGCTCCCGCCCGGTCCACCGTTGCCGGCTGACCGGGCGGTGACCCTGCCGCACAAGAGGACCGGACGGGCCCTCGCCGGGCCGGAGGCAGCCCGGCGGGGGCACCGTCGTGAGGCCCGCCGCGCTCCGCCGCCCCGAGGGGTGGCGGAGGCGTCCGGCGCGGCCTCCGGCACCGCCTTCGCGGTGCCGCCCGAGGAGCACCGGCTCCGGGCGGAGCACGGTCCGCAGCCGGGACGGGGGTTCCGGCCGGCGGCCCGACGGTCCCCGACGGGCCGAATCCGCGGGTGCGTTCGGGGATCGCCGGCGTGAGCGCCCGGGGCGGCGGGTGACGGGCGGAAGGTCATGCGGCATCGCGCTTGCCCGTACGGCCGAACTGCTCGTCCAGGACGGAGAGCCGGCGCCAGTACTCGTCCTCGTCGATCTCGCCGGAGGCGAAGCGGCGGCCGAGGACGGCGATCGGCGAGTCGCCCGCCGGACGGCCGTCCATCGCGCGCCACGGTGCGCCACGGCCCCGCCAGCCGGCGCGGCGCAGGACGGCCACGGCGCCGAGTACGACAGCCGCCCAGATCAGCGGGAGGAACAGGATCCAGGGGCCGGGGCCGCCGCCCCAATGGGCCAGGGTCTGCATCGCGGGTCATCTCCTCGGTCGGTTCTGCGGTGATACCTCGAGACTCGCGGCGGAAGGGGGTGCGTGTCGTCGTACGGCCGGCGGCAGTGCGGATACCCCGCCGGGAGTAGCGGGAGCAGGCGGGCGTCCACCCGCCGCTCCCGGGCCCGACGAGACACGAGGCTGGAATCTGTAACTACTAGTATGTACAGTGCCGGCATGAGCACCCCGGAGCGACTGATCGAGTCCACCCGCGAACTGCTGTGGGAGCGCGGCTACGTGGGCACGAGCCCCAAGGCGATCCTTGAGCGCGCGGGCGCCGGCCAAGGCAGCATGTACCACCACTTCAAGGGCAAGCCGGACCTGGCGCTCGCCGCGATCCGCCGCACCGCCGAGGACATGCGCGCCACCGCGCTGGGCGTACTCGGCGGGCCCGGAACGCCGTACGAGCGGATCGAGGCGTATCTGCGGCGTGAGCGTGACGTGCTGCGCGGCTGCCCCATCGGCCGGCTGACGATGGACCCGGACGTGGTCGCGAGCGACGATCTGCGCGGCCCCGTGGACGAGACGATCGACTGGCTGCGCGAGCGGCTCGCCGAAATCGTCGAAGAGGGCAAGGAACAGGGCCAGTTCGCGCCCTCCCTGGTTGCCGGGGAGATCGCGGCGACGATCCTGTCGACCGTCCAGGGCGGCTATGTGCTGGCCCGCGCCTCGGGTTCACCGGCGGCCTTCGACGCCGGGGTGCGGGGCCTGCTCTCCCTTCTCCGAGCGGCTTCCTGAGGAGTACCGCGTGCGCGTCGCGAGACGGCGCGAGCCCGGCGCACGGCACCGGCACCGGCACCGGCACCGGCACGGAACCTGTCCCCGCGCCTTCGTGACGCACCTCGCGGTCCGCGAGGCGACCGAGGACGGCACGAGCACCGAGTGGAGCCCACTCGCCGGCCCCGACGACACCACCGCCCGAGGAGGCATCCGTTGCATGCCATGCAGTACGAGCTGACCCTGCCCGCCGACTACGACATGGGCGTCATCCGCGGCCGCGTCTCCCGTGTCGGGCATGTCCTCGACGACTGGGGCGGCCTCGGCGTCAAGGTCTACCTGATGCGCGAGCGGGGTGTGCACGGCTCGCCGGTCAACCAGTACGCCCCGTTCTACCTGTGGAACACCGTGGAGGGCATGAACTCCTTCCTGTGGGGCGGCGCCTTCCAGGGGCTCGTGAGCGACTTCGGTCGTCCGGAGGTCCAGCAGTGGACGGGGCTGGCGTACGAGGAGGGAGCCGCCGCCGGCTCGCCCGCCGTCGTCGCCGTGCGGCGGCGGCAGCAGGTGCCGGAGGGGGTGCGGCTGTCCGACGTCATGGAGGGCGCCGTGCGTGAGACCGGGCGGCTCGCCGCGCAGGACGGCGCGGTGCTCGCGGCGGCGGCCGCCGATCCGCGCCGCTGGGAGCTGGTGCACTTCTCGCTCTGGGACCACGGCACCCCGGAGGCCGCCGGGGAGGTCTTCCAGGTGCTGCACGTGTCGGCCCCTGGGCGGGGCGGGCTGCCGCGAGGACGGCAGTGGTGATCCGTGTCCGCACGGTCCTCGGCGATGCGCACCCCCCGCTGTCGCGGGCGGCTTCCACGCCCTCGACGCGCACGCCCGCTGGACGATGACCGCGGCGGCCGAGGCGCACCACGCGACGGGCGCCCCGATCGCCGGGGGCCCGCCGCTCAGGCGAGGGCCGCCAGCGGATCGTCCAGCACCGGCTGCCACGCCAACTCGGCCGCCCCGACCAGGCTGTTGTGGTCGAGTGTGCAGGCCAGGATCGGAACGCCGCCGCTGCGGCCCCACAGGCTGCGGTCGGCGACGACGGCCCGCAGCCGCTCGGGGTCGGCGTCGAACAGGGTGCGGTGCAGTCCGCCGAGGATGATGCGGTCCGGGTTGAGGATGTTGACGAGCCCGGCGAGGCCGAGGCCCAGCCGGTCGATCAGCGTCCCGACGGCGGTACGGACGTCCGGGTCCGTCCGGTATCCCGTGCGGATGAGGTCGTTGGCCTGCTGGAGCTGGGAGACCTCGGGGCCGGCCTCGCGGCCCGCCGCCGCGAGCAGGGCCAGCGGGTCCGCCTCCACGTCGAGGCAGCCGCGGCTGCCGCAGTGGCAGGGGCGCCCCTCGGGGTTGACGGTGAGGTGCCCGACCTCCAGCGCGAGCCCCGAACTGCCGGTGTGCAGCCGCCCGTCCAGTACCAGCGCGCCGCCCACCCCCCGGTGTCCGGTGGCCACGCACAGCAGATCCCGGGACCCGCGGCCGGCGCCGTGCCGGTGCTCGGCGAGTGCGGCCAGGTTGACGTCGTTGGCGGCGAACGCGGGCCCGGTGATGCCCGCGGCGCGCACACGCCCGGCGAATATCTCGCGGACGGGCGCGCCCGCGGGCCAGTCGAGGTGGAGGGGGTTCAGGGCGAGGCCCTCGGGCTCGGCGACCGCGGACGGCACGGCGAGACCCGCGCCCACACAGCGCCGGCCGGTCTCGCGCAGCAACTCGGCGCCCGCGTCGACCACCGCGCCGAGCACCTTCGCCGGGTCGGCGTCGACGGTCTCGCAGCGGGGCGCGGTCGCGACGATCCGGCCGCCGAGCCCCACGAGTGCGGCCCGGAAGCCGTCCGCGTGCACCTGGGCCGCGAGCGCGACGGGCCCGTCCTCGGCGACCGCGAGCCGGTGCGAGGGCCGTCCCTGCGCACCGGCGGCGGCCCCCGGGTGCGCGTCGACCCGGATCAGGCCCAGTGCCTCCAGTTCGGCGGCCACCGCTCCGGCGGTCGCGCGGGTGACACCCAGCTCGGCGGTGAGCACGGCGCGCGTCGGCGCACGGCCGGTGTGGACCAGTTCCAGCGCGGGACCGAGCGCGCCGCGCCCCCGGTCCAGGCGCGTGCGCGTGTTCCCTTCCCCTGCCGCCCGAGGGCCTGCCTTGCCGTTCATGAGGGCGAGTCTCCCATGATCGGCTCCGGGGCCGCGCCGCCGGCGAACAGGTCCCCGCCGTACGGCTCCACGTGCGGGAAGGGGCGCGCCCGGGCCCGCCCGTGGACCGCGCCGGGTGCGGCCGGTCTGCGGGCTCGCGGAAACAGCTCGGCGTCCATGACCCCATCATCACGGATCCGGGCCGGCGGGACCGCGCCCTCCGGCCGGGGACGGGGCCGACCTGCGGCTCGGCTAGCCTGGACGGCGATGAACGACCCTCTGACCACGCCCTGGGGCGCGTACACGCTGACCCGCTTCCCGGAGGACCCCCGTGACCGCCTGCGCGCCTGGGACGCGTCCGACGCGTATCTGCTGCGGCACCTCGCGGCCGGCGGAATCCCCCTCAGCGGCGAGGTCGTGGTCGTCGGCGACCGGTGGGGCGCGCTCACCACGGCGCTCGCGGCGCACCGTCCCACGCAGATCACCGACTCGTTCCTGGCCCGCGAGGCGACCCGTGCGAACCTCGCGCGGGCCGGCGTCGAGGCGGGTGCCGTACGGCTCCTGACCACCCGGGACGATCCGCCGTCCCGGATCGACGTCCTCCTCGTGCGGATCCCGAAGAGCCTCGCGCTGCTGGAGGACCAGCTGCACCGGCTGGCGCCCGGGGTGCACGAGGGCACGGTGGTCATCGGCACGGGCATGGTCAAGGAGATCCACACCTCGACGCTGAGGCTGTTCGAGCGGATCCTCGGGCCCACCCGCACCTCGCTCGCCGAGCAGAAGGCACGGCTCGTCTTCTGCACCCCGGACCCGGGCCTCGAACGGGGCACGAACCCCTGGCCGTACCGGTACCGGCTCCCCGACGGCATCGGACCGGTGTCCGGTCGCACCGTCACCAACCACGCGGGCGTCTTCTGCGCGGACCGCCTCGACGTCGGGACCCGGTTCTTCCTGCGGCACCTGCCGCGTGGCACGGGCGGCGGACGGGTCGTCGACCTGGGCTGCGGCAACGGGATCGTCGGGCTGGCCGCCGCGCTGGCCGATCCGCAGGCCGAGGTGCTCTTCGTCGACGAGTCGTACCAGGCGGTGGCCTCAGCGGCGGCGACCTACCGGGACAACGCGCGGGGGGCGGCGGAGTTCCTCGTGGGCGACGGCCTGGCGGGGGTGCCCGACGCGAGCGTCGACCTCGTGCTCAACAACCCGCCGTTCCACTCCCACCAGGCGACGACGGACGCCACGGCCCGGCGCATGTTCACGGGGGCGCGGCGAGTCCTGCGCCCGGGCGGCGAGTTGTGGGTGGTCGGCAACCGCCACCTGGGCTACCACGTGAAGCTGCGCCATCTCTTCGGCAGGTGCGAACTGGTCGCGAGCGACGCGAAGTTCGTGGTCCTGAAGGCCGTCAGGACATAGCGGCGGCCGGACGGTACCGGGTGGGCTCATGGGGACACGTGCGCTGCCGAGTGTGCGTCACGGTCCCGGAGCACGGTGATGAGGAGGGCCACGGTGCGGGCCATCGCATCCCGCCCGGCCCCGAGGTATCCGCGCGCGTCGACCGCCTCGGGACGCGCGGCGAGGGACTCCCGGACCGCGCCGGTCATCGCGACGTTCAGGGCGGTCCCGATGTTGACCTTCGCGATGCCGCCGGCGACCGCCGCCCTCAGTTCGCCGTCCGGCAGCCCGGACGAGCCGTGCAGCACGAGCGGTACGTCGAGCGCGGCGCTCAGCCGCTTGAGCAGGCCGTGGTCGAGTGCGGCCGTGCGAGTCGTCATGGCATGGGTGCTGCCGACCGCGACGGCCAGGGCGTCCACCCCCGCATCCGCCACGAAGGAGGCCGCCTCCCCCGGATCGGTCCGGGCGCCGGGGGCGTGCGGGTCGGGCGGCGGTTCGCCGTTCTTGCCGCCGACCTGCCCCAACTCGGCCTCGATCCAGAGCCCTTGGGCGTGGGCCCAGTCGGCCGCGGCGCGGGTGGCGGCGAGGTTCTCCTCGTAGGGCAGCCGGGCGGCGTCGTACATCACGGAGCTGAACCCGGCGTCGGGCGCCTGCCGGAGCAGGTCGCCGCTGTGGACGTGGTCGAGGTGGAGGGCGACCGGCACGGCGGCGCGTGCGGCGGCCGCAGCGGCGGCCCGGGCGAGCGGCAGCAGCCGCCCGTGACGGAACTTGACGGTGTTCTCGCTGACTTGGAGCACCACCGGGGCGTCCGCCGCCTCCGCGCCCGCGATCACCGCCTCGATGTGCTCCAGGGTGATGATGTTGAACGCGGCGACGGCACCACGCTCCGCCACGGCGGCGGCGGCGACCAGCTCACCGGTGGCTGCGAGGGTCATGGCTCCTCCTTCTCACCGAGCACGGACCGCCCCTGGGGCCCGTACTCGTCCACGTTCTCCTGTCCTCGCTGCTCACGGGGTCTCCGCGTGGTCGGCGGTGGGGCTCAGGATCACGGAACGGGTCAGATGGCGCGGCCGGTCGGGGTCGAGGCCGCGTGCGACGGCCACGGCGGCCGCGAGCCGGTGGACGCGGACGAGTTCGGCGAGCGGGTCGAGGTGCCCGGCCACCCACAGCCCGCCGGTCTCCCGCACCTGTCCGGCCAGTCCCCCGGGCGCGTCGCCGAGCATCCAGACGGCGGTCCCGCGGGTGGTGATGCTGATGGGGCCGTGCCGGTACTCCATCGCCGGATACGCCTCAGTCCACGCCTGCGCGGCCTCCCTCATCTTCAGCCCGGCCTCGTGCGCGAGGCCGACCGTCCAGCCGCGGCCGAGGAAGGTGAACTGCGAGCAGCCGGCGAGTCCTTCGGGCAGCGGGAGGTCCAGAGCGGTGCGGGCGTCGGCGACCACGGCGTCCCTGTGCAGTCCGAGGTGGGCGCGGAGCAGGGTGAGGGCGGTGGTGGCGAACCGGGTCTGGACGACGGACCGTTCGTCGGCGTACTCGAGCACGACCGGGTCGTCGGCCACGTCCGTCACGGGCGTGTGCGGGTCGGCGGTGATCGCGGTGGTACGGATCCGCCCGCCGAGCCGTCCGAGGAGTTCGAGGACCTCGGTGGTGGTGCCGGACCGGGTGAGGGCGACCACCCGGTCGTAGGCGCGTCCGTACGGGAACTCGGAGGCCGCGAAGGCGTCCGTCTCGCCCTGCCCGGCCCGCTCGCGCAGCACGGCGGCGGACTGCGCCATGAAGTACGAGGTTCCGCATCCCACGACCGCCACGCGCTCCCCCACCGCGGGCAGCGCGTCCTTGTACGCGGCCGCTCCCGCGGCCGCGCGGGTCCAGCACTCGGGCTGGCTGGTCAGCTCGTCCTCGACGTAGGTCATACCGCGCCCTCCGCGACGTAGGTCATGCCGGACCGTCCGCTGTGCTTGTTCATGCAAGATATTGCCCGCTTCCGATCACCATCAAGCATTCGATCGGAGATACGGTGCGCTAGGGTCACCCGGAGGCCGAGGAACGGAGAGTGCGGATGTCGCGCGACGCGCGCTGGAAGGCACTGCTGGAACTGCTCGTCGAGCGCGGCCGGCTGGATGTCGAGCAGGCGGCGGCCGAGCTGGAGGTGTCGGCCGCGACGATCCGCCGCGACTTCGACCGGCTGGCCGAGCAGCAGATGCTGGTGCGCACCCGGGGCGGCGCGGTGGTGCACGGCGTCTCCTACGAACTTCCGCTGCGCTACAAGACGGCCCGCCACGCCTCCGAGAAGCAGCGCATCGCCACCGCGGTCGCCGGCCTGATCGCAGCGGGCGAGGCGGTGGGGCTCACCGGAGGCACGACCACCACGGAGGTGGCCCGGGCCCTGGCGGTGCGCGGCGACCTGGCGCCGGGCTCGTCGGGCTCCCCCGCGCTCACCGTCGTCACCAATGCGCTGAACATCGCCAACGAGCTGGCCGTGCGGCCCCAGTTCAAGATCGTGGTGACGGGCGGGGTCGCGCGCCCGCAGTCGTACGAGCTCATCGGCCCGCTCGCGGACTGCGTCCTCGGCCAGATCACCGTCGACGTGGCCGTGCTCGGCGTGGTGGCCCTGGACGTCACGCACGGCGCGGCCGCGCACGACGAGGCGGAGGCCGCGATCAACCGTCTGCTGTGCGAGCGCGCCGAGCGGGTCGTCGTCGCCGCGGACTCCAGCAAGCTGGGGCAGCGCGCCTTCGCCCGGATCTGCCCGGTGGAGTCGGTGGACACGCTGGTCACGGACGCGGCGGCGGAAGCGGAGACGGTCCGGCGGTTCGAGGAGGCGGGCGTGCGGGTGCTCCTCGTCTGACGGAGCCGGGCCGTCCGCCGCGCTCCCGGTGGCGGCCTCGCCCGCTGCGCCTAAGCTGGGAGGCGCCGTGGCACGCCGGGTGGCAGGGAGGCTGCGATGGCCGAGACGCCGGTCGACCAGTACGTGCGGGGTGCCTCCCGGTATCTGCCGATCGCCGAGCACGGCCTGATCGGGGATCTGCGGACCGTGGCCCTGGTCGGTTCGAACGGCACCATCGACTGGTACTGCTGCCCGTCGTTCGACGCCCCCAGCGTCTTCGCCTCGATCCTGGACGCGGACCGGGGCGGATGCTTCGAACTCTGCGCGACCGTGCCGGCGCGCACCAAGCAGTTCTACTTCCCCGACACCAACGTCCTGATCACGCGGTTCTTCACCGAGGACGGCGTCGGCGAAGTACAGGACTTCATGCCCGTCGGCGCGGGGTCGGTGGAGGCCGAACGCCACCGGCTGATCCGGCGGGTGCTGTGCGTGCGCGGCGCCATCCCGTTCCGGGCGCGGGTGGCCCCGCGGTTCCACTACGGCACCCGGTCGCACACCGTCCGGGTGCTCGGCGACGTCGCGGTCTTCGAGTCCGCCGACCTGTCGCTGGCCCTGACCGCCACCGTGGCCCTCGAAGGCGACGACCTGGACACCTGGGCGGACTTCAAACTCTCCGAGGGCGAGTCGGCGGTCTTCGCGCTGGACCAGGTCGGAGAGGAGCTCGGGCCGCGCAGGTGCGCGCGTCTGGAGGCGCAGCAGCAGTTCTGCACCACGGTGGCGTACTGGCGGAACTGGCTGTCCGCCTCGCGCTACCGCGGCCGGTGGCGGGAGATGGTGCACCGCTCCGCCCTCACGCTGAAGCTGCTCACCTATGCGCCGACCGGTGCGATCGTCGCCGCGCCGACGACCAGCCTCCCCGAGCGGCTCGGCGGCGAACGCAACTGGGACTACCGCTACGTATGGGTGCGTGACGCGGCCTTCTGCGTCTACGCCCTGCTGCGCCTGGGCTTCACCGGCGAGGCGGAGGCGTTCATGGCGTTCGTGACCCGGCACATCACGTCCGGAGACGGAGGACCGTCCGGCCCGCTGCAGATCATGTACGGGATCGACGGCCGCACCGACCTGCCCGAGCACGAACTCGACCATCTGGAGGGCCATCGCGGGGCGGCGCCGGTGCGTATCGGCAACGCGGCGGCCGAGCAGCTCCAACTCGACATCTACGGCGCCCTCATCGACTCGGTCTACCTCTACGACAAGTGGGCGCAGCCGATCTCCAGCGACCAGTGGGACCACGTCTGCGCGCTGGTGGACTGGGTCTGCGCGCACTGGGACCAGCCCGACGAGGGCGTCTGGGAGACGCGCGGCGGCCGCAAGAACTTCCTGTACTCGCGGCTGATGTGCTGGGTGGCGATCGAGCGCGCCATCCGGATGGCGCGCCGTCGCGGCCTGCCCGCCGATCTGGTCCGCTGGCTGGAGTGCCGTGACACGGTCTACCGGCGGATCATGCAGCGGGGCTGGTCCGCCGAGCGCCAGGCGTTCGTGCAGCACGAGCAGGGTGATGTGCTCGACGCGGCGGTGCTCATGATGCCGCTGGCCAAGTTCATCGCGCCCACCGATCCCAAGTGGCTGTCCACGCTGGACTCCCTCGGCCGGGAGCTGGTGTCCGACTCACTGGTCTACCGCTACGACCCGAGGTCGAGCCCGGACGGTGTGCGGGGCGACGAGGGGACGTTCTCCATCTGTTCGTTCTGGTACGTCGAGGCACTGGTCCGCGCCGGCCGCCTCGACGAGGCGCGGCTGGCCTTCGAGAAGATGCTGACGTACGCCAACCATCTGGGGCTGTACGCCGAGGAGATCAGCCCCACCGGCGAGCAACAGGGCAACTTCCCACAGGCGTTCACCCACCTCGGGCTGATCAGCGCGGCGTTCAACCTCGACCGGGCCTTGGGCTGAGGGCCGCCCACCGGCCTGTCCACGGCGGGACCGTACATCTGGCGAGACCGGCCGCTCCGGCACCGCCGTGGCCGTCCTTCGGACATGCGGCCCTCGGGCCGTGACACGGCCGCCGCCTCCGCGCCGTCCCCGAGCGCCAGGCAACTCCCTTGCCGTGTCCCAGGACGGCCCCTACCTTGGTTTTGTGCCGCCAATAAACAAAGTCCGCCCGCACAGCGCCGTGCCGGACGGCGACCTGACCCGGCTCCGCCTCGCCCTGACCGCCTTCTTCGCCCTCGACGGCTTCGTGTTCGCCGGCTGGGTCGTTCGCATCCCCGCCATCAAGGACCGGACGAACGCCTCCGCCGGCGCCCTCGGCCTCGCCCTCCTCTGCGTCTCCGCGGGCGCCGTGGTCACCATGACGCTCACCGGCCGTCTGTGCCGCCGTCACGGCAGCCATCCCGTCACCGTGGTCTGCGCCGTCCTGCTGTCCCTGAGCGTCGCCCTGCCGCCGCTCACCCGTTCCGCTCCCGAACTCGGCGCGGCGCTGCTGGTCTTCGGCATGGCGTACGGCGGCATCAACGTCGCCTTCAACAGCGCCGCCGTCGACCTCGTCGCCGCGCTCCGGCGGCCGATCATGCCCGGCTTCCACGCGGCGTTCAGCCTGGGCGGCATGACGGGCGCCGGGCTCGGCGGGCTGGTCGCGAACTCCGTGTCCCCCCTGCGGCACCTCCTCGGGCTCACCGTCCTCGGCCTGTCGGTGACCGCGGTCGCCGGGCGCTGCCTCCTGCGCCTGAGGCCGCCGGTGCCGCCGGGACCGTCGGCGCCCCCTGACCGGGTACGGCCGCCCGGCGAGCGCGCACCGCGCCGCCCGGACCCCCGTACCCGGGGTCTGGTGACGGTCTTCGGGCTGATCGCGCTCTGCACGGCGTACGGCGAGGGTGCGCTGGCGGACTGGGGGGCCCTGTACCTGGAACAGGACCTCGGGGCGCATCCGGGTGTGGCGGCGGCCGGCTATTCCTGCTTCGCACTGGCCATGGCGCTGGGGCGGCTCGGCGGCACGGTCCTCCTGGAACGGCTCGGGCCGATGCGCACGGTCGTGTCGGGCGGCGCCACGGCGGCGGCCGGGATGCTGCTCGGCTCGCTCGCTCCGTCGGTGTGGGCGGCACTGCTCGGCTTCGCGGTCACCGGTCTCGGCCTCGCCAACATCTTCCCGATCGCCGTGGAGCGGGCCGGCGCGCTCGCGGGTCCCGGCGGGGTCGCCGTCGCCTCGACGCTCGGCTACGGCGGCATGCTCCTCGGCCCGCCCGCGATCGGGTTCATGACGGACTGGTACTCGCTGCCCGCCGCGCTGACGAGCGTGGCGGCGCTGGCCGCCCTCGCCTCGGCGATCGGACACGGGGTGCGCCGCGCGGCCGCCGTCCGCCCGTGATCAGCCCTTCTCGCCCGGCTCGCCCGTCGAGAACTTACCCTCCCAGACCGCCTTCGCCCCCGAGTCGCCGATCCGGTACGCCTGGACGACCGCGCCGACGCTCGCCGCCAGGGCCAGCACCACCACCACGATCCGCACCGGAACGGAAGCGGCCAGCCGGGCCGTGGTGGAGGCCCGGCCCCCGGTGGGGCCTCCCCCGGCGGGACCGCCGACCGCATCCTCACCGTAGGGCCGTCGGCTGGCGGCGCGGCCCAGCCACCACACGACGACCGCGAGCACCACGAGGGCGATGACCCAGGGGGTCAGCCCCTCTCCCATCTCGGCATGATCCTCCACCAGCGGGGTCTCCTTCACCCGCTCCTCCAGCCACTCGCCGGATTCGGTGGTCAGCACCACCAGGGCGAGTGCGACCAGGCCCAGCGCGGGAAGCATCCACCCGAGCCGGCGCGCCATCGCGGGCCACACGGCGCAGAGGACGAGCGCCAGCGCCGTCAGCGGAACCAGCACGACCGCGCCGTGGACGAAGAGAGGGTGGCCGGGGAGGCCGTTGATCAGCCCGACGCTCACGGGGGTCTCCTTCGACGACTGTGCCGGGCAGCTCCGGCCGGAACACCTACTCTTCCCGGATCCCGCACCCCGCCTGCGGCAGCCGCGCGGGGGTGCGCACGGATGGAGCAGGCCGACAAGACCGACCGTGGCACCACCACCCGGTGGCCGGCGGGCCCGGACGTACTGCACCGTTGATCCACGCGGGCCCCCGCCCCCTCTCCTGCGCGGCCGCCCCATGCGGCACACTCACCCCATGGAGACCGCCGAGTTCATCGAGGCCCTGGACCGGGACGGCCGGCTGCTGGCCGACGCGGCCGAGGAGGCGGGGTGCGACGCCACGGTGCCGACCTGCCCGGAGTGGCAGGTGCGGGACCTGCTTCGGCACACGGGTATGGTGCACCGCTGGGCGGCGGCCTTCGTCGGCGAGCGGCGCACCTCGTCACACCCCGGCGGCGGCCTGCCGGACCTGGACGGCGCGGAACTCGTGGCCTGGTTCCGAGAGGGCCACCGCCACCTCGTCGGTACCCTCTCCCACGCCGAGGCCGACGTACAGTGCTGGCACTTCCTGCCGGCGCCCTCGCCGCTCGCCTTCTGGGCCCGGCGGCAGGCCCATGAGACCGCCGTGCACCGGATCGACGCGGAGTCGGCGCGCGGCGGCACACCCACCGCAATCGCCCCGGACTTCGCGGCCGACGGCATCGAGGAGCTGCTGCGCGGCTTCCACGGCCGCTCCAGGAGCCGGGTGCGCAGCGAGGAACCGCGCGTGCTGCGGGTGCGGGCCACGGACGCCGACGGCGCCGTGTGGACCGTACGCCTGTCGGCCGAGCCGCCCGTGACCGAAGCGGGCGATGCCGCGGACGCGGACTGCGAGGTGACCGGGCCCCTCGCCCAGCTGTATCTGTCGCTGTGGAACCGGGCGCCGTTCCCGCGCGTGACAGGCGACGCCTCGGTCGCCGGCCTGTGGCGCGAGAAGTCCGCGGTGGTCTGGGCCTGAGCACACGGGGAGAGTCCGCCAGCCGGCCGGCATCCGCGCCGGCTCCGGCTCAGTGCGCCCTGCCGGGCATGCTGCTGATCGGTGCGGCTGCGCGGTGGTCGCCCGCTCGCCTCGGGAGCAGACGGAGGCGGAGCCGGTGGCGGTCCGCGACTGAGTGCGCCCGGCGGGTCGGTTGCCGCGCCGGGCACACGCCTGTTTGACTCGGTGCATGGAGAACCACGCGGGACGTCCGCTCCCGTCCCGCAGGCGGCGCACTCAGGCCGAGCGGGACGCCCTCACCGTCGAGATCGGATACGCGCTGTGCAGCGCGGTGTTCGCAGCGGCCCTGGCGTTCGGGGCCGTGGCGGGGCCCGCCTTCGCCTTCGACCTGTCGGACGGAGCGCGGCATGCGCTGGTCGCCTCGGCAACCACCGCGGCCTGCGTGCTCTTCGCCGCCCGCGTCATCAGCGTGCTGGTGCGCTTCGGGCGGGGCGCCGGGGCTCAGCCCAGCCAGCCCGGCCGCACCAGCCCCGACTCGTAGGCCAGGACCACGAGTTGGGCCCGGTCGCGGGCGCCCAGCTTGACCATGGTGCGGCTGACGTGGGTCTTGGCCGTGAGCGGGCTGACGACCAGACGCCGGGCGATCTCGTCGTTGGACAGCCCCATGCCGACCAGGGCCATCACCTCCCGTTCCCGCTCGGTGAGTTCGGCGAGCGACGCGGCGGCCGCAGGCTCCTTCGAGCGGGCCGCGAACTCGGCGATCAGCCGCCGGGTCACACTCGGTGACAACAGGGCGTCCCCCGCGACCACCGCCCGTACGGCACGCAGGAGTTCCTCCGGTTCGGTGTCCTTGACGAGGAAACCGGAGGCGCCGGAGCGGATCGCTTCGAAAACGTACTCGTCCAGCTCGAAGGTGGTGAGCATGACCACCTTCACATCCTCCAGGGCCGGGTCCCCGGTGATGCCGCGGGTCGCGACGAGCCCGTCGACCAGCGGCATGCGGATGTCCATCAGCACGACGTCGGGCCGCAGTTCGCGCACCTTGCGCAGCGCCTCGCCGCCGTCGGCGGCCTCCCCGGCCACGCCGATGTCCGGCTGTGCGTCGAGCAGCGCCTTGAACCCGGCCCTGACCAGGGACTGGTCATCGGCGAGCAGTACGCGGATCACCGGTCCTCCTTCCTGTCCTTGCCGTCCTCCGGTGACTCCTCGGACGACACCGTCAACGGCAGTACGGCCAGCACCCGGAACCCGCCGCCGGGGCGCGGGCCCGCCTCGATGGTGCCGCCGAAGGCCGCGGCCCGCTCCCGCATCCCGGCCAGGCCGTTGCCGCTGCCGCCCGCGTCGGCTCCCGTCGGGGGCCCGTCGTCGTCGACACACAGGCGCAGCGCGCCGTCCGCGCAGTCGACGCGCACCCGCGCGTGCCGCGAACCGGAGTGCCGTACGACATTGGTGAGGGCCTCCTGGACGATACGGAACGCCGCGAGGTCGGCACCCGGCGCGAGCCTCGGCGCCGCCCCGTCGACCGTGACCGTGAGCCCGGCGCCGGCCGCCTGCTCGACGAGTTCCCCCAGCCGCCCGAGTCCGGGCGCGGGCGCACGCGGCGCGTCCCCGGGCGCCCGGAGTGTGTCGAGGACCTGGCGCACCTCCCCGAGCGCCTCCTTGCTCGCCGCCTTGATGGTGGCCAGCGCCGTGCGCGCCTGTTCCGGGTCGGAGTCGAGCAGCGCGAGGCCCACGCCCGCCTGGACGTTGATCACGGAGATGCTGTGGGCCAGCACGTCGTGGAGTTCGCGGGCGATGCGCAGCCGCTCCTCGTCCGCGCGCCGCCGCGCGGCCTGCGCCCGTTCGGCCCGCTCGCGCGCCCACTGCTCGCGCCGGATCCGCACCAGTTCCGCCACCGCGACGACGGCCACCACCCAGGTGGCGGTGATCAGCTCCTGCCCCCAGGAGGCGGCCGGGTCACCGGGCGGCGGAAGCCACCGGTACAGCCAGTGCGACACCAGCACGTGCCCGGCCCAGAACATCCCGCCGGCCGCCCACACGGCCGTGCGGTGCCCGGCGACAAGGGCGCTGAAGCAGGCGACGGCGACGGTGAGGAAGACGGGGCCGTACGGATATCCGGCGCCCAGGTAGACCATCGCGGCCCCGGTCGTGACGAACACGACGGGCACGGGATGCCGCTGCCGCCACAGCAGGGCCCCCGAGGCCACCAGGAGCAGCAGATGCGCGACGAGGCCGAGGTGGGCGCGCTCGCCCCGCTGATCGTGCGCGGCGGCATGCGAGCCGACGGTCACGAAGGCGGTGAGCAGCACCGTGGAGCGCCAGGGGAGGCGGGAGCCGTGGGGCTCGTCGCGCCGCCGGTTCCACCACGGTGGCCCGGGCCACCGCCGGGCCACGTCCGTGTGCTGCTCCTCCATGGACTGCACGCTAGACGCTGCCGGCTGCGGCCGACGTCGCCCGGGCGAGGTGATCACACATACTCCCCGGGGAGTACGCCCGTGCCCGCCCGCGCGGCGTGCGCCACGGCCACGCGGCCGGCGGCGCGCTAGGAGAACACCAGGCCGACGCCGTGCGCGAGTTGCGCCGCCGCGTGCCGGAAGAACGCCTCGCGGTCCTCCACCACCCTGTTGAACTGCCCGAACAGCTCGAACCCGACCAGTCCGTACAGCTGCGCCCAGGAGGCGACCAGGGCCGTGACCACCTCCGGCGGCAGGTCGGGCGCCAGGTCGGCGGCCATGCGCCGGGCCTCGGGCTGCAACTCGGCGGGCAACGGGGTACGGGCCACACCCCGCCGCCGGTGGGCGTCACGCACGATGCCGATCAGAAGCAGCCCCACGCGGGACGCGGCCGGGATGGTGGTCTCGGGCGCGGAGTACCCGGGGACGGGCGAGCCGTAGATCAGCGCGTACTCGTGCGGATGCGTCAGCGCCCACGCGCGCACGGCCTCGCACACGGTGACCCACCGCCGCGCGGGGGCGATGTCTCCGGCCTTGGCGTGCGCGGTCTCGGCGGCCTCGCCGAGTGAGTCGTAGGCGTCGATGATCAGCGCGGTGAGCAGGTCGTCGCGGCTGGGGAAGTAGCGGTAGAGCGCGGAGGAGACCATGCCGAGTTCGCGCGCGACGGCCCGCAGCGAGAGCCTGGCGGCGCCTTCCGCGGCGAGCTGCCGGCGCGCCTCGTCCTTGATGGCGGCGGTGACTTCGATCCGGGCGCGGGCGCGGGCTCCTCGTACTGTGGTCATGAAGGCAGTGTGACATGAAATCGGAGCAGTGCACACAAAGGAGAGCGCTGCTCTGCGAAAAGAGCGGCGCTCACCGGCGACCACCAGCACCCACCAGGCCCTACTCGAGAGCCCGTCGCATACCTACCACCCACGCGCCGTTCGCTCGCCGCCACCGAAACCGAGAGCGCCGCACGCGATCGAGAGCACCGCTCTTGCTTTGGAGCACCGATCTCGCGCATACTGCTCTCAACCGAGAGCACTGCTCACACTTTTCCGCCAGGAGGACGGCTCCCATGTCCACGCACGTTCAGAAGCCCGGCTGGTTCACGGTCAACGTCCTCAACCGCGCCGTGGCCTGGATGACCCGCCGCGGCATCAGCGTCTGGGGCTCCCGCGTCCTGGCGGTCCGCGGCCGCAAGAGCGGCCAGTGGCGGACCACCCCCGTCAACCTGCTGACGGTGGACGGCCAGGACTATCTGCTCGCCCCGCGCGGCCATGTCCAGTGGACCCACAACATGCGCGCGGCCGGCGGCGGCGAACTGCGGCTGGGCAAGCACGTGGACGTGTTCACCGCCACCGAGGTCGCCGACGACGACAAGGTTCCGCTCCTGCGCGCCTATCTCAAGCGCTGGAAGGCCGAGGTCGGGGTCTTCTTCAACGGAGTCGGTCCCGATTCGCCGGACGCCGACCTGCGCCGCATCGCCCCCGACCACCCCGTCTTCCGCATCACGGTCACGAGCTGACCGTGTCGCCCGCGGCCCCGCGGTCCAGCATGGACAGGGCGCGCTGGGCGATGGGGCGGGTACGGACGATCTCCCCCAGGGTCGTGGCGCCCTGGGTGATGTCCTTGAACGCCTTCCAGGCGGGGCGGAAGCCGGTCAGCGCCGCGTGGAAGAGACCGGGCCGGCGCTCGAACACGGTCAGCAGGCGCTTGCCGACGCTCATCTCGACGCCCAGGCCGGCCTTGACGGCGAACGCGTAGTTCAGCGCCTGACGGCGCGTGTCCACGGCGTCGTGCGCCTCGGCGATCCGAACCGCCCACTCCCCCGCCAGCCGTCCGGACCGCAGCGCGAACGAGATCCCCTCGCGGGTCCACGGCTCCAGCAGCCCCGCCGCGTCCCCGCACACCAGCACCCGTCCCCGCGACAGCGGAGAGTCGTCGGCACGGCAGCGCGTCAAGTGCCCCGACGAGATGCTCGGTTCGAAGCCAGCGAGGCCGAGCCGGGCGATGAAGTCCTCCAAGTACCTCTTGGTCGCGGCGCCTTCACCACGGGCGCAGATCACACCCACCGTGAGCGTGTCCCCCTTGGGGAAGACCCAGCCGTAGCTGCCGGGCATCGGTCCCCAGTCGATGAGCACCCGCCCCTGCCAGTCCTCGGCGACGGTCTCGGGGACCGGGATCTCCGCTTCCAGCCCCAGGTCGACCTGGTCGAGCTTCACGCCGACGTGCGCTCCTATCCGGCTGGCGCTGCCGTCCGCGCCGACCACGGCCCGGGCCAGCAGCGTCTCACCGCCCTGCAGCACAACGGCGACCGTGCGCCGGTCGGGCACCGCCGAGCCGTGCTGCTCGACGCGCGAGACCGTCGCGCCCGTACGCAGTTCCGCGCCGGCCTTCTGGGCGTGCTCGACGAGCTGCTGGTCGAACTCCGGGCGGTTGACCAGCCCGAACAGCATCTGCCGGGAGCGGCGGGTGCGGGTGAAGCGACCGTTGTTCGAGAAGGTGACCGCGTACACCCGGTCGCGCAACGGCAGCTCGAAGCCGGGCGGCAGGGCATCGCGTGAGGGACCGATGATGCCGCCGCCGCACGTCTTGTAGCGGGGCAGTTCCGCCTTCTCCAGCAACAGCACGCTGCGTCCCGCGACCGCCGCCGCGTACGCGGCCGAGGCCCCCGCGGGCCCCGCGCCCACCACGACCACGTCCCACACCCGCTGCACGCCGTCCGCCGAAGAGTTCTCGCTGCTCACGATGGTCTACTGCTCCCGATCAAGCCGCCTGCCGCACCTGTCTCCCGCATACTACGGCGGGTATCGCCGCAGGCCGCTGTGGGAGGATCGGCTCGGTACGCGCTCCGCACACCAGGAGGCGCCTCCACCCCGCAGGACCCTGCACACAGAAGTACTGACCGGTACACCGTCGCACCCACAAGGAGCGTGCCCATGTCGTCGAATCCGATCGCCGGGACCGTCGCCTCGCTGATACCCCGGGCGAAGGAAGAGCTCACCGAACTGGTGGCCTTCAAGTCGGTGGCGGACTTCGACCAGTTCCCGAGGAGCGAGAGCGAGGGCGCCGCGCGCTGGGTCGCCGGCACGCTGCGCGCCGAGGGCTTCCAGGACGTGGCGGTGCTCGACACCCCGGACGGCACGCAGTCCGTGTACGGGCATCTGCCCGGCCCGCAGGGCGCGAAGACGGTTCTGCTGTACGCGCACTACGACGTGCAGCCGCCGCTCGACGAGTCGGCGTGGGCCACTCCGCCCTTCGAGCTGACCGAGCGCGACGGGCGCTGGTACGGGCGCGGCGCGGCCGACTGCAAGGGCGGCCTCATCATGCATCTGCTGGCATTGCGCGCGCTCAAGGCGAACGGCGGCGTGCCCGTGCACGTCAAGGTGATCGTCGAGGGCTCGGAGGAACAGGGCACGGGCGGTCTGGAGCGGTACGCCGAGGAGCACCCGGACCTGCTCGCGGCGGACGCCGTCGTCATCGGCGACACGGGCAACTTCCGCGTCGGCCTGCCGACCGTCACCTCGACGCTCCGCGGCATGACCCTCGTCCGCGTGCAGGTCGACACCCTCGAAGGCAACCTGCACTCCGGCCAGTTCGGCGGGGCCGCGCCCGACGCGCTGGCCGCGCTCATCCGCGTACTGGACTCGCTGCGGGACGAGGACGGTTCGACGACCGTGGAGGGGCTGGCCCGCGAGGCGCGGTGGGACGGCCTCGAGTACGACGAAGGGCAGTTCCGCGACGACGCCAAGGTGCTCGACGGGGTCGAGCTGATCGGTTCCGGCTCGGTCGCCGACCGCCTCTGGGCGCGCCCCGCCGTGACCGTCCTCGGCATCGACTGCCCGCCGGTCGTGGGCGCGACCCCGTCCGTGCAGGCGAGCGCCCGCGCACTGGTCAGCCTGCGGGTGCCGCCGGGGGTGGACGCGGCGGAGGCGAGCAAGCTGCTGGAGGCCCACCTCCGGACGCACACGCCGTGGGGCGCCCGGGTGACCACGGAGCAGGTCGGGCAGGGGCAGGCGTTCCGCGCGGACACCTCCAGCCCGGCCTACACGGCGATGGCGGAGGCGATGGCGGTCGCCTATCCGGGCCGGCGGATGCAGCACGCGGGCCAGGGCGGCTCCATCCCGCTGTGCAACACCCTCGCGTCGCTGTATCCCCGGGCGGAGATCCTCCTCATCGGACTGAGCGAGCCGGAGGCGCAGATCCACGCGGTCAACGAGAGCGTGTCCCCCGACGAGCTGGAGCGCCTGTCGGTGGCGGTGGCCCTGTTCCTGCGCGCCTACGCGGCCGGCTGAGACGCTCTGCCCACGCTCTGCCCACGCTCTGCCCACAGCCAAGGCCCGTCACCGGCGGGCGAGGGGCCTCCTAGGGTCGTCCCATGGACGTCGTCGAGCTGCTCCCCCGTCTCCACCTCCTGCGTTTCCCGGTCGGCCAGGCGTATCTCTGGCGCGAGGCGGACGAGTTGACGCTCATCGACGCCGGGCCGCGGGGCTCCGGTGAGGCGATCGCCCGGGCGATCGCCTCGCTCGGACTGTCTCCCGGGGCCGTGCGGCGGATCGTGCTCACCCACTTCCACGAGGACCACGCGGGTGGGGCGGGCGAGGTCGCCGCACTGAGCGGCGCCGAGGTGCTGGTCCATCACGAGGACGCGCCCATGGTGCGGGGGGAGGCCCCGGGCCCCCCGCCGGTCCTGGAGGAGTGGGAGCGGCCGATTCACGCGGAGGCGACGAGGCGTCTGCCCCGGGGCGGCGTCGTACACCCGAAGAGCGTCACGGAGCTGTCCGGCGGCGACGTCCTCGGCTTCGGCGGCGGCGCCCGCGTCGTCCCCGTCCCCGGACACACGCACGGCAGCGTCGCTGTGCATCTCCCGGAGCACGGTGTGCTGTTCGCCGGGGACGCCGTGGCCGCGTCTCCGGTCGACGGCGCGGTGATGCTCGGTGTGTTCAATCTGGACCGGACCGAAGCCGTCGCCTCCTTCCGCCGGCTGGCGACCCTCGACACGGACGTGGCCTGCTTCGGCCACGGCGATCCGGTCGTCGGGCGCGCCGCGGCCGCACTCCGGGCTTCGGCGGACAGGTACGCCGCCCGGCCCTGACGATGGAGACCATGTCCCACGTGCGCGCGTGGCCGCCCGCAGCGACACCGCAGCGACACCGCAGCGGCACTCACCGTGGGGCGAGCGGCCGGGCGGCATCCCGCGCACCGCCGCCGGGATCATCACCCGGTACGTGTCCCTGACCGCCGCCATGGCCGGCTTCAGCGGCCGGCTCCGGGAGGAGAGCCGGCCGACACCGCACCGTACGAGGCGCTCCGGGTGGCCTACAGGAGTTCCACCCGCTCCGCGTAGTGGCAGGCGACCGGGTTGCCGGCGCCGCGGTCGATCAGCTCCGGGACCTGTTCGACGCAGGCCGTGCGCGCGCTGTCGGTCAGCCGGTTCGCGAACACGGGGCAGCGCGTGCGGAAGCGGCAGCCGCTCGGGGGGCGGATCGGGCTCGGTATGTCGCCCTGGATCACGATGCGTTTCCTGGACCGTTCCTTGCGCGGGTCGGGCAGCGGGATGGCCGAGACGAGGGCCTGGGTGTAGGGGTGCGCGGGCCGGGCGAAGAGCTCGCGCGCCGGGGCGATCTCCACCAGGCGGCCCAGGTACATGACGGCGACCCGGTCGGCCACGTGCCGCATCACCGACAGGTCATGGGCCACGAAGAGGAAGGACAGTCCGAGTTCGTCCTGCAGGTCCTTCAGCAGGTTGAGGATGCCCGCCTGGATCGACACGTCCAGGGCCGACACCGGTTCGTCCAGGACGATCACTGCGGGGCGCAGCGCCAGCGCGCGGGCGATCCCGATGCGCTGGCGCTGGCCGCCGGAGAACTCGTGCGCGAAGCGGTTGCCGTGTTCGGGGTTGAGCCCGACCAGGCGGAGCAGTTCGCTCACCTCCTCGGGCGCGCCGGGGCCGTACCGCCCGTGGATGCGGAGGGGTTCGGCGACGATCTCGTGCACGGAGATCCGCGGGTCCAGGGAGGCGTACGGGTCCTGGAAGACGATCTGCAACTCGCGCCGCAGTGGCCGCATCCGGCGTCTGCTCAGGCCGGTCAGGTCGCGGCCCCGGTAGTGGACCCGGCCCGAGGTCGCCTTCTCCAGGCCCAGCAGCGTGCGGGAGACCGTCGTCTTGCCGGAGCCCGACTCCCCGACCAGGCCCAGGGTCTCGTTCCCGTACAGGTCGAAGGACACCCCGCAGACGGCGTGCACATCGCCCACCCGTCTGCGCACCACGCCGCGGGACATGACCGGGAAGTGCTTGACCAGGTCGCGGACCTGGAGGACGGGCTCGCCGCTGCCGCCGTGGCCGGGGAGCGGGGGCAGCGGGGCGGCGGTCTGCGCGGGCGCGCTCATGGGGAGTCCTCCTCGGGGGTCCCGGTGGGGGTCGCGTCGGCGAAGCGGGCCAGCGCCTCGGAGTCGGCGCCCACCGTGTCGAAGACCTGCCCGGCGCCGGTGCCGACGAGGTCGTCGGCGAAGTGGCAGGCGCTGAGGTGGCCGTCGTGCCCGGCCGGGCGCAGCGGCGGCTCGTCGCTGTCGCAGAGGTCGCGGCGCAGGGGGCAGCGGGGGGCGAACGGGCAGCCGGGCGGCAGGTTCAGCAGCGAGGGCGGCGATCCGTTGATCGGGGTGAGACGCTCCTCCTCCCGGTCCAGCCGGGGCAGCGAGCCGAGCAGGCCGAGGGTGTAGGGCATGCGCGGCGTGTAGAAGATGTCCTCGACCGAACCCGTCTCCACGATACGGCCCGCATACATCACGGCGACCCGGTCGGTGTGGCCGGCCACCACGCCGAGATCGTGGGTGATGAGGACGAGGGCCGCTCCGGTCCGTTCACGGGCCGTTTCGAGGGCGTCGAGGATCTGCGCCTGCACGGTGACGTCCAGGGCGGTGGTCGGCTCGTCGGCGATGATGACGTCCGGGTCGTTGGCGATGGCGATGGCGATGACCACCCGCTGGCGCATGCCGCCCGACAGTTCGTGCGGATAGCTGTCGACGCGGCGTTCGGGGCCGGGGATGCCGACCGTGCCCAGCAGCTCGACCGCGCGCCTGCGGGCCGCCCGGCCGTTGAGGCCCGGGTGGTGCCGTTGCAGGGTCTCGATGATCTGGTAGCCCACGGTGTAGACGGGGTTGAGCGAGGTCATCGGGTCCTGGAAGATCATCGCGATACCGCTGCCGCGGATCTCCGACAGCCGCGCGTCGGACAGCCCGAGCAGTTCGTTTCCCTCGAACCGCACCGAGCCTCGTACCCGGGCGCCGGTCGGCAGGAGTCCCATCACGGCCATGGCGGTGACGGACTTGCCGGACCCGGACTCGCCGACGATGCCGAGCGATTCGCCCCGGCCGAGGCGGTAGCCGACGCCGCGGACGGCCCGCACGATCCCGTCCTCGGTCGGGAACTCCACGCCGAGGCCGTCGACGTCCAGGACGGCGTCCGTGGCGGCGCCCGTCCGGACGCCCTCACTGCTCGTGGTGGTCACTGTCGCACCCTTTGCTGCCGGGGATCGAAGGCGTCGCGCAGCCCGTCACCGATGAAGTTGATGGTCAGGGCGATCGCGATGATGAAGGCGCCGGGGATGTAGAAGAGCCACGGGCGAGTGTCCACCGCCGTCTGCGCCTGGGCGACGAGCAGGCCGAGGGAGGTGTCGGGCGGCTGGACGCCGAAGCCGAGGAAGGACAGGGCGGTCTCGGTGAGGATGCCGGTGGCCACCAGTACGGTGGCGTTGACGATGATCGGGCCGAGGGCGTTCGGCAGCAGATGCCGGACGATGATCCGCGCATCGGAGGCTCCGAGCGCGCGTGCCGCCTCGACGAACTCCTTCTCGCGCAGCGACAGCACGGTGGAGCGCACGACCCGGGAGACATAGGCCCAGGTCAGTCCGGCGATGACGAGGGCGATCCAGTACCAGGAGCCGCCGCTGCGGGAGGAGATGACCAGGGCGATGGCGAACAGCGGCAGGGTGAGCACGAGATCGGCGATGCGCATCATGACGGCGTCGACGATGCCCCGGTAGAACCCGGCGACGGCGCCCCAGACCGCGCCGGCCAGGGTCGAGCCGAGCGCGATCAGGATGGCGATCTTGAGTGAGGTCTGGGTGCCGCGCATGACCTGGGCGTAGGCGTCGTATCCGGAGGAGTTGGTGCCGAACGGATGCTTCCAGCTGGGCGCCTGGGAGTTGTCGGAGGTGTACTTCTGGTACGAGTAGTGCCACAGGTGCGGGCCGATGAACGCCCAGAGCACGATCAGCGCGAAGACCACCAGGCTGATCATCGCGGCACGGTGGCGTACGAAGCGGCGCAGGACCAGATGGGTCTGGCTGCGCTGCCTGACGGTGAACTCGTGCTCGGCACGGGGCTGTTGGGTGCCCGCGGACCCCGGTGCCTCGATGTCAGTCATAGCGGATCCTCGGGTCGAGTACGGCGTAGAGCAGATCGGCGACGAGGTTGAACCCGATGACGACCACGGCGGACAGCAGCAGCCACGCCATCGTCCGGTAGACGTCGACGGTGGTGGCCGCCTGGACGAGCATCTCGCCCATGCCGTGCCACTGGAAGATCGTCTCGGTGACCACGGCGCCGCCGAGGATGATCGCGATGTCGAGGGCGGTGACGGTGGTCAGCGGGATGAGTGCGGTGCGCAGGGCGTGCCGGGTCATGACCTTGCCGCGGCGCAGCCCCTTGGCGCGGGCGAGCCGGACGTAGTCGCTGTCCAGCACCTCCAGCATGGAGGCGCGGGTGTAGCGGGTCCAGGAGGCGAAGGAGACCAGGGCGAGGGTGACGGTGGGCAGGACCAGGTGGCCGACGCGGTCGCTGAACCGGTTCCAGGTGGTGTCGACGTCGAGGTACGGGGACTTCTCGCCGATCGTGCCGAGGAACTGGCTCCCGGTGTTCTCGTTGAACCAGATCCCCGCCTGTTTCAGCAGCACGGCGAACCAGAACACGGGCATGGCGAGGAACAGGAAGCCGAGGAAGGTGATGAGGTAGTCGGCGGCGGAGTACTGGCGGATCGCGCTGAACACGCCGAACAGCACGGCCAGCAGCAGGGCGAGGACCATCGCGGCGGCGACCAGGGTGACGGTCACCCGGAAGCGGGTGAACAGGTCGTGCCCGATGTCCAGGTTGGCCTGGACGGACGGGCCGAAGTCGCCGTGCAGGACCCCCGTGATCCAGTTCCAGTAGCGCTCGGCGACCGGTTGGTCGGCGTGGATGTGCCGGGCGAACGCGGCGACGGCTGCCTTGCTCGGGGCGGGCTGGCGTGATGTGGCGAAGTTGGCGACGGGATCGCCGGAGTTGACGACGACGAGGAACACGATGAACGTCGAGACGATCAGGACGGGTATGGAGACGAGAATGCGGCGCACGGTGTAGGCGAACATGCGGTCTTCTCTCGGAGGCCGTCGGGATGCCGGCCGGTGCGGGATGGCGTCCGGTGGCGGCCCGGCCCCGGAGTCACCGGGGCCGGGCTCTTGCACCTGTGCGGGGGAGCGGGCTGACGCTTCGCGCCCCCGCTCGACGGGGCTACTTCTTCAGGCCCCACTCGGCGGTGTTGTACGGCGGGCCCACGTTCGTGGCGTTGTCCCGCATGTTCACGAACCGGGTCTGCACCGCGAGGAACGTCGGCTTCTGGTACAGCGGCAGGACGTAGGCGTCCTTCGCCATGATGGTGTCCGCCTGGTTCAGGAGCGTGGCCGCCTTGGCGGCGTCGGTCTCTCCCACGGCCTCGGCGACCAGCGTGTCGACCTGCTTGTTGCTGTACCCGCCGTAGTTGCCGCCGCCTCCGGTGACCCAGTTCTGCTGCGCGTTGGCGCTCGGGAACGGGGAGGCGACCCAGGCGAAGACGATGATGTCGTACTGGTGTCCGGTGAGAACCGTGCCGAGGTCGGCCGCGCCGATCGGCTTGATGGTGACCTTGATGCCGAGGCTCGCGAGGTCGCTCTGCAGGATCTGGCACTCGCTCTGCCGGATCTGGTTGCCGGTGGTGTAGCGGCAGTTGAAGGGGCCGACGGTCTTGCCGTCCGGGGTCTTCAGCGCCGTTCCGACTCCGCCGAACCCGGCGTCGGTCAGGTACTTCCTGGCCTTGGCGAGATCACCCGAGCCCTGCCCCGTACCGGTGACCAGGTCCTGGTAACCCGCCTGCCCGGGAACGTAGTTGTGGCTGCCGAGCTGCTTCACCTTCGGATCGAACTGGCCGACCGTCTTGGCCACGATGTCCTTGATGCTGATGGCCGTGAACATCGCCTGCCGCAGCG
This sequence comes from Streptomyces sp. PSU-S4-23, assembly GCF_055632315.1. Taxonomy (NCBI): domain Bacteria; kingdom Bacillati; phylum Actinomycetota; class Actinomycetes; order Kitasatosporales; family Streptomycetaceae; genus Streptomyces; species Streptomyces sp. PSU-S4-23. The sequence goes on along the minus strand of NZ_JBVMUU010000002.1, from coordinate 8,226,910 downwards.
CCGTGTACTTGCCGATCACCGGATTGCGCAGGTTGAGGTCGAAGTGCTCCCAGGTCAGCCCGGAGCCGATGGTGTACGTGACGTTCGGGATGTCCTTGATCTGCTTGACCAGGTCGACCTCGGGCTGCGGGTAGATCCCCTGCACCTCGTTGTTGCGCAGAGCGGTCGGCTCCTGCGTGGCGTCCGTGATCACCTTGAAGACCAGCCGTTGCAGGGTCGGCTTGTGCGCGCCCCACCACTTGGGGTCGGGGACGTATGTGGCGTGGTCGTTGTCCGTCCAGTCCTGCATCCGGTACGGGCCTGCCGTCGGGTACTTGCTGGGCGGGGTCTTCTGGAAGTACTGCCAGCCCTGCGTCATCTGGGCGGCCGTCATATGGGCGGCGTCACCGGCCTTGGCGCCGGAGAGCTTCTCGGCGACGTGCGCCGGGTACAGCGGGTAGCCCGCGCCGAACAGCTGCTTCCAGTCGGAGAACGGCTTGTCCATCACGACGGTGACGGTCTTGCCGCCGTCGGAGCCGGTGACCGACCTGATGCGGTCGTAGCCGGCGGTGCTCTGCGGCAGACAGCCCTTGGTCTGCGTGGAGTCGCTCGCCGGAGGCGGCGGACAGTCCTTGCCGTTGTTGGTGCGCCAGTAGTAGACGAAGTCGTCGGCCGTGATCGGCGTGCCGTCGTTCCACGACGCCTTCGGGTTGATCTTGTAGACGAAGGTCTGCGGGCTGGTGCTCGTCTGGGTCGCCGAGGTCACCAGGTCGGTGTTGAGGGAGACGGTGAAGTCGGGCTGGGGGACGAAGACCTGGGGCAGGACGACCCCGAGGGCCTCGCCGTTCTCGAAGGTGTTGCCGTTGGAGTCCTGCACGTTCCACTGCTGGATGTTCTTCTCCAGCGTGTAGGTGAACGAGCCGCCGGACTTGGTGGCACCGGAGTTGCAGGTGTTGGCCTTGCCCTGGGTCCCGCAGGACGAGAGTCCTGCTGAGCCGCTCGCGTGGGAACCGTTTCCACCGCTGCTGCTGCAGGCGGCCAGGGCCAGGGTGAGCCCGGCGGCGAGCGCGAGGCCCCGGGTGAGGGCCGATGAGTGTGCGCGCATGTCCCTCCTTCGACCGGAGGTCGATCCGGCTTGTCAGGGCGGCGGATGGCCGCCAGAGAGATGAGCTGCGCCCTTACCGTAAGGCGGTTCGGAGCCTGCGCACGGTTCCCGATTCATACCGGGCCGGCGTCAATTCGGCGTACTTTGTCTCTAGGAACCACACATGCCGGGCAAAGCCGGGACCATGCCGGCGGCGTCGGACACACCGTCGATCTCACGCGCCATCAGGGCTTTCGGGTGCGGCCCAGCCGTGCGGTACACCCGCCTCCAGGTAAAGTGCCGCGCCTCGTTCGCGGGCCCGCAGCGCCCAGCGGAGCCGTGCGTAGCGCACGGGGGGAAGGAGATGGGCCGCTTCCTCCTCGGTGACGAACCGCCAGTCGCGCAGCTCGGGCCCGGGCAGCAGGAGGCGGCCGGCTTCGCCGCTGTCGAGGCGTCCGCCGTCGAAGAGGAGGCGCAGGCCGCCGTAGCCGGGCGGCGCGGGCGGCTCCCAGTCCACGACGAGGAGCCGGGGGACCTCCTCCAGCGTGACGCCGGTCTCCTCGGCGACCTCGCGCATACCCGCGCGGGCGGGGGCCTCGCCGGGTTCGACGACACCGCCGGGGAACTCCCAGCCGGCCTTGTAGGTGGGGTCGACGAGCAGCACGCGGTCCTGCTCGTCGAAGAGGAGCACACCGGCGGCGACGGTCTCCGCGGTGGGTTCCGGGGTCTGCACGATGTCGCAGACGGGCACGTCGCCGCTGCGGACGGCATCGGCGATCCTCAGGGCCGTCTCGTACGGGGTGAGGGCGCTGGTGTCCACGGGGTGCGCGTCGGCGGCGAGCCAGGCGGCGAGGGCGGCGCGATAGGGCTCGATGTGGTCGTACGACCACTGGCGGACCCGCATCTCCCCGTCGGGGAGGTCGGGCGGGACCTCCCGGCCGGCTATCCGCTCGCGCAGGATCGTTTCGGCCGGGGCGAGAAGCACATGGCGTACGGGGATGCGCCGGGCGGCGAGACCGCCGAAGATCTCGTCGCGGTACTCCTGGCGCAGCAGGGTCATCGGAACCACGAGGACACCGCCGAGTTCGCCGAGCATCGCGGCGGCGGTGTCGATCACGAGCCGTCGCCAGATCGGCAGGTCCTGGAAGTCGCCGGCCTCGGCGAGGCGTTTGGGCGGCAGCAGGTGCGCGAGCGCTCCGCCGATGACCTCGGGGTCGAAGAGCGCGCTGTTCGGGATCAGTTCGATCAGTTCCCGTGCGGTTGCCGTCTTTCCCGCACCGAACGCACCGTTGATCCAGACGATCACGGTTCCCCCTCTTCTGTTGGCCCCCTGTGGCTTGCCCGCTCCAGCCTGCCACGGAAACCCGGCGCTGATGAGGGCGCGTGGGACGGCCGGCGCGCCGCGGCGGCGGCCAGGAAGATCGCCGGCGTCGAGGCGGGGACGTTCGGCCGACCGGCGAACGACGGTCGGCAACGGCCGTGTTCGGCTTCAGCAGTCGAACACCGACCAGCAGACGCCGTTGCGCAACCTCTGGTCATCGAGCACGAGGTCGCGGATCTCCTCCGGGAGCTGGTCGCGCTGCCACCGGCACTCGAGTCGCCCCGCGGCCCCGCTCAGGGTTTCCGGTGCGGCGGCACGCGCAGCCTTGATCGCGTAGGCGGCCGCGCCGAGTTCGTGCGCGGCGACGTGGGCGACGGCCCCGGCCTGGCCGGCGGCGTACGCGGCATGCCGTGCCGCCCCACGCAGGTCCCTGGCCGCCCCCATCGCATGTCCGCCCGCCGCGCGAGCCTGCATCATCCCGACCTCGCCGCGCGCCCAGGCCCGGGCATGCTCGATCGCCTGGCGCGGTCGCGGGTCCCCGGGCCGGGCCGACTCGAACAGGCCGAGGACGTGCTCCGCACAGGAGGCCGCCCACAGAGCGAGGAGACGGTGATCCGCATCAGTGAGGGTCCCACCACGGCGGATCGTCACGAAGCGAGGGTCCCGCACCTTCGGCAGGATCACGACGTACACCCGTCAACCACCTGGCGCAGGGAACGGTCCAGGGTGCTCATCAGCCGCGTGACCCGATTGCCGCCGCTCGGCGCGGGCGGGTAGCGGCGGAGCACATCGATGAGCACCGGTGTCGCGCGCCGCCGCGACCGCTCCAGCAGCGCATCCCCGATCGCGGGGTCACCGCCCGCCTCCAGCTCCCCGATGCGCGCAGCGCTCGCGGAGGCTCGCAGGATATGGCCGACCTGACCGGCCCGCGCGATGGGGTGCAGATACGCGGCCGATGCGGCGTCGCCGGCGGATCGCGCGGCCAGCCGCGCGGTTTCCGAGGGTGCGCACCTGGCGGCTCGATGAGCGTCGAGGGACGCGACGCGCTGCACTTTCGTCCTGTCTGCGCCGTCGATGAACGCCCAGGCCGCCTCGACCGCCGCACGGGGGCGCGGATCACCGGGAACAGCCTGCTCGAAGACCGGCAGGACGTCCTCCGCGTGCCGAACCACGTAGCGGGCCACAACGCGCAGTTCGTCCATCGTCAGGTCGAAGTCGCCGGACACGGTGTGTGTGCTCTGTCCCATGTCCCTGAATCGTATCCTTGAACGCCCGGTGGAGACTTTGCGCCCGTTCACCCGCCCACCCGCGTCGAAACCCTCAACCGGAGGTCATGTGCGGCCCGTGGACCTGGCTCGTCGGCACGGCCTGTCCACGCAGGCGGTCCGCAACTACGAGGACGCCGGCATCATCCCGCCCGCTCACCGTGGCCGGACGGGGTACCGGGACTACACCGCCACCCATGCCGCCGGCCTCGCGGCCTACCTGGCGCTCGTCCCTGCCTTCGGCCACTCGACGAGCCGGCGCATCATGCGTGCCGTCACCGGCGGCCGGCTCGACGAGGCACTGGAGTGCGTCGACGACGGGCACGCCCTCCTGGCTCGCGACCGCAGCACGCTGCGAACCGTCGAAGCGGCGCTCTCGCATCTCGGAGCCGCCACGCCGGACGCGGCGACCGGCGCCCGGGCGCCGTACAGCATCGGTGAACTCGCCCGCCGTCTCGGGCTCGACCCGGCCACCCTGCGCACCTGGGAACGCGCCGGGGTCCTCACCCCGCGACGTGACCCGCGCACCGGGTACCGCCAGTACCTCGCACGGGACGTGCGCGACGCCGAACTGGCGCACCTGCTGCGCCGGGGAGGCCAGAGCCTGAGCGCCATCGCCACCGTCCTCGGAGAACTCCGCGACGCCGGCAGCCCCGAAGCGCTGGCCAGGACGCTGGAGGGGTGGCGGCGCGACCTCACGTCCCGAGGAACGGCCCAGTTGTACGCAGCCGGTCAGCTCTCCGCCTACTGTGACGCCTTGGACCGATCCGCGAGAGCCGGCTGACCCCTGGGGCACCACTGTCGCGTGAGGCGACGTTCGGGCCCCCGGGCGGGCGGCCCCGAAGACGCACCGCCGCGCGCCGGTGGGCCCGGTGGGCCCGGCGGGTCGATCGGCCGGCGGACGGCCGTGGACCCGTCCGGGCTCGCCGAGGGCGAGGCGTTTCGCTTCGTGGTGTCGCCGGGCCGCGCGGGACCGCGTTCGCCACGAAGCGCGGCGACGACGGCCGGGTGACGGCCGGGGCGGCGCATCCGGCTGGATCGCCCCGGCCGGCCGTCAGCCGTTGTGCCCCGACACGTCCTCGTCCATCGCGAGGCTGTCCTGGCCGAGGGTGTGGTCGACGGTGCTCAGGGTGTCCCTGACGTTCAGATCCCCGATCCCCTCGTGGTCGGCGGCGTGGGACGGAGTGACGGCGGCCACGACGAAGCCGGTGGCGAGGGAGGCGATGGCGAGCATGCTGCGCTTCTTCATGCCCCGTTCAACTGCGGAATCCGCCGAGGGTCACGCACGGTGCTGCGCGGATGCCGGCCCCGCTTCACAACGCCGCCTCGAACGAACATGACCGCGCGTCGTCTACGCCAAGGGGCTCGGCGCGCACGCCGAGAGCGACATCGCGTACTTCACGGGCGGGGTGTGCGAGACGGTCACGGCGGACGTCGGCGTGGACGACGAGAAGGGCGGAGCCGGCACGGTCGCCTTCGAGGTGTGGGCGGACGGCACGAAGGCCGCCTCCACCGGGGTGCTGACCAACGCGATGCCCGCGCAACCGCTCAGCGCGGACGTGACGGGTGCCCAGGTGGTCCGCCTCGTCGTCACCGACGGGGGCGACGGCATCGACTCGGACCACGCCGACTGGGCGGAGGCGAAGCTGAGTTGCTGAGCGCGTCGACGCGCTGTCCCCGGCGCGATCCCGCGCCGGGGACGCCTCCTGCGCGGGTGCCACCCCTGCCGGGCACGTCCCCGGACACGAGGCGGCGGCCCGCCGCGCCGGACACACCCCCCACGACCGCCGCCCGGGTGCACCCACGGCCCTGCCTCCGGTGGCCCGGCCGCGTCGCTCAGGTCGCGGCGTTCGCCGTCGGCGTGCTCTCCCGGCCGCGCAGGGCCGCCGCGGCCGCGCCCACCAGGCCCGCGTCCGTGCCCATCAGTGCGGGCGCCACGGTCAGGCGCTGCACGAAGGAGAGAGTGGCGTAGCCGGCCAGGGCCTTGCGCAGCGGCGCGAGGAGGATGTCGCCGGCCTTGCCCACTCCCCCGCCGACGACCGCGATGTCGATCTCGACGAGCGTCGCGGTCGCGGCGATGCCCGCGGCCAGCGCCTGGGCGGCCCGCTCGAAGGACGCCACGGCGACCGAATCGCCCGCGCGGGCGGCGGCGGCCACCGCGGCCGCCGAGGTGTCGCCGTCGGGGCCCGGCTGCCAGCCGCCCTCCAGCGCACGGCGCGCGATGTTGGGCCCGCTCGCGATGCGCTCCACGCAGCCGCGGGAACCGCACGGGCAGGGGTCGCCGTCCAGGTCGACGCTGATGTGCCCGATGTGGCCCGCGTTGCCGGTCGGACCGGGATACAGCCGCCCGCCCAGGACCAGCCCGCCGCCGACGCCCGTGGAGACCACCATGCACAGCGCGTTGTCGTGGCCACGGGCGGCGCCCTGCCAGTGCTCGGCGGCCGTGATGGCCACTCCGTCGCCGATCAGCTCCACGGGCAGGCCGCCCGTCGCCGCCCGGACCCGCTCGACCAGCGGGTAGTCACGCCAGCCCGGTACGTTGACCGGGCTCACCGTGCCGGTGGAGGCGTCCACCGGGCCCGCGCTGCCGATGCCGACGGCACGCGCCCTGCCCCAGAGGGAGGAGCGGGTCAGTTGCCCCATCACTTCGTCCACGGCCCCCATCACGGTGTCGCCGTCCTCCTGTGCGGGCGTCGCGCGCTGCGCGCGCACCAGGATCCGGCCGTGGCCGTCCACCAGCGCTCCGGCGATCTTGGTGCCGCCGATGTCGAGCGCGGCCACGAGGTCGGTGTGCATCAGTGTCAGATCTCCCAATGCCGAGTTGTAGCGGCCCCGACGTCCGGCGGCGCCGCAGCGGGGTCCGAGCCTCCGGCCGGGGAAGGGCAGGGGGCGCCTCTGGGGGAAGGCGCAGGCCGGAGATTGCGGTGGACAGTCTCCCGTGCATCTGACAACGTTGTCCAGGCTCTATGCTCGACGCCACATCCTCATACAACCCCGTGGACCGCCGCATCCCCGTGGACGACAGGACAGGACAGCGCATCGTGCCCCAGACCGGCCGCCGGCCCGAGAACCGCTACGGCAACCGTCCCACCATGAAGGACGTGGCAGCGCGCGCCGGTGTGGGACTGAAGACGGTCTCCCGCGTGGTCAACGGCGAGCCCGGTGTCACCCCGGACACCGAGCGCCGGGTGCAGGAGGCCATCGACGCCCTGGGCTTCCGCCGCAACGACAGCGCGCGGGTGCTGCGCAAGGGCCGCACCGCGAGCATCGGCCTCGTCCTGGAGGACCTCGCGGACCCCTTCTACGGGCCGCTGAGCCGCGCCGTCGAGGAGGTCGCCCGGGCCCACGGCGCCCTGCTGATCAACGGTTCCAGCGCGGAGGACCCCGACCGCGAGCAGGAGCTCGTGCTGGCGCTGTGCGCACGACGCGTGGACGGCCTGGTGATCATCCCGGCCGGTGACGACCACCGCTATCTGGAACCCGAGATCAAGGCGGGCGTCGCCACGGTGTTCGTGGACCGCCCCGCCGGGAGGATCGACGCCGACGTGGTGCTGTCCGACAGCTTCGGCGGCGCCCGCGACGGGGTCGCCCACCTCATCGCGCACGGCCACCGCCGGATCGGTTTCATCGGAGACATGCCGCGCATCCACACCGCGGCCGAGCGGCTGCGGGGCTACCGGACCGCCATGGAGGACGCCGGCATACCGGTCGAGGACTCCTGGATGTCCCTGGGCGTCACCGATCCGGAGCGGGTGCGGTGCGCCGCCGAGGAGATGCTCGCGGGCCCCGCCCCCGTCACCGCCATCTTCGCGGGGAACAACCGCGTCACCGTCACCGTCGTCCGCGTCCTGGCCGGGCACCACCGCCCCGTGGCTCTCGTGGGCTTCGACGACATCGAGCTGGCCGACCTTCTCAAGCCGGGGGTCACGGTCGTCGCCCAGGACGCCGCCGCCCTCGGCCGCACGGCGGCCGAACGCCTCTTCCGCCAGCTCGACGGCACGCTCATCACCCCGGAGCGCATCGTGCTCCCGACGCGGCTGATCACCCGCGGCTCGGGCGAGCTGCCACCGGCCGACTGAACGCGGGCCATCGCACCGGGTGTCAGCACACGCGGGCCGTCACACGCGGGCACCGCACGGGGAACACCCGCGCCGCGAGCCGCGCCCGGCGCCGGAGTCCCGCGCGGCGGCCCGGGCGAAGCCTCTCGCCCTCGCCGGTCCTGGAAACCGGCAAGGGCGAAGTCCCGACCGGTCACCGCCGGTTCCTCCCGAGGTCAGCAGACCGGGAGACCGGGGACCGGGGCGTCGTTGTCGCCGCCCCTGATGTAGACGTCGCTGACGTAGACGTTCGTGTTGCCGCTGTCGTCGTCGGTCTTCGCCCACCAGACGTTGGTCCACTGGCCGTAGGTCTCCCGGCGGCCCAGGTTCCGCTGGCAGTAGAAATAGTTGGTGCCCGCGTTGAGGACACCGGCCTCGGCGCCGGCAGCGGTGTACGACGTGGCCGTGCGCCAGACCTGGCAGTCGTACTTGCCGCCGCCTGTCGCGGTGCACGCCGCGGCGGGGGTCGAACCGCCGCCGGAGCCGCCGCCCGTGGAGCCGCCGCCCGAACCTCCGCCGGTCGTGCCGGCGCCCGCCGTCCTCGACGGGGTCGCGGTCGCTCCGGGTGCGGGCCGGGACGCGCTCGTGGCTGTCGGCTCCCCCGTCGGGGACGCGGACTTCGTGGGGCCGCGGCCGCTGGGCACCGGGTCGTCCGACAGGTCCACGGAAGCCCGGGTGGCGCCCGGAGAGGAGCCCGCGTCGGCGGAGCGCGGGGACGAGCCGTGCGCCGTGGCCTTCGTGCCGTCGGGGCCGTCGAGCACCGCCACGGTCACGCCGGCCGCGGCAGCGACGGCGATGACGGCCGCAGCGGCGAGGAGGGCACGGCCCCTGCGGCGGCGCGGCGCGGAGTCCGTCCCGGCCACGGCCCCCGTGGCGTCCGGAGACGGGGCAGGAGGCACCGGGGCCGCTGGGGGCACCGGGGCGGGAGGGCCGAACCCGGCGGCTCCCTGCTGCGGCGGCCCATAGCCCGGTGGCGCCACGGGGGGCCCGAATCCGGCGGGCCCCCGCTCCGCCGGACCGAACCCCGGTGGTGGGACCGCGACGCCACGCTCCGTCGCCTCGCGCGGACGTGTCCCGGGAACGCGCAGCCCCCTCGTCGGCACGTCCCCGCCGGGCGAGTGGGCGACGGCCTCCAGCAGTTCGCGCGCCTGGTCCGCGTCCGGCCGGGACTCGGGCCGCTTGTCCATCAGGCGGCGCAGGACGGGACCCAGCGGTCCCGCCCGCACGGGCTCCGGGAGCGGCTCGATCACGATGGCGTTGAGCGTGGACCAGGTGGAGGTGCGGCGGAAGGGCGAGGAACCCTCGACCGCCGCGTACAGCGTGGCGCCCAGGGACCAGACGTCGGAGGCCGGGCCGGGGTCGTCGCCCTGGGCCCGCTCGGGCGCCAGGTAGTCCAGGGAGCCGACGAGTTCGCCACTGCGGGTCAGATGGGTGGCCGACCCGTCGCCCGGGTCCTCCATGGTGGCGATGCCGAAGTCGGTGAGGACGACCCGGCCCGAGCGGTCCAGCAGGATGTTGCCCGGCTTCACGTCGCGGTGCAGCACACCCACGCGATGTGCGGCCGCCAGCGCGTCCATGACCTCGGCGCCGATGGAGGCGGCCTCACGGGGGTCGAGGGTGCCCCGCTCGCGCAGCACGTCGTCGAGCGACGGTCCGTCGATCAGCTCCATGACGATCAGTGGCCGGCCGTCCACCTGCGCCACGTCGTGCACGGCGATGACCCCGGGGTGGCGCACCCGCGCCGCGGCGCGCGCCTCGCGCCGCATGCGCAGCCCCAGGGACGCCAACTCGGTTCCGCCGGCGTCGGAGTACGTCCGCAGCTCCTTGACGGCGACCTCGCGGTCGAGGACCTCGTCGACGGCGCGCCAGACGACACCCATACCGCCGCGTCCCAGCCGCGCCACGATCCGGTAGCGGCCGGCCAGAAGTCCGCCCGCGCCGTCCGCCCGCTCGTTCTCCCCCGAAGACACCGCCTGCCCCGTTCCTGTGGCCTTCCCGTGCGTGGGGACCACATTACGGGGTGGGCACCGCGGGCCTGGGAACGCTGTGGAAAAAGCGCGGGCCCCGCACGAGGGGGCGCCCGGGTGGTGCCCCGGCGGCGGAGGCACCGCACCGCCTCACGCCCTGCGCCGGCCGACCCGGCATGCCCGGCCGGGCACCGGCCGGCCGCCGTCCGGGCGGCGCAGGACGCCGCGGCGCGTGACGCCGTGCCCGTTCGGTGCGCGTCCTCACGCCGGCACCGCCGGCTCCCCCCGCCTCCGTGCCGCCAGATGCTCCAGGCCCGCTCGGGTCAGGCCGGTGGCCCCGGCGACCTCGGCGGTGTCGAGCGCGCCGCAGTCCAGTCCGCGCAGCAGATGGCCGCTCAGCGCTCTGGCGGTCGCCGGCTCGTCCATGACGTCGCCGCCGGCGCGGGCCGTGTAGCGGGCCAGGCGGGCCGCGGTCTGCTCGAAACCCTCGCGGTAGAAGGCGAACACCGCCGCGTATCGGGTCGGGAGGTGGCCGGGGTGCATGTCCCAGCCCTGATAGTAGGCGCGGGCCAGGGCCCGTCGGGTGAGCCCGTAGTGCAGCCGCCACGCGTCGTGCACCCGGTCCGTCGGGCCGACCGGCAGGACGTTCGTGGAGCCGTCGCAGACACGTACACCGGTGCCCGCCGCCGCCACCTGCATGACCGCCTTGGCGTGATCGGCGGCCGGGTGGTCACTGGCCTGGTGGGCGGCGGACACGCCGAGGCAGGCGCTGTAGTCGAAGGTGCCGTAGTGCAGTCCGGTGGCGCGCCCCCGGGCGGCCTGGATCATGCGCGCGACGGTCGCGGTGCCGTCGGCCGCGAGGATGGCCTGGCTGGTCTCGATCTGGATCTCGAAGCCGATCCGCCCGGGCGTGAGCCCGTGGGTCTTCTCGAACTCCTCCAGCAGCCTCACCATGGCGGTGACCTGTTCCGCGTACGTGACCTTGGGCAGGGTGAGCACGAGCCCGTCCGGGAGGCCGCCTGCCTCCATCAGTCCCGTCAGGAAGACGTCGAGTGTGCGGATGCCCCGGTCGCGCACCGGCGCCTCCATGCACTTCATGCGGATGCCCATGTACGGGGCGGCCGTGCCGCTCTCGTACGCCTCGGCGATCAGCCGGGCCGCGCGGGCCGCCGCCCGGTCCTCCTCCGCGTCGGGCCGCGGCCCGTAGCCGTCCTCGAAGTCGACGCGCAGGTCCTCGACGGGCTCGCGCTCCAGCTTGGCGCGGACGCGGTCGTGGACGGGCTCGGCGAGCCGGTCCGCGAGGCCGAGCACGGCGGCCAGTGCGGTGGCGTCCGGAGCATGCCGGTCGAGGGCGGCGAGGGCCCGGTCTCCCCAGTCGCGGATGGTGCCGGCGGCGAAGACGTCACCGGGCACGTAGACCGTGTGGACGGGCTGGCGGCTGCCGGGATCGCCGGGGTAGCGGCGCTCCAACTCCGCGTCGACCGGCGCGAGTGAGGCACTGATCTCCTCACTGACGGCGCCGGCGAGGCTCGTTGTCACCCTCTCCTGCCGGGCTCGACCCATGCCTCACCCTCCCGCTTTCCGCCCCACGGAATCAACAATCCGTTGAGCGAAGCTATCCAGAGGCTCACCGCCGGTCAACACCCCCTTGCGCACACGGCACGCCTCCTCTTCCATGGGGAACGGTCACCCTTTGCCATGTTCACGCCTATCTGATCCGGCTCTGTCACCCCGCGGCGCGCACGGCCCGTCCGGCACCCGTCACCGAAGGAGCCCCCCGTGCCCCACCCCAGCCGAGTCACCCGCCGCCTGGGCCTGCGGACCGCCCTGGCGGCCGCGGTCACCCTGCCTCTGTCCAGCGCGGCGCTGCCCCTGCAGCGCGCCTCGGCCACGGACCGGCACCACCGCCACCTCGAGGTCATGTCGTTCAACCTGCGCCGCGCGGGCACCGGCGGACCCCACAACTGGGCGGCCCGGCGCCCCGTGATGCGGGCGCTGCTGCGCCGGGAGCGGCCGCACCTCATCGGCACCCAGGAGGGCCTCTACGCCCAAGTGCGCGACATCGCGGCCGATCTGGGACCGGACTACGAGTGGATCGGCACGGGCCGCGCGGGCGGCAGCCGCGACGAGTTCGTCAGCGTCTTCTACGACACGCGCCGGCTCGCCCCGGTGGAGTACGACCACTTCTGGCTCTCCGACACGCCCGGTCTGATCGGCTCGAACACCTGGGGCGGCGCCCGCATCCGCATGGTCACCTGGGTCCGTTTCCGTGAACTGCGTCAGTCGCGGCGGGAGTTCTACGCCCTCAACACCCACCTGGACAACGCGAGCCAGTACGCACGCGCGCGTGCCGCCTCGCTCATCGCCGACCGGATCGCCGGGCTCGACCGCTCCCTGCCCCTCGTGGTGACCGGAGACTTCAACGCCCCGGCGCACAAGAACCCGGTCTACGACACCCTGCTGGGCGCCGGCCTCGTCGACACCTGGGACGCCGCCGCCGAACGCACCGCGCCGTACGGCACCCTCCACGACTACAACCCGCCGACACCGTACGGCGATCGCATCGACTGGATCCTGGCCACGCCCGGCGTGACCGCCCACTGGGCGTCGGTCAACCCCTTCACGCAGGAGGGCCGATACCCCAGCGACCACCTCCCCGTGCAGGCGTCGCTGACGCTGGGATGAGGAAAGGCCCCCGCGACCGTCACACGGTCGCAGGGGCCCTCCGCACGCGAAGCCGCTCAGCCCTTGCGGGTCTTGATCTCCTCGGTGAGCTGCGGAACCACGTCGAACAGGTCACCGACCACGCCGTAGTCGACCAGGTCGAAGATCGGCGCCTCGGCGTCCTTGTTGATCGCCACGATCGTCTTGGACGTCTGCATACCGGCCCGGTGCTGGATCGCGCCCGAGATGCCGGAGGCGATGTACAGCTGCGGCGAGACGGACTTGCCCGTCTGGCCGACCTGGTTGGTGTGCGGGTACCAGCCCGCGTCCACCGCGGCGCGCGAGGCACCGACGGCCGCGCCGAGCTCGTCGGCGAGCGCCTCGATGACGGCGAAGTTCTCCGCGCCGTTGACACCGCGGCCACCGGAGACCACGATCGCGGCCTCGGTCAGCTCCGGACGCCCCGTCGACTCGCGCGGCGTCCGCGCGGTGACCTTGGTGCCCGTCGCCTGGTCCGAGAAGGACACGGACAGCGCCTCGACCGCACCCGCGGCGGGGGCGGACTCCACCGGCGCCGAGTTCGGCTTGACGGTGATGACCGGGGTGCCCTTGGACACCCGGGACTTGGTGGTGAAGGACGCGGCGAACGCCGACTGCGTGGCCACCGGGCCCTCGTCGCCGGCCTCCAGGTCCACGGCGTCGGTGATGATGCCCGAGCCGATGCGCAGCGCGAGCCGCGCGGCGATCTCCTTGCCCTCGGCGGAGGACGGGACGAGAACGGCGGCCGGGGAGACGGCCTCGACGGCGGCCTGCAGCGCGTCCACCTTGGGCACGACCAGGTAGTCGGCGTACTCGGTGGCCTCGTGGGTGAGGACCTTCACCGCGCCGTGCTCGGCGAGCGTGGACGCGGTGTTCCCGGCACCGGAGCCGAGCGCGACGGCGACCGGCTCGCCGACACGGCGGGCCAGGGTCAGCAGCTCCAGGGTGGGCTTGCGGACGGCACCGTCCACGTGGTCGACGTAGACGAGAACTTCAGCCATGGGATGGATCTCCTTGCGGATGACGAATCTGGGGGGCGGTCAGGCTGATGAGCCCTAGATGAACTTCTGGCTCGCGAGGAACTCAGCGAGCTGCTTGCCGCCCTCGCCCTCGTCCTTGACGATCGTGCCCGCGGAACGCGCCGGACGCTCGGCCGCGGACTCGACCGCGGTCCACGCACCCTCGAGACCGACCTCCTCGGCCTCGATCTCGAGGTCCTCCAGGTCCCAGGACTGAACCGGCTTCTTCTTGGCCGCCATGATGCCCTTGAAGGACGGGTACCGGGCCTCGCCCGACTGGTCGGTGACCGACACGACGGCCGGCAGGGAGGCCTCCAGCCGCTCGGAAGCGGCGTCGCCGTCGCGGCGGCCCTTGACCACGCCGTCCTCGACGGAGACCTCCGAGAGGAGGGTCACCTGCGGCACGCCCAGCCGCTCGGCCAGCAGCGCCGGCACGACGCCCATCGTGCCGTCCGTCGACGCCATGCCGGAGACCACGAGGTCGTAGCCGGCCTTCTCGATCGCCTTGGCCAGCACCAGCGAGGTACCGATCGCGTCGGTGCCGTGCAGGTCGTCGTCCTCCACGTGGATCGCCTTGTCGGCGCCCATCGACAGGGCCTTGCGCAGCGCGTCCTTGGCGTCCTCCGGACCCACCGTCAGCACGGTGACCTCGGCGTCGTCGGCGTTCTCGGCGATCTGCAGGGCCTGCTCGACCGCGTACTCGTCGAGCTCGGAGAGCAGCCCGTCCACGTCGTCCCGGTCGACGGTCAGGTCATCGGCGAAGTGCCGGTCGCCAGTGGCGTCGGGCACGTACTTCACAGTGACAACGATCCTCAAGCTCACGCCGGCTCTCCTACTGCATCGTCATTTCTGGGCTGCCTTCTTCCAGGCAGCATAGGCGCCTGAAGCGGCCGATCCCGGTCGGGGCGACCCCGCGCTCCGACCGAAATATTACTCGCCAGTACACCCACTGGATGCCCACTAAGCAAGCGCTTTGAACTGTGACCTTGGCAACGCTCAGTAACCGACCAGTAAGTTCAGTCGCGCAGGCCGTTGAAGCGCCCCTGGTGGTAGAGGAGCGGCCGTCCCGTCCCCGAGGGATCCCCCACGACGACTTCGGCGATGACGACGCGATGGTCTCCGGCGGGCACCCGGGTCACCACGCGGCAGACGAGCCAGGCGAGCACACCGTCCAGCAGGGGGACGCCCTCGGGGCCCTCCCGCCAGCCGGTGGGCGCCGCGAAGCGGTCCGCGCCGCTGCGCGCGAAGGTGCCGGCCAGGGCTTCCTGGTGCTCACCGAGCACATGCACCCCGATGTGGTCGGCCTCGGAGACGACCGGCCAGCAGGAGGACCGGGTGCCTATGCCGAAGGAGACGAGCGGGGGCTCGGCGGAGACGGAGGTGAGGGAGGTCGCGGTGAAGCCGACCGGGCCTCCGCCGCCCTGGGCGGTGATCACGGCGACTCCGGCCGCATGCCGCCGGAAGGCGGAGCGCAAGAGGTCCGGGGAGGCGAGCCGAGGAGTACCGAGGCCGGGTATGGCCGTCATGGAACTGTCCTTCTGCGGGAGGTGACGAGGATCCGGGGAGTTCAGCGAGCCGGACAACACGCACTCGCGGTGCGGGCCGGATCCAGGTGGACACGCTCGAGAAGAAGGAGTTCCGGGGGCATACGGTCAGGCTGACGATAGGTGGTGCGCGCAGTCAAGCGCGTTCCGGCATCTGGGAGATGTGTCACCCGCCGCCGGCGCGGCGCGGCCCTCGCCCCGGGGGACGTCAGACCGCCTCGCCGAGGGCGGCGATCACATCGGCCTTGCGGGGCTGCCCCGTGGCGCGGCGCACGATCCGTCCGTCCGCGTCCAGGACGAGCACGGTCGGGGTCCTGAGGACGCCCAGCGCGCGGACGAGTTCGAGCCGCTGCTCGGCGTCGATCTCCACATGGGTGACGCCGGGCACCATGGCGGCCACCTCGGCGAGAACCCGTCGTGTTGCCCGGCAGGGGGCGCAGAAGGCACTGGAGAACTGGACCAGCGTCGCCCGTTCGCCGAGTCCCTGCCCCAACTCGGCCGCACCGAGCCGCTTTCCGTCGTCGCGCCCGCGCATGCCCGCTCTCCGCCCTCTCCCGCTCCGCCGCCGGTGTGGTGTCCCCGCGTTCCCGGACACTCCAGCACGGGACGGCCGCCGGGGATTCCCGTCCCCTCACACTCCCGGCCGGTGACGCCCGGCGGGTGGGCCGGGCCGGCCCGTACGGCGGGTCGCGGTACGCGCGCGGTGGGGCCGGGGGGAGAATGCGGAAGTGGGCCGCTCGGCCGACGTGACGAGGATCTCGCCGTTCACCCGCACCAGGGCTGGCCCACCCGTCCGTCATGGGGGACGATCGGCGGGATGCCGTAACCTACGGCTGCGTAACTTCCCGCCGGGAGTCCCTTCCCAGGCAGAGAGAAGGGTCCGTCCCGCCCATGGCTGAGCTTGTCTACCGTCCCGTCATCGGTCTCGCCCTCACGATGTTCAAGGTGTGGGACCTGAAGATCGACTGCAAGGGCTCGGAGAACATCCCGCGCTCGGGCGGGGCGGTCCTGGTGAGCAACCACATCAGCTATCTGGACTTCATCTTCGACGGCCTGGCCGCGCTGCCGCAGAAGCGTCTGGTGCGCTTCATGGCCAAGGAGTCCGTCTTCCGGCACAAGATCTCCGGTCCCCTGATGCGCGCCATGAAGCACATCCCGGTGGACCGCCAGCAGGGCGAGGCGGCGTACGCCCACGCGCTGGACTCGCTGAGGTCGGGCGAAATCGTCGGGGTCTTCCCCGAGGCGACCATCTCACAGTCCTTCACCCTGAAGAGCTTCAAGTCCGGTGCCGTGCGCCTGGCCCAGGAGGCAGGCGTCCCGCTGGTTCCGATGGCCCTGTGGGGCACGCAGCGGCTGTGGACGAAGGGGCACCCGCGCAACTTCAAGCGCAGCCACACCCCCGTCACGATCCGGGTCGGCGAGGCCATCGAGGCGTCCCGCGACAGCTACGCGGGCGCGCTCACCCGCCAGTTGCGCGAGCGCGTCCAGGAGCTGCTGGAGGCCGCGCAACGCGCCTACCCCGTACGCCCCAAGGGTCCGGACGACACATGGTGGATGCCGGCCCACCTCGGTGGCACGGCGCCGACCCCGGAGCAGCTGCGCGGGGCCGAGGCGCACTGAGGCGGGTCAGGCGGGGTCGCGGACGGCGATCCGGGCCCCGGGGCTGAAACGCTCCAGCAGGTCGGCGAGTTCGGCGGCGGCCTTCTCGACGTCGGCG
This sequence comes from Streptomyces sp. PSU-S4-23, assembly GCF_055632315.1. Classification (NCBI taxonomy): domain Bacteria; kingdom Bacillati; phylum Actinomycetota; class Actinomycetes; order Kitasatosporales; family Streptomycetaceae; genus Streptomyces; species Streptomyces sp. PSU-S4-23. The sequence goes on along the minus strand of NZ_JBVMUU010000002.1, from coordinate 8,210,214 downwards.
GCCGGCATCGGAGTCAGGCCCTCCAGCAGGAAGACCGCCGAGGTGGTCTCCTCGGTGAGCCGGGTGCGCGGACCCTGCCGCCAGTTCCAGCGGCGGCAGGTCACACCGGCGTCGTCGCACCAGACCACCTCACCGGCCTCGGGACGCTCGACGGCCTCCTCACCCGCGACGACGGTCACGAAGTCCTCCTCACCCGTGGCCCGTACGAGCCGCATGCGGCCCTGGATGCGGTGGAGGTCCTCGCCGCCGACCGGAATGAGATGGGCGACGCTGATCGCGTTGTAGACGTCGACGAGCACGTTGACGCGGGGCAGGCCGGCATCCGACAGGGCCCTCTTGGCGAGCGCCTCGGCGGAGTTGCGGGTGCGGGACGGCTTGGCGCCGAAGGCCGAGTACACCGCACGCCAGGCCGCCATGTGCGGGTCCTCGTGCGGGGCGCGCCCGTCCAGGCGCGCGGCGAGCCGGCGTGCGGCGTCGTCGAGCAGTGCCGAGGTGGCCCCGGTGCTGGGACCGTTGACGAGCCCGGCCGCCTCGATCGCGACATGCGTGAAGCCGGGCGCGAGGGCGCGTACCTCGTCGGACACGGTCAGGGTGAGAGTCATGGTCTGCCTCAGAGTGCGGTGGGGAGCGTCTTCCAGAGGGAAGGCCGGTCGGGGGCGGCCTTGAGGACGTTCACCACGACCGGATGCGGTTCAGCGTACAGCACCGGATAGTCCACCTCGTTGAACTTTTCCTCCGGGATCCAGGCGAGCCGCTCGCCCTGGAGGGAGAACCGGGCGTCGACACCGGGCTTGTTGCCGCGGGGGTCCTGCCGGTGCCAGGCGCCGTGGAACCGCACGGCGACCAGACCGTGCACGGCATGGCCGCCGCCGTCGAGCCGGAGCCGCTGGTAGCACAGCGCCGCCGGGATGTCCTCGGCCCGCAGAAGGGCCGTCAGGGCGTGCGCCTTCGCGTAACAGACGCCGGTGCACCACTCCAGGACGTCGGAGGCCCGCCAGGTGACCCGCAGGTCGCCGCTGTCGTCGGAGTGCGGAATGGCGTCACGCACGAACTCATAGGCGGCTTGCGCATAGGCATACGAGTCAGCCACCTGGGCCGCGAGACGCGCGGCCGTCTCGCGCACGAGCGGGTGATGGTGGTCGATGACCTCATCAGCAGCCAAATAAGCGGACAGATCGGGGGTTTGCTGGATCAGCTCCATGAGGCAGAGCATAGGAATGCGACCGATCGAGAGTCAATGACTTTTCGATCAGCCGCATACTTATGCATCGCCGGAGCGCTACCTCGCCATCTCCTCCTTGAGTGCCGCCACGAACCGGTCCACGTCGTCCTCGGTCGTGTCGAACGCGCACATCCAGCGGACCTCGCCCGCGGCCTCGTCCCAGAAGTAGAACCGGAAGCGCTTCTGAAGGCGCTCGCTCACCTCGTGCGGCAGTCGCGCGAAGACGGCGTTGGCCTGCACCGGGTAGAGGATCTCCACCCCGTGCACGGCCCGGACACCCTCGGCGAGGCGCTGGGCCATCTCGTTGGCATGGCGTGCGTTGCGCAGCCACAGGTCCTTGGCGAGCAGCGCCTCCAACTGGACCGACACGAAGCGCATCTTGGAGGCCAGCTGCATGGACATCTTGCGCAGGTGCTTCATGCGGCGCACGGCGTCCTGGTTGATGACGACGACCGCCTCCCCGAAGATCGCGCCGTTCTTCGTCCCGCCGAAGGAGAGGATGTCCACGCCGACCGCGTTGGTGAAGGTCCGCATCGGGACGTTGAGGGAGGCGGCGGCGTTGGCTATCCGGGAGCCGTCCAGGTGCACCTTCATACCGCGGGCATGGGCGTGCTCGCAGATCGCGCGAATCTCCTGGGGCGTGTAGAGGGTACCGAGCTCCGTGCTCTGGGCGATCGAGACGACCTGCGGCATGGCGCGGTGTTCGTCCTCCCACCCCCACGCCTGCCGGTCGATCAGCTCGGGGGTGAGCTTGCCGTCGGGCGTGGGCACGGTGAGCAGTTTGAGCCCGCCCATGCGCTCGGGGGCGCCGCCCTCGTCGACGTTGATGTGCGCGCTCTCCGCGCAGATCACCGCGCCCCAGCGGTCGGTGACCGCCTGGAGCGCGACGACGTTCGCACCGGTTCCGTTGAAGACCGGGAACGCCTCCGCCGTGGCGCCGAAGTGCCCACGGACGATCCGCTGGAGGTTCTCGGTGTAGACGTCCTCACCGTACGCGACCTGGTGCCCACCGTTGGCCAGGGCCAGGGCGGCGAGCACCTCCGGGTGGGCGCCCGCGTAGTTGTCGCTGGCGAAACCGCGGGCCTCCGGGTCGTGATGCCGACGCGCGTCGGTCTTCGGAGGGTTCACGGCTTCTCGGTCAGCCACAGGCGGTTCCCGTTCACTTCGGCGGCGGACTTCTCCCAGACCCCGGCGATGGCCTCGGCCAGGTCCTCGACATCGGTGAAACCCGCGAACTGCGCGTGCGGACGCTCGGCGCGCATCGCGTCGTGCACCAACGCCTTCACCACCAGAATGGTGGCCGCGGAGGTCGGGCCGCCCTCACCCGCGGTCTTGCGGAAGCCGTCGGCCATGGCCAGGGTCCACGCCTCGGCCGCGGCCTTCGCGGCGGCGTACGCCGCGTTCCCGGCGGTCGGCCGGGACGCGCCCGCGGCGCTGATCAGGACGTACCGTCCGCGGTCGCTGCGCTGCAGCGCGTCGAAGAAGGCGAGCGAGGTGTGCTGAACGGTGCGGATGAGCAGCCTCTCCAGCAGGTCCCAGTCGGACAGGCCGGTGTGCGTGAACGCGGAGCCGCCACGCCAGCCGCCGACGAGGTGGACCAGGCCGTCCACCCGGCCGAACTCCTTCTCGATGTGCTCCGCCCAGTCGCGGGTCGACTGCAGATCGAGCAGGTCGACCTTCTCCCCCACGACCGTGGCCCCGCCGTGCGCGTAGCGTGCCGCGTCCACGGACTCCGCCAGCCGCTCGGGGTTGTTGTCGGACCCGACGACGACTGCTCCCGCCTCGGCGAGCCGCAGCAGCGTCGCCCGGCCGGCGGGTCCGCCCGCGCCGGCCACCGCGATCACGGAGCCGCTCAGTGCCCCGTTCCCGTTCCCCATGCTCCTCGCCTCCTGGGCAGCGTCACTGTCGCTCGTGCGCAGGGCGCTCACGCGGCGGCTCGCTCGGCGGCCTCCGCGGTGATGCCCTTCGTCGAGGCAATCACGTTCTTGAGCTTCTTGGCGAGCGCCTCATAGAACATGCTGAGCGGAAACTCGTCCGGAAGCACGTCGTCCACGAGTTTGCGCGGCGGCTGCGTCAGGTCCAGGGCGTCCGCGCCCTTGGCCCAGCGGGAGGCGGGGTGCGGCGAGAGGTAGGCGGAGACCAGTTCGTACGCCTTGAGCCAGTGGACGAGCTTGGGGCGGTCGATGCCCTCCCGGTACAGCGTCTCGATCGCGTCGCACAGCCGGTTGGTGGCCTGCGGGGCACGCCGCCAGTCGATGGAGAGCTTGTTGTCGGTCCACCGGACGACATCGTGCCGGTGCAGATAGGCGAAGAGCAACTGGCCGCCGAGGCCGTCGTAGTTGCGGACGCGCTCACCGGTGACCGGGAAGCGGAACATGCGGTCGAAGAGCACCGCGTACTGCACGTCACGGCCCTGCGGGAAGCCGTCGGCCTCCAGCCGCACGGCCTCCTTGAAGGCGGTGAGGTCGCAGCGCAGCTCCTCGAGGCCGTACATCCAGAACGGCTGGCGCTGCTTGATCATGAACGGGTCGAACGGCAGATCGCCGTGGCTGTGGGCGCGGTCGTGGATCATGTCCCACAGGACGAACGCCTGCTGGCAGCGCTCCTGGTCGTGGACCATCTCCGCGATGTCCTCGGGCAGGTCGAGACCGAGGATGCCGACGGCGGCCTCGGTGACCCGGCGGAAGCGCGCGGCCTCGCGGTCGCAGAAGATCGCACCCCAGGTGAAGTTCTCGGGGGTCTCGCGCACGGCGACGGTCTCGGGGAAGAGGACGGCCGAGTTGGTGTCGTAGCCCCCAGTGAAGTCCTCGAAGGTGATGCCGCAGAACAGCGGGTTGTCGTACCGGGTGGCCTCCAGTTCGGCGAGCCACTCGGGCCAGACCATGCGCAGGACGACCGCTTCGAGGTTGCGGTCGGCGTTGCCGTTCTGCGTGTACATCGGGAAGACGACCAGGTGCTGGAGGCCGTCCCGGCGGATCGCGGCGGGCTGGAAGGCCATCAGCGAGTCCAGGAAGTCCGGCACCTGGAAGCCCTCGTCGGCCCAGCGGCGCAGATCCTTCACGAGCGCCTCGTGGTAGGCGGCGTCGTGCGGCAGCAGCGGGGACAGCTCCTCGACGGCCCGCGCCGCGCGGCGCACCGCGGACTCGGCGTCCACGCGATCCGGTGCACCCTCGGCGTCGAAGTCGATCGAGCCGTCCTCGGCCTGCCACGGCCGGATCTGTTCGACGGCGTCCTTGAGCACGGGCCAAGCCGGATGGTCCACCACCCTGCTCTGCGGAGGAACCCGCTCCTCCGAACCCACCTGCACAAGCATTTCCGTCATAACCCATCCTCCACGGGAGAACCTCGCGTAAGGACACCGTAAGCACAGAAGGTTTCCCCCAGCAAGGGGGTGGTCAGCAAATATTCCTGCATGCCCCCGCCTCCACCGCTCTTTTTCCTGCCGCATGCCCCGTGTTCGACGACATCGGGCTCCGCCCGGCGGTCGGTGGAGGCGCGCGTTCCCGACGCGGGCCCCGGGTCGCCCGAGCCTCGGGTCAACACCCGCGCGACGCGCCCACCCGGAGGTGAGGCGCACCGGGCCGCCCGGCGCGGATCGGCCCCGTGCCGTACGCCCATTGCCTCGTGAACGAGCGGGTTCAGCGCGCAGCCGGGCCACTAGGCTGCGGCCGTGCCGCGCGGGTACGGGAGCGCCACGCGCGACAGCCGAGCCGCCGTCGACGGAAGCGAGTTGAACCTTGAACTTCCTCACCATCGGTCACCGCGGAGTCATGGGTGTCGAACCCGAGAACACCCTCCGGTCCTTCGTCGCCGCCGAGCGCGCGGGCCTCGACGTCATCGAGCTGGATCTGCATCTGAGCAAGGACGGCGCCCTAGTGATCATGCACGACGCCGAGGTGGACCGGACGACCGACGGCACCGGGCCCATCTCCGAGAAGACCCTCGCCGAACTGCGCGCGCTCGACGCGGGCCGTGGTGAGCGGGTCCCCGTCTTCGAGGAGGTCCTGGACGCGGTGAAGGCACCGCTCCAGGCGGAGATCAAGGACGTGGCCGCGGCGCGGGCGCTGGCCGACGTGATGCGCCGCAGGGACCTGGCCGGCCGGGTCGAGGTGTCGTCCTTCCACGACGCCGCGCTCGCCGAGGTCGCCCGGCTGGTGCCGGGCGTGCGCACCGCGCTGATCGCCGGCCGCTACGGCACCGATGTCGTGGAACGCGCGGCGGACGCGGGTGCCACCGCCGTCTGCCTCAACATCCGCCGGCTGACCCTCGAGGTCGTCGAGCACGCGCGCAAGGCGGACCTGAGGGTCATCGGCTGGGTCGTGAACACCCAGGAACATCTGCGGCTGGTGCGCGCGCTGGAGCTGGACGGCGCGACCACCGACTACCCGGAGATCAAGCGCACCGGCCGCTTCACCGCGTGACCGCTGGGGAACCGCCCCCGGCGGATGCCCGCCCGGGTGCCGCGTCCCTCAGACCAGGGACTTGACCAGCAGCTCGAACTGCAGGTCGGCGCGCTGCGGAATGCCGAAGCGCTCGTCGCCGTACGGGAAGGGGCTCATCCTGCCCGTACGGCGGTAGCCGCGCCGCTCGTACCAGGCGATGAGATCCTCCCGGACGGATATCACGGTCATCTGCATCTCCGTCACGCCCCAGGTGGCACGGGCCGTCCGCTCCGCCTCGGCGATGATCACCTTGCCGAGGCCCGCGCCCTGGAGCGTCGGGCTGACCGCGAACATGCCGAAGTAGGCGTGGTCGCCGCGGTGTTCGAGCTGGCAGCAGGCGATGACCGCTCCGTCGCGCTCGACGGTGAGCAGCCGGCTGTCCGGCGCCTCGATGACGTCCAGCACCCCCTCGGGATCGGTGCGCTGCCCCTCCAGGATGTCCGCCTCGGTGGTCCAGCCGGCCCGGCTGGAGTCGCCGCGGTATGCCGACTCGACCAGCGCGACCAACGCGTCGACGTCCGCCTCGGTGGCGTCGCGGAAGGTCAGTCCGTTCATGGTGGTGGGGTCGCCGGCAAGGCTGTCCATGGGGTGCTTCTCCGTCTTCTGTGGCGCGAGTCGGGCATCTGCGAGAGTAACCGTCCCGCTAGTCTGCGCCTGCATGGTCCACGTACTGAGCAGCCGCACCCTCCTGCGACCCACCGACCCGGAGCGCTCGCGTGCCTTCTACGGCGGAAAGCTGGGGCTCGCCGTCTACCGGGAGTTCGGTACGGGTCCCGAGCGCGGGGTCGTGTACTTCCTGGGCGGTGGCTTCCTGGAGGTGGCGGGTCGCGGTGACGCCCCGCCGTCGCCCGCGCTGAAGCTCTGGCTGCAGGTCCCGGACGTGACGGCCGCGCACGAGGAGCTGGCGGGCAACGGGGTCGACATCCTGAGGCCGCCCGTCAGGGAGCCGTGGGGGCTGATCGAGATGTGGATCAGGGACCCGGACGGCACACAGATCGTGCTGGTGGAGGTCCCGGCCGACCACCCCCTGCGCTACCGCCCGGGCATCTGAGGCACCGGGCGGCCGCCCGGGCCGGTGCCGGGCGCCGCGCCGTTCGGTACCGGCCGGTCGCACGTCAGCGGCGGGGCGCGCCGAGCCGGCCCTCCAGCTGGACGAGCAGTTCGCCGAGCAGCGCGGCGAGTTCGCGCTGCCCGTCGCCGTCGAGCCCGGACAGGACCGCGGTCTCGTAGGCCAGTTGCTCGGGCAGGACGCCGTCGACGAGGTCGCGGCCCGCGCCGGTGAGGCGGACGTGGGCGACTCGGCGGTCACGGGCGTCCCCGCGCCGCTCGACCAGGCCGCGTTCGGTGAGCTGCTTGAGTCGCTTGGTGACGGCGGCACCGGAGGAGAACGTCTCGCGGGCGATCTCGCCGGGGGTGAGCTCATGGCCCGTGCGCCGCAGCGTGCCCAGGACGTCGAACTCGGCACGGGTCAGCCCGGCGCGGCGCAGGGGCGCGTCCTCGGCCTGCTGCAGCAGGGCGGCGCAGCGGTTGATGCGGCCGATGACCTCCATGGGGCCGGTGTCGATGTCGGGGCGCACGGTCCGCCACTGGCGTACGACGGCGGCGACGATGTCGCCCGCCGGTGTGCGCCCGGCCGGTTCGCGCGCCCCGGCGTCCCGCCCCGCGGCCGCCGCCGCCCCGACACCTGCGCCTGCGCCTGCGCCTGCCGGTGTCCCCTGTCCCTCCGGCCCGTTGACCCCGGCCTTCCGTTCGCCCCGCCCCTGCGCACCGGCGCCCGCGGCCGTCCGGCCGGCCGCGCCGTTCCCCGTCGTCGCCCGCCCTTTCGCCGCCGTCATACGTGTGTGCCTTCCGAGATGTGGGGTCGCCGCCGTCGTACCGTCGCGGCGAGCGTACGGTGTCCGGCCTGTTCGGCGCGCAGCACCCGCTCGGCCGGCAGGGCGCGCTGCCACCACTCGCCGGCCGCGGTGTCCGCCGCGGCGCGCAGGTCCACGACGGCGGCGACCAGACCACGACGCGCGGCCTCCAGGGCGCCGGCCGGGCGGTGCTCGGCGGCCAGCACTTCGGCCGCGTGCCGACGGGCGCGCTCCACGGCGGTGAGGGCGTGCTCGACGCGGTCGCCCGCGCGTCGGTTGGTGACGGCGACCGCGGCGGCGAATCCGGCCCCCGCCCCGATGAGGGTGTCCAGGACCCGGTCGGCCATCAGCCCGCCGGCCTGCTGGTAACAGGCGAACTCGGTGATGAGCAGGGCCATCGGGGTCACGAAGACACTCCCGAGCCAGTAGTTGCGGCTGATCAGCGCCTCGGCGCCGAAGTTGAGGGCGAGACCGCACAGCACGAGGGCCAGGGGACCGAGGTGGGCGAGCGGGGTGATGGCCGCGAAGAGCAGGACGCCGGTGAGGTTGCCGATGACGCGCTGGACGCCGCGGCTCCAGGTGAGGGTGACGTTGGCCTGGTGGAGGGAGGCGGCGGTGACCAGCGCCCAGTAGGGGCGGCCGACGCCCAGCGCGAGTGCGGCGTAGCCGGCGAGGACGCAGCCCAGGGCGGTGCGCAGTGCGAGGGGGGCGAGGGGGCCCAGCCGGCGGTGCAGCGGGGGCGGCGGCGGGCCGTCGCATCCTGCCTCGGCGCCGACGAGATCGTCGCCGGACCCGGCGGGGCCGCCCGCGCCGGCCCCGGCGAGGTCGCCCGGCCGGGGAACGGACCCGGTACCGCGCAGGGCGCCGGCCCAGGCGCGCAGCCGTGCGGGATCGGCGTCGTCGGGCGCCGCGAGCGCCGCCTCTGCGCGGATGACGAGCCGCTCAAGGGCGTCTCGGTGCTCCGATCGGGGGCCGGTGGACCGCAGCGACTGCCGGGCGGTGTGCACGGCGGCCGCCGCGCCCGCACGGGCAGCGGCCTGCCCGGTCTCGGCGAACCCGGCGGCCGACCGCAGGGCGTGGGCAGTGGCGCGGCGCTCGGGTCCGTGCGGCCGCATCAGACCGGGGGCCATGCCGACGGTCCACGACCACGCCCCCGCCGCGGCGGCCAGCGCGACATGGCCGGGCACCTGTCCGAGGGTCTGCGGCGCGAACAGGGATCCCGAACTGACGAAAGTGAAGATCACATTGCCGGGCGGCCCGATGCGGGTGGCGTCGCAGAGCGTCTTGTGGAAGGCCGCGAGCACGGCTCCGACGGTCACCAGCACGACCACGTCGGTGGTGAGTGACGCGGCGACCAGGGCGACGGTGAGACCGGCGAGCATGCCGAGGACGACCCGGACGAGGGTGCGCGCCCGGGCCGCGTACGGGCGGTTGTGCGCGTAGAGGGCGCAGAGCGAACCCGCCATCGTGTAGGCCGCCAGGTCGAGACGGCCCAGCGCGACCAGCGTCAGGTTCGGCGGCGCGGCCGCCACGACCACGCTCAGCGCGGGCTTGAACCAGATCTCGGAGGGCCTGCCGAGCCGCAGAAGGCCGGAGAGGGGCAGGGGGCGCACACGGGAGACCGGAGACGGGATCGCACTGCTCATGCGGAAACATTAACAGGTGTTTTACTCGTGAAACATCTCTGGGGCGGCCACCGTCCCAGGTCACGGCCGCCGTGCTCCCCCGTGTACCGCCGCGTACCTCCGTGCGCTCGCTTGCGCATCGCCGATGGAGGGCATGTCCACCTTACGACTGTTTACGACCGTTCGAGCCCGTCGAGCGGGGGAGGTGGGCGGTGCACGGACCGGCTTCGCCCGGCTGGCTGCTCGTCGCACTGTGCGCGGCGACCGGCGCCTACTGCCTGCTGCGTCTGCGCAGCAGTGTCGAGGAACAGCGGCGGACCGCGGGCAGCGAGGCGGTGATGGGTTTCGGGATGGCGCTGATGGCCGTGCCCGCGACGGTGGCGGCGCCGCCCCCCGGGGCCTGGATCGCCTACGCGGCGGTCTTCGGCGGCGCGGCGGTGCGGTCGCTGTGGGCGGCGCGCACCAGCGCCCACCATCTGCACCACCTGGTGGGCGCGCTGGCCATGGTCTACATGGCGGTGGCGATGGCCGCCTCCCCCGGGCACCACGGGCACGGCGGGGTCCCGCCCCTCACCGGGGTGCTCCTGCTGTACTTCGCGGGGTATGTGCTGTGGTCGGGGATGCGGCTGGTGCCGGTCACGGCGGTGGCCACTGCGGGCACGCGCTCCGTCGGCTGGGGCGACCGGCCCGAACTCGCGCGTGTGTGCCGCCTGGCCATGGCCATGGGGATGCTGGCGATGCTGCTCGCACTGTGAGAGGGGGCGGCGAGGACATCCCGGCCGCCGATCCGGGGTGTACGAAACCGTGGTGTGCGTCACATTGCCTCATCCCTCCATATCCCATGGCACCGCACGGCTCTTAGGCTTTGTTCATGATGGTCCCCGCGGCACTGTTGCTGCTCGGCGCCTTGACCGCCGTGCTCACTCCGCGGCTGCTCGCCCGGGCGCAGTGGCTGGACCGGGAACCGGTGGTCGCGCTGTGGGTGTGGCAGTGCATGGTGGCGGCCGTCCTGGTGTCCTGCGCCCTCTCGATGACGTTGAGCGCGGCCGCCGCCTGGGCCGCCGTGCGGGGCCATGTGTTCGCCCCCGCGCCGCACTCGGTCGTGGAGGCCTACGGGTTCAGCACCGGGAGCCCGTGGGCCGCGGCGACGGCGGTGGTGCTCGCCTGCGGTGGGGCCTGGAGCGCGGTGATGCTGGTCCGTGAGGTCGCCCGGGCCCGTGCCCTTCGCCGCCACAGCCGGGCCGGACTGCTCGTACGCGCCCCGCTGCTGCCCGGTGAGGAGCCCGGCAGCGACCGGCTGGTGGTCCTGGAGGGAGAGCGGCCCGACGCCTGGTGGCTGCCCGGCGCCACGCCCCGGCTGGTGATCACGACGGCCGCGTTGCGCCGGCTCAAGGGCAGGCAGCTGGACGCGGTGCTCGCCCACGAACAGGGGCACGCGCGGGCCCGGCACCACTGGCTGCTGCACGTCTCGGCGGCGCTCGCCACCGGCTTTCCGCAGGTGCCGGTCTTCGCGGCGTTCCGCGACGAGATGCACCGCCTGGTGGAACTCGCCGCCGACGACATGGCGTCGCGCCGACACGGCCGGCTCACGACCGCGCTCGCGCTGGTGGGACTGAACGAGGACCGCGGTGTGTTCGGCCCCTGCCCCACTCCGGAGGCCAACGTCCCGGAGCGTGTCCACCGCCTCCTCACTCCCCCCAACCGCCTGCCGGCGGTGCACCGGCTGCGGCTGACGGCGACCGCGGCGCTGGTGCCGGCGATCCCCGTACTCGTGACGTTCGTGCCGGGGCTGCGCGCACTGGGGTAGCGGGGGCCGCGGCAGCCGCCCTCGCGGGAGTCGCCGGGAGCACCGGGCTGGCCCCGGGCCCCGCGTGTCGGCGAGGATCACGGTATGCACCTCGCGCCCGTGGAATCGCCACCCCGTCGGCCGAGCCCGCGGACCGCGGCGCTCACGGCCGCCGCACTGACCGTGCCGTCGGTGGTGCTCCTGGTGCTGGTCGCCGTCTCCTGGCACCCGCTCATGGCACTGGACGGCGGGGTCGCGCGCGCCGCCCACCGCCGCGCGGTGGGCGAGCCCGGGCTCACCCACGCGTTCCGCATCCTCACGGACTGGGTGTGGGACCCGACGACCATGCGCATGCTGGGTGGGGCCGCGGCGCTCTGGCTGCTGTGGCGGTACCGGGCGCGGGTGCTCGCCCTGTGGGTGGCGGGCGCCGTCGCCCTGGGGGCGCTGGCGCAGCAGTCCCTCAAGGCCGCCGTCGGCCGGCGACGCCCCGTCTGGCCGGATCCCGTCGACTCCGCGCACAACGCGGCCTTCCCCTCCGGTCACGCCATGACGGCGACGGTCGTGTGCGGCCTGCTGCTGTGGCTCCTTCGCCGGCACGGCGCCAGGGGCGTCGTGTGGCGCACGGCGCTCGCGGCTGCCGTGGTCTCCGTCCTCGGTGTCGGGCTGACCCGTGTCTGGCTCGGGGTGCACTGGCCGTCGGACGTGGTGGGCGGCTGGCTGTTCGGCGCCCTGCTGGTCACGCTCGCGGTGGCGTCGTACGAGCGGTGGCGGGGACCAGGGCGGCCGGCGGATCGGCGGGAAGGGCGTTCTTGACCCGCCCGCACGCCTCCCGAAGGATCGGTCCATGGCGATCAAAGGCGTGCTCTTCGACTTCTCCGGGACCCTCTTCCGCATCGAGTCGAGCGAGTCGTGGCTGCGTGCGGTGCTGGCGGAGAGCGGCGTCGCCCTGCCCGAGCCCGATCTGGTCCGCGCGGCGCAGCAGTTGGAGTCGGCGGGCGCGCTGGCCGGCGGCGCCTTCCCCACGGGACCGCTGCCGGACGACCTCGCCGCGCTGTGGGCGGTCCGGGACCGCACCGCCGAGGCACACCGGGCCGCGTACACCGGTCTCTCGCGACGGGTGCGGCTACCGGACCCGGGACTCCACGACGCCCTCTACGACCGCCATATGACACCCGCCGCCTGGCAGCCGTACCCCGACACCGCCGAGGTGCTGGGCGCGCTGCGCGAGCGCGGGGTGGCCGTCGGCGTGGTCAGCAACATCGGCTGGGATCTGCGCCCTGTCTTCCGGGACCACGGCATGGACCCGTACGTCGACGCCTACGTGCTGTCGTACGAACACGGCATCCAGAAGCCCGACACACGGCTGTTCGCCGTGGCCTGCGAGGCGCTCGGGGTCGACCCGCGGGACGTCCTGATGGTCGGCGACGACCGCCGCGCCGACGGCGGGGCGGCGGACCTGGGCTGTGCCGTGTACTTCGTCGACCACCGCCTGGTCACCGAGCGCCCGGACGGTCTCCGTCCCGTCCTGGACCTGCTCGGCTGAACCGGCCGGCCGGGTTGTCCGGCCCCTGTGGCCGTCGGCCCGGTTGGTCAGCCCTCGTAGTTCTCGACCTGGGACGACGGGCGAACCCGGGCGTCGTCGGGGTTCCCACCGAACTCGGCCCTGGCGCGTCGCTGACGCAGCAGGTCCCAGCACTGGTCCAGCGCGCGTTCCAGCCGCGCGAGCCGTTCGTGCTCCGTCTCGCTGTCGATCCGGCCGGCCGACAGCGCGTCACGCAAGGCGTGCTCCTCGTCCACCATCGCCGTGATCCTCGCCAGGATCTGGTCTTGATCCATAGGGGTCAGCCTCCTCCCGACTCGTGCCCACTCTAGGGACGGTTCGGCGGCTCTGCGACACCTGCGCCGGGCCTGCCCGACGCGCACACGGCCGTGGCTCGCTCCCGAGGCCGCACGGTCGACCGACCGGCTTGCGCGCGGGCATGCGACCGCCCTGGACCATCCCCCGCGTGGCCCAGGGCAGACGCCACCCGGAGCCGCCCCGTCGGGACGGGATCCGGGATGCGTTGAGTATAGTTGGCTGGCAGCCAGTCAACGCAGGAGTCCAGCATGTCCCCCCGCAGCGCCTCGGTCAATGAAGAATTGCGGCGGCGTTCCCGCGAACGGCTTCTGCAGGCTGCGGTGGAGCTCGTCGGCGAGCGCGGTTACGACGCGACGACGCTCGGCGACATCGCGGACCGCGCCGGCTCCGCGCGGGGCCTGGTGTCGTACTACTTCCCCGGGAAGCGTCAGCTCCTGCAGTCGGCCGTGCACCGCCTGATGCACCGCACCCTGGAAGAGGCGCTGGAGCGCGAGCCGCGCACCGAGGACGGCCGGGAGCGCATGGCACGGGCCGTCGACGCGATCCTCGGCCTGACCGTCCATCACACGGTCCTCATGCGTCAGCACATGGCCGGAATCCTGCAGGCCGAGGGTTTCGTGCAGTGCCCCGAGCAGCAGCGGCTGGCGGAACTGCTGCGGGACACGGTCACACGGCTGGGGTCGCCGGACCCGGACAGCGACTATCCGATGCTGCGGGCACTGCTGATGGGCGCGGTCTACGCGGCACTGGTGCCGGGCGTTCCGATGCCGGTGCCCGTGCTGCGGGCCGAGCTGTTCGAACGGTACGGCCTCGACTGGACGATGGGTGCGCCACCGGGCCCCGAGGGGACCGGCGGCGCACCCGACACGGATCTGTCGCGGTTCTTCGCGACGGAGAGCCGCCGCCCGCAGGGGAACGGTCAGTCGAAGTAGTCCGGCTGGGTCTGAGCCCCCGGCGATGTCGTTCGAGTAGACGTAGCCGTTGTAGTGGTACGCCGACCAGGAGCCGGGAATCCCGGCCCTTGACCGGGATGAGGCAGAGGAGCGAGACCGGCAGGATGCGCGCCCTGCCGTGACGGGCCGGCCGGCTCGCGTCGGCGCCGCGCCCGCGCCGGTGTTCAGGGCCGTGCGTGACGGGGGGTCAGCATTCCCGCGTCGCGGGCGCCGCCGATCAGTTTCAGCGACCTGCGGCGGCTGTGCCCCGTCGCGGCCATCACGGCGAGCACCGGGTCGGCGCCCTGCCCCTGGGCCGCCAGGTACTCCTCGGCGACGAGGCGCCACCCCTCGAGCGCGGACGGCGGGGCGGGGTGGGCGCACCCCGGCGAATCCCCGGGCGGCTCGCGGGGCGCGGACTCGCGGGGCGCGGACTCGCCGGGCACGGACTCGCCGGGCACGGACTCGCCGGGCACGGATTCGCCGGGCACGGATTCGCGGGGCGGGCACTCCGCCGCTCCGCACGCCTCCAGCAAGGGCTTCTCGATCCAGTCGGCGAGCGCCGCCAGGTCGTCGAGGGACAGAGGCGGCTGGGCCCGTACCTCCTCGATCCCCACGCATCCGCCGCCCACCACGGCGAGGACGTCGACCCCGCCCCCGTCGGGGAAGTCCAGCCGCACGGCGAACCACGTCGTGTGGTTCTCGCGCTCCTGCACTTCCCATGCGGGCCATACGGATACGGCCCCATACGATCGATAACGCTCAGAAAAATCCCGAAAGGACGCTTCCAGCACATACGCAACGTAAGCGAATGATCACACACCCGGCGACGAGCCACGCACGGGAAGGGCGTGCGCCGCACCCCGTCGGCCCAGCGCCACGCCCGCCGCTCCTCCCTTCTCCCTTCCTGCGGCGTGCGGTGCCATGCTGGAGGCATCAAGCGATCTCCTCCGCCGAGGGAGTTCCGCCGTGCTGCGTGTCGCCGTCGTCGGTTCAGGGCCGAGCGGGGTCTACACCGCCCAGAGCCTTGTCCAGCAGGATCCCGAGGTGCGCGTCGACGTCCTCGACCGGCTGCCGTGCCCGTACGGGCTGGTGCGGTACGGAGTCGCGCCCGACCACGAGAAGATCAAGTCGCTGCAGGGGAATCTGCGGACGGTCCTCGAGCACGAGCGGGTCCGGTTCCTGGGCGGCGTCCCCGTGGGAACCGGCGGGGTGCCGCCCGCCCGGCTGCGCGAGCTGTACCACGCCGTGGTCTACTGCGTGGGAGCCGCGACCGACCGGCGTCTCGGCATCCCGGGCGAGGAACTGCCCGGCAGCTGGTCGGCGACCGAGTTCGTGTCGTGGTACAGCGCGCACCCGGACGCCGGCGCCGACGGCTTCCTGCTGGGCGCACGCAAGGCCGTGGTGATCGGGGTCGGGAACGTCGCGGTCGACGTGACCCGCATCCTGGCCCGCGGGGCGACGGAGCTGAGCCCCACCGACATGCCGCAGGCGGCGCTCACCGCACTGGCCGCCAGCGGCGTCACGGAGATCCACATGGTGGGGCGGCGCGGCCCCTCGCAGGCCCGCTTCACCACCAAGGAACTGCGTGAGCTGGGCGCCCTGCCGGACACCGACGTCATCGTGGACGAGGAGGAGCTGGCGCTCGATCCCGCGTACACCGATCCGTCCGCGCTGCCGGCCGGCCAGCGCCGCAACGTCGAGGTGCTGCGAGGCTGGGCCGCGACACCGCCGCGCGGCGCCCCGCGCCGGATCCGGCTGCGGTTCTTCCTGCGCCCGGCCGGACTGCTCGCCGATGACGGAGCCTCCCCGCTCGGGCCGGGCACAGGCCGCGTCACGGCGGCGCGTTTCGAGCGGACGGTTCCGGACGGTCACGGCGGAGTGAGGGGTACCGGCCGCTACGAGGACATCGAGACCCAGCTGGTGCTGCGCTCGGTCGGCTATCGCGGAGTGCCGCTGGAGGGGATGCCGTTCGACCCGGAGACCGGCACCGTGCCGCATCGGGTGGGACGGGTGCTGCGCGACGGGGCGGTCTCGACGGGCGAGTACGTGGCGGGGTGGATCAAGCGCGGACCGACGGGTGTCATCGGCACGAACCGCTCCTGCGCGAAGGAGACGGCGGAGTCGCTGCTGGCGGACGCGCCGGTACTCGTACGACGTGACGTGCCCGACGACGCGCTCCGTGCGCTGCGCGCGGACGGCCTGGCACCCGTGGAGTGGGCGGGATGGCTGGCGATCGAGCGGGCGGAGGCGGAGCTCGGGGCCTCGCTGGGCCGACGGGTCGTCAAAATCCCCGACTGGCAGTCCCTCATGGCGGCGGCCCACGGCGGCGGCCCGTCCTGAGCAGCGCGGGAACGGGGTGCGCCCGGCCGCCGTGACACACCGGCAACACCCGCGACATCAACAAACTGTTCAAGCCTCCTACGGTCTCGTGCTGTCCCGCGTCCCCTGCCCAGCACCGCTCTGGAGCGCCCATGGCAACCATGACACCCGTGCACCCCGTCGACGAGGTCCCGCCCCTGCGCCACCTGGCCGCCTTCGGACTGCAGCACGTGCTCGCGATGTACGCGGGCGCGGTGGCCGTCCCCCTGATCGTGGGCGGGGCCATGCGGCTGCCGGCCGCGGACCTCGCCTATCTCATCACCGCGGACCTGCTGGTGTGCGGCATAGCCACGCTCATCCAGTGCGTCGGCTTCTGGCGCTTCGGCGTGCGGCTGCCGATCATGCAGGGCTGCACGTTCGCCGCCGTCTCCCCCATGGTGCTCATCGGCACCACCGGCGGCGGACTTCCCGCGATCTACGGCTCGGTGATCGTGGCGGGTCTCGCGATCGTGCTGCTGGCACCGGTCTTCGGCAGGCTGCTGCGCTTCTTCCCGCCGCTCGTCACGGGCACGGTGATCCTGATCATCGGTGTCTCCTTGCTGCCGGTGGCGGGCAACTGGGCCGCGGGCGGGCAGGGTTCGAAGGACTTCGGGGAGCCGAAGAACCTGGCGCTGGCGGCCTTCGTGCTGGTGGTGGTGCTCGGAGTGCAGCGGTTCGCGCCGGCCTTCCTGAGCCGGATCGCGGTGCTGACCGGCATCGCGGTGGGGCTCGCCGTCGCGGTGCCGTCCGGGTTCACGGACTTCGGCGGGGTCCGGGAGGCCGACTGGGCCGGGATCAGCACGCCCTTCCACTTCGGCACGCCGGTCTTCCACGCCTCCGCGATCGCCTCGATGCTGGTGGTGGCCCTGGTGACGATGACCGAGACGACCGGTGACCTGATCGCGGTCGGCGAGATGACCGGCCGGAGGGCCGAGCCGCGGTCGCTCGCGGACGGGCTGCGGGCCGACGGGCTCTCCACGGTCCTCGGCGGTGTCTTCAACACCTTCCCGTACACGGCGTACGCGCAGAACGTCGGCCTGGTCGGCATGACCCGGGTGCGCAGCCGCTGGGTCGTGGCGGCCGCCGGGGGCATCCTCGTGGTCCTGGGCCTGCTGCCCAAGCTGGGCGCGGTGGTCGCGGCCGTTCCGGCGCCGGTGCTGGGCGGCGCCGGCCTGGTGATGTTCGGGACGGTCGCCGCCGCCGGGCTGCGCACGCTGGCGCAGGTGGACTTCAAGGGCAACCACAACCTGACCGTGGTGGCCGTCTCGCTGGCGGTCGGCATGCTGCCGGTCGGCGTGCCGACGGTGTACGGGAAGTTCCCCGACTGGTTCCAGACGGTGATGAACAGCGGGATCAGCGCCGGGTGCCTGACCGCGATCGTGTTGAACCTGCTCTTCAACCACCTTCCCTCGAAGGCGGGTTCAGCCGCCGGTGCGGCCTCCGGCGCGGTCGGCCTGGTGAGCGGCGGCGGCGAGCAGGGCGTCGAGGAGTCCCGGGAAGAGGCCGTCTAGGTCGTCCCTGCGCAGGACGTTCATCTTGGCCGTGCCCCGGTAGGTCTGCCGGATCACGCCGCTCTCGCGCAGCACCCGGAAGTGGTGCGTGGTCGTGGACTTGGTGACGGGCAGGCCGAACTGCGAACAGGTGAGCTCGTCGCCGTCGGCGGCGAGCTCACGCACGATCTGGAGCCGCACGGGGTCGGACAACGCGTGCAGCACGGCCTCCAGGCGGATCTCGTCGCGCGCCGGGTGCGGAAGGTCGCGGCTGCTGGTGGCGGGGGCGGCTGTGGTCACGACGGCTCCAGTGCGTCCGGGAGGTGAACCGGGGGCTCCCTCATTGTACGAGACCTGTCGTAGTTTGACATTCACCGTACTACGATGCCTATCGTACGAGCGTCCGTCGACCCCGCACCGAATGGAGTCCGCCGTGAGCACGCTGTTCGAGCCGTTCACCCTGCGCGACACGACCATCCCGAACCGCATCTGGATGCCTCCCATGTGCCAGTACTCGGCGGCACCGGAGGGCCCCGGAACGGGCGCGCCCCGGGACTGGCACTTCGCGCACTACGCGGCGCGGGCGACCGGCGGCACCGGACTGATCGTCGTCGAGGCGACGGCCGTCTCCCCCGAGGGCCGCATCTCCCCCTACGACCTGGGCCTCTGGAACGACGCACAGGCCGAGGCGTTCCGCCGGATCACACGTTTCCTCACGGAGCAGGGCACGGTGCCGGCGGTCCAACTCGCGCACAGCGGCCGCAAGGCGTCGACCGACCGCACCTGGAAGGGCGGTGCGCCCGTCGGCCCGGACGCCCACGGGTGGCAGCCGGTCGCCCCCAGCCCGCTCTCCTTCACGGCGGAGCACCCCGTGCCCACCGAGCTGACCGCGGACGGCATCAGGGACATCGTGGGCCGGTTCGCGGACGCGGCCCGCCGCGCACTGGCCGCGGGCTTCGAGGTCGTCGAGATCCACGGCGCGCACGGCTACCTGCTCAACGAGTTCCTCTCCCCGCACTCCAACCACCGCACGGACGCCTACGGCGGCTCGTACGAGAACCGCACCCGTTTCCCGCTCGAAGTCGTCGACGCCGTGCGGGAGGTGTGGCCGGACGACAAGCCGCTGTTCTTCCGCGTCTCCGCCACCGACTGGCTGGGCGAGAACGGGTGGACGGCCGACGACACCGTCCGCTTCGCGGCCGATCTCCAGGCCCACGGCGTGGACCTCCTCGATGTCTCGACCGGCGGCAACGCCGCGGGTGTGCACGTCCCGGCGGGCCCCGGGTACCAGGTCCCCTTCGCCGCCCGCGTGAAGGCGGAGACATCGCTGCCGGTCGCCGCGGTCGGGCTCATCACCGAGGCCGGGCAGGCCGAGAAGATTCTGGTCGGCGGCGAGGCGGACGCGGTGTTCCTCGGCCGCGAACTCCTGCGCAATCCTTCGTTCGCCCGCCTCGCGGCCCGCGAACTGGGCGTCGGAGTACGGGTTCCGGAGCAGTACCACCGCTCGGTCTGAGCCGGCGGTCCCACCCGGCCCGGTTGTCCCGCCGCCGGGCATCCCTGTCATCCTTGATTGTCGCTGATACCCCGAAGCGGGGTAGATTACCCCGAGGGGTATGTCTGAGGAGTGAGCGTGGACCTGGATCTCGCGGGCGCCGAGCTACGAGCCGTGCTGAACCGACTGCGCCGTGCGCAGGGCCAGATATCCGGCGTGATCCGGATGATCGAGGAAGGCCGCGACTGCGAGGACGTGGTCACCCAGCTCGCCGCCGCGTCGCGCGCCCTCGACCGGGCCGGCTTCGCGATCATCGCGACCGGTCTGCAGCAGTGCCTCCTCGACGGCGAGGACGACACGAAGCCGGCGGAGGACCGCGAGCAGGTGCGGGCGCGCCTGGAGAAGCTCTTCCTGTCGCTGGCGTAGGAACGCCGGCGGCGCGCGCGGGGCACCACTGGGAACCGGCCGCACCGCGACGGCCGTGCGCGGGCCGTCGGTGACGGCGGGCCGGGGCGCCTCATGGCCGAACGGCCGTTGCGCGCCTGCCGCGACGCCCTCGTCGCGGGCCGGCCGACCCCAGGCCGGCGCCCCTTCCACCGCCGCCCGCGAGGCGTTGTCAGTCCCCTCCCCTACTGTGATCACCATCGCCGGAAGGATCGTCGGGGAGGGCTCTTGGCATGGGCTGGATCGAGACATCGGACGGGTATGCCGTCACGTTGGACGGCGCGCAGGTGCGCTGCCGGAACGCCGCGGGGCGGGCGCTGAAGCAGGTTCCCGCCAAGCTGCGGGACGACGCGGAGGTCGTCCGGCTGCGGCAGCTGGCGGAATGGCTGGAGCGGCATGAGCAGGAGTGCCGCACCCAGGCGGACACCTGGCTCGTGCGGTCCCTGCCGGTGCCGGCGCGGTTGCTCGCCCAGGTCTGGCCCGACACGGCGTGGCGGGCGGCCCTGCGCGACCTGGTGGTAGCGCCCGTCGACGCCGACGGCAGCGCCGACATGGAACGCGCCGGGTTCCTGCGCGAAGCGGATCCCGAACGGGGCCTGGGTGTCGTGGACCTGGACGGCGATTCGGTGCGGCTGGACGGCGAGAGGGTGCTGATACCGCACCCGGTTCTCCTCGAAGACCTCGACGACCTGCGGGAGTTCGCGGCCGACCTGGGGGTCGAGCAGGGGGTGGCCCAGCTGTTCCGGGAGGTCTGGGCGAAGCCGGAGGATCTGGCGGACGACGCCCAGGAGTGGGGCGCCCACGCCAACGCGCGATTCGACCAGTTGCGGCACGCGACGGCACGGGCGGCGTCGTACGGCTACCGCGTGCGCGGCGGATACGCGGTCTGCCCGCTGATCGACGCCGGCGTCCCCCTGGAGGCGGCGTACTGGCTCGGCGATGAGTACCCGGAGTTCGAGGCGCTCACCGGCGGCCTGGAGTGGCGCGGCGGCGACGGACGGCGTCTGCACCTGCGCGAAGTGGGCCCGGTGGCCTGGTCGGAGGGCGTGCGCATGGCCGCGCTGGTGCACGCGGGCCGTGTGGTGAAGAACGACGACGAGGGGGAACTGTGAGCGGGGACGAACTGCTGGCGTCCGGCGGTGTCCTGCCGCTGGGCGAGAGCATCGGAGACGTGCTGACCGCTCGGTCCTACGAGCACCCGGTGCTGGAGGGGCGCACGGTGGTGCGGCTGGTGCCGGAGGCGACCGGTGCGGCCGAGGACCTCGCACTGGAGTACCTGGGGTTCACGGCCGGGACACCGGTGCCGGTGGGCCGGGTCAGGCGGCAGTCGCTCGGTTTTCCGGCCTGGGCGCTGGTCAACGACCCGGCGAACGGGCATCACGCGCTCGCCGTCGTCAAGGAGATGGAGCGCCTGGCCCGCCTGGTGGCCACCAGACCCGGACACGCGAAGGACGGCTTCGACGAGATCGGCGCGCGCCTGGACCGCTCGTGCCGCACTTCCTGCCGACCTACTACGAGCAGGTGGCGCGGCTGTTCCTGGCGGCCGAGTCGCGTCAGCACGCCTCGTCGTTCTTCGGGAAGGCGCGCGCCGCCGAGCAGCGGCACGCACTCGCGGTGGACGAGGAGCGGCTGCGGGAGGTGTTCCTGGAGTTCGCGGGTGCCGGTGCACTGAGCGGCAAGGCGCTGCGCGACCACGCCAAGGGACTGGCCGCCCGGCTGTCGGGCGAGGATGCGTACGAGCAGTTCCGGACCCTGTCGCTGCAGCGCTGCGCGGCCGGGATCGCCCCGTACGCGGGCATGCTGGAGGACCTGCGCCGGCTGGCGAAGGCGGCGGGGCTCGACGCCCGCGCCGAGGAGCGGGCGCTGCTCGCCGAGATCATCCACTCCGGTGTCATGAACCGCGCCGCGGGCAGCTTCTGGAAGGCCGCGCTGCCCACGCTGGCCGACCTGGCCCACGACGACCGTGCGGTCGGGGAGCGGCTGCTCGCGCTGCTGCCGGCCACGACGGGCGAGCACCAGGAGGAGTTCGACGCGGCGTGGCTCGCGCTCCTGGACCGGTGCGGGGCGATCGATCTGCTGCTGGACGGCACGGTGGACGCGGCCGGCTGGCTGACCGCGTGGGCGAGGCACCGGCAGCGCGGCTGGCGGCCGAAGAGGCGGCTGCCCCAGGAACTCGCCCTGGTGGAACGGCTGGCGCCGCGGCTGATCGCCGACGGCCGCCCGGTGCGGCTGCTGCGTGAGGCCGGCTACCACACGGCGGTCGACCTCGACCTGCTCGACACCGCGCTGGCGGCGGGCGTCACCGTGGCCGGCCCCGATCCGAGGACCGACGAGCTGGAGCTGCAGTACTGGCTCGCCGACGACAGCGAGGGCCGCCGGGACCTGGCGGCCGTCGCGGCGGACCCCCGGCTGATTCCCCTGCTCCGCAAGGGCGTCGAGCGCCTCACGCTCATGGACGGGCCCGGGGCCGGTCCCTCGGCCCGGCTGAAGCCGCTCGCCGCGCACCCCGTGCTCCGCACCGCGCTGGCCGGCTGGCTGGCGGATCGCGCCGAGGACGTCATGCGCCCGCTGGGGCTGCCGGGCCTCGACGACCTGCTGACCAGGGTGACCCGCTTCTCGGCTCCCGCGGTGCTGGCCACGGCGGCGGACGCGGTGGACCGGATCACCGGCTTCGACCCGGCTCCGGTGCTGGGCCGCACGCTGCGCGCCGGCGTCCTCGACGAACTGGGCTGGCCCGCGCTGGAGGAGGCCCTCGGCACCTTCGGCACGGTCGCGCCCGCGACGCGACAGCCCCACGCGCATCCGCGCGACGTCTGGTACCAGTGCGCGGACGCCTGGCCCGCGCTGATCGTCCGCGTCGGCACCCAGGTGGCGCTGGTCGGCCCGGACGCCCTCCTCGACTCACGGGTGCTGACCCTGCCGTCCAAGGGAACCCACCACGGCGAGCCCACCGTGCGGTTCGTGGACGGGCAGTGGCTGATCGCGTCCGGGTACGGGCCGGAGCGGCGGGCCTCCTGGTCCGGCCGGCCCGCCGATGTGTTCACCCCGATCGGGCTGCCCGCCGGATGGTACGGCAACGAACCCGTGTCACTGGAACTGCCCGACGGCGGCCGCTGCTTCGGCGGACGCCCGGTGCGCGCCGGGGACACCTCGTTCGCGGAGCAGCGCCGCGAGCTGGCCTCGGACGGCATCTCCCACTGGGTGCTGCACGAGGGGAGCTGGTACGCGTACGACCCGGCGTCGGCGAAACGCGGACGGGCGTCGGTGCCGGCGTTCTTCGAATCCGCACTCGCCGGCACCCGGCCGGGCGTGCGCCTGTCCCCGTCCGAGTGCCGTCTGCTGCCGGTGCGCCCCGGTCTGGAGGGCTCGCCGTTCGGCTGCAAGGACGGTCTGCTCGGCTGGTGGGTGACGCACGACGAGAAGTCCGGCACGTGGACGGCCTGTTCCGTGGACGGGACGCGGAGCCCGGCCACGGGCGAGGGCGTCCCCCTGCCGCCCCTGCGGCTGCCGGGCGGTGCCGTCGTGCACCCCCTGCGGCCACGCCGGAACCACACGTCCATCGACCTGTACGACGCGGACGGTGTGGCCGTGGCCCGCCTCCAGGAGGGCCGGCAGGGCGGCGCTCACGCGGCCGGTACCCCCCTGGTGCCGCCGGTGTGGTACTGGCATGCGCTGCGTCCCCGCGACGAGCGGGGTTCCGCCGCGCTGCGGGTCCTCACCGACGAGGACGCCGCGGCGCTGCTGGACGCCGTCCGCGACGGCGAGACTCCGGCCCAGGCCGTGGCGCGGCTGCTGCCCGCCGTGCGGGACGAGCGGCTGGCCCGGGGTGTGGCCGGGCTGGTGGAGGAGGCCGCCCGCTGCGCACGGCGGATCGCCACGCTCGCCGAGCGGGCCCGGCGCGCCGCGACGGCGCCGCAGGACGCCGAGGAGACCGTGCGCCACGCCCACGACCATGTGCTGCGCGAGGCGATGCAGGCGCTGTGCGGCCAGCAGTACTACTACGGCTACTCCTACGGACGGCCGCAACAGGCCACCGCCGTGATGGACCACTTCCGCGCGCTGCGGGGGGCGTTCGGTCCGGACACACCGGCCGGCAAGGTCCCGCAGGCGGGCACGGGCGTGGACTGGCCGACGCTGATCGGGCCGGGGATGGTCGCGCTCGGGCTGCGTGCCGCCTCTCCGGCGACGGACGACGCGCACCGCGCCGCCCTGCTCGAATTCCTCGACGCGGTGCTGTCGGTGGGCGGCGACTCGGTGCTCGTCGATCCGCGCGGCCGGCTGCGGGTGGTGCAGCTGAAGGCGTCGCGCTCCGAGCGACCGGAGCGGCTCGGCGAGCTGGTGGCCCAGGGTGCGCGCCGGCTGCTGATCCTGTCCTGCCAGAAGGTCGAGGGCGACGACGCGTACTGGAACGCCGTGGAGTACGACCCGGCCGGTGCCTTCGGCCCCTGGGAGGGCCTCGCGCTCGTCGACGCGCAGGTGCGGGGCACCGCCGACGACGGTGCGTGGGCGCCGTCGCTGCGCCGGCTCGTGACACTCGTACGGGAGCGCGGCGCACTTCCGTACCGGCCCGGACAGGCACGGGACTTCGCCGACCGGGTCGGGATCGGCTCGGTCACGGGCGCCCTGCTGCTGCTCGGGCTGCCGGGAATCACGGCGTACGGCAGGCAGGGCCTGCTGTCGGCCGACTTCCTGCGGCCGCTCGGCGCGAAGAGCGCGGAGGCACAGGCGGCACGCGGCGCTCTGGCCGAACTGACGTTGGCCGAGCGGCAGATGTGCGTTGCGGCACTGCTGCCCCGTGATCCCGACGTCGTGCGGCGGCTGTGGGACGAGGGCTTCGACCTGGAGCCGCCGACAGGGCTGTGGATCGAACGGTGGGGGAAGCGTCTGGCCGCTCCGCCCGAGCTGGTCGCCCGGGTGGTCGCCGAGATCGGCCCCGGCCGGATACTCGACTCGGTCCTCAACCCCGCCCTGCGGCCGGAGCTGACGGGGCGCACCGAACAGCGTTTCGACGACGGCATCCAGGCGGCGGATCCGCGCGCGCTGCTGACGGGCCGGGACCTCGCCGCGTACGTCGGCATGCTCGGCTGGCTCGCCTACCGGCTGCCGTACGGGGATCCGCTGCGGCCCGTGCTGCCGCGCACGGCGGGCCTCCTGCGCGAGCGGCTCGCCGACCCGGGGCTGCTGCTCGATCTCCAGGTCACCTGGGACCTCGACGGGAACGCGGCGTCGGGCCGTATCCGGGAGGCGTTCGGGCTGCCCCCAGAGGGTGGCGCGGGCCCCGACGGTGTGGTGCGCGCCGGCTCGGCGATCGTGCTCGCACCGGTGGCGCACGGGTGGGACACGGTGTGGGTGCGGCCCTCGGCCGTCCTGACCGAGGACGGCGGCTCCGACCATCCCGCGCTGAAGCTGCTCGCCGCGGTGGGCCGGCCGACCCCGGAACTGCGGGCGCTGCGGACGCTGCTGAGCGACGGCTTCACCGCGCTGGTCACGGCGGACGGCCCGCCCGGTGCGGCGCAGGACCCGACGCGCAGCGCGCCGGAGCTGGTCGCCGAGGCTGCGCAGCGGTTCGGGCTGTCGCAGGACGCGGCGGGGATCTACCTGATGCTGCTGGCGCTGCCCGATCCGACGGACCGCAACCAGGCGGCCTGGACCGGCTGGAAACCGGCCCGCCTCAAGAAGGCCAGGGCAGAGCTGGCCGCCGCGGGGCTGGTGGTGGAGGCGAAGCGGGCCCGCGCCGGGCGTTCGCAGTTCCTGCCCGGCGGCTGGCTGGAGGCCAGGGCCCCGCAGTTGCCCGTCGAGAGCTGGAAGACGCCGCTGCTGCCGCCGGGACACGGGGTGGTGGTGGTGCCGGACCGCCCGGTGCCCGAACAGTTCGCGCTGGCCTGGCGCAGGGTCGTCGAGGGGGACGCGCCGGCGTTCGAGGAGTTCGCGGGGCGGGGCGGCCGGCGCGGCAGGAGCGGGGGCAACCGATGAGCACACGGCAGATCGAGCTGCCCGAGGACCGTTACGCGCGGGAACTCGAATTCCTCGCGGCGTACGACGACGGGCCGCGGCCGCCCCGCTGGCGGCTCACCCCGCGTGCCGTCGTGACGTTCGTGTGCGGTTCGGACGGCGAGGAGCTGACCGGCCCGGACGGCCGGCGCTGTGTCGTGTCACGGAAGTTCGTGGGAGACCGGGGGCTTGTCGAGCGCTGTGTGGTGACGCTCGCCGGGGAGCGCGGCCTGCTGCTGGTCGGCGAGCCGGGCACGGCCAAGTCCATGCTGTCCGAGTTGCTGGCGGCCGCGGTGTGCGGCACCAGCACCCTCACGGTGCAGGGCACCGCGGGCACCACGGAGGACCAGCTCCGCTACGGCTGGAACTACGCGATGCTGCTCGCCAAGGGCCCGAGCCGCGAGGCCCTGGTGCCGTCGCCCGTGCTGACCGCGATGGAACGGGGTGCGGTGGCCCGGGTCGAGGAGGTCACCCGCTGTCTGCCCGAGGTGCAGGACGCGCTGGTCTCGCTGCTGTCCGAACGGCGCGTGTCCGTGCCCGAGCTGGCGGGCCAGGAGGTGGACGGCGGCGTGGTGCACGCGGTGCCCGGGTTCACCCTGATCGCCACGGCCAACCTGCGCGACCGGGGCGTGTCCGAGATGTCCGCCGCGCTCAAGCGCCGCTTCAACTTCGAGACGGTCGGCCCGATCGACGACCTGGACGCGGAGACGGAGCTGGTGCGCAGCCGGGCCACCGCGGCGCTGGAGCGTTCCGGGGCCGGATTCGCCGTGGACGACACGGTCCTGCAGGCCCTGGTCACGGCGTTCCGTGACCTTCGGTCCGGGCGGAGCGCGGAGGGCTGGGAGGTGGAGCGCCCCACCACGGTGATGTCGACGGCGGAGGCGGTGCAGGTGGCCACGTCCATGGGACTGGGCGCGGCCTATCTGGGCGACGGCCGGGATGTGGTGCGCACGCTGCCGGGGCATCTGCTCGGCACGGTCCGCAAGGACGACCCGGCCGACCACGCCCGGCTGCTGGGCTACTGGGACGGTCCGGTGCGACGGCGCGCGGAGCAGGGGGCCGCGCTGTGGCGGACGTTGTGGGAGCTGCGCGATGAACTCGGCTGACGGCGGCTCCGCGGCCCCGGAGCCGGGAGACGGGTGCCCGCCCCCGGTGGAGGCGCCCGCGGCGGCGGGTGAGGCTCTGGCGCGGTGCCGTGCGCCCTTCCTGATCGGCGTGCGGCACCACTCCCCCGCGCTGGCGGCCGCCGTTCCGGCGATGCTGGCCGGGGCAGCTCCGGAGGTGGTGTTCGTGGAGCTGCCCGAGGACTTCGCCCCGTGGCTGGAGCATCTCGCGGATCCGGCGACGGTGCCGCCGGTGGCGCTCGCGGGCAGCGGGGAGGACGGCGGACTCGTGTTCCTGCCCTTCGCCGAGTTCTCTCCGGAGCTGGCGGCGATCCGGTGGGCGCGGGAGGCCGGCGTCCCCGTGGTTCCGTTCGATCTGCCGCTCGCGCGGCGGGAGACGGACGGGCCGGCCGTGTGCCCGCCCGCCCACGAGGAGGGGGCACGTTCCACGTCGGGACGGCTGACCGCGGCCCTGCGTGCACGAGCCGGCGGGCGCACGGAGGACGACCTGTGGGCACGGCTCGTCGAGTCGTGCGCGCCCGGCGCCGCACCGGAGGAGCTGCGCCGGGCCGCCCTGCTCGTCGGCTGGGCGCTGCGCACCGACACCGGGCAGGTGAGTCCCCGCGATCTGCGCCGGGAGGCCGCCATGCGGCGTCGGCTGGCCGAATGGCCGGGCCGGCGCACGGCGGCGGTCATCGGTGCGTTCCACGCGCCGGCCCTGGTGGGCGCGGCGGGGGCGGTCGCCGTCCGGGCCGCCGGGACGGCCCCGGAGGAGCCTCCGTCGGCCGTGCCCCGGCCCTCCGCGCCCGCCGGGGCCCCCGGGGCCGGCGAGCCGGGTCCCCGTGTGACGACGTCCCTGGTGCCGTACACGTACGCCCTGCTCGACGAACGCTCCGGATACCCGGCGGGCATCCGGGACCCGGAGTGGCAGCGCGGCGTGTTCCAGGCCGGCGGGGATCCGGAGCGGCTGGAGGACCTGCTGACCCGGACGGCCGTACGGATCTGTGCCGGGGTGCGCGACGCCGGGCATCCCAGCGGCCCCGCCGACGCCCGGGAAGTGGTCCGGGTCGCCCGGGACCTCGCGGCGCTGCGCGGCCTGCCCGCCGCGGGGCGCGGAGAGCTGGTCGAGGCGGTGCAGACCGTCCTCACCCAGGGGCAGCTCCTGGGCAGGGGCCGGACGGTGGCCACCGTCATGGAGCGCGTCCTCGTCGGCGACCGGCAGGGCCGTCTCGCGCCCGGGACCCCGAGATCCGGCCTCGGCCCGGCGGTCGAGGCACTGCTCACGGAGCTGTCCCTGCCGTCCCCCGCCGCCCCGGACCGGCGCGAACTCCGGCTCGACCCACTCCGTTCCGCACCGGACCGGCGGCGCGAGGTCTGTCTGCGCCGCATGACCGTCTGCGGTATCCCGTACGGCGAGGAGACCGGCGTCACGGGGGTGGGCGAGTCGTCCGCGCTCACCACCCGGTGGGCCGTCCGATGGACGCCGTCGACCGCGGCGATGCTCGATGTCGCCGGCGTGCACGGGGTGACCCTGGAGCAGGCCGCCGCCGGAGTCCTCGGCCGGCGGCGGGCCACCGAGCGGCGCGACGGCGGACCGACCGCGGCCCAGGTGATCGCCGGGCTCGCGGACGCGGCCCGTTGCGCCCTGCCGGCGCTCGCCGCCGAACGCCTCCCGGAGGTTGCCGAACTCCTCCCCGCGACCGGGACCCTGCCCGAACTGCTCGACGGGCTCGATCTGCTGAACCGCCTGGCCGCCGGGCATGTGCCGGGGCTGCCCGCGGACTGGGAGGCGGAGCGTGTGCGGGCGGCCTCCGAGCAGCTCGGTGCGGCGGGGGTGCGCGCGCTCGACGGTCTGGCGGGATCCGCCGATCCGGCCGACGCGCGGGCCCTCGTGGACCTCGCCACCCGGGTCGACGGGGCGGGCGGGGGGCTGCGCCTCGCCGATGCGCTG
This sequence comes from Streptomyces sp. PSU-S4-23, assembly GCF_055632315.1. Classification (NCBI taxonomy): domain Bacteria; kingdom Bacillati; phylum Actinomycetota; class Actinomycetes; order Kitasatosporales; family Streptomycetaceae; genus Streptomyces; species Streptomyces sp. PSU-S4-23. The sequence continues at coordinate 8,181,664 of NZ_JBVMUU010000002.1, read as the reverse complement.
GCGCGGCTGGACGCGGAGGGGACCCCGTCGATCCGGGGCGCCGCGGGCGCCGCGCGCGTGCTGCTGGGACAGCGGGACGCCGCCGGCTTCGGCGCCCGGCTGGCCTCGCGGGTGGACGCGGCGGCGACGCCGGAGCTCCGAACGGATCTGGCGGAGTTCCTGCGCGGCACCCTGCTCGCGGCGGGCCCGCTGCTGGAGACCGGGCAGGCGCTGGACCCGCTCGTGGAACGGATCGAGTCCCTCGACGACCGGTCCTTCCTCGACCGCCTCCCCGCCCTGCGCGCCGGCTTCGACGTCCTGTCCCCGGCGGCGCGCTCACGGATGCTGGCGGCCGTGGAGGACCGCACCGGCGCCGCGGTGGGCGTGTTGCCGGATCCGGTCGCGGCGCCCGGATTGCTGGCCCTGATGGCCGCGGCGGATCTGGCGGGACGCGAGGCGCTCGCGGCGGCCGGATGGGCCGTACCCGTGGCGGGCACCGGCCGGCCTGCGACGGCAGCCGGCACCGACGGCCCTGTGGCGGCAGCCGGCTGTGCACCGGCGCCGGGGCCGGGGCCGGACGCCCGGGCGACGGCGACGGCGACGGCGACGGCGACGGCGACGGCGACGGCGACGGCGACGGCGACGGCGACGGCGACGGCGGAGCGTGAACCGGCCGCCGCCGCGCCGCGGGCGCCGGGACCGGCAGCACCCGCAGGGCCGGGGGGTCTCGCCCCGGGTGAGCGGTGGCGTCTCCTCCTGGGCCGGGCCCGGGAGCTGACCGGGCGGGCGGGGCGGATCGCCTCGGCGCTGGACGAGTTGTACGGGAGCGGGAGGGGCGAGGGCTCCCGCGGTGAGGAGGCCGTCGGCGCGGGCGGGGGCGGCGCACCGCCGTACCCGGACGTGCGCAGCTGGTCCCAGGAGCTGGCGGCGCTGTTCGGGCCGGGGGTGCGCGAGGAGGTGCTGGCCGCGGCGGCGGACGCCGGGCGGGCCGACGCCCTGCTGGAGATGGACCCGGCGGCGGCACGGCCCTCCGTGGAACTGCTGCGCACGGTCCTGTCGTACGCGGGCGGCATGCCCGAGCAGCAGCTCGCCCGGTTGCGGCCGTTGGTGGCGCGGCTGGTGCGCGAGCTGACGCAGGCGCTCGCCGCCCGGCTGCGGCCCGCGCTCACCGGTCTGGCCCATCCGCGCCCCAGCCGCAGACCGGGGGGCCCGCTGGACCTGGCGCGTACCGTCCGGGCGAATCTCGCCACCGCCCGCCGGGATCCGGCGACGGGGGCCGTGGCGGTGCTGCCGGAACGGCCCGTGTTCCGCACCCGGGCCCGCAAGGCGGCGGACTGGCGCCTGGTGCTGGTCGTCGACGTGTCCGGGTCGATGGAGGCGTCCACGATCTGGGCGGCGCTGACCGCGTCCGTGGTGGCGGGGGTGCCGACGCTGAGCACGCACTTCGTGGCGTTCTCGACCGAGGTCATCGATCTCACGGACCGGGTCGACGATCCGCTCGGGCTGCTGCTGGAGGTCCGGGTCGGGGGCGGGACGAGCATCGCGCGGGGGCTGCGGCACGCGCGCTCGCTGGTGACCGTTCCCTCCCGCACTCTCGTCGTCGTGATCAGCGACTTCGAGGAGGGCGGTCCCGTCGGGCCGCTGCTGGGCGAGGTCCGGGCGCTGGTCGACGCGGGCTGCCATGTCCTCGGCTGCGCGTCACTGGACGACCGGGGGCGGCCACGCTACTCGGCCGGTGTGGCCGGGCGGTTGGTGGCCGCGGGCATGCCGGTGGCGGCGCTCAGCCCGCTGGAACTGGCCCGCTGGGTGGGCGAACGGATGGGAGGTGGGCACCGGTGACCGCGCTCCCCCCGGTGACGGCGGACGTGGCCGCCGCCGCCCTGGAGCTGCTGCCCACGCGGTTGCGCAAACGCGTCGACGCCGCGGCGGTCAAGGCGGCGAACTGGACGGTGCGGGCCACGGACACGGGCGTGGTGGTCCATGTCGACGACTCGACCACGGTCACGCTGACCACCACGTCGGGGGTGGTCGCCTCGGCCGACGCGGCGGTGTGCGGCTGTCTGCTGGCACCGGCGTGCCTGCACCGGGCGGCGGTCCTCACGCTGGCGCCCCTGGCGGAGGAACCTGACCCTCCGGGGCCGGAGGGCGAACCGGCGACCGGGGCACCGGGGACGACAGGACCGGAGGCGGCGGAACCCGGGGCAGCGGGGCCCGACGGGGACGCGGGCACGAGGGGGGCTGCGGCACCTGCCGGGGACGCCGGGGCACTGCTCCTGACGCCGCAGCAGTCCGCCGCGGCACTGGCCCTGTGCGCCGCCGCGTGCGACGTGCTGGCCGCGGGAGTCGCCGGCTGCGGCACCGTCCACCGCACCACGCTGCTGCACACCGCTCACTCCGCGCGGGTCACCGGTCTGCACCGGGCCTCGGCCGCGGCCGTGCGCGTCGCCCGACGGCTCGGGGAGGCCACCTCCCAGGACCCGGCGTTCCGCCTCTCGGAACTCTCCGCGGACCTCGCGGAGTTGCTGACGGTGGTGCACCGGCTCGGCGCGGCGCCCGACCGGTCCGTCGTCGGAACGGCACGCCGCGCCTACGCATCGCCCGGGTCGCTGCGGCTGTACGGGCTGTTCACCGAACCGGTGGTCACGGCGTCGGGGTACGCGGGAGCGGTCGCGTACGCCCTCACCCGGCAGGGCGGCCTCCACTCCCTGTCGGACGTCGCGCCCGGCGGCGCCGACCGGGTGCCGCAGGCGGCGGGCGCCTCCCTGCCCGGTGGATGCGCCCTCACCCTGCGCGAGCTGGGCGATGGTGGCGGTGCGATCCTCACCGACGCGACCGTTTCCCCGGACGGCCGGATCGGCAGTGGCGGGACGGTCCGTTCGGTACGGGCGGCGGGCGCCGACTGGTACGAGGAGCCGCTCGACGCGCTGTGGAGGCGTTCCCCGGGCCGGCAGCTGAACGCCGCGCTGGAGTGGGCCGCCCTCCCCGCGCAGGACCGGACGGCGGGCGGTGATCTGCTCTTCCTCTCCGGGACGATGACGCCGGAGGGGTTCGCCGTGGACGACGGCCCCACCGTGCGGCTCCTGGCCCCGGACGAGCGCCCCGAACTGCCCTACGCCGAGAACCTGCTGCTGCTCGCCGGCGCGCACGGGCTGCGCCTGAGGGTCGTGGCCCGTCCGGCGCCCGACCGGCCGCAGGGCATACGCGTGCTGGCGGCGGCCTGGCGGGACGCCGGCGGGGAGACGTTCCGCGTGGATCTGGGCCTGCGCCGGCTCAACCGGACGCATCTGCCGCCCGTCGGCACGGCGGTCGCGGGGTCGGCCGCGCCCCCTGCGCTGCCCACGGAGCTGGACCTGGTGGGGCGGCTCGTGGAGCGTGCGGTCGCGGGCGGGCGTGCCGTCGTCGCGGTCGCCGGGGACGGCGACCTCCCGCGCCGGCTGCGGACCGTGGGCCTCGTGACGGGGGCCGACTGCGTTCGGGCCCTGGCGCGGACCGCGGCGGACCGGCGGCACGATCCGCTCGGCCGTCTGCGCGCGGCCGATCCGGAGGCGTATGCGCGGGCGTGGGTCGCGGCGTTCCTGTACACCTCGGCCGCCACCGCGTCCCTGCTCACGGCCGCGTGGACGCCGGACGCGGATCCGGCCGGCCGGGCCCGGAGCGATGCGGCCGCGCCACCGGTGGCGGAACGCCCGCGGGCCTGAGACCGCCCGATGCCCGAGGAGGGCGTGGGCGGGTCGGTGCCTCCGGGTCCGGGTCACGTGCGGCTGTGGCGTGGTGAGGGATGGGGCTGCGCCCCGGAGTGCGTCCGCCGATGCCCCGACGGGCGCGTCCGTCCCCATGCCGGACACGCCCGCCGCTCCGCGGTGCCCGCCGCCCGGTCGCCCCGGGCGGAGAGGCCACCACCGCGGTGACCCGCCTCGACGAGACTCGCGCCTGGCGCGACGCCGTGCACGGGGTCGAACGGCCCCCGCCGGGGACCGAACGTCCTGGGCGGTGTCGTCGGCCGTCGATCCCGTGCCGTCGGCCGCAAGCCGGTGCCGTCGCCCGTCGATTGTGCCTTCGGTCGCACGCCGCTGCCTTCGGCGGCCGGTGCCTTCGGCCGCACGCCGGTGCCGTTGCCTGTCGATCCGGTGCCGTCGGCCGCACGCCGGTGCCGTTGCCTGTCGATCCGGTGCCGTCGGCCGCACGCCGGTGCCGTCGGCGGCCGGTGCCCGGCCGGGTGTCCGGAAGCCCGTCGTTCCCGCTGGGCGAGCGGCCCGCACGACCGCGTCAGCCCGTCTTGTGCCCCCACGTCGGCCCGAACCGCGCCCATGCCTCGTCCCACTGCGCCATGCGGCGCCGCTCCAGCCGGCCGCGAACGATCCGCCCGCCCGCGAAGGGGACCGCCGCCACGCCCACTCCCACCAGCACGCCGACCGCGGCCGCGCGCGTCCGGGCCTCGGACGCGGTCGCGGGCCGTGACACCAGAAACCCGTCACGGTCGGTCCACACGGTGACGGCCGTGCCCGTCGGGCTGCCGGCGGCGACGCGGGCCAGGCCGGAGTGGGGCGAGCCGTCCGTTCCGGTCCAGCGCACCTTCGCCCACACCCGTGCCGGACGGGGCACCGTCGCGGCGGCCGCCCGCGGCGCGTCCTGGCTGAGCAGGGCCACCACCGGGCGCCACTCGGCCCGCTCCCGGGCCATGCCGCGCTCCACCGCGTGGGTCGCCGCCAGTCCCGTCAGCACGCCGCCGACCACGATCAGGACCCAGACCGCGAGCACGAGCCACGCCTCCAGCACATCGCTGCGGCGCCGCAGCGGATTGCGCCGCCACCGCCACAGCCACACCGCGGGGCCGCGGAACGCCGTCACCGATGCCGGCCGTCTCATCGATGCCATCCTCCTCACGCGGGCACACGCCCGGCCGCCCTCCCATACGCGTGCCGGCGGGCCCGTGCTCACGTGATGTCCGTCAACCGGCCGGATCCCCGTGCGTCCGGGTCCGGGCGCACGGGGATCCGGCCCACCGGCCCGGCCCGCCGGCCCGGCCCGCCGCGGCATCTCCCTCCAGCTCGCGGCAACACGGCGCCGACCTGCACGGAAACCGCACACGGAGGTGACTGTCAGTGCCGGGGTGCAGACTGGCCCATGTCTGGAACAACGGCGTTTCGGAGGTGGTCGGCATGGCCGACGTACTGCTCACCGTAGGTACTCGCAAGGGACTGTTCATCGCACGACGACGGGGCGGCGCCTGGGAGTTCGACGACGGTCCGTGCTTCAACGCGCAAGCCGTCTACTCGGTCGCCATCGACACCCGGGGCGGCACCCCGCGTCTGCTGGCCGGAGGGGACAGCTCGCACTGGGGACCGTCCGTCTTCCACTCCGACGACCTGGGCCGCACCTGGACCGAGCCGGCGCAGCCCGCCGTCCGGTTCCCCAAGGACACGGGCGCTTCGCTGGAGCGCGTATGGCAGTTGCACCCGGCCGCCGCCGAGCCGGACGTGGTGTACGCGGGCACGGAACCGGCCGCGCTCTACCGCTCCGAGGACCGGGGCGAGAGCTTCGAGCTCGTCCGCCCCCTGTGGGAGCATCCGACGCGCGGCAAATGGGTGCCGGGCGGCGGGGGCGAAGGTCTGCACACCGTACTCACCGACAAGCGGGATCCGAAGGCGGTGACGGTCGCTGTGTCGACGGCCGGGGTGTTCCGGACCCAGGACGGGGGTGCCAGCTGGGAGCCGTCCAACTCCGGTGTCTCCGCGGTGTTCCTGCCCGACCCGAACCCGGAGTTCGGCCAGTGCGTGCACAAGATCGCCCGGGACGCGGCGAACCCGGACCGGCTGTATCTGCAGAACCACTGGGGGGTGTACCGAAGCGACGACGCGGGCGCCCACTGGACGGACATCGGTGAGGGGCTGCCGTCGACGTTCGGGTTCGCCGTGGCCGCCCATCCGCACCGCGGGGACACGGCGTACGTCTTCCCGATCACCGCGGACTCGGACCGTGTCCCGGCCGACCGCCGGTGCCGCGTCTTCCGCACGACGGACGCGGGCGCGACGTGGGAGGCGCTCACGGCGGGCCTGCCGCGCGAGGACCACTACGGCACGGTGCTGCGCGACGCCCTGTGCACGGACGACGCGGACCCCGCGGGCGTGTACTTCGGCAACCGCAACGGCGAGGTGTACGCGTCGGCGGACGACGGCGACAGCTGGCGGCAACTCGCCTCCCATCTGCCGGACGTGCTGTGCGTACGAGCGGCGGTGATCGGCTGAGGCGACGCCTGACCGTGAACAGCTCCGCACCGGCAGCACTCAGTGACGCCCCTGGCACCACGACCGCTGCATGAGATCGTCGAACCCGGCTGGGCCTGGAGATCGCCACGGGGCGCACCTGCCATCCGCCGACGGTACCGCGCCGTTCCCGGTCAGCCGCCCGCGCAGTGCCGCGTTCCCGCCCCGCGGCACCAGCGGGTCGGCGTCGGCCGGTCGGCAGTCCCGTGGGCGGTCCGCGTCACAGCGCGGTCAGCGTCTGCCAGGTCGTGGACGCGACGACCCCGTCGGCCGGCAGGCTGTGTGCGGACTGGAAGGACCGCACCGCGCTGTCGGTGGCCGGACCGAAGGAGCCGTCCACGCTCAGCGCGGCCCCGTGGGCGTTGAGCTGGCGCTGCAACGCCGTCACCGCGGGCCCGCTGCTGCCCTGCTGCATCACGACGGCGAGGGCCCGCCAGGTCGCGGGTCCGACGATCCCGTCGGCGGACAGACCGCGGCTGGACTGGAAGGACCGCACCGCGCTGTCGGTGGCCGGACCGAAGGAGCCGTCCACGCTCAGCGCGGCCCCCCGGGCGCTGAGCAGGTATTGCGCGGTCCTGACCCGCTCACCGCTCGCCCCCTGCTGAACCACCGGCCAGCCGGCGCTCGGAAGCGGCGTGCCGCGTCCGGCGGGCAGGGAAAAGGGAGCGGGGAGGAGCAGTTGTGTGTTGCGGGCGTCTGCTGTTCCACGGCGCTTGCCGATACCGGCCGCCACCGCCTGGAGGTCGTTGGCCGCCAGTTCGCGTCCCAACGAGGCGAGTGCGGCGGGGGTGCTGGTGTCCCCGTTGCACGACAGCGGTGCGTCGGAGTCGACCATGGTCGTGAAGATCGACAGGATGCCATCGCCTTCGGCGATCTCGAAGATCCGGCTCTGGATGGGCCAGTCGATGTGCGAGGCCGTGTTCACCTCCCAGAAGCCGTTGCCGATGGCGGACGGCCAGGAAGCCTTGTGGGCCCAGATGTTGTTGGTGTGCGTGTGGCCGTCGACCATGAGTATCACGTTGGGGAAGCGCAGCAGCAGGTTGCGGAGTTCCGTGCCGCCGTACGGGGACCCGCTGTCCGTGTTGTCCATGGAGCCGAGCGTGTGATGGCAGCAGATGACGATGAATTTGTCGGTCACCCCGGGCTGGTTGACGACCGTCCTGGCCCGGCTGCCGTCGGAGTCGTCCAGTTCGTAGCGTGAGCTGTTGGCCTGGAGCTGGGCGTTCAGCCAGTTCCACTGGTCCTGGTCGATGGCGCCGTTGGCGCCGCCGCTGGTGTTGGTCGTGTCCAGCACCAGGAACTGGAACATGTCGTTCGGTCCCGAGGGGATCGCATAGTAGGCCCGGTCGCTGCCGGATGTGAACCCGTGCCCGCGCGGGGCACCGGTGGTGTCGAAGTGCTCGGCGATGAAGTCGCTCCGCGTGAGCAGCCGCCGGGACGGGTCCTTTGTCACGTGGGCGGTCTGGAGGGTGAACTCGCCTGTCAGGATGTCCTTCAGCAGGTTCAGGTAGTACGTCGTGGTGTTGTCGAAGACGTCCGGGAGTCCCTCGATCTCCGTCAGTTTGGTGGAGCCCGTGGCGATGCTCTTGAGCGGGTCGAAGGGGAGAACGTCGATCGGGACGTTGCCTTGGACGAGCGCATCGTGGTTGCCGTAGGCGGCGTACCAGGGCATGCCCAGCCCGGTCGCCGTGAACGGTCTGCGGGCGCCCTTCAGCAGACCGCTCACGATCGGAAAGCCGTGGAGTGCGTTGTTGTCGGGCGGAGTCTGCTGTGCTTCCGGATGCCAGTAGTGGGTGTCCGTCCCGAACCGGCCGCTCGCCACGCTCTCGTCCGTGGTGAGGTCACCGGAGTCCGGGTGCACCGTGTTGCCGTCGAGCAGGTCGATGTACCACCGCGACTCGTTGTACTGGCAGTTGTCGACCGCGTCGCCCGTGACGACGGTGAAGGCCAGCGGTGTGCCGGTCCGCGGACTCCGGAGGACCTGCCGGACGGCTCGGCACATCGCGTCGGTCGTCTGTGTCGAAAGGAATTCGTGCGCGCGGTACGCCGATTCGGTCGGGTACGAGTTGTAGTGCGGGGGTCCGTAGTCGGCGAGCCGGTCGAGGCACTCGACGCGCAGCGGGGACTGGTCGTCGACGATGTGCAGGTCGGACATCTGGGCGAAGGCGATCAGCGACCGGGTGACCTGCGGCGTGGTGGTGAGGGCGAAGTCGTTGCGGATGAGGTGCGGTTCGCCGGGGCCGGCGGCCACACCGTGGTACCCCATGCCCAGGTCGGGGCCGATCTGCACCGTCTGGTCCAGAGTGGTGAGCCCGAACGCCGCACCGGTGCCGAGCGGCGGCGATGCGGCACTGGCCACGGCGCGCAGGCTTCCGACGTCGATGGCCGCGGCCACCACGGCCACTCCGGCAGCCGTCAGGAGCCTGCGACGGGAGATTGCCATGTCGATCCCTTCGGTGATGGGCTTCATATGCCGCGAAGTCGTGGTTCGCACGTCCCGCACCCCGTTGTCCGGGGTGGGGTCCCGGCAGGGGCCCGTGACGGGACGGTCGTGCGGGAGACGGACACCCGCGCAGGTGCCGGCCCCGCCGCTGAGCGGCGGGGCGGCATCTGCGTTCAGGCGGAAGAGCGGACGGATCGGGTGCTGCCGGGTCTTTCGCAGCCCTTTCACCGCCCGGCGAAGGGGTGAGTGGCCCGCTGCTGGTCCCGCTGCCGGCCACGGCCCCGTCAGCGGCCGGGCAGCGGGATGTCGCGGCGGAGCGCGACCCCGGCGTCGGCGGCGCGGGTGGCGATCGTGGCGACGGCGCGTTCGGCCAGGGCCGCGATGGTCAGTGAGGGGTTGACGGTGAGGGAGGTGGGGACGGCGGCGCCGTCGGTGACGAACAGCCCGCTGTGGCCGCGTAGTTCGTGGCCGTCGGTGAGCGCACTGGTGGCGGGATCGTCGCCGATCCGCGCCGAGCCGAGCGGATGGGCCGTGACGGTGCCGGACACGTCCTCGCTCCACGGGCGGACCCGGGAGAGGCCGTCCTTCTCCAGGATGTCCCGCAGGGCGGTGTCGGCCCGGTCCCAGGCCCGGCGGGTACGGGAGGTGGGCTGGTAGGTCATCGTGCCCAGTCCGAGCCCGGGCGCCAGCCGGGTGAAGCTGCCGGTGAGCGGGACGGCCCCGAAGGTGCCTTCGTTGTCGTCCTCGGTCATGGCCAGCAGGGTGAGCCAGGAGCGCCACCGGGCCCGCATGTTCCGCTTCTCGATGCCGAACCAGGCGGGTGACCCGGCGCTCTGGGCCAGCACGTTGGTCAGCGGGGGGAAGTAGATCTGCTGGAGGGTGAAGCGGCTGTACTCCGGGGCGGTCGGGTCCAGGTGGTCGTAGGTGGCGGCGGTGATGGGCCGGCCCACGGGCAGCCCCTGGTAGGCGGAACCGTCGGGACGTGACAGGCCCAGCAGGGAGCGCGCCTTGTCCTCGACGATGTCGGCGACGCTGACGCGGTCGCCGTTGCCGGAGAAGTAGCGCCCCACGGCGGCCGGGATGCCCCCGAGGAGGGGAGCGGAGCGCTGGAGGATCACGGGCGTGCCCACGGCGCCGGCGGCGAGGACGACGACCTTGGCGTGGATGACGCCGGCCTGCGCGGTGCAGCTGTAGTCGTCGGGATCCAGGACGGTGTAGCCGACGGCGTAGCGATGGCCGGACAGCGGCGACGGGGTGATGGTCTGCACCTCGTGCAGCGGGCGGATGTCCGCGCCATGGGCCTCCGCCGCCGGCAGATAGTTGAGCAGCAGGGAGCGTTTGGCGTCGAAGCGGCAGCCGGAGAGCATCCAGTTGCAGTTGGTGCAGGCGGTGGTGTCGACCGCCACCGGCACGGGATTGCAGGTGTGTCCGGCCCGCCGGCAGGCGGCGGCCAGGACCCCGCCCGCATAGGACACGTCCGGCCAGTCGGTCCGAGTGACCGGCAGCGCCTCCTCGACCCGGTCGTACCAGGGGTCGAGGGCGGCCCGGGTCAGGGCGGCCGGCCACAGCCGGCGGCCGAGGTTGCCCTGGCGCTCGAAGACGAAGGACGGTGCGCGCAGTGAGGCGGCGAAGTAGACGACGCTCCCGCCGCCGACGCAGTTGCCGGCGACCACCGCGACTCCGTCGCCGCGGATCACGTCCACGATCTTGTTGTACGTGCCCAGGCGCATCGAATGCGTGAAGTCGGCGGCGGCCGCACGGGGGCCCCGCTCCAGAACGGTGACGCGGGCTCCGCCCGCCGCGAGGTAGTAGGCCGGGATCGCGCCGCCGAAGCCGCTGCCGATCACCAGGACGTCCGTGGTCTGCGCCGTCATGCCGGGCTCCCGGAAGCGGTCGTGTTCGGATGGAGTTCCGCGAGCGGGCGGCCGTAGGAGAAGTCGGGGAAACGCCAGAGGCCGTCCGGGTCCGGCCCGGGGAAACGAAGCCACGTCAGTCCGGGATGGCCCTGGCCGAGGGCCTCGACGGTGTCCTGCTGTCCGGCGGTGTCGAACGCCAGCCCCACCAGCAGACTCATCACCTGCCATATCGGCCGGTCCGGGTCGTCTGGGTCGAACAGGCCGCCGACCAGGGCGGTGCGGTCGGAGAAGGACAGGCCCACGAAAGGCGGGTGCGTCGGTGACAGCCAGATCAGCCGGAGTGCGGCGTAGGCGACGGCGCGGGCGTCCAGCAGCGCCGCGATCGCCGGCAGCAGCGGCGCCACCGGCAGTTCGGGCGACTCGAGGAGGGCGACGACACCGGCCTGCACCGCACCGGGGCCGGTGACCGCCCCGGCGACCACCACGTCACCGGAAAAGCGGCGCTCGCCCGGGATCAGGGTGTCGGCGAACGCCTCGAGGGTCTGCGTCGTCCAGCTCTCGGATGCGGCGGCGGCCGCGGGTGTGTCCAAACCACCGGCGGACACTCCTGCGAGCGTGGCGACCAGTGCCTTGAGGATGGATCTGCGGTCGGGTCCGGTCATGGTGACTCACCCGGCCAGTGCGCAGCGCAGGTCGTACGGCAGGGACACGGTCAGTCCGGTCTCGCCCGCGGCCTGACCGTAGTCGCTCAGCGCGCGGGCGACGTCGGGGAAGACCGGTTCGAGGGCGGCGACCGCGTCCCCGATGCCCACGGTGTGTCCGTCGATGCGGAAGTTGGTCAGGCGGGCTCCGGCCCGGCTCGCGGACTTGTCCCACCAGTACTGACCGTCCCACGCCACCCACGGCGTCGCACCGTGGGTGGACTGCACGCTCCAGTGGTCCTTCTGGTAGTAGTGGCAGGTCAGCATGGCGATGGCGAACCGGGAGGGTTCGGCCACCAGGAACCGCAGGGCCCCTCCGTCGTCGACGGTGATGTCCCGCTTGCTGTACTCCACGCACAGCGGGTCGGTGAACATCAGCCACAACGGCGGCTGCTCCCCCTCCCCGAACTCGTGCCAGGTGCAGCCGGCGGCGAAACCCGGTTCGGCGAACGGGCCCGCGGACGCGTCGGCGGCCCCTGCGGAGCGGATCGGCTCCCGGACCGGGCTCTCGCGGACGACCGGCTTCGACGGGGCCGCAACGGCGGTGCTGCTCGAGAGCAGCACCGCCGACGCTCCCAGAACCAGCGCGCAGCCGGCCGCGGAGACACGAAGACGCAAGGGAAACACGGGACCTCCCGTAAGCGGAGCAGGGCGAACGTCACACAGGACTGACTGCCGCCGCAGCGCGCTGGGCGGGCGACCGGCGTACCGAGGATGGGGCACACCTACCGATCAGTACAAGAGGTGGCTCAGTGACTGAGCCACTGAGCCGGTAAAAAAATCCGCCGTCAGCTGCGCCGCGCTGCACGGGGATTGGGCTCCCGACCGGACATGTCACCAGAATGACCGCCGAAGCGCCGATGCCGCGGGTGTCGACTGAGGACGTCAGGCAACTGGCTCGTGGCACACACCTCGGCGCCAAGCCCGGCGGCTCGGCAGGGTGGGCGCAGCTGACGTGCGCCCACCGGCCGTGGGTGCAGGCGGTGATCACACCTGCCGGTACTCAGCCGAGGAGGCGAGGAGGCCCGGACGCGGCGGAGGCCGTCGCTACGGCAGGCGCCAGTCCACCGGCTGCGCCCCCTGCCGGGTCAGCAGGTCGTTGGCCCGGCTGAACGGACGCGAACCGAAGAAACCGCGGTCCGCCGACATCGGCGACGGATGGGCGGACTCGATCGCCGGGAGATCCCCGAGCAACGGCCGCAGATTGCGCGCGTCACGCCCCCACAGGATGGACACCAGCGGCTTGCCGCGCGCCGCCAGCGCCCGGATGGCCTGCTCGGTGACCTCCTCCCAGCCCTTGCCCCGGTGCGCCCCCGGCTTGCGCGGGGCCGTGGTCAGCGCCCTGTTGAGCAGCAGCACGCCCTGCTGCGTCCATGGCGTCAGATCGCCGTTGGACGGCCTGGGCAGCCCCAGGTCGGAGTGCATCTCCCGGAAGATGTTCTCCAGACTGCCCGGCAGCGAACGCACCTCGGGCGCCACCGCGAAACTCAGCCCGATGGCCATCCCGGGGGTGGGGTAGGGATCCTGACCGACGATCAGGACGCGGACGTCGTCGAAGGGCTGCTGGAAGGCCCGCAGGACATTCGCTCCGGAGGGAAGGTAGGTCCGGCCGGCCGCTATCTCGGCCCGGAGGAAGTCCCCCATCGCAGCGATACGTTCGGCCGCGGGTTCAAGAGCCTTCGCCCAGCCTGCTTCGACAAGTTCATGCAAGGGTCGTGGTGCCACAGCGCGTCACCCTACTGGCACACACCGGGGTCCCGCACAACGCAGCAGGCCCCGCGCACGGACGCCGCCCTCGGCGCTACTCTTCCTCCTCATCGAGGTCATCGGGCCGGTCCAGCCGGTCCAGCGGATCGCGCAGTCGGCCACCGGGAGGGAGGGGAGCCTGTTGCGTCCAGTGATCAAGCCAGTCCGCCAGGGTCACCTGGGGCTGCCCCAGCCCTCGAACGGCGACCTGCTGATCCGGCAGGGGCCACAGCCGGTGGACCGGCGACTGCCGTGAGGCGACCGGGCCTCGTGGACGGCCCGGCGGCGGGGGCGTCGGGGCGGGTGCCGGAGGCCGTCCTCGCCGTGGACTCCGGAGGTTCCGGGCTGCGGGTCGTGCTCGCTCCGCGCGGTGGTCCGGCCTCGGCCGCGACGTCCCCGGCCCTGTCCGGGGAACCGGTCCGCACGGGTGACGGCGGCATCGACGCCGGCCATCTGCTGGCGCAACTGCTGCCGATGGCACGGCGGTTGCTGGGCGACGCCGGTGATCCCCGGCTGTGTGCGGTCGCGATCGGGGCGGCCGGACTCGCCTCACTGGGCGACCGCCTGCGAGCGGAGCTTCCTTTGGCGCTGGCCCGTGAGTTCGGCGTGCGCAGGGTGGCGCTGGCCGCGGATGCCGTCACCGCCTACACGGGCGCGCTCGGCGCGCGTCCCGGAGCGGTGATCGCCGCGGGCACCGGTCTGATCGCGCTCGGCACGGACCTCAGGAGCTGGCGCCGGGCGGACGGCTGGGGCCATCTGCTGGGCGACTGCGGGGGCGGCGCGTGGATCGGCCGGGCGGGACTGGAGGCGGCGCTGCGCGCCCGCGACGGACGGCCCGGCGGTTCGGATCGCCTGCTGGGGCGGGCGGAGGCGGTGTTCGGGCCGGTCGCCGGGCTGCCCGGGAAGGTCTACCCGCGCGCCGACCGGCCCGCGGTGCTCGCCTCGTTCGCTCCGGAGGTGGCCGGCTGCGCGGCCGAGGACCCGGTCGCGGCCGGAATCCTGCGCGCGGCGGCCCGGAACATGGCCGAGTCCGCGGCCGCCGTGTGCCCCGCCGCGGGTGAGCCCCTGGTCGCCTGCACGGGCGGCCTGTTCAGGATGGGAGAGGTGCTCGTGGCGCCGCTGCGCGAGGAGTTGGCGCGATGCCTGCCGCACGCCCGGACGGCCCCCGCGGAGGGCGACCCTCTGCACGGCGCCGTACGCATCGCGCTCGCACTCGCGAACGACACGCTCGAACTCCCGCGCGACGGACATCTGCTGTGCGTGATGCCCGAAAAGGGCGAGTGACCCCCCTTGCCGGGAGAGAGGTGTTGCTCCCGGTGCACGACAGAAAGGTCAGACCGTACCGATCACATCTCATCGGCACGTAACTCATCAGACAAAACAGGACGGATACCGCTCACCCGCACCCTCACCGAACAAGGGAGCCCAGAAAGCCAGTAGCATGCGGCGCCATGAGCTCCCCCACTGGGCCCGCATCCGGCCTGCCAGTACGAATGCCGCGACCCCGCCAGCCCGGCCGGCACCGCCGCCCGGAACCCGTGGCGGCTCCCGAGGGCGCGCCCGCGCTCGTCCTCGCGGTGCCGGGCACGCCCAGCACCGCCACGCGCAGCCTCGCCGAGGAGGTCGTGAGCATCGCTCGTTCCGAGCTGCCCGGCCTCGACGCCCGGATCGGCTACCTGGACGGGGACGGCTCCGAGTTCCCCTCCCTTCAGTCCGTTCTCACCAAGGCGGCCGAGGAGCGCACCGAGCGCTACGAACAGGCCGTCGCCGCCGGCGTGGAGACGAAGGAGCCCGAGGGCCCCGTCGCCGTCGTGGTGCCGCTGCTGGCCGGTCCGGACAGCGCGCTGCTGCGCCGGATCCGCCAGGCCGTCATGGACAGCCGTGTCGCGGCCGATCTGACCGATGCGCTCGGCCCGCACCCGCTGCTCGCCGAGGCCCTGCACGTGCGCCTGTCCGAGGCCGGTCTGGCCCGCGCCGACCGTGCCCGGCTGTTCACCGTGGCAACGGCCGCGGACGGCATCATCCTCGCCTCGGTGGGCGGCGAGGAGGCCGTGCAGGCGGCCGGGATCACGGGCATGCTGCTGGCCGCGCGGCTCGCCGTGCCGGTGATGGCGGCGGCGCTGGACCAGGAGGGCTCGATCACGGACGTCGCGGAGCAACTGCGCTCCTCGGGCTCCCAGCAACTGGCGCTCGCGCCCTACCTGATCGGCCCGGAACTCGACGCGGAACTGCTGGCCGCGGCGGCCAAGGAGGCGGGCTGCGACGCGGCCGAGCCCCTCGGCCCCTACCCCGCGATCGGCAAGCTGGCGCTCGCCAAGTACACGACGGCGCTGGGCATCGCCCCGCAGCAGCCGCAGAGCACGCCGACCCGCTGAGCTGCTGAGCCGCCGACCCGCTGAGCCGCACGAGGACTGCCGAGGGCTGCCGTACGCCCAAGGGCCCGCTCCGACGGAGCGGGCCCTCGCCTTCCCGGGCCGGGGTGTGGAGGCGGTCGCCGGTGCGGTGCGGCAGGAGCCGTCCCCCGGTGTCCGGTTCAGCCGAGGACGACACAGGAAGCCGCCGGCGCCCGGACCGATCCGCCCCGCCGCGGCACCCCGGTCCCGGGGTCCACGGCGAACCAGGTCACATCGCCCGAGCGTTCGTTTGCGACGTACAGGAAGCCGTCCGAGAAGGTGATCGCGCGCGGCCAGGCGCCTCCGCACGGCACCGTGGTGACCGGCTTCAGCGTGTCGCCCTCGACCGCGAGCAGGGACAGCACGTCCGCGCCGCGCGTGGCGGTCCACACGAAGCGCCCGTCGGGCGAGACGGCGATCCCCGAGGGATAGGCGTCGCCCGCAGGCGGGTCCGGCAGCACGGGCGTCTCGGCGACCGGCTCCAGGGCGCCGCTGCCGGCGTCCCAGCGGCAGACGGTGACGGTCGGGGTCAGTTCGTTGAGGACGTAGGCGCGGTCCCCGTCCGGGTGGAAGGCCAGGTGGCGCGGCCCGGCGCCGGGACGCAGCGCGATCTCGCGGTGCAGCCGCAACGCACCGCCCTCCAGCACGCACACGAGGACCGAGTCCGTGCCCAGGTCGACTCCGACGACCCACCGCCCGCTCGGGTCGGGCTGCACCTGATGGGTGTGCGGTCCCTGCTGGCGCTGCGGGACCGGCCCCGACCCGCGGTGCCGGAGCACGGCGGAGGGAGCGTCCGCCACGGTGCCGTCGCCCCGCAGCGGGACGGCGGTGATGCTGCCGGAGCCGTAGTTGGCGGTCAGGACGTGGCCGGCGTGCACGCTCAGGTGCGTGGGCCCGCTGCCGCCGACGGGGACGGGCGCACCGGCGAGTTCGGGTGTGCCGCCGCCGAGGCGGTACGCGGCGAGCGCGCCGTCCGCCGTCTCGCTGACCGCGTACAGCATGTCCCCGGACACCGCGAGGTAGGACGGATCGGGTACGCCGTCCGCGGCGCCGAGGACGGTGAGCGCGCCGCTGCCGGGGTCCACGTCCGCCGCGAGGACACCGTGCCCTCCCGCCGCCGTGAACGATCCGATGTATGCCCGCCGCTGCCGCCCGCTGCCGTCCGCCACTGCCGTCCCCTCTCGCCGACGCATGCCGGGACGACGGTAGCGCAGGTCTAGACCAAAAGAGGTCAGGCTCGGGCCGGCACCGCGGCGCACAGAGGTGCGGCCAGGGCGACCAGCGCCCGTTCGAGGCCGTGGAGATGGGTGAGGGCCCGCTCGGCGCCGGGGTGGTGCGCCGGGGCACTCACCGGGGCCGTGAGGACGCGTTCGGGCACCGCCCCGAGCAGGGTCTCCACCGCGGCCTCGAGGCGCCGGCACGCGGCCGTGAGACGGGCGTCGTGCGATGCCTCCGGGTCGGCGGCGACGGCGGCCAGCCCGCGGGTCTCCCGGGCGCACACGTCCAGCAGCGCGAGGATGCTGCGGGCCCGCGCCTTGCGGGCCCGCAGCGGACTGAGCGGATGCACCAGCGGCGCGAGGGCCTGCCCCACCCGCGTCAGAAGCGCGTCGAGCTCCGCCGCCCGGGACGCCGGGTCCGCCTCCGCGTCGCCCGCCAGCCGCCGTGTCGAGGCGGCGGTGCAGTCGTGCACCGCCTGCACGGCCCGGCGCACCCACTGGTCGGTGACCGCGTGCGTGGTGATCGGCAGGACGAAGGCGACGGCGAGCACGGCCGCGAGTGCCCCGACGCCCGTCTCCGCGAGGCGCAGACCGAGCAGGCCCGGGCGCAGGACGCCCAGGAGGCCGTACAGCAGGCCCGCCAGGACGGTGACGAAGAAGATCATCCAGCTGTAGGAGGGCGCCGCCGTGTAGAAGACGCCGAACACGCAGACGGCGGCGAGCGCCGCCGTGGGCACCGGGGCCCCGTGCAGCGGGACGGCGATCAGGAGTCCGGCGGCGATGCCGGTCACCGTGCCGAGAACGCGCCGGAAGCCGCGTACGAGGGTCTCGCCGCGGGAGGCCGTGTTCACGAAGATCCACCAGACGGTGCCGACGGCCCAGTACCAGCGCTCCTGCGACAGCAGCTGGCCCGCCGCGACCGCCACGGCACAGGCGGCGGTCGCCTGGAGGGCCTGGCGGGTGGCCGGCCGCGCGAGCCCCTTCCCGTCGAGCGGGGCGGGCGCGGCGGGCGGGGGCGTACGGCGCTCGACGCACCACACGCCGAACCGCACGGCCGACGCGGCGGCCAGTGACAGCACCACGGCCGCGGACAGCTCCGGGAGCAGACCGGGGGCGGCGTGCAGGAACTGCGCGGTGAAGAAGCCCATGAACGCGAAGATGCCGAGTGCGTTGCCCCGCGGCCCCCAGCGACGGGCGTGGACACCCGCGAAGACCACCGCGAGCCAGACCGTGTCCCGCACCACGGGCACGTCGTGCAGCCAGGTCGCGAACGCCAGGACGGGCAGGCCGGCGACGGGCAGCAGCACGGTGGTGACCGCCTGGCCCCGCACGGTCGGGTCGGCGACCGTGAACAGCGCGAGGAGCGCGGCGAGCCCTCCGGCGACGGCGGCGGCCAGGGACAGCCCCGCCGCCTCGCACACGGTGACGGCCAGGCCGATGCCGAGCACAGCGCGCAGCGCGACCCGCAGCCGCAACAGCCCCGGATCCGGAGCCCTGAACATCTTCTTCACCGTCGGCAGTCCGCTCCCGCTTCACGTCGTCATCACCACGCCAGGACATGGGAATGGCGCCGCGGGCACGGATTCCGGCTTCTTCACCGGTCCTGCGCTACGCGGCGCCATCAATGGACACAAGGAAAGCATCTCGGAGGCAGTGGCTCAACCGACGCATATTCGACTGAGCCATTGGTACAGTCGAAGACGATCCGTCAGTACGCACGGGAGGCCAACGGACCATGGCCGTCGACGAACTCGACACCCGCATCCTGCGGCTGCTGCTCCAGGAACCGCGGACCAGTGTGCGCGAGTACGCGCGCATCCTCGGCATCGCCCGCGGCACGCTGCAGGCCCGGCTGGACCGTCTGGAGCGCGACGGTGTGATCACCGGCACGGGCCCTTCGCTGTCCCCCGCCGCGCTGGGGCACCCCGTCCTCGCGTTCGTGCACATCGAGGTCACGCAGGGGCACCTGGACGACGTCGGCGACGCCCTCGCGGCCGTGCCGGAGATCGTGGAGGCGTTCTCGATCACCGGGGGCGGCGATCTGATGACCCGGGTCGTGGCCCGGGACAACGCCCACCTCGAGGACGTCATCCAGACGCTGATCAGCCTGCCCGGGGTCGTCCGCACCCGGACCGAGGTGGCCCTGCGTGAGCGTGTGCCGTACCGGCTGCTGCCGCTGGTGGAGTCGATCGGCCGCGCGGCCGCGAACTGACCGCACCGGTGCCGCCGGACCGGGCGAGCCGCCGGGGCAGGGCCCGCCACCCCCCTTGGCATCCTTGACCTCATGAGCATCCTCGGCGCCACCGCGGTCATCTTCGATCTCGACGGAACCCTCGTGGACAGCGAGCCCAACTACTTCGAGGCGGGGCGGCAGCTCCTCGCCGAGCACGGCATCACGGGCTTCACCTGGGCGGAGCACCAGCGCTACGTGGGCATCAGCACGCGGGAGACGCTCGAACTGTGGAAGGAGCGCTACCGCATCGAGGCCTCGCTGGAGGAGTTGCTCGCCGGGACGAACCGCCGCTACCTGGATCTGGCCCGCGCCTCCACCCCGGTCTACCCGGAGATGCGGAAGTTCGTGGAACTGCTGGCCGGAGAGGGGGTCCCGATGGCGGTGGCCTCGGGCTCGTCGCCGGAGGCCATCGAGGCGATCCTGGCGGGTACGGGGCTCGCGTCCTGGTTCGCGGCGGCGGTCTCGGCGGACGAGGTCGCGCACGGCAAGCCGGCACCGGACGTCTTCCTGGAGGCCGCCCGGCGCCTCGGTGCGCCCTTCGCCCACTGTGTGGTGCTGGAGGACGCGGCGCCGGGCGCCGCCGCCGCACACGCTGCCGGGATGAGGTGCATCGCGATCCCGTACGTGGCCGCACAGGCCGGCGATCCGGCGTTCGCGACCGCGGACCTGCTGCTGCGCGGCGGGCAGGAGGAGTTCACGGCGCGCGCGGCCTACGCGTGGCTGGTGGACTCGGCTGCCGCGTCGTCGTAGGCGCCGGGCCTGCGTGCGGCCCGGCGGTCACGACACCTCGATCACGATCTTCCCGCGCCGGTGCCTCTCCTCCAGGGCCGCGTACGCCTCCGCGGCCCGCTCCAGCGGTACCACGCGGTCCACGCGCGGGACCAGCCTGCCCTCGGCGACCAGCCGGGACAGCTCCTCCAGGCCGGCCCGGTCGGGCTCGACGACGAAGAACACGCCCCCCTCCTTCGAGGGGTCCGGCGGGGACACGATGCTCACCAGGACACCGCCGGGGCGCAGCACCCGCCAGGAGCGCTCCTGGGTGTCCCCGCCCACCGTGTCGAGGACCAGGTCGACGTCCTTGACGTGGTCCTCGAAGCGCTGCAGGCGGTAGTCGACCACCTGATCGGCCCCCAGGGCACGGACGAAGTCGGCGCCCTCCGCGGTGGCGGTCGCGATGACCGAGGCGCCCAGCGCCACCGCGATCTGGACCGCGAGGGAACCGACACCACCCGAGCCGCCGTGCACCAGCACCCGGGAACCCGGCCGCAGACCACCGTGCCGGACCAGGCCCTGCCACGCCGTCAGCCCGGCGAGCGGCAGCGCCGCCGCGTGGTCGTGGTCGAGCCGCGGGGGCTTGGCGGCGAGCACGGCCGCGGGAACGGCGGTGAACTCGGCGGCCGCCCCGTCCCGGGTGAACGGGATCAGCCCGTACACCTCGTCGCCCACGGCCCAGTCCGTCACCCCGGGACCCGCCTCGGCCACGGCCCCGGACACCTCCTTGGAGGGGATGACCGGCACACGGGGGTTTCCGCTGCCGTCCAAGCGATCGGTCCAGGTCGCATCCCAGTCCAGCTCACCCAGGGTGATCGAGGCGGAACGGACGGCGACCAGCACCTCGCCCGCGCCCGGCACCGGGCGCGGGGCGACCTCGTAGGTCAGCTGTTCCGGGCCGCCGCGCCGGTGTCCTCGTACCGCGTGCATGGTGTTCATCTCGCCCTCCGGGTCCGGAACCGATATCTCCAGACTGGGGCTGCGGCCACCGTCCCGCACGGCTCGCCGGAGCGCGGCTACGACCGGCGGCGAGGCCTGCCGCGCCGGCCGCCCTTGGCGGCGCCCGAACTGCTCCGTGTGCTCTTGCCCGTCGTGCCCGTGCCCGTCGTGCTCTTGCCCGTCGTCTTCCCCGCCGCGGGCTTGCGCCGGCCGTCCACCGCGTCCGGGCGCCCCCGCTGCGGCTGCGCGGTGGCGGTGTGGGCGGAAGCGCGGCCCCGTGTGCTGTTGACCGTCCGCCCGCGGACGATCCCGATGAAGTCCTCGACCAGGTCGGTGCTCGCGTCCTCCGGCCACGACAGCGCGACGCTCGACTGCGGGGCGTCCACGATCGGCCGGTAGGTGAGGTCGCGGCGATGGTGCAGCCGCGCCAGGGACTGGGGGACGGCGAGGAGGCCCACACCCGCCGCCACGAGTTCGACGGCGTCCGCCGTGGTGGCGGGGCGCTCGAACGCGGGCCGCCCGGGCGGCCGGTCCCAGCCGAGGACGTCGTCGAGCGGGTGGAACACCACGTCGTCGGCGAGATCCCCGACGGACACCTCGTCCGCCGCGGTCACGACGTGGTCCCTGGGGACCACGACCACCGTCGTCTCGGTGTAGAGGGGGATCGCGCTGAAGAGCGTGCGGTCGACCGGCAACCTCACCAGCCCCGCGTCCGCCGCTCCGTCGCGCAGCGCCTGGGCCGCCTCGGCGGCCGGTACCTGAACGAGCGTCAGTGGGACGTGGGGCAGGCGCTCGTTCCAGATCCGTACCCACTTGGCGGGCGTCACCCCGGGGACGTAGGCGAGCCGGAACGACGGGGATGCTGCCGAGCCTGTCACGCACCCCAGGTTACCGTGCGTGGTCGGAGGCCCCCGACACGGCCGATAGTCTTGACAGCATGACGTCCCACCCGACCACCCAGACGATGAAGCCCGCGACCGCGGCGAAGAAGCTGGGTGTGTACCTCCCCGCCACCCCCGCCGAGTTCCAGGAGGGCGGCGTCTCGCGCACCGAACTGAACGAGCTCCAGGCCGATCCGCCCGAGTGGCTGCGGGA
Organism: Streptomyces sp. PSU-S4-23; assembly: GCF_055632315.1. NCBI lineage: Bacteria > Bacillati > Actinomycetota > Actinomycetes > Kitasatosporales > Streptomycetaceae > Streptomyces > Streptomyces sp. PSU-S4-23. The sequence continues at coordinate 8,160,028 of NZ_JBVMUU010000002.1, read as the reverse complement.
GCTGCGACGCAACGGCCCGCACCCCCGGCCCGTGGTCGCGGCGAAGTTGGGCGTGTCGATCGCGGGCCTCGCACGCGGCGGGGTCACGGAACCGCTCACCACCGAGCAGATCGAGGCGTTGAAGCAGAACCCGCCCGAGTGGCTGGAGAAGGAGCGCGCCACCCAGGCCGGGGTCCGCAGGGAAGCGGCCCGTATCAGGGAGAAGCACGCCGCCGAGCGCGCCGAGGGGGTCCGCGGGCCGCGTTCCTGACCCTCCCGTGCCGCGACCGGTCCGCCCGGCGGATCAGGTCGCGCCGGAACCGCCGCTGCCGAACGAGCCGCCGGATCCGGGGCTCCAGCGGGGACGGTCCTGGTTCTCGCTGCGTTTGCTCCCGGCGGCGTGGATCTCGTGCGGGGTGAGGCGTGCGCTCTCGTCCTCTGCGCGCGGCACCTCGTTCGGCTCCCTCATCTCCCGGGATGCCCCGACCGGTCCGGAGGGCGGCACGCTCGGATGGTCGGAGCGCCGCGGCGGTGCCGGTTCCCGGCGGCGCACCCTGATGCCCAGCCGGACGGCCCACACCAGAGCACCGGCGACGACGAGGCCGCCGACGAAGGCGCCGAGCACGCCCCAGGCGGCATCCGAGGCGATCGTTTCCACGGAGATCGTAGTCATGGGCGGCCGGGTACCCCTGCCCGTCGGACGAACACGCCACGGAGGTCCGCGCTCTCCGAGTCGCGTGCGTCCGCCCCGGCCCACCCTGGTGAACCCTCCCGCGGCAGGCGTGGCGCGACGTCGGCCACGGGGTCCCGGCGATACCGTCGCGGCGAACGGTCGTGGTCAGGACCGGCGCCGTCGCCGGGGACCGGCTCCCCGTCCCCCTCTTCGCCCGGACCGGTTTCCCGCGGCGCGGCCGGGGCACCCGCGCTGCGCTCGCGTGCCGTCCGGCCCACGCGACGGACCTACGGCCGCGCGGGGCGACGGCCCGTGGAGGAGGACGATGACGGAACTGGCGAAGGGCTCGCCCGCTGCCCGGCGGAAGACCGCTCCGGTGCCCTCGCTCGGCCGGGCGCTGCTGCGCTGGAGCACGACGACCGATCACAAGGTGATCGGCCGTCTCTACATGGTCACGGCCTTCTGCTTCTTCCTCTTCGCCGGTCTGCTGGCCCTCGGGATGCGGGCCGAGCTGGCCCGTCCCGGGCTGCAGTTCATGTCCCAGGACGTCTACAACCAGCTGTTCACGGTGCACGGCACGGTGATGATGCTGCTCTTCGCGACGCCCATGTTCGCCGGGTTCGCCAACGCGGTGATGCCCCTGCAGATCGGCGCCCCGGACGTGGCGTTCCCGCGCCTGAACGCCCTGTCGTACTGGATGTACCTCTTCGGCGGGCTCATGGTCGTGTCGGGATTCGTGGTGCCCGGTGGGGCCGCGTCGTTCGGCTGGTTCGCCTACGCCCCGCTGAACAGCGCGTACCACTCCCCCGGCGCCGGTGGCGACCTCTGGGTGATGGGCCTCGTGGTGACGGGCGTGTCCACGACGCTCGGCGCGGTCAACTTCATCTCCACGGTCATGTGTCTGCGGGCCCCCGGCATGACCATGTTCCGGATGCCGATCTTCACCTGGAACGTCCTGTTCACCTCGATCCTGGTGCTGCCCGCGTTCCCCGTCCTCACGGCGGCGCTGCTCGGCCTGGAGGCGGACCGCAAGTTCGGGGCGCACATCTTCGACGCCACGAACGGCGGCGCCCTGCTGTGGCAGCACCTGTTCTGGTTCTTCGGCCACCCGGAGGTCTACATCGTGGCGCTGCCGTTCTTCGGGGTCGTGTCGGAGATCATCCCGGTCTTCTCGCGCAAGCCCCAGTTCGGCTATCTGCCGATGATCGGTGCGACGATCGCGATCACCATGCTCTCGGCGGTGGTGTGGGCGCACCATATGTTCGCCACCGGGGCCGTGCTGCTGCCGTTCTTCTCCCTGACGTCGTTCCTGATCGCGGTGCCGACCGGGATCAAGTTCTTCGCGTGGATCGGCACGATGCACCGGGGGTCCCTGTCGTTCGAGACGCCGATGCTGTGGGCGCTCGGATTCCTCGTGTCGTTCCTCCTGGGCGGGCTCAGCGGCGTCCTCATCGCCTCCCCGCCGCTCGACTTCCACGTCACCGACTCGTACTTCATCGTGGCGCATCTGCACTATGTGCTCTTCGGCACCGTGGTCTTCGCAATGTTCGCGGGCTTCTACTTCTGGTGGCCGAAGTTCACCGGGAAGATGCTGGACGAGCGGCTGGGCAAAGTGCACTTCTGGCTGTTATTCCCCGGCTTCCAGCTGACCTTCCTGGTGCAGCACTGGCTGGGCGCGGAGGGCATGCCGCGCCGCTTCGCCGACTACCTCCCGGCCGACGGCTTCACCCTGCTCAACACGCTGTCGTCCGCGGGGGCGTTCCTGCTCGGGATCTCCACGCTGCCGTTCCTGTACAACGTCTGGCACACCGCCCGGCACGGTGAACGCGTCACGTCGGACGATCCCTGGGGATTCGGCCGCGCGCTCGAGTGGGCGACGTCCTGCCCGCCGCCGCGCCACAACTTCGTGGCGCTGCCGCGCGTGCGGTCCGAGTCGCCGGCCTTCGACCTGCACCACCCCGAGACCGTGCGGCACTCTCTGGAGGAGGGACTGCGGTGAAGATCGAGGCACTGCTCTTCGGCGGCGTCGCCCTCTTCTTCGGGGCCTCCGCCGCGCTGTACGGGGCGTGGTCGGGCGAGCCGGCCGGTACGGCGGTACTGATCATCGCCTTCGGCATGGCCGCCCTGGTGTCCTTCTTCTGCGCGGTGCAGTACCGGCGCCGGGGGCGCCGCCCCCAGGACCGTACGGACGCCGAAGTGGCGGACGGAGCCGGCCCCCTGGACTTCTTCCCCGCGCACAGCCCCTGGCCCGTGATCACGGCGCTGGGTTTCGCCGTCGCCGCCACGGGGGTGGTCTACGGGCTGTGGCTGTTCCTCATCGGCATCGGCGTACTGGTCCGGGGCGTTCTCGGGATGGCGTTCCAGTACGCGACTCGTGGGGAGTGAGCGGCTTCCTGGGCGCTCCGGGCGGGAACCGGGTGACGGGCCGGTGGCCGCTCTCGTAGCCGCCTTCCACGGTCTGGCGGACCTCCCCGGTCTCCTCCCCCTCGGTCAGGCGCTGCTGCTCCGCCGCCAGCAGGGCGTGGCACAGCCGCCGGGTGAGCAGGAAGGCCAGGACCGGAGCCACGATCAGGCAGACGCGCAGGATCCAAGTCAGGGCGTTCAGGGAGACCTTGAAGGTGTCCGCGATGATGTCGTTGCCGCCGGCCAGCAGCAGGACGCCGTAGAAGGTGATGCCGGCGGCACCGAGCCCGGTGCGCACGGGACGGTCCCGCGGCCGGTCGCACTGGTGGCGTTCCTCACGCCACTCCCCGGTCAGCCGCTGCTCGACGAACGGGTAGGCGTACAGCACGAGGAACAGCAGGGCCGGCAGGACGACGGCCGGCAGCAGGACGTTCCACATGAGCGTGTGCCCGGCGACGTTCGTCTCCCAGGGCGGTACGAGCCTGAGCGCGCCCTCCAGGAAGCCGACGTACCAGTCGGGCTGTGAGCCCGTCGACGCCTGGTCCGGCCGGTAGGGCCCGTACGTCCACACCGGGTTGATCTGGGCGAGGCCCCCGAGCAGCGCCGTCACGCCGAAGACGGTGAGGGCCAGTCCCGTCGAGGAGGCCGTGAACTGCGGGTAGAGCGGCTTGCCCACCACATTCCCGCCGGTCCTCCCCGGTCCGCGCCACTGAGTGTGCTTCAGGTGGAACACGAGGATCAGGTGCACGGTGACCAGACCGATCAGCGCCCCGGGCAGCAGGAGGATGTGCAGGCCGTAGAGGCGGCTGATGAAGTCCTCTCCGGGGAACTGCGACCCGAAGGCGAACATGCTCACGTACGTCCCCACGACCGGCAGGGACAGCATGATGCCCTCCGCGATGCGCAGCCCCGTGCCGGAGAGGAGGTCGTCGGGGAGCGAGTAGCCCGCGAAGCCCTCGGCGAGGGAGATCAGGAACAGGGTGACCCCGATGACCCAGTTGATCTCGCGGGGCCTGCGGAAGGCGCCCGTGAAGAAGATCCGCAGCAGGTGCACGCCGATCGCGGCGACGAACACCAGGGCCGCCCAGTGGTGCATCTGCCGGATCAGGAGGCCGCCGCGCACATCGAAGCTGATGCGCAGGGTCGAGTCGAAGGCCGACGACATACGGACGCCCCGTAGCGGCACGTACCGCCCGTCGTAGACGACTTCGCGCATCTCCGGGTGGAAGAAGAAGGTCAGCCACACGCCGGTCAGGACGAGGACGAGCAGGCTGTAGAGCGCGATCTCCCCGAGCAGGAACGACCAGTGCTCGGGGAACGCCTTGCGCAGCAGCCGCCCGGCGCCGTCCAGTACGGGCAGCCGTGCGTCCGCCGCGTCGGCGAGCCGTTCCCCGGGCCGGCGGGCCGCGGCCGCCGGCGGGGCGGACGGCCGGCGCCCCCCGTCCATGCCGTCGTCGGGCCGTTCGTCCCGGTCCCGGTCCACGGAACGCCTCCTTCTGCGGTGCTCGCCGACCGCTCGCCGTCATGCATTGCCCTTCGGGTCGGCGGGGCGGGTACCCCGGCTCGGCGAAACACTCGCGCGCCGCCGCGGTACACCCGTCCGGGTGAGCACGGCGCCGGCCCGCGGCTCCTCCGCCTTCCCCGCCGCGTACGGGACGTGCATCCGCCGTCAGCGCGGCGGCACCGGGGTGCGCAGGGCGGTGCGCCCGGCGCGCCAGGCATCCAGGAGGCGGGCGGCGAGCCGGTCCTCGAGAAAGCCCGTGGCCCGGATGCCGAACACGACGTCGCCCTCCAGGCCGGGTTCGCTCTCCAGCAGGCCCCCGACCACGTCGTGGCGTACGACCTGCTCGTGCACCGCGTCCGCCACCACGTGCTCGTCGTAGAAGCGTGCGGCGGCTCCGCCCGCGCCGACCCGGCGCAGCGCCTCGGCCAGCCGGCGCGAGCCCGGGGACGAGGTGACCTCGACGGCCGCGAAGTGGCCCGCCAGGGCCCCGCGCAGGCTCCGGTGCAGGCCGAACAGGGACATCAGGTTGACCGTGGCGAGCATCTCCGCGGGGGCGGCCTCCAGGTAGTGCCCGTAGGCCGTGGTGAGCCCCAGGTCCTCCATGAGGTCGGCGAAGAGGCCGGCGTGGATCTCGTCGGCCCGTCCGGCCCCGAACTCGTCGAACTCCACGGCCGCCATCGCCGCCTTGGCCCTGCCGTGCAGCCGGGGGATCACCCAGGCGTGCGGGTCGGCCTCCTTGAGGTGGTACAGCGACCGCAGCGCGGCGTACTCCAGCAGATGGCCCAGCCGGCCCTCGTTCCGCAGGAAGTGGGTGACTCCGGTGCCGACGTCGTCGGCCGGTTCGACCTGCAGTTCGTCCAGCGCCTCCTGCGCGCCGGCGTCGGTGGGGACGTCGGCGCGCAGGGCGTGCAGGAACCGGTCCTCCAGGGGACGGCGGAGGGCGAGAACCGCGGGATCCCACTCCAGGTCGTCCTCGACCCCCTCGAACCCCTGGTAGTGCAGTTCGTACAGCACGTACAGCGCCAGCTGCAGGTCCTCACCGTAGGGATCGCCGTCCGCCGCCGGGGCGGGTGACGGCGGGCAGCCCCTGCCGCGCAGCGCGCCGAGCACGGCACCCGACAGCGGCCCCCTGGCGAGGGGCGGTGGCGGGCTCACCCGGCGTGGCTCGGCTCGGCTGCTGGTCACTCGCGCGTCTCCTCCCGGGCCGGGTTGCGCTCGTCTCCCGTCCTGCAGCGGCGCCGGTGGCTGGTGTCGCACCAGGGATACGTACGGCTGCGGCGGCAGGTGCACACCGCCACGACGAACCGCCGGCACACGACGGCCTCGCCGTCCGGACCGATGACCTCCACCGGCCCCTCGACCAGCAACGGGCCGTCCCGGTCGGCACGGATGCGGCAGACGCGTTCACGCTCGTACGGCACGGACGACCACCAGCTCCTCCAGCATGTCGTCGGCGGGCAGACCGCGCTGCCGCAGCCAGGACAGCCGGGACCTCAGCACCTGGCCGAAAGGGATCAGGACGCGGTCCGTGACCGTGGGGCTGAGCCCCGCCCCGGAGAGCCGGGCCAGGGTGTCCTGCACCCCGCACAGCCCGGAGTGCACCATCAGCAGGGCGCCCCGGGGGCGCAGCAGAGCCGCCGCGGCATCGCAGACGCGGTCCAGCAGCAGGCGGCCGTCCCAGCCGGCGTCCCAGGCGCGCGCGGCACCGCGCGGGGATCCGCGGCCGGGGGACGGTACGTACGGCGGATTGCTGACCACCAGGTCGAAGGAGTGTCCCGGCACGGCCGATGCGAGGTCGCCGTGGCGGACGCTCATGCTCTGCCGGCTGAGCAGGGCGTTCACCCGGGTGGTGAGCACCGCCCGCCAGGAGATGTCGACCGCGGTGACGCGCGCGCCGAGCCGTGCGGCCTCCAGTGCCAGGACCCCGCTGCCGGTGCACAGGTCCAGGACGTCGGTGCCGGGGGTGATCCCCTCACGGCGCATGGCCCTGGCCAGCAGCCACGTGTCCTGCTGCGGGGCGTACACGCCCGGCGGGATCCAGGCCGGGCCCGGCGGGGGCGGCCGGCGGATGTCGAGGGTCATCGGCTCCTCCGTACGGCGACACGCCCCACGAGTCCCCTGCCGTGCGCGATCGACACGCTTGCCGGCGATCTACGCGTTCCGGACACGGGGCCGGGCGGTCGGCCTCCGGGTTTGGTGGAGATGCGGGGTCCATGCCCGCTCCGGGAGGGCCGACCGGGTGCGTGCCGTGCCGGGCGGCGGTCGGTGGTTTGCCGCCCGGCAGGCGGCGGGCCGGCCGCCTCGCCCCCGGTCAGGCGGCCCGGCGCGGCGGTGTGCAGCGGTCGGACAGGACGAGGACCGGGCCGAGCACGGGCTCGCCGGGGGCCCTTCCGCCCGGCGCCCCGGAGCACGCGGCGTGGGTCAGCAGCCCGGGCAGCGCGTCGGCGAGGTGCGCCCGGTACCGGGCCCCGTCGAGCGACGGGCTGGGCACGACGGCATGGACGTCGACGCGCGGCGCCAGCTCGGCCGCCAGCCATTCGGTCAGTTCGGTCAGCGCGGCCAGGGCGGTGCCCCGCGCCCCGTCCCGGACCACGTCCGTCGCGGCGGTGACCACCGTGCCGCCGTGGTGGGCCATCCACCGCCGGTGGGCGTGCTGGATCCAGGTCAGGGGTGTGACGAGGTCCCGCTGCAGGTCGTCGCGCAGGCTCAGCGGGTCCAGTTCGATCAGCGGCCGGGGCCGGGGCGGAACGGCCACCAGGTTCACCAGGTGGTCGAGCCGCCCCAGGCGGCGGACGACGGTGCCGACCGCCCGGCCCACCGCGGCCGGATCATCGGGGCGGCAGGGGACGGCCAGCACCCGGCCTTCGGGATCGGAGGAGGAGGTGGCGGTGGTGAGGTCGGCTGTCGCGCCCGCCACAGCCACCCGGGCGCCCTGTGCCAGGAGCACCTTCTTCATCGTCCCGGCGGGGTCCGCCCCGGTGAGGAGCGCGACCCGGCCGGACAGCAGACCGCGCTGTCCCATGTTTCCTTCCCCTTCCCCTTCCCCTTCCTCTTCCCGTCCTCCGTGTCCGGCGGCCGGCCGAGGTCAGTCGGCCCGCGGGGGGCGGCCGGTGAGCCCGGCGTTGATCAGATCCATCACGGAGGCGTCGGCGAGCGTCGTGACATCGCCGACCTCGCGGTTCTCGGCCACGTCGCGCAGCAGCCTGCGCATGATCTTCCCGGAGCGCGTCTTGGGCAGTTCCGGGACCACCAGGATCCGGCCGGGCTTGGCGATCGGACCGATCTCCCGGGCCACGTGCTCGCGCAGCGCCGCGGTCACCTCCGCCGCGTCCCCGTCGGTGGCGCCCGCGCGCAGGATCACGAAGGCCACGATCGCCTGCCCGGTCGTCGGGTCCGAGGCCCCCACCACCGCGGCCTCGGCCACCGAGGGGTGCGACACGAGCGCCGACTCGACCTCGGCGGTGGAGATCCGGTGCCCGGAGACGTTCATGACGTCGTCCACGCGGCCCAGCAGCCAGATGTCGCCGTCCTCGTCGTAGCGGGCGCCGTCGCCGGCGAAGTAGTGGCCGCGGTGGGCGAAGCGGGCCCAGTAGGTCTCGCGGTAGCGGTCCTCGTCGCCCCAGATGCCGCGCAGCATCGCCGGCCAGGGCTGGTCCAGCACGAGGTAGCCGCTCTCGCCCCGGCCGACCTCCTGGCCCTGGTCGTCGACGACCTTGGCGGAGACGCCCGGCAGCGGTGCCTGTGCCGAGCCGGGCTTGGCGGGCGCGGCTCCGGGAAGGGGCGCGATCATCACGGCGCCGGTCTCGGTCTGCCACCAGGTGTCCACGACCGGCACGCGGTCGCCGCCGATGTGCTTGCGGTACCAGCGCCATGCCTCGGGGTTGATGGGCTCCCCGACGCTGCCGAGCATGCCGATCGACGACAGGTCGTAGCGGGCCGGAAGCTGCTCGCCCCACTTCATGAACGTGCGGATCAGGGTGGGAGCGGTGTAGTAGACGGAGACCCCGTACTTCTCGATGATCTCGAAGTGCCGCCCCTCGTGCGGGGTGGTGGGCGTGCCCTCGTACAGGACCGACGTGGTCCGGTTGGCGAGCGGCCCGTAGACGATGTAGGAGTGCCCGGTGATCCAGCCGATGTCGGCGGTGCACCAGTAGACGTCGGTGTCGGGGTCGAGGTCGAAGACGGCGCGGTGGGTGTACGCGGTCTGCGTCAGATAGCCGCCGGAGGTGTGCAGGATGCCCTTCGGCCTCCCGGTGGTGCCCGAGGTGTAGAGGATGAAGAGCGGGTGCTCGGCGTCGAACGCCTCGGGCCGGTGCTCGTCGGGCTGTGTGTCGACGAGGTCGTGCCACCACAGGTCGCGGCCCTCGGTCCAGGGCACCTCGGTGCCGGTGCGCCGCACCACCAGGACGTGTTCGATGCTCGGGGCGTGCCGTGTCGCCTCGTCGGTGTTCGCCTTCATGGGTTCCGCGCGGCCCCGGCGGTACTGCCCGTCCGAGGTGATCAGCAGGCGCGCCTCGGCGTCCTCGATGCGCGACTGCAGGGCGGCGGGCGAGAATCCGCCGAAGACCACGCTGTGCGGCAGCCCGAGCCGGGCGCAGGCCAGCATGGCGAACACGGCCTCGGGGATCATCGGGAGCTGGATGGCGACCCGGTCGCCGGCCCTCAGCCCCAGGGACAGCAGGGCGTTGGCGGTTCTGCAGACCTCGCGCCGGAGGTCCGCGTAGGTGATCGTACGGGTGTCGCCGGGCTCGCCCTCCCAGTGGAAGGCGACCTGGTCGCCGTGACCGGTCTCGACGTGCCGGTCGACGCAGTTGTACGCGACGTTCAGCCGTCCGCCGGTGAACCAGCGCGCGAACGGCGCGCCGGACCAGTCCAGGACCTCGGACCACCTGGTCTCCCAGTGCAGTTCTTCCGCCTGCCGCGACCAGAACGCCAGGCGGTCGGCCGCCGTCCGCTCGCCGGGCCGGGGCGCCGCCTCGGCCTCTCCGGCGAGCGGACCGCCGGCTGCGGGACGGGGATCGGGGCGCGGGGACATGCTGATTTCCTCCAGGTGTGCGGGTAGGGGCGACGGGCCTGCCGCTCGACGGGGCTGCCTCTCGGGGAGCGGGGACGGCACGGCCGTCACCAGGTCTCCACGGTGGCCGTGGCGGGTTGGTGCGAGGTTGGCGCCACGGGGCGGGGCTCCCAGGGGCGCCGTACGGGACGGCGGCCCGCGCGGCGCAGGGGCAGGGCGAGGCGGGGAACCAGCGGCGCGGCGGTCCCGCGCCGCACGGCGCCCTGCCACACGCCCCATCCGTAGGCCAGATCGTCCAGGCGCCGGATCGCCGTGTACGTCAGCGGGCCCAGCGGGGTGTCCGAACGGCGGTGGTCGGCCAGCCCCTCGGCGAGGGCGGCGGCGGCCAGGACCCACCGGGCCCGGCGGCTGGCGGCCGCGGCCGCCACGGCGAGCGGCCAGTGGTGCCGGGTGGCGCAGCGCAGCAGTTGCTCGGCGGTGCCGCGCAGCGCGGCGAGCGCCAGCAGGGTCCCGGCCCGGGCGGGGGCGTCGGCGTCCGGCATGCGCCGTGCCACCCGTACGGCGGTCGTCGCGGTCAGGGCGAGCGCCGCGGCCGCCGGCAGCGGTCTGCCCCGCAGGAGCAGCGCGCAGGCGGCGAGCGACCAGGGAGCGGCGTACAGCGGGGGCACCAGGCCGGGGTGACGCAGCGCCAGGTCGGCGGCGCCGGTGCCGTATCCGGCCCGCTGGGCGAGCCAGCCGCGCAGGTCGGTGCGGTGGCGGTGGCCCACGCGGACGGTGGGGACGTAGCGCAGCCGCCAGCCCGCCTCGTGCAGCCGCATGCACAGGTCGACGTCCTCCCCGACCCGCATGCCGGGGGCGAACCCGGTGCCGAGCGCGGACCGGCGGACCACGATGGTCGCGCTCGGGACGTAGGCGAGCATCGAGACCGGCACGACCGGGCCCTCCCGCGGCCCCATGTCGAGCGGCGAGCGGACCTGCTCGTAGCGGTCCAGGCGCCCCGGCCCGGGGACGGGCAGGGCGACCACCCTGGGGGCGGCGAGGGCCACGGCGGGGTCGCCGAACTGCGCCAGCAGCGGGGCGAGCCAGCCCCGTTCGGGCACGACGTCGGAGTCGCAGAACGCGACGTACGCCGTGCGGGCGTGCCGCAGCGCGGTGTTGCGGGCGGCGGCGGGGCCGAGGTTGCGCGCGTGGACGAGCAGCCGGGCGCCGTGCCGCCGGGCCGCCCGGGCGAGGGCGTCCGGGTCGCGGGAGCCGTCGTCCACCACCAGGACCGGCAGGGCCGCGGTGGCCGGGTCGGCGCGCAGCGCGGCCAGCAGTCCGTCGAGCTGGGCGGCCCGGTCGCGTACCGGGATCGCGATCGTGGTGTCGCGGACCGGTGCCAGCGGGGGGCGGGGGTGGGCCACGCCCGCGTCCAGGAGCCGGCGGGCGAGTGCGGCGCTCCCGGCGTCCGTCACGACGAACCCGCCGTCCCGCAGCAGCCGGACCGCCGCGGCCCGGAGGCGCAGCAGCCGGGGAGGCGAGCCGCCGAGCATCAGGTGGCCGTCGCGCGAGCGATGGGTGTCGGCGGCGAGTTCGACCGCGAACCCGTCGGGGAGCCGGTCGGCGGGCGGGGACGGCAGCGCGCCCGGCGGCGGGGTGCCCGCCGCCGCGTGTCCGATGAGTCGTGTCATGCCGTGAACCCCCCGTCTGCGTGCAGCACCGAACCGGTGACCGCGAAGGACTCCGCCGAACAGGCCCAGGCCACCGCGGCGGCCACCTCCTCCGGCTCCAGCGGGCGCCCGGTCAGCTGCCGTTCGGAGAGCGTGTCGATGCCGGGCAGGCCGTACAGGCCGGCCGTGGCCCGCAGCATCTCCGTGCGGGTGGAGCCGGGGGACACGGCGACGGCGCCCACGCCGGTGTCCCGCAGGTCGCAGGCGAGGCCGCGGACCAGTCCGACCACCGCGTGCTTGGCCGCGCAGTAGGCGCCCAGGCCCCACAGCCCCCGGTGCGCGGCGGCCGAGGCGAGGGCGACGAACCGGCCGCTGCGGGGCCGCGGACGGCGCAGCAGTGCGGGCACGGCGGCGCGCGCCAGGTGGGCCACGCCCAGGACGTCCACGTCGAGCAGCGTGCGCCACTGGGTGTCGCTCTGCTCCCACACCGGTTCCCCGCCGAGCACCACCGCCGCCGCGGCCACGGCGGCGTCGAGTCCGCCGAACTCGCTCTCGGCCGACGCGACGGCCAGGCCCAGCGCGGCCGCGTCCCGGACGTCCGCCCGGACGGCGCGGACATCCCCGAACTCCTCGGCCAGCGCGTCGAGCCGGTGCGGCTCGGCGAGCGGGTAGGGCACGTCGGGGTCGTCGGCGCAGCGGTCGACGGCGACGACGGCCCAGCCGTCACGGGCCAGCTGCCGGACGGTCGCGGCGCCGATGCCGCGGGCGGCGCCGGTGACGACGGCGACCCGGCGCCCGGTCACCGCCCGCCCCCCGTCCGGGCGGTGACCGGGCGCCGTTCGGACACGCCGAGCCGGCCCCGCGGGGAGATCTGCCAGGCGCGGATGTCGCAGGCCAGCCGGTCGGCCATCCCCTCGAGGAGCCGTTCGCCCTCGGCGGTCCCGGCCCCCGCCGGATCGCCGAGGACTCCGGACGGGCTGACCCCGCGTACGGACTCGGCGACCAGCCGGTCCATCAGCAGGCGGACCGGCTCGGTGGGTCCGGCGACGGCCCTGTCGCCGCGCACGGCCGAAGGCCGCAGCCGCAGCATCAGGGAGGTCTCGGTGCGGCCCGCGTGGGCGTCGCCGCCCGGCGGCAGGCACGGCCACCAGGCCGCGTCGCGGCTCTCGCCGCGCAGTCCGCGCACGGCGCCGACCAGGCCGGCCAGGTTGCCGCCGTGGCCGTTGACCACCAGCAGGCGGCCCGCCCAGCGCAGCAGCGAGCGGCCGGTCTCGGTCAGCAGCAGTCGCAGCGCGGCGTGTCCGATGGACACCGTGCCGGGGAAGCCCTCGTGTTCGCCGCTGGCGCCGTAGGGCTGGGGCGGCGCGATCACCAGGTCCAGTTCTCCGGCCAGCCGGGCCGCGGCCCGCTCGGCCACGGCCGAGGCCACCGCCGAGTCGGTGTCCAGCGGCAGGTGCGGGCCGTGCTGCTCGCAGGAGCCGAGGGGCAGCAGCACCAGGGGGCGGCGGCCCTCCAGGTCGGGCCAGGCCAGGTCCGCCAGGCGCGTCACCGCCGTCATGGCGCACCGCCCGTCATGGCGCACCGCCCGTCACGGCCTCGGGCCGCATGTCACACCGTCCCCGGTGTGCGGGAAGCCGCGCCGAGGGTACGGGTGAAGCCGGGCGGGACGACCACGTCGGCGGGGGTCAGTTCGTGGACGGACGAGCGCCCCAGGCCGAGCAGGGCGGAGTCGATGCCGCGGCTGAGGACGTCGAGGACGTTCTCCACTCCGCCCTGGCCTCCCGCCGCCAGTCCCCACAGGTAGGCGCGGCCGATCATCACCGCCCGGGCGCCGAGCGCCAGCGCCTTGACCACGTCGCTGCCGCGGCGGACGCCGCCGTCGAGCAGCACCTCGACCTGGTCGCCGACCACGGCCGCGACGGCGGGCAGCGCGCGGATCGGTGCCGGGGTCGCGTCGAGGTTGTTGCCGCCGTGGTTGGACACGGAGATCGCGGTGACGCCCGCGTCGACCGCGCGGCGGGCGTCGTCCACGCGGCAGATGCCCTTGAGCAGGAACGGTCCGTCCCACTGCTCGCGCAGCCAGCGCACGTCGTCCCAGGACGGCGGGGGCGTCTGCATCCACTCGCCGTAGGCGCCGAAGAACGTCGGCGCGTCCTGGCCTGCCTCGGCGAGGTTCGGTGTCGTCAGGTCCGGGAGGCTGCGGGACTTCACGAAGTCCCACAGCCAGCGCGGACGGGCCAGCGCCTCGGGGGCGAACCGCGCCATGGCCTTGAGGTCGAGCCGTTCGGGGATCGCGGGGCTGCCCCAGTCCCGGCCGTAGGAGAAGGACCAGTCGAGGGTGACGATCAGTCCCTTGGCCCCCGCTTCGCGGGCGTACTCGATCCGCCGCTCCATCGCGTCCCTGGAACCCATCCAGTACATCTGGAAGAAGGTCCGCGGGTTCGCGGCCGCGACGTCCCTCAGCGACTTGCTGGCGAACGAGCTGAGGCCCATCGCGGTGCCCCGCGCCGCGGCGGCGCGCGCGACGGCCACCTCGCCGTCCGGGTGCACGGCCTGCACGCCGGTCGGGGAGATGATCACCGGCAGGTCGATCTGCTGCCCCATGACCGTCGTGGACATCTCGCGCTTGGCCGACAGCCCCGCCACGTGCGGGGCGAAGCCCAGCTCGGTGAAGGCGGCGGTGTTGTCGTCGTAGGAGACGCCCTTCTCGGAGCCGGCGAGCAGCGCGCTGTAGACGGACTTCGGCAGCCGCTTCCTCGCTCGCCGCTGGGCCTCGGCAACCGTCTCGATCCACCCGCTCATGTTCGTCCTCTTTCGTGTCGTGGGCCGGCCGCGCCGTGTGTGGGGGCCGGCGGTGCGGTGGTACGGCCGGTCACATCGGTTCCAGGCCGGCCAGGGGGCTCTCGTCGCAGAAGCGGCCCGGGCTGGGGGCACCTCCCGGCGGTAGCAGGGGGAGACTGCGGACGGCGGGCATCCCCAGGGGCACGGTGCGGTGCGAGTGGTCGTTGCCCTGGCGGGGAAGCGCGGAGCGGTCGGTGCCCGCGAGCGCGGCGGCGCCATGGCCGTGGACGCACTCCGGGTCGGGTCCGTCGAGCGGCAGGCCGGTGAAGAACTTCGCGGCCATGCAACCACCCTGGCAGGCGTCGTACGCCGAGCAGCCGGCGCAGGCTCCCGCGGTGGAGGGCCGGCGCAGACCGCTGAACAGCCCGGAGTCCCGCCACACCCGCTCGAAGCCTCCCGGCGCGCGGACGGTGCCCGCCCTGAACGCGTCGTGGATGGCGAACGGGCAGGCGTACACGTCGCCCACCGGGTCGATCAGGCACACCACGCGCCCGGCTCCGCACAGGTTGAGTCCGGGCAGCGGCTGGGAGCCGAGCGCGTTGAGGTGGAAGAAGGAGTCGCCGGTGAGCACCTTCTCGCCGTGGCCCACGAGCCAGGTGTAGATCTCGCGCTGCTGCTCCACGGTGGGGTGCAGCTCGTCCCACACGTCGGCGCCCCGTCCGGAGGGCCGCAGCCGGGTGATGCGCAGCTGGGCTCCGTACCGGTCCGCCAGTGCCGCGAAGTCATCGAGCTGCGGCACGTTCTGACGGGTCATCACAACGGAGATCTTGAAGTCCCGGAAGCCGGCCGCCGCGAGGTTCTCCATCGCGCGCACCGCCATGTCGTAGGAACCCCGGCCGCGCACCGCGTCGTTGACCTCGCGGGTCGCGCCGTCCAGGGAGATCTGCACATCGACGTAGTCGGTGCCGGCCAGCCGCCGGGCGCGTTCGGGCGTCAGCCGCAGTCCGTTGGTGGAGAACTTCACGCCGACCTGGTGGGCGATCGCGTAGTCGAGCAGCTCCCAGAAGTCGGGGCGGACGGTGGGCTCGCCGCCGCCGACGTTGACGTAGAACACCTGCATGCGCTGGAGTTCGTCGATCACGGACTTGATCTCGTCCGTGGACAGCTCGGCCGGGTCGCGCCGTCCGGACGAGGACAGGCAGTGCGCACAGGAGAGGTTGCACGCGTACGTCCACTCCCAGGTCAGGCAGATCGGGGCGTGCAGTCCGCCCTTGAACTGCTCGACGAGGGCGGGGACGGGTGTGGCTTCATAGGTGACGGTCACCGCTGCGGCTCCGCTTCACTGGGTTCACTGGGGATGATCATCTCGGCGGCGGCGAGCGAGGCCAGCGCGCGCCGGAGGGCGTCCCGGCGTCCCTCCGGCACGCCCGCCAGCGCCTCGCGCACGCTGCCGTGACCGCCCAGGCCGCGCACCAGCTCGACGAGCTCGGGTGCCTTCAGGAACGACAGCCGGCGATTGCCGAAGTGGTAGGCCAGCGCCCCGAAGGGTTCGGGGCGCAACGCGACGTCGGGGCTGAGCCGGTAGGGCCGGGCGGCGTCGAAGGGCGAGGGCATGGCGGTGCGCCTAGTAGACGCCGCACATGCCGTCGATGGAGACCTCCTCGACGAGGACCTCCTCGGTCATGTCGTCCGCGGTCGCCGCGACGGTGTCGTCCTGCTCGACGGTACGGGTGTCGTTCTGCACGGCGGGCATGGCAGTCCTCCTGGAGCGGGGGTCGGGAAGGGCGGGGGGTTCCGGGCCGCGGCACGCGGGCCGGACAGCACTCGACGCTAGGCCGGACGGCCCCGCGTCTCGCCCTGCTTTCGGCCGCCCTCGCCCTGTCCGGTCGGACAGGTGACCCGCCCCGCGGCCGGTCACCGCCGGGCGCCCCCTCCGATCGGGCAGGGCGCATCCCCTCCGTCCGCGCCCGCCTGCCGCCCGAGCGGCCGGTATCGCCGTCGCGGTGCGTTCCCCGAGGGTGATGCACGCCGCCAACTTCCGGCGCGTCCGTGCTCCACCCCGGACCTCTGCGCCGCCGGCCACGGAGCAGCCGCCGCAGTACACGCGCTTCACCGCGCGGAGAGGACAGTCGCGATCATGCAGGTCGAAGAACTTCTCAAGCCGTTCCCCATCAAGGAGTTCCACCCTTTCCCCCGGGCGCTCCTCGGGCCGGGTGCGCACGAACTGATCGGTCCGGAGGCCAAGAAGCTGGGCTTCCGGCGCACGCTGGTGATGACCACGGGGCTGCGCGGCAGCGACACCGTGCACAAGATCGTCGAGTCGATGAAGTACCACGGTCTCGAAGTCGTCCTGTACGACAAGGTCGAGTCGAACCCCAAGGACTACAACGTCATGGACGCCGTGGCGCTGTACCAGGAGAACAAGTGCGACTCGTTCGTCTCCATCGGGGGCGGCTCCTCGCACGACGCGTGCAAGGGCGCCCGCATCTCGGTGGCCCACGACGGCCGCAACGTCAATGACTTCGAGGGCTTCAACAAGTCCGAGAACCCCAAGAACCCGCCGCACATCGCCGTGTCCACCACGGCGGGCACGGGGTCGGAGACCTCGTGGGCGTACGTCATCACCGACACCACGACCGACCCCGACAACCCCCACAAGTACGTGGCGTTCGACGACGCGTCGGTGGCCACGCTCGCGATCGACGACCCGACGCTGTACTACGACTGCCCGCTCGACTACACGGCGCAGTGCGGTTTCGACGTGCTCGCGCACGCCTCCGAGCCGTATGTGTCACGGCTGAACTTCCAGCCGTCGCTGGGCAACGCGCTGCACGCCATCCGGCTGACCGCACAGCATCTGCGGCAGGCGGTGTGGAACGGCCAGGACCTGGCCGGGCGCGAGGGGATGATGTACGCGCAGTACATCGCGGCGCAGGCCTTCAACTCCGGTGGCCTCGGCATCATCCACTCCATCTCGCACGCGGTCAGCGCGTTCTACGACACCCACCACGGACTCAACAACGCCATCGCGCTGCCGCGCGTGTGGGCGTTCAACATGCCGGCCCACTACGAGCGGTTCGCGGACATCGCCGAGGTGATGGGCGTGGACACGCACGGCATGTCGAAGGTCAAGGCCGCGGAGGCGGCGCTCGCGGCGGGCATCCGGCTGCTGCGCGACGTCGGCATCCCGGAGAAGTTCGTGGACGTCAGGCAGGACACGTACTCCAAGAACCGGCTCGGCCAGGGCCCGACGAAGTTCTACGAGCAGGCCAAGGTGATCACGGGCGACGCCGCCGACGTCGACCGCATCACGAACCACGTCCTCGGTGACGCCTGCACCCCGGGCAACGCCAAGGAGTGCACGTTCGACACCGTCCGGCCCGTCGTCGAGCACTGCATGACCGGCGACCTGGACGACCTGCTCAGCTGAGCCCTTCCCGCCCGGGGGCGGGGAACGGACCGAGGTCGCCGTTCCCCGCCCCCGTCTCCCCGACGGAGGACCCGTGCCCGCCACACCCGACCACCCCGCCGCATTCACCTCATTCACCTCGGTCGAGGACGTCACCGAGCGTTTCGCCGGCCACGGCTACATCGCCGACCGCCGGCTGGCCACGACCGTGTTCCTGCTGACCCGGCTGGACAAGCCGGTGCTCCTGGAGGGCCCGGCCGGTGTCGGCAAGACCGAACTGGCCAAGACCCTCGCCGCCGCCACCGGGCGCCGGCTGCTGCGCCTGCAGTGCTACGAGGGCCAGGACGAGAGCCGCGCCCTGTACGAGTGGGACTACGGCAAGCAGTTGCTGTACACGCAGATGCTGCGGGACAAGATCGGCGACCTCACCGCCGACGCGCCCGACCTGGCCTCTGCGGTGCAGCGGATCGAGGAGGAGGACAGCGTCTTCTTCTCCGACCGGTTCCTCGCGCCGCGCCCGCTGCTGGACGCCGTCCGCGGGGAGGAGCCCGCCGTCCTGCTCATCGACGAGGTGGACCGGGCGGACGAGGCACTGGAGGCCGTGCTGCTCGAGTGCCTGGCCGAGTACCAGGTGTCGGTGCCCGAGATCGGCACGTACACCGCGAAGACACCGCCGTACGTCGTGCTGACCTCCAACAACACCCGCGATCTGTCGGCGGCGCTCAAGCGCCGATGTCTGCATCTCTTCCTCGACTACCCCGACGCCGAGCGGGAGCTGGAGATCCTGCGCTCCAAGGACACCGGGTTGCCCGAGGCCGCCGCCCGCCACCTGGTCGAGGTGGTGCGCGGGCTGCGCGAGCTGGAGCTGCGCAAGAACCCCAGCATCTCCGAGACCGTGGACTGGGCCCGCACCCTCGCCGTCCTCGGCGTCGAGGAACTCGATCCCGGGGTGCTGGCCGACACGGCCAACGTCGTCCTCAAGTACGAGCGGGACCTGCACCGCGCGCTGGACGTCCTGCCGCGGCTCGTCGACCCCAACCGCGTGCTGCCCGAGCCGGGCCACCACCACGACGGGCACGGTCATCACCACGACGGGCACGGCCACCACCATCTCCATCAGCCGGGCGGGCACCACCACGGCCACGGCGACGCCCCGCACGAGCAGCCCGACGAGGCGGACGGGCGCGCCCTGCGGGCGGCGATGGACCGGCAGGGCCGGCACGACGAGGGCTACTACGGGGCGCCGGGATCCGGCCCGACGCGACGCCCCGAGCCCGGTGCCGGGCAGGGTGCCCGCGCCTTCGCCGCCATAGCCCGTCGGCGCACCGGCTGACACGGGACAGGGGAGGCGGGTATGGAAGCCGGTGTGCACCGGTTCGTACGGGTGCTGCGGTTGTTCGGGCTGCGCGTGTCCGTGTCGGAGGCCATGGACGCGATGCGTGCGTCCGCCCAGCCCGGGGTGCTGGGCCGGCGCGGGACGCTGCGTGAGGCGCTGCGCATGACGCTGGTCAAGGACCGCCGCGACGAGGAGTTGTTCGACGAACTCTTCGACGCGTTCTTCTCGCTCCGCCCGGTGGCCGGGGATGCCGACGGCCATGGCCACGGTCACGAGCACGACGACCTGGCCGACACGGGCGAACTGGAGTCGTACACCGTCTCCGACGAGCCGTCCGAGACCCCGCAGCAGGGGCACAGCCACGGCAAGCCGGCCGACATCCGCGACTTCTTCGACCAGCAGGACCTGGCCCAGCAGTACAACCTCCACCAGGAGGCCAACAAGATCGACCTGGCCTCGATGACCGACGAGATCGTGCTGTCCAAGGACGGCGGCAGCGACCCCTCGGGCCGCGGCCCGTCCGTCCAGCTGGAGACCGAGCGGCTGCACGGCGCCGGCGTCCCCGGGCAGCTCGCCGCGGCGACCGGGCAGCCCATCGACACCGAGCTGACCGTGGCCCAGCAGGACGCCCTGCTCGGCCTGCTCGCGTCGGAGTCCGACGACCCCGACGGAAAGGAACTCCAGGCCCTTCGCCGCCGGCCGGCCGGGGTCATCGACAACCTGCCCGACCTGCTGAAGCGCCACCTCGACCGGCTGGCGGAACTGCAGTCGGTGGCGGTGGAGTCCGCCCGGATCGCCGAGCGGGCCCGCCTGGAGAGCGTCGACGAGGACGAACGCACCCGGCTGGAGGAGGCCCTGCGCCGGGTCGGCCGCTCCCTCCACGGCGCGCTGACCAGCCGCAAACGCATCACCCCGCGGGGGCGCGTCCACCCCGGCCGCACCATGCGCCGCAACATGCGCTACGACGGCGTGCCGTTCCGGCCCGTCACCGTCACCCGTGCCGAGGACCGGCCGCGTCTGGTGGTCCTGGTGGACGTGTCGCTCTCGGTGCGGGCGACGGCGCGCTTCACCCTGCACCTGGTGCACGGGCTGCAGTCCCTGTTCGGGCAGGTCCGCTCGTTCGCCTTCGTCGACGAACCGACCGAGATCACCGAACTGTTCACCGAACACCCGCTGGAGCGGGCGCTGGGCCTGGTCTTCGACGGCCTCCCGGCCGGCGGCCTGCTCGACGTGGACGCGAACTCCGACTACGGCAGGACGTTCGAGCTGCTGCTGGCCGAGCACGCGCCCGCCCTGGGCAGGCGCACCACCCTGCTGGTGCTGGGCGACGGACGCGGCAACGGCAACGCGCCGGGGCTGCGCGCCTTCGAGGAGATCACCCGCAGGGTGCGGGAGACGATCTGGCTCACCCCCGAACCCCGGTTCTCCTGGGGCCTCGGCTCCTGCGACCTGCCGCGCTACGCCGAGTACTGCGACCGCGTGCAGGTGGTCGCCGACCTCGCGGGGCTGCAGCGCACGGCGCACCGGATGGCGGCGGAGGCGACCGGGCGATGAGCACCGCCGACCACCTTCCCCCGGCCCTCCTGGAGCTGCCGTCGTGAGCGTCCCCAGCCTCCGCATCGCCGTCGCCGCGCGCCGTATCGACCCGCTCGCGCCCCAGGCGCCCGGCCTGTACGCCGATCACCTGGTGCGCGTCCTGCGCGAGCAGCCGCTCGCCGACGGCACCGCCCAGGTGCCGGTCGTGCGCACCGAGCACTTCAGGCTGCGCCGCCGCGGCCGCCGCGTGGAACTGGGCCACTGGCTGCGCCCCGACCAGTTGGACAACGATCTGGCGGGACTTCTCGCCGAGGAGTTGTTCGCGCCGGGCTGGCTGTCCGGGAGCGATGTCTTCGAGCGGGTCTTCACCGGCGTCGTGCGCTCCTGCGTGGACGGTCCCCTGACCGCGTGGGCCACCTTCTACGACAACACGCTCAACCGGATCCGGGAGTGCTGGCGCCGGCCGGCCGCGGCCACGCACTCCTCGATCGCCGGGTTCGCCCCCGTCTACCGCCGCACCCTGGACCTGGTCGGCGAGGGCAGCGTGCTCGACGTGGGCTCCTGCTTCGGCTTCCTGCCCCTGCTGCTGGCCGGGCGCCCCCGGAACACCGTGATCGCCTCGGATCTGGCGGGGGGCACCATGCGGCTGCTGTCCGCCGTGGCCCGCGTGCGGGACGTGCGGCTGGACACGCTGGCCTGCGACGCGGCGCGGGTGCCGCTGCCCGACCGCTCGGTGGACACCGTCACCGTCATCCACGTCCTGGAGCACCTGGATCCGGGGCACGGCGAGGCCGTCGTGCAGGAGGCCCTGCGGCTGGCCCGGCGCCGCGTGGTGGTGGCGGTGCCGTACGAGGACGAGCCGACCGCCGCCTACGGGCACGTCCGCTCCTTCGACCGGGGCGCGCTCACCGCCCTGGGCCGCGGCACGGGGCTGCCGGCCGCGGTGAGCGACCACCACGGGGGCTGGCTGGTGATCGACGCCGGGTGACCCCCCGGCGGCCCTTCGGCGCGGCCCCTGGGGCGGGCGTCAGATCACGCCCATCTTGCTGGCCTCGTAGACGACCTCGGCGCGGCTGCCGGCATCCATCTTGCGCATGATGTTGCGCACGTGGAACTTCACCGTCGTCTCCGAGATGTACAGCTCCCCGCCGATGTCCCGGTTGCTCAGGCCGCGCGCCAGCAACTGCAGCACCTTCACCTCGCGTTCGGTGAACCTGGGCTGCTGCTCGGGCTGCACGCGCATCGAGCGCACCATCGCGGCGGCCGCGTGCGAGTCGAAGGCGCTCTCGTTGCGGGCCACGGCGCGGATGGCCCGCAGCAGTTCGGTGGTGTCCACGTCCTTGACGACGTAGCCGCGCGCGCCGTGCTGGATCGCGGCCACCACCAGGCTGTCGTCCAGGAACGTGGTGAGCACCAGGACCGCGAGACCGGGGTGACGGCGCGTCAGCCGTGCGCACAGGTCGAGTCCCTCGGTGTCGGCGCCGGTGGACAGCTTCAGGTCCAGCAGCACGATCGCGGGGTGCAGACGGTCGACGACGGCCTCCGCCTCGGCGGCCGTGCTGGCCTCGCCCACGACCTCCAGGTCGCTCTCCCGGTCCAGGATCGACCGCAGCCCGTGCCGGACGATCGCGTGGTCGTCCACGAGGACGATCCGCAGCGTGCCCACGGGGGTGGTGAGGTCCTGTTCAGCGGTCATCGGCTGTCTCCTGATCGACGCGCACCGGCAGCGGGATGCGCACCCGCAGCAGGACGCCGCCCATGCGCGAGCGGCGGATGGACAGGGTGCCGCCGAGCTCCTCCGCCCTGGCGACCATGTTGGCGAGTCCCCGGTGGCGCCCCGACAGGTCGGCGGCCTGGGAGAGTGCCAGCGCCCGCCGCAGCTGCGCGGGGTCTCCGGTTCCGTCGTCGGACACGCTCAGTGTGACGGCGTCCGGCAGGTACCGCAGCCGCACCAGCGCCCGGCCCGCCTTGCCGTGCGTGGCGGAGTTGAACAGGGCCTCGCCGGTCAGCCGCAGGACGGACTGCTCGGCCTGCGGCCGCAGCGGCACCGGGGTGCCCTGGACGGACACACGGACGTCCAGCGCGGTCGGCAGGTGCACCGTGGAGAGCCGCTCCAGCATGACCGGGAGCGGTCCGGTCGGCTCCTGCGAGGAGTGGTGGAGCGCGTAGATCGAGGCGCGCAGCCGCTCCACGGCCTGCCGGCTGAGGTCCTTGGCGTCGGCGAGCCGCCCGGCGATCTCCGCCGCACGGCCGCCCATGGACTCCAGCTCGGCCCGGCACACCTCCACGGTCATGCCCGCGCTGAGCACGTACTGGGCGACGCTGTCGTGCAGTTCACGGGCGATGCGGTGCCGTTCGTCGTCGAGCGCCTGGTGCTGCATCACGTCGAACAGCCGCGCCTGCGTCTGGGCCAGTTCCGCGTTGCGCGCGGCGAGGTCCCGGGCCTGGCGCTCGGCGGCCTCCGACAGCTCCTCGGTGCGCCCGCGCAGCGCGGTCGCCGCGTGGAAGAGGTAGGTGTTGTGCAGCGCCACGGCGGCCTGGTTGGCCAGGACGCGCAGGATCGCGAGGTCGGTGTCGGCCACCTCGACTCCGGCGCCGGGCTGTGCGGCGATCCCGCCGACGGGCTCGTCGTCCAGGGTCATCGGGGCCCGCACCCAGGCCCGGTCGTCGGCCGAGGTGGCCGCCTCCCACGGCCGGGTGCGCAGCACCCGCAGATGCCCTCGCACCTCTGCGGGCAGCAGTGTCTCGTCGTCGATCAGCACGTCGTCGGCGTACAGCAGGAACCGCGGCCGGGCCGCGCGCAGCGCGCCGTCCGCCACGGCCAGCAGCAGCCAGCGCGCCTGCAGATGGTCGGCCGCGGTCCGCACGACCGCCTCGACCAGGGCCCTGGGCCCCTCGGCGGTGCGGACCAGGGCGCGCGAGATGCCGTCCAGCGCCTCGACGGTGCGCTCCAGCCGCTCGGTGGAGCGCACATACGCCGGGTAGAACGACCGCTTGCCCGAGCGCAGGCCGGTGAGCACTCCCAGGTCCGCGGTGCGCGGGGACGGTTCGGGAACGGTCATGCGGCTCGCCTCACCGGGCATCCGAAGCGCTTCACAGCGCCGCGCGGAACAGCGTCTCGACGTCGCGGACGCCGACGTTCCGGGGGTTGGTGGCCATGCAGGCGTCCTTCAGCGTGGTACGCGCCAGCACGGGCACGTCGGAGTCGGCGACGCCCAGGCTGGCCAGTCCCCTGGGCACACCGACGTCGTCGGCCAGGGCCCGCACGAGCTCGGCGAGGCGCACCGCCACCTCGTACGGGGGAACGCCCTGGGTCGGTATGCCGGCCGCCTCGCCCAGCGCCACGAACCGCTCCGGCCACGCCTGCGCGTTGAACCGGATGACGTGGGGCAGCAGCACGCCGTTGACCACGCCGTGCGGGGCGTCCAGCAGGCCGCCGACCTGGTGGCTCATGGCGTGCGTGGCGCCCAGGATCGCGTTGGTGAAGGCCATCCCGGCCTCCAGGGACGCCTGGGCCATGGCGAGCCGGGCGCCGAAGTCCTTGGGCAGCACCTGGGTGCGCACCAGGTTCCGGGTGATCAGCCGGACCGCGTGCAGGGCGTGCGTGTCGGTGAGCGGGTTGTGCGCCCGGGACACGAACGCCTCGATGGCGTGCGTCAGCGCGTCCAGGCCGGTCGCCGCGTTCAGCCAGTCCGGCATGGTCGTCAGCAGCCGCGGGTCGATGACCGAGATCTCCGGCACCAGGGTGCGGCTGACGATGGTGATCTTGATGTGTTCGGTGGTGTCGGTGATGACGGCGAACTGCGACACGTCCGCGCCGGTGCCCGACGTGGAGGGCACCATCACGGTGGGGGGAATCGGCTGCACGACCTCGTCCACACCCTCGTAGTCGAGGATGCGTCCGCCGTTGCCCGACAGGATCGCCACACCCTTGGCGGCGTCGATGACGGAACCGCCGCCCACGCCCACGATGACGTCGCTGCCGCTCTCCTTGTACCGCTGGAAACCGGCCTCGACCTCGCGGTCCTTCGGGTTGGGCGTGACGTCGTGCCACACCACGGGCCGCAGGCCCACCCGCCGCAGATGACCGACCGCCTCGTCCACCCAGCCGGCCTCGATCAGCCCGGGGTCGGTGACGAGGAACGGCCTGCGGGCGCCGAGCCGCAGCGCGCAGTGCCCGAGTTCGGCGAGCGAGCCCGGGCCGAAGACGATCTCGGGGACGTGGAACTTGGCCAGCCGCGTGGACCGGCCCAGGGGCGCGCCGCCCGCCGGCTGCGGCCCCACCAGCTCGCACTGGTACTCGTCACGGCTCCACTCGGCGGTGGGATCCCCACCACCGGTCGTCATGACGCCTGACGCGAGCGACATGCGACCTCCCGAGCCCGTTCCCTTGCGTGAAGTCCGCACCATGTGTGCGACCTTGATTTTAGCGCTCACTTGTCCGATAACTGTCGTCCATACGAGGGTCAAGGTAGGCGGGCGAGCCCGGGTGCGCCACCCGTCCGTCCGGAGGGGGTTCCCCGTCCGATCGGACAGGTGCGCTCGGCACGGCCCGGGCGGACAATGAGCGATCGTCCCGGTACGACGGCAGGAAAGCACATGTCACAGCGCAGTGACCTCCGGCGGCGCAGGGCCACACTGGAGGACGAGTGGTCCCGCTGGGTGCCGCATCTGAAGCAGGCCCGGCGGTCGCCGGGCGGCGGGACACTCCGGCCGGAGGTCTCCGAGTCATGGGCGCGCTCCCTGACCAGCGTGGACCCGGACCGGGACAGCGCCCCGGCCTCCGACGGGCGCTCGGTCGCCCAGCGGTGGGCCGCCTCTGTGCTGCGCCGGCCGGTCGACGACCTCTCCGGCGAACTGCACAGCATCGCCGACGACGCCGGGTTCGTCACCGCGGTCACGGACGAGTCGGGCACCATCCTGTGGACCTGCGGCGGGCAGACCATGCGGCGCCGCGCGGAGCGGGTCAACTTCGCGCCCGGCGGCCGCTGGGACGAGGCGGCGATGGGCACCAACGCCCTCTCCCTGGCCCTGCGCACCGGCCGGCCCAGCACCGTCTTCTCCGCCGAGCACCTGGTGACGGCCCTGCACGGCTGGGTCTGCTACTGCGCGCCGGTGCGCGCCCCGGACGGCCGGATCCTGGGTGTGCTGGACCTGTCCACCAGCTGGGACCGTTCGCACCCGCTGGCCATGTCCACGGTGCGTACCCTGGTGTCCGCCATCGAGAGCAGGCTCCGTACGGAGATGCCCGCACCTCGCTCGCCGGACCTCGCCCCGGTGCGGCTGACCGTGCTGGGCGCGGAGCGGGCCGAACGCGGCGGCGTCCCGCTGCCCGTGCGCCCGCGCCAGCTGGAGATCCTCACGCTGCTCGCGCTGGAACCCGACGGCTTCACCTCCGAGCGCCTCCGGGACGCCCTGTACGGCGACCGCCCCGTCACGGCGTCCACCTTCAAGGCGGAGGTCTCCCATCTGCGCCGGGCCCTCGGCGGCGGCATCGCGCCCCGCCGCTACGCCCTGACCGCGCCCGTCGCCTGCGACGCCGCCGACGTCCTGCGCGCCCTGGAGAACGGCGACATCGCGACCGCACTGCGCCACTACCGGGGCCCGCTGCTGCCCCGCTCCGAGGCTCCGGGCATCCTCGAATGGCGCGCCCATCTGGAGGTCGCCGTGCGGGAGGCCGTACTGGCCAGCTCCGGGCCCGAGGCCGCCCTGCGGTACGGGGAGAGCTCCCCGTACGACGCGGAGGTGCACGAGCACGCGCTGCGCCTGCTGGCCCCGGACGACAAGCGCCGTCCGATCGCGGTGGGCCGCCTCAGCACCGCCCTGCGCGCCTGACCCCGGCGGCCGCCCGGCCTGCGCGTCCGGGGCCCGGGACGGCAGGGCCGGGGCCCGTACCGCGTGGCCGCGGCCTTCAGGTCCGGGGCGGGTCCGGGGCGGGTCCGCGGCGCCAACCTCGCGCCAACCTCACGGAGTCAGAGTCAGCGGTGTCACGGCGGCCCCGCCCGCCGTCCTCCCCCACTCGCCATCCACCGAGGAGAGCCGCCATGGTGTACGCGCAGCCCGGAACAGAAGGCAGCGTCGTCAGCTTCGCCCGCCGCTACGACAACTTCATCGGCGGCGACTGGGTCGCCCCCGTCGAGGGCCAGTACTTCGAGAACCCGTCGCCGGTGGACGGCAAGGTGTTCTGCGAGGTCGCCCGTTCGTCCGCCGCCGACATCGAACTGGCCCTGGACGCCGCCCACGCCGCGGCCGACCGCTGGGGCCGCACCTCCGTCACGGAGCGGGCCAACATCCTCAACCGGATCGCGGACCGCATCGAGGAGAACCTCGAGAAGATCGCCGTCGCGGAGACCTGGGAGAACGGCAAGCCGATCCGCGAGACCCTCAACGTCGACATCCCGCTCGCCGTCGACCACTTCCGCTATTTCGCGGGCGTGGTGCGCAGCCAGGAGGGCACCGTCGGCGAGATCGACGCGGACACCGTCGCCTACCACTTCCACGAGCCGCTGGGCGTGGTCGGCCAGATCATCCCGTGGAACTTCCCGATCCTGATGGCCGCGTGGAAGCTCGCCCCGGCCCTCGCGGCGGGCAACTGCGTGGTCATCAAGCCGGCCGAGCAGACCCCGGTCAGCCTCCTGGTGGTCATGGAGCTGATCGCCGACCTGCTGCCGCCCGGCGTGCTCAACGTCGTCAACGGCTTCGGCGTCGAGGCCGGCAAGCCGCTGGCCTCCAGCCCGCGCATCGCCAAGATCGCCTTCACCGGTGAGACCACCACCGGCCGGCTGATCATGCAGTACGCGTCCGAGAACATCATCCCGGTCACCCTGGAGCTGGGCGGCAAGAGCCCGAACATCTTCCTGCCCGACGTCATGGACGCGGACGACGCCTACCTGGACAAGGCCGTCGAGGGCTTCGTGATGTTCGCGGTCAACCAGGGCGAGGTGTGCACCTGTCCCTCCCGGGCCCTGATCGCCTCCTCGATCTACGACGAGTTCATGTCCCGCGCGCTGGAGCGCACCCGGGCCATCAAGGGCGGCAACCCGCTCGACCCGGAGACCATGATCGGCGCCCAGGCCAGCAACGACCAGTTCGAGAAGATCCTCTCCTACATCGACATCGGCAAGCAGGAGGGCGCCGAACTGCTCACCGGCGGCTCGCGGCGCGGTGTCCCCGGCCTGGAGGGCGGCTACTACATCGAGCCGACCGTGTTCAAGGGCACCAACGACATGCGGATCTTCCAGGAGGAGATCTTCGGCCCGGTCGTCTCGGTCACCACCTTCGACTCCCCCGAAGAGGCCGCGAAGATCGCGAACGACACCCTCTACGGCCTCGGCGCCGGCGTGTGGAGCCGCAACGGCAACCTCGCCTACCGGCTCGGCCGCGAGATCAAGGCCGGCCGTGTGTGGACCAACTGCTACCACGCCTACCCGGCGCACGCCGCCTTCGGCGGCTACAAGGGCTCCGGCATCGGCCGCGAGACGCACAAGATGATGCTCGACCACTACCAGCAGACCAAGAACCTCCTGGTCAGCTACTCGGAGCAGAAGCTCGGATTCTTCTGATGGGCACGCGGGTGACGCGGGTCGAGCTGACCGCCGCCGCCGAGGAGCTGCTGCGGAGGCTGACGGCCCGTCACGGACCGGTGATGTTCCACCAGTCCGGAGGCTGCTGCGACGGCAGCGCGCCCATGTGCTACCCGCGCGGCGAGTTCCGGGTGGGCGGCGCCGACGTCCTGCTCGGACACGTCGCCGGGGACACGCCGTTCTGGATGAGTGCCGACCAGTACGCGTACTGGCGGCACACCCACCTCACCGTCGACGTGGTCCCGGGCCGGGGCGGCGGCTTCTCCCTCGAAGCCCCCGAGGGGGTGCGCTTCCTGCTCCGGTCCCGCATCCTCACCGACGAGGAGTGGGCGCGCGTCGCCGCGGAACCGCCCCTGCCGACCGGGACCGACACCGCCGGCTGAGCCCGCGGCCGCCCGACGGCGGGCACACGACGGCCACCGCGCCGGCGCAGGCGGTGGTGCGGGCGGGGCCGGACACCAGGTGTCCGGCCCCGTCGCCGCGTACGGAGCCTCGGAAGTCCGGGGAACGGGCGAGCCCCTGGCCGCGGCACACCCCGGGCGGGCCCCGCGGCCGGCGGCCACGTCCAGGGAGGCGCATCACGGCACGGCCCGGGAGGCGACTGCCCCTCAGGCCGCCACGGCGGCGCCCGTCTCGTCGCGGTCACGGTGGATCGGCGTCCGGGAGCCGGTGAGCGGCATGCCCGTCCCTCCGCGTCTCAGCGCGACGATCTCCGCCGCGATGGACAGAGCAGTCTCCTCGGGCGTACGGGCGCCGAGGTCGAGGCCGATCGGCGACCTCAGCCGGGCCAGCTCCCGCTCGCTCACGCCGGCCTCGCGCAGCCGCCGGTCGCGGTCCCGGTGGGTGCGGCGCGAGCCCATCGCGCCGACGAAGGCGACCGGCATCCGCAGGGCCTCCCTCAGCAGCGGCACGTCGAACTTGGCGTCGTGGGTGAGCACGCACAGGACCGTGCGTCCGTCGGTCGCGGTGCGCCGCAGATAGCGGTGCGGCCAGTCGACCACGATGTCGTCGGCCTCGGGGAAACGGGCCCGCGTGGCGAAGACGGGGCGGGCGTCGCAGACGGTCACGTGGTAGCCGAGGAACTTCCCCACGCGCACGAGCGCCGCCGCGAAGTCGATCGCCCCGAAGACGATCATGCGAGGCGGCGCCGCGTTCGACGCGACGAACAGCGTGAGCCCGCCGGGGCAGTGCGATCCGTCCTCGGAGAGGGCGACCGTGCCGGTGCGGCCGGTGTCGAGCAGGGCCCGGGTCTCGGCCGCCGCCGTCCGGTCCAGTTCCTCGTGGCCTCCCAGACCCCCTTCGCACGACCCGTCGGGGCGCACGAGCAGGGCCGTGCCCAGAAGGCCGGCCGGGCCCCGGACCACCTGGGCGAGGGCCGCGGGCTCGCCCCGCACGGCGGCCGACAGCGCCGAGCGGAACACGGCCCGGACGGGCGCTTCCGCCCGGACCGGCGTGATCAGGACGTCGATGATCCCGCCACAAGTCAGCCCGACCGCGAAGGCGTCCTCATCGCTGTAGCCGAACCGCTCCAGGACGGTCTCGCCGTCCCGGAGCGCCTGGACGCACAGGTCGTACACCGCCCCTTCCACACAGCCCCCGGAGACCGAGCCGATGACCGTGCCCGCCGCGTCGACGGCGAGGGCCGCGCCGGGAGCGCGCGGCGCGCTGCCGCCCACGGAGACGACGGTGGCGACGGCGAAGTCCCGGCCCTCGTCGGCCCAGCGGCTCAGCTCCTCGGCGATGTCAAGCATGCGGTGCCTCCGCGTCCGCCCGCAGGACACGGTCCGGACGGATCGGCAGGCTCCGGTGGCGGACGCCGGTCGCGTGCCAGACCGCGTTGGCGATGGCCGCCGCGGCGCCCACGATGCCGATCTCCCCGATGCCCTTGAATCCGACCGGGTCGTCCGGGTCCGGGTCGTCGATCCAGTCGGCCTCGATGAGCGGTACGTCGGCGTGCGTGGCGACGTGGTAGCCCGCGAGGTCGGGGCCGACATGGCCGCCGGAGGCGCGGTCCCTGACCGCCTCCTCGTGCAGGGCCATGGAGATGCCCCAGGTCATTCCGCCGAGGAACTGGCTGCGCGCCGTGAGCGGGTTGACGATCCGGCCCGCCGCGAAGATGCCGAGCATGCGGCGGATGCGCACCTCGCCGGTGGTGACGTCCACGGCGACCTCGGCGAACTGCGCTCCGAAGGAGTGGCGTTCCTTCTGTGCGAGGGCCTGGACGGCGGCGGAGGTGTCCGACCGCACCGTGATGCCCTCGGGCGGGATGCCGGCGCCCGGGGAGAGCCGCTCGCGCAGTTCGCCGGCCGCGGCCGTGACGGCCCAGGCCCAGGAGCGGGTGCCCATGGAACCGCCGGCGATCATCGCCGGTCCGAAGTCGCTGTCGCCGATGTGCACGCGGACGCGGTCCGGTGCCACGCCGAGGGCGTCGGCGGCGACGAGGGTGAGCGCGGTCCGCGCCCCGGTTCCGATGTCGGAGGCGGCGATCCGCACGGTGAAGGTGCCGTCCGCCTCCGCCGTCGCGGTCGCCGTGGACGGTGCGGCCCCGGAGGGGAAGGATGCCGCCGCCGTGCCGGTGCCGAGCAGCCAGCGTCCTTCCCTGCGCAGGCCGGGACGCGGATCCCGGTCCGCCCAGCCGAACCTGCGGGCACCCTCCCGGAAACAGGCCATCAGGTTGCGGCCGCTGAACGGCAGCCCGGACACGGGCCCCCGCTCGGGCTCGTTGCGCGCGCGCAGCTCGATCGGGTCGATGCCGCACCGCTCGGCGAGTTCGTCGAGCGCCGCCTCCAGCGCGAACGACCCGGGCGCCTCCCCCGGCGCGCGCATGAACGTCGGTGTGGGCACGTCGAGCCGTACGAGCCGGTTGGCCGTGTGGTGGGCGTCGGCGTCGTACATCACCCGTGCCACCCCGGCGCTCGGCTCGACGAACTCGTGCACGGTGGAGGTGAGGCTCAGCGAGCTGTGCTCCAGCGCGCGCAGCCGCCCGCCGGTGTCGGCTCCGAGCCGGATCCGCTGGGTCGTGGGGCTGCGGTAGCCGACGAGCGAGAACATCTGGCGGCGGGTCAGGACGACCCGGACCGGACGCTGGAGCACGGTCGCGGCCATCACCGCGGCCACCTGGTGGGCGCGCAGCCCCTTGCTGCCGAAGCCGCCGCCGACGTGCTCGGACCGCACCCGCACCGAGGAGGGATCGAGCGAGAACATCTTCACGAGCTCGTCCGCGACCCATGTGCTGCCCTGGTTGGAGTCGATGACGTCCAGCCGGCCGCCGTCCCAGTGGGCCGTCGCCGCATGGGGCTCCATCATGCTGTGGTGCTCTTCCGGCGTCGTGTACCGCGCGTCCACGACGACCGCGGACGCGGCGAGTTCCGACTCCAGGTCGCCCTTCTCCGTCACCGCCGGCATGAACCCGTCCGCCGGGTAGCTGTCCGGGTGCGCGGCCGAGAACGCGACGTCGTGCGGCTCCTCGTCATAGTGCACCACGAGCGCCTCAGCGGCCTCCCTGGCCTGCTCGGACGTCTCGGCGACGACCAGCGCCACCGGCCAGCCCATGTGCGGCACCCGGTCGTGCTGGAAGAGGGCGGCGGTCGGGTCCGGCCGGACCCCCAGGACGCCGACGTGGTCGATGTCGACGCGCGGGGCGTTCTGGTGGTGCAGGACGGTGAGCACCCCGGGCATGCCGAGGACGGTGCCGGTCTCCATCGAGCGGATGCGTCCGCGGGCGACGGTGGAGAGCACCAGCCAGCCGTGGGCGAGGTCGGCGAAGGGGACCTCGCCCGCGTAGCGGGCCGCTCCGGTGACCTTGTCGCGGCCCTCCACACGGGTGTGCGAGGTGCCCACCGAGCCCCTCGCCGTTCCGGTCCCGGTCGTGGCCGTGGTCATCGGGCGGCCTCCTCGGCGAGTTCGGTCAGCACGGCCACCATGAGGTTGCGCATGAGTGTCACCTTGTATCCGTTGTGGGGCAGCGGCCTGGCCGCCGCCAGTTCGGCGTCCGCCGCGGCGGCGAAGGTCTCGCCGTCGGCCGGTGCCCCGGTCAGCATCCGTTCGGCCGTACGGGCCCGCCACGGCCGCGACGCGACCGCCCCCAGGGCCAGGCGCACATCGCGTACGACGCCGTCCCGGACGTCCAGCGCGGCGGCGAGCGAGCCGATCGCGAACGCGTACGAGGCGCGTTCGCGCACCTTCCGGTAGCGCGAGCGGGCCGCGACCGGGGCGGGCGGCAGGGCGACGCCGGTGATCAGCGCCCCGGCCGGAAGGGCGGTCTCCAGGTGCGGGGTGCCGCCCACGGGCAGGTAGAACTCGGCGAGCGGCAACTCGCCCGGACCGTCGGCCGTTTCGTACGAGACGACGGCGTCGAAGGCCGTCAGCGCCACGCCCATGTCCGAGGGGTGGACGGCCACGCAGTGGTCGGAGGCGCCCAGGATCGCGTGGTTGTGGTGCTCGCCCTCGACGGCGGGACAACCGCTGCCGGGGACACGCTTGTTGCACGGCTGGGTCACGTCGCTGAAGTAGCCGCAGCGGGTGCGCTGGAGGAGGTTCCCGCCGACCGTCGCCATGTTGCGCAGTTGCCCGGAGGCGCCGGCCAGCACGGCCTGAGTCAGCGCCGGGTAGCGGCGGCGCACATCGGGGTGGGCGGCGAGATCGCTGTTGGTGACGGTCGCGCCGATGCGCAGCCCGCCGTCCGGTGTCGGCTCGATCCGGTCCAGGGGAAGTTCGCGCACGTCGATGAGCCGGGCGGGCCGCTCCACGCCGCTCTTCATCAGGTCGACGAGGTTGGTGCCGCCGCCGAGGAAGCGTGCGTCCGGGTCGGCGCCCAGCAGCGCGACCGCGCCGGCGACGTCGGACGCCCTGCGGTAGTCGAACTCCCTCATGCCACGGCCTCCTCGGTCTCCGACGCCGCCGCGGCCGCCCGCTCGATCGCCCGGACGATCGACACGTACGCGCCGCAGCGGCACAGGTTGCCGCTCATCCGCTCCCGGATCTCGTCGGCGGTCAACGGTGGCGGCCCCGCCTCGGGCCGGACGTCGTCGGTGACGGCGCTCGGCCAGCCCGCCGCGTGTTCCCCGATCACCGCGACGGCCGAGCAGATCTGCCCCGGCGTGCAGTAGCCGCACTGGTAACCGTCGAGGTCGAGGAACGCCTGCTGGACCGGATGCAGCCGGTCGCCCTCGGCCACGCCCTCGATGGTGGTGATCTCGCGTCCCTCGGCCGCCACGGCGAACTGCAGGCAGGACACGGCCCGCCGTCCGTCGACCAGGACGGTGCAGGCACCGCACTGCCCCTGGTCGCAGCCCTTCTTGGTACCGGTCAGATCGAGTCGCTCGCGCAGGGCGTCGAGCAGGGTGGTGCGGTGGTCGACGGACAGCGTGTACTTCTCGCCGTTGATGTTCAGGGTGATGGCGCTGGACGTCGATGGGGCCATGATCAGCCTTCTTTCGCGTATCCGGACACATCGCGGGGACGGTCCGGCCGGCGGACGAGTCGGGAGACAGGGAAATGGCGCTGTGCGTAGCGATGGTGCGTCGAAGACATGCAGGATGCGGGGAAGGAACGCCGACGGTGGCGGCCACCGGCTGCCCACGCCGGCCGCGTCCGCCCTTATGGTGGACCTAACCGGACAGCTGTCCGCTATCGGGAAAACCTAACGGACAGCTGTCCGGTTAGCAAGAACGGGTTCGGCCAGGAGCCCGAAGGGAGGACGAGTGCAGCAGAAGAAGGGCGCGCCCTTGCGCTCGGATGCGCAGCGAAACCGCGAGCGGATCCTGGCCGTGGCGCTGACCGAGCTGACACGGTGCGCGGACGCGCCACTGAGCGTGATCGCCAAGAAGGCGGGCGTCGGGCAGGGCACCTTCTACCGCAACTTCCCCAGCCGTGAGGCGCTCGTGCTCGAGATCTACCGCCACGAGATGCAGCAGGTCGCCGACAGTGCGGCCCAGCTGCTGGCCTGCCTGGAGCCCGACCGGGCCCTGCGCGAGTGGATGGACCGCCTCGCCGAGTTCGCCATGGCGAAGGCCGGCCTGGCGGATGCGATCCGGCTGGTCACCGGTGCGCCGGGAGCACAGGCGAAACCGGGGCACGCGCCGGTGACCGCCGCGGCCGAACTCCTGCTCCGCGCCAACGAGGAGGCCGGCACCATACGCCCGGGCGTCACCGCGGACGACTTCATCCTCGCCATCGCCGGCCTGTGGCAGATCGATCCCCGCAGCGACTGGCGGCCGCGCGTCACCCGGCTCCTGGACCTCGTCATGGACGGACTGCGCGCGGGGGCACCCGGGCACTGAGCACCGCCGGGCGGACGCCTGCGGCGGACGTCGGGCGCCCCGGCGCACCGGGGGCGCGGGTGTCCCGTACACCCGTGTGACAGCCCGCGGGCGGTGACAGTCGCCCTGCCGCCGCTCTCCGCCGAGCCGAGCGGACTCGGGGTCCCCGCCGTCCGCTTGTCCGTCCGCTTGTCCGTCCGCCCACAGGGTGCGGATGCGGGCGAGGTGGCGGCGCATGCGGTTCTCGGCCTCACGCGACTCACCGCCAGTGAGATCGAGGAGTTGGATGTGATCAGTACCCCCGCCGGAACGCTCGCCCTCGGGCAAGGCTTGTCCGTGCGGGGCGGGCTGCGGCCTGACGCCTGGCAGGAACCGCGCGCCTCGGGGCGGCGACCGGTAATCGGGGCGACAGCGCCCCTCAACGCCCGGCATAGTGGCCAGCCGTGACGAGCAGTGAGCTGTGGACCCGTGCGACCGCCGACCGCTACGACGCCGAGGAGACCGAGATGTCCTCGGCCGCCGTTCTCGGACCGACGGTCGACTTCCTGGCCGAACTCGCCGGAGACGGCCGGGCACTGGAGTTCGCCATCGGAACCGGAAGGGTGGGCGTCCCGCTCCGGGAGCGCGGCGTGCCGGTGGCGGGCATCGAACTGTCCGAGCACATGGCGGCGGTCCTGCGGCGCAAGGTCGACGAGGACACGCTTCCGGTCGTCATCGGGGACATGGCCACGACCGCCGTACCGGGTGAGTTCACCCTGGTCTACCTCGTGTACAACACCATCACCAACCTGCTCACCCAGGACGAGCAGGTCGAGTGCTTCCGCAACGCCGCGCGTCATCTGACGTCCGGGGGTCGCTTCGTGATCGAACTGAACGTGCCGCCGCTGCGGTTCCTGCCACCCGGGCAGGTCGCGGTGCCGTTCGACGTCTCCGAGCGGCATCTCGGCTTCGACACCTTCGACCTGGTCGAGCAGGTGCTCGTCTCGCACCACCTCACCCGCGACGGCGACGACGGCCGCTACCGCCGTGGCGCCTCCCGGCACCGGTACGCCTGGCCGGCGGAGCTCGACCTGATGGCGCGGATCGCGGGGCTCAGGCTGGAACGGCGTGTCGCGGACTGGGACGGGGCGCCGTTCACCCAGAACTCCGCAAAACACATCTCCGTGTGGCGCAAGCCGACCTGAAGTCACTTCCGCCCGTCCCGCCGGGCCGGTTCCCGGAGTACCGGGCCGACCGATGGCCGCAGAAGAGCGACAGGCGAACCGGACGGCCGGGATTGCCGTACCTCACCGGCGTCCGGCCCGGAGGTTCCTCACGTCTCACCACGACCCGGAACGTGTGCTCGTACCCTCACTTCGTGAGGGCCATGAACAGCTCGGGCAGCTTTTCGGGTAGTCGGGCGATGTTGTCGACCACTGTGTAACGCTGCCCGAATATGTCGGACACGTACTCGTCGGCATGAGCGTCGAGGCTGATGCAGTAGGTGAAGACGCCGTCGCGGTCGAGTTCGGTGACGGCTCGGCGCGCGTCCTCGATGAGCATGCGCTCGTCCTGCACGTCGATGTCGGCGGGTTCACCGTCCGTGAGGATCAGCATCAGCTTCTTGTCGGCCTCGCGGCCGGACAGGTAGTGGGCGGCATGGCGCATGGCGGCGCCCAGACGGGTGGACCAACCGGCCTGCATGGCGGCGATCCGCGCCTTCACATCGTCGTCCCAGTGCTCGGAAAAGCCCTTCATGTGCAGATAGCGCACCTGGTGGCGGGTGTTCGAGTGGAAGCCTCCGATGGCGAAGGGGTCACCCAGTTGCTCGATCGCCCAGGCGAGCAGCGACACGGCCTCCTGGGAGAGTTCCAGAACGGTCTGATCGGCGCCGGGCACCTTCTCGTTCAGCGACTCCGACAGGTCGAGGAGGAGCAGTACGGCGATGTCACGGCCGTCCGTCCGGTGGCTCATGTTGACGCGCGGATCCGGGGTCGAGCCGCTCTTGAAGTCGATCAGCGAACGCAGGGCGACATCGAGGTCCAGCTCACTGCCTTCTTCCTGGTACCGGATGCGCACCTTCTCCTGCGGCTTCAGCAAGTCCAGCAGGCGCTTCAGACGCTTGGCCAGGGCAGCATGCTTGAGCAGCAGGCTCTCGATGTCGGCGGCCTTACCGGAAGGGTGCAGGCCCTCGTGGACAGTCACCCAATCGGGCCGGTAGGTGAGGGTGTTGTAGTCCCATTCGGGATAGTGGCGCGGTGGAAGGCCGTTGATCTCCCTGTCCGGCTCCGTCGCCGGCTCGCGCTCGAACGACTCTTCCTCGTCGGCTTCCTCGATGAATCGCCACATGTGGCGGTTGTCGTCGCGGTAGTCCACCACGGTGCCCTCGAACCAGACCTTGGCGAGCTGATCGCTCTGGCGCCGGCTCCTGGCGACGTACTCCAGAGCGAGGTCGGCCATGGCCACGGTGCTTCCCTCGCCGCCGGACAGGGCGCCGTGGAAACGGTCGGTGAACTCGAGCACGAGCGGGTCGGTGTAGCCGTGGTCGGGGTCGATGAACGCGCGGGACAACACGGCCAGTCGATGGCGCAGGCAGGACATGGTCTGCGGGTCGCAGGCGCCTTCGACCGGCTGTGGGTGGAGAGCGAGGAACACGCGCCGCAATCCGGGATACTCGCGGCAGAGCAGGGTGTCGATGCGGGCGTCCTCGAAGAACTCCACCGCCATCCGCTGGAACGGGCTCCAGTTGTCGGCGGTCTGCGCCTCGGTCCAGCGCCGGTGGCCGGCCATGTGGGCCAGCGTGGCGCGGTACCGGTCGATGCCGGGGATGTCGCCAGCATCCTCGTACGCGTCCGGCACCCGCATCCCCAGCTTGTCGAAGTAGGGCACCGGTTTGCGCAGCTCGTGGTAGGCCGTGGAATAGGGAACGAGCTGTTCGCTGTCGTTCCACAGGCCGCGCAGGTACAGGTCGAGTTGGCGTTCGTTGTCGGCGAAGAGGGTGCCATGGCGCTCGCGGGCGAGCACGGCGCGGCTGTCCGGCGACTTGAGCGCGAAGTACTCGCGCTGCTGTTCCGGGTGGTGGCCGTAGTGGCGGATGCCGTATGCGACCCAGTCTCGGAGCCCGGCGACAGTGAGCTGGTCGAGGAGATGCGGTGCCTGGTCGAGGAAGGTCGGCAGGCTCGGACTCTCGATCGTCGTGTGGTGGCCGTGGATGGAGACGGTGGTGCGCTCCATCAGGTCGAGGCACAGTTCGAGGTAGTTTCCGAGCTGCTCGCGCGTGTGCAGCCGTGTGGCAACGGCCGCGAGGGTCCCCAGGAAGGGGGCGATGGCAGGGCCGTTGGGTGAGCGCTGCATGCCCATGACGACGGCCATCACGTCGGGGAGCGCCGCCTCGCCGACCGCTCGGGCCACCTGCGGCCATACCTCGAGGAACTCAAGCATCGGCTCTACGCCACGGCCAAGCTTGCCGATCCTGCGAGCAGCGTCGAGGTACGCGTAGAGGCCATCGCGCGAAAGCAGCGCCGTGGCCTCTTTCAGGACGGCCTCGAACACCGCCTCGACCTCCGGGAAACGGGTGTCCAGGAGGGCCCGGTATTCCTGAGCGAGGAGCTGCTGGTCGTCTGTCTCAGTCATTGCGCAACCTGGGAGTCGGGCCGGCGGAGCGCATCACGCGAACGTCGCGTCGATGGCGTGGTCCAGCGTCGCGCGGATGTCGGCGTCGTCGGTGATGGGCCGCACCAGGGCCATCCGGCAGGCGTCGCGGGCGGCCACTCCCTCCTTGATCAGGATGGCGGCATAGACCAGGAGGCGCGTCGAGATCCCTTCGTCGAGGCCGTGGCCCTTCAGATTGCGGGCGATACGGCCGACCTTGACGAGCTGGGCTGCGGTGTCGGCGTCCAGTCCTGTCTCGCGGACGAGAACTCGGGCCTCCAGGTCCGCCTCCGGGTAGTCGAAGTCGAAGCCGGTGAAGCGCTGCTTGGTGGACTGCTTCAGGTCCTTCATGAGCGACTGGTAACCGGGGTTGTAGGAAACGACCAGCTGGAAATCGGAGTGGGCGGTGATGAGCTCGCCCTTCTTGTCCAGCGGCAGGACCCGGCGGTGGTCGGTGAGCGGGTGGATCACCACAGTGGTGTCCTGGCGCGCCTCGACTATCTCGTCGAGGTAGCAGATGGCGCCGATGCGGGCGGCGACGGTGAGCGGACCGTCCAGCCATCGAGTGCCGTTCGCGTCGAGCAGATAGCGGCCGACGAGGTCCGAGGCGGTCATGTCCTCGTTGCAGGCCACGGTGATGAGCGGCTTGCCCAGCTTCCAGGCCATGTACTCGACGAAGCGCGACTTGCCGCAGCCGGTCGGCCCCTTGACCATCACCGGCAGGCGCGCGGCATAGGCGGCTTCGAACAGCGCCACCTCATTGTCCTGGGGCTGGTAGTACGGCTCCCACTGGACGAGGTATTGGTCCTTCTTGTCGCTCATGACTCTTTCCGATCAGCGGGGTCGGGTCCTTGGGAGCGTCGGCCCCGCCCCGTACGGGGCCAACGCCTTGAGGGTGCTCGGCCCTCCGCCGTGCTTACTTGTGCACGCCCAGCTTGTCGCGCCAGCCGGGGAACAGCAGGTCGGCGTCACCCGGGAAGGACTCGAACGCTCGGGCGAACTCCTTGTTCTCCTTGGCGAACTCGATCGGGTCGGCCCCGGACTTCCAGCACTCGTAGGCCTGACGCAGCGAGGTGGCGCCGGCCGCCGGGGAGTCGATGTGGCCGTAGGCCCCGCCGCCGGCGGTGTTGATCACGTTGCCGTGGCCCAGGTTCTCGAAGAAGCCGATCAGGCGCAGGGCGTTCATGCCACCCGAGATGATCGGGGTGGTGCCCTTCCGGCCGTGCCACTTCTGGTAGTAGACCGGCCCCTGGCACTCGTCGCGCTCGATCATGTAGGCGATGTTCTTGTCGTCGTGCTCGCCTTCCATCTTGCCGTAGCCCATCGTGCCGACGTGGATGCCGGAGGCACCCTGCAGGCGGGCCATCTTGGCCAGCACGAAGGCGGAGTAGCCGCGGTTCGCGCTGGGCGAGGTGACGGCGCCGTGGCCGGCCCGGTGGTAGTGCAGGAACTGGTTCGGGAAGTTGCGGCGGGCAGTGGTGATCATGCCGGGACCGCCCACGTAGCCGTCGACCAGGAAGGCCAGCTTGTCGGCGTCCGGTCCGAAGGTCTCCAGGCCGAACTCGGCGCGGGCGAGCATCTCGTAGTGGTCGTCGGCGGTGATGTTCATCGAGAACAGCTTGGCCTCGCCGGTCTCGTCCATGGCGCGCTTCATGGCGTCGTACACCAGCGGAATGGTCTTCTTCATCGGCGCGAACGTCTGGTTGCCCTGGGGCTCGTCGTTCTTGATGAAGTCACCACCGAGCCAGAACTGGTAGGCCGCTTTGGCGAACGGCTCGGGCCGCAGGCCCAGCTTGGGCTTGATGATGGTGCCGGCGACATAGCCGCCGTCCTTGACCGGGCGGCCGAGGATGCGCCACATGTCCTCGATGTTGGTGGCCGGGAAGTCGAACTGGTTGATGGCCTCGTCGGGCACGTAGAAGTCGATCATCTTGCCGTACTCGATGTCGCCCATGCCCTGGTTGTTGCCGATCGCCAGGGTCAGGAAGGACACGATCATCATGCGTCCGTCGGTGACGTTGCGGTCGAAGAGCTCCAGCGGATAGGCGATCCGCATGTCTTCGGTGGCCTCGTCGATGTGGTAGACCAGCGCGTCGACGCCTCTGGTGAAGTCATCGGTGGTGGACACCTCGACGTTGGTGCCGGTGGAGGACTCTGCGGCGAAGTGCGCGGCGGCCGCGAGATAGCCGTGCCCGGCCTTGGGCTTCATCTTGTAGGCGACCAGGATGTGACGGCCGGCCTTGATCAGGTCCTCTTCGTTGAGGGACAGGTCGGCATAACGTGCGGACTGATCCATTGATTCGTCCCCTGTAATCGGATGAGAGTGAACTGAGGCACCTCTTGTGGCGGGACCAGTGGTGCCTACCGACGGGCTCGGGGCCCGCTGGCGTCTTCGCGAACGTGCTCAACCGCACACCCTGCGTACGCGTACTCCGCAGAGGGGCCGATCCGCAGCCACCCGCCAGGCACGGTCACGACGGGCGCGGATGCCGTCAGGTCCGGCGTTCTTCCTTCGGGTGCTGAGCATCTCCCGCTCCATGACGATGCCCTGCGCCGCCCTCCTCCCTGGTCGCCATCGCTGCTCGCCTTCCGGCCCTCCCTGTGAAGTGAGACAAGTCTCCAACACAAAGCAATCAATTAGAATTGAGACTTCTCTGTCGATTCATAAGGGATCGTTTAACTATGGCGACGAACGACCTGCCGGCGGCGGCCACCTGGGCCCGGCTGCAGACCTTCATGGCGGTCTACGAGACCGGCAGCGTGCGGGCAGCCGCCGAGGCACTGCACGTGACGCCGCCCGCGGTCTCGGCCGCCATCGCGGCCCTGGAGTCCGCGCTCGGCACGACGCTGTTCGGCAAGGCAGGTCGCGGCATCGTGCCCACCGACGCCGGGGAGACCTTCGCCGGGTACGTCCGCAGGCTGCTGGGCCTGCTCGTCGAGGCGGCGGGCGCGGTGCACGACGCCGACCGGGGCCGCGTGCGGATCGGTGCCGTCGCGACAGCCGGCGAGTACGTGCTGCCACCGCTGATCGCGTCGTTCGCACGGACGCATCCGCACGTCGAGCTCTCGCTGTCGGTGCTGCCCCGGGACGAGCTGTTCTCACTCGCGGCGGACCATGCCGTCGACGTGGTGCTCGCCGGCCGCCCGCCGCGGGGATCCGGCCTGGTGACCAGGGCACAGCGCCCGAACCGGTTGGTCCTCGTCGGCCGGCCCGGCCTGCGGGACGACCCGCTGACGACGACCTGGCTGCTGACCGCCCTCGGCTCGGGCACGCGCGACACGGCACTGTCCCTGCTCAGCGGGCTGGAGGCAGCGCCGCCGCTGCTCACCCTGGGCACGGCCGGCGCAGCCGTCGCGGCCGCCCGCCAAGGGCTCGGGGTCACCCTGGTGCACGAAGAGGCCGCCCGCCCGCAGCTGGCCGGCGGCGACCTGGCGACCTACTCCGTCCCCGGGACACCGCTCGAGCGCCCGTGGCACCTGTGCACCGCGTCGGAGCCCACAGCCGCGACACGCCTGTTCCTGCAGCACGTGTGCGACCCCGAGCAGGTGGGTGAGGCGGCATTTCACACCCGGTCCCGCCAGAAGGGGTGAGTACCCGCCGTGCTCCGGATCACATCACCCCGGCACGACGACCGCCCTTCGCACCGGCCGGCCCGCCCTCACCGAGACCGCGCAGCGGATGACCAACGGCTACCGCGGCGACCGGGCGGCCGCCGACGAGCCGGTCAGGACGATGCCGACCCGGCTCGGGACGGAGGGGATCCCCGCCAGCGACGTCACGCATCGCGCCCGTGCGGACT
Source organism: Streptomyces sp. PSU-S4-23 (assembly GCF_055632315.1). Classification (NCBI taxonomy): domain Bacteria; kingdom Bacillati; phylum Actinomycetota; class Actinomycetes; order Kitasatosporales; family Streptomycetaceae; genus Streptomyces; species Streptomyces sp. PSU-S4-23. The sequence goes on along the minus strand of NZ_JBVMUU010000002.1, from coordinate 8,118,471 downwards.
GCCGGTGACCGCCGAAGAACTGCCGGAGTCCATCGGCGGCATCGTGCTCTGTGGGTGGACGCCGGCACCAGGCGGTTCCCCGGCCAGGGCGGCGCACTGATCACCGAGGACCTCGCCACGACCAACGACTACGTAGCCCGGGTCGGCGCCCACCCGCCGCCGGGTCAAGCGCCGACTGCGACTCCGGATCCGGCAGGCTTGGCCCCGCGGTACCGGCCCGGAGACTCAGGGTGACAGTCCTCCCCGAACCGTACCCCCCTCCGGCCACCCGTTGGGGGGATGCGCCTCATCGGTGTCGCTGATGTGCTCACGGCACGCCCCGACAGACGACGGTGAGGAAGTGATGAGATGTTGACGGAACGCTCGACGCTGACCCAGTTCCTCATCGAGGAACGTCGACGTCACCCCAATTCGAGCGGAGAGCTCAACTCGCTGATCCTGGACGTCGCACTGGCGTGCAAGGCGATCTCCCGGCGAATCGCGTCGGGTGCGCTCACCGACCTGATCGGCAAGGCGGGTGCCGTCAACGTCCAGGGCGAGGCGCAGCAGAAGCTCGACGTCGTGGCGAACAACATCTTCCTGCGCACCAACGAGTGGGGCGGGGAGCTCGCAGGCATGGCTTCCGAGGAGTTGGAGGAGCCGTATCCGATCCCGCCCGAGTATCCGAGGGGCAAGTACCTGCTGACGTTCGACCCGCTGGACGGCTCGTCCAACATCGACGTCAACCTCTCGGTGGGCAGCATCTTCTCGATCCTCCGGGCGTCCGTCCCCGGCGAGGCCGCTCAGCCCGAGGACTTCCTGCAGCCCGGTACGGAGCAGGTGGCTGCGGGGTATGCGATCTACGGTCCGTCGACCATCCTGGTGCTCACGCTGGGAACCGGCGTACATGCCTTCACCCTGGACACCAACCTCGGTGAATTCTTCCTGACCCGCCAGGACATCAGGCTGCCGGAGGCCACCGCGGAATTCGCCGTGAACGCGTCCAACCGGCGCTTCTGGGAGCCGGCCATCAGCCGATACATCGACGAGTGTCTGCAGGGCACGTCCGGTCCTCGCGAGAAGGACTTCAATATGCGCTGGGTGGCCTCCCTGGTGGCCGAGGCGCACCGCATCCTCACCCGCGGGGGAGTGTTCATGTACCCGCGGGACACCAAGGACCCCGCGAAGGAAGGCCGACTCCGGTTGCTCTACGAGGCGAACCCCATCGCGTTCCTGATCGAGCAGGCGGGCGGCCTGGCGACGACCGGCCGGGAGCGGGTCCTCGAGGTGAAGCCCACCGGTATCCACCAGCGGATCGGGTTCATATTCGGCAGCCGTGAGGAGGTCGAGCGAATCGCCCGCTACCACGCAGAGCCGGCCGACGAGACCAGCGAGTCGATCGGGCGCTGGAACCCGTTGTACGGCGAGCGCGGCCTGTTCAACGCCATCTGAAGGAAGAGTCATGTCCGCCAAGCACCCAGTCGTCGCCATCACCGGATCCTCCGGTGCCGGCACCACCTCCGTGATGCGCACCTTCGAGCAGATCTTCCGCCGGGAGGGGGTCAACGCAGCCTTCGTGGAAGGTGACAGCTTCCACCGCTACGACCGCATGGCCATGAAGGATGAGATGGCCAAGGCCTTTGCCGAGGGTGACCACACCTACAGCCACTTCGGCCCCGAGGCCAACCTGTTCGCGGAACTGGAGGAGCTGTTCCGGCTCTACGGCGAGACGGGCACCGGACGCGTGCGGAAGTACCTCCACAACGCGGAAGAGGCGGCGCCGTACGGGCAGGAGCCCGGGACGTTCACCCCGTGGGAAGACCTTCCAGGTGACACGGACCTGCTCTTCTACGAAGGTCTGCACGGCGCGGTGGCCACCGGCAAGGTCGACGTCGCGCAGCACGCCGATCTGCTGGTCGGCGTCGTGCCGGTCATCAACCTCGAGTGGATTCAGAAGCTGCACAGGGACAAGTCGAAGCGCGGCTACTCCACCGAGGCCGTGACGGAGACCATCCTCCGCCGGATGCACGACTACGTGAACTACATGTGCCCGCAGTTCTCCCGGACCCATGTGAACTTCCAGCGCGTGCCGGTGGTCGACACGTCGAACCCGTTCATCGCAAGGACGATCCCGACACCGGACGAGTCCATGCTCGTCATCCGCTTCGCCGACCCGCGCGGCATCGACTTCCCCTACCTGCTCTCGATGCTGCACGACTCGTTCATGTCACGCCCGAACACCATCGTCTGTCCCGGCGGGAAGATGGATCTGGCGATGCAGCTGATCTTCACGCCGATGCTGTGGCGGCTCCTCGAGCGTCGCAACAAGGCACGGTGACACAAGGGCCCGGTGAGCCCCACGGTCTGGCAGATCCCCGATGCCGCAGCCATCGATCCGGCCCTGCCGGATCGGTCCGACGTGGCACGAGTTCCTCACCAGCAGGCCGAGGGTCTCATCGCGGCCGGTCTTTTCCGTACCGACACCGAGCCGGGCAGAAGTCCGTACGCACTTGCGTTCCTGGAGCACGCCACCCGGCACCTGCACATCACCTGCTGCACCGCCCACCCCGCACGGGACCGGGCGGTGCAGCAGGCCGGGCACCCCAGCGCCGGACCCGGAAGGCGAATCGAGTCCCCCTGCTTCCTGTTGCGGGACCGTGACGCAGGTCGGGGCCCGCCCCGCGGGCCCGGCCGGGAATCGCACGATCACCGCCGACCGCACCGCTGCGGCCTGGCCTTCCAGGCCCCCGGAACAGGGCCGACCACCTGGAGGCCCCTCCTGGGCCCGGGCGGACCGAGCCCGACGGCCGATCCTGGCACGACCGCACGGCCATGCCGTCTTGCCGTGCGCAGCTCCACGAGTCGGGCGACGTACGTGACCCAGGCCACAATGACGCCTCCCGCATGGCGTGAAATATCCTTGTTCTCCTGCGGGACATCGGCTTGATCACGCCAAGGGCCAACCCCGGCCGACGCAGCCGCTGCGCCCATGCCTGCGGGCATGCACGCCATGTTCCACCCCGGCAACGGAGGCACCACCCCTCGCTGCCGCACCGACAGGAGGCACAGGTTGACCGGCGCCAGCCCCCCCGTGAGATTCCACAGCAAGGGCGGAAACGAGCTCCACGCGCTGACGGACCGGCTCCGCGAGGCCGGCCCCGGCGTCCGTGTCCTGCTCCCGGAGAACGTCGTCGCCTGGTCCGTCACCCGCGGTGATCTCATCAAGAAGCTGGTCACCCACCCTCACGTCTCCAAGGACGCCCGCAAGTCCTGGCCCGGCTACGAGCCCGGCGCGATACCCTGGCTGACCCCCTGGGCCGACGTGGTCAACATGTTCACCTCCGACGGGGACGACCACAAACGCCTGCGCGGACTGGTCGGTCAGGCCTTCTCACCGGGACGCATCAAGGCCCTGCGCCCGAAGATCGAGAAGATCGCCGCCGAACTCCTCGACGACCTCGAGGCCCAGCCGGCCGGCGTGCCGGTGGACCTGCGCGCCTCCTACTCCTACCGGTTGCCCACCCGCCTGATCTGCGACCTCTTCGGCGTTCCGGAGGACCAGCGCCCGGCCATGCTGGCCTCGGTCGACGCGATGCTCGACACCACCGCCGACATGGAGCAGGCCCATGCCACTCGCAACGGGGTGTACGAGGCGATGCGCACCCTGGTCGCGTACAAGCGCGAGACTCCGGGCGACGATATGACCAGTGCCCTCATCGCCGCCCGTGAGCACGACGGGGACCGTCTCAGCGAGGAGGAACTCGTCAGCACCCTGCTCCTGATGATCGCCGCGGGCAGCGAGACCAGCGTCTCCCTGATCGACCACACCGTGTGTGCCCTGCTCACGCACCCCGAGCAGCTCGCCGCCGTCCTGAGGGACCCCGAGCGCTGGCCGGACGTCCTCGAGGAGAGCGTGCGCCTCCACCCTCCGCTCATGCACCTGCCGCTGCGCTACGCCACGGCCGACATCGACCTGGGCGACGGGGTCACGATCCACAAGGGTGAGCCGATCATCATCGGCTACGGGGCCCACGGGCGGGACCCGGGCATCCACCGGGACCGGGAACGCTTCGACATCGACCGTGCCGACAAGAACCACCTCGCCTTCGGCTACGGAGTCCACTACTGCCTCGGTGCCCCGCTCGGCAAGCTGGAGGCGCAGACCGCGCTCGCCGCGCTCTTCGCCCGCTTCCCCGACCTCGGTCTCGCCGTCGCCCCGGAGCAGTTGCAGCCCCAGTCCTCGTTCGTCGGCAACGACTACCAGGCCCTGCCGGTCCACCTCCGCAAGACCGGATGACCGGTCGGCTGGGCTTCCCACCCACGAGGACGCACAGCGGCGATCCGCCACGTCGTCCTCCGGGCCGGCACCTGGTCCTGCCGCGGTCCAGTCGGCCTCGCCGGCCCGCCGGCCTGGGCGTCTCCGGCACGGAGGGTACGGAGATTCCGCCGCCACCCCCAGGAGGCTCGTGGTCAGCCCAGGAAGCTCAGTCGAACCTGTCGGTCGACATTGTCCTTATTGGTGTCCACCAGGCACACCGACTGCCATGTCCCCAGTTCCAGCCGGCCGCCGATGACCGGCAGCGTCGCGTGCGGCGGAACGAGGGCCGGAAGAACGTGGTCGCGGCCATGGCCCGGGCTTCCATGGCGGTGCTGCCAGCGGCCGTCCGCCGGGAGCAGCGTGTGGAGCGTCGCGAGGAGGTCGTCGTCGCTGCCGGAACCCGTCTCGATGATCGCCACGCCGGCCGTGGCGTGCGGCACGAAGACGTTCAGAAGGCCGTCACGGCCGCCGGCCGCCTCCCGGACGAAGGCCGCACAGTCATGGGTCAGGTCGACGACCGTCTCCGAGGATCCGGAGGCGACATGGAGAACGCGGGTGCTGAAGGCATCGGGCATGCCTCCATCCTGGCCCATGCGCCCGTCTTCCCACCGGCCGACGGCCCGTCCGCCCCGCCGGCGTGGCGCGTCCACCCTCCCGGCGCGGGGGCGTTCGCTCCGGTCGTACGAACGGGCGCCGGACGCCGGGGAAGATCCGCGACCGCGGCACGGTTGCCGGAGACGTGAACACCACCGGAGCGCGCGACGTCGACGTGGCCGTCATAGGTGCCGGGCAGGCCGGGCTGTCCAGTGCCTACCACCTGCGACGCACCGGATTCGTGCCGGACCACGACTTCGTGGTGCTGGACCACTCCCCCGGTCCGGGCGGTGCCTGGCAGTTCCGCTGGCCCTCCCTGACGTACGGCAAGGTGCACGGGATGTACGCGCTGCCGGGCATGGAACTGGCGGACGCCGATCCGGCACGGCCGTCGTCCGAGGTCGTCGCCGAGTACTTCGCCGCGTACGAGCGCGCCTTCGGCCTGCGCGTACGGCGGCCGGTCGACGTCCGCGCCGTGCGCGAGGGCACCGGGGGGCGGCTGCTCGTGGAGACGACCGCCGGGACGTGGTCGACGCGGGCGCTGATCAACGCCACGGGCACCTGGGACCGGCCGTTCTGGCCGCGGTACCCGGGGCAGGAGACCTTCCGGGGGCGGCAGCTGCACACGGCCCGGTACCCGGGTCCCGGCGCTTTCGCGGGACAGCGAGTGGTCGTCGTCGGTGGCGGCGCGTCCGGCACCCAGCACCTGATGGAGATCGCCCCGTACGCCGCCGCGACCACATGGGTGACGCGGCGTCCGCCGGTGTTCCGCGAGGGCCCGTTCACCGAGGAGGTGGGGCGGGCGGCCGTGGCGCTCGTGGAGGAGCGGGTGCGGCAGGGCCTGCCGCCGCGGAGCGTGGTGTCGGTGACCGGGCTGCCGCTGAGCGACGCTGTCCGGCGGGCGGTCGCGGACGGGGTCCTGGACCGGCAGCCGATGTTCGACCGGATCGTGCCCAATGGCGTGGAGTGGTCCGGCGGACGGCATGTGGACGCGGATGTGATCCTTTGGGCGACCGGCTTCCGCGCCGCGATCGGCCATCTCGCGCCTCTGCGGTTGCGCACGCCGGGCGGCGGCATCCGGGTCGAGGGAACACGGGTGGTGTCCGATCCGCGGATCCATCTGGTCGGGTACGGCCCGTCGGCCAGCACGATCGGCGCCAACCGGGCGGGCCGCGCGGCCGTACGGGACATCGGGCGGCTGCTGGCGGGGGTACCGGCCGCCGCGGCATGAGGCGCGGCGGTGCGGGCGGCCCGTTGGGACGTCCGAGTCGGGGGATTACGCCGGTCCCCTCCGCTCAGGGGGATGCGGGGCCGCCGCCGCGCAGCCGGTTGAACTCGGCGACGTTGCGCTGCTGCTCGTCGTAGCTCGCCGTGAACCGCGTGTCGCCCGGCTTCACGGTGACGAAGTACAGCCAGTCGCCCGGTGGCGGGTTGAGTGCGGCACGCATGGCGTCCTCACCGGGATTGGCGATGGGGGTCGGCGGCAGGCCCCTGTGCCGGTAGGAGTTGTAGGGGCTGTCGATCTCCGTGTCGTCCCTCGTGGTGGTCAGGGTGAAGCGGTTCATCGCGTAGTTGAGGGTGGAGTCCATCTGCAGCGGCATGCCGCGCTCCAGACGGTTGAAGATCACCCGGGCCACCTTGCCCATGTCCGCCTCGGTCGCCGCCTCGGACTGCACGATGCTCGCGACGGTGACGGTCTGATGGAGGCTCATCGCCCGGCGCTGGGGGCCCGCGGCGATCGTACGGAGCCCGAACCGCTTGTTCGCGGTGTCCACCATGTACCGCAGCAGCGACTGGGGAGTCGATGTCCCGTCCACCGGATAGGTCGCCGGGAAGAGGTAGCCCTCGGGATTGCCGCGCGCGTCGCGCGGCAGCCTGAGACGAGCCTTGGCCAGGGACTTCTTCGTGGCACCCGGCGGCAGCCCGAGGGCCCTGTCGACGGCCGCGTAGACCTGCCCGGCGCGCCAGCCCTCCGGGATCACGAGGGGGGCACGGGGCTTCTGCTCACCGCGCAGGATCAGCAGCACCACCACCGCGGTGGCCATGGCCATGGTTCCGATCACGACGACGGCGACAAGCCCCCGGCGCGTCAGTCGCCTGCGCCTCCGTGGCGGCGTGTTCGTCTGCATGCGGGCACCGTAATCCCGCAGAAGCCATAAATCCGGCATATCGTCATCTGGTCGACTCCAGTCGGGCGTCCCGGCGGACCAGGGCCGCGTACCGCCCGTCCGACTCCAGCAGCTCCTCGTGCGTGCCCCGTTCGACCGTGCGCCCCGAGTCGAGGACGACGATCTGGTCGGCGCCCCGGACGGTGGACAGCCGGTGGGCGATGGTGAGCGTCGTGCGGTTGGCCGACAGCGCGTCGATGGCCTCCTGGACCGCGTGCTCCGTCCGTGTGTCGAGTGCGCTGGTCGCCTCGTCGAGGATGAGGACCGGCGGGTCGCGCAGGATGGTGCGGGCGATCGCGAGCCGCTGCTTCTCGCCGCCCGAGAAGCGGTGCCCTCGCTCGCCGACCACCGTGTCGTAGCCGTCCGGCAGCGACGCGATGTGGTCGTGGATCTGTGCCGCCTTCGCCGCCGCGTACAGCTCCTCGTCGGTGGCGTCCGGCTTGGCGAAGCGCAGGTTGTCGGCGACGGAGGCGTGGAAGAGATACGTCTCCTGGGAGACGACGCCGACCGCGCGGGCGAGCGTGTCGAAGTCCAGGTCGCGCACGTCGACGCCGTCGAGGGTGACACGCCCGCCGGTCACGTCGTACAGCCGTGGCACGAGATAGCCGAGGGTGGACTTCCCGGCGCCGGTCGGGCCGACCACGGCGAGGCTGCCGCCCGCGGGCACGGTGATGTCGACGCCCTCGAGGATGGACCCGCTCTTGTCGTCGTAGTGGAACTCGACGTCCTCGAAACGGATCTCGCCCTTGATCCGGTCCAGCCGGACCGGATCGTCGGGTTCGGTGATGTCGATGGGCAGGTCGAGGTACTCGAAGATGCGCTGGAAGAGTGCGAGCGAGGTCTGGAGCTGCACCCCGGTGGACAACAGGCCGACGGTCGGCCGGAACAGACCCTGCTGCAGCGAGACGAACGCGACGAGCGTGCCGATCGAGATGGACGGTCCACCGAGCTGGAGCGCCATGCCCGCGGTCCAGTAGATGACCGCGGGCATGGCGGCCATGACGATCGTGATGACGGCCATCCGCCAGCGGCCCGCCATGTTGGACTTCACCTCGAGGCCGACGAGACTCTCGGACTCCTTCTCGAACGACCGTGTGAGCGAGTCGGCGCGGCCCATCGTGCGCCCGAGAAGGATGCCGCTGACGGAGAGCGACTCGGTGACGGTGGCGGCCATCGCTGCCATCTGCTTCTGGCGCTGGGTGGCGATCTTCTTGCGTTCGTTGCCGACGCGGCGGCTGATCCAGACGAACAGCGGCAGCAGGAGCAGTGAGACGACGGTGAGCCGCCAGTCGAGGGCCACCATCGCGACGACGGTGGCGACCACGCTGGTGAGATTGGAGACCAGGGAGGTGACGGTGGAGGTGACCGTCGCCTGCATGCCTCCGATGTCGTTGGCGATGCGGGACTGGACCTCACCCGTCCGGGTGCGGGTGAAGAAGGCGAGCGACATGCGCTGGAGCCGGCCGTAGACGGCGGTGCGCAGGTCGTGCATGACGCGCTGGCCGACCGTCGTGGAGATCAGGGTCTGCAGCACACCGAAGACGCTCGTGACCACGGCGCTCAGGATCATGCCGAGCGCGAGCAGGCTCAGCAGACCGGTGCGGCCCTGCGGGATCGCGACGTCCAGGATCTCCTTCAGCAGGAAGGGCGTGGCGACGGAGACCAGCGAGGAGGCGCCGACCAGCAGCCCGACTATCGCGAGGCGGCCGCCGTACGGCTTGAAGAGCTTCAGGATGCGGCGCACCTGCCGCGGCTGCTCCGGCGAGCCGCCGGAGGAAGGGGTCCACGTGGTGGATCGGTCGGGATGCATGGGCTCCTACGGGGGTGAGGCAGCGGCCGCCCAGGGGCGGGCGACGCTGCGGACGGCACGCCGGCAGCTGCTGAGTCGATGGGCCGACGATTCACGGATCCTAGCTCATTGTTACCTATACTCACAATGAACGAGGTCCTGATATGGTTCCCGCATGACCGCCCCCGATCCCGACGGCCTGCTCGCGGAGCAGTTGCTGCGGCTCACCCGCCGGGTCCACCGCATCCAGAAGCGCCACCTGGAGCGAAGCGACCTGGGCATCACACCCGCCCAGTCCCGGCTGCTGCGCACCCTCGCGCACTTCGGCTCTCCGCCCCGCATGGCGGATCTCGCGGAGCGCCTGGAGGTGGTGCCGCGCGCGGTGACCACGCTGGTCGACGGCCTGGAGCGGAGCGGCAAGGTGCGCCGGATGCCCGATCCCACCAACCGGCGGGTGATCCGGATCGAGCTCACGGACGACGGCCGAAAGGCGCTGCGCGAGCTGCGCGGTGCGCGCAGGTCCGCCGCGGAGGAGATCCTCGCCCCTTTGACCGATGAGCAGCGCCAGGTGTTCGGCGGGCTGCTCGACACCTTGATCGACGGCGGCGACGCGTCCGCCGCCCCGGGACCCGGGCACCGCTGCTGACGTCGAACGGCGTGGACACCCCGGCTCCCCGGGCCCACGCCTGCTACGCCCCCTGCGCCGCGCGGTCGACCTCACCACGACCGGGCGGCGCCCGCTTTGTGCGGTGTCCGCTGTCGCCCGAACGGCCGTACGCCGATGTCACCGCTTGCCTGCACACGCCCCTGTGACGGCGTCGCGCCGGGGGCCGGATCCCGCCGTCCGGTCGGAAAACCGTTTGCCTCCGACCACACTCCGACGCGAACCTTTCACGGTTTGTTGCGGGTCCCGCGGACGTTCCCGCGCACCGCCGCCCGCGCCGCACGCCCGGAATCCACCCCTGACACGAGCCCCTGGGACGTCATGCAGATTCACGACCTTCCGTATCCCGACCCGGGTGTGCCGGACGCGCGCTCGGGTCCCCGGTTTCTGTGGTGGCTCGGCCGTAGTCAGCTGGGCGGGCAGGCCAGGTCCCTCGCATGGGGGCTGCTGCACTTCCTGTCCGTCTGCGGGCTGCCGTTCTGCGTGGGCCTCGCCGTCCAGGCCGTCGTGGACCGCTCGGGCGCGCGGCTCGCTCTGACGGGTGGGCTGCTCTTGGTGTGCGGAGCCGGCATCGCGCTGGGCGACACCATGCTGCACCGCACCGCGGTCACCAACTGGATCACGGCGGCCGCGCGGGTGCAGCAGCTCCTGGCCCGCCGGACGGCCCATCTCGGCTCCGCCCTGACCCGACGGGTCGCGGCCGGTGAGGTGGTCGCGGTCTCCACCGGCGACGTCGAGAAGATCGGCTGGTTCGTGGAGGCCGTCTCACGCTTCGGCGCGGCCGCGGTCACCGTCGTCGCGGTCTGTGCCGGTCTCGTCGTCTACCAGCCCGCGCTGGGCGTCGTCGTGGCCGTGGGCGTACCGGTACTGGCGCTCACCGTGCTACCGCTGCTGCCCCGGGCGACCCGGCGCGCCGACATCCAGCGCGAGAAGGCGGGCCGGGCCACCGAACTGGCTTCGGACACCGTGGCGGGGCTCAGGGTGCTGCGCGGCATCGGCGGCGAGGAACTGTTCCTGGACCGCTACCGCCGGGCCTCGCAGGAGGTGCGTGCGGCGGCCGTGCGCAGTGCCCGGATGTGGTCGCTGATCTCGGCGGTGCAGGTGCTGCTGCCGGGCCTGCTGATGATCACGGTGGTCTGGCGCGGGGTGCAGCTGGCCCGTGAGGGCCGGATCGCAATCGGCGAACTGGTCACGGTGTACAGCGCGGTGATGCTGCTCACCTATCCGCTGCAGCACTTCCAGGAGATCGCCATGGCGTACTCCTTCTCGCGGCCGTCCGCCCGGCGCGCGGCCCGGGTGCTGTCGCTGGCGCGCGCCACGGACTCCGCAGGCTCCCGCGAGGCATGCGTCCCGGTCGGTGACCTGTACGACCCCCGGACCGGGCTGCTCGCGCCCGCCGGGCGGCTCACCGCCGTGGTCTGCGGCAACCCGGACGCGGCCGGCGTGCTGGCCGAACGGCTGGGCGGCCATCCCGCCGAGGAGGGCACCTCGGTGCTCCTGGGCGGCGTCCCGCTGGACGAACTGCCGCTGGACTCCGCGCGTACGGCGGTCCTCGTCCAGGACAAGGACCCGGTGCTGCTGTCCGGCTCGCTGAGGGAACTCCTGGACGTGCCCGCCTCGGGCGCCGTCAGCGCCAAGGACGCCCTGGCCGCCGCGCAGTGCGACGACGTCCTGGACGCGCTCACGCAGGCGTCGCGGGCCGGCGAGAGCCCGATGGACGCACGGATCACCGAGCGCGGACGGTCCCTGTCCGGAGGGCAGCGCCAGCGGCTCGCCCTGGCCCGGTCGCTGCTCACGGACCCGCAGGTGCTGGTCCTCGACGAACCGACCTCCGCCGTCGACTCGCACACGGAGGCGCGGATCGCCGAGGGACTGCGCCGGCTGCGGGCGGGCCGCACGACGGTCGTGTTCACCTCGTCCCCGCTGCTCCTGGACCGCGCGGACCGGGTCGTGCTGGTGCACGGGGGCGACGTGGCGGCGGTCGGCCTGCACCGCGAACTGCTGCGCGCCGAGCCCCGTTACCGCGCGGTCGTGACCCGCGAGACCGACGACGAGGCCGCCCGCCACGACGGCGTCCCGGCCGAACTGGAAGAGATCGAGGAGAGCGCGTGATCGGCGTGGCGCCACCGGCGTACGACCCGGCGGCACCGACGGCGGCGGACACCCTGCCCGTCGGCGCCCCCGCGACCGTACGCGCCTATGTGGCCGAACTGTTCCGCCGGCACCGCCGGTCCTTCCTCCTGCTCATCGTCGTGAACACGGTCTCCGTCGTCGCCTCGATGGTGGGCCCGTACCTGCTGGGCGGACTGGTGGAGCGCGTGTCCGCCGGGGCGCGGGACCTCCGTCTCGGCTCCACCGTCGCGCTGTTCGTCCTGGCGCTCGTCGTCCAGGCCGTGTTCGTGCGACTGGTGCGGCTGCGCGGTGCCGTGCTCGGCGAGCGCACGCTGGCCGATCTCCGGGAGGACTTCCTCGTACGGTCGGTGGGGCTGCCGCCGGGGGTCCTGGAGCGGGCCGGGACCGGAGATCTGCTCTCCCGGATCACCACCGACATCGACCGGCTCGCCGAGGCCATGCGCGAGGCCGTGCCGCAACTGGCCATCGGCGTGGTGTGGGCGCTGCTGCTGCTCGGCGGCCTGGCCGTCACCGCCCCTCCGCTCGCTCCCGCCGTGCTCATCGCGTTGCCCCTGCTGGTGATCGGATGCCGCTGGTACTTCAGGCGGGCGCCCTCGGCCTACCGCTCCGAGGCCGCGGGGTACGCGGCCGTGGCCGCCGTCCTCGCCGAGACCGTCGACGCGGGGCGTACCGTCGAGGCCCACCGCCTCGGACATCGGCGCATCGAGCTGTCCGACCGGCGGATCAGGGAGTGGACCGCATGGGAGCGGTACACGCTGTGGCTGCGGTCTGTGCTCTTCCCGGTCATCAACCTCACCCACACCATGGTGCTGTCCTCGGTCCTGATGATCGGCGGGGTGTTCGTCCTGCAGGGCTGGATCGGCGTCGGCCAGCTGACGACGGGCGCGCTCATCGCGCAGATGCTCGTCGAGCCGGTGGGCCTGATCCTTCGCTGGTACGACGAGCTGCAGGTCGCCCAGGTGTCGCTGGCCCGGCTGGTCGGGGTCCGCGGCATCGAGCCGGACGCGGGCGACACGTCACTGGCCCCCGAGGGACGCGACGTCGAGGCCGACGAGGTGCTCTTCGGTTACCGCGAGGGCGTCGACGTGCTGCGCAAGGTCTCCCTGGAGGTGGCGCCCGGGACCCGGCTCGCCCTGGTCGGACCCTCCGGCGCGGGCAAGTCCACGCTGGGCCGGCTGCTCGCCGGGATCTACGCGCCGCGGGCCGGCCGGATCACCCTCGGTGGCGCGGAGCTTTCCCGGATGCCCGCCGAGCGGGTGCGCGCACACGTGGCCCTGGTCAACCAGGAGCACCATGTGTTCGTCGGCTCCCTGCGCGACAACCTGCTGCTGGCCCTCCCCCACTCGCGTCTTCGCACGAGCGGGGCGATGGGAACCTCCGTGGAGGCCGTCGACGCCGAGCTGTGGGCGGCGCTGGACGCGGTCGACGCGGGCGGCTGGGCGCGGGCGCTGGACGACGGTCTGGACACCGAGGTCGGCTCCGGCGGTCTGGCGCTCACCCCGGCGCAGGCGCAGCAGATCGCGCTGGCCCGGCTGGTGCTCGCCGATCCGCACACGCTGGTCCTCGACGAGGCCACCTCGCTCCTCGACCCGCGCGCGGCCCGCCATCTGGAACGCTCCCTGGCCCGTGTCCTGGACGGCCGCACCGTCGTCGCGATCGCCCACCGGCTGCACACCGCCCATGACGCCGACGTCATCGCCGTCGTCGAGAGCGGGCGGATCAGCGAGCTGGGCAGCCATGACGAGCTGGTCGCTGCGGACGGGGCGTACGCCGCGCTGTGGCGGTCCTGGCACGGCTGACGTCGGCCTCGCGCCGGGGGCGGGGGGCGGACCCGCGGGGTTCCGCCGCCGGTTACTGCCCGCTTCCGCTGCCCGGCGCCCGTGTCGCCGCTGCCGTTGCGCGGGGACGAAGGGGGGTGGAAGGCTGGATGTGGAACCGGCGCGGGGGGAGTGCCGGAACCATCCGGTCCGGGAGGGCGCGGTCCGCGCCGGGCGGCGCCCCCACGTCCGCCGTCGGGCACGGCGGCTTCCGGTTCCGCCGCACCACCTGGAGGTACCCGTGGACAGCACCGAGGGATGGGGAGACGACGTCTACCAGCCCGACGGATCCGGGGTGCAGGACGACGCGGGGCTGCTCGACGCCGAGGACACCCTGGACGCCGACGGAGTCAGCAACCCGCTCGACCGCGGATGGTCGCCCCCGGAGCGGCCGTGGGCGGTGGAGCACACGGGCGTGACCGCGGCCGAGAGGCAGCGCGGCGAGACCCTGGACGAGCGGCTCGCCGAGGAGGTCCCTGACATCACGGTCCCGGACGGCGACGGCATAGGCGACAGCGCGGACAGCGACGGCGAACCTCTCGACAACGAGGTGGGCGACGCCCGCTCCGGCCGGCTCGTCGCCCCCGACGAGGGAGCGCACGAGGACGAGGAAAGCGGCTTGATCGCCACCGACGTGGGCATCGACGGTGCGGCGGCCTCTGCCGAGGAGGCTGCCGTGCACATCGTCGACGAGGACACCCTGTCGGGCTGAGGACGCCGCCCGGCACCCCCGCCCGCGCCGGCCGGCGTCCTCAGATGACGTTGAGCGCCGCCGCGCCGCCCACCCCTCCGAGCAGCATGAACACCGGCATCAGCACCTTCAGCTCGACCCAGCTGCCCGCCCGGAACCGCATCGCCTTCGGCGGTCCCACCGGGTACCAGCGCTTGCGGCCCACCGGTATCGGCCACAGGATCGGGCAGCCGGACACCGTCAGCGCGTCCCCGATGTCGTGCACCAGGGCGCCGAGGACGATCGGAAGGCCGAGCCACAGGTACTCCTGCCCCGGAGCGGTGAACAGCCAGTCCGACCCGTTGCCCGGTTTGTCGAGGATGCCCGCGAGGATCCACGCGCTCGTCGCGGCCAGCAGCCACACCAGCACATCGCTGCTCGAACCACGCGCCGCCCGCCACAGCAGCCCTTCGATGGCCAGCACCATGTGCACGAAGAGAATGGCCAGCACCGCCCACCGGCCGCCCGCGATGGCGGCCGCGGACGTGCCCGCACCGATCAGCACCGCCCACAGCCATGTGTGCGTCAGCGTGCGGTGGCCTCCGGACCGGCGCGGGTCGCCGGGCTTCCGGGACGCCTTGTAGACGGCGTAGGACAGCTTGTCGACGATCTCGCACAGCCAGCGGGAGAGAGGGCCGAAGGCTCGCGAGATGGTGGCCGCCTTGTGGTCCAGGTCCGGGGCCAGCGCGGCACCCGCGCAGATGAGAGCGCCGACGAGGAGGACCGGCCAGGGCATCGGGTGCCCCGCCGCCGCGGCGGCCGCGCCTACCCCGAGCCAGGCCGCGGCCCCCGACAGTGAGTGTGCTGGTCCCATCATCCCGCTTCCCGCCCCATTTCTTGTGCAGCGCCGGCCCGTTGCGGGCGCACTGACGCTTCGTCGGCGCCACAGCGTAGCCCTCGTGATCTTCGGATCGGCAGCGGATTCCCCCATCGGGTGCCAGGGCAGGCAAGATGGGGACGTGACCCTCATCGATCAGCTCCCGCCGACCGCAGACCCCGACGCCCTCTACGAAGCCTTCGAGTCGTGGGCCCAGGAGCGCGGTCTCACCCTCTATCCGCACCAGGAGGAGGCGCTGATCGAGGTGGTCTCGGGAGCGAACGTGATCGTGTCGACTCCCACCGGATCCGGAAAGAGCATGATCGCCGCGGGTGCGCACTTCGCTGCGCTCGCCCGGGACGAGGTCACCTTCTACACCGCGCCGATCAAGGCTCTCGTCTCGGAGAAGTTCTTCGAGCTGTGCAAGATCTTCGGCACGGAGAACGTCGGCATGCTCACCGGCGACGCGTCCGTCAACGCCGACGCCCCTGTGATCTGCTGTACGGCCGAGGTCCTCGCCTCGATCGCGCTGCGTGACGGCAGGCAGGCCGATGTGGGCCAGGTCGTGATGGACGAGTTCCACTTCTACGCCGAGGGGGACCGCGGCTGGGCGTGGCAGATCCCGATCCTGGAGCTGCCGCAGGCGCAGTTCATCCTGATGTCGGCGACCCTCGGTGACGTCTCGATGTTCGAGAAGGACCTGACGCGCCGCACCGGCCGTCCGACGACGGTGGTGCGCTCGGCGACGCGTCCGGTGCCGCTCTCGTACGAGTACCGGCTCACTCCGCTCACCGAGACCCTCACCGAGCTCCTGGAGTCCCGGCAGGCCCCCGTCTACATCGTCCACTTCACCCAGGCGCAGGCCGTGGAGCGGGCACAGGCG
Organism: Streptomyces sp. PSU-S4-23; assembly: GCF_055632315.1. Classification (NCBI taxonomy): domain Bacteria; kingdom Bacillati; phylum Actinomycetota; class Actinomycetes; order Kitasatosporales; family Streptomycetaceae; genus Streptomyces; species Streptomyces sp. PSU-S4-23. The sequence goes on along the minus strand of NZ_JBVMUU010000002.1, from coordinate 8,102,579 downwards.
CTGATGAGCATCAACATGTGCTCGCGCGAGGAGAAGGACGAGATCGCGCAGCTGATCGGCAACTTCCGCTTCACCACCAAGTTCGGCCGCAATCTCTCCCGCTATGTGCGTCACGGCATCGGGGTCCATCACGCCGGCATGCTGCCCAAGTACCGGCGACTCGTGGAGAAGCTGGCCCAGGCCGGTCTCCTGAAGGTCATCTGCGGCACGGACACCCTGGGTGTCGGCGTCAACGTCCCCATTCGCACGGTGCTGTTCACGGCGCTGACCAAGTACGACGGCAGCCGGGTGCGCACCCTGCGCGCCCGCGAGTTCCACCAGATCGCGGGTCGCGCGGGCCGCGCCGGGTTCGACACGGCGGGCCTCGTCGTGGCTCAGGCGCCCGAGCACGTCATCGAGAACGAGAAGGCGCTCGCCAAGGCCGGGGACGACCCGAAGAAGCGCCGCAAGGTGGTGCGCAAGAAGGCGCCGGAGGGCTTCGTCGGCTGGACGGAGAACACCTTCGAGAAGCTGATCGCCTCCGAGCCGGAGCCGCTCACCTCCCGCTTCCGGGTCACCCACACGATGCTGCTGTCGGTGATCGCCCGGCCGGGCAACGCCTTCGAGGCGATGCGCCATCTGCTGGAGGACAACCACGAGCCGCGCAAGCAGCAGCTGCGGCACATCCGGCGCGCCATCGCGATCTACCGCTCGCTGCTGGACGGCGGCATCGTCGAGAAGCTCGACGCGCCGGACCCCACCGGCCGCATCGTGCGCCTCACGGTCGATCTCCAGCAGGACTTCGCGCTGAACCAGCCGCTGTCGACCTTCGCGCTGGCCGCGTTCGAGCTCCTCGACCCCGAGTCCCCTTCCTACGCCCTCGACATGGTCTCCGTCATCGAGTCCACGCTGGACGACCCACGGCAGATCCTCGCCGCCCAGCAGAACAAGGCGCGCGGCGAGGCCGTGGCCGCGATGAAGGCGGACGGTGTCGACTACGAGGAGCGCATGGAGCGGCTGCAGGACGTGACGTACCCCAAGCCGCTGGAGGAGCTGCTCTTCCAGGCGTACAACACCTACCGCAAGAGCCACCCGTGGGTCGGTGACCACCCGCTGTCGCCGAAGTCGGTGATCCGCGACATGTACGAACGGGCCCTGACCTTCACGGAGTTCGTGTCCTTCTACGAGCTGGCCCGCACCGAGGGCATCGTGCTGCGCTACCTTGCCGGCGCCTACAAGGCCCTCGACCACACCGTCCCGGACGACCTGAAGTCGGACGACCTGGAGGACCTGATCGCCTGGCTCGGCGAGATGGTGCGCCAGGTCGACTCCAGCCTGCTGGACGAGTGGGAGCAACTGGCCAACCCGGAGGAGGTGACGGCCGAGGAGGCGCAGGAGAAGGCCGACGAGGTCAAGCCCGTCACCGCGAACGCGAGGGCGTTCCGCGTCCTGGTCCGCAACGCCATGTTCCGTCGCGTGGAGCTGGCCGCCCTCGACCAGATCGAGGAACTCGGCGACATGGACGCCGAATCCGGCTGGGACGCCGAGGCATGGGGCGCGGCCATGGACAAGTACTGGGACGAGTACGACGAGCTGGGCACCGGACCCGATGCCCGGGGCCCGAAGCTGTTGATGATCGAGCAGGAGCCGGAGAACGGACTGTGGCGTGTCCGGCAGGCCTTCGCCGACCCGAACGGGGATCACGACTGGGGCATCAGCGCCGAGGTCGACCTCGTGGCCTCCGACGCGGAGGGCCGCGCCGTGGTCCGGGTCACCGACGTCGGCCAGCTGTGAACACAGGAGGGGCCCGCCCATGACGAACCCGGCCGACAGGCTCGTCGACCTGCTCGACCTGGAACAGGTCGAGGTCAACATCTTCCGTGGCCGCAGTCCGCAGGAGTCACTGCAACGCGTCTTCGGCGGCCAGGTGGCCGGCCAGGCACTGGTCGCCGCCGGCCGCACCACGGACGGTGAACGCCCCGTGCACTCCCTGCACGCGTACTTCCTGCGCCCGGGCGTCCCGGGCCTGCCCATCGTGTACCAGGTCGAACGGATCCGTGACGGGAGGTCCTTCACGACCCGCCGGGTCACCGCCGTGCAACAGGGCCGCACGATCTTCAATCTGACCGCCTCCTTCCACAAGCCTGAAGAGGGGAGCTTCGAGCACCAGTTGCCGCCGGCCCGTGACGTGCCCGGCCCGGAGTCGCTGCCGACGGTGGCGCAGGAGGTCCAGGAGCATCTCGGCGCGCTGCCGGAGACGCTGGAGCGGATGGCCCGGCGTCAGCCCTTCGACATCCGCTACGTGGACCGGCTGCGCTGGAGCGCCGAGGAGGTCAAGGACGCGGAGCCACGCAGCGCTGTGTGGATGCGGGCCGTCGGTCCGCTGGGGGACGACCCGCTCGTGCACACCTGCGCGCTGACGTACGCGAGCGACATGACGCTCCTGGACGCGGTCCGCATCCCCGTCGAACCGCTGTGGGGGCCGCGCGGCTTCGACATGGCGTCGCTGGACCATGCCATGTGGTTCCACCGGCCGTTCCGCGCGGACGAGTGGTTCCTGTACGACCAGGAGTCCCCGATCGCGGTGGGCGGCCGCGGTCTGGCCCGGGGCCGCATCTACGACCTCGAGGGACGCCTGCTCGTCTCGGTCGTCCAGGAGGGCCTGTTCCGCAGGCTCGCCCGGTGACGACACCTGGGTGTCGGTACGGGCCCTGCCGGCCGCGGCCGCGCCGGTCAGGGGTTTCTGCGGCGCAGCCACCCGAGCATGCCTCGCGGACGGATCGGCTGGTGCCGGACGGCCGGGGCATGACGGGCGAGCAGCGGTCCGGGGGCACGCGCCTCCTCACGGGCGGGCGTGGAGCCGGCACCCCTCACGGCCTGGCGGCCGGCCGTGGCTCCGTGCGGCGCGGTGCTCCGGCGGACGGCCGTGGTCCCGTGAACAGCGGTGCCGCCGGGGAGCGCCGTGTTCCCGCGGACATGCGCGGTCTCGGGCGGCCGTTCCTCGGGTACCCCCGGTGACGGGCGGGAGGCGGGCCGGTGCCGGCGCGCCTCGATGAGGGCCTGTGTCAAATCGGCCCGGAGCCAGCCGATTTCGTCGGGGTCCTCCGCTGTCATGATCCGCGCGGCGGTCAGGGCAGAGGGCGAGTCCGTCGCTCCGGGCCGAGCCAGCGCGGGTCGCAGACGGTTCAGCTGGGCGCGCTCATAGGGATCCCGGACGATCTCCGCCACCTGCATCGGGTCCAGCAGGGACGCCACCACGGCGGCCTTCGCCCACGGATCCTCCGTCTGCCGCAACTGGAATCCGAGATGGCGCCCGCGCCAGTTGCGGGGCCGCAGGTCCAGCCCCGCGTCCAGTTGGTCCAGCAGTCCCTCCGGCATGCGGCCCGTGAGCAGTGCGGCGTTCTCCTCGCCGTCGGCGAACTGCTGCACGTCCTGGGCCAGGTACAGCCACACCGCGGCCCTGTAGCGGTTCACGTAGAACGTCACCGGCACCAGCAGCCCGAGTCGGGCGAACCTCGTGAACCTGGAGGGCGTCACCCCCATCAGGGCCGCGCCGTCCCTCGTGCCCACCGTCGTGACCCGCTCGCGCAGCGCCCCCGGCCCCCCGTCGCCGGAGCGCACCCGCTCGATCTCCGTGCGGGTGACGCGACGGCCTCCTCCGCCTTCGTCGGGCACGGTGCGCACATATCCGAGCTGGACCGCGAGATCGAGCTCGCCCCGTTTGAGGTCCAGTTCCCGTGCGGCGCCGCTCAGCGCGAGCGACGGCCGCCGCGACGCGGAACCCGCGCCGGTGCCGGCGACTTCAGCGGTGGTGGACGTGATCGTCTGTCCGGGCATGGCGGTTCTCCCCCGTGGAGTGTGTGCGAGCGCCGTATGCGCCCGTCTCGGAAAAAACCGTAGCCGGATCGCCCGATCCTGGAGCGAGCCTGTGGATAACTCCGCTCCCGCACCGTTCCAGCAGGTCAGACAGTTGGTCCGAGCATGTGATGGGGAAGTCCGGGATCGCGGTCGGCGAGTGCCCCCGCGGCCGGAGCCGCACGGCCGGCCTGGGCCCGAGCGGGTCAGAGGTCCCCGTTCGCGGTGTGCTCCCGCTGCCGCGCGTCCACGGCGAGGTGCTCCCCGACCCGGTTCACCAGCAGCGTCATCTCGTACGCGATCTGGCCGATGTCCGCCTCGGCGGCGCTGAGCACACACAGACAGCTGCCGGGACCGGCCGCGGTGACGAACAGGATCGCGTCATCGAACTCGATCATCGTCTGACGCACCTGTCCTGCGCCGAAGTGACGGCCCGACCCCTTGGCCAGGCTGTACAGCCCGGACGAGACCGCGGCGAGATGCTCGGCGTCCTCGCGCCGCAGGCCGGTGCTCGTGCCGGTCACCAGTCCGTCGTTGGACAGCACCAGCGCGTGGCGTATGTCCTCCACACGCTCGGTCAGATCGTCCAGCAGCCAGCCGAGTTCCGTGTTCTGCGCCATGGTCCGTACTCCCCGTGATGTCGCTCCCCCCTGGCCGGAGGTTCCGATCAGCCAGCCTTCACCACAGCCGCCGTCCCGGCAAGCAGGATGGGTACATGGCTCAGAAGATGACCGACGAGGAATGGCGGGCCTTCGTCTCCCACGGCACCCGCACCGGGAAACTCTCCACCGTGCGTGCCGACGGCAGCCCGCATGTGACGCCGATCTGGTTTCTGCTGGAGGGCGACGACGTGCTCTTCACCACCGGCAGACAGAGCGTGAAGGGGCGGAATCTGGCCAGGGACGGCCGGGTCGCCCTGTGTGTGGACGACGACCGCCCCCCATACGGCTTCGTCGTGCTGCAGGGCCGGGCCGGGCTGTCGGAGGATCTCGACGAGGTCCGGTACTGGGCGACCCGGCTCGGCGCCCGGTACATGGGCGCGGAGCGGGCCGAGGAGTTCGGCCGCCGCAACGGCGTCCCGGGGGAGCTCCTCGTCCGGGTGCGGGTCGAGAAGGTCCTCGCGTACACGGCCGTCGCCGACTAGCGGCGTCATCCCGCCGAGTGGAGCGCCGGGCGGTGGCGTCCGCACGGTGTACTCGACGAGGCGGGCCGGCACCTCCGTCCCAAAGCCGCGGTCCCTGGCGTCGCACACAGCACCACGGGGGGGGTGGTGCCGGCGGCAGGTCGGCGCACGTACATCCCCGCAGGTCGGCATCATGGCGACGTCCTGTTGCATCCGGCGGCCCTGACCCCCATGAGGGCGATGTGACCGGCTCTCGTCCGTCGGATGTACGAAGGGGCACACGACCCGGCTCGGGTCCGCGCCCGTGGTGCGCGTCACACACGAACACGTGCGCAGCGGCGGCCGCCGCGAAGGTGAGGGATCATGCAGAGCATGAGCAACGACCACACACACGTCCAGGAATTCTTCACCCCGCGCGCAGCCCACTGGGACACGCGGTTCCCCGACGACGGCCCGGCGTACGCCGCAGCGGTCGCCGCACTCGGCCTGCGCGAGGGTGATCGCGTGCTCGACGCGGGCTGCGGCACGGGCCGGGCCCTCGCACCCCTGCGTGCGGCCGTGGGCCCTTCGGGGGTGGTCCTGGGAGCCGACCTGACCCCTGCGATGCTGGAGGCGGCCGTGCGGGCCGGACGGAACCGCGACGGGCGACTGCTGCTCGCCGACGTGACCGCGCTTCCGCTGCGTTCGGAGTCCCTCGATGCGGTGTTCGGGGCTGGTCTGATCTCCCACCTGCCTCACCCGGAGGAGAATCTGCGCGAGTTGGCGCGTGTCGTGCGGCCCGGCGGCCTGCTCGCGCTGTTCCATCCGATCGGCCGGGCCGCCCTCGCGGCCCGCCAGGGCCGGCAGATCACCCCGGGCGACCTGCGTGCCGAGTCCAACCTCCGCCCGCTGCTGGCAGGTTCCGGCTGGCGCATGACGTCGTACGTCGACGAGGACTCCCGTTTCCTCGCCCTGTCCGTCCGCGAGGGCTGAGCCTCAGCGGCGTCCCGCCACCTCGGCCACCAGGGCATCGGGGTTGTCGAACATCACATTGTGTCCCGCGCCCGGCACGGTCACCACGCGGACGCCGGTGGCCTCCAGGCCCTCCCTGTCCTCGAGTTCACCGCTCAACTCGCCCTGAAGGTAGACGCGATCCACCGTCAGGGCCTCAAGCATGCGGCGCATCGTGGGGCGCGTACCGCGCACCAGGTGCACGGCCGTGCGATGGAGGGCGAGCGGGTCGGCCAGCCGCATGGTCGCCGCCCAGGTGGGACCGGTCTTCTCGAGCACGCGCGCGTGGCCCCCGTTTCCCACGTACTCGTCTTCCGTGTACGCGGCGATGCCGCTGCTGCCGGCGCCGGGCGGCGGATGCGGATCGAGGTTGGCCTCGATGAGCACCAGTCGCGACACGAGGCCGGGTCGCCGATGGGCGAGCACGACGGCCACTGCCCCGCCCATGCTGTGCGCGACGAGTTCGGCGCCGGCGACCTGCGCCTCGTCCAGTGCGGCGGCCAGCGCGTCGGCGTGGTCCTCCAGGGTGTAGGCGAACCCTGCGGGGCGGTCGCTGATCCCGTGTCCCGGGAGATCGACGAACAGGGTGCGCCGGCCCGCCAGTTCGGGCCGCGCCGCGATGTGTGCGGTGTAGACCGTGGACGCCGCGCCCAGTCCGTGCACGTACACGCGCGCGGGTTCCGCGCCGGCGGTTTCGGTCCACCGGATCAGACTTCCGTTGCCGTCGAACTCGGCCTGTCTCATCGGCTTCTCCTTCGCGTTGTCCCGTGTGGCGCCGGCGCTCATGGCCCATCGAGGAGAATACATCGGACCCGATGTATTACGAACTCGATGTACAACGACGGTGCGGCAGAATTGGCAGAATGCGGGCATGCTGGAGCTCGCCATCCTCGGTTTCCTGTACGACTCCCCGCTGCACGGCTATGAGCTGCGCAAACGCATCACGGCCTTGACGGGGCACGTACGCCCCGTCGCGGAGAGCACCCTGTACCCCGCGATCAAGCGACTGGAGAAGGCCGGACTGCTGGCACGGGCCACGCAGCCGGGTTCGGTCGCGGCACCACGGCACGTTCTGACACTCACGGAGGAAGGCAGGCGGCAGCTGCGCCGCCGGCTGGCGGAACCGGCGCAGCGCGACATCACCGACGAGAACCGCTGGTTCACGGTGCTCGCCTTCCTCAGGCACCTGGAGGACCCGGCGGCACAGGCGACCGTCCTGCGCCGTCGGCTCGCCTTCCTGGAGGAGCCCGCGAGCTTCTTCTACGAAGGCGACCGGCCACTGCGCGCCGAGGAACTCGACGATCCCTTCCGGCGTGGCATCCTCACCATCGCGCGTGCGACGAGCCGGGCTGAGCTGGAGTGGCTGCGGACGACGCTCGGCTCACTCGCCGGGACGGGTCGCTGAACTCCGCTCCGGACGGACGGGGCAGCCCCTGACGCCGGGGACCGGACGGGTACCCAGGTCGGCGATGCGGTAGCCGTTCGGATATCCCTTGATCTCCCAGTTCTGCCGGGCGTGGTGCGGAGCTCGGCGCGGGGGCATGAGGCGGACGAGACGGCCACGGGCGCGGACCGCGCGGCGCACCAGCGCGCGTGTGGTGGCGCTCGGCGGCTCGTACCGGAACGCCTTCAGGAGCGAGTCGTCGAGAAGGGAGAGCGTCGTTCGGCGCAGGAGGGGTGCGAGCGGGCGCGGATACCAGGAGGCCATCAGGGCGAGGGTCGCGTCGGACACGCGGCGGGCTGCCGGGTCCCAGGCGAAGTGGGCCCCCTCGTAGGCGTCGAGGCACGCCTCGAACTCCTCGTACGTCCCCGGGACGTCCCGGATGCCCATGTGCCGCCCCAGGGTGCGGTAGTGCACCGCGGAAGCGATCGTCTCGTGCCGGGACAGCCTGCGCCATCCATAGGCGTCGATCCACCGCTTGGGCATCACCACGAAGGTGCAGAGCACGTACCGCATGTCGTCGTTGCCGATGTCGTAGCTGCGATGCATCTGGTTGATGCGGCGGATCGCGGTGCGGCCCTCGTCGCTGTCGAAGCCGTGCTCGACGACCGCGTCGAGGAGCAGCGCGGTGTCGTCGTAGCGCTTCTGCGGGCGGTCCGTGAGTTCCGCGGTCTCGGCGAGCAGCCGGCCGATGCCGGGGACGGCGTAGGTACGGTACAGAGCCAGCTCCAGGGCGCGGGTGTAGTCCCAGGGGAACTCGTAGGCGACGCTGAGCCGGTAGATCTCCAGGGCGTCCCTCTCGGGGTCGAGGCGCCGCAGCTGTTCGAGTCTCTCGAAGCGCCTCACCGTCTCGTCCCCCTTCGGCCGCCGAGGCTTCAACTCTACGTTGAGAGCGGCAGGGGGAGAACCTGTTCGTCCCTTGTGTCGGCGTGCGCCGAGGGCGAGCAGGACCGCATGGACGCGGCCGTGTCGCGGGTGTCATCCGGAACCCTGTCGTTCGGCCTGAGCGAGCCGGCGTGGCGGGCGGTCGTCGCCCTCGCACGGGAGCGGGACGAGTCGCCTCGGGCAGCGGTGTGCAGACTGCTCTGCCTGCCCGCCGTCCGATACCGGTTCCACTCGGTCGTTTCGTCCCGTTCGACCGGGCAGCCGCAGCTCTTGGTGTCATTCGCACTCGTGACAACCGGCTCGCGGGCGCATTAGGGTGCGCCGACGGATGGAACCGATGGGGAGGATGGCATGGCCGGGACGGACGAGGACGCCGTCGCCGCCGAGGACGACGCGCTGTATGTGCTGACGGCGGTTCTGCTGACGCCCGCGCAGTTCCCCAGCGTGCTGGGCGACGACTATCCGGAGGCCTGCGCGGCGCTCGATCTGCCGCCCCTCGCCGACGGCTACGGCCTCGTGCTCGGTCAGGACGGCGACGGCGCGCGCTGGACGGTGGTCATCGACGACGTGTCACTGGTGGCCGTGGCGATCGCGTCGTGGGACTGCGGAATGGAGTACGAACTGTCGCCCGACGAGCGGACGGTCGTCGCCGCTCTGCCGGGCTGGCCGCTGGCCGTGGCCGTCGCCGCACCCGGCATACCCGCCCCGCACGATCCCTCGCCCGAGCTCAGCGACCGCGAGCCGCTCTCCCCGCCGGACACCGACATCTGGGGGCCCGCCCAACGTCGTCTGGGCGCGGACGAGATCGCACTCCAGTGGGCCGTGTGGCGCGAGCAGATCGACGACGCCGACTTCGCACCCGCAGACGGCGCGGCCTCCGTCGAGGAGGACGCGAAGCCCGAGGAGGTTGCGAAGTCCGAGGAGGATACGAGTGGGGCCCGCAGCGGCATCCGCCGGGTCCTCACTGAGGCGCGCGCCTACGTGAGCACTCCCCCGCCGTTGGGCCGGGTCCGCTCCTCGTTCGCCCCAGGGGGTGCCCGCACGCTGCGCGCCGACGGACCCGGCTGGTCCATGGTGGCCAGGACGGACGACATCGCGTTCGTCCTGCTCGACGAGGAGCCCGGCGAGGTTCTCCCGGTGGGCCGGGGCCCGGAACTGCCCGGGCTGCTGGAGGCGCTCGACAAGATGGCGGTGCGTCCGGCCTGAGGCGACGGGACGGCGAGCGGCACAGGACGGGGTGGTCAGGGGCTGCCGTGTGAAACCCCATAGGGACATCGGTGCCCATGTGGTCCGCACCCATGGTCGGTGGGCTTCCGTGGTCGCAGCATGGGGCCGCCCTGCGCTCCCCTCATGTCCCGGAGGCCCCTCATGCGCCTGTCCCGCAGCGTCGCGCTGCTCACCGCCGCTCTGCTGAGCTCCGCCCTCACCGGCCCCGCGGCCGCCACCGACGGTGGCCACTGCGCAGGGCGGGAGGGGGTACGGGTACCGGGCGCGGCCTTCCAGACCAGCGCCTGCCTGGACGACCTGACGACCTCGGGTCTCGCCGGGACCCCGTACACGGACATGGCGGACCAGGCGGGTCTGACCGCCAAGGCCACCCGCAATCCGTCCGGTGTACCGGGGCTCCAGGTCGACGGGTACTTCCCGGACGACTCGCGTCTCAACTCCACGCACGGATGGCAGCACGACGCCCAGTTCGTGATCCGGCTGCCGGACCACTGGAACGGCGGTCTCGTCATCACGGGCGCCCCGGGCACCCGCAAGCAGTACGCGACCGACACGGCGATCTCGGACTGGGTGATCGCGCAGGGCTACGCGTACGCGGCCACCGACAAGGGCAACAGCGGGCCGGACTTCTACCGCGACGGGACCCGCCCCGGGGATGCCGTGGCCGAGTGGAACCGGCGCACGACGCAACTCACCGTCGCCGCCAAGCGCGCGGTGGCACAGCGCTACGGGCGGACGCCCCGGCGCACGTACATGACGGGTGTCTCGAACGGCGGCTACCTGACGCGCTGGCAACTGGAGCACCACCCCGAGCTGTACGACGGCGGCGTGGACTGGGAGGGCACCCTGTGGACCACGGACGGTCCCAGCCTCCTGACGTCACTGCCGACGGCCGTGGGCCGGATCCTGGGATCGGCCCGGGACGAGGATCTCTACGCGGCCGGGTTCGCGCGCGGGTCCGAGTTCCTGTGGCCGTACCACGAGAAGGCGTACTGGGGTGTCACGCAGAAGATCTACCGCGCCGAGTTCGATCCCACGTACGACGCCGCCTGCCCCGGCGCGTCCGCCGGCTCCACGACGGAGCAGATCCTGGCGCCCTGCCGGTCGGACGCGGCCTACGACTACGCGGCACGCCCCGCGTCCGTCCATCGCGCGGTGGCCCGGGTCGCCCTCACCGGGCGGATCGGCAAACCGATGATCACTCTGCACGGTGATCTGGACGCCCTGCTGCCGAAGGCCACGGATTCGGATGTGTACACGCGAATGGTGGAGCAGAGCGGGCGCGGGCGGCTGCACCGCTACTACACCGTCGAGGGCGGCACCCACGTCGACGGGCTGTACGACGGCTACCCCGATCGGCTGCGGCCCATCCTGCCCTGCTACCGGGCGGCCCTCGGCGCGCTCACCGCGTGGGTGGAACGGGGCGAGCAGCCGCCCGCGGACGGTACCGTCGGCAGGCCCGCGGGCGGCGACGTGGTCCACTCCTGCGCACTGGCGGGGAACGCTGCGGGTCACTAGCCCCTCAGCGACCGATTTCCTTGCGTGCCACTCGGCGCAGCCTGCGCCGCTGGGAGGGGTCCAGGGTGAGGTACGCGGCGGTCGGGACTCCCAACACGATCAGGAGGGCGGCCCACCAGGGCAGCCAGATCCACAGGATGAGCCCGACCACCACTCCCCCCGTGGCGATCTTCGCGTTCTTCGACATGTGTCGCCTCCTTCGCGGCTACTGCCGCTCTCTGCTCTGAGAACGGGCGCGCGCGGCACGCGGTTCCGGCCCTCGTCCCTGACAGGACCCTGAGCCGGACCCTCAGTCATCCCTGAGAAACCTCCCCGGCGCGGGCCGCCGGGGAGGCACGCGGGGAGCCGACGGGGAGCCGACGTCATGGCCCGGAGTGCTGTACCCCGTGTCGCCCTCCGGCTGCGCCGTTCCACCGCAGTGAGTCTGCCGGCCGAGGTCTCGGCCCGCCGTCCGGGCGCACCCGCTCCCTCTCCGCGCCCGCCCTCCTCGCCTCACCCCGATCGCCGGACCCGCCGTCCCGGCCACGCACCGACGGTCCCAGCCACGTGCCGACGGTCCCAGCCGCACCCGCCGCCTCCGGCGTGGTGACCGTGCGACCAGTATCCGCAGGTCACGCACACCACGGCACCAGATGCCGCGCCAGACGCGCTCCTCGGTCACCTCACCCGAATGCCACGGCCTGTTCGCCGCGTCCCTCACTTGTTGGTGTGATGCCTGGGGGGCTCAACGGTCCGATTGGGAGGTCCGCGTGATGCCTTGTCCGATACGCGCCCTGACGACGGGCGCTCTCGTCCTGACGCTGAGCATGTCCGTGGGAAGCGCCGCCTCGGCCATGCCCGATGACGCGATCCGCGCGCTGCACGCACAAACACGTACCGACCTCGACGCGTCGATGCGCGGCGAGGCATACGCGTACGCCTCGTACTCCCTGTTCGCCGCGCAGGCCCGAAAACAGGGTCTGGCGTCGGTGGACGGCCTGTTCCAGCGGACCGCGAAGGTGGAACTGGGTGAGCACTTCGCGGAGGAGGCCGCGCTGAGCGGCCTGGCGGGCAGCGACGCCGCCGACCTCCAGGCGGCCCTCAAGGGTGAGGCATATGAGTCCCAGACGATGTATGCCACCTTCGCCAAGCAGGCCAGACAGGACGGTGACGCCTCCGCCGCCGAAGTGTTCGAGGAGCTGGCCCGGGACGAGGCCGCCCACCACTCCGCGTTCACCAAGGCTCTGGAGGCGGTCCGCACGGGCAGGGGAAGCATCCCGGCACCGCCCTCCGCCGCGGCGGAGGCCGTACGGGCCGGTGCGCCCAGGGTCCGCGCGGCCCGGACCAAGACCGACCTCGACACCGCCATGCACGGTGAGGCGCTGGCGGCCGCCAAGTACACCCAGTTCGCGAAGGCCGCGACCGCACACGGCAACCAGGCACTGGCACGCCTGTTCAGCGGCATCGCCGAGATCGAACTGCGCGAGCATTTCGCGGCTATGGCACAACTGGCGGGCACCGTCGGTACCACGCGTGAGAACCTCACCAAGGCCATCACCGGCGAACGGTACGAGTCCGGGAGCATGTACCCGGCCTTCGCCCAGAAGGCACGGACAGCCGGCGACAGCGCGGCCGCCCAGCTCTTCTCGCACAACGCCGAGGACGAGGCCGCCCACGCGCGCAGCTTCGAGACCGCCCGTTCCGCCCTGCGCTGACCGGACGGTGCCCGGGCACCGCGGCGGCGGCCCAGCGGCACCCGGGTCTGTGCGCAACGCCACGGTGACGACTTACCGTGGAATGCGGGGGCAGAGAGCGGAACCCCGGCCCGATTCCGGCAGGCCGGGGTTCTCGCCATACATCACAACAGTCAGCTCGGTCACTTACCGTAGTCGTCGTGGTCGTAGCCGTCGTGGTCGTAGCCGTAGCCGTGGCGGAAGTAGTCCTCGACCACTCGGAAGCTGCCCACCACGCCGTCGCGGACGCGGACGCCGCCCCGGACGTGTCGGGGGTACAGCCCGTTGCTGGAGCTGTGCGGGCCGACCGTGGCGACAGGCGAGCCGTTGTCGCACGTGGCCCCGTTGAAGACCTCGACCGTCTTCCAGCTGTCGTTGCGCACGTTGAGGCTCTTGGAGCCGAGGCCGCTGACCACCGTGATGCAGCCACCGGCGTGGGCGGCGTAGGTCCGCTCGTTGACGTGGATGAGGCCCACCCTGTAGTGGCGGTAGCCATGCCCCTTGTAGTCATGCCCCTCGTTGCCCTTGCTGTTGCCGCCGCCGCCCTGGGGGGCCGCGGCGGGGACAGCGGCGGCCTGGTTGACCGCGGCCGCCTGGGCCGGCTCCGAGGCGGCCGAGGCGTAGGTGATACCGGTGGCCACCAGGGCCGCACCAGTGGCGACCGCGGCGGTAACGGCGATGGAACGCGTTGCCATGTCACTTCTCCTGTCTGAGACACGTCGACTGTGAGCCGATGCGTAAGTGAACGTACATAAGATCCCAATTTCCGTCGTATAGGACATACCGAAAATCTGATGAACAATACGATTGGAGTAATCCTGGTGCCGCCCGCCGCGCCCGTACATGCCTCCCACGTGTCGCGGCGATCAACACAGTCACTCCGGCGGCTGCGTCAGGAGCCGAAGGAATGGAACGTCAAACTGGTTGATACGACTGTGAGTTGGACCATGGGTTGGAGTGCCGCAAGCCATCTCTCCGGCCACCGCCCCCTGAGGCGCGCCGAGGCGTCACAGGATGTCGGCGAGGCGGTCCACCTGGGCCGGGTCGAGGCCATGGCAGTAGAGCATGACCTCGTCGGCACCGAGGTCGGCGAAGCCGGCGATCGCATCGCGGATCTCCGTCGGCCTTGATGAGCATGCCGCCCACCCTCCGGTCGGCCACGCCGATGAAGGCGTAGTGGTCGTGCATGGCGGCACGGGCGTCGTCGACCGCCCCTGGGGGCCCGAGCGCCACGTCGACCTGCGCGCCGTCGCGGCCGTGTTCCTGCCAGAACCTGCGGACGGTGCGCAACAGGCCGCCCACCCAGGGGTGCCGCGGCTACGAGGAAGCCGTCGCCCAACGCGCGACAGGCTCGCGGCCGAGCAGACCGAGCGTGCCGAAGAGGCCGGCGTCGGCGCGCCGGGCCCACGTGAGCGGAGCGGGGCAGGGTCGCCCATGGGCAGACCGAGACCGACGTGAGGGCCGAACCCTCCCGCGCGGCAGATGACACAGGCGCCGCCGAGAGCGCCGATCCGGAAGCACACGCCCCAGATGCGGGGGTCACCTGTGCAGCCGGCCACTCACCCCTAGAATCGAACGCGTGAACGAAGGATCGCCATCCCGCCTGGAGCTGCTGCGCTTCGCGCGCCGCGTGGTCGTACAGCAGGCAACGGCGGCCCTGGCACAGATCGACCGGTGGATCGCCGACGAGGAACGGCGGGAGACGGAGCGGCACACAGGTGAGGCACGACGCCCCCGGACGCCCGAATGGCTCATGGAACGGGGCATCGGCACCGGGGGCCCGCCGACACGGATCCACACGGGCGACTGCCACATGGCCAAGGGTGTCCGCGTCAAGGCGATCACGGAGGAGCAGGCGCGGCAGGCGTTGTACGCGCATGTCGCGGCCTGCCCGCACTGCAATCCGGACACGGCACTCCAGGTCGTCCCGGAGTAGGCGTCCCCGGCCCTCAGACCGTCCGCGCCTCCGCCGCCGTCGCGCCCTCCGTCGCCACACCGAGGGGCTTGGTGGCGCGGACGATCGCCGAGTGCATGCCGTCGGCGACCGCGTGAGTCGGGGTGATCTCGACGTTCGCGAATCCCGCCCCCTCCAGGCCCGCACGGTACTCCGCGAAGGACAGCGCACCGGCGATGCAGCCCGCGTGGTCGCCGCGCTCGGCGCGCTGCCCGGGCGTGAGGGCGTCGTCGGCCACCACGTCCGACACACCGAGCCGACCGCCGGGCCTCAGCACGCGGAACGCCTCGGCGAACACGGCCGGCTTGTCGACGGACAGGTTGATCACACAGTTCGAGATGACCACGTCGATGGTGTTCGCCGGCAGCGGGATGGCTTCGATGGTGCCCTTGAGGAACTCCACGTTCGTGGCACCGGCCTTCTTGGCGTTGGTCAGCGCCAGAGCGAGCATCTCGTCGGTCATGTCCAGCCCGTACGCCCTGCCGCCGGGGCCGACCCGGCGGGCCGAGAGCAGGACGTCGATACCGCCGCCGGAGCCGAGGTCGAGGACGCGCTCGCCCTCGCTCAGTTCGGCGACGGCGATCGGGTTGCCGCACCCCAGGGACGCCGCGACCGCCTCGGCGGGCAGCGCGTCACGCTCGTCGGCCTCGTAGAAGGCGGCGCCGAAGGTCTCATCGACCTCGACCGGCTCGGACCCACAACACGCGATGCCGCCCTCGGACACCTGCACGGCCGCTGCGGCGTACCGCTGCCGGACGGTTTCGCGCAGGTCGGTGGACTGCTCGCTCATGGCTCACTCCTGACTGACGCGGCTGACGGGGCGAGGCGAACCCCGGCACATGCCTGTATCGATGCTTGTTGATGCAAACACTGCCCTCTGAATCGAAAAACGTCAACATAGAAGCACATCGAAACAACCCTGTCCCTCCACCCAGCGGGCGGGGAACAGGCATCCGGACCCCCGGCCGGGTGCCAGGCGCCTCGGCATCGGGGCCGAAGGGCCCTGGCGCCCCCGGCCGCCCCGCACGGACAGTGAAGGAGGAAACCTCCTGAGGAGGTGAGGACAGTGATGTACTGGGACGGCGGTGGCTGGGCCTGGATGGCCTTCATGCCGCTGGTGTGGATCGTGCTGATCGGCCTCATCGTGTGGGCCGTGATCCGCCTTGCGCAGCACGGTGGTCACGGCGCCGAGCAGCATCGCTGGGGACCGCCACGAGAGACACCGGAAGAGCGCCGCTGGGGGCCGCCGCGAGAGACACCGGAGGAAATCCTCGACCGGCGCTTCGCTTCCGGCGAGATCGACGCGGACACCTATACAGAGGCCCGCGAACGCCTTGCCGCCCACAGGCCGCCCCGCCGGCCGGACTGACGGACGACCGCCGACGCGGGCCGTCGTCCACCGCTCATCGCGATGCCGCCGGCTCGGCGAAGGGGGAGCCGAAGGGCGAGTCGATGCCGCCCGGGACGTCGTTCAAGAGGTCGCCCTGAGTCCCGGACGGCGGTCTCGGGTCCGGGGAGACGGGTTGTCCGGGGAGACGGGTTGTGCCCCCCGGAGATGGACCGCTGCCCCCGGAAGACGGGCCGAACCCACCATCCGAAGGCGGCATGTCTCCCGGCGGCCGTCAGCCGCGCGCACCCAGCAGATGGTCCATGGCCAGCTGGTCCAGGCGCTCGAACGCCATACCGTGCGCGGCGGCCGCCTCCACGTCGAACTCCTCGAAAGCACTGCGGTCGGCGAGCAGGGACCGAAGTCCGTCCGCGGCGGTCGGCTGTGCCAGCTGGTCCAGACGCGAGGCACGCAGAGCCTCCTGCACCTCGGGGTCCGCACGGAAGGCCGCCGAGCGCTCCTTGAGGATGAGGTAGTTGCGCATGCAGCCCGCGGCCGAAGCCCATACGCCGTCGAGGTCCTCGGTCCGCGGCGGCTTGAAGTCGAAGTGGCGCGGCCCGCCGTACCCGGCGCTCTCCAGGAGGTCCACCAGCCAGAACGCGGCACGCAGGTCGCCCGCCCCGAAACGCAGGTCCTGGTCGTACTTGATGCCGGACTGGCCGTTGAGGTCGATGTGGAAGAGCTTGCCCGCCCACAGGGCCTGGGCGATGCCGTGCGGGAAGTTCAGGCCGGCCATCTGCTCGTGGCCCACCTCGGGGTTGACGCCGTACAGTTCCGGCCGCTCCAGTCGCTCGATGAACGCCAGGGCATGTCCGACGGTGGGCAGCAGGATGTCGCCGCGCGGCTCGTTCGGCTTGGGCTCGATGGCGAAGCGGAGGTCGTAGCCCTGGGAGGTGACGTACTCACCGAGGAGGTCGAACGCCTCCTTCATACGGTCGAGCGCGACGCGCACGTCCTTGGCCGCACCGGACTCGGCGCCTTCCCGGCCACCCCAGGCGACGTACGTCCTCGCGCCCAGTTCCACCGCCAGGTCGATGTTGCGGATGGTCTTGCGCAAGGCGTAGCGGCGTACGTCCCGGTCGTTGGCGGTGAACGCGCCGTCCTTGAAGACGGGGTGGGTGAAGAGATTGGTGGTGGCCATCGGCGCGGTCATCCCGGTCGCGTCGAGGGCCTGCCGAAAGCGCTTGACGTGCGACTCGCGCTCACTGTCCGAGGACCCGAAGGGGATCAGGTCGTCGTCATGGAAGGTCACTCCGTAGGCCCCCAGCTCGGCGAGGCGCTGCACCGTCTCGACCGGGTCCAGGGCGCGCCGGGTGGCGTCGCCGAACGGGTCCCTTCCCTGCCAGCCGACGGTCCACAGACCGAAGGTGAACCTGTCCTCGGGGGTGGGCTGGTAGTCCATGCCACGGCTCCTTGCTCGCTGAAGACTATTTCGTCATGGCGCTTAACAAATTAGTATGCGATCGCATCTGTGGGAAGAGACCCAGGTGTCTTCGTACCGCGGAAGGGGAGAGCCCGATGTCAGCAGCCGAGGGTCCGCTCGTCGTCGGGGTGGACTCGTCCACCCAGTCCACCAAGGCCCTGGTCGTCGACGCGTCGACCGGACGGGTGATGGCGAGCGGCCAGGCACCGCACACCGTCTCGTCGGGCGCGGGCCGCGAGAGCGATCCCCGCCAGTGGTGGGACGCCCTCTGCGAGGCTCTGCGCCAGTGCGGCGAAGCGGCCCACGAGGCCACCGCCGTGTCGATCGGCGGCCAGCAGCACGGCCTCGTGACCCTGGACGCACAGGGCGACCCGGTGCGCCCGGCCCTGCTGTGGAACGACGTGCGATCTGCACCGCAGGCGCGCCGGCTGGTGGAGGAGCTGGGCGGCGCCAAGGCGTGGGCGGAACGCACCGGGAGCGTGCCGGGCCCGTCCTTCACCGTCACGAAGTGGGCCTGGCTGACCGAGAACGAGCCGGAGACCGTCCGCACGACAGCGGCCGTGCGGCTGCCCCACGACTACCTGACCGAACGCCTCACGGGTCAGGGCACCACCGACCGCGGTGACGCCTCCGGGACCGGCTGGTGGGCGTCCGCGACGGAGTCGTACGACGAGGAGACACTCGCCCGCGTGGGCCTCGATCCGGGCCTGCTGCCGCGGGTGGTCCGCCCGGGCGAGGTGGCCGGCACGGTGCGCGACACCCATGACCTGCCCTTCTCCAAGGGCACCCTGGTCGCGCCGGGCACAGGGGACAACGCGGCCGCCGCACTGGGCCTCGGACTGCGCCCCGGAACCCCCGTGCTGAGCCTGGGCACATCCGGCACGGTGTACGCGGTCTCACGGCGACGCCCCGCCGATCCGACCGGCACCGTGGCGGGCTTCGCGGACGCGCACGGCGACTGGCTGCCGCTGGCCTGCACCCTGAACTGCACGCTCGCCGTCGACCGGATCGCCGCCCTGCTGGGCCTGGACCGTGAAGCCGTCGAGCCCGGCACGGGTGTCACGCTGCTCCCCTATCTCGACGGCGAGCGCACCCCGGACCTCCCGCACGCCTCCGGGCTGCTGCACGGCCTTCGGCACGACACCACGGCCGGGCAACTGCTCCAAGCCGCGTACGACGGCGCGGTGCACTCGCTGCTCGGCGCCCTCGACCTGGTGCTCGACACGGACGCGGACCGCACGACTCCCCTGCTGCTCATCGGCGGCGGCGCCAGGGGCAGGGCGTGGCAGGAGACCGTACGCCGGCTCTCGGGGCGTCCCGTCCAGATCCCGGATGCCAGGGAACTGGTCGCGCTCGGTGCCGCCGCGCAGGCCGCCGGACTGCTGACGGGCGAGGACCCCGCCGCGGTGGCCCGGCGCTGGGACACCGCCCGCGGGCCGGTGCTGGAGGCCGTGGAGCGGGACGAGTCGACGCTCGCCAGGATCGCCGGGGTACTCTCCGACGCGGCACCGCTGCTGGAGCGGGAGCCGGACCGGCGCTGACGGGATCCGAGGGAGGCATGACCGCACCACTGCACGAGGCCCATCCGTCCAGCCCCGGCCGCCGGCTGCCCGACACGCAGCAGGGCATGCGCCGCCGCAATCTGGCGCGGGTCATGCACACCGTGAGCGCCGAGGGGCCACTGTCGCGTGCCGCTGTCGCCTCACGGATCGGGCTGACCCGGGCCGCGGTCTCCACGCTGGTCGACGAGCTGATCCGCTCCGGACTGCTCGAGGAGCTGGGGCCGGAGCGGCCCGGCCGGGTGGGGCGGCCGGGGTCCGCCCTCGCCGTCAGCGGACGCGGCCCCGCCGGGATCGGCGCGGAGATCGGTGTGGACCACCTCGCGGTGTCCGCGGTCGATCTGCGCGGAGAGGTACGGGCGCGCGCGGTGCGGCACGGCACGAAC
Source organism: Streptomyces sp. PSU-S4-23 (assembly GCF_055632315.1). Taxonomy (NCBI): domain Bacteria; kingdom Bacillati; phylum Actinomycetota; class Actinomycetes; order Kitasatosporales; family Streptomycetaceae; genus Streptomyces; species Streptomyces sp. PSU-S4-23. The sequence continues at coordinate 8,083,140 of NZ_JBVMUU010000002.1, read as the reverse complement.
CGCGGCCGCGCCCCCGGGCCCGTACTCGCCGAACTGACCGCACTCGTGGAACGGGTCGTCGCCGAGGCGGAGCGGGAGGGCCTGTGGCCGGCGGGCCTCGCCGTCGCGGTGCCCGGCCTGGTCGCGCGCGACGCCCGGACGGTGGTCCGCGCCCCCAACCTCGACTGGCACCACGTCGATCTCAGTACCCTGCTGCCCGCGGGACTGCCGCTGACCGTGGACAACGAGGCCAACTTCGGCTCGCTCGCGGAACTCTGGCTGGGCGACTCCACTCCTCGCGACTTCCTGCACGTCTCGGCGGAGATCGGCATCGGTGGCGCGGTGGTCGTGGACGGGCGGTTGCTGCGCGGCACCCATGGCTTCGCGGGTGAGCTGGGCCATGTGCCCGTGCGTCCGGAAGGGCCGGAGTGCGCATGCGGCGGGCGCGGTTGTCTGGAGCAGTACGCCGGTGAGGAGGCGGTACTGCGCGCGGCCGGGCTGACGCCGGGCGAGGACCGCGTCGGCATGCTGGCCGAGCGCGCCGCACAGGGCGACAAGGACGTGTGCCGGGCCCTGCGCGGCGCCGGGACCGCCCTCGGTATCGCGCTCACGGGGGCGGTCAACCTGCTGGACCCGGAGGCGGTCGTGCTCGGCGGAGCGCTCGCCGCGCTGGCACCCTGGCTCCTGCCGTCGCTGGAGCGGGAGCTGGCCCGGCGGACGGCCGGCCCGCCCTGTGCCGTGACCGTCTCGCGGCTGGGTTCCGAGGGGCCGTTGCTGGGTGCCGCTCACTCGGTGGTGCGAGCCGTGCTCGACGATCCTGCGGCGATCGCCGAGCGGGTGTGACGGGCCTTCCTCGCCGGTGGCCCTTGGCATCCGGGGCCCTCCTCCACGGCGTTTCCCTCCAACGGGTGGCGGGGTTATCCACAATTCCGTCGCTGTCCACCGAAGACGCCGCGCTCTTCCTGCCCAACGGGCCAGCCCCGTACCGTGATTCACGCGAGGCGCAGCCGTCGGACAGGGCTGTGCGGAGTCGAATCGGGGGTTCCCATGACGGGGGAGAACGTTCCGGGACTGCGGCGTGAGGCGATCGGGCTGCGTGAGGTCCTGTTCCAGAGCATCACGGCGATGGCGCCCGCGGCAGCGGTCGCCGCGTCCATTCCCTCGGGCGCGGCCTTCGCGGGCGGCAGCCTGCCGCTGTCCGTGCTCATCGCTCTGGTGGCCTGTCTGTGCACCGCGTCGTGCGTGGCCGAGCTGGCACGGCAGTTACCCGCCGCGGGTTCGGTGACGACCTATGCGGCGCAGGGTCTGCATCCGGCGGTCGGCTTTCTCGTCGGCTGGGGCTATGTGTTCGTGGAGGCGCTGGTGCCGCCTCTGCTGCTCCTGCAACTCGGCTTCACGACGGCGGGAACGCTCCACCAGGAGTGGTCCTCCTATCCCGAGGACCTGTGGTGGCCGTGGGCGCTGGCGGGCGCGGTGGTGATCGCGCTGGCGGGTTACCTCGGCGTGCGTGCCTCGGCCCGCTTCGGCACGGTCCTCGGCATCTTCGAGATCCTTGTCTTCCTGGTCTTCGCCATCTGGCTGATCGTGCGGGCGGGCGGCGGCAACACGCTGTCGGTGTTCGGCACGGCACACACGGCGCAGGGGCACGGTGGCGTCGGCGGCGTGTTCGCCGGTTCGGTGTACACGGTGCTCGCCTTCGCGGGATTCGAGGCGGCGGCACCGCTGGCGGAGGAGACGAAGGATCCACGGCGGACCATGCACCGCGCGGTCCTCGGGGCGGCGCTGGCGATCGGGCTCTTCTACGTCATCACGACCTACGCGATGAGCGTGTTCATCGGTCCCGACCGCTTCGCCGCCTTCGGTGCCTCGGGGGCGTCGTCGTGGGAGGGTGTCGCCCGGGCGTCCTTCGGACTGTTCTGGGTGCTGGTGTTCCTGGCCGTCGTCAACTCGACGATCGCCAACGCGAACGCGTGCGCCAACGTCTCGACCCGTACGGCCTTCGCGCTCGCACGGATCAGGGTGTTCCCGCGGCTCTTCGCGCGCGTGCACCCCCGGTACCGCTCCCCTGCCGCCGGTGTCGCCGTGCAGGGCGCGGTCGCGGTGGCGGTCATGCTGGGCCTCGGCCTGTACTACGACCCCGTCACGGCGTTCCTGCTGCTGGCCACGATCATCGTGACGGTCGTCATCGGTGTGTACATCGTGGTGAACCTCGCCTGCGCGGGCTACTTCCTGCGCCGCAGGCGGGAGTCGTTCAGACCGGTGCGGCACCTGCTGTTCCCGCTGCTGGGGATCGCCGCCTTCATGCCCGCGTTGCTGACTGCGGCGGGCCTGCCGGTCTTCGACTTCGTGACCGCGCTGACCGCGCCGGTGTCCTACGCCGGCCCCGTCGTCGGTGTCTGGATGGCGGCCGGGGTGACGGTGCTGCTCGTCCTGGTGCGGCGCCATCCCGGACGCATAGCCGAGACCGCCCGCGTCCACCTCGACGAGTCCCCGACATCCGACCTTCGGCCGAACGGAGCCGTGCAGCCATGACCGACCCCCGCATCCTGACCGTGCGGCCCGCGCCGGACGAGTACGCCTGGACGTTCGGCGGCGCGCCACCCGTCGCCCGGATCGCACCGGGCACGGTCCTCGATCTGTACACCGAGGACTGTTTCGCCGGGCGGGTGCGATCCGAAAAGGACCTGGTGTCCGAGGTGTGCGAGTTCCCCTTCCTCAATCCGCAGACCGGTCCGTTCCATGTGGAGGGCGCCGAGCCGGGCGACACCCTGGCGGTGCACTTCGTGTCGATCGAGCCGGCCCGGGACTGGGCGGCGTCGACGACGGTGCCGCTGTTCGGCGCGCTGACCTCCACGCACACCACGGCGACCCTGCAGCCGCCGTTGCCGGAGGCGGTGTGGATCTGGCAGCTCGACCGAGCGCGGGGCACCGCCGAGTTCAGCGCGCGCGACGGCGACATCCGCGTGGAACTGCCCATGGACCCGATGCACGGGACGGTGGGCGTGGCTCCGGCCAACTTGGAGGTGCGCTCCGCTCTGGTGCCGGACGCGCACGGCGGCAACATGGACACCCCGGAGATGCGTGCGGGCGTCACCTGCTATCTGGGGGTGAACGTCGAAGGCGGACTCGTCAGCCTGGGCGACGGGCATGCCCGGCAGGGCGAGGGTGAGACCTGCGGGGTGGCCGTCGAGTGCGCCATGCACACCGTGGTGATCGTCGAACTGCTCAAGGGCCTCGCCACACCGTGGCCGCGCATCGAGTCCGACACTCACATCATCTCCACGGGCTCCGCCCGCCCGCTGGAGGACGCGTTCCGGATATCCCAGCTCGACCTCGTGCGGTGGCTCGTGCGCGACTACGGGTTCAGCGAGCTGGACGCCTACCAGTTCGCCACCCAGACGGTCGAGTCCCCGCTGGCGAACGTCTGCGACACCAACTACACGTGTGTGGCCAAACTCCGCAAGGAATGGCTGCCCGCACGCGAGACACACCGCGGAATCCACGCCCGCTTGCGCGAAACAGCGGCCACGCTGAGGCGTTGAGCACACAGCGGACGGGATCGGCTGCGGGAACCCAGGCATGGAAAGGCATGTGCTGCATGGAACACACCGGATCGGAACGAACCAGCCCGGTCACGACGAGACGGCGGCTGCTGAAGGGAGCGGCCCTCGCCGCGCTTCCCTACGCGCTGCTGCCCTCGACACCGGCCCGTGCCCGGCCTCGGATCGTCGACCAGCCCTCGGTCGACTGGCTGTCGGCCGACCCGGCCAACTACACCGTCTCCGACCGGCCGATCGAGTATCCGCTCGACCTGGTCGTCATCCATGTGACGCAGGCGACGTACACGACCACCCTGGGCGTCTTCCAGAACCCCCGGAAGAAGGTGTCCGCGCACTATGTCATCCGGTCGGCCGACGGACACATCGCGCAGTGCGTCCGCGAGCACGACATCGCCTGGCACGCGGGGAACTGGGACTACAACACCCGCAGCATCGGCATCGAGCACGAAGGATGGGTGGACAGACCGGAGTACTTCACGAACGCCCTGTACCAGGAGTCGGCCAGGCTCACGGCGGCGATCTGCACCAGATACGGCATCCCCAAGGACCGGGCGCACATCATCGGGCACTACGAGGTTCCGGGCACCGACCACACCGACCCCGGGCCGAACTGGAACTGGGAGCTCTACATGTCGCTCGTGAACGCCTCCTGACCGGGGCGCCGGCCGCAGCCACGGATCGCACGAGGCCCGGCACCTGTCAGTTCCGCGGATCGCGCACCGGTGCCGCGCACGTCCACCGCTGGACCGGTCGGCTGAAATACGGCGGCGGTCAGGGCGGACGCGCTGGACGAAGTGCCGCCACGCGCACCCGGCGCACACCGGATTCGGTGGTTCATAGGGGGCGACGTGCCCGGCCTTGTCCCGCCGCCGCTCCTAGCGCAGCGGCGCGCCCTCGGCCACCTGCCGCCAGATCGACACGGCGACCGCTACCTGGGCCGCGATGTACGCGAACTGAGCGGATACACCACGCATCTGATAGATGGACAGGAGCAAACCGAAGCGGGTTGACCAGAACTTCCGCTCCTCGCTGAAGGACGCCATGTCCATCCACATGCTTGTGAGCGTCAGGACGATCAGCATGAACAGGACGTTCAGCAACGCGTAGCCGATTCCTGAGTCGGTGAAGCGACTGAGGAGGACTCCCAGGCAGACGGGGATGGCATAGGCGGCGGTCAGGCTCAACGCCCGCACGGGACTTCGCCGCCCGGGCAGCAGGCGCCACAGCGCCCCCAGGGCCATGCCCGCGCCCGCCCAGGCGGCCTGCCACGCCAGAAATTCCGCCGCAAGTTGCGGAAGGCCGACGGCATCGTGGAGCGTAATCGTCCGTTTCTGCGGCGACGAGAGGTAGTTGAGCCAGACCACGGCCGCACTGGCTGGAACTCCGAAACAGAAGGCCAGGCGCGCGGCATGCCGCGCGTTGTCCCACCAGTGATCCGCGGGTCCCCAGCCGAGCACGACGTCCAGCACGGAGACCTGGGCAGTGGGATGGCCCTGCGTGGCGAACAGCCATCGATCCAGCTGGCGCAGTTGATCCTCCAACTGCTCTCGCGTCGTTCCCTCGGAGCGACCGCGGTCGTGCAAGTAGAGCTGCTGGTGAACGTTGCGGTAGTGCTGGGCCCTTCTCAGCAGTTCGCGTCGGCGCTGAGGGGTGCCGAACATGTGCATGCGAAAGTGGGCCTCCGTCGGCCCCAGCACCGACAACCGCCGACCCACCACGAGGACGCCGTACAGCGAGAGCATGATCAACACGAGCCAGAGAGCATAGAGTGCCACGGAGCCCGCAAACACGACCTGCCTCAGCCCGACGAAGAAGGCGAAGATCGTGACCACCAGCAGAAAATCTGTGTGCGACGGCCCCAAGGAGAGTCGTTGTTGTCTGCGTTCAGCCCGAGAATGCCAGCCCTTGAGGCGCGCGTGTAACAGCGCAACGAGTGCGACGCCTGTCAGTATCCACGTATAGGCATAGACAAATCTGAGGCCGCTGAACGGGAATTCCCGCAGGAACTTGCTCAGGTCGGTTTCGAAGGCAATCCCCCCATTGTCTCTGAGCCACTGCCGACGCTTCCACTGGAGTCGGTGGGCCCACCAGAAGCAAGCGACCACAGCCGCCGCCATCATGGTCAGCAAGGCCGCGACGGCAGCCGTACAGCGGACCGGCGCGTCATCCCACCTGGCGGCCCAGGACTTCCGGATCATTCCTCCTTCCCGCGCGAAGCGCCACGCCCATGCCACCAAGGCGGCCAACCACAGCCACAGCGTCGCCAAGCCCGACAACACAAGCCCGACGAGAGCGGGAAGTTCCAGTCCTCCCTTCGCTCCCAGGGTGTGGAACCGAGGGACCAGGACCACAAGCAAGCCGATCACGGCCGCCGCTGATGCGGCGGCGGTCACGACCAGAGCCTGACGGCGTTGAACACCTTGCGGGTCGACGTACTCCGAGTCTCCGGACATGGCGGCACCTCCCGAGAAGGTGCGGCACCATGGACGGGCGACGAGGACAAGGGCCAGGCCCGCCACAACGCCGGTGACGGTGCGCCAAGACGGGGGAAGGTGCGTTTCCGGCTTGAGGAGAAGCAGCGTCAGGGCGATCGCTCCGCTGAGGACGGCCCAGTGCAGGGCAGCCCGTGTGAGGCCCTGATAGGAACTGCCTCCGGTCTTTCGGGAAACACGCCACTTCGACGCCCGCTCATTCTCCTCCAGTGGCGCCGCCCCAGCAGACGGCCGCGCCGGAGAGGCACGAAGCGCGGCCACCGCAATCACTACGGAGGCGCAGACCCACCATGACGAGACGCCTGCCGCCCCGAGCACCGACCACTCGTCGCTGAGGACGAAAGACCGCTGCCAGGGAGGAGCCACATCGACCTGCACCCCGCCGGGCCACTGCCTCGACCACACCAGACCGCTCTCATCGGCAGCCGAGGGTGGGGGCGACACGCTGTCGACGCCAAGGCCGGCCAGTCTTATCTCGATGTGCTCCCACCGAGTGTTCACCAGCGTGTTGGGAGGCTGAAGGGACACGCGCCAGTTCTGCTCATGTTGGCTGACGACGATCTTCCATGGGCCGACCAGGATCGTCTCCGCGCGCTGGATCCAGGCGACCGCGTCGTAGTGCACAGTGACCCAATCGCCCTCCGCCGAGACGCGGGGGCTGTGGAAACGCCACTCCCCCCTGTGGAGCGGCAGCTTTCCACCACTCCCCAGCAGCAGGCAACGCATCGCCGTCTGATATCCCGAGGAATCCTCACTGAGTGTCAGATTCCTTGCGAGTGGCCACTTGTCCGCTGAAATTCGGATGGTCATGTCCGAGTCGACCTCGGGGTAAGGGCGGTCACGGTGTTGGAATCTGAGCCTTACCACTCCGACGTGGGCGTCGATTTGTGCCGTTAGGCAACCATTACGGGCCGTGTCATACGCCTGCGCCTGGCCAGGTGAACACCCCCACCACATCATGGCCACGGCCAACAACGACAACAGGCGCAACCAACGGCACCCCCCAATCAGGGCAGCAAGGTGCCGCCCTCGCCCGGCACCTTCTCCCGACTGCCCGCACACAGCGCCCTCATCCGCGTCACATGACACCGACATCGAATTCCCGAAGAGGGTATCCGCGACTGGCCGCCGGTCAGGTCCGGACACGCTTCCGCAGGTCAACAGACCGGTCGTGCTCCCGAATTGCAGGAATACATTCGGGGTCCGATCATGTAATGGAATACTTACCAGCGGTCTTACGGGAGAGGCTATGACCGAGCTGAAGGCACCCGGAACGGCACTTCCCCGGTTCGAGGAAACCGAGGGACTGGGGCCACAGGACGCGGAGTTCGTAGAAGATCTGGTGACCGTGCTGGAGAAGCATGGGAATCTGGACCGCTTCGGCCTGTGCCTCCTGCACGATCACTTCCCGCTCGGCGACGACGAGGTTCTCGTGGAGACGAACGATCCACGGAACCGCACGCTTCAGGTCCACGTGGAGAAGGCGGACGAGACGAGGCACGTCAAGCCCTCGCAGTGGAGGTTCCTGCGCCACGACGCCGGCTCGCCCGGCGCGGAGTCCCGGCAGGGCCGATACCAGGTGATCCAGCTGTGCAGCCCCCTCGACCTGTGTCCTGGGCGCGAAAGGGCCTGACGAGCATGACGAGCACGGCCGCTCAGGCGCGGCTTCCCCGCTCGCGCCGTAGGCGGCGGTTCAGGGCCCACAGGTCCAACGCCGCCACCAGGGCGACGGCCCCGCACACGACCGCCAGGGCGACCAGTACGCCGCGGCTGGGCGACTGACCGGGTCCGGGTTGCGAGTTGGCCGCCCACAGCCCGATCAGGACGGCCCCCGCGGCGAACAGCGGAAGGGCGGCGCCGCTGAGGACGACACGGAGCCGCAGCGCGCTCTGGGCGGTGGCCGGTTCCGTGCCGGTTCTCGCCCAGCGGCGGCCGATGGCTCCCGAGCGCGAACGGGGCACCGGTCCGCGGCCGGCCTCGGCCGGGGCCGACGGCCGGTGCGTCGGGTCGGGGACGTGCCCGGAACGGCCGGCAGGTTCCTCGCTCACGGCGTGTCTCCTTTCAGCACACGGTGTCCGGCCCCCGCCCTGCCGCCTCAGCCGCCGCCCGACTTGCTGCTGATCGAGTCCTTCACCCGGTCGATCATGGACGCGATGGGCCCCGCCATCCACTGGGCGGCGGGCGATCCGGCCGCAGTCGGGTGCGGATGGGTCGGCGCCATCTTCTCGGCCATCTGCAGCCGGGTACCCATCCCCTTGAGCTCGCCCTCCTCGCAGCCCCGACGCACCGCGGGGAACTCTTCCTGTTCCTCGTGCTCGGCGTGGTCGATCACGGATTGCTCGAAGGCGGCGAACTCGGTGTCGAACTCCGCGCTGTCCACGTCCATCTTCTCCAGCTGGGCGAGGACCTTGGTCGCTTCCTCCTCCTCGTGGTTGCGGGCCTCGGCCTCGGCCTCCCCGGCTGTCTTCTTCGCCGTCGGCCGCAAGATCATCTCTTCTGCCGTCTCGTGGACCGCCAGGAGAGCCCTCAGTTCGTCGAAGGTCTCCTTCCTCTGCTCGCCGTGCGAGGTCTTGACCCCCGCGAACAGATCGCGGATCCGCGCATGCTGCTCCAGCAGGATGCGCACCACGTCGCCTTCCGGCAGCCTCGCCGCTTCCTCGCGTTCCTTGGTCGCGCTGCTCACGGCCATGCCCTCCTTCCCGTGTCGGCTTTCTCGTCCTCCCCCGCGGGTAACCCCGACAGATCGCGACAAACAGGTCCGCACCCTCCACGCCGTCGCGGATGTCTCACCCGCACCGGGGTACCCGGCCGGCACACCGGTGATCACGGGGACGGCCCCGCCGAACGTGACCGAGAGGAGGGGCGAGCGCATGAGAACCACGGACGAGCTTCCCGTCCTGCGGTCCCTCGGCGAGCTGGGAGCCCTGGTGCAACGCCACTGCGACCTCTACGTCCGCTGGTCGCACGGCCCCTCCGCCGATCTGGCGGCCACCGGCAGCCGGGACGACCTCACCGGCATCCGCATGCCGGGCCTGTCGGCCAACCCTCTCCGCGTCGAGCCCTGGTGGGAGGACCGGCCCGTCGAACTGTGGGTGGCCCGGCGGCTCCACGACTACTCGCACCTGCCCCACAAAAAAGGCGAGGGCGTGCGCCCGTGGATTCTTCGCGGCCGTGTCGAGGGGCGCGGTCCCGACAACGAACCGCTGGTGGGGGACGTGGAGGCCGTCGGCTGGGTCGACGAGCGGGTCATCAAAGAGGCGGAGCGGGCGGTCGGACGCCAGACCGGTTCCTGGGGTCCGCTGCGCCGCGGCGCCGAACATTGAGCGAGGTACCGGGCACCTCCGGCCCGGCCGGCATGGACGACCGGATCGCGGTCCGAGGGGCGGGGGCGGGGCGGGAGCGGGCGACGGGAGGTCCCGCCGGCGTGTCACGGGTACCGAGGGTGGTGTCGCGGAGGTCGTCCCGGTGATTGCGCCGGGGGATGCGCCGAGGGCTGGATCCATCCCAGGGAGCGGTCCACGGCTCGCTTCCAGCATGCGTACTCCCGCTCTCGCCGTTCGGGCTCCATGTCCGGCAGCCATTGCGCGGCCCGATGCCAGTTGCGGCGCAGGACCTCGAGGTCGGACCAGTAGCCGGCCGCGAGGCCAGCGGCGTAGGCCGCGCCCAGGGAAACCGTCTCGGCGACCATGGGCCGCACCACGGGGACGTCGAGCACGTCGGCCAGAAACTGCATGAGCAGGTTGTCGGACGTCATTCCCCCGTCCACCTTGAGCTGTTTGAGGGCGAGGGCGGAGTCGGCGTTCATGGCGTCGACGACCTCCCGTGTCTGCCAGCCGGTGGCCTCCAGGACGGCGCGGGCCAGATGGCCTTTGGTGATGTACGAGGTGAGGCCGACGATGACGCCCCGGGCGTCGCTGCGCCAGTGGGGGGCGAACAGACCGGAGAAGGCGGGCACGATGTAGCAGCCGCCGTTGTCCTCGACGGTGCGCGCCAGGGTCTCGATCTCGGGTGCGCTGCCGATCAGGCCGAGGCGGTCGCGGAACCATTGCACGAGTGAGCCCGTGACGGCGATCGGGCCCTCCAGGGCGTAGACCGTGGGCTGATCTGCGATCTTGTACGCGATGGTGGTGAGGAGCCCGTGCCGGGACCGCACGACGTCGGTGCCGGTGTTCATCAGCAGGAAGCTGCCTGTCCCGTAGGTGCACTTCGCCTCACCCGGCGAGAAGCACGTCTGTCCGAACAGTGCCGCCTGCTGATCGCCGAGGGCGGCCGTGATGCGGACGCCCGGCAGTATCGCGCGGGCCTCGCCGTAGGGCTCGGCCGAGGGCCGGATCTCCGGGAGCATCGGGCGCGGCACGCCGAAGAACTCCATCAGCTGCTCGTCCCAGGTCAGCGTCCGGATGTCGATGAGCATGGTGCGGCTGGCGTTGGTGGCGTCGGTGATGTGCAGGCCGCCGTCCGTGCCCCCGGTGAGGTTCCAGATCAGCCAGCTCTCCATCGTGCCGAACAGGACCTCGCCGTCCTCGGCGCGCCGCTCCAGCTCCGGGACGTTGTCGAACAGCCAGCGGATCCGGGGCGCGGAGAAGTAGGTCGAGGGGGGCAGGCAGCAGCGTTCGAGGAAGAACTCGTCTCCGGGGCGGTCCCTCAGCTCGTCGACGAGCGAAGCGGTCCGGGTGTCCTGCCAGACGATCGCCCTGCCCAGTGGGGCACCGGTCCGCCGGTCCCAGAGCACCGTCGTCTCCCGCTGGTTGGCGATCCCGATGGCGGAGATCTGTTCGGCCTCGATGCCGGCGTTGGACAGGGCGTCGGGGACGATGCGCTGCAGATTGCGCCAGATCTCGACGGGGTCGTGCTCGACCCAGCCGGGCCGGGGAAAGTGCTGCTGGTGCTCCCGCTGGGCCACCGACGCCAGCCGCCCACGGTGGTCGAACAGGATGCATCGTGTGGACGTGGTGCCCTGATCGATTGACATCACATACCGTTCAACCATGATCGGGCCTGCCTTCCGATGCGTCGCGGAGGTGCGTGACCTACCAGCGGGCCGCGCCCAGGTCTCTTGAAATCGCCCGTGCGGCCTCCCGGAGCAACGTCAGCAGGGCCGGTTGCGGCCGGCCCTTGGTGTCACAGATCCGCTCGACCGGCCCGGACACGCCGATGGCGCCCACCACGAGGCCCCCGTGCCCCCGGATCGGCGCGGCGACTCCGGCGTCGCCCATCGCCATTTCCTGGACCTCGGCGCCCCACCCGAGGTCGCGTATCTCGCCGAGCGCCCGCTTGAGGTCCTCAGGGCGGACCAGTGTGTGCCGGGTGTAGGCCTCCAGTCCCGCCTTCAGCAACGGATCCGCGGAAGCAGCCCCATAGGCCAGCAGTACCTTGCCGAGCGAGGAGGCGTGCAGCGGCAGCAGCGTGCCCACGTCCAGGGTCTGGAGGGTGTCGTCGGGGCGGAAGACATGGTGCACGATCAGCACCTTGCCCTCCAGGGGCGTGCCCAGGCGGACTGCCTCCCCGCTGCGCGCGGCCAGGGCGTCGGCCCAGTTGATGGAGCGTGATCGCAGCTCGTTGACGTCGAGGTAACTGGTGCCCAGGTGGAGCAGCGCCGCTCCGAGCTGGTACTTGCCGGTCGCCGCGTCCTGCTCGACGAAGTCGACGTGCTGCAGGGTGCGCAGAATGCCGTGGGCGGTGCCTTTCGCCAGCCCGAGCGACGACGCCACCTCGCCCAGTCCCAGTCGGCGGGGACCGCCCGCGAGAAGACGCAGGATCGCCGCTGCCCGTTCTATGGACTGCACCGGGCCGACCATGGGGTCATATTAGTCCGATTTGACCTAATAGAGGACCGCCGTTCGGCAATGCCGACCGCTGTTCATTGACCCATCCCGATCGCCTCCCTAGCGTTCGATAACGCCCGGCACCCGGCCGGCATCGCTTCACTCCCGGAGGAGGACGGCACATGACAGTGACGCAACTCGACGCCGCGCCTCACACCGAGGGCGTCGAACACGTCTTTGCGCTGCCCTATGCCCCCGAGGCCGTCTCGGTCGTACGCCGACGCGCACGGGCGGCCCTCAGCACCTGGAACCTGCCCACGAGGGTCGCCGATGACGTGCTCCTGGTGGTGTCGGAGCTGGTCACCAACGCACTCGTCCACGCCGTGCCGCCCGCGACGCTGCGACTGTCACGGGTACGGGCGGACGCGTGCGGAGCCGTACGCGTCGAGGTGACCGACACCGGCCCGACCCGCCCCGGCCGGCGATCGGCACCCGCGCCCGACCCCGACGAGCACGGCCGAGGTCTCGACATCGTCGCCACGCTGTCCGCCCGGTGCGGAACACGGGTGCACTGCGGCGGGGTCAGCCGGTGGGCGGATGTGCTCGAAGGGTGAGACACCCACTGTTCACCCAAGCGACACCCAGAAGAGGCCCACACGACGCCCACCACGGATGAAAGGGATGCATCTTCGGATATCGGACATCGGATCCCGAGAGAGAGTCATCCGACATGAGCCAGATACTTGTAGCCGTGGCAACGAAGATCGGCGTCGCGCTCGCCGAGGCGGTCATCCTGCGTCTGGCGTGGGAGCTGTGGGCCGCGTACTCACGCCACCTGCGCACGGTCGGCGCGCCTGCCACCGCCTGACACACGGCGCCCCCCGACGCTCGGGCGTCCTCGCGACGCTCCGGCGCCCTCCCGGCACCGCTGTCGCCGCCCGGCACCGCTGTCGCCGCCCGGCACTCCGGTCGCCGCCCGGCACACCGACGCCCGGCAGCGCCGTCGCTGCCGCGCGCCGTGCCGTGGTCCCGCCGGTCCGCGTCAGGCGTTCTTCCTGCCCGCGCCCCGGGCCGAGCCGTCGTGCTCAGCCGGCACCTCGACCGCCCCGTCGTGCTTCCTGCTGCGCACCAGCCAGGTGGCCCCGCCGACGGCCAGGGCGACGGGCCATTCCAGCGCCCCTGCCACGGCCATCGCTCCGAGACCTCCGTAGAACACGAGATCCTTGGCCGACGGCCTGCCGGGCAGCCGTGACGTCGCCGTCCTCGCGGTACTCGTCACGTCCTCCCTGGTGAGATACGGAATCGGCACCGGGGGGTGGAGCGTGCGCGTGTGCAGGTGCAGGCCCGCACCCTCGTGCGCATGTGTCTGCGCGGGCTGCTTCTGCGGTGCTTCTCGCTGTCGCGTGGTCGCCGCTGTCCTGGGCATTGCCTGCCCTCCTTTCGTGGAGTCCTTACGGTGTGCCTCTTCAATTCTCGCGCGCTTCGCGCGGCATGCCCCCTATCACCGATTGATGGCTGTCTGCATTGATTTCGTGTGAACCATGAGGTTCGTGGCTACTCGCGCAGGAAGGGACGTTCCGGGCCCGGGGTGGGGCGGATGAGGCAGGTGATGCGCTGTGGCACTGCTGCCGGGAGGCGGCCTGGTGCGAGCCGCGGTGTCATCCGCCGCCGGCGCACTGCGGGGCCGCGACACCACACGGCACATACGGCACTTCGAGGGGCGCGCACACGTCCCGGTACGGGGGCTGCGCGAGGGCGACCTGCCCCACCCGTCGGCGGCCAGGCTCGTCGAGGACGTGGAGCGGCGGCTCGCGGAGGTGCCCGGCGTGGTCTGGGCCGCGGCGAACACCGTGCTCGGGCATGTCGTCGTCGCCACCGAGGGCCCCTCGGACGCGGCGGAGACCGTGGCGGCCCTGATCGAGGCGGTCGAGGCGGTCGAGGAGGCGCACGGTGCCGACCACCCGCTGCCCGACCATCCCCTCTCCGGCGGGGCCTCCCGGCGGGCGGCATGGGCGGTGGCCGTGCAGGTGGCGGCCGCGCCCCTGGCCGCCGCGGCGGGACTGACCCGCCGTGCTCCCCTCCCTGCCCAGGCCGCGGCGCTCGTCCCGCTCGTCGACGTCCATCCGCGGCTGCGTCGCCTGGTCGAGCGGGCGGTCGGCACCGACAACGCCGGACTGCTGATGGCCGGGCTGACAGCGATCGGCCATGCCGGCTCCGGCGGTGTGCTCGGGGTCGGCGTGGACACCGTCCGGCATGCCTTGCGGGTGGTGGAGGCCAAGGCGGAGCACGCGTCCTGGGCCGCGGCCGAACCACGTCTCACGGGCACCGCCGCCGCCGGCTCCCACGGGGCGGCGCCGCCGGCACCGGCACGGAAGACGCCGCTGCGGCCGGGACCGGTCGAACGCTACGCGGACCAGGTGCCCCTGGTGGCGGCGGCGACCTTCGCCGGCTCACTGCTCGTCACCCGGCGCCCCGGAAGGGCCCTCGGCGGCGCCCTGGCGGCCATCCCCAAGGCACCTCTGCTGGCCCGAGAGGGCTTCGCCTCGGCCTTCGGCAGGGGCCTGGCGCGCCGGGGGGTCCTCGTGGCCGAACCCGATGCCCTGCGCAGGCTCGACCGTGTCGGCACGATGCTCCTCGACACGGATGTCCTGGCCACCGGGTCCCACCTTCTGGCCGATCTGGTCCCCCTCGACGAGGACGTGCCCGCGGGAGAACTCGCCGCGCGGGCCCATCGGCTCTTCGACGGCGCCACGCCCGAGCGGCTGTCCCGGCAGGGCGAGTGGGCGCTCGGGCCGGTCGAGCGGCTGCCGCTGCAGGGACGTACCGGGACGCAGGAACGGGAGCGGCTGCGCCACGACGGCGCGCGGCTCGTGCTGGGGCTGGCACACGGACGCCGTCTGCTCGCCGTGATCAGCGTGGTGCCGCAGATGCACGAGTCCGCCGACGCCTTCGTGCCCGCCGCCCACGACGCCGGGCTGACCGTCGTGACCGCGGGTCCGCACACGGCCGACCCCGCCGTCCGGGATGCCGACGCGGTGCGTGACGCCGGCGAGGGCCTGCTCGCCTCCGTACGGGCCCTCCAGCGGGACGGCGACGGTGTCCTGCTGGTCTCCCGGGACCGGTCCGCCCTGCGGGCGGCCGACGTCGGGGTGGGGATCTCCGGCCCGGACGGGACCCCGCCCTGGGGCGCGGATCTGTACATGGACTCCGATCCGCTGGCGGCCACCGTCGTCGTGCGGGGCTGCCGCGGCGCGCGGGACAGTGCGCGGCGCGGTGTGCGGCTCGCCCAGGTCTCCGCGGCCGTCGGTGCGACGGCGGCGCTGACCGGACGGCGGCAGCGGTCCGCCGCGCGCGGGGTGACGGCCTTCAACGCGGCGGCCGCGCTCGGCATCGCCGCCGGGGTCTGGTCGGCGGTACGGCTGCTGCGGCTTCCCCCGCCCCTGCCCGCCGAGTCCCGTCATCCCTGGCATGCCATGGACCCGGCCACCCTGCTCTCCCGGACCGGGAGCACGGCCGGTGGACTGTCGGGCGAGGAGGCGCGGAGGCGTGGTGCCGTACCCGGCGAGCGCGCGCCCTCGTCGTCGCTCGGCCGGGCCTGTCTCGCCGAGATGGCCAACCCGCTCACGCCCGTGCTGGGCGCGGGCGCGGCCATGTCCGCGTCGGTGGGTGCCGTCCTCGACGCCGTCGTCATCATGGCCGTCACCGCGGTGTCGGGGCTCTTCGGCGGCTTCCAGCGGCACCGGACCGCCCGTGCGGAGGCCCGGCTGCGGCGCGAGTCGGCCGTCGTGGCGAGGGTTCTGCGGGACGGGACGGAGACCACCGTTCCCGCCCAGCACCTGGTCGTCGGCGACGTGGTGGACCTGGGCGCCGGTGATGTCGTCCCGGCCGACGGGCGTCTGCTGGAGGCGCACCATCTGGAGGCCGACGAGTCCGCGCTCACGGGCGAGTCGCTCCCGGTGGCCAAGGACGTCGCGCCGGTGCTGGCGTCGGAACTCGCCGACCGTACGTCCATGGTCTACGAGGGCACCACCGTCGCGGCCGGGCGTGGCCGCGCGCTGGTGGTCGCGACCGGCGCCGCGACCGAGGCGAGCCGGGCGGCCGCGGTGGGCCGGGGTGCCGCGCCCGCCGTCGGTGTGGAGCGCCGGCTGGCCCGGATCACCCGCAGTGCCCTGCCGGTGGCCCTCGGCTCGGCCGTGGCGGTCGTGGTGGCCGGCGCCCTGCGCGGGCGCCGTGCCCGGGACACGGTCGGCGCGGGTGTCGGCCTGGCCGTGGCCAGTGTTCCGGAGGGGCTGCCGTTCCTGGTCTCGGCGGCCCAGCTCGCCTCCGCCAGAAGGCTGTCCGCCCGGGGGGCCCTGGTCAGGGATCCCCGCACCATCGAGGCCGCCGGCCGCACCGACGTGCTGTGCTTCGACAAGACCGGCACCCTCACCCATGGGCACATCTTCCTCGTCGCCGTCGCGGCCGACGGCGACAGCCGGCCCCTGGAGTCCCTCGGCGACGAGCAGCGCGCCGTCCTGGCCGCCGCGCTGCGGGCGACACCGCGCCCGCACGGCGGCAACGGACTGGAGCACGCGACCGACGGCGCGGTCACCGACGGCGCCCGGGAGGCGGGCGTGCGCCGGGCGACGGGCGCACCGGACTGGCGGCGGCTCTCCGGCCTGCCGTTCGAGCCGAGCCGCGGTTTCCACGCCACCCTGGGCCGGTCCCGGGAACGCCGCATCCTGTCCGTGAAGGGAGCCCCGGAGGAGGTCGTCGCGCGCTGCGCCACCCGCGCCGGCCGGCGGTTGACGGAGGAGGACCGCGCCGACATCCTCACCACCGGCGAGAAGCTGGCGGCCGAGGGCCATCGCGTCCTGGCGGTCGCCGAGCTCCGCGACGCCGCCGACGGGAGGCTCACCGACGAGGCGGTGGGGGGCCTCGGCTTCGTCGGTTTCCTCGCGTTCGCCGACCGTGTGCGCGGCACCGCCGCGGACGCGGTGCGCCATCTCGCGGACGCGGGAGTGCACATCGTGATGATCACCGGAGACCATCCGAGCACCGCCGGCAAGGCCGCCGCCGACCTGGGGGTCCTGGACGGCAGGCGGGTGGTGACGGGTGCCGAACTCGACGCCCTGGACGACCGCTCGCTCGACGCCCTGCTGCCCGAGATCGGGGTCGTCGCGCGCGGCACCCCGGTGCACAAGGTCCGCGTGGTGCAGGCGTTCCAGCGGCTGGGCCGCACCGTCGCGATGACCGGCGACGGCGCCAACGACGCGCCCGCGATCCGGCTCGCCGACATAGGGATCGCGTTCGGGGTGCGGGCCACTCCGGCGGCGCGCGCGGCGGCCGACCTCGTCGTCACCGACAACCGGCTGGAGACGGTGCTCGCCGCGCTCGTCGAGGGCCGCGCCATGTGGGCCTCCGTGCGCCAGGCCCTGGCGATCCTGGTCGGCGGCAACCTGGGGGAGATCGCGTTCACCCTCCTCGGTGCGGCCGCCACCGGGACATCGCCGCTGACGGCCCGTCAGCTGCTGCTGGTCAACCTGTTCACCGACCTCGTCCCGGCCATGGCCGTCGCGCTGCGCCCGCCCCGGCCGGAGGCGGCCGAGCGCATGCTCCACGAGGGACCGGAGGTCTCGCTCGGCACGGCCCTGACCGAGGAGACGGTCTGCCGCGCCGTGGCCACCACGCTCGGTGCCGCCTCGGGCTGGCTCGCCGCCCGGTTCACCGGCCGCGGCCGCCGCGCCCGCACCGTCGCCCTGGTCGCGCTCGTGGGCACGCAGCTCGGCCAGACCCTGCTGGCCGGGGGCCGGAGCAGGGCGATCGTCCTCTCCTCGCTGGGCTCCCTGGCCGCCCTGGCGGCGGTCGTCCAGACGCCGGTCCTCAGCCAGTTCTTCGGCTGCACCCCCCTCGGGCCCCTGGCCTGGGGCATCGCCCTGTCCGCTGCTGCGGCGGCGACGGTGGGCTCGCTGTTCCTCCCGGCGCCGATCGCCCGCATCCGCGCGGCGCTCCCCCAGCGGCCGCCGGCCGTGTCCACGGCGTAGCCCGCCGAACGCGGCCGCACGGTCCCGGAGTGTGCGCGGTGGTGCGGCCTCTCGAGGAGTACGCCAGGGTGCCTCCGGCGTGGAATACGCACCGGCGGCCGCCCGTTGGGCTCTGCTGGGGTCCGGGATCCGGGTGACGCGGGGCAGGTCACACGGACCGGACGCGGCACCGAAGTACGGAGGGAACGGACCCGATGGGCAACGTCACGAGCGAGGACCGCGAAGGCCCCCTGAAGGGCTCCCTGAAGGAGACCCTCGGCGCCTACGGCATCTGGAGTGCCGGACTGCGTTCGGAGGACCCCGGCAGGCGGGGCGAACTGGCCGAGGCCGCCGCCGAACTGGAGGAACTGGGCTTCGGCGCCGTCTGGCTGGGCCGCAGCAGCACCGTGCGCCACGCGGTACCGCTGATCGAGGCGACCTCTCGGCTCACCGTGGCGACCGGCATCCAGAGCATCTGGCAGTACGGGGCGGCCGAGACCGCGGCGCGCTTCACCGAGCTGGAGTCGGCGCACCCCGGGCGCTTCCTGCTCGGACTGGGCGTGAGCCATGCCGCGCTGACGGAGCGGTACCGCCGCCCGTACTCGGCGATGGTCGAATATCTGGACGCACTCGACGCCGCGGGCGTGCCCGCCGGGCGCCGCGTGCTGGCAGCGCTCGGCCCGAAGATGCTGGAGCTGTCCCGCGACCGCGCCGCAGGCTCCCACCCCTACCTGGTGACGCCCGGGCACACGGCCCGGGCCCGCGCCGTCCTGGGCGGCACTCCCCTGCTCGCACCGGAGACGAAGGTGGTCCTGGACACGGACCCGGACCGCGCCAGGGCGACGGCCCGCGGCAGCCTCGCCCTCTACCTGGAGCTGCCGAACTACACGACCGCCCTCCAGCAGTTGGGCTTCACGCAGGACGACTTCGCGCGCGGCGGCAGCGACCGCCTGGTCGACGCGCTCTTCGCCTGGGGGGACGACGAACGGATCCGGGAACGGATCGAAGCCTTCCGCACGGCGGGCGCGGACCACATCGCGCTGCAGGTGATCGAGGACGGCTCCCGCGACTCCCTTCCCCGGGCGGCCTGGCGCCGTCTGGCGGGACTGCTGCGCTGACCGCGTGCCAGGGCCGTTGTCAGTGGCCCCGTCTACGGTGAAGTCGACACGGATCCGTGACGAGAAACCGGAGCACCCATGACGACGCTGCCCAACCGGCCGCACACCGCATTGCTCGTCATCGACGTCCAGAACGGGGTGGTGGCAGGCTCTCCCCACCGCGACAGCGTGATCGCGAACATCAACACCCTGATCGACAGGGCGCGCGCGGAGGGCGCGCCCGTGGTCTGGGTGCAGCACTCAAGCGACGAGCTCAAACCGGACAGTGAGAGCTGGCAGTACGTGCCGGAGCTGGTGCGTCGCGATGCGGAACCGCTTGTCCACAAGACCTACTACGACTCGTTCGAGGACACCGAGTTGGAAGCGGTGCTGGCCGAGCGCGGAGTGGGGCGGCTCATCGTCACCGGCGCCCAGACGGACGCCTGCATCCGCTCGACCCTGCACGGCGCGCTCGTCCGCGGGTACGACGTGACGCTGGTCGGCGACGCGCACACGACGGAGGACCTCACCGCGTTCGGCGCGCCGGCCCCGGAGCAGGTGATAGCGCACACCAATCTCTACTGGAAGTGGCAGAGCGCGCCCGGGCGCCGAGGGGGGACCGTCGGCACGGCGGAGGTGAGCTTCGCGGCGGCCGACGCGGGCTGACCGGGGCCGCGTGGCGAGCCAGACCGTCACCGGGGAAGCCACCGTCCGCCCGGCACCGCTCCGCGCGGACCCGATCACGGCCCAGGTGCCCGAGCGCATCCGCCCGAGCGCATGACCTTGACCGCGGATGCCCGAAAGCGCGTCCCGGCATGTGAGACGACCGGGGTGAGCTGGTGCGGTGATGCGCCCATGTGGTTATCTGTCTCCATGACCGTGCTTGTGACCCGCCGCCACGTTGACTACGTGCGTGTCACCACCACGTGTTGTTGCGCCGTGAGCTGACGCCGCGCTCCGGCATCTGATCAACCCCTTTCCCATCGCGCCCCGCTGAGCGCTGCCCTCCCCGGGTGTGCGTGCCCGCGTCGTGCGCTTCCTTCACCCGGCGTCCTTTTCGCCTTACATCCGCATTTGCCTCTTTCTACATTCTCGGGCGTCCACGATGCCCTGCGCAGGGGAGAACCATGAGCCAGCCGTTCGGACCGGACACATCCGCCTGGTCCTTCGAGACCAAGCAGATCCACGCCGGCGCCGCGCCGGACCCGACGACCGGGGCCCGGGCGACGCCGATCTACCAGACCTCGTCGTTCGTGTTCCGGAACACCCGGCACGCCGCCGATCTGTTCGCGCTCGCCGAGCCCGGCAACATCTACACCCGCATCCACAACCCCACCCAGGACGTGTTCGAGCAGCGCATCGCCGCCTTGGAGGGCGGGGTCGCCGCCGTGGCCGTGTCCTCCGGGCAGGCGGCGGAGACCCTGGCGATCCTCACCCTGGCGAGCGCCGGCGACCACATCGTCTCGAGTACGTCGCTGTACGGGGGCACGTACAACCTGTTCCGGCACACGCTGCCGAAGCTGGGCATCGAGGTGTCCTTCGTGGACGACCCGGACGACATCGACGCCTGGCGGGCGGCGATCCGGCCGGGGACCAAGGCGTTGTTCGCGGAGACACTGGGCAATCCGCGCGCGAACGTGCTGGACGTGCGGGCGGTCGCCGACGCGGCGCACGAGGCCGGGGTTCCGCTCATCGTGGACAACACCGTGCCGACTCCCTATCTGCTGCGGCCCATCGAGCACGGCGCGGACATCGTGGTGCACTCGGCGACCAAGTTCCTCGGCGGGCACGGCACGACCATCGCGGGTGTCGTCGTCGACGGCGGCACCTTCGACTTCGGGGCGCACACCGAGCGGTTCCCCGACTTCACCGAGCCCGACCCGAGCTACCACGGCCTGCGGTACTGGTCCGCCCTGGGCCCCGGTGCCTTCGCCGTCAAGCTCCGGGTGCAGCTGCTGCGCGACCTGGGACCGGCCCTCGCGCCGCACTCCGCCTTCCTGCTCCTGCAGGGCGCCGAAACGCTCAGCCTGCGCATGGAACGGCACTCCGCGAACGCCCAGGCCCTGGCCGAGTGGCTGGAACAACGCGACGAGGTCGCAGCCGTCCACTACCCGGGGCTGCCGTCCAGCCGCTGGTACGGCGCGGCGCAGCGCTACCTGCCGCGCGGCGCGGGCGCGGTGCTGTCCTTCGAGCTGCGGGACGGCGTCGAAGCGGGCAAGCGGTTCGTGGACGCCGTCGAGCTGTTCAGCCATCTCGCCAACATCGGCGACGTTCGCAGCCTGATCATCCACCCGGCGTCCACCACGCACAGCCAGCTCGACCAGGAGCAGCTCGCGGCCACCGGCACCTCCCCGGGGCTGGTGCGCCTCTCGGTGGGCATCGAGAACCTCGCCGACCTCAAGGCGGACCTGGAGGCCGGGTTCCGCGCGGCGAAGGGCGCGTCCTGAGCACCGTACTGACGCCTTCGCGGGTCCCCCTCCCGCCGGCCTCCGGGGGCTGGCGGGAGGGGGACCCGCCCGGGCGTCGCCGGTGGTATGTGCGCGAGGGGCCGCTCGTCTTGGAGGCGGGCGGTGAACTGCCGGGCGTACGCCTCGCGTTCGAGACGTGGGGACGGCTCGCACCGGACGCGTCCAACGCCGTGCTCGTCCTGCACGCCCACACCGGCGACAGCCATGTCGCCGGCCCCGCCGAGCCCGGCCACCCCACTCCCGGCTGGTGGGACCGGCTCGTCGGCCCGGGGCGCGCGCTGGACACCGACCGCTGGTTCGTGGTCGCTCCGAACGTGCTCGGGGGCTGCCAGGGCAGCACCGGCCCCTCCTCGCTGCGCCCCGACGGACGACGCTGGGGCGGCGACTTCCCGTTTCTGACACAGCGCGACCAGGTCGCGGCCGAAGCGGGCCTGGCCGACGCGCTGGGCATCGACCGCTGGGCCCTGGTGGTCGGCGGCTCGATGGGCGGGATGCGGGCGCTGGAATGGGCCGTGTCGCATCCGGAGCGCACGGCCGCGCTTCTGCTGCTCGCCACCGCGGCCGCCGCGAGCGCCGAGCAGATCGCCTGGGCCGGCGCCCAGTTGCACGCCATCCGCTCCGACCCGCACTGGCGTGACGGCCACTACCACGACACCGGTCAGGGACCGGACGCCGGACTCGGCCTGGCCCGTCGGCTCGCCCACATCACCTACCGCAGCGAGCCCGAACTCCAGGCCCGCTTCGGCCGTTCACCGCAGGGCACGAAGGACCCGTGGCACGGGGGCCGGTACCAGGTCGAGTCCTATCTCGGCCATCATGCGGCCAAGCTGGTGCGCCGCTTCGACGCCGGCAGCTACGTCGTGCTGTCCGAGGCCATGAACAGCCATGACATCGGGCGCGGCCGCGGCGGTGTGCGCGCCGCCCTGCGCCGGGTGACCGCGAGGACCCTGGTGGCGGGGGTCGACTCCGACCGCCTCTACCTTCCGTCCCAGCAGGCGGAGTTGGCGGCGGGCATCCCCACGGCGGACCGTCTCAGGGTGATCGAGTCCTCCTGCGGCCACGACGGCTTCCTCATCGAGACGGAGCAGGTGGCCGCGCTCGTGAGGGAACTCCTCGCGCAGGCGGCGCCACCGGTCACCGCCCGGTCCGGTCACCGTGCGACGCCCGGCGGGTCACAAGTCTCCGAACAGTTCCTGACAGGTACTCAATAAGCTTCTCCCATAAGGCAAATGCTCCGCATCAACTCCTGTCACTCCGGGCATCATCTGGCGGTGGACACGCACAGACTCTCCGGGCCGCGGGTCGGCCTGCCCGCACGCGAACGGTCCACCCACGATGCGGAGTTGAGCTTGGTTTCGCTCACCGTCCGAGGGTTGGTCTCGTTGCTGCCCGGATGTCACACCCTTGACTTATCATCTGCGCAGAATGGCGCACACAGTTGCGAGAGGCCGTGCGATGATCGACAGCCACGACCGTTCCGACAGTGCGGACGAGTCACGGGGCAGACATGAGGCGGTGTCCCCGCCCAGACCCAGCAGCGGTCTCCCCGCCCCCCGGCTGGCGCGCACCATCCTCATCGCCGCGCTGCTGGGCTACGCGCTCTTCACCACCACCACCATCCTGAGCGCCGGTGTGTCCCGGGCGGCCAAGACAACCGGTGTGCTCCTCCTCCTGGCGGTCCTCGCCCTGCAGCTCGTCCACTCCGCGCCGGGCAGCGGCCGGGCGCTTCTGCCCCAGAAGTGCCTGACCCTGAGCATCCAGACACTGCTGACCTATCTGCCGCTCGCGGTGTTCCACGCCTCCTGGGGGACGGTGTCCGGATACCTCGCCGGTTCCGTGCTGCTCCTCCTGCCGCCGCCGGTGGCCTGGCCGCTCTACGGGATCACGGGGCTGAGCATGCTGACCCCGCCCGTCCTCGAAGGCCGGCCGCTCATCGACGGCATCCACCTCGCCGAGACCTCGCTCCTGACCGGACTCGTCGTCTACGGACTCACCCGGCTGACGGAACTGATCACGCAACTGCACGCCGCCCGCGGGGAACTCGCCCGCCAGGCAGTCGCCAGAGAACGGCTGCGCTTCGCCCGGGACCTCCACGACCTGCTCGGCTTCAGCCTCTCCGCGATCACCCTGAAGGGCGAACTGATCCACCGGCTCATCCCGGCGCACCCGGCACGCGCGATGAAGGAGATCAACGAGGTCCTGAGCATCGCCGGACAGTCCCTCGCCGATGTCCGCAAAGTCGCCAGCGGGTTCCGCGAGATGTCACTGCAGCAGGAGATCAAGACGGCCCGCTCGATGCTCGACGCCGCCGGCATCGACGTACGGACGGAGGTCCGCCTGGGGGCGCTCTCCCCCCAGGTGGACACCGCGCTCGCCACCACACTGCGGGAGGCCGTCACCAATCTGCTGCGGCACAGCGACGCCTCACGCTGCGGCATCCGGGCCGTCCAGCAGGAGGGCCTGGTCCGGCTGGTGGTCGAGAACGACGGCGTCGATCCCGCCTACCACGACCCCTCACCGCACGGGGGCAGCGGACTGGGCAATCTGCACGCCCGGATGACCGCGGTGGGCGGACGGCTGGAGTCGGGGCCCGGGACGGACGGCACATTCCGGCTGCTGGCCGAAGTGCCGGCGAAAAGGCCGCCGGAGACGACCGCGGAGGTGCGGCACATCATGTTCCCGCCCAATGGATCAGCCGCCTGATCGCATCCCGGCGAGGGCTGCGCCACCGGCCGCGGTTGCGGGGCCACCCGCGTCATGGTCCCCCGTGCAGGGAGGTGACGGCGGCGTTCGCCGTACGCTCCGAGGGGAACCGGTGCGCGGAGGGCCTGTGGTGAACAGCCGTCAGGTCGTCCTCGGTGATGCCGAGTGAGGCCAGCGTCTGCCACGGCCGCACCGTGCCGCAGGCGGTTGTGGAGGTCGCCTCGCGGTCGTTCCCGCGCTCACTCATGAGGGTCTCTCACCGACCAGGGAACGGGACGCCTGCCGGGGGCCGCGGCGCGCGAAGCGCAGCCACAGCAACTGGGAGAAGAGCCAGCGCCGCATCGCACCGAGATGGGCGGGCGAGCCGTGCACGTCGTCGAACGTCTTGAACCGGACATCGTCGAGCGTGCGGCGCAGCAGCGCCTGTTCGCTGCCCGGGATGATCTCGTCGCGGCTGCTGGCGACGTACCGGACGGGAATGCGCACCTGCCGAAGCCGCTCCGGCGTGAAGGCGAAACCCGGCAGGCGGTGACGCAGTTCGGTGAGGTCCGCGCTGCCGGTGAGGCGGCGCAGGGTGTCGGCGGTGATGCCGGGCACACGGGGCCACCAGTCCTCGTCGGCGAAGAAGCCGGCGACGGGTGCGCCCACGGTCAGGACCCGGCGGATGCGGGGGTCCTCGGCGGCGGCACGCATGGCGAGGTGGCCGCTGAAGCTGAGGGCGAGCATCGAGGTGTCACCGACCTGGGCGCGGTCGGCGAGCCGGTCGAGCAGGAAGCTGAGGGTGCGCCAGGACTCGGGGCCGTAGGTGACGGTGTTCTCGCCGACGCCCGGCAGTTCGGTGACGACGGCGGCGAAGCCGAGCCTGCGCAGCAGGGGCAGCAGCGGCGCCCACTGTTCCTTCACGCTGACGATGCCGCCCATGACGACCAGCAGCGGGCGGGGCCTGTCGAGCCCGGCGGCCCAGCAGGCGACGGTGCCGTCGGAGTGGTCGAACTCCAGGCGCTCGATACCGTCCTGGTCGCGGCGCCACTGGTCGAAGGTGTCGACACAGAGCTGCTGGGCGAGGACGCGATCGGCGTCGCCGTGGTAGGGGAAACGGGCGAGGGCGTAGTGCCGGCACGCGTCGAGGAGGTCGCCACGAGCGGCGGCGGCCCGGCCCTCTGCGGTCCACACCGCGGCCCAGGAGCCGGGATCCCCGGTGGTGTCATTGGTGACACGGGTGAGGACACGTGCGGCGTGCTCGGCCGTCATGCCCTGGCCGCGGGCGTGCAGACGGGCGAATTCCTTGAGCTCTTCCAGATGGTCCATGATGTCGGATCACCGTCCCCGGTCAGTGGAGTGCGCCGTCGGGACGGCGCGGACCGAAGCCGAAGGCCCGGTCGACTGCGATGTGCCCGGTCCGGCCGAGCCCGGCGGGCAGCCGCCACCGGGAGGCCGTGGGTGGTGGCCCGGCAGCCGGCGGGCCGGCCGCCGGGCGCGGTTCGTGCGGCCCGTTGCGGCTGCGGGCGGAGGTGGGCACATCCCCAGTGTTCCGCCGTCCCCTTGTGCCCCGCTTGTACGAGGCGGGTTCGGCTCGGTACCGGTCGGGACGCAGGTCGTGGCGGCGGCGCTCAGCCCAAGCGGGCCAGGTACGCCTCGACGGCGTCGGCGGCGACGGCCGGACCATTGACGGAACGCATACGCTCCCGCACGGCCCGCACCCGGCCGGTCACGGACGCGTCGCCCGTCACCTGGGCCGCGACGTCGCGCAGGCTGTGCACCGTGACGTCCTCCTTGGCCAGAAGACGGCCGAGACCCAGCTCTTCCACGCGCAGGCCGTTCGCCAGCTGCTCGCTCGTCTGCGGCACCACCACCATGGGCACACCGTTGTGCAGTGACTCCATGGTGCTGTTCATGCCGCCGTGCGTGATGAACAGCCGGGCGTGGCGCAGCACGTCCAGCTGTGGCGCATAGCGCCGTACGTCGACGTTCGCGGGCAGCGGTCCGAGCCCGGCGGGGTCGGTGTGGTCACCGACGGTGATGAGGACGTCCCACTCGGAGTCGCCGAAGGCTTCGATGGCCATCGAGAAGAACTCCGGCCAGCCCCTCGCGGAGGTGCCGAGCGAGATCAGCAGAACGGGCCGGTCGGGCGAGGCCGGCCGCCAGGTGCCCTGGTAGGGGCGTTCGACGATGCAGGGCCCGGTGAAGACGAACCGGTCGTCGAAGGTCTCGCCGGCGTACTGGAACTCGCGCGGGAGGAAGATGATGCCGAGCTTCTCGATGTTCGTGAGGAAACCCATCGGGTCCGCGGGCAGTCCGAACTGGGGCAGCACCGCCGCGAGTTTCTTCGCCGCTTCGATCATCCGCGGATCGTTCAGCTCCGCCACGGGGAACTTCTCCCGGATCGAGAAGTGTTCGTTCGCCCCGAACACCGGAAACGTCCGGATCAACGGAATGCCGTTCTCGGCGGCGAGGAAACGCGCGCCCCATGCCATGAAGTCATGGACGATCACATCCGGCCTGTTCTCCCGGTAGAACGGTGCGACCTGTTCCACGAGGGCCACGCCTTCGTTCAGGCACCGTAATCCCTCTCCCGCGTTCTCGTCGGCGGTCAGGGGGGCGCGGTAGAAGTCGCCGAAGACCGAGTCGTATCCGACCGGCTCGGCCCCGGCGGCCTTCACGATGGGAGCGAAGTGCCCCGTCACCGTGCAGGTGACGCGGTGGCCTCGTTTCACCAGTTCCTCGACCACGCCGACCGTGGGGTTGACATGGCCGACGGCCGGAAAGTTGAAGAAAGCGATGTGGCGTTGCACGAGTGTCTCCTTCCGAGAGACCGGGTGGCGACCGCTCACCCGGTTCCGATGGGTTTTCCGTGCGCGGCGGACCGGCGTATCGCGTCGAGGAGTTCTGCCTGCCGCAGGGTGTCGCGGGTGTCCGGAGAGGTTCCGGCGCGCACCGCCGAGGCGAAGGCTGCGACGGTGGCCGCCACCTGATCGTGGGGTTCCAGCCGGATCTCCTCGTCCTTCCCGTCGCGGTGGAGACCGATCACGGGGACATGGTCGGCGGGCGGGGTGAACGCCCGGTCGACGGTGATGCCGCCCTCGCTGCCCCACAGTTCGTACGACGAGCGGTAGGCGTGCTCCATGCCGAACGTGATCTGAGCCGTGACGGGGCCGGGAGTGCTCAGCAACGCGGCGCCGGAGGTCTCGACCTGCCGTCCCGCTCCCTGGACGAGACGGGCGCCGACGACGTCGAGTTCGGGCCCCAGGAAGTGCAGTGCGGCCCGCAGCGGGTAGATCCCGACGTCCGCCAGTGCCCCGCCGCCGAGTTCCGGGTCGTATCTGATGTCACCGTCCGGGAGCGGCGGAATCGTGAACGCCGCGTGGAACGCGCGGAGTTCGCCGATCGCGCCGTCGGTGACCAGGCGCTGTACGGCCCGGTGCCGGTGGTGGTGGACGAACATGACGTTCTCCATGAGCACCAGGCGGCGGGCGCCGGCGAGTTCGAGCAGCTCTCCGGTGCGGTGGCGGTCGGTGGACAGGGGTTTCTCGGCGAGGACGTGCCGGCCCGTGCTCAGTGCCGCCTCGGTCCACTGGGCGTGCAGGGCCGCGGGCAGCGGCACGTAGACGGCCTGGATGTCGTCCAGTTCGAGGAGTTCGCCGTATCCATGGACGGGCCGGCAGCCGAAGCGCTCCGCGACCTGCCGCGCCTTGGCCGGGTCACGGCTGGCCACTGCCGCGATCTCGATGTCGGGGCTGGCCGCGAAGGCGGGAAGCATGCGGCGCACCGCGATGCCCGCGCATCCGATCACCCCCACGCGCACGGGGCCGGTCATCGGGTCCTCACCGCGGTCGCGTTGAGGCACGCGAGCATGGTGCGGGCCTGTACGTTCAGGTAGTGGCCGTGCCGCACCAGGGACGTGAGCTGCGCGGGGGTGACCCAGGCGTAGCCGGGCGGCGGGTCCAGCGGAGCCTCGGCCTCGTCCGCCTCGATGACGAGGTAGCGGCTCTCGGCGTTGAGGAAGCGGCCGCCTTCCTCGGAATGCACGGCCTCGTAGCGGATGCGGTCCGCGCGGGCGCGCAGCACCGTGTCCAGGAACGGGGGGCGCTTCGTCTCGGGCAGATGGGCGTAGTTGTCCGGCGTGTACTGCACGGTCGGCCCCAGCTCGACGGTGTCGAGGAAGCCGGCCTCGACGCGGGCGTGCACCAGCACATGCGGGACACCGCCGAACGCGCGGGTGAGGAAGGCGGTCACGCCCAGGCCGACCGGCTCGAACAGGGGCTGGGTCCAGCCCGTCACCTCGCGGTTTCCCGCCCGTACGGACACGGCCACGACATTGAAGTAGCGGCCTTCCTCGTGCTCGATCGTGCTCTCGCCGCGCTTCCAGCCGGGAATGGAGTCCAGCGGGACGCGTTCGGCCCGCACGCAGTGCCGTGTGCGCTCGCCCGTGATCCAGGACAGCAGGGCGATGTCGGAGAGCAGCGCGCCGTCCGAGGCGTCCCCGAAGGGCAGGCAGGACAGCACCGTACGCGAGTCCATGTTGACCACGTTGTCCCGGTGCAGCAGCTCGCCGATCTGGCCGAGGGTGAGCCAGCAGAAGTCGTCCAGCAGCGGCACGTCGCCGACCGCCTCCACGATCATGTTGCGGTTGGACTTGCGGTAGAACCACGAGCCGTGCTCGGACTGGAGCACGTCCGCGATGATCCGGCCCCGGTCCGGCCCGACGAAGTACTCGATGTACTTGACGTCCGCGCCCTTGTGGGCCTTGGTGTAGTTGCTGCGGGTCGCCTGGACCGTGGGCGAGAGCTGGAGCAGGTTGGGGTTGCCCGGCTCCATCTTCGCCTGCATCAGGAAGTGCAGCACCCCGTCGAACTCCTTGACGAGGATGCCGAGGACACCCACCTCGGGCTGTTTGATGATGGGCTGGTACCAGTCGGCGTACGGGCCGTCGCCGTGCGGTTCGCCCTCCTCCGTGACGTGCAGGCCCTCGACGGTGAAGAACCGGCCGCTGCGGTGCACCAGGTTCCCGGTGGCCTCCTGGAACGACCAGCCGTCCAGCTCCGCGAACGGTATCCGGTCCACCCGGAAGGTATGGGCCCTGGCCCGTTCGGCCAGCCAGTCGTCGACATGCTCGGTGCGCAGGTGCGCGCCCTGGGCGGTGGCGGCCGACAGTGCGATGCGGGCGGGCAGGTTCTTGCTCTCACGCGTCTGGAGGGTGTGGGTCGGCATCGGAGGAACTCCCCGCCTTTCTGGGTGTGCGTACGCGGCCGCCGGGTCAGGCATGTTCGGCCGCGATGAAGTCGTCCAGGACCCGGCGGTAGTAGCCGGGGCCGAAGCCCATGTCCGCCACTTGGGGGACCAGGGCGCGTAACTTCTCCGTGGAGATGGCGTAGCGGACACCCGTGTCCACGTACTCCTTGCGCGGCGTGAGCCGTAACAGGCGGGCGAGGTGGTCGACGATGTCTTCCACCGGGGCGGCGAACCCGGAGGCCACGTTGACCGTGTCGGCCCGCAGACCCGCGGCGAGCAGCCGGTCGATGATCGTGATCGCGTCGCTGACACGGATCAGGTCGCGGGTCGCGCCCCGGTGCATGGACACCACCCCTTCGCGTACCTGACGTAACAGCGTGGGCATGAGCTGGTGGTACCGCCCGTGCGGGCCCACCAGGTGCCCAAGACGGAGGATGAGGTGGTCGACTCCGGAGGCGCGCAGTTGCTCCTCGAGCGCGAGCTTGTGCGCGCCGTAGGGGGTGTAGGGGGTCACCGGGGTGTCCTCTCTGCCCGGCCCCTCGGCTAACCCGTACATGCCGGTTGCGGCCGTCGAGAAGAACAGCAGCCGTTGCCCGGTCGCCGCGCACTGCTTCGCGACATCGCGCAGCAGCGCGACCTCCCGCGCGAAGTCCGCGTCGGTGGCGCCGCTGGTCCGGGACTCCCCCGCCGCGAGGGCCACGGTGTCCGGATGCCGGCCGGCCAGCGGACGCAGACTGCGCGCCAGGAATCCGGTTCCCACAATGTCCATCGTCGTCGCCCCTGGTCTCTGGATGGGAGGTGGCCCGTCGGGATCAGCCGTGCTGGGCCACGAACTCCTTGATCGTGGCGGCCATGTAGTCGAGCATCTCGTCCGTGAGCCCCGGGTAGACACCGATCCAGAAGGTGTGCTCGGTGATGATGTCGCTGTTGGTGAGGTCGCCGACGATGCGGTGGGGCCGGCCGATGTAGGCGGGCTGCCGGGTGAGGTTGCCGGCGAACAGCCGCCGGGTGCCGATCTTCCGTTCCTCCAGGTGGGCGACCAGTTCGGCGCGTGTGAAGCGGGCCTCGGGGTCGACCGTGATGACGAAACCGAACCAGCTCGGCTCGGACCGGGGGGTCGGCTCGGGGAGCAGGAGGCCCGGCACGCCGTCCAGGGCCTCGCGCAGCCGGCGCCAGTTGCGTCGCCGGGCCTCGATGAAGCCGTCGAGCTTGGCGAGCTGCGCCAGGCCCAGCGCCGCCTGGATGTCGGTTCCCTTCAGGTTGTACCCCACGTGGGAGAAGATGTACTTGTGGTCGTACCCGGCCGGCAGGTTGCCCATCTGGTACTCGAACCGCTTGAAACAGGTGTTGTTCTTGCCCGGTTCGCACCAGCAGTCCCGCCCCCAGTCGCGCAGCGACTCCACGATGCGGGCCAGGCCGAGGTCGGAGGTGAGGACGCAGCCGCCCTCGCCCATCGTGAGGTGGTGCGCGGGGTAGAAGCTGACCGTGGTCATGTTGCCGAAGGTGCCGGTGATCCGGCCGTCGTAGGTGGAGCCGACCGCGTCGCAGTTGTCCTCGATGAGGAAGAGGTCGTGGTCCTTGGCGAGCTGGGCCACCTCGGCGACCTCGAAGGGGTTGCCGAGCGCGTGCGCGATGATGATCGCCCGCGTCTTGGGGCCGATCGCCCGCGCCACCCGGTCGGCCGTGGTGTTGTACGTGGTCAGGTCCACGTCCACGAAGACCGGTATGAGCCCGTTCTGCAGGATCGGGTTGACGGTGGTGGGGAATCCGGCCGCCACGGTGATCACCTCGTCGCCCGGCTGCAGTCTCCGGTCACCGAGCTGGTGCGAGGTGAGGGCCGACACGGCGAGGAGGTTCGCCGACGAACCTGAGTTGGTCAGATGGGCCTTGCGCCGCTTCAGTCGCTTGGCGAAGGCGGACTCGAACTTCCTGGAGCTGGGCCCCGCGGCGATACGCATGGTCAGGGCGGCCTCGACGATGGCGACCCGGTCCTCTTCGTCCAGGACCGCGCCGGAGGGCCAGATCTCGGTCACACCGGGCACGAACTCCCGGTCGGGCGCCGTCTCCCGGTGGTATCTGCGGACCGTGTCCAGCACCAGTTCCTTGTTGTCGCTCATCGTCATGTCCTTCCGTTGACTGGCACCGGCACCGCCGCCGCGAGCAGGTCGCGCAGCGAGGCGTCGAGGGTGCGCCGCGGCCGCCATCCCAGGAGCCGCCGCGCCCGTGAGACGTCGAGTTGCTGCCACTCCACATCCGCGCGGGGGGAGTGGCCGGGAACGGTCTCGACGACCGGGAGGTCCACGCCGCTGAGTTCGACCATGCGGTCGATCAGCGCATGCATCGGGACCGCCTCGCCCCGGCCGATGTTGACCACGTGGCCGCCGACGTCGGCCCCCGGCGCGGTGGCGGCGGCCCGTACCGCGTCGACGACGTCGCGCAGGTCCACGATGTCGCGGTGGGCGCGCAGCGGCGGGAGCCTGAGCTCGTCCGGCTTCTCGCCCCGGGACCTGGCACGCGCGGCCTCACCGAGGTGGGCGGCGACCATGCCGAAGAGGCTGCCGGCCGGCGCCCCGGCACCGATCACGTTGGCGAGGCGGAGTACCACACCGTCCAGGCCGTGTTCCGCCGCGGCCCGGAGGACGGTGCGCGTGCCGAGGAGTTTGGTGCGCCCGTACGGGGTGACGGGAGCGGGCTCATGATCCTCGGAGGTGCCGGCGCCCGGGGTGCCGGCACCGTACTCGTGGACGCTGCCGAGCTGGATCAGCCGCGGCGGGTGGGGCAGTTCGGCGAGTGACTGCGTGACGCGGGCGACCAGTTCCGCGTTGCCGGCGGTCATCTCGGCCTCGTCGGCCCGCCAGGCCCGGCCGGCGGCGTTGACCACCACGTCGGGCCGCACCGAACCGAAGAAGCCGGTGAGTTCCCGTGGGCCGGCCGCCAGCAGGTCCATGGGAACGAGGCGCGCATCCGCCGGGCCGTCCCCGGCCGGGCTCCGCGACACCAGGTGCACCAGGGCGCCGTCGGCGTGGAACGCCTCCGCGATGCTGCGGCCCAGGTAGCCGGTGCCGCCGAGCACCACGACTCGGCGCCCGGCCGCCGCGCCGCCGTCAGCCGTCCGCACGGCCGGCCCCGTACTTGACGGTCTTCCACCAGTCGGGATGGTCCCGGTACCAGGCCACCGTGGCGGCCAGGCCCTCCTCGAACCCGGTCAGCGGCACATAGCCCAGCTCCTCGCGGATCTTGGACTCGTCGATGGAGTACCGCAGGTCGTGCGCCTTGCGGTCCGGGACGTGGCGGACCATCTCGGCTCCGGAGCCGGTCAGTTCGAGCAGACGCTCGGTGATGGCGCGGTTGGTCCGCTCGTTGCCGCCGCCGATGTTGTAGATCTCGCCGGCCCGGCCGTCGTTGAGCACGAGGTGGATGCCACGGCAGTGGTCGTCCACGTGCAGCCATTCGCGGATGTTGCGTCCGTCGCCGTACAGCGGCACCTGCCGTCCTTCCAGCAGGTTGGTGACGAACAGCGGGATGAGCTTCTCGGGGTGCTGGTACGGCCCGTAGTTGTTGGAGCAGCGCGTGATGGAGAGGTTCACTCCGTGTGTGCGCCAGTAGGTGCGGGCGACCAGGTCGGAACAGGCTTTGGAGGCCGCGTAGGGGGTGTTGGGCAGCAGCGGCCAGTCCTCCGTCCAGGAGCCCTCCGCGATCGAGCCGTACACCTCGTCGGTGGAGACGTGCACGACCCGCTCGACTCCGCTGTCCAGTACGGCGTCGAGCAGCGTCTGGGTGCCCAGGACGTTGGTGCGGAAGAACTCTCCCGCGCCCTCCAGCGAACGGTCCACGTGGGACTCCGCGGCGAAGTGCACCACGGCGTCGTGTCCGGGCAGCAGTTCGCGCAGCAGGCCCGCGTCGCAGATGTCGCCCCTGACGAACTCCAGACGCGGGTGCGAGGCCGGCAGGTTGTCGCGGTTGCCGGCGTAGGTCAGCTTGTCCAGGGCGGTGACGCGGGCGTCCTGCCATCCCGCGTAGCGGTTCGCGAGGAGGTTGCGGACGAAGTTGGAGCCGATGAAACCGGCTGCCCCGGTGACGAGGATCCTCATGCCGCGACTTCCACTCGGGTGTGGTCTCCGACGACCAGGCGGTAACGGTCCGTGCTCTGCCTGGTGGTGCCGACGCAGGCGGAGCGGCCGATGAGGGAACTGCTCAGGCCCTGGACGCCGGTGACCGACGCCCCGTCCAGAGCGATGGAGTACTCCAGCCGGCTTCCGGTGACCGCGCAGCCGCGTCCGATGGACGTGTGCGGGCCGATGTGGCTGTCCTCCACGACCGTGCCGGCACCGATGATCACCGGCCCTTCGATACGGGAGCGCACGATGCGCGCCCCCTCTTCCACGACGACGGGTCCGGCCAGCACGCTGGCGTCGTCGACCTCACCGTCCACGCAGGGCCGCAGGTTCTCCAGGATGTGCTGGTTGCACTCCAGGACGTCCTCGACGTTCCCGGTGTCCTTCCAGTAGCCCTCGTACTGGGCCGCCCGCACATCGGCTCCCGCAGACACCAGCCACTGGATCGCGTCGGTGATCTCCAGCTCGCCGCGGGCGCTCGGCTCGATGGCCTCGACCGCCTCGTGGATGGTGGCGGTGAAGAAGTACACGCCGATCAGGGCCAGGTCGCTGCGTGGCTGCTGCGGCTTCTCCACCAGGCGCAGCACCTCACCGCCGGGACCCAGTTCGGCCACGCCGAAGGCGCGCGGGTCCGGAACCTTGTAGACCACGACATGGGCGGCCGGGCGGTGCGCGGCGAACTCCTCGGCGATGCCGGCGATCCCCTCGGGCAGCATGTTGTCGCCGAGGTACATCACGAAGTCGTCGTCGCCGAGGAAGTCCCGGGCGATGGCGACGGTGTGGGCGAGTCCGAGCGGAGCCTCCTGCCGGATGTAGGTCAGACGTGCCCCGAACCGCGATCCGTCCCCGAGCGCCTCGCGGATCTCCTCGGCGCGGTCGCCGACGATGACCCCGACCTCGGTCACGCCCAGTTCCAGGACGTTCCTCAGGACGTATTCCAGGACGGGCACGTTCGCTATCGGGATGAGCTGTTTGGGCATCGAGTAGCTGAATGGCCGTAGGCGGGTGCCCGATCCGCCGGCCAACACCAGAGCCTTCATGGGAGGTCCTCTCGATTCATGTGGTGATGCCGCTTCGATCCGGTGCGCGGTTCGCAGCCCTCGGCCGTGCGCTCGTGGCCCGGGTGCGCCGTGGCCGGCCGGACAGCAGGTGACGCTGCGTCAGGCGGCCTCGAAGTCGGACAGCATGCCTGCTGCCAGGGCTTCGGCCAGCGTGGGTGCCTTCGCGTCCTTGTCCGAGATCAGCGGTGTCCCGGGGCACTCCCAGGGCAGGTCCAGGTCGGGGTCGAGCGGGTTGATGTCGATCTGCGTTCCGGGGACGTACGTGGTGGAGACGACGTAGCAGATGCAGGCGTCGTCGGTGAGCGCCAGGAATCCGTGGCCGACGCCCTCGGGCACGTACACGGACCGGCCCGAGGCGGCGTCCAGTTCGTTCACCTGGTGCCGGCCGAAGGCGGGCGACCCGATCCGCAGGTCGACGACGATGTCGCGCAGCACACCCCGCACGCAGGTGACGAACTTGGCCTGCCCCGGGGGGATGCTCACGCTGTGGATGCCGCGCAGGGTGTGGCGCCTGGACACCGAGTAGTTGATCTGCCGGGGCTGGAAGAGGATCCCCGCGGACCGCTCCAGTTCGTCGGACCGCATCGACTCGTAGAACACGCCCCGGTCGTCGGATATGTGGTCCGGCTCGATCAGGAACGTGCCGGGAATGCTGGTTTCCTCGATGCGCACGGCGCGCTCGCCCTTTCTCCCTGAACTCGGCTCGTGCTGGACGGGTGGAAGCCCGGCGGGTGCGGGCACCCCGCGCCGGAGGGCCGGGGGCACACGCCGGCGCGGCACGGGAGCCCTGCGGCGGCGGACGGCTGCCGCTCAGCCGCGGTGCTCGGCGGTCAGCCTCTCCAGGACCGGGACCACGTCCTTCGGCGCCGGGGCGGCCAGCATGTCCTCGTACAGGCCGCGGGCCCCGAGCTGGAAGGACGGCTCCTCGAGCAGCCGCACGAGGTCCTTCTGCATGACGTCGACGTCGAGCGCCGCGGGGTCGGCGACCAGTCCGGCGTCCCGGCGGGCGACGTAGCGTGCCGTGACCATCTCGTCCCACATCGGCAGCGGCACCACGAACTGCGGCACCTTGAACGCCACGGCGGCGGCGAACGTCCCGCCGCCGCCGTGGTGGATGATCGCCGAGCTGCTGGGCAGCACCTGGTTGAGCGGTACGTACTCGATGGCCCGGACGTTGTCCGGGAGCGTGCCCACGGCGGCAAGCTGCTCGCCGTTCAGCGTCGCGACCAGTTCCAGGTCCAGGCCGGAGACGGAGTCGAAGAACTCGCGCATCGGGAAGCCGCTGTGCCGGCCCGCGAGCAGCCGACGGCTCACCCCCAGGGTGAGGACCGCGCGGGGCCGCTCGGGCCGGGAGTGCAGCCACTCGGGAAGGACGGCGGCCCCGTTGTACGGGACCCGGCGGACCGGGACGTACGCCAGGTCCAGCGGGTTGCGCATCCGGGACTGGGTGAGGTCCAGGGTCCACTGGCCGACCCACGTCTCCTCGGCGAAGTCGAGGCCGTACCGCTCCAGCACGGGGCCCAGCCACTGCATCCACGGGTCCTCGGCCGGGCTCGAGGACGGATCGGCCCGCTCCTGCCGCATCCTGGAACGGATCAGCCCGATGTTGTCCATCCCGAACAGCAGTCGCGCGTGGGCGGCGCCGCACGCGCGCGCGGCCACCGCGCCCGTCGGTGCCAGCGGGTCCCACAGCACCAGGTCCGGGCGCCACTCCCGGGCGAACTCCACCAGGGTGTCAAGGACCGGCCGGCGCCCGCCCTCCGCCGGCTCCGGCGGGTAGTAGGCGTTGAACATGCCCGCGAGAACGGCCCTGGCGGTGCGCCAGGCGTTGTCGTCGTCGGGATCGAGCGCCAGAGTGGGCCGGTTGGGGCCCGCCCCGGCGATGAGGGGCGCCAGCGAGGCCGTGAGTTCCTCCCTGCCGCCCAGGGACACCGCGGTGAGACCGGCCGCGGTGATGTTCGCGATCACCTTCGGATCGACCACGCCCTCGGGGCTCGCCACCACGACCTCGTGACCGGCGCTCTGCAGCGCCCATGCCAGTGGTACGACCGGATAAAGGTGTGCCGTTGCCGGAAAGATGGTGAAAAGAACGCGCATCGCTGACCTCTCCCGAGACTGCCGGCCCGACGCCGACGCGTGCTGTTCGCTCGAATCCTGCGGGGAGGCTCTAAAGAGCCGCTTGTGCAGAGCGGGCACGGGTAGCCTTGGGAAGAAGTGGCGAACTCACGCGGTACAGGCGGTACGGGAAAAGTTGAGCAGGTTTCAACTTTTCGTCCGGGGCTCGGGTGTTACGCAAATTTGTGCCCGTGAGCGCTTGATTCCTGCACACTCTTCACGACATTGACTTATCATCTGCGCAAGATGGCGCACATGGTTGCGAGAGGCCGTGCAGATGATGGACCGTCACGACCGTTCCGACAGTGCGAACGAGTCAAGGGGCAGCCGTGCAGGCGCGGCCCCGGCCAGACACGGCAGCGGTCTCCCCGCCCCCCGGCCGGCACACACCGTCGTGATCGCCGCGCTGCCGGGTCACATGCTCGTCACCACCATGAAGAACGACGGCGTCGACGCCGTCTGCCACACTCCCTCGCCGCACAGCGCCGGCGGACGGCTGAAGTCGGGTCGCGCGAAGAACGGCACATTCCGGTTCTCGACCGAAGTGCCCCTGAACGAACCGCAGGAGACGACCGTGGAGGTACGAGGGGGCATGTTCCCGCTCAAGGAATCAGCTGCATGATCGCGCGCCGCTTCAGGAAGGGTACGGATCACGTCACCTCGCCGCGATCCGGGCCTTCAGGTACCGCAGACGGGAGCTCAGTGATACGGATACTGATCGCCGAGGACATGAACATGATCCGCGGCGCCCTGGTCGCCCTGCTGAATCTCCAGGACGATTTCACCGTGGTCTGTGAGGTCGAACGCGGGGACGAGATCGTCGACATGGCCCTCAAGCACCGGCCCGACGTCGCCATCATCGACATCGACCTGCCCGGTGTCGACGGTCTGTCGGCCGCCACCCAGCTGCGCAAACAACTCCCCCAGTGCCGCGTCCTCATCCTCACCAGCCTCGGCCGCCCCGGCACCCTGCGCCGGGCCCTCGAAGCCCGGGTCTCCGGCTATCTCCTCAAGGACGCCCCACCCGGTGAACTCGCCTCCGCGGTACGGCGGGTGGCAGCCGGACACCGCGCCGTCGACCCTGAACTGGCGCTGGCCGCCTGGGGAGAGTTCGAAAGCCCCCTCACCGACCGGGAGACGCAGGTCCTGCGGCTCGCGGCGGAAGGCGCGGAGGCGCGGGAGATCGCTTCCATGCTGCGCCTGTCGGCGGGGACGGTGCGCAACTATCTGACCACCATCGTCACCAAGCTCAACGCGCGCAACCGCGTCGACGCGATCCGCATCGCCAGGGACGCGGACTGGCTGCTGTGACGCGCACCGCCGGCGCGGCCGGCCCTCGGCCCGCCCGGCGGAAGCCGTCACGCCGGCGGCGGCCGCGGTGACCGGCAGGGCCGGTGCGCCCACCACCGGCACGGCCTCCGGCCGGTGCGGCACCGTTCCGCCCTCACGACCTCCCGCGGCCTGACCGACCGGCTTTGGCCGGTCACAAGGGGCGCTGCCTACCGTGCGGCGGCAGGCACCCTGCTGCGTCGACGGGAAGGAGCGGCCGGTGGCCGTTGACACCACGCGTACGAGTGACATGAGCGCCCCCACGGACACGGAACGAGCGGTTCGTCCGGCTCATGAGGTCCGTTCCCTGCATCGGATGGTCATCCGGTTCGCGGGTGACTCCGGTGACGGTATGCAGCTCACCGGTGACCGTTTCACCTCCGAGACGGCGTCCTTCGGCAACGACCTGTCCACGCTGCCGAACTTCCCCGCCGAGATCCGCGCTCCCGCCGGCACCCTGCCGGGCGTCTCCTCCTTCCAGCTGCACTTCGCCGACCACGACATCCTCACCCCCGGCGACGCCCCGAACGTCCTGGTCGCGATGAACCCGGCCGCACTGAAGGCGAACGTCGCCGACCTGCCACGCGGCGCGGAGATCATCGTCAACACCGACGAGTTCACCAAACGCGCGCTGCAGAAGGTCGGCTACGACACCAGCCCGCTCCAGGACGGCTCACTGGAGGGCTACCACGTCCACCCCGTGCCGCTGACCACACTGACCGTGGAGGCACTCAAGGACTTCGACCTGACCCGCAAGGAAGCCGAACGCAGCAAGAACATGTTCGCGCTGGGCCTGCTGTCGTGGATGTACCACCGGCCCACCGAGGGCACGGAAGCGTTCCTGCAGTCCAAGTTCGCCAGGAAACCCGACATCGCGGCGGCGAACATCGCCGCCTTCCGGGCCGGCTGGAACTTCGGCGAGACCACCGAGGACTTCGCCGTCTCCTACGAGGTCGCCCCGGCCGCGAAGGCCTTCCCGGTGGGCACCTACCGCAACATCTCCGGCAACCTGGCCCTGGCCTACGGCCTGATCGCCGCCTCCCGGCAGGCGGACCTGCCCCTGTTCCTGGGCTCCTACCCCATCACCCCCGCCTCCGACATCCTGCACGAACTGTCCCGGCACAAGAACTTCGGTGTGCGCACCTTCCAGGCCGAGGACGAGATCGCCGGGATCGGCGCGGCGCTGGGCGCCGCCTTCGGCGGCTCGCTGGCGGTGACCACCACCTCCGGCCCCGGTGTGGCACTCAAGAGCGAGACGATCGGGCTGGCGGTCTCCCTGGAGCTGCCGCTGCTGGTGGTCGACATCCAGCGCGGCGGACCCTCCACCGGACTGCCCACCAAGACCGAGCAGGCCGACCTGCTGCAGGCGATGTACGGCCGCAACGGCGAGGCCCCCGTACCCGTCGTCGCACCCCGCACCCCGGCCGACTGCTTCCAGGCCGCACTGGAGGCCGCACGGATCGCACTGACCTACCGCACCCCCGTCTTCCTGCTGTCCGACGGCTACCTGGCCAACGGCTCCGAGCCCTGGCGCATCCCCGAACCGGAGGAGCTGCCGGACCTGCGGGTGCAGTTCGCCACCAGCCCCAACCACACCCTGGACGACGGCACCGAGGTGTTCTGGCCCTACAAACGCGACCCGCACACCCGCGCCCGCCCCTGGGCCATCCCCGGCACCCCCGGCCTGGAACACCGCATCGGCGGCATCGAGAAGCAGGACGGCAGCGGCAACATCTCCTACGACCCCGCCAACCACGACCTGATGGTCCGCACCCGCCAGGCCAAGATCGACGGCATCCAGGTCCCCGACCTCACCGTCGACGACCCCGACCAGGCCCGCACACTCGTCCTGGGCTGGGGCTCGACCTACGGCCCCATCACCGCGGCGGTCCGCAGACTACGCACCACCCAGACCCCCATCGCCCAGGCCCACCTGCGCCACATCAACCCCTTCCCCCCCAACCTCGGCGAAGTCCTGGCACGCTACGACAAGGTCGTCATCCCCGAGATGAACCTCGGCCAGCTCGCCACCCTCATCCGCGCGAAATACCTGGTCGACGCCCACTCCTACAACCAGGTCAACGGCATGCCGTTCAAGGCGGAACAACTCGCCACCGCACTCAAGGAGGCCGTCCATGCCCACTGAGGCACTGTCGCTGGTGCCGAAGGCGGACAGTCCGCTCTCGGTACGTGATTTCAAGTCCGACCAGGAAGTGCGGTGGTGCCCCGGCTGCGGCGACTACGCGATCCTCGCCGCCGTCCAGGGCTTCATGCCCCAGCTCGGCCTGGCCCGGGAGAACGTCGTCTTCGTCTCCGGCATCGGCTGCTCCTCCCGCTTCCCGTACTACATGAACACCTACGGGATGCACTCCATCCACGGCCGCGCCCCCGCCATCGCCACCGGACTGGCCACCTCACGCCGCGACCTGTCCGTATGGGTCGTCACCGGCGACGGCGACGCCCTCTCCATCGGCGGCAACCACCTCATCCACGCCCTGCGCCGCAACGTCAACCTCAAGATCCTGCTCTTCAACAACCGCATCTACGGCCTGACCAAGGGCCAGTACTCCCCCACCTCCGAACTCGGCAAGATCACCAAGTCGACCCCGATGGGCTCGCTGGACGCACCCTTCAACCCGGTGTCACTGGCCATCGGCGCCGAAGCCTCCTTCGTCGCCCGCACCATCGACTCCGACCGCAAACACCTCACCGAGGTCCTGCGCCAAGCCGCCGCCCACCCCGGCACCGCCCTGGTGGAGATCTACCAGAACTGCAACATCTTCAACGACGGCGCCTTCGACCCCCTCAAGGACAAGCAGACCGCCGACGAAGCCGTCATCCGCCTCGAACACGGACAGCCCATCCGCTTCGGCACCGACCACACACACGGCGTCGTCCGCGACCCACACACCGGCGACCTGAACGTCGTCACCATCACCCCGGACAACGAGGCCGACATCCTCGTCCACGACGCCCACAACCCCAGCCCCACCACCGCCTTCGCCCTCTCCCGCCTGGCCGACCCCGACACCCTCCACCGCACCCCCATCGGCGTCTTCCGCTCCGTCGACCGGCCCGTCTACGACACCCTCATGGCCGACCAACTCGA
This sequence comes from Streptomyces sp. PSU-S4-23, assembly GCF_055632315.1. Taxonomy (NCBI): domain Bacteria; kingdom Bacillati; phylum Actinomycetota; class Actinomycetes; order Kitasatosporales; family Streptomycetaceae; genus Streptomyces; species Streptomyces sp. PSU-S4-23. Next base: position 8,042,116 of record NZ_JBVMUU010000002.1, on the reverse strand, counting down.
CACCGCCATCGAGCACAACGGCAAGGGCGACCTCGCCGCCCTCCTCACCGGCAACGACACCTGGACCGTGGAGGCCTCATGACGTACGTCATCACCCAGCCCTGCGTGGACCTCAAGGACAGGGCATGCATCGACGAGTGTCCCGTCGACTGCATCTACGAAGGCCCGCGCAAGATGTACATCAACCCCGACGAATGCGTGGACTGCGGCGCCTGCGAGCCCGTGTGCCCCGTCGAGGCGATCTTCTACGAGGACTCCCTTCCCGACGAGTGGTCCGGCTATCTCACCGCGGACCGGGACGTCTTCGCCGCGACCGGGGCACCCGGCGGTGCGAGCACGGCGGACCCCCTGCCCCGGGACCACCCGATCGTCGAGGGAGAGCCGGTCAAAACGGGCTGATCGCCTAGGGGAGGGGGCCGACGTCATTCGTACTTCAGTACGGCTTCCCTGGTCCTTCAGCGGAGTCAGGCAACGTGCACACGTCAAGCGCATGCGCCCCACATGTGTTTCCGCAGAGCCGCCGGACACCGCCCCAGAGGACCCCTCATGCCCACCTTCACCGCTCCGTCCCCCTCCTTCCTCGGACCGCACCACCTGGTCCACAGGCCGGCCAGCCCCGAAGCCTTTCTGCTGAAGGCGACCGCGCCGGTACGGCAGAACTTCGCCTTCTCCGCGGAACTGCCCGAAGAACACCCGCTGTTCGGCGATTCCGTGTCGCCTTACCACGACCTGCTGTTCCCCGTGGAATCACTGCGCCAGACCATGCTGTTCGCGGCGCGCCGGTACTTCAGGGTGCCGGAGAGCTGGCACCCCGTGGTGGCCTCCGGCGGCGCCGCGATCACCCGGCTGGACGCATGGCGCCGCGGCGGCATGCGGGCCGGGCTCGCGCTGGAACTCGCGGTGACGCCACTCGACGTCGTGGGCGGCGTGCCGCGCGGCCTGGAGTGCGAGGCCGCCGTCTCCATCGACGGCGAGCGCTGCGGCACCGCCTCGGCCCGGCTGGTCTTCCTCGCCCAGGGCGTCTACCACAACCATCGCGTGCTCGGGCGGCGGCAGAGCGAGGAGTCGGTGGCGGCCGGGGACGGTGATCCGGCCTCCCCCGGCGTGCCGCTGCCCGAACAGGTGGGCCACCGGGACGGCCGCAACGTCCTGGTCGGGCTGCCCGAGCACACCGGAGCGGACGGCGAAGAGGGGCTGTCCTTCCCCATCGACGCCAGGGCCGCCGCCGGGCTGCGGCTCGGGGCCCCGGACGCGCCGGACGAGGTGCCGCCGATGCTGTTCCTGGAGGTGTCCCGCCAGGTCGGGCTGCTCGCCGCGGCGGAGCTGCGCGGCTTCATCCCCTCGCACGCCGTGCTGTCCCGCTGGCAGGCCTCGTTCCGCGGCTTCGCGGAACCCGGACTGCCGCTGCACTGCACGGTCCGTGAGGGGGTGCGCCGCACGGACGGACGGGTGTCCCGGGACGCGGCCGGCCGCCCGGTGGTCGACCTGCGGCTGTCGTTCCTCCAGGGCAGCCGGGTCGTGGCCCGTGTCTCCGCCTCCGTGCTGCAGGATTGCTGAGGCGCGCGATGAGATACAGAGTCCTCGGCCCCGTGCACATGGCACCTCGTACACCGTCCGCGGCCAAGCCGCGCGCGGTCCTCGCCACCCTGTTGGTGCAGAGCAACACGGTGGTGTCAACCCATACCCTGATCGACGAACTGTGGGGCGCGGAACCGCCGCGCACGGCCACCACCACCCTCCAGGTGTATGTGTCCCAGCTCCGCAAGGCCCTGCTGGAGGACACCGGCGAGGCCGCGGCGGAAACGGGCTCACCGCAGCCTCTGCTGACCCGGTCCCCCGGCTATCTGATGCGGGTCGCCCCGGAGGAGCTGGACCTGGCCGTCTTCGAGTCGCTGCGGACCGAGGGCCGGGCCGCGTACGGCCGGCACGAGTACGAGGCCGCCTCGCAGGCGCTGAGCCGCGCGCTCGGGCTGTGGACGGGACCCGCGCTCTCGGGCATACCGCACGGACCCTCGCTGGAGACCTCCGCGATCAGACTGAACGAACTGCGCGCCGAGGTACTGGAGCAGCGGATCTCCGCCGATCTGCGGCTCGGGCTGCACCACGAACTGGTCGGTGAGCTGATGGCCCTGGCGCACGAACATCCGCTGCGCGAGACGCTGCGCTGTCATCTGATGGTGGCGCTCTACCGTTCGGGCCGGCAGTCCGACGCCCTGCAGGTCTATCACCAGGCGCGGCGGTCCCTGGTCGACGAACTGGGGGTGGAACCCGGCCCGGCGCTGAGCAGACTGCTGGAACGGATCCTGGCCTGTGACCCCTCGCTGGCCTGGCGCGGCGAGCCCGCGCGCCGGCTCGTTCCCGTCGGCGGATCCCACGACCGCCCGGCCGACGGGTCCGCGGACGGCGGCCGGGATGCCGGGCCCACGGTGTGGCTGCCGCCGGCCGTGGCGCACCTCACCGGACGCGAGGACCAACTGGCCGTCGGTGAGCGGCTGCTGGCGGGTGATCCGCCCGGACCCAACAAGGTGCTCGTGGTGTCCGGACGGGCGGGCGTCGGAAAGACGGCGCTGGCCGTGCGGCTGGCCCACGACGCCGCCGAGCGGTTCCCCGACGGACGGCTCCTGGTGACGTTGCGGGACGCCGGCGGGCGGGCCGTCGAACCGCGGACCGCCCTGGCGACCCTGCTGCGACGGCTGCGCGGGCCCCAGGCGACGGCAGCCGGACCGGGAACGGACTCCGGCGCGCAGCCGCTGCCGTCGTCCGAGGCGGAACTCGCGGAACTGCTGCACGCGCGCACCGAGGGCCGCAGGATGCTCATCGTCCTGGACGACGCCGTCTCGGAGGCGCAGATCCGGCCGGTGCTGTCGGCCGTGCCCGACAGCACCGTGATCCTGACGAGCCGTCATGTGCTCGGCGCGCTGGAGAGCGCCCAGCACCTGACCCTCGACGTGCTCGCCCCGGGCGAGGCCGAGGCGCTGCTGGCCGCGTGCGGCGGACAGCGGATGCGGGAGGACCCGGAGGCGGCGGCGGAGATCGCCCGGCTCTGCGGCTGGCTACCGCTGGCCCTCCGGGTGGCGGCCGCCGGGCTCGCGGCCCGCCCGCACTGGACTGCCGCCGGGCTCGCCCGGCGCCTGCGCGACGAGCGGACCAGGCTGGCCGCGCTCGCCCTGGGCGACCTCGACGTACGCAGCAGTCTGCTGACCGCCTACCGCGACGTGGACGAGGAGACCAGGCACGCCTTCCGGATCCTGGGGCTGGCCTCGCTGCCCGACTTCGCCCTGTGGAGTGCGACCGCGCTGCTCGGCACGGACCGGGCGGGGGCCGAGCGGCTCACCGAGAAGCTGGTGCAGGCCCATCTGCTGGAGGCACGGCGGCGGCCCGGGCGGCTGGAACCCGTGCGCTACGGCTTCCACGCGCTGCTGCGCTCGCTGGCCCTGGAGGTGCTGGCCCAGGAGTCCCCGCAGGAAGGCCCCGCGGCCGTGGAACGGCTGTGCCGTGCCTTCCTGACCCTGGCCAGGTACGCGGACGCGCAGCTGGCGCCCGGCAGGGACCGGCTCGCGTACGAGGTGGAGCCCCTGGCCGCGATCCGTCCCGAGGAGGTGGTCGGCAGCGCGCCGCTGCGCTGGTTCCAGGAGGAGTCCGCGGGCCTGTCGGAGGCCGTGCGGCAGGCTTATGCGGCCGGGTTGTGGAGTCTGTGCTCCGCCTTGGCCTCGGCCGCGGCCGGCTACTACGAGGCGGGTGCCCTGTGGGACGAGTGGGAGTCGACGCACGACCTCGCGCTGGACGCGGCCCGCCGGTCCGGGGACATCCACGCGGAGGCCGTCATCCTGCGGTCCCTCGGCGACTTGGCCTGGCAGCGCCACCGGACCTCACTGGCGATCGCCCAGTACCGCCAAGCCTGGCAGCTGTTCACCCGTCACGGTGACCGGGCGGCGGCCGGCCGCTGTCTGTCCGCCGAGGGGGACGCGCTCCTCGGCACGGGGCGGGTCACCCAGGCCGAACAGGCCTATGCACGCGCCCTGTCGGTGAGCCGGCAGAACGGCGACCCGCGGGGCTCCGCCAAGTCGCTGCGCGGACTGGCCCTGGTGGCGCAGCGCGAGGGCCGCCACGAGGAGGCGCTCGCCCGTCTCGGGGAGTGCGAGAGCGCCGCGCGCTCCGCCGGCGACCGCCGCTGGATCGAGTACGCGCGGCGCACGGCCTCCGCCCTGCGCACGGCACTTGCGTCGGGGCGGTCGGCCGCGGTGTCCTCGATCCCGCTCGAAGTCCGCCCCGGCGTCTGGCTCTTCCAGCCGTCATGGCCGCTCCAGCGGGCCGCGTGAGGATTCACCCGCCCGGTGCCGGGGGAGCTGCCCCGGCACCGGACACGACCGGCCCGGGCGGGACCGGCCCGGACACGACCGGCCCGGGCGGGACCGGCCCGGGCGGGACCGGCCCGGGCGGGACCGGCCCGGGCGCAACCGGCCTGGGCGGGACCGGACCTCGTGCACGGACGGCAGCGCGCCGGGGGTGCCGCCGCGCCGGGGATGCATCACCGCCTCGTCACCACACGTCGGCCGCAGCCGTCTCCCGCTCCTCCTCCCCCAGTGCCTCCACCAGGGCGTCGACGACGCCGGGATCGAGTGACGTGCCCGCCGCCGTGTCCGCCGTGGGGCCGAAGCCGGCGTCGCCGACGGCGACGGCAAGGGTGTAGCGGTCCCCGATCGACAGGGTGTGGAAGGCCCATGCGCCGACCGTGCACGGGACGCCGTCGGGGCGCAGCACCTCCGTGGGGGCTCGGTCCGGGCTGAAGCCGAAGTCGGTGAAGCGGAACAGCATGCCGAGGCCCATGGCCTTGGTGTAGGCCTCCTTCAGGGTCCACAGGCGGAGCACGGCGGGGTTGCGCTCCGCGGCCGGCATGGCCTCGATCCGCTCCACCTCGTACGGGGTGCACACGTGCCGGCCCAGCCCGGGACCGTACAGGACGCGGTCGCCGGGCTCGGCGTCGACGCCGATGACGCCGCCGGCGGCCAGGCCGACCAGGAGCAGGTCGTCGGTGTGGCTGAGGCTGATGTGCACGCCGTCGTAGCCGCGCAGGAAGGGGCGCCCGGTGAGGCCGTAGCCGAGTTCGACGGATTGGGGCGGTGCGCCGAGCGCGGCGGCGGCGGCGAACTTGAGCAGAACGCGGGAGGACGCGAACCGGGTGCGGACCCCAGGGTGCGTCAGCTCCAGGTAGCGCTCCCAGTCGTGCCCCAGGAGCACGCGCAGCCGCGGCACGCCCGCCCGTTCCGGCCGCCAGTCGCCCTGACGGGCCCAGAGGACGGCCGCCCCGTGCCGGTCGAGGTCAGCGCGTACTCTGCTCCAGTCCGCCGAGGGGCCGCAGATCGCGATCGGCTCCCCGAGGGTCCGGCCCGGGGCCCTGCGCCCGGGTGCCGTCATCGAAACTCTCCAACGTGTCGTGGAGATCGGACAGCACATCGGCCGCGGCCGCGCCGTCGATCACCCGGTGGTCGAAGGTGAGGCCCAGTCGCATCACCGGCGCGGGCACCACGACGCCGTCGCGGACCACCGCGCGGTCCACGACGCGGCCCGCGCAGAGGGTCACGGCGGTGCCGCCGGCCGAGTGGAAGCCGTCGACGGTCCGGTGGCCGAGCGAGCTGACCGAGACGGTGCCGAAGACTGCGGGACGCCGGCGGGGATCGCGCAGCGCCGCGGCGAAGGCGGCTCTGCCGAGCGGGACGGGAAGTCGGCCCAGCATCCGTACACCCTTGAACTCGGGCAGATCCGCGGCCTGTTCGCCCCGGTAGCGGTCGACGCGTTCCTGGATCTCGCGCAGGCTCGCCGCCTCCAGGCCGGGAACGAGGGCCGAGAGCACGGTCCGCTCCCCCTCGACGGGCCGGTCCAGGGCGAGTTTGGCGGTGACGCCGTCGAAGCGGACGATCCTCGGGCGCCGGAACGGTCCGGGCCAGCCGGGGGCCATGACGGCGTTGGCCTCGGGGTGGCGGTCGAGGACCCGCCCGGCGGCGTACAGCAGATAGCTGACGACCGAGTAGCGGCGGCCGCTGTCGCGGGCGGCGGCGCGGTGTGCCTGGACACGGGTCATGTCGACGTCGGTGTCCAGGTGCACGGGCCGCTGGGCCGCCGCCCACTCCAGGAAGTACAGGGTGTGGCGGCGGCGCCGTTCCGCGATGACGGTGGGCCTCACCCGGTCACCGCCAGGTCGTAGATCTCCTTGAGGCTGCGGGCCTCGAAGATCCGGCCGACCGGGACCTTGCGGCTGGTGGCGAGCTCCAGTGCGGTGACGAGCTTGAGGAGGTACAGCGAGTCCCAGTCGGGGAGTTCGTCGAAGTCACAGGCCACCTGCTCGGGTTCGAGCGGCATGCCGATCTCGTCGTTGACCAGACGCACATAGTCGTCGAGGGTGAAGCCGCCGTGGGCGGGAACGATCGCGGGGGCGGTGCTGTCCATGCTCATACCTTCTCCAGGGCGAAGCCGGCCTTGATCCACTTGCTGGACTCGACGGCGACCGCGAGGGCCCGCTCGCCGTCGGACATGCGCTCCAGCAACTTCTCGATCTGCAGGAAGGGCAGGGCGTTCCCGTTGTTGCCGGTGTCCGCCACGCACGAGACCTCGGCCGCGGTCGGCATGTCGAGTTCCTCGGTGATGCGGCGGGTCATCCGGCCCGAGAGCTGGGGCGGCAGCAGGTAGTCCAGCCGGTCCGCCTCCCAGTCGAGTTCGCCGAGGATCTCCCACAGGATCTCCACGGCCATGACGGGCACGGACTCCTCGATGGCCTTGTAGTCCTCGGTGACGGCCTGCCGGTCGTCGTACCGGTCGGCGAGCCCGAACCACTCGATGACCTGACCCGGCTTGCGGCCCAGCCCGGTGAAACGGTTGAGGACGTGGCGCAGCGCGACGCGCTGTCCGCGCGGCTCGTCGGTGAGCACGGCCGCGCCCGCGCCGTCGCCGAACAGGACGTAGTTGACGAGGTCGCTGGAGGCGGCGCCGGACACGTCACGCTGGAGGTCGAGGTGCTTGCTGCACACGTCGCCGCCGATGACGAGACCGGTGCGGTACTGGCCGGAGGCGATCATCGACTGGGCGACGCCCAGGGCCTGTACGGCGCCGGCGCAGCCGGACTGGAGCTGGAAGGTGGGCACCTGGTCCAGGCCGAGCTGGTCGGCGACATGGTTGACCGTGGCGGGCATCAGGGTGTCGGGAGTGGCCGTGCCGAGGACGACGAACTCGATCTCGGACGGGTCGACGCCGGGGGCGGCGAGGGCCTTCTCGGCGGCCTGTGCGCACAGGTCGGCGAGCGACCAGCGCACCACTCCGGTGCCGAGGTCCCGGGCGAAGTACCGCGTCCGGGTGCCGATGAAGACCTCGATCCAGTCCTCGTTGATGCCGAGCACCTTCGCCAGGGTGGCGTTGTCCACCGGGTCACCGGGCAGAGCGGTGCCGATGGAGGCCAGATGGGTGGTCGGAGTGGTCATGCCGTCCTCTCTTCTTCCATGAGCGTCCGGTTCTCCTCCGCGTCGCCGAAGCTCGCGGGAACGGGCACCGCCGCACCGAGTTCGCGCAGGAAGGTGATGAGGTCGCCGACGGAGGAGAGCCGGGGCAGCAGGTCCTGGACCGTCAGGGTGCCGATGCCCGCGAGCCGGGCCTCCAGCCGGTTCTTGAGTTCCATGATCATGACGGAGTCGAAGCCGAGGTCCTCGTAGAGCCGGTCGTGGAGGACGACGTCGGCGTCGGTGTAGCCGCCGACCAGCCGGACGGCGCCGAGGACGGCTTCCGCGACCGGGTCCGCCGGGCCGGCGGGCAGGTCCAGGGTGAGGACGGACGCGGTGGCGGTCTCCGCCTCCCGGTGCGGTGCGAGCGCGGCGGCCGCCGGCTCGGCCGCCGGGACGGCGACCGTTCCCGGACCCCGTACCGGGTTCCTCGCCCAATAGCGGTGTTCCGTCGAGAAGGCGTACGGCGGCAGCGGGTGGGCGACCCGTTCCCCGGGTGTGTACGCGGCGTCCCAGTCGGGTTCGACGCCGCCCCGGTACAGTTCGGCGAGGGCCTCGGCGAGGTCCCGGCCGGCGGATTCGGGGCCGCGTACCGGCAGGACGTGTGCCGGGCCCGTCCCCGGGGCGGGGTGGCCGAGGCGGCGCACCATCCCGGAGAGCACCGGCTGAGGGCCGATCTCCACGAGGTGGGTCGGTCCTCCGGCGAGCAGCGCGGCGGCCGCGTCCCCGAACAGGACGGTGGCGCCGATGTGTTCCACCCAGTACGGGGCGTCCATCGCCTCTCCGTCGAGCACCCGGCCGCGAACGGTCGAGTAGACCGGGATCTCGGGTACTCCCCCGCCGACCTCGGTGGCGATCGCCGCGAATCGGGCCAGCATGGGCCGCATCAGCGGTGAGTGGAAGGCGTGGGAGACCTGGAGCCTGCGGGTGCTGAGCCCCTGGGCCTCGATCTCGGCGCCGATCCGTTCCAGCGCCTCCAGGTCCCCGGAGAGCACGGTGGAGGTCGGGCCGTTGACCGCGGCCACACCGATCAGCGGTTCCGGTGCGATCCGCTCCTCGAGGTCCTCCCTGGCGGCCCTGACGGCCAGCATGCCCCCGCCCGCGGGGAGTTCCTGCATCAGAGCGCCGCGGGCGGCGACCAGCCGGGCGGCGCCGTCCAGCGGGAGCGCCCGGGCCAGGACGGCGGCGGCGAACTCGCCCACGCTGTGGCCGAGGAGCATCCCGGGGTGCACGCCGAGTGCCTCCAGGGTCCGGCCGAGGGCGTAGCCGACGGCGAACAGGGCGGGCTGCGTCCACCGTGTGCTGTGGACCGCCTCGTCACCGGCGAGGACCAGGTCGCGCACGGACCGTCCCGTGTGCGGCAGCAGCGCGGCGTCGGCCTCGTCGAGGAAGTGCCGGTACAGCGGCGACCGTTCGTACAGTGCGGCGGTCATCCGGGGGTACTGCGAGCCCTGCCCGGTGAACAGGAACGCGACGCGGGGCCGGCCGTCGGGGCTGCCGGAGAACCGGGCCAGCAGCCCGGGGTCGGTGGCGGCCTCGCGCAGCCTGGCGACGAGTTCACCGGTGTCGCCGGCGGCGGCCGCGAAGCGGTGGCGGTGGCCGGCCTTGACGCGGTTGCTGGACCGGGCCAGCGGGCCCAGCGGTACGCGGCGGGCCGCCGCCGCGTCGGCCTGGGCCAGCAGGTTGCGGCGCAGCGCGTCGGCGTTCGGCGCGGTGAGGGTGAACACGGCGGCGCCGATGCCGCCCACGGGGGCGTCGTCCTCGGGCCGGGGGCGGGCGGCCTCGGGGGGCGCGGACTCCAGGACGGCGTGGGCGTTGGTGCCGCCCATGCCGAAGCTGCTGAGTCCGGCGACGGCGGGGCCGGCGGGCAGCCGCAGCGGTGCCTTGAGGAGCCGCAGCCCGTGGTCGCGCAGGTTGAGCCGCTTGCTCTCCTTGGCGGCGAAGCGGCTGGCGGGGACCACCCGGTGGTGCAGGGACAGGGCGACCTTGATCAGTCCCGCGATGCCGGCGGCGCCCTCGGTGTGGCCGAGGTTGCCCTTGACCGAGCCGAGCGCCATGGGTTTGCCGGCGCGGCCCGCGTGGTGGTGGCCGAGCGCCTTGATCTCCATCATGTCGCCGAGGCTGGTGCCGGTGCCGTGTGCCTCGGTGAAGGCCACGTCGGAGGGCTCGACCCCCGCCCTGCGGTAGGCGGCGGCGAGTACGTCCTGCTGGGCCCAGCGGTTGGGCGCGGTCAGCCCGTTGCTGCGGCCGTCCTGGTTGACGGCGATGCCGCGGATGACGGCGTACACGCGTTGCCCGTCGGCGAGCGCGTCCCGCAGTCTGCGCAGCACGACCACACCGACGCCCTCGCCGCGGCCGATGCCGTCGGCCTCGGCGCTGAAGGGCTTGCAGCGCCCGTCGGGAGCGGAGAGCCCGGCCTGGGTGTAGAAGATCGACAGAGCCGGGGTGAGGGCCACGTTGACACCGCCGACGAGGGCGTGGTCGCACTCCCCGGACAGCAGGGCGTTCACCGCGAGGTGCGCGGCGACCAGCGAGGAGGAGCAGGCGGTGTCGACGGCGAGGCTGGGGCCCTTCAGGTCGAGGTGGTACGAGATCCGGTTGGCGGTCATGCAGTAGCCGTTGCCGGAGCCGACCTGGGCGGTGACGTTGGCGTAGTCGGTGAGGTGCAGTTGCGCCCACTCGTTGCCCATGATGCCGACGAAGACCCCGGTCGGGGTGCCGGCGAGGCTCCGCGGAGGGATGCCCGCGTCCTCGACCGCCCGCCACGCGGACTGCAGCAGCAGCCGCTGCTGGGGGTCCATGGCGGCTGCTTCGCGCGGCGAGATGGTGAAGAACTCGTTGTCGAAGGCGTCCGGGTCGGCGATGAAGCCGCCCTCGGTGGTGTTGGTGTGTCCTTCCTCCCCGGCCTGGGAGTAGAACTCCTTGGCATCCCACCGCTGCCGGGGCACCTCCCCCACCCCGTCCGCGCCCCGCATCAGGAGGTCCCAGTAGGCGCCGGTGTCGGGCGCCCCCGGGAATCTGCAGTCGATGCCGACTATGGCTATGGGATCCATCAAGCGCCGCCGTCCTTCGGGGCGGCCGCGGCGAACTCCTCCATGAGGTGGCCGGCGAGCGCGTGGACGGTCGGGTAGTCCCAGGCGGCCGTGGGCTCCATCACGAGGTCGAAGTCGTCCTCGATGTCTCCGCACAGGCTGAGGGCGGCGACGGAGTCGAGGCCGTACTCCGCGAGGGGCACGTCCGGGTCGATCTCGGCGGGCTGCCGCTTGAGGTAGAGGGCGATGCGCTCGGCCAACCACATGGTCAGAGACTCGGTGGTGTGTCCGGTGGTCGGAACGGGCATGGTGCACTCCTCGGCGGGGTGAGCGGATTCGCTTGCTGTGCTGGGGCGCGCCGGCCGTTGCGGGCCGGCCGGGGGGTCCCTCGGGGACCGGCTGGTGTCGGTCAGCCGGTGAGCGGGGTGTCGTACAGGTCGTAGCTGCTGCGCGCATGGAACCTGCGCAGTACTTCCTCGTGCATCCGGGCTTCGACGGACACGGGGAGCGCGGCGGGCCGGCGGCCGAGCCGCTGGGCGAGCCGGTGCAGTGCGGCCGCGAGCCAGGCGGGGTCGGCGAGGAACGCGTCGCCGCCGTCGCGGGACGCCTGCTGCCAGACACCGATCGCCGACGCGGCGGCGAGCAGGTGGGCGTAGCGGTCGGCGAGGGCGAAGGCGGCGGGGCCGGCGAGCGCCGTACGGTCCTCGGGTGCGAGCGCGCGGCTCGCCTCCTGGACCTGCCGCAGCTCGTCCACCAGCGTCAGCGCGAGCCCCTGGACGGCCCGCTCCTCGGGTGCCGCGCCGGGCAGCCCGTCCACGGCGGCCACCAGTGTGGCGCTGAGCCCGTCCCGTCCGCTCGCCAGGGTGAGCCGCTCGAAGGGGATGTCCGGGAGCTCCGCGCGCGGCCGGAAGAGTTCCCCGGGTGCCGGTTCGTCGGTGAACCAGGAGCGCCGGGCGAGCCGGGACAGCTGGGGGATGATCGTGGCCTGGCAGGCCGCGGAGCCGGCGTGGCCGAGGCTGAGCACCGGCAGGTCGCGCAGGTGCTTCTGGAAGATGCCGTACTCGCCGTCGCGGATGTAGAAGCGGGCCCCGAGCACGATGGAGAGTTCGTGCATGGTGTCGGTGAGCAGCCGCGGGACGAGGTACTTGGTGGCGGCGGCGAAGACGCTGGTCTGCTCGGGGAGCAGGTGCACCGCCCGGGTCGCGGCCAGGGAGAGGCTGTCGCAGGTCAACAGGTCGGTGAAGGCCCCGGACAGGGTGGCCCTGGCGTGCGGGATCTCCATGACGGTCTTGCGGTACAGGCGCCGGCCCAGTGCGAAGCGCACGACGGTCCGCAGGGCCGTGTCGGTGGTGCCGACCGCCATGCCGGGCAGCGCGGCCCTGGTGACCTGGAAGGCGCGCAGGGCGGTCTCGACTCCCTTGCCTCTCTCACCGACGAGGGCCGAGGCGGGCACGGGTGTGTCGTCGAACCGGAGCCCGGCCAGGCGGCAGCCTCGCACGCCGACGGTGTCGTACCGGGACAGTACCTGCCAGGTGTCCGTGTCGAGCCCTTCGGGCTCGACGAGGAGCACGGAGTGGCTGCGGCTGCCCGGTGCGGCGTCGGTGCGGCTGAACAGGACCCAGGCGTCCGCGCGGTGGACGTTGTTGATGACCTGCTTGGTGCCGTTCAGCAGATATCCGCCTCCCTGCGCGGGGCGGGCCTCGAACTCGTTGCGCACGAAGTCGTTGCCGTGCGCGAGTTCGTGGTAGGCGACCGAGATCTTGCCGCCGCCGGTGAGGATCCGCGCGACGCGTTCACGCTGCGCGGCGTCCCCGGCGGCCCAGACGTTCACGGCGGCCATGAAGGAGGTCATGCCGTAACCGAGGCCGAGGGCGACGTCGCGGCGGAACACCTGCCGCATGACGCGGATCAGGGTGTCCAGCCGCTCCAGGCGGCCGCCCTCGGCGGGCGGCACGAACTCGGCGCCGAGCCCGAATTCGTCGAGGGCGCGCTCGCCGGCCTCGGAGAGCACACCGGCCTCGTCCGCCTCGAGCAGCCGGGTGTAGGACAGCTGGTTGCTCTCGTCTGTGGGGTCGCCCAGCCGTCGGTCCAGTTCGGCTACGCGTGCCGCTGCCCGCGCCTCCTGGCCGGGCATCCCCTGACCGTCCCGTATGACGGCGGTCGCCGGGTGCGCGCCCTGGGGCTCTGTGCCGATCATGACGTCCTCTCAGTCTCGTTGGCGGCCACCTCGGGCGTCGCGGGCTGCCGCTCGGGGCGCCGCTGCGGCAGCAGCGAGAACAGCCGGCCCGAGGAGCGGGCCGCCCGCAGGGCGCCGAGCAGTTCTTCGTACGTCTCCTGTCCGGCCACCGCCGGTTCGCCGAGGCGGACAAGCAGCCGGTCGAGAGCGGTGTGCAGCCACAGGCCTTCGCGCCACAGCGCCCCGGTGCCGGGGTCGTCGCGGACGTGGTCGCTGCTGTGCGTCCACAGGCCGAGGCAGGCCGCCCCCGCCCAGCACAGGGCGTAGCGGCACGCGACCTCGAAGGCGGCGGGCGGGACCTCGGTGAGGACGCTCTTGTACTCCTCCATCTCGGCGTGCACCGCGGTGGTGACGGCGAGCAGTCGCTGCGCGGCCTCGGCCACCGGGGCGAGTGCGGGATTCAGTGCCGCGCGCCGGTTGATCTCGTCGACGGAGGCGGCGAGCCCCGCCATGACTCCGCTGCCCTGCCGGGCGACCAGTGACAGCTTCGAGGGGTCCAGAGGCGGCAGCGGTGCGCCGAGGTCGCAGGCGATGTCGCTGCCCGCCGTGTCGCCGGTGCCTCGCCCGAAGCCGCGGACCAGTGAACGGAACTGGTTGACCAGGGAGTTGAGGTTGACCAGGGTGTTGCCGTCGAAGAGCCCGACGAGGCGGTGGTCGCGCTCGAGCTTCTGGAACCGGCCGTCGGCGTAGACGCCCTTGAGGAAGGCGCGGGCGCCGAGCAGCCCCTTCAGATCGGCGAGGACCTGGTCGGTGGAGGTGGGCAGCAGGTACTTGGTGACGGCCGAGGTGACGCTGAGTTCCGCCGTCTGGGCCTGTACGGCACGGGCGGCGACCATGCTGACCGCCTCGTGCATCAGTACGTCCGCGGCGGCGCCGGCCAGCACCTGCCGGGCCTGCGGGAGGTCGATCAGCCGCCGGCCGTACAGCTCGCGCTCCTCGGCGAAGTCCAGCGCGAGCCGCAGCCCGTGGTCGCCGGCGCCGAGCGACAGTGCCGAGACCATGGCGCGGGTGATCTGGAGCGCCTTCAGCACGATCTCCAGGCCGGCGCCCTCGGCACCGACGAGGGCGCTGCGCGGCACCCGGGCGCCGTCGAGGGCGATGCCGGAGATGTCGGCGCCGCGGATGCCGTGGGTGCGGATCTTCGGGAGATGGCGGAAGGTGCCCTCGTCGAGTTCGCGCTTGTCCACGAGGAGGACGCTGAGACCGCGCGGGCCCCCGTCCGGATGCGTGCGGGTCAGCACCGACAGCACCGACCCCCGGGTGGCGTTGTTGATCAGCCACTTCTCGCCGCTGACCAGCCAGTGGTCCGCGGTGTCGGGCGCCTTCTCGTCCGTACGCACCTCAGTGGCCAGCAGGTCGCTGCCGTGCTCGCGTTCGGTGAGGCCGAGGGAGACCGGGACCCCGGCCATGATGTCGGCGCCGAGCGCGGCGCCCTGCTCCGCGGAGCCCGCCACCCATACGCACACCCCGCCGAGGTAGGTCTTGGCGTGGCCGATGGCGCAGGTCATGTCGCGGCGGGCGACGGTCCGGACGAGCTGGAGCACCTGCTCGTAGTCGCGCAGCCTGCCGCCGTACTCGACCGGTACGTAGTGGTCGGACAGGCCCCACTCCTGGAAGCGGCGGACGATGTCGGCGGGGAACTCCTCGTTGTCGTCGAGTTCCACGCAGCGCGCGTAGGAGAAGACCTCCCCGGCATCGTCGGGGTCTCCGAGGAAGCGGTCGAGTTCCTCCGCGAGCCGGTAGGGCGGGTGTTCCATGTCAGACCACCGTTTCCAGGGACTGGGCACCGGCGCCGGCGGGGTCGCCTGCCTCGGCGGATGCGATCAGTTCGCGGACGGCCGGCTCCAGGACCTCGTGCAGCGCGGGGATCCGGCCCTCGAGGAACAGCTTGCGCATCAGGGTCCGCTGGATCTTGCCGCTGGTGGTCTTGCGGATGGTTCCGGGGCGGACCAGCAGGACGTTGCCGGCCGGAACGCTGAACTCCTTGCTGATGAACCTCTGGACGCCGGAGGCGATGGTCTGCAGGTCGGTGGAGAGGCTGCCGGGCCGGATCTCCTGGACGACCACCAGGTGTTCACGGTCGGTGTCGACGGCGAAGACGGCGCCCCCGCCGATGCGGAACACCTTGTCCGTCAGCTGGACGGCGCGTTCCACGTCCTGCGGATAGAGGTTGCGGCCCGCCAGGATGACCATCTCCTTGAGCCGGCCGGTGACGTAGAGTTCGCCGTCCTTCAGGACGCCCATGTCACCGGTGCGCAGCCAGCCGCCGCCGTCGTGTCCGCCCATGCCGTCGGAGATCGCCGCGTCGAAGATCTCCTTGTTGGTCTGCGGCCGCTTCCAGTAGCCGGAGGCGACGCTGTCGCCCTTGAGCCAGATCTCGCCGACGTGCCCCTGGGGCTTCTCGACGTGGGTCTCCGGGTCGACGATGCTGATGTCGAAGTCCCGCGCGATCCCGCTGCTGACGAGGGAGCGGGTGGGGCCGTCCTCGCCCGGGTCGGCCAGTTCGCCGCGCTCCAGGGCCTCGGCGTCGACGTCGAGAACGCGGGGGGCGACGGTGCGCGGGGTGCCGGAGACCAGCAGGGTCGTCTCGGCCATGCCGTAGCAGGGGAACATGGCCTCGGGGCGGAATCCCGCCGGGGCGAAACGCTCGGTGAAGGCACGGATCGTCTCGGCCCTGACCGGTTCGGCGCCGTTGTTGGCGCCTGTCCAGGTGGACAGGTCGAGTGTCTCCAGCTGCGCGTCGGTGACCCTGCGCACGCACAGGTCGTACGCGAAGTTGGGACCGCCGCCGGTGGTGACTCCGTAGTCGCCGATCATCTTCAGCCAGCTGTAGGGGCGCTTGAGGAAGGTGAAGGGGGCCATCAGGGTGGCGGGGGTGCCCAGGTAGAGCGGGTGGAGGATGTGCCCGATCAGGCCCATGTCGTGGTAGAAGGGCAGCCAGCCGCCGCACACGGTCTCCGGGCCGGTGCCCATCGACCGCTGGATCGCCGCCTGGTTGGCGAGCAGGTTGCGCTGCGAGACCGCGACCCCCTTGGGCTCGCTGGTCGAGCCGGAGGTGTACTGCAGGAAGGCCAGGCTGTCAGGAGTGAGGGAGGGCGCGTGCCAGGCATCCGCATCGCCCTGCGCCGGATCGTCGGTGGCCAGGCACGGCACGTCGGTGAAGCCCTCCTCGGCCAGCCAGGCGGAGATCTGGGGGGCGTTGGCCGAGTCGGTGAGCACGGCGCACGCCTCGGCGTCGCGCAGGATGCCGGAGACCCGGGCGAAGTGCTGGCCCTGCTCGGCGGGCAGCGGTCCGGGCACGGCCACGGCACCGGCGTACAGGCAGGCGGTGAACGCCTTGATGAAGTCCAGGCCCGACGGGTACAGCAGGAGGACCTGACGGTTTGTGGCTCCGCGCTCCTGGAGCCAGGACGCGATCCGGCGCGCCTCCTGGTGGAGCCCGGCGGACGTGAGGTGCTGCGGCACCGAGCCATGGGCGTCGTCCGGCAGGAAGATGAAGGCATCCGCGGCGCCGCGGGCTTCGGTGCGCTCCAGAACCAGTTCTGTGAAGGTTCGGAAGTTCGTCAACGTCTTTCCCCGACCTCTCCGAGATCCGCTGGCGTGGCGCCGGCACGGGTTGCTCTGACATCACGATCGTCGTCCGGGGCGCTAAGGAGACGCTTGTGCGTTCCCGGTACACGGTGGGGTGGTGCGGGGCCCGCGCGGCCGGGCGTGGGGTCGGCCGGGCGTGCGGCGGGCGGCATCCCGGTGACCGGCGGGCTGCCGGCCCCGGGCAGCCCCGTGCGGGCCGGCGGGCGGTCGGCCCCGGGCAGCCCCGTGCCGGCCGGCGGGCGGCCGGCTCCTGGCAGCCCCGTGCCGGCCGGCGGGCGGCCGGCTCCTGGCAGCCCCGTGCCGGCCGGCGGGCGGTCGGCTCCTGGCAGCCCGGTGCGGGCCGGGGCCCGGGTCATCTCGCGGCGTTCCCGAAGCCCGCGTCGAGGGCCACGTGCCCGGGCACGTCGGGCAGCCGGGTGAGCGGGTGCCGGAACTCGACCGTGCCGTCCGCCGATTCGGCGACCCGCTCGAAGCCGAGCGACGGGTAGAAGTCGCGCACCTTGTGGTTCTTGGCGGTGGGCCGGTAGCTCGCGCGTACTTCGGCCGCACCCGAGTCCACGGCGTGCTCCAGCAGCGCGGCGATCGTGGCCTGCTCGATGCCGCGGGCGAAGACCCGGCAGCTGAGCAGCATGTTGTCGATGCGCAGGGCCTCGTCCTGCCGGTGTGCGAAGAGGGCGCCGACGACCCCGTTGTCACCGAAGCGGTCGCGGGAGCGCACGGCCAGCACCAGGTGGCCCGGCGAGTCGAGCCGCTCACGGACGTCGGACGGCTGGAGCCGGCGGGTGGTGAGGTTGAACTGGTTGGTGCGCAGGGTGATCTGGGCGACCCTGGCCACTTCGTGGTCGCGTACCGGGGCGATCTCGACCTCGACGCCGAGGGCGCGCAGGTACTCCTCCATCGAGCCGGTGGTCTGCTGGAGGTCCTGCCGTTCCGCCTCCTGGCGGTACTGCACGGCGCGGCCCCGGTCCTCGGTCGTCAGTTCCCTTACGTCGAACCAGCCGTCGGCGAGCAGCCGGTCGATGTGCAGCGCCGGTTCCTCGTCGAGACCGATCACGGCGATCTCGGGGAGCGAGGACGCCACCAGGCCCCGTTCGAAGGGCGAGTCGTCGGCGAAGACGAAGCTGTCGGTACCGAGGTTGAGCCGGGCGGCGATGTCCCGGATGTTGCCGTCCTTGGGTTCCCAGTCGGCGCTGATCCGGACGAAGTCGGCCTCGCGCAGGGTCATGTCGGGGTGGTCGCGGAGCACGTCGAGCACCGGCTCGCGGTCGTTCTTGCTGCACACCGCGAGCAGCACGCCCTGGCCGCCGATCTGCTTGACCACCCGCTGGAACCGGCCGAAGGCCTCACCCCGGTAGGTGGTGGCGGCTGCGATGCCGTCGGGCCCGTCGTCGCCGAGGATGCCGTCCCAGAGGGTGTTGTCGAGGTCCAGGACGAGGAGCTTCTTGGCCCTGCCGCGCAGCGCCCGCAGCAGATGGCCCGCCTCGCGCGCGTACCGCGCGAGCACCTCCTCGCCGAGGTGCGCCTTGGCGTAGGCGGCGAGCCGGGGGTCGCGGACCGGTCCGCCCTCGGCCACCAGCGGCTCCAGGTCGACGATGTGCAGCCGCGGGTGCGCGGCCGCGAGCCGCAGCAGCCCGGCGTTGAACTCGCGCCAGACGGCGGACAGTTCGGTGCGGGAGCGATGGTCGACCAGTTGGTGGGTGTGGGTGCGCAGCAGCGGCAGGGTGTTGAGCACCAGGGTGCCGGTGCCGTGCTCGTCGTAGTGGGCGGCGAGCCGGTCGAGGAGCTCCAGTTTGGCGGCGGCGGTCCTGGCGACGTCCTCCGGGCCCCAGGGCAGGGGCAGTTCGTCGAAGACGATCTGGGCGTCGAGGAGGCAGAGGGTGAGTTCGGTGCCGGGCGCGTAGACGTCGCTGCCGGTGTCCCGCAGATCGCGCTGCCAGGAGTCGTAGTCGCCGGTCTTGACACGCGACGGGATGCCATGGCGGGCCAGTTCGGCGGTGAGCGGTGCCGTCAGCCCGTCGAGCGTGCCGTGTCCGGTGACGGCGACGGTGGCGGGCACCACGGTGGGATGCCGCTGTGCGACGTCCTCGGGGGCGACCTTGGCGAGCAGTCGGCCCGCGCGCGCGAGCAGGCTGAACGCGTCGTCGGACTGGGCGAGTTCAGCGAGGAGTCCGGACACCGACGGGTACTCGTCGGCGAGCCTCTTCTCGCCGTGCAACGCGCGCAGCCGGTCCAGGGGGCCGGCGGGCGCGGTGTGCCCCGGGCCGGACGTCTTCACTGCTGTGCTCACGGTCTGTTCGCCTCTCTGCCGGAGCGGGCGGGCTGTCCGGAGCTTCGGCCCCGGCCCTAAAGACGGGCTTGCGCCCGGGGCCCGTCCCCGGTGGCACGCGGTGCCCCGCAAGAGGTGCTTTAGGCGAGGTGCGGACCATCGGCGGACCATGACCTCGTCCCGAAAGGCAGCAGTGACGATGACAACTGAGCTGACCGCAGAGGTATGCGTGGTCGGGGGAGGCCCGGCGGGGCTCACGCTGGCCGTGGAACTCGCCAAGCGTTCGGTGTCCGTCGTGGTCCTGGAGCAGAGCGGCCACTTCGACCGGTCGTTCCGGGGCGAGTCGGTCTCCCCCGACTCGGTGTGGCTGCTCGACCGGCTGGGCGTGCTCGACCGGCTCGAGGGCGCCTACCAGCAGATGCACCGCATGGAGATCGTCGACTCCGGCAGCACGGTGCTGCGCGCCGACTTCCGGCGCTTCCCGTACCCGCACCCGTATCCGGTGGAGATGCCCCAGCCCGCTCTGCTGTCGGCCCTGGCCGGGCTCGGTCAGGAGGAGTACTCGGACCACTTCACCCTGGTGCGCCGGGCGACGGTGAACCGCCTGGTGCGTGCCGGGGGTGACAGCGGTCCGGTCAAGGGGGTGACGGCGCGCACCCCGGAGGGCGAGATCACGGTGCGGGCGGCCCTCACGGTGGGTGCGGACAGCCGGTTCAGCAAGGTCCGCGAGATGTCGGGCCTGACGTACACGAAGCTGCCGCTGGACCGTGACGTGGTGTGGCTGAAGCTGCCGTTCCCGCCCGAGTGGGACGACCGTACGTATCGCATCCGGATCAACGGCGATCAGCACGGGCTGTTCATCCCGACCCGCCCGGACAGTGTGCGCGTCGGCTTCAACATCCCCAAGGGCGGGCTGAAGGAACTGCGCGCCCAGGGCCTGCCCGCGCTGTACGAGCGGCTGGACCGGCTCGCTCCCGAGCTGTCCGGGTCGGTGCGCAGCGAGATCCGCTCCTGGTCCGACACCACACTGCTGGACATCTTCACCGCGCTGGTGCCGCGCTGGTCCATGCCGGGCCTGGTCCTGATCGGCGACGCCGCGCACACACTGACGCCGATCCTCGGACAGGGCGTCAATCACGCGATCATCGACGCGGTGACACTGGCCCCGCTGGTGCGCGACGCGTTCGACCAGGGCGGGAGCGAGGCCGCGCTGCTGCGGGCGAGCGAGGCGTTCCAGCGGTCGCGGGAGGCGTCCGTCGACAAGTCGCGCGGTCTGCAGCTGCGGCAGGAGCGGCTGTTCGCCCTGCACGGCGCAGGCGGTGTCTTCCGCCGCTCGCTGTACCGGGTGGTCGATCAGAGCCAGAAGCTGAAGGAGAAGGTGCTGGGAGGCGCGTACTTCCAGCTGCAGAAGCCCGGGCCGCACGCCGTGGAGGCGCAGTCGCCCGCCACCCGCGTGTGACCGGTCTGCCCGGAGACCGCTGAGGGGGCCGGGCGCACCGCGCACGGCCACGGCCCGCACGAAGCGTACGGGCCGTGGTCTTCGTCGTGCCCGCCCCCGGGGCCGGCCGCCCCGCCGGGGTGGGCCCTTCCCCGGCCGCCGTACCGGGCGGGAGAGGGCGGGGGCCGTCCCGGACGGGCCTGTCGTGCCGCCGCCCGGCCGTCATCAGGTGACGGCCGGGCGGCGCTCTGCCGGGTCCGTCACCAGGTGACGGGCAGCCGGGTCAGGCCGTGCACCATCATCCCGGTCGTCAGCTCCAGGGCATCGACCTCCTCCGCGAGCCGCAGGCCCGGGAAGCGGTTCAGCAGCGACGAGATGACGATCTGCAGCTCCGCCCTGGCCAGCGCGGCGCCCAGGCAGAAGTGCGGGCCGTGGCCGAACGCGAGGTGGTGGACGGCGTCGGGCCGGGTGGGGTCGAACTCGTCCGCCGACGCACCGGCGAAGCGCGCGGGGTCCTGATTGGCGGAGCAGACCGCGGCCAGGACGGCGCTGCCCTCGGGGATGACGGTGCCGCCGACCTCGACGTCCTCCAGGGTGATCCGCAGCGGGCCTCCGTCACCGATCGGGTTGACGCGCAGCAGCTCCTCGATGGCGTGGTCGATCATCTCGGGGTGCGCGCGCAGCGTGGCCATGTGCTCCGGATGGCGCAGCAGGGTCAGGACCATCTTGCCGATCATGCTGACGGTGGTCTCGTGGCCGGCGACGAGGATGGTCGCCGCCATGACGATCAGCTCGTACTCGTTGAGGCTGCCCTCCTCGTCGTGGGCGGCGACGAGCGCCCCCATCAGGTCGTCCGTCGGCTCCTCCCGCTTGCGCTTGACCAGTGCCGCCAGGTACTCGATCATCTGCTGGCGCTGAGCGGCGGTCTCCTCCGGGGTGTGCGCGGTCAGCGAGACGAAGGCGTCCGACCACTCGCGGAACCGGTCGCGGTCCTCGAAGGGCACACCGAGCAGCTCGCAGATCACCATCACCGGCAGCGGGAAGGCCAGGGCCGTGTTGAGGTCGACCGGCCCGTCGAGCTTCTCCATGGCGTCCAGAAGACCGTCGGTCAGCTCCTGGATCCGGGGACGCATGTTCTGCACGCGGCGGGCGGTGAACACGCGGGAGACGAGCCTGCGCAGCCGGGTGTGCTCGGGCGCGTCCGTGGTGAACAGGCTGCCCGGAACGGGAGGTGTGGCGGTGAGCTGCGGCGCGCCGGGGGCGATGGTGGCGGCCCGGCTGAACCTGGCGTCCGCGAGAACGGTGCGCACATCGTCGTAGCGGGTCACCACGTAGCCCTCGTCGCCGCTGGGCAGCCGAACGTGGGCGACGGGGCACTTGGCCCTCAACTCTTCGTAGACGGGGGGCACTTCGACGGCGGAAGGGCGGTGGAACGGGTAGTCCAGTATGGGCCGGACGGTCTCCGGCCCGTCGTGCGTCGTCTCCGTCGTATCCGTTGTGTCCGTCGTTTCCATGCGTTTCCTCCGGCAACCGGTGCTCAGCGGGTACTTGTATGCGGCGGTCCGGGTGTCCGACGCGCGGCGAGAGTCGCTGTCGGGGGACCCGGACGAGCCTCGCAGCACGGGCTTGCGCGGGACCAAAGCGCCGCGGACGCGGAACGGCCCACGTCCCTTCCGGGGGACGGTGGGCCGTCGTCGTGCCGTCGTTGCCGTGGGTCAGCGCTGCCAGCCTTCAGCGGTGCGCAGGCCGAACCCGAAGGCCCGGTCGGAGGCGATGTGCTGCATCCAGGCCAGGCCGAAGGTGAACAGGGGGACGGCGACGCCCGGGGAGTCGGGCACCAGGCAGGTGAGCATGACGGCGAGGGCCACTGCGGGCCGGTGCACGAGGTTGTAGACCGGAACGGTCTTCCGGGGCAGTTGGCCGTGCCCGTGCGGGCCGGAGGCACCGACGAGGAACGACAGGTCGGGTGCGACGACACCGGTGACCGCCGCGACGATCACCCATCCGCCGTGCTTCACCGCCTCGAGCACGACCCAGATCAGCAGGAGGGCGGACAGCAGCCCCCAGGCGACCCGGGCCGGCCGTGAGGCCGAGCTCCGGACGGCGCCCTCCGCGGCGTCGTGTGTCACGGGACGTGCTCCTTTCGCGGTGGATCCGCACACAGTTCGGGGCGGCACCCGGCCGGGGGCGGCCGACGCCGCCGCGGGGGTGCCGGCAGGGGCCCGGCATGACCCGGGAAGGGCCGAAACGTGAGATTCTCACGCCCCGGCCGCCGTGCCGGCCTTCAGACCCCGACCCGCTCGGTGGCGTACCGGCGTGTCAGGGATGCCAGTTCACGCAGGAAGGCGTCTTCGTCCGACTTGACGAAGAAGTGCCCGCCGGACATCGTACGCACTTCGCATCCGCGCCCCGCGTGCCGCCGCCAGGAGAGCATCTCGGGCACGGTGACCAGCCGGTCCCCGCGTCCCGCGAACAGGTGCAGCGGTACCTGCAGCGGCTCGGTGTGCGCGGCGACGCTGCCGAGGCACAGCCGGAGGTCGTCGCGGGCCACCGGGAGCAGCACGGAGAGGAACTCCGGATGGTCGAGCAGCGCCTGCGGGATGCCGCCGAGTTCCACCAGGGCGGCGACGAGTTCCTCGTCCGCGGCGTCCGGGTCGGCGATCGGCGGGGCCGGCAGGTGCGGGGCGCGGTAGGCGCTCAGCACGAGCGCCCGGGGCAGGGCCGCGCCGCGCCGCTGCCGCCGCCGGGCGAGCGAGTACGCGATGAGCGCCCCCATGCTGTGCCCGTAGAGGATGTGGGGCTCGCCCAGCTCGTCGTCGAGCTGAGCGTCCAGGTCGTCGATGAGGGCGTCCAGATCGGTGAACCTGGGTTCGTTGATCCGTCCCTCGCGGCCGGGCAGCTGCACGGGCATCACCCGTACTCCGGCGTCATGGGCGTCGAGGCCACGCTGCCACCGCCGGTACGCCGAGGCTCCGCCCCCCGCGTACGGAAAGCAGAACAGCCGTGTCGCGGGGCCCGGTTCGTGGTCCGGGCGCCTCCAGGACAGGTATCGCGTCATGGTGCTCCGTCTCGGTTCCGTCCAGGGGATGAGCGGTCCGGCCGGGTCCGCGGTACGTCGGTGCCCGGGCGCCGGCCGGCCGGCGCGGCCCCCATAGTGCGCGGGACCGCTAAAAGGCCGCCAAACTCGGCACGGTGACGTCGAGCTGGGGATCGGCGGCCAGGATCGCGCGGTGCAGCTGCTGGACGCGCAAGGAGGGCTCTATCCCTAGCTCTTCGACGGTCGACGCGCGTAGCTTGCGAAAAATTTCGAGCGCCTGCCACGAGCGTCCACACCGGTAGAGCGCCAGCATCAGCAGGGCGTGCAGGCTCTCCTGCAGCGGGAACTGCTCGGTGAGCGCGAGGAGTTCGCCGATCACCTCGGCGTGCCGGCCGAGCCGCAGGTCCGCGGTGATCCGCCCCTCCAGCGCGGAGCGCCGTGTCTCCTCCAGCCGCAGGAGCTCCACGCGCAGCGCGGGTCCGATGCGTACGTCGGCCAGCACCGGCCCGCGCCACATGGCGAGCGCCTGCCCCAGCAGCTTCGCAGCGGTCTCGTCGTCACCGCCGGCCAGAGCGCGCAACCCGCGGCCGGTCAGCTGCTGGAAGACGTCGGCCTCCATGACGGGCGCGGGCAGATTCAGCGCGTACCCGGTGTAGCCGCGGCTCAGCACCTCTTTCGCGGTGCACTCGCGCTCCGGTCCCAGGGCGAGGGCGATGGCCCGGCGGAGCTGCTTGACATAGGTCTGCACCACACCCGCGGGCCCGCTGGGGGGGCTCGCGTCCCACAGCTCCTCGGTCAGGGTCGTCACATTCACGTCCCAGCCCGCATTGACCGCCAGCAGCGCAAGCATCTGGCGCGGCTTGGCCGCGCTCGGCACCACGGAGGTGCCGTCGATGCGTACCACGAGCGGCCCGAGAACGCCGATCTCCATGCCACTGCTCCTTCCGCCTGCCGGAACATTGGCACGTTGCCGCCCGTGACGACACTTAGCCGATCATGATTTCGGCCGGGAAATTTGTTGCCTCGGGATATGAAATTTTCATGCCGTGCCGTTGGGCCGTGCCACAACCCGCCTTTTAGCGGCGCTTCAGGGCGAGCGGTGACCATGGGTGCCGACCGGGGGGGCGCCCGGGGACGGCCTCGGGGCTGGCCCCGAACGGAAGAGGAGGGGGCGGGATGAGGGTGAGGCTCTGGCTCGGCAGGGCCAACGCCGTCGCACTGAAGCTGTTCCTCCAGCTCGGCGGCATCGGCGCCTTCACCGTCGGGCCGCTGCCCGGCGTCCACTACCCCTACCCCGGCCCGGACCTCGCTCCGCAGGGCCCGCCGGCCGGGCACCCGGAGCGGTACTGCACCACCCCGCCGAGCCGCGTCGAGCGGGAGCTGTGGGCGGCACTCGGCATCGACGTGGGGCGAACGGAAAGGTGACGCCCCGCCACCTCACCGCCGAACGCGCGGCACCGGCCGCCTGGCCCGCCGACGCGTGAGGGGCGCTCCGAAGAGCGCCCCTCAGCTGCGAGATTCATCGATCTCTACGTCGGGACGACAGGATTTGAACCTGCGACCCCTTGACCCCCAGTCAAGTGCGCTACCAAGCTGCGCCACGTCCCGTTGCGCTTCCCGCGGTGTTCCGCGTGATCGCGCAACAGCACTTTACCCCACGACGCGGGCTGCCTCGAAAAGGGCGGGGGACGCGGGACAATCGGGGGTATGAGCGACGCATCGGATGTCGGGTCGGGCCCGGACCGCGACCGGGACGCGGAGGGACGGGCCCGCAACGCACGGCCCCGGGACGGCCTGGGCCGGCCCCTGCCGTACGGTTCCCAGGGTGTGGCGCGGCAGCCGGAGGGCGTCGCGCGCAGCCCCGAGGACACCGTCGCCGAAGCCCAGGCCCTGCTCGACGCCGGGCTGCCGTTCCATGCGCACGAGGTCTTCGAGGACGCCTGGAAGTCGGGGACCGACGAGGACCGCGCCCTGTGGCGCGGGCTCGCCCAGCTGGCGGTCGGTCTCACGCACGCGGCCCGCGGCAACGCGACCGGCGGCGCCCGGCTGCTGCGGCGCGGCGCGGGGGCCGTCGAGGAGTGGGCGGCCGGGGCGGACCGGTCCAGTCCCTACGACATCGAGGTGGGGGAACTGGTGGCCTGGGCAAGGGAACTGGCCGCGGTCCTGGAGCGGGACGCGGCCGGTGTCGACGCGCGGGCGTGGGCGCCCCGGCTGCGCGGGAAGCGGCCCTAGGGCGGGCAGAGGCAGGGGCGTGCGCGGGCTGTCGGTGGCGTACGGCAGACTCTCGGTGTGCGAAGGATTCATGTCATCGGCATCGGGGCGGGCGACCCCGACCAGCTCACCCTGCAGGCGGTCAGGGCGCTGAAGAGCACGGATGTGTTCTTCATCCTCGACAAGGGCGAGGTGAAGTCGGACCTCGTGGGGCTCCGCCGTGACATCCTCGACACGCACCTGCCCAAGGGGACGTACCGCCTGGTCGAGGCCCGCGACCCCGAGCGCGACCGGGCCGCGGGCGGCACCGCCTACTCCCCCGCCGTCGGCGACTGGCGCTCGGCGCGCGCCGACGTCTACGAGCGGTTGATCGCACGGGAGCTGGGCGAGGACGAGAGCGGTGCGTTCCTGGTGTGGGGCGACCCCGCGCTGTACGACAGCACGCTCGGCATCCTCGAGGAGATCCTGGACCGGGGCACGGTGACGTTCTCGTACGAGGTCGTGCCCGGTATCAGCAGCGTCTCGGCCCTCGCCGCCAGGCACCGCACCGGGCTCAACCGAGTGGGCCGGCCCGTCCAGATCACCACGGGCCGCAGGCTCGCGGACGGCTTCCCCGAGGGCGCCGACGACGTCGTCGTGATGCTCGACGCCCACCAGACCTTCCGGCAGTACGCGGACCAGGACATCGACATCTACTGGGGCGCGTACATCGGCACACCGGACGAGATACTCGTCTCCGGCCCCCTGGCGGAGGCGGCCGAGCGGATCGGGCGGCTGCGCGCGGAGGCCCGCGAGCGCAAGGGCTGGATCATGGACACGTATCTGCTGCGCAGACATCCGCGGGACCCGGGCGGCCCCGCCGCGTAGCGGCACCGCCCGCGCGCACCGCCGACGCCCGGACCCCGGCGGTCGCCCGGCACGGCGGTACGCCGGCACCCGGCGCCGCCCGATGTCCCACACCGTCGGCCGGTGCCGGATCCGGCGCGGCTGTCACCGGGGGCCGAACCCCAGCAGGGACAGCGCCGCGGACACGTCCGGCACCGCCGTCACCCCCTCGGGCAGGGGCGGGCGGCGCACGACGACCACGGGGAGCCCGAGGCTCCGGGCGGCCGTGAGCTTGGCCGCCGTCGCCGCTCCCCCGCTGTCCTTGGTCACGAGCACGTCGATGCGGTGCTCGCGCAGCAGCGCGGCCTCGCCGTCGACCGTGAAAGGCCCGCGGGCCAGCAGCACTTCCGCGCCCGGCGGCAGGGGCGGCCCGGGCGGCTCCACCGACCGCACCACGAAGTGCAGCTCCGTCAGGTGCGCGAAGGCGGCGAGCCCCAGCCGGCCGGTGGTGAGGAAGACACGCGGGCCGAGCGGCGGGAGCAGGGTCGCGGCCTCGGCGAGCGAGGCCGCCTCCTGCCAGCGGTCGCCGGGCCCGGGGCTCCAGCCGGGCCTGCGCAGTACCACGGCGGGGACGCCGGTGGCCGCCGCGGCCCGCGCCGCGTTCGCCGTGATGCCGGCGGCGAACGGATGCGTGGCGTCCACCATCGCGTCGACGCGGTGGTCGCGCAGCCAGGCGGCCAGCCCCTCCGCGCCGCCGAAGCCCCCGACGCGCACGTCGCCGTCGAGCGTTCCCGGCCGGCTCACCCGTCCGGCCAGGGAGGTGGTCACCCGCACGCCGGGGCGGGACATGAGCGACGCGGCGAGTTCGCGGGCCTCGGTGGTGCCGCCGAGGACCAGGATGTGCGGGGGCATGACGTCGAGGCTACGGGGCGTCCGCACCCGCCCTCGCGGAGGCCCGGCGGACGCGCGGGGCCGAGGAGGTCTCGGCGCCCCGGCACGGCGCTCGTTATCGTCCTGGCATGGATTCCGTGCGTGCGGTGCTCATCGACATCGACGGTGTTCTCACCGTTTCATGGCAGCCCCTGCCGGGCACGGTCGAGGCACTGCGGGAGATCCGCGACTCCGGTCTCGCCGTCGCGCTGCTCACCAACACGACCTCCCGCACCCGCGCGTCGATCGCCGGGGCCCTCTCCGCGGCCGGTTTCCCCGTGACCGCCGAGGACATCCTCACCGCGCCCGCGGTCACCGCCGCCCACCTCGCCGAGCACTGTCCGGGCGCGCGGTGCTGGCTGCTCAACAGCGGTGACATCCGGGAGGATCTCGTCGGTGTCGACCTCGTCGACGGCTCCGGCGCCGTCCCCGACGTCGTGATCGTCGGCGGCGCCGGTCCCGAGTTCGGCTACGAGGCGCTCGACCGCGCCTTCGGCCATCTCCAGCAAGGGGCGCGGCTGGTCGCCATGCACCGCAACCTCTACTGGCGCACCGAGCGAGGGCTGCAACTGGACTCGGGGGCGTTCCTGCTCGGGCTGGAGAAGGCCGCGCGCACGGAGGCCGAGGTCACCGGAAAGCCGTCGCCCGCGTTCTTCGAGGCGGCGCTGGCCCACCTCGGGGCGGACGCCGGCCGGACGCTGATGGTCGGCGACGACATCGAGTCCGACGTCCTCGCGGCCCAGCGCGCCGGGATCACCGGGGTCCTCGTGAAGACCGGCAAGTACCTGCCGCAGACCCACCGGGACGCGAGCGGCGAGCCCCACCACGTCCTCGACTCCTTCGCGGACCTCCCCGCGCTGCTCCGGCGCCCGCCCGGCCGCGTTCAGCGCAGCAGCAGCTGAATCGCGCCGAGCACCGTGGCCGCGATCACCAGGTGCTCGAAGAGTCGCTGGTTGATCCGGTTCACCGCCCACCTGCCGATGACCGCGCCCGGCACCACGAACACCGCGAGCGCCGCGTCCAGCAGCAGTGAGCGACCGTCGATCAGGCCGAGGCCGGCGCTGAAGGGCACTTTGGAGACGTTGACGATCAGGAAGAAGAAGGCGGAGGTGCCGAGGAAGCCCAGTTTGCGGAAGCCCGCGGACAGGAGGTACATCGACATCACGGGACCGCCCGCGTTCGCGACCATCGTGGTGAAGCCGCCGAGGACGCCGTAGGAGCGGGCCTTGAGCCGCCCGGCGCGTGTGGTCACCGAGTCGGGTTCGTCCTCCTGGCCGGCGCTGCGGCGGCGCCAGACCGTGACCGCCGCCATCAGCAGCAGGATCGCGCCGATCGACGTCCGTACGACGGCGTCGTCGGCCCACACCAGGAACAGCGTGCCGAGCACGACACCCCCGGCGACCGCCGGGAACAGACGCCACAGGGTGGGCCAGTGGGCGTGCCGCCGGTAGGTGAGGACGGCGAGGACGTCGCCGACGATCAGCACGGGCAGCAGGACACCGGTCGAGGCGCGGGCGGGCAGCACGGCCGCGAAGATCGCCAGGCTGACCGTGTTGGCGCCGCTCACCGCGGTCTTGGAGAAGCCGACGAGCATCGCCGCGGCGGCCAGCGCGGCGAACCCCCACAGGGATATGTCCCAGAGCGTCATCGTGTTCATGCGGGGACCGATGCTATGTCCATGCATCTGGCCGCGTAAGGAGTGTCTCGCCACGTGGCCCCGCGACGGCCCGGCCCCGGCCGGGATCGCCTCGGCCTCCCGGAGGCCCTCTAGCGCCGTTCGACCAGCACCGTGCTGCCCTGCCCGACCCCCACGCACATGGTCGCGAGTCCGCGGCGGGAGCCGGTGCGGCGCATGCGGTGCAGCAGGGTCGTCAGGATGCGTGCGCCGGAGCAGCCGAGCGGATGGCCGAGTGCGATGGCGCCGCCGGTCGGGTTGACCAGCTCGGGGTCGAGGCCGAGGCGGTCGACACAGGCGAGGGACTGGGCGGCGAACGCCTCGTTGAGCTCGGCCTCCTGGATGTCGCCGATGCTCCAGCCGACGCGCGCGAGGGCCTTCTGGGTGGCTGGCACGGGGCCGATGCCCATGACGTCCGGGTGGACGCCGGCCGAGGCACCGGCGACGTAGCGGCCCAGGGATTCGAGCCCGAGCTCGTTCAGCGCCTCCTCGCTGACGAGGAGGAGTCCGGCCGCGCCGTCGTTCATGGGCGAGGCGTTGCCCGCCGTGACCGTGCCGCCGTCGCGGAACACCGGCTTCAGGCGGGCCAGTTTCTCGTACGAGGTGTCCTCGCGCACGCTTTCGTCGGCGGTCACCACGACACCGTCGGGGCGGGTCACGGGCAGGAGTTCGTCGTCGAAGCAACCGTTCTTGCGGGCGTCCGCGGCCTGCCGGTGGCTGCGCAGCGCGAACTCGTCCTGGCGTTCGCGCGGCACGCCGTACCGCTCGGCCACCTCCTCGGCGGTCTCCCCCATGGCCAGCAGGCCGTGGAGGTCCTTCATCGCCGGGTTGACCAGGCGCCAGCCCAGGCGGGTGTCCGCGGTCTCGATCCGGTGCGGCAGGGCCTCGTCGGGCCTGGGCAGCACGAAGGGGGCGCGGCTCATGGACTCGGAGCCACCCGCCACCACGATGTCGGCCTCGCCCGCCGCGATGGCGCGGGCGGCGGTCGTCACCGCCTCCAGGCCGGAGGCGCACAGCCGGTTGACCGTGGCACCCGGCACGGACTCGGGCAGGCCGGCGAGCAGCACGGCCATCCGGGCGACGTTGCGGTTGTCCTCACCGGCCTGGTTGGCGGCTCCCCAGTAGACGTCGTCGATGCGGGCCGGGTCGAGGGCCGGCACGTCGGCGATCAGGCCGCGGATCACCGTCGCGGCCAGGTCGTCGGGCCGTACGGAGGCCAGGGCGCCGCGCAGCTTTCCGATGGGGGTGCGACGGGCTGCCGCGAAGTGGACGGTACGCACGACGGGACTCCTGGTCGGACGACGAGACTTAATTAGCGCTGCTAGTTTTGGACTATAGACCGCCGCCGGGCGGCTGGGAAGATCCCGGACCCGGCTTCGCCGCCCTCGGCCTTGTTTCGCCCGATCCGTCCTGGGGACCCGGGCGCGCATGGAGTGGTTGCGGCATGCGGCATGCAGGGGCGAGGACCCCGAGCTGTTCTTCCCCGTCGGGACGACGGGGCCGGCCCTCGGCGACATCGCCGCCGCCAAACGCGTCTGCCGCCGCTGCCCCGTGATCGCCCGGTGCCTGGCCTGGGCGCTGAGCAGCGGGCAGACGGCGGGCGTGTGGGGTGGCACCGGCGAGGCGGAACGCGCCGATCTGCTGCGGACCATGAGAAGCCGAGCGGCACGGAGAAGCGCACGATGACGGTGGCGCCGGCCGCGCGGGCGACCGCGACCGCGATGCCGCCGGACGGCCGTCCGGAGACCGTCGCGTCCGCCATCCGCCCGCCGGGCGTGACGGCGGGACCGCTGCGGGACGCCGGGGTGGTGGGGCTGCCGGCCAAGTCCCCGCGTGCCGCGACCGGGCGGCTGCGCGGACGTATCGAGGCCGCCGGGAGACCGGATCCGGTCGTCCGGGCCCTGCTGACCGGCCTCACCGCCGAGGGAGAGAAGCAGCGCTGGACGGCCGGCCGGGCACTGGCCGCCCGAGGGCTGAACCGCCGCCGCTGGGCACGCCCGCCGAGCACGGAGAAGGAGTACGCCATGACCGACGCCCTGGAACTGGACGCGCTGTGGGACGAGTTCCACCGCGTGGTGAACATGACCTCCCCGGAGCCGGCGGCCTGGCTGCGGGTCCGGGACGCCGACGAGGAGACCGAACCGCTGCCCGAACGGGCGGGCACCCCGACCGGGCGGCATGTCCTCGCGATCCTGCAGAAGCGGCGCACGGATCTCACGGACGACGACCTCCGCGTCATGCGGGACGTCGTGGAGAGCGTGACCGCCGAGCGGGACACGGAGAACGAGCCCGAGGCCGACGAGGACCGGCGGCGCCACCGTCTGATGACGCTCGGCCACGACCCGCTCAAGCCGCCGCGGTGAGGCCGTCGTGACCCGCACGAACGACATGGCCGGCGTCGTCCGGGAACTCGTCGCCGAGCACGGACGCACCTACGCCGAGGAGGCGGGCATCCGGCTCAAGGACACGCCGCAGCCGCTCTACCGGCTGCTGCTGATGGCCCTGCTGCTGAGCGCCCGCATCCGCGCGTCGGTCGCCCTCGCCACGGCACGCGCGCTGCACGACGCGAACCTCAGCGATCCGCGCCGCATGGCCGGGTCCGGTTGGCAGGAGCGCGTCGACGTCCTGGGGCGGGGCGGCTACCGGCGCTACGACGAACGGACGGCGACCCAGCTCGGCAACGGCGCCGAACTGCTGCAGCAGCGCTGGGGCGGCGACCTGCGGCGCCTGCGGAAGGAGGCCGGCGGGGACGTCGCGGTCCTGCGCCGGCTGCTCCAGGAGATACCGGGGATGGGGCCGGCCGGTGCGGACATCTTCCTGCGCGAGGCGCAGCGGGTCTGGCCGGAGGTGGCCCCCTACCTGGATGCCAAGGCCCTGTCGGGGGCGGGGCGGCTCGGGCTGCCCGAAGACCCGGAGAGGCTGCTGGAGCTCGCCGGGGACACCGAACCCGCCGTGCTGGCCGCCGCCTTGGTGCGTGCGGCACTGGACCGGAAGCTGGCGGAGGACGTGCTGGAGCACGCCGCCTGAAGCGCGTCACGCAGTGCGGCACGGGACCCCGAGAGCGGGGTCCGGGCCCCGCCCCGGGGGCATCTGCAGCGCCCCCACGCCCCGCGGGCCGGGCAGGACGGCGACCGGCGGGCGGCTCGGCCCGAGCACGCCGCGTTCGTCACCCCCGACGGGCTGGTGCTCTCCGGGCCACGACCCGTTCACCGCGCCGTCCGGCTGCACTTGCGCGACGTCCGGCTGGACCCGCGCGACATCCGGCAGGACCCGCGTGGCGTCCGGCTGGACCCACGCGACACCCGGCAGGACCCGCTTGGCATCCGGCTGGACCCACGCGACACCCGGCAGGACCCGCTTGGCATCCGGCTGGACCCACGCGACACCCGGCAGGACCCGCGTGGCGTCCGGCTGGACCCACGCGACACCCGGCAGGACCCGCTTGGCATCCGGCTGGCCCCGCTTGGCGTCAGGCTGGACCCGCGCGATGTCCGGCTGGACCCGCGCGATGTCCGGCTGGACCCGCAGCTCCGGTTTTCCAGCTCGGCGGCCGGTTCGGGCGGACCCCGGCGACCACTGCGACCTGCCGCGGCGGCCCTCCCGTGCGGCAGGTCCCCGGCCCCGGGTTAGTCTGTGCGCCGTACCGGACACGGGGTGCCCCTGCGGGCTGAGATCACACCCGTTGAACCTGAACCAGTTCGTACTGGCGGAGGGATGTCTTCCATGCCATCGGCGCATGTTTCCGGCGGTCTGGCCGCCGACGGCCCAGGGGCCGTCTTCGGGCAGCGCCCGGCCGCCCATACACCGCACGGCGCCCGCCTCGCGCACCGCGCGGCGTTCCCGGTGGTCCTCGCGCTCTGCGCCCCGCAGCGGTTGCGGCCCCGCCGGCGCGAGGCCCTCGTATGAGCGCCCCGTCCCGTGTCCTGACCATCGCCGGGTCCGACTCGGGCGGCGGTGCCGGGATCCAGGCCGATCTGAAGACCATGCTGGCGCTCGGCGCCCACGGGATGAGCGTGGTCACCGCGGTCACGGCCCAGAACTCCCGCGGTGTGCAGGGCGCTTGGGAACTGCCCGTGGAGGCGGTACGCGCGCAGTACCGCAGCGTCGTCGACGACATCGGCGTCCAGGCGGTCAAGACGGGGATGCTCGCCTCGCCCGCGCTGGTCACGGCGGTGGCCGAACTGCTCGCGGACGGGGCGGCCCCGGTCGTCGTGGACCCGGTGAGCGTCTCCAAGCACGGCGACCGGCTGCTCGCCGACGACGCGCTGGACGCCGTACGGACCCGGTTGCTGCCGCTGGCCACGGTGGCCACTCCGAATCTGGACGAAGTGGCGGAGCTGACCGGTGTCACCGTGACCGACGAGCCGGGTCTGCGCCGCGCGGCCGCGCGGCTGCTGTCGTACGGGCCCCGGTGGGTGCTGGTGAAGGGCGGGCATCTGCCGGGCGAGGCCGTGGACCTGCTCACCGACGGCCGCGAGGAGCACTGGCTGCGCGCTCCGCGCCACGACAACCGACACACCCACGGCACGGGCTGCACCCTCGCCTCCGCCGTCGCGGTCGGGCTCGCACAGGGCCTCGCGGTGCCCGAAGCGGTGCGACATGCCAAGGAGTACGTCACGGCGGCGATCGCGGCGGGGTTTGCCCTGGGATCCGGGATCGGACCGGTGGACCACGGGTGGCGGCTGCGGACAGGGGTGTGACGGCGGACGGCGGGTGCCGCGCTCCCCGGCGCCGGGACGGGAGCGGGCGGGGCCGCCGGTCCCGCGGACCGGGTGCCGCCCGGCGCGGTGAGCAACATCCGCCCCGCCGTCCGTACTCGATCGGTACAGCGGCACGAGCCGTACCGAGCGACATCCGCACCGTCCGCCGCACGCGCGGGCGCGCCGGATCCGGACCCAAGGAGCACAGCATGCAGGCGACCGCGCAGATCGGCGTCACCGGGCTCGCGGTGATGGGCCGCAACCTGGCCCGGAACTTCGCGCGACACGGGTACACCGTCGCCGTGCACAACCGCACCCCGGCCAGGACCAAGGCGCTGGTCGAGGAGTTCGGGCACGAGGGCGCGTTCGTGGCCGCCGGGAACGCCGAGGAGTTCGTGGCGGCGCTGGAGCGTCCCCGCCGCCTCATGATCATGGTGCAGGCGGGCGCGGCGACCGACGCCGTGATCGAGGAGTTCGCCCCGCTCCTGGAGCCCGGCGACATGATCATCGACGGCGGCAACGCCCACTTCGCCGACACCCGCCGCCGCGAGCGGTCGCTGCGCGAGCGCGGCATCCACTTCGTCGGCGCGGGCGTCTCGGGCGGCGAGGAGGGCGCGCTGCACGGGCCGAGCATCATGCCGGGCGGCTCGGCGGAGTCGTATGCCGCGCTCGGCCCGATGTTCGAGAAGATCAGCGCGAAGGTGGACGGCGAGCCGTGCGCGACCCATGTGGGCACCGACGGCGCCGGGCACTTCGTGAAGATGGTGCACAACGGCATCGAGTACGCGGACATGCAGCTGATCGGCGAGGCGTACGACCTGCTGCGCCAAGTGGCCGGGTTCTCCCCCGCGGCGATCGCCGAGATCTTCCGCGAGTGGAACAAGGGACGCCTGGACTCGTATCTGATCGAGATCACGGCCGAGGTGCTGTCCCATGTGGACGCGGCGACCGGCAGGCCGTTCGTGGACGTCGTCGCCGACGCCGCCGGCCAGAAGGGCACGGGGCGCTGGACCGTGCAGACCGCGCTGGAGCTGGGCTCCCCGGTGACCGCCATCGCCCAGGCCACCTTCGCCCGCGCGGCCTCCGGGCAGTCCGCACTGCGCGCCGCCTACCGGGGGCTGCCCGGCGGCACGGGCGCGGACCTGACGCCCTACGAGGCCGAGCGCTTCACCGCGCAGGTGGAGCAGGCCCTGTACGCCTCGAAGGTGATCGCCTACGACCAGGGCTGGAAGATGATCCTGGACGCCGCCGACGAGTTCGGCTGGAACATCGACCTCGGCGCGGTAGCGAGGATCTGGCGCGGCGGCTGCATCATCCGCGCGGCCTTCCTGGACCGCATCCGTGCCGCCTACGCCGCCGATCCGGGTCTGGTCAGTCTGCTGGCCGACGCCGGTTTCGCCGCGGAGATCGCGCAGGCGCAGGTGCCCTGGCGCGAGGTGATCGCCACCGCGGCCCGTCGCGGTGTGCCCGTGCCCGCGTTCTCGGCCGCGCTGTCGTACTACGACTCGCTGCGCGCGGACCGCCTGCCGGCCGCGCTGACCCAGGGCCAGCGCGACTACTTCGGCGCCCACACCTACCGGCGCGTCGACCGCGAGGGCAGCTTCCACACGCTCTGGGGCACGGCCGACCGCACCGAGACGGGAGCCTGAGCCCGGCGGGCACCGGTCGGCTGCCGGGCTTCCGGTGGGGAGCCCGGCAGCGAGGAGCCGGTGAGCCGGCCACGAGGCGTCCGGCGCACCCTCCGCGGGCCGGACGCCTGCCGCCCTCCGCGACGACCGGCGACCCGGCGTCCTCCGCGTCGGCGGCTCCCGCTCGCCGGTGGGCGCGCCGGACGCGTCGTGGCCCGGCCGGCGCCCCCGCCGTCACGAGCGGTTGAGCGCGCTCCGCGCGGTCAGCCGCCGGAGGACGACCTGGTCCGGTCGACCTCGGGGAGGATGCGCAGCACGCTGCGCAGGTGCGCGCGGGCGGCCTCCTCGGCGGCGTCGGCGTCATGGGCGCGGATCGCCTCGATGATGGCCAGGTGCTCCGGGAGCGACACCTTGGGCCTGCCGGGGTGCACCGCCAGCCGGAACTGATGGCGGACGTTCTGCGCGTTGAGGCGTTCCAGGGCCTGCGAGGCGGTGCGCTGGCCGCTGATCTCCCTGATGCGGCGGTGCAGCCGCTCGTTCAGCTCCGAATAGCCGAGCACGTCGCCGGACTCGACGGCCGCGGTCATGCTCTCGCCGATGCTCCGCAGCTCCTCGGAGTCCTCTTCGGTGATCCGTTCCGCCGCCCGGGCGGCGCACAGCCCCTCGATCACCATCCGGACCTCGGAGATCTCGATCGCCTCCTCCAGCGAGACCGCCCGCACCCGGGCGCCGCGGTTCTGGACGCGTTCGATCAGCCCCTCGTTGGCGAGGGAGAGCAGCGCGGCACGGACGCTGGCCCTGCTGGCGGAGAACTGCTCGGAGAGGTCCGCCTCCACCAGCCGCTGGTTCGGTACGAACTCGCCGCTGAGGATCGCCCGCCGGATCCCGGCGGCAACCGGGCCCTCCGGCGTTCCCGTGTCGTTCTCGCCCGGCTCCGCCGGCCGGCTGTCCCGTGCCCACCCTGTCGGCACTGTCTCACCCCTGGTCACTCACACATGGCAAATATTGGCAACAATGTGCGCAACAGTTCCATCTAATCATGGCCTCGCCGCGGGATTCGCCGGCCGCTGCCCGCTCAGGCCCCACGCCGACGCCGACGCCACCGTCTGCCGTGGAGAGGTCGCCTGACTTGGACTCAGTGTGCTGGCGGGCTCAGCGGGCCGGCACCGGCGACCGGGGAAGCGGGGATGACCCCGAGAGACCTCAGGGATGCCGGTCCGCTCTCCGCGACGGGTGCGCACATGACTCAGGGGCCCTCAGAAAAGAGCCCCTGACCTGGAAAAACATCCGACATCACTGTCGGGACGACAGGATTTGAACCTGCGACCCCTTGACCCCCAGTCAAGTGCGCTACCAAGCTGCGCCACGTCCCGTTGCCCGCCTGACCTGGGGTTTCCCCTGGCCGAACGCGCACAGAAACCATACCGCACTCGGGGCCCTGGTCGCGCACCCGTTGATGCGCCGGTCCCCCCGGGGTGCGGCGCCCCGCGCCGCCCGGGTCAGTCGCCGGCCGGCAGGCCCACACCCGGGTGGTGATCGAGGAGCCCGGGCGGGGCCGCCTGGCGCCAGGAGTCGGCGAGTACGTCCCGCAGCTCGGTCTCGTCCTCCAGGGCCGCGAGGCGTACGCGGACCCAGGCGAACTGCGCCTCATGACCAGCGATCCAGAACTTCTCGGGCTCCGCCAGCACCAGTTCGTCCCGCTCCTCCTTCGGGCAGCGCACCGCCATGGACGTCTCGTCCTCGGGGAGCGTGGCGAACATCTTCCCCGCGACCCGGAACGTGGGCATGCCCCAGGCGATCTTCTCCGTCGTGTCGGGCAGGGAGAGGGCGATACGGCGTACGTCTTCGGCATCCGGCATGTTCCGCACCGTAGCGAAGGCCACTGACAATCACTCCGCCGCTCGGCGGGCGAGGGCTCCCACGTGCTTGTAGAAGATGGTCGTGGGGTGCAGGGCGCCCGACGGCGTCACCGCGTAGTCCGGTATCGCCCCGATCCGGGTCCAGCCCGCCGCGGTGTACAGGGACTCGGCCGGGCTGCCGGTCTCCGTGTCCAGGTGGAGCAGGGTGATCCCGGCCTCGGCGGCCGCCCGCTCGGCGGTGCTCAGCAGCCTGCGGCCCAGCCCCTGGCCGCGAACGTCCCGATGCACCATGAGTTTGACCAGCTCGGCGCGGTGGCGGCCGTTCGGTCTGCCGGGGAAGGCGAGACCGACCGTGCCCGTCACCCGGTTCCCGGCCCGCGCCACCCACACCGCCAGAGCGCCGGTGCCGACCGCGGCCGCACGCTCCTTCCACCAGGCGACGGCCTCCGCCCGGTCGAGCGGTGCCAGGAAGCCGATCGAGGCCCCGCCGTGCACGGTGTCGGTCAGCAGATCCGCCAGCCCCTCGGCGTGGACGAGCACGTCGGGGCCGGTCAGCGGGGTGATCACGGTCATGGGAGCACCACCACCAGCGCGTACCGCACCTCGTCGGGCCCCGGGCAGTGGAACCGCGTGGGCCCCCACACCCGCAGCCGCAGGCAGTCACCGGCCACAAGCCGGTGCTCGACCTCCTGCGCGGTCACCTCCAGTGCCCCGTCGAGCACCCAGATGTGCTGTTCGAGTCCGGCCACGGGCGGCCGGTCGTACGCGATGTCGGCGCCCGGCGCGAGCCGCCCCTCGACGAGTTCGCCGCGCAGTCCCGGGTGGGGAGGGGAGACCGAACGCCGCACGAAGCCGGAGACCGGGTCCTCCCACACCGTCTGGTCGGCGGCGCGCATCAGCGCTGCGGGCTCTCCCTCGACCTCGCTCAGCAACCGGGACATCGTGCGGCCGTACACGCCGCACAGCCGGTTCAGCATCGCGGCCGTGGGGCTGATCTCGGCACGCTCGGCCCGGGACAGGGTCGAACGGCTCACCCCGCTGCGCTCCGCCAGCTCGCCCAGCGACCAGCCGCGCTCGGCCCGCAGCCCGGCCAGGCGTGCCGCCAGCCGGGCGTCGACGGGATCCAGAGCATCGCCTCCCGGGAGTCCGGGGACTCCCGGGACTCCCCGGGCTCCCGGGCTTCCTCCCGAACCTGCCGGCCTTCCCGCACTCCCGCTGCTTCCCATATCCGGGATGCTATCCCGGATTCGGGAGCGAGTGGTGCGTGCGGCTCGTCTCAGTCGGCCGTCGCCGCATCCGCCAGCGCATCCAGGACCGGGCGCATCAGCGGGTGCTCCTCGGCACCGCGGCGTACGGCGGCGAAGACGCGGCGCGTGGGGGCGACCCCGTCCACGGGGCGGACGACGACGCCCGTGAGATCCATGCCGCGCAGGGCCGAGCGCGGCACCAGGGCCACTCCCGCGCCGGCCGAGGCGAGCGCGACGACCGCGCGGAAGTCGTCGGAGGAGTGTTCGAGGCGTGGCTGGAATCCGGCGTGCTCGCAGGCCAGCACGACCACGTCGTGGCAGGGGTTGCCGGGGTAGGGGCCGATCCAGGGGTCCTTGGCCAGTTCGGCCAGGGGGACCTCGACCGCGCCCGCGAGGCGGTGGGTGACGGGCACGACCGCGTCGAAGGGCTCCGCGTACAGCGGGATGTGCGTCAGCCGGGGATCGTCCGCGCCGGGCGCGCCCCGGTACTCGACGGCGACCGCGACGTCGACCTGCCGGTCCAGGACCATCGGCAGGCTCGCGTCGCCCTCGGCGTCCTGGACGCGGACCCGGATGCCGGGTGCGCTGCGTGCGAGCCGGGCCAGCGCGGGGGCCACGACCAGGCCGATGCCCGTGGCGAAGGAGGCGAGGGTCACCGTGCCCGCCGAACCCGCGCCGTAGGCCGCCAGCTCCGCCTCGGCGCGCTCCAGCTGGGCGAGGACCAGGTGGGTGTGGGCGAGCAGGATCTCGCCGGCCGGGGTCAGCCGCACCCCTTTGGCGCTCCGCTCGACGAGCCGGTGACCGGTCTCCTGCTCCAGCGCGGCGAGCTGCTGGGACACGGCGGAGGGAGTGAGGTAGAGCGCGGCGGCGGCCGCCGTGACCGTGCGGTGGTCGGCCACCGCACGGAGGATGTGGAGCCGCCGCGCTTCGATCATGCGAACGATTATCGCAAGCCGCGGAGCGAGGTCAGCCGTCCAGTTCCGCCCGTGCCGCCACGAACGCGTCCACGGCGCGGTCCACGTCGTCCGTCGAGTGCGCGGCGGACAGCTGCACCCGGATGCGGGCCTGGCCCTGCGGGACCACCGGGTACGAGAAGCCGATGACGTAGACGCCGCGCTCCAGCAGCAGTTCGGCCATGCGTCCGGCCTTCGCGGCGTCACCGATCATGACCGGGGCGATGGCGTGGTCGCCGGGCAGGACGTCGAAGCCCTCTCCGGTCATACGGCGGCGGAAGAGAGCGGTGTTCTCGCGCAGCCGCTCGCGCAGGTCGCCCGCCGACTCCAGCAGGTCGAGCACCTTGAGCGAGGCGGCCGCGATCACCGGGGCAAGGGTGTTCGAGAAGAGGTAGGGCCGCGAGCGCTGGCGCAGCAGCGCGACGATCTCGGCGCGGGCCGCCACGTAGCCGCCGGAGGCGCCGCCGAGTGCCTTGCCGAGGGTGCCGGTGATGATGTCGACGCGGTCCATGACGCCGTGCAGTTCGGGGGTGCCGCGACCGCCGGGGCCGACGAAACCGACGGCGTGCGAGTCGTCGACCATGACCATGGCGCCATGACGGTCGGCGAGGTCGCAGATCTCACGCAGCGGGGCCACGTAACCGTCCATGGAGAAGACGCCGTCGGTGACGATCAGCTTGCGGCGGGCGCCCGCGGCCTCCTTCAACTGCCGCTCCAGATCGGCGGTGTCACGGTTGGCGTAGCGGAAGCGGCGGGCCTTGGACAGGCGGATGCCGTCGATGATCGAGGCATGGTTGAGGGCGTCGGAGATGACGGCGTCCTCGGGGCCGAGGAGGGTCTCGAAGACACCTCCGTTGGCGTCGAAGCAGGAGGAGTACAGGATCGCGTCCTCCTGGCCGAGGAACACGGAAAGCCGCGCCTCCAGTTCCTTGTGCACCTCCTGTGTGCCGCAGATGAAGCGCACGGACGCCATGCCGTAGCCCCAGCGGTCCAGTGCCTCGTGGGCGGCGGCGATCACCTCGGGGTGGTCGGCGAGGCCGAGGTAGTTGTTGGCACAGAAGTTGAGCACCTCGCCGGGGCGGCCGCCCGCGGTGACGTTCACGGTCGCGGACTGCGGGGTGCCGATGACGCGCTCCGGCTTGTGCAGCCCGGCGGCGCGGATCTCGTCGAGGGTGGCGCGCAGATCGTCGCGCACGGGGTCGAACATCGGAAAGCTCCTCGAAGTGCTTGCGCTGGAAGGGGGGTTACGGCGTTCCTGAGGTACGAGGCCCGGAGCTACGCGGTCCAGTCCAGGATGACCTTGCCGCCCTTGCCGCTCGCCGCGTCGGCGAACGCCTCCTCGTGGTCCCGGTAGCCGTACCTGCCGGTGATCACGGGGGCGAGGTCGAGCCCGCCCTCCAGCAGGACCGACATGGCGTACCACGTCTCGAACATCTCACGGCCGTAGATGCCCTTGATAGTGATCATGGAGGTCACGATCCGGGCCCAGTCGACGGGGAACTCCTGGGAGGGCAGTCCGAGCATGGCGATCCGGCCGCCATGGGTCATGTTGGCGAGCATGTCGCGCAGCGCCTCGGGGCGGCCGGACATCTCCAGGCCGATGTCGAAGCCCTCGCGCAGCCCCAGCTCCCGCTGGCCGTCGGCGATCGCGGCGGTGGAGACGTTCAGTGCGAGGCTGACGCCGATCTTGCGGGCCAGGTCCAGGCGCTCCTCGCTGACGTCGGTGATGACGACGTTGCGGGCGCCGGCGTGCCGGGCCACGGCGGCGGCCATCAGCCCGATCGGGCCGGCGCCGGTGATCAGCACGTCCTCACCGACCAGCGGGAAGGACAGCGCGGTGTGGACGGCGTTGCCGAACGGATCGAAGACGGCGGCGACGTCGAGGTCGACCGGGACCCGGTGCACCCACACGTTCGTGGCGGGCAGCGCCACGTACTCGGCGAACGCGCCGTCGCGTCCGACGCCGAGCCCGATCGTCGCCCGGCACAGATGACGGCGCCCGGCCAGACAGTTGCGGCACCTGCCGCACACCAGGTGGCCCTCGCCGCCGACCCGGTCGCCGGTCTTGATGTCCAGGACGTCCCGGCCGGTCGTGACGACCTCGCCGACGAACTCGTGCCCGACCACGAGCGGCGCCCGTACGGCCTGCTGCGCCCAGCCGTCCCAGGCCCGGATGTGCAGGTCGGTGCCGCAGATCCCGGTTCTGAGGACCTTGATCAGCACGTCACCCGGGCCGATCTGCGGCTCCGGGACGTCGACGAGCCGAAGCCCCGGTTCCGCCTTCTCCTTGACCAGCGCCTTCAACGCTACGGCTCCTGTGGGTGAGGTCCCGGGACAAGGCATGCCGAACAGGCCCGTACCGGGGAGAGGGGTGCGAAGTCCCTCAGGAATCTGCCGCATCAGGCGCCCCTGGTCCATCGAGGTTTTCTTAAGCGCTGCCGCAGCTTTCCTTCACGCCCCGCCGTCGCCCTCGCCTCAGATCCCGCCGTCCTCCCTCTGTCCGATCCGCGCGACCAGCTCCGCCGCCAGCGCCTTGATGGTCTCCAGACCCGCCCGCCCCCAGGGGCGCGGCTCGACGTCGAGGGCGCAGACCGTGCCGAGGGCGATGCCCGTACGGTCGACGAGCGGGGCACCGAGGTAGGAGCGGACGCCGCGTTCGTCGACGACCGCGTTGCCCGCGAAGCGCGGATAGTCCCGGACGTCCTCCAGGACGAGTGCCCTGCGCCGGACGACGACGTGCGGGCAGAAGCCGTACTCGCGGCCCAGGTGGCGGACCGGTGCCCCGCCCGGGCCGGCGGACGCGGTGAGCGGACGGCTGTCGGGCTGGTGGAGTCCCGCGAAGAACTGCCGGTGTGCGTCGATGAAGTTGACCATCGCGTACGGCACCGCGGCGAGCGCGGCGAGCCGGTCCGCGAAGGCGTCGAACTCCGGTTCAGGGCGCTCGCCGAGGCCGAGCCGGCGCAGCCTGCCGACCCGCTCCGCGGCGTCCCCGTCCTCCGGGGTCAGCAGCAGTCGGCTCCGGGTCATGTGCGGGCTCCTTGACCGGGGGCCGGTGCCGGTGCGTACGCCAGGAGGTGGCGCACCAGCGTGAGCAGCGTCTGCACCCCCGAGCTGGAGATCCGGGCGTCGCAGCGCACGACGGGGATCTCGGGGGCGAGGTCGATGGCGGCGCGCACCTCGTCGGGGTGGTAGCGGCAGGCGCCGTCGAACTCGTTGACGGCCACGATGAACGCGAGACCGCGCTGCTCGAAGAAGTCGACAGCGGCGAAACAGTCCTCGAGACGGCGGGTGTCGGCGAGCACCACCGCGCCGAGCGCGCCCTCGGACAACTCGTCCCACATGAACCAGAACCGTTCCTGCCCGGGCGTGCCGAACAGGTACAGCACATGCTGGGGATCGAGGGTGATGCGGCCGAAGTCCATGGCCACGGTCGTCTCGACCTTGTTCTCGATCCCCTCCAGGCTGTCGGTCGCGGCGCCGGCCGTGGTGAGCAGTTCCTCCGTGCTCAGCGGGGCGATCTCGCTCACCGCGCCCACGAAGGTCGTCTTGCCTGCTCCGAATCCTCCCGCCACCAGGATCTTGAGCGCGGTGGGGAAGGGGTCAGAGCTGTCGTCGTAGTCCATCGAGCACTGCCTCCAGGAGGGACCGGTCAGTGGGGTTGTGGTGGAAGGCGGGAGGCTTGGTGGTGAGCGCCCCGCAGTCGACGAGGTCCGACAGCAGCACCTTGGTGACCACCGCCGGCAGCCTCAGGTGGGCCGCGACCTCGGCGACCGAGACGGGCGCGCGGCACAGGTCGAGCGCCTGGGTGTGCTCGGGGCCGAGGTATCCGAGGGGGGTGGTGCCCGTGACCATCACCTGCGACAGGAGGTCGAGCGCGGTGGTCGGCCGGGTGCGCCCGTCGCTGACCGTGTAGGGGCGGACCAGCCGTCCCGCCGCGTCGTCGAGCCAGGGGCCGTCACCGGCCGCGGCCACGCTCAGGACCTCGTCGCCGTGGGCTCGGCGGCGGGCCGGCGGGGGGCGGTCACCAGGTACGGCCGCACGCTCTTGACGAGCATCGCCATCTCGTAGCCGAGGACCGCGGCATCGGCCTCACGGCCGGCGAGGACGGCGAGGCAGGTGCCGGAGCCCGCGGTCGTCACGAACAACAGGGTCGAGTCGAGTTCGACGACGACCTGACGCACGTCGCCGCCGTCCCCGAAGCGGACGCCCGCGCTGCGGCCGAGGGAGTACAGGCCGGAGGCCAGCGCCGCCATGTGGTCGGCGCTGTCCGCGTCGAGGCCGTGGACGGACTTCACGAGCCCGTCGCAGGACAGGAGCACCGCGCTCGTGGTGTGCGGTACGCGCTGCACAAGGCCGCTCATCAGCCAGTCGAGGTCGGAGGCATGGGAGGTCGGCGCTTCGCTCGCCATGGTGGATCGACTCCTTGGGGTAAGCGGGTCTGCGGGAGCGGGTGGGGTGGGGGTGGGGGTGGTCATCCGGCGGGTGCGCCGCCGCCGTGCCGGGCGGTCGCTTCGTGGCGGCCGGTCGCTTCGTGGCGGCCAGTCGCTTCGTGGCGGCCGGTCGACTCGTGGTCGGCCGCGTGCGGGGTGCCGACGGGGACGGCGGCGTGCAGCGCCGTGGCAGGGGCCGCCCGGGTGCCCGGCCCCGTCCGGGCGCCGGTGCCGGTGCCGGGCTCCGGCTGCTCCCGTGCCTCCGCAAGGCCGATGCCCCGCTGGAACGCGGCCATCAGGCCGGGGTCGTGGCCGATGTGCTCGTCGCCGTCCTGGCGCAGCGGCGGTGTCGGGCCACCGCGCAGCTGGGGTGCGATGTGCTCCTGGGCGCGCCGGCGGGGCAGCCGGGGTTTGCCCATGGTGCCGCGCACCGGGCCGACCAGCGGTGTGGGCAGGCCGCGCACGTTCTCCGCGGGGTCCTGCCGGTCGCCGCGCCGGATGCCGGGGCGGGCCTCGGCCGGGGTGGGGCGTGCGGGCTCGGCGCCGCGCACGGGCAGCGGGGACCGGTCGCGGGCGGCCAGGGCCTGGTCGTGCCGTGTCCGGCCGGGCCGGGCGTGGGCGGGAGGGGCGGTGAGATCGGATCCGGCGGGTGGCGGCACCGCGGCCGGGGTGCCCTGCCCTGGCAGGGGCAGGGGGTGAGGACCCGCGACGGACGCCGCGTGCGCCTTCGCCGGGGCGGGGGCGCCGAGGTCCGCCGCCGCGGGGCCGGCCGTGGCCTGCGGGCCCGCCGGGGTCAGGGTCCCGGATGCGGCGGCCG
The DNA here is from genome assembly GCF_055632315.1 of Streptomyces sp. PSU-S4-23. NCBI lineage: Bacteria > Bacillati > Actinomycetota > Actinomycetes > Kitasatosporales > Streptomycetaceae > Streptomyces > Streptomyces sp. PSU-S4-23. The sequence goes on along the minus strand of NZ_JBVMUU010000002.1, from coordinate 7,997,757 downwards.
CCGTGCCGAGCAGCCCCTGCGACAGGACGAGCACCGCCTGCACACCGCCGTAGATGTTGGTCTGCAGCCGGACGTGGATGCCGTGCCGGCGGGCGAGCTGGGAGACCACGAACAGGCCGATGCGGCCGTCCGCCAGCAGGCTCGCGATGTCGACCTGGTCCGGGTCGGCGAGGAGGGCGTTCATCCGGTGCTGTTCGGCCGGGGGCATGCCGAGCCCGCGGTCCTCGACCTCGACGGCGAGGCCCGAGGTGACGAGGTTGGCGCGCAGCAGCACCTGGGTCTGCGGCGCGGAGAACACCGTGGCGTTCTCGACCAGTTCGGCCAGCAGGTGGATGACGTCGGCGACGGCGTGTCCGCGCAGGGTGCCGTCGATCGGCGGCACCAGCTTGACCCGGGAGTACTGCTCGACCTCGGCGATCGCGGAACGCAGCACCTCGGTCAGGGGAACGGGGTTGCTCCACTGGCGGCGTGAGACGGCTCCGCCGAGGACCGCGAGGTTCTCCGCGTGGCGCCGGACCCGGGTGGCGAGGTGGTCCACATGGAAGAGGCTCTTGAGCAGATCGGGGTCCTCGATCTCGTTCTCCAGGTCGTCGAGGATCGAGATCTCCCGGTGCACGAGCGACTGAAGGCGCCGCGCGAGGTTGACGAACACCTCGAGTTTCCGTTCGTCGCCCGCGTGGCTGGAGAGCTGCGCGGCCTGCACGACCGCGGCGACGGCGCCGTCGTGGGCGCGGGCCAGCTCGGCGCCGAGCAGCTCGAACTCCCCCGCGTCGGCGGCCGGTTCACGGGAGGGCGGGCGCACCGGCGGCTCCTCACCGCGGCGCAGCGCCTCGACGAGGGCGCGCAGCTCGGCCTCGCCACGGGCGCGGGTGCGGCGCAGCGCGTCGACGCCTTCGCGCACGGTGCGGGCGGCGCGGTCGGCGGCCACGGCGGCGAGCACGATGCCGACGAGGGCCACCGTGAGGGCGCCCGCCAGCACACCCCAGAGCATGGGGGTGGGGTGCGCGCCGGTGGAGCGGACCGTGAAGAGCACGGCGGCACACGCGCTCAGGGCCACCGCGACGGGCGGCAGGATCGCCAGACGCAGCAGCTGGGGCCGTATGCGGGTCTCGGGCAGCGAGGGGGCCGTAGGGGCGACGGGCCGCCCGGGCCGCCCGCCCTCACGGCGGTCTGCGCGTGTGGCCGGTGCGCGAAGGTGAGACATCGGCGTCCTTGTGCTGGGGTGCGTCGGGGGCGTGGGGGGCTCCCGCGGGTCTGCGCGACTCGGGCGTGCGCCTGTCGTCGTACACGGGCGTGCGCCATCGCGGCGCCGGTCGGCAGAGCCGAGGAATTCGGCCCCGTGTCGCCCGGCGGCCACTCAGAGTAGTCGTCATCCGGGCATGTGCGGTGGGCTGTTGACAAAGTCCTCCGGGGAGCGTCCCGCTCTGGTATGAGGCTTCGTACGACAGACCGATGACCGCGCCGGGGGATGCGCCCCTGTGTGCCATTGAACCGATCAGGGCTGGTCAGAAGCGGTCATGAACAGAAGGCGAGGGCCAAGGAGTCATGCGCTCCCCCGACCTCGTCCCGACGGCACGCCGACCGGGGCACCGGCCCGCGGAGACCCGCCTCGCCTCCCCGGGCCGCACCCGTGCCACCCCGGCACGGTCACCCGCCGTGTCGACGTCCGCGGCCGCTGGAGCCGACCGCCCGCCGGTTTCCCGCCACCCCACGCCACCCCACGGCGTCACGGCTGCTGCTACCGCCGACCCCAGACGACCATAAGGTGACCTCACAGACCATTGGGCACATGAAAGCCCCGCGACCAGGGCCGGGCGCGGAGCCGGGGCGGCACCCGGGGACCAGGCGCCCGGCACCTCCGCGCTCGCCCCGGAACCGGCGCCGAGGCCGATTGGTTACCGGTGTTTAACGCCCTGCCTCTTGCGCGCGACGCCATTGAGGGAAAAGGTATCGCCTCAAACCTTTGGTTCCAGGCATCGAGCGGTCCGCCCCGCGTCCCCACCGCGGCGACTGCCCGAGCCGGAGGAGGCGCATATGTCCACCGACAAGTCCGCGACCAGGAGCGAAACGGACAGTCCGCTGTCCGGCGACGAGCAACGCCTGCACGAACTCGGCTACGCCCAGGAGCTGGCCCGCTCGATGTCGGCGTTCTCCAACTTCGCCATCTCGTTCACCATCATCTCGGTACTGTCCGGTTGCCTGACGCTGTACGGCTTCGGCATGACCACCGGCGGACCGGCACTGATCACCTGGGGCTGGCCGCTGGTCGGCGCCATGACCCTGTTCGTGGGCCTGGCCATGGCCGAGGTCTGTTCCAGCTACCCCACGGCGGGCGGCCTGTACTACTGGGCCGCCAAACTCGCCCCGTCCCACGGACCGGCCTGGTCCTGGTTCACCGGCTGGTTCAACTTCCTCGGCCAGGTGGCGGTGACCGCGGGCATCGACTTCGGCGCGGCGTTCTTCCTCAACGCGCTGCTGGACCTGCAGTTCGGGTTCACGGCGACTCCCGGGCACACCATCATGCTGTTCGGGCTGGTGCTCGCGGCGCACGGCCTGCTGAACACCTTCGGGGTGAAGCTGGTCTCCCTCCTCGGCAACGTCAGCGTGTGGTGGCACGTCCTGGGCGTACTGATCATCGTGGGCACCCTCGTCGTCGTACCCTCCAAGCACCAGTCCGCGGACTTCGTGTTCACCCACTTCGTGAACGGGACCGGCTGGCACTCCGGTCTGTATGTCGGGCTGCTCGGCCTGCTCCTGGCCCAGTACACCTTCACCGGCTACGACGCCTCGGCGCACATGACCGAGGAGACGCACGACGCGGCCAGATCGGGACCGCGCGGCATCGTGATGTCGATCCTCGTGTCCCTGGTCGCCGGCTGGGTCCTGCTGATCGGCATCACCTTCGCGATCCAGGACTACGACGGCGAGCTGGGCAGTTCGACGGGCGTGCCCCCGGCACAGATCTTCATCGACGCGGTGGGCGCGACGGGCGGCAAACTGCTGCTGCTCATCGCGATCGGCGCCCAGTTCTTCTGCGGCATGTCCTCGGTCACCGCCAACTCCCGCATGGTCTACGCCTTCTCCCGGGACGGCGCGCTGCCCGGCTCCGAGGTCTGGCACCGCATCAACAAGCGCACCAAGACCCCGACCAACGCGGTCTGGCTGGCGACGGGCGGGGCCTTCCTGCTGGGCCTTCCCTATCTGTGGAACGCCACCGCGTACGCGGCCGTCACCTCGATCGCGGTCATCGGCCTGTACATCGCCTATGTGATGCCCGTGTTCCTGCGTCTGGTGCAGGGCGACCGCTTCGAACGCGGCCCCTGGCACCTGGGCCGCTGGAGCAGGCCGATCGGCGCCGTCGCCGTCGTCTGGACCCTGTTCATCACCGTGCTGTTCATGCTGCCGACGGCCAGCCCCGTCACGGCGAAGAACTTCAACTACACCCCGATCGCCGTCCTCCTGGTCCTCGGCTTCGCCGGCGTCTGGTGGCTGCTCTCGGCCCGCAAGTGGTTCACCGGCCCGAAGGTCCAGGGCACTCCCGAGGAACTGGCCGCCATCGAGCACGAACTCGAGTTCTGACGGCCGGGCCGGCGAACGGCACGCCCGCCCTCACACCTGCCGCCCGACGACCCCGCGCACGCGGCAACGGCCGTCGGGCGGCCGCGCCGAGGGGGCGATGACGCCGCCCGGGCCTGAGCCCGTCATCCTGGCCAGGCCGATGTCAACGGAATTGACGATTGCTCCCGCCGGTGGCGCTACGCTGCTGTGCCGTGCAGGAGACGCGCCTCGACACCGCTCGGATCCGGGCGGCTCGCCGGGTGATCGACCCGATTTTTCTCGACACTCCGCTGTACCGCTGCGAGGCGCTGGAGCCCGGCCTCGGGTGCACGGTGAGCATCAAGCTCGAAACCGCGAATCCGGTCCGCAGCTTCAAGGCCCGCGGCACCGAGGTGGTCGCGAGCCTGCTCGCCGACGACGGTTCCCGGGCGGTGGTGTGCGCCAGCTCCGGCAACCTCGGCCAGGCCCTCGCTTGGTCAGGTCGCGGCCGGGGGCTCGACGTGACCGTCGTGGCATCCCGCTGGGCGACCGTGGCCAAGCTTGACCGCATCCGCGCGTTGGACGCCAGGTTGGAGCTGGTGGACGGCGACCACGAGATGGCTCGCGAGCGGGCGGCGGCCATCGCGCGGTACGACGGTATCCGGCTGCTCGAAGACAGCCTGGACATCGAGACCTGCGAGGGTGCGGCGAGGGGACTGACAGGCTATCGGATCCGGGCCGGCAGATGAGAACCTGTGCGTCTCGGGCGCGGTGACGGGAAGTCGGTGTTGTTGTGGCGTTGACAGGGGCGGCACGGGTCTGGGTGTGGGTGGCGGCTGTGGTGACAGGCCTGGTCACCGTGGCGCTGATTCTGGTTGCGGTCCTGGCGGACCTGGACACCGCGGGCCAGACGGCGAGCGTGGTGGGCGCGGTGGTCGCGCTGGCCGCGCTGCTGGTGTCGCTCATCACCTTGTTCAGCGGCGGGAGCGGAGGCATGGGTGCCGGGCCGGGGCGGCGTGTGCGCGGCGGGCGGGACTCGGTGGTGGCGCTCGGCAACATCACGGGCTCCGCGATCGGGAAGGACTCGAAGGTGACCGGCCCTCACTCGACCGCAACCGGTGGTACCGCGGTGCCGCGCGACGGTGACGATGTGCGGACCGGGCGGGGCGGGATCGTGGCCCTCGGGGACATCACCGACAGCGCTCTGGGCGAGGGAAGCGAACGGTGAGTGGCTCTATCGGAGCACGGCGCGGCCGTCATGCCGCAGAAACCCGTGCCGGGAATACGAAGCGAGCTGGATCAGCTCCGCGACCGGCTCTCCCGGCGTGTGAGGCCGGATGAGGTGGAGGAACTCCCGCATTCCACCATCGAACACCCGGGGAATGATGTCGTCGTGGTCCAGCAAGGAGACGCCCTGCTTGAGACCGTAACTCTGCCCGTTCAGGTCCAGGTGGTCTTCGGACTGCGTGAGATGCAGCGTGCGTGAGGCCGTCATACCCCAGCCGTGGGGTACGACGAGTTGCGTCCCGCCGCCCAGCAGGTGCACTTTGTTCAGTCCGCCGTCCGCGGGGCGGAAGAAGGTGATCGGCTGACCGACCGAGCTGAAGACGGGGACTTCCTCACCTGGCTCACACAGGTAGCAGCCGATGGCCGCGGAAGTCGAGGTCGGCATGAAGTAGTGATGCTTGTGGTATTCATCAGTGATGCGAACCCGATCGTTCATGAGCATGGTGGCGATGAAGCGGTGGCGCACGATGTTGAACTGTTGAAGCATTTGCGCCATCTGCGCGAAGAGCACCGCCCGTTCACCGATGATCAGCCGGATACGCCGCCCCTCACCGAAGACGCGGATCGAATCCTCATACCAGTTGCCGGGAGCAGGGCATAAGCCGTTGAACTGGTCTTTGAATTCCTTCTCGTTGCTGTGCAGCACCAGGGCGTAACGGCCATCAACGCCGTGGCGGCAACTCAGTATGAAATGATTTCCCCGGTGGAAGTTCCACTCGTAGCTGCTGTCCGCGTCGATCCGCTGCCGCAGATCCTCGACGGCTTCCCGACTGAATGCGTCGCCCGGACGGCCGTCCAGCCAAAATATCGACGACGTGTCGATGTTCATCGTCGTGTCGACAGGAACAACCGGCGTGCGGCATTTCCACTCGACGAAACATCCCGTCGCGAAGCCACCACCGAGACGCACGACGTCATAAGGGATTCCCAGGTCGGCGGCGGGAACTACCTGACAATCGGCGAGTGGGTCGAGGGTACGCAGTGCCTCCAGGAACAATGATTGAGTCTTCTGCAGATGAGGAAGCAGAAACTCCTGCGCGAGGTCACCCGCGATAATCTCCAGAGGCTGCGGCACGATCGACCCCCATCGTTCGCGTCAGTTGATTTATCAGCGTAACTCGGCAGGCAGATCGTGTCCAGGCCGGAACGTGCCGCAGCCATCGCGTGCGACAGAAACCTCCGGGAATGGATGGGACGTCAGGTAGCATGGGACGGTGCTTACTTGTGTCATACTGGCGGGGGGTCGCGGTACACGAATGCGACCACTCACCGAAGATCAACCCAAGATCCTGCTGCCCATATGCGGTGCCGCATTCCTCGATCACCAACTGAGTTGGCTTCACCGTCAGGGAGTCACGCGGGTCGTATTCTGCCTTGGTCATCTCGCCCATCTCGTGGTGGCCCATCTGAGAAATTCCCCCTGGCGGGACGTCATGGATTTCCGGGTGTCGGACGAGCGATCGCAGGCGCTGGGCACCGCAGGCGCCGTGCGGCTGGCGATCGAGGCCGGGACCCTCGGGGATCCCTTCCTCACCCTGTACGGCGACACTCTTCCGGAGATGGATCTCCGGTCCGCCGTCGATGCGTGGCAGGCGAGCGGTCTGCAGGGAATGCTGACGGTCTACCGCGTCACTTCCGGGGCGGCCGAACCCACAGCGTCAGTAGAGGGCGGCAGGATCACGGAGTTCGTTCGCGGCGATCACAGTCGGAAGCGGCAACTGACCCACTCGGATTACGGCGTGTCGGGATTCCACCGGGAGGACTTCCAGCATCTACCGGTCGGCGTGCGTTCCGGATTTGCCGCGCTGCACCAGAAGCTCGCGCGAGCCGGACAACTCGCAGCGGTCGAACTGGACCAGCCACCACACGAGATCGGTTCGCACGCTGGTCATCAGGCACTGAGATCCGCGCTCATGGGGCGTCCGTTTCCGCCTCCCTCAGCCTGAAGACGTAGATCCCGGCAGAGCCGGCCGCGGTGAGCAGCCACGCCGCTCCGTGCGAGACCCACGACAACCGTCTGAGCGGGGCAGCCACGCGCACGCCGGTGATCGCGCTCCCGTCACGCAATCTCCACAAGCCCAGGTATCCGTCCTCGCCACAGGTGGCGATCACCGAGCCGAAAGGCGCGATTGCGCAACCACTGACTCGCCCGCGCCCGGCGTGAACGGTATAGAGTCGCTCCTCATCGGCGAGCCGCCAAACGCACATCAAGCCATCCGGCTCACCGGCTGCGACGACATACTCGCCGTCCGGCGAGAAGTCACATGCCCAGAAGGCGACGTCTTCATCGGCGGTGAGCCGACCCACCGCGTCGAGCGACTCCGCGGCCCACAGGCGTACCGCACCATCGTCTCCGGCGGTGGCGAGCACATCTCCGTTCGGCGACAGCTGACAGCCGAGGGCCGAGCCGGCATGCGCGCCCGCTATTTGTCTGAGCTCACCCGTGAGAGCCTCGTGGACTGCGGCTGTGCCGCTTTCACTGACCGATGCATAGCGACTGCCCCCGCAGGCGCACGCCCAAAGCCGGCCGCCCGGTTCGGCCAAACTCCGCATTGTACGGCCGAGTCCGGACCAGTGGCGCACCTTGCCGTCGCCTCCGACGGACAGATAGCCCTCACCGGTGTCCTGGACCCCGAAGACTCTTCCGTCGTGCGCCGGCCACGATGCGACGGTGACACCGTCGGCCACACGCATCAGGGCCACTGTTCCGTCGGCGTGTCCAGCCAGGATGTTCTGCTGGTCCGCCGTTACCGAGCAGCACTCCGCAGGGCTGGTCTCTCCCGCATGGCCAAGTTCCAGTTCGCCGGTCGTCGTGGACCACCTGCGTACGGTGCCGTCTCCGCCGCAGGTGTAGACGAAGGCGCCCGACGGGTCGAAAGTGCAGCCGCCCACCCAGTCGGAGTGACCCGCCAGCAGATGCCGTTCCTCGCCGGTTCGCACATCCCACAGCCGTGCGGTGCGGTCCTCTCCCGCGGACACCAGGAAACGGCCGCACGCGGAGAAGGCGCACCACCTGACTCGACCGTGATGTCCCTCCAAGCGGTGAACAACCAGACCGGTCGACACATCGATGATCGCGACGTAACCGTCGTTGCCGGCAGCGGCGATCTGCGTTCCCCGGCGATTGAAGACGCAGCACCGGATGCGGCTCGGCTGCAGAGTGAGCGTCTGCAGGATGCCTTGCCCGTCGGCCCCCCAGAACCTGAGGCGGCCGTCCTCTCCGCAGCTCACCACATAGGAACCGTCCTGGGCGAACGTACAACCCCACTCGAAACCGCTGCTGCTCGCGTAGCTGCGCCGTACCTGACCCTCCCAGGGGTCCCAGATGATCACACGGCCCAGGGTGTCGACGGAAGCAACCGTGGTTCCGTCATGGGACCAGCAGGCGCCCAGCACACGGCTCCTGCGGTCCCCCATCGCCCGCACCAGTGAACCGTCCTCGACGCGCCACAGACGCACGGTGCCGTCCATCCCCGTCGACACCAGGTGCCGCGAATCCGGCGAGAAGCTGCAGGACCGCGCCCTGCGGCGGTGGCCTCTCAAGGCACGCAGCGGCCGCAGCGTGGAAGCGTCCCACACGAGTACCAGGCCGTCGTCGGATGCCGTGGCCAGGTGCGACCCGTCGTCAGACGCCGCGATGTCACCGATCGGCCCGGTGTGCTCCTTGCGTTGGAGAAAGTTCTTGTCGGGCAGTTTCCAATGCGGTGTCAGCATCGGGAAGGTGGCGGCACGCATCCTTCTTCTGACGAGTTCTTCCAGCTCAGGCTCGTCACATATGCGGCTGATCAGTGTGGCGGTAAGTGCCTGCGGATCCTCAGGCACGAGAACGTGGAGGCTGTCCACGAGCGACCGGCGCAGGGTCTGCGCGACCTTCGCCCGCGACGCCTCCAGCGCCGCCACGGCAGGCAGAGCCGATCCGAGAGCCTGGACCTGCAGCTCGATCCAACGGAGTTCGACGACGAGAGCGTCATACTCAGCCTGGAGCTTGGCGCCGAGCAGGTGGACCGGCAGGTGCTCGATCACGAAGGAGGAGTCTGTGCCCAGCATCCACCACGACGTCGTGGCGCGCTCCTTCGGCAGCCCCCTGCGCCAGGCCTCGACCAGCGCTCGGTTGACCCGCACCAGTCCGGAAGGGCCCAGGCATTCTCGAAGGTGGTTGCGCAACACATCGTGAAGGTTGAAGCACGGCTCACCGTCCTGCCAGGAAAGTTCGATCAGCCGAAGATCTGCGACCTTTGTGATCAGGGCGCCCGCTTCCGCCGGTGAAATGCCGGCGGACTGTGTCCACAGCCGCATGGCGACCGAGGTGGGGACCACCGCATCGTCGCGGAAGATGCCCAGCTCCAGATACCGTTCGCGCTGCAGCGGCTCCAGCAGTGACAGACTGGTCTCGATGGCGCGCTCCAGACTGCCCAGCTGTTCATGGGCTATGGAGCCGGTTCCTCCGTCCCTGAGCGTCCGAAGGGTCCACGAGGTCACCTCGTCGATGCCTCCGCCGGCCTGAACGAAGATCCGCATGGTCGCGTTGATCAGTCCGATGACGAGCGGCCATCCGGCGGCGAATCGCAGCAGCGCCGCCGCGTCGGCGGAGTCCTGCGGACTCAGCCCGGCCCAGAGCGCGGCAACCGCCTCGTGTTCCAGCATGGGGCCGACCTCTATCGACTCGCCGGTCGGAACAACACCGCGATTCCTCGTGGTGAACAGACGCGGCGAGCCCTCCGCACCCCGGAGAAAGGGGATGACTTGGTCCCGGTCCCAGACGTCGTCCACCACGAGGACCGACTGACCGGTCTCGGCCAGCAACTCCCCGAGGACCGCGCCCGCTATCAGGGGATCGGACGTAGCGGGTCGGCGTCCGCCGAGTGCGTCGCAGACATCGCCGATGTACTCCGCGAGGCTGGCCCCAGTACGTGATTGACCGAGGGTCAGCCAGAGGACACGGGATGAGACACGCAGCTTGAGCCGGTCGTCCTGACATGCCTGGGCGGCCAGCGTTGTCTTGCCCGATCCGGCCCCGCCCTCCAAGACGACGACGCGGTCGGAGCCCTCCGACACCAGCAAGTCGACGATCCTCGCACACACTTCGGTACGGGGCGTGGACCCGGTGGGCGGTGCGGGCGGAAGGGCGCCGAAGCCGATGGGTGGATTGAGGGCGCCGGCGTTGAGGACGAAGTTGTCGGCCTTCACGGCGAGGCTGCCCGCGCCGATCGCATTGCCCGTCACGTTCCCGCCGGCGCCGATGCCTTCCCGACCCGACACGCGGACATCGCGTCCTGGGAGCTGTGCGTCGGCTCCGCCCTCGACGACCGGCGCCGGACCGTCATCACGAGACCCGTCGAGCACTGCTCCGAAGAATCGTCGCCACCACGAGCGCTTCATAAGGACGATCCCTCGTGTACATGACCACTGCCTCGCTCCGACCCGCGGGACGCTCTCGGCGCGTTGTCCGTTCCGACGGCGTCACCTACGCACATACCCGGTCGCCATGCCTAGTCAAGCCTCAACCGATCGATGGCATCCAGGACGTCCGAGCCGACTTCCCTGGCCGGCGCGTTGATCCAGTCATCGAGCTGCTCCGGCCGACGAGCGCCGACGATCGCGGCATCGACGGATTTCCGGTGAAGGACCCAGGCGACGGCGAGCTCTGCGACCGAGCAACCCTGCTCCTCGGCCAGGGCGGCCATCTCGTCCACCCTGGCGAGCTTCACCGCGAGCGCCTCACCGGCGAACTTGGGCGACCTTGCCCGCCAGTCGTCCTCCGCCAGCCTGGCGCTGTCGAAATGCCCGGAGAGCAGACCGGAGGCCAGGGGCGAGAAGGCGAGGACCTTCGTGCCGTTCGCCCGGCAGGCACCGAGCAGGGACCCGTCCGCCGGGCGGAACAGATTCAGCCCGACCTGCAGCGTGTCCACGGGCCGCACGGCGGAACAGGCTCGGTACTGGCTCAGCGACACGTTGCAGAGCCCGATCCATCGGACCTTCCCTTCGTCGGCGAGGCCGGCAAGGGTCATCCAAGACTCTTCGAGAGGAATCTCTGACTTCGGATCAGGGCGATGGATCTGATAGCCAGAGATGTGGTCGAGCCCGAGCCGCCGCAGACTGGCGACGCACTCGGCCTTGATGCTTTCTGGTCGCAGGTCGGTGCGGACCTTTCCGGGTTCGGCCGGATCCCATACGCGGCCACATTTCGTGAAGACGTCGAAGGGCCCGTTTCCCGAACTCTTCCGGAGGGCCTCTCCCACAACCTCCTCGGAGTGTCCGAGACCGTATGCCGGCGCAGTGTCGACCCAGCCGATCCCGGCCTCCTGTGCCGCGTGAATGGTTGCGACGGATGTGTCATCGTCGACCGGACCCCAGCCGAACTCATACGGGCCACCCATCGCCCAGGCCCCGAGACCGATCCGCGTCAACCGGTTGTCGATGCCTTCCACGTCTGCCTTGCTCACGTGTATCCCTCAACTATTCCTCGGTGAACAACAATGCGCCTGAGCGGCCCCTCATTCAAGAGCAACGGTGAGCCCTGACGCGCCGCGAGGTGCCCATAAAAGGCTTGCCCGCTCGACACGTCCACTCCTTCCCGCGTCACCAGAGGCCGTCCGCTGGAGCACCGCAAGGATAAGGACTGCGGATTGAAGCCGATTCTCAGCATCGTGACGATCCGAGGTGCCAGACCTTCGCTCACCACCGCGTGCCGCAGCGGTTTGACGGTCCGTGTGTCCAGCACCGCGGAAAGATGTCGCCCAGCGAATACGAGCACGTCTTTCGGCGCCGGCTGTATCGCCTCGATCCCGCCCTCTGCCGTCTCCATGACCAGACGGTCGTACTGGGAGACGGCCGGCTCAGCGTACGCATAGTCGCGCAAGGAGAGGATCGTGAAGAGCGTCGCGTCCGTGTGCCAGATGTGCCGGGTCCTCTTCTCCCGGGGAACCTCCGCGGTCACGGCACCGGGGGACATGATGGTACGCAGCAGTGTCCCGTCATGTGCCGCATCGATGAGCCGGGCGGCCATGTACTCCCGTTCAGCCGTGCCGTGCTGCGTGAGAAGTTCAGTGGCGAGATCGCGTGCCAAGCCGAGGAAGAGATCGCGCACCGCTGCCAGCATGGACTGCGGCCGCGTCAACGCGGGCCAATCGGGGTTCGAATTTCCGCGCAGGTCCCACGTCCGTGAGAACTGGAGACCACGGACCTCACCGTCCCCTGTGGTCGGCCGGCCGGCGGGGTCGTTCGTAGGGAAGTAATGAAAGCCGGACGCGAGACCGTGTTCGTCGCCGGGACGGTGGTGGTCAGAGTTGAAAGCACCGAGCTCCTGGAGGGCCAGAATCCCTTGGCGCACATTCGCCGATAACACATCCTGCGCCGCATCGGGCAGCGTCAGCCTGGCCATTCCACGTTCCTCGAGGTGATCGGCCGCTCGTCGTAACCGCGACCGATACCCTTGACGGTCGGCAAGGCTCATGGATCTCCGCGGCGCATCGATCGGCATGGCCCGCCCCTCCCCCGTGGGTTGGATCTCTGGTCGCCAACGCCCTGGTCTCTTCGGTGAAAAAGTCGGGACCCCGTCCAGCCCGTAAGACAATGTACGGCAACACGGCCGACCCGGACTCCGACTTCCAGGAGACGGTGCGGTCGATCGCTGCGGCGCAGGCCGGCCCAGCGCAATCCCCTCTGTCCCGGCGCTACGCGCCATTCACCCGTTCACCCGCTTCAGCGCGTCCTCGGTCAGCCCTCCCCCACGAGGTCGAGGTCGTCGCGAGGCGCCTCCGGGGTGATCTGCGGAACCGGCCATGTGCGGTTCAGCGGCAGGGACACATCCCGCCACCAGGGGTGCGTGGGGAGGTCGCCGGCGGGCTCGAAGGGCTGCCCCGGGACAGGGACGGCGACTGCCTGTCCGACCGCGCCGGCCGCGGCCAGCGTCCATTCGCCGGGCTCGGCCCAGGGGTGCGGCGCCAGGTTGAAGGTGGCCCAGTGGATCGGCAGCATCGCGCCGTGCGGCTGCCCGCCCTGGAGGTCGAGGTGGGCGCGCGTACCCTCCTCGGGAGTCATGTGGATGTCCGGCCAGAAGTCCGAGTACGCCCCGATCTGGATCATCGTGGCGTCGAACGGCCCGTGTGCGGCGCCGATGTCCTTGAAGCCGTCGAAGTAGCCGGTGTCACCGCTGTGATAGATGCGGTGCTCCTCGCCCGCCACGGACCACGACGCCCACAGCGTGTGCTGTCCGTTGCGCAGACCCCGGCCGCAGAAGTGGCGGGCGGGCGTGGCGGTCAGGGTGATGCCGCCGACCTTCGTCGACTCGTGCCAGTCCAGCTCACGCAGACGGTCCTCGGACACGCCCCAGTGCTCCAGGTGGGCGCCGACGCCGAGCGGTATCGCGAACACGGTGTCCGTGGCCGCCAGGGCCTTGATGGTGGGCAGGTCGAGGTGGTCGTAGTGGTCGTGGGAGATGACGACCACGTCGACGGGACCGAGCGCGGCCAACGGCAGGGGCACCGGGTGCAGCCGCTTGGGGCCGACGAAGCCGAAGGGGGAACAGCGGTCGCCCCACACCGGGTCGAAGAGCACCCGGTGTCCGTCGATCTCGGCGAGCACGCCGGCGTGCCCCATCCATGTCAGCCGCAGCCCGCTCGCCGGGGGACGGGCCAGGTCGGCGTACGTGGTCGGGTGCACGGGAACCGTGCCGGCCGGGGCGCGGCGGACGCGGTCCTCCTTGCGGAAGTAGACCTTCGCCAGCTCCACCGCGGAGTTGCCGGACGGCCGGATCCGGGTGCCCTCCGGGTTCACGAAGGCGCCGTTCGCGAAATGCGGCGATCTGCGGATGCGCTCCATGCGTTCCCCGCTCGGGTCCGCGCCGAACGCGACGGGCCGCAGCGAGCGGAGCCCGGAGCTCAGGAAACGGAAACCGGTCACGGCGCCTCCAGTTGGAGTCGAGTCGGGCATCCCATTATGGGCGGCGCCTCTGACAGCACCGGGTCGGAAGTGCCGCAGAGCGACCGCCGGGGTCGCTCCCCTCGGTGGTACGCCGGCACGGCCCGGGCGCGTGGCCCGGGCCGTGCCGGTCGCGGTCGCCGGGGTCAGACGGCCTGCGCGATCCTCGTCTTGATGTCGTCCGGGGACAGGGTGCCCTTCGCCATGACGCGGTCGCCGGAGGACTCCCCGCGCAGCCGGCGCCCGATCCAGGGGACGAGGTGCTCACGCGCCCACTGGATGTCGTCGCGCCGCACCTCGAGCGTGCCGCGCGGCGGCAGCGGCGGCCATGGCTGGTCGGGGTCGGCGGAGACCTCGATGCCGAGGACCTGGCCCGCCCGCAGGGCGACCCGGGTGTGCCCCTCGGCCGAGAGATGGAGCCGGTCCTCGTCCCAGGCACGCCGGTCCTGGACCGTCTTGAGCGACCACAGGTCGAGGACCGGGCAGCCGTACCGGTCCGCGATCGCCCGGACGTGCCCGTTGTAGGTGGCGATCTTGCCGCGCAGATGCTTGAACACGGGCACGCCGCGCGTGTCGAAGCCGGTGGTCACCATGACGGTTCCGACGGCGGAGGTGAGGTCGGCGACGGCGCGCTCGAAGCGCTCGGCGACGTCGTCGGGGTCGGTGCCGGGCCGGATGATGTCGTTGCCTCCGGCGCAGAAGGAGACCAGGTCCGGGGCGAGTTCGAGTGCCTTCGGGACCTGGTCAGCGACGATCTGGTCGAGCAGCTTGCCGCGCACCGCGAGGTTCGTGTATTTGAAGTCGCCTTCCGGCCGCCGGTCGGCGAGAAGGACCGCGAACCGGTCGGCCCAGCCGACGAACTGCCCGTCGGGGCCGGGGTCGCCGACGCCCTCGGTGAAGCTGTCCCCCACCGCCACGTACGACCCGATCACTGATCTGTTGTCATTCTTCGAATCGTCTGCCACGTCGGCCCATGATTCACCTTCCGATGTGAGCTACGCGACCGTAGGAAAGGGTTGACGGGCGGTGAGGAGGACCACGGGGCGTGGGCGGGCGCGTCGGGAACAATTCCCTGGGCAGGGCTGTCGGGCGGGACGCCGGGCGGAGGGCCGTCCTGCGCACCGGGTGCACGGCTGAAGGCCGGACCCCGGGAACGAGGGGGTCCGGCCTTCGGGGGTCCGGCCTTCGGAGGTCCGGCGGGCCGTGCGGGTCAGCCGATGGACACGCCGTGCGAGCGCAGGTAGGCGACCGGGTCCACGTCCGAGCCGTAGTTCGGGGTGGTGCGGATCTCGAAGTGCAGGTGCGGTCCGGTGACGTTGCCGGTGGCGCCGGAGAGGCCCACCTGCTGACCGCCGGTCACGGTCTGGCCGGCGGAGACGGACAGCTTCGACAGGTGGGCGTACTGCGCGTAGTAGCCGTCGGCGAGCCTGACGACGACCTGGTTGCCGTACGCGCCGCCCCAGCCCGCGGAGGCGACGGTGCCGGCGCCCACGGCCTTGAGGCTGGTGCCGGTCGGGATGGCGAAGTCGATGCCGGTGTGGTAGCCGCTCGACCACATGCTGCCCGCGACGCGGTACCTGGTGCCGATGGCGACGCCCTGGACCGGCAGGCTGTAGCCGGTGGCGGCGGTCGCGGCCTTGGGTGCCGTCGTCTTCGTGGCCGCGGAGGTCTGGGACGTCGCGGCGGAGGGAGCGGCCGCGGCGGCGGTGCCGCCGAGCGTCAGCTTCTGGCCGGGGTGGATCAGCGACGGGTCGGAGCCGATGACCGCGCGGTTGTCCTGGTAGAGCTTCTTCCAGCCACCGGTGACGTGCTGGTCCGCGGCGATCCGCGACAGGCAGTCGCCGGGCTTCACCGTGTAGGTGCTGACGGCGGCGACCTTCACGGCGGCCTTCTCGACGGCGACCGGAGCCGCGGAGACGGATACCGCGGGGGCGGCGGCATGCGCGTCGGTCGCGCCCAGCAGCGGCAGTGCGAGCGCGGCGCCGCCGGTTCCTACGACGGCCATGGAGCGCATGAGGCGACGGGGCTTGGGACGGCGGTGCTTACCTTTTGCAGGCATGTCGAATTCCTCTCCGGCGCCTGCGAGGTGAGCTGTCGGGTGCGGACTGGAGATGTCCGGCCGCGACGGTGCGCGGCTTTACCCCTAGCCGTTCCGGAGACCGGAACAGGGCGTCTTGCCTGTGGGTCCCCCGCTCCTGCCGGGCAAGGGTGAGAGTGCGGGCACCGGGCGGCGGCAGGATTCGGCGTTCCACCCGGATCGAGGGGAACGTAAGCGACCCGGACGCATGGGGACAACATTCGGTTTCCCCCATGCGCCCATTTCTCTTGATCCTTGCGGAAATTACCGGTGACCCTGTGTCGATACGAGATGCGAAGACATTCTCAATCGCCCAGAAAAGAAGCCACAATTACGTGAACATGGCGACAACGGACCGTCACAAATATGACGCTGCTCACGTGTCGCGATTTTACTGGCCTTATTCCAGGCGGAGTTGGAATGAAGGCATCAATTCGGACAACACTCTCAGATACGACGCAGCCGGATAACCGTCGCATCGAAGTCGCCCTGCAGGGCGGTCCGCAGTCCGTGGTGCAGCAGCACCGCACCCCGATGCACTTCGCCCGTTTCGCGGCATTCATACCTGGCTGCCGGGTCGAGTCCGCGCAACCGCAGCGGAGCGACCGGCTCACCGTAGTGCTGCGCCTGGAGCCAGGCGAGAACGACCGCCCGCTCGTCGAGCACGTACTGGACCGCACTCAGCCCGCCCGCCGGGGGGCGCAGCCGGTACAGCTCGCCGCGCTGGACCACGGGGCGGATCTCCTTGTAGAGACCGACCCAGTCCCGGGCCTCGGCCAGCTCCGCCTCACTCCACTTCATGAGGTCGCCGCCGACACCGAGCACCCCGGCCATGGCACTCACGAACCGGAAGCGCAGCGCGCTTACACGCCCGTTGAGCTGTGTGTTCGGGCTGTCGGTGACCCAGGCGGCCATGACCCGGGCCGGATGGATCTGGCTGAAGCCGTGCTGGATGGCGAGCCGGTCGAGCGGGTCGGTGTTGTCGGAGGTCCACACCTGGTCCGTACGGCTCATGACCCCGAGGTCCACGCGTCCGCCGCCGCCCGAGCAGGACTCGAAGGCGACCGTGGGGTGCGCCGCGCGCAAACGGTCCACCAGTGCGTACAGGGCGCGCACATGGTCGACCCACAGGCGCTGCGGATAGGGTTCGCCGGGCCGGCCGGCATCGGTGAAGCAGCGGTTGAAGTCCCACTTCACATAGTCGATCGGGGCACTGGAGAGCAGCCCGTCGAGCTGCCGCCACAGATACTCGCGGACGTCGTCGCGGGCGAGGTCCAGTACGAGCTGATTGCGGAATTCGGTCCGCTTTCGCCCCTTTTGGTGCTGTACCCAGTCGGGGTGCGCGCGGTAGAGGTCGCTGTCCGGGTTGACCATCTCGGGCTCCACCCAGATGCCGAACTGCATCCCGAGGGCGTGCACCTGGTCGGCGAGGGGCTTGAGGCCCGACGGAAAGCGGTCGGGGTTGGGGCTCCAGTCGCCGAGTCCCGCACGGTCGCTGGTGCGGGCGCCGAACCAGCCGTCGTCGACCACGAACAACTCGACACCGATCTCCGCCGCCCGTCGCGCGAGCGCCCCCTGCTGCTCCTCGGAGACGTCGAACCCGGTGGCCTCCCAGGAGTTGTAGAGCACCGGCCGGTCACGGTCCGCGTCCGGGATGACGTGCGCCCGCTGGTACGCGTGCCAGGCGCGGCTCGCGCCGCCGTGACCGCCGTCGCTCCACAGTCCCGCGAAGACCGGAGCGACGAACGTCTCCCCCGCGGCCAGCCGCAGCAGTCCGGAGTCGTCGTACCCGGCACCACCGGTGATCTGCACGCGTGCGTCGGGGAGTTGGGCCACCGCGATCCGCCAGGTGCCGGACCAGGCGAGCGCACAGCCGTAGACCTCGCCGTGCTCCTCGGTCGCGTCGGCGTCGAGCGCGACCCAGGGCAGGTGCTGGTGCCCGGTGTGGCCGCGCCGGCTGCCGATGACCTTCTCACCGTAGGTGAGGGGGGAGCGTACGAGCCGGGACTCGGCCGCCCAGCGTCCGTGCAACTGCGACAGCCGCCAGCCCTCGCGCTCGGGCAGGGTCCAGGTCGCGGAGTCGGCCCGCAGGAGTTCGACGGGGCCGGGACCCGTGTTGGCGAGGGTCGCCCAGCGTTCGACCACATCCCCGCGCATCCGGTAATGGAGGGTGATCGCGAGCCCGTCGTCGGTGAACCGCAGGCGCAGTTCCTCGCCGTCGGCCTCGTACGCCTCGAAGACCCACTCGGTGCCCCGGCGCTCCCCGGTGCGGACGGACAGGGCGGGACGGGCGAAGCGGGGACCACCCTCGACCGGGTACTCCTCGCGGCCGTCGAGCGGGGACTCGAAGGGCCGGTACGGCGGTGCGGGCAGTGCGGCCAGGGCCTCGGCGTCAGCGAGGGCGATCCGCGGGCCCCAGTGCAGGTGCAGCAGTTCGCCGCCTCCCGTGAGCCGGAGGCCGTAACTGCTCGTGGGCCCCGACAGCAGCCAGGTACGGCCGTCCGCGCCGATCTCCAACATTCAAGCCCCCACATATCCGAACAGGTGCGATCAGGTCTCAACATCATCGGGGGTGGGGTGGCCCGTCGGCAACGCTTCGGCCCAGGTTCACCGCGGCGCCGGTCATCGATGATTGCCCGATGAACCGATGTCGTATCGTCGAAGGGCCCGTCGACGAGCAGCGCCGGCGGACGGATGGGAGGAGCCCCCGTGACGCAGCAGGTGCCGTCGACCGAGCCGGAACTGGCCGGAGTGCGCAACTTCCGTGACGTGGGCGGTCTGCCGACCCTGGACGGACGGCGGGTACGGCAGGGGGTGCTCTTCCGCAGCGGCCACCTCGCGCACGCGACGGAGAAGGACGCCGCGTTCCTCGCCTCCCTCGGCCTGCACACGGTCTTCGACTTCCGCAACGCGGCGGACAAGAAGCTGGAGGGACCGGACGTCGACCTGCCGGGCGTGCGGAACGTCAACCTCCCGCTGTCCGATCCGGCGGACGGCGCCGAGTTCTGGAAGATGATCCGCGACGGCGACCTCGATCAGTTGCGCGAACTCCTCGCGGACGGCAAGGCCGCCAACCGCATGATCGTCTCGTACCGCAGGATCATCAAGGAGCGCACGGCCGAGCACTCCCACGTGCTGCACGCTCTGGCGCAGGACAGCGTGCCCGCCCTGATGCACTGCGCGGCGGGCAAGGACCGCGCGGGTCTGTCGATCGCGGTGACCCTCCTGGCGGTGGGGGTCGAGCGCGAGGCGATCGTCGCGGACTACCTGGAGTCGAACGCCAAGCACCGCCGCTACAAGGTGCACCGCAACGGCTCGTCGGCCGACGCCTACTCGCCCGAGGTGATGGAACTGATCAGCCCGCTGTTCGACGCCCGGGCGGAGTATCTGGCGGCGGCGTTCGAGACCGTCGAGGAGACCTGGGGCAGCGTGGAGGTCTATCTGGAGCAGGGGCTCAGGATCACGCCCCGGCTGCGGGAGCGGCTGCGCGAGCGGCTGCTGGACTGAGCCGCCCGCGCTCCCGCCCGGTGGACGACACCGCCTACTTCGCGCCCACCGCGAACAGGAAGTAGATGAAGGCGGCGAAAAGGTGGCCGGCGGCGATGTAGATGATCAGACGGATCCACAGGGAGCGCGGGAACTTGTCCTCCATCGCAGCCGGCTGGGGGCGGGTCTCCGGGTGCTCGGTCATGGCGTCTCTCCAGGGGTCAAGCCGAGGCAGAGCGCGGTCCTCGGGCTTTGCAGCAGGGTGTGGACGTAGAGCAGATCGGCCCCGTCCTGGTCGGCGGCCGCCAGACGGTGCGGGGTCAGCGAGTCGTAGTGCGCGCTGTCGCCCGGCCCGAGCATGTGTGTGCTGTCGCCGAGGCGCAGCCGCAGCCGCCCCGCGAGGACGTACAGCCATTCCTCGCCGGGGTGGACGCGCACGATGTCGGCCTGGGGGCCGAAGGGGACGTGGACACGGAGGGCCTGCATCCCGCGGCCCGGCGCGCCCGCCTGCCAGTACGTCCAGCCGCCCGCCCGGGTGGAGTCCGTCTCGGCGGCGCGCACGACCGCGTCCCGGTCGGCGACGGTCTCGCCCAGCAGTTCGGAGACCGTCGTACCGTACACACGCGCCAGCGCGAGTAGCATCGGCAGCGAGGGCTGACGCTGCCCGGTCTCCAGCCGGGAGAGGTGCGCGGGTGAGAGCCCCGCGGCGCGGGCCGCGGCCTCCAGGGTGAGCGAGGCGCGGCGGCGCAGCGCACGCAGTTGCGGTGCGACGACGGGCAGGTCCTCGGCCGGCCCGGGCCCGCCCTCTTCGGAATGGCTCATGCCTTCCATTCAGCCCGAGCCTTGCCTCACAGGCAAATTTTTTGCCAGTGAGGCAAGATCGTCGCCGACGCCGCTACCGGTTCGCCACCGCCTGTTTGATCAGCGTCTTCCCGAAGTCCCACATCAGCCCGCCGCCGTGGGCCTCGTCCATGACCGCGGTGAACGCCTCCACGAACCGGTCGACGTCCTTCTCGCCGATGACCAGCGGCGGGATCAGCTTGATCACCTCCAGATGGTCGCCGGAGACCTGGGTGAGGATCCGGTGCCGTTGCAGCAGGGGCACCACGACCATCTGGGCGAACAGGCCCTTGCGGGCGGCCTGCAGCATGGTCCACCGGCTGCGCAGCCGCAGCGAGCTGGGCCGCCCGAACTCGATGCCGATCATCAGGCCGCGGCCGCGGACGTCGCTGAGCAGCTCGTACTTGTCGACGAGCGCCGCCAGCCGGGACTTCAGCTGCTCCCCGACGGCGCGGACGTTCGCCACGATCTGGTCGTTCTCCATGACCGAGAGGACCGCGAGCCCCGCCGCCATGGCCTGCGCGTTGGAGCCGAAGCTCGCCGAGTGCACCAGCACCCGGTCCATCGACGAGTAGACCTTCTTGAAGATCCACTCCTTGCCGAGAGTGGCGCCGACCGGCACATAGCCGCCGGAGAGCGCCTTCGCCACGCACACCAGGTCCGGCTCCACACCGCTCTCGTGCTGATAGGCGTAGAAGTCACCCGTCCGGCCGAGGCCGGTCTGCACCTCGTCCGCGATCAGCAGCGCCTTGTGCCGGTGCAGCAGTTCCTGGGCGGCCGTCAGATACCCGGGCGGCGTCTCATGGACGCCCTTGCCCTGGATCGGCTCGACGATGAGCGCCGCCACGTCTCCCTTCGCCAGCTCCCGGGACAGGGCGTCGAGGTCGCCGAGCGGAACCGCCGTGTCGGGCAGCAGTGGGGCGAAGCCGTCGCGGAAGCCGGACTCGCCGTTCACGGACAGGGAACCGGTGGTCAGCCCGTGGAAGGCGTGGGCGCAGTAGAGGATCCGCGGCCTGCCGGTGGCGTAGCGGGCGAACTTCAGCGCGGTCTCCACCGCCTCCGTCCCGCTGTTGCCGAAGAACACCCGGTCCAGGTGCGGGCTGTGGCCGAGAAGACGCTCCGCCAGCAGCCCGGGCAGCGGCTGGCAGTCGAAGCGGGTGAGGTCGGCGAGCTGCGCGTCCAGCACGTCGTGCAGCGCCCGGCGGACGACGGGGTGGTGACGGCCCAGGCCCATCACCCCGAACCCGGCCAGCATGTCCAGGTAGTCGTTGCCGTCCGCGTCCCAGAAGTGGGCGCCCTCGGCCCGCTCGTAGACCTTGTCGAAGCCGATGGTGTGCAGCATGCGCGGGAGCTGGTGGTTGAGGTACTTCGCATGCAGCTCGTAGCGCTCGGCCCCGCGCTCGGCCAGGAGCGCGCCGAGGTCGAACTCCCGGTTCCCGGACTGGGTGGTCATTCCTGTTTCTCCTTGGACGGCTCATCCTGGGCGGCCGGTGCCCCGGCAGGCAGCGTTCGCCCGTCAAGGAGCGGCGTCGACGTGCTCGGGCCTTGGGCCGGTGCGGCGAGTGGGGGTGCCCCCTGCCCGAAGAGCTCCGGGGAGCGTGCCGGGCGTCGTGACGGGGCGGACGCTGCCTGTCGGGGCACCAGGCAGGCGCTGATCCGCCCGGCGATCTCGACGGGCGTGAGACCGATGTCGGCGAGCACCTCGCTGCGCTTGGCGTGCGCGAGGAACTGCTCCGGGATACCGAACCGCCGCACCGGCACGTCGACGTCGGCGTCCCCGAGCGCCAGCGCGACGGCGGAGCCGACGCCGGCGGACCGGCTGTTGTCCTCGACCACGGCGACGATCCGGTGCTCGGCGGCCAGGCCCGGCAGCGAGGGGTCGACGGGCTTGACCCACCGCGGATCCACGACCGTGCAGCCGATGCCCCGGGCCTCCAGCAGCTCCGCGGCATGGAGGCAGACGGGTGCCATGACACCGACGGCGACCAGGAGCACCTGGGACCGGTCGGCGCGGTGCAGGACGTCCAGGCCGCCCACCCGGTCCACCGCCGGGATCGCGGGCCCCACCGACTCCTTCGGGAAGCGGATCAGGGTCGGTGCGTCGTCGACCGCGACCGCCTCCCGCAGCTGCGCCCGCAACTGGCCGGCATCGCGCGGCGCCGCGATCCTGAGGCCGGGTACGACCTGCAGGACCGACATGTCCCACATGCCGTTGTGCGACGGTCCGTCCACGCCCGTGACCCCGGCCCGGTCCAGGACGAACGTGACCCCGCAGCGGTGCAGGGCGACGTCCATCAGGAGCTGGTCGAAGGCACGGTTGAGGAAGGTCGCGTAGACGGCGACGACGGGATGCAGTCCGCCGGTCGCGAGTCCGGCGGCGGACACCGCCGCGTGCTGCTCCGCTATCCCGACGTCCCACACCCGCTCGGGGAACCGCTCGGCGAACCTGGTCAGACCCACCGGGTGCAGCATGGCAGCCGTGATCGCCACGACGTCCTCGCGCTCCTCGCCGATCCGCAGGATCTCGTCGCCGAACACCGAGGTCCACGACGGGCCGCTGGACGGGGCGAGGGGCTCACAGGTCAGCGGGTCCATCACGCCGACCGTGTGGAAGTGGTCCTCCTCGTGGGCGAGCGCGGGCTCGTAGCCGCGGCCCTTCTCGGTGAGGCAGTGGATCAGCACCGGGCCGTGGAACCGCTTGGCGCGGCGCAGCGCCGACTCGACGGCCCGGATGTCGTGTCCGTCGATCGGGCCGACGTACTTCAGGCCCAGGTCCTCGAACAGTCCCTGCGGCGCGAACGCGTCCTTGAAGCCCTTCTTCGCGCCGTGCAGGGCCTCGTAGAGGGTGTTGCCGACGACGGGCGTGCGCTGCAGCACGTCCTTGCCCCAGGCGAGCATCTTCTCGTAGCCGTCGGTGGTGCGCAGGGCGGCGAGGTGGTTGGCGAGGCCGCCGATGGTCGGCGCGTACGAGCGCTCGTTGTCGTTGACGACGATGATCAGCGGGCGGTCCTTGGCGGCGGCGATGTTGTTGAGGGCCTCCCACGCCATGCCGCCGGTCAGCGCGCCGTCGCCGATGACCGCGACGACATGGCCCTTCTCCCCCTGCACATGGCGGGCCTTGGCGAGTCCGTCGGCCCAGCCGAGCGCGGTGGACGCGTGGCTGTTCTCGATGATGTCGTGCTCGGACTCCTCGCGCGAGGGATAGCCGGACAGCCCTCCCTTCCCGCGCAGCTTGGAGAAGTCCTGGCGCCCCGTCAGCAGCTTGTGCACATAGCTCTGGTGGCCGGTGTCCCACAGGATGCGGTCGACCGGCGACTCGAAGGCCCGGTGAAGCGCGATGGACAGTTCCACCACGCCCAGGTTGGGCCCCAGATGACCACCGGTCCTGGCGACCGCATGGACCAGGAACTCCCTGATCTCGCCCGCCAGTTGACTCAGCTGCCCCTCGGACAGCGCCTTCAGGTCTCGTGGTTGCCGGATGTTCTCCAGGATCGTCACGCTCGGCCCCCTCTCGGTCCGTGCTGTTCAGCTCACGGTGACGGCCGGCTCTCCGGCGCCGGCGCCGTCCTGCTCCATCTGCTCGGCGATCTTCATGGCCTCCTCGATCAGGGTCTCCACGATCTTCGACTCCGGCACGGTCTTGATGACCTCGCCCTTGACGAAGATCTGGCCCTTGCCGTTGCCGGAGGCCACTCCCAGGTCCGCCTCCCTCGCCTCGCCTGGACCGTTGACCACGCAGCCCATGACGGCGACCCGCAGCGGCACCTCCATGCCCTGGAGGCCGGCCGTCACCTCGTCGGCCAGCCGGTAGACGTCGACCTGGGCACGCCCGCACGACGGGCAGGAGACGATCTCCAGACGCCGCTGCCGAAGCCCCAGGGACTCAAGGATCTGGATGCCGACCTTCACCTCCTCGGCGGGCGGCGCCGACAGCGACACGCGGATGGTGTCGCCGATGCCCTCGGAGAGCAGCGCGCCGAAGGCGACGGCCGACTTGATCGTGCCCTGGAAGGCGGGACCGGCCTCCGTCACGCCCAGGTGCAGCGGGTAGTCGCACCGCTCGGCCAGCAGGCGGTAGGCGTTGACCATCACGACGGGGTCGTTGTGCTTGACCGAGATCTTGATGTCCCGGAAGCCGTGCTCCTCGAACAGGGACGCCTCCCAGAGGGCGGACTCGACCAGCGCCTCCGGGGTGGCCCTGCCGTACTTCTGCAGCAGCCGCCTGTCGAGCGAGCCCGCGTTGACCCCGATCCGGATCGGGGTGCCGTGGTCCTTGGCCGCCCTGGCGATCTCCTTGACCTTGTCGTCGAACTGCTTGATGTTGCCCGGGTTGACGCGGACGGCCGCGCACCCGGCCTCGATCGCCGCGAACACGTACTTCGGCTGGAAGTGGATGTCCGCGATCACCGGGATCTGCGACTTGCGCGCGATGGTGGGCAGGGCGTCCGCGTCGTCCTGCGTCGGGCAGGCGACACGGACGATCTGGCAGCCGGACGCGGTGAGTTCGGCGATCTGCTGCAACGTGGCGCCGACGTCCGACGTACGGGTCGTCGTCATCGACTGCACCGACACGGGGGCCCCGCCCCCGACCGCCACCGGTCCGACATGGATCCGCCGCGAGACGCGACGCGACGCGATCGGCCGGACCGGTACCTCGGGGACGCCCAGGGAGACGGCGGTCATGGCGTCACCCGTTGTTCCCGGAGACGGTCTCCCGCATGGCCCGCAGGGACTCCTTCAGGGAGCCCATGGTGGCGAGGACGGCGGTGGGCTCGTAGCCGCAGTGCGCCATGCAGTTGGCGCAGCGCGGGTCCTTGCCGCGGCCGTACTTGTCCCAGTCGGTCTTCTCGATCAGCTCCCGGTACGTCGGCACGTATCCGTCGCTCATCAGGTAGCAGGGGCGCTGCCAGCCGAAGAGCGAGTAGTTGGGGATCGCCCAGGCCGTGCAGGGGAAGTCGACCTTGCCTTCGAGGAAGTCGAGGAACAGTGGCGAGTGATTGAGCCGCCAGCGGCGCCGGTTGCCGCCGGAGAACGCCTTCCTGAACAGTTCGCGGGTCTGTTCCACGCCCAGGAAGTGCTCCTGGTCGGGTGCCTTCTCGTAGGCGTACGCGGGCGAGATCATCATCTCGTCGACCTTCAGCTCGTCGTTGAGGAAGGTGAGCACCTCGATGACGGTCTGCGGGGTGTCGGTGTTGAAGAAGGTCGAGTTGGTGGTGACCCGGAAGCCGCGGCGCTTGGCCTCCTTGATGGCCTCCACCGCCTCGTCGAACACGCCCTCCTTCGCCACCGACTCGTCGTGCCGCTCCCGCAGGCCGTCGATGTGCACGGCGAACGCGAAGTACGGTGACGGCTCGAACAGGTCCATCTTCTTGCGCAGCAACAGGGCGTTGGTGCACAGGAACACATACTTCCTGCGGGCGACCAGCTGCCGCACGATCTCGTCGATCTGCGGATGCATCAGCGGTTCGCCGCCGGCGATCGACACCATGGGCGCACCGGACTCCAGGACCGCCCCCACCGCCTGGGCCACGGGCATGCGCTGCTTCAGGACCCCGGCCGGATGCTGGATCTTGCCACAGCCCTCGCACTTCAGATTGCAGGCGAAGAGGGGTTCCAACTCGACGATGAGCGGAAACTTGTCCCGCCTGCGCAGCTTCTGTTCGAAGAGATAGGTCGCCACCTTGATGGACTGGCGCAGCGGCATGGCCATCTGGCTCACCTCCTGGGGAGCAGCAGGGATCGGTGCCATTCGAAGAAAGCGGGAAGGACGGCACGGAGAACACGGAAAGCTGATATTCCACCGCGCAAGGTGCCGATCCGGACGAGTTCATGTTCTGGAGCGTCCACGACCACCCGGACGGCCGCAACCGGGCGTTCGGCCGTGCGCACGGCGGTGTGCAGCGTCGCGGCCGACTCCATGTCGGCCGCGATGGCGCCGGTCGCCAGCAGGTGCGCCCGCCTGTGACCACGGACGATGTGGTCAGAGCCGGTGAGCGGTCCGGTGTGCACGGTGCGCCCCGGGACGGTGCGCGTCAGCTCCTTGACGAGCAGGTCGGTGCCCACGCAGGGGGTGGTGCCGCGCGGGTCCCGGGCCTCCTCGGCGACGACCAGGTCGCCGGGGTGCATTCCGGGGGCGAGTCCCGCGCAGAAACCCGTGGCGAGGACGGCCGCCCGGGCGTGGCCCGGGTCGGCGAGCGCCCGGGTGACCGAACGCTCGGCGGCCCGGGGTCCCATGCCCGTACGGAGCAGGGTGACGGGCCCGTCGGCGCCGCTCCGGTCGCCGCTGCGCAGGGCGAAGTGCTCGATGCCGAGCGCGCAGGCGATCAGCAGCGGGGCCGGATCGGGCTGCCGGCTCATCAGCTCCCCTTGGCCTCGGCGAACGGCTCGCCGTGGACGTAGCGGCCGAGCGCGGTGAGCGGGAAGACCTGCCGGTAGAGGTGGTAGTTGATGGAGAAGTCCCAGGGGAAGCCGGTGCCGGTGAAGTACGGTTCGTCCCAGGAGCCGTCCTCGTTCTGGGTCTGGGCGAGGAACCCGATGCCGCGCTCCACGGCCTTGGATTCGCTCTCCCCCGCGGCGAGCAGCGCGAGCAGCGCCCACCCCGTCTGCGAGGCGGTCGAGGTGCCCCGGCCGCTCCACTCCGTGGCGTCCCGGTAGGAGCGCAGGTCCTCGCCCCAGCCGCCGTCGTCGTTCTGCGCGTTCTCCAGCCAGGCGACCGCGCGGCGGATCGCCGGATGCGCCCCCGGGATGCCGGCGGCGATCAGGGCGGGCACCACCGAGCCGGTGCCGTAGACGTAGTTGACGCCCCAGCGCCCGAACCAGGAGCCGTCGGGCTCCTGCTCCGCCAGCAGCCACTCGATGCCGCGGCGGGTGCGCGGGTCATGGGAGAGACCCTCGACCGCCAGCATCTCGACGACGTGCGCGGTGACGTCGGCGGACGGCGGGTCGATGACCTCGCCGAAGTCGCAGAAGGGCAGCCGGTTGGGGAACACGCTGGTGTTGTCGACGTCGAAGGCGCCCCAGGCCCCGTTCTTCGACTGCATGCCGAGGTTCCACCGCACACCGCGCCCGACGGCCCTCTCGACCCGCTCGGAGTCGGGGTGCCGGACACGGCGCAGCGCGAGGACCACCTCGGCGGTGTCATCGATGTCGGGGTAGTTGTCGTTGTGGAACTCGAACGCCCAGCCGCCCGGCGGCAGCCCCGGCCTGCGCACCGCCCAGTCGCCGGACCGGTCGATCTGCTCGTCGAGCATCCAGTCCGCGGCCTTCACCAGCTGCGGGTGGTCCGCGGGCACGCCCGCGTCGGCCAGCGCGATGGTGGCCAGACAGGTGTCCCACACCGGGGACTGGCAGGCCTCGATCATGCGGGCGCCGTCCTCGCGCCACACGGCGAAGCGGTCGAGCGACGCCATGCCCTCGCGCATGACGGGGTGCTGGAGGTCGTAGCCGAGCAGGTGCAGGGCGATGATCGAGTACACCGCGGGAGGCTGGATCCCGCCCCAGCAGCCGTCGTTCTCCTGCCGTTCGACGATCCAGCGGGCCGCGGTGTTCATGGCCGCCTTGCGCAGCCGGCGCGGCGCGACCTTGCGGAACCGGTGCAGCCCCTTGTCGAGACGCTGGAAGACGCCGTCCCAACTCGTCAGCGGCGCCGGCGGCCTGACCGGTCTGGGGTTGCTCGCGTCGGTGTGCAGCTCGTCGAGCGGGAAGGGCGCCGGCCGCACCGGACGCTCGGCGGACACGATGGTGAGGGGCACGATGGTCTGCCGCGCCCAGCATCCGAAGTCGTAGATGTTCAGCGGCATCCACTTCGGGAAGTAGATGAGTTCCGGCGGCAGTTCGGGCAGGTCCTCCCACTTCCACCAGCCGAACAGGGCGAGCCAGATGCGGGTGAAGACCCGGGAGGCGGCGATGCCGCCCTGCTCGCGGATCCACGCGGACGCCTTCGCCATGTGGGGTTCGTCCGGCGCGTCTCCGGCCAGGCGCAGGGCGACGTACGCCTCGATGGTGGTGGACAGTTCGCCGGGCCCGCCGTAGAAGGTGGCCCAGGTGCCGTCCTCGCGCTGCTCACCGCGGATGAACAGGGCTGCCGCGTGGGTGGTCTTCTCGTCGCGGATCCCCAGGAACTGACGGAGGAGCAGGTCCTCGGCGTCCATCGTGACGTTCGTGTCCAGGTCGCCCTTCCACCAGCCCTGGGCGTCCTGGCGGGCGAGCAGGAAGTCCGTCGCACGCCGCATCGCGCGCACGGCGGCGTCTCGGGTTCCGACGGTCCCGGCCACTTCCGGGAGTGCTTCGTTGGTTTCGCTGGCCGAGGCGGCGCGGGGCGGCAGGGCCCCGGTGCTTCCGTCGGTCGTCGCTGTCATGGCTTCCCCTTCGTGCAGTCGTGCAAGCGGTGCGTCTGCTGTGGGTCCGCCGTCGGCCAGCGCGCGTCCGCGAGGGGTTCCCCGGCCCGAGCGGAACCGGAAGCCGGGGGAGGCGCCGGCCGGCGACTACGCGAGGTGTCTTCGACCGATAATGATCATCTCTTCCGTACGACGACGAAGTCGGCGAGTGCCGTGAACCGGGCGCGCACCTCCGGGGGCATCCGGACGGCGTCCAGGGCCTCGACGGCGATCGCGTGCTGGCGGCGCGCCTCCTGGGCGGTCCAGTCGCGGCCGCCCGCCTCCTCGATCAGCGCGGCGCGCGCGGCGAACTCCTCCTCGGAGAAGTTCTCGAAGTCGCTGCTCTTGGCGTCCTCGGCGAGGATCCCGCCGAGCCGCTCGGAGGCGGGCCCGCCCGCCGCCAGCGCCGCCACCACGGGCAGGGACTTCTTGCGCTGGCGCAGATCGCTCCAGGTCTGCTTGCCGGTGGCCTCCGGGTCGCCCCAGATGCCGAGGAGGTCGTCGACGGCCTGGAAGGCGAGGCCGAGGTGGTAGCCGTACTTCTCCAGGATGTCGGCGGTGCGGTCGTCGGCGCCGCCGAGGACCGCACCGATGGAGGAGGCACAGGCCAGCAGGGCGCCAGTCTTGTTGCCCTCCATCTCCTGGCACTCCGCGACGCTGACGCGGTCGCGGTGCTCGTAGGAGATGTCCTGCGCCTGACCGTCGATCAGGGCGCGCGTGGCGGTGGTCAGCCGGCGGGCGGCGCGGGCGGACTCCGCGGTGCCGAGTTCCAGCAGGATCTCGTTCGCCAGGGCGAACAGGGCGTCGCCGACCAGGATCGCCTGGGCCGGGCCGTGCACCTTCCAGACGGTGTCGCGGTGGCGGCGCTGTTCGTCGCCGTCCATCAGGTCGTCGTGCAGCAGCGAGAAGTTGTGCACCAGCTCGACCGCGACCGCGCCGGGCACGCCCACCTCGGGGGCCTTGCCCGCGGCCTGGGCGGAGAGCAGGGCCAGCGCGGGGCGCACGGCCTTGCCGCCGTCGCCGTCCGCGGGGTTGCCCTGGGCGTCGATCCAGCCGAAGTGGTAGGCGGCGACGGTGTCCATGGGCGGTGCCAGGCGGTCGACGGCCGCCCGCAGCACCGGGGTGGCCAGGGTCCGGCCGCGCTCCAGGAGCGCGGACACCTCCACCGCGTCGGCAGCCGTCTCGGCCGGGGGCACAGTGGGCACAGTCTCTCCTCTTGTTGCGGTACCGGGGGTGCGGGGGCCTGTCCCGTGCAGATCGACGCTCATGCCGCCTCCTCGAAGAGGTCGAGGAGGTGGGCACCGGACCGGCCCAGGGCGTTCAGCGCGGCGCCCGCCGCACCGACTCCACTGCGGACCGCACTCTCCATGGTCGCGGGCCACCCTGTGGCGGTCCACGCTCCGGCCAGGCAGAGGCCGGGTGCCTCGGTGCGGGCGCCGGGCCGCAGCCGCCCGACGCCGGGGGCGGGGGCGAACGTCGCGGTGCGCTCCCGGGTCACGAAGAAGTCCTTCACCTCGGCGTCGCGCGTGGCGGGCAGCAGCCGCCGGAGTTCCGGGAGATAGCGCTCGCGGAGCGCGGCGACGGGCTCGTCGATCTCGTCCTGCGCGGCCGACTGCGACAGCGCGAGGTACTGGCCCACCCGTCGCCCACCACCGCCCTTGTACGGAGGCCCTTCGGGCCCGCCCCTCGACAGCCCGGATGCCTCGGTGCGGTCGAAGACCCACTGCACCGGGGAGCCGAGGGCGGCGAAGAACGGCCGGGTGAGCACCGTGCGGTCGTAGACCACGTGGATGTTGAGGATCGGCGCGGTGCCGATGTCGAGCAGGCGGTCGGGGGCGTTCAGGGCTCCGGCGGGCAGCAGGGCGTGGGCCTCGCGCTGCGGCACGGCGAGGACCACGGCGTCGGTCTCGATGCGGTCGCCGGGAACCTGAACGCTCCAGCGCCCGTTCTCGTAGGGGGAGATGGAGGTGACGCGTGTACGGACCTCGGTGCGGACGCCCGCGGAGTCGAGCGCCTTGCGGGCCAGCCGGTCGTGCAGTTCACCCAGGGGGACGCGTGCCCAGCCGATGTCGGCCGCGCCCGGGGCGGACAGCAGACCCGTCTTGAACACCATCGCGGCGAGCCCGAGCGAGGCGTCGCCGGCCACCGCGTTGAGGGTGGCGACCCCGACGAGGTCCCACAGTGCCTCGACGGCACGCGCCGACTGGCCGTGCGCGGCCAGCCAGCTGCCGAAGTCCTGCGCGTCGAGCGCGGGGTCCCCGAGGTCGAGCGCTCGGAGCGCCAGTGCGGCACGCCCCACCGCGGCCCGCTCGGCGAACGAGAGATGGGGGTAGGTGGCCAGGCTGCGGCCGAGATGCAGCGGCACGGGCAGCGCGTCGCGCCGTAGTCTGCCGAGCCGCCGTCCGGGGGTGCCGTTCGCGTCGAGAACGGGCACGTCGAGACGATCCTGCAGGGGTGCGAGCGCGGTCCCGTCGATGCGGTCGAGGAACCAGCGGTACGCGGTGCAGCAGCGCAGATAGACATGCTGGCCGTTGTCGACGGTCAGGTCGCCGCGCTGGAAGGAGAAGGCGAGACCGCCCAGCCGCGGCCGGCCCTCCAGCAGGGTGACCCGCACCCCGGCGTCGGCGAGCGCGAGCGCGGCCGTGATCCCCGCGAGGCCCGCGCCGACCACCACGGCGGACGTCCCGGAGACGGACGGCGCCACGGGGCGGCCCGGGGCTCCGGACGCCCGGTCCTCCGGTTGTGTGCCGTCGCTCATGGCGCTTCCTCCCCTGCCGGTCCGCCGTGATGCTTGAACGATGCACGGCAGGCCGTCGCAGTCAGGGACGCCGCGCCGCAGCGGAGGGTTGCGTGCCGCTTTTCGGCGCTGGAGTCGCCTTGGACCGGATTGTCCGTCATGTGGGCCTCCTGACCGTCCGCCGGGTCACATGCCGGGCGTCGAGGCCCGAGAGGCCGCGCGCGGCGACGTACGCCTTCTCGCGTCCGGGCAGCGAGACACGGCCGCGCAGCACGGCCTCCGGATCGCGCTCGATGCGGTCGAGGAGCCGGCGGTAGATGCCTGCCATCGCGGCGACGCAGGCGCCGCTGCGCCGGTCGAGCAGGGGCAGCAGCCGGTAGCCCTCGGCGAAAAGGGTGCGGGCCCGACGCACTTCGAAGTGCACGAGGCCCGCGAAGTCGGAGCCCTCGGGTGGGGTCGGTCCGCGGAACCCGGCCGAGCAGCCGAACTTGGCGAGGTCGTCGGCGGGCAGATACGTCCGCCCGCCCTCGGCGTCCTCGCGGACGTCGCGGAGGATGTTGGTGAGTTGCAGCGCGAGCCCGAGCGTGTCGGCGTACTCCGGCGCGCGCTCGATGCCGCGCGCCCCCCGCGTCGTACCGAACACGCCGAGCGAGAGCCGTCCGATGGCCCCGGCCACACACCGGCAGTAGACCTTCAGATCGTCCCAGGTCTCGTAGGTCTCGCCACGCACGTCCATGAGGACACCGTCGATGAGTTCGTCGAGACCCTCCAGCGGGATCGGGAAGTGCCGTGCGGCATGGGTGAGGGCGACCGCGACGGGGTCGGTGTCGTCCTCGGCCACCTCCCCGTCGCGGACCCGGGCGAGCAGCTTCCGGGTCCGCTCGAGCCGCGCCGTCTTGACGTCCGCCGGAAGCGCGCCGTCGCCGATGTCGTCGACACGCCGGGAGAACGCGTAGAGCGCCGACATCGCGCGGCGCTTCGGCGTCGGCAGGAGCCTGATGCCGTACGCGAAGTTACGGGCCTGCTGCCCGGTCACGGCCTCGCAGTAGCTGTACGCGGCGAGTACCGGTGGGGACACGTGTGGTGGAGACTCCACGGTCCGGATCACCCCTCTCCTCGCAGAGTCACGCCCGCCTCGCGCAGCAACCGGAGCTTGCCGGGCCTGGGCGGGCCGGGAAGTACGTCGTATTCGGCGGCGGCGATCGCGTGGATCGCCGCTCGTCCCCCCGCCACGAACCCCGCGAGCAGCAGCCTCAGCCTGCCGTGGACGCTACCCACAAGGGGGGCGCCTTCATTCAGGAGACCGAGGGCGCGTTCCGCTTCGTATGCAACCAGCGCGCGCACCGATGCGCCTGCTGTTTTCGTGGCGAGATCCGTCTCCTGGACATGAAAACGCTTCATGTCCTCCGCAGGCAGGTAGATACGGTCGCGGCGCAGGTCCTCCGCGACGTCCTGAAGGTGTTCGACGATCTGCAGCGCCGTGCAGATCGCGTCGGAGCGCCGTACGCGCTCCGGGGTGGCGGTACCGGTGACGGCCAGGACGAGCCGGCCGACCGGGTTGGCGGACAGTTCGCAGTACGCGAGGAGGTCGTCGTAGGTCTCGTAGCGCGTGACGAGCTGGTCCTGGCGGTTGGCCGCGATCAGGCCGAGGAACGGCTCGGGGGTGAGGCCGACGCGCCGGACCGTGGGCTGGAGGCGCCTCAGCAGGGGGTGACGGGGCGTCGCGTCGAAGACCCTGCGCAGGTCGGCCTCGAAGGCGTCGAGGAGGACAAGGCGGTCCTCGGCCTCGTCGGGCGACACGCCGAGGAGGCGGGCGTCGGCACCTCCGGGGGCGAGGTCGCCGTCACCGATGTCGTCGACGAGACGCGCGAAGCCGTAGACGGCCATCAGGTCGGCGCGCCAGTTCCTGGGCAGGAAGAAGGGTGCCACGGGGAAGTTCTCGTCCGCGGCCTTGTCGAGGGTGACACGCTCCGGGTCACCGGCGCTCGCCGTCGCGGCTTGGGTCACCGCTCGCCGCCCGGCGCGGAGACGGCACATGCCTCGCGGGTCTGGAGACTTTCCGTAGCCATTGCCGTCACATCTCCCGTTCTACACCGCTGGCCCATTAGATCCTATTTCGGACACGCCGCCCGGCTGCCCGCACAGCGCGGCAGGTATGAGGGTGTGGGGCATTATCGCCCCACTTGCCGCGAATCAGCACCGGTACAGCTTACGTTGTACAACGCGGCACGCTTCGTCGGGGTGTCCGGCGCATCACAACAACACACCGATTGGCCTCAAGATTCCTAAGTCAAAAGGGAGTTGGCGTTTCCTTTGCAGACGCCGGGCCCCGCCGGAGCGTTCCGGCGGGGCCCGGGTGACGGCGTCCTATTTGCCCGTGAACTTCTCATACTCCCTGATGACCTCGTCGGTCGGGCCGTCCATCCGCAGCTCGCCGCGCTCCAGCCACAGGACGCGGTCGCAGGTGTCCCTGATCGACTTGTTGCTGTGACTGACCAGAAACACCGTGCCGGCCTCCTTGCGCAGCTCCCGGATGCGCTCCTCGGACCGTGTCTGGAACTTGCGGTCGCCGGTGGCGAGAGCCTCGTCGATGAGCAGCACGTCGTGGTTCTTGGCGGCCGCGATGGAGAACCGCAGCCGCGCCGACATGCCGGAGGAGTAGGTGCGCATGGGCAGGGTGATGAAGTCGCCCTTCTCGTTGATGCCGGAGAAGTCGACGATCTCCTGGTAGCGGGCGTCGATCTCCTCGCGGGACATGCCCATCGCGAGGCCGCCCAGAATGACGTTCCGCTCGCCCGTCAGGTCGTTCATCAGCGCCGCGTTCACCCCGAGCAGGGACGGCTGGCCGTCGGTGTAGACCCTGCCCCGCTCCGCGGGCAGCAGACCGGCGACGGCCCGCAGCAGCGTGGACTTGCCGGAGCCGTTCGAGCCGATGAGGCCGACGGCCTCACCGCGGTAGGCGACGAACGAGACGCCCCGGACCGCGTGCACCGTGCGCACACCCCGCTCTTCGCCGCGCCTGAGGATGCGGCTGAGGGCGGCGGTCGCGCTTCCCTTGCCGGTCTTGGCGCCGTTGACCCGGTAGACGATGTGCAGGTCGTCGGCGATGACGGTGGGCACCCCGGTTCCGGTGTACCGCTCAGCCACGGCCGTACCGCTCCTCGGCCCGCCAGAAGTACACGAATCCGCCGGCGAGGACGACGACGGCCCAGGACAGCGCGACGGCCCAGACGTGCGGCGGGAGGTTCTCTGCGACGTAGTCCTCGATGAGCGCGAAGCGCATCAGGTCCATGTAGACGGCGGCGGGGTTCACCTGCAAGGCGTGGACGACCCATGCCGGGCGGCCCGCCAGCATGGTGTGGATGGAGAACATCACACCGGAGGCGTACATCCAGGTCCGCAGGATGAACGGCATCAGCTGGGCGAGGTCCGGGGTCCTGGCACCCATGCGCGCCAGGATCAGGGCGAGGCCGGTGTTGAAGCAGAACTGCAGCGCCAGGATCGGGACGATCAGCAGCCAGGACAGGCTCGGATAGCTGCCGAATCCCACCGCCACGACGAACAGCACGACCATCGAGAAGAGCAGCTGCTGGAGCTGCTGGAGCGCGAACGAGACGGGCAGCGAGGCGCGTGGGAAGTGCAGCGCGCGCACCAGGCCCAGATTGCCGGAGATCGCCCGCACACCGGCCATGACCGAGTTCTGGGTGAAGGTGAAGACGAAGACGCCGGTCACCAGGAACGGGATGTACGTGCCCGTCGTCATGCCCCGTCCGGCCTTCAGGATCAGCCCGAAGATCATGTAGTACACGAACGCGTTCAGCAGCGGCGTGGCCACCTGCCACAGCTGGCCGAGCCTGGCCTGGCTGTACTGGGCCGTGAGCTTCGCCTGGGAGAAGGCGAGGATGAAGTGGCGCCGTCCCCACAGCTGGCGGACGTACTCGACGAGTCCGGGCCGGGCTCCGCTGACCGAGAGCCCGTACTTCGCGGCCAGTTCGGCGGCGGTCAGTCCGTCATCGGGCGACGGGGCGCTCACCGCGACACCGCCGTGCGTTGTATCACTCACAGGTTGGCAAACTCTCCGTGTTCGGGATGCGCGGTCCGCCCGCGCACGGGTGGGAGCCGGGTTGTGGGTCCCGCCCGCGTGGTTCCGAGTACCGAGCTTGTCAGATGACCGGAGGCCGGCCCAGTCGGGTCAGCCGCCACACCGTACGCCATTTCATGGGACGCCGGGCGCCGCACGGGGCCGTCCAGCCCTCCTTGAACCCGCCGAACCACGCCTTCAGGGCAGCCCGCGAGGGGCGGCGCAGCAGCGTGAGGAGCATCCAGACGCCCAGGTAGACGGGGACGAGGAGGGCGGGAAGGTTGCGGCGGGCCAGCCACACCCGGTTGCGGGCGACCATACGGTGGTAGACCGCGTGCCGGGAGGGGGCGGTCGTCGGGTGGTACAGCACCATGTCGGCCCGGTAGTCGATCATCCAGCCCGCGTCCAGCGCCCGCCAGGCCAGGTCGGTTTCCTCATGGGCGTAGAAGAACTCGTCCGGCAGCCCCCCGACCTCGGCGAAGACCGCCGTACGGACGGCGTTGGCGCCGCCGAGGAAGGTGGTGACCCGGGACGAGCGCATCGGGTCGGAGGCGCGCAGCCGCGGCACATGCCGGCGCTGGGTCCGGCCGGTGTCGGGGTCGGCGATGCGGAAGCTGATGATCCCGAGGTCCGGGTCGGCGGCGAAGGCCCGGCGGCACAGCTCGGCGGTGTCGGTGCGGGCGAGGAGGCCGTCGTCGTCCAGGAACAGCAGAACATCGACGTCGTAGCCGTCGTAGCCGTCGTAGCCGTCGGTGCCCTTGGAGCGGAAGGCTTCGATGCCGGCGTTGCGGCCGCCGGGGATGCCGAGGTTCTCGGGCAGCTCCACCGTCCGGACGGCCGGTGAGAACTCCGTGACGTCCGGGACGGGCGAGCCGTTGCCGACCACGACGACCTCGACGGGGTCGCCGTCCTGCTTGGCCACCGAGTCGAGGAGGGCGCGCAGCTCGGCGGGCCGGTTGCCCATCGTGATGATGACGGCCCCGACTGTGGTGGCCCCGCTCACTTCAGCCTGCTGGACGCGAGGATGGACACGAGGTGCAGCAGCGTCTGCAGCAGGGCGATGCCGGCGAGCACCGCGACACCGAGCCGGGAGAAGAACAGGTCTCCCCGGACGGCGTCCAGGATCGCCAGCAGCAGGATCAGCAGGGACGCCTCGATCCCGAGCACGAGCCGGTGGAACTTCAGCGCCGCGGCCGCCCGGCGGGCCAGCGCCAGGCCGGACGAGCGCGGCTCGGACGCCGCCTCCTTGACCGGCGGCAGTCCGCCCTGGTGGCGGGCGACGCCCACCAGGTCGGTCTCGGCCTTGATCAGGACGGCGCCGACCGCGGCGAGGGTACCGAGGAAGGCCCACAGCCAGTCGATCCGCCCCGGGCCCCAGACATCGGCGGCGCGCAGGCCGAAGCCGACGAGCACCGCGGCGTCGCACAGGTAGGCGCCGACCCGGTCGAGGTACACCCCGCCGAGGGAGAACTGCTTCTTCCAGCGGGCTATCTCGCCGTCGACGCAGTCGAGCAGCAGGTAGAGCTGGACCATCACCACACCGAGCACGGCGCCCGCCACGCCCGGCACCAGCAGTGCCGGGGCGGCGAGGACCCCGAAGACGGTCATCAGGTAGGTCAGCTGGTTGGGCGTGACCCTGGTGTTGACCAGGTAGCGGTCCACCCGCAGCGAGATCTCCCGCATGTAGAGGCGTCCCGCCCAGTGCTCGCCGCTGCGCCGGTCCTTCACTCCCGCGGGGTGGACGACGGGACGCAGTTCAGCTACCGATGGCCTTGACATAGTCGGCGTATGTGTCCTTGATCTGGTCGGTCTTCAGGTCGAGGTGTTCGAGGATCGTGTAGCGGCCTGGCCGGGTCTGCGGGGCGAACTCCACGACCCGGACGAACTCGTCCGTCGTGAAGCCGATCTCCTCCGGCAGCACGGGCAGCCCGTGGCGGCGCAGCACCTGCGCCATGTACGCGGACTCCTCGTGGGCCCCGCGCAGGTACATCGCGAAGGCGGCGCCCAGGCCGCACTGCTCGCCGTGGGCGGCCGCACGCCGGGGGAAGAGGAGGTCGAAGGCGTGGTTGATCTCATGGCACGCGCCGGAGGACGGGCGGGAGTCGCCGGACACCGACATGGCGATGCCGCTGAGGACCAGCGCCTCGGCCAGTACCTGGAGGAAACCGTTGTCGCCGACGCCGCCGGGGTGGCGCAGCACGGCCTCGCCGGCCTGGCGCGCCATCGCCGCGGCAAGGCCGTCGATCTTCTCGCCCTTGACCCGGTTGGCCAGCTCCCAGTCCGCGATCGCCGAGATGTTGGACACGGCGTCGCCGATGCCCGCGCGCACGAACCGCACCGGGGCCTCGCGGACGACGTCCAGGTCGATGACGACCGCGATGGGGTTCGGCACGCCGTAGGAGCCGCGGCCGGCGTCGTTGTCGAGGGTCGCGACCGGCGAGCACAGACCGTCGTGCGCGAGGTTCGTGGGCACGGCCACCAGCGGCAGGCCGACGCGTGCCGCGGCGAACTTGGCACAGTCGATGATCTTGCCGCCGCCGAGGCCCACGACCGCGTCGTAGTGGCCGGCCTTCATCTCGCCGGCCAGCCGGATCGCGTCGTCGAGGGTGCCGCCCCCGACCTCGTACCAGCTGGCGCCGGGCAGGGCCGGGGCGAGCCGGTCGCGCAGCCGGGCCCCGGAGCCGCCGCTGACCGCGACCGCGAGCTTGCCCGAGTGCGAGATGCGCTCGTCCTCGAGCACGGAGGCCAGGTCGTCCAGGGCACCTGGGCGGATGTCCACGACGACCGGCGAGGGAATGAGCCTCGTCAGTACCGGCACGCGATCTCCCGTCCCCGGGCCAGGTCGTCGTGGTTGTCGATCTCGACCCACGGGACGTCGCCGATGGGCGCCACGTCGATCGTGAAGCCGCGGTTGACCAGCTCCTGGTAGCCGTGCTCGTAGAACTGCTGCGGGTCGGTCTCCCAGACCGTCCGCAGCGCGTCGGCGAGGTCGGCGGCGGCGTCGCCTTCGATGAGGGTGACGCCGATGTACTCGCCGGTCGCCTCGGACGGCTCCATCAGCTTGGTGATCTTCTGGACGCCCTTGCCGGGGTCCACGACGACCTTCATCTCCTCGTCGGCGAGGTTCTTCACCGTGTCGAGGGCGAGGATGATCTTCTTGCCGTCGCCGCGGGCGGCGAGCAGCGTCTTCTCGACGGAGACCGGGTGCACGGTGTCGCCGTTGGCGAGGATCACGCCCTCCTTGAGGACGTCACGGCCGCACCACAGGGAGTAGGCGTTGTTCCACTCCTCGGCCTTGTCGTTGTCGATGAGGGTGAGCTTGAGACCGTACTTCTGTTCGAGGGCCGCCTTGCGCTCGTACACGGCCTCCTTGCGGTAGCCGACGATGATCGCGGCCTCGGTCAGACCGATCTCGGCGAAGTTGCCGAGCGTGAGGTCCAGGACCGTCGGGCCGTCCTCTATGCCCGCGGGCCCCACCGGCACCAGAGCCTTGGGCAGGGTGTCGGTGTAGGGGCGCAGACGCCGTCCGGCGCCGGCCGCCAGCACGAGGCCGATCATGCGGGTTCTCCTTCGTCGTGTACGGCGGGCGCGCCGGCCCGGTGAGCGGCCACCCAGAAGCGGATGCTCTCGGCGAGCACCGTCAGGGCCACGTACCCGGCGAGGGCCGTGAGCGCGACCGTGAACTGTGCTGCGGTGAGCAGCGCGGCCAGCACCGTGACCAGCAGTGTCCGGCCTTCGTGTCCCCCGGTCGCGCGCACCAGCCAGCGCGGTGGCGCCCCGGCGTCGCCGCGGATGCGGTACACCGTGTCGTAGTGATGGTAGGCGACCGCGGCCACCAGCCCGAAAGCCGCGGGAAGCGCCTTGTTCACGTCCGCTTCGGCCGCCAGTACCAGGACGGTGCCGTATTCGGCGGCGCGGAAGAAGGGGGGAACCAGCCAGTCGAGGGCGCCCTTGAGCGGGCGCGCGACGGCGGCGGAGGAGACCAGGGCGTAGCCGACGGCGCACAGGACGGACTGCCAGCCGGCGCCCCACAGCAGGGCCGAGCTGACCACGAGCGCGCCGCCCACCAGGGCGAGGTAAGGCGCCGCGTGACGCGAGGTCCCGCGGACCGCGCGCAGCAGCAGCTCGGTGAGCGGCCCGCTGTCCGCGAGGTCGGCCAGCGCCGCGGCCGCCCGGTCCGTCCGCCGCGCCTTGCGGGTGAGCGAGCGCAGCACGCGGCCCGCGGTCGTGTAGGCCGCCGCGAAGGCGCAGCCGATCAGCAGCGCGTAGAAGGTGATACGGGGAGTGGTGGCCGCGGTCAGGACGGCGATCATCGCCCAGCGCTCACCGATCGGCAGGACGATCATCCGGCGCACCCAGACCGTCCAGCCGACGGAGTCGAGGCGGTCCGAAAGGGCCGCGGTGGGGCTGGTGTTGGCGGTCGCGTCGTGGTTCGCCTCGTTGAAGGAGAAGTCGACCACGTGCCGGCAGGTCTGCAGCACCATGGCGCCGAGCGCGAGCGCCCAGACGTCGTCTCCGCCGCGTGCCGCGCCGAGGGCGAGGCCGGCGTAGTAGGCGTACTCCTTGGCGCGGTCGAAGGTGGCGTCGAGCCAGGCGCCGAGCGTCGAGTACTGCAGGGAGTAGCGGGCGAGCTGGCCGTCGGTGCAGTCGAGGACGAAGGAGAGGATGAGGAGGATGCCCGCGGCGACGAAGCCGCCGCGGGTGCCGGTGGCCGCGCAGCCCGCCGCGATCAGGGCGGTGAGCAGCGAGGCGGTGGTGACCTGGTTGGGGGTCAGTCCGCGGCGGGCGCACCAGCGGGCGATGTAGCGCGAGTACGGGCTGATGAAGTACGTGGTGAAGAAGCCGTCGCGGGCCTTGACGGCGCTGCGCAGCCGCACGGCCTCGTCGTCGACGGCCGAGACCGCCTGGCGGGCCTCGTTGCGGGCCTGGGGGTCGGCGGGGACGACGGCGACCAGCGTGCCGAGTTCGGGGCGGTGCACGGGGACGCCGTCGGCGTCGAGGGCCTCGGCGATGCGCTCGGCGAGGTCGCCGGTGACGACGGTCGCGTGGCCGGTCGCCGCGGAGTTCTCGCGGGCGAGGGCCCGCGTCAGCGCCTGCCGGGCCGCGGGCTGGGCGGTGAGGGCGCCCGGCAGCGCCGCGGCCGGGAAGCGGGGGTCGGTGAGGCCGAGCCGCAGCGCGTGCGGATGGCCCACGAACCGGGCGTCGACGATCGCGACCCGCTGGTTCGCCGGCACCGCGGCGAGGAGTGTCTCTGCGTCACCGGCGTCGGTGGCGACCCGCACGTCGAAGCCGAGGGACCGCAGATCGCCCTCGAGCGACGATCCGGGGACCGGCTGGCCGGTGAGGATGGCGGTCGACAGACGAACTCACTCCCTGAGTCCCGACGCGCGCGGGCGCCGGTCATGTGTGTGGTCTGGGGCGCCCGGGACAGGGGCCGGACGGCATGTCGGCAGAGGCTATCGGATACCTGGAAGCCGGTGTTCACCACCCGTTCACGGGACGATCAACCCGGTCTGGGCGGCCGCTGCCGCGATCATCATCGGGGATCGGAGGGGCACGCCACAAACCACCGGCCACAGACCAGGACATTCGCGACATCGAGGCCACCGCCGTGCTCCGGGCGGGGCCCGTGTCCCCGTCCCTGCCGCGGCGAGGACGGACCGGCGCCGACCGGCGGTCACCGGACGGGCATAGGGTGAGGTGCCATGACATGGCTGATCACCGGCGGGGCCGGGTACATCGGGGCGCACGTGGCACGGGCGATGGCCGCCGAGGGTGAGCGCGTCCTGGTCCTCGACGACCTCTCGGCCGGGGTGCCCGGACGGCTCCCCGAGAGTGTTCCGCTGGTCCAGGGCTCCGCACTGGACGGGGAACTGCTGAAGCGGGTCTTCGCCGAGCACGCGGTGACGGGCGTGGTGCACCTCGCCGCGCACAAGCAGGTCGGCGAGTCCGTGGCCCAGCCGACGCGCTACTACCTGGACAACGTGGGCGGCTTGGCGACGCTGCTGGACGCGGTCGCGGGTGCCGGGATCGAGCGGTTCGTGTTCTCCTCGTCCGCAGCCGTCTACGGCAACCCCGACGCGGACCTCATCACGGAGGACACGCCCTGCGTCCCGATGAGCCCGTACGGCGAGACGAAGCTCGCGGGCGAGTGGCTGGTGCGCGCCGCGGGCCGGGCGCACGGCATCGCGACCGTGTGCCTGCGTTACTTCAACGTGGCGGGCGCGGCCCGGCCGGAACTCGCGGACACGGGCGTCTTCAACGTCGTCCCCATGGTCTTCGACCGGCTGACCCGCGGCGAGGCCCCGCGGATCTTCGGCGACGACTATCCGACACCGGACGGGACCTGCGTCCGCGACTACATCCATGTCGCCGACCTCGCCGACGCACACCTCGCGGCGGCCCGGCGGCTGGCGGGGGGCGCGAGGGGTGATCTGACCGTCAACATCGGCCGCGGTGAAGGCGTTTCGGTGCGCGAACTGGTCACGATCATCGGCGAGGTGACCGGTGACCGTACGCCCGCGGTCGTGGAGCCGCGCCGCCCCGGCGACGCCCCGCGCGCGGTGGCGTCGTCCGCGCTGGCAGAGCGGGAGCTGGGCTGGCACGCCCGGCACGGGGTGCGCGAGATGGTGGAGTCGGCCTGGCGCGGCTGGCGGCTGCACCACCCGGGGGCGAACCCCGGCTGACCGGGGCGACCGGTCGCGGTGGCCGGGCGGGGACCAGGGCCGGGCCCGGACCGGGACCGGGACCCGAAGCGAGACCCGGACCCGAAGCGAGACCCGGACCCGGGCCGGACACGCCGGCGCTGATCATTCCCTGCCGGGCGGACGGTTCCCCTTCGGTGACGCCGGGAAACGATCAGGTATCCGGCCGCTTCCGGCGACTGTTCCGTGAGGGCCGTACGGCCCGTCCCGACCGGCGGGACGGGGACATGCGGGGAGTCGCGAAGTGCCGGGAGTGCCGGATTCGTACGGCAGACTTGGGCTGGACAACCGATGCGAAGGATGGGTATGCCGATCACACCTGCCACCGCGACGCACCGTTCGTCGAACGGCACCGCTGACGCGATCTTGCTGGAGCTGGTCGACGAGGACGGCACCACGATCGGCACGGCGGAGAAGCTCGCCGCCCATCAGCCGCCGGGGCAGCTGCACCGGGCGTTCTCGGTATTCCTGTTCGACGACCGCGGCCGGCTGCTGCTCCAGCAGCGGGCCCTGGGCAAGTACCACTCCCCCGGCGTCTGGTCGAACACCTGCTGCGGCCACCCCTACCCGGGCGAGGCGCCGTTCGCCGCGGCGGCCCGGCGGACGTACGAGGAGCTGGGGGTCTCCCCGTCGCTGCTCGCCGAGGCGGGCACGGTGCGCTACAACCACCCGGACCCGGACTCGGGTCTGGTGGAGCAGGAGTACAACCATCTCTTCGTGGGTCTGGTGCAGTCCGCCGTACGCCCGGACCCGGAGGAGGTCGGGGCGACGGCCTTCGTGACCGCCGGGGAGCTGGCGGAGCGGCACGCGAGGGACACGTTCTCGTCGTGGTTCACGACGGTCCTGGACGCGGCGCGGCCGGCGGTCAGGGAGCTGACGGGCCCGTCCGCGGGCTGGTGACCCCGGGGTCCGTCCGGTCCGCGCGGCCGGACGGACTCAGCCGATCCCCACGGGCTTGAGCGGCAGGGCCGCCCAGATCACCTTGCCGCCACTCGCCGTGTGCTCCACGTCGCACACTCCGCCCGCCTCCCTGGTGATCTCGCGGACCAGGAGCAGACCGCGGCCGCCGGTGCGGCCGTGATCGGCCTCCAGGGCGCTCGGACGGTAGGGGTGGTCGTCCTCCACGGCCACCCGCACCCACTCGGGTCCGACCGCGATCTCCACCGCCAGCATCGGCGACAGCAGCGCCGCGTGCCGGACGGCGTTGGTGACCAGTTCCGAGACGATCAGCAGCAGGGCCTGCACGGTGTCGTCCGAGACGGGCACGCCCTGGCGGGCGAGCAGGTCCCGCACGGCGTGCCGGGCCTGCGGCACCGAGGCGTCCACGGCGGCGGCGGTGAACCTCCACACGCCCTCGTACGGCAGCGGTCCCGTCGGCCTGCCGCCGTCCGCCCCGTTCCCGCCGCCCTCAGGGCGCGGGCCGTACCCTCGCCCTCGGTTCTCCATCGTCCGCTCGCCGCCCTTGCGCTCGATCGTCACCACATGTCGAGTGTTGGGAATGTGCTGGTCCGTACCGGAAGACTGAACACAAGTCAGCCGGTATCGACGACATCTGACCGTTGGCGTATGACGCCGTCAGTTGTGTGATCACTCCGTACCGCCGCCCGGCCGACTTCGGAACTCTTCGGGTTGTACGGGTTTGCCCCTGGCTCTCCCCGCCCGTTCCCCTGCCCCTTCTTGATCGGGAGTGCGGGGGGTGCGGATACCATCCGGCCCATGGATCCGCAGCTGCTGCACAGCGTCACCGACGGGGTCGCGACCGTCGTCATCCACCACCCGGCCAGGCGCAACGCCATGACGGCCGGCATGTGGCGGGCGCTGCCACCACTGCTCGCGGGCCTGGCCGCCGACCCCGCGGTCCGGGCGCTGGTGCTCACCGGGGAGGGCGGAACGTTCTGCGCGGGCGCCGACATCTCCACACTGCGGAAGTCGCCGGAGACGGCCCAGGCCCTGGCCGTGGAGGCCGAGGAGGCGCTGGCCGCCTTCCCGAAGCCGACGCTGGCGGCGATCCGCGGTCACTGCGTGGGCGGCGGGTCGCAGCTCGCCGCGGCCTGTGACCTCCGGTTCGCGGAGGAGGGCGCGCTGTTCGGGGTGACGCCGGCCAAGCTGGGGATCGTCTACCCCGCCTCCGCCACCCGCCGGCTGGTGGCCCTGGCGGGTCCCGGCACGGCCAAGTACCTGCTGTTCTCGGGAGAGTTGATCGACGCGGAGCGGGCGCTGCGGACGGGTCTGGTCGACGAGGTGCTGCCGGAGGGGGAACTGGGCAAGCGTGTGGCGGACTTCACTCGCGTACTGGTCACCCGCTCGCAACTGACACAGGCCGCCGCCAAGGAGTTCGCGAACGGCCGGACGGACCGGGACGCGTACTGGGGCGAGCAGGCGCGCGGCAGCGGCGACACCGCGGAGGGCGTCGCCGCGTTCCTAGAGCGCAGGTCCCCGCGGTTCACCTGGTCCGCGCCTGGATGAGGGGGCGCCCGGCGCGGGGCTCCCCGACGAGGTACGCGGGCGCCGTGCCATCGGGTGTCCTCGTCCTTCCGTTCCCAACGTACCAACCAGTCGGTACTCTGCCGGGCATGACCTCTCCTCTGCCCGAGCGCGCCGGCCGGCGCTGCCACAACGTGATCAATCCGCTGCACTCGACGCACTACTTCTCCCCGGACCTGAAACGGGAACTGACCGCCGTGGGCGTCACCGACCAGCGGGCCGCCTACTTCGC
Source organism: Streptomyces sp. PSU-S4-23 (assembly GCF_055632315.1). Taxonomy (NCBI): domain Bacteria; kingdom Bacillati; phylum Actinomycetota; class Actinomycetes; order Kitasatosporales; family Streptomycetaceae; genus Streptomyces; species Streptomyces sp. PSU-S4-23. The sequence goes on along the minus strand of NZ_JBVMUU010000002.1, from coordinate 7,952,998 downwards.
GGTGCGGGCGGCCGCCCTGGGCCCGGTGGGCGCGGGCGTCGTGACGGCGACGTTCTCCAACTTCCGCCCCGAACTGGTGGCGCGGCACGTGCCCGCCGTGTGGGAGACGGCCTCCCCCGAGGTGGTGCTGGCGGCACGCCTGCGCGCCGTCGACGCGACGCTGAGGCGGCTGCTCGGCGAGGAGTCCATCGCCTCCAAGGAGATGGCCGAGGCGGCCGAACTCGCGCTGCGCGCGGCCGAGGCGTGCACTCCGCACGCGCGCCCCCTGTACGCCGCCCACGCCGATCTGCCCGTGCCCGACGAGCCGCACCTGGCGTTCTGGCACGCGGCCACCCTGCTGCGCGAGCACCGCGGCGACGGCCATCTCGCGGTGCTGCTGCACGCGGAGCTCGACCCGCTGGAGGCGCTGGCGAGCCACACCGCGACCGGCAAGGGCATGGCCCCGAAGTGGGCCCTGGCCACCCGCGGCTGGAGCAGTGAGGACTGGGACGCGGCGACCGCACGGCTGCGCGAGCGGGGCCTGCTCGACGCGGAGGGCGAGCTGACCGAGAAGGGTGCCGCGCTGCGCGCGCGGATCGAGGAGGAGACGGACCTCCTCGACCGGGCCCCGTACGAGCATCTCGGCGCCGCGGGCGTCGAGCGGCTCACGGAACTGGCGGGCGAGCTGCTGACCAGGGCGCTCGCGGCCGGCGCGTTCCCCGACGGCATGATCGGGAAGAGCTGAGGTACCCGGACGCCGTCCCGGCGGTGCGCCGGGAGGACGAAGGGAGAGACCCGTGTTCCGTGCGATCGCAGACGTGCTGCGCCAGATCGGCGGCGCCGTCGCCACGGTCGTGACCCTGCCCTTCCGGGCCGTCGCCCGGCTGCTGGGCGGGGCTTCGGCCTCGACACGGCGTGGCGCCCGCCGGGCCTGAGGGGCCCGTCCCGCACGGCCACGGGGTTCGGCGACCGCCCCGTGTCGACCCGACGCCCGCCCTGCCCCCCGGTTGTCGGTGCCACCTGCCACAATTGCCGCGCAACCTCAGTGGAGAAGGCGGTACGGGATCGTGACGACACCCCTCGTAGGGTCCATCGAAGGCAGGATCGCCGAGGAGCTCGGCGTACGGGAGCGGCAGGTGAGGTCCGCGGTCGAACTGCTCGACGGCGGTTCGACGGTGCCCTTCATCGCCCGCTACCGCAAGGAAGCGACCGAGATGCTCGACGACGCGCAGCTGCGCACGATCGAGGAGCGGCTGCGCTATCTGCGGGAGCTGGAGGAGCGGCGCACGGCGATCCTGGAGTCGGTGCGCGAGCAGGGCAAGCTGACCGAGGAGCTTCAGGCGCAGATCCGGGGCGCCGAGACCAAGGCGCGCCTGGAGGACATCTACCTGCCGTTCAAGCCGAAGCGGCGCACGAAGGCCCAGATCGCGCGCGAGGCCGGTCTTCAGCCGCTGGCCGAGGGCCTGCTCGGCGACCCCACGGTGGAACCGCTCGCCGCGGCAGCCGCCTTCGTCGACCCGGACAAGGGGGTGGCCGATCCGCAGGCCGCGCTCGACGGCGCCCGGGCGATCCTGACGGAGCGGTTCTCCGAGGACGCCGACCTCATCGGCGAGCTGCGCGAGCGGATGTGGGTGCGCGGGCGTCTCGCCGCCAAGGTGCGCGAGGGCAAGGAGGAGGCGGGCGCGAAGTTCGCCGACTACTTCGACTTCGCCGAGCCCTTCACCGAGCTGCCCTCGCACCGGATCCTCGCCATGCTGCGCGGCGAGAAGGAGGAGGTGCTCGACCTGGTCCTGGAGCCGGAGGAGCCCACGGACGGCCCGTCGTCGTACGAGGGGACCGTGGCGCACCGCTTCGGGATCGCCGACCGCGGCCGCCCCGCCGACAAGTGGCTGGCGGACACCGTCCGCTGGGCCTGGCGCACCCGCATCCTCGTGCACCTCGGCATCGATCTGCGGCTGCGTCTGCGGACGGCCGCCGAGGACGAGGCGGTGGCGGTGTTCGCGGCGAACCTGCGGGACCTGCTGCTCGCCGCCCCGGCCGGCACCCGCGCGACGCTGGGCCTGGACCCCGGTTTCCGCACGGGCGTGAAGGTGGCCGTGGTGGACGCGACCGGCAAGGTGGTGGCCACGGACGTCATCTACCCGCACGTGCCGGCCAACAAGTGGGACGAGGCGATCGCCAAGCTGGCGCGCCTCGCCCGGGAGCACGCGGTCGAGCTGGTCGCGATCGGCAACGGCACGGCGTCCCGCGAGACCGACAAGCTCGCCGGTGAACTCATCGCGAGGCACCCGGAGCTGAAGCTCACCAAGGTGATGGTCTCGGAGGCGGGCGCGTCGGTGTACTCGGCCTCGGCGTTCGCCTCGCAGGAGCTGCCCGACATGGACGTGTCGCTGCGCGGCGCGGTGTCCATCGCCCGCCGCCTCCAGGACCCGCTCGCCGAGCTGGTGAAGATCGACCCGAAGTCCATCGGCGTCGGCCAGTACCAGCACGACCTGTCCGAGGTGAAGCTGTCGCGCTCGCTGGACGCGGTGGTCGAGGACTGTGTGAACGGCGTGGGTGTGGACGTCAACACGGCGTCGGCCCCGCTCCTCGCCCGGGTCTCCGGCATCTCCTCGGGGCTCGCGGAGAACATCGTGGCGCACCGCGACGCCAACGGCCCGTTCACGTCCCGCGCGGAGCTGAGGAACGTGGCGCGGCTCGGGCCGAAGGCGTACGAGCAGTGTGCGGGCTTCCTGCGGATCCGGGGCGGCGACGATCCGCTGGACGCCTCCAGCGTGCACCCGGAGGCATACCCGGTGGTCCGGCGCATGGTGAAGACCACGGGCCAGGAGGTGGCCTCCCTCATCGGCAACACGTCGGTGCTGCGCTCGCTGAGGCCGACCGACTTCGTGGACGAGACGTTCGGTCTGCCGACGGTGACCGACATCCTGAAGGAGCTGGAGAAGCCGGGGCGCGACCCCCGCCCCGCGTTCAGGACGGCGACCTTCAAGGAGGGTGTCGAGAAGATCTCCGACCTGTCGTCCGGGATGATCCTGGAGGGCGTCGTCACGAATGTCGCCGCCTTCGGGGCGTTCGTGGACGTCGGTGTCCACCAGGACGGCCTGGTGCATGTGTCCGCGATGTCGAAGACGTTCGTCAAGGACCCGCGGGACGTGGTGAAGCCGGGTGACATCGTCAAGGTGAAGGTGCTGGACGTCGACATTCCGCGCAAGCGGATCTCGCTGACGCTGCGGCTGGACGACGAGGCCGCCGCACAGGGCCAGCGCGGTGGACGGCCGCCCCAGCAGCGGCAGGGACAGGGACAGCGGCAGGGGCGCGGCGGTGACCGCGGCTCGCGTCAGGCGCCCCCGCCGGCCAACAGCGCGATGGCCGACGCGCTGCGCCGCGCGGGTCTGCTCGGCCAGAAGCCCGGCCGCCGCTGAGGCAACCGGGGTCCGGGTCCGGCGGCACGCTGCGGCCGGGCCCGGGTCCGGCCGCAGCGTGCCGCCGGGGAAGCCGGGCCGAGCACCCGCTCGCCCGTGCCCGCTCCCCCGCGCCCGGTCACCCGGCTTCGCTCACCTTGCCGTCGGCCACCTCCAGCCGGCGGCTGACCCGCACCGCGTCCAGCATCCGGCGGTCGTGGGTGACCAGGAGCAGCGTGCCCTCGTAGGAGTCCAGGGCCGACTCCAGCTGTTCGATGGCCGGAAGGTCGAGGTGGTTGGTCGGCTCGTCCAGGACCAGCAGGTTCACGCCCCTGCCCTGCAGCAGTGCCAGGGCGGCCCTCGTCCGTTCGCCGGGAGAGAGGGTCGCCGCCGGGCGCAGGACGTGGTCCGTCTTCAGGCCGAACTTCGCGAGCAGCGTGCGCACGTCGACCGGTTCCGTGTCGGGGACCGCCGCGCGGAACGCGTCCATCAGGGGCTCCGGGCCGTGGAACAGCCCACGCGCCTGGTCCACCTCGCCGACCAGGACGCCCGAGCCGAGGGCGGCGTGGCCCGCGTCCAGCGGGACACGGCCCAGCAGCGCGCCGAGCAGGGTCGACTTGCCGGCTCCGTTCGCGCCCGTCACCGCGACCCGGTCCGCCCAGTCGATCTGCAGCGTCGCCGGCCCGAAGGTGAAGCCGCCGCGCCGCACCTCGGCGTCCCGCAGACTCGCGACGACCGCACCCGAGCGGGGGGCGGCCGCGATCTCCATGCGCAGTTCCCACTCCTTGCGGGGTTCCTCGACGACCTCCAGGCGCTCGATCATGCGCTGGGTCTGCCGGGCCTTCGCGGCCTGCTTCTCGCTGGCCTCGCTGCGGAACTTGCGGCCGATCTTGTCGTTGTCGCTGCCCGCCTTGCGCCGCGCGTTCCGCACGCCCTTGTCCATCCAGGCCCGCTGCGTCCGGGCCCGCTCCTGGAGGGCGGCCTTCTTGTCGGCGTACTCCTCGTAGTCCTCGCGGGCGTGCCGGCGGGACCTCTCGCGCTCCTCCAGGTAGGCCGCGTATCCGCCGCCGTAGAGGTTGATCTGCCGCTGCGCCAGGTCGAGTTCGAGGACCTTGGTGACCGTGCGGGTGAGGAACTCGCGGTCATGGCTGACGACGACCGTCCCGGCCCGCAGTCCGCCGACGAAGCGCTCCAGCCGTTCCAGCCCGTCCAGGTCCAGGTCGTTGGTCGGCTCGTCGAGCAGGAAGACGTCGTAGCGGGACAGCAGCAGCGAGGCCAGTCCCGCGCGGGCCGCCTGACCGCCGGACAGGGATGTCATCGGCTGGTCCAGACCGACGGTCAGACCGAGCGAGCCGGCGACGTCCTCGGCGCGCTCGTCGAGGTCGGCGCCGCCGAGGCCGAGCCAGCGCTCCAGGCTCAGCGCGTACGCGTCGTCGGCCCCCGGTCTCCCGTCGACGAGCCCCTGCGTGGCCTCGTCCATCACGCGCTGGGCCTGCGCCACGCCCGTGCGGCGCGCCAGGAACTCCCGCACCGTCTCGCCCGGCCGCCGTTCCGGCTCCTGCGGCAGGTGCCCGACCGTCGCGGTGGGCGGTGACAGCAGCAGCTCCCCCTGCTCCGGGGCGAGCAGCCCGGCGAGGATCCGCAGCAGGGTGGACTTGCCGGCTCCATTGGCACCGACGAGCCCGATCACGTCACCGGGCGCGACGACGAGGTCGAGCCCGGAGAAGAGCGAGCGGTCGCCGTGCCCGGCGGCGAGGTTCTTGGCGACGAGGGTGGCAGTCATCAGACGCCGATCCTAACGAGCGCGTCGGCGGGGCCGGCGGACGGGACGGGCCCGCCGGGCGCTCAGTCCGCCGCCGCGGCCACCAGCACGCTCCCCGAGGTCCTGGCCACCACGAAGGCGGTACCTTTCGCCGCCCCGGGACCGAGGGCGACTCGATGGGTGCCAGGCTCCAGCACCGCGTCGAGGACCTCGTGGGCGTGGACGCGGTGCAGGCGGCCTCGGCGGTAGGTGGTGACGCGGACCCGGCATGCGGCGGCGACCTCGATGTCCGCCGCGCCGTCGGCGGCGGTCAGGCGGGTGAGGCGACGCTGCTGCCCGGGGCTGCGGTCCAGGGCGTGCTCGATCTGGGCGACGAGGAGCGGAACGATCGGCGCGAGCCCGTCGACATACGCCGCGTCGACGCCGGCGTCCGCGAAGGCCCGCCGTACGGCGGCACGTTCCCGCTCGCCGACCGCCCGGCCGAAGACCACCGCGCCGTAGCCGCGCAGTTCGTCGGCGGGCACGTCCGTGGCCTCCTGCGCGATCTCCGCCCCGATGCCGATGGTGCGCAGTGCGGCGGCGAGCCGGGCGAGGACGGCGACGCGCGCGCCGATCAGCAGGACCCGGCGCCGTCCGGCCCGGCCGCCGTCGAGCAGTGCGTCGAGGGCGCGGCGGTACTCCTCGCCGCGGAAGCGGAACGGCCCCGTCCCGTGGTAGCCGTTGAGCTCCAGGTCCACCCGCTCGTCGGTCTGCCAGGCGAAGTCCCGCCACACGACGTCGTCGCCGTCCCGCTCGATGACCGCGGTGACGGCCCCGCAGGCCAGGTCCTGGCACTCCGGGCAGCCGTAGATGATGTGGCGGCCGCCCGCCAGCGGGGCGTCGGCCTCCAGCAGGAGTCCGCGCACCTGCGCGGTGAAGATCGCGGGGGGTATGTCGGAGGCGAGCGGGGACACCGCGTCCAGCTCGGAGAGCCGGAACAGCAGCGGGCGCCCGTCGATGACGAAGTCCACGAAGTCCCGGTGCAGCTGGACGTCACCGTTGGCGAGGAGGCCACCGGCACGCGTCGCCGGTGCCAGGCCGAAGGTCGCGTACGCGGCAGACATGCTGTGAGTATCCCCACACCGACAGTGATATGAGCACGGCAGCCCGCATTCCGCTACCGTCCCCGCGTGGACAGAGATCAGAGCGGTGATGTGATCGTGGTGGGCGGCGGCGTCATCGGGCTGACGACGGCGATCGTCCTGGCGGAGAGCGGCCGGCGCGTGCGGGTGTGGACGCGTGAGCCCGCCGAGCGGACGACCTCGGCGGTCGCGGGAGCGGTGTGGTGGCCCTACCGGATCGAACCGAAGTCCCTGGTGGGCGCATGGGCCCTGGACTCCCTCGTCGTGTACGAGGAACTGGCGCTGCGGCCCGAGGAGACGGGCGTACGCATGGTCGAGGGCGTACACGGGGAGACGCGACTGGACGGCCTCGGACCGTGGGCCTCGGGCGTCGGGGGCCTCAGGCCGTCGACGGACGCCGAGTACGCCGGAACCGGTCTGTGGGCCCGGCTGCCCCTCATCGACATGGGCAGGCATCTGCCGTGGCTGCGCGGGCGGCTGCTGCGGGCCGGCGGGCGGGTCGAGGAGCGGGCCGTCGCGGACCTGGCGGAACCGGCCGCGGAGGCGCCCGTTGTGGTCAACTGCACGGGCCTGGGCGCCCGCGAACTGGTACCGGACCCGCGGCTGCGCCCGGTGCGCGGCCAGCTCGTCGTGGTGGAGAACCCCGGGATCACCACCTGGCTGACGTCGGTGGACCACACGGCCGACGTGAGCACGTACTTCTTCCCGCAGCCCGGCGGGCTCATCCTGGGCGGCACCGCCGAGGAGGACGCCTGGTCCCTGACACCCGATCCGCGGACGGCAGCGGAGATCGTGGCGCGGTGCGCCGCTGTGCGGCCGGAGATAGCCGGCGCCCGGGTGCTGGATCACCGGGTGGGGCTGCGGCCGGTCCGGGACGCCGTCCGGCTGGAGCGGGAACCGCTGGCAGGCGGCGGAGTGCTGGTGCACAACTACGGGCACGGCGGCGCGGGCGTCACGGTGGCCTGGGGCTGCGCGCGCGAGGCGGCCGGGCTGGCACGCCCGGGCGCCTGAGCGGCGCCCGCATCGGGGATCCCGGCGGACGGGTGCGCGGGGTCCCACTCCGGCGAACGGCACCGGGGCCGACGGTCGGGGTGGGGTGCTCGGCGGAGATGCCGGGTGCTCGGGTGCTCGGCGGAGATGCCGACGTCGGTCCGGGTGGCCCCGGCTGCGCCGGGCGCCGCCGGACGGCCGCTCCCGAGGCGGCCGGATGGCGATCGTGGGACGGCGGTGGCCATGGACACGCCGGGGGTCACCGGGTCTGAATAGGCTCCGAACGGACCTCGTGCCCCTACGACTTGGAGTTCTCGTGCATCGCAGACTCATCGCCCCGGGCGCGCTCGCGGCGGCTTCCCTGTTGCTGGCGATCCCGGCATCGGCCGCCGCCTACCAGCCCGGCGCTCCGGGTATCGGCGATCCCTACTACCCGTACTACGGCAATGGCGGATACGACGTCTCGCACTACGACCTGCGGCTGAAGTACCAGCCGCGGACGGACGAACTGGAAGGCACGGCGACCCTCCTGGCCACCACCACGCAGGATCTGTCCCGCTTCGACCTGGACTTCCTGCTGGACGTCAGCGAGGTGCGGGTGAACGGCGCGAAGGCGGCCTTCACCGCGTCCGGCCAGCACGAACTGGAGATCACCCCCGCCGCCCCGCTGCGGAAGGGCACGCCGGTCACCGTCGTGGTCCGCTACCGGGGGGTTCCCTCCACCAAGAGCGCGTACGGCTTCACCACCTGGCACCGCACCCCGGACGGCGCGGTCGCGGCGGACGAGCCCGAGGCGGCCTGGTGGTGGTTCCCGAGCAACGACCACCCGAGCGACAAGGCCACCTACGACGTGTCGGTGGCCGTGCCGGACGGCACCCAGGCGATCTCCAACGGCACGCTGCAGTCCACGACTTCCAGGCTCGGCTGGACCCGCTACAGCTGGCGGTCCCGCGCACCGCAGGCGACATATCTCGCCACGCTCGCGATCGGGAGGTTCGACATCACGACCGGTACGTCGGAGGGCGGCGTGCCGGTCGTCAACGCCTACAGCAGGAACCTCGGCGACAACGACGGGGCCGCGCGGGCGAGCGTGGAGCGGACCGGGGAACTCGTCGACTGGCTGACCGGCTACTTCGGGCCGTACCCCTTCAGCTCGGCCGGCGGGTACGTGCCCGACACCACCACCGGGTACGCCCTGGAGACCCAGACCCGCGTCTACTACAGCCCCAGGCAGTTCGCGAACGGCTCCAACACGTCCGTCGTGGTGCACGAGCTGGCACACCAGTGGTACGGCGACGACGTGTCGCTCAAGGGCTGGAAGGACATCTGGATCAACGAGGGCTTCGCCCGCTACGCGCAATGGCTGTGGTCCGAGCACGAGGGCGAGGGCACGACGCAGGAACTGGCCGACTACGTGTACGCCTCGCACCCGGCGGACGATCCGTTCTGGACGGTCGCGCCGGGTGACCCGGGGCCCGACAACCAGTTCGACATCGCGGTCTACGACCGGGGTGCGCTCGCCGTCCAGGCGCTGCGCAACGAGGTCGGCGACGATGCGTTCTTCGCCATCCTGAAGGGATGGCCGAAGGAGCACGCGTACGGCAACGCCTCGGTCGCGGACTTCCGGGCGTACGCCGAGAAGGTGTCCGGGAAACCGCTGGACGCGCTCTTCGGCACCTGGCTGTTCCAGCCGTCCAAGCCCGCCGTGTCCGCGGCCCGTACCGTGTCCCTCGCAAGGACGTCGGCCGCCGTGCCGCAGCCGAAGTCCTGGAAGGAGATCGCGGCGACGAACGGCGTGCACGGGGGCTGACCCTTCCGGGACGGTGCGGCCCGGGGCGGGCCCGCGCGCCGCAGCGCGCGACGCTCCCGGTCGCTGCCGCCCGGGCGAGCAGGTCCTCGCGGCCGGCCGCGTCCGCCTCCGCGGACGGCACCGTGCAGGCGTACGCCCCGGCCACGGCGCCGTAAAGGGCGCGGCGCAGCGGTGGCTCACCGCGCAGGCGGCCGGAGAGGAAACCGGCGGCGAAGGCGTCGCCCGCCCCGTGGGAGTCCACCACCGGGGCGGGCGGCGTCACGGTCGGCACACGGGTCGGCTCGCCGCCGGCCGGGAGGTACGCGCCCGGCGCCGGCCGCGGCGACCACCGTCCGGGCCGCCCCGCCCCGCCCGGCGATGCCGCGCATGGTCTGCTCCGGGCCGCGCGCGCCGCCGAGGACAGCCGTGCCGTTGAGGTTTCACAGTACTGGTGAGACAGCGATACTGCTGCACATGACGACCGAGACCGAGGAGCCGACGCTCACCGTCGACGAGCTGGCCGCGCGGGCCGGCGTCACGGTCCGCACCGTCCGCTTCTACAGCAGCAGGGGTCTGCTCCCGCCGCCCGTGATCGGCCCCCGGCGCGTGGGCCACTACGGGCCCGAGCACCTGGCCCGGCTGGCGCTCATCGAGGAACTGCAGCACCAGGGCATGACGCTGGCCGCGATCGAGCGCTATCTGCAGCAGTTGCCGGCGGACCTGAGCGCCCGGGACCTCGCCCTGCACCGCGCCGTCGTGGCGTCCTGGGCTCCGGACGCGGTGGAGACCATGACGCGCGAGGAGCTGGAGCGGCGCGCGGGGCGGCCGCTTCGCGAGGAGGACCTGGAGCGGCTCGGGGCGATGGACGTGGTGGCGCCGCACGAGGGGGCGTTCCGGGTGGATCCGGGCCTGCTGCGGCTCGGCGTCCAGCTCCTCGACGTGCCCCTCGACCTGGGGTCCATCCTCGCCGCCCGCCGCGTCCTCATCGAACACTCGCGTGCGGCGGCCCGCGAGTTGTCGCAGCTGTTCCGGGACGCGGTGGCGGAACGTGACGCCACGGCCGTGAAGTCCCTGTCCGCGCACATGCATCCGCTGGTGGTCCAGGCCCTGCTCACGGCCTTCCAGCGCTCCTTGAAGCAGGAGCTGCGGGAGTGGCTGACGGACGCGCGGCCCGCAGCACCGTAGTCCTGACCCCGGGGGTACCCGCAGGGGCTCGGGGGAGAGCCCGCTGCGGGTACCCGCGGAACGCCTCAGCGCGCGTCGGTGAACCGTTCGCCCTTCTCCGCCTTCTCCACCAGCAGCGCGGGCGGGGTGAACCGCTCGCCGTACCGCTCGGCCAGTTCCCGCGCGCGGGCCGTGAACCCGGGAAGGCCGCCGTCGTAGCCGTTGATGTACTGCAGGACGCCGCCGGTCCAGCCCGGGAAGCCGATCCCGAAGATGGAGCCGATGTTGGCGTCGGCGACGGACGTCAGCACGCCCTCCTCCAGCAGCCGGACGGTGTCCAGCGCCTCGGAGAACAGCATGCGCTCCTGCATGTCCTCGAAGGGGATCTCGTGGCCCGGCTCGGTGAAGTGCTCGCGCAGGCCCGGCCACAGCCGCCCGCGCCTGCCGTCCTCGCCGTACTCGTAGAAGCCCGCGCCGCCGCTGCGTCCGGTGCGGCCGAACTCGTCGACCATGCGGTCAATGACGGCCTCGGCCGGATGCGGGGTCCAGGTGCCGCCCGCCTCCTCGACGGCCCGCCTGGTCTCGTTGCGGATCTTGCGGGGGAGGGTGAGGGTCAGCTCGTCCATGAGGGAGAGCACCTTGGCGGGGTAGCCCGCCTGGGCGGCCGCCTGCTCCACGGACGCGGGCTCGATGCCCTCGCCCACCATCGCGACACCCTCGTTGATGAAGTGGCCGATGACCCGCGAGGTGAAGAAGCCGCGCGAGTCGTTGACGACGATCGGCGTCTTGTTGATCTGCCGGACCAGGTCGAAGGCGCGCGCCAGGGCCTCGTCTCCGGTCCGCTCCCCCTTGATGATCTCGACGAGCGGCATCTTGTCGACGGGCGAGAAGAAGTGCAGGCCGACGAAGTCGGCCTGCCGCTCCACGCCCTCGGCGAGCGCGCTGATCGGCAGGGTGGAGGTGTTGGAGCACAGCAGCGCGTCGGGCTCGACGATGTGCTCGATCTCCTGGAACACCTTGTGCTTGAGCGCCGGGTCCTCGAAGACGGCCTCGATCACGGCGTCGCAGCCCGCGAGGTCGGCGGCCTCGGCGGTGGGGGTGATGCGGGCGAGCAGCGTGTCCGCCTTCTCCTGGGTCGTACGCCCCCTGGCGACCGCCTTCGCGCACAGCTTCTCGGAGTAGCCCTTGCCCTTGGCGGCCGCCTCGGGAGAGACGTCCTTGAGGACGACGTCGATGCCCGCGCGGGCGCAGGAGTAGGCGATGCCCGCACCCATCATCCCGGCGCCGAGGACGGCGACCCTGCGGACCCGGCGCGGCTCGATGGCCCCCGGACGGTTGGCACCGGAGTTGACGGCCTGGAGGTCGAAGAAGAACGCCTGGATCATGTTCTTCGCCGTCTGGCCGGTGACCAGCTCGGTGAAGTAGCGGGCCTCGATGGTCAGGGCGGTCTCGAAGTCGACCTGGGAGCCCTCCACGGCCGCCGCGAGGATGTTGCGCGGGGCCGGGTAGGGGGCGCCGCCCAGCTGCTTCCTCAGGTTGGCCGGGAAGGCGGGCAGGTTGGCGGCGAACTTCGGGTTGGACGGCGTACCGCCCGGGATCTTGTAGCCCGGCTTGTCCCAGGGCTGCTGCGAGACGGGGTTGGCGTCGATGAAGGCGCGGGCCTTGTCCAGCATCTCCTCGCGGGTGGCGGCCACCTCGTGCACGAGACCGTTCTCCAGGGCGCGTCGCGGCGAGTACTGGGTGCCCTGGAGCAGCACCTTCAGCAGGGCGTCCGCGATGCCCATCAGGCGTACGGTGCGGGTGACGCCGCCGCCCGCCGGGAGCAGGCCGAGCGTGACCTCCGGGAGGCCGATCTTGGAGCCGGGGGCGTCGAGGGCGACGCGGTGGTGGGAGGCGAGCGCGATCTCGTAGCCGCCGCCCAGGGCCGCGCCGTTGATGGCGGCGACGACCGGCTTGCCGAGCGTCTCGATGCGGCGCAGGGAGTTCTTGATCGCCACACCCGTCTCGAACGCCTGCTGGGCGTCCTCGGGGCCCGCCTTCATCATGTCCTTCAGGTCTCCGCCCGCGAAGAACGTCTTCTTGGCGGAGGTGTAGATGACGCCGCGGATGGAGTCCTTCTCGGCCTCGGCGCGCTCGGCGATCGCCGCGATGGACTCCTTGAACGCCTGGTTCATGGTGTTCGCGGACTGGTTGGGGTCGTCGAGGACCAGGGTGACGATGCCGGTGTCGTCCTGCTCCCAGCGGATGGTGGTGGACTCAGTGCTCATCAGGGGTGCTCCGTAGGAATCCGTTGGGGAAGGTCAGAGGCGCTCGACGACGGTGGCGATGCCCATGCCGCCGCCCACGCACAGCGTGGCCAGCCCGTACCGCTTGTCCTGCCGCTCCAGTTCGTCCACCAGGGTGCCGAGGATCATCGCGCCGGTCGCGCCCAGCGGGTGTCCCAGGGCGATGGCGCCGCCGTTGACGTTGATCTTGTCCAGCGACAGCCCCATGTCCTTCGCGAAGCGCAGGACGACCGCGGCGAACGCCTCGTTGATCTCGACCAGGTCGATGTCGTCGATCGTCAGCCCGGCCTTGGCGAGCGCCTTGCGCGTCGCGGGAGCCGGTCCGGTCAGCATGATGGTCGGCTCGGAGCCGGACACCGCGCCCGCCACGATCCGGGCCCGCGGCCGCAGCCCGTAGCGCTCGCCGACCTCCTTGGAGCCGATGGCGACGAGCGACGCGCCGTCGACGATGCCGGAGGAGTTGCCCGCGTGGTGCACATGGTCGATCTGCTCGATCCAGTGGTACTTCTGCAGCGCCACGGCGTCGAAGCCGCCCAGGTCGCCGATGTCCGCGAAGGACGGCTTGAGCTTGCCGAGCGAGTCGGCGGTCGTGCCGGGCCGCATGTGCTCGTCGTGGTCCAGGACGACGAGCCCGCTGCGGTCCTTCACGGGAACCACGGACTTCTCGAAGCGGCCTTCCTTCCAGGCGGTCGCGGCCCGCTCCTGGGACAGCGCCGCGTACTCGTCGACATCCCTGCGGGAGAAGCCCTCGATCGTGGCGATCAGGTCCGCGCCGATGCCCTGCGGCACGAAGTTGGTGGCCATGTTGGTCATCGGGTCGGCGAACCAGGCGCCGCCGTCCGAGGCCATGGGGACCCGCGACATCGACTCGACGCCACCCGCGAGCACCAGGTCCTCCCAGCCCGAGCGGACCTTGGCGGCGGCCAGGTTGACCGCCTCCAGACCGGACGCGCAGAAGCGGTTCTCCTGGACGCCGGCCACCGTGTCGGGCAGGCCGGCGGCGATCGCGGCGATGCGGGCGATGTCGGAGCCCTGGTCACCGACCGGCCCGACGACACCGAGGACGATGTCGTCGATCGCGGCCGGGTCGAGGTCCGGGAAACGCCGCCGCATCTCGTGGATGAGTCCGACCACGAGGTCGATGGGCTTGGTGCCGTGCAGGGCGCCATTGGCCTTGCCGCGCCCGCGCGGGGTGCGGATCGCGTCGTACACGTACGCTTCGGTGCTCACGGGTAAGCCTTTCGGGGAGGGTCAGCCGAGCAGGGAACGACCGATGATCTCCTTCATGATCTCGGTGGTCCCGCCGTAGATGGTCTGGATGCGGCCGTCGGTGAAGGCCCTGGCGACGCGGTGCTCCGTCATGTAGCCGTAACCGCCGTGCAGTTGCAGGCAGCGGTCCGCGACCCGCTTCTGCAGTTCGGTCGCCCACCACTTGGCCATGGAGGCGTGCACCGCGTCGAGTTCGCCGTTCGTGTGGTCGGTGATGCAGCGGTCGAGGAAGGCGCGGGTGACGGCGCACTCGGTCGCCATCTCGGCTATCTCGAAGCGGATGTGCTGGAGTCTGGCGAGGGGCCGTCCGAACGCCTCGCGTTCCTTGACGTACTCGGTGGTGATCTCCAGCAGGTGCTCGGCGGCGGCGATCCCGGCGACGGCGATGTTCAGCCGTTCCTGGGCGAGGTTCGTCATCAGGTGCACGAAGGCGCCGTTGAGCTCGCCCAGCAGGTTCTCCTTGGGCACGCGCACGTCGTGGAAGAACAACTCGGCCGTGTCCTGTGCCTTCTGGCCGATCTTGTCGAGGTTGCGGCCGCGTTCGAAGCCCTCCGTGCCCCGCTCCACGACGAGCAGCGACAGCCCGTGCGCCCCGCCCTCGGGGGTCGTCCGGGCCACGACGATCACCAGGTCGGCGAGGATCCCGTTGGAGATGAAGGTCTTGGAGCCGTTGAGCAGCCAGTGGTCGCCCCTGTCCTCGGCGCGGGTCCTGATGCCCTGGAGGTCGGAGCCCGCGCCGGGCTCCGTCATGGCGATGGCGGTGACGATCGAGCCGTCGCAGAAGCCGGGCAGCCAGCGCCGCTTCTGCTCCTCGGTGGCGAGGCCCGTCAGATACGGTCCGATGATGTCGTTGTGCAGCCCGAGCGCGAGCCCGGAGGCTCCCGCGCGGGTGAACTCCTCCACGAGGACGGCGCTGTAGCGGAAGTCGGGGGTGCCGCCGCCTCCGTACTCCTCGGGCACGGCGAGTCCGAGCAGGCCCTGCTTTCCTGCCGCCCGCCAGGCGTCACGGGAGACGATGCCGTCCTTCTCCCACTGCTCGTAGTGCGGCAGCACCTCCTTGGCGAGGAAGGTGCGCACGGTCTCGCGGAACGCCTCGTGGTCGGCGGTGAAGATCTGCCGCTTCATGTCGCGCTCGCCCTCCTGGGAGCCGGTTCTCGACGCTTTCGACCAGTCGGGCCGGCTCCGGGCCGGCCGGCCTGACGGGGTGCATGGGGGCGCGCACGGCACGGCACGCCACGGGGCGCTCTCGGGCGGGCCTCCCGGCCCGGCACGGCGCGGCCCCGGGCGGCCTCCGGGCGAACGGGACGGCGGCGGACGGCGGCGGTGTCACCACCGGGCGTGGTGCCGTCGTTGGGGGCGGTGCCGACGCCGGGGGCGGGCGGGGGGCCGACGGCGCGCCGGGGCGTGGCCGGGGCCGTGCCCGGGTGCGCGGTGCCCCTGACGCGGTCCGCGCCCCACGTCTCGTGGGTCTTCCCGGGCAGGACCGGGAGGTGCGTCCGGCCGTCGGCGGTCTTCGGGCGCTCGGTGCGGGCTACCGCCGGGCCCGGGGCCGCGGGAGCCCTGGAAGCGCCCGCTCCGGCGGCCGTGGGGACGAGTGTCGTCGGCGGCTGCATCAGGCGCCGTCCCCGAGGAGCCGGGGCACATCCCAGTCGCGCGCGACGCCGGCGGTGTCGGCGCCGGGCTGCGCGGGTCCGCCGCGTACCGACGTGCGGGTGTCCGAGAAACGCGGTGCCGGCGCCGGCTGGATGATGCCGCCGTGGTCCACGAACGTGCCGCGGGCGGCGAGGTGGGGGTGTGCCGGGGCCTCGCGGAGCGAGAGGACGGGCGCGACGCACGCGTCGGAGCCCTCGAAGACGGCCGTCCACTCGTCCCGCGTGCGGGTCCTGAAGCGGGCCGCGACCGCCTCGCGCAGCTCCGCCCAGCGGGCGACGTCCTTGTGGGCCGGGGCCAGGTGCCCGATGCCCAGCAGGTCCACGAACTCCTCGAAGAACTGCCGCTCCAGGGCGCCGACCGCCATGTACCGGCCGTCGGCGGTCTCGTAGGTGCCGTAGAAGGGGCAGCCGCCGTCGAGGAGGTTGGCGCCCCGCCGGTCCTGCCAGCCGCCGGCGGCGAGCATGCCGTGGATCATCGAGGCCAGGTGCGCCGCGCCGTCGACGATGGCCGCGTCCACGACCTGTCCGGTGCCCGTCTCACGCGCGTGGTGGAGGGCCGCGAGGACGCCGACGACCAGGTAGAGCGAGCCGCCCGCGTAGTCGCCGACCAGGTTGGCGGGGATCGCGGGCGGCCCGTCCGGGTCTCCGATCAGACCGAGGGTGCCGGTGGGCGCGATGTAGGCGATGTCGTGTCCGGCGCGCGGGGCGAGCGGGCCCTCCTGGCCCCAGCCGGTCATACGGCCGTAGACGAGCCTCGGGTTGCGGGCGTGGCAGGTCTCGGGGCCGACGCCGAGGCGCTCGGCGACGCCGGGGCGGTAGCCCTCGATGAGGATGTCGGCGCGCTCGGCCAGGTCCAGGACGCGGGCCGGGCCGTCGTGTGCCTTCAGGTCGACGACCACCGAGCGCTTGTTGCGGTTGGTGACGTCGCACTCGGGATCGATCGCGAGCCCCGGGCCCTCGGGCCGGTCCACGCGGACGACGTCGGCGCCCAGGTCGGCGAGGAGCATCCCGGCGAACGGGCCGGGCCCGATGCCCGCCAGCTCGATGACGCGCACGCCGGCGAGCGGGCCGTGTCCCGGCGTCCCTGGCCCTGTCATCCAGCCTCCAGGCTCTCTGTGACACAACTGATGTGACATCGGTGATGTTATGAACAGGCCGCCCCGCGGGCAATACCTCAACGAGCAAGCGCTTAGTCGAATTCCCGCCGTCAAACCGTCTCATACCACAGGCAAACGGGGTGAGCGGGGGTTGCCGGTGGCGCCACGCCGACCTCGCCGCCCGGCCACGGCCGCCTCGCGCTAGCCTCGGGCCCGGCAACGGCGCTGGGGCGGAGAGGTGTCATGAACAGGCGGAAAACGGATCGCGCGTACGACATCGTGCTCTTCGGGGCCACGGGTTTCGTGGGCGCGCTGACCGCGCACTACCTCGCCGCGCATGCGCCCGAGGGACTGCGCTGGGCGATCGCGGGACGCAGCGGCAGCAAGCTGGAGCGGTTGCGGGAACGTCTCGCGGGCGGCGCCCGGCCCGGGCTGCTCCAGGCGGACGCCCGGGACCCCGAATCACTGGCCGAACTCGCCCGCGGCACGCGTGTGCTGGCCACCACCGTCGGACCCTATCTGCGGTACGGCGAGGAGCTGGTGGCCGCCTGCGCCGACGCGGGCACCGACTACCTGGACCTGACCGGCGAGCCCGAATTCGTCGACCTCATGTACGTGCGGCACGACGCCCGCGCGCGGGAGACGGGTGCACGGCTCGTGCACTCCTGCGGCTTCGACTCGGTACCGCACGACCTGGGGGCGTACTTCACCGTGCAGCAGCTTCCCGAAGGGGTGCCGCTCAGGGTGGACGGATACGTCCGTTCGCAGGCGATGTTCTCGGGCGGAACGCTCGCCTCCGCGCTCGGCCAGTTCGCGCGCGGCCCGCAGATGCTGGCCGCGGCCCGCGACCGCGCCCGCCACGAACCCCGGCTGCTGGGGCGGCGGGCGCAGGCGCCGTTCGGCGCTCCGCGGTACGCGGCGGAGGTCGGTGCCTGGGCGCTGCCGCTGCCCACCATCGACCCTCAGGTGGTGCGCCGCTCGGCGCGGGTGCTGGAGCGCTACGGCCCCGACTTCCGCTACCGGCACTACGCGGCGGTCGAGACCCTGCCGTACGCGGTGGCAGGGGTCGCGGCCGTCGGCACGCTGTTCACGGCGGCGCAGGTGCCGCCCGCCCGGCGGTGGCTGTCGGACCGGCTCAGGCCCGGGGACGGGCCGGGGCCCGAGAAGCGGGCGAAGAGCTGGTTCTCGGTGCGGTTCGTGGGCGAGGGCGGCGGGCGGCGGGTGTTCACGGAGGTCGCGGGCGGCGATCCGGGATACGACGAGACGGCGAAGATGTTCGCCGAGTCGGCCCTGTCCCTCGCCCTCGACGATCTGCCCCGCACGTCCGGCCAGGTCACCCCGGCGGAAGCGATGGGCAACGCGCTCATCGAGCGCCTCCGCGCCGCCGGCATCACCTTCCGGGTGGCGGCCCGGCGGTAGGGGTACCGGAACCGTCACCCCAGGACTGTGTAGATCATCCCGCCGATCCAGGCGAGCCCGGCGATCACGCCCAGCAGGAGCACGGTCGTCACGGCACGCTCGACGGGCTTGGCGGGGTTGCTCATGGCCTTGGAGGGACGCTGCGTCGTCATGGGCACAGCCTGCCGATGACGACGGCACGGCCACATCCGTACAGATACTCAGTACAGGTACTCAGTACAGGTACTCAGAGCCGGTACTCAGAGCCGGTACTCAGAACGGGTACTCAGAACAGGTACTCAGAACAGGTATCCACCACGGGTGCCCGGTAAGGGGTCAGCCCGGCGCACCCGTCCGGCCGACGGCGTTCCGGAGGGCCAGCCTGCACAGGGCGTCGGCGCGCCGTGTGGTTTCGGGGATGCGGTACCTCGGGGTGAGTGCGAGGGTGTGCGCGCACGCGTTGTCGATGCCGGCCCGGTGGCCCACGGAGACGAAGACCGGTTTGACGCCTGCCCGGGTGCGCAAAGCCCGGCCGACCTCCTCGCCGCCCGAGAGCAGGGGGCTGCTGCTGCCGCGCGGAGCAGCGGGCTCCTCGTAGGTGGAGGTGAAGGGGTTCTTGGCGACCCCGATCGTGGGCAGCCCGGTGAGGACGCCCAGGTGGCAGGCGAGGCCGAACCGGCGCGGGTGGGCGAGACCGTAGCCGTCGCAGACGACCAGGCCGGGGTCGCGGTCCAGGGCCGCCAGGGCTGCCAGAACGGTGGGTATCTCGCGGAAGGCCAGCAGGCCGGGCACGTACGGGAAGGAGACCTCGCCGACGGCGGTGGCCTCGGCGACCTGGTCGAGCGTGGCCGCGTCCAGGGCGACGGCCGCCGCCGCGACCACCCCGCGCTCGTCGTCGTAGGCGACGTCGACCCCCGTCACGGTGCCGGTCCCGGGCGGCGGCCCCGGCTCGTCGAGGATGACCCGGCCGCGCAACTCGTCCTGCACGGCGCGGGCTTCGTCTTCGGTCGCGGGCCAGCCCGCGGGGATGCGTACGGTCGTCATGGTGATGCCGAGCGTACGTCCCCGCGGGCCGCCGTCACTTACCGCCCAGCGCGCGCCACAGTTCGCTCTTGTTCATGTCCGAACGGCCGCGGATGTTGCGCCGCTTCGCCTCCTCGTACAGCTGGTCGTAGGTGGGCCCCTGCGAGCCCTTCCCCGAGCGCAGACCGCCCCGCCTGCCGGACGAGATGTCCTGCGTGGACGTGCGGCTCGCGGTCTTGGACTCGCCGGAACGGGCGCGCTCCTTGTTCACGGTCCGCGCCGCGATCTCCTTGGCGCGCCGCTCGCTCTCCCCGCGGTCGCGGGCGCTCTCCTTGATGTGCTCGTACTGGCGTTCCCGCTTCGGGCTGGAGCCGCGTGGCATGACAGGTCACTTCCTCTCAGGTGCGGGACCACCGAGTACCCGATTTTCACCGGGACCACCGTCAGGGCTCCAGGCGCGCCACCCGTCCCTGCTCCCCGGCGGCCCAGCACCCGAGGTCGGGGGCGCAGTCCACCGTGTCGTACGAGCCCGTGTCGACGGTCCTCCAGGTGCGGCCGCCGTCCGTGGTCAGATCGGTGCCGGTGGGGCCCACGGCGAGCGCGGCGGTGCGGCTGTGCGGCAGCCACGTGACCCCCGAGCGGTAGGCGGGCGGGGGCGACACGGCGGGCGCCCAGGTGCGGCCGCCGTTCCCGCTGACCGCCGCGGCCCGGGGCGACGGCCGGCCCGCGCGGTAGTCGCCGCCGACCGCGATGCCGTGCGTGCGGTCGCGGAAGGCGACGGCGAACACGCCCCGCGCGGAATCGCCCGCCGGGACCGGTGTGTCGGAGGCGGTCCAGGTCAGTCCGCGGTCGGCGGAGTGCAGCACACGCGCGCGTGCGCCGCCGCCCGTGGCGAGCCACACGTCGTGCGGCCCCGAGGCGACCAGACACTGGCCGCCGGCCGCGAACCCGGCCTCGCCGTCCTGGGCGTCGGGCATCCCGTCGCCGGGCAGGACCGTCCAGGAGCGGCCGCCGTCGCCGGTGGACAGGATGCGGAACCTGCCGTCGACCGGGTCGCTCACCGCCAGGCCGTGGCGCCGGTCGAAGAAGGCGAGGCAGTCGTAGAAGGCCCTGGCGTCGGTGTTGCGGAACGCCTCGGTCCAGGTCGCGCCCCCGTCGTCGGTGCGCAGTACCCGGGAGGCCTCACCCTCGCCGATGGCCAGGACCACCGCGTGCCGTGCGTCGAACGCCTCGACGTCACGCAGCTCCAGGTCCGCGGCGCCCGGCGGGGAGACGTTCCGCCAGTGGGTGCCGCCGTCGGTGGTGCGCAGCACGGTGCCCTTGGATCCGGCCAGCCAGGCGGTGTCCCGGCCCACGGCCGAGAGACCGCGGAAGCGTACGTCCGTGCCGCTGGCCTTGAGCTGCCAGTGCGGCGCCGGCCGCTGCGGCCCGTGGGCCTGCGCGGGCGCCGGCAGCGCGAGGAGCGCCGCCGCGCACAGGCCCGCGGCCACCGTCCGAACCGTACGTCTCGTGTTCCCCATGCCCGTCATGGCGCGCGAAGCTAGCCCAGTCCCCCGGCGCCGTCCAGACGGCCTCAGCGGGGAACGTCCAGACGTCCTCGCCCGGGAACCGTACGCCCGTTCCCCGGTGTCCTCTCCGGTGTTCCGGTGGTCTCGGGACGGAGCGGCCCGTCACCCCGGATCGCCCGTCGGCATGGTCTCGGTGACAGAGGTCACTCGCGTTTCATGTGCACGGATCGGCTCCATTCATCGTCTCGTCAAGTGCCCGGCCTCACCCGCACGCAGCCCGTCCAGCCGTCACAAGGGAGCAAGGCGTTGTCCACCGTCATCGAGCAGCCCGTGGAGGCCCGTCTCGTCGCCGCCGCGCCGCGGATGCCGAGCATTCCGGCCATGCTCCACTACGACCGGCGCGATCCGTTCGCGGTCCGCATGACCTTCCCGGCCCCGGCCACCCTGGAAGGTGTGGAGGTCTGCTGGACCTTCGCCCGCGAGTTGCTCACGGCGGGCCTGGAGGGCCCTGAGGGCCACGGCGACGTCCAGGTGCGGCCGTACGGCTACGACCGCACCGTGCTGGAGTTCCACGCGCCGGAGGGCACCGCCGTGGTGCACGTCCACTCGGACGAGGTCCGCCGCTTCCTGCGGCGGACCACGGATCTGGTGCCGGTCGGTCTGGAGCATCTGCAGGTGGATCTGGACCGGGATCTCGCCGAGTTGATACGGGACGCCTGCTGAAGGCCCGCCGGCGGCGGCCAGATGTCCGTGCCCGCCGGGACCGCCACGGTCCCGTGATCCGCGCGAGCGCTGCCAGGGCATCGTCACGGGAGAGCCGCTCGCCGTCGGCGGCCCCCGGTTCCCAGGCGAGCCCGGCGCTGGGGGTGGTGACGGAGGCCGCGCCCGCCTCCTCGACGAGCCGCGCACCGGGGGCGCCCCAGACGTTGGGGAGGACGAGGGCACGGCCCGGGGCGCAGGGCGCGTAAGGCCAGGGCCCGCTCGCGCAGCAGGGTGTCGTGGGTCATGGGGTCGAGCCGGCCGGCGGGCGCCGGGCGCCGGCCGGCGCACATCCGGCGCTGCGTCCGCCCCGCCGGCCTCAGCCGGCCGTCGCCCCGGCCCCGCCGGCCGTGGCCGCGACGACCATGGCCGTGCGGACCTCGTGGACGACCTTCCGCAGCGCGGGAGCCGCGGCGCCGCTCCGCTCCGTCAGCGCCTCGATGCGCTCCTTGTGGCGCTTGCGGTCCGCGGCGGTCACGACGGTGCCCAGTTCGGCCGCCGCGGCCAGGGCCGCGAGGGCGGCGTCACGGTCGGAGACCTCCGCGACGGGCACCGGCCCCTCGATCACCTGCCGCACCTCCTGCTGCAGCGCCTCCACCCTCGGCACCCGCTCCAGCTCGTACTCCACGGAAGGGAAGACCCCGAGCATCCGCTTCTTCCCGGCGCGCAGCCAGCCGCCGGCGGTGAGCTGGGCGCGGACGGCGTCGAGGGTGACGCCGGCACGCAGCGTGACCCAGGTCTTCCAGCGGCGGGGCCGGGACTCCTCGACGAGTTCCAGGAGACCGTCGAGGACGGGGTCACCGGTGCGGGCGTCGGGGTCCGCCGGGGTGGCGATGCCGTCCACGTCGACGAGCAGCCCGCGCTGGGCCAGTTCGGTGAGGGCGCCGGCACGCACCAGGTAGGCGAGCCGGGTCGCGCCCGTGAGCCTGAGCCTGGTGGTGTCCCAGGCCAGCAGGTACAGCAGCGCGGCCGGCGAGGGGGAGCCGTCGGGCACGAGGTCTCCTTGCGGGGTCGGGCGGCACGGCCGGTCCGGGCTCGCCTCGGGCGGCCGTGGACACGCCCGGCCGCCGACCACGTTAATGCGTTGACACCCCTCAGGCCCGTTCCTACGGTGTACAGCGGATCTGTCGCCGTCGAGGGGAGAAGGACGTTGCTCGTCTGAGGTCTTGAGACACCGCGTCACACGGCGCTGTCAGCGTCCGTGTGCGTAGCGTGCGACCTCGGCATTCGAGCCGTCCCCCGGTGCAGGGCTCTTCCTCTGTTCACGGCCGTCGCCCCCGTGCGGTGTCTCACACGCGTCGCCCCCGCCCATCCCGAGCAGTCGCGAGGCCCGCATGTCACTCTCCCCTTCCCTGACCTGTACGTCCCTGTCCTTCTCCTGGCCCGACGGCACCCGTGTCTTCGACGGCCTCCAGATCGTGTTCGGCCCCGGCAGGACCGGCCTCGTCGGCGTCAACGGGGCCGGAAAGTCCACCCTGTTGAAACTGATCGCGGGTGAACTCACCCCGTCCGGCGGCACCGTGCACGTCCACGGCGAGATCGGCTACCTGCCGCAGAACGTCACCCTCGACACCGCCCTGCGGGTGGACGAGGCGCTCGGCATCGCGGCGCGACGCGCCGCACTGCACGCCATCGAGGCGGGCGACGCGGCCGAGGAGCACTTCGCGACCGTCGGCGACGACTGGGACGTGGAGGAGCGCGCCGAGGCGATGCTCGGCGAACTCGGCCTCGGCCACATCGGTCTGGACCGCACGATCGGCGAGGTCTCCGGCGGCGAGTCCGTCCTGCTGCGGCTGGCCGCGCTGCTGCTGCGGCGCCCGGACGTCCTGCTGCTGGACGAGCCGACCAACAACCTCGACCTGTACGCCCGCCGGCGGCTGTACTCGGCGGTCGAGGCATGGCCGGGAGTGATGGTCGTGGTCAGCCACGACCGTGAACTCCTCGATCTCGTCGACCAGATCGCGGATCTGCGTGCCGGGGAGGTCACCTGGTTCGGCGGCACCTTCTCCGCGTACGAGGAGGCCCTGGCCGTCGGGCAGGAGGCGGCCGAGCGCATGGTGCGCGTCGCCGAGTCCGACCTGCGCAGGCAGAAGCGCGAACTGGCCGAGGCCCAGATGAAGCTGGCCCGCCGAAAGCGGTACGGCCAGAAGATGTGGGACAGCAAGCGCGAACCGAAGATCGTCATGGGGGCGCGCAAACGGGCGGCCCAGGAGTCCGCCGGCAAGCACCGCATCCTGCACGAGGAGAGGCTCGCCGAGGCCAGGGAGCGCCTCGACGAGGCGGTCGAGGCGGTGCGGGACGACGACGAGATCCGTGTCGACCTGCCCCACACGGCGGTTCCGCAGGGGCGGTCCGTGCTGACGCTGCGGGATCTGCGGCCGGCGTACGGTGCCCGGGTGGCGGGCGGCCTCGATGTGCACGGTCCGGAGCGGATCGCGCTCGTCGGACGCAACGGCGCGGGGAAGACCACGCTGCTGCGCACGATCGCGGGCGAGCTGGAGCCCGTGGCGGGCGAGGTCACGGCGCACGTGCCGCTGCGTTTCCTGCCGCAGCGGCTGGACGTTCTCGACGACGGTCTGTCGGTCGCGGAGAACGTGGCCCGGTTCGCCCCCGGCGCCACCGACAACCGGATCCGGGCGCGTCTGGCCCGCTTCCTGTTCCGTGGCGCGCGCGCCGACCAGCCGGCCGGAACCCTGTCGGGCGGCGAACGCTTCCGCGCCACCCTGGCCGCGCTGATGCTCGCCGAGCCGGCACCGCAGCTGCTGATGCTCGACGAGCCGACGAACAACCTCGACATGGCGAGCGTGCGGCAGCTCGTCACGGCCCTGGAGTCGTACGAGGGCGCGCTGATCGTGGCCGGCCACGACCTGCCCTTCCTCGAGTCGATCGGAGTCACCCGCTGGCTGCTGCTGGAGGGCGGGCTCAGGGAGACGACCCCCGGGGTCCTCGGCGGCCCCGCCTGAGCGCTTCGCTGGAAGTCCGGTACACCAGCCGCGGGTTCGTCGTGGCTGATCGCGCAGTTCCCCGCGCCCCTTCGGGACGCTGCCGAACCGCACCGGACTTCGCCGGGCCCGCCCAGCAGGCGGCCGGGCGGCCCCGCACCGAGACCTTCACGGCCTTCCCGCGCGGGAGTGGGGCAGGTGACGCAGACCCTCGCCGTGGCGGTGCCGGGTGCCGGGTCCGCCGGTCCGGCTCCGTGCCCACGGCGCCCGGCACTCGTCACACCGGCGCGGGGCGGCGCGGCGGTCCCGGGCGGCGGTGACCGGCGGCGGTGACCGGCCGCGGTGACCGGCCGCGGTGACCGGCCGCGGTGACCGGCCGCGGTGACCGGCCGCGGTGACCGGCCGCGGTGACCGGCCGCGGTGACCGGCCGCGGTGACCGGCGTATCACGGCCCGCTTCGGCCGGCGGGTCGCGTGCCGGGGTCACCCGGGCGGGCGGTCCCGGTGCGCGGGGCGCCGGGGGCGAGCCGCGCCCGGGACCGCCCGGGAAGGAGCCCGAACCCGGGGCTTTGTCCCCGCGCATCGGCCCTGCATGATGGCGGGCGACAGCATCAGCCGAGACGGAGTCCCACGTGCCCAGCAAGAAGGCTCTCATCCGCCGACCGAGTCCACGCCTCGCCGAGGGGCTGGTGACGCACATCGAGCGCGAGAAGGTCGACGTCGATCTCGCGCTCGAACAGTGGGGGGCGTACGCGGAGGCCCTGCGTACGCACGGCTGGGAGACGATCGAGGTGGATCCGGCCGACGACTGCCCCGACTCGGTGTTCGTCGAGGACACCGTGGTGATGTACAAGAACGTCGCCCTGATCGCGCGGCCCGGCGCGGAGTCGCGGCGCGAGGAGACCGCGGGCGTCGAGGAGGCCGTGGCCCGGCTCGGCTGCTCGGTCAACTGGATCTGGGAGCCGGGCACGCTCGACGGCGGCGACGTGCTGAAGATCGACGACACGATCTACGTGGGCCGCAGCGGGCGCACCAACCCGGCCGCCGTCCAGCAGCTGCGCGCGGTCTTCGAACCGCTGGGCGCCCGGGTGGTCTCCGTGCCCGTCACCAAGGTGCTGCACCTGAAGTCGGCGGTCACCGCCCTGCCCGACGGCACGGTCATCGGCCATGTGCCGCTGGTGGACAAGCCCGCGCTGTTCCCGCGTTTCCTGACGGTGCCGGAGGAGTCCGGCTCGCACGTGGTGCTGCTGGGCGGCGGCAAGCTGCTCATGTCGGCCAGCGCGCCGAAGACGGCGGACCTGCTCGCCGACCTCGGGCATGAGCCGGTCCTGGTGGACATCAGCGAGTTCGAGAAGCTGGAGGGCTGTGTAACGTGCCTCTCGGTGCGTCTGCGGGAGTTGTACGCCTGACCCGCTGAACCGGTGCCCCCGTGCCTGGAAGGCACCCCCCTGATCAGCGTCCTTTACAGCGCACTTAACCTACGGCTTCGTAACCTACGGATTCGTAGCCTACGATCCCGTAGGTTTCCGGCACCGCTCGCCGGTCACCCGCTCTTGCCTCGCCGTCTCCCTGGAGTACCCCGTGACGATCACCTCTCCCCCTCTCGGCAGCCCCTCCGTCTGGACCGACACGCGGCTGCTGTGCGCGCTGGAAGAAGTGGTCGAGAAGGAGCTGAACCGGCATCTGAAGGTCGCCAAGGACTGGATGCCGCACGAGTACGTCCCCTGGAGCGACGGCCGCAACTTCCCCGGCTTCTTCGAGGACGGGGAGGTCTGGGAGAAGGGCCAGTCCAAGGTCACCGAGATCGGCCGGACGGCGCTCGTGGTGAACCTGCTGACGGAGGACAACCTCCCCAGCTACCACCACGAGATCGCCACGCTCTTCGGCCGTGACGGCGCCTGGGGCACATGGGTGCACCGCTGGACCGCCGAGGAGGGCCGGCACGGCATCGTGATGCGCGACTATCTGCTCGCCTCGCGCGCGGTCGACCCCGACAAGCTGGAGCAGTTCCGCATGGCCCATATGGGCGCGGGCTTCGAGTCGGACAACCGGCACTCGATGCTGCACTCCATGGCGTACGTCTCGTTCCAGGAACTGGCCACCCGCATCTCGCACCGCAACACCGGGCACCAGTCCGGCGACCCGGTCTGCGACCGGATGCTGGCCCGCATCGCGACCGACGAGAACCTGCACATGGTGTTCTACCGGAACCTGCTGAAGGCGGCGTTCGAGATCGCACCCGACGTGACCATGCAGGCCGTCCGGGACGTCGTGGTGAACTTCCGCATGCCCGGCCACGGGATTCCCGGCTTCGAGCGCGCCGCCGCGCAGATGGCGATCGGGGAGGTCTACAACCTGCGGATCCACCACGACGAGGTGCTCCAGCCGGTGCTCCGCTTCCTGAAGATCATGGACATCGACGGCCTCGGCCCCGACGGCCGCCGGGCTCAGGAGGAACTGGGCCTGTTCCTGGGCGGGCTGGACGCGGAGGCCGCGAAGTTCGACGAGAAGCTGGCGGCGCGCAAGGCCCGGATGGCGGCACGGACCGGCGCGTAGGGAGTCCGCGGGCGCCGTCGTCGCACCGTCGGCGGTCCCCCGGTGTCAGTACCGGCCCCCGGGGCCGGTACCGCTGCTGGCCGGCACCGCGGGCGCGGGCGCGCCGGGCCGGGTGGCGCTCCCGGACGCCGCCCGACGGCAGCGGGACGCCGCGTCCGCCGCTGGTGCCGGCACTCCGGCACTCCGGCACTCCGGGAAGCCGCTACGCGGCCTCGTAGTGGTGCGCGTCCGCGCCACGCCACTTCACCCACGCCGGATCGTCGAGCAGGTCCTCGGCGTCGGGCAGTCCCGCCCGGCCGAGGAACTCGATCACGTCCTCGTCGGAGAACGCCACTCCCAGGCTCTCCCCGCGCGCGGTGACCCGGCGGCCGCCGGTACCCGACGGCGGATGAACGATGACAGGGGCCCGTCCGGTCATGTCTCCAGCATCGTCCCGCGGGCCCCGGCGCGCATCCGGACGGACCGGCCACGATCCGCCTTCGTACGGTGTCCCTTCATCGGTCCCCCTCCGTGCGCCGCAGGTGCATCCGCTCCTTCTCGGACAGGCCGCCCCAGACGCCGAACCGTTCGTCGTTCTCCAGGGCGTAGGCGAGACACGCGGAACGGATCTCGCAGAGTCCGCAGATGCGCTTGGCCTCGCGCACCGAGCTGCCCGGCTCGGGAAAGAAGAAATCGGCCCCCGTCTGCGCGCACAGCGCCTGCTCCTGCCAGGCGATGTCGGACGCAGTGATTGCTTCTGTGTGCATGGCCGAGATCGTGCCGAGCGGCGAAAAACGTTCGATCAACGCGGGATCAACGGCTCGCCCGGCGGGCTCCCACGGCGGTCGGACAGCGACGGCTCTTGATGATGCCCCTGCCGAGCGGGCGGTGCACGGCGGCGCGCGGCGGCCCGCAAGAAGGCCGGATCCGCTCGCTCCGAACGCCACGCGAGCCGGTCGTGTCGCTCCGGCGGCACCTGCCGGTGGGCGGTGCGAGACTCGGCAGTGCAGGTAACGGGAACCTCCGAGGAGTGCACTCATGCTCACCACCCGTTTCGTCGACGGTGCCCCCAACTGGCTGGATGTCGGCACCTCCGACCTCGACGGCGCCATCTCCTTCTACGGCGGTCTCTTCGGCTGGCAGTTCCGCTCGGCGGGCCCCGAGGCGGGCGGCTACGGCTTCTTCCAGCTCTCCGGGAAGACCGCCGCCGGCGCCATGCGGACCACCCCGGAGCAGGGCCCGCCGTCCTGGACCGTCTACTTCCAGAGCCCCGACGCGGAGGCCACCGCGAAGGCGGCCGAGCAGGCCGGCGGCAGCGTGCTCGTCCAGCCGATGGACGTGATGGGGCAGGGCCACATGGCCGTCCTCGCCGACCCGGCCGGCGTGCCGTTCGGCATCTGGCAGCCGGGCCGGACCAAGGGCATCGAGG
The DNA here is from genome assembly GCF_055632315.1 of Streptomyces sp. PSU-S4-23. Classification (NCBI taxonomy): domain Bacteria; kingdom Bacillati; phylum Actinomycetota; class Actinomycetes; order Kitasatosporales; family Streptomycetaceae; genus Streptomyces; species Streptomyces sp. PSU-S4-23. Next base: position 7,924,896 of record NZ_JBVMUU010000002.1, on the reverse strand, counting down.
TGGCCGGCGCCCCCGGCTCGCTGTGCTGGGTCGAGCTGTACACCCTGGACATCGCCCGGGCCGCCGCGTTCTACCACCGGGTGCTCGGCTGGGAGACCGAGGGCGTGCCGTTCCCCGGCGGCACCTACACCTGCGTCAACCCCGGGGGTGCCGGCGCGGACTCCATGTTCGGCGGCCTGGTGCCCCTGACCGGCGATCCCGCAAGGGTGCGGTCCGGCGCCCACTGGCTGCCGTACTTCGACGTCACGGACGCCGACGCCACGGTGAGCCGGGCACAGGAGCTCGGCGGCAGCGTCCGGATGCCCGCGACGGACCTCGACGGTGTGGGCCGCATCGCCGGTCTCGCCGACCCCTACGGAGCGCGGTTCGCGGTGCTCAAGAGCGCCCCGCGGCGGGACTGAGGCGCGAGGGAGCCGTCATTTCTTGAAGGCGGAGAATTGGTGAGAGCGCTCTCAGTCATAACCCTTGACGCCTCAACCTCCCCTGGAGACAGTGTGGAACACCGCAGGAGCCCCTGGGCACGGGGCATCCTGCGCTCCCCCCACACCCCCCAGGAGACGACTCGTGATATCACGCCGAGTGTTTCTGACCGGAGCGGCCGTCGCCGCCACCTCCCCCGCCTGGGCCGGCGCCCTCGGCCCGGATGCCGCCCACGCGGCACCCGCCACCTGCGAACTCGCACTGCGCAACGCCTCATTACCGGGCACGGTCCGCGCCTACGTCACCGGGCACGAGCAGTCGACGGGCGACTGGATGCTGCTGCGGGCGGACGGCAGCGTCTACCGGCCGGCCTCGCCCTCGGCGCCGGGGACCCCGCTGCCCGTGGACTGTGCCATCCCGCTCGGGCCCGCGGGTTCCGCGCCCACCGTGCTGACGCTCCCCCAGATGTTCGGCGCACGGATCTACTTCGTGCGCGACGACACCCTCGACTTCTTCCTGAACCCGGGCCCGGCCCTCGTCGAGCCGGCGTTCGCGACGCCCGCGGACCCCAACTACGCGAAGACGTGGTCGTTCTGCGAGTTCACCTTCAACTCCGCCCAGCTGTACGCGAACATCAGCTACGTCGACCTGGTGACCGCCCTCCCGATCGGACTGACCCTGGAGGGTGATGCCACCCACACGGTCGCGCCGCTTCCCGGCGGCGCCGTGGACAGGATCGCCTCGGACCTGACCGCGCAGGCCGCCGAGGACGGACAGCCCTGGGACCAGCTCGTGGTCCGCGTCGACGGGAAGGTGCTGCGGGTCATCTCCCCGCAGAACCTGATGGCACCGTACTTCGACCAGCCGGACCGGATGCCGTTCCGCGGCCTGTGGACCGCCTACGCCGACCAGGTCTGGGACAAGTACCGCGGCACCGACCTGAGGATCGACCTCCAGGGCGGCCGGGGGGTGTTCACCGGCCGGGTCAGCGGTGACACGCTCACCTTCACCGGCGGCCACACCTTCGCCAAACCCACCTCGAAGGACGTCTTCACCTGCAACCACGGGCCGTTCGCCAACAACCCCGGTGACCCCGACGACAAGAAGGCCCTTCTCGCCCGCCTGGCCGCCGGCTTCAACCGCTCGCTCATGCTCACCCACCCGGACCAGCCGGGCGGCGCGACCAGCGCCGACTACTACCAGGGCGACGTGACCAACCACTGGGCGCGCGTGGTGCACGCCAACTCCCCCATCGGGTACGCGTTCCCGTACGACGACGTACGCCCGGACGGCCAGCCCGATGTGTCGGGGGCGGCGTACGACGGGAACCCGAGGCGCTTCACGGTGACGGTCGGCTCCTGACCGCATGCCCGCCCGGGCGCGCTCACGCGGACGCGCGTCGCACCAGGGTCGTCGGCAGCACCACGCTGGACGGCCCGTCGCCCACGCCGGGAGCACCACCCGGAGCACCGCCCGGAGCACCGCCGGGGGCCCCGCCCCCGCCCGGCCCGCCGCCTCGCCGGTCGAGGCCGCGCAGCAGCAGCCTGGCCATCAGCCGGCCCATCTCCTCTATGTCCTGACGGATCGTGGTCAGCGGTGGGTCGGTCTGCTCGGCGACCGGCAGCATGTCGTCGAAGCCGATCAGGGCGACGTCGTCGGGCACCCGGCGCCCCTGCGCGCGCAGCACGCGCAGGGCGCCGGACGCGGTCAGGTCGTTGGCGGCGAACACGGCGTCCAGGTCCGGGCAGCGCTCCAGCAGTTCCCGCATCGCACGCTCGCCCCCGGCCGGGGTGAAGTCGCCTTCGGCGATCAGCCGCGGATCGGCGTCGACCATGACGTCCCGGAACCCGTCGAGCCGGTCCACGGCGGACGTCTGGTCGAGGGCGCCGGTGATGTGCGCGATGCGCCGGCGGCCGAGTCCGACGAGATGCCGTACGGCCTCGCGGGCGCCGCCACGGTTGTCGCTGTCCACGTACACGGCGCTGCGCGCGCCGCCGCCCCAGCCCGGCCGTCCGCCGAACACCGTGGGCACCCCGGCGCGCTGGACCAGCTCCGGCAACGGGTCTTCGAGGTGCAGCGAGAAGACGAGCGCACCGTCGACATGACCGCCCGCGAGATACCGGCCGACCCGTGCGTGGTCGGCGCGCCCCTCCGTGAGCAGCAGCACGAGCTGGGCGTCGTGTGCGGTCAACTCCTTGCTGATCCCGCGCAGTTGCAGACCGAAGAAGGGGTCGGCGAAGACACGGGTCTCCGGTTCGGCGATCACGACGGCGACCGCGTCGTGCCGCTTGGTCACCAGGCTGCGTGCCGCCTGGTTCGGTACGTAGCCGAGTTCCTCGACGGCCCGGCGCACCCGCTCGGCCAGGGGCTGGCGCACACCGTCGCCGCCGTTGACGACCCGGGAGACGGTGGCCCGCGACACCCCGGCCCGGGCAGCCACGGCCTCCAGCGTGGGGCGCGGCACGGTGTCGGTCACTTCGGACTCCTCCCCGGCGGTTCCCGATCAGGATAGCCCGGGAGACCGGTGGCGCTGAGAGCGCTTCCGACGAGGAGGAGCCCGCATGTCACGGACGCCTGTGCGGCGCCTGATGACCGTGCGCGTCGTGGCCGGTGTGCGGGTCGTACCCGGGAATCGTCCCGTCCGGCTTCTTCACCAGGAACATCCCGGTCATCCCCATGTCGGCGTGGCTCTGGACATGGCAGTGGTACATCCATGCGCCCGCTCCGACCCCCTCCCCCGCGATCACCTGGAAGCCGAAGGAGTCCCCTGGTCCCACGATCTTGTTGTCGACGACGCGGCTCCCGTCGTCCGGGCCGGTGAGCATTCCGGTGCGGTTGTCCGCCCAGCGGTGCCCGTGCAGGTGGAACGTGTGGTAGAGGTCCCCGTGGGTGATCACCACGAACTCGACGCGGTCGCCGGCCGTCGCCTCGAAGTCGGGTCCGAAGTGCACCTGGTTGTTGATCATCGTGTCGTTGAACACGATGGCGTGCGTCCCGTCGGGAAGGACATCACCCTTGCGGCGTACGATCACCGGCCCGTACAGGCCTTTGTGCACCCCGCCGGTGCCGTGCTCCGTGCCGACGACGTGGTCGTGGTAGTTCCAGTACCCCGCGCTGCCCGCCCGCCAGGTCCCGTCCGCGCGGCGGCCGGGGGTGTGGGTGCGCCAGGTGTAGGTGCGGGTGTCGCCCGGCTGCACATCGCTCCTGGTCCACTTGGTGCCGTCGCTGGAGATCTCGTAGTCCAGCCCGTGCACATGCAGGCTGGCCGCCACGTCCAGGGTGTTCTCGAACTCGATGTGGAGCGTGTCGCCCTCAACGAGTTCGATCAGCGGGCCGGGAACGGTCGCCCTCCCCTTGGCCAGGCCGTACCCCATCTGCCCGCCGTCGAGCTCCTCGGCGTACAGCTTGATGTGTCTGACCTCGCCGCCGGCGGGTGCGGTCCGCAGCGGGCCGCCGGCGGCCGCGGCCTCCGTGCCGATGGACAACGATGTCGCGACGGCTGCGCCACCAAGCAGCATCCCTCGGTTGAAACTGCGTCTGTCCATGCCGAACTCCCCATGCCACGACGGAATTCACGGAGACGAGCCGCTGAGACGAACGAGAGGGACGGTAGCGGCATGCCCGCAGTTTATCCACACCAAGGACAAAGTTTGTTGTATTGCGGTCATACCTATTGGCGAGTCGCGCAAAGGCGTCTAGCTTCCTTGGCGCTGTTGCCGTGACCGACGAGGGGTGGGTGACCACATGCGGCTCATATCGCATCAAAGACCCTTGGACGTACGAGGCTTACCAGGCTTACGGGGCTCACGAGGGTTCGCCACGAGAGGACGGGGATGGGCCGCGGCCCTCGCCGCCGGGGTCGTCAGCGCCGGGGTCCTCTCGGGCCCGTCCGCGAGCGCGCGCCCGGCGCCGGAACCCGCCTCGACAACGATGTCCGTCAAGGCGCCGCCGGGCGGTGACGACGTCCGCGTCCTAGTCTTCTACGGCTCCGCGGCGGCCGGGGACGAGTCGCCGGTCGTGAACGCCGGGATCGAGGCGATCGAGGGGATCGGCCTGTCCGGGCCCGCGAACCAGCGCTTCAAGGTCCAGGCCACCGACGACGCGTCGGTCTTCACCGACACGAAGAAGCTGGGGCGCTTCAACACGATCGTGTTCCTCACCGGCGGCGGGGACGTCCTCGACCCCGAGCAGGAGGCGGGCCTCGAGGCGTACATGGAGGCGGGCGGCGGTTTCGTCGGCATCCATGACGCGGCCCGGGCGGAACCGTACTCCGACTGGTTCACCGGACTGGTCGGCGCCCGCCCGGCCGCCGGCGGCCCGACGGACGTCCAGCGCGCCGTCGTCGAGGTGGGCGACCGCCGGCACCCGGCCACCAAGGACCTGCCGCTGCAGTGGAAGCGCCCGGACGTGTGGCCGAACTGGGTGAAGAACCCGTCCGGCGACGTGCACACGGTGGCGCGGGTGCGCGAGTCCACGTACCGGCCCGGCGCGAGCGCGAACGGCTGGGACCATCCGGTCAGCTGGTGCCGGGACTACGACGGCGGCCGTTCCTTCTACACCGGTATGGGAGGCACCGTGTCGTCCTACGACGAGACGGACTTCCGCGCGCATCTGCGCGGCGCCCTGCTGTGGACGACGCGGCTGGTGCAGGCCGACTGCAAGGCGACGATCACCGCCGGCTACAAGGCGGAGCGGCTCACCAAGCCCAACCAGCCCGGGCAGAGCGACCAGATCGGCGAGCCGCACGGCCTGGTGACCGCCCCCGACGGACGCGTGCTGTACATCGGCCGCGGCGGCGGGGACGCCTCCCAGCCGGTGGTCACCGACTGGAACGATCCGGACATCGGCAAGGGCAAGGGCCAGATCCACGTCTACGAACCGAAGACCGGAAAGGTCACGCTGGCGGGCGAGTTGACCGTGTTCGGCAACAAGGGCGGCGGCGACGAGCTGACCAAGGCCGAGGAAGGGCTGCTCGGCATCGAACTCGACCCGCGCTTCGAACAGAACGGCTGGGTGTATCTGCACTACACGCCGCACTCCCGGATCAACCGCGGGACACACATGGCCGAGCGGCGCGTCTCCCGCTTCACGCTCGACCTCACCACCGACAAGCTGGACCTGGGCAGCGAGAAGGTGCTGCTCGCATGGCCGGTGCAGATCCACAGCTGCTGCCACGCGGGCGGCGGGATGACCTGGGACTCCAAGGGCAACCTTTACATAGCCACCGGCGACAACAACTCCAGCCGGTTCAGCGACGGTTACTCCGGCAACAACCCGCAGCCCAGCTTCAGGGGCGTCTCGTTCGCGGACGCGCGCCGTACCGCCGGCAACACCGACAACCTCAACGGCAAGATCCTGCGCATCCACCCGGAGCCCGACGGGACGTACACGATTCCCGAAGGGAACCTCTTCACCGGCAAGGAGACCGACGAGGGCGGCGGCAAGACACGCGGCGAGATCTATGTGATGGGCGTCAGGAACCCGGCGCGCATCTTCGTCGACAAGAAGACCGACATCCTCTACGCGGGCTGGGTCGGCCCCGACGCGAGCGAGCCGTCCCCGGTCTGGGGCCCGGCGAAGTACGACACGTTCGCCGTCATCACCAAGGCGGGCAACCGCGGCTGGCCGTACTGCATGGGCGACAAGCAGCCCTACCGTGACCGCAATCTGCCGGATCCGTCGCAGCCGCTCGGCTGGTACGACTGCGACCACCCGAGGAACGAGTCCCCGAACAACGACGGTCTGGTCCGTCTGCCGCCGGTCACCGGCAACAACATCTGGTACTCGCCCCAGGGGGGCGGCCCGGAGTATCCGCGCGACGCCAACGGGGTCCCCTCGTACAAGAAGGAGGAGGCCACGTATCTGCTGCCATGGCTCAAGGGCGGCGGGCAGGCCGCGATGAACGGTCCGGTCTACCGCTACGACCCGGACAGCGCCAGCGACGTCAAGTGGCCCGCCTACTGGGACGGCAAATGGTTCGTCGGCGACTTCTACGACGCCGACCAGCCGCGTGACGCCGTGCTCATGGACCCGGGGAACCAGGGCGAGGGCGGGCTGCCGGTGCACGCGGAGTCGCTGAAGAAGATCGTCCCGACCGGCAACGACGGCATCAAGAACCTCATGGACTGGAAGTTCGGCCCGGACGGCGCGCTGTACGTCCTCGACTACGGGCGCGGCTTCTTCACCTCGGACGCCAAGTCGGCGCTGTGGCGGGTCACCTACACCGGTGGCGGTCCCACCCCCGCCGCCGGCCAGCTGGTCAGGAGGGGCGCATGACGCGCGCGCGGGGAAACGGACGAAGAGTCTGGACGGCCCTGCTGGCGGCCCTGCTGCTGGTGACCGGGCTGGCCCCGTCCGCCTTCGGGCGGAGCGAGCGGACCCCGGACGCCGCCGCTCCTCAGGTGCTCACCTGGACCGCCGGCGACGGCATCACGGCGTACGCCTCCGCGCCGCAGACCGCGGTCGCGGGCCCGGCGACGATCGTCTTCGAGAACAGCGCGGCGACCGGCAACACCACCGGCATGCCGCACACGCTGACGTTCGACGTCTCCGATCCGGAGTACAACAACGACGTCCAGCTCAACATCCTGGCCAACCCGAACGACGACCGGCACGGCCGGCACACCGCCGAGGTAACGCTCACCCCGGGCCGCTACCGCTACTACTGCACGATGCCGGGCCACGAGCGGATGCAGGGCGTCCTGGTCGTCACCGACGGGGGCGGCGCGGACACGGACGCCCCCGTCACCTCCGCGTCCGTGGACGGAGCACGCAACGCCGACGGCGCGTACGTCGGTTCGGCCACCGTGACCGTCACCGCGACCGACGGTGGGTCCGGGGTCGACCGGGTCGAGTACGCGGTCGGCGACGCGGGCGCCTGGCAGCCGTACACCGCCCCGGTGGTGATCGACCAGGTGGGCGGCCACGCGCTGCGCTACCGGGCCGTCGACAGGGCGGGCAACACGGCGGCGGAGAAGCGCGTCGAGTTCACCGTGGTCGCCCCGCCGACGGACGACACGACCCCGCCGGAGACCTCGGCGACCGTGACCGGCGAGCGGAACGCCGACGGGGCGTATGTCGGCATGGCGACGGTCACCGTGTCCGCGTCCGACACGGGCTCCGGGGTGAACACCATCGAGTACGCGGTCGACTCCGGCTCCTGGCAGCCGTACACCGCACCCGCGATGGTGCACCAACTCGGCGCGCACACCGTGCGGTACCGCGCGACCGACAAGGCGGGCAACGTGTCCGCGGACCGGAGCGTCGCGTTCACGGTCGTCGCACCGCCCGCGCAGGACACGACGCCGCCCGTGACCGGGGCGACCGTGGACGGCACCAGGAACTCCGACGGCGCGTACGTGGGCAACGCCCGGGTGACCGTGAGTGCGACGGACGACGGCGGCTCCGGCGTCGCGTCGGTGGAGTACTCGCTCGACGGCGGCCCGTACCTGGAGTACGGCGGGCCCGTCGTCGTCGACCGTGCGGGAGCCCACACGGTGGCGTACCGGGCGGGCGACACGGCCGGCAACGTCTCCGAGCCGCGGACGGTGAGCTTCACCGTCGTGCCGAGCGGCGGCGTCCCCGCGCCCGACTGCCCCGAGTACGACGAGCGGTCGACGGTGTTCGTGGGCACGGTCGACTCCGGTGTGCGCAACCGCGTCACCGACAACCGGTGCCGGATCGGCGAACTGATCGAGGACGAGAAGGAGTGGACCTCCCAGGCGCTGTTCCTGAAGCATGTGAAGACGGTCCTGGACAGGCTCCGCACGGAGGGGGTGATCGACCAGCGCGAGTACCGGGCGATCCGCACGGCGGCCCGCGACTCGGGGATCGGCACGCCGGGGCACACGACGGGCTACCGCACGGTCTTCGACGGTACGGCCGCGTCCTTCGCGGCGTGGGAGCATGTGGGCGGCGGATCCTTCGCGCTGAACCCCGACGGGTCGATGACGAGCGGCACCACCGTCTCGGGCCTGGGCATGCTGTGGTTCCCGCGGCGCAAGTACGGGGACTTCTCGCTGAAGCTGCAGTGGCGGGACGACGCACCCGGTGACGGGAACGCCAACTCCGGTGTGTTCGTACGGTTCCCCTGGGTCCACGACCACCCCGAGGAGCCCAGGCCGGAGTGGGTCGCCATCAAGTACGGGCACGAGGTGCAGGTGCTGGACCGGCCCGACGGAGACATGTACAAGACCGGCTCGGTCTACGGCTTCGACCGGGTGGGTCTGGCCGGGGCGGGTGTCACGCCGAAGGGCACCTGGAACGACTACGAGATCCGTGTGGTCGACCAGCACTACTCGGTCTACCGCAACGGCGTGCTGATCAATGAGTTCGACAACGCCGGCGGCCAGGAGTTCTACCCGCCCCGCTCGGACGACCCGGGCACGGACGGGCGGCGGTTCGCCTCCGGGTACATCGGGCTGCAGGTGCACAGCACGACGGATGTGATCTCCTACCGGGACATCCGGATCAAGGACCTGTGAGGTCGCCGTCCGGGTGACCGGCGCCCCGGTGGCGTGCGGCAGGCCGTGATCGCGGCGGCCGCACGCCACCGGGCACCGGGCAGTCCGCGGTGGTCACGGAGCCGAGGGCCCGCCCGGCTTCCCCCGGTCTCCCTGCGCGCCCTCCCGCCGGGCGCGGCTCGGCTGCACCCGCTTCGGCTCGCCCGGCATCTTCGGGTGCTCCGGCGGATACGGCAGATCGCCGAGGCCGTGGTCGTGTTCGTCGCGTCGCGCCAGGTCGAGCAGCGCCTCAAGGGAGAAGGCGTGGTCGTCCATGTCGGCGTGCACGTCGCCGAGTTCGGCGAAGCGGCCGGGCATGCTCGCCAGGTCGAAGTCACGGGGGTCCGCCTCGCCCACCTCCTCCCAGCGCAGCGGCGCGGACACGGGGGCGTGCGGCTGGGGGCGCACGGAGTAGGCGGAGGCGACGGTGCGGTCGCGGGCGGTCTGGTTGTAGTCGACGAAGATCTTCGCGCCCCGCTCCTCCTTCCACCAGGCGATGGTCACCTGCTCCGGCATGCGGCGCTCCAGTTCCCGTCCGACGGCGATGGCGGCGCGGCGCACCTCGGTGAAGGTCCAGCGCGGTTCGATGGGCACGAAGACGTGCAGCCCCCGGCCGCCGGAGGTCTTGGGCCAGCCCCGCAGCCCCCCGAACTCGTCGAGTACCGCCCGCAGTTCGTGGGCGGCACGCACCGCGTCGGCGAAGCGGGTGCCGGGCTGCGGATCGAGGTCGATGCGGAGTTCGTCGGGGCGGTCGACGTCGTCACGGCGCACCGGCCACGGATGGAAGGTGAGCGTGCCGTACTGCGCGGCCCACACCACGGCGGCGACCTCCGTGGGACACATCTCGTCGGCGCTGCGGCCGCTCGGGAAAGTGATGTGGGCGGTGGGGATCCAGTCGGGCATGTTCCTGGGCGCCCGCTTCTGGAAGAAGGACTCGCCGGTCACACCGTCCGGGTAGCGCTCCAGGGTGGTGGGACGGTTGCGCAGGGCACGCAGGATCCCGGGGCCGACGGCCAGGTAGTACCGGGCGAGGTCCAGCTTGGTGAAGCCGCGCTCCGGGAAGAAGACCTTGCCGGGGCTGGACAGCCGCACCGTCCTGCCCGCCGCCTCCAACTCCATCGCATCACCCATGCCAGCCACGGTAGGCGTGTGGTACCTCCCTCGCACACCGGGCGGATCCCCCCGCTCGGCCGCAGAATCAAAGGCATGGACCTGCCGGTGATGCCGCCCGTGAAGCCGATGCTCGCCAAGCCCGTGGCGAGCATCCCGCCGGACATGCAGTACGAGGCGAAGTGGGACGGATTCCGGGCCATCGTGTTCCGTGACGGTGCGGAGGTCGAGCTGGGAAGCCGCACGGGAAGGCCGCTGACCAGGTATTTTCCTGAGCTGGTGGAGGCGCTGCGGGAGCGGCTGCCGCACCGGTGCGTGGTGGACGGCGAGATCGTCGTCGCACGGGAGGGCCACCTCGACTTCGACGCGCTGACCGAGCGGATCCACCCGGCCGACTCGCGGGTGCGGATGCTCGCGCAGAAGACCCCGGCGTCCTTCGTGGTGTTCGATCTGCTGGCGCTGGCCGACGCATCGCTGCTCGACGTCCCGCTGAGCGACCGGCGCGCCCTGCTGGAACGGGAGCTGTCGGGCGTGACGCCGCCCGTCCACCTGGCGCCGGCGACGACCGACCGCGCGGTGGCCGAGCAGTGGTTCCAGCGGTACGAGGGCGCGGGCCTGGACGGGGTGATCGCCAAGCCGCTCTCCCTTCCGTACCGTCCGGACCAGCGCGTGATGTTCAAGATCAAGCACGAGCGCACGGCGGACGTCGTGGTGGCGGGCTACCGCTTCCACAAGAGCGGCCCGGTCGTGGGGTCGCTGCTGCTCGGGCTGTACGACGACCGGGGTGCCCTCCAGCACGTGGGCGTGTCCGCCGCGTTCCCCATGAAGCGGCGCGCGGAGCTGGTGGAGGAGCTGGAACCGCTGCGGATGGAGGACGCCGCGGGCCATCCGTGGGCGGCCTGGTCGGACGAGGTGGCGCACGAGACGGCCCGGCTGCCGGGGGCTCCGAGCCGCTGGTCGGGGAAGAAGGACCTGTCCTGGGTGCCGCTGCGGCCCGAGCGGGTGGCGGAGGTGGCGTACGACCACATGGAGAACGGGGTGCGGTTCCGGCACACGGCGCGCTTCCGCCGCTGGCGCCCGGACCGCACGCCGGAGAGCTGCACCTACGACCAGCTGGAGGAACCGGTGCGCTACGACCTCGGGGAGATCCTCGGCTCCCCGGACTGAACGTCCCACCGGCAGCCTCCCGCGAGCCGCCCTCCGGCTGAGCCTCCCGTCCGGTCGGCAGCCCGTCCCGCCTGGCAGCCCGTCCCGTCTGGCAGCCCGTCCCGTCTGGCAGCCCGTCCCGCCGAGCCGTTCGGGCCCCGTCGGCGGCACGCCCGAGTCCGGACGGATCGGGTATAGCCTCCGATGAACGGACAAGCGCACAATTCAAGCCACGGGGGACTCGGTGGAAGCGGTGGGCATGCGACGGAACGCGCGGATACGGCGCGGCGTGACGGCGGCGGTGCTGCTCACCGCCGCCGCGGTGGGGGGATCCCTGGTGGCCGGGTGCAGCACGGGCGGCGGGTCCCCGGACGGAAGGGGCGAGCAGCAGTCGCGGCACCCGGACGACGGGGGCCGGACCTCCGCCCCGCCCACAGGCCCGGTACTCGCGGTGAAGATCGACAATGTGGCCGCGGCGCGCCCGCAGACGGGGCTGGAGCAGGCGGACGTCATCTACGCCGAGCAGGTCGAGGGCGGTCTGAGCCGGCTGATGGCGGTGTTCGCGACGAAGCTGCCGAAGGTGGTCGGGCCGGTGCGCAGCGCACGCGAGTCGGATCTGGAACTGCTGCGCCAGTTCGACGAGCCAACGCTGGCCTTCTCCGGGGCGCAGCACAAACTCCTGCCGCTCATCGACAAGGCGCCGCTGACCCCCGAGCCGCCCGAGAAGAACACGGACGCCTACTTCCGCGGCTCCGGCAAAGCCGCGCCGCACAACCTCTTTCTGCGGCCCCGGCGGCTGATGGAGTCCGCGCCCGGGGCCGCCGCACTGACGACGGGCTTCCGTTTCGGCGCCGCACCGGCGGGCGGCACGCCCCAGACCACGCGCACGGTCCGCTTCCCGTCGGCCCGCTTCACCTTCACCTGGTCCGCGGGGCAGCACCGCTGGCGGGTGGCGATGGACGGCACCCCGACGGTGACGACGGACGGCGCGCGGGTGGCCCCGGCGACGGTGGTGGTGCAGTACGTGCGGGTACGCGCCTCACGCTTCCACGACGTCCTCGGCAACAACTCCCCGTACTCGGAGACCGTGGGCTCGGGGAAGGCCGACGTGCTGCGCGACGGGCGGGTGTTCCACGTCGACTGGCGGCGCGCCTCGGCCGAGGACGGCACGCGGTTCACCACGGCGGACGGCAGGCCGATGACCTTCGCGCGCGGACAGGTGTGGGTGGTGCTGGCCCGGGCATGACCCGTGAGCGGCCGGGGCGCCCGTTCCCGCGCCGCGACCCGTGGGCGGCCTCGCTACGCCCGGCGGCCCCGTCGGCGGTCGGCCGCCTCGGCCGCGTCCGTCCGGGCGGCGACGAGCGCCCGGCGTGCCTCCTCGGCCGAGCCGAATCCCAGGGCGGCCGCGATCGCCTCCCAGGCGACGCCTCCCGCGAGCAGCGCTTCCACGGCGGCGCCGACGGCGACCACGGACTGGCGCCGGGCGCGGTCGAGTTCGGCGAGGGCGCGCAGCAGGTCGGGGGCCGTGGCGGCGCTCGTGAGACCGCCCTGCGCCGCATGCCGCGCCTGGTCGGCCGTGACCCACCAGTCGGCGGAGGTGTGCGGGGAACGAGTGGCCACGGTCCGGTCCACGGTGGTGCCGCCTTCCTTCGCTGAGACGCATGTCGGGCCCTGCGAGGGCTGCCAGTCTAGTTGCCCGTCCGCATCACGGTGTGCCGAGTCCGCTGAACGGACGAGCCGCCCTGGTGGCGTGCGGTCACACCCCGGCCGCCGCAAGGGGATCCGGTGGGCCTGCCGGGCCCACCGGACGGCGCAGTTCCTCGGCCGCGTCCGAGACGCGCCGGATGAGTTCGAGGAACAGGCTCTGCTCGTCGGCGGACAGCGGGGCCAGGAAGACCTGGTTCATCCGGGCGGTGCGCACCGTCAGCCTGCGGTGCGTCCGGGTGCCCTCCCGGGTGAGGCGCAGCAGGAAGCGGCGGCCGTCCTGGGGGTCGCGCACCTTGTCGAGGAGGCCGCGGCGGCCGAGCCGGCTGATCACCTCGGCGATGGTGGACCGGTCGAGTCCCACCCGCTCCCCCACCGTGCGCTGGTCGAGGCCCGGCTCGGCGACGAGGGCGTTCAGGACCGCGAACTGCGGCGAGGTGATCTCCTCGGAGACCATCGTGTTCCACAGCAGGTAGTGGGCCTGCTGCAGCCGCCGGGCCAGGTGCCCGGGGTGGGTGGAGAGGTCCACCGCGACCATGTGCACTCCCCTGGTCGTTTTGGTTTGTGCACTGAACGATACCCCCGGAGGCGGGCCCATCCACCGAGGAAAACGGTGGTCGGATCCGGTGTTCTCCGATGTATTGACGCTTCCGTACCGACGATGGCAGCGTGAGGACACCTCGCGTAGATAATCAGTGCCCTGACCAACTGCACCGTTCGAGCGCCGCACAGGGTGCTTGGGAAGAGGGGGCTTCACGGATGGACAAGGTGGTCGCCACGGCCCTGGAGGCGGTGGCCGATGTGCCGGACGGCGCGTCGCTGGCGGTGGGCGGCTTCGGCCTGAGCGGTGTGCCGAACCTGCTGATCCAGGCGCTCCACGAGCGGGGTGTCTCCCGGCTGTCGGTGGTGTCGAACAACTGCGGGGCGATGGAGTCGGGCCTTGCCGTGCTGCTCGCGGCCGGGCGGATCGCCCGGGTGACCGGCTCGTACATCGGGGCGAACAAGGAGTTCGCGCGCCAGTACCTGGCCGGGGAACTCGAGGTGGAACTGATCCCGCAGGGCACGCTGGCCGAGCGGCTGCGCGCCGGCGGGGCGGGGATCCCGGCCTTCTATACCCCGGCGGGCGTCGGAACACAGGTCGCCGAGGGCGGACTGCCGTGGCGCTACGACGGGCAGGGAGGCGTCGCACTCGCCTCGCCCCCGAAGGAGGTACGGGAGTTCGACGGCGCGCAGTACGTGCTGGAGCGCGGTATCCGCACCGACTTCGCCCTGGTCCGGGCGGCCAGGGGGGACCGTCACGGGAACCTCGTGTTCCACAGGTCGGCCCGCAACTTCAACCCGCTGGCGGCGATGGCGGGCACGGTGACCGTCGCCGAGGTCGAGGAACTGGTCGAGCCCGGCGGGATCGACCCCGACGCGGTGCACCTGCCGGGGATCTTCGTGCAGCGGGTGGTGGCGCTCACGCCCGAGCAGGCGGCGGACAAGAAGATCGAGAAGAGGACGGTTCGCTGACCATGGCGTGGACGCGTGAGGAGATGGCGGCCCGGGCCGCACGCGAGATGAGGGACGGCCAGTACGTCAATCTCGGCATCGGCCTTCCGACGCTGATCCCCAACCACCTCCCGGACGACGTGGAGGTGGTACTGGAGTCGGAGAACGGAATCCTGGGCACCGGTCCCTATCCCGCCGAGGACGAGGTCGACCCGGACCTGATCAACGCCGGCAAGGAGACCGTCACCGTCCTGCCCGGCGCCTCCTTCTTCGACTCGGCGCTGTCGTTCTCGATGATCCGCGGCGGGCACATCGACGTCGCCGTGCTGGGCGCGATGCAGGTCTCGCGCAAGGGCGATCTGGCGAACTGGGCGGTGCCCGGAAAGATGGTCACAGGGATCGGCGGGGCCATGGACCTGGTGCACGGCGCCCGCACCGTCATCGTCGTCATGACCCATGTCGCCAAGGACGGCTCGCCGAAGATCGTTCGGGAGTGCTCGCTGCCGCTGACCGGCAGGGCATGCGTCGACCGGATCATCACCGACCTCGGCGTGCTCGACGTCACCGATCACGGGCTGGTCCTCGTCGAGACCGCCCCGGGGGTCCGGGCCGACGAGGTCGTCGCGCTGACCGGCGCCGAGCTGACCGTGGCGGAGGGCCTGACATGAAGAGCGTGCACGTCGCCGACGCGGGGTCCGCACACCGATCGGCCGCTCGTCCCACCCCCGCTCTCGAACACTAGGAAGCCTCATGGCTGTCACTCAGCACGACATCGACCGGGAGATCGCGGCCCTGCACGCCGCCTACGAGAAGCGGATCGCCGACGGCGCACCCGTCGAGCACCACCCGCGCCGCGGCTACGCCCCCTACCGCTCCTCCGCGCTGCGCCACCCCGAGCAGCCGCCGATCACGATAGACGTCACCAAGGACCCCGAGCTGGTGGAGCTGTCCTCCCCGGCGTTCGGCGCACGCGACATCACCGAGATCGACAACGACCTCACCAGGCACCACCGGGGCGAGCCCATCGGGGAGCGGATCACCGTCTCCGGCCGTCTGCTCGACCGCGACGGGCGCCCGGTGCGCGGTCAGCTCATCGAGATCTGGCAGGCGAACGCGGCCGGCCGGTACGCGCACCAGCGCGAGCAGCACGACGCCCCGCTCGACCCGAACTTCACGGGCGTCGGCCGCGCACTCACGGACGACGACGGCCGCTACCGCTTCACCACCATCCAGCCGGGCCCGTATCCATGGCGCAACCACCTCAACGCCTGGCGCCCGGCCCACATCCACTTCTCGCTGTTCGGCACGGCGTTCACCCAGCGCCTCGTGACGCAGATGTACTTCCCGAACGACCCGCTCTTCCCGTACGACCCGATCCTGCAGTCCGTGACGGACGACGCCGCCCGGCAGCGGCTGGTCGCGACGTACGACCACAGCCTGTCGGTGCCGGAGTTCTCGCTCGGCTACCACTGGGACATCGTGCTCGACGGCCCGAAGGCCACCTGGATCGAGGAAGGACGCTGATCCGCCATGACAAGGATCGACACGAGCAGCCCGGAGGGCGTCCTGCCCACCCCGTCACACACGGTGGGTCCCTTCTACGGGTACGCGCTGCCGTTCCCCGGCGGCGGTGACATCGCGCCGTCCGGCCACCCGGACACCATCACGCTGCGGGGGTACGTCCTCGACGGCGAGGGACAGCCGCTCCCGGACGCCTTCGTGGAGCTGTGGGGCCCGGACCCGGACGGCACCCTGCCGCAGGTGGACGGTTCGATCCGGCGGGACCCGGCGAGCGGCGGCTACCTGGGCCGCAACGGCGTGGAGTTCACCGGCTGGGGCCGCGTCCCCACGGACGCGGACGGCCACTGGTGCGCCCGTACGCTGCGGCCCGGCGCGCGCGGGCGCAGTGCCCCGTACCTGAGCGTGTGCGTCTTCGCGCGGGGGCTGCTCATGCATCTGTTCACCCGGGTCTATCTGCCGGGCGACGAGGCGGCGCTCGCCGCCGACCCGCTGCTCGCCCGGCTGGACGGCGACCGCCGCGACACGCTGATCGCGGTGCCCGAGGACAACGGCACGTACCGTTTCGACATCCGCCTTCAGGGCGAGGGCGAGACGGTCTTCCTGGAGTTCCGGTGACTCACCCACCCTTCGAGGTGCCCCCGTCCGAGTCCGGCGCCGGCCTGCTCGCCCCCGGGTGGGCCGGCTCCCCCGCCGCGTCCGCGACCAGCGACACCGCGTATCTGGGGGCGCTGCTCGACGCGGAGGCCGCGCTGACCCGCGCCCAGGCATCGCTGGGTCTGGCTCCGGCGGCGGCGGCGACGGCGGTGACCTCGGCCGCCGGTTCCGGGCGCTTCGATCCGGTGGACCTCGCCGTACGGGCCCGCGCCGGCGGCAATCCGGTGATCCCGCTCGTCGCCGATCTGACGGAGGCGGTCGGCGCGGAGTACGGGCCGTACGTACACCGCGGCGCGACCAGCCAGGACATCCTGGACACGGCGACGATGCTGGTCGCCGCGCGCACCCTTGACCTGGTCCTGGCCGACCTGGAGCGCGCCCGACGGGCGCTGGGCCGCCTCGCCGCGCGCCACCGGGACACGGTCATGCCCGGCCGGACGCTGACGCAGCACGCGGTACCGACCACGTTCGGGCTGAAGGCGGCCGGCTGGCGCTCGCTGGTGCTGGACGCACGGGACCGGCTGACGGCCGTACGGGACGCGCTGCCCGCCCAACTGGGCGGCGCGGCCGGCACGCTGGCCGCGTTCACCGCCTACGGCGCGGCCGACCCGGGCCCGCTCGTGGCCGCCTACGCGAGGGAACTCGGGCTGGCCGCACCCGAGTTGCCCTGGCATACGCTGCGCACTCCGATCGCCGATCTCGCGGGCTGCCTCGCCTTCACCGCAGGGGCGCTGGGCAAGGTCGCCGCGGACGTGCTGACCCTGTGCCGCACCGAGATCGCCGAGGTCGCCGAGGGCACCGGCGGCGGTTCCTCCGCGATGCCGCACAAGGCGAACCCGGTACGGGCGACCTTGATCGCGGCGGCCGCCCACCGGGCACCGCAGCTCGCCGCCACACTGTACGGATCGCTGGCCGCGGGCGACGAACGGCCCGCCGGGGCCTGGCACGCCGAGTGGGAGCCGCTGCGTGATCTGCTGCGCCTGGCCGGCGGCGCGGCACGCGATGCCGCCGAACTGGCCGAGGGACTGCGGGTGCACCCGGACACCATGCGCGAACACCTCGGTCTCACCCACGGGTTGATCGTCTCCGAGCGGCTGGCGGCCGCCTTGACCCCGGTGCTCGGCCGCGCCCGCGCCGGGGAACTGCTCACGGAGATCGCCCGGCGCGCCCACGCCGAGGGCCGCTCCCTGACCGAACTCCTTTCGCAGGAGCCCGAGTTGACCGACCTGGACCTCGCGGACCTCACCGATCCGACCCATTACACCGGCTCCGCCGGAGCCCTCACCGACCGTGCCCTGGAGCGTTCGTGACCGACAAGCTGCCGCATCACCGCACCGAGGGCCCTGTCACCGCTCCCCCGCTGTTCCTGGGATCCTCACTGGGCACCTCGTACGCCCTGTGGGACGAGGTCGCGCCCGAGTTGTCCGCCACCCACCGCGTGATCCGCTGGGACCTGCCCGGGCACGGCGGTTCGGCCCCGGACCTCATCGGGCCGGGTGCGACGGTCGCGGAGCTGGCCGGGCTGGTGCTGGCGCTGGCGGACGCCCTCGGCGTCGAACGGTTCGCGTACGCCGGGGTGTCGCTGGGCGGCGCGGTCGGTCTGCATCTCGCCGTGCACCATCCCGAGCGGGTCTCGTCGCTGGCCGTCATCTGCTCGTCCGCGCACTTCAACGGGTCCAGTCCCTGGGAGGAACGCGCCGCACTGGTCCGCCGAGAAGGGCTGGGGCCGGTCGCGGCGACCGCCGGCTCGCGCTGGTTCACGCCCGGGTTCACCGTGCCCCGGCTCGTGCGGGACCACCGTGAGGCGGACCCGGCGGCGTACGCCGCCTGCTGCGACGCGCTCGCCGCGTTCGACATCCGCGACCGGCTGCCGTCGATCGGCACGCCGACGCTGCTGATCGCGGGCCGCGAGGATCCGGCGACACCGCCGGCGCATCTGCGGGAGATCGCGGACGCGGTGCCCGGCTCGGCCCTGGTCGAGATCCCCGGCGCCTCGCACCTGGCGCCCGCCCAGTGCCCGGAGGCCGTCCTGACGGCGCTGCGGGCGCATTTCTCGGGGACCGTGGGGCGTGGCATGCAGGTGCGCCGTCAGGTCCTCGGCGATGCGCACGTGAACCGGGCGCAGGCGGGCGCGACCCCCTTCACCTCCCGGTTCCAGGACTTCATCTCCCGCTACGCGTGGGGCGAGATCTGGACGGACCCGACCCTGTCCCGCCGCGAACGCAGCATGATCACGCTGACGGCGCTGGTCGCGCACGGTCACCACGACGAGCTGGCCCTGCACGTCCGGGCGGCCCGCCGCAACGGTCTGACGGCGGAGGAGATCGGCGCGGTCCTGCTCCAGACGGCGGTCTACTGCGGTGTGCCGGCGGCGAATTCGGCGTTCGCGGTGGCGCAGCGGGTCCTCACGGAGATGGACGCCGAGCCGGACACCGAGCCGGACACGGAGTGGGACACGGACGAGGACGCGGGGCAGGACACCGCCCGAGGCTGACCCCGCCGGTCGTTGCCCCACCGGTATCCCTCACACGCCGCCACCCGCGCCTGGGGCCTGGCCCGGGGCCTGGCCCTGGCCCGGGGCCCGTGCCGAACGTCCCGCCGTCCACCCGGAGGGCGGACCCTGCGGCGTCCGGTGCGTGCGATCGCACGGCCGAGGACCGCCCTCGTACGGGGAACCGCGCGCCGAGGGCGAGGCCACGGCTTCGTCGCCGACCTGGCCTCCTCGGCCGGGGCGCGCCGGCTCGGCACGGGGGTGGCCGCCGCGCACCTCCGGCTGGACGTCCTGGTCGGCACCGCGGGAGTGGGCGGCGGCACGCCCGGGTCCGGGCGCGAGGCCGGCGCCGACGGGCACGGGCTGCGCCTCGCGGCGACTACCACTGGCTGGCGCCCGTGGTGCTCACCCGCGCCCTGCCGCCGGTGACGCCGCTACCCGTGCGCGAGCGCGGCCTCCGCCCGGGCCGTCAGGCCGTCCGCGCCGCAGGACCGCGCGAGCGTCAGACCGCGCTCGAGGTCCTCGGTCGACCGGGCGGCGATTCCGTACTCGACACGTGCCACGGCGTGTTCGTAGGCGCACGGCGACGCCTCCAGATACGTCACCGCCCGGGCGTACAGGGTGACGGCACGCTGCCCGGTCTCCAGGTCGGCGGCGAGACGGAGGGCCTCCCCGATCGCGGTGTCGGTGCCGAAGAGTTCGGCCTGCCGGCGGGTGAGGGCCACCAGTTCGGCGGCACGGCGCGGATCGTCGGCGGCCAGGGCGCGGGCGAGATCGCCGGCCCAGGGTGCCACCACGGTGTTGTGGCCGCGTCCGGCGGACGCCTTCTCGGCGGCCTCGAGTTCGTTGACGCCCTCCTCGGTCCGGCCTGCGGCCAGGAGCAGCCGGCCGCGCACGGAGTGGTTGTCGGGCAGGGTGATGGTGGAGGGGTACGGCGGTGCGAAGCCGTACTGCTCGGCGATCGACCACGCCTCCTCGATGTGCCCGCGGGCGAGCAGGGTGTCGACGAGCCCGCAGGTCGCGGACCAGTGCAGGGGCAGTCCGCGGCCGACGCGCTCCGCGAGGCGCAGTGACGAGCGCAGGGATGTCTCCGCCTCCACGAGGCGGCCGCGCCTGCGGTGCCCGAGTCCGACATAGGCGTGGGCCAGGGCGAGGTGGCCGCCGCTCCAGCCGGCGGACTCGTAGGCGCGCAGGCCCTCCGTGAACAGGCTCTCGGCCCGGTCGAACCGGTCGGTGTAGGCGTACGCGTTGCCGAGCATCAGCAGCAGCTCGATGCCCCATTCGCT
This sequence comes from Streptomyces sp. PSU-S4-23, assembly GCF_055632315.1. Lineage (NCBI taxonomy): Bacteria > Bacillati > Actinomycetota > Actinomycetes > Kitasatosporales > Streptomycetaceae > Streptomyces > Streptomyces sp. PSU-S4-23. Next base: position 7,904,572 of record NZ_JBVMUU010000002.1, on the reverse strand, counting down.
GTCGGTCCAGCCGAGGCCGGGCGCGAGGCGGCCGTTGACGAGGGCGCGGTCGCACAGTTCCACGACCTCCTCGGCGTTCTCACCGTGGGTCATGGCGTCGAAGCCGCGCAGGATGAGCAGTGCACGCTCGGAGTTGTCCTTGCCGGTGCAGGTGCGGGCGAGCTCGGCCAGCTCCCGGGAACGGGCCGGGGATTCCTCCTCGGCCGCGTGGATGCCCTCCCACATGTGGTGCACGGCACGCAACCGCATCCGGGCCGGACCCTCCGGCAGCCGGGCCGCCTCCGCGTCGATCGTGCGGACGGCCTCGTCCACCTGGTCGTTGTGCAGCAGGGCCTGGGAGAGGCGGTGGACGGCGTCCACGCGTTCGTCGCCCTCCAGGCCGGGCATGGCGAGGGCCGCCTGGAGGTAGTCGATGGTGGTGGCGGGCGAGGTCAGCAGCGTGGCGCAGCCCAGTTCGTAGAGCACGTGCGGGTGGATCTCGGGCAGCGGCGGCTCCACGAGGGCGCGCTCCAGACAGCGGCGGGCCGCCTCGGGGGCGCCGACGGCGAGGTGCTCGCGCGCGGCCTGGCGCATCTGCTCGACGAGTTCCTCGTCGTCGTCCGGGTGGACTTCGAGGAGATGGCGGGAGGCGGCCGCCGCGCCGAGTCCTGAGTCGGTGACGACCTGAGCGGCGATGCCGTGCATCGCGGTGCGCAGTCCGTCGGGGATGGAGCGGTAGACGGCGCTGGCGATCAGCGGGTGCACGAACTCCAGCTCGCCGTCGTCCGTCTGACGGCGCGCCGGGTCGGTCTCGGTGAGGATGCGGGCCGCGCTGAGGAGTTCGGCGCAGCGCCGCGCCTCATCGGGGCGCAGCGTGGCGAGCCGGGCCACCAGGTCCACGGTGATGCCGGAGCCGAGGATGGCCGCGGCCCAGGCGAACCGGGTGGCCTCTATGCCGAGGCTCTCCAGGCGGGCGACGAGACCGTTGCCGCGGGCCGAGCGGTTCAGGGCGCGCAGTTCGGCGGCCGACTCCTCGACCGGCGCGAGCTGGCTGTCCTGCACCTTGGCGAGGAGTTCGACGGTCTCGTACGGATTGCCGCCGGTCACGGCCCACACCTCGCGGCAGAACGGGGCGTCGGCGTGCGCGCCGACGGTGGCCCGGGTGAGTCCGGCGGTCGCCTCGGGGGTGAGCACGCTCAGCGTGCTGACCGGGCGGCGGGCGGCCGCGGTGATCGTGTCCAGGTGGCGGCCGCTCTCGCCGGTGGCCTCACCGGGCCGGTGGGCCACCACGACGAGCACGCGCAGTTCGCCGAGGCGTTCGCAGAACGCGGCCAGCCAGCGGAGGGTCTCCTGGTCGGCCCAGTGGGCGTCGTCGACGAGCAGCACCAGCGGCCACTCCCGCTTGGCCAGCCGGGACACGGCGACGACCAGGCCGTCGTACACGCCCTGCGGGTCGGCCTGCCGGTCGCCGGGGGCCGTTATGCCGAGGGCCGGGCCGGCGATGTCGTACCAGTCGCCCAGGTACTCCCGCGCCTCCGCGGGCATCAGCGAGACGAGCGCGGGCTGCAGCAGTTGCCGTACGACATTGAAGGGGACGGATGTGACGGTCTCACCACCCCGGGCGGACCAGACCGTGCAGCCGCGCTTCTCGGCGATGCGGCGTGCCTCGGCGAGGAGCGCGGTCTTGCCGATGCCGGCCTCTCCACTGAACACGAGCAGGCTTCCCGGCTCCGACGGCGAGGCGTCGTCGCGCAGGGCGTCGACCGCCTCGGTGATGGCGGCGAGTTCCGCGTCGCGTTCCCACAGGGAAGCCGAGGCGGCCCCGCCGGGCCGTGCCTCCGTCATCCCGGTACCTCCCCAGGTCGCCCAAACGACGTACGGACATTGAGCCTAGCCGTCCGGGGGCCGCGGTGGAGCCCGCTCGGTGCACCTGTTGCCGTGATGGGTGATGCGGCGCCTCCCGAGGCGACGCCGCACGCCACCGGCGGCCGGCCCGGGAGCCGGGCGGCACCCCACAGCGCGTCTTCTTCCCGCTCCGGCCCTCTCATCGCTCTTTCACACATGCCTCATACGGTGAGTCCATGACGCAGGTGACTCCGCCCGGGTGGTATCCCGACCCCGGGCAGACAAGTGACGGTCCCGCCACCGAGCGCTGGTGGGACGGCAAGGCATGGACGGACCGGACCCGCCCCGTGGATCCGGCCGCCTCCTGGGGTCCGCCGGCGCAACCGCCGGGCGCCGGTGGCCAGGCGGGCGGGCCGCTCGCCGTCGCCCCGTATCCGGGTGCCCGGCCCGCCTCCGCGCGGCGCGGGGCGCGGACCGGGCTCGCCGTGGCGGCGGCGGTCGTGGTCCTCGCCGGCATCGGCGGCGGTGTCTACGCGCTGACCGCGCACGACGGCCGGGGCTCCGCCGACTCCCAAGGGCCGGGCGGCCCGGGCGGGTTCGGCGGTCCCGAGGGGCAGGGCGGCCGGGGGGACCGGGGCGGACCCTTCGGCGACCGGGGCGGGCCCGGCGGCCCGGACCGCGACGGGGACGGGGACTCCGGCGGCGGCCAGGCTCCCTGGCCGGGCGGCTCCGGGCAGCCGCAGACCGAGGACGGGTACGTCGCCGACCCGGTCGACGGCATCAGCATCCCCGTGCCGGACGGCTGGAGCGGCACGACCGTCCGGGTGGGGGCGCAGATCACGTCGAAGGACACGTACAAGTGCCCCGGAGACGCCTCGAAGGTCTGCAGCACCGGCGGGGCGTACTCGGCGCCCGCCCGGGCACAGGGGTTGACGGCCTCCACGCCGAAGGCGGCGGCCGAGGAGGACATCGCAAAGAACGCCGAGGAGTCGTACGGCGGAACCTCCTACGGAAGGATCACGTCCCACGAGGTGCTGGCCTCCCGGGCCGTGACCGTGGCCGGGCAGCAGGGCTACCTGGTCCGCTGGAAGGCGGTCACCAGCAAGGGCGCGGACGGCTGTGTCGAGTCGCTGGTCTTCCCCTCGCCCGCCGGCTCCCAGCGGCTCGTCGTCGTCCGCTTCGCCATCGACATCGGGCCCGGCGCGCCCCGGCAGTCCGTGCTGGACGAGATCACCAAGGGCATCAAGGCGTCGGCGGGCGGCAACGGCCAGGACGTGTGAGCCGCCGAGGCGGCCGCGGACGGGCATGGTGCGGCCCTCGGCGGCGGGGACCGGACATGATGCGGCCGGGCGGGGCTCCCCTCCGCTCCTGGGGAACCCCGCCCGGCCGGGGTGCGCCGCCCCCGTCCCCACGGTGCGGCGCGAGGGGGCCGCCGTCCGGTCATCCCGCGAACGGCGGCCCCGGTCTCATGCCAGTCCGAGCTCCGGGAGCAGCACCGCCTCGACGAAGCGCTGGAGGTAGTCCTCGTCCGCGTAGCGCCCCTCCAGGAGCGGGCGGACCCGCAGAACCCCCAGCAGCTGCGCGGGGACGTACTCCAGGGCCGGGTGGTCGGCGCGCACCTCACCGCGCTCCACCCCGCGGTGGACGATCTCCTGCAGGGCCTTCACCTCGGGCTCCACGACGGCTTCGCGCAGCGCCCGGGCGAGTTCCTCGTCCTGCATCGCGGCATGACCGAGGGCCTGGACCAGCTTGGTGTCGCGCCCGGACCACTCGGCGGCGGCGCACGCCGCCGCGCGCAGGTCCCCGGCGAGCGAGCCGGTGTCGACGCCCTCGAACCATGAACAGCGGCTGCTCCTGAGGGCGGCCGCCACGAACTGGGGCTTCGTCTTCCACTGGCGGTACAGCGTCGACTTGCTGCACCGGGTGCTGGCGGCGATCCCCTCCATGGTGACCGCCTCATAGCCGCATTCGCGGATCCGTTCGAGCACGGTGTCGAAGAACTCCCGCTCCCGCTCGGGCGTGAGCTTGGAGCGGCGCGAGCCGGTGACCGTCTCCGGTCCGTCCGCCGCCTGCGACGTCATGGCGCTGCTCCTCGGTCGTGGCACCGGCCGGGTGGGCCGCTTCACAGCAGTGTAACGATACGCCAGGGTACCGGTACGCGAGCGTATCGGTACACTGGCGTATCGATGAGCCTTGGACAGGACCCACTCGTCTGTCCAGTGGATCCCCTCCTGGGCTCACCACGCACCACCCCATGCACGCACGTCAGCAAAGGGGCCGGGGAATGGATTCCCGCACCGAGCCTGAGACAGGGACGGCCACGGCACGCCGGCCGCCCCTGGTCCGCGAGGCCCTGCTGGTGGCAGGGCTCTTCCTGGTCTACAAGACCGGCCGGGTGCTCGCCGGCGGCCACACCGCCGAGGCGTTCCGCAACGCGCGCCGGGTCTGGGGCTGGGAGCGCTCCCTCCACCTGCCGGGCGAGGGCGCCGTGCAGTCCGCACTGCTGCACGGCGACGCGCTGGTCCGCCCCGCGAACGTCTACTACGTGGCCGTCCACTTCGCCGCCACCGGGGCCTTCCTGGTCTGGCTGTACATACGGCGGCCGGGACACTACCTGTGGGCCCGCCGGGTCCTGGCCCTGGTCACCGGCGCCGCGCTGGCGCTGCACCTCACGTTTCCGCTCGCCCCGCCGCGCATGCTCGACGTGGCCCACCTGGTGGACACCGGGCGGACGTACGGGCCCACGGTGTACGGCGCCGAGCCGGACACCGACTCGCTGGCGAACCAGTTCGCCGCCATGCCGTCACTGCACTTCGGCTGGGCGCTGATGATCGCCGTCGGCCTGATCGCGACGAGCCGGTCCCGCTGGCGCCCGCTGTGGCTGCTGCATCCGCTGCTGACCCTGGTCGTGATCGTCGGCACCGCGAACCACTACTGGCTGGACGCGGTCATGGCGGCCGTCCTGCTCGGCATCGCGCTGGCGGTGGTCCGCGTACCGTCGCCGGTACCGCACCGCCCTGCCGCCGCACCCCGGGGAGCGGAGCCGGACGCGGTACGGGATCCGGTGCCGTCGTCCGCCCCCGCCGGGCCCATGACCGCGGACGGCGGCCCCGGCCTGGTCGGAGCCGGCCGGTGAACGGCACGCTCCTCGCCGTCGTCCTGTCCCTGTTCTCCGCCGTCGCGTACGCGGCCGCCGCGGTGGCCCAGGAGCGGCTGGCCTTCCGTACCTCCGGCACCGGTGTGCTGCGGCTGCTCACGCGCGGCGCCTGGTGGTGGTCGGTCGTCCTGAACGCCTCCGCCGCGGCGCTGCACGTCGCCGCCCTGAAGTTCGGTCCGCTGACCCTCGTGCAGCCGCTGGGCGCGCTCACCCTGGTGGCCGCCGTGCCGCTCGGGGCGCGGGCGGCGGGACGCCGCGTCGGCGCGGTGGAGTGGCGGGGCACCGCGCTCACGTTGACCGGTCTGGGCGCCTTGCTGGTGACGGCGTCCGGGCCGGAGCCCGACGATCTGCTCAGCCTGCCGGAGGCGCTGGCCGTGGCGGGGGCGACCACCGCGCTGATCGGCGTGCTGTGCCGGCCCGGCGCCCGGCCCGGACTGCGGCACGCGACCGCCTCCGGATTCGCCTCCGGTGTCGCCTCGGCGCTCACACAGACCGTGACGGTGGCGGCGACCGACCGCTCGGAACCGGTGCTCGGCGCTGAAGTCCTCGTCGTGGCCCTGCTGGTCGCGGCGTTCGCGACGGGCGGCCTGCTGCTGGCGCAGACGGCCTACCGGGGCGGTCTCGGTGCCCCGCTCGCGGTGGTGACCCTCGCCAACCCGGTCGCGGCGGCGGTGATCGGCCTGTCCCTCCTGGGTGAACGTCTCCAGGGCGGCGCGGCAGGGCTGTTGCTGACCGTGGCTGGGGCGTTGCTGGCGTCGTCGGGCGTGGTGACGCTGTCGCGGTCGGCACCGGAGCCGTCGGCCGCGGACGGCGGCCGTCCGGCCGCGGCGGTGACCGGCCCGGAGGCGGGGCCCGCTCCCCACGAACTGCCGCTGCTCCCCCCGCAGACGACGCCGCCGGCACCGGAGCGCCTCACCGCGCGGTGAACGCACGGCGGCCGGCACGCGCTCGCGCACGCGCCGGCCGCCGGCCTGATGCGTCCCCGAGGCTCAGCCGAGGCCCCGGGAGTCCTGCTTGAGCGCCGTGTCGACGGTGAGCGCCGTCGCCACGACGAGACTCAGCAGCGGCTCGGGCAACTGGTAGTGGATCTGCAGGACGTAGTTGTCCGCGGTCGTGAACATCGTCTTCGCCAGACCTTCCCAGGTCTTGGTGATCCGGGCGACCTCGTTGTCCGCGTGGTCGACGATCGCGAAGTTCCAGGCACGCCAGTTCTCCGCCTTGATCGCGCCGATCTGCCGGCCGTTCGCGTTCATGGCGAAGTTGATCTTGCCGATCATGTTCTGCTGGACGATCTCGCCCACGGGCTGCCCGTCCGGGCGCTCCACGACGACCCGCGACTTGAGGAACTTCGCGGGCCGGGTCAGCACCAACTGGGGCTGTCCGTAGACGTCACGGATCTCCAGCTTGTGGGTCATGAACTGGTCGAGGCTGGAGACGAAGCGCAGCACCTTCTTCAGTGCGTTCTGTCCGACCTCGACGACCGAGCCGAGCTGGTTGCCGTTCTGGTCCATGACCTTGTACTCGTTGGTCACCTCGATCAGCTTGGCCTTCTGGTTCACCACCAGGACCGGCTCCGTGAACAGGGTGCCGCCACCGGGACCGCCCGGGGCGATCCCGGCCTCCTGCTGCACCTGACGCTGCACGCGCGGGTCGGGACCGGCCGGCTGCTGCGGAACCGCCGCATGGCCGTGGGCCTGCGGGGCCTGAGCCGCTCCCTGCTGGTCCGGGCTGGTGTGCTGGGTCCACTGCACGCCGTCCCAATAGCGGAGCGTACGGGGCGCGCCGTGCGGATCCGGGTACCAGCCTGCAGGAGTGTTCGATTGCGTGGTCACCGGGGCACACTACCGCGAGCACATCGGTATCTGGCCAGCCCCCTCGATACGGGATCCTTCATCCCCGCGTACACCTTCGTCGCGTCCCTACTGCGTGGCGATCGCGGGGTCGCTCACGCCCGGCCGCCCGTTCTCGACGTGCCCGGCGAAACGGCGCAGGAAGGACGGATCGGCGTCGCACCTGACGGTCAGGTCGTACCAGCGCTTGCTCCTCTCCAGGCCGGCCGTGTGCCCGACGGTGGCCCCGGGCCGGACCGCGACGGTCCTCGGGTGCCCTCCGTACCCGTCGGTGACCGTGAACCGCACCGTACCCGGTCCCTTGTTGGTGAAGGTCAGCCGCACGTCCTCACCGCCGTGCCGTGCGGTGACCTCGGGGCCGGCGCCGGTGCCGGGGCCCTTGAAGACGCGCAGGAAGCCGTTCGGGCCGTGCACGGTCAGGTCGTACGAGCCGTTGGAGTACGCCGCGTTCCAGGTGTCCGACACGCTCTTGCCGGCCTCGGTGGTGTAGGTCCACGGGCCGTCGGCGCGGTTGCCGGACGTGACGAGGAAGGACGCGCCGGCGTGCCGTCCGGAGGCGAAGGTGAGCGTGAGGGTCCCGGCCGAGGCGTTCACCGACCCGTCCACGAGGGGCGCGTACTTCAGCGGGCGGGTGGGCCGCGAGCCCCGCTCCTGCCGGGGGAGGGCGGGGTCGGCGGGCGGGACCGGCACGTAGTCCGGGTGGCGTTCGTGGTCCTTGGGCCGGTAGCCGTCGGTGGCCGGGAGCGACACCGGCGCGGCGTCCTTGCGGGAGAAATCGAACGCCGCGGTCAGATCGCCGCAGACCGTACGCCGCCACGGCGAGATGTTCGGCTCATGGACGCCGAAGCGTCGCTCCATGAACCGGATGATCGAGGTGTGGTCGAGGGTCTCGGAGCAGACGTAGCCGCCCTTGCTCCAGGGCGAGACGACCAGCATGGGCACGCGCTGCCCGAGCCCGTAGGGACCGGGGACATGGCTTCCGTCGCCCTTGAAGACGTCCTGGCCGGCGTCGGCCGTGGACTTGCCCTGCGCGGCGGAGGCCGGCGGGAACGGCGGTACCAGATGGTCGAAGAAGCCGTCGTTCTCGTCGTAGGTGACGAACAGCGCCGTCTTCGCCCACACCGCGGGGTCGGAGGTGAGCGCGTCCAGGACCTGGGAGATGTACCAGGCGCCGTAGTTCGCCGGCCAGTTGGGGTGCTCGGTGAACGCCTCGGGGGCGACGATCCAGGAGATCTGCGGCAGCGTCCCGGCCCGCACGTCGGCTTTGAGCCGGTCGAAGAAGCCTTCGCCCCTGCGGGCATCGGTACCCGTGCGGGCCTTGTCGTAGAGGGGGTCCCCGGGCGCGGCGTTCTGGTACTGGGTGAAGTACAGCAGCGAGTTGTCGCCGTAGTTGCCGCGGTAGGCGTCCTGGATCCAGCCCCAGGAGCCGTTCGCGTCGAGGCCGTCGCCGACGTCCTGGTAGATCTTCCAGGAGACCCCGGCCTTCTCCAGGCGCTCGGGATAGGTGGTCCAGCTGTAGCCGGCCTCGTCGTTGCCGAGGACCGGGCCGCCGCCCGTGCCGTCGTTGCCCGTGCAGCCCGTCCACATGTAGTAGCGGTTGGGGTCGGTGGAGCCGATGAACGAGCAGTGGTAGGCGTCGCAGACGGTGAAGGCGTCGGCGAGCGCGTAGTGGAACGGTATGTCCTCGCGCGTGAGATAGGCCATGGTGGTCGAGGACTTCGCGGGCACCCACCCGTCGTACCCGCCGCCGTTGAAGGCGGCGTGTCCGTCGTTCCAGCCGTGCGGGAGGTCCTGGATGAACTGCAGGCCCAGGTCGTCGGCGTCGGGGCGGAACGGGAGGATGTCCCTGGCGCCGTCCGACTGGTGCCAGACCGGCTTGCCGTTGCGCAGGGTCACCGGGCGCGGATCGCCGAAGCCGCGAACGCCTCGGAGCGTGCCGAAGTAGTGATCGAAGGAACGATTCTCCTGCATCAGGACGACGATGTGCTCGACGTCCTCGATGGTGCCGGAACGGTGGTGCGCGGGAAGGGCGGCGGCGCGCTCGATGCTGCCCGAGAGCGCGGTGAACGCGGCGGTACCGCCCGCGAGGTGGAGGAAGCGGCGCCGATTCACATGGGGCATGAGGGGTGACCTCTTGTCTTCCTGACGGGGCGGAACGCCCGGTAATGAGGGAACCTGCGCGAAGGGAGTGTTCCAGGGGCATCAAACGTCAGGAAAGGATGCGATGACGCTCACGTGAAGGTCACCGGTACAGGAGAACCGGGGCGCACCGGGAGTCGTTTGCCGGAGATTTCCGGATGACGACCAGAGCGGGCCGTGGCGGGGAAGACTGGCGGCGTGTCAGGGATACGAACGGCCGTGGACCGCATGCTGGTGCGCTCCGAGGCGGCGTGGACACCGGCCGTCGAGCGGCGGGTCGCCGGCGTCGGTGAGAACCCCGAGAGCTGGCTGCCGTCGGCGGCCGGGCTGCTGCGCGCCTCCTGGAGCGAGGGCAGCCGGGACTGCGCGGTGGCCGCGGCGTCCGTTCTGGAGTACGCGCTCGACGTAGGGGAAAGGCCGGATCCGCGGCGGCCCCGCTGGGTACTGCACCTGTGGCTGGCCGAGCGCACGCTGGCGCTGCGGTTCGAGGACCACCGGCTGTCGGACGACGTCCACCACTGTCTCGCCGCCCAGACCCAGGGCCGGCCGGCGGACGATCCGGTCGCGGTCGCGGCGACCTACCCGGAGGAGCCCTCCCCCCGCCACTTCGAGCCGCCCCGGCCGTCGCATCCGCACGCCGTACGGCTGGCCGAAGGGCTCCCGGCGGAGGACCTGGTCCGGCCCTGTCTGCTGGCCCGGCTGGCGCAGTCCGCGCTGTTCCGCCTGGAGTCGGGCGACATGTCCGCGCTGCAGGACGCCGGACGGTGGGCCGACGCCGCGTTCGCGGGCATCACCGCCGACCACCCGGAGGCGGGCCTCGTCGGCTGCACCGCCGTCCACGCGGCGCTGGCGCGTTTCCGTGACCGGCCGGGTGACACACGGGGTGTTCGGCTGGCGCTGAGGGCCGGCCGGTCGGCGCTGCGGGCGGTCGAGCACTCCCGGCGCCACGGCACCCGCCCGGTCGACGACGAGGCCGCCTCGGCCCATCTGATGTTCTCCCTCGCCCTCACCGCCTCCCTGCCGCTCCATCCGGACGAGGAGGTGGTCGACGAGGCCATCGCCCAGCTGGAGGCGTTCCGGGCCTGCGCGCCGCCCGACGACAACGGGATCTACGCCGGGAACATGCCGGCGCTGCTGGGCGCGCGGGCCGTTCTCACCGGGTCGCACGCCGACCTCCGGCGCTCGGACGAACTGTGGGCCGCGCTCCAGCGGGACCTGCCACCGGACCACCCCCTGCTGCCGCACATCGCGGACAAGCGCGCCGCGTGCGCCGAGATGGCGAAGACGCTCCAGCGGCTGCCGTTGAACGGCGCCCGGCTGCTCAAGCTCGTGGGTCCGATGCTGGGACCGCTGCTGAGCGGGGTGCAGCTGCCGCCCATCCGGATGTACGTGCCGCCGGGCCGCCCCGGCGTGCGCTCCCCCGGCCCCGGTCCGGAGGACTTCGCCCCCTTCACCGGCGTCCCCCGGCCCGCCTCGGCAGACGCCGGACCCGGCCGCACCGGGGCCGCGACCGTCGAATGGCCGCCCGGGCCGCCCGCGGACGCCGGGCCCGCGGATCCGGCCTCCGCGGCCGACCTGGACGGGCTGCCGCCGGACGCCACGGCCGTGCGGGGCGCCCTGCTGGGCGCGGGGGTCAGCGATCCGCGCCGACTGGCCCTGGCCGTGGACCAGTTGAAGGCCGTGCTGGCGGGGCCGCTGCCCGACGGGCGGCGGGGCTTCGTCGCCGCTGTCCTCGTGCAGCTGCTGGCCGCGCAGTACACCTTCAGCGAGGACCTGGAGGACCTGGAGCGGGTGGTGCGGTGCGGGGACGAGCAGCTGGCCCTGCTGCCGCCCACGAGTTCGCGGTACGTCGAGCTGTTGTGCGCGGTGGAGATGCACCGGCACGCCCACGGGACACTGCACCAGGACGAGGCGACGATCGCCCGGGCCTGCGACGCGCTGGCCTGGGCGGTCGGCCGGATGCCGGAGATGTCGGCGAGCTGGCTCGGCTGTGCCATCCCCTACGCGCATGCCCTGGCCGCCGTCTCCTTGCTGCGCCGGGACGCGACCGGCACCCAGGAGGCGGTACGGCTCGTCGAACTGGCGGCGCGGAGCCTCGAAGCCCTGCCCGGCCGGCCGGAGTACTCGCCCGGGCTGGCCGAACTGCGCGAGCAGCTCCGCCCCGCCCTGGCCACCGTCGCCGAACTGGTCCGCCGCGCCCACGACGACGTCACCTGGCACCGCTACGGCAGGGAGGAGCCCGTCTCCTGGGAACCGGCCGCCAACCGGGTGCTGCCGCCCCGGGCCCGGTTCGAGAACGCGCGGACCGCGCTCGGCGAGGCGGTGGAGCGCCGGGACTGGGCCCTGGCGACGGAGGCCGCGGAGGCCGCGCTGGAAGCGCTGCCGCTGATGGTGTCGCAGGCGCTGCACCGCGACGACCGCCAGGCCGTTCTGCGCACCGCACTGCTCGGCCGCCGCTATCCGGCCCCGGCCGGCACCCGCCGCACGGCCGACCTCCCGGACCGGCTCGCCGGAACGAGCCTGGCCCGCACCGCGTGCGCGGTGGCGCTCGCCGCGGGCCGCACGGAGCAGGCGGCGGCACTGCTGGAGCAGGGGCGGGCGGTGCTGATGGGGCAGGACCTCCAGGCCCGCAGCGACGTCTCCGACCTGGCCGCGGTCCATCCGCGGGCGGCCCGCGAGTTCACCGCCCTCGCCCGCCGGCTGCGGGAGACGGAGACGGGGGGCGCACCGGACGGGGGACCGGGCAGCCGGCAGCGGCACGCGGCGGGTGCGGCGGACGGGCCCGGCGAAGCCGCGCGGATCCGGGAGCAGCACGCGGTGGCCGAGGAGTGGCAGCGGCTGCTGGCCCGGATCCGGGGGCTCGACGGGTTCGAGCACTTCCTGCTGCCGCCGAGCGCCGAGCAGATGCGGCGCGAGGCCGAGGAGGGGCCGATCGTCCTGATCAACATCGACCGGCTGCGCTCCGATGCCCTCGTCGTCACGGCCGAGGACATCAGGCTTGTGCAACTCGATGCCACCGAGGGACGGCTCGCGCACACCGCGCGGCAGTTCCTCACGGCGGTCTCTGTGGCTGTCGGCGAGTCGCGCGCCCGCCGCAGAGAAGCCTCCGAGACCGTGTTCGACACTCTCGAATGGCTCTGGGACTCCATCGCGGAACCGGTGCTGGAGGCGGCGGGCCTGACCCGGCCGATCCCCGAAGGCAGCCCGCGCGGTGCGGTGCCCAGGCTGTGGTGGTCGGCGTCCGGGCCGCTGGCCCATCTGCCGCTGCACGCCGCCGGTCATCACCGGGTGGCCGCGCGGGGCGACGGGCGCTCGGTGCTGGACCGGGTCGCCTCCTCGTACACGCCGAGCATCAGGGCGCTGCGGCATGCCCGGCAGGCCCCGACGGCGGGCCGGAGCGCCGGGCCCTTCCTGGCAGTGCGCCGGCCCACCGGTGCCGACGGCCGGGAGGGCGCGTCCGTGGCGGAGGTGGCGGCGATGGCCCGTACCCTGGGCGGACTGCGGAGCGTGCAAGGCGCCGACGCGACGGTCGGACGGGTGCTCACCGAGCTGTCCTCGGCGGCCACCGTGCACTTCGCGTGTCATGGGCTCAGCGACGCCGAGGACCCGTCCAGGAGCCATCTCGAACTCGCCGACGGACGGCTCGGGGTGCTGGACGTGGCCCGCCGACATCTGCCGCACGCCCAGCTCGCCGTCCTGCTGGCCTGCCACACCACCCGCACCGACCGCCTCCCCGACGAGGCCGTCCATCTGACGTCGGCGTTCCAGACGGCCGGGTATCCGCAGGTGGTGGGGGCGCTGTGGGAGGCGACGGATCTGGTGTCGGTGCGGCTGACGGAACGTCTGTACCGCGCCCTGCGGACGTACGGCGGCGGCCTCGACGTCACCGACACCGCGCGGGCCGTGCACGGGATCGTACGGGAACTGCGGGCGCGGCATGCCGGGTCGCCGCGCGTATGGGCGCCGTACGTCCACACGGGGCGCTGACGGATGACGACGAGTGAGCGAAAGGACGACGGCGTGAGCACATCGGACAGGGCAGCCACGATCGACCGGGAGACGGCCGGCGCGGCATGTCTGGCGCTGCGGCTGATGCTGGAGGAGTGGCGGCTGCCGCCCCAGGGGTGGGAGGAGATCACCGAGCTGCTCGACGAGTTCTCGGCGGCCGTCGCCGCGGGGGACATGGCGGCGGTGGACGCGCTGACCGGCGAGCTGGAGGAGCTGTCGGGCAGCCGGGTCACCCGGATCGAGGGCGCTCAGGACGGGACGCCGCCGGAGGGCGACGGGAAGGTACCGCTGCCCGAGCCGTACCGTGAGCGTGTCGTCGCCCTCGTGCACGCACTCGACCCGGACACCGCGACCGGCGGCCCGCGGCCCGCGCCCTCCGAGCGGACCTGACGGCGAGCCGATGCTGTCGGTACTCGCCAATGTCGCGATCGGTCTGCTGACCAGCCTCATCGGTCTCGGTCTGGGGTCGTTGTGGGAGCGGGGACGGCGGACCAGGGCGCTCTACCGCAAGGCCGCCTTCTTCGGCACCCGGCCGGGCGAGCACTGTGTGATCGTCGTCGGCACCAAGCACGGGCAGCCGGGCACGACCCAGCAGCGGGATCTGCGGGCGGTCGTCGAACTGACCGTCCTGCTGAGCGAACTGGGCTGCCGGGTGAGCGTGGAGTCCGGCGACCTGCGCGGCAGCAACGGCGACCGTGCCGAGTTCTGTGTCGGCGGGCCGATCGGCGGCTCCAATCCACGGACCGGCGGGCATCTCACGGCCCATCTGCCCGGGGTGACGATCACTCCGTTCGGCGACCGCCCGGACTCCGTGGCGATCGTGGTCGGCGGGGAGCACTACTACTTCGACCGGGGGCACCAGGAGTACGCGGTGGTCGCCAAGTTCACGCCACCGGAGTCGAGCCGGCCGGTCATGCTGGTGTGCGGGCAGAGCTCGGTGGCGAACCAGGCGGCGGTCCACTTCCTGCGGCGGGAGTACGCGCGGGTGGCCCGGTCGGTGGCGTCGGTGGACCGGTACTGCGTGCTGGTGAAGGTCTCCCACATCGACGTCTACTCGTTCCACCGGTCGGTGCTCGAACGGGACGTGTCGGCGGAGGCGTTCGCGGCGGTCGGCTGAGCACACCGACGGGTCGGGTCCGCATACGGCGACGAGCACCCGGTCCCCCGCGCCGGGTGCTCGTCGGGCCCTCGGGGCCGAGGGCCGGTCGGTGGGGCCCTCAGATCCCCGAATGCTCCATGGACGGATCGAGTTCCGCCAGCCCGTCGACGTACCGGCGGATCTTGCGGTTCGCCTTGATGCCGAAGGAACCGAGGTTGCGGCCCACGCCGAGCATGATCTCCCGGTGCGCGCCCCGGTCCCACATGTACATGTGCACCGCGGACTTCTGGATCTCCGCTCCCCGGCCGCCGAGCAGCGCCATCACGGCGAAGTCGGGGCGGTCCTCGGCCACTGTGTCGAAGACCGAGCCGCTGGGCTCCTCGAAGGTGGTGCCCGCGCCGGTGATGTTCTCGTTCCACCAGCTCACTCTCATCGCCCTGCGGAAGGCGTCGGCCGCCTCCGCCATCGACAGCCGGGTCGTTATCTCCACCGGTGGCTTGGCCATGCGCTGTTCTCCCTACTCGTTCTGCTTGCTCTACTTGTCCTCGAAGACCTTTTCGCTGAACCGGTAGCGCTGACCGCTGTCGATCCAGTTCTTGCAGGCGGGGTTGCGGCACTCGTAGACGACCCACGAGCCCATCGGCTGCCGTTGTTCGCTCTTGACGCTCATGCGCTGCCGGCAGACCTGGCAGCTACGGCCCTTGGCCATGTCTTCTCTCCTCGGAGCTCGGTTGCTTCAGAAACGGGACGGAGGCAGGGGTACGAACGGGCGCAGTTCGTCGGCGACCCAGTGGACGGGTGTCTGGAACGCCTCGCCGATCCGGGTGTAGAGGTCGTGGAGGGTGTCCGCCGACATCCAGTCGAAGCGGCTCCGGGTGGGGTCGGTGTCGCTGGTCGGCGCATCGATGACGGCCTTGAAACGGCTGTCGTGCGCGGCGGCGACGTAGACGACGTTGGAGTCCGGCGCCTCGGTGATCCGCGCGATCCGGCGCAGCTCCCCCGGCGCGAGGGGCGTGATCCGCGCCTCCTCGGGCGTCGGCCGGGGCCGGCCCACGAGCCAGGGCTCGGAGCGGTTCTCCCGCCAGAACCTCCAGTCGTCGGCCGACAGCCGGTTGCTCGGCACCCCGTTCGCCCGGAAGAACTCCAGCGCGGCCATCCGCACGGCGTCGTAGGCCGGGCTGCTGAAGTCGGAGCCGGCCAGGTTCCACACCGTGCGCGCGGCGCCGAACAGGGCGAAGCCACCGGCCGGCAGCACGGCGTCCGCCAGCGCTCGGGCGAAGCCCTCCGGGTCCGACTGCGCGAACGGCAGGAACGGCGCCTGGAGTTCGCCCCATACGTCCGAGGCGTCGATGTCGGTGCCGGCGGGGTCGAACTCGAAGCGGCCGAACCGCTCCATCCGCGACACCACGTCGTCCGGCAGCCGTGTGGCGCGGGGAGTCCTGGGGAACAAAGCCATGGTCTTCTCCTGGCACAAGAGCAGGAACCGGCCGATGCGGGCGCACCGGAGCCGGGCGCAACCTGTGTAACAAGGGCGGGAGTTCGCACTCAACGGTTCTCCGGCGAACCGGACGATCTCCGGAAAACCGGGATGGCCGGTGGGCAGGCCCACGAGAACGGGACGACTCGCCCGGCCGTGTGCGAGACTCGGCGGGACCAGGCAACGCCGCTGTGCAGAAGGGGAGTCGCGCACGATGGGGCGTCCGCAGAAGGAGATCGTCCTGGACGGGTCACCGGTCCGGCTCTTCGCGTACTGGCTCCGGGACCTGCGCGGATCGGCCGGGCTCACACTGGATCAGCTGGCCCGCCGCACCGGGTACGGCAGGACGACCGTCAGCGACGCCATGCGGGGCGAGAACCATCCCACCCGTCCGGTCACTCTGGCGATCGTCGGCGCCTGCGGGGGCGATGTGCGGCGGTGGGGCGGGTACTGGGCGCAGGTGCGCCGGGCCCTGGACCCCGATTGTCCGGACGGCCCGGCCGGGATCACCCCGCCGCCCTGGGACGGCCCGGCGGACGGCACGACCGGGTTGCACGCCGAGCGGTGCCCGGCGGATTGCGAGCGCACCGAGCCGCACGGCTGGTACACCGAGTCCGTGTCCACCCGGCTCAGGCTGGACACCCCGGCTCCCGAGGCGCTGGAGCGCCGGATCGTGGTCGCGACCTGCGACGGTCTGGCCCGGATACCCGTCGGGGTCAGCGTGCCCCGGCGCGCCGGTGACACGACGCCCGGGCACGGCCTGGAGATCTCCGTCGTCCAGGGGGGACGGCTGGAGGACGGCGGGCCGCAGTACGAGAGCTACTTCGAGCGTTTCCTGGTGCTGCCCGCGCCGCTCACGGCCGGGACGCGACACGTGTACGAACTGCGGCTGCGGATCCCGCCGGCCCAGCCGATGGCACCGCACTTCGTGCATGTGCCGCTGACCCGCAGCGAGCACTTCCGGCTGCGGGTCCGCTTCGACCGGGCGAGGCCGCCGCGCACGGTGTGGCGGCTGGCCGGGGTGCCCCCCGCCGTGATCTACCAGCAGAACCCGGGCACGCCGGCGCTGCGCCCGGACGAACAGGGGCTGGTGGACGTCGAGTTCGGGGCGATGAAGGTGGGCTACGGCTACGGGCTGTGCTGGCTGGAGGCGGGCACCGGGGGATAGTCCGCTTCCTTCGTGCCCAGTTTGGCGCGGACCGGCTCGGTGTCGGGGTGGTGCAGGTCCTGAAAGAGCGCGAGGGCCTCCTCCCACAGGGCACGCGCGTCCTCGCCCCGGCCGAGTGCCGCGTGGGCGTCCCCCAGGTGCTCCAGAGCGTGGGCCTCGCGGTAGCGGTCGCCCAGGGCCCGGTCGAGGTCCAGGGAGACCTCGTAGTGGCCGATCGCGGCGGCGGGCCGGCCGAGCCCCTGTTCGGCGCGGCCCATGCCGATCAGGATGCCCGCCTGTCCGTCGAGGTGGCCGAGCCGGGTGTAGAGGTCGAGGGCCCGGCGTGCGTGGTCGAGGGCGACGGTGTGCTCTCCCAGCCGTTCCCACTGCTGGGCCACGGAGGTGAGGCCGTCGGCGAGCGCGAGCGGGTCTCCGGTGCGCTCGGCCATGGCGAGGGCGAGCCGGGCGTGCGGCAGCGCCCTGCGGGGGTCGCCACAGGAGTCGTACACCCGGACCAGGGAGAGCCGTACCTCCCGTACGCCCTCCTCGTCGCCCAGGCCCCGGCAGGCGCGCAGGGTCTCGTACAGCAGGTCCAGCGCCTCCCTCGTGCGGTTCAGACGGGAGAGGGCGTCGGCGAGCCGGCGGGTGGCGGTGGCGTGGGCGGCACGGTCTCCCGCCCGGCCTGCGGCGTCGCGGGCCAGTGCGTGCACGGCGGCCCGCTGGGCGCGACGGCCGGAGCGGCGCAGATGGACGGCGCAGGCATCGGCGAGTCGCCAGGCGTACGGTTCCAGGCCCACGGTGGCGGCGGCCTGGGCGATGACGGCCTGCAGCGAGGACAGTTCCGCCTCGAACCAGCCGGTCGCCGCGGCGTGGTCGCCGATCGGCGGCTGCGCGGCGGTGGGCCTCGGCGCACCGCCGGGTGTCGGACGCCAGGGTTCGAGGTGATGGTCGGCCAGGCGTGCGGTGTCCAGATAGTGCCGCAGCAGCCGCTCGGTGCCCTCCCGTCGCTCCTGCGGCGGGCCGCCGTCGAGGAGTTCTGCGGCGTAGAGCCGGAGCAGGTCGTGCAGGGCGTAACGGCCGGGGGTGTGCTGGCGGACCAGGTGGGCGGCCGTGAGGGTGTCGAGGAGCGCGGTGGGCGGGTCCGTGGCCCCGATGAGGCCCGCGCAGGCCGTGGCGTCGAACTCGGGTCCGGGGTGGCAGCCGAGGAGCCGGAAGAGGCGGGCCGCGGGCGCCGGCAGCAGCGCGTACGAACCGTGGAAGACGGTCCGTAGGTCGACATCCGCGTCCTGCACCCCGAACAGGTCCAAGGGCGCCCGGGCACACCGCAGTTCGCGGACCAGGGCGCCGACCGATCCGGCGGGGACGGCGGCCGTGCGGGCGGCGGCGACGCTCAGCGCGAGCGGCAACCGGGCGCACAGGTCGACCAGTTCGTCGGCCTCGCGCGGCTCCAGGGCGAACCGCTCGGCGCCCATCTGCCGCTCCAGGAGGGTGCGGGCGGCGTAGCGGGGCAGCACGTCGAGGGCGATGCGCCGGGCGCCTTCGCGTACGACCAGGCCGTCGAGGCGGTTGCGACTGGTGACGACGGCGACGGAACCGGGGTCGGTGGGCAGCAGCGGCCGTACCTGGTCGGTGGAGCGGGCGTTGTCCAGGACCAGCAGCACCCGGCGGCCGGCCAGCAGGGTGCGCAGCAGTCCGGAGGCCACGGCGGTGTCGGCCGGGACGGCGGCGGGGGTGACGCCGAGGGCCTGGAGGAAGCCGTGCAGGGCCTCTCCGGGGTCCATGACCTCCTTGTCACCGAAGCCCCGCAGATTGACGTAGAGCTGGCCGTCCGGGAAGCGGGCCTGTGCCCGGTACGCCCAGTGCAGGGCGAGCGCGGTCTTGCCGACACCCGCGGTGCCCTCGACGACGGCGACGGCAGCCCGGCCCGTGGCGGGGTCTTCGGACCGGCTCCGTAACGCGTCCAGCCGGGCGAGTTCGGCGTCCCGGCCGACGAACACGGGGTGGGTCAGGGGAAGTTGCCGGGGAACGGTGAGCGCGGGGGAGGAGTGGCGGGCATGGGGGCGGGCGGCGGTGGGGCGCAGTCGCCGGGCGGCGTCGGCCTCGTCCCGCAGGGTGGCGAGCCGGCCGGCCTCGGGTCCGGCGACGCCCAGCGCGGCGAGGAGCGCGTCGAAGACCCCGGTGCCGGGCAGGGTGGTGCCGTTGAGGTAGGCGTACACGCTGCTGGTGGAGACGTTGAGGCGTCTGGCGAGTTCTCGGCGGTCCAGTGTTCTGCCGAACCGTTTCTCGGCCTGGACGACGGCGCGGGCCAGTTCGGCCGCGAGCCGCTGTCCGAGTGCCGTTCCGTCCTGGCCGGACGGCCAGGGGGCTTCGTTCGCCACCGTTCCTCCGCGGGGACGTTCACGGGTCCGCACCGCGCGGATCCAGACGTTTCCAGTGTGTTCCAGGATCGCGGGCGGCCGGACGTATCCACATGTTTGCCTGCGGATTCCACACCGAGGGGATAACGGCCCTCGAACGGCCGCAGGAGGGCGACAGCCGTGCAGACCCACTGAACACCGCGCCGCACCCGATCCCGGCCCTCGACGTCCACCGGCGGGACGTGGGGGCCGGTTGCGGGCGGGGTTCCCGGCAGGCCGGGGCGGGAGGGCGGTTCCGGTGGGCGGACGCGGATCAGGTGGTCTCGTGGCGGCGGACGCAGTCGAGGACGGTGCTGGCGGCCGCGGCCCAGGTGTAGCGGGCGGCCATGGTGTTGCGGAGCTCCGCGGCGTCACGGAACGCGGCCTCCGGGCTGCGTACGACGGCGTGGATGGACCGCGCCCAGGTCTGGATGTCGGCCTTGCGGCTGCCCCGCGTGGCCTCCACGTCCACCACGGCCCGAGCCGCGACCGGCGACTGCTGGGCGCGCAGCAGCATGCCCAGCCCGCTGCGGCCGCTGACCAGCACCGGCACCCCGGAGGCGATCGCCTCCGCGCCGGCCAGGCCGAACGCCTCCGCCCGGGAGGGCATCAGGACCAGGCTGGCCCGCGCGAGGTCGTTCTTGATCCGCCGGGGATCAGCGGAGTAGCGGCGGGGAATGACGTCCACGGCGGAGTTGCCGACCCACTTCTCGACCTGCGCCGCCAATGCCGCGGACTCGTCATCGGGCACCCCCCGTACGAGCAGGTGCCACGAACCGGGCCCAGCCGCTTTCGAGGCCGCTTTCCCCACTGCCCGGGCGGCGATGTCCAGCCCCTTCAGATCGGCGTCCTCCAGCCGGCCCAGCAGCAGGATCTGCGGGATCTCACCCGGCCGCGGCGGGGTCGCCTGTGCCTCGCCGTCGAAGCCCGGGTCGATGCGTACGGGCGCGGCCAGGTCCTCATACTCGGGCGTGCGCAGATGGGGCCACAGGGCCCGTTCCAGCCGGGGGCCGACGGGCACGGGGTGCAGCGCGCCCCGGCAGAGTCGCAGTTCCAGATCCGTGCGGTCCTCGGCGCGAGCTGCCAAGTCCCCTTCGGCATGGGGTTTGTGGGCTTCCGCCTGGTCCGGTTCGACGTGCAGGAAGTGCAGTCGCCCGGCATTCTTGAAATAGCGCTCGACCAGCACCTTGGCCGCCGGTCCTGTGACCCTGCCGTGCCCGAGGACGAGGTCGGGCACGAACCCGTCGGCGAACACCGGCGGCACCGACAGTGCCGCCTCCCGGGTGAGCCCCGGCTGAGCGACGTCGATCAACCGCACCCCGTCCCCGGCCGCGTCCGCGCGCTCCTCCGGGGTGGAGGTCTCGACCATGACCCGGACGTCCGCCTTCTGCCGGGCGAGGGCGACGCTCAGCTTGCTGTTGAACGCGCTCAGGCCACCGCGCGCCGGAAACCACTCGTCGGCGACGACCAGCACCCGCACCGGCCGGCCCGGCTCCCGCCGGGGGCTCGGCAGAGGATCGCCGACCCCGGCCCGCTTCAGCAGGGCGAGAATGTCGTCCAGCCACCAGAGGAACGACGAGGCGAACCGCCGGTCGTCCTCCGCCACGGCCCCGCCGTCGAGGCCCGACGCCTCCAGGGCCCGTCGGGCGTTCTCCCAGATGCCGTCCACCGAGTCCCGGATGAAGTGGACTTCGGCTGTCGAGGGCAGTTCCCGGTCCAAGCCGCCGTCGGGCGGCCGCACCACGGCCAGCGGCCCCATCGTCCCCGCGGCCCTGGCTTCCGCCAGCCAGTGATACGTTCTCCGCTGGTGGCGGATCGCCGTCATGTGCATCAGATACCGGACGAAGTGCGGCATCTCCGGGTGGCCGCCGTCGGACCATGCCCATGCGCCCAGCCGCGCGTCCGCACCGGCCCGCCCGAGCAACCGCAACAGCCGCCGCGGGTCCGCGTCGTCACCCCGCTCCGGTTCCACAACGTCCACGTCACCCGGTGTTTCCGTCGGCGCCTTGCCCAACTCCAGTGTTACCGCGCCCAGATGGCACGCCCCGAGCGGGCCTGTGACCGTCTCCAGCCGCTCGCGCAGTCCGGACCACTCCCGGTCCGGGCCGGCGCCGAGCAGGAGCGACAGATTGAGGATCTCCCGGTGCCGGCGCAGGATCGCCTGATCGAGCCGGTCGGCGGACTGCACGCCCGCCACCACGACCGAGCCGTGCGGGGGCGGGCCGGGCAGAGCGTCCGGCACCCGGACCGGCAGCGTGGGGTACAACTCCCTGTCGGCGTGCTGCAGTTCACGGAAGCGCCCCCACATCGCCCGCAGGGAGGCCACCCCTTCCTCGGCGCGTGTGCCATCCAGCGGGACGAAGACGTGGACCGCGACCTCCTGCTCTGTGATCTGACGCTCCGTCAATCCATGCTCGCTTACTTGTCCATCGGGCACGTGCCGGTACACCCCCGCCTCGCGTCGCCGCCCCCGGCGCTTCTCTCGCTACAGTTGAGCCCATGCAGTCTAGGGCGGATTCACCCGGTACGGGCATGGACGCGACGTTGCTCGCCCGGGCCCGCGAGTTGCTCGACGACGTCCCCACCTGGCGGCTTCCGCCGGCCGCATGGTCGCGTCCCGCCGCCGCGGTCGAGGCACTCGCGGCGGCGTACGAGGCCGGGGACACGGTTGCTCTCGGGGGCGCCGTCGCCCGGCTCGAAGTCCTCAGCCCGAACCGGGTGGAGCGCATCGCCGACCCGGCCGACGTCGCGCCGCCGGAGCCCTTGCGGGAGCGGGTGACCGCCCTGGTGCACACCATCGCCGACCCTGACGAGGGCACGCCGGGAGAAGCCGACGGTGACGACCGGCGCTGAGGCGGGGGCGCCCACTCCTGTGAAGCCGCCGCACCGCCGTGTGCATCTCGCCCTGGCGCTGCGGCGCGCCCGCCGGGCGACCGTGGACGGCCGCTTCCCGCGCCGTACGGACCGCGCCGTCGGCTTTCTGGAGGCCGCCCTGGCACTGGCCGGGCCGGAGAAGCGGGTGGCCCTGCTGGAGGGGATCGCCGCCCTGCACGCCGAGTCGGCCCGGCGCGGCGGGGGTCCGGCCGCGGGGGTGCGGTCGGTGGAGGCACTGCGCCGGGCCCTGGCCGACGCGGGACCGGACGAGGCGGTGGTCCTCGCACAACTCGCGGAAGCACAAGCCGCGTTGCATGCGATGACGGGCGACACCGGGCTGCTGCGGGAGGCCGTCGCCACCGCTCGCCGGGCAGCGGACCGGGTCCCCGACGATCCGCCGGCCCGGATCATGGTCCTGTCGTCGGTGGCCGGGCTGCTGCTGCGGGCGGGGTCGGACCTCGCCGATCCCGAGCTGTTCGAGGAGGTCGTCGTGGCGGTCGGGGACTCGCTCGCCGCGGGCGGCGGTTCGCTGCTGCAGCTGGCCCAGGCCCATCGGCTGCGGTACGAGTACGACGGCGACGCCGAGACGCTCGCGCGCGCCGAGGCGGCGGCCCGGGACGCCGTGACGCAGTGCGAGGAGCACGGGCTCGACGCGGCCGACGAATACGCCGAACTCGCCCAGGTCCTGCGCTACCGGTCCGGCCGCACCGACGATCCGCGCCTCGCACGGGAGGCCGCGGCTGCGGCACGCGAGGCGCTGGACCGCACGGCCGACGGCGACGAGGAACACTCCAAGCGGGCCTGCCTGCTGGCGGGCGCCCTGACCGAGTGCCACTACGCCGGGGACCCGGAGGCCCTGGCGGAGGCGGTCGCGGTCGTACGCGCGGCCACGGCCTCCGAAACAGCGAGACCTGGGGCGGCGGCGGGCGACCGCCGGGCCGCCGCCCCAGGGCCGGCGGGTCACTCGGCCGCACCCCCGGCCTGCCCCACTCCGGCAGCCGGCCGTTCCGACGTCTGGCAGATCGCCGCCGCAGTGCTGTGCGCATGGGCCGATCAGCACGAGGACGTCGGCGTGGCGGAGGAGGCCGAGCGGGCGGCGCGGACCGCGCTGGGCCTGGCCGGGGACGACGGGCAACGGCGGGCCGACGCGCTCGACACCCTCGCCGACGTCCTGCGCTGCGGCTATCTGCTGAGTGACGACCCCAAGCTGCTGGACGAGGCGATCGCGTACGGCGAGTCGGCCGCCCCGCTCGAGCCCGGCCCGCCCGGCGACCGGGCTGGGCGCATCGGCAACCTCGGAGTCCTGCTGCGCCTGCGGCACGAGGAGACCGGGGCGCCCGCCGATCTGGACGCGGCGATCGGCCGTTACGGCGAGGCCCTCGCCCTGCTCGGCGACGACCACCCCGACGCCGGGATCCACTTCAACAACCTGGGCTCCGCCCTCACCGCCCGCACCCGGCTGCACGGCGTCGACGACGGGCTCGACGAGGCGATCGCCGCCGGCCGGGCCGCCGTACGCGGCGACGGTCCCGCCCACCAGCGGGTGCTGCGGCTGAGCAACCTGGGCGGGGCGCTGTACGCGCGCTACACCCGCGACGGTGACCTCGCCGACCTGGACGAGGACATCGACCTCCAGCGCGAAGCACTGCGCCTGGCCCCGCCAGGCCATCCCGAGCGCCCCGGTCTGCTCAGCAATCTGGCCACCGCCCTCACCGAACGCCACGAGACGCTCGGCGTCCGGGACGACCTGTCCGAGGCGCTCGCGCTCCTGGAGGAGGCGATGGCGGCCGGGCCGGCGTCCCGGCGGCTGGCGACGGTCGCGGGCGCCCACGGTCTCGCGCTGCACGCGCACCACCGCGTCACGGGCGACCAGGACTCGCTGGAGCGGGCCCTCGGCAGCCTGCGCACGGCCGTGGAGGCCACCGCGCCCACCGATCCGCATCTGCCGCTCCAGCTCGCCAATCTGGCGGCCTCGCTGCGGGCGGCGTCGGCACATCGCGCGGCGGCCGCCACTGAGGCCGTCGACGCGGCGCGCGGTGCCCTGTCCTCGCTCGGCGAGGGGCGGTCGGCCACCGCGGTCCGCGGCAGTCTGCTCCTCGCCCTGGCCGCCCGGTCCGGCGACGGGGACCTCGACGAGGCGGTGACGCTGGCCCGCCGGGTGGTCGCGGACACCCCGCCGGACGATCCCGACCTGGGCCGCTCGCTGGCCAACCTCGCCTATGTGCTGAACCTGCGGCACGAGTCCACCGGCGAGGCGGACGACCTGGCGGAGGCACTCGACGCCCTGCGGGCCGCCGCCCGCACCGGGACCGGCCCGGCGGACGTCCGGCTGCACGCTGCCCGTGACTGGGGCCGGCTGGCGGCGCTGACGGGCGACGCGCGGGCCGCGGCGGAGGCGTTCGCGCTCGCGGTGGAGCTGCTGCCGGCCGCCACGCCCCGCCGGCTGGAGCGGCCCGACGCCCAGCGAAGGCTCGCGGAGGCCGCGGGGCTGGCGAGTGACGCGGCCGCGATGTGCCTGGCCTGCGGGGATCCCGAGCGGGCGCTGAGCCTGCTGGAGCTCGGCCGCGGGGTGCTCCTCAACCGCCGGTCGGGGATCCACGCCGACCTCGCGGACCTCCACGACGCCGACGCCGGTCTCGCCCGGCGCTTCGAGGAACTGCGCGACGCGCTCGACCGGCTGGACCATCCCCCGCTGCCGCTGCCGCTGCCCGCCCCGCCGCCGGAGACGGAGGTGACCGGCCGGGAGCGCGAACGCCGCCGGGACCTGGAGGCCGAGCTCGACGTGGTCGTACGCAGGATCAGGACGCTGCCCGGGCAGGCCGGGTTCCAGCGGCCGCCGTCGGTCGCCTCGCTGCTCGCCGAGGCCGCGCACGGTCCGGTCGTCGTGGTGAACGTCAGCGGGTACCGCTGCGACGCGCTGCTGCTCACCGCCGACGGGCTGCGGCAGGTGCCGCTGGACGGCCTGGACGCGGACGGGCTGGAGCGGGCGGCGGGCGTGTTCCACGCGGACGTCGTCACCGCGCTGGATCCCCGGGCCGCCCAGGACGACGTCGACGCGGCCAACGAGCGCGTCACGGCGACACTCGACCTGCTGTGGCGGGAGGTGGCCGCCCCCGTCCTCACCGAGCTGCGGGTGACGGACCCGGACACCCGGGTCTGGTGGGTGCCGACCCAGGCGCTGTGCCGGCTG
Source organism: Streptomyces sp. PSU-S4-23 (assembly GCF_055632315.1). NCBI lineage: Bacteria > Bacillati > Actinomycetota > Actinomycetes > Kitasatosporales > Streptomycetaceae > Streptomyces > Streptomyces sp. PSU-S4-23. The sequence continues at coordinate 7,879,411 of NZ_JBVMUU010000002.1, read as the reverse complement.
CCGCTGCACGCCGCGACGGCGGCCCAGGACGCCTCGGAGTCGCCTGCGGACGGCACGGTGTCCCCGGAGTCGCTGGTGGACCGCACCGTGTCCTCGTACACGCCCACGGTCACCGCGCTGCACCACGCGCGGGCCCGCGGCGCGGCGCCGGACCGCACGGTGGCGGCCGTCGTGCACGCCGACGTGCGCCGCCCGGGACTGCCGGAGCTGCCCGCCGCGCGCCGCGAGGCCCGGGCGGCGGCGGACCGACTCGGCGTCGAACCGCTGGACCTCGCCGAGTGCGAGCGGGAGGTCCTCATCGACGCGCTGGTCACCTGCACCCATCTGCATCTGGCGCTGCACGCGGTGGCTGACCAGGACGACCCGGGCACCAGCCGCTTCCTGCTGCCGGACCTCGATCTGACCTTCGCCGAGATCGCCGCACGCCGGGGCCGCTGGGGCCGTCTCGCGTACCTCTCGGCGTGCGAGACGACGTACACCCCCCGCAACCTCGCGGACGAGGCGATCCACCTCACCTCCGCGTTCCTGCTCGCCGGGTTCTCCGGGGTGATCGGCACACTGTGGCGGGTACCGGACGCCGTCGCCGAGACGACGGCCCGCGTGTTCTACGACGCCCTGGACACCGTCCGCGACGAACCGGCCGTCGCCCTGGCCCGTACGGCGCGGCTGGTCCGCGTCCACTACGGCGACGCCCCGGCGGCGTGGGCGGCCCATCACCACGTCGGCATCTGAGCGCCCCGGGGCCCGCGGCGGTGTCAGAAGGCGCCGTTTGCGTCATGGGCGAGAGCCGGGCGCTAGATCCTGCTCTCCGTGGCCGTGTCCGCCGACAGCCGCTGGGCGATGTAGATCGGGACGACGGACAGCAGGACCAGCAGCGCGGCCACCACGTTGACGACGGGGGCCTGCTGGGGGCGGGTCATGTTGTTGAAGATCCAGATCGGCAGGGTCTCGACACCGGGCCCGGCCGTGAACGTCGTCACCACGATCTCGTCGAAGGACAGCGCGAACGCGAGCAGTCCGCCCGCGAACAGCGCCGAGCGCACCAGCGGGAAGGTCACGTCGGCGAAGGCGCGGAAGGTGTCGGCCCCCAGGTCCATCGCCGCCTCCTCGTACGAGCCCGAGGTGCGGCGCAGCCGCGCGACCACGTTGTTGAAGACCACGACGATGCAGAAGGTGGCGTGGCCGACGATCACCGTGAACAGGCCGAGGCCCACGCCGAGCGGTTCCAGGACCGTGCCGAACGCCGAGTTGAGCGCGATGCCCGTGACGATGCCGGGCAGCGCGATCGGCAGGACGACCACGAAGGAGATGGCGTCGCGGCCGAAGAAGCGGTGCCGGGCGACCGCGAACGCGATCAGCGTGCCGAGCACCAGCGCGATGGCCGTGGCGCCGAGGCCCGCCTTCACCGAGACCCACACGGCGTTGCGGGCGCCGTCGTTCTCCCAGGCCACCGACCACCAGTGCAGGGTCCAGCCGGGCGGCGGCCAGCTCGCGCTGCGGTCGGGGTTGAAGGAGTTGACCAGGACGAGCGCGAGCGGGACGTAGATGACCGCGAAGCCGAGCCCGGCGGCGATGCGCAGGGCGATGCGCGCGGAGCGGGACAGTTGCATGACGAGGGACCTCTTCTAGAGGCTGCTGAGGGCGCCCGTGCGGCGCATCGCCAGCAGGTAGAGCACGATGACCACCACCGGAACCGTGCCCAGCGCGGCGGCCATGGGCAGGTTGAGCTCGATGTTGGAGTAGACGAGGTTGCCGATCAGCTGGGTCTTGCCGCCGACGATCTGCACGGTGATGTAGTCGCCGAGGCTGAGGGAGAAGGTGAAAACCGAGCCGGCGGCGACCGACGGCAGCACCATCGGCAGCACCACCGAGCGGAAGGTGCGGCCGGGGCGCGCCCCCAGGTCGGCGGACGCGTCCAGGAGGTTGGCGGGCAGCTGCCCGAGCGCCGTGTGGATCGGCAGGATCATGTACGGCAGCCACAGGTACGTCAGCGTGATGACCGCCGCGGGCAGCCCGAATCCGGGTCCGCTCAGCCCGAACGGCTCCAGCATCCAGTCGGCCAGGCCGCCCTGCGACAGGATCAGCCGCCACGCGTACACCTTGACCAGGTAGCTCGCCCACAGCGGGGTGAGGATCGCGACCACCAGCAGGGGGCGCCACCGGGGCCGGGCGACGCGCGCGGTGTAGAACGCCAGCGGGAAGGCGATCAGCGCGCACAGGACGGTGACCGCGAGGGCCACGCCGACGCTGCGCAGGATCACCTCGCGGAAGACGGGTGTCGTCAGCAGCGCGTGGAAGTTGTCCGTCGACCAGACCTTCACCACCTCGGAGGTGAAGGAGTCCGTCGACCAGAACGCCGAGACGAACAGCACCGCCAGCGAGCCGAGGTAGAGCACGGCCAGCCACAGCAGCGGTGCGGTCAGCAGGAGGGACAGCCGCAGCCGCGGGCGGCGGTGCAGCAGCCCGGCGAGCCGCCGGACGGGGGTCCGTCCGGCGGCAGGCAGGGTGGCCTTCATCCTCGAGTCCTCAGCCCTTGATCTCGGTCCACGCCTGGACCCACTTGGCGTACGGCACGCACTTGACGTCGGTGCGGCCGTCGAGGCACTGCTCGATGGGCGTGTTCCAGAACGCGACGTTCTTCCAGTAGGCCGTGTCCCCGGCGTGGAAGGTGGTGCAGAAGTTCTTGTCGCTGGTCTGCTCGCACGCCTTGGCGTTGGCCGGGGCCTCACCGAAGTACTCGGCGACCTGGGCGTTCACCTTCGGCGAGATGATCCAGTCCATCCACTTGTAGGCGCAGTTGGGGTGCTTGGCCTTGGCCGAGAGCATCCACGTGTCCGACCAGCCGGTCGCACCCTCCTTCGGCACGAACGCCGCCACCTTGGCCTTCTCGGCCTGCGCGAGGTTGGCGATGACCTGCCAGGTGGTGCCGACCACGGAGTCACCGCTCTTGAAGGCGGAGATCTCCTTGAGGTAGTCGCTCCAGTACTCGCCGACGTTCGCGTTCTGCTTCTTCAGCAGGTCCACGGCCGCGTCGAACTGCTTCTGGTCGAGCGCGTACGGGTCCTTGATCTTCAGCTCGGGCTTGGTGGCCTTCAGGTACAGCGCCGCGTCGGCGATGTAGATCGGGGAGTCGTACGCGGTGACATGGCCCTTGTACTTCGCCGCGTCGTCGAAGACGGCGGACCAGGACGTCGGCGCGGGCTTGACCTTCTCCGTGTTGTACATCAGCAGGTTGGCGCCGCGGCCGTGCGGGATGCCGTACGCCGTGCCCTTGACGGAGTTCCACGCCTGCAGCTTCAGGTCGCCGAAGACGTCCTTGTAGTTCGGCACGAGGTCGGTGTTGACCGGTGCCGCGTCGCCGGAGGCGATCAGGCGCAGGGAGGCGTCGCCGGAGGCGGAGACGGCGTCGTACTCGCCGGTCTTCATCAGCTTGACCATCTCGTCGGAGCTGGCCGCGACCTTGGAGTTGACCTGGCAGCCCGTCTGCTTCTCGAAGTCGCCGACCCAGTTGACCTTGGGGTCGTTGGACCCGTCCTCGACGTAGCCGGCCCAGGCGATGAGGTTGACCTGTCCCTCGGTCTTGCCCAGCTTCGCCTGCGCCTTCAGCTTCGGCGGGTTGAGGCCGGTCGACGGGGATGAGCCGCCCGAGTCGGACGAGCCGCAGGCTGCGGCTGTGAGCAGCGCCGCGACGGCGGCGGTGGCCTGAAGGGTTCGGGTGAGACGCACGACGTTCTCCATGGGTGACGGGGGCTGGCGTGGGGGGTCAGCGGGCGTCCGGGACCTGGACGGTGTGACGGCGGTGCCACTGGAGGCGCACCCGGGCGCCGCGGTAGGCGGCGACGTCCTCGGACGAGGTCTCCAGATTCTGCTGGAGCGCGGTGAGGCGACCGCCCGCGTCGAGGTCCACGAGGAAGCGGGTGGCGTCTCCCAGGTAGACCACTTCGGCGACGGTGCCGGTGGCGGTGGAGTGCTGCGGCTCGTCGGACGTGGCGGACTCCTTCAGCACCCGGATCTTCTCGGGCCTGATGCTGTACGTGCCCGCGGTCCCGACGACCCGTCGCGCCGCCTCGCCGTCCAGCAGGTTCGAGGTGCCCACGAAGGAGGCGACGAACGCGGTGGCGGGGCGCTCGTAGATCTCGGCGGGGGTGCCGACCTGCTCGATGCGGCCCTGGCTGAAGACGGCGATGCGGTCGCTCATGGTCAGGGCCTCCTCCTGGTCGTGGGTGACGAACACGAAGGTGATCCCGACCTCGCGCTGGAGCGCCTTGAGCTCGACCTGCATCTGCTCGCGCAGCTTGAGGTCGAGGGCGCCGAGCGGCTCGTCGAGCAGCAGCAGCTTGGGACGGCCGACGAGGGCGCGGGCGAGCGCCACCCGCTGCCGCTGACCGCCCGAGAGCTGGTTGGGGCGGCGCTTGCCGAACCCTTCCAGGCGTACGTCGGCGAGGGCCTTGCGGGCCTGGGCGAGCCGCTCGGCCTTGGGCACCTTGCGGATCTTGAGGCCGTAGGCGACGTTCTGCTCGACGGTCATGTGCGGGAAGAGGGCGTAGTCCTGGAAGACGGTGTGCACGTCCCGCTCGAAGGGCGCGAGCCCCGTGACCTCCTGGCCGGCCAGCTCGATGGTTCCCCCGGTGGGGCTCTCGAAGCCCGCGATCATGCGCAGGACGGTCGTCTTGCCGGAGCCGGACGGGCCGAGCATCGAGAAGAACTCGCCGTCGGATATCTCCAGGTCGACCCCGGCCACGGCGGTCGCGTCGCCGAACTCCTTCCGCAGGCCCTGCAGCCGGACGGCGCTTCCCTCCATGGACGGGAACCTTTCTGGTGCACTCTTACGTTGGCTCGAAAAGATATGAAAGCATAGTTCAAATCTCAAGTCCCCTTCAGGGTAAAGATTGAGCCAACGCACAAGGTGGTGGCCGTGAAGCACGACAGGAGCGGTGCCCGCAGAGCCGTGTTCACCCCGGTGGACACCCGCGCGCGCGTGGAAACGGTCGTCCGCCGGCTCCGCGACGCCATCGAGCTCGGACTGCTCGCCGACGGGGAGCAGCTGCCCGGCGAGAGCGAGCTGGCCGGGCAGCTCGGCGTGTCCACGGTGACCCTGCGGGAAGCGCTCATGGCGCTGCGGCAGCAGGGCCTGGTCACCACCCGGCGGGGCCGCGGCGGCGGCAGCTTCGTCTCGCTGCCGGCCGAGCCGGCCGAGGAGCGGATCACGGCGCGGCTGGCCGACTGGAGCACGGAGGAGCTGCGCGACCTGGGCGACCACTGGGCGGCCGTCTCAGGGACCGCGGCCCGGCTCGCGGCCCAGCGCACCGAGCCGGACGACCTGCTGCCGCTGCGCCGCACCCTGGAGGAGTTCACCGCCGCCGAGGACGCGGCGGCCCGCAGCCGGGTGTACGGCCGCTTCCACGTCGAGCTGGCCGCCGCCGCGCAGTCCGCCCGGCTCACCCGCGAGCAGATCGCACTGCAGACGGAGGTCGGGGCGCTGCTGTGTCTCGTCCTGAAGGACGACGCCTATCGCGAACAGGCGGCGGACCGTCACCGCGCCGTAATCTCCGCAGTGCAGGATGGGGCCCACCAATCGGCCAGGGAGCTGGCCGAACGGTGCGTCCAGGAATCGACGGCACGGCTCATCGCGCTGCGCCTCGCCCTGTGACGCGTCGACATCCGGTCCACGTGCGCTGGAGGGCGCCATGAGCACGAGCCCCGGTCTGGTCGCGGAGCCCGAGGCGGACGTCGCCGCCCGGGTCCGCTCCGCGCTGGAGACGGTCTTCGGCGCCGTCACGGAGACCCGCGCCGACACGACGGCACTGCTGACCCGCGTGGCCGCCCAGGGCCGGCGGCCCGCGACCGCAGACCTGGCGGGGCTGCGCCCCGGGCTGCACACCCGGCTGACGCGCCAGGACCTGGTGTCCGGTGTGGGCTTCGTGGCCGCCCCCGGGTTGCTGAGCGACGTACCGGCGTGGCTGGAGTGGTGGCAGAGCGGCACGGACGGCGACGTACGCCCCTTGCTGCCCGACCTGGACCCGGAGCACTCGGCGTACTCCGACTACACGCACTGGGACTGGTTCGCGCTGCCCCGCGACACCGGGCGGCGGGCGGTGGCCGGTCCCTACGTGGACTACCTCTGCTCGGACGAGTACAGCCTCACGCTGTCGGCGCCCGTGCACGTCGAGGGCCGGTTCGCGGGCGTGGCCGCGGCCGACGTCTACCTGCGGCACTTCGAGGCGGTCGTGCTGCCGCTGCTGCGCAACCTGCCCGGTGCCGCCCACCTGGTCAACGCCCGCGGACGCGTGGCCGCCTCGGCCGACCCCGCGCACCTGGCGGGCTCGCTCACCAAGGGACCCGACTTCGCGGCCGTGCTGGAGCGGGGCCGGCCCGGCATCTGGCGGGGGCTGCGCCTGACTCCCTGCGACGGTGTCCCGCTCGTCCTCGTGCTCGACCGCTGAGACCGCCGAGACCGCCGAGACCCTCGTGGGCGGCGGCCGCCGCACCCACGCGACGCCGCGCCTCCAGGAGCCGCCGGGAGCTTGTGGACGAGGGTGAGCCCCGGCGCCGTCGGCGACCTGAACGCCGACGGAGCCGGGGCTCCGGGAGCGGCTCAGTTGTGCGGTACGGGAACCACGCTGAGGTGGCCGGCGCTGCGCCGGCCGCGACGCGCCCCCGCTGCCGTATGCGCCGGACGGCGCGCCTGGCGCAGCACCAGTGTCAGCCGCGAGTAGCCCATGTCCTGAAGGGTCTTGGGGGTCTCCCCCACCACCCGGCAGTCGGTGTCCCAGCGCGGGTCGGGGTGCAGCAGCGGACGCACCGCGCCGTCGTGCTCCACGGCGTGCGGGCCGACCGCGCGGATCCAGTGGGGCAGCCCCTGCCGGTAGGCGGCCTCCATGATCGGGTCCTGGGCGATGTCGCGGCGGATGGACTGCAGCCCGTGGTCGTGGCCGTGCCGCTCCAGCGCCGCGGCGAAGTGCGCCAGCATCGGCAGGCACCAGCTGGACTCGTGCTCGCCGAGGATCGTGCCGGCGTCCGGGTGGAACAGCACGAACCGCAGGAAGTTGTCGCCCGGCATGGCCGTCGGATGCGGTGCGACCCCGCGGAAGAGCGTCTCGAACGCGGCATTGGCGAGGACGACGTCCCAGCGGTGGTCGAAGACGACGGACGGGAAGGGCACGGCTTCGAGGAGCATGGCGTAGTCCTGTAGATACGCCCGTGCTTCCGGACTGTCGGGGACGGGCCGCGGCTGCGACCGCTGCCCTCCTGCCTGAAACGCCATCGGGAGGTCACCCCTCTTGCCCTTGCGGCCTTCACGCGGCGCCTTGATCCTGCTGCCCCGGGTCGAGGCATGTCAACTATCGTGGCATTTGGCGCCGGTTGACGGCTGAATCTCGCCACAGTTGTGGCGAGACCTGGATGCGAGTTCGAGAGAACGGATACTCTCCGGATGGTTCCGGACGGCCCTGAGAAACGATCTGAGCGAGATGTGGGAGATCTGTCGGTGACGGATGGCTTCGAGGTTCCGGGCGCCACGGCGACGGGTCTGCTGCCGGCCGTCGTGGCCCGTGTCACCGCCCTCGCCGACCGGCTGGGCGTACCGCACGCGGAGGTCTTCGACGTCGCACGCCTCTCGGTCGAGTCCGGCGTCCCGGAGCCGGTGGTGAAGGCCCTGCTGAGCGGGGTGCCCGCCGGGGAGCCGGATCTGCAGGCGCGTTTCCTGCAGCGGCTCGATCTGCTGCGCCGCACCCGGCTCAAGCCGAACGGACGCAAGTACACCCAGCAGGAGATGGCCGACGGCGCGGGCATGTCGCGCCAGCAGGCGGGTGCCCTCATCAATGGTGACCGGCGCCCCACCATGGAGCACTGCGACGCCATCCAGCGCTTCTTCAGAGTGCACGCCGGGTTCCTCACGGCCGAGGACCCGGAGGCGCTCGCGAACGCCCTTCAGCGCTCCGAGCAGGAGCTCCTCCAGCGGCTCGCCGACCGCGAGCGCGAGGCGGCGGCCACCGCCGACGACCCGCTGGAGCGGCTGCTGCAGGACCACGGCGTCCGCGGTATCGCCTGGCGGGCAGCCCAGCTGCCCACCGACCAGCACCGCGACAAGGTCGCGGAATGGCTGGACATGCTCCTGGAGAGCGTCAAGCGGCCCGAGTCGTGATCCGGGGGAGGACCGTGGGCATCGGAAGGGACATGCGCCGCCTGTGCGGCGAGCTGGTCGCGGAGCTCTCGCTGTCGGCGCCGGCGGAGCCGGCCGACCTCTATGCCGCGCTGTGCGACGGCATGAGCAGGCGCCGAGGCCGTCCCGTCCGGTTCCGAACGGCCCCCTTCCCGCCCGGCACGGCGAGCGGCCTCTGGCTCGACATGGCCGACCAGGACCTCGTCGTCGTCGAGGAACGCACCGCCCCCGACCACCAGTTGGTGATCCTCGGCCACGAACTGTGGCACATGAACGCCGGGCACCGCGGCCACCATGTGGAGGGCGCGGCGGTCGCGGCGCGGCTGCTCAGCGACACCGCCGATCTGCAGGCGACGGTGCACCGGGTCGCCGCCCGTACTCACTTCGACCTCACCGACGAGAAGGAGGCCGAGAGCTTCGGTCTGCTGCTGGCCAGCAAGTGCCGTACCTGGCTGGCCGGTTCGTCGCTGCGCGGGCCCGTCAAGCGGGACGATCTGGCCGGCCGGATCGAGGCGTCGCTGGGCTACCGCGGGCCGCAGGGCTGAGGACGAACGCCTGCGCATGGACGGTTCCAGCTACTACATCCCGGCCGCCGCGATGGGCGTGGCGCTGGCCGTGAAGGCGCCCGCGCTGAGCCGTTCGTGGCGGGACCCGCTGCTGCGGGCGGTGTGCGCTCTGCTCGCGCTGGCCGGCCTGGTGTTCTTCTTCGCCGCGCCGCCGACCATCGGCAGGGTCAACGCCCTCACGGGCATCACCAACGTGTCGGCACCACTGGTGTACTGCCTGCTGAGCGCGTTCAGCGCGTCCTGTCTGGTGCTCGTCGTCAACTGGCGTGGCGGCCCTCCCGACGAGACCCGCCGCACCACCCGGCGGATCATCGCCGGGTACGGGATCGTGATCGTCGCCCTGATCACCCTGTTCACGCTCGGCAGCGCGCCGGTGGAGCGACTGATCGACTTCGACACGTACTACGCCCGCACGCCGTACATGCGCGAGATGATCGTGCTCTATCTGGCGGCACTCACCGTGGCGGGCGTCGCGATGGACTTCATGTGCGGGCGCTGGGCCCTCCAGGTGCGCGGCTGGCTGCGCGCCGGGCTGCTGATCATCGTGACCGGGTATCTGTTCAACCTGGCCTATCTGACGACTAAGTTCACCGCGGTCATCGCCCGCTGGAACGGCCACGACCTGGACTATCTGAGCAGCGACACGGCCCCCGTACTGGCCTCCGCCGGGGCGCAGATCAGCGCGGTGGGCTTCTTTCTCCCGCTGGCCTGCCAGCGCGTCGGGGACAGTTGGAACACCTGGTCGACGTACCGTCGGCTGGGGCCGCTGTGGCGGGAGCTGCGGCCGGTGTCCGCCCACGCGGACCGGGGCGTGCGGATCTCCTGGTGGTCGCCGGCCGAACTGCAGGTGACGCAGCGGGAGTCCGACATCCACGACGGGATGCTCGGCCTGTACCCCTACTTCGACTCCGAGGTGCGCTCCCGCGCCTACGCCGCCGCGCTCGCGGCGGGCTCCGACCCCGCCCAGGCGCAGGCCGAGGCCGACGCGGCGATGGTGGCGGTGGCGGTGCGGGCGAGAGCCGCCGATCCGGAGGGCAGGGTGATCAGTGCCGCGGGGGCGGAGACCGCCGCGGCCACACCCCCGGAGGGTCCCCGGGACCTCGTGCGGATGTCGATCGCCCTGCGTCACTCACCCGTCGTCGCGGCCGCCCGGGAGCCGGCCGGGACCAGGCCAGGAAGCGACTTCCATGACAGAACCCGCTAGCACCCCCTCGGGTGCGGCACCCCGTCGGGCCGTCGTCATCGGCGGCGGCATGGCCGGCATGCTGGCCGCCGCGGCGCTGAGCGCGTACGCCGACGTCACCGTCGTCGAGCGGGACGTGCTCCCCGACGGCCCCGAGCCGCGCAAGGGCCTTCCACAGGCCCGGCACGTGCATGTGATCTGGTCCGGGGGCGCCCGCGCCATGGAGGAGCTGCTGCCGGGGGTGACCGACGCGTGGCTGGCCGCGGGCGCCCGGCGGATCCCCCTGCCGACGGGGCTCGTGTCCATGCAGCCGCGGGGCTGGTTCCGGCGCTGGCCGGAGATGCAGTTCATGATCGCCTGCAGCCGTGATCTGCTCGACTGGGTGGTGCGTGAACGCGTCGTCAAGAGCGAGCGCGTCACCGTGCTCCAGCGCACCGAACTGCTGTCCCTGGAAGGCGACGCGTCGCGGGTGACGGGCGTGCGCATGCGGACCGCCGACGGCGGGGAGCGGGTTCTGCCGGCCGACCTGGTCGTCGACGCGGCGGGGCGTGGTTCGAGGGCCTCGGTCTGGCTGGAGGCCCTGGGCGTGCCGGAGGCACCGCTCGAGGAGGTCGACTCCGGGCTCACCTACTCCAGCCGGATCTTCCGGGCACCGTCAGGCACGGAGGAGTTCCCGCTGGTCAACGTGCAGTCGGACGCGACGGTGCCGGTCCCGGGGCGGACGACGACCATCGAGCCGATCGAGGGCGGGCGGTGGCTGGTGACGCTCTCTGGCACGCGCGGCGGTGAACCACCCGCCTCCGCGGAGGGGTTCGAGACGTTCGCTCGCGAGAGCGTGCGCCATCCGGTCGTGGGGGAACTGATCGCGCACGCGGAGCCGCTGTCGGATCCGGTCGTCACGCGCAGCACTGTCAACCGCCGGCGGTTCTACGAGAGGGTCAGGGGCTGGCCCGAGGGGTTCGTGGCGGTCGGCGATTCGGTGGCCACCTACAACCCGGTCTACGGGCACGGGCTGTCCGTGGCCGCGCTGGGCGCCCTGGCGCTGGGCGCCCTGGTGGCGAAGGAGGGGCTGCGGGCGCCCGGGCTGGCACGGCGGGCACAGCGGGCGGTGGCCCGTCCGGTGGCCACCGCCTGGGAGTTCGCCGTGAGCACGGACATCCACTACCCGGATGCGATCGGCAAGCCGCCGGGCCTCGCGAACAGGCTCCTCGGCGCGTACGTCAACCGGCTGATGCTGGCGGCGACCGGGCGCCCCCTGGTGGCCCGGGCGTTCTTCGACGTGGTCACCCTCTCGAAGCCGGTGAGCGAACTGCTGAGACCCGCCGTGGTGATCGCGGTGCTGCGCGGCCCACGCCGTCCCCTCCTGACGGCCCCTCCTCTGACCGGGGCCGAGCGGGAGGCCGTCACGGGCACAGCGGAGGGCCTGGAGGACGCGGGGGCGCGGGGAACGGGCGGCTGAGGACGGCCGCGTGCCGCGCCCACCTCTGCGCCGAGCGGGCGAAGCGGTCGGTGCGGCAACCCGATTGTCAGTGGTGGACGGCAAGCTGGGGGTGCGTCACCCGTGCGCGGAGAGCGTCCGCGTCCAGGGGGCGTACAGCGCACGTACCGCCGCGCGACACCCTGTCGCACGGCCGACCCGGGGAGAGCCGACGATGTCCACCGCCGTACTGACCGACCGTCAACGTGTCGCCGTGCAGGCGTATCTGCGCCTTCTGTACACCGTGCGGGCCGCGTTCGACGGCCCGTCGGACCCGCACCGGCCGCCCGTGGTCCCCACCGCAGCCCTGGCGGAGGCGGACCGGGCCCTGGCGGAGGCGGGGCTCGCGGGCACCGAGGAGGAGTTCTTCCGTCTGCTCGGCGGCTGGTGTCCCTGACGGCTCAGGGACGGGGGACGACGACGGCCGTCGCGGCCAGGCCCTTCCGCACGGTCCAGCGGCCGTCGAACACCTCGACGCGGAGGCCGTCGACGAGCGGGCCGGGGACCAGGAGCCGCGCCCGGAAGCCGCCGGAGAGGTCCGTGCCGGTGCCCGGGGCGATCTCTATGTCCGCCTCCAGGAAGTCGAGCCACTTCCCGGTCAGGGGGAACCACGCCTTGTAGACGGACTCCTTGGCGCTGAACAGCAGCCGGTCCCAGTGGACGTCCGGGTGGCTGCGGGCCAGGTCGCGCAGCCGGGTCTGTTCGGTGGGCAGGGCCACCGTGTCCAGGACGCCGTCCGGCAGCCGGTCGTGCGGTTCCGCGTCGATGCCGAGCGAGGCCAGGTCGCCGGCGCGGACCAGCGCGGCGGCGCAGTAGCCCTCGCAGTGCGTCATGCTGCCGACCAGCCCCTCCGGCCAGCGCGGCGCGCCACGCTCACCGGGCAGGACGGGCTGCGGCGGCACCCCGAGCTTCTCCATGGCCTGCCGCGCGCAGGCCCGCACGGCGGTGAACTCCCGGCGCCGCTTCTCGACGGCCCTCGCTATGACCGCCTCCTCCTCGGGGTAGAGGGGGACGCCGGTGCCGAGCGCGTCACGGCCGTGCGCCTCCACGACCGCGACCGACCCCGGGAGCAGCTCCTCGATCACCTGCTTGGACCTCCATCGGAAGAATGCGGCGGAGCCTTCCGGGCGGCTCCGGGCGCGGGCGCCATTCGCGGGGGTAGCCCACCGACACCTCTTCGAAGCGGACGCCCTCGTGGTGGGTGGTCCGCGGGATGTGCAGATGGCCGTAGACCATGCACGCGACCCGGAAGCGGTGGTGCCAGTCCGAGGTCAGCCGGGTGCCGCACCACATGGCGAACTCGGGGTAGCGCAGGATGTCGGTGGGGTGGCGGTCCAGCGGATAGTGGTTCACCAGCACCGTGGGCAGTTCGCCGGGGATCTCCCCAAGTCTGCGCTCGGTCTCGGCGACGCGGGCCCGGCACCACGCCTCGCGGCTGGGGTAGGGGTCGGGGTGCAGCAGGTACTCGTCGGTGCACACGATCCCGGTGCCGTGCGCGTACTCCAGCCCCTGCTCCTTGGTCGTGCAGCCCCGGGGCAGGAACGAGTAGTCGTAGAGCAGGAAGAGCGGCGCGACCGCCACGGGACCGCCCGGGCCCTCCCAGACCGGGTAGGGGTCCTCGGGCGTCGTCACGCCGAGGCTGCGGCAGACGGCGACCAGGTGCTCGTACCGTTCCACCCCGCGCAGGGTGACGGTGTCCTTCCGGTGGGTCCACAGCTCGTGGTTGCCGGGCGCCCAGATCACCTTGCGGAAGCGGCCGGCGAGCAGGCCCAGGGCCCAGCGGATGTCGGCGACGGTCTCGGCCACGTCACCCGCCACCAGGAGCCAGTCCGCGTCCGAGGTGGGGCGCATCCGTTCGACGAGGGCCCGGTTCTCGGCGTACCCGACGTGCAGGTCGCTGACGGCGAGCACCTGTCCACGGCCTTCCGTCGACTCCACTCTCGCCCCTTTCACGAACCGAATGGAGAACACAAGAGCACATCGGACCGCGGACGGACAAGGCCGACCCGCGTCCTGGGCCGGAGCGGCCGCGGAAACGCCCGGTACCGCGGTGCACACGCCCCGCAGGGCGGCCCTCGCCGTGCCACCGCGGACCCGGCCGAATCCGTAACACGCGCGTAGCAGTGGAAGCGTCCGGGAGGGCCTATGATCGCCCCAGCACATCCGCCACGGGCGTTCGCCCGCGTATGCGGTTCGGTGCACCTCCCTCTCCCCTGGCCGGGCTCGGCCTGCTCTGCCGTGCCCGCATACCGTGAAAGGCGGCCTGCATGGTCTCTCGCGTACGCGTCTGGCTCAACCGCACGTACGCGGAGAACGTGTTCTTCATGGATCAGCTGCGGAGAAATCCCAGTGACCGGGCCGTGGAGATCCATGCCACGCACGGCGACGCCGACTCCCCGGTCCTGGCCGCCGCCGACAGCGCCGACCTGGAGCCGGAGGGCCTGTCCCCGGCCGCGTACGTCGAATACGCACTCGACCAGTGCAAGCGCCGCGGCATCGATGTGTTCGTGCCCCGCCTGCAGCAGGAGGCGATCGTCGCGCACCGCGCCGAGTTCGAGGCGGCCGGTACGGCGCTGCTGGCGCCGTCCGCTGAGGCGGTGTCGGTCTTCCAGGACAAGGCGACGGCGTACCAGGCGGTGCAGTCGGCGGGGATCCCGGTGCCGCCGTGGTGGCGGGTCACCAATGAGGACGAACTCATCGCGGCCGTCGAGGAGTTGGAGGCCGGCGGGCACAGGGCCTGCTTCAAACCGGCGGCGGGCGCGGGCGGGGTGGGCTTCCGCGTCGTCACGCGCACCCCCTTCTCTCTGGTGCACCTCAACGGGTTCCCGGGTCCGTACGTTCCGCTGGACCTGGTCGTCCGGGCCGTGCGCGAGGCCGCCGAGCCCGTCGACTGGCTGGTGATGCCGCGCCTGGAACAGCCCGAGGTGTCGGTCGACTGCCTGACCGGGCCGGACAACCGGATCCGTATGGCGGTGGGACGCACCAAGAGCGGCCGGCGCCGCGGTTTCACGCTGCACGAGCGGTGGCTGGAGCCGGCCCGGCGGCTGGCGGAGGGTTTCGGGCTGCACCACCTCTCCAACATCCAGTTCCGGATGTACGGCGACGAGCCGGTGCTCCTGGACGTCAACACGCGCCCGGCGGGCGGACTGCACCAGCTGTCGCTGTGCGGCATCAACGCCCCGTGGGCGGCGGTGCAGTTGGCGCTCGGCGAGGACCCGGGCGAGATCGTGCCGCCCTTCCTGGGCACGGACTACACGGTGGTGTCGGGGCCGCGCCCGGTGCGGCCCGTGTCGCTGCCGCAGCCGCGTGTGGAGCCGGCGCAGGCTCCGGTGATGCCCGCGGTCCCGGTCGCCCCGGTGGAGGTCACCACAGTGCAGGCCCTGCCTCTGTAGTCCGCCCTCCCGTTCTCGACGCCCCCTCGGGCGCGTCCCGTCAGGGATCGCGCCCGCCCACCGGTATGGACCAATCCGTACGGAAGCCTTGACAGCGCGATTGGTCCATACCAACTTGGTTGCGCACCCTTCTGTACTCCCCTCACTCCCGAACCCCCCATTCCCTTCAGGGAGATCGCGTGCGCACACTTCTCAGACGTTCCAGACGTGCCCTCTTCGCCCTGGTCGGCTCCGCCGCCCTGGCCCTGTCCGGGGCCGTGGCCCTTCCCGGCACCGCCCACGCGGCCAACATCCTGTCCAACCCCGGCTTCGAGTCGGGCAGCCTGTCGCCCTGGTCCTGCACCGGCAATCTGGGCTCGGTCGTCTCCAGCCCGGTGCAGAGCGGCTCCAAGGCGCTTGCGGGCGCGGTGACTTCGAGCGACGACGCGCAGTGCAGCCAGACCGTCCCGGTCCAGCCGAACACCGCGTACACCCTCAGCGGCTGGGTCCGCGGCTCGTACGTCTACCTCGGTGTGGACGGCGGCGCCTCGACCTGGACGACCTCCCCGTCGGCGTACAGCAGGCTCTCCGTCCCCTTCACCACCGGCGCCTCCCAGACCAGCGCCACGATCTACGTCCACGGCTGGTACGCGCAGGGCACGTACTACGCCGACGACATCAGCCTGGACGGACCCGGTGGCGGCGGCGGCTCGGACACCCAGGCGCCGACCACGCCGGCCGCCCTGACCTCCACCGGCAAGACCTCCTCGAGCGTGTCGCTGTCGTGGTCGGCCTCCACGGACAACGTCGGGGTGACGGCGTACGACGTCTACAGCGGCTCCAACCAGGTGCTCAGCGTGTCGTCGACCAGCGCCACGGTCGGCGGCCTGTCCCCCAGCACCTCGTACACCTTCACGGTGAAGGCGCGCGACGCGGCCGGGAACGTCTCGGCGGCCTCCAACGCGGTGAGCGTCACGACGGACGCGGGCACCGGCGGGGGCACCGGCTTCAAGCAGGCCGCGCCCTACCTCTACCTCGGCTGGGGCGACCCGCCGAGCGCGACCTCCGTGATGAGCGCCACCGGCATCAAGTGGTACACGATGGCGTTCATGCTGGACTCCGGTGGCTGCAACCCCGCCTGGGACGGCAGCCGTCCGCTCACCGGCGGCACCGACCAGTCCGTCATCAACCAGATCCGCTCCGCGGGCGGTGACGTCGTCCCGTCGTTCGGCGGCTGGCAGGGCAGCAAGCTCGGCGCCAACTGCTCCTCCGCGAGCGCGCTCGCCGGAGCCCTGCAGAAGGTGATCGACGCCTACGGCCTCAAGGCGATCGACATGGACATCGAGAACTCGGACGAATTCGAGAACGAGGCCGTGCAGGCCAAGATCCTGACCGCGCTGAAGACCGTCAAGGCGAACAACCCGGGTCTGAAGACCATCGTCACCTTCGGCACCTCGACGACCGGCCCGACCTACTACGGCAACCGGCTGATCGAGCAGGCCCAGTCCCTGAACGCCGGCATCGACGTCTTCACCATCATGCCGTTCGACTTCGGGGGCGGCTCCGACATGTACGGCAACACGGTCAACGCCGCCGAGGGCCTGAAGACCAAGCTGAAGTCCACGTTCGGCTGGGACGACGCGACGGCCTACTCGCACATCGGCATCTCCGGGATGAACGGCCTCAGCGACCAGCAGGAGACCACGACCCCGGCGACCTGGACCCAGATCCGCGACTGGGCGAACTCCCACCACATCGCCCGGCTGGCCTTCTGGTCGGTCAACCGCGACCGGCCGTGCGCGGGCGGCGGCGTGGTGAGCAACTGCTCGGGCATCGACCAGAGCAACTGGCAGTTCACGTCCATCACCGCCGGGTTCACCGGCTGAGCGAGCGCACAGCTCAGGGCGCCCGGCCGAACGCGGCCGGGCGCCCCGACCTCGCGGCCGGGAGGGCAGGGGAGCACGGCCGGGAGGGCAGGGGAGCACCCCGGACGGGGGCGCCTACCCGAGGTATGCCAGGCCGGGGTGCACCGCGGTGTAACCGTCCACGAGGCGACGGGCCACGTGCACGGAGTCGACGAGCGGATGCAGCGCGAACGCCTTCACCGCCGTCGCCCGCGAGCCGGACTCCGCCGCGGAGAGCACCTCGCGCTCGACCGCCTTCACCGCGCACACCAGGCCGGCGGCGTGGCCGGGGAGCGGATCGACCGCCACCGGGTGCGCGCCGTTGGCGTCCACCAGGCACGGGACTTCGACGACGGCCTCCGCGTCCAGGACCCGGAGGCTGCCGCGGTTGCGCACATTGAGGATGAGGGTCGTGCGCTCGTCGCGGGCGATGGCGCGCATGAGGGCGAGGGCCACCTTCTCGTAGCCGCCGGAGAGGTCGTCGGCGTCGCGCTCACCGGCGCCCGCCGTACGGCGGTTCTCGGCCATGTACGTCGCCTCGCGTTCGGCCCGGGTGCGCTCCCAGGTCTCCAGGGCGAAGGCCCCGGGGCGCTTCACCTCCTCGTAGAACCGGGCCTGCTGGTCGCGCAGGAAGGCGCCGCGGGTCTTCCCGGCCTCGCGGTAGGCGCGCACCGTCTCGCGGGTGAAGTAGTAGTAGTGCAGGTACTCGTTCGGGATCGCGCCCAGGGACCGCAGCCACTCGGGTCCGAAGAGCCTGCCCTCCTCGAAGGAGCCCAGCAGCTCCGGATCGCCGAGCAGACGCGGGAGTTCGTCACGGCCCGCCACACGCAGCCCGCGCACCCAGCCGAGGTGGTTGAGGCCGGCGTAGTCGATCCACGCCTCCCGCGGGTCCGCGCCGAGCGCGCGGGCGATGCGGCGGCCGAGGCCGACCGGTGAGTCGCAGATGCCGATGACGCGGTCGCCCAGGTGGCGGGACATGGCCTCGGTGACGAGACCGGCCGGGTTGGTGAAGTTGATGACCCAGGCGTCGGGGGCCAGCCTCGCCACGCGGCGGGCGATGTCGACGGCGACGGGCACGGTCCGCAGGCCGTACGCGATACCGCCCGCGCCGACCGTCTCCTGGCCGAGGACGCCTTCGGCGAGCGCCACCCGCTCGTCGTTCGCACGCCCTTCCAGCCCCCCGACGCGGATCGCGGAGAACACGAAGTCGGCGCCGCGCAGGGCCTCGTCGAGATCGGTGGTGGCACTCACCACGGGCGCGTCCGGGACGGACGCCGCCTGTTCGGCCAGGACGCGGGTCACCGCGGACAGCCGCTCGGCGTCCAGGTCGTGCAGCACGACGCGGGTGACCCGGCCCTCCGCGCGGTCCCCGAGGAGCGCCCCGTACACGAGCGGCACCCGGAACCCGCCGCCACCCAGAATCGCCAGTTTCACGTCCGCGTCCTTCCCGCCACGCCCGCCTCGGCGCCCCTCGGCGCCCGCCCCCATCCTGCCCCGTCGGCGCACACGGACGTGATGCACGGCAGGGCACGCGGCCCCGTGTCCGGCCGGGGCGTCGGCGGCTGCCGCTGAACGGGTCCGGAACAGACCCGGAACGGAAGGGGAAACGGTGACCCGGGGCGCCGATGCGTGGTTCCATTCCAACTCCATCTTCATCGACGTGGCAGGTGCATGATGAAACGGCAACTCTTCGCTCTCGCCGCCGTGTCGGCGGCCTGCACCCTCGGTGCGGCGGCCTCGTCCGCGGCCGCCGAACCGGCCTGGCAGGAGACCGGCACGGCATACGTCGACTCGCTGAGCAGCGGGCAGGGGCTCGCCAGCCGCGCGGACGGCTCGCTGCTGTACCGAGGGCTGGCCTCCATCCCGCTGGAGCTGCGCCTCAAGGGGTGGAACCACGTCGGTGACCCCGACATCGCCCAAGGCCACGTCTTCGACGCCTACCAGGGCCCGGACACGGCGACGTCGAAGATGTTCGCGGTGACCACTCCGGCCGGCAAGCGCTACACGTACGAGCACCCACTCGACCCCGGGGAGAAGCTCAACAACTCCTTCGCCGCCGTCTCACCGGACGGGCAGTGGCTGGTGGGGGGCGAGTGGGGGGACCAGAACCGCCTCCAGGTCTTCCCCGCTCCCCTGCTGAACCCGTCCACCCCGCGCACGGGCGGCGCCCTGCCTCAGGCCGGGCAGATCACGCTCGACAAGACCGTGCGGGACATCCAGGGCTGCGACTTCGTCAACGACACCCGGCTGCTGTGCGCCTCCGACGACGGCTCCCGCACGCTCTTCCCGGAGGACCGGCCGCTGCTCCAGGTGGACCTGCCGCACGCGTTGGACGGCGGGCCGGTCACCGGGCGGGTGACGAGCCTGTTCGCGCTGCCCCAGCGCAGTGTGTGCACCGGGACGTTCGAGACGGAGGGCGTCGACTACGACGCGGCGCGCGGGACGCTCCGCGCCGAGGTGGTCCAGCCGGGCGTGTGCCAGATCGCGACCACCGTCTACACCTACCGCCAGCAGTAGCGGATCAGACGGAGAACCACGGCAGCCTCCACGGGACGGCGGCGGGCTTCCCGCCGCCGTCGGTCTCGATCGCGCGTCGGCGGTCACCCCGCCGGCACCCCGCCGGCTCACCGACGACGCCCCGCCCTTCCATATCCCTCTCACCGGTGAGGACCCGCCGCGGGGCGCTCGTGATACTGGAACGGCCCGTGCCCCGAGGAGCCGCCGATGTCCGCCCACCGCTGGATCACGCCGGTCACCGACCGCCTCCGCTCGGCCAGTCCCTATGCCGTCGACACGGCGCTCACCACGCTGGTCCTCTTCGCGGTGTCACTGCAGTGGCTGTTCCCCGACGACGGCGACGACCGTCTGACCTGGCAGGGATGGCTCCTCGGGGCCGCCACGGCGGTGCCGCTGGTATGGCGGCGGCGGGCGCCGTTCGCGACCGCGTGCACGGTGTCGACGGCCACCCCCGCGATGGCGATGTACCACGCTCCGCCGCCGGACGTCGTCTACGGCGGTCTGGTCGTCCTCTACACGGTGGCCGCCCTGAGCCCCGCCTGGCAGCGGCGCCTGATGCTGGCCGGCTGGCTGATCGGGGTGACGGTGACCACCCATCACAAGGAGCACGCCCGCCCCTTCGAGTACGCCTTCCACCTGCTGACGGTGGTGTGTGCCTACGGCTTCGGCACGCTCGCCCGGGTGCAGCGCGACTACACCGCCGCCCTGGAGGACCGGGCCGGCCGGCTGGAGCGGGAGCGGGAGGCCGACACCGCGCGGGCCATCGCCCAGGAGCGGGCCCGCATCGCGCGGGACATGCACGACATCCTCGCGCACGCGGTGAGCCTGATGGTGGTGCAGGCCGAGGCCGGCCCGGTCGTGGTACGCAGTGATCCGGCCCGCGCCGAGGCCGCGTTCGACGCGATCGCGACGGCCGGACGGGACGCGATGGCACAGTTGCGCCGGATCCTCGGCGTCCTCAAGGAGGACCAGGGCAGGGGTGCTTCGCGGCCCGCCCCGCAGCCCGGCATGGCCTCACTGCCCGTGCTGGTCCGGCAGGTCACCGAATCCGGCGGCCTGCACGTCGAGTTGACCGCGACGGGTCGTCCGCGCTCCCTGCCACCGGACGCCGAGGTCGCCGCCTATCGTGTCGTCCAGGAGGCGCTCACCAACACGGTGAAGCACGCCCGGGCCTCCTGTGCGACCGTGGAACTCGACTGGGGGGAGAACGAGTTGACACTGATGGTCACCGACGACGGGAGGGGCCCGGCCGGTCAGGGCGGCGGGCACGGGCTGATCGGCATCCGGGAGCGGGCCGCCGCGTGCGGGGGCAGCGCGCGGACGGGACCCGGGCCGGACGGCGGCTTCCGGGTCGTCGTGCGCCTCCCGGCCGCCGTCCACCACGAGGCGGCTCCGGGGTGAGCATCCGGGTGATCGTCGCCGACGATCAGGAACTGGTCCGCAGCGGCTTCAGCATGATCCTGGAGGCGCAGCAGGACATCGAGGTGGTCGCGGAGGCCGGGGACGGCGCCGAGGCGGTCGCCGCCGTGCGGCGGCACGCGCCCGACGTGCTGCTGCTGGACATCCGCATGCCGGTGATGGACGGCCTGCAGGCGGCCCGGCAGGTGTGCGCGCAGTCCGGCTGCAAGGTGGTCATGCTGACCACGTTCGACCTCGACGAGTATGTGTACGAGGCCCTGTACGCGGGCGCCAGCGGCTTCCTGCTGAAGGACGTACGCCGTGACGACCTCGTGCACGCGGTGCGTGTGGTGGCCGCCGGCGACTCGCTGCTCGCCCCGGCGGTGACGCGCCGGCTGGTCGCGGACGTCGTGCGGCGCCGCCGGGAGGAGGCGGCCGCGGAGGTCACCCCCGAGCGGCTGGACGTGCTGACCGCTCGCGAGGTCGAGACCCTGCGGCTGCTCGCCCGCGGCCTGACCAACGCCGAGATCGCCACGACCCTGTTCGTGAGCGAACACACCGTCAAAACCCATGTCAGCAACGTGCTGGGCAAGCTCGGTCTCAGGGACCGGGTGCAGGCGGTGATCTGCGCCTACGAGACGGGTCTGGTGACGCCGGGCTCCCCCTGAGGAGGGAGGCGGGCCCACGGTCTCCCTCACGGGAGCGAGTCGTGGATACCGCTCCCTCCGGCGATCCGCCGGCACCCCTTCCCGCACGAGTCTGAGGGCGATGTCCACGCAACGACTCGCCGGGAGGGACCGTGCTCGCCACACTCGCCCGGGCGGCGACCCGCCGTCCGCTGACCGTCATCCTCGCCTGGGTGCTCTTCCTGCTGCTCGGTTTCGGGCTCGGGACGGGCGTCTTCGGGCGGCTCTCCGACGACGTGCCCGACGTGCCGGGCACCGAGTCGGAACGGGCCGCGCAGTACCTCGACCGGATCGACCCGGCCGGCGAGTCGTTCACCGGCGTCGTCGCGGGTGTCCCGGTCACCGGGGCCGGGCTGCGCGCCCAGGTCGAGCGGGCCGTCGCCGACGTCCGGACCATCGCCGGGGTCGCCGCGGTACCGGACCCCTACACCACCCGCGGTCTGACCGCACGCGACGGACGGGCGCTGATCATCCCCGTCACCCTGAAGGGCGGCCTCGACGACGACGCCGAGGAAAGGGCGGTGGACGCCGCCGCCGCCCGCATCAAGCAGGTCGACGCGCCGGACGTGCATGTCAGCGGCGGTCCGCTGCTGGGCAGGCAGTTGGGCGAGCGCGCCCAGGAGGACGTGCGGAACGCCGAGTTGATCTCGCTGCCGCTCGTTCTCGCCCTGCTGCTGGTGGTGTTCGGCGGGCTGCGCGCGGCCGGGCTTCCGCTGCTGATCGCGGTCAGCGGGATCGCGGGGGCGTTCCTGGCGCTGTTCGCCTTCAGTCAGGTCACCGGCATCTCCGTCTACGCCATCCAGGTGACCACCATGCTGGGACTCGGACTCGCCGTGGACTACGCCCTGTTGATGCTGGTCCGCTTCCGCGAGGAGCGCCGCCGCACCGAGGACGTCGTGGAGGCCGTGCACCGGACGGTCGCGCAGGCCGGACGGACCGTGCTGTTCTCCGGGCTGACCGTGGCGGTGAGCCTGACCGGTCTGCTGGTCTTCCCCAGCACGTTCCTGCGCAGCATGGGCCTGGCGGTGGCCGCGGTGGTGGTGGTCGACATGCTGGCCGCGATCACCCTGCTGCCGGCGCTGCTCACCCGGTTCGGTGCCAGGATCGCTCCGGCGCGGCCCGGACGACAGCGCGAGGAGGGCCGGTTCTTCGCCCGGGTGGCCCGCTTCGCGGCCCGGCGCCGCATCGCCGTGGCGGCGGCGGTCGTTCCCGTGCTGCTCGTCCTCGCGCTGCCCGTCACCGGCATGAGGATCGGCATCGGCGACGCCACGCAACTGCCCCGGAGCACCGAGGCGCGGCAGCTGTACGACACGGTGGACGCGCACTTCCCGGCGGGTACGGGGGTCTCGCCGGTGACCGTGGTCCTCGAACCGGGCACGGACCCGGCGACGGGCGACCGGATCCGGGCCCTGGCCCCGGGCGCCCGCACCCGCCTGCTCCCGGGCGGCACCACCGTGCTGGAGTTGCCCCCGGCCGGGAGCGTGGACGGCGTGGCGGCGACCGGCCTGGTGCGGAAGGTACGGGAGGTACGCGGCACCGAGCCGGTGCGGGTCACCGGAGTGGCGGCCCGCCTGGTCGACTTCCGCGCCATGCTCGCCGACCGGGCACCCTGGGCGGCTGTGACCGTACTGGCGGGCATCGTCGTGCTGCTGTTCGCGTTCACCGGCTCGGTGCTGATACCGCTGCGGACCATCGCGACGACGCTGCTCAGTCTGGGCGCGGCGCTCGGCGTGGTGGTGTGGGTCTTCCAGGACGGCCATCTGGCGGGTGTGCTGGGCGCCGAGGGTCTGGGCGCGTTGAGCCTGACGGCGCCGCCGCTGATCATCGCGATCGCCTTCGGACTCGCCATGGACTACGAGCTGTTCATCCTCGGCCGGATGCGGGAGGCCCGGCGGCTGACCGGTGACGACCAGGAGGCCGTGGTCAGCGGCCTGCGCCGGTCGGGCCGCGTGGTGACCTGCGCCGCCCTGCTGCTCGCCGTCGTCTTCGGCGCCTTCATGACCGGCGGCTTCTCCCCCATCCTGCAGATCGGCCTCGGTCTGACCCTCGCGGTGCTGATCGACGCCACCGTCGTACGGATGCTGCTCGTCCCGGCGACGATGGCGCTGCTGGGGCGGCGGGCCTGGTGGGCGCCGCGGGTCCTGAGCCGGGCGCACGAACGGTTCGGGCCGCGGGAGGAGGAGACGCGTCCGGTGACTCCCGTGACGGCCCGGGTCGCCGGCTCCTGACCACCGGCCGACGCGGTCCGTCGCCGCCGAGGGGCGGGGAGGGACCGCGTCGGCCACGGCCGGAGCCCATCGGGGCGGACCCCGCGGCGGAAGCGCTCTCCGGCGGCACACGCCACGTCTCCGCCTTCAGCGCCTGAACTCCCGTACCGCGCAGGGACTTTCTCGGCTTTACCTCTTGACGGTTGAAGTATCGGAGAGCACATTGGCCGCGCGGCCTGAGAGCGCTCTCACGACACCTCGCGCACCGTTGTGGCTCTCATGTGCGCCCGCACACCCCCACTCCGTACCCGAAGAGGCAGCCCATGAAGGACACTTCCGGCACACCCGTGAGACGCCGCCCCCTCAGGCGCGTACTCGTCGCCGTGCTCGGCACGATGGGGCTGGCCGTTGCCGCCGCCACGGCCCTCACCCCGCCCGCGAACGCCTCCGCCCCCACTCCCCCGGCCGGCTGGACCCAGGTCTTCCTCGACGACTTCGACGGGGCGGCGGGCTCCGGCGTCAACACGGCCGACTGGCAGTACGACACCGGGACCAGCTATCCGGGCGGCGCCGCCAACTGGGGTACCGGCGAGGTCGAGACGATGACCTCCAGCACCGGCAACGTGTCGCTGGACGGCAACGGCAACCTCCTCATCACCCCGCGCCGGGACGCGTCGGGCAACTGGACCTCGGGCCGCATCGAGACCAACCGGACCGACTTCCAGCCCCCGGCCGGCGGCACGCTGCGCGTCCAGGCCCGGATCCAGATGCCGAACGTCACCGGTGCCGCCGCCAAGGGCTACTGGCCGGCGTTCTGGATGCTGGGCGCGCCGTTCCGGGGCAACTACCAGAACTGGCCGAGCGTCGGCGAACTGGACATCATGGAGAACGTCCAGGGCCTGAACACCGACTGGGCCACGATGCACTGCGGCACCAACCCGGGCGGCCCCTGCAACGAGACGTCGGGCATCGGCGGTTCGACGTCCTGCAGCGGGACGACCTGCCAGGCCGGCTTCCACACCTACGCGATGGAGTGGGACCGCTCGACGAGCCCCGAGGAGATCCGGTTCTACCTCGACGGCGTCAACTTCCACACGGTGAGGGCCAACCAGGTCGACGCGACGACCTGGGCCAACGCCACCAGCCACGGCTTCTTCATCATCCTGAACGTGGCGATGGGCGGCGGCTTCCCCGGGGCCTTCGGCGGCGGACCGGACAGCGGCACGGAGCCCGGCCACCCGATGGTGGTCGACTATGTGCAGGTGCTCCAGTCCTCGGGCGGTGGGAGCGGTACCACGCCGCCGCCGTCGGGCAACCGCGACGCGTACAGCGCGATCCAGGCCGAGTCGTACGACGCCCAGTCCGGCGTGGTGGCCGAGACGACCACGGACACCGGCGGCGGCCAGGACATCGGCTTCCTGGCGAACGGCGACTGGGCCCTCTACAAGGGGGTCGACTTCGGCTCCACCGCGGCCACCCAGTTCAACGCGCGGGTCGCGAGCGGTGCGGCGAACGGCGTGAGCGGACTGGTCGAGGTACGTCTGGACAGCCGCTCGAACGCACCCGTCGGCAGTTTCGCGCTGGCCAATACGGGCGGCTGGCAGAGCTGGCGGACGGTCCCGACGAACATCACCTCCGTCACCGGCACCCATGACGTGTACCTCACCTTCACCAGCGGCCAGCCGGCCGACTTCGTGAACGTGAACTGGTTCGGCTTCGGCCACTGACGGTCAGCGCCGAGGGGGTGGGTCCCGGTACCGGGGCCCACCCCCTTTTCCCTTGCCTCCGCCCGGACTTCCTCACCTCAGTTCCGCCCGGAAGGCCGCCGGTGTCGTGTCCGTGTGCTGATGAAAGAACTTGGAGAAGTTCGCCGGGTCGGGGAAGCCGACGGCGGCGCCGACCCGGCCGATCGGCAGGTCCGTGTGGGCGAGCAGCCGCTTGGCCTCCAGGATCACGCGCTTGTCGATGAAGCCCTTGGGCGTCTCACCGGTGGCGGCGCGGACGGCGCGGACCAGGGTGCGGCGGGAGTAGCCGAGCGCGTCGGCGTACGCGCTGACGCTGTGGTTGGTGGCGAAGTCCTGCTCGACCGCGTCCCGGAAGCGGGTGAAGGCGGTGTCGGACCGCAGGCGGGCCGCCTCGGCGGAACTCGCCGCGAGATGCGCGAGGCGCAACAGGAACGCGGTGAGGGAGTGGCGCAGCACCGCCGTGTGCGGGCCCAGCGGCAGGGTGGCGGTGTCCTCGTACTCGCGTTGGAGCTGGGCGAGCGATGCCCGCAGTCCCGCGAGCTGGTCCGGTCCGGGACGCAGCAGGGGCGGCAGGTCGTAGCGGTACAGACCGGTGGCCTCGACCGTGGAGCGCGGCAGGAAACCGGGCTGCATGGTCAGGAGGGTTCCGCGGTACTCACTCCCCCGGGAGAAGCGGTGGACCTGTCCGGGGCGGATCCACAGCAGGTCGCCGTCGGCCGCCTCGTACTCGGCGAAGTCCACCATGTGTGTCACGGGGCCGCCGGTGAAGAGCATCACCACGTGGAAGTCGATGCGGTGGACGCGGCCGGGCGGTGCGGCCGGCTGCCAGGCGCTCCCGGGCTCCATGGGGCCCACCTGCATACCGACGCCGCAGACGCTCAGATCGACGGGGAAGGGGTACGTCCTGATCCCGTCGCCGTCTTGCCTGGTTTCGTCCGCCATGTCCTTCTCGCGCCGCCCTCGGTGCCGCCACCCCTGTCCCACTTTCACCGAAGGCTGACACAGGGGCACCTTCCCCGGCAAAAGTCAGACTTTTAGTTTTGAAGCCGTTCTGCCAGCGATCCCCATCCAGTGAGGACTTCTTGAAGATGAGTGCGCAGAGCACAGACGGGCTCGAATGGACCGATCTCGACCGCCGCGCCGTGGACACGGCCCGTATTCTCGCGGCCGACGCGGTGCAGAAGGTGGGCAACGGCCACCCGGGCACCGCCATGAGCCTGGCTCCAGCCGCGTACACGATCTTTCAAAAGGTGATGCGACATGATCCCGCCGACCCTGAATGGATCGGGCGTGACCGTTTCGTCCTCTCCCCCGGCCACACCTCGCTGACCCTGTACACCCAGCTCTTCCTCGCAGGCTACGAACTGGAGCTGGACGACCTCAAGGCGTTCCGCACCCACGGGTCGAAGACGCCCGGCCACCCCGAGTACGGCCATACCGCCGGGGTCGAGACCACCACGGGTCCGCTGGGCCAGGGCGTCGCCAACGCGGTGGGCATGGCCATGGCCGCCCGCTACGAGCGCGGCCTGTTCGATCCCGGCGCCCCGGAGGGCACCTCCCCCTTCGACCACACGATCTGGGCGATCGTCTCCGACGGCGACCTGGAGGAGGGCATCTCCGCCGAGGCGTCCTCCCTCGCCGGCCACCAGAAGCTCGGCAATCTGGTCTTCCTCTACGACGACAACCACATCTCCATCGAGGGCGACACGGCGACGGCCTTCTCCGAGGACGTGCTGAAGCGGTACGAGGCCTACGGCTGGCACGTCCAGCGCGTCGAGCCCGCGGAGAACCAGGACATCGACGTGCGTGCGCTGTACACGGCGCTCAGGGCGGCGCAGGCGGAGACCGGGCGGCCCTCGATCATCGCGATGCGCACGATCATCGCCTGGCCCGCCCCGAACGCGCGGAACACCGAGGCCGCGCACGGCTCGGCCCTGGGCGAGGAGGAGGTCGCGGCCACCAAGCGCCTCCTCGGCTTCGACCCGGACGGGACCTTCGAGGTCGCCGACGAGGTCCTCGCCCACACCCGCCGGGCCCTGGACCGCGGCGCCGAGGCACACGCCGCCTGGGACAAGCGGATCGCACAGTGGCGCGGGGCCCGGCCGGAGCGCGCGAAGCTGTTCGACCGGATCGTGGCCGGCAGGCTGCCCGAGGGCTGGGAGCGGGCGCTTCCGGTCTTCGAGGCGGGCAAGGGCGTCGCCACGCGGGCCGCGTCGGGCAAGGTGCTGCAGGCGCTGGGCGCGGTCATCCCCGAGCTGTGGGGCGGCTCGGCGGACCTGGCCGGCTCGAACAACACCACCATCGACAAGACCAGCTCCTTCCTGCCCGGGGGCAACCCGCTGCCGGAGGCCGACCCCTACGGCCGCACCATCCACTTCGGCATCCGCGAGCACGCCATGGCCGCGGAGATGAACGGCATCGCCCTGCATGGCAACACCCGCGTCTACGGCGGCACCTTCCTCGTGTTCTCCGACTACATGCGCAACGCCGTCCGCCTGTCCGCACTGATGCAGCTGCCGGTGACGTACGTGTGGACCCACGACTCCATCGGCCTGGGCGAGGACGGCCCCACCCACCAGCCCGTCGAGCACCTCGCCTCGCTGCGCGCCGTCCCCGGCCTGAACATCGTCCGCCCCGCCGACGCCAACGAGACCGCCATCGCCTGGGCCGAGATCCTCAAGCGGCACTCCACGAACCCGGCTCCGCACGGTCTGGCGCTGACCCGCCAGGGCGTGCCCGTGTACGCGCCCAACCCCGAGGCGGCGAAGGGCGGTTACATCCTCCAGGAGTCCTCCACCGGGATCCCGGACGTCATCCTCATCGCCACCGGCTCCGAGGTGCGGCTCGCCGTCGCCGCGCGCGAACTGCTGGAGGCCGGGGGCGTGGGCACCCGGGTGGTGTCGATGCCGTCCGTGGAGTGGTTCGAGGAGCAGCCCGCCGACTACCGCGAGCGTGTCCTGCCGCCGTCGGTGACGGCGCGTGTGGCGGTCGAGGCCGGCATCGCGCTCACCTGGTACCGCTACGTCGGCGACAGGGGACGCATCGTCTCCCTGGAGCACTTCGGCGCCTCCGCCGACGCCGAGACCCTGTTCGCCGAGTACGGCTTCACCCCCGAGAACGTGGCCGCCGCCGCCCGGGCCGTGCTCGGCTCCCCCACCGACCTCGCCGCCGTCCGCGGTTGATCCGGTACCCGGAAAGAAGATGATCACTGTGACCGAAGCAACCACAGCCGCGGGACCCCTGGAGCGCCTGTCCGACGCGGGCGTGTCGATCTGGCTGGACGACCTGTCCCGCAAGCGGATCGCGTCGGGCAGCCTCGCCGAACTCGTCGCGACGAAGCACGTGGTGGGCGTCACCACCAACCCCTCCATCTTCCAGGCGGCCATCGGCTCCGGGGAGGGCTACGAGGAGCAGCTGGCCGCCCTGGCCGTGCGCGGCGTGAGCGTCGAGGAGGCGGTCCGCATGATGACGACCGCCGACGTCCGCGCCGCCGCCGACATCCTGCGGCCCGTGTACGAGGCGACGAACGGCAGGGACGGCCGGGTCTCCATCGAGGTCGACCCGCGGCTCGCCCACGACACCACGGCCACGGTCGCCGAGGCCAGGCAGCTGGCATGGCTCGTCGACCGGCCCAACGTCATGATCAAGATCCCGGCGACGAGGGCCGGCCTTCCGGCTGTCACCGAGGTCATCGGCCAGGGCATCAGCGTCAATGTCACGCTGATCTTCTCGCTGGAGCGGTACCGGGAGGTCATGGACGCCTATCAGGCGGGGCTGGAGAAGGCCCGCGAGGCCGGTCTCGACCTGTCCGCCATCCACTCCGTCGCCTCCTTCTTCGTCTCCCGTGTCGACACCGAGATCGACAGGCGCCTGGCGAGGGCCGGCACGGACGAGGCGCTGGCGCTCAGGGGCCGGGCGGCGCTGGCGAACGCGCGGCTCGCCTATGAGGCGTACGGGGAGGTCGTCGCCGGCGAGCGGTGGCTCGCCCTCGCCGGAGCGGGGGCCACCAGGCAGCGCCCGCTGTGGGCGTCGACCGGTGTGAAGGACCCGGCCTACAAGGACACGCTGTACGTCGACGAGCTGGTCGCGCCGGGCACCGTCAACACCATGCCCGAGGCCACCCTCGACGCCACCGCCGACCACGGTGACATCCGGGGCGACACCGTGACCGGCGGTTTCGCGCAGGCCCGTGCGGACCTCGCGGCCGTGGAGCGGCTCGGAATCCCGTACGACGAGGTCGTGAGGCGACTCGAGGAGGAGGGTGTCGCGAAGTTCGAGGCGGCCTGGCGGGACCTGCTGGACGCCGTGGCGGGCTCGTTGAGGAGCAAGGGAGTTGACGGGGAATGAGGACGCAGCGTCCCACGACGACAGTCGTACGGTCCGCGCGGGACCGGGACACCCCGGCGGCCGAGGAGACCCGGGGGACCGAGAAGGCCCGGGAGACCGAGGCGGCCCGGGAGACCGAGAAGGCCCGGGAGGCCGAGAAGGCCCGGGAGACCGGGGCACCGGTCCCCGCGTCCGCCTCCGCCTCCACCCCCGCCGTCGTCTCCGCCTGGAGCAACCCCCTGCGCGACCCCCGCGACCGCCGCCTGCCGCGCATCGCCGGCCCCTCCGGCCTGGTCATCTTCGGCGTCACCGGCGACCTGTCCCGCAAGAAACTGATGCCGGCCGTCTACGACCTCGCCAACCGCGGTCTGCTGCCGCCGGGTTTCTCACTGGTCGGGTTCGCCCGGCGCGACTGGGCCGACCAGGACTTCGCCCAGGTGGTGCACGACGCCGTGCGCGAGCACGCCCGCACCGAGTTCCGCGAGGAGGTGTGGCAGCAGCTCGCCGAGGGCATGCGGTTCGTTCCGGGGGACTTCGACGACGACTCCGCCTTCAAGCAGTTGCGGTCCGCCGTCGAGGAACTGGACGCCTCCCGCGGCACCAGCGGCAACTACGCGTTCTACCTCTCCGTGCCACCGAAGTTCTTCCCGGACGTCGTCCGGCAGCTCAAGAGGCACGGCCTCGCGGACGCTCCGGAAGGATCCTGGCGGCGTGCGGTCATCGAGAAGCCGTTCGGCCACGATCTGGCCAGCGCACGCGAGCTGAACACGATCGTGCACGACGTGTTCGGGCCGGACCAGGTCTTCCGCATCGACCACTACCTCGGCAAGGAGACCGTCCAGAACATCCTGGCGCTGCGCTTCGCCAACCAGATGTACGAGCCGGTCTGGAACCGGTCGTTCGTCGACCATGTGCAGATCACCATGGCGGAGGACATCGGCATCGGCGGCCGCGCCGGCTACTACGACGGCATCGGCGCCGCCCGAGACGTCATCCAGAACCACCTCCTGCAACTGCTCGCCCTCACCGTCATGGAGGAGCCCGCGTCCTTCGACGCCGGATCGCTCCTCATGGAGAAGCTGAAGGTCCTCACATCGGTGAGGCTGCCGGAGGATCTCGGCCGGCACACCGTGCGCGCCCAGTACGCCCCCGGCTGGCAGGGCGGAGAGAAGGTGCGCGGCTACCTCCAGGAGGAGGGCATCGCCCCGGCGTCCACCACCGACACATACGCGGCGCTCAGGCTGGAGGTCGACAACCGCCGCTGGGCAGGCGTCCCGTTCTACCTGCGCACCGGCAAGCGTCTCGGCCGCCGGGTGACCGAGATCGCAGTGGTCTTCCAGCGGGCGCCCCACTCGCCGTTCGGCACCACCGCCACCGAGGAGCTCGGGGAGAACGCGATCGTCATCCGGGTGCAGCCCGACGAGGGCATGACGGTCCGCTTCGGTTCGAAGGTACCGGGTACCTCGATGGAGATCAGGGACGTCACGATGGACTTCGCCTACGGCGAGTCGTTCACCGAGTCGAGCCCGGAGGCGTACGAACGGCTGATTCTGGATGTACTGCTCGGCGACGCCAACCTCTTCCCGCGCACCGAGGAAGTGGAGGAATCCTGGAAGATCCTCGACCCTGTCGAGGAGTACTGGGCCGCGCACGGCAGGCCCGCGCAGTACCCCTCGGGCAGTTGGGGCCCCGAGGAGGCCGACAAGATGCTCGCACGAGACGGACGGAGCTGGCGCAGGCCATGAAGATCGACCTGACCGACACCACGTCAAGCAAGATCAACAAGGCGCTGGTGCAGGGCCGCCGCGCCCTCGGCACCCCCGCCGTGGGCATGGTCCTGACGATGGTCATCGTGACCGACGAGGAGAACGCGTACGACTCGATCAAGGCGGCCGAGGAGGCCTCGCACGAGCACCCCTCGCGCACCCTGGTCGTCATCAAGCGGCACTCCCGCACCCTGCGTGACCGCACGTCCTCGCGCCTGGACGCCGAGGTCCGGGTGGGCGCGGACGCCGGCACCGGCGAGACCGTCGTACTGAGGCTGTACGGCGAGGTGTCCGACCACGCCGACTCGGTGGTCCTGCCGCTGCTGCTGCCGGACGCGCCCGTCGTCGTGTGGTGGCCGGTGGACGCGCCCGACACCCCTGCCAGGGACCCGCTGGGCGCCCTCGCGCAGCGCCGGATCACCGACCTGTATGCCGTCGAGGCCCCGCTGACCACGCTGGAGACCCGGGTCGCCTCCTACGCGCCGGGCGACACCGACCTGGCCTGGACCCGGCTGACGCCCTGGCGGTCGATGCTGGCCGCGGCGCTCGACCAGGCCCGTGCGGAGGTGATCTCCGCGGCCGTCGAGAGCGAGGCCGAGAACCCGAGCGCCGAGTTGCTGGCCCGCTGGCTGGAGGCCCGGCTGCGGGTACCCGTCGAGCGGATCGTCACCGCGGGACCCGTCGTCACGGCGGTCCGGCTGGGCACCGAGAAGGGCGAGGTCGTCATCGACCGCCCGGAGGGCCCGCTGGCCACGCTCAGCCTTCCGGGCCAGCCCTCGCGGACCATGGCGCTGAAGGTGCGCACCACCTCCGAACTGATCGCGGAGGAGCTGCGCCGCCTCGACGCGGACGAGATGTACGCCATCGCCCTGCGCGGCAAGGGCTCACACAAGAACGCCCCCACGGGCGCGAAGGAGAACCGCACTCATGTCTGACAGCCCCAGGCTCACCCACCGGCCGGAATGGACGGCCCTGGAGGACCACCGCGCGGGGGCACTGCTCCACCCGGATCTGCGCGAGCTGTTCGACCGGGACCCCGGGCGGGCCCGGCGCTACACGGTGCGCGTCGGCGACCTGCTGATCGACTACTCCAAGCACCTGATCACCGACGAGACGCTCGCCCTGCTCCAGGAACTGGCCACCGCCACCGGCGTGTTCGGGCTGCGCGACGCCATGTTCCGCGGTGACAGGATCAACACCACGGAGAACCGCGCGGTCCTGCACACCGCGCTGCGCGCCCCGCGGGACGCGGTGATCGAGGTGGACGGGGAGAACGTGGTGCCCCGGGTGCACGCCGTGCTCGACAAGATGGCCGCCTTCGCGGACAAGGTCCGCTCGGGCGAGTGGACCGGGCACACCGGCAGGCGCATCAAGAACGTCGTCAACATCGGCATCGGCGGCTCCGACCTGGGCCCGGCGATGGCCTACGAGGCGCTGCGCTCCTGCACCGACCGCGACCTGACGGTCCGCTTCGTCTCCAACGTGGACGGCGCCGACCTGCACGAGGCCACCCGCGACCTGGAACCGGCGGAGACGCTGTTCATCGTCGCGTCGAAGACCTTCACCACCATCGAGACGATCACGAACGCGACCTCGGCCCGTTCCTGGCTCGTCGAGGGGCTGGGCGAGGAGAAGGCGGTCGCCCGGCACTTCGTCGCCCTGTCGACGAACGCCGGGAAGGTCGCCGGGTTCGGCATCGACCCGGACAACATGTTCGAGTTCTGGGACTGGGTGGGCGGCCGCTACTCGTACGACTCGGCGATCGGCCTGTCCCTGATGATCGCCATCGGCCCCGACCGCTTCCGGGAGATGCTCGACGGCTTCCGCACCGTCGACGAGCACTTCCGCACCGCGCCCGCCGAGTCCAACGCCCCGCTGCTGCTGGGCCTGCTGGGCATCTGGTACGGCTCGTTCTTCGGCGCCCAGTCGCACGCGGTGCTGCCGTACTCGCACTACCTGTCCAAGTTCACCGCCTACCTGCAGCAGCTGGACATGGAGTCCAACGGCAAGTCGGTGGACCGCGACGGGCACCCCGTGGAGTGGCAGACGGGGCCGGTGGTGTGGGGCACGCCCGGCACCAACGGCCAGCACGCCTACTACCAGTTGCTCCACCAGGGCACCAGGATGATCCCGGCCGACCTGATCGGTTTCGCCAACCCGGTCGACGAGCTGAGCGGTGGACTCAGGGCGCAGCACGACCTGTTGATGGCCAACCTGTTCGCGCAGGGCCAGGCGCTCGCGTTCGGCAAGACCGCCGCCGAGGTCCGTGCCGAGGGGGTGCCGGAGGAGCAGGTGCCGCACCGCACCTTCCGCGGCAACCACCCCACCACCACGATCCTGGCCACCGAGCTGACCCCGTCGGTCCTCGGCCAGCTGATCGCCCTCTACGAGCACAAGGTGTTCGTCCAGGGCGCGATCTGGCACATCGACTCCTTCGACCAGTGGGGTGTCGAGCTGGGCAAGGTCCTCGCCAAGCGGGTCGAGCCCGCGCTGACCGGCGGCACGGACGTCCCTGGCCTCGATCCCTCCACCGCCGCCCTCGTGGCCGCGTACCGCACACTCAGGAAGTGAACTGACATGACAACGATGCAACTGGGTCTGGTCGGTCTCGGCAGGATGGGCGGCAACATGCGCGAGCGGATCCGCCGCGCGGGCCACACCGTCATCGGATACGACCGCAACCCGGACATCTCCGATGCCAGCAGTCTGACCGAACTCGTGGAGAAGCTCGAAGCCCCGCGCGTGGTCTGGGTGATGGTCCCGGCCGGCGCCGCCACCCAGTCCGTCGTCGACGAGCTCGCCGGCCTGCTCTCCCCCGGCGACACCGTGGTCGACGGCGGCAACTCCCGCTGGACGGACGACCAGAAGCACGCCGAGGAGCTGGGCGCCAGGGGCATCGGCTTCGTCGACGCCGGCGTCTCGGGCGGCGTGTGGGGCCTGCAGAACGGCTACGCCCTCATGGTCGGAGGCGACGGGGAGCACATCGAGCGGCTGAAGCCCGTCTTCGAGGCGCTCAAGCCCGAGGGGCCGTACGGCTTCGTCCACGCGGGCAAGGTGGGGGCGGGCCACTTCTCGAAGATGGTCCACAACGGCATCGAGTACGCGATGATGCAGGCCTACGCCGAGGGCTGGGAGCTGCTGGAGAAGATCGACTCCGTGGACAACGTCCGCGAGGTCTTCCGCTCCTGGCAGGAGGGCACGGTCATCCGCTCCTGGCTGCTCGACCTCGCGGTCGGTGCCCTCGACGAGGACGAGCACCTGGACCGGCTGCGCGGCTACGCGGAGGACTCCGGCGAGGGACGCTGGACCGTGGAGGCCGCCATCGACAACGCGGTGCCGCTGCCGGCGATCACCGCGTCGCTGTTCGCGCGGTTCGCGTCCCGGCAGGACGACTCGCCGCAGATGAAGATGATCGCGGCGCTGCGCAACCAGTTCGGCGGCCACGCCGTCGAGTCCGCGAAGTAGGCCCGGACCATGGGCGACGTCATCCTGGTCCGTCATGGGGAGACCGAGTGGACCGTGACCGGGCAGCACACCAGCTGGACGGATCTCCCGCTCACCCGACGCGGTGAGGAGCAGGCCAAGACCATGACGCCGTTCTTCGCCGCGCAGTCGTTCGGCCTCGTGCTCACCAGTCCGCTGCACCGGGCGGTGCGGACCGCGGAGCTGGCGGGCCTGGCCGGCGCGCAGACCGACCTCGACCTGCACGAGTGGGACTACGGGGCCTACGAGGGGCTGACCACCCGTGAGATCCATCGCACCCGGCCCGACTGGGTGCTGTGGTACGACGGGGTACCGCCCGGTCCCGACGGTCACCCCGGCGAGTCGCCGGCGGAGGTCGGCGTGCGGGCCGACCGCGTCCTGTCCCGGGTGGACGCCGCCCTGTGCAATCACCCCGGCGATGTGGTGCTGGTGGCCCACGGGCACTTCCTGCGCGTGCTCACGGCCCGTCGTCTCGGCCTCCCGCCGGACGCGGGGCGGTACTTCCAGCTTGCGACGGGCACCATCAGCCGGCTGTCGACGGAGCACGGCAACCATGTGATCGCGTCCTGGAACGAGCCGGGGACCTTCCCCGGGCGCGGCTAGGCCCTGTCGTCACATTCCCGTCGTCCGCCCGAAGGGCGGTCCGCGCGGCGTCGTGGGGGCACCGCCCGCGCGAGCGCAGCCGAGCGTGGGGGAGCGTGCTCTCGGCGTGCCGGGCCTGACCCACGTACTGGATGTACGTGGGTCCGGGCCCGGTGCGGCGAGTGGGGGTGCCGTGCCCCTGCTCGAAGAGCTTCGGGGAGCGTGCACGGCGTCGCACGGCAGACGGGAAGGTGACGAGGTCCGGCCAGGAGTGCGGGGCCCTGCGCCCGGTGTGCGGTACCGCCGGGCGCACCGGGCGTCCACAGGTCACCGGGACCCGGGACCAGGCCGCCTCCTATGTGTTGGACCAGGCCCGACGGCACAGCACCAGCCGGTAGCCGTCGGGGTCCTCGATCGTGACGCCCCACTCGTTCCAGTACGGGTTGGGCGAGGGCACCCTCCGGCCGCCGTGCTCCTCCAGACGGGCCACCAGGTCCTCCGGCACCGGCTCGTCGAGGTAGAGGACGAGCAGGTCCTCCTCGGTGGGGCACGGCTCGACGGG
Organism: Streptomyces sp. PSU-S4-23; assembly: GCF_055632315.1. NCBI lineage: Bacteria > Bacillati > Actinomycetota > Actinomycetes > Kitasatosporales > Streptomycetaceae > Streptomyces > Streptomyces sp. PSU-S4-23. Next base: position 7,843,477 of record NZ_JBVMUU010000002.1, on the reverse strand, counting down.
ACGGGCGGCCTCATGGACGAGTTCCAGGTGCCAGGGGGCCTCCGGCCACCCGAGCATCAGCAGATCGTGCTCGCCGGGCCGCACACCGCCCTCCGCCCGGTACACCACCGACAGTCCGAGCCCTCCGGTCCAGAACCGCTCGGCCGCGGCCAGGTTCCGGGAGGGGCGGGCGATACGGATGTGGCTGTGACCGCCGACGGGCATGGGCGGCTCTCCTCACGGACGGGACGAAGGACGGGCGGGACGAAGAGCGGGCGGGACGAAGGACGGACGAGACGAAGGACGGACGGGGCCCCGTCGAGAGCCTAGGAGAGCCGTGATCGCCCGGACCATCGGCCGTCCGCCCTGCGTCGCAGGACCTAGGGCCGTCGTCACATCCCCGCCGTCCGCCCGGAGGGCAGGCGGGGCTTTCCCGGCGGGCCCTAGCCGGGCTTGGTCAGGGCGCGCGTCATCATCGCGCCCACCTCGCGGGTGAGGCCGCCGTCGCACGGGATGCCCAGAGCCAGGGCCAGTTCCTTGCCGTGGAGGTCGGTCAGGGCTTCGACGAGGTCGGCGAAGGTGGAGGCGGCGGCGCGGCCGCGGGTGGCCGCGGTCGCGGCGGCCAGCGGGCCGATGACCGCGGCGGGCCACCAGCAGGCGCCGAGCAGGAGATAGGCCGCGGCCCAGGCGTGCAGGCGAGCGGCCGAGGTGAAGGCGGTGCGGGCGGCGGTGAGTTCGGCGCGGGTGCCATCGGGGGCGAGGAGCCAGAGATGGGGCCAGGCAACGGTGAGGTCGAGCCGGTAGGCGCGCCAGACCCGGTGTTCGGGCGCGGTGATCCGGTCGCCGGTCCAGAACGCGTGGCGGGGCGTGGTGAGGGCGATGCGGGCACGGGCGGCGTAGTGGCGTTCGGTGGACTCGGTGAGCGGGCCGGCGTCGTCGGCACCGGCGATCGTGGCGCGCCCGGCGTCCACCAGCGCGGCGCGGTAGGCGCTGTCGGCGTCCTGCCAGCGTCGCAGGCGACGAGCCGTCAGCCGGCGGGTGACGGGCCCGCGGGTGTCGATCAGCCAGACCTTCTCGCACCACGTTCCCCCCACCTGGACGGCGGCTCCGACGGCCGCCGCGGCGGCGAGGACGGCGAGCACGGCCACCGCGATGGCGCCTGGGCTGTGGGCGCCGGGGGCGGTGGCCAGGGAGTCGAGTCGGGCGCGCAGGCGTCCGGTGTCGTTCCAGTGGCGTTGGCCGAGGGTGACGGCGGTGGCGAGCGCGGCCAGGTAGACCAGACCGGGGATCGTCAGCAGCGACATCCAGCGTTCGGCGAGCCGGCCGCCGAGCGTGCTGAGGAAGGCGGTCACGGCCGCAGGGTGATCTCGCGCAGCGGCTGGCCGAAGACCTGGCAGCGCGGCGGCCCACCGGCGTCGGGGTCGGGCGCCTCGACCCGTGCGCAGTGGCCGAGGGGGCAGGCGAGCACATACAGCGGCGGGTGGCCGTGGCCCGCGCCCGGGAGGCGGTCGTACAGGCCGGAGGCGGTGCGGTAGGAGCCGAGGCCGGCGCTGTGCCCGGCGGTGAGGAGCAGTTCCTCCACCTCGTCGAAGGAGTCCTCCAGTTCCTCGGGGCTGCGGCCGCCGCGCAGCTCGGCGAGGATGTGGTCGACGAGCTGCCGCATCGTCGCGTCCGCGGTCAGCTCGGCCGGGGTCGCCATCAGCCTGCGGCACAGTTCCCCGAGCCGCTCGTGGCCCGGTCCGGGTTCCCTCACCGCTGTCTCCCTCCGCCGTACGGTCAGCATAACGACCGTGCTTCTCCGGGCCGTTGGATATCGTGGAGTGTCATCTCGGCACACGGGGGCCGGTCATGTCGTACGGGGACAAAGCCACTCCGCCGGATCCGGTGGAGTCGGCAAACGCGCGGGTCCGGCGGTTCCACCGCACGCGCGACCGGAGGGATCTGGACCAGGCGGTCGAGGGGTACCGGGCCGCGTTGCGCGGGCCGTTGGACGAAGTCGGCCGCAGGAGCTGCGAGGCGAACCTGCGTGCGTGCCTGTGGCTTCGGTGGCGGGCGTTCGACGACGACCGCGACCGGGACGAGCTGATCGCGCTGACCGGCGCGGCGGTGACCGGGAAGGACGCGGCGGAGCAGGACCTGGTCTTCCTCGGAGTCGCGCTGGGCTACCGGTTCGACCACGGGCGGCGCCGGGAGGACCTGGACCGGGCGGCCGGTGCGCTGCGGCGGGCGGTGGCCATACCGCAGGAGCGAAGCAAGAACCGTGCGATGGCGCTGTACTCACTCGGCCGGCTGCTCAACGTCCGGTACGAGGAGATGGGCGACCCGCGCGACCTGGCGGAGGCGGAGAGCGCGTTCCAGCGTTCGCTGGGCCAACTGCCGCCCGGTGACACGGAGCGCCCGACGACCATGGACGGTCTCGCGCTGGCCAGGGAGCACCGCTTCGGCCTGACGGGGGACCTGCGGGCGCTGCGCGAGGGACTCGGCCTGCGGCGCGCGGCACTGGCGGAGAGCCCGCCCGGGGCGCGCGATCGCGCCTCCGTGCTGGACGGCCTCGGCTCGGCGCTGCGGACGTGGGTGGAGGTCTCGTCCGACGAGTCCGCCGTCGACGAGATGCTCCGCGTCGCCAGGACGGCCCTGGCGGAGGCCCCGGGGCAGGCGGACCACCCGCAGCGGCTGCAGGCGCTGACCGGACTGGGCGTGGCGCTGCGGCTGGCCGCCGAGCACGGCGGCGGCACGGCGGTGCTGCGTGAGTCGGTGGACCTGCTGCGGGCGGCGGTCCGGCACACGCCGCCCGGCCGGCACCGGGTGCTGAGGCTGAACAGCCTGGGCAACGCCCTGCACCGGCTCGGCGAGCAGACCGGAGACGCGGCGCTGCTGGACGAGGCCGTCGAGGCGCTGCGGGAGGCCGTGGCCGGCAGCGGGCCCGGGCGGATCGACGGACCTGTGGCGAACCTCGCGGTCGCCCTGCGCGAGCGCTACCACCAGACCGGCGACCTGGACGCCCTGCGCGAGGCCGCCGACCTGGCCCGGCAGGCTGTCAGGGCCTTTGCCGCGCCACTGGATTCCACGGGTCATCTGGCCAACCTGGGGGTGATCCTCCAGACCTGGTACGACCGGACCGGGGACGCCTCGGTGGCGGCCGAGGCCGTCGCGGTGGCCCGCAAGGTGCTGGCCGGCACCCCGGAGGACAGCCCGCAGTGGACCGTCCGGGCCAATCACCTCGCCAACGCTCTGTCCAAGCGGCACGCCGCGGCCGGTGATCCGCCCGACCTCGAGGAGGGGATCTCGCTGTTGAGGCGGGCCGCCGACGCCACGGCGTACGGCGACCGGGAACTGCCCGTGCTGCTGCACAACCTCGGCGGCGCGCTGCTCACCAAGGCGCGGGCCGACGAGGACCCGGCCGTGCTGGCCGAGGCGGTCACCACGCTCGGCCGGGCGGCGTGGGCGCCTTCCGGCAACGAGGCCGAACACGCGAACCATCTGCAGACGTACGCGAGCGCCCTGCGCTCCCTGCACCAAGCCGACGGCGATCCGGGCGTACTGCTGGCGGCCGAAGACGCCTACCGGCAGGTGGCCGCGATCGGTGCCCTCCCGGCCGACCGCCGGATCGGGGCGGCCTGGGACTGGGGCGCGGCCGCGGCGGACGGGGGCCGCTGGGAGGAGGCGCTGCGAGGATACCGGCTGGCGGTGGAGCTGCTGCCGTTCAGCGTCACGCGGCGGCTGGCGCGCAGCGACCAGGAGCACCGGCTCGCGGGGGTGCACGGGCTGGCCGCCGAAGCGGCGGCGTGCGCCGTCAACGCCGGGGAGCCGGAACTGGCCGTTCTGCTGCTGGAGCAGGCCCGGGGGGTGCTGCTCTGGCAAGCCGTCTCGGCGCGTGGCGAGTGGGAGCGGCTGCGCGGCGCGCACCCGGAACTGGCCGGGACGTTCCTCCGCTTGCGGGACCGCATCAACGCGCTGGACGCTCTGAACGGGCAGGAGCGGGAGCAGCCGTCCTCCGACGAACGGCACAGACTGGCCGCGGAGTGGGAACGGCTCGTCACACGGATCCGCGCACTGCCCGGCTTCGCCGACTTCCTCGCGGCACCGACGCTCACTCGCCTGCTGGCGTGCGCCGCTCGCGGGCCGGTGGTGCTCGCGTACTGCAGCGCATACCGCAGCGACGCGCTGGTCCTGCGGCCGGACGGGCTGCTGGTGGTGCCGCTGCCCGGGGTGACTCCGGCAGTGCTGGAACAGCAGGTGGCCCGGCTGGACGGCGCCCTTGCGGCGGCAACCGACCCCGCCGTGGAACGGCAGGCCCAGCGGACCGTCGGCGAGGTGCTGCGCTGGACGTGGGACCGGGTCGCCGAACCCGTTCTCGCCCGCCTCGGTCTGCTCGACGCGCCGTCCGGCGACGACTGGCCGCGGCTGTGGTGGTCGCCCGGCGGCGCGCTTGCCGCGCTGCCGTTGCACGCGGCCGGCTACCACGACGGGGACCGGGCCGTCCTGGACCGGGTGATCTCCTCCTACACACCGACCGTGCGCACCCTGGCGTACGCCCGGGCCCGGGCGGCGGGGCCTGTGCCACCCGGCCGTCTGCTGGCGGTGGCACAGCCCGACACGCCCGGCGTCCGGCCGTTGCACGGTGCCCGGCGGGAAGTCGCCGAACTGGCGAAGATCCTGCCGTGCGACCTGATCACCGGCTCCGAGGCGACGCTCGCGCGGGTGGTGCGGGCGCTGCCCGAGCACCCTTACGCACACTTCGCCTGCCACGCGGTGAGCGATCCGGACGATCCGTCGAACGCGCGCCTGCTCGTGCACGACCACCAGCGAGAGCCGTTGACGGCCCACCGGATCTCCCGGCTGGAGCTGCTGCGGGCGCGCCTCGCGGTCCTGTCGGCCTGTGAGACCGCGCGGGGCGCCGAACGGCTGGCGGACGAGTCCATCCACATCACCTCGGCGTTCCAGGTCGCCGGCTACCCCCATGTGATCGGCACCCTCTGGCCGGTGCACGACGCGGTGGCGGTGCGGGTGACGAGGAGTCTCTACCGCCGGCTGCACGACGGCGGGTCCGCCGGCTCCGCGGGCCTCGACACCGCGCGGAGCGCCGTCGCACTGCACCACGCCGTACGGGAGTGCCGCGCCGCCTTCCCCCGCACGCCCAGCCTGTGGGCCGCCCATGTGCACTCCGGCCCCTGAGGAACCGATGGAGAGGGAGCTGATTCGGCATGGCCCGATGGTGGCGCAGCCGTTCGAAGACACCCGAGGACCCACCCGGGCGAGAGCCCGAGTTCCCGCCGGCTGCCGAGTGGGTCGCCACGCTCACGGGCCCGGACGGGACCGAGCAGGAGATCGCCCGGGTCCCCATCCCCGCCGACGAACACTTCGCCATGAAGGCCAACGCCACCCTCCGGCGTCTCGGCCCGGACCACCCCGAGACGCTGGCCGCCTTCCGCGACTACGCCCGGGTGCTGGGGCAGGTGGAGGGGCGCCGTGAGGAGGCTCGTGAGCGGCTGACGGATCTGGTGCGGACGCAGGCCGAGGTGCTCGGCTATGTGCACGCGGACACCCTCACGACCGCCGCCGACCTGGCGGGGCTGCTCCAGACGATGGGCGAACTGCGCACCGCGGAGCAGGTGTGGCGGAGCGTCTGGGCCAGTCGTGGCGAACTGCTGGGCCGTGACCATCCCGACACGCTCGCCTCGGCCGTCCGCCTCGCCGAGGTGCTGGAGGGCCTGGCGCGCGTGCCGGAGGCCACCGCGCTGCGCAGGGACGTCCTGGAACGCCACAGGCGCGCGCTCGGCCCGGACCACCCCGATACGCTGGCCGCCGCCAACGGCCACGCGATCTCCCTGATCAAGGCGGGCCGCTGGGAGGAGGCCGAACGGGAACTCCGGGACCTGATCGGCCGGCTTCGGCGGCGGAGCGAACGCGACGACGACGCCCTGCTCGGCGCGCGGGGCAACCTCGGCGCCGCCCTGTGCCGGCTCGGCCGCCTGGAGGAGGCGCACGAGGTGCTGCGCACCGTCCTGGACGAGTACGAGCGTGCCAGGGGCCGGGACCACCGGGACACCCTCTCGATCCGCAACAACCTCGCCGCCGTACTGCACGCCATGGGCCGTTACGCGGACGCCGTGGTCGTGCTGCGCGAGGTGGAGGCCGGCACCGTCCGGCTGCGCGGCGACACCCATCCCGACGCCCTCCATGCCCGGGACAACCTGGCGAACGTCCTGATCGACGCCGGGCAACATCGGGAGGCGGCCCAGCTGCTGAGCAGCTGCCTCGACGGCTACCGCCGGGTGTTCGGCCCCGGCCACCCTCTGGTCCGCAAGGCCGCCGAGCGCCTCGACTGGCTGCGCGACAACCCGGCCTAGTGCCCCGGCAGACGACGTTTGCTCAGAGGTCGTTTAGCGCCCAGCTTCGACCAGGCGGGCCTGAGATCACGCGTCCGCTCGGGCTGCCTGCAGAAACGCCGGCCTCGCGGTCGCCCCTGCAGTGCCAGGAAGTGCCTCATCATCGATGTCGTTCGCTCGGGCATGATCTATTCCGATCGGACCGAGCGGTGGGGTGATGTGACGTGGGCGAGTGGCGAACCGATCCAACGTTCGCGATGTGCCGGGCGTTGACGGACGGGGCAGACCTGTCCTCGTTCGTGGGTGGGCCGTTCGATGTGCGTGCGTTGGTGGCCGCCATACGGCCCGAGGTCAAGGACGGATTCCTGCTCGACGAAGTCCCCTGGGAGAACTTCCCGCAGGGGGATCACGTCAGGGAGGCCATTCACCTGCTCCACACCGGCGGCTCGCCCGTTCGCGCCGGAACGGGTGTTGTGAGCGGCATGTGCGCCAACGACATGCGAGCGGCCGCCGTGCTTGCCGTGCCGTTCCTGATCCGGATCGCCGCCGACACCCACCACCCTTACCGTGCCGAAGCGCTCGCTGAAGTCTCCTCCCCGGCGCGCGCCCGCTACTTCGGCGTCGCCTCCCGCGGCGAACTGCTGCTCCACCGAGCCGACCCCCGGTACGACGACCTCTACGACGACTACGGCGTCGAGGTGACCGGCTACCCGGCGGGCTGGTCGGTTGCCGCCGCCCGGGCCGCGATCACCGCCGACGCCACCCTCCTAAAGCCTCTTCTGCACGACCCCAACGCTGCGATCCGGATCCGCGCCTCCTACGCCCTGGCCACCGCCACCGACCTCGATCACGCGGTCCGTGCAGCCTTCCGCACCCGGCTCGGCGCCGAGCAGGACCCGATCGTCCGCGCCGCCCTGGTCTTCGCCACAGCCGAAGTCACCCGCACCCACCCCCACCAGCCGACCACCGTGTGGATGCGAGAACGCTGGCGGGACCGCACGCAAGCGTCCGAGGCCCGGCTGGCCGCCGCGATCGGCTGGCTCTGCCTCACCGACGAACCCGCCCCTGACGACCTGCGACCGACCGTTGATGGCCTCGCCACCGACGAGCGTGCCCACGCCATGGACGACCTGCCCTGGATGGCCGCCGCGGGCGGATCCAGCGAGACGGGACTGCAGCGCTGCGTCCGGGAGATGCTCCACCCCGAACAGCCTGATCCAGCGGAGCACGACGACCCGTGGGCCCCGCGATCCTGATCGGGGGGGTGCCTCTGGTGGTGATGGACGCCGGCTACGACGCCCCGCGCATCGTCCACCTGCTGGCCGACCTGCCCGTGCAGGTCCTCGGCCGGCTCCGCTCGGACCGGGTGATGCGCCGCCCGGCGCCGACCCCCGCGGAGTCTGCCCTGGCCGACCCGGCCGTGGGCCGGCCGCCCAAGCACTGCGGCGAGTTCGTCGTCGGCGACCCCGCCACCTGGGACGCCGAGCAGGCGGTGACCACCACGGCCACCCGCCGCTACGGCACCGCCCGTCGTCGCCGGGCGCCGCGTGGTCTCCTGCCTGCCCTGGCACATCACCGACGCCAAGGCACCGGGCCAGATACCCCGCCTCGGCACACGGCCGAACCGTCCCCTCCGGTCCCGACCTCCCGTAATCTGCCCGCATGACCTCGGCGGAGACGTCCTCGCTGGTGCTGCACGGCAGACGCCGTGCCTCCGTCCGGCTGCGGGACGGGGCGGTGCTACTGGAGACGGACGGCGTGCAGCGCCGGATACCGGTGACGGCGATAGAACGAGTCGACGTCCACGGCGCCAAGGACCGACAGCTGACCGTCGTACTGACGGGCGACGAGCCCGTGGTGTACCACCTCACGTGCCGCAGTGCCCCCGCCGTGCACGAGTTCGCGCAGGCCATCCGCCGTGCACTGCCCCCACGGGACGCCGACGAGCCGCGGCCGGACGGGGCGAAGTTGGTGACCGAGAAACCGCTGGAGCCGGCGGCACCGAACCGGGCCCGTCTGCTGAAGTGGGGCCTCGGGAGCGGCTATGTGCTGGTGCTCGTCCTGCTGCTGGTGAAGGGCGCATTTTCCGAGGTGGTCCCGGGGCTCCTCTGGACGGTGGCCCCCCTCGTGATCGCCGGCGGGGTGGGGGGCGTGCAAGCCGGGTGGCAGGTGTTCCGGGAGCCCTGGGTGCTGCGGACCCGGGGGATCACCGTCGAGGGAGAGCTACAGGGGACCCACTGGCACGAGGGTGGCAAACAGTACTACTACGCGTACGTCGACCATCACGGCGTACGGCGTGAGTGCAAGAGCTCGGACGGAGGTGCCGAGCGGGCCGAGATCACGTACGACCCCGCGAACCCGGATACCGCCATGGTCGGTCGCCGTACCACGGGATGGCTCGTGTTCGGTGCGGTGCTCATCCTGCTGGCGGGCTCTGTGCTGCTGGCCGGTGTCGCGTTCGCGGTGATGGGGGTGGCGCTGGCCGTCTGACCCTCTGCCAGGAGCCCGCAGGAGATGCCCTGCGGACTCTCCCCTGTGGGGTGACGGCCAGACCGTCCGAATCAGCGACCTGCGAAGTATGGGTCCGGCTCGGCTGCGGCCTTCAGCTGCGCACGATGGACCGTTCGATGAGGGCGACGGTGGCGCGGGGATCGTCGACCTCGATGACGAGGCGGTCGTACGTCTCACCGTCGGCGAGTTCGATGACCACCGCCTTGTCCGGGTTCTTCACGTCCCAGAAGATGCGTTCGCCGTCGTGGCGGAAGCGACCGGCCGTGATCACACGGGGGAGGTAGGTGCCGACGACCCGCATCCCCTTGGGTTCACGGGCGATGCCGGGGTCGTGGGTGGCGCCGCGCACGTGGGCGAGGGGGATCTCCAGGCGGCTCTTGAGGGTCCACAGCTTGTCGAGGCCCTGCATCTCGGCGATCAGCAGGCCGCGTTCACGGTCGACGGAAATCAGGGCCATGTCAGTGCTCCTTGGGGGCGGTGGACTGGGCGCGCAGACGCAGGCGGGCGCCCAGGACGGTGGAGGCGAGGTGGGGGGCGTCGTCGCCGTGGGTGGGGCGCAGGGCGTCCTCCAGGGCGGTGATGCCTTCGGCGACGAGCGCGGCGACCTCCGGGTCGTGGGGGGCGCGTTCGACGGCGGCGAGCAGGAGGAGTCCGGCCGCCGGGCCGTTGTCGTACGAGGCGATGGCCGCGGCCCGTGCCTGGGCGGGGTCGGTGAGGGTGGCGACGGCGGCGAGGCCCGGATGGATCTCGTGGTCGAGGTGGTGGCGCAGGGCGGTGAGATGCAGGCTCCGTTTGGAGCCGAAGAACTTGTAGAGACTGCCGCGGTGGACACCGGTGGCGGTCACCAGGTCGTCGACCGAGGTGCCCTCGTAGCCGTGGGTGGCGAACAGGGCGGCCGCCGCGATGACGGCCTGATCGGTGTCGAAGGCGCGCGGTCGTCCCATGCCGGTGACAGTAGGCGATTGAAGAACGATCGGTCAAGAACGGTCGTTCTTCTACGGGGACCCGCGACGGAAGAGGGCCGTCCACAGGAAGGGTTCGCCGAAGCACGGGGAGTGGGACGGCTCCTCGCGCATGCGGCGCAATTCCACCTCCGCCAGGCCGGAGAAGATCCGGCGCAGGGACTCCGGGGTGTAGGCGAGGCCGCCGTGAAGGCGGGAGTGGCGGTAGAGGTCGGCGTCATCGAGTTCGCAGCCCATGGCGCCGGCCGCGAAACAGGTGAGGGCGAGATGACCGCCGGGCGCGAGGACCCGGTCGAGGAGGGCGAGGTAGCTGATGCGGCGGTGCGGCGGCAGATGGTGGAAGCAGCCGGAATCGTAGACCAGGTCGTACGGGGCGCGCAGGTCCGTACCGGCGAGGGCGAACGCGTCGCCCAGGAGGAACCTGATCTCGGCCCCTTCGCGCCGGGCACGCTCCCCGGCCCAGTCGAGGGCCGCCGGAGAGAGGTCGACGGCGTCCACCTCGAAGCCCGACGAGGCGAGGTGCAGTGCGTTGCGCCCCGGGCCGCACCCGAGGTCGAGGGCGCGCCCCGGGGTGATCAGCCCCCGTTCCAGCCAGGAGACCAGATTCTCGTCCGGCTTCGCCGCGAAGAACGGCACCGGCCTGGAGCGGTCGGCGTAGAAGGCGTCCCACCAGGAGGCCCCCTCTGGAGTCCAGCGGTCGGCGTCCCGCGCGAAGAAGCCGTCGAGGAGTTCGAGCACGTCGTCCACGGTGCGGATGTGACGGTCCATCCGGTCCCCCTTCCCTGTCCGGCGATCCTATGGCCGTGCGGCACGAATGCCCAGGTCAGGCCGTATACCGGGATGCCCTGACGGGCCGTGTGAGGGGCGTTGAGGAGGGCCGGGAGGCACAGTCGGCCGTCGGGTCCAGGCGCTGTCCGCAACCCCGCCGAGGGCCGCGCTGGGGGCTTTCTCCGCCGACCGCGGCCCGGGTTTTCCGGTGATCCGCCGGACGGCGCCTACAGCCGCCCCTCCCCCGCCGGTGCCACGCTCCCGTCGAGCAGCGGCGCCAGTTCGCGTGCCACCGTCGTCAGGGCGCGTACGTCCCGTTCGGTGCGGGCGATCAGGAGGGCGCCCTCCAGCGCGCTGATCATGAGCGTGGCGAGCGACTCGGCCCGGGCCGCCGGAACCCCCATGCCCGTCAGCGCCTCGGCCACCGGGCGTGTCCAGCACGCGAACGCCGCCGCGGCCGCCGAGCGCGTGGAGTCGGTGGCCCGCGCGCAGTCCACCGCCGCCGCGGCGACCGGACAGCCCCCGGCGAAGCCGCCCGACGCATACTCCTGCGTCCACTGACCCACCATCGCGGCGAACAGCCCACTCGGTGTCCGCTCCGCCAGCCCCGCCACGAAGCGGGCGACCCGCTTCGCCGCGTACCGGCCGGCCCAGTCCACCGCCTCGTTGACGAGCTGCTCCTTGCCTCCGGGGAAGTAGTGCTGGAGAGAGCCACGCGGCGCGTGCGCGTGCGCGGCGACGTCGCGCATCCCGGTCGCGGTGACGCCGTCGCGCCGGATCAGCTGGGCCGCGCTGAAGACCATCCGCTCGCGCGGTCCGCGCTCGGACACCGCCATCGCCGACCTCCCCGCTCACCGTGCCGAGTTGCCCGTCCAGCCTATGACCGGTGTCATAGCGGCCGCTACTATGACGGTCGTCATAGTCGATGCCGTGAACGGAGGGCGATCCATGTCCATGGTGAAGGCCGGCTTCATCGGTCTCGGCGTCATGGGCCGGCCCATGGCCCTCCGGCTTGCCCGGTCCGGCACCCCACTGGTGGTCTGGAACCGCACGGCCTCCCGTGCGGAGCCGCTGCGCGCGGCCGGCGCGGGCGTGGCGGCGGACCCCGCCGAGGTGTTCGCGCGGGCGGAGGTCGTGCTGCTCATGCTGGCGGACGACCTCGCGATCGACTCCGTCCTGGGCCGCGGCACACCCGGCTTCGCCGCACGCGTCGCCGGGCGCGTCGTCGTCCACATGGGCACCACCTCGCCCGGTTACTCGCGCGCCCTGGAGGCCGACGTCCGTGCGGCGGGCGGGCGGTACGTCGAGGCGCCCGTCTCCGGATCCCGTCTCCCGGCGGAGAACGGGGAGTTGGTGGCGATGCTGGCCGGGGACGCGACGGCGGTGGACCTGGTGCGGCCGCTGCTCGCCCCGATGTGCCGCGAGACGTTCGTCTGCGGTCCCGCGCCGAACGCCCTGCTGATGAAGCTGTCGGTCAACCTGTTCCTGATCACGCTGGTGACCGGCCTCTCGGAGGCGTACCACTTCGCGGAACGGCACGGTCTGGACCGGGGGCTCTTCCTGGACGTCCTGGACGCGGGCCCCATGGCCAGCGGGGTCTCCCGCATGAAGGCGCCGAAGCTGCGCGCGCGGGACTTCGAGGTGCAGGCGGCGGCGCACGACGTCCTGAAGAACAACCGGCTGATCGCCGAGGCCGCCCGCGCGACGGGCCTCGCCTCCCCGCTCCTCGACGCCTGCCACGCCCTCTTCGAGGAGACCGTGTCCCTGGGGCACGGCGGCGAGGACATGGTGGCCGTCCTGAGAGCGATCGAGGCCCGCACCGCGGCCGGCCGTCCACGCCAAGCGGTTTCAGGGAGGTGAGGCACGCCCCCGCGCCGCCCGGCCCAGGCCGACGAACGCGGGCCGGCGAACCGAGGCCGCCCGGGCCGAGGTCGCCCGCACCGGTCGCCGCCTCAGTGGTCGGCCGGCCGCCGCGGGCCCCCCGCCGACCGCGCCGGGGCCGCCTCCCGGTGGGGAGGACCCGGGACCCGCCGGGGGCCTCCGGAGCCTCGTCGCAGCCTCCGCGCGCCGGGGAGCCGGTGCGGGGAGCTGAAGCGGGCGGCGCGGCGGCGCAGGAGCCGGCGGCCGACGGCGGCGCGCGGGGCAACCGGAGGGCGGGCGGCCCGGTAGAACAGCCGCTTGCCCACCTCCACCAGGAGGAGGTAACAGACGACCATGCCGACCAGCGCGGCGAAGAAGCCGGACGGAAGGAGCCGGAAGCCCAGGCGGTCGGCGAACGGGGTGGCCGGCAGCACCGCGCCCAGGACGACGACCGTGAGGGCGGTCACGGCGAGCGGCAGGCTCGGCCGGCTGCGCCAGAAGGGGCTGCGCCGTGTGCGGATCGCGAAGACGACCAGGGTCTGGGTGGCGAGCGATTCCACGAACCAGCCGGTGCGGAACTGCGCCGCGCCCGAGTGGAAGACCCACAGCATGACCGCGAACGTGGCGAAGTCGAACAGCGAGCTGATGGGCCCGAAGCAGATCATGAAGCGGCGCAGGAAGGCGATGTCCCAGTGCGCCGGGCGCCGCACCTGCTCCTCGTCCACCTCGTCGGTGGGGATGGCCAGTTGGCTGGTGTCGTACAGCAGGTTGTTGAGCAGGATCTGCGAGGGCAGCATCGGCAGGAAGCTCAGGAACAGGGAGGCTCCGGCGGCGCTGAACATGTTGCCGAAATTGCTGGACGTGCCCATGAGCACGTACTTGATGGTGTTGGCGAAGATGCGCCGCCCCTCGGCGACCCCGTCCGCGAGGACGCCGAGGTCCTTCTCCAGCAGGATGACGTCGGCGGCGTCCTTGGCCACGTCGGTGGCCGAGTCCACCGAGATCCCCACGTCGGCGGCGTGCAGGGCGAGGGCGTCGTTGACGCCGTCACCCATGAAGGCGACGTCGCCGCCGGTCTGCCGCTGGAGGCGGACGATGCGGGCCTTCTGCTCCGGACTGACCCGGGCGAAGACGGTGGTGCGGGCGATCGCGGCGGTGAGCCGTTCGTCGTCCAGGGCGTCGAGATCGCTTCCGGTGAGCGCGGTGACGTCGCCGAGGCCAAGGTCGTGACAGACCTTGGTGGCCACCGCCGGGTTGTCCCCGGTGACGATCTTCACGGTGATCCCGAGGACGCCCAGCCGCTGCAGGGCCTGGGCGGCGTCCGGCTTGGGCGGGTCCAGGAAGACCAGCAGGCCCGCGAGGCGCAGTCCGTACTCGTCCGCGGCGGTGGGAGGTGCCGTGGTCCTCGCGGGGCGGGTGGCCACCGCCACCACCCGGTTGCCCGCGGCGAACTCCGCCTCCAGGGCCCGGCCGATGTCCTCGGGCACCTGGGTGCAGCGCTCCAGCACGGCCTCGGGAGCACCCTTGGTCACCATGACCACGGCGCCCGAGGGATCGGTGACCGTCACCGAGACCATCCGCCGCTCGTGGTCGAACGGCAGCACCCCCGCCCTGGCCCAGCCGGCCAGGGCCGCGTGCTGCGAGGCCGCCGCGGGCGAGTTCCACAGCGCGGCGTCCAGCGGGTTGCCCCCGACCGCCAGCCCCTGATCGACCTCGTTCTCCGTGCACAGCAGGCCCCACCGCAGCACCTCCTCGGGCGTGGCGGCGCCGGACGGCACGGAGCGCATGAAGTCGATCCGCCCCAGGGTCAGCGTGCCGGTCTTGTCGGTGAACAGCACATCCACGTCTCCCAGATCCTCGATGCACACCAGCCGCTTGACCAGCACCTTGCGGCGGCTCAGCCGCCGCGAGCCGGCCGCGAGACTGGTGGACACCACCGCCGGGAGCAGTTGCGGGGTGATGCCGACCGCGATCGCGAGGGAGAACAGCAGCGCGTCGATGAGCGGTTTGTGGAGGGCCACGTTCATGATGAAGATCGCCGTGGTCAGCACGCCGGCGACGTACACCAGCAGCATGGAGAAGCGCCGCAGCCCCACCTGGAACTCCGTCTCCAGCTGGTGCCCGCCGAGTCCCGCGGCGATCGCGCCGAACTCCGTCCGCGCGCCGGTCGCGACCACCGTCCCGCGGCCGCTGCCGGAGTGGACCACCGTCCCCATCAGCGCGCACCCCGTCAGCTCCGCCAGCGGTGTGCCTGCCGCGACGGGCGCCGTGTCCTTGGGGACCGGCAGGGATTCGCCGGTCAGCACGGACTCGCTGCACTCCAGCCCGTTGACCGACATCAGCCGCATGTCCGCCGGGACCACGTCGCCGAGCCGCAGCTCGACCACGTCACCCGGGACCAGGCTCGTCACCGCCACCTCCTGCGGGCGGCCGTCGCGCAGCACGAGCGCCTGGTGGCTGATGCGGGCGTGCAGCGACGCGGCGGTCTTCTCCGCCCGGTACTCGTTGGCGAAGCCCAGCCCCACGGAGAGAGCGACGATCGCGCCGATGATCAGTGCGTCGTTGCGCTCGCCGACGAAGTACGAGACGACCGCCGCGGCCAGCAGCAGGGCCAGCAGCGGAGAACGCAGCTGGTGCCAGAGCACCAGCCAGCCCCGTGCCCGGTGCGAGCGGACCGCGTTGGGCCCCCAGCGCCCGAGCCGGCGCCCGGCCTCCTCCGTCGTCAGCCCCGATGCCGTGGCCTCCAGGCCGCGCAGGACGTCCTCGACGGGCTGCGCCGCCACCACGCCGATCCGGGCCCCGGCAGCCGGCCGGACCGGCGCCGTCGTCGTCACCATGGCAGATCACCGATCCGCCGCCCGCCGGCGGCCGGGCCGCTGTGTGTGGTGTGCTGCATGGCGATGGCGCTCCCCGAGACCGTCCGGTGCAAGGACCCCCCGCTCCTCGCCTGACCTTTCCAGTGTTCCGTGCGGCCGGGCGCCGCCCGTTGGGCCGTCCGGGCCCCCTGAGCCCGGCTGTCCGGCCCCCGTTCCGCGTATCAGCCGGCCGGGGCCGGGCGGGACCGCAAGCGGAACGTGCGGCGGTAGGTGTCCGGGGGCACGCCGACCGTGCGGTTGAAGTGCCGGCGCAGCGTCGTGGCGGTGCCCATGCCGGTGGCCGCCGCGATGGCGTCGACGCTGTCGTCGGTGGTCTCCAGCAGCTCCTGGGCGTGGCGGATCCGCTGGGTCAGCAGCCACTGCAACGGGGTGGTGCCGGTCACCGACCTGAAGTGCCGGCCCAGGTTGCGCGAGCTCATCCTCGCCTGGCGGGCCAGGTCCTCCACGGTCAGCGGATGGTCCAGCCGCTCGATCACCCAGGGGAGCAGTGCGGCGAGCGGGTGGTGGGCCGGGGCGGGCACCGGGGTGGTGACGAACTGGGCCTGGCCGCCGGCCCGGTGCGGCGGCACCACCAGGCGGCGGGCGACCGCGTTGGCGACCGCCGAGCCGTGGTCGAGGCGGACGAGGTGCAGGCACAGGTCCATCGCGGCGGCCTTGCCTGCGGAGGTGAGCACACTGCCGTTGTCCACGTAGAGCACGTCCGGGTCCACCTCCACCCGGGGGTGGCGGGCGGCCAGGGCCCCGGTGTGCGCCCAGTGGGTGGTCGCACGCCGGTCGTCCAGCAGGCCGGCGGCGGCCAGCACGAACGCGCCCGTGCACAGGGAGGCCACGCGCGCGCCCCCCTCGTGGGCCGCGCGCACCGCGTCGACCAGGCAGGCGGGTGGGGCCTCGTCGATGTCGGCCCAGCCGGGGACGATCACGGTGTCGGCCTGCGCGAGCCGGTCGAGCCCGTGGTCGGGCTCCAGCCGGAACCGGCCGAACCGCACGGCGCCCGGCCCGCAGACCACGAGGTCGTACCAGGGGTCGGCCGACCCGGTCGGTTCGGCGCCGAAGACCTCGCATGCCACGGAGAGCTCGAAGTGCAGCATCCCCTCGGTGACGGCCAGCGCGACAGTGCTCATGTCCGGAATTGTATGCGTCATGTCGTTCCGGACACTCGTGTGGGACATCCGCCGTCGTCAGGATGGGCGCGACGGATCGGATCGAGCACGGGGGACATCCCATGGGATCGGCATCGGCATCGGCATCGGCATCGACAGCGACAGCGGCAGCGGCAGCGGCAGCGGCAGCGGGCTTCAGGGTGGCGGTGTTCGGCGCGTACGGACACACCGGGCGCTTCGTGGTGGCGCACCTGCGGGAGCGCGGCTTCGTCCCCGTCCTGTCCGGCCGCGACGCCGGCAGGCTGCGGGCGCTGGCGGCGTCCGCCCCCGGACTCGACGCGCGCCCGGCGTCGGTCGACGACCCGGCCTCCCTCGACCGCGCGCTGGCGGGCGCGGCGGCCGTGATCAACTGTGCCGGTCCCTTCGCCACGACGGCGGCCCCCGTGATCGAGGCGGCGCTGCGCGCCGGCATCCCGTATGTGGACGTGGCGGCGGAGATCGAGGCCATCGCCGACACGTTCGCACACTTCGGGGACCGCGCCCGCGCCGCCGGGGCGGTGGTCGTACCCGCGATGGCCTTCTACGGCGGCCTCGGCGACCTGCTGGCCACCGCGGCGATGGGCGAGCGGACGGCCGCCGACGAGGCGCACATCGCGTACGGGCTGGACAGCTGGCACCCCACTGCCGGGACGCGCGCCGCGGGCAAGGTCTCCGGGCAGCGGCGGGGCGGCCGGCGCGTCCGCTACACCAACGGGCGGCTGGAGTACCACGACGACGCCCCGCCGACCCTGGAGTGGCCCTTTCCCGGGCCGATGGGCCCCCGGGCCGTCATCGGGGAGTTCACGATGGCCGACGTCGTCACCGTTCCCCGCCATCTGTCGATCCCCGAGGTGCGCACCTACATGACGGTCGAGGCGGCCAGGGACGTGTCGGCCCCGGACACGCCGGCGCCGGCCGCGGTGGACGAGCGCGGGCGGTCCGCGCAGACCTTCCTCGTCGATGTCGTCGTGCGCTCCGGCGGCACGGAACGGCGCGCCGTGGCGCGGGGCCGGGACATCTACGCCGTCACCGCCCCGCTCGCGGTGGAGGCGGTGCACCGCATCCTCACGGGACGGACCAGGACGGTCGGTGCCGCCTCCGCCGGCGAGATCTTCGACGCGCCCGGCTTCCTCCGCGCGCTGTCCCCGTACCTGTCCGTCGACCTGCGCTCTTAGGGGCGGGCCCGTCCGCGCGTCAGCCGCCGCCCGCGTCCCTGGGAATGCCGTAGGCCCGCTCCACGCGCAGCCGCAGCACCAGCCGCCGGTCGCGGACCATGGCGGCCCGGTAGTCCTCCCAGTCGGGGTGCTCGCCCAGGATCCGGCGGTAGAGCC
This sequence comes from Streptomyces sp. PSU-S4-23, assembly GCF_055632315.1. Lineage (NCBI taxonomy): Bacteria > Bacillati > Actinomycetota > Actinomycetes > Kitasatosporales > Streptomycetaceae > Streptomyces > Streptomyces sp. PSU-S4-23. The sequence continues at coordinate 7,825,722 of NZ_JBVMUU010000002.1, read as the reverse complement.
GGATGAGCTCCTCGACCGTGTCGTCGTACGGGTCCCGGGCGACGGGAGAGAGGTCTGCCGTGCCCTCGGCCACCGTGTACGCCCGCCGGTCGGGGCTGGTCACGTGGTAGGAGGCCCGCGGGTCCCGGCGCAGATTGCGGGTCTTGGCGCGGTCGTCCGTGACCGAGACCCGGATGATCCGCTCGTCCGGGTCGTAGGCGTGGCTGACGTTCGACAGCTGGGGCCGGCCGTCGCGTCTGAGGGTGACCAGCACTCCGCCGTGACCGTCGGAAAGCAGTGCGAGCAGCGCGTTCTGCGTGGCGTCCTGAGTCATACCCCGGTCAACTCACCGGCCCGACCGGCACATTCCCCGGCAGGACGGCCGACACGGCCGGGGGATCACCCCCCGTTTTGCGGAGACCATGACATGTTGGACCCGCAAGCCCCCGGGACGGCACCGGGAGACACCGGAGGAGAACGATGGGACACCTGCGGCAAGAGGTGGAGCCGGACGAGGTCGGCCTCGACCCCAAGGCGCTGGCCCGCATGGACCAGCACTTCGCGCACCAGGTCGACGACGGCCGGCTGCCCGGCTACCTGGTGGCTGTCTCCCGGCACGGCCGCACGGCCCACCTCACCACGTACGGACACCGCGACATCGCGAACCGGCTCCCGGTCGAGACGGACACGCTGTGGCGGATGTACTCGATGACCAAGCCGGTCACCTCGGTCGCGGCGCTGATCCTGATGGAGGAGGGCCGCTTCGGGCTCGACACGCCCGTCGCCGACGTGCTTCCGGCCTTCGCCGACCCGCGGGTCTACGTCGACGGCTCCGGCCCGGCCACCCGGACCCGGCCGGCCCGGCAGCCGATCCTGGTCCGCCATCTGCTCACGCACACGGCCGGTCTCACCTTCGGCTTCTACCACGCGCATCCCGTCGACGCCCTGTACCGGGAGGCGGGCATCGAGTCGTCCGTGGTGCCCGGCACGGACCTGGCGCAGACCTGCGAGGCGTACGCGCGGCTGCCGCTGCAGTTCGAGCCGGGCACACAGTGGAACTACTCGGTGGCGACCAATGTGCTGGGCCGGGTCGTCGAGGTGGTGTCCGGCCAGGACCTCGACGCGTTCCTCGCCCAGCGGGTGTTCTCCCCGCTGGGCATGACGGACGCGGGCCTGCAGGTGACCCCGGAGCAGGCGCCCCGGCTCGCGGAGCTGTACGGCGAGACGGGGGACGGCGGCATAGCCCCCGTCCCCGGCCTGCCCCTGCACGGCCGGCCCCGGCTGCTCTCCGGCAGCGGAGGCATGGTGGCGACGGCGTACGACTACCACCGCTTCATGGAGTTCCTGCGCCGGGGCGGCGAACTGGACGGCACCCGTCTGCTGGCCGCGGGCACCGTCGCCACGATGGCCTCGAACCACCTTCCGGGCGGCGCCGACGTGCGCTCCTGCGGCAGCCGGGTCCACCGCGGGCCGGGCAAGGCGGGCCTCGGCTTCGGTCTGGGCGTCTCCGTCGTCACGGATCCCGGCATCACCCAGTCCCCCGCCGTGCTGGGCGCCTACGGGTGGAGCGGCGTGGCCACCACCACGTTCTGGGTGGACCCGCACCACGACCTGACGGTCCAGTTCCTGACCCAGTTGCGCCCGTCCGGCTCCCATGCGGTCTACCCGGAACTGAAGCGGCTGGTGCACGAGGCCGTGTCGGGCTGACGGCGGCGGCGCACCCGTGGCGGGCTCAGGTACGGCCCGGATCCCCTTCCCCCGCCCCGAGTTCCCGGACGGCCGCGTCGAAGCGTTCCCGGCAGCGTCCCCAGGCGCCGCTCACCTCGAGGTCCGGCAGCAGCGGCGTCAGCGACGCCGAGAAGTCCCGGCTCGCCTCCAGCGGCAGCAGGGAGGGCAGGTTGTCGATGGCGATCAGGTCGAGGACGGGACTCTCGCGCAGCCGGCGGACCGGGTGCTCCCAGTCGGTCGCCGTGTCGTAGACGGGCAGGAGGTTCAGGGGAGAGCCCACGTCCGCCGTCACATCGCACACGGTGCGCAGCCTGCGGCCGGGGGTGTCGAGGTCCTTCTCCGTCAGGAACGGCGGGACCGGGTGGGTGGTGAGCACGGTGTTGACCATCAGCTCGTGGTCCAGCAGTGCGCTCCGGTCCAGATCCCGGGTCTCGGCCAGATCCCAGCACGTGGGCTCGGCCCCGGCCACGCCCAGCGCGACGCGCGCACCGCGTCCGCTGCGGCCCAGCGCACCGATCACGAGCGCCCGCATCTCGCCGGCCACGGCGCGCAGCCGCTCGTCCAGTTCCTCCTTCGACGTCGGCCGCAGCGGCGCGGCCAGCCGGCCGCGGTGGTGGAGCACGGCGAGGGCGGCACCCAGGTATCCGGCCCAGTAGCCGAACGCGGCGAGCCGGCGCCCGTCGTCGTCCACCAGGTACTCCAGGTCGAGCAGCGTCCCGCCGCCCGCCGCGAACCGGCGCAGCAGCGTGGCGGCGCCGGGCTGCCCCTTGTAGGCGTGGCCGAAGAAGACATGGCGGTGCGTCAGCGTCGCGGGGGCCCCGGGCAGTTCCTTGAGGCCGACGATCACCGCGTCCGGTGGCGCGGTCACCCAGGAGCCGGGCCCGGTGACCCGGCAGCCCACCGCCTCGTACGCGTCGGCCGGGAAGACCCGCTGCGGCGAGTCCTCGACCGTCAGGGTCACTCCGCTCTCGATGAGCCGCCGGGCGTCGGACGGCACGATCGGCGTGCGGCGTTCGGTCGTACGGGACTCGTGGCGGAGCCACAGGTGGAGCTCGGTCATGCGCGGCTGTCCTCCGGGCGCGGGGCGCCGGCGGCTGGACCGCCGGCGCTCAGGGGGCTGACGTCGACGAAGGGTACGCCGGTGGCGCCGCCGTGGCGCGGCGGCCGGGCGGCGCCGTTCCGGCGTCGCCCGGCCGCCGCGCGTCCCGTTCAGGGCCGGGGCACCACCGCGGTCACGAGGAGCGCACCACGGCGTCCAGGTGCGGCAGGTAGTGGTCGAGCCGCTCCCGCTTGGTGCGCAGATAGGTGATGTTGTTCTCGCACGGCGGTATCAGCAGCGGCACCTGCTCGTCGATCTTGATGCCGTGGCGCAGGAGCGCCTCCAGCTTGCGCGGGTTGTTCGAGAGCAGGCGCACGGACCGTACGCCGAGGTCGTGCAGGATCTCCGCCGCGACCCCGTAGTCGCGCGCGTCCACGGGCAGTCCGAGGGCCAGGTTCGCCTCGACGGTGTCCAGGCCCTCCGCCTGGAGCTTCATCGCGCGCAGCTTGCCGAGCAGGCCGATGCCGCGGCCCTCGTGCCCGCGGAGGTAGATGAGGATGCCGCGCCCCGCGGCCACGATCTCCCGCAGCGCGGTGGAGAGTTGGGGCCCGCACTCGCAGTGCGTGGACCCGAAGGCGTCACCGGTCAGGCACTCCGAATGGAGACGGGTGAGCATCCCCTCTTCCTCGATGTCGCCGTGGACGAGGGCGACTTGTTCGTCACCGCGGTCGTGGTCGAGGTAGCCGATGGCCTGGAAATCACCGTACTTGGTGGGCAAGGGGGCATTCACGACTCGGGTGACCCCGGAGGAGGGGCCATTCACGACTCGGGTGACTCCCGAGGAGTGGGCATTCCCGCCGAGCACGCCGTCAATGTCTGTCATGATCTGTTCCTATCTGGTAAGCGCAGGCGGTACGAGACGAAAGGCCGTGAAAACATGAGCGGTTCGGGAACTGCGGATACTGCTGGGACGCCGCCGAGGGGTGACGTGGTTGCCACCGGACTGCCGCCCGCGCACACCGCCGGCGTGCTGCCGTCCGACACCTCGCAGGACGTGCGGGCCCGGGGGGCCGGTCCCCACCGTCAGGTCGCCGTCCTCCCCGTGGGCAGCTTCGAACAGCACGGTCCGTGCCTTCCGCTGGCGACCGACACGCTGGTCGCCTGCGCGATCGCCCGCGAGGTCGCCGCCGCGTATCCCGTTCATCTCCTTCCTCCGGTGACGATCTCCTGCTCGCACGAGCACGCGGCGTGGCCGGGAACGGTGAGCATCTCCTCCGTCACTCTCCATGCGGTGGTACGGGACATCGCCGAATCGCTCCGCCGCTCGGGCATCGAGGCCCTGGTGGTGGTCAACGGCCACGGCGGGAATTACGTCCTCGGCAATGTCGTCCAGGAATCGGCGGGCGGCGGTGTGCGGATGGCGCTTTTCCCGGCCCCCGAGGACTGGGAGGCGGCCCGGGAGCGGGCCGGTGTGCGCACCACGCTGCTCAGTGACATGCATGCCGGGGAAATCGAGACCTCCATTCTTCTGCACTGTCATCCGGAATTGGTCAGGCCCGGTTACGAGACCACGGATTTCCTCGCCGACGACCGCAGGCATCTGCTCACCCTCGGTATGGCGGCCTACACGGAGTCCGGTGTCATCGGGCGTCCTTCGCTCGCTTCCGCGGAGAAGGGCAAGCAGTTGCTGGCCGCGCTCGCCGACTCCTTCGAGGCGTGTTTCTCCCTGGTCGCCTCGGACGAGGACGAGGCGGTCGGGCGCGCGCCCGGCGTCGCGGGTCCCGAGGGCCTGCGCCGGTCGTGACGCTGACGGCGCCTCAGGAACGGGGCGCGCGGCACGGGGGGTGAGCGGAGGTAGGCGGCGTACGGCACGGGGGCACGGAGCGCGCGGGGCGGGCGCTCCGGTCCCGGCGCGCCCGGCCCCGAAGACGCAGGCGCGGCGGCCTCGTCCCCGCCGGCCGCGGCCTCGTGCCCGTCGATCGCGGTGTGCCCGTCGATCGCGGTGTGCCCGTCGATCGCGGTGCGCTCCCCGCCGATCGCGTGCTCGCCGTCGGCCGCGGCTTCGTCCGTGGCCGCCGCGGCCCGGTCAGTGTCCCCCGAGGGGGCGTGAGGGTCGATACCCGCGCCCTCTCCCTCCGTCCCGGTCCCCGGCCGCCGCAGCCCCGCGCCCCACCGGGCCAGAAGCACGAGGATCCCGGGCAGACTTGCGACGAAGCTGAGGACGCCGTAGACGACGGCGACGCTCAGCCCGGTCTCCGCGCCGAGGCCGGCCGCGCCGAACGCCCAGGCGGTGACGCCCTCCCGGGGACCCCAGCCGCCGACGTTCAGCGGGAGCCCCATGGCGATGAGCGCGAGCAGGGCCAGGGGAAGGAGCGTGACCGGGGACGCCTGCGATCCGGCCGCCCTCGCCGCGACCAGGAACATCAGCAGATGACCGGCGAGCACGGCCACGGACGAGGACACCACCGCCGGCCAACTGCCGCGGGCCAGCAGGGCGCTGCGCGCCTCGGCGAGCGCGGCGCCGAGGGCGCGGCGCCGGCCCGACGGACGCGGGGTCCGGCCCATCCGCACCGCCGCCACGACCGCGAACGCACCGAGCGCGGCGAGCGGCAGCAGACCCGCGAGATGGCGGGCCTGGCCCAGCACCGGCGACGGAAGGGCGAGCAGGACCGGCACACCGACGGCCACGAGGGCCACCTGGCCGGCGGTCCGCTCCAGCACCACCGCGCGCACACCGCGTCCCACGTCGCCGGCGCTCTGCCCGTGCCGCACGGCGCGGTGCACGTCGCCGAGCACACCGCCGGGGAGCGCCGCGTTGAGGAACAGCGCGCGGTAGTAGTCGGCGACGGCGGCACCCAGCGGCAGCCGGATGCCGAGGGCATCGGCCACGCGGCACCAGCGCCAGGCGCTGAACACGGTGGTCAGCACGCCGATTCCGAGCCCGGCGAGCAGGGCCGGGCCGTCGATCCGCCGCAGCCCGTCGAGGAAGACCCCCGTGCCGAGCCGCCACAGGAGCACACCCAGGATGAGGACCCCGGCGGCGGTGCCGAAGTGGCTGCGCACACCGCGCAGGAGGGCACGGCGACGGCCCCGGTCCGCACGGGCGCCGTCGCTCCGTGGGGCCGGCACGGTCATGCCGTCCCTCACGGCCGGGCCGGCCGTGGGCGTCCCCCGCCCCGCCCGCACCGGCGCGGTCCGTACGCTCATGACGCGCCCCCCGCCGACCGCGGCAGGACCAGGACGTCGCTGTGGTGGACCACCACGGCGAGTCCGCCGGCCGCGCAGGCGGCCAGACGGTCCTCCAGATAGGCGTCGGCACCGGCCGCCAGGTCGGGCCGCTGTTCCACGGCCGCGCCGACCCAGCCCCGCAGCCACTCCTCGATCAGGGCGGACTGCCGGGCGCCGAGCCGCCACGGGCTCGGATGGACCCGTACCGTCGCTCCGAGCCGGCCGAACGCGTCGCAGGCCGCGCTCACCGCGTCGGGGCCGAGGAGGTCCCCGCGGCGCTGGTGGGCGTTGAACGCCTCGGCGATCTCCTGGTCCAGGGGGTGCGCGGGCGTGAGGTCCACGCGGCCGACGACGGAGAGCGTCAGCAGCGCCGGGCAGCCCGCGCCCACGCAGGCCGCGGCGAGCGTGTCGATCTCCTCCGGTGTGAGGACGTCGAGGAGCGCGGAGGCGGTGACCAGCGAGGCGCCGGTGAGGGCGTCGGGCGTGAGCCGGCCGATGTCGCCGCGCTGTGTGGTGACGCTCACCGGGCTGCCGTCGGCGGCCGCCCGGGGTGCCCCCACCGTGGCGAAGTGCAGCAGATAGGGGTCCCGGTCGTGCAGGATCCAGTGCTGGTCACCGTCGAGGAGCGGGGCGAGCCAGCGGCCCATCGAACCGGTGCCGCAGCCCAGGTCGTGCACGACCAGGCCGGTGGCGCGCCCGGGCTGGTTCGCGAGCCGGATCCGCAGCGGGTCGAGCAGGTCGTGGGCCCGCGCGGCCGCGTCGGCGGGCTCACGCAACCGCAGCCACTGCGGGGCGTACCGGGGGACCTCGGCGGGGTCGCCGTCGGCGGGCGCGGGGATCGCGGACAGGACCACCGGCGCGGAGATGGTGTCCGGGGGTGCCGTACGGGACTCGGGGCCCTCCGGCTCCGTACCCGCCGTGGAGCCCGTCGGTGTCGTACTCGTGTTCATGCCGCCCTCCGGGGATCGTGGCCCATCCGGCTCAGGACGCCCGCCAGGCTGCGCGCCGTGGTCGCCCAGCCGTCCAGCGCGGCCCGGCGGCCGCGGGCGGCGGCCTTGAGGCGGCGCCGCACGTCCGCCTCGCCGAACCAGCCGCGCAGCTCCGCCGCCAGCGCGGCGGGGTCCTCCGGCGGTACGAGGATGCCGGGCACCCCGCCGTCGGGTGCGCGCCCGACCGCCTCCGGCAGGCCGCCGACGTCGGTGGCGAGGACCGGGATGCCGCGGGCGAGGGCTTCGGTGACGGCCATGCCGTATGTCTCGGCGTACGAGGTGAGGACCATGAGGTCGGCGGCGGCGTAGCTGGCGTCCAGGGCCGCGCCGGACTGGGGTCCGGCCAGCCGCAACCGGTCGCCGAGGCCGTGCTCGTCGATGAGGGCGCGCAGGCGGGCGACGTACTCCGGGTCGTGGCCGAGCCCGCCGACGCAGACGCAGCTCCACGGCAGGTCGGTGACGGTGGCGAGGGCCTCGATCAGCCGGTGCTGTCCCTTGCGCGGGGTGACCGCCGCGACGCACAGCAGCCGTGACACGCCGTCGGTGCCGGGGGCGAGCGGCGCGATATCGGCGCCGGGAGCGGCGACATGGACGCGGTCGGGGGCGAGCCCGTGGTGGGAGACGAGCCGGCGCACGGCCCAGTCGCTGGTGGCCACGACGGCGGACACGGCCCGCAGGGTGGCGCGTTCCCTGGCGTCGAGTTCGGCCGCGGTCCGCGGGTCCAGGCCGGTCTCGTCGCCGAGCGGCAGGTGCACGAGGACGGCGAGGCACAGGCGTTCGGCCTCGGGCACCACGATCTCGGGGACGCCGCAGGCGACCAGGCCGTCGAGCAGGACGATGGTGCCGTCGGGCAGTTCCCGCAGGGTGCGGGCCAGTTCCCCGCGTGCCGCCGCGCCGGGCCGGGGCCAGGCGCCCTCGACCGTGTGCTTGTGGACCTGCCAGCCGAATCCGGGCAGGTCGAGGCAGATGCGGCGGTCGTAGGCGTTGCCGCCGCTGGGGGCGGCCGGGTCGTCGACTCCGCCCGGCATGACGAAGTGGACGGTGCGCAGGGACATGGGGATGATGCCGGCGTTCCTGAGGGCCGAGTGCTGTACGGGTACGAAGTTCAGGGGCGCCCGTTCGGTGGTGCGCCGTTCGGTGGTGTGACGTGCCGTGGTGTGACGTGCGGTCGTGTGACCGTCGGCGCTCGGGGCCGCGTGGCCGATGGTCGTGTCGGTCACAGGGCACGCTCGTAACTCGCCCAGGCGATGTGCGATTCGTGCAGGGTGACGGTGAGACCGGATATCCCTCGGGCGCTCTCGCCCAGCGCGCCCTTGTGGATCCGCTCGGCGAGGCGGTCGGCGATCACCTTGGCCAGGAACTCCGTCGAGGTGTTGGTGTGCGCGAAGTCCGGCTCGCTGTCGAGGTTGCGGTAGTTGAGCTCGCCCACCACGGCGCCGAGCTCCTGCGTGGCCAGTCCGATGTCGACGACGATGTTGTCGTCGTCCAGCTCGGCGCGGCGGAAGGTGGCGTCCACGAGGAACGTCGCACCGTGCAGGCGCTGCGCGGGTCCGAAGACCTCGCCGCGGAAGCTGTGGGCGATCATCAGGTGATCGCGGACGGTGATGCTGAACAACGGACGACCCTCCAGGTGCGGTGCGTCTGATCCCCCTGCCGGGGCATGCCGTGTAGTACGGCTGACCCCTGCGCGTTGTTCAGCTGCCCGTTCGCCTTGTTGCGAGGTTCTCCGGGATGTCCACGGGAGTTCCCCCGAAGGCCGGGCAACTCGGGCGCGGCGGGGCTCAGTCGGCGTCGTACAGAACTCGGTGGCACAACCCCTTGTACGCGCCGCCGGCGAGTCGCGGCAGCACGTCGGGGAGGTCTTCGAAGGCGGACTCGCCGGTGATGAGCGCGTCGAACACGGGGTCCGAGAGCAGGTCGAGGGCGAGGGCGAGCCGGTCCGCGTAGCCGCGTCCGGCCCGGGCGTGCGGCGAGACGGTGCCGACCTGGCTGCTGCGCAGCGTGAGACGGCGCGAGTGGAACGCCTCGCCGAGCGGGAGGGTGACACTGCGGTCGCCGTACCAGCTGAGTTCGACGACGGTGCCTTCCGGAGCGAGCAGGTCCAGGCAGCGTACGAGCCCCTGTTCGGTGGCGCTGGCGTGGACGACGAGGTCGCACTCGCCGAGGGCGTCCTCGGGCAGGGCGAAGTCCACGCCGAGGGCGCGGGCGGTCGCGGCGCGCGCGGCATCGGCGTCGACGAGCTGCACACGGACGCCGGGGAACCGGGCGAGGAGCGCGGCCACGGAGCATCCGATCATGCCGCCGCCGACGACGGCGATCCGGTCCCCGACGAGGGGGCCCGCGTCCCACAGCGCGTTGACGGCGGTCTCGACGGTGCCGGCCAGGATGGCACGGCCGGCGGGCACGGTGTCGGGCACGACGGTGACGGCGCCGGCCGGCACGACGTACCGGCTCTGGTGCGGATACAGACAGAACACGGTCCGTCCCACCAGTTCGTCGGGCCCGTGCTCCACCCGTCCGACGCTCAGATAGCCGTACTTCACGGGCGCCGGGAAGTCGCCCTCCTGGAACGGGGCACGCATGGCGGCATGCTGACTCTCCGGCACGCCGCCGCGGAAGACGAGGGTCTCCGTGCCGCGGCTGACCCCCGAATACAGCGCGCGCACGAGCACCTCGCCGTCGCCGGGCTCGGGAAGCCCGACGTCCCGCAGTTCTCCGTGCCCGGGCGAGCCGAGCCAGAACGCGCGAGCTGTGAGGTCCATGTGCGTCCTCCTGAACGATCCGCCGACTCTTCACGTACCGCAGCTACGAGAAGTCGCGCACAAGGTACGCGCGAAGATCGAATCTGTCACTTGGCCGGAGGGTGAGCGGTGGCCCTGAACCACACATATGACGCGAGGCTGTTGCAGCAGGAGACGACCGTGGGAGCGGGCGTGCAGGTGCTGCTGCTGGTCTTGTTGGGCACGGCGGTCGGGCTGGGCCCGGCCGGCTGGCTGACGGGCCTGGCGTTCGCGCTCGCCACCTGGGCCGTGCTGACCCGTGCCGTGCTCCGCTCCAGGCTGCGCACCTTCGGCCCGGCCAACCGGGTGACGCTGGGGCGGGCGATCCTGGTGGGCGGCGTCACGGCGCTGGTCGCGGACTCGTTCGAAAGCTCGCCCCCGGTGACGCTGTTCGTCGGTCTGACGGCGGTGGCGCTGGTCCTGGACGGCGTGGACGGCAAGGTCGCCCGGCGCACGGGCACCGCGAGCGCGCTGGGCGCACGCTTCGACATGGAGGTCGACGCGTTCCTGATCCTGGTGCTGAGCGTGTACGTGTCGATGTCGCTGGGCCCGTGGGTCCTGCTGATCGGGGGGATGCGGTACGTGTTCGTGGCGGCCGCGCGGGTGCTGCCGTGGCTGAACGGGGAACTGCCGCCGAGCATGGCGCGCAAGACGGTGGCGGCGCTGCAGGGCATCACCCTGCTGGTGGCCGGCTCGGGATACCTGCCGTACGCGGCGACGGCGGGGCTCGTCGCGGTCGCGCTGACCTCCCTGACCTGGTCGTTCGGCCGGGATGTGCTGTGGCTGTGGAGCGTGCGCGACGAGGGGCAGGACCCGGTGGATGCCGCCGTTCCCCTCGACGAGGTGGTGCAGCCGGTCGCCGAACTGGTGGCGGGGCCCTGACCTCTGTCAGGGAGCGGTCCTGCCGAGGTCGAGACGTCCGACGCGGGCCACGTTCTCCCGGTCGCCGGCGTCCGTGCTCGTCTCGGCGGCGAACCAGGCGTCGAGGATCTCCTTGAGCAGCGGCTCGGACGTCAGCCGCAGGCTGAGCGCCAGCACGTTCGCGTCGTTCCAGCGGCGCGCGCCGTCCGCCGTGTACGCGTCCGTGCACAGGGCCGCCCGTATCCCGGGCACCTTGTTCGCGGCGATCGAGGCGCCCGTGCCGGTCCAGCAGCACACGACCGCCTGGTCCGACCTGCCGTCGGCGACGTCGCGGGCCGCTGCCTCCGAGCACACCGCCCACCGCGCGTCGTCCCCGGGACTCAGCGCTCCGTGCGCGAGCACCTCGTGACCGCGGCGGCGCAGTTCGTCGGCGACGGCGCGGGCCACGGGTTCGTCCATGTCCGAGGAGACGGAGATCCGCATGCGCCGCAGGCTACTCCTCGGCCCCCGCGGGTGGTCCTGGCGCGCGACGGGGTACTCGGGGGGACCTCGGCGGGGGGCCGGGCGGCGGGAAGGAGCCGGACGTGGGCGGCAGCGACGGGCTGCGGGAGTACCGCGGCAGACGTGACTTCGGCAGGACCGGCGAACCCCGGGGCGACACGGCGCCGGCCGGCGGGCAGCCCCGTTTCGTCGTGCAGATCCACGATGCGAGCACCCTGCACTTCGACTTCCGGCTCCAGGTCGGCGATGTGCTGAAGTCGTGGTCCGTCCCCAAGGGGCCCTCCACCGATCCCGGTGACAAGCGCCTTGCCGTTCCCACCGAGGACCATCCGCTGGAGTACGAGGACTTCGAGGGCGTCATCCCGGCGGGCGAGTACGGGGGCGGCACCGTCATCGTCTGGGACCGCGGCACCTATCTGCCGCTGAGCCATGACCGCCGCGGGCGGCCCGTGCCCTTCGCGCAGTCCCTGGAGCACGGGCACGCCACGTTCCGGCTCGACGGGGCGAAGCTGCACGGCGAGTACGCCCTCACCCGGTTCCGCGGCGGGCGGGGGGACGGCGGGCGGGCGGCCTGGCTGCTGGTACGGACGGGCAGGGCCGGAAGCGGGGGACACGGAACCCCGGACCCGCACCGGGCCCGCTCGGTGCGCAGCGGGCGCACGCTCGCGCAGGTCGCTGCGGACGACCACGGGCGGTGAGCGGTCTCGATCAGTCGTGAGAGGCCGTGCGGAGCAGTGCGTAGCCGTGCGGAGCAGTGCGTAGCCGTGCGGAGCCGCACTGGCGGATCCGGTGCCGGTCACGCGGATCGCGTTCACGGAGTGGACCCGGGACGGCATGCTGCGCCATCCTCGGTTTCCCCGGCTGCGCAACCGGCCGCGCGACGACGAGCGGGCGGACGACGACGAGCGGGCGGACGAGGTCGTGCGCGAGCGTCCCCGGCGGTGACCGGGTGTGAGCGCCGGCCCCGCCCGGCGCCGCAGAGCGCCTGAGGCCGGCCCCCTTCGGGGCCCTGAACGAGATCCGGTGATCCATGCCCAACGACAGCATCGTCGAGGTCGGCTCCGACGTGTACCTCGTCGCGGGAAGCAGCACCAACTGGGTGATCGTCAAGGACGGCGGCACCGCCACCCTCGTCGACACCGGGTATCCCCGGGACCGGGAGCGTCTCCTCGCGTCGCTGGCCGCCGTCGGTGTCGCCCCCGGCGCCGTGGCGGCCGTGCTGATCACGCACGCGCACAACGACCACATCGGCGCCGCGGAGTACCTGCGCCGCACGCACGGGACGCCGGTTCTGATGCACGAGGCGGAGCTCGCGCACGCCCGCCGCGAGTTCCTGCACCAGGTCTCGGTCGGCCAGGTCCTCGCCAACGGCTGGCGGCCCGGTGTCCTTCCGTGGGCCGTCCACGCGCTGCGGGCGGGGGGAACGGCGCACATCCCCGTCATCGAGCCGCAGGCGTTCCCCGGGGAGGGCCGGCTCGATGTTCCGGGGCGTCCGCTTCCGGTGCTCACTCCCGGTCACACCGACGGGCACTGCGCCTACCATCTGGCCGACGCCGGGATCCTGATCACGGGCGACGCGCTGGTCAGCGGCCATCCGACGGCGCGCCGCCGCGGCCCCCAGCTGCTGCCCCGGATGTTCCACCGGGACCGGGCCCGGGCGCTCGATTCGCTGACCGCCCTGGAAGGGCTCGACGCCGACGTCCTCCTGCCCGGCCACGGCCCGCTGATCGGCACGGCCGTCGCCACGGCGGTCGAACACGCACGCGAACTGGCCGGCTCCTAGCACGACCCCCGGCCACGACCGCCACCCGGCCCCGAGGAGGTCTTCGGCGGCCCACGGACACGTGGCCCCAACACTCGCCCCGGGCCCCCAGGCCAGACGGGCGCACCCGAGGCCAGCCAGGCCGGCGGACCGAGGCCAGACACGCGACCTCAAGGCCCCCACCGCGAGACCCGAGGCCAGATCGGCGCACCCGAAGCCGGGCACGCGGCCCGAAGCCGGGCGCAGGACCCGAAGCCAGACGCGAGGCCCGAGGCCGGGCACGCGGCCCGAAGCCGGGCGCAAGACCCGAAGCCAGACGCGCGGACCCGAAGCCAGACACGCGACCTCAAGGCCCCCACCGCGAGACCCGAGGCCAGATCGGCGCACCCGAAGCCGGGCACGCGGCCCGAAGCCGGGCGCAAGACCCGAAGCCAGGCGCAAGGCCCGAGGCCGGGCACGCGGCCCGAAGCCGGGCGCACGGTCCAACGGTCCGGTGCCGGGCCCATGGACCCGGCACCGCTTCACCCGCCGCAGGCTCCGGCCCGCCCGTCAGCCACGCGCACCCTGCGCGGCTGCCTCCGGCTCCGCATGGACCGGCCCCTCCGGCGCACGCGGCGTACCGGTCGGCCGGCCCGCCCGACGGACCGGGACGAGCAGCGCGGCGAGCGCCGCGGCAAGGCAGAGCAGGGCCAGCAGTCCGAAACCGTGGGTGTAGCCGGCGTCGTACGGCAGACCCGAGGGCTGCAGCCGTCCGGTGACCAGCACTCCGGTGACCGCGGCGCCTATGGAGCCGCCGATCGTCCGGATGTTGGCGTTCATGCCCGTCGCGGCGCCGGTCTGCTCCGCGGGGACGCTGCCGACGATCAGGTTGGCCATCGAGGCGAAGGCCAGCCCGATACCGAAGCCGAACACCCCCGCGACAAGGGCCACCTGCCACTGCCGGTCGTGCCAGAGGGTGAGGAAGCCGCAGCCGAACGCGCCCAGCGCGGCACCGGCGGTGAGCAGGGCCTTGGCTCCCACCACGGGCTCCAGACGGCCGCTCAGCATGCCCGAGACGAACATGGCGACCAGCATCGGCAGCATGAGCAGTCCGGACTCGGTGACGGACGCGCCGAAGCCGTATCCGGCGGAGGGGGGCGTCTGCACGAAGCCGGGCAGGAAGGTCCAGATGGCATACATGCCCGCGCCGAACAGCAGTGCGGCGGCGTTGGTGGTCCACACGGCGGGCAACCGCATGACGCGCAGGTCGATCAGCGGGGTGCGGGAGCGCGCCTCGCCCAGTAGCCACAGTGCGAAGAGCACCGCCGCGGCGGCGAAGAGGCCGATGACGCGGGCCGACCCCCAGCCCCATCGGCTCGCCTGGCTGAGCGGCAGCAGCAGGGCCACCAGCCATGCCGACAGCAGCACGGCGCCGCGCCAGTTGATGCGGCCCTCGGCCCGGTGGGACGACTCGGGTACGAAACGGAGGGCGATCAGGGTGGTGAGGGCGACGACGGCGACGGGGATCCAGAACAGCCAGCGGTAGTCGAGCGCGGACACGATGGGACCGGCCGCCACCATGCCGACGCCGCCGCCGGCGGCGATCACCGCTGACAGGTTGCTGATGCTGCCGCTCACCTCGGCCGGGGCGAACTCGTCCCGGATGATGCCGAAGGACAGCGGGAACAGCGCGCCGCCGGCGCCCTGGATCACCCGGGCGACGATCAGCACGCCGATGTCGGGCGCGAGCGCGGCCAGCAGACAGCCGAGCGTGACGGTCAGCAGTACGGCGACCAGCGTGCGTTTCCTGCCGGCCATGTCGCCGACCCGGCCGAGGATCGGCGTGAAGACCGAGGCGGACAGCAGATACGCCGTCATCACCCAGGTCGCGGTGGACTGCGAGGCGTGCAGGGCGTGTTGAACGGTCGGCAGGGCCGGTGCGATCAGCGACTGCAGCATGGAGAACACGCCCGCACCGGTCGCGAGGACCGCGAAGGTGAGGCGGGTGGACGTGCGGGGCATCAAGAGCCTTTCCGAACAGGGGCGGCCGGGATCACCGGCCGCGGTCGCATGGACTCGGTCGCGCCGCCGGGCAGCGCGGAGCACGGCGACGGCCGCGGGGAGCGGTCGCGGAGCGGATGGATGTGTGACTGAACGGGCGGTGCGATCGGCACGGGCCCGGTGCCAGGTCGAGGGGTAGGGGGTCGCCGACGGCGCGCGCGGCCGCACGCGCCCGGAACGGGCACACCCCGACTGCTAAAGTGGAGGTACACCTCCACTGTAACGGAGGCACCCCTCCACTTCAACTCCGCTCCGGCCCGGGAGGCAGCAGTGACGGCCCAGCCGTTCCCCGTCAGCGAGATCGTGGCGTCCCAGCGGCCCCACCGGAAGGACGCCGCCCGCAACTACGACGCCCTGATCGCAGCCGCGCGCGACGCCTTCGCGGAGAACGGCGCGGAGGCGTCCCTGGAGGACATCGCCCGGAGGGCCGGCGTCGGCATCGGCACGCTCTACCGCAACTTCCCGACCCGCCGCCACCTCTTCGAGAGCGTGTACGCGGGCGAGGTGAACGCCCTGTGCCGGGTGGCCGAGGAGGTCGCCGGCCTGGAGCCGTGGGAGGCGCTGACCTCGTGGCTGCGCCGGTTCGTCGACTACACGGTGACCAAGCGGGCCATCCGCGAGGCGATGGACGACGAGTCGGACGTCTTCCTGGCCTGCCGGGAGTCCATGTACCAGGCCGGGGGCCCGCTGTTCGAGCGCGCCCAGAAGGCGGGCGCGGCCCGCACGGACATGCGCTTCGACGACCTGCTGCGCATGGTCGCCGGGATCACCGCGACGCACTTCCTGGACGACGCACAGCGGGACCGGGTGCTCAACGTGGCGCTGGACGGAGTGCGGGCGTCCGCGAACTGACGTCCCCTCGGCCTCAGTTGTTCCAGCTCTCGTCGTACGGGTCACGGGGGGTCGGCACCGGCCTGGCCCGTACGACGTCGATGAACGGGATGACCCCCCCGTTCACGGGGTCCTTGGTCCGCTCGCCGGTGTAGGTGCCGGTGACATCGAGCCAGGAGTCGGGCTGCAGGACGGGTGGCAGCTTCCCGGACAGCCCCACCTTGACCGGCTGCGCGTCGGCGGCGCAGCAGCTGAGGGCCATGCGGACCAGGTAGGGCGTGCCGCCGCGATCGAGGGCGACGAACCCGGTGATCTCGACCTTCCGGCCGCCGAGGGAGCGTCCGTGGCCGTAGGCGGCGCGGCCCGCGTAGTCCACCAGGTTGAGCCGGACCGGGTCGCCGCCCGGCAGGGCCGGGTAGCCGAAGGGCGGCTGGAGGGCGGTTCCGGTGCGCAGGGCGCTGTAGGAGCCCAGCGCGGGCGGGGCGACCAGGATGAGGGCGAACAGGGGCAGCACGAGGAGCCAGGAGACACGGGGCTCGCGATGGGTGTGCCCGTGCTGGTGCCCGTGCTGGTGATCCTGGGCGTCCCCGTGGACGTGGTGCGGCTCGCCGCCGTCGGGGCGCGCCGCGGCCACCCGCGACCGGCGCAGTTCGTACCAGACGGTGGCCGCGGCGGCCACGATCAGCACGGCCCCGGAAGCGAGCAGCAGCGGGCGCAGCCCGGCCTTGACGTAGCGCAGATACAGATCGGTGGTGCCGGCGTGCAGCATCGCTCCGCCGAGCAGGAAGAGAACGGCGGCCTGCGCCTGACGGTTCACAGCAGCACCGCCCCGGTCAGGACCGATACCAGGATCGCGAGCACGAGGGTGGCGGGGGCGAACCGCAGGGCGAAGGAGCGGCCGAACGTGCCGGCCTGCATCGCGAACAGCTTCAGGTCGATCATCGGTCCCACCACGAGGAACGCCAGCCGGGCGGTCAGCGAGAACTGGGACAGCGAGGCGGCCACGAACGCGTCCGCCTCGGAGCAGATCGACAGCAGCACGGCCAGGACCGACAGCGCGAGGACCGCCACCACCGGGTCGCCCGCCGCCGTGCGCAGCCAACTCGCCGGCGCCACGGCCTTGAGGGTGGCGGCGGCCATGGCGCCGACCACGAGGAAGCCGCCGGCGTGCATCACGTCGTGCCGTACGGAGCCCCAGAACGCGGCTCCCTTGCTCCGGCCCTCGTACGACGCACGGTCCGGCGGCCGCAGCCATTCGGTGCGCCCCAGCCGCTGCCACAGCCACCCCATCGCACACGCCACGAGCAGGCTCGCCGCGAACCGGGCGAGGACCATCTCCGGGTCGCGCGGGAACGCGACGGCGGTGGCCGTCAGCACGATCGGGTTGATCGCGGGGGCGGACAACAGGAAGGCCAGTGCCGCGGCGGGCGTGACACCCCGGCGCACGAGCGCCCCCGCGACGGGCACCGACGCGCATTCGCAGCCGGGCAGGACCGCCCCGGCCACGCCGGCGACCGGCACCGCGAGCGCGGGCCGTCGCGGCAGCGCCCGGGCGAAGAACGACGGCGGGACGAACACCGCGAGGGCCGCCGACAGCAGGACACCGAGGACCAGGAAGGGCAGGGCCTGGACGACCACCGCGAGGAAGACGGTCATCCAGCTCTGCATCACCGGTGCGCCCAGCGCCCGCCGGATGGGTCCCTGCCCGACGGCCATCAGGAGCAGCAGCAGCGTCAGGCCGAGGGAGGAGTTGAACTGCCATCCCTGCGGAGTCTGCTCGCCGTCGCCCCGGTCGCCCCGGCCGCCTCGGCCGACCGCAGGCGGGGGTGCTTTGACGATGGTCACGGTCGGGATACCTCCGGGAGGGACGGGCGGCGCGGGGGGTTCCCCTTCTCCTCTACGCGGCCCTGGACGCCCGTGTCTCATCCGGTCCCGGAAATTTGCCGGTCAATGACCCTTTCGGTACGCCGTCTCCGGCTGGCCCTGCGCGGCCGGGGCGTGCCGACGGCGGAAGAGCGCCGGCAGGCTCGGCACGGTCAGGAACCCCTCGGCACGTGCGCTGGCGAGGCCGATGCGCGGGATGTCGCTGCTCTTCTCGAACAGCAGGAAGCGGGGTTCCCACACGGGCCGGTACTTGGCGTTGGCGCGGTAGAGGGACTCGATCTGCCACCAGCGCGAGAAGAAGGTCAGCACGGAGCGCCACAGCCGCAGGACGGGACCGGCGCCCAGACGGGAGCCGCGTTCGAAGACGGAGCGGAACATGGCGAAGTTGAGCGACACCCGCTCGACGCCGATCTCACGGGCGCGCAGCAGCAGCTCGATGACCATGAACTCCATCAGGCCGTTCTCGCAGTTGCGGTCGCGCCGCATCAGGTCGAGGGAAAGCCCGTGCTCGCCCCAGGGAACGAAGCTGAGCAGGGCCCGGGGCTCGCCCTCGCCGTCACGGCACTCCAGCATCATGCAGCACCCGTCGGCGGGGTCGCCGAGGCGGCCCAGGGCCATGGAGAAGCCGCGTTCGCTGCCGCCGTCGCGCCAGTGGTCCGCCTTCTCGATCAGCGTGGCCATGTCCTGCTCCGGGATGTCCCCGTGGCGTCGGACGGTCACGGTGTACCCGGCGCGCCGGACGCGGTTGTGCGCCTGCCGCACGACCCGCATCGCCCGTCCCTCCAGACTGAAGTCGGCGACGTCCACGATCGCCTCGTCACCCAGTTCGAGGGCGTCCAGTCCGTGCCGGGCGTAGATGGTTCCGGCCTCCTCGCTGGCGCCCATGACGGCGGGCGTCCAGGCGTGCCGACGCGCCTCCTCCAGCCACTGCTCGATGGCGCCCGGCCATGCCTCGGGGTCGCCGATCGGGTCGCCGGAGGCGAGGGTGACGCCGCCGACCACCCGGTAGGTGACGGCGGCCTTACCGCTCGGGGACCAGATCACGGCCTTGTCGCGGCGCAGCGCGAAGTAGCCGAGGGAGTCCCGCTCACCGTGCTTGGCGAGCAGCACCCGCAGTCGCTGCTCGTCCTCCGCGCCGAGGAGTTCGCGGCCGCGGGGGGAACGGAAGCAGGCGTACAGGACGAGGAGGAAGGAGACCGCGATCAGGATGTTGACGGTGATGTCCACCCAGCGCGGGGCGTGCACGGCGTCGACGCGGTCGGCGAGCGGGCCGACGCTGATGCCGCGCAGCAGCGTGTATGCGATCTCGTCCGTCAGGGTGGCCCCGGGCAGCGTGTTGGTGGCGCGCACCAGCAGGGTGCCGATGCCGCCGCTGACGAGGATGCCGCAGGCGCCGACGATCAGTGCGAGACGCGGGTTGGAGCGGTCGCCCACGGCCCGGAACTCCTTGCGCCCGAGCAGCAGCGCCGCCACGAACAGGCCGGTGAGCAGGGCGGAGATCCAGTTGAAGACGTGCCGGCGGTAGGGGTCCTGGGTCAGGGCGAGCGCGTAGAGCCCGAAGAGGGAGCCGGCCAGCAGCATGTTGAAGATCCACGCGGCCCGCTTGCGACGCCGCATCACCACGGCCAGGAACAGGGCGAGGGCCGCCGAGACCAGTCCGGCGGTGGCGAGGTACGGGGTGAAGTACTCGCCGGCGTTGTGCTCGTGGACCTCTTCGCGGAAGGGCAGCGAGAGGACCGCCACGATGTTCAGCAGCACCTGCAGCCGCAGGTACCACACGGTGGCGACGGCCGCTCCCGGCCGGAGGCGCGCGAGCAACGGCGGCCGGTCGCCTTCCGTACTCTGCGGGCGCGGGGGGTGCTGCCGGGGGATCACTGCTTGTTGCTGTGCGGGCACCGCGATGACTCACCTTGACAAGAGGCCGGGGAAACCGGCGGGGACGGAAGCGGCAGGGGAAACGGGGCCCTGTAAACACTACATTTCGTAGGGGGCACAGGGAGCACACAGAGAGTAGGAGTCAGGCAAGGATCGGCGCTACTGCGCTACTGGGTCCGCTCCTCCACGCCCACGGTGCGGGCGGCCTCGTCGGCCTGCCGGCGATCCGGTCGTCCGGGATCCGGGCACTCCGGGTCCGCGTTCCCGGGGTCCTCGCGGTCGCCCTCCCCCCGGTCGAGATCCATGGAACCGGGGCTCATGGGGCCCATACCCATGGGACTGGCATCCATGGAGTCCGCAGCCATGGGTGTGGGCCCCGCGGGGCCCACACCCGCGCACTCTGCCAGGAAGGGCACCAGCCCCCGTTCCAGCACGGCGAGCTCCCACGCCGCACGGGCCCGGCTCACCTCGGGGTCGCCCGGTGCCGCCTCGCCGGCCCCGCGCCGGGCTCGGCCGCGTGCGCCCGTCACCAGAAGCCAGCCGAGATCCCCGATCGCGGCCCCCGCCGTCACGGCCGCGGCGATCACTCCCGCCATCACGAGCCCGTCGCCGATGTGGGGGCGCACGGCGAAGGCGCGCAGGCCGAATCCGCACAGCAGGAACACTCCCGTGGCCACGGCCCCGAGGCTCGGCACGAGGATCGCGAGCACGGGCAGGATCCGCTCCTTCGTGGCGTCGTCGGCGTGCGGCGGACCGTCGCGGCCGACGGCGGCGGCCAGCGCCTTGACGTACTCGTCGTGTTCCGCGGCGGCGACACCGAGGAGTCGCTCCCGCTCCTCCAGGGCCCGCGCCCGCAACCGCTCACGCCACGGGCCCGTGTCGGCGGCACCGATCGCGGCGGCGATCTCAGGAGAGTCCAGGGCCCGGTCCACCACCTGCTCGAAGATCGGACCGCCCAGTGGTGACGGCTCGTCAGACTCCTGCACGGCTCCCCCGATCGGCAGCAACGCACCGCCCGGTACGGACCGGCGGACGGACGCCCCAAACCCTACAACATGTAGGACATCCGTCAGGGCGGCACACCCTCATACGGCGCACACCCCGCGCGGTACTCGATCCGATCATCCGCTCAGCCCTCCCCGGTCGGTACGGAGTCCAGGCCGGTGCAGGCCAGCCTGCCGCCCATCTCGGCGCACGCCTCCACACCGTCGAGCGAGGTGACGGCGATCATGGGGCTCGCCCAGCCGCCGGTGCCGTCGCCCGGGTACCCGGCGGACAGCACGTCCCGCCCGGAGCGGACGGAGATGACCCGGGCGTCCGACGCCCGCGCCTGGACCTCGGCCCAGGCGGTGCCGCAGGAGGGCGAGTACTCCAGCCGTACGGCGTACGAGGCGTCGTGGACCGTGCTCTTGGTCTGCGCGTCCCGGCGGCAGGCGGAGCCCACGGGCAGCTGCCCCTGGCAGGACGCTCCCCGGCACCGGGGCGAGGCCGCCGCGAGCCGCCCGCCGGGAGCGTGGGAGCGGTCGGTCGCCACGAGGGTGACCACCACCGCGGAGACCGTGACGACCAGGGCGAGCGCCGGGAACGGCAGCCGCCGCGAACGGGTGGGCCGCGCCGCGGAACCGTCGCCGGACGGCCCGTCCGCCGCCGGCGCCCGCTCGGCCGCCTCCCACAGCGCGAGCAGGGGTGCGGGGTCGGCGCCGGCGAGTGCGGCCAGCGCCTCCACGGCCGAACGGGGCGGCCGCTGGACGCCGTGGAGGTAGCGGTGCCACGCGGACTTGCTGTAGGGGGTGCGGGCGGCCAGGGCCGCGAGACTGAGGCCGGTGCGCTCCTTCAGCCCGCGCAGCCCTGCCGCCACGGGGTCGTCCGGCTGAGCGGGCGGAGCGGCCGCCGGCCGGCAGGGAATCGCCGTCCATGGCGCACCGGCCTTCACGGTCTCGATCCTTGGGGCTGTCGCATGACCTGTCCCTCGACGCCGACTCCAGTTTGGGCTGTTCGCCCTGCTTTTTGTGATCTGTTCCCTGGTGGGTGGTGCCGCCACACATGGTGCCGGTATGAGAAGGGTGAGTCGCCGGAGATCCTGACACGCCGACGGCCCGGCCGGTTCACCCGTGAGTGAACCGGCCAGGCCGTCCTTTCGATGAGCGGGAGGACGGACGTCAGCACCAGGGCACGGTGCTCCAGGCACGGACGTAGCGGGCGGAGACGTATCCGCTGCCGCCCGCGAGCCGGTACCAGCGCGGGTTCCCGTACACGTACGACCCGTACGTCTTGCAGACCAGCGCCAGCCGTCCGTTGACGCGGCGGTGGCCGATCACGCGGTAGCCGAGGCCGGGGCCGGAGCGGACGTTGAGCGGGATGTAGCGCGTGGCGACCCGCCCCGTGACCCGGGCGGTACGACGGTGGTGACGGACGTGGTGCCGGCACCGCGCGGAACGGTGCGCACGATGACGGACCGGCGTGTGCCGGGCCACGGCGGGAAGCAGTGTGTGCGGATGGTGCGGGACGGTGGCGGCGACCGGCGCCGGTGCGGCCTGATCGGCCGCGACGGCGACGGCCGCCGTGGGCACGAGCGCGAACATCGCGACCGCGGCCAGCAGGCCGCCCTGCAGTGTCCGACGAATCATGGAAACCTCCGGACTGACAGTGCGATCACGAGGCGTGATCGGACGTCGCCGAGGCTTTCCGTCCCGACGGCCGGGAATTCCGTCCCCTTGTTCCAGGGACGGGGGGAACGTCCCGTGGGACGGCCGCCGCGATGGGCGGGTGAGGCGCGGGGGCGAACGGATGCCCCGGGGCCGGCACGGACGTACCCGCCGGCGTCGGCGGTGCCGCCCGCACACGGGCGGCACCGCCGGCCGACCGGGCCGCAACCCACCAACCCGCCGTCGCCGTCCTACCGGGCCGGTGTCCCGGAAGCCGCCTGGCCCGGGGCCTGGGCCTGGGCCGGAGCCGGGGCGTATCCGGCGGGCCGGGTGGTGAACGATCCCCGGCCCTGGGTACGGCTGCGCAACCGGGTCGCGTAGCCGAACAGTTCGGCCAGCGGCACGGTGGCGGTCAGGACCGTGGCACCCGCCCGGGCCGTCGAACCGGAGACCCGGCCGCGGCGCGCCGCCAGGTCCCCTAGCACCCCTCCGACGGCATCGTCGGGCACCGTGACGGTGACCTCGGCGACCGGCTCCAGCAGCACCATCAGGCACGCCCGCAGCGCCTCCCGGAGCGCGAGCCGGCCGGCCGTCCGGAACGCCGTCTCCGACGAGTCCTTCGGATGGGTCGCCCCGTCGGTCAGCAGGACGCTCAGCCCGGTCACCGGATGGCCGCCCAGCGGTCCCTCGGCCAGTGCGTCCCGGCAGCCGGCCTCGACCGCCCGGACGTACTCCTGAGGCACCCGGCCGCCGACGACGGCCGAGCGGAACGCGAAGCCCGTCGCGCCCTCGCCGTCCCCGGCCGCCAGCGGTTCCACGTCGAGGACCACGTGGGCGAACTGGCCCGCGCCGCCGTCCTGTTTGACGTGCCGGTACACCAGCCCGGAGACCCCGCGGACCACCGTCTCCCGGTGGGCCACCCGGGGCCGGCCGACGCCCACGTCCAGGCCGTGGGCGCGGCGGATCTTCTCCACCGCCACCTCCAGGTGCAGTTCACCCATGCCGGACAGCACGGTCTGGCCGGTCTCCGGGTCGGTGCGGACGGTCAGCGAGGGATCCTCCTCGACCAGGCGTGCGAGCGCCGCCGCCAGCCGGCCGGTGTCGGTGCTCCTGCGGGCCTCGACCGCGACGGAGACGACCGGTTCGGCGACCGTCGCAGGCTCCAGGAGCAGGGGCGCCCCGGGTGCGCACAGCGTCGATCCGGCACGGGCCGCCTTCGGTCCCGCCACCGCGACGATGTCCCCGGCCACGGCCCGGTCCAGCTCCGCGTGGCGGTCGGCCCGCACCCGCAGGATCCGGCCGATCCGCTCGGTGCGCCTGGTGCCCGCGTCCATCACCGTCTCTCCCTTCGTGAGCGTGCCCGAGTAGACCCGCAGATAGGTGAGCCGTCCCGTGGGCGTGGCGTTCACCTTGAACGCCAGGGCCGCGAACGGTGCCGCCGGGTCGGCGGCCCGCTCCTGCTCCGTGCCGTCCTCGCCGGTGCCGCGCACCGCGGGCACGTCCAGCGGCGACGGCAGGTAGGCGACGGCGGCGTCCAGCAGCGGCTCGATGCCGCGGTTGCGGTACGCCGAGCCGCACAGCACCACGACGCCTTCACCGCTGCGGGTCAGCTCGCGCAGCGCACGGGCCAGGGTCCGCGGGGTGAGGGTGGCCGTGGCGCAGAACTCCTCCAGGGCCAGGGGGTGGAGTTCGGCCACGGCCTCCTCCAGCGTCCTGCGGCGCCGCCGGGCCTCGTCGAGCAGGGCGTCGGGGACCGAGCCCTCCTCGGCCGTGTCGCCGCCGTCGGCCCAGACCAGGGACCGCATGCGCAGCAGGTCCACCACGCCCGTGAACCGGTCCTCCGCCCCGATCGGCAGCTGGACGACCAGCGGGGCCGGGTGCAGCCGCCGGCGGATCGAGTCGACCGCCGTGTCGAGGTCGGCGCCCGCGCGGTCCAGCTTGTTGACGAAGGCGATGCGTGGCACTCCGTACCGGTCGGCCTGCCGCCACACCGACTCGCTCTGCGGTTCGACGCCCGCGACCGCGTCGAACACGGCGATCGCGCCGTCCAGCACGCGCAGCGAGCGCTCGACCTCGTCGGCGAAGTCGACGTGGCCCGGGGTGTCGATGAGGTTGATCCGGTGACCGTCCCAGGCGCAGCTGACGGCCGCGGCGAAGATGGTGATGCCGCGGTCGCGTTCCTGGGGGTCGAAGTCGGTGACGGTCGTGCCGTCGTGGACCTCACCGCGCTTGTGGGTGGTCCCGGTCAGATAGAGGATCCGCTCGGTGACGGTGGTCTTCCCGGCGTCGACGTGGGCGAGGATGCCGAGATTGCGGACGGCGGTGAGCGGACTGGTGGGTTGACGGTGCAGATCGGTGCGCACGGCCCGTGGCCTTTCGAGTTGTCGAGGTGTCGCGGAGTCGCGGAGTCGCGGAGTCGCGGAACAGGGCGGCGCGATTGCCGGACGAACGGGCCCGCGGCCGGGCCGTGTCGAGACCTCCGACGAGCCGCGGAGCGCGGCGGCGCGTTCCGGCGGCCGGCCGGGCACTGCCGGCACCGCCGGCCGGGGGCGGGCGGGGTCAGGTGTTCGTCACGGGCATCCGGTTCCGGCCGCGCAGCCGGCACCGGACGTACGAGGACACCAGGATCACCTCGTACCGTGACCGGGGAACGACGACAGCGGTGCGCTCACGCACGGCCGGGCTCCCCTCACTCGTCACGGAACGCGCCGCGAGAACAGTGCGGCGCGCGATGCACGGTGAGTGTAGGAAGCGAGCGGGGCCCGAAGCACCGTGTTTTTTTCCTGCCGGTGGAGAACCGGCGGCGCTGCCGGATGCAGGGGCCCTCACCCGGTGGTGGGCTGCGCGGGCAGGGTGAAGACGTGTCCCGGTGTGGCGATCTTCGTGATCGCCTCGCCGAAGAGCGTGCTGGAGGCCTTGCCCCCGTGGTCGATGTCGGTGTTCAGCAGCACGACGAGGGTGGTCCGCGCGGACGGGAGGTGGACGGTCAGGGACTCGTAGCCCGGCAGTGCCCCGTTGTGCCCGATCCAGCCCCGTACGGTGAAGACACCGAGGCCGTATCCGACGCCCGGGAACGGGGCCGGGGGCGTGCTGAGCCGCTCGCGCTGAAGGGCCGGGCTGATCAGGGGGCCGCCGCCCGGCAGCCTGCCGGTGGCCAGCGTGCGCGCCCACACCCGCAGGTCCCGCAGATCGGAGATCATCGCACCGGCCGCCCAGCCCCAGGAGGGGTTCCAGCCAGCCGCGTCCTCGGTCTGCCCGTCCGCGGTCTGGTTCGTGTACCCCTGCGCGTGCGGGTCCGGGAACGTAGCACCGTCGGGGAACAGCGTGCGGTTCAGTCCGGCCGGTGCGAGGATGTTCCGCCGGATGAAGTCCCCCAGCCGCAGTCCACTCACCTTCTCGACGACCAGCCCGAGCAGAACCAGGTTGGTGTTGGAGTAGTCGAACCTCTCCCCCGGCGGGAACAGCACCGGATGCCCGAAGGAGTAGCCGAGCAGCTCGCGCGGAGTGAACGACCGCCGTGGATCGGACGTCAGCGCCTTCAGGAAGGCGGTGTCCTCGCTGTAGTTGAACAACCCGCTTCGCATCCCGGCCAGTTGGCGCAGGGTGATCCTGTCCCCGCCGGGCACACCGTCGACGTACCTGCCGATCGGATCGTCCAGGCGCACCGCGCCCCGGTCGACCAGTTGCAGCAGCGCCGTCACGGTGAACGTCTTGGTCTCGCTGCCGATGCGCATGTACAGACCCGGCGACATCCTCCGGCCGCTGCTCTTGTCGGCCACTCCGAACGACCGCACATAACTGCCCCGGTTCGGCGTGAACAGTCCCACGGTCACACCGGGCACGCGCGCCTCCCGCATGACCTGCCGCACGGCCGCGTCGAGTTGCCGCGTCACTTCGGGAGCGAGCTCCCGGGCCTCCCCCGAGAACACTCTCGTGACACCGGACGGCGTGCGCGGCGCGTCCATGCGGACGGCCGTGGTGCGCGACTCCGGCACGTCGAACGCGGCCCCGAACGCGATCGGCATCGCGAGCATCCCCACCGCGACGGCGGCGGTGGCCCCCCTGCGCAACCGTGTGCGGGCATGCGTCATGGGCTGACTCCAACCGTGCGGGACCCCGTTCCCGCCTCCTCCGACCGGACGCGGCGCGGAGACGTGCCCGCCCACGGCGACGCCGAACACACGATGAGCCGCAGGCCACGGCCCTACCGGGGACCGTACCCCGAGGTCCTGCCCTCAGGATAGGGGCGGCCGGGGCGCGCCGCCTGTCGGCGCCCGGGCCGGCCGTACGGACCGGGGGACGCGACTGCGCAGCCGGTCGGTCGGGACCTCGGAGTCAGCGCTCGATCGGCGGCATGGCGTACGGAAACCCCGGGCACTCGGTACCGTCGCGCCGGGCCGTCCCCGCTCAGCCGTTGCACGGCGTGCCGTCTGCCCGGCACAGGAGGGCGCTGTTGCGCTCCCTTACCGGGCAGACGGTGAGCCGTAGCGGAAGGGTGTCGCACGAATGGGTCATCGCGTCGCTTTGTGCGCTCCCAGCGCCGCCGCATGAGGGGCCGGTGCGACGCGCAGGCGCGTACCGTCCGGGTCCAGGGCCTGGAGGGCCTCGAGGCAGACGATCGCCCACCGCGCATCGTCCCTGGCGTATCCGTCCCCCGACTCGGCGCGACTTCCCCCGGACCGCGTACCGACGCCCCTACCTGAAGTCGCTCGCTGGCGGCCTCCTGCCGACCTGGAAGTACACCTCCGCTGCGCACCGGGTACGAGCGCCGAGCCGCCGCCGTCGGCTCGGCAACACCACCGACCGGCTCGCCGCGGTCTTCAAGCGGCGCCGTTGCCCAGGCCGCCGGACCGGTCCGGGCAGTCGGCGAAGTGGCGGTGGGCGACCGCGGACGACGTACCGAGGAGGTCCCGCCAAAGAGTCAGAAAGGTGGCGAGGCCGCACAGAAGTGCCTACTGTCGTCGAGCAGTTGCTGGATCGGCGGAGGGGGAGCGCGCGATGGACCCGATCGTGCTGGCGGCGGGGACGGCCTTGGTCGGCGCCATGGCCACGGATGGCTGGCAGCAAGCCCGTGCGGGACTGGTCGCGATGTGGCGGCTCGTGCGCCCGGCGCAGGCGGACGGCGTCGCGGAAGACCTCGCCGGCGTCCGTACCCAGGTTCTCTCCGCCCAGGATGCCGGGGACACCGCGACTGTGCAGGCGCTGACGGGCAGTTGGCAAGTGCGTCTTCAGGAACTGCTCCGGCAGGACCCCGCGTTGGCGGACGAACTGCAACGACTGCTCGACGAGACCCTGAACCCGGCGCTGAGGGCACACGCACAGGCCCACGGCACATCGACCGTGATCAATGCGAAGGCCTTCGGGAACTCCCGGATGTACGTGGCCGGACGCGACCAGCACTTCACGTGACCCCATCGGCGTCCGCCACCGCGACCCGGTCGCTCCCGCCCTGTCCTCGCGGGACGCGCCAGTGGCGGATCCGACACCTCGGCGCGGACGCCGATCGAGGTGTTCCCAACCGCTTGACGACCGTTCCGGTACGTCACAGGAGCGACCACCCCAGGGGGAGTCGAGGTGTCGCGTCTTCGCTGGTTCAAGAACCGGTCAGCCGACAGAAACCCACAGCCGTCGGCTCGCCGCACCGGCAGAGGCAGAGCCGACCCTCGGGGAACGCCCGCACCCCCGCCCGCGGGGGACGACGGTCCCAAGATGTCGATCAACGTGTCGGCGACGGACTTCAGCCGTGTCCTGGTAGCCGGCGGGGACATGACCGTCTACGAGGCGCCGGCGCCGTACGGTCTCACGAAATGGTCCGCCGACCTGCCCGGCGTGTCACCTGAGCGAGCGCGTTCGCACCCCAGTCTGCTGCTGCGTGCGAGCCACGCGGTGGTGCACTTCACCGGCCGCGCATCGGAGTTGGACGGCCTTCGCCGCTGGCGCGACGACGCCTCGCAGCCCGGGATGGCGGTCCGGCTGGTGCACGGCCCCGGTGGGCAGGGCAAGTCCCGGCTGGCCGCTCAGGTCGCCCGCCTGTGGTCGGCCGACGGATGGTCCGTGCTGATCGCCCATCACCGCCGGGACCACTCCGAGCCGGTCACGGAATCCGCCCGCTCGACGGCAGGTGCCCCCGGAACGCTGGTGGTGGTCGACTACGCCGAGCGGTGGGACACCCCCGATCTGCTGTCCCTGCTGACGCACCTCGGTGCGCCCGGCACCCTCGTACGGGTTCTCCTCCTCGCCCGGTCGACCGGCCACTGGTGGCAGGTCCTCCAGTACCGGATCGATCGCGCTCTGGGGGTAGCCGCAGACACCCACGAGCTGGGACCGCTGGCACAGCGCCCCGCCGACCGGGTCGACCTGTTCACGGCGGCACGCGACAGCTTCGCCGAGCAGCTCGGCGTGTCCGATCCGGAAGCCGTGGCACCGCCGCCCGCCCTCGTGCGGCACGAGGCGTACCGCTTGGTCCTCAGCGTGCACATGGCCGCGCTCACCGCCGTCCTCGCCCATCGCGACGGGACCACGGCGCCCACCGAGCCCACGGAGGTCTCCGCCTATCTCCTCACACGCGAACGTGACCACTGGCAGGAGCTGCACATCGGTCCCGGCCGCTTGTTCCCCACCGACCCGGACACCATGGCCCGGGCCGTCTACACAGCGACGCTCACCGGCCCCCTGCCCTACCGGGTCGGCCTGGAAGCCCTGCAGAGGATCGGCGTGCGCTCCGTCGATCCTGGGCAGGTTCTCACCGACCACGCCTTCTGCTATCCGCCTCCGGCCGCCGGTACGGTCCTCGAACCGCTCTGTCCGGACCGCCTCGGCGAGGACTTTCTCGCGCTGTCCACTCCCGGGCACGCTTCCACGTATCCGTCCGATCCGTGGGCGGACGAGGCGATGGCGGAGCTGCTGTCCGGTGCACAGGAGGACCCGGCGTCCGCCTGGGTAGCACCGGCCCTGACCGTCCTGATCGAAACCGCACGCCGTTGGCCCCACATCGCCGAGCGGCTGTGCCGGGCGCTCCGCGAACGTCCCTGGCTCGCTCCGCGAGGCGGCAACAGCGTGCTGACCGCACTGGCCGAGCTCGACTTCCTCGACAGCGACCTGCTGGAAGCGATCGGCGCCCACCTCCCCGCCGGACCCAGCCTCGAACTCGACGTCGGCATCGCCGCGTTCGCCCAGCGCCTGACCGAGGACCGGCTGGCCCGCACCGACGACCCCGCGGCCCGTGCCTGGCTGCGGGCCCAGCTCGGCGCCAGGCTGGCGTCCGCGGAACTCCATCTCCAGGCGGTGATCGAATTCCAGGAAGCCCTCGCGATCTACCGCCGGCTCGACACGGCCGACTACTCACTCGACGACGTGGGCGGGCTGTTGACCGTCCTCGGTGCTCTCGGCAACTCCCAGGCCGCGCTGGGACGGAACGAGGAGGCCCTGACGAACACCACGGCGGCGGTGCAGGCCTGCCGCGCGTGGGCCGGGATCGACCCGGCGACTCACGGGCCGACGCTCGCGCGACTGCTGACCAACCAGGGAGGTCAGCTCTGGGAACTGGGACGGCATCAGGAGGCCGTGGACGCAACCGAGGAGGCCGTCAGGGTCTGCCGGCCGCTGGGTGACGGCCCCGTTCCGCACGCCGCCGAAGCGGCCCTCGGCGCCGCGTTGAGCAATCTCGGCATGATGCGCGCGCAGACGGGACAGCCGGAGGAAGCCCTCGCCGCCACCGCCGAGTCGGTGGAGGTCCATCGACGGCTCGCCGAGGCCGATCCGGCCACCCACCGGCCAAGCCTCGCGGAGAGCCTGCACAGGTACGCGGCGGTCCGCGAGATGCTCCGAGCCGACACCGATCACGCCGCCACCGCCGCGGCCGAGGCGACCGGGATCTACACGGACCTGGCCGGTGTACGGCGGGCCCGGTTCACCGAAGCCCTGCGGTCCAGCCGGCGGATCGAGGAGAACCTCGACGACACCTCGTTTCCGGCTGAGTTGCGACGGGCCGCTCTCCAGCGTGGAGTCCGCCACATCTCGCTGTCCCCCGATGGCGCACACGCCGTGGCGGCCGCCCTCTTGGTCCGCCGGGCGGATCGATGCCTCGCCGACGGCGAGTTCGCGGAGAGCCGTGACCTGCTCACCGAGGCCGTCGAGCGGTACCGCGACCTTGCCAGGAGCGACCCGGAGACGTACGAGCACGAGCTGGCGAACGCACTGCACCTGGCCTCGCTCGCCGAAGCCAAGCTGGAAGACTTCGAGCCGGCTCTGGTGCACTCCGCCGAAACGACCGAGATCACGCGACGGTGTGTCCAGGCCGACGCCGCCGCCACTCCGGCGTTGGCCGCCGTTCTCGTGGCGAATGCCAGCATCCGCTCCACGGCAGGGGCGGAGCTCCCCCAGGCACTCGACGCCGTGTTGGAGGCGACAGAGCTCTACCAGCGACTCGCGCAGCGGGCACCGGCCACGTTCGGTGAGAACCTGGTCATCGCCCGTCAGGTCCTCGTCGGCGTACTGCACGGCCTCGGCGATCACTCAAGGACCGACAGGATCTCCCGTGCCCTCGACGAAATCGGTCAGGGCGAGTCATAGGTCATGAGTCGTCATGAGTCACGCTCATGCGCGCCCACCGGCCCGGCCTCGACGCGGCGGCCAAACGGGTCCGCCTCAACGACCCGGTGCGGTTGTGCAGGACCCGGATGCCTTCCCCCATGTCCGTCCACGCTGGAAGGTTCCCGACCGTCTGCTCGACAAGGACTCGGCCTGCCTGTGTTCCGGGAGAGCGACGGCCCCGCTGTCGCCCGCAAGGCACGGGAGCACCGGCTGATGCCGATCGTCACGGTGCTATAGCCGGCGGTCCCGGTAACCGATCTGCCCGAACGGTGTGGGGCGTGGTCACCACGGCTGTGCCACCGGGTCGGGTGGCACAGCCGGGATGCGGAAGTCGCCGGGTGGGCGTCAGGCCCAGGGGGCGGCCACCACCCAGCTCGTGTCGTCGGCCCAGAGGGTGGCGGTGTCCCAGGTGTGGGAGCCGCCGTGGCTCGCGATGTAGGCGTCGTTGTTGTAGTGGCGTACGAAGTCGCTGGGGTAGTTGGCGGAACGGAGTGAGATGCCCTGGCCGTTGTGGCTCGCCTGGGGGCAGAACGTGGCGTCCTGTTTGAACAGTGCGCTGCCGTCGTCGCTGTCGATGCGCAGCCGGAAGTCGTAGTGCCGCAGGTACTGGCCCGGTTTGTCGGCGGACTCGAACGAGACGCAGGAGGCGTCGCCCAGACCCGCCCGCACGGTCCAGGTGGCCGCGGCCTTGTCGGCGGACGAACTGGACGAGGAGACCGCCGAGATGGCGGCGTTGGCGTCGGCGCTGTTGTGCTTGAGGTACTCGGTGGTGCAGCAGGAGGTGGTAGCCCGCAGCGAGACCCTGGAGCCCGCCGTGAGCCCGCCCGCCGTCGAGGACGCCGCGTAGCCGACCGAGTTGATGTTGGACTGTACGGCGTTCTCGGTCGCGTCCGACGGGTAACCGGACGTCATGACGCCCTCGTAGAAGGTGCCGGCGGAGCTGTTGCTGTTGTCGCCGCCGATGCCGAGGATGATGGCGCCTTCCTTCTTCATCGGGTTGTAGCCCGAGACGTTGGGGCGCGTGCCGTTGTAGAAGGTGGACAGGCCACCGGACTGGGCGTTGCCGCCCCGGATCGCCCAGTGGTTCGGCTCGCCCTTGACGACGGCCGTGAGGAACCGGTGGCTGACGCTGGGGTCGTTCGCGTTGTAGCCCGCGTTGACCCCGGAGAACAGCCCGTTCTCCAGATCTGCCATGACCCAGGGGCCGTTGCCGGTGCCGTAGCCCCATACCTTGATGTTGCCGAAGTAGATGGCCTCCATGGTGCCGTTGCCGTTGTCCCGGCTGTTGGTCTCGGCGTTGCCGTAGTCGAAGCAGCAGCCGCCGTTGTAGTGGCTGCCGTCGAGGATCGCGTACATGCCTTCCGGCTGGTCTCCGGTGGCGATGCCGCTGGTGCTGTTGTTGCGGTATCCGGTGCCGGGGGCGACGAAGACGCCGTACGCCTTGTGGCCGCCCACGGTGACCGGTGCGGCGGATGCTTCCGCCAGGTTGTCGTACCCACCCGCGGCGGGGCCCGAGAACCCTCCGGGCGGTGCCTGGGTGAGGTGGTTGCCACGGCCGGACTGGTCGTAGATGACGGTGATCAGGCAGCTCGTTCCCGCACAGAACGAGTCCTGCGCGGCGGCGTCGGCGTAACCGCCCGCGCCGAGCACGCCGATGTCCCGGGTGGCGCCGTCGGAGGCGCGTTTGACCTGGTAGAGGCGGCCGTTGTAGGAGGAGTACAGGGCGCGGGTCGTACTGTGCGCGGCCACGCAGGGCGTGCCGCCGGAGGCGTACAGGTCGCAGGGGAGGGAGCCGGCGGCTGCGGCGCTGCTGCCGGCGGACGTCTGCGCGCCCAACATGGCCACGGTCAGCGCCAGCGGAGCAAGCCACCTGCCCCACCGTCGTAAGCGGGCGGAAGTCACAGGCATGGATCATCTCCTGGGAACGAGTGGACCCGACGGCGTCCCACCGCCGAGAGGACAGACGAGCCCAGTAGGTCATGGCCATGTCACTCCGAATCCTTCGGAATGGGCCGAAGACTGCTGCTGTGCGCGTCCGGAGCCGCCGGAGCGACGATACGAACTGACGGGATTTCGAACAATGGTCGCAGTGACGGACAAGCATTGATGATAGGAAGCCCCCGAAGGGTGTCAACATCTCGCACACGTCCGATACTTCGGCCATCGAAAGCCGAGGTCAGAGACTCGGGAGCAGCACCGCGAGGGCACCCGGCGGCCGCCCGTGAACCACTTGCCCGTTCCCTCCCGGAACCGCGCCCCGGGCCTACTCATCGGTCCCAGCCGGTCGCACCGACGTGCGGCCCGTTCACCGGCCGAGCTCAATAGGTTCGTTGCGTCGGCGCGGGCGCGCAGGGCTGTCGCATACGAAGCTTTTGCCAATTCACGGGGAGCGCTTGCACCGGCTCCCACCTGCGCGTAGTCCGCTTTGTCCGCGCGAACGGCCCGCGTGTCACACCACGTTCACCCCACGGCCCTTCCTTGGCGTTCTACGCGCGTGGTGTCATGCACGCGCCATCCTCTCCCTCCCGTGAGGCCCAACTCGACTAGGAGTCACGCATGCTGTGGAAGGTCCTCGGCCGTGCCGGTGTCGCCCTGGCGGCCGGTGCCGCCGTAGTCGCCACCGCGATCCCCGCGAACGCCGCCAGCTACTCCGCGTTCGCCTTCTCGCAGAGCGGCAGCCAGCCCACCATCTACGACTTCATCAACTCGGCCACCACCTCCCTCGACATGACCATCTACGAGTTGGAGGACACCACGGCCGTCAACGACCTCATAGCCCTGGAGAACAAGGGCGTCACCGTGCGGGTCGTCCTGGACCGCCGGCACCAGACCGCCAACAGCTCGGCGTACAACGCCCTGACGAGCGCGGGCGTGGGAGTGGTGTGGTCGCCGTCCACCTTCGTCTACACGCACCAGAAGACCATCACCGTCGACGGCGTCAAGTCGCTGATCATGACCGGAAACCTCACCTCCCAGTACTACACGACCAGCCGCGACTACGGCGTGTTCGACGACGACACCCGCGACGTCGCCTCGATCGAGAAGGTCTTCAACGCCGACTACGCCGGCACCTCGATCACCCCGACCGACGGCGACCATCTGCTCTGGTCCCCCACCGACTCCCGCAACCGCCTGCTGACGGTGATCAACGGCGCCACCAAGACGCTCGACATCGAGGAGCTGGAACTCGGAGACAGCACGGTGGTCAACGCGATCGTGGCACGGGCGCAGGCGGGCGTGGCCGTACGGGTGGTCCTGGAGAACCCGTCCAACTACTCCAGCCAGGTGGCCGCGATCAAGGCGGCGGGCGGCACCGTCGTCGGCTACTCCGACCCCAACGGCTTCTACATCCACGCCAAGGCGATGGTGGCCGACTACGGTCTTTCCACGCAGAAGGTGGAGGCCGGCTCCATGAACATCAGCACCAACTCGCTCGACAACAACCGCGAGCTGGGCCTCATCCTCACGGGCACCGGCGTGGCACAGTCCGTGACCACCACCATCGAGACCACCTTTGCCGGCGACTACTCGGCCGGCACCCCCGCGTGACCCTGAGCCGCTGATCCCGTCCCGATGCCCTGTGGCACCGCTGCTGCGCAGGCATCGGGAGCCGACCCCGACAGCGTCGAGACGAGCCGAGCCGCCGAGCGACGGGCGTCGCCGTCAGCTCGGGTCCTCCGCGACCTCCGTGACATCGCCCGCCGGACCCGGCACCGGGCCGCCCGAACCGGGCGGCCCGGTGCCTGCTTCGTCGGCCAGCTGTGCGCCAGACCACTCGTGACACCGCGGGACGCGGGAACCACAATGGCCGAAAATATGTCCCAGCGCATGAGGTAAGTTGCGTGGCGCCCTCCCGGACGGTCCGGGGATCGCCATGTCGGGGGGTAGCAGGATGAACGAGTGGTCGGTTCCGGGGTACACCGGGACACGCGAGTTGGGTTCCGGGGCGAGCGGCCACGTCGTGCTGGCCGTCCACGACGAGACCGGGGTCCCGGTCGCGGTGAAGTACCTGAGCCGGTCGCTGCTGAACCGCCCGGGGTTCGTCCGGGACTTCCGCGCCGAGGCGCGGCTGCTCGGCGGGCTGCGCAGCGAGCACGTCGCCGGACTGTACGAGTACGTGGAGAGCCCGGACGGTGCCGCCATCGTGATGGAGCTCGTCGACGGCGTCGCCCTGCGCGAACTGCTGCGCCGCCAGGGTCCCGTCGGTCCCGAGGAGGCGCTGACCCTCCTGAAGGGCTCGCTGCTCGGCCTGGCCGACGCCCACCGCCTCGGCGTGGTCCACCGCGACTACAAGCCGGCGAACGTCATCGTCTCCGTCGACGGCGTCTCCAAGCTGATCGACTTCGGTATCACGGTGAGCGACGGGACCGCGGCGGGCGCGGCCGGAACCCCTGCCTACATGGCCCCCGAGCAGTGGCAGGGTGCCGCCGCGTCCCCGGCGGCCGACGTGTACGCCGCGACCGCGACGTTCTTCGAGTGCCTGACCGGACACCGGCCGTACGGGGGCGAGAACCTCGCCGAACTCGCGCTGCAGCACCTCGACGCCCCGGTGCCCGTCGACGAGGTCCCCGAGCCGGTGCGTCCGCTGGTGGCGCGCGGGCTGGCCAAGACGCCGGAGCAACGGCCGGTGAACGCCCGGGAGTTCGTCGAGGAGCTGGAGCGGATCGCCGGTGCCGCCTACGGCCCCGGCTGGGAAGAGCGCGGCCGCGGGCGGCTGGCCGCCCTGGTGGCGGCCCTGCTCCCGCTGCTGCTCTCCGCCCCGCCCGGCACCGCCCAGGGCACCACCGACCTGGCCACCACGAACGTCGGCGGCCACGGGTCCGGCTGGGCCCGCTCGCTGTTGCCGAACCGCCTGGGGCTGCTCGCCTCCGGCGCGGCCGTGGCCCTTGCCCTCGCGCTGGCCTACGCACAGGGGGAGGGGGCCGACCCGCAGCAGGCGGCGCAGGCCGT
Source organism: Streptomyces sp. PSU-S4-23 (assembly GCF_055632315.1). NCBI lineage: Bacteria > Bacillati > Actinomycetota > Actinomycetes > Kitasatosporales > Streptomycetaceae > Streptomyces > Streptomyces sp. PSU-S4-23. Next base: position 7,790,038 of record NZ_JBVMUU010000002.1, on the reverse strand, counting down.
GGCCACCACCAGCGCCCAGCCGGGGGTGAGCAGCGGGCCGACGGGGCCCGCCGGCACGGCCTCGCCCTCGCACGGCCCCAGCGCCTCCCCCGGCTCCGCCTCGCCTTCCCCCTCCGCCTCGGACGGCGCCCCCACGGTGAGCCCGTCCGCGAGCTCCGGCGTCCCCGCGACCGGGGAGCCCCCCGCGCCCACCGTGACCGCCACCGCCACAGCCACCGCGACACAGACTCCGACGGCACCGGTCACGACCGCTCCGCCCGCCGCGGCCGTGAAGGACGTCGCCATCGGCAGCTTCCTGCAGACCGGGGCGGACACGGCCGCCGTCACCGTCACCGTCTCCACGGACGGTCCCGGCCCCGTGTCCGTCACCCTCGCCTGGTACAGCGGGAACGTCTACGGGCAGCAGGGCGACCCCGACGGCGCCGCGCAGACCTTCCTGCGCAGCGGGGCCACCCAGTACACCCTGACGGTCAGCCACACCTTCCAGGGCACGGGCTGCTACTGGGGCGTCCGGGCCACCACCAGCCCCGCGTCCGCCGACGGCGGCGCCTGGCAGCAACTTCTCACCTGGCGGTGCACCCTCCGATGACCGGCCCCAGACAGCCCCACGGCCAAGAGCCCACCCTGCGCCGAGCCGAGGACGGGGATCCCAGCGTCCATCCGCCTCAAGACGAGAACCCGACGGTCCGCCTGCCCCAGGGCGAGGCCGGCACCGTCGATCTGTCCAAAGGCGGGGGCCCCACCGGCGACTCGGCGGAGACCGAGGACCCGACCGAGGACGCGACCGTCGGCCTCGCCACCGACGAAGACCCCACCGTCGGCCTCGCCACCGACGAAGACCCCACCGTCGACCTCCCCACCGACGAAGACCCCACCGTCGACCTCCCCACCGACGAAGACCCCACCGTCGACCTCCCCACCGATGACGGCGCCCCTACCGTCGACCTCGCCTCCGATGGGAACTCCACCGTTCGCCTGCCGGAAGAAGGCGAACCGAAGCCCGACCCCGAGGCGAAGTCCGTGTCCGCGTCATCGGCCGCGGCCGATGACGACTACCGCGCAACGCTCCTGGCCAGCCACTGGGTTCAGCGGCCGGCGCCCGAGGAGGACCTGCCCGCGACCGTTGCGGGCGGACAACCCGCTCCGCACGCCGCGGCATCGACGGCACCCGACCGCGTCGACGGGCGCGTACTCAGGTTCGGTCCGGGTGTCACCATGGCCGACCGGGACCGTTCCGGCGCCACGGTCCTCCCCCCTCCTGCGGCAACCCGGCCCCGCCCGGCCCGTTCCCCGGTGCTGCGCCGGTACACGCTGCCCGCCGTCGTGCTGCTGGGGGTCCTGCTGTTCCTGGCCTGGCAGCGGTTCGGTCCCTCCGTGGTCGTCCGCGACGTGCGTGTCGGCACGGACGGACGGGGGCCCGGCTGCGACGGGACCGCCGATGTCGTCGCGCTCCTGTCCACCAACGGCCGCCCCGGGACGGTCACATACCGCTGGGAGCGCAGCGACGGCACCACCTCCGGTTCGCTGACCGAGAAGCTTCCCCGCGGCCGGTCCACGGCGCGGCTGCACCTGCTGTGGACCTTCCACGGCGAGGGCCGGTACCAGGCGCGGGCGACGCTGCGGATCCTCTCCCCCAGCCCGCGCACGGCCACGACTTCGTTCACCTACCACTGCCGGTGACCCCCGGGTGGGCTGCCCGAAGGCGCCCGCCCCGGGATTGCGAAGCGTCCCACGCGCATGGTGCGTGAGCCGATGCCGTCCTCGGCCGGCGCCCCCTGGGCCGCAGCCGGCAGAGTCTCCTCACCCCGCGAGGCGGCCGGGCGGAAAGGCTCGTGGCACGGGCCGTCCCGTCCCCGTGTCAGCCGGTGATGGATGCCCGGAAGTGGTAGCGGTCGCCGCGGTAGATGGCCACGGTGAGTTCGAGGGGCTGCGAGTCCTGGTTGAAGGCGAGCTGGGTCGCGACCAGGACGGGTGTGGCGTCGGTGATGTCCAGCAGCTCGCGCTCCTCGTCGGTCGGCTGCCGCGCTTCCACGGAGTAGTCGGCGACCCGGGGCAGCTGCGGGGGGTTCGCGCGGCGGAGGGTGGCGAAGAGCGTCTCCGTGGTGAAGTCGGTGTCGGCGAGCTGCGGGCAGAGGCCGAGAGGCAGGCGGTTGTGCTCCAGTACGACGACGAGGTCGTCCAGGAAGCGGAGGCGGCGCATCTCGAAGAGCGAGGCGCCGGGACCGATGCGCAGTTCCTCGGATTCCTGGACGGTGGCTGCCCTGACCCGGGAGTCCAGGACCTCGGCCCGGAGGCGGAAGCCGTGCTGCTGGGCGTAGTCGGCGAACCCCTGCACCACGCGGTCCCCGGCGGGGTCCGAGGAGTTCTGCGGTGCCGGGATGACGCGTGCGTAGCCTTCGGCGAGGAACCAGCCGCGGGCCGGCGAGGATTCGATGATGTTCCGCTCCGCCAGTTCGTTGAGCGCCGAGCGCATGGTGACGCGGGAGACGCCGTACCGGACGGCCAGGGCCCGCTCTGACGGGAGGCGGTCCCCCGGCCTGGCGCCGTCGGCGGAGATGTCGTCGAGGAGGCGTCCGGCGACCTGGGCGTACCGCGGCAGGGCGTCGCCACTCAGCAGCCCCTGAGGGAAAACGGAGTCGGAAGTACGCATACCGGTATAGTACCAGTCGCGCTGAGCAATACCAGTTAAATACCAAACTCAGACCATTGACGGCCAAGATTTAGGCCAATACCATTCCAGCCATGCCTTCGAGTGATCACCTCATCGCATGCTTTAGCGCATAGTTTCGTACCATTCTGGAGTGAATCATGTGGAGCCCCTTGGACGACCTGGTGCAACACCAGAAGGCCGGTGAACTACGAGGGATCGCTTCCGTCTGCTCGGCCCATCCGCTGGTGATCGAAGCGGCGGTACTCCAGGCCCTGGCCCGCGGGGAGCACGTCCTGGTGGAGGCGACCTCCAACCAGGTGGACCAGTACGGCGGTTACACCGGTATGCGGCCGGAGGACTTCCGCGACATGGTGTACGGCGTCGCCGCGCGGCACGGCCTCCCCCTGGACCGGGTCGTCCTCGGCGGCGACCACCTCGGCCCCAACCGCTGGCGTTCGCGGTCCCCGGAAGAGGCCATGGCCGAGGCGGAGGACCTGGTCGCCGCGTATGTCCGTGCCGGTTTCACGAAGATCCACCTGGACTGCAGCTTCTCCTGCGCCGGGGATCCCACCCCCCTGACCGACGACCTGGTCGCCGAACGCGCCGCCCGGCTGATCCGGGTCGCCGAGGCGACCGCCGGAGAGGCGGCCGCCGGAATCCGTTACGTCATCGGCACCGAGGTCCCGGTACCCGGCGGGGCGCACGAGACGCTGGACGGTGTCGTGCCCACCACCGCGCAGGCGGCGCGTCGCACGCTGGAGCGCCATCACGAGGCGTTCGCGGCACACGGTGTGGACGGGGTCTGGCCCCGGATCATGGCTCTGGTGGTCCAGCCGGGAGTGGAGTTCGACCACCTCCGGGTGGTCGACTACCTCCGGGAGCGGACGGCGGAGCTGCGCACCGTGCTGGATGCCGAGCCGGGCATGGTCTTCGAGGCGCACTCCACGGACTACCAGACCCCCGAGGCACTGGCCGAGCTGGTCGAGGACCACTGGGCCGTACTCAAGGTCGGCCCCGGACTGACGTTCGCGCTGCGGGAGGCGCTCTACGCGCTGGCGGCCATCGAGAGCGAGCTGGTGGCGCCGGACCGGCGCTCCGAGCTCCCCGCGGTGGTCGACCGGTGCATGCGCGCCGAACCCTCCTGGTGGCAGGGGTACTACGAGGGCGACGCCGAGGAGCGGCGCCTTGCCCGGCGCTACAGCTACAGCGACCGCACCCGCTACTACTGGCCCGCCCCCGACATCGCCGCGGCCCAGGCCAGGCTGTTCGAGAACCTGTCGGCCCTGGACATCCCCCTTCCCCTGCTCAGCGCCCACCTGCCGAGCCAGTACCGGCGGGTACGGGCCGGTGAACTCGCGGCGACACCACGGGCGCTGGTCGTCGACCGCATCCGTGACGTCCTGCGGGACTACGACCATGCCTGCGGCACTCATGACAAGGAATGCGTGTGAACACCACTCCCCACAGTCCCCCGCACCACGGCAGCGGTGCCGAGCACACCGTCGCGGAGATCGCGCGGCAACCCGATGTCTGGCGCGAGGTCGGCCGGATCGTCACGGGTGACCGGAGGGCGCTGGACGCCTTCCTCGGCCCGCTCCTCGCGGAGAAGGAGCTGCGGATCGTGTTGACGGGGGCGGGTACGTCGGCCTTCGTCGGGCAGGTCGTACGGGGTGCGCTCGCCCGCAGGTCAGGGCGCCGCGTCGACGCCGTGCCGACGACCGACATCGTCGCGGACCCGTACGGCTGCTTTGCCGAGGACGTCCCCACGTTGCTGGTCTCCTTCGCCCGTTCCGGCGACAGCCCGGAGAGTGCCGCGGCAACCGAGTTCGCCGACCGCTGCCTGACCCGGGTGAGCCATCTGGTGATCACGTGCAACGGCTCGGGCCTGCTGGCCAGGGCACACGCCGGCAGGGCCGCGTCGCACGTTCTGCTGATGCCGGCCGCGGCGAACGACCGGGGCTTCGCCATGACGTCGAGTTTCACGTCCATGCTGCTGGCGGTCCTGCTCGCCTTCGGCGCCGTGGAGAGCGTGGAAGGCGTCGACCGGCTGGCCGAGGCCGCCGGGCATCTGACGACGGGTGGCCTGGACGAGCGCATCGACGCCTTGCTGGACCGCAAGCCCGAGCGGCTGGTCTTCCTCGGCAGCGGGGCGCTGAAGGGACTCGCCGAGGAGTCCGCGCTGAAACTGCTCGAACTGACCGGTGGCCTGGTCGTCGCGTCGTCCGACTCCGCGCTCGGCTTCCGGCACGGTCCGAAGGCGGTGCTCAACGACCGTACGGCCGTGGTGGTCTACGTCTCGAACGACCCGTACACCCGCCGGTACGACCTGGACATCCTCACCGAACTGCGCGCCGGCCTCCCGCAGGGCAGCGTGACCGCCGTGGCGGCCCGTCCGGACGGGCTGCCGGAGGACGGCACCTGGCTGATCCCCGGCGCGGCGGACGCCGAGGACGCCGCCCTCGCCCTGCCCGCCGTGGTGTGCGCGCAGCTCATCGCGCTGCGTTCCTCCCTGGCCCACGGCATCCGGCCCGACAACCCGTTCCCCTCGGGCGAGGTGAACCGGGTGGTGAGGGGCGTGACCGTGCACCGGCTTCCGGAACGCCGCAACGACAGCGCGCGACAGCGCTCATAGCAGTCCAGAGAAAGCGGACAGGAGAACGACGATGTTTCTGGGTGTGGACGGCGGAGGCACCAAGACCGCCCTCTGCCTCGTCGACCGAGCGGGCACCATACGGTCCCGGGTCCTCGGCGACGGCGCTTACTACTTCTCGGGGAACGGCACGGGCGGTCTCGACCACGTCGTGCGGGTGCTCAGGGAAGGGATCACCGCCCTGTGCGACGACGCCGGCATCACGCCCGCGGACATCGACCACGCCTTCCTGGGCCTGCCCGGGTACGGCGAGGCCCCCGGCGACATCGCCGCGCTCGACGCCGCGCCCCGCCAGGTCCTCGGGCACGACCGCTATACCTGCGACAACGACATGATCTGCGGCTGGGCGGGTTCGCTCGGCGCCGCCGACGGCATCAACGTCATCAGCGGCACGGGATCGATGGCCTACGGCGAGCGCAACGGCCGCGGCGTCCGCACCGGCGGCTGGAGCGAGCTGTTCAGTGACGAGGGATCCGCTTACTGGATCGCCGTCCGGGCGCTGAACGTCTTCTCCCGGATGAGCGACGGCCGGCTCCCCGAGGGCCCCCTCGCCGAGGTGCTGCGCCGCCACCTGGGGCTGACGACGGACCTCGAAGTGATCGACGTCGTTCTCAACCGCTGGCAGGGGCGGCGCAGCGACATCGCCGGCCTGAGCCCCCGGGTCTCCGAGGCCGCCGAGCAGGGCGACGCGGAGGCCACCGCCATCCTCCGCGACGCGGGGAGGGAACTGGCCCTGCTGGTCGACAGCGCACACCGCCGGCTCGGGTTCGGCCCCGACGAGACCGTCCCCGTCTCCTACTCCGGCGGTGTCTTCGGCTCGACCGCCGTACTGGACACCTTCACCACCGAACTGCGCGGCCGCGCCGCCCGGTTCGACCTGCGGCAGCCGCTCCTCCCCCCGGAGGTCGGAGCCGCCCTCTACGCGGCGAAGCTGGCCGGGGACCCGCTCGACGCCGCCGCACTGACCGCTCTGCGCTCCAGCGCGGGGACGACCTCCACGGAGAACCACCATGAGATCCTCTGACAACCGAAGCTGGATACTCTACGCAGGTCTACTGGTGCTGTTCTGGGGTGTCTGGGGCGCGACCTCCAGCCAGCCCACCGAACGGTACGGCTATCCGGACGAGATGATCTACATCATCTGGGCCTTCACGATGCTCGTCCCCGCCGGGTTCGCGCTCCGTCGCGAGCGGTTCGACCGCCGGCCGGTCGCCGCGCTGTACGGCCTGCTGGCCGGACTCACCGGCGCCGGTGGCCAGCTCCTGCTGTTCCAGGCGCTCTCCGACGGCCCCGCGTACCTGATCTTCCCGATCGTCTCGCTGTCCCCGGTGGTCACCGTTCTCATGGCGGTCGCCCTGCTCCGGGAACGGATCGCGAAGCTCGCCGTCGTGGGCGTGATCGCCGCGCTGATCGCGATCGTGCTGATCAGCATCCCCGCGGGAGCCGACGGCGCCGTCGACACCGGATCCTGGCTGGTGCTGGCCGTCGTGATCTGCGCGGCCTGGGGAGCGCAGGCGTTCTTCATGCGGAAGGCCGCCCTCGCGGGAGTCAACGACGCGACGACCTTCGGCTGGATGACGATCACCGGTCTGCTGCTGACCCCGGTCGCCTTCCTGATGATGGGTGGCATGCCGTCGGCGCCCTGGCAGGCCCCGGCGCTCACCGCCGCGACCCAGGTGCTGAACTCCGTGGGCGCGCTGTTCCTGGTCATGGCGCTCAGCCGCGGCAAGGCCAGCGTGGTCGCACCGATCACCAACGCGCTGGCACCGGTACTGACGATCGTGCTCTCCCTGGCGATCTACCAGACCCTGCCCACGGTGTGGGCGACGATCGGCATCGTGCTCGCCATCGGCGGCTCGACGCTCATGGTCTACACCGACGAGAAGCGCGACGAGGACGTCCTGGTCCCCGAAGAACGCGTGGTCGCGCCGTAGCGGTGGCGATGCCGCGCCACCGCCTCCGAGAACGACGGTCCACGGCACTCCTGCCGGCCGAGGCGCGCGTCCGTGCCTCGGCCGGCAGGAGCACCGGGCCGTTCGGGCACACGCAGCCCGAGCACCGTCACCGCAAGCCTTCGCACCTACGAGGAGCCTCATGCCCCTGGTCCCCACGGGAGAGCTGGTCACCCGGGCCGCCGCCGGCCGGCGGTGCGTCGCCGCCTTCAACGTCATCACCCTGGAGCACGCCGAGGGGATCGTGGAGGGCGCGGAGGCCGTCGGCCGTCCGGTGATCCTCCAGATCAGCGAGAACGCCGTACGCCACCACGGCGGACGACTCGCCCCCATCGCGCTGGCGGCGGCGGCGATCGCCCGTACCAGCCGTGTCGACGTCGCACTCCACCTGGACCACGCCACCGACATGGAGCTGGTACGCCAGGCCGCCGGCACCGGATTCTCGTCGGCGATGTTCGACGCCGGGGCGCTGCCGTACGCGGCCAACGTCACCGCCACCGCCGCCGCCGCCGAGTGGGCCCACGGCGCGGGCCTGTGGCTGGAGGCCGAACTCGGCTACGTCGGCGGCAAACCGGACGCACCGGCGAGCGCCCACGCCGCCGGGGTGCGCACGGACCCGGCCGAGGCCGCCGCCTATGTGGCGCAGACGGGCGTGGACGCGCTCGCCGTCGCGGTCGGCAGCAGCCACGCCATGACCGAACGGTCGGCGTCCTTGGACCACGCACTCATCGAACGGCTCCGCGAGACCGTACCGGTCCCGCTCGTGCTGCACGGATCGTCCGGTGTCCCGGGTGACGAGCTGCGCGCGGCGGTCCGCGCCGGCATGGTGAAGATCAATATCGGAACGGCGCTCAACATGTCCTTCACCGAGGCGGTGCGCGGCGTGCTGGGAAGGGACCCGGCGCTCACCGATCCCCGCAGGTACCTGGGACCGGCCGCCGGCGCGGTGGCGGTCACCGTACGGGACCTCCTCACCGACCTGGCCCTGTGACCGGCCCCTCAACCCGCCCCTCAACCGGCTCACGACCGGCTCACGACCGGCAGATATACTAACTGGTCGGTATGTACCGGATGCCCGAGGGCGTTGGGATACGCCCTCGGGCACCCCGGCGGCTCACTTGCCGAGCGGGCCGAACTCCTTGCGCGTGTCGACCGGCTGGCCGAAGAGCTGCCACCGCTCGCCCTTGAAGCGCATGAGCTGCATCGTCTCGATCGGGAAGGCGTCGCCGGATCCCGTGGACAGGGTGACCCCGGGCAGCAGCATGTCCACCTTGACGTCCTTCAGATTGCGCACCGCGTCACGCAGCCCTTCCCTGGTGGGGCACTTCATCGCGTCCATGGCCTTGTGCAGGCTCGAAGCCGCGGCCCAGCCGTAGGCGTTGAACTGGTTGGCGGGGTCGGCGTCCGGCGCGTACTTGTGCATCGCCTCCTGGTACGCCTTCATCTCCGGGTCGTTCGCCCAGCGCGGGTCGGCGGGGTCCTTGAAGTACGTGGCCGAGACCACGCCCTGGACGTTCTTGAACCCGACCGGCTTGAGCACGGTGGCGGACGCGGACACGTTGTTCACGATGTGCAGCGGGTTCCACTCGGTGTTCCTGGCGTCGGCGGCCAGGGCCTGGCTGCCGAACTTGGGTGTGCTCACGTTCAGCAGCACATCCGCCTTGGAGCGGGCGAGGTTCGCCATCTGCGCGGAGACGGACGGGTCGGTGACCTCGTAGCTCTCCTCGGCGACCACCTTGATCCCGCTGCCGGCGACGGCCTTCTTGAACCCGCCGAGCAGGTCCTTGCCGAAGTCGTCGTTCTGGTAGAGGACCGCGACCTTCGCATTCGGCTTCTCGCTCTTGAGGAACTTGGCGTACACGCGTGCCTCGGCGACGTAGTTGGGCTGCCAGCCGATGGTCCAGGGGTGCTGGGTGTCCGTGCCCCAGACGGAGGCGCCGGTGGCGACGAACGGCTGCGGCACCTTCTGCTTGTTGAGGTAGTCCCACACGGCCGCGGTGGACGGGGTGCCCAGGGTCTGGAAGACGGCGAAGACCTTCTCCTTCTCGACCAGCCGGCGGGCCTCCTCCACCGCCTTGGGCGGCTGGTAGCCGTCGTCACGCACCACGAACTCCACCTTGCGGCCGCCGATGCCGCCGTGGTCGTTGACGTACTTGAAGTAGACGGCGACGCCGTTGCTGATCGCGCCGTACGCGGAGGCCGGGCCCGACAGGGGGTAGATCCCGCCCAGCTTGACGGTCTTGTCGGTGATGCCGGTGGTCTGCTGGCCCTTGCACGCGCCGTCGGCGGCGGTGCCCTGGTCGTCCTGTCCCCGCTGGGTGCCGCAGGCGGTCGCGGTGAGCAGTGCGGCGGTCGCGGCCGCGGCCGCCCGCAGAGCGGTCGTCTTGTGCATGTGACTCATTCCTTTTCCGTGCGGGGCGGTACGCCCACGGGTTCGGCGTCGACGGGTTCCACGTCAACGGGTGTGGGATCCATGGGGGTCGGGGTCGCGGAAGCTTCGGACTCCGGCTCGCGTTCGGGTTCCGGCTCGCGTTCGGGTTCCGGCTCGGGCCCGGACTCGGACGCGGACTCGGGCCCGGACGCGGTCCGGGAATCCGCCCCCGGCGTCCGGCCGGGTGCGGTGGCACGGGCGCGGTGGTGGGCGACGGCGTTCCGGACGCGGCTCACCAGGCCGGCGAGTCCCGTGGGCGCCACGAACATCACCGCGATGATCAGCAGGCCGAACACCACACCGGGCGCCGCCTCGCTCAGATCCTGGGAGACGCTCGGCACGTACATCACGAACGCCGCGCCCAGCAGCGGCCCGTACAGCGAGGCGAGCCCTCCGACCACAAGGCCGGCCAGCAGCGTGATGGAGAGGACGAAGCTGAACGAGTCCGGGGACACGAAGCCGATCACCCAGGTGTACATGCATCCGGCGACACCCGCGAACATCGCGCTCCAGGCGAAGGCGAGGGTCTTGTGCAGCGACAGCCGCACACCCATGACCTCCGCGGCGCTCTCGTTGTCCCGTACCGCGAGCAGCGCACGGCCGACCCGGGACCGCAGCAGGTTGCGGGCGAGCAGCAGCGCCACCGCCGTGACGGCGAGGACGACGAAGTACATCCACTGGTCCTCGGCGAGCCCGCTCCAGGCGGGCGGCTCCAGCTTGTCCACGGTCAGGCCCATGGCACCGCCCGTCACCGGTTCCAGCCGCTTGAGCAGCGGCGGCAGGAACACGGCGAAGGAGAGGGTGACCAGCGCGAGATACAGCCCGCGCAGCCGCAGTGCCGGCACCCCGAAGCCGAGTCCCAGCAGGAAGCAGGCGGCGGCCGCGACCGGCAGCGTGGCCAGGTGGCCCAGGCCGAACCGGTCGAGCATGACCGCGGCCGTGTAGGCCCCGGCGGCGAAGAAGGCGCCGTGGCCGAGCGAGATCTGTCCGCCGAACCCGACCAGCAGGTTCAGTCCGGCCAGCGCGACGGCGTACAACAGGACCATGGTCAGCTGGAAGACCTGGAAGGGAGCGAAGTAGAACGGTGCGCCCACGGCGACCGCCGCCGCGAGCAGCGCGGTGAGCGCGACCCGCACCTGCCGGGCGCGGCCGGGGACCATCGTCATCGTGCTCATGCCCGCTCCACCGCCGCCCGTCCGAACAGGCCCTGGGGCCGTACCAGCAGCACCCCGAGGATGATCACCAGAGGTACTCCGACTTTCAGATCGGCGCCGACGACGTCCACGTACGCCCCGGCCAGCGTCTCGGCGACGCCGACGAACAGGCCGCCGACGACCGCGCCGACGGGGCTGTCGAAGCCGCCGAGGGTCGCGGCGGCGAACGCGTAGATGAGCACCCCGCCCATCATGTTGGGCTCCAGGAACAGCACCGGGGCGACGAGCACACCGGACACCGCGCCGACCGTCGCGGCCAGGCCCCAGCCGAGCATCAGCACGCGGTTCACGCGGATGCCCGACAGCCGGGCGGACGCCGGGTTGCAGGCGACCGCCCGCATCACCAGACCGGCCGAGGTGTGCTGGAAGAGCACGTAGAGCAGACCCATCACGACGGCGACCACGCCGATGATCCCGAGGGTGGACCAGTCCAGACGCACCCCCGCCAGGTCGACCCCGCCGTCGGGGAACGGCTGCGGGAAGTCCTTGACCGTGAAGGACCAGATCAGACCGGCCATCGCGTTGACGAAGATGAACAGGCCCACCGTGACGATGACGACGGTCAGCTCCGGCGCGCCCCGCACCGGGCGGATGACGACCCGCTCCACGAGCATGCCGCCGGCGAAGGACACCGCGAGGGTGACCGGCAGCGCCAGCCAGAACGGCATCCCGGACGCCACCAACTGCCAGGCCACGTACGTGGAGAGCATGGCCAGCTCGCCCTGCGCGAAGTTGACGATCCCGGTGAACCGGTGGATCAGCACCAGGGCCAGCGCCAGGCTGGCGTACACCGCGCCGGAGCCGAGTCCTTCCACCACTTGCTGCAGCAGCTCGGTCATGGCGCTCACCCGCCCTTCCCGGAGCGGACGGAGACACCGAGGTACACCTCGGCGACCTGCCCGTCCTCACGGATCCGCTCGGCCGGCCCGGACAGCACCAGGCGGCCGGCCTCCAGGACGTGGGCCCGGTGCGCGATCTCCAGCGCGAGCTGGGCGTTCTGCTCGACGACGACCACGGTGGTGCGTTCCTCCTCGTTCACGGCACGGACGATCTCGAACAGCTCACGCGTGACCAGCGGGGCGAGCCCCAGGGACGGCTCGTCCAGAAGCAGCAGCGAGGGCCGCAGCATCAGGGCCCTGCCGATGGCGAGCATCTGCTGCTCGCCGCCGCTGAGGCTTCCGGCGGCCTGCCGGGAGCGCTGGCGCAGCTTGGGGAAATAGCCGTAGATCCGGTCGAGGTCGGCCGCGACGGCCGCGCGTTCGGCCCGGCCCCGCCGCCCGAGGCCGGTGCGCAGGTGCGCGCCGATGCGCAGGTTCTCCTCGACGGTCAGGTCGTTGAAGGTGCCCCGGCCCTCGGGCACATGGGCGACGCCGAGCCGCGCGGCCTGCTCGGGAGAGCGGCCCAGCAGTTCGGTGCCGTTCAAGGTGACCGAGCCGCGGCCGCGGATCATGCCGCACAGTGCCCGCAGGGTCGTCGTCTTGCCCGCGCCGTTGGGCCCCAGCACCGCGCACACCTCGCCGCGGCCGACGGAGAAGTCGAGGCCCTGCAGCACACGGGCCTGGCCGTACCCGGCGTGCAGGTCCGACACCTTCAGGAAGTCGGGCGCGGCGGGTGTCCCGGCCCCGGTGCGGCCGGTGGGGGGCTCGCTCATGCCGCCACCCCCAGATACGCCTCGATGACGGCCGGGTCGCGCTGGATCTGCTCCGGGGGGCCTTCGGCGATCTTGCGTCCGAAGTCGAGGCACACCACCTTGTCGCACAGGCCCATCACGAACCCCATGTGGTGCTCCACCACCACGAGCGTGAGGTCGAGGTCCCGGCGCACCGCCCGCACCAGGTCGGCGAACTGGCCGACCTCGCCGTGGCTGAGGCCGTTGACGGGTTCGTCCAGCAGCAGCAGCCGGGGCCCGACCGCGAGGGCGCGGGCCAGTTCCACACGCTTGAGGGTGCCGAACGGCAGCCCGGTGGCGGGATGGTCGGCGACGTCGGCCAGGTCGAGCCGTTGCAGCAACTCGTCCGCCCGGTGGCGGAGCCGGGCGTCCTCGCGCCGGACGCCCGGAAGCCGCAGCGCCGCGGCGAGGTGTCCGGTGCGGCCCTGGCTGTGGGCGCCGACCATGACGTTCTCCCGGACCGTGAGCCGTGGAAACAGGCCCAGGTTCTGGAAGGTGCGGGCGATGCCGCGTCCGGCCACGGCGTGCGGCGCCAGCGCGAGCAGATCCTCGCCGGCGAACCGCACCGTGCCGGCATCGGGAGTGCACCGCCGGGTGAGGCAGTTGAACAAGGTGGTCTTACCGGCTCCGTTCGGCCCGATGAGCCCTACGGCGGTGCCCGGCTCGACGGTGAACCCCACACCGTCGAGTGCCGTGATCCCGCCGAAGCGCACGGTGATACCGTCGACCGTGAGCATGAATGACGCCCCTTCCGATGTGCTGGGGTGGGCGAGCGTCACAGTAGGTGGGGGCCTTCTGGCGGCACATTGGGTGCGGGCACCCAATTTCACGTCCGATGACTTGTGCGCCGCGCACAGGCCTCCGCACATCTCCCCCACCGGGCCTGTTGACGGGACACGAGGGAATGGCGACGATCGGCGCCATGCCTCGCGGTCTCGCCCTGGGCGCCCCCGGTCTGTCCGAGCCGCTGCTCAGGGAGCGGCGGCGGATCCTGAGTGCTGTCCAGGAGCGGATCGAGGAGGTGGCGGAGACCGCGGTAGCGGCGATGCGTGCCGAGATCCCGTCGTACGCGCTCGGCGACGAGCGGTTCTTCGACGATGTCCGGGACCAGGTGCTCACGCACTACCGCATCAAGGTGGCGGCACTCGCCGGTGACCGGGAGATCGCCGCGGAGGACCTGGGCTTCAGCCGCGCGGCCGCCATGCGCAGGGCACGCGCGGGATTCGCGCTGGAGGACTGGATCAGCGCCTTCCGGGTCGGGCGGCAGGTCTTCTGGAACGCGGTGCTGGAGACCGTGGGCACCTCGGAGCTGGCGCAGCAGGCCGCGCTGTCCCTGGTCACACCGATGATGCGGTACGTGGACTACGCCAGCACGCATGCCGCGCAGGCGTATGTGGAGTACCAGCAGCACATCGTGGCGGACGCGGACCGGGAGCGCCGGGACCTCCTGGACCAGCTCCTGGCGGGCGTGGCACCGACGCGAGGTCCGCTGCTGACGGCGGCGCAGGCGTACGGCATCGGGCCGAACTCGCCGATGATGGTGGTCGTGGCGGCGGTCTGCCTCGGGGACACCCGCGGCGGGGACATCGCCTCGGCCGAGACCGGTTACGCCACCGGCGCGGCGCTCACCGTCGCCGGCGTGTGGGCCAGCAGAACCCTGGTCGTCGTCCGTCAGGGCGAGGTGATCGCCGTGCCCGTGGTACGCACCGGCATGGACGAAGAGGACATCTGTACCCACTTCACGGCGATGCAGCGGCGGCTGGGCCGCGAAGGGACCGCGCTGTCCATGGGGATCAGCACGGTCGCCCGGGGCGCGTCCGAACTGCCGCGCGCCTACCGGGAGGCGCGGGCCGCCCTCGACCTGGTGCCGAGCGGGGGCGGGGTGGCGGCGCTGCCGCGGCTGTCCCCGTTCGACTACCTGGCGCTGCGCGCCGACGACCTCGCCCGCCGGCTGGTCGATCCCCGTGTGCGTGCGCTGCTGGCGGAGGACCGCAGACGCGGCGACACCCTGGCGGCCACCGTACGGGCGTTCGCGGAGGCCGACCTCAACCTGCGGCTGGCCGCCGACCGCCTGCGGGTGCACCACAACACGGCGCACTACCGGTTGCGCCGCATCGAGGAGCGCACCGGACGCAACCCGCGCCGGATCGCCGATCTCTTGGAACTGCTGGTCGCCCTCGCCATCCGCGACGGGGCCGGGGAAGGTGAGGATCGCCCGTGAGCGGCACCTTGGAGTCCGCCGGAACGGAGGCCGCATGCCGCCGGCCCGACGGACAGGGCGGCACCGCCCCGCCGGAGGCACCCACCGGGCAGGTCCGCCCGGCCCGGGGCGCACTGCTCGACGCGGCGCTGCGGGTGTTCACCGAGCGCGGCTACACCGATGCCGGGCTCGCCGAGATCGCGGCCCGCTCAGGTATCCGCGTGGGCAGTCTCTTCCAGCACTACGGCGGCAAGCGAGGGCTGTACCTCGCGCTCTGGGAGGAGTTCCGGGAGGAGCAGGAGCGCCGGACCGCGGCGGCCCTGGCGTCGGTGCGAGGCAGTGGGGTGGAGGACCCTGTGGCCGTCTTCCTGGCGGGGGCCAGGGCGTATCTGGAGGGGGTCTGGGACAACCGGCCGCTCGTCAGGCTCCTCGACCAGGACGACGGCCCGGCGGGCTTCGACGCGCTGCGCCGCCAGTGGGACCGCGCCTGGGTGCGGCGCAACGCCCGGCTGCTGAAGGTGGACGAGCGGCAGCGCACGGGCCGGGTCCGGGTGATCGTGCTGACCACTGTCATCGGGGGGGCAGCTCGTGAGCTGGGCGACTGCGCGGACGGGGCGGAGGCCCGGGAGATCGTGGACGAGGTGTGCGGCATCCTCGGCCATCTGACGGCGCGGCCCGGCTGACCTCTCGGCCCGGCCGACCTCACGACCCGGCGGACCCTCACGACCCGGCCGACCTCACGACCCGGCCGACCCCATGGCCCGGCGGACCCTCACGACCCGGCCGACCTCACGACCCGGCCGACCCCATGGCCCGGCGGACCCTCACGACCCGGCCGACCCCATGGCCCGGCGGACCCCATGGCCCGGCGGACCGGACAGCGGATTGAGACAACGTCACGCGGGCTGCGTATCGCTTCACGACGGATCGCCGCACGACGGATCGCCCCACGGAACCGGGCCCGCCGCGGCGTGCCGGGGCCACGGGACGAGGAGGACTGCCGATGGGATTCCACGACGCCGGACCCCGGCGGGCCCTCGCTCAGGGGTATGACCCCGCGCATGACATCCGGGACTCCTTCCAGGCGGTTCTGGACGCTCTGGAATCGGCACGCGCCGACCTCCACGCGATGGAGGGGCTCCGGGACGCCGGAAGCCCGGTGCCGGGGCCCGAAGAGATGGTTCCGGCCGCTCCGTGGGGCGCTCCACCCCCCGTCGCGGACCCGCCGCGGACCGGTAGCGCGGGCCGGGCGCCGCTGGACGCCGTGGTCGAACCGCTGTGGTCACGCGGCGGGCGACAGCGACCGGTCGGGCGACCGGAGCCGTTCACGCCGCCGGAGGCGTTCCTCCCACCGCATCCCTTCGCCCCGCCACAGCCGTTCGCCCCGCCACAGCCGTTCACGCCGCCGCATCCGTACGCGCCACCGGAGCCGTCGGCGCCGCCGCAGCCGTTCACGCCACCTCTGGCAGGAGGGCCGGCCGCGGTGAGCCGCAGCGGCCCGGCGCGTATCGAGCCGTGGGCCGCCGCGCCCTTCCCGCCCCCGGCTCCCCCGCCGGACGACACCCGCCACGAGGGTCATGCCTCCGCGGACACGCCCGGCCCGGCCGCCCCGGAACCCTCGGCCCCGCCGACGGCCCGGCCCGTCCCCTCGCCGTACCCGGCGCCACCACGCCGGGAGTCGGTCCGCGCGCCCGCGCCGAAGGAAGGCCGGGCCCATCGGCGTCTCGCCGACCGGAGCCACGCCCGTGTCGCCGGAGCCTTCGGGCTGGGCGCCGTGAGCGGGCTGGTCCTCGCCTCGTCGCTGCTCGTCAACGAGCACTCTGCGCCGGCGGCGCCGCCGGCCTCCCTGGGCCGGCAGGACCGTCCCCTGCCCGGCGACACCCCCGGCGACACCCCGCTCCCCGAGGTGCCCGGCACGGGGGTGCTGCGCGAGGGCGACAGCGGCCACGGGGTGTACGAACTGCAGGTACGTCTGCGGCAGATCCCGCATGTCTACGACGGCGGTGCCGTCGACGGCCGCTTCGGCACACAGGTCCGGCAGGCTGTGGCGCGCTTCCAGGTGCGGTACGGCATCCGTGGGGACGAGACCGGTGTCTACGGGGACAACACCCGTTACGCGCTCGTGCTGCGCACCAAGTGACACCAAGTGAGCGGAGGCGCAATCGTCCGGCTCAGGCGGCTGATTGCACTAGTGCAGAATGGGTTTGCTCCTAGCACAATGCGCCGGTACCGTCGCCCCATGCCCGCCCGGTCTCCCCTGCCCACCACGCTCACCGGCCGCCACGTCCGCCTGGAGCCACTGACTCCGGACCATCTCGGCGACCTGTTCGAGGCAGGGGGCCGGGACGAGGAGGTGTGGCGGTGGCAGGGCGGGCCCGCACCGCAGACGCCGGAGGACCTGGGCGGCACGCTCAGCGCGCTGCTGGCGGCCGCCGAGCGGGGCGCCTCCGTACCCTTCGCGGTCATCCACCGCGGGAGCGACCGGGCCGTCGGCTGGACCACGTACATGGACATCGACGTGGCCAACGAGCAACTGGAGATCGGCTGGACGTGGTACGGGCGCGCCTACTGGCGTACCGCCGTCAACACGGAGTCGAAGCTGCTTCTGCTCACCCACGCCTTCGAGGACTTGGGCATGGGCCGCGTTCAGCTGAAGACCGATCACCTCAACCAGCGCTCGCAGGCGGCCATCGCCCGCCTCGGCGCGCACCGTGAGGGCGTGCTGCGCCGCCACCGCCGGCGCCCTGACGGAACCTGGCGGGACACCGTGTACTTCTCCCTCCTCGCCCACGAATGGCCTGCAGCGAAGGAGCGTCTGGCCGCCCGGCTGTGAGGACCCGGCCCCACGGACCGAGGTGAGGGCCGGCGTCCACCCCTTCGGATGCGCGTCGGACCGGGGACGGAGGAGCCGCCGGCCCGACCCACGCCGCTTCACCGCGACAGGGCGTCCGCTTGGTCCGGATAAAGTGCGGTTTGTGATCAAGTCGGGAAGGCTCCGCCGCCGTCGCCCTTCGAACGGCGGTCGTCGGGAAACCGCGCTGCTGTCGCCGGTGATCGTCACTGTGCTCGTCGCCGCTCTGGCGTTCTTCACTCCGAGGGAGATCGCCATCAGCCGGCTGCTGCCCGCGGCGCCCGCCCTCGCCGCCGCGATGTGGCCCGTGCTCCCGACGATCCTGCTGGGCGCGTTCTGCCTGCTGGTCATGATCGGACTCAGTTTCGTCTACACCGACCTGGGGACGCCGTACACCGCCGCTTCGATCATCGCGGTCACCCTGGCGGCCGCGTATGCCAGCCATCTCCGGCTCCAGAGGGAGGAGACGCTCTTCCAGGTCCGGCTGGTCGCCGACGCGGCCCAGAAGGTGCTGCTGCGACCCCTGCCGCGCCGCATCCAGGACATCGAGATCGAGTCGCTGTATCTGGCGGCCCAGGAGCAGGCCCGGATCGGAGGCGACTTCTACGAGGTGGCCGACACCCCGTACGGGGTCCGGCTGCTCATCGGGGACGTGCGCGGCAAGGGGCTGTCCGCGGTCGGAGCGGCGTCGGCGCTGATCAACAGCTTCAGGGAGAACGCCTACGACCAGCCCGATCTGAGGAGCGTCATCCGCCGCCTCGAGACCAGCATCGTCCGCCACAGCGCCGCGTTCCCCACGCGGAACCTGTCGGAGCACTTCGCCACCGCTCTCATCGCCGAGATCCCGTTCGGCGGCGGACGCATCAGAATCCTGAACTGCGGGCATCCTCCACCGCTGCTCGTGCACCGCGGGCAGGTCCGCGTCCTGGAGCCCATCCGCCCGTCGCCGCCCCTGAACCTCGCGACACTTCTCGGAGACCACTACTTCGTCGACACCGTCGCCTTCGCCCCGGGCGACCACATGCTGCTCTACACCGACGGCGTGACGGAGACCCGGGACCGCGCCGGCGAGTTCTTCCCGTTGCCGGAGTGGATGCGGCGGCAGAGCCCGGCGCCGCCCCGCGAACTGCTGGACCGGCTGCACCGGGACCTGCTCCACTACAGCGGCGGACGGCTCGAGGACGACATCGCGGCTCTCGCCGTACGGTGTCTGCACCCCCGCAGTCCCGGGCATCGCGCGTAGGTCCCGGCCCCGGGACGTGGCGCGGCAGGTCCCGGCCCCGGGCGTGACGCGGCCGGCCGCGGACCGCGCCACAGCCCGGGGCCGGGTCCGTCCAGGCCGCTACGGGGCGCAGCCGCGCAAGATGAATCCCACCGTGTCGACCAGGCCCTGGTCGATCTCACCGGTGTGGAGCGCGCCGCTGACCACGAGGGCGGCGAAGCCGTGCAGCGCGGACATGACCGGCAGGCCGATGCGTTCCGCCGGGCCCTCGCGCACCTCCCCGGTCCGCTGCCCGTCCTCGATCATCCGCACGGCGAAGCCCGCCAACCAGTGCGAGGCGTCGGTCAGTTCGCGGGACGCGGCGGGATCGTGCTTGACCGCGTACATCAGGTCCAGCAGGACCGCGTTGTCGGTCGCGAAGCCCACATAGGCGCGCCCGACGGCGACCATGCGGTCGGCGAAGGAGCCGCCCGCCTCCTCCCGCGCCGCGGTCATCACCGCCGCGAGGCGGCCGAACCCCTCCAGGGCCAGCGCGTCCAGCAGCGCCTGCTTGTCCTTGAAGTGACGGCTGGGCGCGGCATGGCTGACCCCGATGTCCCGGGCCAGCTCCCGCAGCGACAGCGCACCCGGTCCCTTGTCGCGCAGCGTCCGCTCGGCCCGCGCGAGCAGCGCGGCGCGCAGGTCTCCGTGGTGGTAAGGGCGGGTCTTCATGCCACCACCCTATCCCGCGAATGGCCAGTGCCTACATTGTTGACGTTGACATCATTGTTTACGATGCCTACATTGACCCGCATGACACAGCCCAAGACTTCACACGCACCGCACTGGAACGCGACCCACCTCCCCGACCTGACCGGCCGCACCGCCGTGGTCACCGGGGCCAACAGCGGGCTCGGCATCGCCACCGTCGAGGCCCTCGCCCGGGCGGGTGCCCACGTCGTGCTCGCCGTACGGGACACCCGCCGCGGGGAGGCCGCCGCGGCGACGGTGACGGAAGCGCGCGGCGCCCTGGAGGTTCGCCGCCTCGACCTGGCCGACCTGGCCTCGATCCGCCGGTTCGCCGCCTCCTGGGAGGGCGACCTCGATCTGCTGGTCAACAACGCCGGCGTCATGAACCTCCCCGAGGCCCGCACCAAGGACGGCTTCGAGATGCAGTTCGGCACCAACCACCTCGGCCACTTCGCGCTGACCAACCTGCTGCTGCCGCACATCACCGACCGCGTGGTGACCGTCGCCTCCGGCATGCACAGGCTCCCGGGCAACCGCATCCACTTCGAGAACCTGACCCTGACGGGCGAGTACACCCCGATACGCGCCTACGGCCAGTCCAAGCTGGCCAACCTGCTGTTCACCCTCGACCTCCAGCGCCGCCTCACGGCGGCGGGCTCCCCCGTACGCGCCCTCGCCGCCCATCCCGGCTGGGCCGCCACCAATCTGCAGGGCCACGACGCCAGCCTCCTGCGCCGCACGGTCATGCGAGTGGGCAACCGGCTCCTGGCGCAGGACAGCAGGGCGGGCGCGCTGCCGACGCTCTACGCGGCGGTCCAGGACCTGCCCGGCGCCGCCTATGTGGGCCCGAGCCGCTTCAACGAAATGCGCGGCACCCCGACCCTGGTCGGCCGCACGACGGCGGCCAGCGACCCGGACGCCGCACGACGCCTGTGGACCGCCTCCGAGGAACTCACCGGCGTCACCTTCCCCGAACGGCTGCGCGCCACGGCCGCGGCCGCTGAGTGACCCGGCCACCGTGCCCGGGTCCGTGCGGACGGCCCCGGGCGCGGACCGCCTGCAGCGGGCACGGCCCGCACCGGCCCGATGAATGTAACGAGTCCTTCTTTACAAAGTCCCGGGACGCCGCCATCCTGGTCCCCGGAACCCGGACAGGCAAGCGAGTTGCACCACCCCCCACCGGCCCCGCCCGCCCTGGCGCGCCGGCAACCGACCCGTCTCGGAAGGACTCCCCCAGTGAGCAGTCTCGTCGGACACCGCCTCCTCGGAGGAGCGGCGACCGCGGCCCTGATCGCGACCTACGCCCTCACCGGCGCCTCCGCGCCGGCCGCCGCCTCCGCACTGCCCAAGCCGGACCATGTGGTCATCGTGATGATGGAGAACCAGAACTACGGCACCGTCATCGGCAACACGAGTCAGGCTCCCTACATCAACTCCCTCGCCGCACAGGGCGCGTCCCTGACTGACTCCCACGGCGTCTGGCACCCCAGCCTGCCCAACTACTACGCGCTGCTGTCCGGTTCGACCCAGGGCCTGACCGACAGCACTCCCCCGCCGCCCGGTTCGGTCGACGCCGACAACCTGCCCGCCGAACTGGCGGCCCACGGCTACACCTTCGGCGACTACGGAGACGAGACGGTGCCCGCCGCCTGGCTGCGCTTCGCCGATCTGCCCGGCACCGCCACCCACCCCAACCCGGTGGACAAGTGGCTGACCTGCCCGGCCCCGGCCGCCGGCCAGGGCTGCGGGTTCCCGACCGACGCCACCGGCTACGCGGGCCTGCCCACGGTCACCTTCGTGCACGGCAACGACCAGCAGAGCATGCACGACGGCAACATCCGCGCGGGCGACACCTGGGTCAAGAACACCTTCGGCGGCTACGCCTCCTGGGCCAAGACCCACAACAGCGTGCTCATCGTCACGTGGGACGAGGACGACTTCACCCCCGCCAACCACATCCCCACCGTCCTCTCGGGTGCCCATGTCCGGCCCGGCACCTACGGCGAGACCGTCGACCACTACAACGTGCTGCGCACCGTCGAGGACATGTACGGACTGCCGCACCTCGCCAACGACGCCTCCGCCGCCCCGATCACCGACACCTGGAACTGACACCCCCGGCGGCCTGTCCCGCCCACCCGGGTGGACCGGGACTCCCCCCACCGGTCCACCCGGGCCCCGCGCATGCCCGTGGAGCGGGTCCGGCCCGGACCCGCTCCACGGGCCGCCCAACCCACCGCCCGGTCATCAGCCGGGAGAAGTGTCCGAGGAGGACGACATGCGTAAAGGCTTCGGCCGCAACCAGTGGATCCGGCGTGGTGCGACGGCCACGGCCGCGTTCACGGCGGTCGCGCTGGCCGCCGCCGGCAGTGGCCCGGCCTTCGCCACCGGCGGCCCGCCGACCGCCACCCCCATCCGGCACCTCGTGGTGGTCTTCCAGGAGAACGTCTCCTTCGATCACTACTTCGGCACCTACCCGCACGCCGCCAACACCCCCGAGGACCGCGTCACGTTCACCGCCCGGCCCGGCACCCCCGAGGTCGACGGCCTCACCCCCGGCCTGCTCCGGCACAACCCCAACAGGTTCAATCCCCGGCGTCTCGGCGCCGCCCAGGCCGTCACCTGCGACCAGGACCACGAGTACAAGGACGAACAACTCGCCTTCCACGGCGGCAGGATGGACCGGTTCGTCGAGCACACCGGCATCGAGGAGTGCGAGGCACCCCAGTACGGGGCGCCCGACCTGGTCATGGACTACTACGACGGAAACACCGTCACCGCGATGTGGAACTACGCCCAGCGGTACGCGATGAGCGACGCCTTCTTCGGCACGACCTTCGGCCCGTCGACCGTCGGCGCGATCAACCTGGTCTCCGGCCAGACCCACGGCGCCTACGCGGTCGACGCCGGCGGCAAGAAGGTGACCGACCCCGCCGTCGTCTCCTCCGCCGACCCCGCCACCGGTGTCGGCACACTGATCGCCGACCCGGATCCCGCCTTCGACGACTGTGCCGACACCGGGAACCACGCGGTGATGACCGGGCGGAACATCGGCGACCTCCTCAACCGCAAGCGGGTGAGCTGGGGCTGGTTCCAGGGCGGCTTCCGGCCCACCACGGCCGCCACCGGAACCGCCCGTGCGGTGTGCGGTGCCACCCACACCAACGTAGCGGGCATGTCCGTGGCCGACTACAACCCGCACCACGAACCCTTCGAGTACTACGCCTCCACGGCCAACCCCCACCATCTGGCGCCGAGCTCGGTGTCGGAGATCGGCCACGACGGGCGGGCCAACCACCAGTACGACCTCGCGGACTTCGACGCCGCCCTCAGCCACGGCTCACTGCCGGCGGTCAGCTTCCTGAAGGCCGCCGACTACCAGGACGGTCACGCCGGTTACTCCGACCCCATCGACGAGCAGCACTTCCTCGCCGCCACCCTCAACAAGCTCCAGCGGTCCCCGTCCTGGTCCGACACAGCCGTCGTCATCACCTACGACGACTCCGACGGCTGGTACGACCACAGGTTCACCGAGCCGGTCAACTCCTCGAACGACCCCGCCGAGGACGCCCTCGACGGCGCGGGCCGGTGCGGCGCGGCGTGGGGCGGCTACGCCGACCGCTGCGGCCACGGCCCCCGCCTGCCGCTGCTGGTCCTCTCCCCCTACGCCAGGACCAACCACGTCGACCACACGGTCACCGACCAGACCTCCGTGCTGAGGTTCATCGAGGACAACTGGCGCACCGGCCGGATCGGCGATGCCTCCTTCGACGCCCGAGCCGGTTCACTCGCGGGCATGTTCGACTTCAGGCACCCGCGCAGCACTCCCCTGCTGCTCGACCCGGCCACCGGCCGGCCGCTCGGCCGCCCCTCGGCCGCTCAGGGGACCTCTGCGGACACCGCTTCGGCCACTGCGGCCACTGCGGCCACCGGCCCGGATCCGGCCTCCCGCGGCACGGACTCCCTGCCGTGGACGGCCGCGGCGGTCGCGCTTCCCCTCGGCGCCGCCGCCCGGCTCGCCCTCCGGCGCACGGGCCGCCGCGCCTGA
Source organism: Streptomyces sp. PSU-S4-23 (assembly GCF_055632315.1). Classification (NCBI taxonomy): domain Bacteria; kingdom Bacillati; phylum Actinomycetota; class Actinomycetes; order Kitasatosporales; family Streptomycetaceae; genus Streptomyces; species Streptomyces sp. PSU-S4-23. The sequence continues at coordinate 7,766,422 of NZ_JBVMUU010000002.1, read as the reverse complement.
CACCCGGGACCATCCCACGGGACAGAAGACGCGTGGGGTGGTCCCGGCGCAGGCGCTCAGCGGGTCCTGGTCACCTTGGCCAGGGCCCGGGGAGCGTCCGGATCCTGGCCCCGCGCCAGGGTGATCTCGTACGCCAGGCGCTGGAGGGGAAGGATCTCCAGGACCGGCTGCAGTTCCTCGGGCACGCCGCCGGGCAGGGCGAACCCGGCCGACGCGAGGGCCGCCGCCCCGGGGGTGCCGACCACGACCAGATCGGCGCCCCGGCCGCGCAGCCGGTCGAGCACGGGCCGCAGCGCCCGCCCGCCGCCCCCGTCGGGAACGACGGCGATCACCGGCGAGACGTTGTCCACCATCGCCAGCGGGCCGTGCAGCAGGTCGGCGCCGGAGAACGGGGCGGCCGGAATGTACGTGGTCTCCATGAGCTTCAACGCGGCCTCGCGGGCGGTCGGGTAGCCGTATCCGCGCGAGGTGACGACCAGGCGCTGCGCGAAGCGGTACCGCTCGGCGAGCCGGCGGACCTCGGCCTGCCGGCCGAGCACCTCCGCGGCCAGGTCCGGCAGCGCCCCGGCCGCCGCGCCGTCCTCGCCGCGCATGCCCTCGACGAACAGGTAGAGCGCCAGCAGTTCGGCCGTGTAGGTCTTGGTCGCCGGGAGGGCCCGCTCCGGACCGGCGAGGACGTCGATGTGGTGTTCGCAGACCTCCGCGAGCGGCGAGTGGGGAGCGTTGGTGACCGCGAGCGTGACGGCCCCGGCCTCCCGCGCGGCGCCGGCGGAGGCCACCAGGTCGGGCGAGCCGCCGGACTGGCTGACCGCTATCACGAGGCAGTCGGTGAGGTCCTGCCGCGCCCGGTAGGCGGTGACGGCCGACATCGACGTCAGCCCGGCGGGCCGCCCGAGCCGTATCTCGGTGAGGTACTTGGCGTACAGGGCGGCGTTGTCGCTGGTGCCCCGCGCGGTGAACAGGACGAAGCGGGGCCGCCGGGCGGCCACGGCGGCCGCCGTCTCGCGGATGCGGGAGGCGCCCTCGGTCAGGAGGCGCCGCAGGACGGCGGGTTGTTCGGCCATCTCCGCCGCCATCCGGTGGCCGGGGCCGGCCGGCACGGCCCCCGCTGTGCGATGGCCGGGGCCGGCCGGTGTCTCCGGCACGGCCGGTCGGGGTGTCTCTGACATGGGTGACGTGCTCCGGTCGGTTCAGGGAAGGGCGGGTGGGCGCCCGGGGAAACGCGCACCGGCCGCGGCGTCCAGCGCCAGGACGACGGCCCCGCTCAGCGGTGCGCTCTCGGTGTGGCGGGCCGCGACGACGGCCGGGGGGAAGGGCACGGCCCGGTCGACCGCCTCCTGAAGGCGGGGCAGGATCAGCCGCTGTGCGCCCATCAGCCCGCCGCCGACCGCGATGGTGTCCGGATCCAGGGCGATGGCGAGGTTGGCCAGGTGGACGGCCAGCCGCTCCAGGGCCTCGTCGACCAGCACGCGCAGCGCCGGGTCGTGGACGGCGAGGGTGAAGACCTCGGCCGTGGTGACGGGGCGGCCCAGGAGCCGGGATCCGCGCTCGGCCAGGGCCCGCCCGGAGACGTGCTCCTCCAGGGGAGCCCGCCCCTCGGCCCAGGCCGGCTCCCCGCGGGTGCCCAGGAGTTGGTAGCCGATCTCGCCGGCGGCGTGGTGCGCACCGCGCAGCACCTGCCCGTGGACGACGACCGCGGCCGACAGGCCGGTGCCCAGATTGAGGAAGACGCCGCAGACGGAGTCGGCGAGGGCGCCCGAGCGCGCCTCGGCCAGGGCCGCGGCCTTGACGTCCGTCTCCACCGCGACCGGTTCCACGTGGAAGCCCTCGCGCAGGGTGGTGGCCAGCGCGAGCCTGTCCCAGCCGGGGTTGTTGGGCGCAAGGAGGATGCGGTCCTCCAGGACGACGCCGGGTGAGGCGGCGGCGACCGCCCTCAGGGGCCCGTGTCCGTCGGCGGCGGTCCGGTGCTGCAGGCGCCGGCCGCGTTCGACGACGCGGCGCACCACCTGGTGTGCTCCCTCGTCGGCGCGCGTGGGCAGGGTGTCGCGGTGCAGGACGCCGCCGTCCAGGGCGGCGGTGGCGAGGGCGGTCTTGGTACCGCCGAAGTCGATCGCGAGGACGTACCCCGCTGTCTGGCCGCCGCGGTCCCGCTGGGGCACGTCGGCGCGGACGGCCTGGGTCATGCCGTCACCGACTCGGTCGTCCCGTCGTCCTGGGCGTCGAGGAACTGCTCGCGGATCTGCCGGTCGCCGAAGGGCCACAGGTGTTCCCTGCGCGCCCACACCGCGAAGGCGGCGGTGCCCGCGGCGACCCAGGCCAGCGACCACTCGATGGGGTGGCGCCCCGGAGCGTTGTGGTCGGCGTAGAGGTAGATGTAGGTCCATCCGGCGAAGGCCAGGATGCCGGGGAGGGGGTAGAGCCACATGCGGTACGGGCGACGCAGCCGGGGCTGCCGTCTGCGCAGCACGGTGAGGGCGACGATCTGGGAGAGCGCCTGCACCAGCACCACGACCGTGGTGAGCAGCTGGATGAGGGTGCCGATGTCCGTGTGGCGGCCGATCATGAAGCCCACGGCGGTGATGACGCCCATGGTGACGAGGCCGGCGGTGGGGAAGCGGTGCCTGGGGTGCACGGCGGCGAACGACCGGAAGAACACCCCGTCGCGGGCGGCGTCGTAGGGCACCCGGGAGCCGGCGAGCAGGCCCGCCAGAACGGAGGCGAACGCGGTGACGAGGATGAGGGCGGTGACCGCCTGCGCCGGGCCGCGGCCCCATGCGTGTTCCAGGATGACCGAGGCCATGGACCGGTAGACGGCCGAGTCCGGGTCGAGCATGCGGTGCCAGTCGACGGCGCCGAGGACGCCGACCTGCAGCACCAGGTAGACGGCCATCACGCCGATGACGGCGCCGACGGTGGCGCGCGGCAGGGTGCGGCCGGGGTCCTTCAGCTCGCTGCCCAGGTAGGCGGCGGTGTTGTAACCGAGGTAGTCGTACAGGCCGACGGCGAGCCCGGCGCCGAAGCCGCTCCAGAACCCGCCGCCGAGGACGTCGAAGGCGCCGGCGGGGTAGGTGAAGGCGAGGTGCGGGTCGAAGTCGCTGTACGCGGCGGCGATGACCAGGGCCACGGCGAGCAGCATGACCGCCCACATCGCGGCGGTGAGCCGGGCTATGGACTCGACCCTGCGCCACAGCAGTGCCACGGCGAGGACGACCAGGGCGAGCCCGACGAGGTCGCCGGAGCTCTGCCCCATCGAGGGCCACAGATAGCCGAGGTACTGCACCAGTCCGACGACGCCGGTCGACATCGTCAGCGGGATGAACAGGATGGCGGTCCATACGAACAGGAACGGCATGAGCTTGCCGGTCCGGTACTGGAACGCCTCACGGAGGTAGACGTAGGTGCCGCCGCTGCCGGGGAGCGCGGCGCCCAGCTCGGCCCAGACCAGCCCGTCGCAGAGCGCGAGCAGCGCGCCGGCGATCCAGCCGATGACGGCCTGCGGTCCGCCGAAGGCGGCGACCATGAGCGGGATGGTGATGAACGGACCGATGCCGACCATCTGGCTCATGTTCAGGGTGATCGCGTGGAACATGCCGATCCGGCGGACCAGGCCGCCACCGGGGGGTGAAGTCGACACGGGCGTGACCTTACGTGTGGAGGAACGGGGATGGTGCGGCGAATGTAACGAGTCCTTCTTTACAAAAGCAAGAGGTGGGAACCGACCGTCCGGCGGCCGCTGATCACCTGCGAAGATGGCGTGCATGTCACAGCTCGACGACACGGGCTCCTTCGCCGGCCCCATGCGAGGCCCGGGCAGCATGCGAGAGGCCAACGAATGGGTGGTCCTGGAGCGGCTGCGCGCCCATGCCCCCGTCTCCGTCCCGCAGGTCGCCTCCGACACGCAGTTGTCCCGTCCGACGGTGAACCAGGCCCTGGCCCGGCTGGAGGCCGCGGGCCTGGTACGGCAGACCGGTGTGCGCACCGGCCGCGCCGGACGGGCGGCCCGGCTCTGGGAGCCCGACAGCGATGCCGGCCGCGTGGTCAGCGTGGACGTCGGAGGGCAGTGGGTCCGGCTCGCGCTGGCGGACCTCGCCGGCCGGGTCCTCGACCGTCGGCGCGCCGAGTCCCGCACACGCAGCGCCACCGAACTGGCCCAGCAGATCGCCGAGGCGGTCAACGACCTGCTCGCCGACAACTCCGTCGGCCGGCAGCAGGTGCTGAGCATCGTGATCGGCAGCCCCGGCATCTACGACCCGGCGTCCCGCCATGTGCGCCACGCCTCCAACCTGCCCGGCTGGGACCAGCCGGGCGTCGTCGAGCTGTTCTCCGACGAGTTGGGCGACCGCGTGACGTTCGAGAACGACGCCGACCTGGCCGCGCTGGGCGAGCAGGCCGCCGGACTCGGGCAGGGCGTCGCCGACTTCGTCTGCCTGACCGTGGGCAGCGGCATCGGCATGGGGATGATCGCCGGCGGCCGGCTCCAGCGCGGCGCTCACGGCGCGGCCGGTGAGGTCGCCTTCCTCCTCGTCGGTGACTCCCTCGGTGACCCCGTCGGGGAGGTACGCGAGCGCGGGATGCTGGAGAGCGCCGCGGCAGCCGACGCCATCGTCGCCGCGGCCCGCGGGGCGGGTCTGGACACGGCGCGCTCGGTGGCCGACGTGTTCGCCGCGGCACAGGACGGCGAACCCGCCGCCGTGGCGGTCGTCGAGCGGGAGGTCGATCTGCTGGCGCGGGCCCTGGTCATGGTGGTGGCCATCACCGACCCGGAACTCGTCGTGCTCGGCGGCGGGGTCGGTTCCCACGCCGGCCTCCTGCTCGAACCGCTCACGCGGCGCCTGGAGCAGCTCGTACCGCTCCCCCTCCCCCGGATCGCGGTCTCCGCCGTCGGTGAGGACGCCACCGTCATCGGCGGTCTCGCCCGCGCCACCTCGATCGCCTGGCAGCGCGCCTTCGACGCCGGCCGGGGCGGCAACGGCACGGCCGGCGGGCGGACGTGACAGCGGACGCGACAGGAGGCTGACACCGGGCTGACGCCGGGTCTTCACGCAGGCCGTGGGGGCGGCGCGCGGAGCATGCCTGTCGGGCGATCCTGGAAGCATGGGCTGGCGGACACTCGTCACCTTCGGGCACGGTACGGCGGACCGCGAGCAGCTCGCGGACCTCCTGTGCACGGCGCGGATCGCCGCCGTGGTGGATGTCAGAAGCGCGCCCGGAAGCCGCCACAACCCGGCCGTCAACAGGGAGCGGCTGCGGCGGTGGCTGCCCGAACACGGAATCGCCTACCGATGGGAGCCGCGGCTGGGCGGGTTCCGCACACCGCCGCCGGACTCGCCGGACACCGTCTGGCGCAACGACTCGTTCCGCGGATACGCCGCGCACACCCGCACGGCGGAGTTCGTCGACGCGATCGCACTGCTCCTTGAAGAAGCCGGGCGCCGGCGGACGGCCGTCATGTGCGGAGAGGCCGTCTGGTGGCGTTGCCATCGGCGCCTGATAGCCGACTTCGTGGTGCTCGCCCGCGCAACGCCCGTCCTGCACCTGATGCACGACGGCCGGCTCGTCCCCCATCGGCTCAGCGAGGGAGCACGCCTGCGCGACGACGGGCTGCTCGTCTACGACGGCGGGCCGCGGAACGGGGAGTGAGCGTGTCCCCCAGGCCGCCTGACCCCACCTGGGCCGCCTGGATCGCCTGGGCCGCCTGGACGCACGGTCATCTCAGGATGTTGACGGCGCGGGCGACCACCAGGACCAAGGTCACCAGGGAGACCGAGGACTGCAGCATCATCAGCATCTTGGCCCACCGTGACAGCGGCATCACGTCGGTCGGGCTGAACGCGGTGGAGTTGGTGAACGACAGGTACAGGTAGTCCAGGAACGCCGGCTCCCACTCGGGCGGCGCGACCTCCGGGCTCTGCATCTGCACGAAGAGGAAGTCGGGGAACTGCCCGTGACCGCGGGCCCGCGCCAGCGGTCCGCCGCGGTCCCACTCCCAGTACCACAGGGCGAACACGATGACGTTCGTCAGCCAGATGCCGCCGCCGGTCAGCAGCAGCGGCACGGCGTCCGCCCCCTCACTGCCGTTCACCAGGCCCGCCACCAGCCGGACCGCGGCCCAGCCGTTGGCCAGGCTGATCACGCAGATCAGGGCCAGGCCCAGCCAGCGCAGCCACCGGGTCCGAGGCTCGACCCGCCGGGGGTTCGCGGCGATCAGGCCGGCCAGCAGCACCACCTCCAGGACCGGCAGCGCCCAGTACGGCTGGAGCGTGAGCCGGTGCGGCAGCATCAGCTGGAGGGCGACCGCCACCAGGATCACCGCGGTCACCGCCCAGCGCGGCTCACCGCGCGTCGCCCGGCGCCACGCGGGCACCACATCGCGCTCGCCGGCCTCCAGCAGCCGCTCGATCCTCGCCAGGCGACTCTCGGGCTCGCCCGTCTCCTCAGTCATGGCGACCATTGTGGTCATCGGATCGGCCGGAGCAGCCGGCGGCCGGGGAGAGCGGTACCTGCGGCACCCGGGAAAAAGCCTCTCGTAGCATACGCATGGTGTCAGACGTTCCATGGCGTACATGCCCGGCTCCCACGCGTCCGCTCAGGACACCGTCCGTGTCGCGCTTGCGCTCGCGGACTGTCTGCCTGCGCTGAACGGCGCTGTCGATCGCCGGGTGGCCCGCGACTTCGCGCGGCCCAAGCCTCCGGAGGGTCAGCTCGCACCCTGCGCTTCGTATCGCAGCAGGAAGGCGCCACGGTGCGCGAGTCCGCCGTCGCGCTGCTGATGCGGCCGAACACGTCAGCGCCCTTGTCTCCCAACTCACCGAGCAGGGACTGATCGGACGCCGGCAGGACGCCGTCGACAAGTGGATCGCGCACCTGTACCCGACCGATCGGGCCCGCCGGGAGTTCGCCGAGGTCCGGCGCCTCGAAGGCGAACACATCGCCCGCGCCCTGCAGTTCCTCACCGAGGACGAACGGGATGCCCTGGGCTCGGCCCTGGGCGCACTCACGTCGTTGACACATCACCTGCGGCCCGCGGCCGAGTAGCGCCCACGGTCCCCGCCCGGGACCTTCCCGGCCGCGCGCCGCCCGGCGGCACCGGACCAGGAACGACGCCGACCGTCAGACAGACAGCGGCGGCCCGGCCCCCGGAACCGCCCGCCCATGCCGGGCACCCCGGCCCGGTTTGCGGACCAGTCCGTCACCACGCGGGATGCCCCACGGTCCGGCCCAGGACAGGGCCCTGCTCCGCCAGGTCGGCGGGGTTGGTGTTGGCCCCGCACAGGATGACGCAGACCTTCTCCCCGCCGCCCGGCCGGTAGCCGCGGTCCGGGACGTCGGACCGGGCCGGCGGATCCCGGTCGGGCAGCTGCGGGCCGGGGAGGGTGAGCGCGGCCAGCGCGGTGGCGGCGCCGTGTTCGACGGCCACCTTGTGGTGGTCCCACAGGGCCTTGCGGGCTCGGACGATCTCGGCGTCCGGTACGAGGACGGAGCGCACGCCGTCGTGCTGTGCGGCGTGCAGGGCCATGGCGGAGGCGCGGCGGGCGCCGAGGGAGTCGGCGGCGACGGAGTCGACCGTGACGTCGACGGGGCGGCCGGCCCGCAGGGCGGCGTTCAGCGCCCGGCACGTGTCCGGTTCGACGGCCACGGTGCGGATGCCGTGCTGCCGGGCGGCGGTGGCCACGCCGGCGAACAGTCCGCCGCCGCCGACCGCGACCACCACGGTGTCCAGGCCGGGCATCTGCCGGTGGATCTCCTCCAGCAGCGTGCCGGCGCCGGCCGCGATCAGCGGGTGGTCGTAGGCGTGGGAGGCGAGCGCGCCGGTGGCCGCGGCGAAGTCCTCGCACGCCGTCAGGGCGTCGGCGTACTCCGCCCCGGTCAGTCGCACCTCGGCGCCGTAGGAGCGGAGCTTGGCGACCTTCACCGTGGGCGCGGTGGCGGGCAGGAAGACGGTGGCGGGGATGCCCTGCTGCCGGGCGGCCCAGGCGCAGGCCAGGCCCGCGTTGCCACCGGAGGCGATCGTCACCCCGGCCCCGGGGAGCGTGCCGGCATCACGGTGGGCCTGGATGAAGTTCTGCGCGCCGCGGGCCTTGAACGATCCCGTGTGCTGCATGAACTCCATGGCCAGCCATACCTCGCAGGACCGTTCGGGGCGATCCCCCGGCCGGTCGCCGTGGCCGGTGGGGATCGCACCCGTGTCGAGGGGTGCGAGGGTGACGGGGCGGACCCGCCCGGCGATGCGGTCGGTGGCGGCCTTGATGTCGCCGTACGCGAGCTGGTGCACGGGGTTGCTCCGCAAGGTGGGTGGTTCACGACGTGGTGACGAGCCGTCAATAGAACGATACGCTGTATCGTACACTGACCCGCATGCCCAGGCAATCCGCTTCCCTCACCCGCGCGACACCGGAACGCATCGCCGACACGGCCCTGCTGATCCTGGACCGGGACGGGCCCGCCGCGCTCAGCTTCCGCACCCTCGCCGCCGCGCTGGACATCTCCCTCGCCTCCCTCCAGCGCCGCTGCACCGACCTGGCCGGACTGCTGGACCTGGTCACCGACCACCTCGCCGCCCGCCTGCCCGGCATCCCGCCCGGCACCGACTGGGCCACCGCCACCGCGGCCCGGTTCACCGCGCTGTACGAACTGCTGACGGCCCATCCCGGTCTGGTGGTCCTGCGCGGCAGCCGGCCCTGGCTCGGCCCGCAGCTCCTGGGGCGTCTGGTGGAGCCGCAGCTCGCCGACTCGATCACGGCCGGCATGACCCCCGAGGACGCCATCGCCGCCTACCGGCGGATGTACCTGCTCACCCTCGGCTGCGCCGGCTTCGTCGACCACCGCGACCCCGAGGCCGCCCAAGCGGCCACCCGCCAGGCCCTGGCCGCGCTCGACCCCGGGGAATTCCCGGTGCTGACCGGGCACCTCGCCGCGCTTCTGCCCGCCACCGTCGACCACGAGGTCTACCACGGCGCGCTCCGCCAGTTGATCCACGCCGCCGACCCGACCCCGCGCGGCCCGGCGGCCGCCGGACTCCGCAGTGATCGCCCGGATGACGGCCGATGATGGTTTCGGCCGGGGCGAGCCGGTCATCGTCGAGGACGAACGACTTGGCGGGCCGGCCGTCGCGGGTGCAGCTCCGGGCGTCCGCGTGAGCGGCGCGGCCGGTTGCCTCGCCGGCGGGCGTCCGACAGCCCGAGGACGTGAGGAGCGTGCCGTTCAGCCGAGCCGGTAGTCGAACCAGATGCGGTGCGTGCCGTCGGCGTCCACGGCCAGCCCTCCGGTCCCGGAGATCCCGGCCAGCTCGCCGGTGCCGCTCGTGGGCACGATGGTGAAGAACTCCGCGGTGCGGTCCTCGCCGGTCGTGGTCGCCGAATGGACGAAGTTGAAGCAGCCTTCCCTGCCGCTCAGCGAGCCTTCGAACGATTCCATGGCCACATAGGTGCCGACGCCGGCCGTCTGGTCGAACGCGGCGGTGAACAGGGTCGCCGAGCGCCCCGAGATCTCCCCCTCGAAGTGCTTCTCCATCGTCGCGACGCCCACCGGCAGCCCTGTGGACACGGCCGGCTCGGGCTTCAGCTCCGTCGGGACGAACGTCTTGACGGTGAATGTTCCCTCAGCTCTCATGTACCGACCGTACCGAGGCTGTCTGACAACGGCGGCTGGAACGGGCCGGGCCGGGCCGGGCGGCGCCGGAAAGCGCCGTGGTGTGCCGACCGGGCTCACCGCCGGTACGACACTCCCATCTCGATGAGGTAGCGCTTGGTGACCCTGCCCCCGTAGCGCCCCTCGATCAGGCCCCCGATGCACCCCAACAGCCCGTTCCTGGCGGCTTCCGGAAGGGCTCGGTGGCCGGAGTAGGTCAGCAGCAGGTCCAGATACTGCGACGTGGTGTAGGTGAGGTCCTGCTCGTAGCGGCGGAAGACGGTGGGCCCGAACCGGCCGCTTCGCGCCACTTCCTCGGCATGGTCCGAGCCGTCGAGGTCGGCGGCCGCGGGAGGCCGCAGCCCCGGCGTCGTGTCCGGGTCGTAGCGCTCGTAGCAGCGCTGGACGTCGACGAAGAACTCCTCGGTGCCGCCCCTCACATGCTGTCCGCGCACCACCACGAGCGCCCCGCCCGGACGCAGCGCGTCGGCGGTCTTGGTCATCCGCACCGCCGGGTCGATCCAGTGGAACGCCGTTGCGGAGACGACCGCGTCGAACGGCTCCCGGGGCAGCGGCCAGCTCTCGAACTCCGCCGTCACCACCTCGGCCGCCGCGGCCTCGGCCAGATTGCGGCGGGCGACCGCGGCCATGTGCGATCCCGCCTCGACGGCCGTGATCCGGCAACCCCGCCCGGCCAGGGGCACCGTCGCCTGTCCGGTTCCGCAGCCCACCTCCAGTACGCGGCTGCCGGGGCGGGTACCGGCGAGTTCCACGAGGTCGTCGAACAGCTCCGGCGGATAGCCGGGCCTGGCCCGGTCGTACAGCTCCGCGTCCTCGTCGAATATCCGGCCCAGCCGCACCCGCCGGGACTCCTCGGACCTGTCGTCACGTCGTGTCTGCGTGGTGTCGTCGGGCATGCGGAGCAGGCTAGCGGTGTCCGTGCTCTGCCCTGCGGGCTCTGCCCTGCGGGCTCTGTTGTCCTCACTCTCCGCCAGCTGTGCGACGCCGCCCCGGGGCGGATGTGGAAACGTCCTATCGTCAGAGCCGTCGAGCAAGGAACCACACCATGACCACACCGCACGCCTTCCCCCTGGAGCCCACCCCTGTCCACGTCTCCGACGAGGTCCTCGACGACCTGCGGGCCCGTCTCACACTGACCCGTCCGCCGCTGGACGAGGGGAACTCGGACTGGTCCTACGGCGTCCCGGACAGCTATCTGCGTGAGCTGGTCGCCCACTGGCGGGACGGCTACGACTGGCGCAAGGCCGAGGCCGCCATCAACGCCTACGAGCACTACCGGGTGAGCGTCGCCGGTGTCCCGGTGCACTTCATGCGCAAGGCGGGCCGCGGCCCCCGCCCGATCCCGTTGATCCTCACCCACGGCTGGCCGTGGACGTTCTGGCACTGGTCGAAGGTGATCGACCCGCTCGCCGACCCGGCCGCGTTCGGCGGTGACCCCGCCGACGCGTTCGACGTCATCGTGCCGTCCCTGCCCGGCTTCGGTTTCCCCGGCCCGCTCACCGGCTTTTCGGACGTCAACTTCTGGAAGGTCTCCGACCTCTGGCACACCCTGATGACCGAGACCCTGGGATACGAGAAATACGCCGCCGGGGGCTGCGACATCGGCGGGATCGTCTCCAGCCAGCTCGGCCACAAGTACGCCGACGAGCTGTACGGCATCCACATCGGCTCCGGGCTGCCGCTCGACTTCTTCACCGGCCCCCGCGCCTGGGACTTCGCCCGGAACCGGCCCCTCACCGACGACCAGCCCGCCGACGTCCGCGCCCGCATCATCGAGCTGGACCACCGCTCGGCGTCCCACCTCACCGTGCACATGCTCGACGGCGCCACCCTGGCCCACGGGCTGAGCGACTCACCCGCCGGACTGCTCGCCTGGCTGCTGGAGCGCTGGAGCGCCTGGAGCGACAACGGCGGCGACGTCGAGTCCGTCTTCACCAAGGACGACCTGCTCACCCACGCCACGATCTACTGGGTGAACAACTCCATCGCCACGTCGATGCGTTACTACGCCAACGCCAACCGCTACCCCTGGGCCCCCGCCCACGACCTCACCCCGGTCGTGCAGGCCCCGGTCGGCCTCACCTTCGTCACATACGAGAATCCGCCCGGCATCCACACCGCCGACGAGCGCGTCCGGGCATTCAAGACCGGCCCGCAGTCCGCCTGGTTCAACCACGTCAACGTCAACGCCCACGACCGCGGCGGCCACTTCATCCCCTGGGAGAACCCGGACGCCTGGGTGAGCGACCTGCGCCGCACCTTCCACGGCCGCAGGCCCTGACGATGCTGCGGGCCCGCCCGGCGACGGGCCAGGCGAACCCGCGCCCACTTCAGCCAGGTGACCACGACGGTGTTGGATCGATCGAGCACGCGCAACCACAAAGGGGGATTCATGCCTCGACGTCCTGCCCGTCGCCCTTCGCGTCGCCCTTCGCGTCGCCCTTCCCGTCGAAGGGCGCTTCGGTCCCATCCCCCGCGACGCGCCCTGCTCGCGGCGCTTCTGCTCACCACGAGCGTCGCCTGTTCGGGCCCGGAGCACACGGCGACGGGGCGGCCGGGGGCGCCCGGCGCCGAGGATGCTCTGTTCCCGTGGGCAGGGAACGGTGGTTACGACGTCTCCCACTACGGCCTTGCGCTCACCTACGTCCCCGAGACCAATCATCTGAAGGGCTCGGCGGTGATCACGGCGCGCGCCACCCAGAATCTGAGCCGCTTCGACCTCGACTTCACAGGACTACGGGTGCGAGGTGCCGCGGTGAACGGCATGGATGCCCGATTCGAGCGCCACGACAGCGAGTTGACACTGACACCCGCGAAGGTGATCGAGGACGGGGCGACCTTCACGGCCACCATCGAGTACGACGGCACGCCCAGAACGCTCAAGGACCCCGACGGGGGCCTGGAAGGCTGGCTCGAAACGGACGACGGTGCCACCGCACTCGGTGAGCCGAACGGCTCCAGCACCTGGTTCCCGGGCAATCACCACCCGTCGGACAAGGCCACCTACGACATCGTCGTGACCGTTCCCGAGGATGCCGACGGGGACCCCTACGACGTGGTCAGCAACGGGGAGTTGGTGAAGGAGGAGGTCAAGGGGGGCAAGGTCACCGCGCACTGGCGCAGCACAGAGCCCATGGCGAGCTACCTGGCCACCGTCACCATCGGCTACTTCGACATCCGCACGGCACGAACCCCAGACGGTCTGCCCCTGTATGTCGCCATTGATCCGGATGAGGCTCAGCGCGCCGGGAACGTATCGGACTCGATACCGGACATAGTGGCCTGGGCGAGCGACCGCTTCGGGCCGTATCCCTTCGACTCGGCGGGCGCTGTCGTCGATCACTTCCCCGATCTCGGATACGCCCTGGAAACCCAGGACAGACCGTACTTCGGATCGGCACCGGAAGAGGCTCTGCTGGTGCACGAGTTGGCGCACCAGTGGTTCGGCGATTCCGTCACACCGCGCACATGGAAGGACATGTGGCTCAACGAGGGATTCGCCACCTACGCGGAGTGGCTCTGGCAGGAGGACCACGGCGGCGACACGGCCCGGCAGACGTTCGACGCCTTCTATGAGGGCACTCACCCCGAGAGCGACGGCATCTGGGACTTTCCCCCGGCGGACCCTCCCGGCGGCGACCGGGTCTCCGACTCCCCGGTGTACGGGCGCGGTGCCATGACCCTGCACAAGGTGCGCGAAGCCGTGGGCGACAGCACGTTCTTCAGGATCCTTCGCACGTGGACCGATCAGCACCGCCACGGGAACGCGGACACCGCACAGTTCATCGCTCTGTGCGAGAAGGAGTCGGGGAAGGACCTGGCGGGGCTGTTCCGGACGTGGCTCCACGAGAAGGGCAAGCCCGATGCCGGCTGAGGGGCACCACCGTGCACGGGGCCGGGGCGCGGCCCGCCGGTCCCGGGGCGTCCCGCCGCTTCCGGCGGTTCGTCAGTCGCCGGCCCCGGACTCGCCGAGCACTTCCCGTGCGGCCGTGAGCGCGGCGGCCCGGTCGTCCGGGACCAGCCCGATGCGGGTGCGGCGGTCGAGCAGGTCGGCCGCGTCGAGCGCCCCTTCGTGGCACACGGCCCACAGCAGTTCCGCACGGATCACGGGGTGCCCTTCCAGGACGGGCCGGGCGAGCCGGGGGTCGGCCACGGCCAGCGCGTGCACGGCGGGAGCCTCGGTGCCGTAGCGGTCGATCAGGCGTCGCGGCGCGCGCAGGGCGCCGAGCACCCGGGGCGGTGCGGCGCCGACCAGTGGGAGAGCGCTGGTGGGAGAGGTCGCCGCGGACAGGCCGTGGGTGGAGACGGCGGCGTCGACCGCGTCCTCGGCCATGCGCCGATAGGTGGTCAGCTTGCCGCCGACGACGGTGACCACACCCTCCCGCGAGGTGAGCACGGCGTGCCTGCGGGAGATGTCGGCGGTGCGGGGCGCCGCTGAGGGGCCCTCGCCCGGTGCGCTGTCCAGCAGCGGCCGCAGTCCGGCGAACGCGCCCACCACGTCGTCGCGGTGGACGGGAACGTCCAGTGCGGAGCCGAGGACGTCCAGCAGGAACCCGATGTCGGTCTCCGGCACCTCGGGGACGTCCGGCACGTCGCTGTCCACGGGTTCGTCGGTGAGTCCGACGTAGACCCGGCCGTCGCCCTGCGGCAGGACGAGGACGAAGCGGTTGGTCTCGCCGGGGATCGGGATGTGCAGGCCGGCCGGCACAGAGCCCAGGTGGTCCGCTCGCAGGACGAGGTGGGTGCCGCGGGAGGGCCGTATGCGGACCCCGTCCACCAGGCCGCCCGCCCACACACCGGATGCGTTGATCACCGCGCGGGCGCGGATCTCACCTTCTTCGCCGGTGAGTTCGTCGCGTATCCGGGCACCGGAGGCGGTCAGTTCCAGCGCGCGCACCCGGGTCAGGATCCGTGCCCCCCGTGCCGCCGCCGTCCGTGCGATCGCGGTGACCAGACGGGCGTCGTCGGTCACCCGGCCGTCCCAGGACAGCAGCCCGCCGCGCAGTCCGGCGCCGCGCAGCGCGGGGGCCAGGTGACGGGTTTCCGTCGCGGAGAGCCTGCGCGGTGCGGGCAGGGTCGCCCGGGCCGTGCGTGCCGCCAGGCGCAGCGTGTCGCCGGCGCGGAATCCGGCCCAGGCCAACGCGGCCTGGCTGCGGGAGACCAGCGGGGTCAGGGGCAGCACGAACGGCTGGGCCCGCACCAGGTGCGGAGCCGTGCGCTCCATCAGAACGCCGCGTTCCAGGGCGCTTTCGTGAGCGACGTCGAGCTGGGCGGAGGCGAGGTAGCGAAGCCCACCGTGGATGAGCTTGGAGCTCCAGCGGGAGGTGCCGAAGGCCAGGTCGTGGGCGTCGACGGCGGCGACCGTCAGTCCGCGTGCGGCGGCGTCCAGGGCGGCACCGACGCCGGTCGCGCCGAGGCCGACCACCAGGACGTCCACGGGCGTGCCGCCGGCGGTCTCGGCCAGTTCGCGCAGGCGCCGGCCGGCGGTGAGCGAGGACCCGGGGACCGATCCCGCCAAGGAGGCGGGACTGCTGCTGGAGCTCATGGTGTGAGGGTCCTCTCGAGGATGGTCCGCAGTTCCGCCGAGAAGGCCTCCGTGCTCAGCTCGGCGTCGTCCTCCTCGGTCATGGTGCGCAGCGACAGGGTGAAGGACTGGGCGACCAGCAGCAGGGCCCTGGCCTGCCGTTCGGGGTGGCCGGGGCGTACGGACCCGTCCGTGTGGCCCTCGCGGAGGGCGTCGCCGAGCAGTTCCAGGAGGGCTTCCTGGCTCGCCCCGCGCCGGTCGAGCACGTACGGGACGAGCAGTTCGGGATCGACGTCGACGATCTTGCGGAAGAGCGGATGGCTCCGGAAGGCGGCGACGCCGCCCACGAGCCCCTCCACGATCCGTGTGCGGGTGGTCGTCCCGGGCCTCGGTTCCGGCATCGCGCCGGCGGCCACCTTGATCCACTCCCGGGTCATCAGGTCGCCGACCAGCGAGCGGACGTCGGGCCAGCGGCGGTACAGCGTCATCCGGGAGACGCCCGCACGGCGGGCCACGTCGGTCAGGGTGGTGCGCCGGACGCCCACGGCGAGGACGCAGTCGCGGACCGCGTCGAGCACCGGATCACCGTCCGAGGCGTTGTGACGAATAGGCGTCATGTGTCACAGTGTAACGCGCCCTCGGCCGTCCGGGGGCTCTTCCGCGACCGCACGGCCGCGACGACCGACACGCGCGACGACGCCACGACGACCGACACGCGCGACGCCGACGCCACGACGACCGACGTAGACACCGACGCCGACGCCGACGCCGCCGCCGCGACGACCAGTGAGGACAAGCGCCATGGACATGCTCTGGAGCGGCTGGGGCGACCCGGCCAGGGCGACGCCGCTGCCCGACTCGGTGATCGGTCTGCTGCGCGACCTGCTCGGGGTCACACCGCGCACCGCCGGGCCTGTCGCCCTGGGAGAGATCCCCGTGCCCGAGCCGCTCCTCGACCCGGCGGCACACCGCGCTCTGCTCGCCGCCGCCGGCGGTGAAGAGCATGTGCGCACCGACGCCGAGTCCCGGATCCGGCACACCCGGGGCAAGTCCACCCCGGATCTGCTGCGCATCCGCGAGGGGGACGTGGACGACCTCCCGGCGGCCGTGGTCCTCCCGGCGAGCCACGAGGAGGTGCTCGCGGTGCTGGCGGCATGCGCCGCGCACGGCCTGGCGCTGGTCCCGTTCGGTGGCGGCACCTCCGTCGTCGGCGGGCTCGCCCCCGAGCGGCGACGCCCGTTCGTCGCGCTGGACCTGCGCCGGATGAACGCTCTGCTCGACCTCGATCCGGTCTCCCGCACGGCCACCCTGCAACCCGGCCTGCGCGCCCCGCACGCCGAGGCGCTCCTTGCCGAGCACGGCTTCACGCTGGGCCATTACCCGCAGTCGTACGAGTGGGCGACGATCGGCGGATTCGCCGCGGCCCGCTCCAGCGGTCAGGCCTCCGCCGGATACGGCCGCTTCGACGACATGGTCCTCGGCCTCACCCTCGCCACCCCGTCCGGCACCCTCGACGTGGGCCGCGCCCCGCGCTCGGCGGCCGGTCCGGATCTGCGGCAGCTGATCCTCGGGTCCGAGGGAGCGTTCGGCGTCATCACCTCGGTGACCGTCCGGGTCCGTCCCGTCCCCCCGACCCGCGTCTACGAGGGGTGGCGCTTCGACTCCTTCGAGGCGGGCGCCGCCGCCCTTCGGCACCTCGCCCAGGACGGGCCGCGGCCGACCGTGCTGCGGCTGTCCGACGAGACCGAGACGCTCATCGGTCTGGCCCAGCCCGACGCCATCGGCTCGTCGGGTCTGCCGCAGAACGCCGGATGCCTGGCCGTCACCGGCTACGAGGGCACCGAGGAGGACACCGCACACCGCCGGGAACGGGCCGCGGCCGTGCTGCGCGACGCCGGCGGCACCTGTCTGGGCCGGGAGCCGGGAGAGCGCTGGGCCGCCGGCCGCTACTCGGCTCCCTACCTGCGGGACGCGCTGCTGGACGCCGGGGCGTTCGCCGAGACCCTGGAGACCGCCGCCTTCTGGTCCCGCCTGCCCGGGCTGTACGCCGCCGTCCGCGAAGCGCTGACCGGCACGCTCACCGCGTCGGGTACACCGCCGCTGGTGATGTGCCACATCTCTCACGTGTACGAGAACGGTGCCTCTCTGTACTTCACCGTGGTCTCCGCTCAGGGCGAGGACCCCGTGGCGCACTGGGGCCGTGCCAAACGTGCCGCCGGCGAGGCGATCCTGGCGGCCAGGGGCACCATCAGCCACCACCACGGCGTGGGCACGGACCACCGGGACTGGTATGTGCGGGAGGCCGGTTCGCTCGGCATCGGCGCCCTCCAGGCCGTCAAGCGACGGCTGGACCCCGCCGGGCTGCTCAATCCGGGCGTCCTGCTGCCCGTCGACTGACCAGCCCGGCCCCCGCCCCGCCACCGTCCGGTTCACGATCCGTCAGGCCCCTGGAGGCACACCGATGCGACAGTTCACCGCCATCGTCAACCCCACCGCCGGCGGATCCGCCGGGGTCGCGGCGCTGCTGCGCGTGGCCCGGCTGCTGAGGGAGGCGGGTGCCGGGCTGGAGACCGAGTACAGCCGCAGTCTGGCCCACGCCCGGGACCTCGCCCGGCAGGCCGGGGAGCGCGACCGGATCGTCGTGGCAGTGGGCGGCGACGGCATCACCGGCAGCATCGGCGGGGCCCTCAGCGGCACCGGCACGCTCTTCGGCCTGGTCCCGGCCGGCCGGGGCAACGACTTCGCCCGGGCGCTCGGCCTGCCCACCGAGCCCGAGGCACTGGCCCGAGTGCTGCTGCACAGCGGTCCCCGGGCCGTGGACACCATAGAAGTGGAGTCCCTCCACGGCCGCAGCGTCGTCCTCGGCAGCGTGTACGCGGGGGTGGACGCCCTCGCCAACCGCCACGCCAACCGCTCCACCCTCCTCAAGGGCGCCGCCTCCTACTACGCGGGCGGACTACGGGCCGTCGCCACCTGGCGCCCGGCGGCCTACCGGGTCACCGTCGACGGCGAGCACCTCGCACACCGCGGCTACACCGTCGTCGCCGCCAACTCCGCCTACTACGGCTCCGGTCGCATCATCGCCCCCGGCGCCCGCGTCGACGACGGGCTGCTCGAGGTGGTGATGATCCGCGAGGCACCGCGCCGGCTCTTCTTCACCCTGATGAACGAGCTCAGGTCCGGGGACCACGTGCACCGGCCCGAAGTGCGGGTCGTCAGCGGGAGAGAGGTGCGCATCGAGGCAGACCGGGAGGTGCCGTGCGGCGCCGACGGCGAGGTCGACACCGCCCTTCCCGTCACGGCCCGGGTACTGCCCGGATCCCTCGCCGTGCTCTGCTAGGGCCCGTCGCCCCGACCCGGTACCCGCCCCGGCGCTCTCACCCGGCGCGGCTGAATGCCTCCTTCGCCCGCAGCGCCGCCCACTGCTAGCTTCGAAGCGGACCGGAGACGGGGGTGGGCCATGGCGGCGGCCGAGGTGATCGATCTGGTGGCGATGGGCGAGGACTTCGTCCGCGATCCCTATCCCGTCTACGCCGCGCTGCGGGAACGCGGCCCGGTGCACAGGGTACGGATCCCGGAGGGTGCGGAGGCCTGGCTTGTCGTCGGGTACGAGGCCGGACGGGCCGCACTCGTGGATCCGCGGTTGTCCAAGCAGTGGAAGAACGCCTCGCCCTCCTTTGCGATCCCCAGTCCCTCGGCGGGGCCGCACATGCTCAACTCCGACCCACCGGACCATGAGCGGCTGCGCAAGCTGGTGGTCCGCGAGTTCACCCCGCGCCGGATCGAGCAGCTCGCGCCGCGCGTGCGGCAGATCACCGACGAGTTGCTCGACGCGATGACGGCCCTTCCGGAAGGGCGCGCCGATCTGGTCGAGGCACTCTCGTTCCCGCTGCCCATCTCGGTGATCTGCGAGCTGCTCGGCGTCCCGATGCTGGACCGGGCCGCGTTCCGGGCCTGGACCAGCACGATCCTCACCGATCCCGACCCGGAGGCGCGGCTGGCGGCGACGGGCGAAGTGGCCACGTACCTCTCGGAGTTACTGGACCGCAAGCGCCTGTCCCCGGGCCAGGACCTGATGAGCGCCCTGATCCGGACAACCGACGAGGACGGCGACCGGCTCTCCGCGGACGAACTGCGCGGTACCGCCTGGCTGCTGCTGGTCGCCGGGCATGAGACGACGGTCAACCTGATCTCCAACGGCGTGCTGGCCCTGCTCACCCATCCCGACCAAGTCGCCGCACTGCGCGAGGACATGACCCTCATCGACAACGCGGTGGAAGAGATGCTGCGCTACGAGGGGCCGGTGGAGACGCCGACGTTCAGGTTCACCACCGACCCGGTCCGGATCGGGACCACGGTCATCCCCGGCGGCGGGGAACTGGTCCTCGTGGCTCTGGCGGACGCCAACCACGACCCGGCGCGCTTCCCCGATCCGGGCCGCTTCGACATCCGGCGACCCGCCACCGGTCATGTCGCCTTCGGTCACGGCATCCACTACTGCCTCGGTGCGCCGCTCGCCCGCCTGGAAGCGCGGATCGCGATCCGTGCCCTGCTGGAGCGCTGCCCCGACCTCGCCCTCGACGCCCACCCGGCCGCCCTGACCTGGCGCCACGGCATGCTCATCCGCGGCCCGCGCCGGCTGCCGGTCCGGTGGAAGCCCTGATCTCGCGCTCGTTCGCCGTTCACGCGACGACGCCGGACCCGGCAGGCGGAGGATCCCCCTCCGCACGGACGGTGAGGCACAGCAGGTCCGACGCCCGGTCGCCGAGTCGCCCGCTCTAGTCGATGCGCGTTCCCGCGCCGCTGACACGGACGCGGGAGTCGCCCGCGCGCAGCGTCACCGTGAGCTCGCCGGGGCGGCCGAGATCCTCACCCTGGTACAGAGTGAGGACGGCGTCCTCCGCAACCAGGCCGAGCTCACGGGCGTACGCGCCGAACGCGGCGGCCGCGGCGCCGGTTGCCGGGTCCTCGACGACGCCGCCGACGGGGAACGGGTCACGGACGTGGAAGACGGTGGCCGACTCCCGCCACACCAACTGGACCGTGGTCAGGTCCAAGCGGTGCATCAGGGCTTCCAGACGCGCGAAGTCGTACGCGAGATCCGCGAGGCGCGTGCGCGTCGCCGCGGCGAGAACGAGATGGCGGGCGCCGGCGAACGCGATACGGGGCGGGAAGGCCGGGTCGAGATCGGCGGCCGGCCAGCCGAGTGCGGCGAGCGCCTCCGCGAGGTCGGTGCCGGCGATCTCCTCGATGTGCGGCTCGACACTGGTGAGTGTGGCCCTGACGGTCCCGCCCTCCTCGGTCACCTCCACCGGCACGGTGCCGGCACGCGTCGCGAAGACCAGCTTCCCGGGGCCCGTCCGCTCGGCGAGAGCGACGGCGGTCGCAACGGTGGCGTGGCCGCAGAACGGCACCTCGGCCTTGGGGCTGAAGTACCGGATGCCGTACGCCCGTCCCTCCTGACCGCCGAGTCCCTCCGGGGGCGCGGTCAGGAACGCGGACTCCGAGTATCCGAGGTCGGCGGCGATGGCCAGCATGTCGTCGTCGTCCAGGGCGGTGGCGTCCAGAACGACACCGGCGGGGTTTCCGCCGTCGGGGGCGCTGGAGAAGGCGGTGTATCGCAGCACCTCGGGCCGCGGCGCGTTCGTCGTCATGCTCGCGGCAACACGGGGCGGGCCCGCGGCTATTCCTGGACGCGAGGCGTGGCAGCGGACGGCGTACCGGACCGGGCCGGCGGCGGCGCGGCCGCCGGGCATCGGCGGGCGAAGGGCTCCGGCGACATCAGCAGTTGATCAGGTGTCCCGCGGAACCTCACCCCGCGGAACCTCACCGGCGGTGGACGCTGACGGCATAGCCGCCGCCCTCGTAGGAGTCGGCATCCCAGGTGGCGAAGCGGTCGACGAGGGTGAGGCCGGCCGCGGCACAGTGGTCGTCGTACTCGGGCAGCGTGATCCCGGGCGGCACGGGCAGATGGGCCTCGTCCAGACCGAAGCCCGCGACCATCAGACCGCCAGGACGCAGGGACGCGGCCAGGCGCCCGACCACCGCGCCCTCGGTGCCGGCGGCGAGCAGCGGAAACACATTGCCCGCGGCGACCACGAGATCGAAGTCCGCCTCGATACCGAGCAGACCCGGCTCGAACCCCGACAGGTCGGCCTGGAACCAGGGCAGTCCCGGCGCCTGCTGCCGCGCCACGGCGAGCATCGACGCATCGAGATCCACCCCGACGCAGTCGTACCCGAGCTCCGCGAGCCGGATCATGATCCGTCCGGTGCCGCACCCGGCGTCCAGCACCCGGGCCCCGGCAGGCACGAGCGCCGCGCAGAACCGCGCCTCCCCGTGCACGTCCTTCCCGCTACGGGCCAGCGCCGCGAACCGGGCAGCGTAGTCCTCTCCGGACGTCTCCCCGGTCAACTCCTTCCAACGGTTCACGAGGCCCACTATAGATCGGCCGTCCGCGGCTCGAAGACGCGACGGAGCCCACGGCGCCGAAGGCCGTCGCGGACGAGGCCGGGAAGGCCGGCGCCCATCGACGCGGCCGCGTCATCGGCACGACCGACGGCGCGGGGGCGCCCCCGCTTCGAGGGCGCCCGTCCGTTGTGCGGGTCAGGCCGGTTCCTTGACCGGCGAGCCCGCCCCGGCCGGCTCCAAGAGGCGGCGGCGCCGGGTCGGCATACCGAGCGTCGGGTTGGCGACGGCCCAGGCCGCGCCCTTGCACACCAGTTCCTTGTAGACGGCGGCGAGCCGTCCTGTCAGAGCCGCCCGGACCGCGCGGTCGTCGGCGGTGACGTACTGGATCAGACCTTCCTTGCGGCCCAGCGAGATGCACTGGTTGAAGTAGCGCAGCGGCACCTTCGGGAGCTTCCCGCCGGCCAGGCGCGCCGCGATGGCGTCAGCGGCCTGCCAGGCGGTCGGGGTGCCCGAGGCGCACGACATCCGCAGCGGCTTGCCGCCGGGGCCCATCGCCATGGCGGCGTCGCCGATGGCGTACACATCCGGGTGCGAGACCGAGCGCATGGTCCCGTCGACCACGATCTGGCCCCTGTCCGTGACCTCCAGGGTCGTGGCCTTCGCGATGGGATGGACCGCGAAACCGGTGGTCCACACGGTGACCGCGGCCGGGAGCGACCCGCCGTCGGCGGTCGCGACGCGGTCGGCCTCGACGCCGACGACGGCGGCGTGCTCGTGCACGGTGATGCCGAGCTCGCCGAAGACCTTCCTCAGGTGCCGGCGGCCCTTGGGCGAGAGCCAGTCGCCGAGACCGCCGCGGGCGGCGAGGGCGACATCGAGGTCCGGGCGGGCCTCGGCGATCTCGGCCGCGGCCTCCAGGCCGGTGAGGCCGCCGCCGACCACGACCACGGGCTGCCCGGCGTCCAGGCGGGCCAGGCGCTCCCGCAGCCGCAGCGCTCCGGGGCGAGCTGCGATCTCGTGAGCGTGTTCGGCGGTGCCGGGGACACCCTGGTCGTGCCAGCCGCTGCCGAGGGCGTACACGAGGGTGTCGTATGCCAGCTCCCCGTCGCCGTTCGCATCGGCGAGGGCGACGGTCCTGCGGTCGACGTCGACGCCGGTGACCTTCGCGAGCCTCAGTTCGACGCCGGTGCCCGCGAACATCTCACTGAAGGGCCGGGGTTCGAGGTCCTGGCCGACCGCAAGCTGGTGCAGGCGGACGCGCTCGACGAAGTCCGGCTCGGCGTTGACGAGGGTGATGGCGGCATCCTCGCGGCGCAGCCGCCTGGCGAGGCGCCCCGCGGCGATGGCTCCGGTGTATCCGGCTCCGAGGACGACGATACGGTGCGGCATTTCCCTGCTCCTGTCTTGAGCGGATTCGCCACTTGAACCGGGCAGCCCGCCGTTTCCTGACAGGAACACGGTGTGAAGCACCTCACATCGGGGGCGGAAGCACCTCACAACGGGGTCAGAACGCGATGAGCAGGGGTTCTCCGTGGTCGGCGACCGCCCACCACCGGTTCGCGCGTTCGAGCTTGTCGGGGTTGACCTGGTTGCGGAACGCGGCGATGCCCTCGTCGGTGACCTCCAGGCACATCACGCCGATGACCCGGCCGCCGAGGACCGCCACGACGGCGGGGTCACCGTTGGCGGTCGTGGCGTAGACCTCGGGTGAGCCGCCGACCAGAGCGCGCTTGGCCTTGCCGGGTTTGAACAGGCCGCGCATGAACGTCGCGACCGCGAGGGCGCCTTCGAACGCCTTGGCGCGGGCCGGGACCTTCCCGCCGCCGTCGCCGATCGCGATGGCGTCCTGGGTCAGCAGCCGCACGAGCGGCTCGGTCCGGCCGCTGGTGGCGGCCGCGAGGAACTCGTCGATGATCCGCCGGGCGGCGGCCCCGTCGATCTCGGCGCGGGCCTTGCCGGCCGCGACGTGCTTCTTGGCACGGTGGAAGATCTGCTGGCTGGCGGCCTCACTGATGTCGAGGATCTCGGCGATCTCCCGGTGCGGGTAGTCGAATGCCTCCCGCAGCACGTACACCGCCCGCTCGTTGGGGGAGAGCCGCTCCAGCAGGGCGAGGACCGCGTACGAGACCGACTCGCGTTGTTCGGCGGTGTCGGCCGGCCCGAGCATCGGGTCCCCGGCCAGCAGCGGCTCCGGGAGCCATTGGCCCACATACGTCTCGCGCCGCGCGCGGGCCGAGGCGAGCTGGTTGAGGCACAGGTTGGTGAGAACCTTCGTCAGCCACGCCTCGGGGACCTCGATGTGGTCGACGTCGGCCGCCTGCCAGCGCAGGAACGTCTCCTGCACGGCATCCTCGGCCTCACTCGCGGAGCCGAGGACGCGGTAGGCGATGGCTTCCAGGCGGGACCTGGATGCCTCGAACCGGTCCACGTCGCTCGTGGTCTGCGCCATGGCCGGGATCCTAGTTCACCCGGCGACAGCGGCCCGCGGATCCCTCGGGAGCAGCCCGCGGAGCCGTCCCGCCGTATCCCACTTCCGGCAACATCCGGGCAGGTCACGGGGGTGGGGTCCCGGAAGGGCCTCATTTCTCTGCAGACCGTTGGGGCGGGACGGTGCGGGCGGGCACGGTCGTGTTGTGCCGACGGACCACGAGGGACCTACCGGGGGACCGTCCGCCGGCCGACGGAGAGGATCCACCATGACGTCACGCAAGCGCATCGCCCTCGCAGCCGCCGGACTGGCCCTGGCGGGTGGCCTCGCCACCGCCCCCGCAGCGACCGCCGCACCGTCCGCCCTGTCCGCTGCATCCGCCGGGAACGTGGCGGCCTCGGCCAACAAGTGCTCCGGCTGGAAGGAGATCCACATCACCGGTGGCGCCGCCAAGTACATGGAGTGCACGAAGAAGGTCAACGGCAAGTCGTACGCCTCCGGCGCCTTCTACCTCTGGGACACCAAGCACGACGGCAAGGCCGTCCAGGCGTACGCGGAGACGGACTACAACCACTGGTACGGCGACGACGTGACCTGGTCGCACTTCTACAGCTGGGCCGACGACACCCACCACAGCCCGAAGATCAGCACGGGCTGGCACCGGGGCAACGACTTCGGTCTGGTGATCGAGCTCAAGTAACGGCCCCGGCCACCGCATCGCCCGCGAAGACACCGAGTCCTCTCGGCGGCTCGCCCGACACCGCCGGGTCGCCGCTGGGAGGACGGTGATGTCTTGACTTCCTCCCCCGCCCAAAGGCGGGGGATTCCAGCGGTCACCCGCTGGGGTTCCTGCTTCACCGACGACCGCCCCGTCCGGGAGGACTCCCGTCGAGGTCTTACACCGTCTCCACAGGCAGACGCCGCCGGCCCGGCCGCCAGGATGTTGCGCGCCGCGTTCACGTCGCGGTCATGCACGGCACCGCACTCGCACGTCCACTCGCGGACGTTCAGCGGCAGCTTCTCGCGAACCGTTCCGCAGGCCCCGCACAGCTTGCTGGAGGGGAACCAGCGGTCGATCACGACGAGTTCGCGCCCGCAGGGATGTCCGCCAAGGCCACGACCAGCGGCACGGGACCACCGCCCGGGACAAGCGCCGGGACGTTTCCGCCGTGCAGACAGTCCCAGCCGTGGTCCTCGACCGTGCGCAGCCGCACCCGTCCGCCCCCGAGGACGAGCACGTCGCCTTCACGGTGGCCCCCGACCTCGTCGAGCAGCCCACCCCACAGGGCCAGGCAGGCTCCGCGCCTTCACCACCCGGTCCTGGACCCGCGCGCCACGCGCAGGCGAGGGGTTCGCATACGTGAGCTTCGTACGGCACCGGCCCTGACCCCGGGCGGGCCGGCGGCGGCGACCGGCAGTGGCCCGGCCCAGGCACTCGCGGACCGGTCCCGGTTCCGCCGAGGGCGCGGAAAGTGATCCGGAACCACGATTCAGGCGACGCCGACAGGTGACGTCCGCAGGCCCCGTAGCGGCCGCCTTGGCAGGGCTTCGGGGGTGTGAAACGCTCGTTTCATGGCATATCCGTCCCGCGAGTACATCGATCCCGAACGGGTGAGCCCGGCCGCCTGCCGGGAGCCCCCGGGTCCAGGGTCCCGTTCGGGAGTGAGGAACAGCCATGACGACGACCGAGCACGCTCACGACCTCGATGACCACACCGACCCGACCTTGTACCGCACTCCGGCGGACGCCGTCGCCGCGCCCCCGGAGAAACTCGCCTATGTCGTCGGTTTCGACCCCACCGCCCAGCGCCCGGACGCGTTGTTCACCGTCGGCACCGACCCCGAGTCCCCCGCATACGGTCGCGTGATCTCCCACGCCGACCTACCCGGCCGCGGCGACGAACTGCACCACTTCGGCTGGAACGCCTGCTCGAGCGCGCTGGCGCATGCCGGTCATCACCACGCTGCCCGGCGCTACCTCATCCTCCCGGGGCTGCGCTCCTCCCGGCTGCACGTCTTCGACACCAGCCCCGATCCCACCCGCCCGCACCTGGTCAAGGTGGTCGAGCCCGGGGAGCTGGCGGCCAAGGCCGGGTATTCGCGTCCGCACACGCTCCACTGCGGCCCCGACGGGGTGTTCCTGTCCTGTCTGGGCGGCGCGGACGGTGCGGACGGGCCTGGCGGCGTCGCGCTGCTGGACCACGAGACCTTCGACGTGCTGCGAGCCTGGGAGAGCGACCGCGGCCCGCAGCGGTTCGCCTACGACGTCTGGTGGCATCTGCGTCAGAACATCGCCGTGACCAGCGAGTGGGGCACCCCCTCGATGATCGAGAACGGTCTTGTCCCCGAGCTGCTGCTGAGCCGCCGGTACGGCCACTCGCTGCACTTCTGGGAGCTGGACTCCGGCCGGCATCTGCAGCGCGTCGACCTGGGAGACGAGAACCAGATGGTGCTGGAGCTGCGCCCCGCGCACGACCCCGAGGCGGCGTGGGGATTCGCGAACACCGTGATCGACGTGGAGGACCTGTCGGCGTCGGTGTGGCTGTGGAACCGGGAGGGCGAGGACTTCGTGGTCCGCAAGGTGATCACCATCCCCGCCGAGCCCGCGCGGAGGGAGGGTCTGCCCCCGGCGCTGCAGCCGTTCGGCGCCGTGCCCCCGCTGATCACCGATATCGACCTGTCCGTGGACGACCGGTGGCTGTACGTGTCCGCCTGGGGGACCGGCGAGCTGCTCCAGTACGAGGTGAGCGACCCTCTGCATCCGAGGCGGACCGCGTCCGTGCGTCTCGGCGGCATCGTCGGCCGGCAGCCGCATCCCGCCGAGCCGGACCTTCCGCTGACCGGCGGGGCGCAGATGGTCGAGCTCAGCCGCGACGGGCGGCGCGTGTACCTGACGAACTCCTTGTACGCCGCCTGGGACGCGCAGTTCTATCCCGAGGGCATCGACCCGTGGATGGTCGAACTTGACGCCGACACCTCGCACGGCGGACTCTCCCTCGACAGCCGCTTCTTCCCGCACGGCCCGGACTTCCTGGGCCTGCGGGTGCACCAGACGCGCCTGCAGGGCGGCGACGCCTCCTCGGATTCGTACTGCTACCGCCGCTGACCGCTGGATGTTCTCCGGGCCGAGGTCCTGCGTGGCGGCGCCGGCCCGGTGAGCCGGCTCCCGTATGACTGGTGGTTCTCCCCGCGCAGCCATGACGACCGCGCCCCCTACACTCGGCCGCGTGGTCGATGAACGCGTCGCGCACTGGGACGGGGTCACCCGTCATGCGACACTCAAGGCGAAGTTCGCGGAGCAACGGGACCGGCTTGCCGACGCCGCCCGGGACGGGGACTGGCGGACGCTCTTCCAGGTCCTCGACGAGACCCCTGCCTGGGTCAACTCCGCGCGTCTGGACGGCCGAAGCGGCTACACGCCGCTGCACCAGGCCGCGTGGCACGGCGCCCCGGCCGGGACGGTCGAGCGCCTCCTGGGGTACGGCGCCTGGCGGACGCTGAGGGCGAGTGACGGGACCCGCGCCGTGGACATCGCCGCGCGGCGCGGCCACCACCACCTGTCCTCCCTCCTGCGCCCGGAATCCAGACACCCGTTGCCGCCCGATGTGGTCGCCGGGCTGCGGCACCACCTGCACCGTCTGATCCGGCACAGAGCGGGCCTTGAGGACGGCACGGACCTGGCCACCCAGCAGGGGCTGCGGCTACCGGAGGTGGAGGTGCTGACCGAACTGGAGCACCCTGTGTGCTGGTTCCCCGTGCCGGGCATGTACGGGGGGTTCAAGATCGGGTTGGGGGGCCGTGAGCTGACCGTGGACAGCTGGATCCGCATCGTCGGAGGCTCCGAGCGGACGGACCGGGTCACGGTGGAAGGGGTGTATCTGCAGGAGGGCGAGCAGTTGTGACCCCGCTGCCTGGGATCAGGCGGCCGTGAGGCGGTCCGATGTCAGTGGCGGCTGGGACGGTGGGGGCATGGACGAGTGGATGGACGAGTGGGTGGAGCAGGTCGACGAGCGGGACCGGGTGTCGGGCGTGGTGCGCCGTGGCGAGGCCGTCCGCCAGGGCTGGCTGCACCGGGTCGCCGTGACGATGTGCCGTGATCGGGGCGGGCGGATCCTCGTCCACCGACGGTCCCGGCGAGTGCCACGGTTCCCAGGGCGCTACGAGGTCGTGGTCGGCGGGGCCGTGGCTGTGGGTGAGTCCTATGAAGACGCGGCGGCGCGAGAGCTGGCGGAGGAGCTGGGCGTCCGGGTGCCCGTCCGCTCGGTGGTCAGGTTCCTGAACCGAAGTGGCCTCAGCCCTCACTGGCTCGGCGTCCACGAGGCGGTCGTCCCGGTCGAGGTGAGCCCCGATCGCGACGAGGTCATGTGGCACGGCTGGCTGGCGGAGAGCGAACTGTCTGCATTCATGCAACGCCGGACGTTCACCCCGGACAGCCATGAGGTACTCGCCCGGTATCGTGCTGCCGTCCGTCCGGGAAACCGCCGGCCTGACGGTGTGCGGCCCGGGGAGACCGGTGAAGGCCGGTGAAGCCGCGCGAGAGGGCTCACACGATCTCGACGAGCAGGTCACCGCCTTCCACCTGCTGGACCCTGTTGATGGCCAGCCGGGTCACCCTTCCGGCCTTCGGGGCGGTGATCGCGGCTTCCATCTTCATGGCCTCGATGGTGGCCACCGTGGCACCGGACGCCACCTCGTCGCCTTCGTCGACCGCGAGGGTCACCACACCGGCGAAAGGCGCCGCCACATGGCCGGGGTTGGCCCGGTCGGCCTTCTCCCTCACGGGTACGTCCGAGGCCGCCGCCCGGTCGCGCACCTGGATGGGCCGCAGTTGGCCGTTCAGGGTGGACATCACGGTGCGCATGCCGCGTTCGTCGGCCTCACCGATCGCCTGCAGCTCGATCAGGAGCCGCACGCCGGGCTCCAGGTCGACGGCGTACTCCCTGCCCGGACGCAGTCCGTAGAAGAAGTCCTTGCTGTCCAGCACGCTGGTGTCGCCATGGGCCTGCCGCTGCGCCTCGAAGTCGCGCGTCGGTCCCGGGAAGAGCAGGTGGTTGAGCGTCGCACGACGGTCCTTCTCCAGCCCGGCGCGGTCCTGCGCCGTCAGTTCCTGCGCGGGCCTGGCCTCGGCACGGCCCTGAAGTGCCCTGGTCCGGAACGGCTCGGGCCAGCCGCCCGGCGGGGTACCCAGCTCGCCGCGCAGGAAGCCGATGACCGAGTCGGGAATGTCGTACGTCTCCGGCGCCGCTTCGAAATCCTGCGGCGCCACTCCGGCGCCGACCAGGTGCAGGGCGAGGTCGCCGACCACCTTCGACGACGGGGTGACCTTGACCAGACGGCCCAGGATCCGGTCGGCGGCGGCGTACATCGCCTCGATCTCCTCGAAACGGTCGCCGAGTCCCAGCGCGACCGCCTGTGTGCGCAGATTGGACAGCTGTCCGCCCGGGATCTCATGGTGGTAGACGCGCCCGGTCGGGGCTGCGAGGCCCGCCTCGAAGGGGGCGTAGATCCGGCGGACGCTCTCCCAGTACGGTTCGAGGTCCCCGACAGCCTGCAGATCCAGGTCCGTGGGCCGCTCGGAGTGATCGGTCGCGGCCACGATCGCCGACAGCGACGGCTGCGAGGTGGTACCCGCCATCGACGCGACCGCGCCGTCGACCGCGTCCGCGCCGGCCTGGATCGCGGCGAGGTAGGTGGCGAGCTGGCCGCCCGCGGTGTCGTGGGTGTGCAGATGGACCGGGAGGCCGAACTCCCGGCGCAGCGCCGACACGAGTGTCGCGGCGGCCGGGGCGCGCAGCAGCCCTGCCATGTCCTTGACCGCCAGGACGTGGGCTCCGGCGGCCACGATCCGCTCGGCCAGACGGAGGTAGTAGTCCAGGGTGTACAGGCGCTCGGAGGGGTCGGAGAGGTCGGCGGTGTAGCACAGGGCGACCTCGGCGATCGCCGTGCCGGTCTCCCGCACGGCGTCGATGGCGGGACGCATCTGGTCGACGTCGTTGAGGGCGTCGAAGACACGGAAGATGTCGATGCCGGTGGCGGCGGCCTCGTGCACGAAGGCGTCGGTCACTTCGGTCGGGTAGGGCGTGTAGCCGACGGTGTTGCGGCCGCGCAGCAGCATCTGCAGACAGATGTTGGGGACGGCCTCGCGCAGGGCGGCGAGGCGTTCCCAGGGGTCCTCGGCGAGGAAGCGCAGGGCGACGTCGTAGGTGGCGCCGCCCCAGCACTCCAGGGACAGCAGTCCGGGCAGGGTGCGTGCCACCACGGGGGCGACGGCGAGCATGTCCTTGGTGCGGACCCGGGTGGCGAGCAGTGACTGGTGGGCGTCGCGGAAGGTGGTGTCGGTGACGCCGATGGTCGGCGACTGGCGCAGCCAGCGGGCGAAGCCCTCCGGCCCGAGTTCGACGAGCCGCTGCCGGGAGCCGGCGGGCGGTTCGATGGCGGGCAGCGGCGGCAGCTTGGTGGCCGGATCGATCAGCTCGGGCCGTTCACCGTGCGGTTTGTTCACCGTGACGTCGGCGAGGTAGGTGAGCAGCTTGGTGCCGCGGTCGGCGGAGTGCCGTGCGGTGAGCAGGTGCGGCCGCTGCTCGATGAAGGATGTCGTGACCCGTCCGGCCTGGAAGTCGGGATCGTCCAGCACGGCTTGCAGGAAGGGGATGTTCGTGGCCACCCCGCGGATGCGGAACTCTGCCACGGCGCGCCGCGCCCGGCCGATCGCGGCCTTCAGGTCCCGGCCCCGGCAGGTGAGCTTGACGAGCATCGAGTCGAAGTGCGCACTGACCTCGGTACCGGCGTGGGTGGTGCCGCCGTCCAGACGGATACCCGAGCCGCCCGGCGAGCGATAGGCGCTGATCCTGCCGGTGTCCGGGCGGAAGCCGTTGGCCGGGTCCTCGGTGGTGATACGGCACTGCAGAGCGGCACCGCGCAGGGTGACCGTCTCCTGTGACAGCCCAAGGTCCGCGAGGGTCTCGCCTGCCGCGATGCGCAGCTGGGCCTGCACCAGGTCGACGTCGGTGACCTCCTCGGTCACCGTGTGCTCGACCTGGATGCGGGGGTTCATCTCGATGAAGACGTGGTTGCCGTCGGGGTCGAGCAGGAACTCCACGGTGCCCGCGTTGCGGTAGCCGATCTCGCGGGCGAACCGCACCGCGTCGGCACAGATCCGGTCCCGCAGCGCCGGGTCGAGGTTGGGTGCGGGGGCCAGCTCGATGACCTTCTGGTGGCGGCGCTGCAGCGAGCAGTCACGTTCGAACAGGTGGATGACGTCGCCCTGGCCGTCGGCGAGGATCTGCACCTCGATGTGGCGCGGATCGACGACGGCCTTCTCCAGGAAGACCGTGGGATCGCCGAACGCGGACGCCGCTTCGCGGGCCGCCGCCTCGATGGACTCGCGCAGCAGGGCGGGGTCCTCGACGCGGCGCATGCCGCGTCCCCCACCGCCGGCGACCGCCTTGACGAACACCGGGAAGCCGATGTCCTCGGCGGCACGGACCAGTTCGTCGACGTCGGTGGAAGGGGAGGAGGAGCCGAGCACCGGTACGCCGGCCGCGCGGGCGGCGGCCACGGCCCGGGCCTTGTTCCCGGTCAGTTCGAGCGTGTCCGCGCTCGGCCCGACGAACGTGATGCCCGCCTCCTCGCACGCGCGTGCGAGTTCGGGATTCTCGGACAGGAACCCGTAGCCCGGGTAGACCGCGTCCGCTCCCGCCCGGCGCGCCGCACGGACGATCTCCTCGACGGAGAGGTAGGCCCGCACCGGATGCCCCGGCTGTCCGATTTCATAGGCTTCGTCGGCCTTCAGTCGGTGCAGCGAGTTACGGTCCTCGTGCGGGAAGACGGCAACCGTGCGCGCACCCAGCTCATAGCCGGCGCGGAAAGCCCGAATCGCGATCTCGCCACGGTTGGCGACCAGCACCTTGCGGAACATCCCGGATCCCTTCAGCCTGCCGGCAACGCGCACCATGATGTCAGCCGCATACGTGCCGGCAGCCACGCAGCAACGTTAGGGGTGGCAGGTGGCTCACTGAAGACGGAAAACATCACATTGACATCGTGGGACTCGTCCGTCCCGGCAAGGGGTGACGGCCGTCACCGCCGTCACCGCCGTGGCGGCCGTGGCGGCCGTGGCGGCCGTGGCGGCCGTGGCTGCCTGTCAGGCGCGGCTCGGTTCCGGCTCCGGCTCCGGCTCCGGTTCCGGCTCCGGCTCCGGCTCCGGCTCCGGCTCCGAGAGATGCGCTGCGGCGCGGCGAGGGAGCAGCAGCGGGGTCGCCAGCAGGAGCACGCCGGCCAGGCCGATGGCCGTACGGGAGCCGAGCAGGCCCCCCAGCACACCCCAGACGGCCGTCAGGAGCGCGATCGAGGACTTGGTCGTCACCGCCCAGGCGGACAGCGTGCGGGCGGCCCGGTCGGTCGCGGTGCGTTCGAGGCGGTAGGTGGCGTAGACGGGGTTGAAGACCCCGCAGCAGAAGATGAGCCCGAGCTCGACGCCCATCACCAGCAGCAGCCCTCCGGTGCCCGGCCCCAGGAAGACCAGGCCGACGGGCCACAGCGCGCGCAGCGCCCCGGCCACGACCAGGACCTCGTGCTGTCCGAACCGGGTGACCAGCGGTCGGGCCAGCCGCGAGCCGAGCAGCCCGCCGACCGAGGGTGCGGCGAAGGCCAGGCCGTACTGCCACGGTGCGAACCCCAGCCGGCCGAGCATCAGAACGGCGAGCAGCGGCTGGACGGCCATCACCAAGCCGTTGAACAGGGCGGTGTTGAAGAACAGCGGACGCAGCGCCGCGTCGGCGAGGATGTACCGCCAGCCGTCGAGCAGGTCCCCGGCCCGTAGGCGCGTGGCCTCCCGGCGTTCGGGCCGCGGCTCGTGCCCGCCCATCGCGCGGATGCCCAGGGCCGAGAGCAGGTAGCTGACCGCGTCGGCCACCACCGTCGCCACCGGGCCGAGGAGCCCGGTCGCCGCGCCGCCCAGCGGCGGTCCGATGATCGTGGTCGTCCAGGCCGTGGACTCGAACCGGGCGCCTGCGACGAGCAGTTCCTCGGCCGGCAGCAGCGTCTTCAGGTACGCGCCGGAGGCGGCGCGGAAGGTGATGTCGGCCGCCGCGACGACGACGGAGACCAACAGGAGCTGAAGGAAGGTGAGCACGCCGAGCGCGAACGCGGTGGGAATCGTCAGCAGCGCCGCGAACCGCACCAGGTCCATCGCGATCAGCACCGGCCGCTTGCGGCGGAACTCCACCCATGGACCGAGCGGCACCGCCGCGGCCGCGCCCACCGCAGCCCCCACGGAGGAGAGCGCGGCGACCTGGGCCGGTCCGGCGTGCAGTACGCGGACGGCGATCAGCGGGAACGCGCCGAAGGCCAGCCACGTGCCGAGCGCGCTGGTGCCGTACGCGCCCCAGAGCCACCCGAACTGCCGCCCCGGCCGAGGTCCGAGCAGATGTCCCAGCCGGTGTCCGCTCCTCATGTCTGACGCCCCTCGCCACTCATCCGCACAACCGATCCGCGACCGGAAGCATCAAAGCGAGCACCATATGCAGGGGTCAAACAACCCCAGGGCCGACCGGTCACAACCAACGGTTGTGCCCATAGGGTGTCGACATGGACCTCGACGCCGTCCGGACCTTCGTCGCCGCCGCCGACGCGGGGCGGTTCCAGGAGGCCGCCGCCGAGCTGGCGGTCACCCAGCAGGCGGTCTCCAAGCGCATCGCCGCGCTGGAACGCGACCTCGGCGCGCGGCTGTTCACCCGCACCCCGCGCGGCGCCGAGCTCACCATCGACGGGCAGGCGTTCCTGCCCCACGCGCGCGAACTGCTGCGCGTCGCCGAGCGATCGGTCGCGTCCGTGCGCCCCGGCCGCCGTCCGCTGCGTGTCGACGTGATCAGCTCGCGCGGCGCGGGGTCGGGCCTGATGCGCGGCTTCCACCGCGCGCACCCCGAGATCGACCTCGACGTGGTGTGGCTGTTCGGCATCGAGACGGCCGTCGCCGCCATCCGGTCCGGTGCGATCGACGCGTCCTTCCGGGCCGTCGCCGCGCCCGGACTGCCCCTTCCCGAGGACATCGAGTCCGCCCGGGTGGTCGACGAGCCGCTCCAGCTCCTCACCGGCCCCGCCCACGCGCTGGCGGGCGCCCGGTCGGTGCCCCTCACCCAGCTCGCCGGGCACCGGATCTGGATGCCCGGCATCGTCCCCGGTACCGAGTGGGCCGCCTACTACCACGACCTGGTCGCCGAGTTCGGCCTCACCATCGAGGCGACCGGCCCCAACTTCGGCTCCGACGCACTCCTCGACACCATCGCCGACACCCCGGCGCTGGCCACCTTCATGGGCGAGCACACCCGCCTTGTCTGGCCCACCGGTCACGGCCTGCGCCGCATCCCGGTGACCGACCCGACGCCCGTCTACCCCCACTCGCTCCTCTGGCACCGCGACAACCCCCACCCGGCGCTGGCCGCCCTCCGCGCCCATCTCGCCACCACGGCGGCTCGCCACGACGCCGCAGGGACCTGGACGCCCGGCTGGGCGACTCCGCGCAGGAGGTGAGTGACATGGCTGCGTGCACCGCAAGCCGGTCGGCAACGCTCACCGGTGTGTGGGTTCCGGAAGGACCCGGCCGGTTCCGGTTCCGGTTCCCGGCTCATGCCCGGGTTCCGGAACCGGCCCGCGACCGCCGGTCGTGCCCGCAGTGCCCTTTACCGGCCGAAGCCGTAGGAGAACAGGTGGTCGGTGCCCGTCGAGCCCGTCACCGGCAGCGTGACCGACGCCACCTGCTTGGACGGATCCAGCGGGACCTTCGTGGCGAAGACGTAGGTCTTGACGTTGTCCCGGCCCCCGCTCCCGGTGTTCCGGTAGGCCGTGGTGACGGCCGTGGTGTCACCGGCCAGCGGCTTGCTGGACCCGGCGTTGAGCGTCCAGTCCGAGAAGCCGACCGTCGCCTTCGAGACGCTGCCGTCGGTGTAGGTGACGGTCAGCGTGCCCGAGACCCCGCTGCCGTCGGTCGGCGCATTGGTCGCCGTGCCCAGCAGACCCAGTGACGCGCCCGACGTTCCGGCCGGCATGGGGATGGTCTGGCCGGCCATCTCCAGGTTGTCCGGCTGGCCGGACGTCACCGTCGGCCAGGTGTAGGAGATGCCGTCGACCGTGAGGGTGGAGCCGCTCGTCACGCCCGCCGCCGACAGCGCGTTCTGCGAGAACGCCCAACCGCCGCTGTCGAAGCCGCCCGAGAAGCCGGCGCCGTCGGGGTAGATGCCCTCGTTGGTGTCGTACGGCCACAGCGCACCGGCCTTGGCCACGGCCACGCGGAGCGTCGCCCCGCCCAGCGCCGCACCGGTGCTGTGACCGGTCAGTTCGAAGGTGACCGGGAACGCCCCCTCGCTCGCGCCCGCCGTCACATGGACCTTCGACTCGGCGCTGCCCGAGGCGGCCACCGTCAGCGAGCCGGACGCCGTGTCCAGCGTGACGCCGGAGGGCGCCGTGGCCTTCCAGTCGACCGTGACGGCCTTGCTGCCGAGGTTGGCCAGATCGAGTGTGGCCTCACCGGACGCGCCGGGCTGGAGCACCAGGCCGTCGCTGGTGGGACCGGTCGCGGCCAGCACCCGGTCGCCGCCCGTGGTGTCCGACGGCGGCACCGCCGACGGGCCGGACGCCCAGGAGGTGTTGGGCTCGGTGCCGAGCGTGAAGTCCATCGAGCCCGCGCCCTTGAACTGCCGGTACGTCAGCCAGGAGGTCTTCCACTCCCTGCCCTTGACGTCGAGCGACTGCACGTACGGCGCGTCGGGCGCGGCCTGCGGCGCGTTGATCCGCACCGTCCTGCCGCCGCCGAAGGTCACCTGGGCCACCGGGAACACCGGACTGCCGAGCACCAGCGTGTCCGTACCCGGGGTCTGCGGGTACATGCCGAGCTCGGACCAGACGTACCAGGAACTCATCGCGCCGAGGTCGTCGTTGCCGAACGAGCCGACCGGAGCGTTGAAGTACAGGTCCTGCTGGGCCTCGCGCACGGCTGCCTGGGTCTTCCACGGCCGGCCCGTGTAGTCGTACTCCCAGGGGATCTCCACGCTGGGCTCGTTGCTCAGATCGGCGTCGGTGTTGCCGGGGTGGGTGATGTTGTCGAGGAGGCTGTCCAGGAAGGACGTGTACGCCTGGTCACCGCCGCGTGCCTGGATCAGCTGCCGCAGGTTGAACGGGACCATCGGCGTGTACTGGGCCGACGTGCCCTCCACGAAGCCGTTGGAGGTACCGGGGGTGAAACCGCCCGCGAACCGGCCGTCCTTGTTCTTCCCCTGCATGTAGCCCGTCTGCGGGTTGAAGACGTTCATCCAGTCCTGGGCGCGGGCGGCGAACTTCTCGTAGACGGCGGTCCTGCCCAGCGACTTCGCGAAGGCGGCCAGGGCATAGTCGGCGGAGTCGTACTCCAGCTGTGTGGAGACCGGGCCGTAGAAGTTGCAGCAGCCGTAGTCGTTCTCGTCCAGCGGGAGATAGCCCTTCGCGTCCCGCACCGACTCGCCGGGGCGGTCGTTGTTCGGGGCGGTGGCCTCGTGCTGCAGGGCGGCGAGCGCCTTGTCCGTGTCGAAGCCCGTCGCGCCGAAGGCGTACGCGCCGCCGATGATGCCGGCGGCCGGGTCACCGACCATCACGTAGCTCTCGCCGTTGTTCGAGGCCCACTTGGGCAGCAGCCCCGTCTGGTCGTAGCCGTTGAGCATCGAGGTGACGACATCGCCGGCGACCTTGGGCTCGACCATCGCCATCAGCTGGGTCTGGGAGCGATAGGTGTCCCAGCCCGAGTAGTTGGCGTACTGGGCCTTCTGCCCCCTGGTCAGCTTGTGGATCTGGTTGTCCATCCCCATGTACCGGCCACTGGCGTCCGAGAAGACGTTCGGGTGCAGCAGCGCGTGGTAGAGCGCGGTGTAGAACTGCACCTGCTGGTCCGGTGAGCCGCCGCCGATCCGGATCTTGTTCAACACCGCGTTCCAGGCGCGGTGGTTGGCCTGCACGACGGCGTCGAAGTCCCACTTCTTGATCTCGGTGGCGAGGTTGTCCGCCGCGCCTGCGTCATTCGTGTACGAGATGCCGACCTTCGCGCTCACCGTCGGGCTGGAGGAGGTGTCGAAAGTCAGGTACATGCCGTTCGCACCCGTCGTGGGGGGCTGGGCGGCCTTGCCCGCGGTGGACGGGCGGGGCGCGGTGCGGGCGCTCGGGGCCGGGGAAGGTGTGCCGGGGGCCCGGTGACCGCTGCCATGGATCGTCGGGGACGGCAGCGCCGGGACGGTGAAGTGCTTTTCCTTCAACGGGGCCGGCTCGGGCGTCTGCGGGGGCCGGCGGACCTTGCCCGCCTTCAGCGACGTCGCGCCGGGATGGACGGTGCTGCCGACCCAGGTACCGCTCGCGGTGAACGGCCGGTCGAACATGATGTCGAAGTGCAGCGTGTACCTGTTGCCCGCGCCGCAGAAGTGACCGCTGTCGATCGCGCCGCTGATCTCCTTGCCGTTCACCACCTGGACGCGGGTCCCGTCCACCTGCGTGGCGCCCCCGCTGAGTTTGAACAGCAGGTTCGCCTGCCGGCCCGCGGGGAACGTGAAGCGCCCCAGGCCGGCACGCGTGGTGTCGGTCAGCTCGGTCCTGACCCCGTTCGCGTCGGTGACCTTGTAGTACCCGATGCCCGCCTGCTCGTCGTCGTGGCCGAAGCCGACCGATGCGGTACCGAGGTCCCCCGGCAGCGCCCCGGTCATCGGCAGGACGGGCAGGTCGCCCGCGACGGGGCAGCCGGGTCCCGAAAGGTGGGTGAGGCTGAAGCCGGAGATGTGGTCGTCGTCGTACTCGTAGCCGCCGCCGTCAGCGCGGTCGGGCGTCGTGTCGGGACCCCACTGCACCATGCCGGCCGGCATGTCGGGGCCGGGAAAGGCGTCCACCGCACCGGAGGTGCCGATGAGGGGGTTGACGAGGGACGCGGGGTCCTTCACGAAGGCCGGCGTCGCGGTGCCCGCGGCATGGGCGCTCCCGGCCGCCGGAAGCGGAAGGGCGGCCATGCCCAGGACGCAGACCGCGGCCAGGCGTTGGAGGATTCTCTTACGATCACGTGGCGCAGCTGAACGTCGGGGTCTCACCATCGGTTACCTCCGCAGCGGTTCGTGCTTCGCACATCAGGTGTCGGCGCGCCGGAAGACGCCGGGACGCCGGCGACAGGCAACGGTTCCGGTCGCCTCCACGGCCTGACAACGTTGCCATGCACGAGTGTCGAGTGAAACGCGTGTGCTTACGGCGTGTCAACGACGTCAACAAGACTTTCTGAGCGCGAAGTTCACCGACGGGGAGGTTCGGCACCCACGGGACCGACGCGTGCTCCGGCACTCGCCGACAGCGCACGGCGCGGTTCAGCAGGGAGTGCGGAACGAGCCCTCGGCGCTGAGGGGGATGCGCCAGCACAGGCGCGTGCCGCCGTCGGGGCGACCGGTCACCTCGAAGGTGCCGCCGAGCCTCTCCGCACGGCGGAGCAGATTGGTCAGGCCGCTGCTGCGGGTGACGGCCGGGTCGATACCGCGGCCGTTGTCGCAGATGTCCAGCAGCAGTTCGTCTCCGGCGCGGACGGTGACCCATGCGGCGGAGGCGTGGGCGTGGCGGGCGATGTTGGACAGGGCCTCGCGTACCACGGCGAGCAGGTGGGCGGCCGTCTCGTCGGGCAGCGCGGCATCGACCGGGCCGTCGAACTCGACGGCGGGCGCGAAGCCGAGCCGGTCCTGGGCGGCGGCCGTCTCGTCGAGGACCTGTGCGCGCAGGCTGGCCGCCTTCTGGACGGGCTGGTTGAGGTTGAAGATGGTGCCGCGCAACTCCCGGATGGTGGCGTCGAGTTCGTCGATGACCTTGTGGATACGGTCGGCGGTGTCCGGCCGGGTGAGGCGGGCGGTGATGCTCTGCAGCGCAAGCCCTGCGCCGAAGACCCGCTGGATAACCATGTCGTGCAGGTCCCGGGCGATGCGCTCGCGATCGGCCATCACCTCGCGGTCGGCACGTGCGGCCGCCAGCTCGGCCTGGGCCGTGAGCTGGTGGGTGATGTCCCGGACGACGGTGGTGAACCCGATCAGCGCCCCTTCCCGGTCACGCATCGGTGACACCGTGACGGCCACGTCCACGCCGGTGCCGTCGGCGCGGTACCAGCGGCTCTGGTAGGGGTCGGCGTGCTCCTGGGACCGGATGTGCTCCACCACGGCCCGGAAGGCGTCGAAGGCCGCCTCGGGCATGAGGGTGCCGATCGTCTGGGCGACGACGTCCCGCTCGGCGTGTCCGAACAGCCGCTGGGCGCCCGGGTTCCAGGTCTGGACGAGGAGGGAGGGACCGACCGAGATCATGGCGTCGTCGGAGGAGGAGACGATGGCCGCGAGCCGGGCCTCGGCCCGGCGGGCGGCCTCCAGTTCGGTGTGCAGTGCGATCAGGCCCCGGTTGGTGTCGTCCAGTTCCTGGCTCACTTCGTCCACCAGCCGCGCGCGGCGCTCCAGCGCGGCCAGCCGCTCGGCCGTGCCGCTCGTGGCGTCGGCGTCGTGTGTGCCGTCACCGATCCGCGGACCGCGCACGCCCTCCATGCCTGACCCCCCTTCACCTGGTGTCGGAAACCGCGTTCATGATGCCACGGCGTCGTTCTGGCGGACCACGAGCACGGTGGCGTCGTCGGTCGGGCGCGCGTACTCGCGGTGGAGTACGGCGGCGATGACCGCCGGATGGTGGCCCAGCAGGCGAGGGTGGCCCTCCAGGCTCCAGGTCGAGCGGATCCCGTCGGAGACCAGGACGAGGGTCGAACCGGGCTGCCACGGGGCGTGCTGGAGGCGGAGGGCGGGGAGGGGGAGATGGGTGCCGAGGCTGCCGGGGCGGTCCAGCAGGTGGACGGGCCGGCCGCCGGTGACGACCCGGCCGGTGATGTTGCCCACGGCAGCGTAGGCGAGTTCGCCGCGTTCGGGATCGATCAGGCAGGCGCCCGCGACGCCGCCCCGGGTGCCGCGCATCGCGGCGTGGGCGTCGCCCATGAGCCGGCCGAGGTCGGTGACGGGGGTGTGCTCGAACGCGGCGATCGAGGCACGGGCCGCCACGGCGGCCGCGGGGCCGTGCCCGAGGCCGTCGACCACCAGGGCAGCCGCCCGGCGCCCGGGCGCGACCGCCCAGGCGTCCCCGGACTCGCCGTCTCCGCCGAGGGGGACGTTGACGGCACCGGAACGCCACCCCATGGGCATGTCCGGCACGGGGGCGCCGAGCCGGGTGTAGACGACGGTGCCGCTGCGTGTGGAGTACCAGTCGAACTCGGCGGCGTTGCGCCGCACGACGTTCAGCCCCGCTCCCAGCCCGGTGCTGCCGTACGGGGTCGGGGACGCGGTCGTGTGCGTCCGCGGGGCGAGCGCTGCGGCGGTCATCCCCGGGCCGTGGTCGACGGAGATCAGCTCGATGCCGTCCCCCGCCTTGCGGGCGAGGACATAGCCACGCGGGTGGGCATGGCGGAGCAGGTTGGTGCCCAGCTCGGTGGCGACCAGTTCGGCCACGCCCTCGCGCAGCGCGTGCTGTCCGGCGGCCATTCTGGCCACGGCCCGGCGCAGGGCGCCGATGTCCTCCTCGGCGCCGATCACATGGCAGCGGTGTTCGGCCTCGCTCACCGCCGCCCGGCCCTCCTCGTCCTCACCGTCACCGCTGCCACTTCACGATCACCACGGTCGTGCCCGAACCCACCACGGAGGTGAGGGTCATGTCGTCGACCAGCCTCCGCGCCCCCGGCAGGCCCAGTCCGAGGCTGCCCCGGGTGCTGTAGCCGTCGGTCAGCGCGGCGTCGATGTCGGCGATGCCCGGCCCGTCGTCGGCGAACGTGGCCCGTACCCCGAGCCGGCCCTGCCGGTACACCTGTTCGACGCTCATCCGGCCGCGGCCGCCTGTGGCGTAGTAGAGGATGTTCCGGGCCAGTTCACTGCCCGCCGTGATCAGCTTCGTCGCGTCCACCAGGTTGAGCCCCACCGTCTCCGCCTCGTTGCGGAGCACCTTGCGCACCCAGATCAGATCGGTCTCGTCGGCGATGTCGAAAACGGACGGCTCCCGGTCCGCCACGGCACCGGCGGTCACAGCCGGTCCGTACCGGCGTCGGCCCGGCGCAACCGGTCCAGCAGGGCCAAGCCCTGCTCGGCGTTGAGCGCGGTGTCCAGATGCCCCATCTGAACACCGAGTTCCACCAGGGTGATGGCCACGGCCGGCTGGATCCCCACCACGGCCGCCTGCGCCCCCAGCAGCCGTACCATCGCCACGATCCGTGCCAGCACCCGGGCGATGAACGAGTCGACCAGGCTCAGCCGGCTCACGTCGATGAGCATGCCCGACGCGCCGGTGCGCGCCACCTCCCGGGTGAGCTGCTCCTCGATCTGGACCACCGTGGTGTCGTCCAGATCGCCCTGCAACGCCACCAGCAGCGTGTCGCCGATCTTCATGACCGGCACCACGTCCTCGGTCACCGCTCCTCCCCGGAAATCAGCGCCCGAGTGGCCGTCGCCGCGGTCCCGGCCCGCTCGGCCAGCACCGCCAGGGCCAGTTGCAGCGCGTCCTGCAGGGTGCTGCGGGAGCGCAGGCGCCCCATGTCGATGCCCAGGTGCACCATGGACTGCGCGGTCTCCGGCCGTACCCCGCTCATGATGCTCACCGTCCCCATCAGCGCCGCCGCCTGCACCGTCTTCAACAGGTGCTGGGCGACCTGGGTGTCGATGGTGGGTACCCCGCTGATGTCCAGGATGGCCACCTCGGCCTGGGTCTGCGCGATCTTCTCCAGCAGGCCCTCGGTCAGCCGGGTGGCCCGCAGCGTGTCCAGCGTGCCGATGATCGGCAGTGCCAGCACCTTGTCCCACACCTGGATCACCGGCGTGGACAGCTCCAGGATCTCGTCGCGCTGCCGCAGCAGCCGCTGTTCGGTCTCCCGGCGCTCGGTGACGTCCCGGATCGCCGCCACCACCAGCCGTCCGTCGGCGGTCTCCATCGGGCTCAGACTGATCTCGACCGGGAACTCGGTCCCGTCCCGGCGCATCCCGGACAGCTCCAGCCCCGCCCCCATCGGCCGCAGCCGCGGATCGGCGAGGAACCCGTTGCGGTGTCCGACGTGCCGGTCACGGTACCTGGGCGGCACCAGCACCTCGATCTCCCGGCCCACCAGCTCGGACCGCTCGAAGCCGAACAGCGCCTCCGCCTGCCGGTTGACCAGTACGATCCGCGCGTCCTGACCCACGATCACCATCGCGTCCGGGGCCGACTCCAGCAGACCGTGGAACATCGACTCGGTCCGCGCGCTCTCCGTCACGTCCCGCAGCACCTTGACGAACCCGGTCACCGTCCCGTCCGCGCCGCGCACCGGTGTCAGCGTGACCTGGGCCAGGAACCGCTCGCCGCCCCTGCGGACGCGCCAGCCCTGGAACTCCCGCCGCTCGTCGTGCCGGGCGCTGTCGAGTTCCTGCTCCACCAGGCCGGCCTCGCGGTCCTCCTCGGTGTGCAGCACCGACACCGACCGCCCCACCATCTCGTCCGCCGTGTAGCCCGTCATCGCCTCGGCGCTACGGCTCCAGCGGACGACCTCCCCGCCCGGCCCCAGCTTGACGGCGGCGTGGTCGGTGACCGCGTCCAGCATCGCCTCGAGATCCCGCAGGCTCGCCTGCGGATCCCCGCCGCCGCCCAGTGGCGTCGTCATGCCCTGCCCCGCCCTTCGCTCATTCATCCCAGGCCGGGCCCCCGCCCTGGTCGGTGCCCTTGATCCGGCCAGGCCGATGCTACCCGGCCCGGCCGACGGGTAGTCGGCCCACCTGGGACACCGCAGGGACCAGCGTTTCGAACCTCCGGCCGCGACGCCACGCCGGAGCCGGTGGGGCCACGGGAGGCTGTGCGGGGGGCGGTCGGCCTTGACCGCGGGCCCCACGGGGCGTGGGTGTGCCGTACCGGCCGAAGACCTCGTCCGCGGTGCGGGTCGACCTGGGTGAGCGCGGCGCCGAAGGCGCGGGCCGGGGCGTACCGTGGTCGCCGGACGGCACGGTCGGCGTGGCGTCCCGGTGTTCAGATCGGCTCCGGGCCGGGTGCCCCCGGTGAGTCGTCGCGAGGTGGAGGCGGCATGGCCGGCAAGAAGGCGGCGAAGCTGCCGCGCGAGGTGTACGAGAAGGAACTGCTGCGCCTGCAGACCGAGTTGGTGAAACTGCAGGAGTGGGTGCGTGCGGCGGGCGCCCGGCTGGTCGTGGTCTTCGAGGGGCGCGACGCCGCGGGCAAGGGCAGCACCATCAAGCGGGTCACCGAGTACCTCAATCCGCGCGTGGCGCGGATCGCGGCGCTGCCCAGACCGACCGAGCGCCAGCGCACCCAGTGGTACTTCCAGCGGTACGTCGAGCATCTGCCGGCCGCAGGGGAGATCGTGCTGTTCGACCGGTCCTGGTACAACCGGGCCGGTGTCGAGCATGTGATGGGCTTC
This sequence comes from Streptomyces sp. PSU-S4-23, assembly GCF_055632315.1. Lineage (NCBI taxonomy): Bacteria > Bacillati > Actinomycetota > Actinomycetes > Kitasatosporales > Streptomycetaceae > Streptomyces > Streptomyces sp. PSU-S4-23. The sequence continues at coordinate 7,722,973 of NZ_JBVMUU010000002.1, read as the reverse complement.
TGCACCAAGGAGGAGCACCGGCTCTTCCTGCGCCAGTGCCCGATCTTCGAACGGATGCTGGTGGAGGACGGGATCCTGCTGCGCAAGTACTGGTTCTCGGTGAGCGACACCGAGCAGCAGGAGCGGTTCCGGCGCCGCCTGGAGGACCCCGTGCGGCGCTGGAAGCTGTCCCCGATGGACCTGGAGTCGATCACCCGCTGGGAGTCCTACTCCCGCGCCAAGGACGAGATGATGGTGCACACCGACATCTCCGAGGCCCCGTGGTTCGTCGTGGAGAGCGACGACAAGCGGCGTGCGCGGCTGAACATGATCGCCCACCTGCTCGGCTCCGTGCCGTACCACGAGGTGCCGCCGCCGGTGCTGGAGCTGCCGCAGCGGCCGCCGTCGACCGGCTACCAGCGCCCGCCGCGCGATCTGCAGACCTACGTCCCCGATCACGCCGCAAGCCTGTGAGCGGCCGTCACCCGCTCACTCGCCCACCGCCTCGACCCCCTGCTCCGAGTGCACCCGCTTGAGACGTTCAGTCCGGCAGCGGACGCAGCCTGCCGCTCCACCGCTCGTCGTCGGCCTCCCCAGGCATCGTCAAGCGGATGCCGAAAGCGTTCTCCACCAGCCCCAGGACGCTGTGGAGCGGCGCAACCTGGCCCGGGACGAGCCCGAGGGGCCTCATGACCTCGTCGAGCCTTCCCGGCTCCTGCCCAGCCGGCTCGATCGCCTGGAGGGTGTGGAAGTCGACGATGATCTCGCCGTCCACCGCGTACTTGAACCAGTGCATCGGCTTCTCGTTGTAGTGCAGCGCGACGGCTTCGGTCCCCGCGGAGACAGCACTCAAGATCCGCTCGTCGAGTCCGTGCATGCCGCCCTGCTCCCACGCCCACGTCCAGGCGCCGTCGATACCGGTGGTGACGACTGGTTCGTCATCGTCGAAGACGTCGTCGCCGAAGTCGTCCGACAGGTCCGTGCCGTCGCGGAGCGCCACCGTCGTGCGGTCCGCCCCCATGCGGGTCAGCAGCTCCTCAGGGGGCAGATCCCGCACGAAGGTCAGTGTGTAGAAGGGAATGTCCCCCTCTCGGAACACGTTCAGGCCGCGGTCACCAGCTGTACTCGTCATGAGGCGGATGCTGCCACCCCCCACTGACACTCCGCCCCAGATCCCGGTCCCTGCCGGATCAACTGCATCGGACCCCTTGTTCCGCGTTCCACGCCGATCGCGCCGATCACGCCGATGTCCGCGAGTCCTTCCCGCGTCCGCGCCGAGCGGCGGGGCCGGTCGGCCCTCCGTCCGTCCGTCCGTCACACCGAGGCCGCACGGCCCAGGTGCCGGGGCCTGACAGCCCTGGACCGGCTCCGGTGATCCCAGCAGGCTGAAGCCGCTCACAACGACCAGAAGGAGCGGAGCACATGAACGTCAAGCAGCCCGGCACCCATGTGAACCCCACCATCGCCGTGCGGGTACGGGCGAAGAGCGATGTGGACGAGGGCGCACTCGCGTACGTGCGGGAGAAGGTCCATGCGATCCTCGACCGGCCAGGGGTTCCTGCCGTCAGCGGTGAGGTGAAAATCACCAGGGCGGTGGCGCACCACGCCGAACAGCCGTGGTCGGCCCAGGCCGAGCTCGTCGTGGGGAACACCCTCGTCGTGGTGCATGCACGGGAGGCGACGGCACACGAACTGGCCGACCGGCTGCAGGACCGGCTGCGCGGTCAGCTGAACCGTGCCCTGCACCGCGGGGATGAGGACCGCAGGTCGGCCACCCCGCCGCCGTGGCGCGGCGGGCGCGCCGCCGGCGAGGACGACTGAGCTGTTCGGATGGTTGTCGGGGGTGGTGACGCGCGGTGATCCCCGCCGCAGGCCGGCGGAACCCGGTATGCGGTACGCGGTACGCGGTCAGCAGACGCGGAGGGTGGCGGGCTGACCGTGGAGCGGCGCCGCAACCCGGCCCACGAGGGCCGTCGCCGACCGCGATCGGGGCCGCGGCGGGGGTGGAGTGGCCCGGCTGCCGGGGCTCCTGGTCCGGTCCCACGCCGTCCGATCGTCCTCGGCCGGTACCACAAGGTGAAGCACATCACGGTCTGCTCGCGTTGGCCCACACCCGACTGACGGGTAGGTTCCAGCGATCAAGGGCGAGGACATCGTGACTTCCCCGTCGCGGATTCTCCTTTTCGCACCCTCCTCTGACGAGAGATACCAACATGTCTGCTCAAGAACCCTCACACGATCCCCCCCAGCGCCTCGGCGTGGTGGCCGAGTCCGTCTCCGGGGAGACGCGGGTCGCGGCGACCCCGGCGACGGTACGAGTGCTGCTGGGCCTCGGTTACGAGGTCGTCGTCGAGTCCGGGGCCGGCGAGGCCTCCGGCTTCACCGACCAGGCGTACGTCGATGCCGGGGCGGGGATCGGCGAGGCGTGGGACGCGGATGTCGTCCTGAAGGTGAACGCCCCCTCCGACACGGAGATCCCCCGGCTGCGAGAGGGCGCGACCGTGGTCGCCCTGCTGGCCCCGGCGCAAAAGCCCGAGCTGCTTCAGTCGCTCGCCGATGCCGGGGTGACCGCCCTCGCGCTGGACGCGGTGCCGCGCATCTCGCGGGCGCAGTCGATGGACGTGCTGTCGTCGATGGCGAACATCGCCGGCTACCGCGCGGTCATCGAGGCAGCGCACGTCTTCGGGCGGTTCTTCACCGGCCAGGTCACCGCGGCGGGCAAGGTACCGCCGGCGAAGGTGCTGGTGGCCGGCGCGGGTGTGGCCGGTCTCGCGGCGATCGGCGCCGCCTCCAGCCTCGGTGCGATCGTGCGCGCCACCGACCCGCGGCCGGAGGTCGCCGACCAGGTGAAGTCGCTGGGCGGCGAGTACCTGCCGGTGAACGCCGCCCAGGAGGCGAGCACCGACGGCTACGCCAAGGCGACCTCCGCCGACTACGACCGCGCCGCCGCCGCGCTCTACCACGAGCAGGCCGAGGACGTGGACATCGTGATCACCACCGCGCTGATCCCGGGCCGGCCGGCGCCGCGCCTGCTGACGGCCGAGGACGTGGCCGTCATGAAGCCGGGCAGCGTGATCGTCGACATGGCCGCCGCGATGGGCGGCAACGTCGCGGGCACCGTGCCGGGGCGGGCGGTGGTGACCGACAACGGCGTCACCATCATCGGCTACACCGACCTCGCCTCCCGGCTGCCCGCCCAGGCCTCGCAGCTGTTCGGCACCAACCTGGCCAACCTGATCAAGCTGCTCACACCCCACAAGGACGGGCAGCCGACGATCGACTTCGACGACGTCGTACAGCGGGCCGTGACCGTCGTGCGGGACGGGGAGGTCACCTGGCCGCCGCCGCCCGTCGCGGTCTCCGCCGCGCCCGCCGCGCAGCCCGCGGCCGCGCCCGCGGCACCCGAACCGAAGCAGTCGAAGCTGACGCCTGCGTGGCGCTTCGGACTGATCGGGCTCGGGATGCTCGCCATGTTCCTGCTGGTGGCCTTCGCTCCCGCGCAGCTCGCGGAGAACTTCACGGTGTTCGCGCTGGCGGTGGTGATCGGCTACTACGTCATCGGCAAGGTGCACCACGCGCTGCACACGCCGCTGATGTCGGTGACCAACGCGATCTCCGGAATCGTCGTGATCGGCGCCCTGCTGCAGATCGGCCACGAGAACCGGATCGTCACCGCGCTGTCCTTCGCGGCGATCCTGCTGACGAGCGTCAACATCTTCGGAGGTTTCGCCGTCACCCGCCGCATGCTGTCCATGTTCTCGAAAGGCTGAACGAGATGACCTCCATGACGGCCTCCCACGCGGCCGACCTGGTCGCCGCCCTGTTGTTCATCCTCAGCCTGGCCGGCCTGTCCCAGCACCGCACCTCCCGCGCCGGCGTCGTCTACGGCATCGCGGGCATGGCCCTGGCGCTGGTCGCCACGGTCGTGGTGGCGGCGCAGAGCGTCACCGCCGGCGTGGTCGCGCTGATCGTGCTGGCGATGGCGCTCGGCGCGGCGACGGGCCTGTGGCGGGCCCGCCGGGTCGAGATGACGCAGATGCCCGAACTGATCGCGGTGCTGCACAGCTTCGTCGGCCTCGCCGCGGTGCTGGTGGGCTGGAACAGCTACCTGGAGGTGGAGTCGCACGGCACGGCGCAGACCCGGATCGGCGCCGACCTGCTGGGCATCCACCACGCCGAGGTGTTCATCGGCATCTTCATCGGCGCGGTCACCTTCACCGGCTCGATCGTCGCGTTCCTGAAGCTCTCGGCGAGGATCAACTCCCGTCCGCTGGTCCTTCCGGGCAAGAACGCGCTGAACCTCGGCGCGCTCGGCGCCTTCGCCGTACTGACGGCCTGGTTCACGATCACCCCGAACCTGGCGCTGATGATCGCGGTGACCGTGCTCGCACTGGCTCTGGGCTGGCACCTGGTCGCCTCGATCGGCGGCGGCGACATGCCCGTCGTCGTCTCCATGCTGAACAGCTACTCGGGCTGGGCGGCGGCCGCGGCCGGCTTCCTGCTCGACAACAACCTGCTCATCGTCACGGGCGCACTGGTCGGCTCCTCCGGCGCCTACCTGTCCTACATCATGTGCAAGGCGATGAACCGCTCCTTCATCTCCGTCATCGCGGGCGGTTTCGGCATCGAGGCGCCGACCGGCCGTGAGGAGGAGCAGGGCGAGCACCGTGAGGTGCGTGCCGCGGAGGCCGCCGAGATGCTCGCCCAGGCCCGCTCGGTGATCATCACCCCCGGTTACGGCATGGCCGTGGCCCAGGCCCAGCACCCGGTCGCGGAGCTCACGCGGCAACTGCGCGAGCGGGGCGTCGAGGTCCGCTTCGGCGTCCACCCGGTCGCCGGGCGCCTGCCCGGGCACATGAACGTGCTGCTGGCCGAGGCGAAGGTGCCCTACGACATCGTCCTGGAGATGGACGAGATCAACGACGACTTCGCCGACACCTCGGTCGTGCTGGTCATCGGTGCGAACGACACCGTCAACCCGGCCGCGACCGAGGACCCGGGCAGCCCGATCGCCGGCATGCCGGTGCTGCGGGTCTGGGAGGCCGAGCAGGTCATCGTCTTCAAGCGCTCCATGGCCTCCGGCTACGCGGGCGTGCAGAACCCGCTCTTCTTCCGTGAGAACAGCAGCATGCTCTTCGGCGACGCCAAGCAGAGCGTGGAGGAGATCCTGCACGCGCTCAGCACCGACAGCCGACGCGAAGCGGCCCCGGCGGCACGCCAGGCGACGGCGGCCGGCCACTGAATGAATCCTCTGGCATCGGGGGTGCCATGGGACGACGTCCCCGTCGGCGCCGAGCCGGGCGGCGGGTTCGACGAGATGCCGGCGGTGGCCGCCGTCCACCCGGACCTTGCGGGTCGTGGGACGGACGGCGGCCACCCGGTCGGTCAGGGGCGGTTGCGGCCGCCCGGGCGGGATGCCTGACGCGGCTGGTTCGCCGTCTTGCCTCCCGTCCGAGGCGGCCGGACCGCAGCGCCGCGACCACTCCGCCGTCGACCAGCAGGTCGTTGCCGGTGACGAAGGTGGCGTCCGGCCCCAGGATGGCGAGCGGACAGGCGCCCTGAGGGCCCAGCGTGCCGGCGTCGATGAAGGGCGGGCCGGGCAGGCCGTCGGCGGGAGTGTGCGCCAGGGCCTGTTCCTGCTCGGCGCTCAGCGCACCGGACGGCAGCATGTATCCGGCCATGCCGGCGATCACCGCGCCCGCACCCCGGGGAGCGATCACCCTGCCGAACTCCTCCAGGACCAGCGTGGTGCCGAGCAGATCCACCCGGAGGATCGCGGCGGCGGGAGCCTGCACCGGGGAGAGCCCGGCGGTGTGCACGGCCTGTGTGACCGGGCCGAGTTCCGCGGCAGCCCGCTGCGCGCCCCCGGGCCCCGCACCGCGCGGCCCTGACACGGCCATCAGGGGCGGCCGGGCCTGCTCCCAGGGGCGGACGGCCCCGCGAACCGGGTACGCACCGGGTCACGGACCCGGCGCCGGCCGGGGACCCCCGAGGCGGTGCGGCCGAGAGCCTTGAATTGAACGCCGGCGCCGTGACCTTGTCGCGGTGAACGCGGTCGGCCGGTGGCCGAGCCACCCCGCGGAAGAGCAATTGCTCAACCCGATTCGATATGACGCTTCATCCCACGCCTTCCTGGTCCACGTCCGGTCGAGCCGCACCGCCCAGCTCCTCGTCCCGCCGCAGGTCAGCGGCCAGGTTCGACAGCCCCGTTTGACGTGCATCGACGGTCGCTCTACATTTCAAATGTGACTGATTCAAAATCGCTTGAATCGATGGCGGTGGACGCGCAGGCCGACACGACCCTGGCGGTGGCCGCCTCCGTTGCCCTGCTGCAGACGGTGGCCGACCCCGTCCGCTGGGCGGTGCTCCAGCAGCTCGCCCAGGGGCCGGCATGTGTCTGCAACCTCCAGGAGCATGTACCGGTCCAGGGCAACCTGCTCAGCTACCACCTCAAAGTGCTCCGCGAGGCCGGTCTGGTGACCACCAGCCGTCGGGGTCGCTGGGTCGACTACGCGCTGGCCGGTGACGCACTGGCCCGCCTGCACGCGGCCCTTCCCGGCCTGCCCGCCCCGGGACAGGTGCGGCCGTGAGCATCACCGAGCGTCTGCCCGCCTCCAACCGCAGCCGCGCCCTGGCCCTGGTCGGCGCCGCGGCCGCGTGGATCTTCGCCTACTCCGTCAACGGCTGGGTGTGGGACCGTCTGCTCTACGACGTCGTCGGCATGAAGGCCACCGCCCGGCTGACCGAGACCATCCATTTCTTCGGCTATGACTCGGTCAAGATCATCCTGTTGCTGGTGGGCATCATCTTCGTCGTCACCGTGCTGCGCTCCTACATGAGCATCGAGCGCACCCGTGCGCTGCTCGGCGGCAAGCGCGAGGGCGTCGGCAATGTCATGGCCGCCGTGCTGGGCATCGCCACCCCGTTCTGCTCCTGCAGCGCGGTGCCGGCGTTCATCGGATTCGTCGCCGCCGGCGTACCGATCGGCGTCACCCTGAGCTTCCTGATCGCCAGCCCGCTGATCAACGAGATCGCCGTGGGCATACTCTTCACCATGTTCGGCTGGCAGATCGCCGCCCTCTACATCCTTTCCGGCCTGGCCGTGGCCGTCACCGCCGGCTTCGCCCTCGGACGCCTCGGCGTACAGAAATGGGTCGAACCGTTCGTGTTCGAAACCCGGCTGGGCGGGCAGGTCATCGACTCCACCGCAGGTCTCAGCTTCGCCCAGCGCCTGCAGATGGGCCGCGAGGAAGTCGTCGGCATCCTGCGCAAGATCTGGCCCTACCTGCTCATCGGCATCGGGTTGGGAGCCGTCATCCACGGCTGGGCACCGGCGGACTTCTTCACCCGCTACGCCGGAGCCGGCAGCGCCTTCGGCGTGGTGGTCGCCGTCGTCATCGGCGTTCCGTTGTACTCCAACGCCGCGGGCATCATGCCCCTGGTCCAGGTGCTGCACGAAAAGGGCCTGCCCATGGGAACCCTGCTCGCCTTCATGATGAGCGTGGTCGCCCTCTCGCTGCCCGAGATGATCCTGCTGCGCCGCGTCCTGAAGCCACAGCTGCTGGCCGCCTTCGCGGTCGTGGTGGCCGTCGGCATCATCGGCGTGGGCTACCTGTTCAACGCCGTTCTCGCCTGACCGCCGGCCATCCGGCTCACAGATCCGCCACCACCCTCCCGAAAGGAAATCTCTCGTGATCATCAAGGTTCTCGGCCCGGGCTGCGCCAACTGCCACACGCTCGAACGCATCACCCGCGAGGCCCTCGACGCCCTCGGTCTGGACGCCACGATCGAGAAGGTCACCGACTACCCCACCATCGTCGGCTACGGCATCATGAGCACTCCCGGCCTGGTGGTCGACGAGAAGGTCCTCGTCTCCGGCCGCGTCCCCGCCGCCGCCGAAGTGCGCGAACTCCTCGCCGCCGCCAACCGCTGAGCGCCCCCGCCCCGCACGGCCGCACCGCCCCGCACGGCCGCACCGCCCCGCACGGCCGCACCGCCCGGCAGGGCCTCGCCGTGGAACGGTGGCGGAGGGGGCTCCCCCCGTTTGTCGCACTGCCGCAGGGCCCCGTCGGCGCCCTCACACCCGATTCGTGAGGAGCCTTCAGGGGCCCGCGGTGCGGTGTTCCCGAGGGTCGGCCCATCCCGCGTACGATCACGAGCGGAGGAGCCGCGGCAGCACCCCAGTCGCCGACTATTTCATCAGCTACTTCATCAGCCGCCATGGACGGCGAACGGTTCCGGGCCGGGTGCGGGTCCCGGGCTCCCCGGCCCCACTGCTGTGCACATCCAGGAATTCATCACGGTTGAGATCGTAGGTGCGGCAAGACGAGTCTGTCCTCGTACTTGCTCCCTCAGCGGGACCGTTCCCTGCGCCTTCCGACCCGCAACCGCCTGTCCTCGAAGCTCCTGGCCAAGCCGTCTGACGGGGATGCGTCACGGCGACAGGGCAGGCTCCCGCTGGTCCTGACGATGGAGGCTGGCGTGCTCTCTGCCCTGGCTCGCTTTTCGGTGCGGCACCGATGGTGGGTGATCGCCGTCTGGCTGCTGGCCGTGATCGGATCGGCTCTCGCCGCGCGTACGGCCGGCGGTTCGTTCAACAACGATCTCACGCTGGAGAACACCGACTCCCAGGCCGCCTACGACACCTTGCGCGAGCGGTATCCCGAGCTGTCCGGGGACGGGATGCAGGTGGTGATCCACAGTGACTCGGGCGTGACCTCGGCGAAGGTGAGGGCGGCCGTCACGGACGCCGTCACCGCGGTGCGTGACTCGAAGGACGTGGCGATGGTCCAGTCGCCGTACGGGCCGGGGCCGGCCATGGTGTCCGACGACACGCGCACCGCCATCGCGACCGTCCAGTTCACCGAGCGGGCCAAGGACGTCGCGAAGGAGTCGGTGGAGGCCGCGCAGAAGGCGTTCGACCCGGTGCGGAAGGCGGGCGCGCAGGTCGAGTACGGCGGCGCGGTGCTCCAGGGCGAGCACGGACCGTCGGGGAGCGAGGCGATCGGCCTGGCTGCCGCGGTTCTGGTCCTGCTGGTGGCCTTCGGGTCGGTCTTCGCCATGGTGGTGCCGCTGCTGACCGCCCTGTTCGCGCTTGCCCTGGGAATGTCGGTCCTCAACGTGGTCGCCGGGGTGACCACGATCGGCACCTCCGGCCCGGTGGTGGCGGCCATGATCGCTCTCGGTGTGGGGATCGACTACGCGCTGCTGGTGGTCACACGGCACCGGGAGAGCATGCACGCAGGGCACTCCCCCGAGGAGTCGATCCCGATCGCGCTGTCGACTGCGGGCCGGTCGGTGCTGGTGGCGGGCGCCACGGTGATCGCGGCGATCCTGAGCCTGTACCTCATCGGCATTCCCTTCGTCTCCGCCCTCGGTCTGGCGAGCGCCATCACCGTGGCTGCCACCCTGCTGGCGGCGATCACCCTGCTGCCGGCCGTGCTGGCCGTCTTCGGCTCCAGGCTGGACCGCTTCCGCGTACGGCGGCTGCGGTTCGATCACGGCGCGGGCCGGGTCAGCGGCTGGCACCGCTGGACCGGCCTCGTCCAGCGACGCCCCTGGCCCTATCTCCTGGCGTCCGCCGCCGTACTGATCGCCATGGCCCTCCCGCTGTTCTCGCTGCGCCTGGGTACGGCCGACGGCGGGTCGGCGTCCAAGGACAGCACGGAGCGCCGGGCGTACGAGCTGGTCGCGAAGGGCTTCGGCTCGGGCTGGACCGGCCCTTTGGTGGTGACCGCGCAGTTCGGGGACCAGGAGCCGAAGGCAGGGGTGAAGCGGCAGGCAGCCACGCTGCGCACCGAGTTGGAGAACGCCGAAGGGGTGCAGGAAGTACGGCCGCCGCGGCTCGACGGGACCGGGACCACTGCCGTCTACACCGTGGTGCCCAAGGGTTCGCCGGATGACAGGTCCACCGAGCAGCTGGTGCACCGTCTGCGGGAGGATGTGCTCCCCGCGGCCGCGCCCCGCGCCGAGGCGCACGTCGGCGGTTCCACCGCCACCGCCATCGACCTTGCCGACCGGCTCGGCAGCCAGATGGCCTGGTTCATCGCCTTCGTCGTGGGGCTGAGCTTCCTGCTGCTCACGGTGGAGTTCCGCTCGCTCGTCGTGCCTCTCAAGGCCGCGGTGATGAACCTGCTCTCTGTGGGAGCGGCGTACGGCGTGGTGGTCGCGGTCTTCCAGTGGGGCTGGGGTGCGGGGCTGCTGGGCGCCGAGACCGGGCCGGTGGAGTCGTTCGCGCCGGTCATGCTCTTCGCCGTCCTGTTCGGGCTGTCCATGGACTACGAGGTGTTCCTGCTCAGCCGGGTGCGGGAGGAGTATCTGCGGACGGGGGAAACCGGCGCCTCCGTGCGCAACGGCATCGCGGCCACCGCCCGCATCATCACCGCCGCCGCGTCGGTGATGGTCGTGGTGTTCGGCAGCTTCCAGCTGAACGACCAGCGGACCGTCAACCTCTTCGGCTTCGGCCTGGCCGTCGCGATTGCCATCGATGCCACCCTGGTCCGGCTCGTTCTGGTCCCCTCCGTCATGGCGATCCTCGGCAAGAGCGCCTGGTGGATGCCGCGACTGCTGCAGCGGTTCCTGCCGCATCTGCCGGGCGAGGCGACGGCGGGCGGACAGCCGCATCTGTCTCTGTGCGTCGCGGACGACGAATCGCCGCCGGCCGCAGACCGGGGGCGAAGCGAGCAGGCTTCGCAGCCGCAGGGCTGACGGAGGTCCTCAACCGCACCTGTGACAACTGAAGTTGTCGCGCCGCCCGGGAGGCCGGCCCTCCCCAGACATCTCCCGGACGTCTCCCGGACGTCTCCCGGACGTCTCCCGGACGTCTCCCGGGCGGCACGCGAGGACGGCCCGTCGCGGGGTCGACGGACGGTGGCTCCGCCGGCGACCGGTGCCGTGCCGAGGAGTGAGTCGTGCCCAGCGACACCCACCCGTGTCACCGGGCGGCGCCGAACGCGGGCACAGGACGCCGCCGGACTCCGCCGCAGATGCCCCGTTCCCGATCCACCGCTGGCGGGCCCTCGTCGTCGCACCACCGCCGTCGTCGACGGCCGGACGCCACCCCGGTCACCGGCCGGATCCCGCTCTCTCCCACGACTCACCGAACCCACGGAGGACGCGTTGCTCGACACGCTCTTCGGTCTGCCGGCCCACCCCCTGATCGTCCACGCCACCGTGGTCGCTGTGCCCGCCGCCGCCCTGACCGTCGCGCTGGCCGCGCTGTGGCCGCGCTTCCGGGCGCGGGTGGGGGCGCTGCCCCTCCTGCTGAGCCTCACGGCCCTGGTCCTGGTTCCCCTCACCGTCAAGTCCGGCGAGTCACTCGCGCGGCGCGTACACCAGACCGGTCTGGTACGGCGGCACACCGACCTCGGGCACGATCTGCTCCCGTGGACGATCGTCCTCACGGTAGGCGCTTCCGCTCTGTTCTGGCTGGCCCGGCGGGAAGCCCGTCCCCGGGGCGCGGAACGGACCGCCGTCTCCCGCCCCTTCGCCGTGGTGCTCGTCCTCCTCGCGCTGACGGGTGTGGCCGGCAGCAGCGTCCAGATCGCCCGGATCGGCCACAGCGGCGCCGATGCCGCCTGGACGAAACCGTCGACCGGTAGGGGCTGACGTTCACATGCCCACGAACCGGCGCGACTTACCGCAGACATCAAGAAGTCTCATGATCTACGGCGAATACCTGCAAGACCAACCCATGCGAGGAGACGACCGTGTCCATGGAACCCGCTCATGAGTACGACATCCCGGGTGTTCCGGAGGCGGAGCCGGACGGGGAGCACCGCACCGACCTCGACGTCCTGGTCATCGGCGCCGGCCCCACGGGCTTGACCGCCGCCTGCGAGGCCGTACGCCACGGCCTGACCGTGCGTATCGTCGACCGCAAGCCGTGCCGCTCCACCTTCTCCAAGGCGCTGGTCGCCCATGCCCGCACCATGGAGATCTTCGAGACCATGGGCGTGGCCGACCGGATCCTGGCTGAAGGCACCCGCTTCAGGGCACTCAACGTGCACACTGCGCGCCGCGGCCCGGTACGCGTCGATCTGCTCGGCCTGCCCTGGGGCGACACCGACTATCCCTTCTGGCTGTCGATCCCCCAGTACGCCACCGAACGCGTCCTCGAAACGCACCTCACCCAAAGGGGCGGCAGGATCGAGTGGGGAGTGGCCCTCAAGGAAGTCCGCGACGACGGCAGCCGTGTCCACGCCACGCTGGAACATGCGACCGGCAGACATGAGGTGGTGCGCGCACGGTGGCTGGTCGGCTGCGACGGAGGGCGCAGCCGGGTCCGGGAGGCGGTCGGCCTGCGCCTCGACCGCTCGGACACCGGAGCGACATTCGTCCTGGCCGACGTCAAGACCACGTCGGCGCTCACCGAGGACGAGGGGCATGTCCATCTCGCGCCGGAGGGCCTGCTGCTCATCGTGCCGATGCCGGAGCCCCGCCGGTGGCGCATCATCGCGCACGTCCCCCGGGCGGGGAAGGATGCGCCCCTGATCATCGACGAAGCCTTCCTCGACGACCTGATCCGGCGACGGTCGGGGATCGCATTCGGCAGTCACAACGTGACCTGGACATCGGAATTCCGGCTCAGCCAGGGCCTTGCCGACCACTATCGCCGGGGACGGATCTTCCTCGCCGGCGACGCCGCCCACATCCACAGCCCCGTCGGCGGCCAGGGACTCAACACCGGGGTGCAGGACGCCCACAACCTGATGTGGAAGCTCGCTGTCGCCGGGCGGGCGGAGAGCGACACGGCCGACGGGCTGCTCGACAGCTACGAAGCCGAACGGCGGCCGGTCGCCCACGCGATGGTGCGCGGTACAGCCCGTGCCACCAGCGCACTCACCACGCGCAAGGGCCTGTCCCGCGCCCTGCTCGGCATCGTCGCGCCCACGGTCCTGTCCCGTCGCCCCGTGCAGGCGCGGTTCGGGCGCGGTGTGGGCATGCTCGACATCGCCTACGACCCCGGGTCACCGGCCGCAGGCACGGACGGCGCCCCCTTCGCAGTCGGCCGCCGCATGCCCAACCCCCGGCTGCGCAGCGGCGGACGGCTCCATCAGCGGCTCGCTCCGCTCGGTTTCTCGTGGGTCGCGCGGGGACGCGCCGGCGAGGGGCATCCGGATTCCGGCGACCCGCAGTGGGCGGGAATCCCCGTGCTCTTCCTCCCCGACGAGGACCTCGTCGGCCTGCCCTGGCCGGCCGGGGCAGCCCCTGTTGTACTCGTCCGCCCCGACCGCCACATAGCGGCCACCGGCCGGACCCCGGCATCCGTTCTCTCGGCGGCGCAGACCCCGGTGCTGCTGTGTGCGGCCCTCTCCGGCTGACGGGCGAGGAGACCGGCCGGGGTCCCGTCTTGTTGGACGGCGATGGCCCGGCATTCCTTCAGCCGGGCCGCCGGGCCGGCCGGCAACCCGGCCACGGGGGGCCTTGGAGCCGGGCTATTTCATCAGCCGCCGTAGAGGCGAACGGTTCCCGGCGGAGGACGTAGCGGGTGACGACGGGGCCGGCGACGTGTGCGCAGGACCCGCCGGCGCGTTCGCGGTCGTCCCCGCCGTCGCGTTCGCGGGCGTCCCCGCCGTCCGGGCGGCTGTCTCGTCGGGGATCCCCCGCTCCACCGTCTCCCTCACCAGGGCGGTCACGGCCTGGTCGTACGTGGCTTCGGCAACAGAGCGGGCGGGTCGCGCAGGGCCCGCTGGGGGAAGGTGGCCGGGTCGCCTTCCGCGGTACGGGCGAGGGTCTCGGCGGGGTTGACGGCCGGGGCCGGGGCCGCGCCGGACAGGTCCTTCCTGGAGCCGGAGCATGAGCTGGCCGAGCGACGTCCACACCGCCTCGGCGGCGCCGGCACGCAGGGTGACGGCCTGGTGTCCGCCGGGGAGGAAGCGGCGGCGGGCGACATCGAGGATCTGTGCGCGCGTATCGCGCTTCCGGGCCCTCGTCCCCCGCACCCAGGAATTCATCATGGTTGATATTTCATGGGCGGCCACACGAGGCTGTGCCGGTACCCGCCCCCGAACGAAGGGCCGACTCCCTTGCTTGCCGACCCGCGACCGACCGTCGCTGAGTCTCCTGGCCGAGCCGTGCGCCAGGGTGCCGTTCTGGCGATCACCTGTCTCGCCCTGGCGACCGTGGTCGCCGCGATGGCATCGCTCAATGTGGCGCTGCCCGACATCGCACGCCATACCCATGCGGACCAGACCCAGCAGTCCTGGATCATCGACGCCTACAGTCTGGTGTTCGCCTCCCTGCTCCTGCCGGCCGGGGCGCTCGGGGACCGGTTCGGCCGGCGCCGGGCGCTCGTCGTCGGCCTGGTCGTCTACGGGGCCGGATCCGCCCTGGCCGCCCTGACCAGCGACCCGAACATGCTGATCGCGCTGCGCGCGGTGCTGGGTGCGGGCGCCGCCCTGATCATGCCGGCCACCCTGTCGACGATCACCAGCAGTTTCCCGCGCGCCCAGCGGGCCCGGGCGGTCAGCATCTGGGCGGCGGTCGCCGGTGCCAGCGGGGTACTGGGCCTGCTGGCCTCCGGGCTGCTCCTGGAGTGGTGGTCCTGGCCGTCGGTGTTCTGGTTCAACGTGGTCCTCGCCTCGGTCGCGCTCGTCGGCACGGCGGTCTTCGTGCCGGAGTCGGCCGAAGCCCACCCGGCACCACTGGATGTGACCGGAGCGTTGCTGGCGGCGGCCGGCATCGCCGGGCTGGTCTATGCGGTGATCGAGGCCCCCGTGAACGGCTGGAGCGACCCCGTCACCCTCGGCGGCATCGCGCTCGGCCTGCTCGTCCTCGCCGGGTTCGTCGCTTACGAGCTGCGCCGCCGGCATCCGCTGCTCGATCCGCGGATCTTCCGCAACCGCCGTTTCGCTGCCGGCTCGCTGTCCATCACGCTGCAGTTCTTCGCCCTGTTCGGCTTCATGTTCGTGGTGATGCAGTACCTGCAGCTCGTCCGCGGGGACAGCGCGCTCACCGCCGCCCTCAGCCTTCTCGCGATGCCCATCGGCATGATCCCCGCTTCTCGGCTCAGCCCGCTGCTGACCACACGCCTGGGCGTCCGCGGCCCCTGGGTCGCCGGGCTGCTCATGCTCGCCGCCGGCCTGGCCGTCCTGGCCCATCTGGACGGCACCAGCCCGTACGGGCAGATCGCCGCCGGCCTGATCCCGCTCGGCGCCGGGCTGGGCCTGGCGATGCCCCCGGCCACCACCGCCATCACCGACGCCCTGCCCAAGGAGCTGCAGAACGTGGGATCCGCCGTCAACGACCTGGCGCGGGAACTCGGCGGAGCGCTGGGCATCGCGGTCCTCGGCAGCATCCTGACCGCTGTCTACCGCGACAACCTGCACATGACCGGAGTCCCGTCCCGAGTCGCCGAGGCGGCCCATTCCTCACTGGCGGGCGCCGCCGCGGCGGGCGGCCCGGTCCTGCGGCAGGCTCAGGACGCGTTCGTCACCGGGCTGCACGCCGCCCTGTTCGGCGGCGCGATCACCGCCGGAGTCACGGCCGTCGCGGTGGCCGTTCTGCTCGGCCGTCGCCGCACCCCCGCCGACAGGACGGCTCGACGCGCCCCTGCCGATCCGATGACGCACAGTGGGCGGGAGAGGACGCCGTGAGGGATGGCCGCCCGCCCGGCACCGGCACCAGCACCAGCACATACCACCGCACACCGCCCAAGATTCCGGGGCAGCCTAGTGCTGCGACATCAGAGGGAGCTCGCATGACCACCTCAGCCCACAGCCCTGCGGACGAGGCCGCGGACGTCGTGGCACTGGACGTCCTCGCAGAGCAGCTGCTGATCGAGGCCGCGGCGTCGCCCGCGGGCCGGGCAGCCCGGACGGTGGCCGCCCTGCCCGGTCTGCGGACCACCCTGATAGCCCTCAACGCCGGACAGGAACTCGCGGAACACCAGGCACCCGGCGCCGCTCTGCTCACCTGCCTGGCGGGCCGGGTACGGCTGGCCACCACCGAACGGGAATGGTCCCTGCAACGGCACACCCTCGTCCCCATCCCCCCCGAGCGCCACCGGCTCGTCGCGGACGCCCCAGCCGTGGTGATGCTCACCGTGCGGCTCGACTGAGCCACGAGAAGGCCCCACCCCCCGAGGGGTCCCTCCCGCCTCGTCCCGGTCCGCACAGTCCACGTCACCGCTTGCAGCGGGCCATCGTCCGGGCAACCCGTCCGAGCGCGTACCAGTCCTGAAAGAAAGGCATATGGCCACCACACGATCCCCTGCCCGCGCACGCGCAAAGCGCCCCGCCGCCGGGCGCGTACAACCGCTCGACAACGGATTCGTACGGCGCCACCGGAAATCGTTGACCGTCCTCGGTGCGAGCCTTGCAGCGGCGTTGTTCTTCTTCGCCGGCGTGGGAGTCGCGGCGATGGTGATCACGCAGCAGTTGAAGTCCAACATCGGCAAGCTCGCCGCCGGCTTCCCCGGCGGCACCCAGCCGCCGGGTGGAGCCGGTGGCACGCCCTTCGGCCCTCCGAGTTCCGCAGGAGCCGGCGAGGACCTCCAGGGCTGGGCAAAGGAACAGGGCCTGCCCGACGGCCTGCCCGACCAGATCCTCGGCGCGCTCCACCAGCAGTACCCCGACGGCGTGCCGGGGGAGGTGAAGGACAAGCTCAGCCAGCAGTTCGGAAGCCAGTAGGGTGCGATCAGGTCAGGACGAGCTCCAGCACGGTGACCGAGAGCGGCGGCACGGTGCTGGTGAAGGACGCCGCCACGCCGGTGACGGTGCTCGTCCTGGGCACCAACGTGTCGGGTTCCGCGAGCGTGTTGGTGGTGGTGCGTGAGGGGCCGGTCAGGACCGTCGCGGTGGCCTGCTTCCCGACCCCCTTGGCCAGCCCCTTCAGTTCGACCGGCACGCTCGTCTTCTCCGTCCCGCAGTTGACGACCGCGAGACAGAGGCGGTCCCCGGAGCGGGTGGCCACGGCGGCGAGGCCGGGCAGCGCACGGGCGGTGGCCGGCAGTACCGTGTCGCCGAGCCTGCTCGTCAGCATGTGCTGTGCCCAGTAGCTGGGCGACACATAGCTGGTGAGGTTGTCGTAGGCGATCAGGTTGGTGGCCCAGACGTTGTTCTTGACGTGTGAGAAGAGCGGCGCGTAGCACTCCATGAGGACCTGGTCCGAGTTGCGGATCAGCCCGGCCAGCCAAGCGGCGTCGCCGAGCGCCGCGTTGAGGTCGGGTGTGGGCCGGCCCTCCTGCGCGGCCCACTCTCCGACGAACACCTTCGTCGAACTGCGGTCCCGGTTGTCGTACTTGTGGGTGGACGCCTGGGCGGCGGACGGCGCGAGGTAGTAGTGCTCGTCGATCAGGTCCGGCGTACGGCTCGTCACGGACGTCGTGGCGATCAGCTTCAGATGCGGGTACTTCGCCTTGATCGCGTCGTGGAAGGCCGTGAACCGCTCGTCGTACGACCCCGAGGAGTCGAACCAGTCCTCGTTGCCGATCTCCACGAACTCCAGCGGGAAGGGCTCCGGATGTCCGTCGGCGGCACGTCGTGCGCCCCAGATGCTGGTGACGGGACCGGTGACGTACTCGATCTCGTCGAGTGCGTCCTGGACGAACGGCTTGAGCGCGTCACCGGTGACGTGTTCACCCTTGAGCGAGTAGCCGGCGTAGACGGCGAGGACCGGCTGCGCGTGCATGTCCTCGACCCATTCCAGGTATTCGAGGAGTCCGAGTCCGTCCGTGGACCAGTAGCCCCAGGCGTCGTCCATGTGGCCGGGGCGCTCCCAGACCGGACCGATGGTGTTCTTCCAGTCGAAACGTGTCGCGATGGTGTTGCCCTCGACGAAGTTCCCGCCGGGGAAGCGCAGGAACTTCGGCTTCAGGGCGACCAGTCTGTCCATCAGGTCGATGCGCAGACCGTTGGCCCGGTTGTTGTAGGTGGGCGGGAAGAGGGACACATGCTGGAGCCACAGGGTCTCCCCCGCGGCGGCGGGGTCGGCCGTGGTGACGGTCAGCCGTGCGTCGCCGACCACGGGGGTGCGCGAACCGGTGCGCAGGGTCAGCTCGAACGGGCGGCCGGGGAAGGCGGTACGGATGTGGGGCACACGGGCCGACGCGTACACCGTCGCGCCGTCCGCCGACTCGATGGCCACCGTCAGCGGGCCGATGCGTCGCGACGCCTTGGTGAACAGCCGGGCGGTGTAGGCGGTTGCGGGCCGCACCGGTATGCCCCAGAAGCCGTCGTTGGCGACGCCGGCCCGGTTTCCGGCCCCCACGCCGCTCGGCAGCACGACCTTGAGGGAACGGTCGAGCGCGGCGTTGAGCGGAGTGGTGGTGTCGAGTGCGAGCGTCGTTCCACCGACGGCGGACCAGTGGACGGGCGTGGTGTCACCGGCCATCATGGAGCGGTTCTGCACCAGCTCGGCGTAGATGCCGCCCTCGCCGGAGTGGTTGATGTCCTCGAACATCAAACCGGGCAGGACGGGGGACACGGCATGCGCCGGGTTGCCGACGTCCACGCTCAGCAGCGGCGTCGTTGTCTCCACGGGGACCCCGGCCAGCGCCGCGACCTGGTCGGGGGTGAGGACGGACGGGAACATCCGTATGTCGTCGATCAGGCCGTGCCACTGGTCGACGTGCCCACCGCCGTAGAGCGCACGGCCGATGGCGGTGGCGCCGCTGCCGGCCCAGCCTGCGGTGTAGGCGGTCTCCCCCTCCAGCACGCCGTTGACGTAGAGGCGAATGACGCCGGCGGCCGGGTCGCTGACGCCGACCAGATGGGTCCAGGTGTTGGTGGTGGGCGCCGAAGCGGCGGCCGCCACCGCGGCACTCTGGGTGGCGTCCGAGTCGAGCCGGGCGAAGGCCAAGGTGCCGGTGTCGTCGCGCAGCCCCAGGTAGAAGGAGCTGACGACCTTGCCGTCGATGCTGACGGCGGTCTGATAGCCGCCGAGTTGAGCGAGGTTGACCCAGGCGCCCACCGAGAACCCCTCGGAGGTGTCGAGGGCCGGCCCGGACGCCACGGCGTTGCCGCCTGCCGTGAGGCTCAGGCTGTGGGTGCCGGTCTTGCCGGTGTCCCAGCCGGCCGCGCCCTGGAGCGTCGCGGTGCGCCCGTTGCCGGAGGAGTCGGCGGCCAAGGTGCCGGAGCCTTCGTCGAAGGTCCAGTGGGCGGCTGCGGCGGGGAGGTCCGCGGCAACGGTGCTTGCGTTTGGGCCGGTGGGTCCGGCGGCCGCGGCGGGAGCGGCGGCGAAGGTCCCCGCGAGGGAGGCGGCGCCGAGGACGGAGAGGACGGTTCTGCGGGGCACTCCGGCTTCTGAAGGCATGCGGCTCATTCCTTTGTGACGGACTGTTGCGTTGCGTACGGCCGGAGCAGGGCAGCTCACCGAAGCCGCCAACCGACCTTGTTCGACATTCCGTACAGCGATCGGTACTTCGAGCAGCAGGGATCCTAAGGTGTCGGCGACGCCTGCCAATACCCCCCGGAGGGCAATGCTTCGCCACGCCTCGTTCTGCCGTTCCTGTCAGCCGGCGACGGATGGGACCCGGTCGAGCGCGACCAGAGCATCGGCGGCACCGCGCCGAACGACGGCACTCCGCACGACCTCGGCGGTACCGCCTACGCCAAGGGCCTGGGCACCAACTCGCCCGGCGACGTCATGGTCTAACGCGCCGGACGGTGCAGCAGGTTCACCGCCATCCCCGTCCTCAACGGCACGCGACGCCCCTCACCATCGACGTGCCCGTCACCGGCGGGCAGGTCCTCGACCTGTCCGGGGGGACGGCGGCGACGGCAACGGCGACGGCAACGACCACGGCGACTGGGCGACTCCTCGCTGAGCTGCGGATGACCTCGCAGTGAAGTGGTCCGCCGGGGCAGCGGCGTCCGCGGCCGGCCTCCGCCCCCCGGCCGTGATCGGCGGGTGCTGAACGGGAACTCCCGGCTACAGCAGAACCAGCAGCTTCGTTCCCGGGACCAGCTTCCTGTTGACCGACGTCGACTGGACGAACACGGTGTATGCCGCGTTGCTCCCCGGCGTCACCGTCACCTCCGTCTCCGGCAGGCCCAGGAGCTGCCGCGCAGCGGGGCCCGTGAACACCTTTCCGGTCAT
This sequence comes from Streptomyces sp. PSU-S4-23, assembly GCF_055632315.1. NCBI lineage: Bacteria > Bacillati > Actinomycetota > Actinomycetes > Kitasatosporales > Streptomycetaceae > Streptomyces > Streptomyces sp. PSU-S4-23. The sequence continues at coordinate 7,702,953 of NZ_JBVMUU010000002.1, read as the reverse complement.
CCGGCCGGTGGCGGGGTCCTTCTCCGCCACGGCGATCTTCTTGTTGGCCTGGATCTTCTCGCGCTTGGACAGTTCGTAGAAGGCGCAGCCGGTCTTGTACTGGTGCCCTGCGCTGGTGACGAAATCACGGATGGACGTCTGCTGGTCCACAGGGATCAGCACATACTTGCCGATGTCGAGGGCCTGGAGGCTGGACTTCACCTCGGCCGAGCTCAGCTCCTGCCCCATCGCGAAGAGGTTCCTGGTTCCGCGCACCCCCTGCTCGCGGTCCCGCAGAAACCTGGTGGCGGCCGTCTTGACGGTGCCGATCGCCTCTTCGACGCCCTGTGCCGAGTCCGCGTCCCAGATGGAGATGTTGCCCGTCGGGAAGCCGTACTGCTGAGCGGTGCGCTTGGCCAGGGAGTTCGGCACCATGATGGCCGAGGTCCAGTGATCCGGCAGGCTGTTCATCTTGTCGGTGATCCTGCCTCGCCACTCGTCCAGGACGGCGCGGCCACCGGGAAGGGTGTCGTGGCGCGCGCCCGTCGTGTCGGCTCCTGAGGCATTCTCCTCGCCGTCGGTGACGACGACCTGGAGGAAGCTGTGCTCGCCGTACTCCTCCCATATGTGGCCGAGGTCGTCGAGCGCCTTCAGCGATGCCTGGATCAACGCGGTCGCGCGGTTCTCGACCGTGTACAGGCCGCGCATGGACGGAAGGTGCTTGACGTCCATGTCCCACACCAGGTTCTCGACCAGATGGTCGAAGGCATAGAGGCTGATCCGGGTCTCATGGCCGAGCCTGTCGGACTCCTCCGCCAGCCCCTTCACGAACTCGTCCACCACACGGATGAGTTGCTCCGAGTGCCCCCTCATCGAGCCGGACTTGTCGATGACGAGAGCGACATGGTTCACAAAATGCTTCTTGAGCCGGTCCTTCGCCGTTGCGCCCATCGCGCCAACCCCCTTCTGATCGTTCCCCGTGGGACCGCGGCAGCGCCCTGCGGAGACGCGGCTTCCCGGCCAGGGCCCGTCCGGGATCGCGAAACCCGGCATGGGCTCTGGCCCGTCCAGATGATGGCTTCACCTTACGGAGCGGCACTGACATTGATATTGCCGGGCAGGTTCCGGCTGTTGAGGGCGCCGGTTCGGTGGATCCCGGTGGGGGACGAATCCCCGGGGCGAGTTGACGACCAACGATACGGTCGTTGCGCAGGGGCCGCTCCACTTGTCGAACCTCACCTGATCATGGATGCGGCAATCGACAATCACATTCCCTCTACGATCAGCCGTTGCGTGGACGCACCCAGCCCTCGCGGTACGCCGCCCAGTCCGCCGGCGTCGCGGCGAAGTCCACATAGAGGGCGACGCCGAAGTGGGTGCGGTCCGCGTCCGTGCGGGAGAGGCCCAGTCGGGCACCACGGACAGCGGCAGTGACCGTCTCGGCGGACGCGTGATGGCCGATGTCGTCCTCGTGGTAGAAGGGCAGGCCGATCAGCAGGTCCGTCGAGGGCGGGGTGACTTCGAGAGCCAGGGAGGTCTGCTGGGCGACATAGCCTCCGTACAGGCTCTGGAGCGGCATTGCCGTGTCGTACGACATCACCGCGATCTGGTCGACCCGGCGCGCGACCTGACCGAAATACCGCTGAGACCACCACTTGGGGTGTCCGGTGAGACCCGCCAAGGAGTGGAGTGCGGGGAGAGGGTCGATCTGCGGGGCGGCCACCGAGAGGGGGACGTGGCGGGCCCTGGTGACGCGGCGCAAGGCGTCGAGGAGGGTGAGGTAGTCGCGGTCGCCTGAGTGCAGGGGCTCCAGGTCGAAATGGGCGCCGTCGAACCCGGCCGCCAGGACCTGGCGGGCGGAACCGACCACCGCGGCCCGTGTCACCTGCCGTTCCAGTCGCAGGCCGACGGGTCCCTCGCTCGCGAGCTTGTCGCCGAGCCAGGCATGGACGCGTACGCCGGGTAGCTCGCGGTGTACGGCGTTGATCAGCCAACGCGCATTCCTGTAAGCCAACTTGGGCAGCCTGCCGTCGTGTTCCAGCGGGCCTGCGTGCACGTACAGGTCGCGGATTCCGGTGCCGCGCAGGCGGCGCGCGAGCGCATCGAGGTCCGTGTTGCGCTTACGTCCGTCGACCCAGGCGTGGCCGAGCCACAGAGCGTCCCGATTCCGGGTGTACGTCCCCGGCGCCGGGTCACCCGCGTAGTTCAGCCGGAAGGCGGCCGCGGCGGCGAGGACGGACACGAGGAGGGCGAGGAGCAGACCGAGGGCGACCCGCCGGACCCAGCTCAGCCAGGCGCGACGGGACCGACCCTTACCGCGGGGTCGCCCGGCCGACTCTCTCCCGACACCGGTCTCGCCCTCGGTCTCCGGCGCCCCTGGCTCCCACGGCAACCGCGACTCCGCCGAGTCGGCATCGCACTCCGTTTCTGCCCGCTCGGAGCCGGACTCGCCCGTAAGCGCCTGCCGCATCCGCTCCGTGTCCATCCCTGTATCCCCCCACACCTCACGGCCACGTCGGCTACCGGGCAATCAGCAGCTCCCCGGCACTGGCGCCACCCTGCCGGAGCAGCGCGGTCGCGTGCACGATGAACGGGACCAGCCTGTCACAGGCGCACGGTGCCGTATCGAGGTGCCCTTCGGCCAGGAAGCGCCTGCCGGTCCGCGAAGCTGCCTCGATCAAGTTCGGCGACGGCGGACTCGCCACGATCGCCGGCCACCGCGCCCTCACCGCGGCCGAACGGTCGGGCTGCCCGGTCATCATGGCGTCGGCCTGCCGACATCTGGCCGACGCCATGACCGCCGACGGGCAGGCCCGCGCCACCGCTGACTTCTCCGTGGCGGCCGCCGCCCGCCTCGAACCCGCCCTCAAGGCGCGGGGCGCCGACGGTTTGAGCGTGCTGGGCATGCTGTACCTCAAGGCCTCGATGGCGCGGGCCGTGGCAGCCGAACGCGACGACCGCCGGGCCGCCCACGACGCCCGCGTGGTCCCCGAGCTCTTGGACCAGGCGGACGAGCACGCGGCCGAGCTCGGCGACGCCGGCAACGGGAACGCCCTGTTCACCGCGTTCTCGGGCACCAACGCCAAGCGGTACCGGGTCGCCGCGCACGTGCAGCTGTCGGAGGGCGCGGACGCCGTGGCCGTCGCGCTGGAGATCACCGACGACGCCCGCGCCGCCCTCCCCCGCGAGCGGCGCGCCCACCACCTCGCCGACCTTGCCTGCGCGTACGCGCAGTCCGGACGGCGGGAGAAGGGGCGGTGGACACGCTCCTGGACGCAGAGGACCGCTGGTGGCCCGAAATCGAAGCGTTCATCGACACCGGGTACAGCAACGCCAGGAGCGAGGGAGTCAACCGCGTGATCAAGCTCGTCGCCCGCAACGCGTTCAGGTTCCGCACCACCGACAATCAGAGGCTACGGACACGCTGTGTCACCACCCGCCGAGCCCGGGGACACCTCTGCACCGCTCAGCTTTGCAGACCCGGATTCCCCGATGCAGTACCTGCGGTCGCCGAGGGCGCCGTTCCACTCGCCGGAGCCGGACCTCATCCACGAACTCGTCGGCCACGCGGTGATGCTCGCCGACCGTCTTCGGGACCTGTACCGGGCCTTCGGCCAGGCCACCCTGCGGGCGAGCACCGACGAAGCCGTGAAGGCGGTGTGCAGTCTCTTCTGGTTCACGATCGAGACAGGGGTGGTACGGGAGGACGGCGAGCTGCGCGCCTACGGCGCGGCGATCCTGTCCTCTGTGGCTGAGCTGGAATCCTTCCGCCATGTCGAGCTCCGGGGCTTCTCCATGGCCGATGTGATCAACCAGGAGTACAGCGCCAAGCAGTGCCAACCGGTGCTCTTCGTCGCCGACTCCGTGGCGCAGTTGACGGGTGATGTCCGGGGCTTCCTGGACACCGTCCGGCGGTTCCCGTCCGTCGGCCGCCCGCATCGGCCCGCCGCTTCAACTCTCGAGAACGAGGTGTACAACCATGAGGATCCATCTGGATGTGACCGAGGCCGTACGGGACTACGTCACGGCCCACTCCCTGCGGGAACCGGAACTCCTGCAAGACCTGCGCGAGTTCACCGCGGCCATGCCGGAGCGCAACATGCAGATCTCGCCGGAGCAGGGCCAGTTCCTGCGGACCCTGCTGCGCGCGACGGGTGCCCGAAAGACCCTCGAGGTCGGCGTCTTCACCGGCTACAGCCTGCTGAGCACGGCGCTCGCGCTGCCGGCCGACGGCACCGTCACAGCCTGTGACATCAACGAGGAGTGGACGAAGATCGCGCTCGACTACTGTGAGCGAGGCGGGGTCGCCGGCAAGGTGGACCTCCGGGTCGGTGACGCCCGGGCCACCCTCGCCGCCCTCGTGGCCGAGGAGGGCGCCGCCGGGTCGTACGACTTCGCTTTCATCGATGCCGACAAGCCCGGCTATGAGCAGTACTACGAGTGCGCCCTGACACTGCTGCGGCAGGGTGGTCTGCTCGTAGCGGACAACGTCCTGTGGGACGGGGACGTGGCCGACGCATCCGTGCAGGACGAGAGCACCCGGGCGCTGCGCGCCTTCAACTCCAAGCTGTACGCGGACGACCGGGTGGACCTCAGCATGATCCCCTACGCCGACGGAATGACCTTCGCCGTCAAGCGCTGACCGGGCGGACGCCGTCCTCCGTGGTGGCGTCCCGGCCCGCCGTGCGCGGCCTGTCCAATTGCGGCAGACCGCGGGCGGTGGCCCGGGCGGCGCCGCGGGAGACGGCCAGCAGGTCCCAGTCAGCCCCCGGTCCGGCAGCAGCAACGGATCCCCGAGAACGGCGCCGCCGTACACCTCGGACATCAGCGCCCGCCCCATGATCCGGGCCGCGCACATGACCCCGACGACGCCGCTGCCGTAGCGGGTGCTCTGGCCGACGACGTGCAGGCTCCGGACACTGGTCGCTGTACCGAGGCCGTGCCCCTGTGCATGCGCCTGCCGAAACCTCATCCGTCGAGGTCAGGCGGCATGTTGGTACTCGTGGAGGATGCCGCCGAGTCGTTCGCGTCGTCGTATGTCGAGGTGGGTGATCTGCTCCGGATCGGTGATCGGCTTTGGCAACGGGGGGTGCGGGCGGGCGTTGGCGATGCCCTGATGCGGCCGGTGGGAGTTGTAGTCTCTTCGAACTTCCGTAGTGCATGGAGAAGGTGCCGCTGGTTCCAGATCAAGGTGCGGTCCGGCAGTTCGCGTCGGCAGGTTTGTACCCGGCGTTCCGTGATCGAGTTCATGCGCGGCATCCGCACGCCGCTGAGCATCACCTCGATCCCCCCGCATCGTTGAAGATGGTGTCGAACAGGGCGGGGAACTTCCCGTCGCGGTCCCGGATCAGGAACCTGGCCCGGCAGCCGGCGTCTTCGAGGTCCATGACGAGGTTCTTCGCGGCCTGCGTCACCCACGTGGCGGTGGGGTGCGCGGTGGCACCGAGTATCCGAATCCGGCGGCTGGCGTGCTCGATCACCGCGAACACATACATACGTGCCCCGGACAGGGTGACCGTTTCCAGGACGTCGCATGCCGGCAGGGCGTCGGCCTGGGAGTGCAGGAAGTCCGCCCAGGTGCTGGAGGCCCGCTCGGGCGCCGGGTCGATCTCGGCCTCCTTCAGGATCTCCCAGACAGTGGAGGCCGCGACCTGGATCCTGAGAACGAGGAGTTCGCCATGGATGCGGCGATAGCCCCAGCTGGGATTCTCCCGGGCGAATCGGAGGGCCAGGGCGCGGATGGAGTGCACGGTCCGCGGTCTTCCCGGGCGCTTGGGCCGTGAGGCGGCAGCGTGGCGGCGTGCGACCAGATCGCGGTGCCGGCGCAGCACCGTGTCCGGCCGCACCAACAGCCGCACCCGGCGCAGCGCCTCCACCGGAAGCCGGTTCAGCAACGCCGCCAGGAACGCCCGATCGCTCGTTGTGAACCGCACCTTTTCCTCGCCGAGTTGGCGCCGCAGGACCGTGATCTGGTGACGCAGGGCGAGGATCTCGGCGTCCTTGTCCTGGTCGCTCATCGGCAACAGACGCAGCAGGGCGAACGCGTTCGTCACGGTGAGGTAGGCCAGTCGCAGCAGCACGACGGACCATCATGCCGGGGCAGTCACCAGCCGTACGAGACGCCCCATTCCGAGCACCCGAGTCCCCGACCCCGCGCACCCCCGCCAGGGCTACCACCAGGCCGGATGAGATTTTCGGCAGGGGCACCGCTACTCCGGAGCAGAGCCGCACCGTCGCGGGTTACCGGACTCGAACCGGCTCAGACCTTGCGGTCACAATCTCGAAAATTGAAGCGGATTTCACCAAGATCCATCAGCTGCCCCTCCGCGAAGCGGTCAAGGTCTGGGCCTATGACGAACTCCCGCGACGACGCGGCCGGAACGTCGCCGGCCCCATGCAGAACATGATCCGCGGGATGGAACAGCTCTCGGAGAGCCTGCGGCTGCAGCGTGAGGACGAAGGACGTCAGCTGAGGCTCCTGAGTCGTACGGACATGGTCAGCTTCTGGGGCCGGGGCGCGTTCCTCGCCGAGACTGGCGTCTTCGGAGCTCACCACCGTGTCAACGTGATCCGCTATGTCCGCAAGATCGTGAACCGGATTCGTGTCATGGGCCTCACCGGCCCGGGAGAAGTGCTGGAGGGGCTGCCGGCCGACTTCGCGCTGTCTGTGGAGGATCCGGACGGCACGCTCGTCATGGTCTACGACAACTCCAAGAACTACCGGCTGGGCCGTCGTCTGCCGATCGCGCAGGCGACTGCCTCCGTGATCACGGCGCAGCGGGAACGGGTACGTGAGCGGTTCCCCGACACCCCGACCAGCAAGCTCAAACTGCTGCCGAGTCCGGTGGCCAACCCCGCGGGGACGAAGCCGATCGGCTCGATCGGCGAGGCTCACCGAGCGCGGGTCGATGACTTGCCCGACATCATGATGCCGGTCGTGGTGCTGGTCGACGGGCAGCTCGTGACGAAGATGCTGCCGTTCGACAAGTCCAGTTCTTCCCCTACGCCTACCGGCATTCCTTCGCGCAGCGTCACGCGGACAGCGACATCGCCCCGGATGTGCTCATGGATTTGATGGATCATCGTGAACTCTCCACAACTCAGGCGTACTACCGCGTCAGCCAGGAACGACGACGCGAGGCCGTCGACCGGGTCACTGCCCTGCAGTTCGACCGTCGCGGCAACCGGGTCTGGCGCAAAGCACAGGGGATGCTGGACTCCGAACACGTGCGACCTGTCGGAAGAGGAACGTGCACAGATCGAGGAAGCCGTCGCCGTGGTCCGCCGCGGCCGTGTGGTGATGCTGGGCATGCCCCGTGTGGGGCAGCCGCTTCCTGATGTCAGGCCCTGGAGGCTGCCGTGATCCCCGCCATGCGTGAGGGCCGTCAAGCGGGCACTGAGCGCCGCCGCCAGCAGATTGCCACAGCGGTGAAAAACGCCGCGAAGAATGGCACCTGATCAGCGTCTCGGCCATCGCCCGGTAAGCCGCAGTGGACCGCAGCTTCCTCTACCGTCACCGCGACCTGCTCGAAATCGTCCACGCCGCAGAACTCGAACCGGCAGCCCAGGACCTGGCCGGCGGCTCACCGGTGAGCCGGGCCTCGCTCCAGGCCGACCTCGCCAACGCCCAGGCTCGCAACACCCGCTTGGCCGCCCGCATTCAGCAGTTGGAGAAGCGACTGTCGCAGGCGCTGGGTGCTCAGGCATGGCAGGAGTCCGGGCTCGGAGCCCCAGCGGAAGATCACGAGGCTGGAGCAGCAAAGTGTGGAACTGACCTCCGCGTTGGAGGAGGCCCGATCTGATCTCGATGCCGCGAGGGAGGCGAACCGGAACTTGACCAGAGCTCCGAACCAACGCGGCTGAGTTCGCAGACGAGGCGATCCGGTCCCCATGGCGGCCGGATCGCGTCGGTGTCAGCGGATTCGGCCGCCTTTCGTGACGAGCCATTCGCCGGTTTCCCAGTCGGACGGACCGTTTTCGATCCGGTAGCACAGGTCGAATCGGATATCCAGGCCTGGCCAGGGACTGAGGACTGGTACGACGCGGAAGATCTCCTCAAGTTCCGGGAACGTCATCCCTTCGGGCTCAGGAAACATCTGCTCCAGGTCCGCGCGGGTCAGGTCGGTCCAGAGGGCGAACTGCCACTGCGTCTGCGTCAGCCACTGGTCGTAAACCAGCTCGAACCTAGGCTCGCGGCCGACGACGAAGTCACGGATGTCGTCAATGAGCTCATCCGATGCCGACGGAAGGACGAACGGCCAGTCCTCACCGGTGGGATAGCGGTACATGGTGGACGCCGAGGCGAGCACAGTGGTGAGGTCGCTCCATTGCTCGGGTGAAGTGGCACAGGCGGGCACGTTCACGCCCGTGTGATCGACGCGCTTGACGTGCCCGGCAATGCGGCGGGTCAGTTCTGCCATCTCGATCCGGGCCGGCAGGACCCGCGTCTCGTGCGAGTCAGTGCCACCCCACCCACCGATGGAGTGGCCTGTGTCGAGGACGATCTCAGGCGCACGCACGCTGGCCAGCTCGAATATCGTCACGGGACGGGCATCGGCGGGCTGCGGCGGGGTGAGGGTCAGGCGGTCACCCACCCCGTCGGCCGTGCTCGCATCCCCGGTGAAATCGGCGTATGCCACCTCGGCGAACAGCGAGCGCAGCTCGTCGAGGAACCTACGCGATTCGGGTGCGCCGGGCAGAAGGAACGTGATCTCGGACAGGCGATCCATGCGCCCGACCGTAGTCGAATTCGTGTGAATCCCAGGGGCGATCAACCAGCCTTGCCCGGCGGAGATGAGCGCTGCTGATACTCAGCGACTCTCACGACAAGTAGCGCCACACATGTTGCACACGATACTGTCGTTCACACCGGCGCTGAGCTGCACAAAGTTGTCTCCACTCGCCTCGCGCCACACGGTTGCCCCCAGAGAAGACGCCGCTGGCGCTTCTTGACGATCTGCGGCTCGCAGGTACCCGCCACAGGCGCTCCCCTGCCTCAGCGCCTTTCTCCGGGGAGACCCCTTGCCACCTGCCACGGACTGCACGCGGGCAGTGACGGCGCGCCGGCAGGCGAACGGGACAGGTGCGGGGACCCTTGACGATCGGGAGCGGCGCGGCCCGGTTCGAGGAGCATGTCGGCTCGTCGGTAGCCTTCGTCCTCGTGATGCGCGTTTGGATCCTGCCGATGCTGCTGGTGCTCTACGGCTCGGTGCTCGCGGCTGGGCTGGTCTTCCTCGGAACCCCCGTCGCAGCCGCGGCAGTCCTGCTGCTGTTCGTGCTGCTCGCGGGCGTGAACTCGCCTCTGGTCTTCCCGAGGTCGATCGGTGCGCTGGAGGCACAACGCCGCAGCGCGGCCGACGGCCGGCCGGTCGTCTTCTGGCGGCCGGGCTGCACCTATTGCCTCCGGCTTCGCATCCGGCTGGGTCGTAGTGCCCGCCAGGCGCATTGGGTCGACATCCGGCGTGACCCGGCCGGGGCGGCGGCGGTGAGGGCGGCCAACGACGGCAATGAGACGGTGCCGACCGTCGTCGTGGCGGGCCGGCCGCACACCAACCCCGATCCTGGGTGGGTGCGCGAACAGCTCTCCCGCTCCGCGTGATCGGCGGCGGTGCCCTGCCGGACGCAGCGGAGCGCCCCGGGATCGGCCCGGGGCGCCGGTACGCGGCAGCCGCTTCCCGTACCGCCGTGACGCCCTTCATGCCGGGCGTCGGACAGAACCATCCTCGCGCGTCGGGCGGCAGCGACGGCAGGATCCACCCGCCGGGTCAGAGTCTCGTAAGAACCCGAGAGCCGTTGGACGATTCGTGGTCCCTCACGGCAGCAGGTTTCCCGTTCCGAAGGGGAGCACCGTTCCGCCGGCGAGACCGAGGGCGAGGGACACGGTTCCGGCGGTGTAGGCGGTGGCGACTGCCCAGAAGTGGGCGGGTACCTCACCGGCTTTGAACAGCAGCCCGGTCAGGACGGCCACCAGTCCGACGGCCACGAGCCCGTACGGCGCGGCCTGAAGGGAGGCCTGCCGTTCCCGGTAGAGGGTGGCGTGGCCGGCGCCGTGGAGAAGGGCGGTGCCGGCGAGCATGGTGACCCCGAGCAGGGCGCCCATCAGGCAGTACTTCAGGGCGGCTTCGGTGCCGGGCGCGTCCTTGGCGAAGGCGGCGAGCACGGGCGTCGCCGCGCTGGGCCTCGCCGGTGCCTACGGTCCGGCCTGGGCGGCGCGCCCATGGAGGATCATGCAGGTGGCGGCAGCCGGACCCGCATGGCGCTGGGCGTTCCCCTATGGATCCGGTGTATCCGGCCGCCTTCCCGCCCGCGTCATCGATGACCCGTAGACGCGGGAAGCCGCTGTCCGGCCGCGGACCGGCTTTCAGTCACGCGGCCAGGATGCCGACGCCGGCCGTGGATGTCAGGCCGCCGGCCGTGGATGTCAGGCCGCCGGCCGTGGACGTGTTCACCCCGTAGCGGTCATGCGCCATCGATTCGGTCGAGCAGTTCGCGGGCCTCGACGGTGCGGCGGTGGTCCGGGCCGAAGGCGGCCAGGCAGGCGCCGTGGGCGGCAGCGGCGCGGATACGGGCCTCGCTGCGGCGGCCCAGGCCCAGGAGGGCGGTGGCCACGGCCAGCTCCACGGCGCCCGTCTCGGGGTGGTGGTCCTCCTCGGGCAGGCTGCGTCGCAACTCGTCGGCGCGCTCCGCCTCGGCGAGAGCCTCCTCGTGGCGGGCCTGGCCGTCGAGGCTGCGGGCCAGTCCGAGCCGCAGGACCATGATGTGCCGGCCCGCCGCGGGCTTGGCGGCGAGGACCTCGCGGGCATGCGCCTCGGCCTCCGGGTGGCGGCCCTGCCCGTTGAGAGCCTGGATCAGTCCGTTCCGGGCGGCCGCCGCTATGTCCCGCATCACCGACCCTCTACGGCGGGCCACGGCCCGGGTGATGGCCGCGCACTCCGCCTCGCATTCGGCGTGCCGGGAGAGCGCGGTCAGCGTCCGGGCGCGGTTCGAGCGCAGCGCCAGGGTCTGCGGATGTGCCGCGCCGAAGATCCTTCCGAAGACCGGCAGCAGTTCGTCGTACATGGCGAGGGCCTCGGCGTGGCGGCCTTGGTCATACGCCGCCATCGCGGCGATGCTCAGAGCCAGCGGTGCCTGCTCGCGCGGCCAGGCCCGGGCCGAAGCCACGGCGCGGGCCTCGGCTTCCGCCTCCGCATAGCACCCGGCTTGGTACAGGGCCAGAACCTGCTCCAAGGTGCGTCTCGGCATCTGCCTGTCGTCATTTCGGCCGCGAGACCGGAACAGCTCCACGACTGAAGGATACGGAGGCGCGCGGCGCGACGCACTGGACCGTCGTGCCGGGCACGCCTTGGGAAAAAGGGCTACGGACCGCTGTCGATCCGGCCAGGGCCCGTTCGACGTCCTGTTGTGGAGCGCATCGCCATACCCGGGATGCGACAGGACCTGGTGGAGGAGACACGTGGATCAGCTGCTGAGAGTCATGAACTTCAACGTCTCACGTGACGGAATCGGTGCCGGTGAGCACCAGAGCCTCGAAAGTCCCTTCGGCTATGCCCATCCCGAGAGGCTGTTCGCCTGGGCCGGCGCCACGGCGAGCTGGCCCATGCGCACCGACCCCGGAGGGAGCCGCGGCCTCGACGACTACTTCACGCGGGACTTCGCACGCAACATCGGCGCCGAGATCATGGGCCGCAACAAGTTCGGCCCCCAGCGTGGGCCCTGGCAGGACCAGGACTGGCGCGGCTGGTGGGGTGACGAGCCCCCGTTTCACACCCCGGTGTTCGTCATGACCCACCACAAGCGTCCCCCGATCACGCTCTCCGACACCACGTTCCACTTCGTCGACGGCGACCCGATCACGGTCCTCGAACAGGCGCGGGAGGCGGCGCAGGGCAAGGACGTCCGACTCGGCGGCGGGGTCACCACCATCCGGCAGTTCCTCGATGCCGACCTCGTCGACACCATGCATGTGGCGGTCTCGCAGGTGGAACTCGGTTCTGGGATCCGGCTTTGGCAGTCACCCGATGAGTTGCTTGATCGGTTCCATCTCGAGGTCGTACCCAGCACGAGCGGCGTTGCGCACCACCTGTTCTGGCGGAGGTCGGGCTGAAAGTCCGGGCCGAGGAAGAGAACCGGGCGCCGGCCCGCCAGACAGTGGTCGGCGTCGGGCCGACTGGTGAGTGCCTGCCAACGCCGGGCTTTCCGTCTTGACCGCCTTCGCCAGTCGGCCCTTCACTTCCTGTCCGGCCTGCTGAGGACTCGACGCCGTGAGCCCGGCACACGGTGGCGGCGTCTCCCGGCAGACCGGCAGGACCTCCTGGCCCAGCCGCCAAGTCCTCAGTGCGGCTATGGCCCGCTCACCGAGAGGGCGTGGATCTTCGCGTGAGAGACATTGACAGCCTGCCGGCCTCGGGAACGACCGAGAGGCCCGGCATCCGGTGGAGCGGCAGCGGCACCGGTGGTCTCTCGGTCAGGAGGCGGCCGCCGCCTCGCACTCCAGCAGGAAGTCGCGGATCACGGTGCCGAACTCCTCCGGCGTCTCGGCGTTGGGCTGGTGCCCTACGCCGGGGAACACATGCATGCGCGCGCCCTTGATGCCGGAGACGATGGCCTCGGACTCCGACGGCGGGTTGGCCGCGTCCTGCTCGCCGACCAGGGCGAGCGTCGGGCAGGCCACGTGGGGCAGCATGTGCCGGATGTCGACCCGCCGGAAGATCGGGGACGCCGCACGCTGAATGGCCGACCCGTCATTGTCGACGAAGGCGCGGCGCTGGGCCTCCACCTGCGCACCGCGTGCCGGGTCCGTGAGGAAACGGGGCGCGTACAGCACCGGCGCCACCCGCGGCCAGGCGTCAGCGGCGTCGCGTACGTAGTCCTCCATCATGGCGTCGTAGCGGGAGACCTTCTCGAACGGCTCCGCGTGGGCGGACGCGCCGCTGGTCACCAGCGAGCGCACCCGCTGCGGCCACCGGGAGGCGACCCGGATGCCGATCACACCTCCCACCGACGAACCGACCCAGTGGGCCGGTCCGAGCCCCAGCGCGTCCTGCACGGCCAGCGCGTCCGCACACAGGCCGTCCACATCGTGGCCTCCCAGCGCCCGGGGGCTGCGGCCCATGCTGCGCGAGTCGATCGTGACACAGTGGAAGTGCGGGGTCAGCAAGGGGAGTTGTGCCGCATACATGTCCCCGCTGAAGAACAGGCCGTGCAGCAGCAGCACCGGCGGAAGCGAAGGGTCGCCGAACCGCTCGACCCACAGTCGGGTGTCGTTGACGTCGATCAGCGTCATGAAGGTAGTTCCTTGTCTGGGCGCGGCCGGCTCAGCCGGCGGACGGAAGGGGTTGCGACGGACCGGAGGAGCCCGGCACCGGCAGCGGGGGAACCCGCTCCAGCCACACCTGCTCGACCGCGTCGTAGCAACGGCCGAGTGCGCCCTCCGGCTCGTTGCGCAACTCGGCCTTGGCGATCTTGTCCGAGGGGGTGAGCGGCAGACCGGACCGGAACTCCCAGTAACGGGGCACCTTGAACTCGGCCAGCCGGGTCCGCGCATGCCCGACAAGTTCGGCGGCCTCGACCGAGGCGTCCTCCAGCGGAACCACGTACGCCTTGATCTCCTCACCGCGGACGTCGTCGGCCACCGGCACGCATGCGCACAGCCGTACCAGCGGATGGCTCTGCACGGCCTGCTCGACCTGCGCGGCCGAGACGTTCTCGCCGCTGCGCCGGATGATGTCCTTCTCCCGGCCGGCGAAGTAGACGAATCCGTCGGCGTCCATCGAGGCGAGGTCGCCGGTGACGTACCAGCCGTTGCCGATCGTGCCGGCCGTCGAGGAGTCGAGGTAGCCATCGCTCGTCCCGACACCCCGGATCACCAGGCGCCCGACCGTGCCCCGCGGTACCGGCCGGCCGGCCTCGTCCACCACCCGGATCTCGCGGTTGGGCATCGGCCGGCCGAGAGCGCCGGAGGCGCGGGCACGGTCGTGGTCCTCGGCCTCGACCAGGATGTCCAGGCCGGTCTCCGTGCTGCCGTACAGTTCGTGCCACGGCGCGCCGTACCGCTCCTCCAGTTCGGCGTGCCGGCCGTCCGGGATGGCCGAACAGGCGATGTAGCGGACCTTGGAGACGTTCTCACCGGGCACCCTGGGCGTGCGCAGCAGCATCGACGGCATCACGCCGAGGCAGTAGAAGAAGGTGGCCCCGTGCCGCTGCACCGACCGCCAGAAGGTCCCGGACCGGAAGCGCTCCAGCACGACCAGCCGTGCCCCGGTGAGCAGGCAGGCGGCCAGGTTCCACTGCGGGTCCATGTAGTAGAAGGGCTGGGCGGTCAGCAGGACGTCGTCGTGCCCCAGCCTCGGTCCGTGCCGGCGCACCGTCTCGGCCAGGGTCAGCCAGTACCGGTGTGACAGCAGGCAGCCCTTGGACAGCCCGGTGCTGCCGGAGGTGAACTGGACATTCGCGAGTGACTCCGGGCGCGGCGGCTCGACCGGCCCCTCCTGCTGTCCGGTGCCGGGCAGCAGGATGTCGATCTGCTGCCTCAGGTCGGCGAGTCCGGCGGCGGCGGTGTGGAACAGACGGCACGGGGCAGCGCCGTCCAGCGCCTCGTCGAGCACGTCGGCGAACTCCTCGTCCGCCAGCACCAGGGCCGGCCGCGCCACCTGGACGATCGATGCCAGGTCGGCTGCGGCGAGACGCACGTTGAGCGGGACCATGGCGGCTCCCGCGCGCAGGATGGCGAGCCAACTCACCGGGAACTCCAGGTCGTTGCGGAACATGACCGCCACGCGGTCGCCCGGGCCCACGCCCCGGGCGCGCAGCCCTGCGGCCAGCCGGTCGACCAGTGCGTCGAGTTCGCCGAAGGTGGCCGACTGCCCGCGCCGCTCGCACAGCAGCGCGGGCCGGGTTCCCCACTTGCGCGCGGCCCTGGCCAGCGCTTCGGGGACAGTCGTCTGGGTGTTGGTCATGTGGGTCTCAGTGGTTTCGGTCTCGGTGGTCTCGGTCTCGGTGGTCTCGGTCGTCTCGGTCTCAGTCGTCTCGGTCTCAGCCGTGCGGACCTCGGTGGTGCGGGTCTCGTTCACGGACGGCGAAGCCCCGGCTCGCCGAACAGCTTCCGGGCGTTGGCCGACAGCAGGGACTCCAGTGTCTCCGGCCGCAGGCCGGCCTCGCGCCACTCGGACACCGCGCGTTCGTGGGAGAAGATGGGCCAGTCGGTGGCGAACAGGACCTGCTCCCGCAGCACGTTGTTGAGGTAACCGGCGAGGGTGTCCCATCCGGTGCCCGGCTTCATCACGTACTTCGGTGCCATACCGCCCAGTTCCAGGTAGACGGTGGGATGGCGGCGGGCGACCGCGCAGTACTCGGTGACCCACGGCCAGCCCCCGTGGCAGGCGATGATCCGCAGATCGGGGAAGTCGCAGGCGACCTGGTCGAGGAACTCCGGCCGCTCGTGGCCCATCGGGTACACCCGCGAGTAGTTGATCCCGGTGTGCAGCGCGACGATCAGGCCGAGTTCCTCGGCCCTGGCGTACGCGGGGTAGAGCCGCCGATCGTGGATGTCCATGCCGGAGAAGGCCGGCTGGATGTTCACCCCGACCAGTCCGAGATCGGCGCAGTCCTGCACCTCGCGCGCACCGGAACCGCCGGCCGGAGGCGGCATCGTGATCGTACCGAATCCGGACAGGGTGGCCGGGTGCTCCGATACCAGTTCCGCCGTCGCGGCGTTGAGGGCGGCGGCATCCTCGCCGCCCTCGTACTCGGCGTGCACCACGGCCTGTCCGACGCCCTGTTCACGCATCCCCGCCAGCAGCGCGGGCACCGTGCCGGCCCCGAGCTTGGCGGACATTCCGAGCACCTGGTCGTACCGCTGCCGGCGCAGCGCCGCGGGCGGCGCTGCCGTGGGCGACCGGCGGTCGATGGGCAGGCGGACTCGTGCGTCCAGGACGATGGGCAGATCAGGCATGAATGTCGGCTTTCTGGGTCTCGGGAATGAAGAGTGCGGTGAGGAGGACGAGGCAGGCGACGCCGGCGATGTAGTAGCCCGGAGCGGTGGGGCTTCCGCTCGCCTGCACCAGGACGCTGGCCACCAGCGGTGCCGTGCCGCCGAGCAGCGTGCCGAGGTTGTAGCCGATGGCGGCGCCGCTCACCCGCGTGCGGGTGGGGAAGAGTTCGAGCACCATGGCGAAGCTGCCGCCACCGAAGACGGCGACGCTCAGGGCGAGCAGCAGCGGGCCGGCGACCGCGCCGGCCACCGAGCCGCTGCCCGCCAGCAGGAAGGCGGGGACGCTGGTGACCGCGAGCAGTGCGGCGCCCGCGCGGACCACCGGCCGGCGCCCGTACCGGTCGGCCAGCAGGCCGAACAGTGGGATGGACAGCGCGAACACGACCAGTCCCACCCCGTTCGCCGTCAGTGCCGCGGTCCGGGACAGGTGGGCGTTGACCTGGAGGTAGGTCGGGAAGTAGCCCGTCATGTAGTAGAAGCCGAGGTTGCTCATCGCGGCCAGGGCGAAGGCGATGAGGATGGACTTCGCGTTGCCGAGCACGGCCTCCCGCACCGGCGCCGGACTCAGCGCGTCCGCCTGCCTGGCCCGCTCGTACTCCGGGCTCTCGTCGGTGCGCAGCCGGATGTAGAGGCCGATGAGACTCAGTGGCAGCGCGATCAGGAACGGCAGTCGCCAGCCCCAGGAGGAGAACGCCGCGGAGGACATCACCCCGGTCAGCCCGAGCACGACGAGCAGTCCGGCGACGGCGGAGACCGCTGAGGTGGCCACCACGCTGGAGATCCACGTCGAGCGCCGGTTCGCCGGTGCGTGTTCCATGGCGAAGGACGTGGCGCTGATGACCTCGCCGCCGGCCGACAGCCCCTGCAGCAGCCGCAGCGCGACGAGCAGGACCGGTGCCATCACGCCGATCTCGGCGTAGGTCGGCAGGACGCCGATCAGCGCGGTCGCCACGCCGATCAGGGTGAGGACCAGGGCGAGCACCCGGCGCCGTCCGTGGCGGTCGCCGATCGGACCGAACACGATGCCGCCGAGCGGCCGGACCACGAACGCGACGCCGTACACGGCGAACGCCGAGATCACCGCGACGCCCGGTTCGCCGGCCGGGAACAGTCTGGCCGCGATGACCGGAACGGTGAGCGCGTAGACGGTGAAGTCGTAGAACTCGATGAAGGTGCCGACTCCGGCGCCGATCAGGGGTCTTCCCCCGGTTCTGGGGACCGGCGGGGCGAGAGTGGTCATGAGGGGATCTCCAATGCCGTGCGGGGGTTGCGTACGGTGAGGTCGGCGATGGTCTCCTCGTCGATCCCCTTGCGGCGCATCAGCGGGAGCACGTTGCGGATGAGGTGGCCGTAGCCCTCCCCGCCGTACGTCTGCAGGTGCGTCTTGCTGCAGATGTCCTGAGCGACCAGCAGACGGCGGCCGTGGCCGGCCTCGGCGAGGCGGATCAGGTGGTCGACGCGGGTGGCGTCGTTGGGCATGTCGATCTCGGCCAGGGGGTAGTAGCTCGACTCCTGGCCGAACAGGTCGAACTCGAGGTAGCAGCCGGTCTCCGCGAGGCGCAGCATCGACTCGTGGTCGAAGAGCGTCCGGTCGATATGACTCATGATCACGCGTGAGCAGTCGCCGCCGGCGTCTCGGACGATGCGCATCGCGTCCAGGGGGGCCTCGGCGTTGCGGCCGGGGTGCACCAGCAGCGCGGCACCGGTGGAACGCTGGGCGTCGGCGGCGGCCTGCAGCACCTTGCGCTCGGTCGGCGCGACCGGCCAGCTCAGCCCGATCTCGCCGATGACTCCGGCCCTGATGCGGCGCTCGCCGACGCCTTCGACGACGTCGCGGTGGATCTCCTCGGCCAGGTCCTGGCGGGAGCGCCCGACGGGTGACGCCGCGTCGTCCACGGGAGGGTAGTAGTCCTGGTGGTACCAGCCGCATCCCATGACGATGTGCACGCCGGTCCGCTCGGAGACCTCGACCAGCCCCTCCGGGCGCCGGCCTAGGCCGATGCTGGTGGCGTCCACCACCGCGCTCCCGCCCTGCGCCGCGTAGGCGGCGAATTCGGCGACGGCGACCTCGACGTCGTCCAGGACGAGGTCGTAGGCCGAGTGGTGGCGCCGGATCTCGTAGTGGTTGTCCAGCCGGATCTCCTCGTCGGAGGAGATGACCGTGCCCTGCTGGAAGCCCGAGCCGGCGAGATCGCACAGCACGTGCTCGTGGGGCTGGATGTGGCCGATCCGCTCGGCCGGTATGTCTCCTCGGACGGTGCGCAGCGTGCTCACGGCCACTCCGGGGCTCTTGGTGGACCACGCCACCGACTCTCAACTAATCATTTGATTAGTGAGCCGGAACATACCCCGGTGCGGTGGACGGGTCAATGGGTCGGCCTCCCGTGGCCGGGGTTCAGCGGTGGCTATAGTGATGCCCCGAAAGGGGGATCGCCGCGTGGGACGGGATCGCGGATTGACCAGCTTGGCGGGCATCCAGCAGGCCGCCGTCGGCGTGTTCGCCGACCGCGGGTACGCGGCCACCAGCATCCGCGACATCGCGGCGGCGGCAGGCGTCACCTCGGGTGCGCTCTATCTGCACGTGTCCAGCAAGATGGAACTCCTCGAGTCGGTGATGCACTGCGCGCTCGACGAGCTGTTGCGGATCGCCGCCGCGGCGACCTCGGGTGACCGCGGCCCGGCGCAGCGGCTGGAAGCCCTGGTCCGCGCCCACGTCGCGGTGCAGGCGACCAACCCCCGCACGGCCCAGGTGGTCGACGGCGAGCTGCGCCTGCTGCCCGAGGAGCACCGCCGGGCGATGGTGGAGAAGCGTGACGGCTACGAGCGCTTCTGGACCGCGGCGCTGGAGGACGGCGTGCGCGACGGCGTCTTCGACGTCGACGACGTGTCGGTCGCGCGCCTGGCGCTGGTCGAGATGTGCAACGGCGTCGCGCACTGGTACGTGCCCGGCGGCCCCTACGACCTGGAACGCATCCAGGAGATCTTCGTACGGCTGAGCTTCAACCTGGTGCGCTGCACCGCCCCCACCGCCCATGCCGCCGACCCTGAACTGCGGCCCCGGCTGCTGGCCTGCGAACCGGTGGCCTGAGCCGGGGCGATCGCCCGCCCTGCCGGATGCGGCCCATGGACGGGCCGCACTCGACTGAGACGGTCAGACGGTCAGACGCCGCTCCGCGAAGCCGCCTTGGCTCCGACCATGCCGTGCCCGCCGCGCTCCTCGTAGATGGCCAGCAGCGGGCCGAGTTCGGGCAGACGGAGGTCGCCGGCGGACACCGGACGGCCGGCCCCGTCGGTGGCCCGCAGCAGCGCCAGGCTCATGTCCGCGAACTCCAGGCCCAGGGCCTCCGGGGACCTCGGGCCACGCGGCCGGTACCACGTCGCGACCTCGGTGCACATGCCGAGCAGTGCGAGCGTCGCAAGGTGGGGGTCGCGCACCTGGAAGTCCGAATTCTCGATCCCCGCGGCGATCGCGGACCGCCACAGCGTCTCGTACTCGTCGCGCATCGCCGTGATCTTCCTGCGGTTCGCCCGGCCCAGCTGCTCGATCTCGCGGTCGACCACCTTGGCCTCGAACCGGTGCCGGGCGTGCACCGCGACGTGGAGTCGGACGAGCCCGGCGATCGTGGACACCGGATCGCGGGTGGCGTCGGCGGACGTGCGGGAGGCGGCCAGCAGACCCGACATGGCGCCGAACATCACCTGTTTCAGCAGGTCGTCCTTCGAGCCCATGTAGTGGTACAGCGATCCGGGAGTGAGGCCCGACGCGTCCGCGATGTCGCGCGTGGTCGTACCGGCGAAGCCCTGTCTCGCGAACAGCGTCAACGCCGCCTGCCAGATGCGTTCGTCAGTGGTGGCCTGGGTAGCCATGGTTCGCTCCGGGTCGAGAGTCGGTTGTACCGTCGGGTGCGCACGGCGGTGGGGCGTTGGGCATCCCGGCAGGACTGCACGCTAGCAGTCGGCGCGCCCCTGTCCCCGGCCACCGCTGCACGGCGCTCCCGGGGACCGGTCCGGGGGGAGCGCACCCGCACCGGCCCCCGTCAGATGTGCCCCGGCCAGGTCAGTCGGCCGCCATCGCCGGCACCCGGTCGCGCCACGGCGCCGCCCGTTCGACCTGGGCGGCCAGCCGGAGCAGCTGCCAGTCGGCCCGCGGGCCGCCGACGAACTGCACCCCGCCGGGCAGCCCGTCGGCCCTCATGTGCAGAGGGAGCATGATCGCCGGCGTGCCGAGCATGTTGAACGGCGCGGTGAAGCCCGCATGGTGGTAAGCCCGGAGCAGCACGGACATCGGGTCGTGCTCGGCGTCCTCGAAGAGCCAGCCGATCGGCGGCGGTCCCGACGGCGTACCCGGGGTGATGACGACGTCCACCTCGCCGCTCGTCCACGGCTCCAGGCACTGCGCGGTCAGCCGCTGCATCCGTGCGATCACCCCGAGCACCTCCGCGGCCGTGAACTGCTGGGCGCGCCGGTGCAGTTCGCGGGTCAGCGGCTCGGTCCTCGCGAAGTCGACGCCGGGGAAGTCACCGTGCGACGCGGTCCAGATCCTGGTGAACAGGTCCTGGAAGAGCTCCTGGTCGAAACCGGGCAGTTCGATCTCGACCACGTCGTGGCCGAGGCCGGCCAGCAGGTCCGCGGCGCCCTGAACGGCGGCGAGCGCCTCGTTCTCGACGTCCACCGGGAATCCGGGCCGCCGGAAGACGCCGATACGCATCGGCTGCGGATCCCGCTCGACCGCCTCGGTGAAGGGCCGCTCCGGCGCGGGCACGACGTACCAGCGCCGTTCGTCCACCACGGCGAGCACGTCGAGGGCCGCCGCCGTGTCGGCGACCGTCCGGCTGAGCACCCCGTCCGTCGCGAAGCCGGGCATGGGGGTGTGGACGTCGGTGACCCGGCCGCGGCTCGCCTTCAGCCCGACCAGCCCGGTGAACGAGGCGGGTTCACGGATCGAGCCGCCGCCGTCGCTGCCGTGGGCGATCGGTGCGAGACCGGCGGCGAGCGCCGCGGCGGCACCGCCACTCGAACCACCGGGCGACCGGGACGGGTCCCACGGGTTGCGGGTCGCCCCGTACAGCGCGGACTCGGTGACCGAGACCGATCCGAACTCGGGTGACGTGGTCAGGCCGGTGAACACGAACCCGGCGGCCCGCAGCCGGGCCACGTACGGGTCGTCGTCGGCCGCAGGAACGTCGGGCGTGCCGAACGAGCAGTAGCGGTTCGTCCAACCCCGCACGTCGTTCAGTCCCTTGACGGGCAGCGGAACGCCGAAGAACGGGGGGAGGCCGTCGGTGTCCCGGGCCAGCCGGTCCCCCATCGCCTTCGCCGTGACCCGCGCCTCGTCGTCGGCCCGGAAGAGGAAGGCGTTGAGCGGGGGCGCGAGCCGGTCCATACGGCCGAGGTACAGGTCCAGCACCTCCAGCGGGCTGACCTGCTTGGCCCGGATGGCGGCTGCCCACTCGAGCGCGGTGCTGAACGGACCCCACATCACTGTGCCGCCTTTCGGGCCGGGTTCTTCGACAGCACGCTCGCGGTGAGCGTGTCCTGGACCAGCGACCGCACCTGCGGCCGCGCCTTCTCCGGGCTCCCGGAGTCGGTGGGAGGCGCCGGGTCGTACTCGAGCGAGAGCTGGACGGCCTCCGCGATCTCCCGGCCGTGCTCCAGCAGGGTCATGGTGAGCGCCATGTCGATCCCCGAGGTGACGCCGCCGGAGGTGATCACGTTCCCCGACACGACGACGCGTTCCTCGCGCACATCGGCCCCCAGGGCGCGCAGTTCGTCGCGGAACACCCAGTGGGTGGTGGCGGGGCGCCCGTCGAGCAGCCCGGCGCGCGCGAGGACCGCCGCGCCGGTGCAGACGCCGCCGAACCACTTCACCCCGGGAGCCACCTGCCTCAGCCAGGCGATCGCGTCCTCGTCCGCCATGGCCGCATACGGGTCCGAGCCGCCGGGCACGACCACGACGTCCGGGTGGGGCACCTCGTCGAGGCCGGTGGGGATGTTCACCTCCATCCCGCTGTCGCAGCGCACCAGTCCGGGCCGGCTCGTGACCAGTCGCAGTGACGACCTGCCGGGCCACCGGGACAGCACCTCCCAGGGCCCCACGAAGTCCTGGGCGGTCGGCAGCTCGTCAGGGACCAACAACGCGATGTGCATCGCTCTCCTCGTCTTCCGGCTCGATCGCGTGGTCGCGGTCGAACGGGTGGTGGCATGCCAGCCGGTGCGGTCCCGGCGACAGTTCGGGGCGGACGGACCGGCACGGTCCAAAGGGGCGCGGGCAGCGCGGCGCGAACGCGCATCCCTCGCGCACGTCGGCGTCGGCCTCCCCACGCAGCGCGAGGCGCCGTCGCGGCCCGGCGTCCAGGGCGGGACGCGCGTCCATCAGGCACGCGGTGTACGGGTGGCGCGGCCGGGTGAGCACCTCCGCGGCGGGGCCGTACTCGACCATGCGGCCGAGGTACATCACGGCGACCTCGTCGGCGATCCACTCGACGGTCCGCAGGTCATGGGTGATGAGCAGAACGCCGAGCCCCCGCTCGTCCGCCAGTTGCCGGAACAGGGCGACCGTGCCGGCCGCGACGGTGGCGTCCAGCGCGGTGGTCGCCTCGTCGGCCAGCAGGAACCGCGGCCGCAGTGCCAGCGCACGGGCGATCGCCACACGCTGGCACTGGCCTCCGGACAGCTCTGCGGGGCGGCGGTCGAGGAGGTTCTCGGCCAGCGACACCGACCCGAGCAGCTCCCCCAGCTCCCGCCCGGTATCGACCCGGCGGGTGCGGCCGGCCACCCTCAGCGCCTCCAGCAGCGCGTCCCGCACCGTCCGCCGGGGATTCAGCGAGGCCCGGGGGTTCTGGAAGATCATCTGTACCGCGAGCCGGTCGGCGGGCCTGCGGCGGCGCCCGAGCGGGGTGTCCCCGACATACACGCCGCCGGCGGCCACCGGGGTGAGCCCGACGATCGACCGGGCGATGGAGGACTTACCGCAGCCCGACTCCCCCACCAGCGCCACCACCCTGCCGGGGGCGACGTCGAAGGACACGTCCTGCACGGCGGTGAGCCGCTGGCGCCCGAACCACGTTCGAGTCCCGTACCGTACCGACAGTTCCCGGACGGACAGCACCTGACGGGTCGACAAGGTCATTCCACACTCCACGGCTCTTCGTCCCGGTCGTCACGGATGCAGGCGCTGCCGACCCGGATGGTCACCGGGTCCAGCGGCCGCAGGGAGGCCGCGCACTCCTCCACCGCCTGCGCGCAACGCCGGCGGTAGCGGCAGCCGCGGTCGGCCCCGGGTCCGTGCCGCACCGGGGTGCCTGCCGCGGGATCGGCCCGGCCCGTCGAGTACGCCTCGATGAGCGAACGGGTGTAGGGGTGGCGTGGCCGCCGCAGCACGGTGTCGATGTCACCGACCTCGACCACACGGCCGGCGAACATCACCACGACGTCGTCGACGGTCTGCCGGGCGACCGCCAGGTCGTGGGTGACGAAGACGACCGACAGCCCCCGCCGCGAGCGCAGCTCACCGAGCAGGTCGACGATCTGGGCCTGGGTCGTGACGTCGAGCGCGGACGTGGCCTCGTCGCACAGCAGGACCGACGGGTTGGACGCCAGCGCGATGGCCAGCACGACCCGCTGGCGCTGCCCGTTGGACAGCTGGTGGGGGAAGGACGCGGCGATCCGCTCGGGATCGTGGAACCCGACCTCCGAGAACAGTCCGGCGACCGCCGCCCGTGCCTGCCGGCGGCCGGCCCCGGCCGCGCTCGCCGCCACCTCCGCGACGAACGTCCCGACCCGCATCGTCGGGTCGAGCGAGGCCAGCGGGTCCTGGAACACCATCGACAGGCCACGGCCGCACAGTTCACCGGGATCGTCGACGACCCGCGAACCGCTGCCGTCCAGGTCCACCTCGATCCGCCCGGCGGACAGCCGGACTCCTTCCGGCAGCAGGCCCATGAGCGATCTCATGGTCATGGTCTTTCCGCTGCCCGACTCCCCGATGATGCCGGTGCAGCGGCCGCGGCGCAGCCTCAGGCCCGCCCCGTGCACCAGCTCCCCCGCAGCGGAGGTGATGCTCAGGCCGCGGGCCACGATGGTCTCCGACGTCACTGGTACTCCTTCAGCGGGGCGCCGAAGCGACGGGCCAGCCGCCCCGTCGCAACGCCCAGCACGACGAGGGCGAAGCCCGGGAAGACGGTCAGCCACCACGCGGTCCCCAGCCGGGGCGCACCGGTGGCGATCATGCGGCCGATCTCCAGGGTGCCGTCCGGCAGCGCCACGCCGATGAACGCGAGGGCGGCGATGGTCTGCACGGCGACGCCGACGTGTGCGGCCGCGTACACCAGGACCTGGTCGAAACTGTTCGGCGCGACGTGCCGCAGCGCGACGGTCCGCTTCGGCAGACCCATGAGTTCCGCCGCGTGCACGTACTCGAGACCGCGCACCCGGGCAACCTCGGTCCGGGCCAGGCGTGCGTACGGAAGCCAGCCCAGCAGGGCGAACCCGACGATGATGGTCGACGCCCCCGGGCCGAGCGCGAACGCCAGGGCGATCAGGATGAGCGCGACCGGCAGGGCCTGGGTGAGGTCGGCGACGGCGACGAACATCCGGTCGGCCCAGCCGCCCAGGTAGCCGGCCAGGCCGCCGAGCAGCACACCGACGGAGGCGGAGACCAGAACGGCGAGCACGCCGAGCAGGAGGTCGACCCGCAGCGAGTGCGCTACCTGGGCGAGGACGTCCTGACCGAGCAGCGTGGTGCCGAAGGGGTGGTCCCACCGCGGGCCGACCATGCCGTCCGTGCCGACGGCTCTGGGGCGGGGCCACAGCAAGGGGGCCGTGAGGGCGAGGACGGCCAGCAGCACCGTCACCGCTCCGGATGGTGAGAGAAGCGCCCTGCGCAGCGTTTTCACAGCGACCACCTCGGATCGAGCACGGCGACCACCAGGTCGGCAAGCAGATTCGCCAGCACCACGCACACGCCGAGCACCAGGGTGAGTCCCTGCACGACGGGGAAGTCGCGCTCGCGGACCGACTCGAACAGCAGCGTCCCCAGCCCGCTGATCCCGAAGCTCGACTCGACCATGACCAGGCCGAATACGATGTAGCCCGCCTGCAGACCGAGCAGGGTGACCATCGGTGGCAGCGCGTTGCGCAGGACGTGGCGGCGCACCACGGTCCGCCGCCTCAGGCCGGCGGCCCGGGCGGTGACCACGTGGTCCGCGTGCATCACCCGCGCCACCGACTCGGACAGGCTGCGGGCGAGGACGGGGACGACGGCGGCCCCGATCACCAGGGTCGGCAGAACCAGGTGCCAGAGCCGGTCGGCCGGGCCCTCGCCGGCCCCGCCCACCGGGAACCAGCCGAGGCCCAGGGCGAGGACGAGCACGGCGACCAGGGCGAGCCAGTAGGTGGGCAGGTTCATCCACACGAGGCTCATCTGGTCGACCAGGTCCCGGGCCCAGCGCCGTCGGCTGGTGCCGGCCCACAGCCCGATCGGCACCGCCGCCAGTGCCGACACGAGCAGTCCCGCGCCTGCCAGCCAGAGGGTCTGGGGCGCCCGTTCGGCGATCAGTGTGGTCACCGGAACGTGGACGATGTTCGAGGTACCGAGATCGCCGGAGGTCATCCGGCCGACCGCGGAAGCGAACTGCCGCATGATCCCGTCGTCGAGGTGGTACTCGGCACGGACCGCGGCGAGCACCTCGTCGCCGGCCCGGGGGCCCGCTATGGCTTGGGCGGGGTCCCCCGGGGTGATCGCTTGCAGCGCCACGGTGAGCAGCAGCAGGGCCACCAGCAGCGGCACGGCGCCGGCGACGCGGCGGAGAAGGATTCGAGCGACACGCATCGGCTCAGCCGACCGACAACTCGGAGAGGTAGTACCGGCCGTAGGGTCGGACCTGGAGTCCGTGCACGCGGCTGCTCACCGGGACGACGAGCGCCGTGGAGACCACCGGGACGATCGGCAGCGTGTCCGCCGCCCACTTCTCCAGCGCGCGCACCGCCGCGCCCTTGGCGTCGGCGTCGGGCGCGACCGAGAAGTCGGCGAAGTCCTTCAGCACCTCGTCGGCGGGTGCGCCGGTGCTGAAGAACCCGGTGGCGCCCATGTACTTGATCACGTCACCTGCGGTCGGCGACACGTTGCTGTAGTTGCCGATGCCGATGTCGTACTGGCCGCTCCTGACCTTCTCGAACAGCACCTGGATGTCGAGCTGCTCCACGGTGACGTGGATGCCGACGGCCTCGAGGCCGGCCCGGATGAGCTCGACCTGCGGGGATTCGCCGCTGGTCGCCTGGGTGATGAGCCGGAGCTTCTTCCCCTTGTACGACGAGGCCGCCAGGGACGCCTTGGCCGCGGCGGGGTCGTACCCGTAGGTGTCACAGCCGCAGCCGACCGAGCCGATCGTGCCGGGCGGCACGATGCCCTTGGCCGGGGTGGCCAGGCCGCCGTAGGCGATCTTCACCAACTGGTCTCGGTCGATCGCGTGGTTCACCGCCTGCCGGAAGGAAAGATCCCGCCCGAGCCCGGAGTTGAAGTTGAAGACGATGTCGACGTTCTTCGACGCAGGATTCACCGTCTGCCGCTGGCTCTTGTCGAGTTGTCCGGCGAGCAGCGGATCGATGTTCTCGATGATGTCCGCCTGGCCGCTCTTGAACTGGGCGAGTTCCTGGGACGCGTCGGCCACGGTCTTGTACGTGACCTTGCGGACCGTGGCGGGAGTCGGGCCGTGGTACCTGCCGTTGCGGACCAGAACCGTCTGCTGGCCGGGCGTGTAGGACTCGACCACGTACGGCCCGGCGCCGACAGGCGCCTTGTAGAACGCATCCCGGGTCTTGCCCCCGTAGTTCTCGGGCACCACGGGCGCGATGCCGCTGGCGAGCCAGTCGAGCAGGAAGGTGCTCGGCCGGTTCAGAGTGATCTTGACGGTGCGCCGGTCCACCGCCGTCGCGGCCTTGATGTCGGAGAAGAAGACCCCCAGTCTCTTCCCCGCCGCCCACTCGGTGGCCGAGAAGGCGACGTCCTCCGCGGTGAGCGGCTTTCCGTCGCTGAACGTCAGCCCCTGGCGGAGGGTGAAGGTGTAGGAGGACGTCGCGGCGTCGAACTTCCACGACTCGGCGAGCGCCGGTTCGATCGTCACGCCGTCCTTGCCGACTCTGACAAGGCCCTCCAGCACGTTGGGGATTGTCACGTAGGTGGCGACCAGTTTGGCGCCGTCGGGATCCCATCCGTCGATGTCGGCGGAGCGCAGGATCGTCATGTCGTCGTTCTTCGCAGATGCGCCGCCACTGGCTGCGCCTCCGTTCCCGCCACACGCGGCAAGGAACACAGACGACACCATCAGGCAGGCGGTCAACACACGTCGAGTGGCCATGGCGCGGATGCTATCCACGCCCGATCCGCATCGTCAATCAAATGATTGATTGGAATTCGTCGCAACTTGCCTGCTCAGGGCCCCCTTACTAACCGACCAGAACCGCTCCGATCAGCGGGAACGGCCCGCTGGTCGGTAGCCTCAGCCACCCCGCGGAGGCTCAGGCCGCCGGCGCCCCGGGGCCGCCGGCGGTCGTCCACCGCCGCCTCCTCCGGCGTCGCCGCCGCCCGGGCATGGCTCGGCGGAGCGAGGGTCAGCGAAGCCGGTGCACGGGGGCCTCCTGCTCCACGGGCCGGTGGGTCGCTGCCGGGAGGGCGAGCCTTCCGTCGTGGACTTCGGCGATCTGGTCGGCGGCGGTGAGGTGGGTGCGGTCGTGGGTGACCAGGACGGTGGCGGTGGCCCGCTGGTGGGTCAGGCGGGTGATCAGGTCGATGACGGCGGCGCCGCGTTCGTGGTCGAGGGCGCTGGTCGGTTCGTCGACCAGGAGGACGGTGGGTTCGTTCATCAGGGCGCGGGCGATGTTGACACGCTGGCGCTGGCCGCCGGAGAGCTGGTGGGGCCGGCGGCGAGCCCCGTCAGCCAGGCCGACGGCGTCGAGGAGTTCGAGGGAGCGGGCGCGGGCCCTGGCGGGGCTGCGGCCGTCGATCCGGGCCATGACCTGGAGCTGTTCGGCGGCGGTGAGGGAGGGCAGCAGGTTGGGCTGCTGGAAGACGATGCCGATCTTGTGGCGGCGCAGTTCGGTCAGCTCGCCATGGCTCATGCCGGTGGTGGAGGTGCCGTCGACCGTGACGGTGCCGGAGTCGGGGGTGATGAGGGTGGCGGCCACGGCCAGGAGGCTGGACTTGCCGGAGCCGGAGGGGCCGATGACGGCGGTCACGCTGCCGTCGGGGACCCCCAGGCTGACCTTGTCGAGTGCGGTCAGCCGGGTGTCGCCGTCGGGGTAGGTGAGGGTGATGTCGGTCAGGGTCAGGCTCATCGGACGCTCCCCAGGGCGATCAGCGGGTCGACGGAGATGATGCGGCGGATGGACAGGGCGGCTCCCAGGGCGCCGAGGAGGATCATCACGGCGGCCGGGAGCAGGACGGTGGCGGGGGTGAGGAGGAACGGCACGGCCGAGCCGGCCACGATCGCTCCCAGGACTGTGGCGACACCGGTGCCGGTCAGGGTGCCGCCGATGAGCAGGACGACGGCCTGGCCGAGGGCGTCCTTGAGGAGACCGGCGGTGGAGGCGCCGAGGGCCTTGAGGACGGCGACGTCACCGCTGCGCTGGATGGTCCACACGGTGAAGAAGGCGCCGATGACGAGTGCGGAGATGGCGAACAGGAAGCCCCGCATCAGCTGCAGGGAGCCGTTCTCGGAGGCGTAGGAGCCGATGGCGGACAGCGAGTCGCCGGTGGTGACGGTCTTGGTGCCGGCCTGCTCGTCGGTGGCCGCCACGTCGGCCCCCGGGGTGGTGTTCAGGGCGATGACGGTGGCGGTCGGGCCGTCACCGCTGCCGGCGGGCGGCGCGGTCTTCTGCCAGGTGGCCAGGCTGGTCCAGACGACCGGGGTGTGGCTGAAGTAGGCGTCGCCCTTGACGGCGGCCACCTTCAGCCGTTGCCCGGCCAGGGTGAGGAAGTGGCCGGTTCTCACGCCGAGGTCGTCGGCCGCCGCGGTGGACAGCACCACCGACCGGCTGTCGATCTCGCTGCTGTCGGGGGCGAGGCGGGAGCCGGGCTCGACGCCGAAGACGGAGACCCCGGCGCTCTTGCCGGCGGCGGTGGCCCTGGCCGTGGCGATCCCCAGCGGCTCGGCGCTCTCGACGCCAGGCGCCTTGGACCACCGCCGCCACTGCCGCTCGGTGACGGTGGAGCCGGAGTACGACAGGTCCCCTCCGCCGCCGGGCGCCTGGAAGGCGACCTTGTCGGCGGGCAGCCCTGTGATCGCGGAGACGTTCTGCCGGCCCAGTCCGGCCGTGAGCCCGGACAGCAACCCGACCAGCAGGGTGATCAGTACGATGACGGTCCCCATCAGGGCGAAGCGCCCCTTGGCGAACTTCAGGTCTCTCCAGGCGACGAACACGGCCCTTGCCTGTCCTTTCAGCGGGAAGCGGTGGTACTCCACCGTCGCCGCCGGCCCCTCGTATGCGCGTCCGGCGCAGGGCGGCACTTCGCGGGCCGAAGGACGGCACACGGGTTGTAACTTTCGACGGAGGCCCCGGGCGCCTGCGTTTCGTAACCTGGGACGCACTGTGAACACCGCCGCCCCCACGCTGACCCCGACCACCCGGGCCCTGGCCTGGTGCCTTCACCTGCTGATCGTCGCCCTGCTCGCCCTGGCCGCCGGCCGCGCCGTGGCCGACGGCCGGCCGCACGCCGCGCTGACCGTCGCCGTGGCGGCGACCTGTGCCGGGGTGTCCGCGGCGGGACCGCTCCTGCCCCGCATCCGCCGCTCCCGGCGGGCCGCGGGCGGGTGGCTGGCTGCCGTCGGCGCCTGCTGGCTGGTGCTGCTGGCCCTGTCCGCCGACGCGGTCTGGGTCGCCTTCCCTCTCTACTTCCTCCAGCTCCACGTGCTGTCCCGCCGCCTCGGGCCGGCTGCCGTGACCGCCACGGCGGCGGCGGCCATCGCCGGCTTCGCCGCCCACCAGCGCTCCTTCAGCCCCGCCATGGCGATCGGTCCCGCGCTCGGCGCAGCCGTCGCGGTCGCGGTGGTGTGGGGCTACCAGGCCCTGTACCGGGAGAGCGAACAGCGCAGGCGGCTGATCGAAGAACTCACCGCCACCCGCGCGGACCTGGCCGCCGCGCAGCACACCGCGGGAGTGCTGGCCGAACGCGAGCGGCTGGCCCGCGAGATCCACGACACTCTCGCCCAGGGGCTCTCCAGCGTCCAACTGCTGCTGCGGGCCGCCGAACGCTGCCTTCCCGGTCAGCCCGATGCCGCCGCCCGTCATGTGGAGGCGGCTCGCCAGGCCGCCGCGGACGACCTCGCCGAGGCCCGCCGCTTCGTCGCCGCCCTCACCCCGCCCGCCCTGGAAGGCAGCACCCTGGCCGACGCACTGGCACGCCTGTGCACCACCACCAGCGACCGCCACCGCCTCACCGCGCGCTTCCGTCTCACCGGCGACCCCGCACCCCTGCCGACCGCGCACGAGGTCGCTCTGCTGCGCATCGCCCAGTCCGCCCTCGCCAACACCGTCCGCCACGCCGACGCCACCACCGCCGAGGTCGCCCTCAGCTACCTCGGCGACCGCATCGCCCTCGACGTCGTCGACAACGGGCGCGGCTTCGCCCCCGGCCGTCTGCCGGCGCCCGACCCCGAAAGCGGCGGGTTCGGGCTGGCCGCCATGCGCGCCCGCACCCGCGCCCTCGGCGGCGTCCTGACCATCGAATCCGCCCCGGGCCACGGCACCGTCCTGGCCGCCCGGCTCCCCCTCACCCCGCCCACCGAGCCCGAGCCCGAGGCCCGCCCGTGACCGAATTCCCCATCCGGCTCCTCCTGGCCGACGACCACCCCGTCGTACGCGCCGGACTGCGTGCCGTGCTGGAAACCGAACCCGGCCTCGTCGTCGTGGCCGAAGCCGCCACCGCCGAGGACGCCGTCACCCGCGCCGCCGGAGGTGACATCGACGTCGTCCTCATGGACCTGCAATTCGGCAAAGGCATGGGCGGCGCCGAAGCCACCGCCCGGATCACCGCCCGCCCCGGCGCCCCCCGCGTGCTGATCGTCACCACCTACGACTCCGACGCCGACACCCTGCCCGCCATCGAGGCCGGCGCCACCGGCTATCTCCTCAAGGACGCCCCACCCGAGGACCTGGCCACCGCCGTACGCACTGCGGCGGCGGGCCGCACCACCCTGGCGCCCACCGTCGCGGACCGGCTGATGAACCGGCTGCGCGCTCCCGGCACCGCCCTGACCCGGCGCGAGACCGAAGTCCTCACCCTGGTCGCCGACGGCCTGTCCAACCAGGCCATCGGCCACCGTCTCCACCTCGCCGAAGGCACCGTCAAGTCCCACCTCGCCCGCATCTACACCAAACTCGGCGTCGAGTCACGAACCGCCGCCGTCGCCACCGCAACCGGCCTCGGCCTCATCCGCCGCTGATCGGGCGCTCGGCTCCAGCACCCCATCGGCTCGGTCCCATGCCGCCCTCCAGCGGCTCGTGTCCCGGTGGGCCCGCGAGGTGGCACCGGGGCCGTATGCGCGCGCGGACGACGAGATCGCCGCGTGCGTCAGGCGGACCCTGCTCAGCCCCCCACCAGGTGGGCGTCTGCCGCACGGGCATCGATGGCCGATGCGGATCCGCGCGGACCGACCCGGCCGTCGTCAGGGACGCGGCCAGGTCTCGGGAAGACCGTGCCCGCCATCGGCCACCAGCACCGATCCGGTGACGAACGACGCCGACTCGTGCGCCAGGAACAGCACACACGCCGCGATCTCCTCCGGGGTGCCACTGCGCCCGAAGGGGCCCGCCGCGGCCGCCGCCGCCTCGAACTCCAGCTGGGAGCCGGTCGCCACATAACCGGGGGCCACGACGTTCACGGTGATACCGTCCCTGACGACCTCGAGAGCGAGAGCCCGGCACAACCCCACCAATCCCGCCTTCGCGGCCGTGTACGTGGCCTGGCCGGGCATCGCGTTGATCGTGCCGGTGGTGGAGCCGATCGACACGATGCGTCCGTACCCGGCCGCCGTCATCGTCGGTGTAACGGCCCGGCACATCAGGAAGGCGGTCGTCAGGTTGCGGGCCAGGGCCGCGTCCCAGCCGGTCAGGGACAGGCGGGCCACGTCGTCGTCGGCGTCCCAGCCCGACGCCACGGATGTCATGCCGGCGTTGTTCACGAGCACGTCGACCCGGCCCCAGCGCTCCAGAGCCGCCCGCACCAGGGTGTCCGCGGCCCCGTCGACGGTGAGGTCGGCGACCACGCCGACGGCGGCCGGACCCAGTTCCGCCGCACGCTGGTGCACCCGCTCGGACGTCGCCCCCAGTACGACACGGGCACCCTCCTCGACGAGTGAGCGGGCCACCGCGGCACCGATCCCGTCGGCGGCGCCGGCACCGGTGACGATGGCCACCCGGTCGTGAAAACGTGTCATCTCTTACCACCAGGGGTCGAGCAAGCTGGGGAGTCTCTGCGATGCGTGCGGCAGTGACCGTACAGGACGGCCGGCAAGGACGGTGAGCTGCGGTCTCGGCTCGCCGCCGGGCATCGGTGAAGGTCTCGCCACCCTCGGCATCAAGATCGCCGCCGCGACCGTCCGGGAACCTCCGCGAGCAAGGGGGCATCGCCCCCGCTCCGTCCTGCGGCGGCCCCATCCCCACGGCCTTCGCGCTGGACGTGTGTCTTCCACGGCTGGAGCACACGTCCGCACGAAGGCCGCTTCCAGATGTGCTGGCTGCCGAACCGAGCGACAGGGCCCGGCCCGCCGTTCGACGACGGAGGCCGAGGATCAGGCCGGGTCGGCTCGTCCGCCGGAGGGGATCAGCTGTTGGCGTTGAGGACGGGGTAGTAGCCGCTGGAGTGACCGGTGGCGGTCGGGTGATACGACTCCCAGCTCGGAGAGACCACCAGGGAGTGCAGATAGCCGTCGCCGGAGCACAACTCGTGGCCGTTGAAGGTGTTGCGCACGTCACCGAAGACGAAACCGTGAGCGGCGGCGCGGTTGGCGATGACGTTGTCGATGACGTCCGCGGCCTCGTCTATCTTGGCGTGCTTGGTGTCGCTGAGACCGACGCAGAAGACGTTGAGGGTGTACATGCGCGGGTAACCGAGCACGACCACCTTGGCGTTGGGCGCCTTTGCCCGGATCGCGTTGTAGGTGGCGTCCAGACGGGCGGGGAGCGTGTTCTGAGCGTAGCTCTCGGCCTGGTTCACCCGGTTGACGCAATCACTGTCCGAACCGGTCACACAGGTGGTCATGACGTCCGCGAAGCCGGCGTCATTGCCGCCGATGGTGAGGGAGACAAGCCCTGTGGAGGAATTCAGGGGGCCGAGCTGATTGTTCGTCACATCCGTCGTGACCGCACCGGAGCAGGAGGTGTCGGCGAACGAGGACGGGGCGTGGGCGTTCTTCCACAGGTAGGGATAGGCACTGAAGCTGCGGTGGCAGTTGCCACTCGAACTGTCGTAGTTCCCGGCGCCGTTACCGGCCGAGTACGAGTCCCCCAGCGCAACGTACGCCACTCCAGCGGCGTGTGCGGGACCGGTCAGCATCAGGCTGAACACGATCGCAAGACCCAGTGCGGCAAGGGTCGATGGCAATTTGACGCGTCTCACGAGACCTCCTGAGCGGCAAGGCTGGCCCTCATTTGGTACAGCAGGCAGCCACCTCAGGGAAGTGTCCATGTCAAAAATTCTTCCCGCGTAGACATCACGTTTCACGCCTCGGGGACACGGGAAGCGCGAGGACTCCAGCGGAAGGACGGCCGGAGGCGCCTCCCACCAGAAATCCGTTTGCTGCAAACCAATTGATCAGGCGTAAGACGTGTCGGCCCCACAACCACCGGCCGAGGATCCCGGGCCGCACGGCCGGACAGCCAGGCAACGGTCCGCCCGACCACTCACTCGTGGACACCCAGGCCGGAGCCGTGCCCGGGGCCGCGGTCCGCGCGGCGGGCGACTGCTCTTCGGCGTGCCGGCCGACCCGGCCACGGACGGGCGGCACGGCGTCGAGAAGAGTCGGCAGCCGGGTGACGTCATTGCGTTTGCCACAGGTCAAGATGACGGCGAGCGGGGTGCCGTGTCCGCCAGAGGCTCCCGGCGCCGCCGAAGACCCCGATTCCCGGGGCCCGTCGAACGACTGACGGGCCCCGGGAATCGTCCGCTCGGCAGCGGGTCAGGGAGAGGACGGCCTCCTCCAGGCCGCCGGTGCGGCGGTCGTGCTCGGCAGCAGCGCGGGACGGAAGGTGCCCAGCCGGTCCCGGTCCCGGGCACCTGCACCGTCACCCCGAGCTCCTAGTAGTACACGATGTCCCAGTGGGCGGGGATACCCGAGTGGGTGGCTTCGTCGCAGTAGAGGTCGCCCGATGCGGACTTCCACATCGGGAAGCCATCGTCGCGGAGGCCGACGTACTGGAAGGTGCTCTTGATGTAGTTGTCGAGAGCGGGACTGGGCTGGAGGTCGATCTTGTAGCCGTTGGCGTGACTGTACCCGCCGTCCTCCCCGTGGCCGACCTCGGTGCCGCCGACGACGGTGAGGCTCGCGACGCCGCTGGCCTTCTTGAGGTCGATCACCCCCTCCACCGTGCCACTGAGGATCCCCTCGTACGAGACGCAGCTCGAGTTCTTCTTGTCGGTGCAGCCGCCGGGGGATGTGGCCGTGATGCCGTTGGGGATCAGCCGAGCCTCCGCCTGGGCCTGGGACAACGGCGTGCCGGAAGCCGAAGCGACCCCGGCGGTGAACAGCAGAACGGCCCCGATCCCGGTGACAGTGGCTGTCAGCTGGGGCAGTACGCGCATGGTGCCTCCTGAAGGCTGGGTGGGTGACGCCGACCGTGCGTCACGGAGGGGATCTACCACCACGGAGGGTCAGATTTGATCCGCCGTCAGAGGGTCATGATTCGATTCGGGTGGCGCCGCTCAGCTGCTGACCGGTGGTGCGCCTCCGGGGGGCCTCAGCAATGCCTGCGGCAGGTAGCCGGACTGGACGTGCAAGTCCCAGCCGTGTACCTGGACTGCCAGAGCGGCCAGGGCGATGGTCCTGTGCGGCAGCAGGCTGCGGGGCGCCGCATCGGAAGGTACGTTCTGCCGGTGCTGGTCAAGCCGATGTACCAGGGCCTGTTCGAAAGCTGGCTGGTTGTCCTCCAGGAGTACCCGCAACAGCCGCTGGTCCGGCGTCAAGCCGCCGAGGGCGTTCAGCTGGAGGGCGGCATCGAGACGCTCGTCGACCTCCGGCATGCACATGGCCGCCGAGGGCCATTCCCTGGGCCGGTGCCCACTGGCCTTGGTCAGGTAGCAGGAAAGGGTATCCATCTCCGCCATTTCCGCCGGGTCCGACTTGGAGTCCAGCTGCGAGTACGGCACCCCCTCATGGATCGTGGACGCCTGTTCACGCAGCAGCAGCCCGATGACGCGGTCCTGTTCCCAGACCATGCCGCTGATCACGCACAGAGCGAAGGCATCCAGCCAGTCCCTTGCGGTGGATGCGTGCTCCACCACGGCCTCGAAGTCCTTGTCCTCGCTGCTGATGCTCTCGCCGATGAGGGGAAAGGGGATCTCCTGGTCGCCGGCGGGGTAGCAGCCAAGGTCCAAGAATCCGAGGGCGCACTCCGCCGCGGTGCGCAGGACGATGCGCGACGCGGGGGTACTGAGCTGGGGGTCGGTCACGGTGAGGGCGGCCACGTGGTCGAGTAGCTCGTCGCGCATCGCCTGCAGCTCTCCATCGGAGTAGCAGTCGTACTGCATCGTGTGCCAGCGGCGACGGGCCCGCCGCTCGATGCCCTCCAGCGCCTGCGCGATCCGCTGCTCACTCACGGCATGGTGGGCAACATCCTTGATCTCCATGTACGTCATCCTGACAGCCACTACCGGCATCACGGGTTTCCGCCCCTGACGACGACCGGGATGACCGCCGGCCTGCCGGTAGCTGCGACGGGCAGTCCCGTGTGGCGGGCACTTGGCGGGCAATCCGGCTGGAGGCCGGCCCCGGCACGACCGCCCCAGCCCTCTCCGCCGGTCCGCGCGAGGTGTTGCTCTGCGCACCGGGGGTACCACCGTCCGCCAGCCCCAGCCGTGCGCACCGAGTTTTGAGACACGTTTTACGCGACGCACGCAACTGCGGCCCCGGTCCTCCTTGTCTGACAGGGAGGCGGGGCCCGTCAGGGCCGAAGAGCGAGAGAGCGGGGCACCTCGTGGGACGGCGCAACGGCGGCATAGGGATCGCACTCGTCATGGGTGCGGTGCTGGTGGGCGCGAGTGCTTGCGGTGGGGGCAGCGGTGACAAGGCAAGCGGGGACGGCGCCAAGGCGCCGGGCAAGCCGGGTGCGAGCGCCTCTCCGTCACCGACGAAGCCCGCGGGCCCGCCGATGCTGCTGGAGACGATCACCCCGCAGACCGGAACCACGGTCGGCGTCGCCATGCCGATCTCTGTGGTCTTCACGAACCCGGTGGCGGAGAAGGCACGGGCCGCGGTCGAGAAGCACATGAAAGTGAGCGCCTCGCAACCGGTGGTCGGCGCCTGGCACTGGTTCGGGGACAAGCGCGCCGACTGGCGGCCGAAGACGTACTGGCCCTCCGGCACGAAGGTGAAGATCGACGCTGACATGAAGGGTGTCACCAACGGCAACGGACGCTACGGCGTGCGCAGCTACACGCACACCTTCACGATCGGCGACGACGTGCGCGCGGATGTCTCCGTGAGCGGCCACACCATGAAGGTGACCCGGAACGGCGCAAGGATCCGCACCCTGTCGATCAATGCGGGCAGCGCCCAGTATCCGACGTGGAACGGCACGATGGCAGTCATCGACAAGCAGGAGAAGGTCCACATGACCTCCTGCAGCGTCGGCATCAGCTGCGACAAGGGCAGCCCCAATTACTACGACCTGACGCTGCCTTGGGACGTCCACCTGACCCAGTCCGGCACGTACGTGCACTACTCGACCGGCGACCCCAATCCGGGCAGCGGCAGCGCCCGCGGCTCGCACGGCTGCGTCCACCTGTCCATGTCGGACGCCAAATGGTTCTACCGCCAGGTCAAGCAGGGCGACCCCGTCACCATCACCGGCTCGCCCCGTGCCAAGGCCCCGGCCGACAACGGCTACGCCGACTTCAACCTGGGATGGGACCAGTGGCTCGCGGGCAGCGCGTCCGGGGAAGGGACGACCGCGACGCTGTGATGCCCTGCGGTGACGGCGCAAGGCAGCACTCGACGATGCCGACCACGAGACCACCGCTGCCTTCGCTCCGTGTCCTCCTTCGGCGCAGAGGCACGCGCCGGCGTTCACCGGCTCCCCCCGCAGCGCCTCCTCGGTGCCCGCGCCGGCCGTCCTTCCACGAGCACGCCCACGATCGCGACACCGAGATCATCAGCCCGGCACCCCCGACAAACACCAACGTGTCCACCGAGGCCGGGCGTGCGGCGGCTACGTCGACCGGCAGCGTTCCCGGCCTGTTCTCCGCCCTTGCCGTACGACATCGCGGTGCCGACGGTTTCACACTTCGTGCTCCCGCTACGTCGACGTAAGCGTCGGCGCGGGTGACCCCGCCCGAGGCCACACAGGGCAGGACCCGGAGCGGTACGTCGAGGACGCCTCGGGAACGTGTGCGTCCGAAAAACTGGGTACGTGGCGAAGCGCGATCTGCGCACCCTCAACGACGCCGACGCCTACATCGCGAAGGTCCGCATCAACTGCGCCATCGACCAGCTGCGCCGTACCGAGGCCGAGGCGAGGACTCTTGTGAGGCTCGGGACCCTGCCCGAGACGCACTCCCGTTCCGCGAACGGTGAACCGGCATCGCGTTCAGCAGCGCAGGCCGACGATGCCCCAGCCGCGGCGCTCTGCCTCCGTGACCACCTCTCCCCAATCGGCGAGAAAGCCGGCAAACGACTCGAACGTCGTGATCCACCCGTCCGGCTCCGCGGCATGCTGCGCGAACGGTTCGCGCAGCACCTCCAGTTGCGGTGCCACCTGCCGCCACCAACCGGCGATCACCGGCACATGATCGGGTGGACACCACAGCAACAGGTCCGCGCCCCAGGTGCACGGCCGCTGCGGGAGCCCCGAACCGACCCCGGTGGTGTCCTCCAGACCGTGCCAGAACAGCGCGTCGTTGAACCGATCAAGTACCTGGCGCACCGTGGGCTCGACGAAGTCGCGCATGTGGTCCCAGCGGTGACCGGCCCAAAAATGCGGCTTGTACGAACCCAACGTGTTCCGCAAGGCATACCGGCCGTACCAGTCCTCACCCGGCTGCGTGGGCCACGACCAGCCATGCTCGAAGAGGTCGTCGCTGTACACCTCTCCGAACGCGGCATCGATCAGCAGCTCCTCCTGCTCGCAGGGAGCTGTCGCCTCCACCCGCGGCCAGTCCACGATCAACACCTCTGTCCCCACACCCATCACGCCAGCGTATGACGCGGCGCGCGGCCAAAGAGGTCGTCCAGGACATGGGTGCCGAGGTGGTCCAGTGCTTCGTTCAAGTCGGCATGGCGCCCGGGCAGGTTGTCACGGCTGTGATGGCCGCGCCGGCAATCTGGCTCAACTTGCGCGCCGCGATCAATGCTCTTGGAGCGCGGCACAAAGAGAAGACCTTCCGGTTTTGCTGCCATGGAGCTGTATGCCCAGCGTGCGGCTCACGCTGAAGCGGAGCCGGGCCGTGCGCACGGAGAGGACTGACCGTGTAGCACACGTCAACTGCACGATCCGATGAACCCTGGGTGCGGAAGTCGTCCCGCCCCGGCCGAACCCGGCTCACCGGATCACCCGGCGTCAGCCGTCGTTGCTGCAGTTGTAGGTGGTGTTGAAGCGGTCGACCCGGCAGACGTAGATGTAGACGCCCCACTTCACTTTTGAGCTCGACCAGGAGCCGTACTTGACCTGGCCGTGCTTCGTGGCCAGAGCGAGACGTGGGGTATAGGAATGCCCGGCGGAGTTGTAGGTGTGGACATACAAGGCCGCGCGCTTGCCGTCGCCCTTGGTGTCCTTCACCGTGCCCGTGGCACTGGCCTTGTAGAAGTTGTGGCCCAGGGAAGTCCAGCAGATGCGTGCGCTGCCCCAGGCACCGGTGGTTGAGACGTACGCGTTCCGGCACTGCTGCGCTGCTTGGACCGTGGTGCTGCTGGACGACAGCGTCTGTGCGGTGGCCGGAGCCACTGCCAGGCTGGACAGAACGACTCCGGCCCCCGTGGCTGCCAAGAGCCGCCCGCGCTTGCGTAGCTGCATGATGTTCTCCGATGTCGTCGATCAGAACGGTGAAGAGCGAAGAGGTCGCCGCGTTGGTCACGGCTGCCCCGAGCAGGCCGTAGAGGTCCCTGCTCTCCCCGTCGGACAACCCGAATGTGGTGGCCCGCCGTCAGTGCGGGCAACGGTTCGCAGGCAGATGACGCGGTCACGGGACGTCCCGCCCCGTGACCAGGGGAGACTCCCACACGGTTGGCCTTTTCCTGAGACACCCGGCGCCGGGAAACGGACTCGGATCAAGGCTGCGTGGCCCGTCGGGTGTCCTGGATCAACGAGCCCCCGTACGGCAAGGACGCAGCGGAGAAGAAGCCCTGGATCGGCCGAGCCCGCCGGGACTTCACCACCCGGGCGAAGGAACTCCGCCCCGATCGGGAGTACCACTACACCGAGGTCGCAGCACTGCTGCCGCCGCGCGACGTCCTCGTCCCTGATCTCGTGGCCCTCGGGATCGTGCCCCGTGTCGTGGTGCAGCCGTCCGTCGAGGCCCCGTCCTCCTTCGGCGGCTCGTACACGAGACCTGAGCGACAGCCGTACGTCCAGCTTCACCAGAGGGCCGGGCACACCATCAGCGAGGCAGGGTGACGAGCCCCATCTCGTAGGCGGTGATGACGAGCTGGACCCGGTCCCGGGCACCCAGTTTGGTGAGCAGCCGTGAAACGTGCGACTTTGCGGTGGCCACCGTGATGAAGAGGTCCTCGGCGATCTCGGTGTTCGACCGGCCGCGTCCGACCAGGGTCAGCACTTCCCGTTCCCGCTCGGTGATGCCCTCGACCGGCCGTGGGGCGCGCTCGGGGACAACCGCGGCGCCCCCGACGAAGTCCGCGATCAGACGGCGCGTCACACCCGGCGCGATCAGTGCGTCGCCGGCGGCGACCACGCGGATCGCCGCGAGGATATCGTCCAGCGCCATGTCCTTGACCACGAAGCCGCTCGCGCCGGCCCGGAGCGCGCCGTAGACATGGTCGTCCTCGTCGAAGGTGGTCAGGACGAGGACGCGTGTCGTTGCCGGACCGGCCGTGATCAGGCGGGTGGCCTCGATCCCGTCCATACCGGGCATCCGGATGTCCATGACCACGACATCGGGGTTGGCATCCCTGACCAGTTGGACGGCCTCAGCGCCAGTGGCGGCTTCACCGACGACCTCCAGGTCGGGGTGATCGGCCATGATCACACGTAGACCGGACCGAACCAGCGGCTGGTCGTCGGCGAGCACCACGCGGACGGTCATCGGGCCTCCACCGGAACTCCGAAGGGTGCGGGCAGCGGCAGCCGGGCCGCCACCCGGAAGCCGCCCTCAGGGCGCGGCCCGGTGCTGAGGTGGCCGCCCAGCAGACCGACTCGCTCCCGCATGCCGATGAGGCCGAAGCCGTGGGCCGAGCCGTCGTGGGTGGCACCACGCCCCTCGTCGACGACCTCCACGAACAGTTCCTCGTCTCCGTAGTCGACGACCACCCGGCAACGCCCGGTGCCCGCGTGCCTGACCACGTTGGTCAGCGCCTCCTGCACGATGCGGTAGGCGGACAGGTCGATGTCGCCCGGCACGGGACGCTGCTCCCCGCTGCAGCGCACGTCGACGCGTACCCCCGCACCCGCGGTCGCTGCCGCCAGCCGTTCGATGTCCGCCAGCCCCGGCGAGGGTGAAAGCGGTGACTGCTCCGGGGCGGTCGCGGCGCCCCGGTCGGCCTGACGGAGCGACACCAGCGTGCGCCGAAGGCCCGACAGGGCCTCTCTGCTGGTGGCCTCTATGGCGCGCAGGGCCTCGCGCGCCTCCGTCGGCTGGGTCTGAATGACCCGGCTGCCCACACCGGCCTGGATCGCGATGATGCCGATGCTGTGCGCGACCATGTCGTGCAACTCCCGGGCGATCCGCAGCCGTTCGGCGGTCACCGCCTCGGCCACCTCCTGCGCGCGCAGCGCCACCGCGTGCTCGCGGCGCTCGCGACTCAGCAGGCCGGCCATGCAGAACGCGGCCAGTGCCAGAAGGGCGATCACCCCGTTGACGGCCAGGCTGTCTCCGTGCGCGAAGCCGCCGATCACCAGGAGTTGCACGCCGGCAGACACGGCCACGGCGACGATCGAAGCGCGCCGTGGGCAGGCGGCGACGATGAAACCCAAGACGAGGTCCACCGACAGATACGACAGGAACTGGCCCTGGTACGACGCTGCCAGGCCCTCACGGGCGTGACTCGGAGGGCCCACCACGACAGCGGTGGACCCGAAGAGTGCCATGGCCAGAGCCAACAGCGGCATCCGTCGCACCACACCGACGAGCAGGCTCACAGCCAGCAGCGCCCCGACGCCGTGGACCGTGCCCGACGCCCGCGGCGCGCCCCCCACCAGCAGACCCACCACAAGGAGGTAGGAGGAACCCCCCGCCCAGGCCACGGCCCTTGTCCTCGTCATCGGCGGTGTGCCCTGCCGGGAACGAGACCGGGGTGCTCAACGCGCGCAGGCAGCGGAATGGTCGTCATGGGGTTCACGACGCGAGACTAACCGGGCCGCCACCAGCGCGGCATCAGCCCGGGGACGTACGCCCCCCGGGCCAACCCGGCCGCACGATTGCCGCCCTCGGCCGCATGTCCGGGCGGGGCTCCTCTCGGCAGTGTGGGTGCCGTGATCGAAGTCAGCGAACTCACCAAGCGCTACGGCGGCAAGACGGCCGTCGACCAACTGTCCTTCACCGTGCTCCACCGCCGCCCGCGCGGGCTGCGGCACGTCGGTGCCCTCCTCGACGCCGGACAGGTTCACGGCGGACGCAGCGCTGCGGCCCACCTGTCCGCTCTGGCCCTCAGCAACGGCATCCCGCGGCGCCGAGTGGGCGAGGTGCTCCGGGAAGTGGGGCTGGCTGAGGTGGCGAACGACCGCATCGGCGGATTCTCCCTCGGTATGAAGCAGCGGCTGGGCATCGCCACCGCCTTGCTGGGCGACCCGCCTGTGCTCATGTTCGACGAGCCGATCAACGGCATGGACCCGGAGGGCGTCCTCTGGGTACGTCGGCTCTTCCGGCGCCCACCCGCTACCTTCCTCACATGGAACGGGCCACCATCCCAAGCAGCCTCGCCGCGAACGGAACTGATGCGGTCCCGCAGCGACTCACCGGACTTGCCGCCGAACTCGACATGCCGGCCGCCGACCTCCTCGTTGTCGCAGGCCGGCCGGTGCCGGCGGAACTCCTTCCCCCGGAGCGCGTCCCTCAGCACGCTGCACGGAATGCTGTGGCGCTGGGACCCGAGTCCGCACCGCCGGCAGCAGCTATCCGCCCCGGCAGGTCCGCTGGGCTGGACCCTGCCCGATCTCTTCGCGGTCGCCGATGAGCCGTACTCGGAGGAACTCCGCCCGGTGCTGCACTGCCACCGCCTTGGGCGGGTCTTCCCGGCGGCCGTCCCCCTGACCACCGCTCAGCTGATCGAGACCGCCGAGGAAGCGGATCGACTGAGCATGCGTGAGGACCACGGCGTGTGGCAGCCCGTCTCACAGGGCTTTGCCGAGGAGTGCCCGGACTTGCCCTGACGGCAAGGACTGCCTCGGTGCCTTCTACTACCCGACCGGACACCGCTTGGTGCCGGACGCATCCGCCGGATCCCGGTCGGACCGGCCGAAGCCGTCCCGCCCGAAGAGGCCGAAGTCCTCGCCGTCGCAGCCCTCGCCGTCGCAGCCCTCGCCGTCGCAGCCCGCGGACGACCGGAAGCCGGGCCCTGGGCCCTCGCGCACGCTGTCGGCGCCGCCCGCCTCACCTTTGAAGACGATGGGCGTCTCCCCCTCCACAACCACGACTACTCAGCGGTAATGTCGCCACCCGCCGGAAGCACAGGACCGGCGGGTGAGTGCGAAGGGGCCCTCATGGCGACGGACATGCCTGCGGACACAGCGGCCGCCGAGGAGCGTTGGCAGCGCATGTGGAGCCATCGCGAGCAGCTGCTCAAGGTGGCGCGGCGACGCTCCATGAGCCAGGAGGACGCCGAGGACGCCGTGCACGAGGCGATGCTGCGGGCCGCGGAGCGCCCGGACCTCGACGACGAGCGGCTCGGCGCCTGGCTGACGACGGTGACGATACGGCTGTGCGTCGACCGGTACCGGCAGGTCAGCCGCGAGGCCGAGGTGGGCAGCCGCCCCATGCTCGTCGCGCCGAGCCCGGTACCCGTCGAGGAGGCGGTGTGCGACCGGGCCGAGGCGAGGTGGCTCGCCGTGCGCAGCGGTGAGCTGCCCGCCCGGCAGGCGGAGGCGCTCCGGCTGAAGTCCGAGGACCTGGACGTGAGCCAGGTCGCGGTGCGAATGGGGCTCAGCTACCGGACCGTCGAGTCGCTGCTCGCCCGGGCCCGGCGGACGCTGCGCGCCTCGCTGGCCGGGACGCTCGGGCTGGTGCTGTTCCTGGTCGGGCGCGGGCGGCTGCGCGGGGGCGGCAAGGCCCAGGGGGTCGCGGTGGCCTCGACGGCGGCGACCCTGGCGGTGGCGGGGCTCGTGCTGCCGTACGCGCTCGATGCGGGCGGAAACGGGAACGGTCCGGCGCCGCGGCCGGCCGTGGCC
This sequence comes from Streptomyces sp. PSU-S4-23, assembly GCF_055632315.1. NCBI lineage: Bacteria > Bacillati > Actinomycetota > Actinomycetes > Kitasatosporales > Streptomycetaceae > Streptomyces > Streptomyces sp. PSU-S4-23. Next base: position 7,659,227 of record NZ_JBVMUU010000002.1, on the reverse strand, counting down.
AGCGACGCGCAGGTCCGGCGCGGCGACGCCACAGGCCACGGGCACGCCCCCAAGACGCGCACCTCCTCGCCCCCGGCGCCCGGGGCCCGGAGTCGGACGCCCTCACCGACCCTGGGGTCCCTGCCGCTGCCGGTGCCCGTGCCGTCCCTGCCGAAGGTGTCCTCGTCCCCGCTCCCGGGGCTGTCGGCGCCGCGGGTCCCGCAGGTGCCCGGCGTGCCGAAGGCGCCGGATCTGACGACGGGGCCGGCCGTCTCGTCGGTCCCGTCGCCTCCCCCGGCCCCGGCGGTACCGGCCGATCCGTTCTCCTCCCCCGTCCCTGCCCCGATGACGCCTTCGAGCACACCGTCGCCGAAGCTGCCGTAGCACGCCGCAGACGCGTCCGAAAAAAATTTCCCGGTCGCCGCGACGGACGCCCCGTGCCTCCCCGTAGAGCAGATGTCTGAGCTGCTCCACGGGCGAAGGGTGGAACCGGATGGGTGTCGAGATCTGTGTGGAAGGGCTGACCAAGTCCTTCGGCCACCAGGTCGTCTGGCAGGACGTCTCGCTGACGCTGCCCGCCGGGGAGGTCTCGGTGATGCTCGGCCCCTCGGGGACGGGCAAGTCGGTGTTCCTCAAGACGCTCGTGGGGCTGCTGAAGCCGGAGCGCGGCTCCATCACGATCCAGGGCCGGGACATCACCAAGCTCCGTGAGCACGACCTGTACGAGGTGCGGAAGCTCTTCGGCGTGCTGTTCCAGGACGGCGCGCTGTTCGGCTCGATGAACCTGTACGACAACATCGCCTTCCCGCTGCGCGAGCACACCCGCAAGTCCGAGAGCGGGATCCGGCGCATCGTGCTGGAGAAGATGGACATGGTCGGGCTGATCGGCGCCGAGGGGAAGCTGCCCGGCGAGATCTCCGGCGGTATGCGCAAGCGCGCCGGGCTCGCCCGCGCCCTGGTCCTCGACCCGGAGATCATCCTGTTCGACGAGCCGGACTCGGGCCTGGACCCGGTCCGTGTGGCCTACCTCAACCAGCTCATCGTCGACCTCAACGCACAGATCGACGCGACCTTCCTGATCGTCACCCACGACATCGCCTCGGCCCGCCAGGTCCCGGACAACATCGGGCTGCTGTTCCGGCGCGAGCTGGTGGTGTTCGGGCCCCGCGAGAAGCTGCTGACCAGTGACGAGCCCGTCGTACGGCAGTTCCTGAACGGCCGGGTGCAGGGGCCGATCGGCATGGCGGAGGAGAAGGACGCGGCCCAGGTCGAGCAGGAGCTGGCCCAGATCGACGAGGGTCCACGAGTCCGGGACCTGACTCCCCGCCTGCTGCCCGGCCCCGGCATCACCCGCCCGCCCCGCTGGGAGTCGATCGCGAGACGTGAGGCAGAGCTGCACGGGACGGGGGTGAGCAGCGCATGAGGCTCTCCCTGCTCTCCCCGACAGGTGTGCTCCGGCACTCGGGCAACCTCTTCGCAATGGCGCTGGACGTCGTCCGGACCCTGCCCCGACGGCCCTTCCAGGCACGGGAGTTCATCCAGCAGGCGTGGTTCGTCGCGAGCGTCACCATTCTGCCGACGGCGCTGGTCTCGATCCCCTTCGGGGCGGTCATCGCGCTGCAGATCGGCAGCCTGACCCGGCAGTTGGGCGCGCAGTCCTTCTCCGGTGCCGCGTCCGTGCTCGCGGTGCTGCGCGAGGCCTCGCCGATCGTCACCGCGCTGCTGATCGCGGGCGCAGGCGGCACGGCGATCTGTGCGGACCTCGGGGCGCGCAAGATCCGGGACGAGATCGACGCGATGCAGGTGCTCGGCATCGACCCGATCCACCGGCTCGTCGTACCGCGCGTGCTGGCGTCGATGATCGTGGCCGTGCTGCTCAACGGCCTCGTCTCGGTCGTGGGTGTCGCGGGCGGCTACTTCTTCAACGTGGTCCTCCAGCACGGGACGCCCGGCGCCTACCTGGCGTCCTTCACCACCCTCGCCCAGCTGTCCGACCTGTGGGCGGCGGAGATCAAGGCGCTCGTGTTCGGGGCCATCGCGGCGATCGTCGCCTCGTACAAGGGGCTGACGGCACAGGGCGGTCCGAAGGGCGTGGGCGATGCCGTCAACCAGTCCGTGGTGATCACCTTCATGTTGCTGTTCGTGACCAACTTCGTGTTGACCGCGGTGTACTTCCAGGCCGTCCCGCAGAGGGGTTAGCCGATGAGACCCCGGAATGTCCTCGATCGCCCCGTGCGCTCACTCGAAGAGCTGGGCGCCCAACTGTCCTTCTACGGGCGCTCGCTCAGGTGGACGGGCCGCACCCTGCGCCGCTACAAGAAGGAGATCCTGCGGCTGCTCGCCGAGGTGAGCTTCGGGCGCGGCGCGCTCGCCGTCGTCGGCGGCACGGTCGGCGTGATCGCGTTCCTGTCCTTCTTCACCGGCACCGAGGTCGGCCTTCAGGGCTACGCGGCCCTCAACCAGCTCGGCACCTCCAACTTCGTGGCGTTCCTGTCGGCGTACTTCAACACCCGGGAGATCGCCCCGCTGGTGGCCGGGCTCGCCCTGTCCGCGACGGTCGGCGCAGGGTTCACCGCGCAGCTCGGCGCGATGCGGATCAGCGAGGAGACCGACGCGCTGGAGGTGATGGGCGTCCCGTCGCTGCCGTTCCTGGTGACGACGAGGATGATCGCCGGCTTCGTCGCGGTGATCCCGCTGTACGTGATCGGGCTGCTGTCCTCGTACCTGGCCGCCCGCACCATCACCACCGGCTACTACGGGCAGTCGACGGGCACGTACGACCACTACTTCCACCAGTACCTGCCGCCCGTCGACGTGTTCTGGTCCTTCGGCAAGGTGATCGTCTTCGCCGTGCTGATCATCCTGGTGCACTGCTACTACGGCTACCACGCGAGCGGCGGCCCGGCGGGCGTCGGCGTCGCGGTGGGCCGTGCGGTGCGGACCTCGATCGTCGCCATCAACGTCCTGGACTTCTTCCTGAGCCTTGCGATCTGGGGCGCCACCACGACCGTACGGATAGCGGGGTGAGAGCGGTGCGCTTGCACAGAATGAGACTCAGGCTGTACGGCATCGCCTTCCTCGCCGTGCTCGCGCTGCTGCTGTCGCTCGCGGTGGCCGTCTACCAGCAGGCGTTCACGTCCGTCGTGCCCATCACCCTGGAGGCCGACACCCTCGGCAACCAGCTCGATCCACGCGCCGACGTCAAGCTGCGCGGGCTGCTGGTCGGCGAGGTGCGCGAGGTGCACGCGGACGGCACGAAGGCCACGCTCGACATCGCGCTCGATCCCCGGTACATCCCGTACATCCCCTCGGACGTGCACGCCCGCCTGCTGCCCAAGACGCTGTTCGGCGAGAAGTACGTCGACCTGGTCCCGCCCCCGCGCTCTGCGCGGTCCTCGGCTCGGCCCATCCGCGCCGGAGACGTCATCACCCAGGACCGCACGAAGGTCGGCATCGAGGTGCAGCAGTTGATGAACGATCTGCTGCCGCTGCTGCGCACGGTCCAGCCGGGTGAGCTCAACGCCACGCTCTCGGCGTTCGCCACAGCGCTGGAGGGCCGCGGCGACCGGATCGGTGACAACCTCACCCGGGTCGAGGGCTATCTGCGCCGTCTCAACCCGCACATGCCCTCCCTCAAGGAGGACATCTCGCGGTTCGCGGACGTCGCCGAGGTGTACGGCGACGCCGCGCCCGACCTGATGCGGATCCTGCGCAACACGGTCACCACCAGCCGCACGATCGTCGACAAGAAGGACCGGCTGGCCGCCGCCCTCCGCTCGACCGCTTCCGTGGCGGACACGGCGAACGGCTTCCTGTCCGAGAACGGCGACCGGCTGATCACCCTGGGCCGGGTCTCCCGCCCCACGCTGGAGCTGTTCGCCCGCTACTCCCCCGAGTACCCGTGCCTGTTGCAGGGGCTGGTCCGGCAGGAGAAGGCATCGGAGGACGCGTTCCGAGGCGGCGAGATGCGGATCACCCTCGAGGTCGTCCGGCCGCAGGGGGCGTACCAGCCTGGTGAGGAGCCGGTGTACGGCGAGCGGTCCGGCCCGAACTGCCGTGGCCTGCCGCATCCTCAGGTGCCCGGCCCGAAACCCCGTCTCCGTGACGGCACGTCGTCCGGAGGTTCCGGCGGCGCACTCCCCGGCGGTGTCAACGTGTCCGCCACCCGGGCCGAGCAGCGGGCCGTCGGCTCGCTCGTGGCCCCCGTCATGGGCGTCCCCGCCGACCAGGTGCCGCCCGCCGCGACCCTGCTGTTCGGTCCGCTCGTGCGCGGGACGGCGGTGAGTGTCGCATGAGCAGGTCAGCAGCCCGGCAGACCGCCGCCCCGCTGGTCAAGTTCGGCCTCTTCGCACTGGTCACGATCGCGGCGACGGCGCTGCTCGCCGCCACCATCGTCAACATCTCCTTCACCCCGAAGGACACCTACCACGCCGTGTTCACCGACGTCACCGGGCTGGAGACCGGCGACGACATCCGCGTGGCCGGAGTGCGGGTCGGAGAGGTCGAGGGCATCCGGGTCAAGGACCGGACCCTGGCGGAGGTCACGTTCACCGTCAGCGCGGACCGGCCGCTGCTCGCGGGGACCCACGCGGTCGTCCGCTACCGCAACCTGGTCGGGCAGCGGTACATCGCGCTCACCGAGGGCCCCGGCGACGCCGCCGCCCGGCTGCGGCCGGGCGGCACCATCCCGCTGTCCCGGACCCAGCCGGCGCTGGACCTCAACGCCCTGCTGAACGGCTTCAAGCCGCTGTTCGCCGCGCTCAGCCCGAGCGACGTCAACCAGCTCGCCACCGAGATCGTCCAGACCCTCCAGGGCGAGGGCGGCACGGTCAACAGCCTCCTCGCGCACACGGCCTCCCTCACCACCACCCTCGCCGACCGCGACAAGCTGATCGGCTCGGTGGTCGACAACCTCAACACCGTCCTGGACACGCTCGACAAGCGCGGCGCCCGCTTCTCCGGGCTGCTCACACAGCTGCGCCGGGTGGTCTCGGGGCTGGCCGCCGACCGCAAGCCCATCGGGGAGTCGCTGGAGAGCATCGGCGACCTCACCGACGTCACGTCGGGGCTGCTGGAGGACGCGCGTCCACCGCTGAAGGACGACATCGCCGGGCTCGGCGATCTCACCGGAACGCTGAACAAGAACGAGCACACCGTGGAGGGCGTCCTGAAACGTCTGCCGAACAAGCTCAACGAGCTGACCGGGACGGCGTCGTACGGCTCCTGGTTCAACTTCTACCTCTGCGACTTCGACGGCCGGATCGTGCTGCCGAAGACCAAGCAGGTGATCACCCCGGACCTGCACGTGGCACGGGCGAGGTGCGGCCGATGAGACCGCGTGTCCTACGGCAGCGCCGTCCTGAACCGCTGGTGAAGGTACGGGTCCTGCCGCCGAGGCTGCCGAGACTCCCCCGGCTGCTGCCGAAGCGCAAGCCCCGCCCCCAGCCGTTGGTCAAGGTGCGCGTCCTGCCGCCGAAGCTGCCCAGGATCCGGCTCAAGCACCCACGCCTGAAGCCCTTCCGCGTGGGGGCACCTCCCACGCCTTTCGGGCAGTGGGGGAGCAACCCGGTCGTCGTGGGCGCCGCCGGCCTCACCGTCCTCGCGCTGCTCACCGTTGCGGCCTTCAACGCCGACAGCCTGCCGCTGATCGGCGGCGGCGACACCTACAGCGCGGCCTTCTCCGAGGCCGGCGGGCTCAAACCGGGCGACGAGGTACGGATCGCCGGGGTCAAGGTCGGCAAGGTCGAGGGCGTCGACCTGGACGGCAGCCACGTCAAGGTCACCTTCAAGGTGAAGGACCACCCCGGGTTCGGCACCGACACGGGCGCGGCGATCCGCGTCAAGACGATCCTCGGCGCGAAGTACCTGGCCCTGTACCCGAAGGGGCCCGGCCGGTTGAAGCCGGGCAGCGAGATCCCGCTCGGCCGGACCGTGTCGGCGTACGACGTCGTCCAGGCATTCAGCGACCTGACGACCACCACCGAGGCGGTCGACACGGACCGGCTCGCGAAGGCGCTGGACACCATCTCCCTCACCTTCCAGGACTCCCCCGGGGAGGTGCGGGCGTCGATCAAGGGACTGTCACGGATCTCCCGGGCCGTCGCCTCCCGTGACCGGGCGCTGCGCGGGCTCCTCGACCATGCCAACGGGGTCACCAAGGTGCTGGCCCGTCACACCGAGGACTTCTCCGCGCTGGTGAAGGACGGTGACGCGCTGTTCAAGGAGATCGGCAACCGGCGCGCGGCGATCCACACCCTGCTCAAGAGTTCCGCACTGCTGGGCATCGAGCTGTCCGGCCTGGTCGACGACAACGGCAAGGAGATCGGGCCCGCACTGAAGAACCTCAACACCTTCCTGAAGATGCTCGAACGCAACCAGGCGAGCCTCGACCGCAGCGTCCAGCTCCTCGCCCCCTACGTGCGGCTCTTCACCAACGCCCTCGGAAACGGCCGGTGGTTCGACTCCTACGTCCAGAACCTGGTCGCCGCCCCGGTCACGCCACGGACGGGAGGCACCCGATGACCCGCAGACTCCTGGCCCTGTTCACCGCGCTCGCGGTCGTCGCCGGCCTCGCCTTCGTCCTCTGGCCGGGCCCCGGTCCCGTCCGCGTCACGGCGTACTTCCCGCGCACCGTCGGCATCTACCCCGGCTCCGACGTCCGCGTCCTCGGCGTCCGCATCGGCGAGGTCGGGAAGATCACGCCGGAGGGCGACCGGGTTCGGGTGGAGCTGGAGTACGACCGGGGGCGCAAGGTCCCCGCCGGCGCACAGGCCGCCATCGTCAACTCCTCGGTGGTCAGCGACCGCTACGTGCAGCTGCTGCCGGTGTACCGCGGGGGCGCGGTCATGCGGGACGGAGACGTCATCCCCGAGTCCCGTACCGCCGTCCCCGTCGAGCTGGACCGGATCTTCGACAGCCTGCACACCACCGCCGGGGCGCTCGGCCCGAACGGCGCCAACAAGCAGGGCTCGCTGTCCCGGCTGCTCGGGGTGAGCGCGGACAACCTCCGAGGGCAGGGCCGGAACCTCAACCAGACGGTGGACGACCTGTCCTCGGCGGTCACCACGCTGTCCGACGGGCGCGGCGACCTGTTCGGGACCGTACGGAACCTTCAGGTGTTCACGGCCGCGCTGGCGGCGGACGACACCAGCGTGCGGTCGTTCAACACCGACCTCGCCGACGTGGCCGGGCAGCTGGCCGGGGAGCGCAAGGACCTCGCCGCCGCGCTGAAGTACCTGGCCGCCGCACTCGGCGACGTGGCCGGCTTCGTGAAGGGCAACAAGAAGGCGCTGGCCTCGGACGTGCAGGGCCTGGCCAAGGTCACCAAGGTCCTCGTCACCCAACGGGCCGCACTGGAGGAGCTGTTGACCGTCGCCCCCACGGGCCTGTCGAACCTGCAGAACGCCTACAACCCCGCTGCCGGCACCCTCGACACCCGCAACAACGCGCAAGCCCCCCAGGATCCGTCGTCGCTGCTCTGCTCGGTCCTGAAGACGACCGGAGACGACCACGACGACTGCGCCGGGCTGAAGAAGCTCTTCGACTCCCTGCCCGAGGTGCCGTCGGCCACCGCGCCGACGGGGACGGTCGACAAGACCCTCGGCGGAATCCTGGGGGCACCGGCATGAGCACGAAGCGCTTGGGGCGGGTGGCCGCCTGGACGGCGACCGGCTCGCTGCTGCTGACCGGCTGCGAGTTCAACGGCTGGTACGACGTCCCGCTCCCCGGTGGCGCCGCCTCGGACGGCCACGCCTACCACGTCACCGTCGAGTTCCGGGACGTCCTGGACCTGGTGCCGCAGTCGGCGGTCAAGGTCGACGACGTCACCGTGGGCACGGTCGAGAAGGTCGAACTGGACGGCTGGCACGCGCGGGTACGGCTGCGCATCGCCGACTCGGTGAAGCTGCCCGGCAACGCGGTCGCCGACCTGAGGCAGACGAGCATGCTCGGCGAGAAGTACGTCGCCCTGTCCGCGCCGGCCGGCACCGCGCCCGTCGGACGGCTCCACGACGGCGACCTCGTCCCGCTGTCCCGCAGCGGCCGCAACCCGGAGGTCGAGGAGGTGCTGTCGGCCCTGTCCGCGCTGCTCAACGGCGGCGGGGTGGCCCAGCTGAAGACGATCACCGTCGAGCTGAACAAGGCCCTCGGCGGCCGCGAGGACCGGGTCAGGTCCCTGCTGAAGCAGCTCGACACGTTCCTCGGCGGCCTCGACGGCCAGCGGGCGGAGATCGTGCGCGCGCTCAAGGGCGTCGACCGGCTGGCGAAGCGGCTGAAGAACGAGAAGAAGACGATCGCCCTGGCCGTCGACACCATGCCGCCCGCTCTGAAGGCACTCGCCGACCAGCGCAGGGACCTGACGAGGATGCTCACCGCCCTGTCAGCACTGGGCAAGACCGGCACCAGGGTGGTGAACGCCTCCCGCGACGACACCGTCGCCAACCTGAAGAAGCTCCGGCCCATCCTGCAGGAGCTGGACAAGGCGGGCGACGACCTGCCCAACTCCCTTGAGCTCCTCACCACTTACCCGTTCCCGCGCAACGCGGCGGACGCCGTCAAGGGCGACTACGTCAACCTGAAGATCACCGCCGACCTCGACCTGGCGGACCTGTACGGCAACGTGGCCGGCCAGCCGGGCAAGGGCGGGAAGTCCCCGGCCCCCGGGTCCCCGCACCTTCCCGGCCTCCCCACTCCCGCCCCGCTCCCGTCCGTCCCGTCCCTGCCGGGCACCCCGTCCGTGCGCCCCGTGCCCTCCGCACCCGCCGTGCCCTCGACGCCCTCCGGCGGCAGCACCCTGCTGTGCCCGCCTGTGTGCACCGCGGCCCACAGCACCGGGAGCGGCTCGCGTCGCCTCCCGCCCGGGATCGATCTCGGCCTCGCCGAGCTGATGCTGAAGGGGATGATGCCGTGATCACACGTACGGTCAGGGCCCAGCTGCTCGCCTTCGCGACCGTCACCGCCCTCGGGGTGTCGTACGTCGGCGCCCGGTACACGGGCCTCGTGGACGACGTCCTGCACCGCGGGTACACGGTGCGCGCCGACTTCGCCGAGTCCGGGGGCGTCTTCCCCGGCGCCGAGGTCACCTACCGAGGCGTGCCGGTGGGACGCGTAGGCGATCTGCGGCTGACCGGGTCCGGGGTCTCGGTGGCGCTGAAGATCGAGGACGGCGCCCCGAGGATCCCGGCCGACACGCTCGCGGTGGTCGCCGACCGCTCGGCGGTGGGCGAGCAGTACGTCGACCTCCAGCCGCGGCGGTCGGGCGGGCCGTACCTCATGGACGGCAGCCCGATCCCGCGCAGCCGCACCCGGACCCCGCTGCCGGTCACCGACCTGGTCCTCAGCCTCGACCGGCTGGTCAACTCGGTCGGCAAGGACGATCTGCGGGTCACCGTGGACGAGTTGGGCAAGGCCTTCGCCGGCACCGGACCGAACCTGAGCCGGCTGGTGGACTCCGGCAACGCGCTGGTGGAATCGGCATCCGGGTCCCTTCCCCAGACGGTCTCGCTGATCGAGGACTCGCGGAAGGTGCTCAAGACACAGGCCGACCAGGGTTCGGCCGTCAAGTCGTTCTCCCGCGACCTGGCCACGCTCACCGAGCAGCTGAAGTCGAGCGACGGCGATCTGCGCGGGCTGATCGGCAACACCGCGCCCGCCGCCCGGCAGGTGGACTCCCTGCTGAAGTCCACCCGGCCGCACGTACCGGTCCTGCTGGCCAACCTCATCAGCGGCGGCCAGATCACCCTGGCCCGGCTGCCGGGCGTCGAACAGGCCCTGGTCACGCTCCCGCTCACGGTCGCGGGCAGCTACACGGTCATCCCCGGCGACGGCACCGCCCACTTCGGGCTGACCGTGAACGCCGACGACCCGCCCGCGTGCACCCAGGGCTACGGCACCCGGCGGCGCGACCCCGCCGACACCGGCACGCGCCCGGCGAACACCGGCGCGCGCTGCACGGCACCGCGCGGCAGCAAGACCTCGGTGCGCGGTGCCCATAACGCGCCCGGCCCGGCCACCGGTCGGCACGGCGCCGGCCGGGCCGCGTTCGTGGCCCCGTACGACCCGGAGACCGGCACCGTGACCGGCCCGGACGGAACGCCCGTCGAGATCGGCTCGACGGGCGGCGAACAGACCGTGTTCGGAAAGGAGTCGTGGCAATGGCTGCTCGTGGGACCGATGGCGTGACAGGGCGCCGGGCGAGGCTGCTGTCGGCAGGCCTCGTCGCCGCGACCGTGCTGACGACCGTGCTGTGTGTCTGGCTGGGCCTGAAGCTGGCCGACCAGCGCGCGGCGGAGCAGCGCCGTCAGGACATCCTGGCGGCGGCCCGCCAGTCGGCGCTGAACTTCACCTCGCTGGACTACCGGCACTACGACCGGGACAGCCGCACCGTGCTGCAGGGCGCCACCGGCGACTTCAAGAAGCAGTTCGCCGCGCAGACCGCGCAGCTGACGAAGCTCGTCGCCCAGAACAAGTCGGTGTCCGAGGGGCAGGTCCTGGAAGCGGGCATCGTGCGGTCCGACGCGCGCTCGGCCCGGGTCCTGGTCGTGGCCGACAGCAAGGTGACCAACACCGCGGCGCCCGAGGGCCAGGCGCGCACCTACCGGCTCCAGCTCGACCTCGTGCGCGTGGCCGGCCGCTGGCTGACCTCCGATGTCACGTTCGTGGGCTGACCTGACCGTGAGGCCGTCAATGAGGAGAGACACCGTGGCGAACCCGACCTCCCGCACCCGCGGCACCGGCTCCCCGGCCCGCCGCACCATGACCGCGGCCGCCCGCGCGGCGGCCAAGCGCGCCGCGCGCCGGGAAGGGGAAGCCATCGCCGGGCGCACCCTGCTCGTCGAGCCCCCGGCGAACGGCTGGGACGACCCGCCGGAGCCCGAGCCCGCGCCCGAGCCCGAGCCCGAGCCCTTCGAGGATGAGCTGGAGGAGAGCGCGCCCTCGCGCAGCGTCGGACGGAGCGTGCTCACCGCGGTGCTGGGCCTCGTCCTCGTGACGGCCCTGGTCGTGGCCGCCGTCCTCGGGTGGCAGTACCGGCAGGGGCGACAGGCGGAGCAGGCCCGGGGCGAGGCCCTCGCGGCCGCGCGGAAGGCGGCACCGGTCGTGCTGTCGTACGACTACCGGCACCTGGACCGGGACTTCGCCCGGGCCCGCGCCCTGCTGACCGGGCACTTCCGCGACCAGTACGGAAGGACGACGAAGACGGTGGTCGCGCCGACAGCGACGACGTACCACGGCGTGGTGAAGGCGACCGTGGCCACGCCCTCCGACGGCGGCACCCGGGCTGCGTCCGTCGTGTCGGCCGCACCGGACAAGGCCGTCGTCCTGCTCTTCGTCAACCAGGTCACCCAGAGCACCCGGGTCCCGGAGCCCCGGCTGGACCTGAACCGGGTGCGACTGACGCTCACGCGCACCTCCGACGGCTGGAAGGTGAGTGGCGTCGATGCCCTCTGACCAGGCATATTGGCGCTCCTGCGCCAGCGTTGCGCGCGGAACGGTGAAGAAACCGGCGCAACCGTCACCGGTGAGCGGGCGGGCCCGCCGAGAGCAGCTCGCCGGCGGCGCGCTCGACGTCGGACTCGGACACGAGCACCAACTGCGCCGCGTTTCCCAGCGGGACGAAGCTGTCCGCGCTGGCGACCCGCCGGACGGCGCCGGTGAATCCGGCATCGACCAGGGCGGTGACGACTCCCTCGGACACTCCTCCCGTGCGGCGGGTCTCGTCGACCACGAGGACGCGTCCCGTCGCACGTGCTTCGCGCAGCAGGTCGTCGACCGGCAGGGGTGCCAGCCAGCGCAGGTCGACGACCCGGCACGTGATGCCCTGCTGCTCCAGCCGGCGTACGGCCCGGAGCGAGACGGGCAGGCCGTTGCCGAATGTCACCAGGGTCAGGTCCGCGCCTGTGCCGTAGGTGCGTGCCCGGCCGATCGGTACGTGGTGTGCGAGTGACGGGTACGGGGCGAGCCAGCCGTTGTCCTTCTCCGCGTGGAGATCGCGCGTGTGGTAGAGCGCGATCGGCTCGAGGAAAACGCTGACCGTTCCGTCCACCTTGCCGGCCGCCACGCAGGTGCGCAGCATCGCGGCGGCGTCGTCGGGGCGGGACGGGGAGGCGATGACCAGACCGGGAATGTCACGCAGGACGCCGAGAGCGTTGTCGTTGTGGAAGTGACCGCCGAACCCGCGCTGGTAGCCGTAGCCGGCGACGCGGACCACGAGGGGGTTGCGGTACCGGCCCTGGGAGAAGAACTGAAGCGTGGCGGCCTCGCCGCGCAGTTGGTCTTCGGCGTTGTGCAGGTACGCAAGGTATTGGATCTCTGCCACCGGCAGCAGTCCGGACAGTCCCGCCCCCAGCGCGAGGCCGAGGATGGCCTGCTCGTCGAGCAGGGTGTCGAAGACCCGAGCGCTGCCGAAACGGCGCTGCAATCCCCGGGTCAGACCGTAGACCCCGCCCTTGCGGCCGACGTCCTCGCCGAAGACGACCATCTCCGGGTGGCCGCCGAGCAGGTCGGCGAGTGTGTGGGTGATGGCCTGGGCGACGGTGACGGGCTCGCCCACGGGCACGGCGGGTGGTTCGCTCGTACGGCGTGCCGCAACCGCCACGAGGTCGGGACGGCGGGGGGCGATGGGTGCGGCGATCTCCGCGGCGGTGGTCAGGGGCTTGCTTTCGAGGGCCTCCTTGGCAACGGCGAACACCCGGCCGGCCACCTCGTCGTACCGCTCGAGAACCTGCTGCCGGGTGAGGACGCCGGCCGTCGTGAGCAGCCGGGCCGTGGCCAGCAGCGGGTCGCGTTGCAGATCCGCGGCGACTTCGGACGGCATCCGGTAGGCGGCTTCGGCGTCCGAGCCCGCATGGCCGAGGAATCGCACCATCGACAGATGCAGGAACGCGGGTTGCCGGCTCTTGCGTACATGGGCCACCGCCTCGCACGCGGCGTCGAAGGCGGCTGACGGATCACACCCGTCCGCGGCGAAGTAGGCGAGAGCCGGCCGGTTGCCGTAGGCGCGCCGCACCCAGTCACGCGGTGTCGGCACGCTGATTCCCAGGCCGTTGTCCTCGCAGACGAACAACACCGGCATCGGGAGGCCCTGGTAGGCCGTGTGGCAGGCGCTGTTGACGGCGCCTGCCGCCGTGGAGTGGTTGACCGAGGCGTCACCGAAGGAACAGCAGACGACGGCGTCCGCGGGCCAGGCGCACTCGGCCCCGAGCCGCTTGGCGCGGGCGATGCTCCACGCCACCCCGACTGCCCGTGGCAGGTGGGAGGAGATGGTCGACGTCTGCGGGATGACGGCCAGTTCGCGGCGCCCGTACACCTTGTGCCGTCCACCGGCGATCGGCTCGTCGGCCGCGGCGGCCACCCCCAGCAGCATGTCCCTGACCGCATCGACGCCGCCGGCCTGCCGGGCGCGGGCGCAGTAGAAGGCGCCGGACCGGTAGTGCAGCAACGCCGGGTCGGTGGGGCGCAACGCGAGGGCGACCGCGGCGTTGCCTTCGTGCCCGCTCGATCCGATGGTGTAGTAGCCACGGCCTTGCTGCTGCATCCAGCGCGCAGCGGCGTCGGCGTGCCGGCTCTCCAGTTGGGCGTCGAACAGGTCCAGTGCGGTACGGGTGTCCAGTGCGCAGGGGTGCGGCTGGATCGCCGCGTCCGTGCTCCCGGCGAGCGGCCCGGAATCCGCAGCACCGCCTGCCGGCCCGGGGCCGGCAGCGCGGGCGGCAGCCCGGAGGCCGGCCACCGCCTCGCGGAAGTGCCGGTCCAGGTCCTCGACGCCGTTCACAGGCGGAAGGCCATGTCGGGCTCGAGCGTGGCCACGTCCATCTGCGCTTTCTGCAGACGGCCGGAGTAGTCCCAGTTCATGGACTGCCAGCGGGTGAACTGGTCGAGCACCCACTGCCCCGACTGGCGGCTGCCGTTGCCCGACTTGCCGTTGCCGCCGAACGGAAGGTGCGCCTCGGCCCCGGAGGTGGTGTTGTTGACGCTGACCATGCCCGCGGAAATGCCGCGCCGGAACGTCCACACCTCGTGCGGATCCGTGGTGTAGATCGCGGCGGACAGGCCGTAGCCGTGGGCATTGGCGAGCTCGAGGGCCTCGTCGAAGTCCCGGTAGGCAGTGACTCCGACGATGGGGCCGAAGGTCTCGGTGAGGAACAGGTCGTCGTCGCGGCGCACTCCGTCGACGATCACCGGGTGGTAGAAGATGCCCGCGTCAGGGTTCCCGACGAAGCCCTTGCGCGGGTTGCCGGCCGTGATCCGCCCGATGCCGTCGGAGCCGTACGTCCGGTGGTGGTCCTTGATCCAGCGGAGGAAGGTCTCGTAGCGCTGCGCGAACCGCTCGTCGAGCATCGGACCGTAGAGAACGTCCTCGAACGCGTCGCCGATCCGGGCCGCGCGGCATGCGGCGTCGAAGCGGGCGAGGAAGTCCTCCTTCACCGACTCGTGCACGATGAGCGTCCCGAGGGAGGTACAGCGCTGCCCCGCGGTGCCGAATCCCGAGAACAGCGCCCCCTCCACCGCCAGGTCGAGGTCTGCGCTCGGGGTGACCACCTGAGGGTTCTTGCCGCCCAGCTCCAGGCACGGGGTCTGCAGATGGCTTCCGCACAGGGCGCCGATCTTCTGACCGACCAGCGTGGACCCTGTGAAACCGACCTTGTCCACCAGCCCGGCCTCGAGGGATGCCTCCAGACCGGCGTAGGTCTGCTCTCCGTCGGCGAGTACGAGGTTGAGCACGCCGTCGGGCAGGCCGCCTCCGCGCACGAACAGCTCGAAGAGGGCCTTGGCGCTCGCGGCGGCGTACTCGGCGGGCTTCCATACGACGGTGTTGCCGGTCACGAGCGCGGGCACGAGGTACCAGGCCGGCACGGCCACCGGGAAGTTGCCCGCGGTGATCACCGCAACCGCGCCGACCGGGTTGCGGAAGGTGAACAGCTGCTTGTCGGGCATCTCCGAGGGCACCGTCTGCCCGTACAGCCGGCGGCCCTCGCCCAGGAAGAAGTCGCAGGTGTCGATGATCTCCTGGACCTCGCCGAGTGCCTCTGCGAACGGTTTGCCGATCTCCTCGGTCACGATGCGGGCGAGCCGGTCCTTGTTGGCTTCGACGAGCCGGCCGATCTTGCCGATCGCGGATCCGCGCACCGGTGCCGGGATGTCAGCCCAGGACCGCTGCGCCGCCTTCGCGGCCTTGGCGGCCTCGACGAACGTCGAGGCGTCGCCGAGCGAGACCTCGGAGACCAGCTCGGCGGTACGACCGGGATTGGGGCGCTGAAGAGTCCCGCCGGGAGCGCCGGCGACCATGCGGCCGGCAACGATCGAGGCGACGGAACGGGCCATGACTTTGCTCCTTGTCTGCTGGTACGGGGGTCAGTGCAGACCGGCGAGGATCCGGTCGAGGGCCCGTAGGGCGATCCCGAGCTCTTCCTGCGTGATGGACAGGGCAGGGCGGAAGCGCACCGAACGCTCACCGCACGGCAACGCGATCACCTGCTCCTCGGTGCGCAACCGGCGTACCGCCTCGTCGCGGACGCCGCTGTCGGGCAGATCGACGGCGCTCATCAGTCCGCGCCCCCGCGAGTTGGACGCCACCGGTGCGTGCCGGACTTCCAGATCACGTAGTTCGGCCAGGAACCACGATCCCACGGCAGCGGCATGGGCCACCAGGTCGTCCCTTTCGATGATCTCCAGGATGCGGCGTGCCCGGACCATGTCGACCAGCCCGCCGCCCCAGGTGGAGTTGATGCGCCCGGAGACCTGGAAGACGTTGTCGGGAACCTGGTCGACGCGGCGGCCGGCCATGATGCCGCCGAGCTGGACCTTCTTGGCGAAGGCGACGATATCCGGCTCGAGACCGAGTTGCTGGTAGGCCCAGGTGGTGCCGGTGATTCCCACCCCGGTCTGCACCTCGTCGAGCACGAACAGCGCGTCGTACTCGTGACAGAGCGCCTGCATCGCCTGCAGGAACTCCGGGCGCATGTGGTTGTCGCCCCCCTCGCCCTGGATCGGCTCGGCGATGAAGCAGGCGATGTCGTGCGGGTTGTCCTCGAACGCTCGCCGCGCCTGTTCGAGAGCCCGCCGCTCGGCCTCCTCGACCTCGGCAAGGTGGTGGTCGAGGGGGAACCGCACGGCGGGTACGTCGATGCGCGGCCAGTCGAACTTCGGGAAGCGGGCCGTCTTGTTGGGCTCGGTGTTGGTCAGCGAGAGGGTGTAGCCGCTGCGGCCGTGGAACGCCCGCCGCAGGTGGAGCACCTGGGTGCCGAGCTCGGGCGAGCGGCCCGCGGCCTCGTTGTGGCGGCTCTTCCAGTCGAACGCCGTCTTGAGCGCGTTCTCGACGGCGAGCGCCCCTCCCTCGACGAAGAACAGTCTCGGCAGGTCGGGATCGCCCAGCACGCGGGCGAACGTCTCGACGAACTCGGCGTAGTGCGTGGTGTAGATGTCGGGGTTGGCGGGCTTGTTCGCCGCCACCTGCGCGAGCAGGGTCATGAACGCGGGATCGTCCACGATGCCCGGCGCGTTGAGCCCCAGCGGAGCGGACGCGAAGAACGAGTAGAGGTCGAGGAACTTCTCACCGGTGCGCGCATCGACGATCCACGAGCCGCGACTGGCGAGGGGGTCGAGCACAAGTTTGAAGCCGTCGGTCAGCACATGGCGGCGGAGCCTCTCGTGCACCTCGTCCGGGTGGACCGTCGACACAGCAGCAATCGTCACGGGGCACCTACCCTCGATAGCCGTTCACAAAAGATCTTTCGCTTACCACGCCAAGCAGCGAAACTATTTTAGGTAGGATGCGAAAATGGCCGCAAGGTTTGGTTCGCGGGCAGATTCTAGGAAAAAATTGGCCGATTCGGGCGCGGCGCCACCCCCCACGCGAACGCGTACCTTCGTGATCACCTCGCGCCCCCGCCGGGGAGCCCCGCCGGGCGCCTTGCGTGAGCGCCACGCCGCTCGGCACCACCAGCCGGACCTGGGACGCACGGGACCTGCCGACCAAGATCGACAACTCGGGCTCCGCGCCGCGACGTCATCCACCAGTGGCCCCGCACCTGCTCGGCCACTGGGAAGCATCGTGCCAGCATCATGGGCAGTCGGGCCGATGCGGCACGCCGCACATGCGGCACGTCCTCACAAGCGTCCCTCCGCCAAGAGGACGAGAGCACCCGCCACGCCCATGCCGCTCCCGTGGCCGGCGAGACGAGCCACGCGCCACCGGCGCGGGGGCGCCGACGCGGGAGCCTGACCCCGGTCCTCAGCCGCCGGAGTCCTGCTCGGGCACCATGTCGATGGCGCCGCAGGGGCACTCGGCCGCACACAGCCCGCACCCCTTGCAGTAGTCCAGGTCGATCGCGAAGCCCTTGCCGGGGCCCAGCTTGGTGATGGCGTTGTCGGGGCAGACGCCGTAGCAGTTGTCGCACTCGAAGCAGTTGCCGCAGGACATGCAGCGCCTGGCTTCGAAGAGGGCGGTGGACTCGTTCAGTCCCTGCACCACCTCGTCGAACGTCGATACGCGCCGGGCCACCGAGAGCTGTGGCCGGACGGCGGCCGGGGCGTCGGAGTAGTACCAGGTGTTGAGGCGGTCGAAACCGGCGGGATCGTGCTTGGGTCCGGGCTCGTACGCCGCGCCGCGCAGGTAGGCGTCGATGTGCCGTGCGGCCTTCTTGCCGTGCCCGACGGCCACGGTGACGGTGCGCTCCCCGGCCACCATGTCGCCCCCGGCGAAAACGCCCTGATGCCCCGTCATCAGACCGTCGGCGACCCGGACCATGCCGTGGTCGACGGTCAGGTCCGGCACCTGGTCCAGAAGGGACAGGTCGGACTCCTGGCCGAGCGCGAGCACCACCGTGTCGGCGTCCAGTTCCTCGAACTCGCCCGTCGGCTGCGGAAATCCGGATTCGTCGAGCCGCATCCGCTCGATGGTGATCCGGCCGCCGTCGGCATGCTTGATCGTGGACAGCCACTTCATCCGCACGCCCTCCTCCAGCGCCTCCGTCACCTCGACGTCGTGGGCGGGCATGCGGTCCCGGGTGCGCCGGTAGACCACGACGGCATCGGTGGCGCCGAGCCTGCGGGCCGTGCGGGCGGCGTCCATGGCGGTGTTGCCGCCGCCGTAGACCGCGACCCTGCGGCCTAGCAGCGGTGGGCTTCCGCCCTCCATACTGCCGAGCAGCGCGACCGCGTCGAGGATGCGGGCGCTGTCCCCCGCCGGGATGGAGGTACGTCGGCCGATGCCCGCACCCACCGCCAGGAAGACCGCGTCGAAGCCGCCGTCCCGCTGTGCGGCGAGCACGTCGTCCACCCGGGCGCCCGTCTCCAGCACGACACCCAGGGCGAGGATGCGGTCGGTCTCCGCGTCCAGGACCTCGCGCGGCAGCCGGTAACGCGGAATGCCGTAGCGCATCATGCCGCCGGGCCGCTCCTGGGCCTCACGGATCGTGACCTCGTGGCCGAGCAGCCGCAGATGGTACGCCGCCGACAGGCCGGCCGGACCGGAGCCGACGACCAGGACGCGCTTGCCCGAGGACACCGGCGGTGCCGCCACGGTCCAGCCCCGCTTGATCGCCTCGTCCCCGAGGAACCGCTCGACGGCGTTGATGCCCACGGCGTCGTCGACCTGCACGCGGTTGCAGGCCGTCTCGCACGGGTGGTAGCAGACCCTGCCCATCACCGCCGGCAGCGGGTTGTCCCGCATCAACTGCCGCCAGGCCGACTCGTAGTCGCCGCTCTCCGCGTGGTAGAGCCACTGCTGGATGTTCTCGCCGGCCGGGCACGCCTGATTGCACGGCGGCATCCGGTCGACGTACACGGGACGCTCGGTGCGCCAGGCGCCGGTCCGGTTGGCCAGGCTGGAGCCGACATCCAGGGTGATCGCGAACGGTTTGTCCTTCACGACGGGGCCTCCTCGTACTCCCCCGGCCTCCGGCCGGGAGGACTCCCCAGCAGCCCGAAGCGGGCGATGTTGCGGTCGGCGGCGCGCTGGATGCGGGCGATGGCATCGGTGCGCGGCTCGGGTTCGAAGAGGTGCGCGTAGCGCTTCTGCGGACGCAGGTACTCCTCGACCGGCACCCGCCGCCGGATCGGTGTGACGTCGGTCACCTCACCGTCGACGGCCTCGAACACCGGGAAGAGACCGCTCTGTTCGGCCAGCCGCGCGACGCGCACCGTGTCGCAGGACGCCGTGCCCCAGCCGAGTGGGCAGGGCACCAGCACGTGCAGGTAGCGGGCGCCGCGCATCCCCATCGCCCGGTGCACCTTCGCTTCCAGGTCGCGCAGCCCGGCGACGGTGGCCGTGGCGACGTACGGGATCTCGTGCGCCATCGCGATCAGCGGCAGGCTCTTGCCCTGCCCGAACGGGGCGCCCGGCTCCTCGCCGACGGCATGCGTGGTGGCCGTTCGGGCGGTCGGAGGAGTGGCCCCGGAACGCTGTACACCGGTGTTCATATACGCCTCGTTGTCGTAACAGACGTACAGCACGTCGTCGTTGCGTTCGAACATGCCGGACAGACAGCCGAGCCCGATGTCGACGGTGCCGCCGTCGCCCCCCTGCCCGACCACCCGGACGTCCGTGCGGCCCTTGACACGCAGTGCGGCCGCGACTCCCGCTGCGACGGCGGGCGCGTTCCCGAACAGCGAGTGCAGCCAGGGAAGTTGCCAGGAGGTCTCCGGATACGGGGTGGAGAACACCTCAAGGCAGCCGGTGGCGTTGACCGCTATCACCCTGCCGCCCGCGGCCCGCTGCGCCGCGTCCAGGACGTAGCGGGCGCCGAGCGCCTCGCCGCAGCCCTGGCAGGCGCGGTGGCCGGAGGTGAGCGCGTTGGCCCGCCCCGGGTCGGCCTGGTCGGACTGCAGCTCCGGTCCCAGCAGCCGGTTTCCGGCGGCGAAGCTGCCGACCTGGTAGAACCTGACCTGCTGCGCGGCACTCATCGGTTGCTCCCCATGTCGCGCAGCATGTTCTCCGCGGACGGCCCGGACCGCCGGTTCTGCGCCATCCTCGCCAACTCCCGTTCCACCAGGTCGGTGTTCAGATCCAGGAACGTCAGCTGCCCGAGCCGCCCGGCGATCGCGTCGCCGAACAGCCGGTGGAGCGACGCCTTGGTGATCGCCCGGCCGCCGAGCCCGGCTACCACGGTGTGCCCGTCGAGGTGGATGCCGGACAGCGCGGTGCGTACGTTCGCCGAGACGATCCCGCCGATGCCGACCGCGAGGGCGCGCTCCAGGACGACGATCCGGCGCGCGCCCCCGAGAGCGGCCCGTACCTCTTCGAGCGGGAACGGCCGGAACGACGTGATCCCCAGGGCCCCGATCCGCACCCCGCCTTCGCGCATCTCGTCGACGACGTCGCACACCGTGCCCAGCACCGAGCCCAGCGCCACGACGACCGTCTCGGCGTCCTCGCAGGCGTACGGGTGCACCAGCCCGCCCGAGTCACGCCCGAAGACCTGCTGGAACTCCCTGGCGATGCGCGGGATCGCCTCCAGCGCCTGCGTCTGCTTGGCGTGCGCCAGATAGCGCACCTCGGTGAAGGCCTCCGGGCCGACCATCGCGCCGATCGACACCGGCTCGCCGGGGTCGAGGACCTGGCGGGGCTCGTACGGCGGCAGGAACGCGTCGACCTGCGCCTGCTCCGGCACCTCGACGCGCTCCCAGGCGTGGGTGAGGACGAAGCCGTCCATGCACACCATCACCGGCAGCGACACTTCCTCGGCCAGCCGGAACGCCTGAGGATGCAGGTCTGCGGCCTCCTGGTTGTCGCGGGCGTACAGCTGGATCCAGCCCGAGTCGCGCTGCGACATGGTGTCGCTGTGGTCGTTCCAGATGTTGATGGGTGCGCCGATGGCCCGGTTGGCGACCGTCATGACGATGGGCAGGCCGAGTCCGGAGGCGTTGTAGAGGGCCTCCACCATGTACAGCAGGCCCTGGCTGGCGGTCGCCGTGTAGGCGCGGGCGCCCGCCGCCGAGGCTCCTATGCACATCGACATCGCGGCGAACTCCGACTCGACGTTGACGTACTCGCACGGTTCCAGCGCGCCGGACTTCACCAGGCGGCTGAGCTCCTCGACGATGTGTGTCTGCGGCGAGATGGGGTAGGCGGCGATCACCTCGGGCCGGCAGTACGCCACCGTCTCGGCGACCGCGCGCGAGCCCTCAGTCTGCTTGAGCACGGGCGAACTCCTTTATCCGGGCGCCGACGTGGTCGTACGCCTCCAGGGCTGCCGCGGCGTTGGCGGTCCCCAGTCCGCCGGGGAAGCGCTCACGGATCGCGGCGGTGAGCGAGTCGAGGGCCACGCACCCCGTGAGCGCGGCGAGGCCGCCCAGCAGGACGGCGTTCGGCACCGGCCGCCGGACATGGCGCAGGGCGAGGGCGGTGGCGGGCACGGTGACGGCGCGGCCGCGTGGCGCGATCGCTGCGAGCCCCAACGCCTCTATGGACCTCGGTGAGTTGATCAGCACGGCTCCACCGGGCCGCAGGCCTTCCAAGACGTTCACCTGGTGCAGCAGCGTCGCGTCCTGGACCACCAGGGCGTCCGGCACGGTGACGGGCTCACGCACTCGGATGGGCCGGTCGTCGATGCGGCAGAACGCCACGACCGGAGCCCCGGTGCGCTCCGAGCCGAAGCTGGGGAAGGCCTGCGCATGGCGACCCTCCAGAAACGCCGCCACCGACAACAACTCCGCTGCTGTGACGGCGCCCTGGCCTCCGCGGCCATGGATGCGTACCTGGAACACAGTGCTCTCCTCCCGGGTGTCTCCCAGTACCGTCCTACCGCCCGGACGGATGCCCTCCGCAGAGGCCGAACGGCCCATGAGGAGAGCCTGGGGACCCATGCAGGGGCGCCGATGAGGCCGTATCGGTTCCCCCGGCGGTCAGCAGATGCGCGGCAGTTGCTCGCCCAGCGGCATGTCCACCACGCGCCGCGCCCCGACCAGCGTGCGCAGGGTCACCCGGCCGGCCGGCCCGTCCGGCAGGACGTCACCGATCCGGACCGCGTCCCGCCCCTCGGGGACCGAGCGCATCGCGGCGAGCGCCTCGTCGGCCGCCGACGGGGCGATGAAGGCGACCAGGCAGCCCTCGTTGGCGACGACCAGGGGATCGAGGCCGAGCAGGTCGCAGGCGGCGGCGACGGCCTCCGGTACGGGCAGCGCGTGTTCGTCGATCTCGACGGCGACGGACGAGTCGCGGGCGATCTCGCCCAGGGCGGCGGCGAGTCCGCCGCGGGTGGGGTCGCGCAGCGTGTGGACGTGCTCGCCGAGCGGCGCCAGGGCGCCGACCAGGCGGTGCAGGGGGCGGGTGTCGGAGGCGATGTCGGCCTCGAAGCCCAGGCCCTCGCGGGTGGAGAGCACGGTGGTGCCGTGCAGCCCGATCGGGCCGGACAGCAGCACCGCGTCGCCGGGACGGGCCAGCGCTGCGGAAGGGTGCAGCGAGCCGTGCCGCTGCCCGATGCCGGTGGTGTTGATGAACAGCTTGTCGGCGGCGCCCCGGCCCACGACTTTGGTGTCCCCGGTGATCACAGGAACGCGGACGGCCTGGGCGGCCTTGCCCAGCGAGTCCAGAACGGAGCGCAGTTCGGCGAGCGGCAGCCCCTCCTCCACGATGAGGGAGACGGACAGGGCGAGGGGCCGGGCGCCCCGCATGGCGAGGTCGTTGACCGTGCCGTGCACGGCGAGGGAGCCGATGTCCCCGCCGGGGAAGAACAGGGGGCTCACCACGAAGCTGTCGGTGCTGACGACCAGCTCCCGGTAGCCCGGCAGCAGGGCCGCGTCCTCCAGCGGGCCGGGGGCGCGGTCGAAGGCGGGCAGCACCAGGGTGTCGAGGAGTTCGGCGGTCAGCCGGCCGCCTGCGCCGTGACCGATCAGGACGACGTCGCCCTCATGGTGGGGAGTCGGGCATGTGGGGGTCATGACGGTGCCACTTCCTTCGTGCGGCCGGCGGCGTGGAATGCGGCGCAGGTTCCCTCGGTGGACACCATGGGGGCGCCGAGCGGATGACGGGGAGTGCAGCGCGTGCCGTAGGCCGCGCAGTCGGTGGGCAGCCGGGCCCCGGTCAGGATGGCGCCGGCGATGCACTCCGGGTCCTCGGCGGGGCGCAGATCGCCGACGGCGAAGCGGCGCGAGGCGTCGAACCTCGCGTAGCGCCCGGTGAGTTCGAGCCCGCTGCCGGGCAGCGCGCCCATGCCGCGCCAGGCCCGGTCGGTGACGTGGAAGACCTCGTCCACCGCCTCCTGCGCTCGCTGGTTCCCCAGGCGGCGCACCGCCCGCACATACTGGTTCTCCACCGTGTACCGGCCCTGCTCCAGCTGGCTCACCGCCATGAGGATGCCCTCCAGCAGGTCGAGCGGCTCGAAGCCGGTGACCACGATCGGCACGCGGTACCGGGCGGCGATCGGCTCGTACTCGCGCCACCCCATCACCGCGCAGACATGCCCGGCCGCGAGGAATGCCTGCACCTCGCAGTCGGGGTCGTCGAGCAGCGCTGTCATCGCGGGTGGTACGAGGACGTGGCTGACCAGCATCGAGAAGTTCGTGAGCCCCAGGCGGGCGGCATGCAGCACCGCCATGGCGTTGGCGGGCGCGGTGGTCTCGAACCCGACCGCCAGGAACACCACCTCGTGGTCCGGTTGCCGGGCGGCCAGCCGGACGGCGTCCATCGGCGTGTAGACGACGCGTACGTCCGCGCCGCGCGCCCGCAGCGACAGCAGATCGGTGTTTGAGCCCGGCACGCGCAGCATGTCGCCGAAACTCGTGAAGATCACCCCGGCCCGGGCGGCGATGGCCATGGCCCGGTCCAGCGTCTCCAGCGGGGTGACGCATACCGGGCAGCCCGGGCCGTGGATCATACGGATGCCGGCGGGCAGCAGTTCGTCGATGCCCTGCCGCACCAGGGTGTGGGTCTGGCCGCCGCACACCTCCATGATCCGCCAGGGCCGCGTGGCTGTGCGGCGCAGCTCGTCGAGGAGGTGCCGGGCCAGCGCCTGATCGCGGTACTCGTCCAGGTACTTCATCGGTGCCTCAGATCGAGCCTGATGTCGATGAGCCCCTCCATCGCCCGCACGGCCCGCGCGAGGTCGGGCACGCGTGTGCGATCCGGCAGGATGTCGCCGAGGGTCACCACGCCCTGCGGCAGGCCGGTCCCGTCCGCGAGGGGCAGCCGTTCGACATGTCGGCGCGCCGTGATGCGGGCTGCCTCGGCGAGCGAGGCGTCCGCGTGCGCGGTCATGGCCGGGCTGCTCGTCGGTTCGCCCGCCGTCGGCGCGCTCGCCTTGCCGCGCTCCGCGGGCTCGCCCGCGGAGTCGTCGGCGTGGTCGGCGTCCCGGAACTCCTCCCCGGGCGGCAGATCTGCCTCGGACACCACCCCGATGACCCGTCCCTCACCGTCGAGGACCGCCAGGGCGCCGACCTTCCACCGGTCGATGAGCCGGACGGCCTCCTCGACCGGGGCCTCGCGGCCGGCGGCGCCGCCGGTGTGCGTCATCACATCGCTCACGGTGTACGGAGGTTCAGGCATCGCAGCCTCCCGTGGTGTCCCCCGCCGAGGTGTCTCCCGAGGTGCGGACGACCGTCAGGTCGAGGAAATGAGTGGAACAGGAGATGCACGGGTCGTGGTTGCGGATCGCCCGCTCGCACAGGGACGCCAACTCGTCGTCGTCCGGGTTGTGATCGCCGATGGCGCGCTGGGCCAGGCGCCTGAGGTCGTCCTCGATCGCGCCCTGGTTCTGCGCGGTGGGCGGCACCAGCAGGGCGCCGGTGACGATGCCGTCGGCGTCGATCGCGTAGCGGTGGTAGAGCAGCCCGCGCGGCGCCTCGGTGGCACCGTGCCCGACGCCGGCAACCGGCGGCACCTCGGTGTACGGGCGCGCGGGCGGCTCGTACGCGTCGATGATGCGCAGCGCCTCGTCGACGGCGTACACGGTTTCCACCGCCCGCACCAGGATGGACCTGTACGGATTGCGGCACACGAGCCCGTCGCGCGGATCGCCCAGCCCGGCCTCGACCGCTGCCTGCAGTGCCACCGGCGACAGCAGCCGGCCGCTGATCGCGAACCGGGCCAGCGAGCCGGTGAGGTGCAGGCGCCCGTCGAGCCGGGAGTGCAGCGCAGTGGAGTGCGCCACGTGGGTCTCGGCGACGTGGTCGGTGAAGTCGTGCACCGGGAAGGAACCGGTGGAGCCGCCGGCCCACAGAACGCCGGGCGTGCCGCTCTCGATGGCGTACGTGCCGGAGGCGGCCAGCGCCAGCAGGGCGGCGTCGGTGTGCGCGTCGGGGAACTCGAAGCCGGACACCCAGCGCACGGTCGCCCATGCGTCGTCCAAGGCCCGCTTCAGCTCTTCGGCCAGCGGCTGGAGTTCCTCGCGGGCCGGCGCCCGGTGGAAGCCGCCGAGCCGCACGTTCACCGGGTGGACGGCCCGGCCGCCGAGCAGCTCCATCAGGGAGTTGCCCGCCTTCTTCAGCCTGAGACCCCGCTCCACCTCGGCCCGGTGCGTGCGTGCCAGCTCGATCGCGCTCGCCCGGCCGAGGAAGTCCGGCGCGTGCAGCAGATAGATGTGCAGGGCATGGCTCTCGATCCACTCGCCGCAGTACAGCAGTCTGCGCAGGTCCCGGATCACCGGATCGACCTGCACCCCGCAGGCGTCCTCGATCGCCGCGCAGGCACTCATCTGGTACGCCACCGGGCAGATCCCGCACACCCGGGCCGTGATGTCCGGTGGCTCGGTGTACGAACGACCACGCAGGAACGCCTCGAAGAAGCGCGGCGGTTCGTAGATGTTCAGCTGTGCCTCGGTGACCGTGCCGTCGTGGACGTGCAGGCGCAGGGCGCCCTCGCCCTCGACCCGGGTGAGCGAGCCGACGTGCAACACACGGGATCCGCGGTGCGTCACTTGCCCAACTCCTTCTCGAAGGCGGCGGCGTTGAAGGTGTGCAGGAACCGGTCCACGGCGTCCTCGTCGAGTCCGTCGCGGCGCAGCAGCGGGATCAGTGCGGGCAGGTTCGTCGACCCGGACGGTCCGAAGCAGCCGAAGCAGCCTCGCCCGTACGCCGGGCACAGCGCCCCGCATCCGGCGTGCGTGACCGGGCCCAGGCAGGGCGTGCCGTGGGCGACGGTGACGCAGACCGCGCCGCGCCGCTTGCACTCGAAGCACACGCTGTGGTCCGGCACGTCCGGTTTGCGGCCGGCCAGGAACGCGCTGATCACCTCGATCAGCTGCCGCCGGTCGACGGGGCAGCCGCGCAGCTCGAAGTCGACGTCCACATGCGCCGACACGGGGGTGGAGGTGGCGAGCGTGGAGACGTACTCGGGACGGGCGTACACCGTACGGCGGTACTCGTCGACGTCCGCGAAGTTCCGCAGGGCCTGGATGCCGCCGGCGGTGGCGCACGCGCCGATCGTCACCAGGTGGCGGGAGGCGGCACGGATCGTGCGGATCCGCTCGGCGTCCTCGGCCGTGGTGACCGAGCCCTCCACCAGGGACAGGTCGTACGGTCCGGGCGCCACCGCACTGGACGCCTCGAGGAAGTGCGCGATCTCCACCTCGCCCGCCAGTGCCAGGAGTTCGTCCTCGCAGTCCAGCAGGGTGAGCTGGCAGCCGTCGCAGGAGGCAAGCTTGAACACGGCGAGTGTCGGCGCCATCACAACTCCCTTACGGACAACAGGGGTTCGGCGCGGTCCCAGCCGACGACCGGCCCGTCCCGGCACACCAGCAGGGGACCGAGCTGGCAGTGACCGCAGTGCCCGGTCGCGCAGCGCATGTTCCGCTCCAGCGAGACCCGGATCCGCTCCGGGGCCACTCCCCTGCGGGCGAGCTCGCGGCCGGCGGCGCGGATCATCGGCTCGGGGCCGCAGACGAAGGCACAGGCGTCGCCCGGCTCGAAGGGTGCCTGGTCGAGGAGCTGGGTCACCACGCCGACATCCCCGTCCCAGCCGGCGTCCGGCCGGTCGACGGTCAGCCCGGTGTACGCCGTCCGCCACAGCCCGATCTCGTCGCGGGCGATCAGGCCGCCCGGAGTGCGCGCTCCGGCGAGCACACTGAACCGGCCGAACGCCTCCGGCTCGGCGAGCACGCGCAGGATCAGCGGCCGCAGCGGGGCCAGTCCGATGCCGCCGGCCACCACCACGACGTCCCGGCCTCTGGCCCGCTCCAGCTCCCAGCTCGTGCCGTACGGGCCGCGCAGCCCGACGACATCGCCGGCCCGAGCCGCGCACAGGCCCTCGGACACCGCGCCCACGCTGCGGACCGTGTGGGCCAGACCGCCCGTGGCCTGGACGGAGCTCACCGAGAGGGGGATCTCGCCGCGGCCGAAGCAGTGCACCATCGCGAACTGCCCCGGCGCGAAGTCCGCCAGCGCCTGAGCCACCGGTTCGAGCCGCAGCGTGACCGACTCCTCGGTCTCCCGCCGGCGGTCGACGACGAGGTGGGGAACCGGCACTGCGGTCATCGCGCACCGCCGCTGGGGTGGGCCCCGTACAGGTCGACCGGCCGGGCGCGGGCCGCGCTCGGCCGGTGGGACGGCACCCGGCCGACCCAGCGGCCCGTCGCCCGGCCGAACTCGGCGTCGTCGTCGCACATCGCACGCGCGGCGACGGCGACGGCGTCGAACTCGTCCGCCCGCACCGGGGCCGTGGCCTCGGCGCCCAGCTGCCACACATACGGTTCGAACAGCCGGGACCGGCCCACGAGATCGCCCGGGCCGAGGGTCTCGATCACCGGCGCGGGACAGTCGGCGATGTACATGAGCCGGTTCCGGTGCCCGGGTGGCAGGGCGTGAGTCATGCGCGGCGTGATCGAGGGGGTCATCGCTCCGTCTCCGTCTCGAGTTCGGTGCGCAACGCGGCGACTTCCTCGGTGATGTCGATGCCGGCAGGGCACCAGGCGATGCACCGCCCGCAGCCGACGCAACCGGAGCTGCCGAACTGCTCGTGCCAGGTGGAGAGCTTGTGGGTGAGCCACTGCCGGTAGCGGGCCCGCCCCGAGGAGCGGACCGGTCCCTCGTGCAGATACGAGAAGTCCAGGTCGAAGCAGGAGTCCCAACGCTGCCACCGTTCGGTGTGGTCACCGGTGAGGTCGGTGACCTCCTCGGTGGTCGCGCAGAAGCAGGTGGGGCAGACCATCGTGCAGTTGCCGCAGGTCAGGCAGCGAGCGGCGACATCGTCCCAGCGTTCGGCGTCCAGGCTCGCCCCCATCAGCTGCCGCAGGTCGACCGCGGGCAACGCCCTGCCCATGCGGTCGCGGGCGGCATCCACCGAGGCGCGGGCCGCGATCTGTGTCGCCGTGTCGGCGACGCGGTGCGGCACGTCCTCCAGCAGCCGGGCACCCTCCTCGCTGCCGACACGCACCAGGAACCGGTGACCGTCCCCGTCCACCACCTCCGTCAGCGCCAGGTCGTAGCCGGGGCCGACCGCGGGCCCGCCGCCCGCCGACACGCAGAAGCAGCTCGCGCCGGGCTCGGTGCACTCCGCGGCGATCAGCAGGGCACGGCTCCTGCGCGCGCCGTAGCGGGTGTCCTCATACCGCCCGCCGGTCAGCACGTGGTCCTGGACCGCGATGGCCCGCAGGTCGCAGGGCCGGACGCCCAGGAAGGCATACGACCGCGCCTCGGGCTCGTCCGCGGTGAAGGAGATGTCGCCCTCCGGCGACCGGTCGGCACTCCACAGCCGTTCGCGAGCCGGATGCAGGAAGGACTTCCAGGACTGCGGGCCCGCGCTGTGCGCGAAGGCGGCCCCGTCCTCGCGCGGGAGGAGCCGGTAGCGTCCGGCGTCGGCCTCGGCACCCCAGCCGTAGGGCAGTTGGGCCGCCGACGACAACTCGGCCAGTACGACCGCCCCGTCACGGACCGTCGGCCCGACGACGGTCCGGCCCTGCGCCACAAGCGCGGACACCAGGGCGTCCAGACCGTCCCGGTCGAGTACGGCGGCGGTTCCGGTGGCGGTCATGACGGTCCTCCCTGTCCGAAGTGCCCTGCGGGTCTGAGGCGTTGGGGGTGCTCCGCGTTCCTCCACTCCAGCGTTCAGCCCCGCAAGGGTCTGCGACAGGGACTGACCGGCCCTGCCCGCCGGGCCGACCGGTTCCAGGGGGCCGACCGGCCTACCCGGGCAGGGGCCGCGCCCCGCAGATGCGCGGGACTGACACCATGCGGCTCCACCGCGTCGGCGCGCCCGGCCACAGACGGCCTGCACCATGAAGGACGGCGTTCGAGGGGCGCCCCTCTCGGCGGAGCGTCACGGCAGCGGTTCGCCCAGCTCTCCCTCGACCGCGTCCGCCATGGCCCGCAGCACCTCCAGGGTGCGGCGCGCCTCCTCCTCGTCGACCTGGCTGATCGCGAAGCCGACGTGCACGATGACGTACGACCCGACGTCCGCCTCCGGTGTGCAGCTCAGGCAGACCTCGCGCCGTACGCCGCCGAAGTCGACGGTGGCCATGCGCAGTCCGGATTCGTCGTGGATCTCCACCACCCGGCCCGGGATGCCCAGGCACATGTGAACTCACTCCTCCCCGGCCAGGCGTGCGGCCGCGACCGCCGCCTGGCCGTAGCTGATGCCGCCGTCCCCGACCGGGACCTGGCCGCCGACCAGCACCCGCAGCCCCTGAGCGCGCAGTCGGCGCTTCACCTCGGTCGTCAACCGCCGATTGACGAAGCAGCCGCCGCCCAGGCACACCGTGCGCGGCGCGCCGTCCGCCACGGCCCGAGCGGCCAGCTCCGCGGTGACGATCGCCAGCGTCAGGTGGAAGGCCGCGGCCAGCCGGGCCACCGGCTCCCCGCCCAGCCGTCGCTGCAGCAGGTCGGTCAGGGTCGACGCGGGGTCGTACACCCACAGGCCGTCCACCCGCACGACACGGTGGGAGAGGGGCACCGCGTGCTCGTCGCCCGCCGCCGCTTCGAGCAGGACGGCCGCCTCACCCTCGTAGCGGGCTGTGTCGGCGAGCCCGAGCAGGGAGGCGACCGTGTCGAAGAGCCGTCCGGCGCTGGACGCCCGTGGGCAGTTGACGTCCTGGGCGATCATGGCGCGCACGGCGGCGACCCCGGCCGCATCGAGCCGGTCGGTGAAGGCACGGGTGAGCCACGGGTACGGGCGCGGGGACCCCAGCGGCTCGCCGCCGAGCAGATGCCCGAGAGCCGTGCGGGACGGATGGCGTACCGCCGCTTCGCCGCCGGGCAGGGGCGCGGTCGCGAACCTGCCGGCGCGGCGGTAGCCGCTCAGCGTGGCGACCAGGATCTCGCCGCCCCACAGGGTGCCGTCGTCGCCGAGCCCCAGCCCGTCGTAGGCGATGCCGAGGAACGCTCCGCGCACCCCGTGCTCGGCCGCGCAGGCGGCCACGTGCGCGTGGTGGTGCTGCACCGCGATGCGGCGCAGCGGCTGCGCCTCGGCCCACTGCGTGGACAGGTAGCCGGGGTGCAGATCGTGGGCGAGGATCCGCGGCTCGATGCCGGTGAGGTGCTTCAGGTGCTCGTACGACGCCTGGAACGCCTCGTAGGCGGCCAGGTCGGCCAGGTCGCCGGTGTGCGGCCCGAGGTGGGCGCTGCCGTCGGCGGCCAGTGTGAACGTGTGCTTCAGATGGGCGCCGACCCCGGCGACCGGCTCCCGTACAGCAAGCGGCAGCGGCGCGGGGGCCAGGCCGCGGGCCCGGCGGATCGTGATCCGGGTCCGCCCGGCGAACTGGACCACCGAGTCGTCGTAGCGGGAGAGGATCTGCCGGTCGTGGGTGAGGAAGCCGTCCGCGACGCCGGCCAGGGCACGGCGCGCCTCCACGTCGTGAACGGCGATGGGCTCGTCGCTCAGGTTGCCGCTGGTGACCACGAGCGGCCGGGCCAGCGCGTCGAGGAGCAGATGGTGCAGCCCGGTGGTGGGCAGGAACAGGCCGACGCGGGTGAGCCCGGGGTGCACCTCGTAGGCGAGCCGCGACATGCCGCGGCACCAACGGGCGAGCAGCACCACAGGCCGCTCCGGGGAGGTCAGGGCCTGCATTTCGGTGGCACCGATCTGCGCCAGCCGGGACGCCGCGCCCAGGTCACGGACCATCACGGCGAATGGTTTCGCCGGGCGGTGCTTGCGGCTGCGCAGCTCCGCCACGGCCCGCGGATCGCCTGCATCGCAGATGAGCTGATAGCCGCCGAGGCCCTTCAACGCGACGATCCCGCCCGTCTCCACGGTCTTGACCGCCGCCCGCAGCGCCTCCTCGCCGCGCAGGTCTTCCCACGCCAACTGCGGTCCGCAGACCGGGCAGGCGACGGGTTCGGCATGGAAACGCCGGTCGGCCGGGTCGGCGTACTCGGCCGCGCACTCCGCACACAGCGGGAAGCGCCGCATCGTCGTGCGGACCCGGTCGTAGGGCAGATCCTCGATGATCGTGGCGCGCGGCCCGCAGTCCGTGCAGTTGATGAACGGGTAGCGGTAGCGCCGGTCCCCGGGGTCGAACAGCTCACGCAGGCAGGATTCGCAGATCGCCGCGTCGGGGGGGACCTCGCGCGGGGCGGTGCCGACTTGCGCGGGCGGGCTGTGCCGTAGGTGGAAACCCCGGCCGTGCGCCGGCGAATCCCGTGTGCTCTCGGTCAGCCGGACACGGCGCACCCGGGCGAGCGCCGGTGCTTCGGCCCGCAGCCGGGCGGCGAACTCCTCGATCGTGCCGATCGGTCCCGCGACCTCACCCTCCACATGGCCGTTGACATTGGCCACCCAGCCGTCCAGACCGAGCTTGGCCGCGGTGCGGTAGACGAACGGCCGGAAGCCGACTCCCTGGACGATGCCGTCCACGTGGAAGCCCCGTAAGGTCATGCCGGCCTCCCGGCCACCCTGTTCCGGAAGCGGGTGATCTCGTCCTCGACGGCCAAGACGAGCGGCTCGACGACCGCCGCGACGGCGGGGGAAAGGCCGGCACCGAAATCCGTCTCGGCGCCCTCGACGGCGTACACGACCAGACGCTCGGGCAACAGTCCGAGGAGCCGGGCGAGTTCCACGGCCTCGCCGAGGCCCAGCCCGTGCGAGCTGGTGGCCGACGGCTGTGCGAGGCACTCGGCCTCGATCTCAAGGCGGTGCACACGCCCCGGAGTCCCCGGATGCGCGTGCGCGGCGTCCACGACCACGGCGAGCGCCGCACCCTGCCACAGGCCGATCAGCCGCCCGGGGTCGCCGTCACAGGCGGCCAGTACCGTTCCCGGCGGCAGCGGCCGTGTCTCAGCCCGTTCCCGCAGCCGGGCGACAACAGTCCAGCCCACACCGTCGTCGCGCCGGAAGTCGTTCCCGACGCCGACCACGGCGATCCGCTCACCCACCCTCATGCCTCCCAACGTGCGCTGCCGTACCCCGACTCCACAGGGGCCGAACGGCCCTGGCGCGGGGGCCGCCCCTCCTCACCGTCCGTGGGTCGGCTGGATGTTCACTGACACGGCGGCTGAACCTCCCCTCCTGGCATCCAGGAAGCGCATCTACGACGCTGAGTTCCGTGCCGTCGTCGGACCGGCAGGTGGCCGAGCCGTCCGGTGGCCGGCTGCGGGAGAGTGAGCGGGCGGAGCCGGAGCGGCTGCCGGCCGGGGCCGGGGAGAAGGACAAGCGCATCCGCGAGCTGGAGATGGAGCGTGACGTCTGCAAGCGATGCGTGGCCTTGGGGTGAAGCAGCCGAGGCGGACCCGCCGTGGCGGTCGGGCCGATCAGCGGCTGCAAGGCCGATGAGGGCATACGGCATCGGGTCGCCTGCCGGGCTGTGGGGTGTCGGAGTCGTGGTACCGCAAGTGACGCGATCGCCCGCCCACCGCGCGGGATGTGCGTCGGCAGGACCTGGCGGAGGAGATCAGCCTTCCCGGTGCCCCGGGCCACGTCCACATCGACTCGATCGCGCAGACTCCGAGAGAGTTCGGGCGCACCGATCCCGGTCCGATCACGGTCCGGTCCCGGTCCGATCACGGGGATGCGGGACAAGGACGCGGGCCGGAGGTGCTCCGTCCCGGACTCCAAGGGCCGGAAGGTGTGCATCGAGGTCAGCCGCCGTGCGCCGGCTCCCGAGGACGCAGCGGTTGCCAGGGGGCGACGAACCACGCTCTGCGGGGCGCCGAGGCAGCACGTGAGTCGTCCGCCTCACGGGTCGTCGTCGCCGACGGCGAGGATGGTCCGGCTGGCTCTGGCGAGACGTGCGCAGCGCCGGGTCATGGCGTCGGGTGACTGGTCGGGGTGGTTGATCCACCAGCGGACCAGGGCGGTGCACAGGCCGCGCCATGCGTGTTTGAGTGCGTCGGCGTCGAGTGGGTCGCTGGTTCCGGCGGTGTGCAGGAGGTCGGCGCTGCCGGTCGCGGCGAGGTCGTCGATGGCGTTGCGGTAGTGGGCCGCGCGGTGGGCGGCTTCGCTGTCGGGCGGAAGCGTGGGGTCGTAGAGGACGAACCATGCCTCGCGCTGGCCGTCGAGGGCGGTGAACAGGGCGTGCAGCACGCGCAGGGGTGTGGGCGGTGCGCCGGTGGCGTGGTCGGCCATGGCGGTGCGGATGGCGGCCAGCAGCCGGTCGCCGACGGGGTTGAGGCAGGCGAGGTAGAGCTCCTGCTTGCTGCCGAAGTAGTGGTGCAGGAGTGGTTTGGTGACGCCGACGCGGGTGGCGATGGCGGCCACGGTGGTGGCCTCGTAGCCGTGGCGGCCGAACTCCCGGGTGGCCGCGGCCAGGACCTGTTGTTCGCGCGCGGCCCTCGGTACGCCCTTGGTGCCGGCCTTGGAGGGGGGCGTTGTCATGGAACTAGATATTACCCTAGGGTAATTTACCGACGGGTAAATTCCTTGGACCCCGCTGGAGCGCACCCATGCCTGCCACCGCGACCGACCCCCGCACCTCCCGCACCCGCTCCTGGTGGGGCTGGGGCTACGCCGACGCCCACCCCGACGACGCCGAATGCGCCGCGCTGGGCGCCCTGCTGCCGGGCACCCTGGCCCGCCCGCTGCCGATACCCCGCATCGCCGACCTGCCCATCGGCCGCCCCACCGCGACGCCCCCGCCCTCCCTGGCGCACCTGGTCACCGCCGACCCGCAGGCGCGCGCCGCCCACGCCATGGGCAAGGCGTACCGCGACGTCATCCGGGCCCTGCGCGGCCGGCCCGGCCGGATCCCCGACCTGGTCGCCCACCCGGCCGGCGACCAGGACGTGGCCGACCTGCTGGACTGGGCCGGCGAGCACGGCGTGGCCGTCATCCCCTTCGGCGGCGGCTCCTCGGTGGTCGGCGGCGTGGAGTACCGCGGCGACGCCCACCACGCAGTGCTCTCGCTCGACCTGACCACGATGGACCGCGTCCTGGAGATCGACACCACCAGCCGCTCGGCCCGCATCCAGGCCGGAGCCCTCGGTCCCGTACTGGAGGACCAGTTGCGGCCCCACGGCCTGACCCTGCGCCACTTCCCGCAGAGCTTCGAGTTCTCCACCCTCGGCGGCTGGCTCGCCACCCGGGCCGGCGGCCACTACGCCACCGTCCACACCCACATCGACGACTTCGTCCAGTCCCTGCGCGTGATCACACCCGCCGGCGCCAACACCTCCTGGCGGCTGCCCGCATCCGGCGCCGGGCCGTCACCCGACCGGCTCTTCCTCGGCTCCGAGGGCACGCTCGGCGTCATCACCGAGGCATGGATGCGCCTGCAAGAACGCCCCCGCCACAAAGCCTCCGCGTCCGTGGCCTTCGCCGACTTCCACCTCGCGCTGGACGCCGTACGGGCCATCGCCCAGTCCGACCTCGCCCCGGCCAACTGCCGCCTGCTCGACCCCGGCGAGGCGCTGCTGTCCGGCGCCTCCCACGACGGCTCCACCGTCCTGGTCCTCGGCTTCGAGTCCGCCACCACCCCCGTCGACAACCGCCTCACGGCCGCCGTGGACCTGGCCCGCGCCCACGGCGGCCGCCGCGAGACACATGCGGCAGACCGCGACGCCCCGGCCGACGCGGCCGTGAGCGCCTGGCGCTCGGCGTTCCTGCGCATGCCCTACCTGCGCGACGGTCTGGCCCGCATGGGCGCCGTCGTCGAAACCTTCGAGACCGCCGCCACCTGGGAGAGGATTCCCGGCCTGATCGACGCCGTCCGCACCGAGGTCGGCGCCGCCGCCTCGAAGGCCACCGGACACCCGGCCACCATCAACTGCCGCCTCACCCACGTCTACCCCGACGGCGCCGCCCCCTACTTCACCGTGGCCCTCGCCGGCCGGCCCGGCGACGAGGTCGAGGTCTGGGACGACATCAAAGCCGCCGCGACCGACGCCCTGCACCGCCACCGCGCCACCATCACCCACCACCACGCCGTCGGCCGCGACCACCGCCCCGCCTACGACCTCCAGCGCCCGGCCCCCTTCGCGCTGGCACTGCGCGCCGCCAAGAACGCCCTGGACCCCCACCACATCCTCAACCCCGGCGTCCTGCTCGACTGACGACACAGCGGCAATCAGGCGAGGGCGGCGAGAACTGCCGCAACGGCCTTCCCACGCCGGCCCTGCGACAGCGGGGCACGGGTGGCGATGTCCCCAAGCCGCCCGCGTCGCGCCGGACACGGTCGCCCCACGCGGACACCTGCACCTTCGCCATCGCCGTCTCCGGCCTCGCCCCACCCGGACCGAAAGGCCAAGCCCCGGGGTGCTGTCATTTCGACTTCATCACCGTCCAGAACCTGCGCATCCGCCGCGAGACGGCACCCGGACGCACCTGTCTCCCGGCCGGGCTGCTGTGCTGCGGCGTCTGCGGCAGGCGCATGGAGTCCCACCGGCAGCGCGGTCGTCTGGTGGCTCGCCAAGAACGACGACCATGTGGAGAAGACCGTGGCTGATCTCGGTCTGCTCGCGCAGCTCACGTCTGCCGCCAACGACACGGACGTGCCCGAACGGCTTCTTCATCTCATGGCTCAGCCGCACGGCGAACGACCCGGTCCGCTGCAGGAGCCGGCACCTCCCTTCGAGCAAGAGCTGACGACCGCCGACCACTTCGAGGCCTTCCTCAACAGCATGGGCTTCACAGGTGGAGACGTCCGACGAGCAATGCTGGCCAAGCAATTCGCCGACGTCATCAAGACACAGGACCGGCACGAGACCGCCGAGGACCTACTGCGCAGGTTCGATCCGCCTGCGAGCTTCACACCGAACGTCGGTGAGCCATCGGCCTCAGCACACTCCGCGCCCGACGGAACGCCCGAAGCCCCGCCCTCTGAAAGGAAGACCGATGGACAGTGAGCTGGCCGCCCTCGCCGCGTCTGGAGCGACGACCCTGGCCTCGCTCATGGTCACCGACTCCTGGATGCACGCCCGCGAACTCGTCGGGCGGTACTTCTCACGCACCGGTGCGGATGAAACCTCGATCACCGACTTGGACACCGCCCGAACCCGGCTACTCGCCGCCGAAGCCAGAGGTGACGCACAAACGACCCGTGACATCACCAACGAGTGGCACGCCTACCTGCGACATCTCCTGCAGCCAGGTTCGGCAACCGGCGACGACCTCCGCGACTTGCTCACATGCTTGCAGGGCATCGCGAACAACGCGGACACTCGACCAAGCACCGTGCACAACACCATCAGTGGAGGCGTACAGCACGGTCCCCTCATCCAATCCGGCCGGATCACCGGGCTCACCGTCCACACGTACCACCCCACCGAACCGGCGTAGGACCGGGCCACGGCCGTCAGCGTCAGCACTGGGCCGAACTGCCGATGCGGCAAGCCACCTCGGCTGTCCCGCCCGCTCGCGAAGGAGCCGAATGACGACCACCCCTGCAACCGCCGACCACTGGGAGCCGCTCTGGGCCGGCGGACGCCGGTACCGGGAGGTCAGCAGCGCCGAGGCCACGCTTCTGGCGGATCATGTCGGACCCGGCCGTGGACGCCCTGCCCTCGACATCGGCACCGGCGACGGCGCCCTCGCCCATCACCTCCACGAGCTCGGTTACCGCACCACCGGCATCGGCTTCTCCCCGAGCGCCATCGCCGCAGCAGCCCGGAAGACCCGCAGCCACCAGCACGGCGAAGGGCCGACCTGGCATCTGATGGACTTCGCCGCCGACGACGTCAACGCCCTGCCGGACCGCGCGTACGCGGTCGTCACCTGCCGCCTGGTCTATCGGTGGATGGACGACAAGCCGGCCTTCCTCGACCGCGTCCGGAAGGTCCTGGCACCCGGCGGGACCTTCTGGGTCGTCACCGAACTCGCCGGTCGCCGCGAGGACAGCGACCCCTGCAAGCACCTCGGGATCAACGCCGCCGAAGCCGAGACGCTCACCGCGGGCTGGTCCGTCGTACGCACCGCCGACCTCGACGTGCTGCGCTGCTACGCACTCCGTCCCTGAACCCGACACATGGGAGACAACACGTTGGACCTGGAACGACACACATGCCTCGCCTGGGACGCCTACGGAACACACCACCTGCGGCGCGGTACACCCCTGACGGAAGTGGACCAGATCACGTGGGGCCCCGCGGCGGACGGACCGGGGGACGGCATCCTCGGGGACCTCAAGGGCCTGCGCGTACTGGACCTCGGCTGCGGCCCCGCCCGGCACGCCGCGCACCTCGCCCGCACCCACGGCGCACACGTGGACGCCGTCGATGCCTCCCCCAGCCAGATCGAACGGGCCCGCACCCGCTACCCCGACGTGCCAGGATTGCGGCTGGTCAACGCCGACGCCGTCGAGCACCTGGGCACGGCAGCGCCATACGACGTGATCTACTCCCTGAACACCTTCCACTTCCTCGACCCCCACCGGCTCCTGGCCGCCCTGGCGACCGCCCTCAAGCCCGGGGGCCGACTGTACTTCACCGTGCTGCACACCAACTCCGACGGCGACGGCCCCACCTCGACCGTCACCCCACGCCCGGAGACCCTGCGCCCGGCCGGCGGAAACGACCTCACCGTGCACATGTGGGTGCTCACGCCCGAGGTGTGGGAAGACCTGCTCGTGCAGTACGGGCTCCGAGTGCAGGGCGTCACTGTCCTCGACGCACCGCAGGAGGACGACCAAGCCTCCTACCGGCTCTTCCAGGCCCACCGACCAGCCCGGATCACCGCACGCCCCCGCACCGCGAAGCCACCCGTCGCCGGCGCCGCAGTAGGCGTCGGCGCCGTGCTGCTCGGGCCCCAGGGCCTGCTCCTGGGCCGGCACCGGCTGGGCACACGAGAGCTGCCCGGCGGGACCGTTGAGCCGGGCGAGTCACTGCAGGAGGCAGTCGTACGCGAACTCGCCGAGGAGACCGGCCTGTACGCCGACCCCGCCGACGTCCGTCTCCTGGGCATGCTCCTCGACCGGGTCGGCGACGTCGTCCGCATCACCTTCGGCGCACTCGTCACCCGCTGGCGCGGGGAGCCGGCCGACCAGCCCGACGAAAGCGTCGGCGACTGGCGCTGGTGGCCTCTGGACGCCCTGCCCCCGGACCTGTTCGAGTGCAGCGCCCAGATCCTCACCGCCTGGCGTCCCGACCTCCCGATCGACCACGCACCCGCCCGCTTCACCCTCATCAGCGACCCACACACGCCCACCACTGCGTGATCCCGCCCGTACCACACGGGCGGGGCAACAACACTCCAATCGCCGAACGTGAAGGACCGTCCCGTGACCACTCCCCGCCGCGCCACGCCCGGGGACGCGGAAACCCATCATGGGGCCACCGCAGGGTGCACGGCGAACTCGCCACCCTCCGGCCAGCGCGCCACGCGGTAGCCGGAGGGTGGCGACTCTCGAACTGAAGGTGCGGGTCTCGACGAGTTCGAGATCCACCCGGCGCTCGTGCCGGGGAAAGAAGGGAATGCCGCCGCCGACCAGCACCGGGTAGACCCTGGCCCGGTACTCGTCGATCAGACCCAACGAGGCCGCCTCGGCGGCGAGAATCGCGCCGCCGACCGCGATGTCGCCCTCCCCGGTTCGGCCCGCAACCGCTCGATCTCCTCCGCCAGGCCGGCGGAGGCCAGACGGACATTGCCCCGCACCGCCGAGAGCGTGGTGGAGAACACCACCTTGGGCAGCGGCTTCCAGATCGCGGCAAACTCGAGCGTGGAGAAGTCGAGCGACGGATCCTGGTCGGCGCTCTCCCAGTACAGCATCGTCTCGTACAGCCGTCGCCCCAACAGGTGGACGCCGACCTCTCGCGCCTCGTCGGTCGCGAAGCGAAAGACCTCCTCGTCAGGCGCCGTCCACGGTACTCGCCGGCGTGCTCGCCGCCACCGCCCTCGTCGGCCACCCCACCACCCGGCCACAACCGGACACCACGAAGATCTGAGGCTGTAGTACATGGCAGATGGTGGTCCCTTGCGGACAAACCCGCAGTGTCCCGTCTCAGCGAAGGTGCGAGACGTTGAGTCGGTGACCGGTGATGGGTCATCTTGACCCGAATTCGTCCCTTCGACCGAAGGACGCGTCGCGTCGCCCGCGGCCGCTGCCGTCCCGGTCCGCGCCTCGTGATGTCGGCGCCCCCACCCATAATTCAGCGTCACCGAACACGTATTCAGGAGGCCTGCTCGTGCCCGCGCTTCATGACTTCACCACCTGGCAACCCCTGCTGCGCCTGTTGTACGCCGCCCACACGCAAACGCTCACCGCACCCGGCGGGCATGTGGCGGGGCAGATCAGTCCCGGAGCATGGAGTGTTCCGCTGCCGTTCCGGCCGCCGCAGCCGGGGCGTGCCTCACAGGTCTCCGACAACCAGGAGCAGTTCGACGCCGTGGGCCGGATCGTCGAAGCACTCAAGGAGAACGGGAACGACGGAGTCTCCTTCGTCGTGGAGGCCTCTTCTGCCCCCAGCGGTATCCGGCTGCATCTGATCAGAATGGGCTCTTCAGCGGAGCCGGGTGTCGCGACCGCGCACCCGGGCACGCTTCTTCTCGCGGACGGGGCACTGCCCGAGCCGGTGCGTCGCCTGCCCGCGCCGGTGCCCGGCGTGGTGCCGGCTCCGTCCGCGGATGTGGAACTGCTGCAGCGCACTCTTCGCGAACGGCTCCCGGACGCGGTGGGCGCCTCCGATGAGGAGATCGCAGCGGTCGAGGCGCGTCTGGGCCTGCCGCTGCCTGCCGAGTTGAGGGCCCTGTACCAGGTCGTCCGGGGCCAGTACGAGGACTGGGACGACTACCGGGAGCCGTACGACACCGTCGGCTGCGAGCTCCTTCCTCTCGGCGAGGTGTACGTCGCCGACGCGGCTTCCCGGCATGTGCTGTGGGAGTTCGGCGCCATGGAGGCGGTCGAGACGGGGCCGGAGGACGCCGTGCAGGGGCTTGTCGGCTCTCCGGGCTGGATCGTCTTCGGTGACAACGGCGGCGGAGACCGTATCGCCATCGACCTCACACCGGGTCCGGACGGGCACGTCGGGCAGGTGATCATCATCGGTCACGAGGAGAACATCGGTGCCGGGCTGGTCGCCGACTCCCTCACCGACATGGTCGTCCACCGTCACTTCGACGGCCGGCCGGTCAGAAGGACCGAACGGCCGCCGCTCGTCGCCTATGTCAATCACGCCTCCGTCCCCAGCGTCGAGGCTGCCGCGCACCCTGGCCTGGAGGTCCTCAGCCTCGGGGTCTGGGACAAGGAGCCTCTCAGCCTCGCCCCCGTCTTCGGCCTGCCGCGTCTGCGGACCCTCTCCGCCTATCCCGGTACTCTCGCCGATCCCTGTGAGATCGCCCGGCTCACCCACCTTGAGTATCTGGAACTCCCACCCGCGGAGTGGCGCGTCCTCCTCGATGCGGGGGCTGTGCCCACCGGGCTTCTCGCCGCAGGCATCGAGGCCCACCGGCAGCAGGACAACCCGTTGCAGACCATCGCCCTCGCCAACGAGATCCTCGCCCTGTACGGTCGGCCGCCGATCGCCGACATCACGGTCCTGGAGGGAGCGGTCTCATAACAGGGGCCGTTGCACGACGGCGATCCGTCCGGAACGCCGGGCGGGCCCGGAGCCGGGGTGGACGTCCCGGCTCGTGTGCTTGTCCACCCGTCGGGCGTCGACGTGTCCATCAGCACCAGCAGAGCCTTGATCAGCCTCAGGGAGGCCCCCGTCAGGCAGGCGGCCTCGGCGACCATGGGGTTCACCCAGCCGGTGGACACCGCAGCACCGGTCAGATCGGCGATCAACAGTGCCGCCCGCCCAACGGGAACATGGTGGAACACCACGAGGTACACGGGCAGGGCACGCAGGTTCGGACCGTATGAAACCGGAGATCCCGCGAGCCCTTCGGGCGCCTCCGCGCCGGTGGTGTGGCCGCAGCCGCACCGGACCTTGTGCAGCCGGTGCTCGGTGACTGGGCCGTCACCACCGGGATGTCGGTCACCTGGCGCC
This sequence comes from Streptomyces sp. PSU-S4-23, assembly GCF_055632315.1. Lineage (NCBI taxonomy): Bacteria > Bacillati > Actinomycetota > Actinomycetes > Kitasatosporales > Streptomycetaceae > Streptomyces > Streptomyces sp. PSU-S4-23. Next base: position 7,618,040 of record NZ_JBVMUU010000002.1, on the reverse strand, counting down.
GGGCGACGCCGACCGAGGGAACGCCACGCGACCCCGCCCCGCAGGCGCCGCAAGCCCGCGGGCGGTGATTCCTGATCTTGTCCGGGTTCTCCACCATGCCCAGCGTCGTGCCGGGCGCGCCCTCGCGCTTACTCCGGGCCCTGGCCTCGGGCTTCGCCTGGGGCCTGCCCTCCTTGGGAAGGCCGAACACGTCTTGCAGACATGATCGCGCAGCATGCCAGACACCAGACCACCTGTCGCACCGTCAACCCGCCCCGCCGGGCAGCCCTCGTGAACGCTCACCCAGAGCCGTTGGCGGGACACACCCAGACAGGGCCGTTCGTTTGACGGACCCGCTATCGGCCGAAGTCGGGGTCGGCAGAGGTACGTCTGTAGTGACATGGGTAGGTATAGGGATCCCCCCCGTTCGCTTCGACACTCCCATTCATTCGCAGCTTCCCATGATCCAAAGTGAAGGTGAAAAGCTTGCTGTCCTTCTGATCCTCGAAATTGAGCATCACATAGGGGGGCAGGCCAGGGTCTTCGTTGACCGCATGCCATTTCCCGCCGACTGAACGACGCGTCACCTGCGCGTCCGGCACGGGGCCGTCCCACTCGACCGGAAGGTCCTTGACGGAAAAGGTGTAATCGTCACGCAGTCGAATGACCGGAAGCGGCGATCCGCATTCTCGCTCTCCGTCCCATCGACCGACCAGTTCGGAATGACGCAGGGACTCCGGGACGACGTGGGCGGGCTTGCCTGTCCCGCAAGCGGTCGAGGCGAGTACCGTCAAGGTGGCAGTCGCAAGGCCTGCACTGATGCGAAATACGTCGAATTTCACGCCATCTACTTCCAGTCGTTCCAGTCGTTACGGGCGGCGGGGCTGCCACCAGGGATCCCTGGTGGCAGCCCCGCCGTTTTCAAGGCACGTCCCGACCGGTCGACCGGCGGGAGCGAGTGCGTCAGCCGGCCGTCAGAAGAGGCTGGAGACCCAACTTGTGATGCTGTCCAGCAGGCCGGTCGACGACTCCGATGACCCCGATGACCCGGATGACGCCGACGGAGCCTTGGGATCGTCGAGGTCGACCGTCTCCGTCCACGTCACATCCTGCGATTTCGTACTGAAACGCCCCGTATCGTAATACGAATTGAGGGGCTTGGCGATGTGTTCACTCCACCACTCACTGTACCCGCCGAGCTCCGGGGCGATATGCGTCCCAGAATTCATGGTGCTGTCATTTGCCACATGGAATTGAATGGTCGCCGTCCCCGCCTTCTTGTCGACCGACTTGACCGTGTAGTCCATGGTGTAGGAACCCAGGAACGCCGCGGACATGTTCGACGTGAAATCCATGAAGACGGTCTTGGAGTTCAGCGAGTGATTCAAGCCGTTATTGTATGTGACACCCGTGTCCTTGTCCGTGTACTGGGCGACCTTGGCGCCCAGATTGTAGTTTCCGCCGTTGATGTTGTCGGCCGCGATCTCCCGCACCCGCTGGACGTGGTAGTGGTCCATGAGCGACTGCGTGAAGGCGTCGTTTCCGCCGAAGTCTCGATGCTTGGGGCCGCTGCCCGAGACCCATTCGAATCCCAGATCCACTCCATTGGGATTACCGGGAGTTCCGAAGCATCCAGGGCACTTCTCCCGAAGAATCGGCTCTGCGGCGATCACGGGGCTGGCAAGCGTGTCGGCGACAGTCTCGACGGTGCCGACCCAGGCAGAGGCGAAGTTGTCGTCCCAGGGGCAGAAGGAGCCCCCTTCGCACCAGTTGTGCCCGTCGATCTCGACGCTGCTGATCGGGTTGCCGCCGGTGAAGGCGTAGCGGTTCCCTGTGAAGGGATCCGATCCCAGCTGCATGTCGGCCAGGGCGCCGTTGTACATGTCCCGGCTGGTGAAGCGGTTCAGGCCGGGGCTGTAGTCACGGAAGCCCATGTCATAGGTGCCACTGGCGGCGTCCCAGCGCTTGGCGTTGAAGCGGTAGGGGTTGTACGCCTCCTTGTCGGGCTGGGCGGTGTCGGGCTTGTCGATGCCGGTGAACTCGGCGTCGTTGTTGGTGCCGTAGGCCGTGTAGCCGTAGGTGGACTTGGTGTCACCGCTGGTGTCGGTGAGGGTTTCGACATCGGTGTGGCCGTTGTAGCCGTAGACGCCGAGTTCCTCGGAGCCGTCGGTGTTGTGCTTCAGCTGCGTCAGGCGTTCGCCCCACGGGCTGTACTGGTAGGACTTGGTGACCTCGCCGGCAACGGCCTCGTTGAGAACCTCGCTGGAGGTACCGAGGTAGTTGAAGTCGGTGGTCTTGCCGGCCTCCGTCTTGGATGCCGTGCGGTCCAGGGGGTCGAAGACGTAGGTGGTGGTCTTCGACGTGACCCCGTCGGTCTGCAGTTTGGTGTTCTTGACCACGTGGTCGAAGCCGTCGTAGTCCCTGTCCTCGACCACTTTGCCGTCCGCGACGACCGTGTCCAGTCGGCCGTACGGGTCGTAGTTGTAGCTGTTGCTGGCGGCGCCGATGCTCGAGCTGAGGAGCCGGTTGCGGTCGTAGGTGTAGTCGGTCGTGACGTTCTTGATCGTCTGGGTGACGACGTTGGCGTTGGCGTCGTGGACGTAGGTCTCGGTGCCCGCGCCGGATCCCGTCTTCACGGACTGGGCGAGCCGGTTGACCGGGTCGTAGGTGTAGTCCGTGGTGGAGGTCAGGTACGCGCCGTGGTCGTCAGCGTTCATCTTGGACGCGACGTCCTGCGCCTGGTTGCCGTTGGCGTCGTAGGCGTAGGTGTGCGAGGAGACCAGGGTGCCGTTGGGCTTCTTCTCGGTCTGGGTCTTCAGCGCCGCGTTCATGTAGTAGGTGTAGTCGACCGTGTTGCCGTTGGCCTTGGTCTCCTTCAGCCGCAGGCCGCGGTCGGTGTAGGTGTATTCGGTGGTCTTCGGCGAGGCGTCCGAGGGGGACTTGCCGACCTTCACCGTCTTGACCAGCTCACGCACGTCGTAGATGTACTGCGCGTACTGGTCCGGGTGGCTCGTCGTCTCCTTCTGGCCGTTGGCGTCATAGGTGAACGACGTGGCCTTCTTCTCGGTGCCGGACAGCGACTCGCTGACCTTCTGGACCTGGTTCAGCCCGGTGTAGGTCATCGTGTATGTGTCGATCTTGGCACCCGAGGAGGCGTCCGCGATCGAGGTGAGGTTGCCGTTGAGGTCGTACGAGTAGGTGAAGTCCTTCTTCTCGTTGTCCGTCTCGGTGACAGTGCGGACGATCTTCACCGCGTCGGCGACGACCTTGCCGGAGGCGTCGGCCGCCAGGGTGATCTTGGACGTGTTCCCCTGCTTGAAGGTGAACGAGCCCAGGGAGACCCAGGTGCCGCCGCCGGTGGTCTGGTCGACCGTCTTGTCGGTGGTGCCGGCGTCGTGGGTGACGGTGTACTTCGCCGCCGTGGAGGCACCCGAGGTCGTCGGGTACTTCGCGTAGGCGGTGTAACTGCCGTCCTGCGGAACGTTCAGAGTCCAGGTGAACGTGTCCGTCGACGCCCCCGCCGCGTGGGTGCGGTGGTCGTAGCCCTGCTGGCCGGTGGCCGAAGCCGTGGCCCAGGTGCCGGTCGCCGAAGTGGTCTGGGTGTCGGAGTTGTCGGCCACCACCACGTGGGCGCCGACCGGCACGCCGTCATCGGAGCGGGCCTGGAGGCTGCCGTCGGGGTAGTACGCCCAGCCCTGGGTCCGCGAACTCGAGCCGCCAGCGGAGGTGAGGGTGCGCGAGACCTGCTGGCCGGTCTGGTTGTAGCCGTAGTAGGTGACGATGTCCCACGGGTCGGTGGACGTCTTGGTCCAACCGTTGTCGAAGTAGGTGTAGTCGGTGTCGTTGCGGACCGTCTGACCCGCCGACGGCGGCGCGGAGACCCGCGAGATGCGGCCGACCGCGTCGTAGGTCGTCTGGGTGTAGACGTTTGGGTCGTTGTAGCGCGCGTCCGCCGGGTCGTAGGGCTGGAACTGCTTGACCGGACGGTTGAGCCTGTCGTACTCGGTGCGGCTGGTGAAGTCGTCCACGGCCGCGGTGGCGGTGCCGCGCGGGCTGATCACCTTGGTGGTGTTGCCCATCTGGTCGTACTCGAACTTCGTGGTGCGAAGGGTGGTGCCCGAGTAGGGGACCCGCTGCTCGATCGTCTTGCCGCGCTGGTCGTAGACGACCTCGCTGGTGTTGCCCTCCTTGTCGGTGCTCCTGACCATCAGCGAGTCCTTGTCGTACTCGCGCGTGGTGTACTTGCCCGCCGCGTCGGTGACCTTGGTGACGCGGTGGTCGAGGTCGTAGGCGGTCTTGCTGGTGTAGTCGGTGGTGTCGGCGGTGGCGTTCTTCTTCGGGTCGATGACCGTGACCGCGTTGCCGGCGTTGTCGTACTCGTAGGAGACCTTGTCGCCCTGAGCGTTCACCACCGACATGAGCTGGTAGATCTCGTTGTAGGTGTTGGTGGTGACGTAGTCGTCCGGGACGGAGGTCGTCGCCACACCCTTGGGCTCGGTCGTGGTCTTGAGGTTGCCGACCTTGTCGTAGGTGTAGCGCGTCGTGCGACCGCTCAGGTTGTTGTCCGGCCCGGTCGTCTCGGTGACCTGGTCCGCGGAGTCGTAGACCGCGGTGGACACCACGCCGTCCGCGGCGGTGCTGGTGGTGACGTTGTCGTTGGCGTCGTACACCGGGGCCGGAGTGGTGATGAACACCCCCTGCGCCTGCTCCTTGGGCAGCTTGTTGACCAGCGGACGCTTGAAGGCGTCGTAGGTCTGGGTGGTGGTGGTACCCAGCGCGTCGGTCACCGAGGTGACCTGACCGCGCTCGTCGTAGACGAACGAGGTGGCCTGGCTCTCCGCGTCGGTGATCACCTTGGGGTAGCCGACGACGTCGAAGTCGGAGTTGACGGTGGCGTTGCCATTGGCGTCGGTGGCCCTGGTCAACTGCCCGTAGCTGTCGTAGTCGTACTTGGTCGTGTAGTCGTCAGGCACCGACGTCGTTGCGACACCCATCGGGTCCGTGACCGTCTTCAGGTTCCCGAAGGTGTCGTAGCCGAACTGCCAGGCGCGGCCCTCCGGCGACGTCTTGCGGAACAGGTCCGCCGAGTAGCCGTCCGCGCGGGTCTGGTACTCGTATGTCGTCGCGTTGGCCGGGTAGGTGCCCGGCGCGCAGTCGGAGGAGGGCGGAACGCCCGCCTTGTTGTTCTCCGCGTCGCGCTGCCAGAGCGGGTAGCCCGTCTTCTGGTCGTAGCAGTATGCCGTCTTCGCGCCGTTGTCCTCCTCCAGGTACGTGACGTTGTTGTCCGCGTCCCATGACATCTTCGACGTCTGGGACTTGGCGTTGGTCGTCTGGACGGGACGGAAGAAGTCGTCGGTGACGTACTTCGTGGCGTGGGTCTCGGCGTCCGTGACGGTGGTGTCGGTGAAATTGGTGTTCGCGGTGTCGGCGGCGTAGGCGAAGCCGGTGTCACCGCCGAGGCGGTCGGTGATGGTCTTCGTCCACCAGTGGTACTTCGGGTCGTCACCCGTCTGGGGCGCGTAGTACGCCAGCTTGGTGTCGTGGCCGCGCGGGTCGGTGGCCGTGACCAGCTTGACGTTCTTGTTGCCCTGGGTGGCGTCGTAGGTGAACGTGAAGTTCTTCGGCTGGGCGGAGCCGTCGCCGTCGGTGAACTGACCGAGCAGGCCCTGCACCGTGTAGAAGAAGGAGATCCTGCGGCCCGAGATGTCCGTGATGGACTTCACGTGGTCGTAGATGTCCGGGTCGGTCAGGCTCGTGCCGGTGACCTTGGCGCCCGTCCCGTCGATGTAGTCGTAGGACGCGTCGCCCCTCTTGTAGTAGTCGACCGTCAGGGACTGCCGGCCCGCCGGGTCGGTGACGTAGGCGAGGAACTTCGCCGCCTTGCCCTGCGTCTTGTGCTGCTCATAGGTGTAGGTCTGCGTGTTGCCGTTCTTGTCCACGACAGACGTCAGGTAGCCGTCACAGCCGAAGAAGAAGCGGGTGCCGTCCGGGCGCAGCAGCGTCCACGCGTCTGGGACCGGGTCCTTCGTCGGGGTGCAGTCCAGGCCCGCCTTCATCGTGATGCGGTAGTGGACGCCCGCGGGGGCCTTCCAGCTGCCGTCGGGCTGCTTGGTGAAGACGTGCGTGGTGCCGTCCCCGTCGGGCAGACGGATCTCGGTGGCGTTCTGCACCGGGTTGGGGTGGAAGTCCAGCTGTGCACCGAGCCGGATCGGCCCGCCCAGCTGCGCCGACCAGCCCGCACCCGCACCACCGGTGGTGTTGTCGGTGTCCAGCGAGTTGTACGCGAACCTGGCGAACGTCGTCAGACCACGCCCCGGGTTGGAGAACGCGTTGTACGACCACACCGTGTTGCCGGAGGCCAGGTTGTTCATCACCGTCGACCCGGCGCCCGTGTTCTTGCCGGTGTAGGAGTAGAACTTCTCCAGGCCCAGCGCATTCGACGTCGGGTCTTCCACCGCCACGTTCTGCTTCAGGGGGGGTATGCCCCCAGTCCCGGCGGACAGCCAGCTGCCGTCGGAGACCTTCTTGACGTCCCAGCCGAGGGCGTACTTGGTGCGCTTGCTGCCCGAGTCCGAGTTGATCGGCGTCTTGACCTGCGCCTGGATCGTCGTCGACTGGCCGGGCGAGAGCGCCGGGATGGCGGTGGAGAGCTGGTTGCCGCCGGTCGTCACGTCGGTGCCGTCGGGCAGCTGCCAGGTGTACGACAGGACCCGCTCACCCGTCGCCCAGGCGGCGTTCGTGGTGTTGGTGACCGTGAAGTCCACCGTGTAGGTGGAGTTGGGGGTCATGCGGGCCGGGGTGGTCGGCGCGTAGTAGGTGTCGTCCGTCGTGGAGTCGACGTAGATCACCCGCAGCAGCGGACCCAGCTGGTAGTCCGAGGCCTCCGAGGCCAGGAACAGGGTGCGTTCCTGCGGACCGGTCGAGGTCTCGTCCTTCAGCTTGACCAGCGCACCGTGGTTGGTCGTGGGCGTTTTGATCCAGCCCTGCGTGAGGCTGGTGGCATCCCACCAGTGCCGGCCCACCTCCGAGACCGAACCGACCGTGTCGGAGACGGTGCCGGAGTAGTCGCCGCCGGCAGTGGTCCACGCCGTGGTCGAGTTGGCGTTGTTCCAGGTGGCCTGGGTCTCGGTGAAGTCCTTGCTCAGGCCGTGGAGTTCGTAGATCGCACCGTTGGTGTCGGTGGTGGTCTCCGCACCCCACATGAACAGCCGTGACTCCAGCACCGTCGCCGTCGTCGGGATCGCGGTGGTCGGGAACTTCATCACCGCGCGGGCCTTGCCGTAGGTGGTGGAGTTGTTGCCCACCTCCAGCCACTTCTGGCCCACCCCGAACGACTGGATGGTGTCCTCGTTCGTGGTCGGCTGTGCCGACGACAACGTGGTGTCCGTGACCCCGGCCGTGGTGCCCTGGATCAGCCGCATCGTGCGGCCCGCCTTCGGCACACCCACGATCCGGGTCGGCGAGCCCAGCAGCTGGCCGTCCTTCGTCTTCACCGCCAGCTGGTAGTAGTACGACCGGCCGATCTCCACCGACGAGGAGTCCGGCGTCGGGGTCGCAGTGGTGTCCGTGTAGGTTGTCGCGCTCTTGTCGACCGGTGCGACCAGGGTGGCCGCGGACGGGGTGAACGCCTGCTGCGTGGAGCGGTGCAGCTGGTACTCGACGATGTCCAGGTTCGGGTCACCAGTGGTGTTCGAGTACGCCTTCCAGGACAGCTCCGGACCCGTGCCGTGCACCACGGTCGGCGAGTTCAGCGTGGTGCCGACCCTGCCGTAGGTGACCGTCAGCCGCGGGATCGTGGCCGTCTCGCCGCCGTAGTCACCATCCCCGGACTCGTAGCGCGGGCCGCCCGTCGGGGCGGTCGACGACTCGTCCGTGGCCTTCAGCACGAACCCGTTGTTGACCGAGGTGCCGTCCAGCCACTGCTGCACGGTGTCGGTCACCGGGAACTTGTGCCACTGGTTGTACTCACCGGTGTTCTTCACGATCGACGCCGGGTTCACCCAGCGCACCGCGTCCGCGATCACCGCCGTCGTACTGCTGGTGTCCTTCAGGACGACCTTGCCGGCCGTGCCCTTCGCGAAGTTGATCTGCGAGCCACCGTTGAGGGAGGCCCACACCCCGTTCGTACCGGCCGTCTGGTCCACCGTGTACGTCGCGGTCGGATCACTGCTCGTCACCGTGTACGGGGCGGCCGTCGACCGGTCGGTGTACTGCACATAATGCGCGTCCACCCGGTACGAGGCCGTCTCCGGCAGCCTCGGCTGCCAGGTGTAGGTGTCCCCGAGGACGGCGTCCTTGTTGTACAGGTAGTCGCCGTCGATGCCGTAGGTCGTCGACCCCGGCTTCCACGAGCCGACCGCCGCCGTCGTGCCCGCATCCCCGTCGTCCACCTGCACGCTGGTGCCCGACAGCTCACCCACCAGGCCACTGGTGTTGGACCAGGTCGCCGTCGACTCGTTCCACGCCCCCGTCGCCCGGTAGGCGCCGATCGTCACGTCGTTGGCGTTGGTGGTGTGCGCCTGGTCGAAGTACATCTCCAACCGGGCCGAGTCGATGTTCGTGCCCGACGGGATCTCGCTCAGCGGAAACTTGATCAGCGAACGGGCGGTACCCGTGCTCGTCTTGCCCGCCGACAGCTTCCAGGTGGTGTTGAAGTTCGTCGACGCCTGGTCCGACAGGACCATCGTGTCCTGCGAGTCCGTCGGCGACGGCGCGATCGTGATCGTCGGGTCGATCACCACCGGATACTGCCGGTCCTTCGATGCCAGCCACTTCGCATCCGGCGTGACCGTCAGCTTCCAGGACTTGCCGTCCCGCGTCAGCTTTTGCGTCACCCTGGTGCTGTAGGTCCTGCCGAAGACGGACCTGTCCGCCTTCTTCGCGTCCGTCATGAACGGCGCCGGAATCACCATCACCGGCGTGTGCGGCAACTCCCCGAACAGCGCGACCGAGCCGTCCCTGCGCGCTCTCGGCGTCAGCCCCTGCGTGTCCAGCGTAAACGTGAACTTCAGCGGACCGGTGGGGCGCTCGGCGAGGGTGATGTTCTCCTTCACCCGGCCACGGCCGACCCCGTACTCCAGGTCCGCGCCGCCGACCGCGTCCTTGTAGGTGACCGTCGCCCCCTTCACCGACGGCTTCAGCCTGCCGTCCGAACCCTGAAGGCCGAGGGTGACCGAACGGCCGTCCGGCGAGCGGAAGCGCACCAGGTGGTCCGCGTCCGAACCGAACCAGCTACTACCCTCATTGGTGGTGTTGGCGTAGTCGAAGCCCTTGGCATCCACCCGGTGAAGAGCGGTGTCGATCGGCTTCCAGGTCGCCTTCCTGCCGGAGCCCGAGCGGTACGACGTCGGCACCGCCGACAGCTCCGCCTGCACCCGGCCGTCCGACATCTGCCAGAACCGCGCACTCGCCGTGCGCCGGCCCGTCAGCTCCTTGACCCGCCAGGCATTCGGAGCGTTCTTGCCCTTCGGCAGCTTCTGCCGGTCCGCCACGTCCGACTCGTCGTGGGACGGCGGCTCGGCGAGCCGTTGACCGTCGTCATCGTCGCCGAACCATCCCTTGACGGTATCGACTATCCCCTTTCCGCCACCGCCACCGTCGTCCGATTCGGACGCCGCATACGCGACTTGGGGCAACGCGGTACCCACCACCGCGGAGACCACAAGGCACGCGACGAGCCTGCCCAATCTCGGTTTCACCGCAACCCTTTCCTAGGTTCGATCGTCATAAACATCAACCGGAAACGCGTGGCCGGCCTCATGACGAGCAGGCCGCACGTAGCGGCGCGGTGGTTTTAAGCATTCAGGTAACGGCATGTCAACCAGACTCCCAATCAGGACAGTTCGCCCATCGCAGGAAGTCGGCGCCCGGTTTGTCCACTCACTGGCAACCCGAGCCCGGCGTCATGTATAAGAGCCCTGGTTCCGGAAATTCCGGCACAGGCAAGCGATTTCCGAGTGGCTGACCTAAGAAGGACTCGTCATGGGCGATGAAGAGCGGGAAAACGGGCCGGAGGCCGCCGAATCCGAGGGGAACGGCGGGAATTCCGGGGCCTATGGCCGGTCGCGCACCCTCCGCCCGGACCGCACCGGCCTCCTCATCGGCGGCACCCTGCTGGCCGCCTGCACCGGCCTCCTTCTCTACGGCGTACTCGCCACCGGTGGGGACAGGCCGGCCAAACGCAGCATCCCGACCGCCGCAGTGACGTACGAGGTCACCGGCAAGGGCACCGCCGACATCACCTACCAGGCCCGCAGCACGGCAGGGTCCGCGATCGTCGACCATGCCGTCGCGCTGCCGTGGAAGAAGACCGTGCACGTACCGCTCGGCAGGCCGCCACTGGTCTCCATCACGCTCAGCGAGAAGGGCGGTCAGGCCAGCTGCTCGCTCGCCGTGCGCGGCAAGCACGTCCAGACCGCGTCCGCGTACGGGAAGTTCGGCCGCGCCACCTGTCAGGCGGAGCCGGCCTCGGCGACACCGGAACAGGCGGGCGCCGCAGGGTGAGTTGGCCGGGTGTCCCGGGTGAAGACCCGAGTTCGGGCCCCTGATCAGGACGTTTCGCTGCGGGACGGTGTGGACCGGGGGCTGTGCGTGCCGGAAATTGATCCGCGCAGGTCAGCCCTCACCTGCTCATGACCCCTCGCCGTCCGGCGTGATCGCTACTTGTGCTGGTGAGCTTCGCCTACCTCGCTGTCTCCCACGCCCTCGCAGCGCTGCGGCCGCTGCCGATGACCGACCACGAGAAGGACACCGGGATCCTCGCCCTGCGTCACCAGCTTGGCGTCCTGCATCCGCAGCTTGGGAACGGCGTCCCCGGTTCCGAGCCGAGGACCGGACGCTCCTCGCCGCGCTGTTGTCGACGTTGCCGGCGCGACACCGCGCCGGCTGCAGCTCCTGGCCACCCCGGACACCGTCCTGCGCTGGCACCGCAACCTGGTGAAGCACCGTCACGCCCGTGCGAGCGTGAACCGCCGGCCGGGGGCGCGCGGGGCGTTGTCGGCGACGCTCCTGAACCGGCTCGAGGACGTGATGGGCGTGACGGTGCTCGTAGAGCCCTCACCCTTTGGCCCCGTGCCTGGGGCGCTGCTCCCCTCGCCGCCCGCGGACGAGACGCGTTCCGGAGACACGGGGCGTTCGGGACACGTAGCGCCCGCGACGGGCGCCGCCGACCGCATCGTCCAACAGGCTGCCACTGAACGGAGCGTCAGACTCTCGATGGCCGCTCGCCGTCTTGAGATGGTGAGGAGTTGGGAGCAGAGGTCAGGCCCTCTTGATCCGGAGATCCTGTTCACGATGGAGAGCCTGGTGGACTTCTACCGTTCTCTCCTCGTGCAGTGGCCCGAGACGGACTCAGCCGCCGATGCCGCGCTGGAGGAGGCGCTGGAAACGTACGAGAGGGTTCTCAGACGCTGCGGGCGCGAAGACAGGGCGGTGATGATCCGCAACGAAATCGACTCGAGACGCGCGAGACGCGTTCGCCGTCTTAGGGACGGGAATCTCTGAGGCGGTACCCGCTAGCTCCAGTAACACTTTGGCGTTTCCCTGTTCAGGGGTGCCTTCCTTGAGTCTGCGGCTGACGGGTCGTCATATTGCGGGAGTTCGTGACGCCGGGTGCGGCCCACCCGCCTTCAGCAAGCCGTGCTCCGCAGTCGCCTCAAGGACCCGGTCCAGGAGCTCGATCCCGGTGTCTCCTGCGATCAGCCGGTTCCCTGAACCCGGTGAGCACCGAAGGATCGAACCCCGGATCGGCCAGCGCCAGCCGCAGGGCTCCGTCATTCTTGTGGTGTGTCCGGTTTGATGAGGGATCGGGTAGCCCGTGCTCTGACGGTTGAGCCTCCGGGACCGCTTCCGGGGCCGGGTCGGCCCAGCTTCTCGTGGGCCGCGTTGAGGAAGATGTTCATGGGTCCGCGTAGGTGGTCCCATGCGGCTTCGGACGGTCAGGACAGCTGCCACGGTTGGAGCTTGTCCGGGTTGCGCACCGCCCAGATGCGCGTGATCCGGTCGTCCTCGGCGACCTCGAAGGCGAACACCGTCTCGATCCGGCCCTTCGACTCGATCACCAGGCCCGGCAGCCCGTTGACGGTGCGCTCGAGGATCGTTCGGGCCGGCGCGAGCCGGGCGATCGTGAGATAGAGGTGGGCGATCTGCTCCGCGCCCTCGATCGGCAGCAGGTGGGCGACGGCGCGGCCACCCCCGTCGGAGATCGCGGTGGCGCCCGGGTCGAGCAGGCCGAGCAGGGCCTCGATGTCCTGCGCCTCCCAGGCCGCCTTGAACCGCCGGACGACGCTCGCCTGCCGGGCCGCGTCCGGGCTCGCTTCCGCCCGCGCGGCGATGCGACGGCGGGCCGAGGACGCCAGCTGACGGCACGCCGCCGGGCTGCGGCCGATGATCTCGGCCACCTCGGCGAACGGGTAGCGGAAGATGTCGTGCAGCACGAACGCGACACGCTCGGCCGGGGTCAACGACTCGAACACGACCAGGAAGGCCATGGTCACCGACTCGTCAAGGGTGATCCGGTCGGCCGGGTCCCCGCCGGCGCCGCCCGCCGCCCCGGCGATCCACTCGGCCGGGTCTGGCAGCGGCTCCGGGATCCACTCCCCGACGTAGGTCTCCCGCCGGCTGCGCGCCGAGCCGAGCAGGTTCAGACAGATACGGCTGGCCACCGTCGTCAGCCAGGCGCCCGGGGACTCGACGGCCTCCTGCTGCGCCCGGGACATCGCGTACCACCGCGTGTAGGTCTCCTGGACGACGTCCTCCGCGTCGGCCAGGGACCCGAGCAGCCGGTAGGCGAGATTGAGCAGCTGTCGCCGCTCGCTCGTGATCGTGCCCAGGCCCGGGTCGTGTTGCTCGTACGCCTGCCGCTGTGACTGCTCCCACGGGGTGGTCATACGCTCTCCGGCTCCCTCATTCGCGGTCCCTCTCCATTACGACAAATCAGAGCGGCGGAATGTGAGGTTGGCGGCTCGCCTCACATTCGGCAGCGCTGCGTTGTCGGACTGGGTGAAGAGGAACACACCAGCCACAGGACAGGACGCCGGACATGAACGACTTCCAGGAGATCGCCGACCGCGTCGAGATCGAGGCGCTGCGCGGCGAGTTCACCGACGCGGCGATGATGCGCGACCGCGCCCGCCTCGCCGCGCTGTTCACCCCCGACGGCGTGCTGCGCATGCCCAACGTCCCGGTCGAGTTCGCCGGCCGCGAGGAGATCCGGACCGGAGGCGAACGCCTGCAGGCCCAGTGGGACTTCTTCGTGCAGAACAGCCACCCGGGCACGATCCGTCTCGACGGCGACACGGCCACGGGCCGCACCTACATGCAGGAGATCGCGCGGGTGCTCGACGGCCGCTCGGGCCTGAACTTCGCCGTCTACCACGACAGCTACCAGCGGACGCCGGAGGGTTGGAAGTTCGCCGAGCGGGTCTACGAGGTCAGGTACGTCGACACGACCCCGCTGCGAGGTTCGGCGCCCGGCCCCGGCGTTCGGGCGCACGGCTCCGGTGAGGCACGGGACGCCGGCCTGGCCTCGGAGGCCGGTAAGGCGGACGCGTCGGCCACGGGTGCGGCCAACGGCTTCGGCGCACCGGCGTCCGTCGAGCGGCTGGACCGGGCGGTCGCGGCGCTGCGGGCGAACGGCTTCACCGCCGAACTGCTCGAGGACGCCGCGGCGGCCCGCGCCCGCGTCAAGGAACTGATACCGGAGGGCGCGGGCGTGTTCACCGGGGCCAGCGAGACGCTTCGGCTCTCCGGCATCGCACAGGACATCGAGACCGGCCACCGCTACCAGGCCATCCGGCCGCGCGTGCTGACGATGGACCGCGTCACCGAGTCCGACCAGATCCGTCGGCTGACGGCCGCCCCGGACGTCTTCGTCGCCAGCGTCGCGGCCGTGACCGAGACCGGCTCGCTCGTCATCGCCTCGGGCAGCGGCAGCCAGCTGCCCGCCTCCGCCGGCGGCGCCGCAAAGGCGATCTGGGTCGTCGGCGCGCAGAAGGTGGTACCCGACCTGAGCACCGCACTGCGCCGGGTCGAGGAACATGCCCTTCCACTGGAGACCGCGCGCGCCCAGGCGGTCTACAAGCAGCCGAGCGCGGTCAACCGTCTGCTCGTCCTCAACGCCGAGCCGCAGCCCGGGCGCGGCACTGTCCTGCTGCTGCGCGAGGCCATCGGATTCTGACATCCCTGAAGGCTTTTCGTCCTTCCGGCCCTGCCACGCCGACCGCAGTGTGTCAGGGGTGATCAGCCAGCCGACGGCCGTGCGGCGAGCCCGGGGCCAGCCGCACTACCGAGGTGGTGCGCCGCAGGTGCGGGTCTGGCTGTCAGCGTCGCCTCAATCGTGGTTCCGGATCACTTTTCAGCCATCGCCGACAACCCGTGACCTGCGACTTCAGGGTGGAAGATCTTCATTGTCCCCCGCGAAGCCATCGGGGGACGAACCCTGTGGCCTCTCGCAGCCGCGGATGCTCACCAGGGCGTCGGCGAGCCGGATGAGTGGCACTGTGGCACGGCGCTGTGACGGCAGCCGCCGATGGCGGAAGCTCGCCCGGCTGCCTCAGTCCGGTGGCCCCGCGCACGTACTCATGGTGACACTCGTTCTACCGAGAGTCCTCGATATGGGGTCAGGGTATGCGGAACCACGGCACGACCTGGCCGCGCAGCACCCCAGGGCATCGAATTGGCCAGGAGGGATGACCATGGGCCACGTCGCTCCGAGAGTCTGGTATTCGCTGACGTGCGTGATGCTGCTCGCCATATCCGGGTGTGGCCAGCACCAGGCCGGCGCGGGGGAAGGCACGGCCGGTGATGCGATCACCACGGGGCTGGTCGCCGGCCTGCAAAAGAGCGGGTTTCAGGTCAATCCGGGATACGCGAGGCTGTATACCCAGCAGGACTGCAAGGACGCCACCTACCCCCTGCTGAAGAACTGCCTCCTGAACAACCCCGCGGCCCCATACGTGGTGCCCGTCGTGAAAACCTGGCCGAACGAGTACGTGGATCCCGCCGTGGTGAACGCGTTCGGCCGGACGAGGCCCGGCTACACGACGGCCTACCGGCTCGATCCGCGAGACGCGATCGTGCTCTACGGGAAGATGCCACCCCCGGGCCGCTACATGGGGCTCCAGACATGGGAATCCAGCCGGCGCGGGCAGTGGAAGACCAGTGACTACCTCAAGTGGGAGCGCACGGCCGATCGGCCTGTCCCCATGCAGTACCTGTTCGACACGATCCCACCCGGCGACCGGCGGTCGGGGCGGGTCCAGAGCGTGTCCGCACTCGGGGACACCGTCAACAACGTCGTCATGGAACGGCAATCCGGCTACTCCTTCGAGAAGAACCGGTACTTCATCATCACCCCCAGCGCCACCACCGACCGCGCCGTACGCCGGGCCCTGCAGGCCCGAGGCGTTCCCGGCGAGGACATCTTCACCGAGCAGATCCCCGCCCGCGACAACCACGGCTCGATCGGGCCGCTGGGCATGGGCAAGGACGCCATCGACTTCTTCACCGCGTTCCGGTACGCCGTCCCCGACCCCGGCCAGGAGCAGGCTGCGGACAAGTGGCGGAAGAATCCTCCGCTGACGGTGCTGCGCGTGCGTGCCCCTGACTCCCTGGGACCCGTACAGCGCTACGGATCGCTGCGCTTCGAGAAGCGAACGGCGAACAGCGAGGCCCACCTGGCAGGTGACCTGGGGAATCTGGTCAGCGCGGTGTGCGACCGTGTCAGCAGTACGGCGCGCCTGCAGACCAGTGACTGCACCCAGCCGCCGTCAGCATCCTCCCTGATCCCCGACCTGGTGCGGGACTACGGGTGGATCGGGCCGTACTGCCGCGAGATCAACATGAACTGCCTGGGCGACCAGCAGGACGCGGCCTACTTCTTCGCACCACCGCTCCCGCTTGATTCCGGACAGGTCTACGCGGTGGTCGACACCCTCGCCACCGAAACCGGCAACGCGACTTACACCGCCCTGTCCGTCAACGACGCCTCGTTGCTGGCGGGCGTGGCGAACGTTCTGGACACCACCCTCAAAGGTTCCGCGGACGGCTATACGAACACGGTCAAGAACAGCGGCAAATTCTTCGTGCACTACTTCACCCGGAACTGCGCGGTGCTCCGTGGCCTGCCCGGCTGGCCGAAGAACTGCACCGAGATCACCACTCAGATGCTGCCGTCACACGTGAACACCTCCGCGGAAGGCGACCCCGCCCTGCACGGCATGTTCATGGCCTCGCTGCGTGACTACATCAAGCCGGGAACCGAACGCGGACCGGACTCCTCCAAACTGCTGACACCGAGAATCCTCACGTTCACCCAGCCGGGGAAGTAGCTCACCGAAAACCCGGACCTGCGGCGCTCCGACGGCAGCAAAGGCGGCGGCACGGTGGTGTCATGCACCGCGGCACCCGGACGTCCAGGGGCCCAGTCGATCAGCTGGTTGATCTGGGCGTCATGACGTGTCCGAAGAGGTACTGCTCTGTCCCGGCGGCGAGAGCGTGGTGAAAAGGTACGTCCAACGGCTTCGCGAAGCCTTCCCGCGCGACGATCCGCCCCGCAAAGCGCCGTCCGTGCGTGACGTGACGTGACCAGCTGGATCACCCGCCGCCCCGACCGCCTTGACGACGACCAGGCCCAGCAGCTCAAGCAGATTCTCGCCCGCTGCCCCGCCCTCGACCGAACCGCCGAACACGTCCGGGCCTTCACCGGGTTGATGAACGACCGCCGGGGTGGCGACCTCCGTCAGTGG
Organism: Streptomyces sp. PSU-S4-23; assembly: GCF_055632315.1. Taxonomy (NCBI): domain Bacteria; kingdom Bacillati; phylum Actinomycetota; class Actinomycetes; order Kitasatosporales; family Streptomycetaceae; genus Streptomyces; species Streptomyces sp. PSU-S4-23. The sequence goes on along the minus strand of NZ_JBVMUU010000002.1, from coordinate 7,601,316 downwards.
ATGGAGCGCGTGCAGGGATGGAGTGCGGTATCGGTATTCGTCGGGCCTGGGTGTGCCGTGGTGTGTGCCGGTCGGTGGTGCGGCACGCTCCGCGCCTCGCGGGGCTCCGACACGCCCCGCGGCGTGCCCCGCCCGGGTGTCGGCGAGTGTCGGCGACGCGTGAATCGTGACCCAGTTCCGACGGGTGAAAAGTGACCCCCACTGCGTCAGTTGATGTTGGTCATTCCCCGGTGTTGGCGGCGGGAACCCGTCCGAGGTCGCGGCCGCGCATGCGGTAGCTGTCGCCCTTGAGTGAGATCACTTCGGCGTGGTGGACGAGGCGGTCGATCATCGCGGCGGCGACGGTGTCGTCACCGAAGACCTCGCCCCAGCGCCCGAAGGGCTTGTTGCTGGTCACGATCACGCTCGCGCGTTCGTAGCGGCCCGAGATGAACTGGAAGAACAGGTTGGCGGCCTCGGGTTCGAAGGGGATGTAGCCGACCTCGTCCACGATGATCAGCGGGATCCGTCCCAGCCGGGTCAACTCGTCGCTGAGCCTGCCCACTTGATGGGCTTCGGCGAGGCGGGCGACCCACTGGGCGGCGGTCGCGAAGGCGACCCGGTGGCCGGCCTGGCAGGCCCGGATGCCGAGCCCGGTGGCGAGGTGGGTCTTGCCGGTGCCGGGCGGCCCCAGGAAGATCACGTTCTCCTTGCCGACGACGAAGTCCAGCGTCCCCAGATGGGCGATGACCTCCCGTTTCACGGACCGCTGGTGGTCGAAGTCGAAGTCCTCCAGCGACTTGCGGGAGGGGAACCGGGCGGCCCGGATGCGTCCCTCGGCGCCGTGAGAGTCGCGGGCGGCGACCTCTCGCTGCAGGCAGGCGGCGAGATACTCCTCGTGGCTCCAGCCCTCGTCGCGGGCCCGCTCGGCCAGCCGGGCGGCCGCGTCCCGCAGGGCCGGGGCCTTCAACGCCTTGGTCAGATAAACGAGTTCAGAGGACACATCGCGGTTGGTCCTGGCCTGGTTCGTGCTGTTCTTTGTGCTCATCAGGCTGCCCCCTCACCCGTGCTCAGACCGCCGTCGATCACTCCGAAGATCCGGTCGTAGGAGTCCAGCGACCGCTCCTCGACCTCGGTCACCTCCGCTGGCGCTGGCTTCTTCTCCGCGGCCGTCTTGCGGGCGGCCGCGGCAGCCGCCGCGTGATCGGGGTCGGTGATGGTCTGGTGGCGGGCCCAGCTGCGGGCATGCCGGGCGACTTCGACGCCGTTGCAGGTCACCAGGACCTGGTCCAGGTCAGCGGCGACCTCGATGCGGCGGCCGACGGCCAGCGGATGCACCGAGTAGTCACAGGTGTCGAGGCGGACATAGTGGTCCCGGGGCAGCCGCAGGGATGCCTTCCACCAGCCCGGTGGGGCGATCGGCGGCAGGGCCAGCATGCGGGAGCGGTCGGCCTCCAGCCGGTCCGACGGGCGGGCCTGCAAAGTGCGGTGGACGCGCCGGTTGGCTCTGGTCAGCCAGTCGGCGAGCTGGATGTTGAAGTCGGCCGGTGAGGTGAATACCCGGCCGGGCAGGAACGACGTCTCCAGATAGCCGTTGGCCCGTTCGACCAGGCCCTTGGCCTCCGGGTCCCGCGGCTTGCAGAGCAGGAACTTGATGCCCAGCAGTCCGGCGAACGCGGCGCATTCGTCGGTGAGTTGGGGGCCGCCGGACCGCCAGGAGCCGACGGCCCCCTCGTTGTCCCAGACCAAGACCCTGGGGACGGCTCCCAGCTCGGTCAGCAGCCGCCAGTGCCCGGCGATCAGGTCGGCTGCCGACCGGGAGGGCAGCATCCGGGCGGTGATCCACCGCGAGTAGCCCGTGACCATGACCAGCACCGGTGGCCGTCCGACCTGGCCGAAGCCGAGTGGGATGTCGGCGGGCGGAAACCACAGGTCGCATTGGCCGATCTCGCCCGGTTCATAGACCGTCCGCGAGGCCGGATCCGCGGGCCGATAGGCCGGCCGAAGGTCCCGGATGCGGTCCTTGAGCACGGTCAGGCCGCGGTCCCAGCCGATCCGCTCGGCGATCACCGTCGCCGGCATCTCGGGCCACTGCTCGAGCAGTTCACGGAGCTGCGGCTCGACCGCGTCCACGATCGAGCCCTTCGGCGCCCGCTGGTACTTCGGCGGCGCGTCGTCCGCGATCGCCCTGCGGACAGTGTTCCTCGAGATCCCCAGCTTCCTCGCGATCGCCCGCACCGGCATCTGCTCGGCCCGGTGAAGCCGGCGGATCTCCGCCCAGTCCTCCACGCTGATCACCACTCCTCCCGGCCTGACTCAACGAGCCAGACCCCTTGGAGGGGGTCAACTTTCAAGCGTCGCTACTGGTCCACTTTTCAGCCGTCGCCGACAGGCGAGTCCAGCCGCTGAGCCGGCACACGGTGGTTGGAGCCTGGACCTGGTTGTCGGCACTGAGGTTGATGGCGAACGCCGAGGCCGCAGTTCCGCCCTGTCAACGCTCGCGGTCTTCGCCAGAGCCCGTAATCCCCCAGGTTCTGGCTGCATGAGCTATTGGATTGGTGTGCGTGGAGACGCGGGGGCAGAGTTGTCGGTATGTGGGTCCAGCGGAGCTGATGGCGCTCGTCCAGGCGGGTTGTGAGGGTCGGAGCATCCGCTCGTCAGCGGACTTCGGCGAGTGGGTCTCTGCGCTGACCTTGAATGAGTTGGCCGAGCCCTTCACGTTCGTCGTCGATGGCGGCGGGGTACTGCGACTGGCTCCGCGTCGCAGCGAGCACGTGGTGTGTGCTGGCGGCGGAGAGGTGCTGAGCGCCGGCGAGAGCCGATGCCGCTCCTGCCGGGAGCTCAACATCGTGCGGGAGGAGAACTTCGTCTGCGTCTTCTGCGGTGAGGATCTGCCGCGGAAGTGGAGCACAGGGGGCCCGGGTGACTGGTCAGACAGCGAAGATCGCATCACGGTGCGAGGTGCGGCAGCACAGCGGTGCGACAGGTGAACCAGTTCATCCTTCATGATGAGTTGTGGTGGGACTCGGAGTTCTCTTGCGGGTCCTGCGGCGCCTTCATGTGCGAACACGCTGGTCGGGGACCAGCGCCTGATGATGTCCGGGAGGCCCTACTCGCAGCGCACGGACCCGTCAGGCTCCGGCTGCTGGTCGGTCCGGGCCCCAGCCTTGTCCCGGCTATGAAGGTCCTTCGGGAGCTCTCAGCGGCCTCGTTGTCGCGCGCTCGTGAGCTGTCTGGGGAACTGAGCCACGATGGCCTGGTGGGGACCTTGTCGGAGATGGAGTTCCTCAAGGCTCGGCTGCAGCTGCGCGGGGTGCACGTCGACATCGACCAGTAGCCGTCCCCGGAGGCACCGACAACTCACGGTTGGTGGCAAGAAGTGTGGCTTTGCAGAGGGCATCGGCCTCGGCGGACATGAGTGCGTCGGCGAACGTCTTGATCATCGCGCGCAGCAGATCGGGACTCGCCGCGGCGAGGTTGTCTTCCGTGAGGGCGTGCAGGGGCAGACTGTCGGGTGCGGTCATCGCGCTGATCTCCTTCGAGCTTCGACACCTCGAAGATCAGCCGGTGGCCGTTCATCTATGCAGACTCCACCCCGATGCCAGGGCAAACGCCCGGATCAGGTGGGAACCCCTACACCACTTCCCAGGACGCAACCTGGAGGCCCCGCTTGTCGAGGCCGCCGTAGATGTGAGCTTCAAGGCATTGCGGGGCGTCCAGGCCGACGGCTTCGCCCCGGTAGAGGGCGATGAGTGAATCCTTGCCCCGCCACCAGGAGTCGGTCACTCCCTGCACTTCAGGTACCGGCTCGTACCCGTCAAGGTGCAGGGAGTCGACGGCCTTACCGGTGATCTTCGTAATGGTTCTTGCCCAGCGTCCCGCGTGGGCGGCCAGCGCCAGCGATTCCACCCATCCGCCGGTACTGGCATGGAGCGGCGCCCAGCGGGAGCCATGGATTCCGAACTCTCCGCCGGGGCCGATCATGAATCCGTACGCCATGGAATACCGGCAGTCCCCGGCCGGGATCCACCAGCCCTCCGTGGCCGAGCCCTCGGGGCAGTCCGCGTCCAGGGTGCGCGGGCCGCCCTCGTAGAACGGGGCCGGCGGCAGTGCGAGGCCACCCCAGCGGTCCTGGAATGCCACGGCCCGGTCGACCTCCGCAGCGGGGATCCCGTGCTCGATCCACGCATCTCGGTGGCGCCGGATGCCCTGCCGAGGCACGCGGATGCCGTGCACCTCGATGAAGACCTTGGCCCGCCGGGTGAGACCGGCAGGCGCGACCGGGATCGGCGATACGGAGTTGCCGGCCATCACCGCTGACCGCTCTCGTTGCCGTGGATCACGGCTGCCGCGATCTCCCGCACACGGTCCGGAGTGATCCCCGTGCGCTGTTCGACAGCGAGAGGGTGGTCGGTGGGCTCAAGCTCAACACAGGGGCGCTCACCGACCGGGCGCGTGTGGACGTGAGTCTTGAGATTGAGGGTCGTGGGCGCGTAGACCGGCAGGTCGGTCGTAAGCCAGCCGAAGTACGGCTCCTCGGCTTCACGACCGGGCGTATCCCACAAGTCCGCCGCGCGGGAGAAGTTCTCGCGGCTGAACGAGACCCAGACGCCCCAGGAGAACACCTCGTCACGGCCGATGACCGGTATCTCGATCAGGCCCTTGATGAAGTAGTGCTGCGCGCGGATCACGCACTGGTCCGATGAAAGCAGGCAGTCCTCGGCGTCGGCGAAGGCCTGATCCCACACGGCCGGGGCCTCGGCCGTGTGGTTCATCGGCAGCTCAGGGTGGCGCCCTCCACAACACCTGCAGGTGAATCCGAGATCACTGGTCATGGTGCCCGATCCTAGTTACGAGCCCTGGCCCGAACCCGCGCGGGAGCCCCCTCCCGCCCAAGCCTCAACACTGCTCCACACCGACCACGCGCCGCCCACGGACCGCTTTGGCGTGGACCGGCACCGATCGGCTGACCGGCGCTTGACTTCCTGCCCGCCCCCGAGCGTCCATGGTCGTGGCCGACCCGCCGAGCAGAATCACGGACCACCGCGATCCCCCACGTCGTTCGGCGCCGTCCGCCCTCCGTTTCGCCTTCGCCGGCCGCTGCTCCACCGAGGACCTGCAAGACCCGGAGGCTTCCAGGAACGTAGTCACGCATCCTGCGACGCGGCTCGACGCGCCTGAAGCGGTGGCCGGTACGCAGGAACAGTTCCTCGAGCTCGTCGTTCCAGATCTCAACTGCACGCTCGTCGATCACGCCGGGAGGCTGCCCACACCGCTGCCGCTGTCAGCGGCGGCTGCACACGAGCGAGGGGCGGTCCTGGAAAGAGAACACGGGCTAGCAACCAGCCCACCACGCTCACCCAAACCGCCCCTGAACAGGGAAAACGTCAAAGTACTGCTGGAGTACTAGGGCCGGAGCACGATCTTGCCGTGGGTGTGCTGCTGTTCCAGCTCACGGAAGGCGTCACGCACCTGTTCCAGCGGGTAGGTGCGGGCGATCGGCACCTCCAGTTGCCCACGCGCGGCAAGCCGGGCCAGCTCGCCGAGCACGACCGCACACGCCGCCGCACCTTCTCCGTAGGTCCGCGCGCCGACCTTGGCTGCGGCCTGCCAGTCGCGGATCGTGTTGATTCGCTCGGGCCGCACGCCCAGTTCCACTGCCAGTGCCACGTAGCCGTCGCCGAAGGCGTCGATGAACGCGTCGACCCTGCCGCCGGACGCCTGACGGATCCGCTCGGCCACACCCGGCCCGTACTCGACCGGGAGGACACCGCGATCCTTCAACCAGGCGTGATTTCGCTCGCTCGCCAGCCCGATCACCGTGGCGCCGCGCCGCCGCGCAAGCTGCACGGCAAGCGACCCGACTCCGCCCGCCGCACCGGCGACGACGACCGTGTCGTCCGGTCCAGGGTCCACCGCGAACACGGTGGCGTACGCGGTCGTGCCGGCCACGTACAGCCCACCGGCCACCTCCCAGGCCAACCCCGCCGGACGGAAGACCAGATTCACGTCGTCGACCACAACGAACTGCGCATGGCTGGCCCGCCTGTGAGTGAAGCCCAAAACCTCATCGCCCACCGCGAAGCCCCGGACGTGCGGGCCGGCCTCCACCACGACGCCAGCCAGATCGCTCCCCTGCCCGGAGGGAAACGCCGCCGGCCAGCGTTCGTGCAGCGCGCCCGTGCGGATGTGCGCCTCGCCGGGCTGGATCCCGGCCGCGCGGACCTCGACCAGCACCTGCCCAGGACCGGCCACCGGCCGCTCCACCTCCTCCACCCGCAGCACATCGATCCCGCCGTACTCGTGAAACCGCACCGCCTGCATCGCGTGATCACCGCACTCTCTCGTCCGGACAAGGCTTGGACGGCCACGCGCCAGAGGGCCGACGCCGACCGTGCCACCGCGTTCAAAGATCAAGCGCGGATCCGTATTCCCAAGAGCACGACCGACGGCGATGCCGTCCGCGCCCAAGACTCACCTGCGGCCTGACTCGCACCGTACAACTCGGACCCCAGGACATCGACGGAGAGTGACGGCGGAGGTCGCCGTACGTGGGGAATTCTCAGAGGACATTCTGAACCGGAGTGCCCGATCTTGGTGTTGACTCGGGGATGAGGCGCTGTCGAGGCAATCGCGTGGTCCTTCGGCGGCTTCTACAGTGTCCCTATTGAAGGGGGCGGGCGAGGATCGGTAGATCAGAAGGGCTGGCTCAAGGACGTGTGCAGATCGAGCGGTTGATAGACCTGAAGCCCGTCCACCAGCGTCAGGCTGCCGCCCTGGCCCTGTGGCGGTGGCGTGCGCCAGTGCTCGCGTTCGAGCTCGATGCCGAGTGGGGCGTCGACCAGGCTGTGCTGGAGTCGCTGTTCCAACTGGCGGCGTCACCTTCTGGTGAACAGTCGGATCGCGCATTCCGGCAAGCGATCGGCGAGCTGTGCACGGCCCCGCTCTTCACGTCTGAGGTCGACCCGGACACGGTCCAGCTCTTCCAGTTGGAGACCATCAGTAGCCTGCTGGCCTTCGGCGAGTTGCTGGACAAGCCTGGCGTGGGCGTAGCAGAGCGAGTGGTCGAAGGCTCGGCCGGCCTGGCGGACTACCTCGACGACCTCGTCGAGGGCTCGTTCTGCTCGCACCCCTCGGAGGAAGCCCATCGCGAGTACCTCGCGAACCTGGCGGACCGGGCGGGCGAGGGGTATTTTGCGTCACGCAACTTCGCCGTCGAATCCGCTTGCCACGGGGCTCTCCGCGATCTCTCCGATTCCGCAGGGCTGCTCGACTCGTCCACCGGTCGCGAGTTGCTCGCGCTGTGCAAGGACTTCGGAGAGGAGCTTGTCACAACGATGCGGTGGCTCCGCGCAACGGGTCACTAGCCTCGATCTTGCATGAGGGTCCGTCAGCTTGCTGACGGACCCTCATGCAAGATCGAGGCTAATCCGCGACAGAGATGGCAGGTTACTCAAGCTGTTCGATGCCATCCTCAAAGACCCGGGGATCGACGTTGCGCTCAGCGGAGTCCAGATGCCGCGAATGAACTCGATCATGGCGAGGTAGGTGCAGACCTGTCGGCGTGAGCTGCTGGACCGCACGTTGATCTGGAACCAGCGCCACCTGTGCCACGCCCTGCGGGAGTTCGAGCGGTTCTACAACTCCCACAGGCCGCACCAGGGCATCGCGAACGCCCGACCACTGCACCCACCGTCGGTCCGCCCGCAGCCCGCGATCCGTGACGTCCTCCGTATCGGCGGTGCCGCCGCGGTCCGGAGCAAGCACCGCATCGACCCGCCTGCGGGCGATCAGCCACTCCTGCCATTCCAGCTCGGCCACCGCCGGCTCGGCCTGGATACAATCGGCCTCCTCACGCAGCCCGTCGGCCCGAAAGCCAGCCGCGAGTTCGTGCTGTTCCAGCAGTCCGACAACCGACGGCATCCGCAACCTCCCGGGGAGCGACGACATGACAGGTCACGACTCCCACGGAATCACCGCCCCTACTCCTGACCGCGAAAACGCGCGAAAATGCCGCCCTCAAGTCCGGAAAGACAACAACTTCTCAACGCCGACTCCAACCCCGATGTCATCGCCCGCGACACCAGCGGCGCCCTGTGGCTCTACCCCCGCACCGCCACCGCCTTCAGCACCCGCCAACAGATAGGCACCAGCTTGTAGGCACCCCGCAATCTCTCCGGGGCCACCGCGATCCTGCGCTACGGACCTCTGTGGCCCCGGACGTAACGATCCGACGACGCCCGCTCCGGCGATATGCTGTAACCGGGGCGCGGTACAGCAACGAGGATCCCTACCTCTCAAGAACACGGGCGGCCGGCAACACCATTCGCGAGCCGCGGCTGGCCAACGTCCGCTTCACCGGAATACGCACCCACGGCCTCTTCGCCTGAACCGAAGGAAGACTCACTCCTTGCTTCCCGTACGCACCGGCCGGCGGCGCCTTGCCGCGGCCATCACCGTCGTCCTCGCCCTCACCGCAGCCGGCACCACCCTGACCGCCCCCGCGACGGCCGCTCCCGCCGCCGTCATCGCGGCCACGGGGGCCGAGGACCAGTCGGTCATCGCCTTCCCGAAGGGGGACGTCATCACCGGGGTCACCGCCTCGGGCTACCTGACCCACAACCCGGCCACCGGGCGGAGCTGGCTTCCCGCCGCGGGCGGCTCCCCGATGAAATGGTCGTCGACATTCACGGTCCTGGGCACCGGGTCCGGCGACCTCGTCGCCACGTACGCCGCCCCCTCCAACACCACCGGCACGATCACGGACGTGGCGACCGGATCGGTCGTCTACTCCTACTACCCTGGCCCGTCCACCACCGGAGTCACCTTCGCGGGCGCCGCCGGCGTCAGTCTCTTCACCACGCTGGGCAACTCCGCGGGCGGCGAGACGCTCCGGATGCACAGCAACGACATGGAGCTGCGCACGGTGACCGGCCTGCCGGACACGGCCACCGAGGTGAGGGTCGTGCCCGCCACCGCCGGCCACGCCCAGGTGACCTACGCCACCGGCACCGGCACGGACACCAGGCGTTTCCTCGGCCTGCTCGACCTTGCCGCCGGCGCCGTGACCGAGACCTACGAGCTGCCGGCCGCCGATGTGGGCACGGACGTCGCGGTCTCGGCGACACGCGTGGCGTGGGTCGAGTACAGCTCCGCGCCGGACGCGACGCTTGACGCGACGGTGGTCGTCACCGACCGGTCCACGGGTACGCGGCAGGACATCCCGGTGGGCAAGGTGCGGTACAAGGGCGTGGAGATCGGCCTGCAGGGCGACTGGGTGACGTACGGCGACCACAGCACCCTTTACGCCGGCGGCACGTACTCCTCGGACGCGCTGACCGCCTACGACCTCACGAGCGGCGCCACCAGCAAGCTCCTCGACCACCTCACCTCCGCCGCCACCGCCCCCGACGGCACGCTCTTCGCGCGCGGCGGCACGGTCGCCGAGAACGAGGGCGTGTACCGGATCGCGCCCGGTCAGGACGGCCTCCCGGCCGCGACCCTGGTCGCCAGTACCGGCGAGCCCACCCGGGTCACGCTGACCGGCTCCAACGTCCCCGCCGTGATCGACCTCGACCCAAGCGGCGGCAATGCGGCGATGGCGTGGAAGCTGTCCCGGGACAACGTCTTCATGACGGTCACGCTGCGGCACGTCCGCACGGGCAAGACCGTGACCGCGTACTTCCCGAATCCCCTGGATACTTCCGTCACCTTCGACTGGGACGGCGAGCTGGCGCGGCCGGAGCAGGGCAACGCGTACAACGGCGGCTACACCTGGACGCTCGTCGCCAAGCCCCTCAACGGTATTGGTCCGGACCTCACGTCGTCCGGCACGTTCACGGTCGTGCGCACCGCCAAGCCGCACGACTTCGACGACAACGGCGCGCCGAACGTGCTCGCGCGGGACACCGCCGGGCGCCTGTGGAGCAGCGACACCTATTACGACCCCTACAACCCTGGGCAGTTGTGGGAGCACGAGACCAGACTCATCGGCTCGGGCTGGGGTGTCTACAACCGGATCGAGGCCGTCGGCAACGTGGGCGGCTCCCAGCACGCCGACCTGATCGCCCGCGACGGCAACGGTGTGTTGTGGCTCTACCTCGGCAACGGCACCAGTGGCTTCGCAAGCCGCCTCAGGATCGGCGGCGGCTGGCAGATCTACAACAAGATTACCGGCGGCACCGACTACACCGGGGACGGCCGGGCCGACCTTCTCGCCACCGACACCTCCGGGGTGCTCTGGCTCTACAAGGGCACCGGCAATTACGCCGCTCCATTCGCGACCCGGGTGAAGGTCGGAGGCGGCTGGGGCGTCTACAACAGGATCACCGCCGTGGGCAACGTCGGCGGCACCGCCGCGGGCGACCTTCTCGCCCGCGACGGCAACGGTGTGCTGTGGCTCTACCGCGGAAACGGCAACGGCACCTTCGCCTCACGCGTCAGGATCGGCAGCGGCTGGAACGTCTACAGCGACCTCGTCGGCATCGGCGACGCCAACCACGACGGCCGCCCCGACCTGCTCGCGTACAACAAGAGCCAGAACATGACATACCTCTACCGCGGCACCGGCAACGCGTCGGCGCCATTCGCGACGCGGATCTCCTACTACCCCAACAACCCCTCCGTCGCGTACAACCGCCTGGCGTGACAAGGGGGTTGAGACTGGTGGGCTCGCATGTTGAGGTGTCGCGTATTCCAGCTCAGAGCGCCCCGATCGGTCACTTTGGGTCATGAGGGCAGTGTCCAGGGTCCGGCCCGGAGTAGGCATGTTCGACCGTGCCCCTGCCGATAACCTCATCCGCGCTGATGGGAGCCGGTGGGCAGCGCCTGGCTAGACGTCGGACCGTCTCACCCGAATCAGCGCTGTGACGCCCCTGCGATCATCCTGGAATGATGACCGGTCGTGCTGCTACGACTGGCCTACATGGGCTTGACCAACGCGTTCGCGATGTTGCGACTCCTGCCGATCAGCGACCGGGAGAATGACGTGGAGATCCTGGCCCCGCGCCATCAGAACGCGGTGCTGGAGAGGCAGCTGAGCGGTCAGCGGGTACGGTTCGAAGGAAGCGACCGGGCGTTCCTGGCGGCACTGCTCCAGGGCCTGCCGACGCAGGTGCTGCGTCGGATGCGGTTGCTGTGCGGCCGGGCACCGTTCTGCGCTGGCACCGGGACCTGGTCGCCCACCGTCACGCCTCGCGGTCCCGTCCGAAACACGGAGGCCGACCGCGCACCGTCCGCTCCATCCGCGCCCTGGTACTGCGCCTGGCCGCAGAGGATCCGGGCTGGGGGCACCGCCGCCTTCACGGCGAGCTGCTCGTCCTCGGCGTCAAGGTAGCCGCGTCCACCATCTGGGAGATTGTGAGGGAGGCCGGGATCCCACCGGCACCCGAGCGGACATCCAGCACCTGGGCGGACTTCCTGCACTCCCAAGCGGACGCACTCCTCGCCTGTGACTTCTTCGAAACGATCACCCTGTCCGGAGCCCGGCTGTACGTGCTCGCAGTCATCGAACACGCCAACCGCCGGATCCGGATCCCCGGCGCCACCGCACATCCGACCGCGTCCTGGGCGACGCAGGCGGCGAAGAACCTCGTCATGGACCTCGAGGACGCCGGCACTCGGGCGCGCTACATGATCCGGGACCGGGACGGAAAGTTCCCGGAACTGTTCGACGCCGTCCTCAAGGACGCGGGATCCAGATCGTGCTCAGCGGCGTCCGGATCCCCCGCATGAACTCCCTCATGGAGCGATGGGTGCAGACCTGCCGCCGAGAGCTGCTGGACCGGACCCTGATCTGGAACGAACGGCATCTACTCCATGCCCTGCGGGAGTTTGAGAAGTTCTACAACTCCCACAGGCCGCACCAGGGCATCGCGAACACCCGCCCCCTCCGTGCCCTTCCCCAGCCAATCGACGACCCGGAGCAAATCGCACGCCTCAACATACAACGAACCGACCGCCTCCGCGGGCTCCTCCACGAGTACCAACATGCGGCCTGAGCAGGGCGGATGAGGTATTCGGCAAGGACAGGGCCAGGAACTCCCGGTGGACCCGGTGGAGTTGCCGGTTGTGGCCGTGGGTGAAGGAGCGCAGGAAGGTGCCCGGCGTGGACGGGGCGCGTATCCCGGCGAAGGCCCGGTCCATCGCGCCATGCCGCAGCCGGTCGGCATCATCGATGGAGTCGGCCCCCGAGCACATCGCGCCCAGCAGCGACATCACCTTGGCCGCCGGATGCGCGCCGCCGCTGTTGGCGGCTGCCTCGATGCGGACCTGGGCGGCCATAGGCCGACCCGTTCCGCGAGCGCGGCCAGCGGAAGCAGTCCCGCATCCGCGATCAGATTCGGCTCGTCGAAGAGTGCGGAGACATGGACGGCGGCACGGGAATCCACAGACGGCACCCGGTGGATCCGGGCTCAGAACGCGATGTCCGGAGCCGGCGTGAAGAATGGCTCAGGCACCAAAGTCGCGATGGAGAAGGGCTCGAAATCTGGGTCCGCAACCACCCGGTAAATGAACTCGGGTGTGGAGATGTCCAACTGACGCCATTCCTGATACCCCCTCCCCCGTGTCACGATGGGCCACTCATCAGCCGGCTTCCCGTTGGCCAGCCAGTGATACTCGCACTCGGTCTGGCTGAAGCCCCACGGGATAAGCCCAACTTGACCAGGACGATAGATCCGGTACGGCGCGTACAGCGGGTCGTCCCCTTCAGCAGGAGCATCAGCGCTGAAGCTCTGCCAGGTGGTGGCGAGATCGAAGGCTTCTCCAGGAGCGACGGAAAGGATCTGCAGGAAGTCGGAGAAGAGCCCCTTACCGAAGACCGCGGCAAGGCGCTTGTAATCCTCGGGCAGTGACAGACCGAGACGCTCCTCGGTCTCACCCCAGGACATGTCCGCCTGACGCGGCTCCCAATTAGTGACTTCCATCAGTCTATCGATCCACATGCTGAACCTCCCTGAGCAGAAATTACTGGGAAACGGACGAAGGGGCGGAGCCATCGATGCCCTCCCGAACCCCGGCTGACCAGTAGCGTCCCGTGCCTACGAGCAGCACACCCCGGAGACGTGGAACCCGGCGCCCACCCGGCGCGACACCCGGGTCCTCAGCCTGCCCACAAGCAGAAATCCCCGCTCTGAATGAGCAGAAAAGGTCCGTCAGCAAGCTGACGGACCTTCATGCAAGATCGAGGCTAAGCGATGTCCCGTAAGCGCCGTCGTGGACAGGCCAAGCCGTGTCAGGTGCTCAGGTTCTTCCATAGGTGCCGCTCGTCGAGGGTCCCGAACCGTACCTCTCCGCGAGCAAGGTCGACGAGGATGGGCCAGCAGTCCAGCAGCTGCTGCTGCCACGGGTCACGCGAGGCGAGGTAGTGCGCGGAGTTGTAGGGCACGATCAGGAGTCCGTTGCTCTCTCGGACTTGCTCTGCGTCGATGGCAAGGGGCGGCTCGTCACCGCGCTGGCTACGCGCCAGGAACTCCACTGCGAGCTGCAGGGCTTCTTCCCGGCCCCGTTCACCGGGCTGAGCCCGCGGCAGTTCGGCAAGTTGGTCACTGCCTTGCGTCGCGAGGGCGCCGACCCGGTCCGTAGGGGCCGGCCATGGAGTCTGCCGTTAGAGGACCGGGTCCTGCTGGTCGCCGCCTACTGGCGTACGAACCTCACTCTGCGACAACTCGCCCCGTTGTTCGGGGTGTCGAAGTCGGCTGCCGACCGCATCGTCGACCACCTCGGCCCGGCTCTCGCGCTCCAACGGCGCAGGCGGTTCCGCAAGGACACCGTGCTCATTGTGGACGGCACCCTGGTCCCCACCCGCGATCACAAGGTGGCCGAGCAGTCGAAGAATTACCGCTACTCGACCAATCATCAGGTTGTCATCGACGCAGATACCCGGCTTGTCGTCGCCGTCGGCCGGCCGCTGCCCGGCAACCGCAACGACTGCAAGGCGTGGGAGTTGTCCGGCGCCAAGGACGCCGTCGGCAGGACCACCGTCATCGCCGACGGCGGCTACCGAGGAACCGGACTGGTCATCCCGCACCGCCGCGCACCCGGCCAAACCGAACTGCCCGAGTGGAAAGAGGAGCACAACGCCTCCCACCGCAAAGTCCGCGCCCGAGTCGAGCACGCCTTCGCCCGCATGAAGACCTGGAAGATCCTCCGCGACTGCCGCCTGAAAGGCGACGGCGTCCACCACGCCATGCTCGGCATCGCCCGCCTGCACAACCTGGCCCTCGCCGGATAACGAAGAAGGCGCAGGTCATCGAGCATGCCGTAGATCATTTATGGGACAGCTCTTAGGATGCTCTACAAGCTCGACTGCGAGTAGTCACGTTCGAATCATATGCGATTTGAACGATGTTCTTAACTAATGCGCTTACCTTCCCGCCATGCTGCACATGACGGCCAGGGGCCGACGTATGCCCTCATGGGTACGGAACATCTGGCGAGAGGTCGTGGCCTTCGGTCTCGTCGGCGCCGTCGCGTTCGTGGTGGAGACCGCGAGCTTCAACTTCCTGATCTTCGGTTCGCCGGACCATGGCGGGCCGCTGGGTTCCACACCGGTCCTCGCCTCCGCGATCGCCACGCTCCTGGCCATGGTGGTCAGCTGGCTGGGCAATCGCTACTGGACCTATCGGGACCGCAAGGGAGCGGTCGACCGACGCGAGGTCGCCTGGTTCATCGCCGTCAACCTGGCCGGGCTGGCGGTCACCGCCTTCCCCGTCTACGTCGCGCACGAAGTGTTCGGACTGTCCTCCCCGTTGAGCGACAACGCAGCCCGCCTGGTGGGCTGGGCGGCGGCGACGCTGATGCGGTTCGCCGCGTACCGCGCCCTCGTCTTCACCGCATACCGAGAGGACTCCCTGGACGTGCCCGCGACGACCGACCGTCGGCGTGCGATCTCCCGTGGCACCCGGCCGGACGACCTGCTCTGGCCATGCTTACTGGCCATGGTGGCCGCGATCTGCGGGTGGGCCGTCTCCATCGCGTTCCACCCCGGCTTCCTCAGCCAGGACAGCCTTGAGCAGCTAGCGCAGGCACGGGGGGAGCGGCCGGTGACCGACTGGCACCCGCCGCTCATGGCTCTGCTCTGGCGCACGCTCATCGACATCACCGGCGCACTGTCGGCGATGGCCGCGCTCCAGACCGCCGTGCTGTGGGGCACCCTCTGGGTGCTCGCGGTCGTGCTGTGGCGTCGGACCGGCAGCCGCCCCTTGTCGCTGCTGATGCTCGGCTTCGGCCTCGCCCCGCATGTCCTCACCTTCACCGGGGTGGTGTGGAAGGACGTGCACATGGCATACATGCTGTTGGCCGTGTGCGCGATCGCGCTCGTCGCGCGAGAGCTGCCGGAGGGACGGGAGCGGGCCCGTTGGGGATTGCTGGTCCTCGGCATGCTCTTCCTCACCTACGCGATGCTGGTGCGCAAGAACGGGCTCCCGGCCGTCGTACCGATCTTCCTGCTGCTGATGTTCGCGCTCTGGCCGCGTCCCGGGCGGCGCCGCTGGCTGGTCGCCGCGGGGTCACTGCTGGCGATCGCCGCCGTCGGCAGCCTCGGGGTGTCCTCGGCCGCCCATCCGCTCGCGGTGCGCCAGTACGCGCAGATACCCCTCGACGACCTGGTCCACGTACTCACCCCGCAGCAGGTGCGCTCCGCCGCGACGAAGGCCGGGGCGACCCCGGAGTTCACCGACGACCTGTTGGCGACCGCGCGGACCTGCCAACGCGAGGACATCGTCTGGGACGCCTACTTCGCCTGCTACCCGCACAAGCCGGGTGATCGGGCTGCGGTCGGCCCCCACATCGAGGCCGACCAGGCCGACGTCCTGCTGAAGATGTGGACGCAGCAGATGCCGCACCACGCGACCGGCTACGTCGAGTACCGCTCCCGTACCTTCGCCCGGCTGCTGTTCCAGGGCAACCTCCAGTACCTCGGCGGTGATTCCGCCGTCATGCCGAAGGACGTCCGGGTCAACAAGACACTGGACGCGGCCATGAAGTCCTATGTGATGGGCTTCGACCGCGACTTGCCCTGGCTGTTCCAGGGCTGGTTCTGGCTGGTGGTCTCGCTGGTGCTGGCACTGCGCCGCCGCTGGGCCGGCCCGTGGTCGCGGGAGCTGCGGCTGCTCGGGGTGAGTGGTGTCCTCTATATCGCCACCTACCTGCCCACCGCCCCCCAGGCCAACTACCGCTACGTGTACTGGCCCGCGATCGCCGGCACCCTCGGGATACTGCTGGCGGTGAGCGGAGCGATCGTGGCGCGGCGCACGGCCCACGCCACCCAGGACGCCGGGTCCATCGCGGCGGTCGAGGCACTCGTGAGCGGTCCGTTCACGGCGGACCCGACCGTGCCGCACTCGGTCGGCTCCGGTCCTCGCCTGAACGTCACCACCGGCTGATCTCGGCGCCGGTCGTGCCCGTGCCGGGTGGCTGCCGCAGCTCTCCGGCACGTCCCGCCAGGGGCTGCCGGTACGGAACCGCCACATCACCGCGTTGAAGTGGCTGCGCACATCAGGGATCGGCCCGAACGCCCCCAGCGACAGGTGCGGCTCGATCAACTTCCGCTCGACATCTGTCAGATCACCACGAGTCACGCGACCGGTCTACCGCACCCAGCACCACCCTGTAGCGGGAGAGACCGATCCCGTGATCTCAACTCAGAACACCCCCTAGAGGATCACGGAATGAACCCCAAAATCGCGTGCGTCGTCCCCTGCTACAACGAGGAGGCTGCCGTAGGCAAGGTCGTGCGCGATCTGCGTGCGTCGCTGCCCGAGGCGGTCATCTACGTCTACGACAACGCCTCGACGGACAACACCGTCGCCGAGGCTCTGGCGGCCGGCGCGATCGTGCGCCAAGAGCCGCGCAAGGGCAAGGGCAACGTGATTCGACGGGCGTTCGCCGACGTCGAGGCCGACGCACTGCTGATCATCGACGGCGACGACACCTATGACGCCTCCCGTGCCCGTGAGATGGTCGACCTGCTCTTCGAAGGCCCCTACGACCAGGTGGTCGGCGCCCGTCGAGAGGTCGAGGAGACGGCCTACCGGCCCGGGCACGCGGTCGGCAACAAGATACTCACGGGCGCCGTCCGGACGCTGTTCGGCAACGACGTGAGCGACATGCTTAGCGGTTATCGCGTGTTTTCGCGGCGTTACATAAAGTCCTTCCCGGCACTGTCACACGAGTTCGAGACAGAGACAGAGATGACGGTGCACGCCCTCAGTCTGCGGCTGCCCACCACCGAGATGGAGATCGACTTCAAGGACCGGCCCGCCGGAAGCGTGAGCAAGCTGCGCACGTACCGCGACGGTTGGCGCATCCTGAAGCTCATCCTGGGCCTGGCCCGGCGTCAGCGCCCCTCGCAGTTCCACGCAGCGATCGCCGGTCTGTTGACGATCATCTCGCTCGCCCTGGGTCTGCCGGTGGTCATCGACTTCGTGCGGACCGGCCTCGTGCCGCGGCTTCCGACCGCCGTACTGGCCGCCGCCATCATGATCATCGCGGTGCTCGTGCTGCTGGTCGGCTACATACTCGAGTCCTTCATGCACATGCGCCAGGAGCAGGCACGCCTCGCCCACCTGCGTTATCTCGCACCGTCCCGCGGCGTCGACTTCGTGTCGGAGGAGCTGGGCAGCGCGCCGCAGGAGTCCGGGCCGGAGGCCGTTGCCTGAGTCGGGCCGGAGGTCGGCGCGGTGGCGACGCCCCCTTCCTGCCTGGGCCGCATCAGGGACGTGACCTTCCCTCCGTAGCGTAGAGACCGACTGCAGTGGAAGTTGAGGGTCATGGCAGGCAAGAGTCGGGAGTTCGAAGCGGAGTTCCGTGAGGGGGCTGTGCGGATTGTCGCCGAGACCGGCAAGCCGGTGGCGCAGGTCGCGCAGGATCTCGGGATCAACGAGACCACGCTGGCGAGTTGGGTGTCGCGGGCCCGCAGGGCCGGCGGGGTCACGGCGACGGGTGAGAGCGAGGAGCTCGCGCGGCTGCGGCGGGAGAACGCGCAGTTGAAGAAGGACAACAAGGGGCTGGCCATGGAGCGTGATGTACTCAAACGCTGCATGGTCTTGTGGGTGAAGTAGCTGTGGCGGACCCGGTGTTGCTCGTCGGGTGATCAGCGACCAGAAGAGAGATCGAGGCCCGCGCGGTGCGCTGGTGCCACGAACACGGCTAGTGAGGTGTCGGACCGGCCCCGGTGCCGAGTCCTGGAATTAGTTCGCTGCGTGGCCCGTATGCGCTCGTGACCAGCGCAAATACCCGATCCATGGGGAGGGTACAACTTGATCTACTGCGGAATCGACTGGGCGGAACGGCACCACCGCGTCGTGTGTCGTTCAGAAATGCGTCGCTGCAAGTCGTAGGGGGTCTGGTGGTGCTCGGGGTCGCCTGGGACGATGCCGTGGGTGATTGTCTCGCTGGTCTACCAGCTGACGAGGAAGCTGCTCTCGATCCCGGCCGTTCCTGCGCCGCCAAGTGACCAAGGATGCCGAACTTCTCGTCCTGCGCCACGAGAACGCCGTGCTGCGTCGACAGCTCGCGGCCCCGGTGCGGTACGAGCCGGCGGACCGGTTGTGGTTTGCGGCGTTGTCCTCGCTGATACCGCGGCGGCGCTGGACAGAGGTGCTTCCGGTGACGCCCGGCACGGTGCTGGCATGGCATCGACGACTGGTGGCGCGTCGGTGGGACTACAGCAAGCGCCAGAGGCGGCCTGGCCGTCCACCGACTGCGTCGTTGATCAAAGAGCTGGTGCTGCGGCTGGCTGAAGAGAATCCGCGTTGGGGGTGTCGCAGGATTCAGGGCGAGCTCGCACGGCTGGGGCATCAGGTCGGAGCGTCCACGGTCTGGCAGATCCTGAACGCTGCAGGCGTAGGCCCGGCTCCCGCAGGAGCGGGCCGACATGGCGACAGTTCTGGCAGCGCAGGCCGACGGCATCATCACCTGCGACTTCCTGCACATCGACCTGGTGGATCTCCGTCGGGTCTGCGCGCTGGTTTTCCTGGAGCATGGCACACGCCGCCTGCACATCGCCGGCGTGACCGCTCACCCCACCGCGCAGTGGACGGTGCAGCAAGCCCGCAACCTCGCGGCCGACCTGGGCGCGCGTCTTGAGTCGCTGCGCTTCCTGGTCCGCGACCGGGACAGCAAGTACACCGAATCCTCCGACGCGGTCTTCGCGGCCGAGGACATCGAAACCCTCAAGACCGCTCCGCGGGCCCCACGGATGAACGCACACTGCGGGCGGTCATTGGCACTCTGCGGCGCGAAATCCTCGACTACCTGCTGATATGGAACGAGTCCCATGCTCGGCAGGTCCTCGACGCCTATGCCCGGCACTACAACGGTCATCGCCCGCACCAAGCTCGAGGGCAACTCCCTCCGCTCGCCCACAAGCACCCAGCGCCCATGACCGCTCTGACCACTCAGCGGATCCTGCGCACCCGAGTGCTGAGTGGCGTGATCAACGAGTACAGATATGCGGCGTGAACTGCAGCGACGGGTTTCCGAACGGCACAGGTCCGATGCACCCTGTGCGGGCGCAAGATGCAGCCCGCCACCATCCGCAACCACGTCTACTACCGCTGCGAATTCAAGGACCAGGAAGCCGCCCTCTACCCCGACCTCACTCACCCCCGCACCGTCAACCTGCGCGAAGACATCGTGTGCCGGGCCCTGGACCAGTGGATCGCCCGGGCCTTCACCCCCGACCGGCTCACCGCCACCATCACCGCACTCACCCACGCCAGCGCCGCAGCAAGCGCCGCAGAGACCCACACACCTGAGCAAGCTCAAGCACGCCAGGCGATCAAGGACTGCGAGCGACGACTCGCCCGCTACCAAGCAGCCCTCGAAGCCGGAGCCGACCCAGCCGTCGTCACCCAGTGGATCAACCAGGCGCAGCGAGACAAGGAGGCGGCACGGAAGAAGCTCGACGCGCAACAGATCCAGGGGATCACTGAGAGTCTTGGGAACATTGCGCAACGCATCCACACGGCCGACGCCGATAAGAAAGGCCCACTTTACGAGGCCTTGGGCATCACGATCAGCTACGAACACGCAACGAGGACCGCGACCGTAAGGTCGAGGCCCTCCTCACCGTATCGTCAGTGGTTGTGTCCGAGGGGTGAGTTGACCACTGACGATACGGTCGTGGTGGCGCAGGGGAAGCTCTACCGCTGAGACTACTGTCGCCGTACGCCACAGTTTGGCTCGGCCGCCTCGTCCATCGTGGCGGCCCACTTCTCACCCCCTCAGAACGGCGGCATTCCGCGTTGGGGGCGGCTCGGTTCAGCCTCCGAGGCGGTGCGCAAGGTGGAGCAGATCTGCCAGGTGCAGCACCCGCCCATCGAATCCTGGGAGAGGGACATGGAGCGGCTGGGTCCAGTGGGCGGGGATTGCATCCAGCCCGTAGTACGCCCCCGCGAGGCCTCCGGTCACCGCGGCGACCGTGTCCGTGTCACCGCCGAGGTCGATCGCCGCGCGTATCGCCTCTTCGAAGCTGGCGGTGGTGCGCAAGGCCCAGATGGCGGAGCCCAGGCAGGGCCAGACGGCACCGTTGAACTCGGTCGCCTGATCAGGGTGCCAGTCGGGTGCGAGGACTGCGGCGTAACGGCCGCGGTGCTCGGGGTGGACAAGAGCCAGGATGTCCGGGAGCGCGGCGAGGGGGTCGGCGTCCTCGAACATGACACGGACAAGTTCGTGGAAGACTGCGGTGCCTTCCCAGGCCGCACGGTCACCGTGGGTGAGGGCAGCGATGCGGCGGGCCGCGTCCATGGTGGCTTCGCAGCCGGCGGGTGCGAAGTAGACCGCAGAGGTCGATGCCCGCATCAACGAGCCGTTTCCCGCTGCTCGTTGGTTGACCTGGAAATGAATCGCAGCGGCGAGGTCCCAGGGCATGCCGTTGGTCAGGACGTCTTCGGTCTGCAAGCCGATGTCCTTCGGTTCTGATGCTGCCCACCGCTGGAAGCGGGCGAAGATGTCCGGCAGATCCAGTCCGCCCCGCTCCAGCAGCGACTCCGCGACCAGGACGGCCATCTGTGTGTCGTCGGTGGCCTCGCCGGGGTCCCAGCCGCCGCCTCCGCACATCTCGCCACCGGCACCAGGCGCGGGAAACCGTGCGGAGAACGCTCCCTGGGGGCCGAACTCGAAGGGACCGCCCAAGGCGTCACCCACCGCTGAGCCGACGACCGCGCCGGCCGCCCGCTGAATCCGCTCCATCCGCGCAGGTTATCTGTGCCGCGCCGACGGCCGCACGGCCCTCTTTCCTCTTTCGGCTCCCCGACCCATCGGCGACGAACGTGTCTCGTCTATGAAGGTGCGCCACCTGAGACACTCTGGGGCCGAGACACCCGTACAGGTCACATACCGGTAGTTCGTTAGATCCGGCGGTAGAGGTCAATGCCGTGTCCGGTGGTGACCGCGTCGATCAGGGCCTGGAGCTCGGAGGGTGGGTCCGTGTCCGTCCAGGCTCGCCACCATCGGTTGAGGGTGATGGCGGGGGTGAGCCAGGAGCGGATGGCGCGTAATGCCCTGGGCCAGCAGGGCCGTTGGGGCTGGTGGGGTTCGGCTGGGCCCCCTCTCTGGCCCCTCGTCGGGGCACGGGTCCGGCGCGGTGGCATCCAGGGGTCCGGATGGGGCGAACCACTGGTCCCAGCAGAAGGAGAAGGCGCAGTTGACCAGGGTCTGGTGGCGGCGGATGGCGCGGTCGGAGCGGACTTGGAAGTCGGCCCAGCCGAGTTCGTCCGCAGGTTGGTGGCCAGGTACCAGGTTGCCTTCTCCGGCAGGCCGGCCGGGTCGGTGGTGGCCACGACCAGTCGGCACGGGGAGTCCGGGCCGTAGCCGGCCAGGTAGGCGTCGGCGGCCCACCAGGTCTCGGTGTGCCCGTCGCGGAAGTGACGCTGAACGGGCGTCCAGTCGCCGGGACGCTTGGCATCCTTCCAGGTCAGGGCGTGGGCGGCTTCGATGGGGGTGTGCGGCTGGTCGGGCGGAGCCCAGGTGCCGCGGTGCGGCTTGAGAGCCACGACGTAGGCCAGGCCGGCCTCGCGTAGCGCGAGGTACCAGTCGTCGCTGACGGAGTAAGCGCAGTCGGCGACCACCGCCCGGCAGCCGAAGCCCGCCTCCTTCCCCCGTGCCGCGAGGGCTGCGGCCAGCTGCGGTTTCGTACGGAAGGCCGGATCCGAGCGGCCGCGGGCGAAGTGGTGGGCGGGAGTGTAGGGAGTCGCGTGCAGCGGGTAGTACACGTGGCCGTCGGTCCACACCGTGGTCACCGTGACGATGCCGTTGTCGGTCTTACCCAACCGGCCCAGCCACTGCCGGCCGACATGCGCGGTCGCCGTGCCGTCCTTGCGGTCCCCGGAATCATCGATCACGATGACCCCGCCGTCATGCGGAGCCGTCGCTGACTCCTCACGCAGCAGTTCGAGCCGCCGGTCGTTGACCAGCTCGGCCTCCCAGGGCGACTCGGACAAGAAGAACTGCAGTCGCTGCACCCCCGGCATCCCCGCACCCGCCACTGGTTGCCCCTGCCAGGCAGGTGATCGTCTTGTTCCGCTCCCGCGGCGCCAGCAACCCGGTCAGGTACTCGCGAAACCCTCGCCGCTGGGCCAAGCTGAAGAAGAGGTCGTCGAACCGGGCCGCGTAGTCCTCCAACGGCCCCGGCGCAGGCGGACACGGACGGCGAGCGGTCATCTCCAGCCCCCAGCAGAGCAGTTGACTCCTACCACCGGCCTACGACCAACCCAAACCGCCGT
Organism: Streptomyces sp. PSU-S4-23; assembly: GCF_055632315.1. Classification (NCBI taxonomy): domain Bacteria; kingdom Bacillati; phylum Actinomycetota; class Actinomycetes; order Kitasatosporales; family Streptomycetaceae; genus Streptomyces; species Streptomyces sp. PSU-S4-23. Next base: position 7,578,610 of record NZ_JBVMUU010000002.1, on the reverse strand, counting down.
CAACCCACACCATGGCCGGAATTAACGAACTACCGGTAGGTGTGGGATGACGTCGCGGGCGATCATCGTGCCGGCAAGGGCGACGAACAGCACCGCGGATGCTGCTGTGACCATGCTCTGCCCCCGGGAGCCGAAGGCACGGCCGGAACGGGCGACAGCGAGAGCGAACACTGTTTCCAGCCCGGACGCGACGACGAACCAGGTAATGGTGAACACGGCAACACCCGGCCATCCGGCGAGGGCCTTGGCCCTCAGCATGGTCGGAGTGCCGGTGGCGAGCCAGAAAGTCCACGTCAACGGGTTCGCGAGGTTGGCGGTGACCCCCTTCCAGAAGGCCCACGAGCTGCCCTCCGGACTGGCGGTCTGTCCGCGCCACAGCCGGTGGGCGTCACGAATGGCCAGGGCGGCGAGATAGAGGAAGACCACAACCCCAGCAAGGGCGACCCAGAAGGATGCCTGTGCGATCGCGCTGATGATCCAGGCGAAGGCCAGCGCAGGTATGAGCAGGATCAGGTCGGCGACGGCCGAACCGAGGATCACTCGGAATCCGGCGCCAAGCCCACGGGTGGCGGACGTCTGGAGGATGGTGACGAAGACCGGTCCGACGGACAGGGCGGCTCCGGCACCGAGGAGGATGCCGAGCCAGAGCACCTGGATCATGACGGTGTTTCCTTGCTTCTGAGTGGTTCAGGGTCGCTGAGGTGCGCGCTGGCAGTCGGTTCCTTGACGGTCTCCAGCGCGATCGAGGTGACGGTCCGGCTGACGCCGGGGATGCCCCGGATGCGGGCCAGGAGCCGGCGCAGGGACTGCGGGGACTCCGTGCGGATCTTCAGCACGTAGCTGTCCTCGCCGTCGACGTCGTGACATTCGAGCACCTGCGGCTCATTGCGCACGAAGGTCTCGAACGGCTGCTGCTCGCTGTCGTCGGCCTGCGTCCCGACACGCATGAGCGCAACGAGGTCCTGTCGAAGTGCCCGGGGGTCGATGAGCGTGGTGTAGCCCCGAATGACGCCGTCGCGCTCCATGCGCTTGATCCGGGAGTACACCGAGGGGCCGGTCAGATCGACGGCCTTACCGATGGCGGCGTGCGTCACGCGGCCATCGGCCTGCAGGAGCCGCAGGATCTCCAGGTCAACGTCATCAAGCTCCGGCGCCCCGCTCTGCGATCCGTTCAATGTCGCCCCAAATCCCAAAAGTTTCATTGGCCAGAGATCATACATGCGAACGAAACATGCACAAGACTGCGCCACGCACGTGGATTCATTGGCTTCAATCACCTCGGCTCCAACCGAGGGGTGCGAGGTCACTTCCCCATGGGGCGTCCAGGGGATCCCCATACGGGCGATCGCGAACTCGCCGTCGGTGCAGGCGGCAGACGTCCCCCAAGGGGCATTCGCCTGGGACGGCGGGAAGAAGGGGGTCGGCGTGAGCGACATGCCGGTGTCTGTTTGGAACGGATTTTGACCAAAGCAGGAAAGTTGCGCCTGTGACCGCCGCTTCGTAGGAGGTGGCGGTCCTGTCGCACCAGATGGCTGCCGCGAAAGCGTTTACGCCGGTTGAAGCAACGCTCGATCATGGTGCACCGGAGGTAGGTCCCCGATCGAATCCTGGTGGTCTGCCGCCGGGGCGGCCGGTCAGCTGCCGGTGCCACGAGAGTGGCTGGCACTTCACACCCCGGGCGAGTGCAGTGGCGGCGAGTTCGGTGTCGGGCACCTCTGGCGCATACGTGACGGTCAGGTGCAGGCCGGCCGCAGCGCCGTACACGACCGCGCCCGGCAGGTGTTCGGTGAGAGCGTCGATCATCGCGTCGCGGCGTCGCCGGTGGCGGCCGCGCAGCAGCCGTAGATGCCGCTCGAGGCCGCCGGACTCCATCAGCCGGGCGAGCACCAGCAGCTCGCGGCGGCGTTCACCGCTTGTCACCACTCCCGTGGGGAACTGGTGGGCGGGCGTGAGCAGCACCGCGCGGGCGCCGGTGGCGTCCAATACGTCGGTGCGCACGCCGTCGTCGTCGACCGGCACCGGCGGGGTGGCCAAGCCTGCGTTCTGCAGGTGCTGGCGGGTCCCGAGCGAGCCGGGATCCTCCACAGCGACAGCGTGGATGCCGTCCCCACGCAGGAGGGGGCGCAGCAGGGCAAGCGCCTGCGCGGTGCCGGCGACGATCAGGACTTCGTCCGGGCCGACCCGGCCGAGCGGGGACACGCGTACGTGGTCGGCATCTGTGGTGATCTGACCGTCCAGCCGCATGACGCAGTCCCTGATACCCCGGCCTGTTCCGGCAACGGCCGCTCGCCGGTTCCCCGCTACCGGCAGCCGCCAATGACGGTGGCGGAACTGGCCGCGGCCGCCGGACGGGAAGCCTTCAGCAAGGTGACCTGGCGGGAAGGCTCCCGCGGCCCGATGGTCTCCCGCTTCCTCGCGATGCGGGTCCGGCCGGCCGGGGTGCGCCCGCGTCGGCTGGCCCAGGCAGCCGCGGTGGCCGAGCACGGCCGGTGGGACGGCGTCCTGCCCCAGCCGCGACTGCTGGCCGAACGGCCCGACGGCGAGGACGAACCGACCCGGTTCTGGCTGTCCGACCTGCCCGACGACACCCCGATCCCGGAGTTGGTCCGCCTGGTGAAGATCCGCTGGCGTATCGAGCACGACTACCGCGAGCTCAAGCACGGCCTCGGCCTGGACCACTTCGAAGGCCGCTTCTGTCTACCAGATCCTCGACGCCTTCCAAGACCTGCTGAACTGCTGGACCGGCATCTGCACCACCTGCCACCACCCCCTGCCCAGCAGAACCACACCAAGATCAAGACAGACCTAATCCAGGGCGTAGGCAGCTCGGCCCGGTCCCCGCAAGGGGCCAGCGGGCGGCTTGCGACGGACAGCGGAACGCCTCCGGCCCCCACGGTCCCTGAGACCCGCTCTGAGACTGGCGTCGCTGTCCACCCAGTGGGTTCCGTGACGGTGACGTGGGCGTCGGGCAACGCCTGAAGTCAGCCTGGCCCGAGAGGCCTCCCGTTAGAGCGGCGAGGTCCGGCGCCTTCACCACCGCCACGGAACCCCACCGCCGTCCGTGCTTCGCGGTGATGACGCGGGCACCGGGCTGATGCCTCCGTTTCCCCGGGCCCTTCGAGGCCTCTGTCAAGAGCGGCACAGCCCGGTGTCTCGGTGAACGCCGCGAAACTCGCGGCGGCCGGCCGGACGTTGATCGTCACGGCGCGAGCCCGCCCCAGGGCCGACCTCTCGTTCCACTCCGCGAGCCCGCGAGCTCTGCAGAAAGACCGAGCCCCTGGGGTGCGCTGGTGTCGCGAACGGCTACTGAGATGGCGGACCGAAGAGTCCTGGGATTAGGGCGCCGCGTGACCCGCATGTGCTCGTGACCTGCACAAACGAACAGATCTAGGAGGACAGCTTGACCGTGTTCTGCGGCATCGACTGGGCGGAGCGCCACCACGACATCGCCGTCATCGACGACACCGGCACCCAGCTCGCCAAAGCCCGCATCACCGACGACGCGGCCGGCTATCACAAGCTCCTGGACCTCCTGGCCGAACACGGCGACAGCCCGGAGAACCCGATACCCGTCGCCATCGAGACCAGCCACGGCCTGCTCGTTGCCGCCCTGCGCACCGGCAGCCGCAAGGTCTTCGCGATCAACCCGCTCGCCGCCTCCCGCTACCGCGACCGGCACGGCGTCAGCCGCAAGAAGTCCGACCCCGGCGACGCTCTGGTCCTGGCGAACATCCTGCGCACCGACCTGCACGCCCACCGGCCGCTGCCTGCAGACAGCGAACTCGCCCAGGCCATCGCGGTGCTGGCCCGCGCCCAGCAGGACGCTGTCTGGAGCCGCCAGCAGGTCGCCAACCAGGTCCGCTCGCTGCTGCGCGAGTACTACCCCGCCGCCCTGCACGCCTTCCAGGGCAAGGAAGGCGGCCTGACCAGGGCAGACGCCCGGGTGATCCTGACCCTGGCCCCGACTCCGGCGAAGGCGGCCCAGCTCACCGTCGCCCAGATCCGGGCCGCCCTCAAACGCAGCGGGCGCACCCGGTCCTTCGACACCGAAGCCGAGCGCCTGCGAAGCGTCTTCCGCGCTGAGTACGCCCACCACCTCCCGGCCGTCGAGGGCGCCTTCGGCCAGCAGCTGCTGGCGCTGCTCAAGCAGCTGGACGCTGCCTGCCAGGCCGCGGACGATCTCGCCACGGCCACCGAGGCCGCCTTCCATCAGCACGCCGACAGCGAGATCCTGCTCAGCTTCCCCGGCCTCGGTCCCCAGCTCGCAGCCCGCGTCCTCGCCGAGATCGGCGACGACCGGGCCCGCTTCGCCGACGCCAGAGCACTCAAGTCCTACGCCGGCTCCGCCCCCATCACCCGCGCATCCGGCAAGAAACGCTTCGTCGGCCGCCGCTTCGTCAAGAACAACCGGCTCATGCACGCGGGTTTCCTCTGGGCCTTCTCAGCCCTCCAAGCCTCACCCGGAGCGAACGCCCACTACCGACGTCGACGCGAACACGGCGACTGGCACAACGCCGCCCAGCGCCACCTGCTCAACCGCTTTCTCGGACAGCTCCACCACTGCCTCCAGACCCGGCAGCCGTTCGACGAGCAACGCGCCTTCGCGCCACTCCTTCCAGCGCCTGCATGACCCGCGAACCCGCCCGGCTGAGTCAACGAGAACAACGGCACTTCGACAGATCCACGCTGTCGAGCGCGAACTCAATCAGAGGACGTGACCGGGGCTCGCAGGCCAAGCCACTGATCGGCGTCCCAGGCCCGGAACCGCTCCACTTCGGCGAACCCCAGCTTTGCCGCGAGGCGCATCGAACGGACGTTGGCCGTCTGGGTAGCGAGCACCACCGGCTCACCCGGAAGGACGTCTTCGAGCCAGTCCAGTGCCGCCGCGCACGCCTCGGCGGCATACCCGAATCCCCACGCCTGCGGCAGGAACAGATAGCCGAGATCGACCTTCCCTACGGCAGCGGGGCAAAGGTGCTCCGCTGCTCTCCTGAGCAGGATCTGGCCGATCATCGTCCCGTCGAGATCGACCACGAAACACCCGGGCCGCCGCCCGGGGACATCGGGCATCTCGCGCTCAAGTTCGTCACGCGGACGGGCGCCGCCAAGGTAGGTGTGTACCTCCGACGAGGCGTGCAGCTCGATGAACGCCGCACGGTCCCGAGCTTCGGGCTCACGCAACACGAGCCTCTCGGTCTTGATCGGTGCAGGCGGCCACGCGACGAGTCCGAGATCATTCATGTCGGCCAGCCAATCAGCGGCCTCAGTAGCGATCAAGAGTCGTGGTCCCACTTGACTTCTTATCCCCCTGAGATGTCTAACGGAGTCCTACCAGCGCTTGGTACGGGGAGCCGCAAAGCCGGCTGCCGTGGTCAGGTGCCGAGGAGCCGGTGAAGCGCGCGACGGGCGCGGGTGGGGGCGGAGGGGTCGTGTTGGAGCTGGAGGAAGTAGTTGAGGGCCAGCATGATGCCGATGAGTTCGTAGATCAGCTGGTCGGGGTCGGTGTCCGGGGGCAGGTCTTCTGCGATGACTGCGCGCCGGATGTGGATACGCAGTTCGCGCTGCCACAGCGCGTTCATTCCAGCGACGGCGTCATGTACGGGTCCGCTGCGCCCGTCGAACTCTGCTGTTGCCGCGGCGAAGAAGCAGCCGCCAGGCAGCGGTTGCCGTTCCAGGTAGGACACCCACACCTCGCACAGGGCGCGCAGATGCGGCAGCCCGGGTGGCACGTCCCGTACGCGCTGGGGCACGTCCTGGGCGAATGACTCTGCGGCGGCGTCGATGACGGCGAGCTGGAGGCTCTCCTTCGTGCCGAAGTGGCCGAGGACACCTGCCTTGCTCATGCCCAGCTCACTCGCGAGCCGGCCGATGGTCAGGCCCTCCAGCCCCTCAACTGAGGCGATCGCCAGGCTGCGATCGACGATGCGCTGCCGGGTGTGGCGGGTCTCGACGACGGACTTGCGGGGGCTCATGACGGTCCATGGTAGCCGCACACCCCATTTAACTTCCGATCGATCGGTTGCTATATTCCACCGGACCGTCGGACCTACCGTGCTGCCTGACTGAGGGAGGGCCTCTTGCCCGGATCCCGTATCGCCGCTCTGGGACACCACCAGCCGTCCCGTGTGCTGACCAACGCCGATCTGGAAGGCCTCGTGGAGACGAGCGATGCCTGGATCCGGCAGCGCACCGGGATCGCCACCCGCCGGATCGCGGACAAGGACGAGTCCGTCACGGACATGGCCGCCACGGCAGCATCCAAGGCACTCGCCGCCTCCGGCCTGGACCCGGCCGAGATCGGCATGGTCACGGTCGCCACCTGCTCCGCCATCGACCGCAGCCCGTCCATCGCCGCCCAGGTAGCCGCCCGTCTCGGCATACCGTCCCCCGTCTGCTTCGACCTCAACAACGCCTGCGCGGGCTTCTGCACCGCCCTCGCCTGTGCCGACCACTCGGTACGGGCCGGAGCCGCCCGGCACGCCCTCGTCATCGGTGCTGAAAAGATGTCGGACCTCGCGGACTGGACCGACCGGAGTACCTGCGTCCTGCTGGGCGACGGCGCGGGCGCCGCTGTGATCAGCCAGGCGGAAGAGGCCGGGGCCGGGATCGGCTCAGTCGTCTGGGGCTCCGACCCCACACGAGGCGATGCGGTGCGGCTGGTGGACTCCTGGCAGCCGCGGTTCGCACAGGAAGGCCAGGCCGTCTTCCGCTGGGCCACCAGCGAGCTGCCCGCCATCGCCCGGGAAGCCTGCCACCGCGCCGGGATCGCCACCACGGACCTCGCAGGCGTGGTCACCCACCAGGCCAACCTCCGGATCGTGGAGTCAGTGGCCCGGCAGCTCGACCTTCGCGACGATGTCGTGATCGCCCGAGACGTCGTCGACTCCGGCAACACATCCGCCGCATCCGTACCCCTTGCGCTGTCCAAGCTGCTCGAACGCGGCGAACTGCCCTCCGGCGCGCCAGTGCTGCTCTTCGCATTCGGCGGCGGCCTGTCCTGGGCGGGCCAAGTCGTCACCTGCCCCTGAGTAGCTGAGCGGGTTCTCGAAGGACGGGCTTCCCGGCCGACCGGGCCGGGCGGGTCGGGTAGCGGACCGAGCCGACGCGGACGGTCCGGTGCTTGAGTACCTGGCGGGACTCGCCGAGCGTGAGTGTGTGAGGACACAGCGGCAGCGGGTAGGGCCACGCCTTCCCCTGCCAGGCCAAGAAGGCGATTCTTCACGGGATCTACGACACGGCAGCGAACACCGGGTGGGTCGCCATCGGCACCGATCACGACACCGCGGCGTTCGCCGTCACCTCGATCCGCGCTGGTGGCAGGCCCACGGCCGACACGACTCCCCGTGCGCCCGCCGACTGGTGATCACCACCGACGTGAGGACGGCGAGCTGGCGCCCATCAAGGAGATTCCTGCACCCAGGACCAGTGGGTCTGCACGATGCGCCAGCCGGCCGGGCCGTGCCGGTACACCTCCGTGCAGTTCCAGCGGTACAGGTCATTGCCTCCCTGGGAGATGAAGTTGAAGCTGAGGACGGCCATGTCCTCGCCGGCCACCACACGCGGGTCGATGAGCTCGAAGCGGTCGATGTGGATCCGCCCCCTGATGGCGGCGTAGTAACTCCTCAGCGCGTCGAGTCCGTTGATCCGCTTCTTGGTCATCGGGTCGAAGTAGGTGACGTCCTCGTCGCAGATCTCCAGATAGCCGTCGGGGTCGCCCGCACCCCAACGCCGCAGTGCGGCGGTCTCCAACTCCACGAGTGTGGTGGCCACGTCGTTTGGGTCGTCGCGCCGTGTCCGGATCTCCTGCCGAGCCAACATATGTCCTACTCCATTCCGATTTGCCAGGGGCAGTGACCAGTTTCATGGAGATCGCGCGGAGAGGGCAGTGGCTAAAAGGACACTCATCGATAGCATATGGCCATGCCCGACAACGTCTCCGGCACACGCAGCCCCTCCACTGTTGCCGTGGTCATGGCCGATGGGTTGCCGATGCTGGAAATGGCCGTACCCGGAAGGATCTTCGGACTGGACCTCGGCAGACCGGAACTGCCGCGTCACACGGTGCTGGCCGCCACCGTCGACGGCGGTCCGATCACCACCGCCGACGGAATCACGCTGGTACCGCCCCACGGGCTCGATGCCCTCGAACTCGCCGGTCTGGTGATCGTGCCCACCTGGCACCAGCCCGACGGCGTCGCACCACCCGAAATGCTCCTGGCCGCGTTGCGCCGGGCGCATCACGACGGGGCGGTCGTCGTCGGACTGTGCCTGGGCGCTTTCGTCGTGGCCGCCGCCGGGCTGCTCGACGGCAGACGCGCGACGACCCACTGGGCGTACACCGACGTCATGGCCGACATGTACCCCGCCACCACGGTCGACGGCGCGGCTCTGTACGTCGACGAGGGCACCGTGCTCACCAGTGCCGGCAGCGCGGCAGGGATCGACGCCTGTCTGCACCTGTTGCGGCGCGAACACGGGGCGACGGTCGCCGGTGCCGTGGCCCGGGCGCTGGTGGTGGCGCCGCACCGTACCGGCGATCAGGCACAGTTCATTCCCGCGCCGATACCCCCGGTCGCCGATGGCGACGAACTGGACGATGTCATCGCGCACCTGTCGGACGGCCTCGATCAGCGCATCGACATCGGCGCCCTGGCCCGGCGAGCGAACATGAGCCGCCGCACCTTCGACCGGCGGTTCACCGCCCGCACCGGCAGTCCGCCCCTGCGGTGGCTCCTCACCCAACGAGTGCTCCTCGCCCAGCACCTCCTGGAGTCCACCGATCTGCCTGTCGACGCCGTCGCCCGCCGGGTCGGGTTCACCGACGCCGTCGCACTGAGGCCGCACTTCCGCCGACAGGTGGGCGTCCCACCGCAGACCTACCGTGCGGCTTTCGCCGAATCACGCACTCTCTGAGAGCCACGGGCCGGCGCGACCGGCACCGAACACCAAGGACCCCGCCCCGCGCCGCCCGACGCGGCAGGGGGCCGTTGCCACCGCCCTGGCCATAGGGACCCTCATGTTCGGCATCATCGAGGGCAACGAGCAGGGCTGAGCCGAGCCGCAAGCAGTGTCCCGGGAGTGACGGGGAAGACCTCGCGCCAGCGACGACGGGGTATCAGGGTTGAGGGGGCGGCCAGCCAGAGCCGGTCTGCGGGCTCGTATCGGACCGGTCCGCCGATCTGACGGCGCAGCACTGCATTCTCATGCCTGAGGACAAGCAACTCGGCATCCTTGGCGGTGTCGCGGCGCAGCAGCACCCCGGGGACGGACAACAGCCGGCGGGCCACCTTGTGAAGCATCGAGACGATCACGCGGACATGCTCCCAGTGGATCCTCCTCTATCGTCCTGACCTGCGGCGATGACTTTACGAGCCCCACACGCACCGCGGTGTTCCGCATCTACGGTATCGAGGTGTTCGAGAAGCGGAGCTTCCCCGCCGACCGGGTGTACGACGCCACCGGGCGACCGGAACTCCGGGTCATCACGTGTGGCGGCAGCTTCTCCAAGGCCGGCGGCTATGCCGGAAACGTCGTTGTCTTCGCCCGGCTGTCGGAGGTCCGCTGAGCGGTGACGGCCGCGCATGGTCACCGGGGTTCGGCCGGGAGGCGGGAGCGGAGGTCGTGGAGACCTCCTGCCTCTCACCCGGGACGGGGCGCGGCAGCCGCTGCAGGGGCACGACGGGGCGCGGACCAGGCCGCACCCCGTCGCCGCGCCGCGCGTCCGACGCTACGGAGTGATCACACTCACATAGGCGTCGGTGTTTCCGAACTGCTTCGGGCAGACCAGCGGCGGCGCCGGCTTGGTCGCCGGGTCGGTCGCGTACGGGTCCTGTCCGAGGCGGGTGGCGATGCGGTCCTTCATGTCACCGCGCACCACCGTGGTGCCGTCGATCGCGTGCTGGTAGGCGTCGACGGCGGGGCAGCCGGCGCCGTTTCTGGCGTCCGTGGTGATGAACCACGCCTTGTCGCTGGTGGACACCAGGGTGTTGTAGTCGCCCATGAACTGGCGGACGAGGTTGTTCTGGGCGCTGACGGCCGGGTCGGTCGAGGCGGTGGAGACCTTGACCGGCTTGCTCCAGGAGCCGCCGTCCGGCTTGGCGGTGTACCAGGCGTCGATGGCCGCGTTGCCGGTTCCATAGGTGGCCGGGTTCTTCGCGACCTGCGCCTGGTAGGCCACGTCCACCCGGCCGTTGGGCGCCACATCGATGCCCTGGTAGAAGGCGTACCCCTCGGCCGCCGTGGACACGGTCTGCGGCGCCGACCAGGTCCTGCCGCGGTCGTCGGAGTGCACGACGACCGTACGGCCGCCGCCCGCCGTCCTGTTCACCCAGGCCGCCCAGACCGTCGTCGACCCCTCCCGCGGGTCGGCTGCGATCGAAAGGAAACTGTTGGTACGGAAGTTGGAACCCGGGAGCGGGTCCGGGATATCGGCCACCGCACCGGCGGACACCGGACGGCTCCAGCCGGCGCCCCCGTCGTGGGAGACGGAGACAAGCTGCTCGGCCCCCTGCTCCCAACCGACATACACCGTGCCGTCGGGGCCGACGGTGGGCATGGAGCCCTGGCGGCCGTTGCCGGTCCCGTTGTTCCCGGCTGGCGAGAGCTGCTTGGGCAGCGAGAAGGAGTTGCCGCCGTCACGCGAAACCGACACCATGACAGGCTCCGACGTGCCCAGCGCCCGGAACTCCGTCCAGGTCAGATAGACCCTGCCGAAGTACGGGCTGGTCGGCGAGGCGTCGACGGTCACCCATTCCTTGTCGTTGAAGTCGTTCGGATTGTCCTTGACCGTGGCGACGGTCGGGGCGCTCCAGGTGCGTCCGTTGTCGTCGGAGTACGAGACCGCGAGCAGCTCCGGTGCCTTGTTGGGCGGGTAGGGGCTGCGGCCCGGCTTGTACGAGGCCAGGGTCGAGTAGTAGGCGCGGGCACCGTGCTGGTAGCTGAAGGTTCCGTCGGGCTGCGGCTTCGGTCCGAAACTGATGACCGGGTCGCCGTCGGAGACCAGGTCCGAGGCCATCCAGGACGGCTGGTCGTCGAGCAGCCCCCGGTTGGTCCAGGTCTGGCCACCGTCGCTTGAGGTGTAGATCCCGGAGGTACCCACGCCCGGGAAGAAGGAACAGTCACTGGGCGCGGCGTCCGGGCCGCGGACCTCGCCGGGTCCGCACGCGGGCTGCCGCTGCTCGTCGTTGGCACCGGCGATGAGGTACCGGCTGTCGAGCGGGTTGACTGCAACGGTGGTTTCGTTCTGCTTGTTGGTGGGGAACACCGCGGTCGTGTCGCTCGTCGGATCCCCGGCCACCTGCGGCTTGTTCGCCTGCACATCGGTGGCGGACACGGCCCCCGCCGGACTTGCCAGGGGTAGGACCAGCAGACCGGCGGCCGCCGACATGGTCAGTCGGCTCGGCCATCTTCGCGACATGGCTCTCCTCGTACGGATGAAGCATCGGCTCAATCCCTTGCCGATGCACGTCACTTGGAGGGGGGTGGGATAGCGACGCTAGTGATTCAGGGGGCGCACGTCCATAGGGCACAGCGCGTGCCCGGCGCGCGGGAGGGGAGGCCCAGCGCCTCGCGGCGAGGACCGTGATGCGGACCCCCGAATTTAGGTAGGGTCGGGGACTGGCGCGGTGGCGCTTGACGCTCCGTTTCCAGCCCCCGCCGCTTCAAACCGTGCATGCGGTTCTCCCGCACACGGCTTTCCGACATCGTTCACCGGCTGGCATGCGCCGTTACCCAGTGCACGTTCCCGCTGAGGCGGAAGACCCCGATAGTCTGAGAGGGCAGACAGGAGAACCACCCCCTCATGACCAGACCAAGCCCGTCGGATCCGACCCGGTTCCCCGGCCCAAGCGCCGCACTTTCAGCCCCGAGTACAAGCTGCGGATCGTGGCCGAGTACGACGCCGCACCGAAGAACGAGAAGGGCGCGATCCTGCGCCGCGAGCGGCTGTACCACTCGCACGTGAAGGAGTGGCGGGCCGCGCAGGATGCCGGGGCCCTGGAGAAGCTGGTCGACAAGCGCACCAGCCCGGCGAGGCCGAAGAAGTCGGCCGCCGAGGCGGAGAACGAGAAACTGCGCCGCCAGGTGGAACGGCTGGAGAAGGAACTGGCCCGGAACAAGGCCGCGTTGGAGGTTATGGGAAGAGCCTCCGCGCTCTTGGAAATGATCTCCGAGGGCGCGGACTGAAGTCTGCCGCCGACCCGGTGGTGGATGACGCCTTCACCGGTGTCGAGGGCGAGCTGGGCATTACGGCCGCGTGCCGGCTGACCGTGCCCCCTGCCGAAAATCTCATCCGGCCTGGTGGTAGCCCTGGCGGGGGTGCGCGGGGTCGGGGACTCGGGTGCTCGGAATGGGGCGTCTCGTACGGCTGGTGACTGCCCCGGCATGATGGTCCGTCGTGCTGCTGCGACTGGCCTACCTCACCGTGACGAACGCGTTCGCCCTGCGTCACCAGATCACGGTCCTGCGGCGCCAACTCGGCGAGGAAAAGGTGCGGTTCACAACGAGCGATCGGGCGTTCCTGACGGCGTTGCTGAACCGGCTTCCGGCGGAGGCGCTGCGCCGGGTGCGGCTGTTGGTGCGGCCGGACACGGTGCTGCGCCGGCACCGCGATCTGGTCGCACGCCGCCACGCTGCCGCCTCACGGCCCAAGCGCCCTGGAAGACCGCGGACCGCGCACTCCATCCGCGCCCTGGCCCTCCGATTCGCCCGGGAGAATCCCAGCTGGGGCTATCGCCGCATCCATGGCGAACTCCTCGTTCTCAGGATCCAGGTCGCGGCCTCCACTGTCTGGGAGATCCTGAAGGAGGCCGAGATCGACCCGGCGCCCGAGCGGGCCTCCAGCACCTGGGCGGACTTCCTGCACTCCCAGGCCGACGCCCTGCCGGCATGCGACGTCCTGGAAACGGTCACCCTGTCCGGGGCACGTATGTATGTGTTCGCGGTGATCGAGCACGCCAGCCGCCGGATTCGGATACTCGGTGCCACCGCGCACCCCACCGCCACGTGGGTGACACAGGCCGCGAAGAACCTCGTCATGGACCTCGAAGACGCCGGCTGCCGGGCCAGGTTCCTGATCCGGGACCGCGACGGGAAGTTTTCCGCCCTGTTCGACACCATCTTCAACGATGCGGGGATCGAGGTGATGCTCAGCGGCGTGCGGATGCCGCGCATGAACTCGGTCACGGAACGCTGGGTACAAACCTGCCGACGCGAACTGCCGGACCGCACCTTGATCTGGAACCAGCGGCACCTTCTCCATGCACTACGGAAGTTCGAAGAGCACTACAACTCCCACCGGCCGCATCAGGGCATCGCCAACGCCCGCCCGCACCCCCCGTCGCCAAAGCCGATCACCGATCCGGAGCAGATCACCCACCTCGACATACGACGACGCGAACGACTCGGCGGCATCCTCCACGAGTACCAACATGCCGCCTGACCTCGACGGATGAGGTTTTGGGCAGCCGCAGGCCCACCGCGTCGTACAGCGCGGACAGGGCGCCCTCGCCGTCGGGATCGTCGCTGCCGACGCCGCGTGCGCCCACGATGTGATCATCGGGCCGCACCCTGCCGACGCCGCTCTCGTGGGCCGCGACGGTGACCGTCGTGTGGCCGCAGGCCTCAAGCAACGGCACCAGACTCGCGGCGAGCCCCGCCTCGTCGGGCAGCATCAGCCAGGTACCCGGCCGGGCCGGCGTGCCCGCCGTGTGCGGCGCCCGTCGCCAGACCAGCACGCTCGTCCAGCGCGCAGGGTCGAGGCGGCCCTGCCCGACCACCGCCCCCACCGGGCCCACCGGGCCCGCAACCAACGACCCCCGGGCGCCGACCAGCAGCCCATCACCGTGCAGGAACTCGAAGGCCGCAGGCTCCTACGCACCCGCATCCTCGGCGGTGTCATCAATGAGTACCGATACTCGGCCTGACCTGCAGCGACGACTTTCCGAGCCCCACACGCATGGCAGGGTGCAGCCGACGCGCGTCCTCAACCTCGATCACGCCCCGACGAGCAGACAACTCAACCGTTCCCGCTCAATATGACGATCGCCCCCAGGCACCCTGGGGGCGATCGCTGTCCACAAGTGCCTGCGGATCAGTTGCCGATCAGTCGATGCGGTCGCTCAGGCCCAGCACCTGCGGGTAGTCGCTGGGGAAGTCCCCAGGCATGCCCCCCACGTGGATGGTGCGCCCGTACACACCGGCCAGGAACTCGACGGCACCGACCGGGAACTCCGACCAGTCGCCGTTGTCTCCGCGGACGACCACCGGCCATGCGTCCGGGTCCGCGGGGCTCGTCTTCCAGTAGAAGACGTCCCCCGAATTGGACTGCGCCCAGGAGATCAGGCCACCGGGCTGCGGGTAGGGAACGTAGTCCTCGGTGTCGCCCATCTCGTACAGATCCTGAAGGATCTCGTCCTCCCTGGCCTCTGACGCCCATGACGCCTCGGTGCCGGGCACGGGAACGGACACGCTCAGGAAGTCGTCGATGACCAGCACCGGGTACGCCTCCGCCAGAGAGCGGAAGTCCGAGGGCAGCGCCGTCCCCAGGCCCGCCTCGAGGGAGGCCCAGTCCACGCTGCGCCCCCCAGGAACACGCCACCGTGTCATCGACGGAAGCACGGCCTCCAGCTCTTCGACCCTCAGCATGTCGTCTGCCAATCCGGGCTGAACTCAACCACGACGTTGTTGAACAACACTCCGTCCTCGGTGTAAGCGGACATGGTGATGCTGTCCGCTTATCCCGTGGTGTGGCTGTAGTTGACCTTGCCGGTATACATGACCCACTTCTGGGCCGCGAGCTGCTTCTCCATCTTGATCTCGCAACGCCGCATGCCGCTCTTGTTCATGCGCGAGAACCCGGTGAACAGGTTTTCGTTCACCCAGTCGCCGCCCACCTTGTCGCCCACGATGTGCGTGTGGTCGAAGGTGTTCCCCCTCCCCGACCTGGGAGTGTTCTGCGCGGGGTCCGGGAACCCGTACACGTTCACCGAGCCGGTGTCCCGGTCCGCGAGCGGGGCCTTGAGATCGCTCGGGCAGATCAGCGCGGTGGCCCCTTGGGCGCGGCCCGCCCCGTCCAGCGGCTGGTACTGGAATCGGGACGACTTCGGCTCGGACTCACACCGCTTCTTGTTGTCCGTGTCCGAGTCGCCCCCGGGCAGTGGTCCGGGACGCGGCCGGGCAGCCGGCTCCGGCTCCGGGTCGTCGTTGCTGAAGAGGCCCTGGAGACTCGACGTGATCGAGTCGAAGGCGTCGTTGACGGCGGTCTGCACGTCCTGGTCGGTCGCGTACGCGTAGGCCGCGACCGTGGCGACCACGAGGACCACGGCGGTGGCTTCGGCCAGATCGTCGACGAGGAAGAAGTGGCCGTCCAGTTCGACGTTGCTCACCGGGTTGCCGCCACCGAAGGCGTAGCGGTTTCCGGTGAACGGGTCGGCACCGAGACCCATGTCGGACAGCGCGCCGGCGTACATGTCCCGGGTGGTGAAGCGGTTGAGGCCCGGGTCGTAGTCGCGGAAGCCCATATCGTAGGTACCGGACTGGGCGTCCCAGCGCTTGCCGTTGTAGCGGTACGGGTTGTAGTCCTCCTTGGTGGGGTTCTGGGCGTCGGGCTTGTCGATGCCGGTGAACTCGGAGGTGTCGTCGCTTCCGTAGGCGGTGTAGCCGTACGTGGCCTTGGTGTCACCGTTCTTGTCAGTCAGCGCGTCGACGTCGGTGTGACCGTTGTAGCTGTAGTAGCTGTCCTCGGTCGTGCCGTCGGTGTTGTGCTTGACCTGGGACAGACGCTCGCCCCACGGGCTGTACTGGTACGACTTCGACAGCTGGCCGGCGACCTTCTCGTCCAGGACCTCGCTGGACAGTCCCAGGTATTCGAAGTTCGTGCTCTTGCCGTCGGCAGTCTTGGACAGGGTGCGGTCGAGCGGGTCGAAGGTTGGTCATCCGGTAGGTGATGCCGGGGCTGGTGCCCTGGTGCGGAACCCTGACCTCGGTCTGCTTGCCCCGCTCGTCGTAGGTGATCAGGGTCTCGTTGTTCTCGGCGTCCTTGCCGGCAACGACGAGCGAGTCCTTGTCATAGGTACGCCAGCTGGTCTTGCCCAGGGCGTCGGTGATCGAAACGGTCCGGTGCCTGCGCTCCGGACCGGTCGTCGTGTCCTTCGGGTCCGTCGACGAGACCATCTGGTCCCCGGAGTCGTACACCGCAGTCGACACCGCGCCGTTGGGCGCCGTCCAGGTGGTGATGTTGTCGTTGGCGTCGTACTCCGGGGCAGGCGTGGTGATGAGAACGCCCGCTGCCTGGTCCTTCGGCAGCGTCTTGACCAGCGGTCGCCCGAAGGTGTCGTACGTCTGCGTCTGGAGTCCGTTGAGCTGCGGTCGATCGAGTACCGGTACGAGCCGCGCGGACGGGCCGCCATTCCTCGGCCGGACGGCCCGCCGTCGAATCCGCGCGACGGTCGAGCCGCCTTCGGGCTTTCGCCGTTGCCTTCAGCTCCCGGTCGCGCGGCCGGCGTTCCGCGCGGCGAGGGAGTCCAGAACAGCAGCCATGGTCCTTGTCAGACTCGCGGAATCGGCTCCGGCTCGCGAACGCAGGTTCACGCCGTAGGCGAGCAGGGCCAGCAGATCGGCGGCAGCCTCGACGTCGACGCCAGGGGCGAGTTGCCGCAGCGCCTCGGCGGCCGTCAGGGCCGCGCGCATCGCCTGCCGCAGTTCCCGGTGATGACCGTCGAGGATCGCGCGCACCTCGTCGGCACCGTTCTCCGCCCCGGCGTGCGCGTTGGAGACCATGCAGCCCCACCCGGCGTACTCCCCGTGGCAGCGCGCCTCGATCAGGCCGCCGAAGAATTCCGAGACGGCGGGCAGCCCTCGTTCGTCCTCCGCCAGGCGGCGCAGCAGGGGCCGGGAGCGCTGCTCGACGTAGCGCCGCAGGGCGGCGAGGTAGAGCTCCTGCTTCCCGCCGAACGTGGCATACAGGCTGGAGCGGTTGAGTCCGGTCGCGGTGACGACGTCCTGGATGCCGGTCGAGGCCACGCCCCGCTGCCAGAACAGGCGCATCACGGTGTCCAGCGTCGCTTCGGTATCGAAGTGCTTGATGTCCGGCATGCCTCACCCCGCCAACTTGGAATGCGGGTTCCAAGATATCGCGTACCGCCCTACCCGAGGCTCGATTGCCCCGCTATCTTGAAACGAGCGTTCCAAGTTCTGCTCCACGTCTTGACCTGCCGCACCGAAGGAGTTCCCACCCATGAGCCTCAACGCCGAACTGCGCGCCTTCTACGCGTCCCGACAGCAGCAGATCCCCTCCGAAGTACGGGCGGTCATGCAGCGGGCCGCCCGGGAACTCACCGACTCCGGCCAGGCCGACACCGCCCTGACCGCCGGCGACCAGGCCCCGCGCTTCGCCCTCCCGACCGCGACCGGACAGACCCTCGCCCTGGACGACCTGCTCACCCTGGGCCCGGTCGTACTGACCTTCTACCGCGGCGCCTGGTGCCCGTACTGCAACATCGCCCTGCGAGCCCTGCAGCGCCACCACACCGACATCGCCGCGCGGGGCGCCCGCCTCGTGGCCGTCTCCCCGCAAATCCCCGACGAGTCCCTCTCCCTCGTCGAGAAGCACGGACTCGCCTTCGACGTCCTCAGCGACATCGGCTCCGACACGGCCAAGCAGTACGGCCTCGCCTTCGACCTGCCCGACGACCTCGCCGCCGTCTACGACCGCCTCGGCTTCGACCTCCAGCGCGTGAACGACGGCCACCCGCGCACACTCCCACTGCCCGCCACCTATGTCATCGACCGCGCTGGCACCATCCGCTGGGCCTTCGTCACCACCGACTACACCACCCGCGCCGAACCGGCCGACATCCTCGCCGCCCTCGGCGCCCCGCGCTGAGGGCGTTTCAGGCGTCCAGTCGTCTGCAACGACTCATGAGACATGATCGTCGCAGGTGGACTGCAGGGCGGGTGGGTGTTTCACGAGCGACCAGTCATGAAGGGCCGCCATGGTTCGGGCTGGGTCACCTTGCGTCCGCAGAATCAACCCGGAGAGGCCCCGAAGCGGTCGGGGTCGTACACGAAGCCGCGCAGCAGCATGGCCGGCATGACACGTCATGAGATCCGGCCGCCGGCCACTGCTCCCGTTGCGCCCGCGCCACGCTCGCCCGCACGCGCGTGCAGGAACGCCCTGCCGCATCAGCAGGTTTCGCTGAAGGTCCGCCGGTAAGCGCCGGGTGTGGTGCCGAGATGCACCCGGAAACGGCGACGCAGGTTGACCGCCGAGGAGAGTCCGACCCGGGTGGCGATGGCTTCCACCGGAAGGTCAGTCTGCTCCAGCAGTATCCGGGCCGCATCACGGCGCCGGCCGAGCAGCCACTGTCCCGGGCTGGTGCCGAGCTGTCCGGTGAACCGCCGGGCGAGGGTTCGGCCGGACAGCCCGGCACGTTCGGCGAGGCGGTCGAGGGTCAGCCGGGTGTCGAGGTGGGAGGCGGCCCACTCCAGCAGTGGCGCCAACGACTCGTCCGCCCTGGCCGGTGCGGGCTGTGCGGCGTACTGGAGTTGGCTGCCCTCCCGGTGCGGCGGCAGGACCATGCGCCGGGCGATCTGGGCGGCGTACGCCGCGCCGTGGTCGGTACGCACCAGGTGGCACAGGTCGATGCCCGCGCCGGTCCCGGCGCTGGTCGCCACGTCTCCGTGGTCCACGAAGAGCACGTCCGGATCCACCTGCCAGCTCATCGGCCTGACTCTCCGGGCTCCCGCCCCGGACGGCCGACACGTTCGCCCCAGTGTCCTCGCGGACCCATGTGCGCAGTGTCTCCCCGGTGATCCCGAGCTCGGCGGCCACGGCCGCATACGTGCGCTTGCCGCCGCCCGCGCGATACAGCGCGACGGCGTCCCTCCGGAACTCCTCCGGGTACGGAGACCGGCGTCCCACCTGGACATCCCCCCTGGACCATCACGATCCATTGTCAGGGTGTCCACTTCAAGGGATCAGCCTGACTTTGGAAACTTGCCCCATTGCGCAAGCAAGAGCGCAACTCCGAGCAAGACGAGGCCAGCGGTGAAGATGGCGAGCGGAGCGGCGAGCGAGTTCGGGAGGTACCGCTCAGCTGTCTGGGGCACCACCTGGATGACACTGTACGCGCCGATGGCGAGCAGCCACACTCTGCGTAGTACCACCCCGCCTGCCAGCAGGGTGGCGACGGTGGTGAGGGCAACCACGTGTCCTGCCGCAATGTCCATCATCATCTGGGCACCGACCAACAATCCGACCGCGGCGGCGAGATACCCAGCGGTGCGAGGCCGGATGTGGCCGCGGTACACCGCACCACCCCACACTGCCGACAGGACCCAGACACCGAGGCCAGACCCCCAGATTGGCATGTCTTGATCGAGACGGGCGATGCCGGCGCCGAGCGTCATCGCCGCCCCGGCGAACATGGCCAGATGCTGAAGCAGCGCCCGCGTCTGCAGCCACAGCACCACGGCGTAGACCGTTGTCACGGCCGCCACCGACAGGGCCGCGCTGCTGGCGGAGAAGTGCCAGATGCGGGTACCGAGCACACCCGCGAAAGCCCCCAGGCACGCGGTGGACATCAACCACAGTACGCTCTCCAGCCGCTCGAGCGCGGGATGGCCATCGGTGCGCACGACAGCACCAACGATGCCGAGCAGCACGCTCGCCACAGCAGCGAAGGCCGCCTCTGCGCCGGCCGGGATGTCCGGCCAGAGCTGGGTCACGGCGATGAACCCGGCGATGATCGCCATGGCGCCGCCGAGATAGCCGAGCGCCTCAACGATCAGAGGCACGCGACTGCCCGCATCGCCGGCTTCGGCAGCCGCAAGGGGCGGTGCCGCAGGCCGTCCACCGTCCGCTTGGCGGCCGCCATGCGCCGAGGTCGGTGTGGGTGCGGATTCGGCGCGCGCAGCCTCGGTGGCTTCGATCCGAGACGCCTGCTCGGAATTGATCAGTCCTTCAGCCACCCAGCGCGCGAGCTGATCGCGCAGATCAGGTTCGGACGGTGCGCCAGTCATGTGACGGCCTCCTCTCGCTCCTGTTCAGGATGAGTTCAGTTGCGGTCCGCAACCACTGCCGATCGTCCTCATACCAGGGGCCGGTCGTCCTTGAGGTTTCCCCGTGATCTTGGACGCTCTCGTCTTACGCTGCGAGTGTCTGATCGTTGCGGAACCGCTGACGCGCGTGGGGTGTGAGATACCCGAAGACGGGGAGTTTGCGCAGGCGGCGCCGGTTGTAGAAGGTCTCGATGAAGGTGAAGACCTCGGCGCGGACGGTGGCCCGGTCTGGCCAGATTCGGGTGCCGATCTCCTCCTTCAGGACAGCCCAGAAGCTTTCCGCCGCGGCGTTGTCGTAGCAGGAGCCGGTCCGGCCGGTGCCCTGCCGAAGGCCCAACGTGCTGACACATCCCCTCTGGAGCACGACAAGGGACGCCATCCCGAGTGACCGTGGGATATATCTGGCTGGCGAGGTCTGGACGGGTCGGGGTGCCGGTGGTGTGGTGCAGACTGTGGGCCGCGACTCACCGTGGAGGGGTGCCATGTTCACCGGACTGCACGACATCGACTGGGCGGCACTGCGGCACGCCTACGGGTCGGCCCGGGATGTGCCCGACATGCTGACCGGGCTCGCGTCGCAGGACGCTGCCGAGCGCGAGGTCGCCCTGGACGCGCTCTACGGCGCTGTGCACCACCAGGGGGATGTCTACGACTCGACGATCGCCTGTATACCGTTCCTGTTCGAGTTCCTCACCGACCGAGCGCGGCCTGATCGCGGGCCGGTCGTCGAGCTGCTCGCCGGCATCGGGGGCGCGGACCACGGTTCCGACGACGCACCCGGGTACGAGGGCGAGGACGAAGCGGACACCGTTCGGCGGGCCGACCACCTCCAGGCGCACACCATGGTCCGCGACCGCGCGGAGGAGCTCGTCGAACTGCTGGCCGATCCCGATCCCGAGGTCAGGCGAGCCGTGCCGGGCACACTGGCCGGTGTGGGCCGTGACCCGGCCCGCGTCCTCGCGCTGGTGCGAGAGCGGCTGCCGGACGAGTCGGACCCGGAGGCCCGCCTTGCTCTCGTCGCGGCCGGCGGCACCCTGGCCGTCCGCCATGCGCGGACCAGCCCCGACGCCGTCCGCTGGCTGGCCGGCCTGTTCGCCGGTGCCGCCGCCCCGGAGCTGCGTCTGGCCGCACTTGCCCAACTCGCCCGCTGCGCCCCGGCGGAACTGCCGGACCCCCTCGTCCCGACCGTAATCGCGCTGCTCGATGACATCGGCACCACGGCCGCTGCCGACACGGCCGCTCCTATCCGCCGTCCCGCCACACCCACCCTGATCGGGCGGCTGCGGGAACTCCGGGCCCCGTACCGGGACGGCCGCGCCGACGCCTGGACGGACGGCCTGCTGCGCACCCTGCACACGGCACTCGGCGACCGGGTCCACGAGCGGACCTCACTGCTGAGCGACCAGTTGCGCTCCGCCGACCGCGGCCGGCGCGTCGACGCGGTATGGCAGACCGACAGCCTGGTCCGGGGCTGGCGGGGATCGTACGAGGAACTGGCCGCGCTGCTCGGGCAGCAACTCGGCGAGAGTGAACGGGGGCTGCGGCACGCCGCGTCGGCGGTGCTCGAGGACCTCTTCGAGCTCGCCGCGCCCGCCGCCGACGCCCTTGCCGATCAGGTGGCGGCCGCACCCGACCTGTGGAGCGGTGACCACACACCCGAGCAGTCCGCGCTTCGCTCCATGGCGAAGACCCTCGCGCGGCTTGGCGATCCGCGGGTCCTGCCCTGCCTCACGGCCGCCCTGGACCAGCCGGAGATCCCGCGGGAGGTGCCCTACCTCCTTGCACACCTGGGCCCGCCGGCCGCGTCGCTGGTGCCGCACCTGCGCGACCGGCTTGGGGAGGTGCGTCCTGAGTCGGCCACGCTGTATGAAGAGGCGGCCCCGCTGCTGATCGGGCTCGGCGCGGTCGGTGGCACCGAGGCCCTCCCGCAGATACTGCGCCTGCTGCGCGGCTCGGTGCGGGCCCAGCAGTGGCGGGTGGTGCCCGAGGTACTGGGCACTCTGGAGCGGTTCGGCCCGGCAGCCTCCGACGCCGCCTCGGACCTGCGTCCCCTCCTCCAGTCCGGCGACGCCGGAATCGCCCTGGCGGCGGCCGCTGCCCTGTGGTCCGTCGAGCCCGGCGCGGACGGTGTCCTACCGGTGCTGCGCTCGCAACTGCGCCGCAGAAGCCCCCATGAGCGGCGTCCCGCCGTCCGTCTGATCGGCCGCCTCGGCCCGGCGGCGGCGAGGACCGCGGGACATCTGCGCCGGATGCTCGCAGACGACGACCTGTGGCTGCGGGTCGAGTGCGCCGTCGCGCTCTGGCACATCACGGGCGACGCCGAGGCGGTGCTGCCGACGCTGCTCGGCGCCTGGACGCGGTACCCGTACACACGCGCCGTGATCGCCACCTGCCTTGCGGACGCCGGCCCTGCCGCCGCACCCGCCCTGCCCGCGCTCCGCGCCGAACTGGCCGCGGCGCGGCGGCACAACAGTGCTGCCGGCTCTTACGGCGGCCACGACATCGATGCAGACGAGACCCTGCTGCGGAGATGCCGTACCGCCGTCGATGCAATAGACGGGCAGGTCGGTCCGGGACACCAGGGATGAGCTGCGTGCCGTTGCCGCGGCACCGCCGAGCTCGGCGGCATGCCCACGGGGTGTAGTTCCGCTTCGTCTCGTGTTCGAGGCGCGAGAACGACGAGCGGCACAGATACAGGCTCAGGACCTGCGGGTGCCGAAAACCCCATCCATGGCCTGTGACGTGCAGATTCTCGCGAACGGTCGTTGGCTGCTGGACAGGCGTGTCAGGCTGATCGATCGTGCTGCTGCGACTGCCCTATCTCGCCGTGTCGAGTGTGTTCGCCTTCATACGGCTGCTGCCGATGAGCGGTGTCGACAAGGACATCGAGATACTCACGCTGCGGCATCAGCTGACTGTCCTGCAGCGTCATCCGGTTCCTGGAGAAGTGGACCGGCGTCCACGAGCCCAACACCAGTGCCTGGCGCCGCGGCGTCTTCGGCGACCTGACCTCGGCCTTCGACCACGCCTACCGGCAGCCTGAGGCGGAGCAGCCCGGGCCGGTGCCGCCGGCGGTCGGCCGCTGGCATCCATGCCACCGGTGAACCGGTCGCTCCCGGAGCAGGAGGCCGGCACGCGCCCGACGCATCCCTCCCCGTACCGTTTGTCGCTGCGCACGATGTCACCCGCTCCGGCATCCGCCTCCGGCTCGGCAACAAGGGCGGCACCGCGGCCACGTTCACCGCGTCCCCGGGCGACGGCACCGCTCCGTACGCCTGGACGGTCCCCGCCTCCGACAACGACGACCACATAGTGGAGTACGGTGCCGACGGCTACGACCTGCGGGTCCACGGCCCGGGCTGGTCCGTGTGGGAGCTGCGCGGCACCGACGTGGCCATCGAGGCGTACGTTGCCGAGCACCCCGCCGCCGGCCATGTGAAGGTCGTGTGCTCCAACCCTGCCCCTGCCGAAAATCTCATCCGGCCTGGTGGTAGCCCTGGCGGGGGGTGCGCGGGGTCGGGGACTCGGGTGCTCGGAATGGGGCGTCTCGTACGGCTGGTGACTGCCCCGGCATGATGGTCCGTCGTGCTGCTGCGACTGGCCTACCTCACCGTGACGAACGCGTTCGCCCTGCTGCGTCTGTTGCCGATGAGCGACCAGGACAAGGACGCCGAGATCCTCGCCCTGCGTCACCAGATCACGGTCCTGCGGCGCCAACTCGGCGAGGAAAAGGTGCGGTTCACAACGAGCGATCGGGCGTTCCTGACGGCGTTGCTGAACCGGCTTCCGGCGGAGGTGCTGCGCCGGGTGCGGCTGTTGGTGCGGCCGGACACGGTGCTGCGCCAGCACCGCGATCTGGTCGCACGCCGCCACGCTGCCGCCTCACAGTCCAAGCGCCCGGGAAGACCGCGGACCGCGCACTCCATCCGCGCCCTGGCCCTCCGATTCGCCCGGGAGAATCCCAGCTGGGGCTATCGCCGCATCCATGGCGAACTCCTCGTTCTCAGGATCCAGGTCGCGGCCTCCACTGTCTGGGAGATCCTGAAGGAGGCCGAGATCGACCCGGCGCCCGAGCGGGCCTCCAGCACCTGGGCGGACTTCCTGCACTCCCAGGCCGACGCCCTGCCGGCATGCGACGTCCTGGAAACGGTCACCCTGTCCGGGGCACGTATGCATGTGTTCGCGGTGATCGAGCACGCCAGCCGCCGGATTCGGATACTCGGTGCCACCGCGCACCCCACCGCCACGTGGGTGACGCAGGCCGCGAAGAACCTCGTCATGGACCTCGAAGACGCCGGCTGCCGGGCCAGGTTCCTGATCCGGGACCGCGACGGGAAGTTCCCCGCCCTGTTCGACACCATCTTCAACGATGCGGGGGGATCGAGGTGATGCTCAGCGGCGTGCGGATGCCGCGCATGAACTCGATCACGGAACGCCGGGTACAAACCTGCCGACGCGAACTGCCGGACCGCACCTTGATCTGGAACCAGCGGCACCTTCTCCATGCACTACGGAAGTTCGAAGAGACTACAACTCCCACCGGCCGCATCAGGGCATCGCCAACGCCCGCCCGCACCCCCCGTTGCCAAAGCCGATCACCGATCCGGAGCAGATCACCCACCTCGACATACGACGACGCGAACGACTCGGCGGCATCCTCCACGAGTACCAACATGCCGCCTGACCTCGACGGATGAGGTTTTCGGCAGCCGCAGCCGTGATCCGGGTTGAGCCACACACGCAGCGGCTTCACGGGCTTGTTCGGCAGCCCCCACTCAGCCAGCCGACGCCGCTCAGCGGCCTCCCACCGAGGCGTCAGCAACCGGTGCGTCTCATAGCCCTCAGGCCGCCGGTGTGGCTTGGCAGCATATGGATTCAGCGGTCCGTCCACTTTACCGACCGCAGGAGCTCAGATACCTGCTCTGAACTGCGACGATTCATAGACTGCATGTCTGTGACGGGGAGTTCGGGGTCTTGCTGTTAGAGGTCCTAACAAAGCCGCCGCACATGTCGGTAGGTGATGAGGCAGGTGGCGAGGCCGAGGAAGGCTTCGTGGATGTCGTCGCGTCGTTCCCAGCGGATGCGCAGGCGACGGAAGCCGTGCAGCCAGGCGATCGTCCTCTCGACCACCCAACGGAAGATGCCCAGGCCAGAACCGTGTGGCTGGCCGCGTTCGGCGATCGCCGGACGGATGCCGCGTTTCCGGAGCACCCGCCGGTACTTGTCGTGGTCGTAGCCACGGTCCGCGAACAGCATGTCCGGCCGTCGCCGCGGTCGGCCGACGACGCCGCCGACAGCCGGGACCTTGTCCAGTAGCGGTAGCAGCTGGGTGACGTCGTTGCGGTTGCCGCCGGTCAGCGACACCGCGAGCCGGATGCCCTGCCCATCGGTGAGGACGTGGTGCTTGCTGCCCGGACGTGCTCGGTCGACCGGGCTGGGACCGCTTTTGGGCCCCGGCGGGCCGCCCTGACGTGGGAGGAATCGATCACCGCCCTCGACCAGTCGAGTTTCTTCGCCGACCGCAGCTCTTTCAGCAGCACCACATGCAACTGGTCCCACACACCGGCCTCGTTCCACTCCGCCAGGCGCCGCCAGCAGGTCATGCCCGAACCGAAGCCCAGTTCCTGGGGCAGGTACTCCCACTGGATTCCGGTGTGCAGCACGAACAGGATCCCGCACAACGCCTGGCGATCCGGCACTCGCGGCCGGCCCGCCACCAGCTTCGGCCCCGGCTCGGGCAGCAACGGCTCTACCAGCGACCACAGTTCGTCCGACACGATCCACGGCCGCGACTGACGCTTCCCCACGCCCTGACCACCGAGCGGACAAGCCGAGGGTCACTTGATCAACAACTTCTGTTAGGACCTCTTATGGGGCAACCCGTCCACCGGGACGGTGGACGGGTCGTGAAGGGTTTCGGCGATGCAAGATCACATGGTTGGCCCTAGGCCTGCTCGGCGAGGGGATGCCTTCGCTTCTCGGCGCGGCGGAACTTACGGTTTGTGGGTTACCCAGAGCAGTTCCGCCGGCCAGCGGTGTGCCCAGTCGGGTGGGTCGGTTTCGTTGTAGCCGTTGGGTATTCCGAGTTCGGGCCGCGGCTCGATGAGGTCGTCGATGACGAGACCCGCGCCGCGCAGGACCTTGACCCAGTCGCCGTAGGTGAGCTGATAGCTGGTCGCGCCGTCGTCTTCGGCGATGGTGTTCAGCCCGAAGTAGTCCTGCTGCAGCGTCGTGGTCACGCGGCTGGCGGCTTCGTCGTAGCAAGCTTCGAACCATGGGCTGGCGACGTTGAACACCAGGCGCCCGCCTCGGCACAAGACGCGTGCGGCCTGCGGGACGGCCAGGTGCGGGGGCGCCCAGCTGAGCCCACCGAAGTCGCAGAACACCAGGTCGAAGCTGTCGGCGGCGAAGGGGAGTTGTTCGGCGGCGCCTTGCACCAGCGGGTAGCGGGCCGCTCCCATCGCGCAAACCGCTGCGGCGAGTTGGGCTTCGGACAGGTCGAGCCCGACCACGGTGGCGCCCTCGGCGGCGAGCTCCCTGGACCACTGGCCGGCGCCGCAGCCGAGTTCGAGGACGCGCTTGCCGGTGACGTCGCCCAGGGCGTGCAGGTGCGCGTCGGGGATGGAGTACATGCCCCACAGCCGGGGCGCGGCGCCGATTTGCGGGTCGTGCTCGTGCTGGTAGGCGCTGCTGATCTGGTTCCAGAGCCGCCGGTTGGCGGGGATGCTGTCCACGTGCCGACTCCAGCACTGCCTGCCGGGGGCGGTCAACACGATTAGGGCACTG
Organism: Streptomyces sp. PSU-S4-23; assembly: GCF_055632315.1. NCBI lineage: Bacteria > Bacillati > Actinomycetota > Actinomycetes > Kitasatosporales > Streptomycetaceae > Streptomyces > Streptomyces sp. PSU-S4-23. Next base: position 7,551,766 of record NZ_JBVMUU010000002.1, on the reverse strand, counting down.
GCCGGCCCTCGCCTCGGTCCGGCCCTGGCTCGGCCCATGATCCGCCGGACGAGCCCTAGCACTGTCTGGGGCCGTCGTAGTAGCCGGGCCGGGCCACCAACACGGAGTTGAAGTAGTAGCCCTGCTCGTCGTCCGGTTGATCGTCGCCGTCGAAGGGGCGCCAGAAGCTGAGCAGCAGGTCTGGCGCAACGAATGACGCGGGGGCCTCGTAGTCGGCGACGATGGCCGTGAGTTTCGACACTCGGGTCACCACCTGACTTCGCCGCCCGGGATCGACAGGAAGCCCCAGTCGACCCGGTCGGCGATGACGCTGCCGACCGTGACACCGCCGTCGAGCCGGTAGACCGTCGCCTCACGTGAGGTCACGTACTCGGCCCAGGCGTCGTCGACGCCGATGAGACCTTCCGCCCGAGTGAGTCTCAGTCTCGGGTAGAAGGGCTGCATCGAGAGGTGCAGCACTCCGCTGAACACGATGTCCAGCACGGGCGGCTGCTCCGAGAACTCCGCCTCGATGTCGGGGAATCCCCGCAGCAGCAGCTTGGAGTGCCCGGCGTCGTAGTCCCACATACGGACCTCGAAGTCCGTTTCCAGCGGGGCTTCCGACTCCCTGTACTCGAACGTCACAGCTTGGCCCAATCGCGTTCAGGGGTCGAAGGAACACAGTCGAAAAGCAGCGCCAAGGCCCACGACTGGGATCATCGAGCGAGGCCGGGACCCTGGGCGGATGACGCTGCGCCCAGGGGCCCGGATTTTGCTAAGTGCTACCGGCTCTGGTTTCCGGGCATGCGCCCCACATGGCCGAGCAGGTCCGCCCACTGGTCATCCCGGCCGGTGGCCGAGAGATCCGCGTAACCCGGTCCCGCCATGTGCTCCAGGAAGAACGAGGCGAAGTCGTCCGCGACCTTCTCGAACGTGGATGACATCGACCATTCCTCCCCGGTGTCGGGGAAGTACCAGACCTCTCCTGTCGACCTGTTCAGGAAGAACGGCTCGTCGGAGATGACGCCGCAGCAGAACCAGTTCTCCCGGCCCAGCGTCACGGGTGCTCCCGGGACAGGGTCGGCGTAGAACTGCATCTTGAGCACGTCCGACGCCGCGAAGACGGTGACGTCTCCGCAAGTGGCGCCGTTCGCCGCGGCGAGGAACTCCCGGTATTCCTCCGGGATGTCGTCGCCGAGTTCGTCCGGCCGAGCGCCGGCGGGCAGTGAGTTCATCATGCGCCACTCATCGCGAGTTGCCAGGGTGGCGCGCAATTCCTCCACCACACGCCGGAGCTCGACATTCACGACGGGCCTACCATTCGACCTTGATCTTGATGGGGGTGTAGTCGTCCAGATTCTTGATCTGCTGCCAGATCTGCTGAGTACCTATGTGCCAGTTGGTGAATCTGTCCAGCATCTTGAGGTTACCAGCGGTGTCCGGACCGCCCAGCTGCAGCTCATGGATGTGATCGGGGTCCATACGGTTCAGGATCCGGTCCTTGAGCTTGTCCGCGAACTGCGGGTTGGTCGAGCCGTACTGGTCGTACACCCGGCGGATGAGATCGCCCTTGTAGTTCTTGGTGACGGACTTGTTCCGCGTGACCGGGTTCGGGGCCTTGAAGAGCTTCCCCTCATCGCTCAGCTTCTGCAGTGCCGCCGCCTTCTTGGCGAACTCGGTCTTCGACATTCCGTCGACGTACTTGACGGTGACCTCGACCGGCTCACAGTTGGCGTTGTGGACCAGCAGGCTCTGGCCGCCGGCCACCACGTAGTACGTGTGGACGCCGTCGACCGTGAGGTTGTAGACCCGCTCGGTACGCCGCTGGTGCTCGACCGCGGTGACCTGGACCCACGTGCCGCTCGAACTGCGCAGCACATTGCCGGGCTTGAGATCCCCGGCATCCACCCAGCGGCCCGCGTCAGGCAGCCAGTAGGAGTGGGCCTCGGTCGAAGTGATCTTCGCGGTGCGGCCGCCCTTCCGGCCGTCGATGTCGACGGTCAGAGTGACGAGGTCCTTCTTACCCTTGCTGTTGAAGGTGTCGAGCACGACCCGGCCACGGCTGTCGTCCGACTCGACGTCGGTCGCCAGCACCTGGTCGCCCTCGTGCAGCTCCTCGATCGCCTTGGTGGAACCGTCGGCCAGGACCACCTTCGTACCCGGCACGAAGCTGTTGGTGCACTTCGGTGCTTCCGGTTCCTTCTTGGTGGCTGAGGCGCCCGGTGCGTCCGTTTCGGCCTTCTTGCCCGCGCCGGCGGCATCCGTGACGGCCTCGGCCTTGTTCTCCGCCTTGCGGACATCGTTGGCCGTGTCGATGGCGTCGATGCCCTTCTTGGCGTACTTGCCCGCCTTCACCGCCGACGCGCCATATCCGACCAGCGGAATGGCCGAGGTCAGTGACAGCGCGGCGTCGACGTAGTTCCCTTCCGCCGCGTACCAGATGCCGTTGGCCACGTCCGCGACCTCACCCACGACCGGGATCAGGCCGACCACGTCCAGCGCCGCGTGTCCGATGTCGGACAGCGACATCCCGAAGAGGTGTCCGTCGAGTTCGACGAAGCTGATCGGGTTGCCGCCCGCGAAGGCGTAGCGGTTGCCGGTGAACGGGTCCGTGGCCAGTGCCATGTCGCCGAGCGCGCCGCCGTACAGGTCACGGGTCAGGAACCGGTTCAGCCCCGGATCGTAGTTCCGGAATCCCATGTCGTACGTGCCCGAAGACTTGTCCCAGCGGGACGAGTTGAACCGGAAGGCGTTGTACGAGTCCTTGTCGGGATTGGCCGAGTCGGGCTTGTCCGCACCGGTCATCTGGGACGTGTCGTCTGAACCGTAGGCCGTGTAGCCGTACGTGGACCGGGTGTTGCCGTCCTCCTTCGTGATGGCCTCGACGTCACCGCGCGGGCTCGTGACGTACTGCGAGTACTCCTTGGTGCCGTCGTCCTTGTGCTTGATCTGGGTGGCCCGCTGGCCGGACGGCAGATACTGGTACGACTTGTCGGCCTTGCCGTTCAGCTCCTCACGCAGCACCTGGTTGTCGATGCCGAGGTAGGTGAAGGCAGTCGTCTTGGACTCGGTGCCCGAAGTCGTCTGCGAGACGGTCCGGTCGAACGGGTCGAAGACGTACGTCGTGGTCGCCGCCGCCGCGCCCGAACCCGAGCGCGTCTTGTAGGTGCGGTCGAACCCGTCGTAGTAGTACTTCTGCGAGGTCTGTCCGCCGATGCTCACGGTGTCCAGACGGCCGAGCGGGTCGTAGTTGTACGTCGACGCGACTCCGTCCGCGGAGGCGGACATCAGCCGGTTGCGGTCGTACCGCTGTGTCGTGGTGATGTTGTCGACGGTCTGTTCGATGATGTTGCTGTTGCGGTCGTAGGAGTATTTCTCGGTGGCCGGGCTGTCACCGGACTTGGTGACCTGGGTGACCCGGTCCTGGGGGTCGTAGTCGTAGGTGTACGTGTTGTTGATGTAGGCCGAGTTGTCGTCGGCGTTCATCAGCTTCAGGACGTCCTTGGAGCGGTGGCCGTTGGCCGAGTACTCCAGGTCGTGCTGGGCGACGACCGTGCCGCTCGACTTCTTCTCGACGGACTGCTTGACCGACCCGTCGAGGTAGTAGGTCATGTCGAGCGTGTTGCCGTTGGGCTTGGTCTGCTTGAGCAGCTGCCCGCGGGCGGTGTAGGTCATCGACGAGATCTGCTGGTTGCCCGCGGTCGGCGAATCGGCGTTGGTGACCTTGGAGACCAGATCCCGCGCGTCGTACTCGATCTTCGACCAGGTGAGGTCGTGGGTCGAGGTGAGCGGATGACCGTTTTCGTCGTAGGTCAGCGCCGTGGTGTTCTTCACCGCGCCGGCCGCGACCTCCTCGACCTTGGAGATCCGGTCGAGACCGTCGTACGCGATCCGGTACGTGTCGATCTTCGCACCGGGCGAGTTGTCCTTGACCTCGACCATGCCGCCGTTGGCGTCATAGGTGTAGGTGAAGTCCTTCTTCTCGTTGTCGGTCTCACCGGCGTTGGACCGGACCAGCTTCACCCCGTCGGCAAGGACCGTGCCGTTGGCCTGGTCCGTGAGGCTGACCTTCTGCGGACCGTCCTCGACGAAGGAGTAGCTGCCGAGGGAGATCCAGGTGCCGGTGTTCTGGGTCTGGTCGACGGTCTTGGTGACGGTTCCGCCGTTGTAGTCGACCGTGAACTTGGCGTCGCTGGCCGCGCCCGTCATCTTGGGGTGGCGTACGAAGACCTCGTACGTGCCGTTCTGCGGGATGTTGAGCTGCCAGGCGAACTTGTCCGCGCCCGTGCCTGCGGGATGCGAGTAGGTGTCGAAGCCGTACTGCTGCTCGGCCTGCGTACGCGACCAGTTGCCCTGGATCGCGGTGTTGTTGAAGTCCGAGCTGTCGACCAGGACGACCTGCTTGCCGACGGGGATACCGTCGTCGGAGCGGGCCCGCTGGTTGCCCGACTGGTAGAAGTCCCAGGTCGTGGTGCGCTACTGGGACCCGCCCGCCGAGGTGAGCGTGTTCTTCGTCTGCTGGCCGAGCTCGTTGTAGTCGTAGGACGTGCTGATGTCCCACGGGTCCTTCGAACTCTTCGTCCAGCCGTTGTCGTAGTAGGTGAACTCGGTGACATTACGGACCGTCTGGCCGTCCGAGGGCGGCGCGGAGACGGAGCTGAGGTTGCCGACCGTGTCGTAGAAGTAGAACGTCGAGTCGGATGTGTTGTAGCGGGTGTCGGCCGCGCTGAAGGGGGACTTCTCCTCCTTGACCCGGTTCAGCTCGTCGTAGACGGTCTCCGCGGTGAAGTCGGTGTTGTCGCCGGTGGTGGCGACACCTCGCGGGGTGATCGTCTTCGTCTTGTTGCCGACCTGGTCGTACTCGTACTTCGTGGTGCGGTAGGTGATGTTTCCGGAGCCGTCCTTGCTGACGGGCACCTTGGACTGGGTCAGGGCGCCGCGCTCGTCATAGGTGGCGAGCGCCTCGTTGCTGTCGGCGTCCGTCTGGCCCACGCGCAGTCCGTCACGGTCGTAGCGGACCGAGGTGAAGGCGCCGATGGCGTCCGTCGTCTTCACCAGCCGGTGGTTGAGGTCGTAGTCGAATGCCGTGGTGTAGTCGCTCAGATCGGCTGTGGCGTTCTTCCGCGCGTCGACGACCTTGGTGATGTTGCCGACGTTGTCGAATGCCGTCGTGACCTTGCCGCCGTTGGCGTCCAGCGCCTCGATCTGCTGGTAGATCGCGTCGTACTTGTTCGTGGTGGTGTAGTCGCCGGCCGTCGGCGTCGCGTTGCCCTTGGGCTCCGTGATGGTGAGGACGTTGCCGACCTTGTCATAGGTCGACGTGGTCCGCCGTACGGGGTCGGTCGCCAGGTCGCCCGGCATGTCGGACTGGGTCAGCTGGTCGGCCCTGTCGTACACCGAGGTCGTCACGCTCCCGTTGGGGGCGGTGGCCTTGATGATGTTGTCGTTCTCGTCGTACTCGGGAGCAGGGGTAGTGATGAGCACACCCGCCGCCTGATCCTTCGGCTCCTTCTTCACGAGCGGTCGTCCGAAGGCGTCGTAGGTCTGGGTGACCTGCGCGCCCCTGGCATTGGTGACCTTCAGTACGTTGCCGCGGACGTCGTAATCGAACGTCGACGGATTGCCGACGGCGTCCGTGATCGTGGCCGGATAACCGACAGGCTGGAAGCCACTGTTGACGGTCGAATGCCCGTTGGCGTCGGTCTCCTTGGTGGCCTGGCCGTAGGTGTCGTACTCGTAGGTCTTGGTGTAGTCACCGGCCGTGGCGGTGGCCACACCCTTCGGGTCCGTGACCGAGGTCATGTTGCCAAGGGAGTCGTAGCCGAACTGCCAGGTGCGGCCCTCCGGGGACTTCTTCTGGAAGAGGTCCGCGATGTAGCCGTTGAGGCCGGTGGAGTAGGTGTAGGTGGCCGCGGCCGTGCCGTTCTTGTTGGCCTCGGCGTCCTTCTGCTCCAGCGGGTAGCCGGTCTTCGGGTCGTAGACCCAGGTCGTGACCGCCTGGTTGGCCTCCTCCAGGCGCGTGACGTTGTTGTCCGCGTCCCAGGCCAGCTTGGTCGTCTCCGACTTGGCGTTGGTGATCTGGTTGGGGCGGCCGAAACCGTCGAGCGACTGGGTCGTGGCGTGGTTCTCGGCGTCCGTCACCGTGGTGTTGATGAACGAGCCCGCCGTGCCGTCCGGGTCCGTGTACGCGTACCCGGTCGTGCCGTTGAGACGGTCGGTGATCGTCTTCGTGTTCCAGTGGAACTTCGGATCGTCACCCACCTGCGGGTAGTAGTAGTCCAGGGACGTCGAGTTGCCGCGCGGGTCGGTGACCTTGACCAGCTTGACGTTCTTGTTGCCCTGGGTGGCGTCGTAGACGAACTTGAAGACCTTCGGCTGCGTGGAGCCCACGCCGTCGGTCAGCTCGCCGAGCAGGCCCTTGTCGCTGTAGACGAACTCCAGCTTGCGGCCGGAGATGTCCGTCATCGACTTGACGTGGTCGATGATCTTCGGGCTGGTGAGGTTGGTGCCGGTGACCTTCGTGCCCGCGTCATTGATGTACGAGTACGACTGGCCCTTGGCGTAGTAGTCGACCGTGAGGGTCTGACGGCCCGTCGGGTCGGTGATGTAACGGAGGAACTTGGTCGGCTTGTTGTTGGACTTGCGCTCTTCGTACGTGTACGACTGCGTGTTCCCGTTCTTGTCGACGATCGACGTCAGATAGCCGTCGCAGTCGAAGAAGAACTGGGAGCGGTCCGGACGCGTCAGCGACCACGCCTTCGGGTCGCCGTCCTTGTCCGGGGTGCAGTCGACACCTGAGCCCTGCTGGAGGAGGTAGTGGACGCCCGAAGGGGCCTTCCACGTGCCGTCCGCCTGCTTGCGGAAGATGTGCTCGGTGCCGTCGCCGTCCGGCAGCGTCACCTCGGTCGGGTTCGGGTTCGGGTGGAAGTCCAGCGCCGTGCCCAGCCGCAGCGGCATCGCGGCCTGCGCCGACCAGCCGTGGCCGAGGACCGTGTCGGAGGTGTCCTGGGAGTTGTACGCGAAACGTACGAACGTCGACACACCGCGCCCGGGGTTGTTGAAGGCGTTGTACTGCCAGACCGTGTTGCCCGCGTACAGGTTGGTCATCAGCGTCGAGCCGGCGCCGGTGTTCTTGCCCGCGTACGAGTAGAACTTCTCCAGGCCGAGCTGGTTCGACGTCGGGTTCTCGGTGCGGACGTTCTGCGCGAGCGGCGGGACGGACTCGGTGGCCGAGAGCCAGGTGCCGGCGGTGTTGTTGCGCAGATCCCACTTGAGGATGTAGTCGAGCCGCTTGTTGCCCGAATCGGAGTTGATCGGGGCCTTCAGCTGCGCCTTCACCGTCACCGTGTCACCCGGGTACAGGTCCTTCGGCAGCGCGGTCTGCAGCTGGTTGCCGCCTGTGGTGGCGTCCGTGCCGTCGGGGAGGGACCAGGTGTAGGAGAGCGCGTAGTCCGCAGCCTTCCACACCGAGGTGGTGGTGTTGGTGAGGGTGACGTCGACGGTGTAGGTGTCGCCCGGGATCATCCGCGACGGGGTGTAGGGCGCGAAGTAGGTCGAGTCCGTCGACTTGTCGATGTACGTCACGACGAGCTGCGGACGCAGCTGCGGCTCCTCCGCCTCCGAGGAGAGGAAGATCGTGCGCTCCTGCGGACCGGCCGTCGACTCGTCTTTGAGCCGGATCGCCACGCCCTTGTTGCTCGACGGGGTGGTCACCCAGCCCTGGGCGAGCGAGGTGAGGTACCAGCTCTGGCGGGCCGGGTCGTTGGTGACCGTGCCGACCGTGTCGGCGACCGCGGCGTCCATATCGGCGCCGGCCGTCGTCCACGCGGTGGTGGAGGTGGCGTTGTTCCAGGAGGCGGCGGTCTCGTCGAAGTCACGGGTCAGACCGTGGGCTTCGTAGATCGCGCCCGCGGTGCCCGTGGTGGTGGTGCAGCCCCACATGTCGAGCTGGGCTTCCAGCACCCGGGAGTTGACGGGAATCGCGTTGACGCCGGGGAACTTCAGTAGGGCGCGGGTCTTGCCGTAGGTGGTGGAGTTGTTGCCCACCGACAGCCAGTTCCGGGTGAGCCCCGAGTCGGAGATGGTGTCGTGGCCGGTGGTCGGCTGCGCGGACGACAGGGTGGTGTCGGTCTGTCCCGACTGGAGGACCAGGGTCGTACGGCCGGCCTTCGGCAGCTTGACGATCTGGGTCGGGGCCGGGATGACCTGCCCGTCCTTCGTCTTGACCGCGACCATGTAGTAGAAGACGTTCCCGAACGAGTCGGCGGAGTCCGCCGGGGTCGGGGTGGCCGTCGAGTCCGTGAACGTGGTGGCGTCCTTGGACACCGGCGAGACCAGGGTCTGCGACGACGGCGTGAAGGACTGGTAGACGCTGCGGTGGACCTGGTACTCGACGATGTCGTCGCCGGTAGCGGTCGACGGGTCGGTGTACGCCGGCCAGTTCAGCTCCGCGCCGGTGGCGTGGATGACCTGCGGGGCGTCGACCGCGACGCCCTGGCGGCCCCAGGTGAGCACCAGCTTCGGGTAGTTGGCGCTCTCGCCCTTGTAGGCGTACTCGGCCGCCTCGTAACGCGGGCCGCCCTTCGGACCGTTGGCGGACTCGTCGCCGGCCTTGATCACGAAGCCGTTGTTCGCGTACGTGCCGTCGATCCACTGCTGGACGGTCTTGGTCACCGAGAAGGAGTGCCAGGTGTTGGACTCGTTCGGCTGCTTGGTGACCACACCGCCCTTGGTGAACCGGACGGCGTCCGCGAGCACCGCGGTGGTCGTCGACGCGGGCCCGTCACCGAGCACGACCTTGCCCAGCGTGCCCGCCTTGAACGGGTGGGTGCCGAGCGTCTTCCACACGCCGCCCGTGCCGGCCTGCTGGTTGACCGTGTATGCCTTGGTGCCGCCGTCGTAGGTGACGGTGTACGGGGCGTTGGTGGCGCGGTCCGAGGCCGGGACGTAGTGCGTCTCGACCTGGTAGTTGCCGTCCTCGGGGAGGTTCGGCTGCCAGCTGTACTTGTCCCCGGCGACCGCGTCCTTGTTGTACAGGTAGTCCTGGTTGACCGCGTACTGGGTGTACGTGGTGTTGGTGGAGGCGGGCCAGGCGCCCTGCGCCGACGTGGTGCCCGCGTCCCGGTCGTCGACCAGGACCGACGTGCCGGACAGCTCGCCGGTGAAGCCGCTCGCGCTGTTCCAGGTCGCGTTGTTCTCCAGCCAGGCGTTGGTGGCGCGGTGCGCCTCCAACTGGACCTCGTTGTCGCCGGTGGTGTGCGTCTGGTCGTAGTAGAGCTTGAGGTCGGCGGAGTCCAGCTTGGTGCCCGCGGGCACGCCGGACAGGCCGAACTTCACCAGGGCGCGCGAGGCGCCGGTCGTGGTGTTGCCGACCGAGAGGCGCCAGCTGCCGTCGTAGTTCGCCGCTGGGTCGTCCGAGGAGATCATCACGTCCTGGGACTGCGACGGCGTCGGCGCGATGGAGATCGTCGGGTCGACGACCACCGGGTACTGGCGCCCCTTCGCCGCGAGCCAGGCGGCATCCGGCCGCAGGCTCACGGCGTACGAGCCGTCCTTGCCGGTGAGCGACTGCTGTACGGCGTCGGAGCTCTTGGTCCCGTACGGCGCGCTCGCGTCCTTCTTGGCGTCCGTCATGAACGGCGCGGGGATGAGCAGTTCGGGTCGGCCGGGCCCGGAGCCTTCGCTGAAGAGCGCGATGGAGCCGTTCTTCTGCCTCTTCGCGCTCAACCCCTTGGTGGTGAGGGTGAAGTCGTAACGGGGAGTGCCGGCGGGCCGTCCGCGCAGGACGATGCCCTCCTTCACGGTCCCGTTGCCGACGGTGTACGTCAGGTCCGCGCCCTTGCCGAAGGCGTCACGGTAAGTGACAGCGTTGCCAGCTACCTGCGGCGTCAGCTTCGAGGCTTCGGCGCCCTTGATGCCGATGGCCACCCAGTGGCCCTTGTCGAGCTCGAACCGCACCAGCTGCTCGGGAGAGCTGCCGAAGTAGGTGCGGGCGAGGTTGGTGGTGTTGGCGTAGCGGAAGCCGCTCCGGTCGGCCGGGGTGAGCGAAGTGTCGATCGGATGCCAGGACTTGGCCTTGCCCTTGCCGGTGGAGTAATCGGTCGCCACGGTGGAGACCTCGGACTGCACCCTGCCGTCGGACAGTTGCCAGTGTCTGGAGTATGGTGTGCGCCTGTTCTCCAGCTCCCGCACCCGCTTGGGCTTCGCCGCCGCTCTCCCTCTGGCCAGCTGCTCATTGCTGGGGACGGCGGTGTCGGGCAGCTTCGGCGGTTTCGCCTCTTCCCGGTCGTCGTCGGAGAACCAGCTCTTGATGCCGTCGACTATCGAGTTGCCGTCATCGCGCGAGGCGGCTAAGAGGTCCTAACAGAAGTTTTTGATCAAGTGACCGTCGGCTTGTCTGCTCGTTGGTCGGGTCGTGGGGAAGCGTCAGTCTCGGCCGTGGATCGTGTCGGACGAACTGTGGTCGCTGATCGAGCCGTTGCTGCCCGAGCCGGGTCCGAAGCTGGTGGCGGGTCGGCCGCGAGTTCCGGACCGGCAGGCCTTGTGCGGGATCCTGTTCGTGCTGCATACCGGCATCCAGTGGGAGTACCTGCCGCAGGAGCTGGGGTTCGGTTCGGGCATGACCTGCTGGCGGCGCCTGGCCGCCTGGAACGAGGCCGGCGTGTGGGAGAAGCTGCACCTGGTACTGCTGAAGAAGCTGCGGTCGGCGAAGCAACTGGACTGGTCGCGGGCGGTGATCGACTCCTCCCACGTGCGGGCGGCCCGGCGGGGCCCAAAAGCGGTCCCAGCCCGGTCGACCGAGCGCGGCCGGGCAGCAAGCACCACGTCCTTGTCGACGGGCAGGGCATCCCGCTCGCGGTATCGCTGACCGGCGGCAACCGCAACGACGTCACCCAGCTGATCCCGCTGCTGGACAAGGTCCCACCCGTGGCCGGCACGGTCGGGCGGCCACGGCGCCGACCGGCCATGCTCTTCGCCGACCGCGGCTACGACCACGACAAGTACCGGCGACTGCTGCGGCAGCGAGGCATCCGACCAGCGATCGCCGAACGCGGCCAGCCCCACGGCTCCGGCCTGGGCATCTTCCGCTGGGTCGTCGAGCGAACGATCTCCTGGCTCCACGGCTTCCGCCGCCTGCGCATCCGCTGGGAACGGCGAGACGACATCCACGAAGCCTTCCTCGGCCTCGCCACCTGCCTCATCACCCACCGACACGTCCAACGCCTTTGTTAGGACCTCTAAGGCCGGCGTCGGCGCGAGAGTGGCCATGATGGCCACCGCCACGCTCGTCGCCAGGAGCCGTCTGGCTCGTGGTCGGTACATGAACGTCCCTTCCGTAGAACGGGCATTGGGCCCGCGCTGAGCGGTTGGACAGTGGACGACTGCGAGTTCTAACAGACGTTGAGCAGCGCATGTCAAGCGTTGGGATAATATGCCGCAAGCCGCCTGATAGTCACTCAATTACTGCACCTGAGTTGCCATAGCTGAGCTGCCGCCACCACACGCCAAGGGCCGCCCCTCCCGCGAGGGGTGCTGCGGATGCCGATAAACCATCCGCCGAGGTCAGGCAGCATGTTCGTACTCGTGGAGGATCCCGCCGAGTCGATCTCGTCGGCGGATCTTCAGACGGCTTCTTCGCGCTGGGACGGAGTGTGTCAACTTAACGGCCCTGTCTCACTTTCGGGATACTGTTGGTGATCTTCGCTCGGTGGGGTGAAGTCGTCTGGTTTCTCGGCTGGTTGTCGCGGCCAGGTGCTCTTCTCGTATCAGCGGGGCGGATACGGCGGTCGGAGGGGTGACCGCGATGTCGATGGGTGTGGGTTCGGGGCGGAAGATTCCGGTGTTGACGGTCCGGATGGCGCGGGCGAGTAATCCTCAGGGCACGGCGGCGATGTGGGTACGGGACCGGTTGGATGAGCTGTTTGTGGACGATGACTTCGCCGACTGGTTCCCGGCCGATGGGCGGCGAGGTCTGTCCCCGGCACGGTTGGCGATGGTGTCAGTGCTGCAGTTTGCGGAGAATCTGACCGATCGGCAGGCAGCCGAGGCGGTCCGCTGCCGCTTGGACTGGAAGTACTGTCTCGGGATGGATCTTGACGATCCGGGTTTCGATTACTCCGTTCTCAGCGAGTTCCGAGACCGGATGGCCGAGGGCGATCGGGCTGACCGGTTGCTGGCGGTGATGGTGGATCATCTCGTGGCTGCCGGGCTGGTCAAACGACGTGGCGGCCGGGTACGGACGGACTCAACCCACGTGCTGGCTGCGGTGCGGACGCTGAACCGGACCGAGCTCGTCGCCGAGACCCTGCGAGCCGCGTTGGAGCAACTCGCCCTCGCGGATGAGGAGTGGCTGGCGCGGCTGGTCCTGCCGGGCTGGGCAGACCGTTACGGCCGTCCGGCCTTCTACCACCGGCTTCCCAAGGGCAAGGGGGCGCTGGAGGAGTACGCGCTGCAGGTCGGCGAGGACGGCATCTGGCTGCTGCGGGCGGTGTTCGGTGACGATGCCCCGCCACGGCTGCGGACACTGACGCAGGTCGAGACCCTGCGTCAGGTGTGGGTGCAGCAGTACTGGCACGACGCCGAGGGCCGGCTGCGGTGGCGGGGTGCGAAGTCCACCAAAGACCGGCTGAGCAGACGCAACATGCCCCGTCGTGCGGACCTGCCGCCGACGACTGACGGGCGGCCTGATCCGGCCACGGCCTGTGTCCCGTGGGCCAGCGTCGAGATTGTTTCCCCCTACGATCCGCAGGCCCGATACAGCCGGAAACTCACCGCAGCCGGGACGAAGAACTGGATCGGCTATCGCGATCACCAGAGCGAGATCTGCACCGAGAGTGGGCCGAACGTCATTGTGCAGGTGACGACCAGGCCCGCTCCCGAGCAGGACATCGATGCGCTCGAGGCCATCCATCAGAGCCTGGCCCGACAGCAGTTCACGGACCTGGAACACTTCGTCGACGCCGGATATGTCACGCCCGAGTCCATCGACCAGGCAGCCCGCGCCCACGGAATCGCCCTGACCGGGCCGGTCCGCGCCGACCCCCGGGCCCAGGACCATCCCGGCTTCACGAAGGCCGACTTCATCCCCGACTGGCAGGCCCGCACGCTGACCTGTCCCCGCGGAATCACCAGCCACCCGTGGAAGCCCACCCTCGGCGACCAACATGAGCGGCTGTCCGTGCTGTTTCCCAAACCCGCATGCCGGGCCTGCGAAGACCGGCTCGCCTGCACCGGAAACACCGACGGCCGTGCTCGCCACGTCACCCTCCTGCCCCGGCGTCTGCAGGAGATCCAGACCCGGGTCCGGCGCGAACAGGACACCGAGCAGTGGCAGCATCGCTACGCGATCCGCGCCGGATGCGAGGCCACCGTCTCCGAAACCGTCCACGCCCACGGACTGCGCCACTGCCGCTACCGCGGGATTGCGAAGACTCACGTCCAGCACGTCCTCACCGCCGCCGGAGCCAACATCATCAGGCTCAGCCAGTCCAGCTTGCCTGGCAGTGAACCACCGGCCCGAGCCAGGCCAGTCAGCAGATTCCGGCAACTCTGCCGAGACTTGAGCACCTAGAGATCACCAACAGCATCCTTTCGGTGGTGACGGAGCGTCGTGAGCGTCGTTGACCCTCGCGTGAAGGATGTCAACGAGCTCGTGCAGACGGTGTTCTCGGGCCTGTACCCGCTGGTCATCGAGGACGTGGTCGACGAAGGCGAGCGGATCACGTTGCGGACACGGACTCCGCGGGACACTGCGGTCTGCCCGGTGTGCGGGGCCTCGTCGGAACGCGTGCACGGCTATCACGGGCGGAGGGTGGCCGACGTGCCGGTCGATGAACGACGGGTGGTGGTCCGTGTGCGGGTGCGGCGCCTGATGTGTCCCACGCGCGGCTGCCGCCACACCTTCCGCGAGCAGGTGCCCGGAGTGCTGGACCGATATCAGCGGCGAACCGTCCGCCTGACCAGGCAAGTCAAGGCCGTGGCCAAGGAGTTACTGACATTGTTGCCGTGATGTCGTCAAGGTGAGGCCGGTTTCGGCGAGACATCCGTCGATGAGGTTGCTGCGGTACTGGATCTGGCGGAGACCGTGGCGAAGCGCGCTCATGAGGTGGTCCGGGTTGGTGAATGCGGTGTTGGCCTGGCTGCTGCGTCGCAGCAGTGACCAGATGCCCTCGACGGGGTTGAGGTCGGGTGCATAGGACGGCAGGAAGTAGCAGGTGATCCAATCGTGAGTGTCAATGAACTCCCGCAGCCGATGGTCTTTGTGGACGTTCAGGTTGTCCCACACCAGCACGATCGGTGCGCCAAGCTGCTGGTGGGCGGCGATGAGCAGGTCGCGGTAGTCGGTCCAGGTGAAACTGCGTCTGCCGCCCCGCTTGTGATCGACGTGGCGTTTGGGCCGGTAGACCAGGCGTGAGCGTTCACCCTGCTTGTAGCAGGCCAGGGCGGCGATGGAGAAGCGGCGCTGGGAACGTCCCCGCACCCGGATGACGGGTGTGTGGCCGCGCCGGGCCCAGGTGCGGGCGGTGGGCGGCGTCATCGAGAAGCCGGCCTCGTCTTCGAAGCACAGCCAGGCCCCGAGCGCCGCCACGGACCTTCCACCTGCGGCCAGGTTCCCTTCACCCAGCCGGTGACGGCGTCCTCGTCCCGCTCTACCGCGCGGCGGGCGGGGACCTGATGGCTGAAACCGTGGCGGTGCAGCATCTGCGCGATGGCCGACAGCGTCATGCTCTTGTGGAACCGGCGCCCGATCAGCGTCTTGATCCGCGCGAGCGTCCACGTCTGGTCCGGCCAGCCGTGCGCTACCGGCCCCCTGGCCAGCTCCTGCTCGAGCGCCGCAAACAGTGCCTCACTCAGCTTGGGCTGGGACGCCTGCCCCTTCGACTCCAGGGCCGGTGTTCCGCCGTGCTCCCATGCCTGGTGCCACCGCTGTATCGACCGCACGCTGACACGTAACTGCCTGGCGATAGCTGCATTGTCGTGTTCCAGGGCGAACAACTCGGCCGCCTGCATCCGGATGTGCTCGCGAAACGCCCGTCGCTCCGCGGTCAGCCCGCCCCCTTGCGGATACCTCATGTGACCGGCCTACTGCGACAAGCACAGCTTGTCGACCCCCACGACATCACGCCAGCAAGGTCAGTAGAAGCTGTTGTCTTTCCGATCTTGAGCGGTGTCCGTCGAACGGGAGTCTCGATCGGTTGATCACGATCGGCTCCGGGCATGAGAGCAGGGCCTCTTGGTAGCTCAGAGGGTGTCTATGCCAACGAGCGGTCCAGGAGGCCCTGTTGTCGCAGTTGTACTCGACCGCCAACTCGGAGTCCACCTCGGTCACCCTCGCGTGTGATCGCCTGGCTCACCGGTTCGGGAATGCCGCCGACAACGGGGTGCGCGAGCGCTGCTACCCGACGGACATGACGGACGGGGAGTGGACTGACGTCCGGCCGTTGCTTCCGGTGCCGGGCTGGATGCGCGGTCGGGGTGGCCGGCCGGAGGCGTACTGCCACCGCGCGATGCTCGATGCGATCCGCTATCTCGTGGACAACGGCATCAAGTGGCGTGCGATGCCCGCCGACTTCCCGCCGTGGGACCGGGTGTATGCGTTCTTCCGCCGCTGGCGCGAGAACGCGCTGGTCAAGGAGTTCCACGACCGGCTGCGGGCCAAGGTCCGCGAGAAGCTGGGGCGGGACGCGGAGCCGACGGCCGGCGTGATCGACTCGCAGTCGGTCAAGGCGGACGCCGTCGTCGGGTCGGACAGCCGCGGCTTCGACGGCGGCAAGCTGGTCAACGGGCGCAAGCGGCACGTCGTGGTCGACACGCTCGGCCTGCTGCTGGGGGTGATGGTCACTGCCGCGGACACCGGCGACCGCACCGCCGCGCAGGTGCTGCTGGAGCAGGTGGCAGGCGCGCACCACCGGCTGGCTCTGGTCTGGGCTGATGGCGGCTACACAGGCAGCCTCCTCGAGTACTGCCTGGCCGCACTCACCCTGGTGCTGACGATCGTCAAGCGCAGCGACGACATGCGCGGCTTCGTGGTGCTACCCAAGCGGTGGATCGTCGAGCGTCTCTTCGCCCACCTGATGCGCACCCGCCGCCTGGCGCGCGACTTCGAGCGCCGCACCACCAGCGCCGAGGCGATGGTCTACTGGTCGATGATCCTGCTCATGACTCGCCGCCTGGCCCGGCCACATCCCCCGCGAGCGTGAACCGGCCCGGCGCCGGCTCGGCCAGCCAGCCGCGCGTGAGCATGCGTTTCGCCTTCGACCGCAGTGCTTCCACCCGCGCCGGCACCACGTCCATGCCGAACGCCGCGGCCAGCTCCTGGCAGGTCAGCGGCCCCTGGCCCAGCCGGAGGCGGTCCGCGAGCGTCTTGAGGATGCGCTGGTAGTCCACCGACAGCACCGACCAGTCCAGCCCCTCACGCCATACCGGCACTTGCGACTTCGGCTTGGCGGCCTCTCGGGGCGCGGACTGCGCGTCCGTCCCGCGGATCCTCGGTGACCTCCGTGTCGGCGGTGTTGCCGCCGTCCGGAGCCAGCACCGTGTCGACCCGCCTGCGGGCGATCGCCCACTCCTGCCATTCCTGCTCGGCCGCAGCCAGTTCGGCCTGGATGCGGTCGGCTTCCTCGCGCAGCCTGTCGACTCGACGGCGAGCGGCGAGCTCGTGCTGTTCCAGCAGTCCGACGACCGACGGCATGCGCGACCTCCCGGGGAGCGACGACCCGACAGGTCACCACTCCCACGGAATCGCCGCTCCTATCCCCGACCAGCGGAAACGCATCAATCACGCCCGGAAAGACAACAGCTTCTCAGGGGACGGGTCAGAGTCCCGTACGCTGCAATCCCTCCTTGCCCCAGGCCACCAGAGACGAGTGCACATAGCCGGTGGTGCTGGTGTGCTTGATCGTGACCTTCACCCACGCCCCATCGCCCTCGGCCCAGCCGTGCGCGGTGCAGGCGTCTCCCTTGTACGCGGTTCCGAGTGCCGCCGCGCTCGTCCTCGGCTGCGCACGCACCGTCGCCGAGGAGCCGGTGATCCGGCAGAACTCCTCTGGCAGCCCCCGGCACGGCAGGGACACGGGCCGGCCCGGACGCCACTGCGGGAGCCGACAGCACCAGCGGCGGCGCGGTGAGCAGGACCGAGGCAAACAGCAAGACGCAACATCGAGACAACGGACACTCATTTCCTGGGAGTTCAGCCGCGGGCTGAGGACGCTGCAAGCCTCACACCCATTGCCCGATTTCACCCGATCAAAATACGTATTCCGCTAATTCGAGTGATATGTGTACCTTCGCGCGCATGTCGCCCGTTGCGCCGAATACCCGTCGAGCACGCCTCTGCTCACCGGGAGCACGATGCCGGACTCCCTACCCGCCCACCCAGCACTTCCTCTTGAACGAGCCATGAGATACAGGATGATCACCGCAGCGGCATTCCTCTCCCTGGTCTGCGCGACTGCCCCCGCACACGCGGACGCGGCCGTCACAGACGGCAAAGCGGGATTGGACGTCAAGGGCAAGGGCTTGTCGGTGAAGCGGGCGGGCGGCTGGATGGACGGCCACGGCACCGGGTCCGGGGCCGCCTGTACACGGTCTACAAGGGCGGGCGGACCGACATCACCAGGTGGAAGGACGCGACTCCCGTCACCGCGGGGCTGACGAAGTTCTCCGACGTGGACTGGAACCTGAAAGGTCGGAAGTTCCCTCACGGCACCTGGCTGTGCATCGAGTTCAACAAGGCCGACGGCACACCGTGTGCCCAAATCCATCACTGACGTCGCGCAGCGGTCCGCCGGGGACCATCTCAGCGTGACCCCATCTCACGCCAGGCATCGGCTGAAGTGCGCCATAAACCGCATGGAGGGCAGCAAAGCGCACGGAGCATTCTCATTTCGTGCGACCGGCGTCGTACCGACACGAGTCGGCACGACGCCGGTTCATCACTTGGTCACTGCGGCCCGCGAGCCCAAGGTGGTGCTTGACCGAGACCTTCACCGACCCCCCGTCTCTGCGCAGCCATCGTCGACCACCTCACCTTTGGCGGCAACATCATCGAAACCGGCACCAACTCCTACCGCCTCGCCACCACCCGCGTCGCTGAGCAGCAAGCCGTCGGCTGAACCTGGCGGGCGTGCCTGCACGGAGCGAACGCGGGCTGAGAAGCTGTTGTCTTTCCGGGCGTGATTGATGCGTTTCCGCTGGTCGGGGATAGGAGCGGCGATTCCGTGGGAGTGGTGACCTGTCGGGTCGTCGCTCCCCGGGAGGTCGCGCATGCCGTCGGTCGTCGGACTGCTGGAACAGCACGAGCTCGCCGCTCGCCGTCGAGTCGACAGGCTGCGCGAGGAAGCCGACCGCATCCAGGCCGAACTGGCTGCGGCCGAGCAGGAATGGCAGGAGTGGGCGATCGCCCGCAGGCGGGTCGACACGGTGCTGGCTCCGGACGGCGGCAACACCGCCGACACGGAGGTCACCGAGGATCCGCGGGACGGACGCGCAGTCCGCGCCCCGAGAGGCCGCCAAGCCGAAGTCGCAAGTGCCGGTATGGCGTGAGGGGCTGGACTGGTCGGTGCTGTCGGTGGACTACCAGCGCATCCTCAAGACGCTCGCGGACCGCCTCCGGCTGGGCCAGGGGCCGCTGACCTGCCAGGAGCTGGCCGCGGCGTTCGGCATGGACGTGGTGCCGGCGCGGGTGGAAGCACTGCGGTCGAAGGCGAAACGCATGCTCACGCGCGGCTGGCTGGCCGAGCCGGCGCCGGGCCGGTTCACGCTCGCGGGGGATGTGGCCGGGCCAGGCGGCGAGTCATGAGCAGGATCATCGACCAGTAGACCATCGCCTCGGCGCTGGTGGTGCGGCGCTCGAAGTCGCGCGCCAGGCGGCGGGTGCGCATCAGGTGGGCGAAGAGACGCTCGACGATCCACCGCTTGGGTAGCACCACGAAGCCGCGCATGTCGTCGCTGCGCTTGACGATCGTCAGCACCAGGGTGAGTGCGGCCAGGCAGTACTCGAGGAGGCTGCCTGTGTAGCCGCCATCAGCCCAGACCAGAGCCAGCCGGTGGTGCGCGCCTGCCACCTGCTCCAGCAGCACCTGCGCGGCGGTGCGGTCGCCGGTGTCCGCGGCAGTGACCATCACCCCCAGCAGCAGGCCGAGCGTGTCGACCACGACGTGCCGCTTGCGCCCGTTGACCAGCTTGCCGCCGTCGAAGCCGCGGCTGTCCGACCCGACGACGGCGTCCGCCTTGACCGACTGCGAGTCGATCACGCCGGCCGTCGGCTCCGCGTCCCGCCCCAGCTTCTCGCGGACCTTGGCCCGCAGCCGGTCGTGGAACTCCTTGACCAGCGCGTTCTCGCGCCAGCGGCGGAAGAACGCATACACCCGGTCCCACGGCGGGAAGTCGGCGGGCATCGCACGCCACTTGATGCCGTTGTCCACGAGATAGCGGATCGCATCGAGCATCGCGCGGTGGCAGTACGCCTCCGGCCGGCCACCCCGACCGCGCATCCAGCCCGGCACCGGAAGCAACGGCCGGACGTCAGTCCACTCCCCGTCCGTCATGTCCGTCGGGTAGCAGCGCTCGCGCACCCCGTTGTCGGCGGCATTCCCGAACCGGTGAGCCAGGCGATCACACGCGAGGGTGACCGAGGTGGACTCCGAGTTGGCGGTCGAGTACAACTGCGACAACAGGGCCTCCTGGACCGCTCGTTGGCATAGACACCCTCTGAGCTACCAAGAGGCCCTGCTCTCATGCCCGGAGCCGATCGTGATCAACCGATCGAGACTCCCGTTCGACGGACACCGCTCAAGATCGGAAAGACAACAGCTTCTTACCCCTGGCTCAGGAATTCCCGCAGGTCCGCAGCTACAGCCGTCATCCCTTCACCGGCTTCGATCACGGTCGTCACCGTGCACTTCCAGTCACCGGGAAAGAAGCCGGACCGAAGAGTCCAGCACAGATACACATGACCACCCGAGCCGAAGGTCGCCGTCACGACCAGGTGGTTGTTGATCCAAACCCGCTCCCCCTCCCAACCACGAAAGGCGCGCGCGAGGCCATCGAAGAACTCGCCCATGTCATCCCAGACGGTGACGGTCACGTTCTCGAGCCGTGCACGCACACCATCAGCAACGGCCTCCACTGCGAAGACCGTCTCGTACTCATCCGCACGCGACCAGTCGAACAACCGGACAGAGGTCGCCAGCGCCCCCGGCCCCCGCACGACGAGCTCAACCTGCCCTGACCCCATCTCGATCAGACTCACCCGCCGAAGGATACGGACGTCGACACGCTGACAACGTCACGTTTCCGCGGCCCAGGACCGCTGCTACGGCGCGTGTCGAGTCATGATCAACCGGCGGTCCGGAGACCCTTGATCCAGGTCACCGAGGCGCGCAGGCGGAGGCCGGCCCTCATTCCACCCGTTGCCGAGAGCGGCGGACGGACTTCATGACGGTCTCCCGGCAAACGGGTAAGCCCCCTTATCGACGCGGGGGTTCACCGGATGTGAACGGCCCGCCGGATCCGCGAGGCTCGTCCGCATGAAGCAGAGCAGAAGCTTACGAGCCGCCTGGCTCACCGTCTCCGCGGCGCTCCTCGGCCTCGCCACTCCGCTGAGCGTCTCCCCTCCCGCGACGGCGGCACCCTCGTCGCCCGCCCTCCACTGGACCCGGTGCGCGGGCGACGGGCTCGATGCACGTCAGCAGTGCGCCTCGCTGAAGGTGCCGATGTCCTACGCCGACCCCGGCGGCCGCACGATCGACATCGCCGTTTCCCGGATTCCCGCCGAGAAACCGGCCACCCGGCGCGGGGCACTGCTGCTGATCCCGGGCGGGCCGGGCAACACAAGCCTCGCCGACCCCTCCAAGAAGGGGCAGAAGCTGCCGCAGGCCGTGCGGGACCGGTACGACCTGATCGGCTTCGCGCCGCGTGGGCTCGCTCCGTCCACCACCGTCAACTGTGCCCTCCAGCCCGCCGACCTCGCCCCGTCGACGTTTCGTCCCTGGCCGGCCCCGGACGGTTCGATCACCGGGAACCTGGCCACCGCCCGCCGGCTGTCGCAGGCCTGTACGCGCAACGGGGGCGAGCTGATCCGGCACATCAGCACCCTCGACGAGGTCCACGACATCGACCGCGTCCGCGCCGCGCTCGGCGAACACCGGCTCGCGGCCTGGGGCGTCTCGTACGGCACGTACGTGGGCGCCGTCTACAGCCAACTGTTCCCGCAGCACACCGACCGCATCGTGCTGGACAGCAACGACGATCCGGATCCCGTCCTGGTCGAGCGCGGCTGGCTGCACGCGTACGAGCGCGGGGTGGAGGACACCTTCCCGGAGTTCGCCCGGTGGGCGGCGACCGCCGGCAATCCGGACCGGCTGGCGGCGACCGCCGACGAGATACGGCCGCTGTTCCTACGCCTCGCTGCCCGCCTCGACCGGGCACCGCTCCCCTGGCCGGGCGCCAACCCCCCGGAGCTGAACGGCAACGTGCTGCGCCAGACCATGCTGGACAGCCTCTACGCACCCAGCCGCTTCCCCGCCCTGGCCGAGCTGATGCTGGCCGCCCGGCACGGCACGGTGCCCCCCGCGCCGACACAACCGCCGGAGCAGGCGCTGCAGAACCTCGCCGCGGTCAGCATCGGCACGATCTGCAACGACGTGGCCTGGCCGACGTCGACGGCCGGCTACCGCAAGGCCGTCGCCGCCAGCCGCCGCCTGCATCCGCTCACCGCGGGCATGCCCCGCAACGCGACGGTCTGCGCCGCCTGGCCGTACCCGCCGCGGCGGTCCCCGGTACGTATCACCGGCCAAGGCCCGTCCGACATCCTGCTCGTGCAGAACGCCCGTGATGTGGCCACTCCGCTCAGCGGTGCCCTGAGACTCCGCCGGGCCCTCGGCGCACGCGCCGTCATGGTCACCGTCGGCTCCACCGGGCACAACGCCTACCTCGCCAACGGCAACGCCTGCGGCGACCGCACCGTCTCCCGCTTCCTGGCCACCGGTCGACGACCCGTCGGCGACGTGTACTGCCCCTAGAGGCGCGTGGCGACGATGATAGGTCCTGGTCGCCGAGATCGGCCTGGACAGATTCTATGGACTGCGACGGAGGAGCATTCCACAGAAAGCCAGGGAAGTCCGCGGGCATCGCCCGCCACGAGATCCCGCCGGCGACCAGGTAGCAGAGCGCGTCCAGTGAAGCGCAGGCGAAGGAGTGAGGCTGCTTCACGATTCCTGATTGCCTCCCGGTGAATCCCGAGAGGTCGGGTCATCGAGTGAGCTGGGGGGCACATGGGCCTGGCAGCGGTACGGGATCTTCGGCCGGAACTGAGCAGGGCTGCCCGCTGGCATCGAGGAGGAGACCCTCGTCTGGATTGGGCGCATGCGCCATGGCAGACAGCGGGCCCGCCCGCGGGCGACCCAGACCGTGAGAAACAAGCTGTGGGCCGTCCTGCCCTTTCTGCAGCATGTCGGCCGCGACTATCACACGTTGCGGCAGGTCACCCGCGAGGGCTGCAAGGCCTGGCTCGACACGGTGACCAAGGACCGCCATCGCGCGATCGTGGGGCTCCGGGCGCTGTTCAAGACCCTCAAGGCCCAGAAGGTGATCTTCGCTGATCCCACCCGCTATCTCCGAGGCGGCAAGACCGCCGGCACCATCCCCCAGCCCCTGGCACCCCACCGGCTGGCCCAGGCCGCCGACATGGCCGCAGATGACCCCACCCTCCGCGTCGTCCTCGCGCTGACCGCCATCCATGCCCTGGGGCGGAGGAGACCAGACTCGTCCGGCTCGACGACGTCGACCTGCTTGCCGAGCGCATCCACCTACGCGGGATCCACCGACCACTGGACCCTTACACGCGCCAAGCGATCAGCGACTACCTGCAAGTTCGACGATCCACCTGGCCCCGCACCGCCAACCCGCACCTGTTGGTCAGCAAGCGAACCGCCCACGAACTCGGCCCCACGACGCACACCTGGATGACCACGCGGCTCAGGAGCATGGGCGTGACCACCACCCAGCTCCGGACCGATCGGATCCTCGACGAAGCCGCCGCCACCGCCGGCGACCCCCTGCACTTGGTCACGGTGTTCGGCATGAGCACCGCAGCGGCAGTTCGATACGCCGACGCGGTCCGGGCGACGTCCGGCACCTGACCCTGGGAAGCATTTCCGTCGGCTGGCTCCCCGGCCCGATCTGCCTCGACCACTCAACTCCCGGGAACCGGCGCCCTCCTGGAGGCTGCCGCCTTATACTCCGTTCTCTGGGTGCGTCATCTGCGGTCGCAGAACACACCGCAGGTTCACCGATCCGCACGCCAACTCCCTTTCAGGGCCGGGGCCCATAAAAAAATCCCCTCAGCCGTGCAGAGTGCCGCTCATATGAGCGGTTTTGGTGAGGCTTTAGTCAAGCCAGAGCAAAGACCGCGACTTGCCGAGCGACCCTCGCTTGATTGCACACCGCTCCCTGAGGGGCCCCTTCCCAATCGTTATGGGGCCTGCCAACACGCCCCGGGAACATCTGAGGGCTTCGGTGAACCTGCACATCTCTCCGGTGAATGGTTTGATCTTCGTGATCGGCTGCCTCGTCGGCTACGCCATCTACCGCCATTCCAAGAACAGCCAGCCCGGGACGGAAGCCAAAGGCGACCCGGTGGCGGCAATCGGGACCGCGCTCGTTGTGGTCACGCTGTTGGCGTTCCTGCTGGGGGCAGGTGGCGATCTGTCGTTGCCGGAAGTGGGAAGCGAGCCTTCCGGGTCCCCCGCCCCGTCGGCAACTACATCCCGCTGACAGACACGAACCCCAGTCTCGGCCTCCCGGTTTACCCCCCCGTTACCTTCTTCGTGGCTCCGCAATGGGGCCTCCGGCCTTCGGGTCCGGCATGACTTCCCCCTCCTGTTGTTGATGATCCGGGGGGTGGTGTCACCGGGTCCGGAGGCATCGACGGACCGCTGATGAGGGGCTTGAGCGCCAGCTTCACCCGAGCTGGAAGAGCTCTCCGTAACGTGGATGTGGCAGCTCGGTGCCCTGGCAAGGCCGGACGAAAGCGTGATGGAGGGGCCTGCGCGTGATCGACACCGGCGACATCGACGTCTTCCTCGGCCTGGACGTCGGCAAGGGCGAACACCACGCCACCGCCGTCACCCCGGGCGGAAAGAAGGCGTTCGACAAGCGCCTGCCCAACACCGAGCCCAAGCTCCGCGAACTGTTCGCGAAACTCCAGGCCAAGCACGGAACGGTGCTGGTCGTCGTCGACCAGCCGGCCTCAATCGGGGCCCTGCCGCTGGCGGTCGCGAGGGACATGGGCTGCCCGGTCGCTTATCTCCCGGGACTGACGATGCGGCGGATCGCCGACCTCTATCCGGGTGAGGCGAAGACGGACGCGAAGGACGCGTTCATCATCGCGGACACGGCCCGCGCGATGCCGCACACGCTGCGGGCGATCGACGGCGAGGACGAGACGATCGCCGAGCTGGAGATGATCGTTGGGTTCGACGACGACCTGACCGGCGAGGCCACCCGGGTCGCGAACCGGCTGCACGGCCTGCTGACCCAGATCCATCCCTCGCTGGAACGGGTGCTGGGGCCGCGGTTGCAGCACCCAGCCGTTCTCACACTGCTGGAACAGTTCGGGTCACCGGCCCAGATACGCAAGGCCGGCCGACGGCGGCTGGTCACGCTGCTGCGGCCGAAGGCGCCGAGGATGGCCGAGCGGCTGGTCGAGGAGATCTTCGCCGCCTTGGACGAGCAGACCGTGACGGTCCCAGGAACTGAAGCGGCCGCGCTGATCGTCCCGAGCCTCGCCACATCCCTGACGGCCGTCCTCGACCAGCGCAAGCTCTTGGCCGGGCGGATCGAGGAACTACTGGAGGCCCACCCTCTTTCCAAGGTCCTGACCTCGATGCCAGGAGTCGGTGTCAGGACCGGAGCCCGCATCCTGATCGAGGTCGGCGACGGCAGCACCTTCCCGACGGCCGGCCACCTCGCCGCCTACGCGGGTCTCGCCACGGCAACCCGGAGATCGGGGTCCTCGATCCGCGGAGAACAGCCTTCCCGAAGGGGAAACAAGCAGCTCAAACGAGCTTTCTTTCTCTCTGCGTTCGCCGCCCTGGGCGACCCGGTCTCGCGGGCCTACTACGACAAGAAGATCGCCCAGGGCAAACACCACACCCAGGCCCTGCTCTGCCTCGCCAGACGCCGAGCCGACGTCCTCTTCGCCATGCTCCGCGACGGCACCTTCTACGAACCTCAGCAATCGGGCTCAGCCGCCTGACCTACGGCTCCATGAGAAGGACGACTCGATCAGTCTCGACATCGAAGCCGAGGATCGGATGGCCATAGGCACCCTCCCCGTCCATCAGCACCGGTCTGCCCAACCGCCGCCCGATCTCCCGGAGAAAGCCGCACAACACATCGAGTCGTTCCTGCCCCTGCAACTCCCGCAGATCGACGTCGAAGTCGACGACCTCGTCGTCAAGGAAGCGGAAGATCGCCAGCACATCAGCAGTCGGCCAGACCCGCAGGCTCGGACACTCGGCATCCACCGGGCGGGACAGCACGACCTCCGCCCGGGGCACCGGGAGCACCGTCTCTCCCTCCGAGTACTGGCACTTCCAGCCCTTCTCCGCGACAAGATCAAGGACCGCCTGCCAGCCCTCCACCGAGACATCCGGGACACGCACGTCCGGCAGCGACCCCATCGAGTCCGGGTCGAAGAAAGAACTCACGTCATCCCACAGCAGATCAGCCACCCCGCCATGCTGCCCGGCTCCCCTACCCCGACGCACCCTCGTTTCCCTTGACCAAAGACATAGGGGCACCCCCCCGAGCGCCCGCGAGTTCACCACTCGAACCCTTCAGAAAACGTGAACTCGCGGGGTCTGTACGGTCTTCGGTGTAACTCCCGATCATGGAAGTAGCACCTGATGAGCGACGTGACTGTCTCTGCCGAGGCGGTTGAAGAGGTCTGGCCGGCCGAGTTGCAGGCGGACGTGCTAGACGAGCAGTTGATCGGGCAGTTGGTCGACCGGGCCCGCGCGAGCGGCCTGCAGCTGACCGGCGAGGGCGGGCTGTTGCAGCAGCTGACCAAGCGCGTGTTGGAGTCCGCTCTCGAAGGCGAGATCACCGACCACCTCGGCTATGAGAAGCACGACCCGGCCGGTGCCGGTAGCGGCAACAGCCGTAATGGGGCCCGGTCCAAGACCGTGCTGACCGACGTCGGTCCGGTGGAGATCACGGTGCCGCGTGATCGCGACGGCAGCTTCGAGCCGCAGATCGTCAAGAAGCGGCAGCGGCGGCTGACCGGTGTCGACGAGATGGTCCTGTCGCTGTCCGCGCGTGGTCTGACGCACGGTGACATCTCCGCCCACCTGGCCGAGGTCTATGGCGCGAGCGTGTCCAAGCAGACCATCTCGACCATCACCGACAAGGTCATGGACGGGATGGCCGAGTGGCAGAACCGGCCGCTGGACCCGGTCTATCCGGTGATCTTCATCGACTGCGTGCACGTGAAGGTGCGAGACGGGCAGGTGGCGAACTGGCCGATCTACGTCGCACTCGCGGTAACGGTGGACGGCACGCGCGACATTCTCGGTCTGTGTGTCGGCGTACAAGTGAACGTGGCCCTGGCAAGATTTCCGTGAAGTTGGGGTGTGCCCCCGTGCGCTGGTGATGCTCCGTCACAGCACGCGGCATTGTCAGCGAGTGTGACGACCTCGTACGGATTGTGTCTCCGCACCTTGATGCGGTGCGGGTGGAACGGGTGTGGGCAGAGGCCGGCACAGTGCATGTGGCTGCCCGTACCCATGAGTTGCAGGTGTCCTGTCCGGACTGCGGTCGCGGTTCGGTGCGGGTGCACAGCCGCTATACGCGTACGCTGGCCGATGTCGCCGTCGGCGGTCGACCGGTGCTGATCGGACTGTCGGTACGGCGGTTGTTCTGTGACAGCCCGCGCTGCCGACGGCGGACGTTCGCCGAGCAAGTTGATGGGCTCACGGTTCGCTATCAGCGCCGCAGTCCTCTGCTGCAGCATCTGGTGGAGACGGCCGGGGTGGTGCTCGCCGGCCGAGGCGGAGCCCGGCTCCTGCGCATCCTGAAGGTGCCCCTGTCGCGGACCAGCGTGCTGTTTCACCTGATGCGCATGCCGCTTCCGCCAGCAGCCGCCCCGCGGGTGCTGGGCGTGGACGACTTCGCGCTGTACGCAGATGTCTACGGCACCCTGCTGGTGGATGCCGACACCCGGCTGCCGATCGAGCTGTGGGCCGGGCGCGACGCCGAGCAGCTGGCCGCCTGGTTGCGGGCACACCCCGGCGTTGAGGTGGTGTGCCGGGACGGCTCGCTCATCTATCGGCAGGGCATCACCGACGGCGCCCCGGAAGCGGTGCAGGTCAGTGACCGCTTCCATCTGTGGCAGGGCCTGTCGAAGCGTGTCGGGGATATTGCAGCCGCCCACCGCGGCTGCCTGCCCGCCGCGGTGCCCGAACCCGAACCGGCCCTGCCACCGAGCCCAGCGGCACCGTCCGACCAGGCCGACACCCCCGCCCGCCGCCACGCGAAGAACCTCTTCGAGGCGGTGCACGCGGTGATCGACACCGGCCGCTCGCTCAACGCCGCAGCCAATCAGCTGGGCCTGAACCGGCGCACCGTGCGCAAATACGCGCGAGCCGCCACCTGGCAGGAGTGCGTACGCCGCACCCGGCCCCGCCGGCCCACCAGCCTCGATCCCTACCTGGAGTACTTGCGGCAGCGGTGGGAGGAGGGCGAGCACACCGCGACCGTGCTGCACCAGGAGATCGTCGCCAAGGGCTACCGCGGCCACTACCAGCGGGTCAAGATGGCCATTGCGCCGCTCCGCCGCGGCCTGCCGATCGACACCCCACGCGAGCGGCCGCCCTCGCCCCGCGAAGTCGCCCGTTGGATCACCACCGCGCCATCGCGGCGCAGCCTGCACGCAGCCGAGGCACTCAGACGGCTGCTCGAACACTGCCCGGAGCTGGACCGAACCCACGACCTGGTGCGTCGGTTCGCCGCCATGCTCGAAGCCCGCGACGCCTCACCGCTACCGGACTGGCTCGAGCAACTCGCAACTTCCCGCCTCCCAGCCTTGGCCAGCCTGGCCAAGGCCATCCGCGAAGACCAGCCCGCAGTAGTGCAGGGCATCACCACCCCGTTCAACTCCGGCGTCAACGAAGGCCGCATTACCGACCTGAAGCTCCAGAAACGGATCATGGCCGGCCGCGCGGGGGTCCGGTTGCTCCGCCACCGTGTCATCCTCATGGCCTTGCTCCGACGCCATCACCCGTGACGGAGCGTCACCAGCGCACGGGGGCACACCCCAACTTCACGGAAATCTTGCCAGGGCCGTGAACGTGCACCACTTCGTACAGAGGAATGTGCACCGTTTTCGGTGCGGTGATGGGGTGTTGGCCGTGAGTCTGCTGCTGTCGGTTCGGGGTGGCAGGGAGGCGGCTGACGGTGGTCTTGGATCCACATCGGTGGCTGGAGTTGAGGCGCTTTCGTCCGCTGTACGAGTCCGGTGCGATGAGCCTGCGGGAGATCGCGAAGGAGACCGGGCTGAACCGGCGGACGGTCAGCAAGTACCTCAAAGACCCCGCTTCGCTCGCGCCGCCGCAGAGAGAAGCAGCAGGCCAGCGGCCACGGCGCGTGGTGGACGAGGTCGCGCCGCTGATCGACGCGATGCTCAGGTCCGAGATCCTGCTCAAGGGAAGGGTTATCCACGAGCGCCTGGTCCAGGAGTACGGGATCGGCATCAACTACCAGCGGGTGAAGCTCTATCTGCAGGAGGCCCGGCCCCGGATCGCGGAGGAACTGGGCATCGGCCCGGGTGAGCTGGCGGGTCTGCACCGGCGGTTCGAGGTCGTTCCGGGTGCTCAGGCCCAGGTGGACTGGGGCGATGAGGGCAAGATCCTCGCCCATGTCGGCATCCCGAAGGTCTACTCGTTCCACATGACGCTGTCGTACTCGCGCGATCCGTTCTGCTGCTTCACCACCAGCCAGGACCTGGCGACGTTCTTCGACTGCCACCGTCAGGCATTCGCGCACTTCGGCGGGGTGCCGATGAGCATCGTCTACGACCGGACCAAGACGGTCGTGCGCCGGCACGTCGCTCCAGGTGAGGCGGTTCCGCTGCACCCGGAGGCGGTCGCCTTCGCCGGGCACTACGACTTCGACATCGACGTGCTGGCCGCCTACCGCCCGCAGGGCAAGGGGCGGGTCGAGCGGCAGGTGAACATCGTCCGCGACCATGTGCTGGCCGGCCGGGCCTTCTCCTCCGTCGAGGAACTGGACGCCGCGTTCATGGCCTGGGTTCCGTTGCGGCGCGCGAAGGTCCACGGCACTCATGGCGAAGTCATCGGACACCGGGCCGTGCGCGATCATATGGCCCTCCGCCCGCTGCCTACGGCCCCCTATGTGGTCGCCCAGCGGCATCTGCGGCACGTCGGCAAGGACTGCCTGGTTGCCTTCGATGCGAACCTCTACTCGGTGCCCGCCCGCAGGGTCCGCCCCCGTCAACTGGTCGAGATCCGGGCCACGAAGTCCCAGGTCACGCTGCACTCCACCGTCCCCGACGCCAGCGGGCAGACGCTGCTGGCCGTCCACCCTCGGGCGGTTGGCCGCGGCGCCCGCATCGTGGATGAGAGGCACTGGGACGGCCTTCCTACCGGCGCCGGCCGCCGGGTCACCACCGGCGACGACGCTCTGTCTCCACCTCGACGCAGCAGCCAGCCGGGCCGGCCGGAGACCGGACCGCTGCAGGCTCTGCTGAACCGGTCCGTCGCCGCCCACGTCGAGGTCGGCCGCCGTCCGCTGTCGGTCTATGACCAGCTGACCGGCACCCGTCCCTTCACCTCACCCGCCCCGACCAAGGAAGCCCGTTGAGCGAGCTGACCAGCACCCGCATCCGCACCACCGCCGTCAAGCTCGGCTTGCCGCACCTGGCCGAGGCCCTGAACGAGTACGTCCAGCGGGCCAACGAGGCCAAGATGGGCTACCTCGACCTGCTCGACCTGGTGCTGGCCGAGGAACTCGCGGTCCGTGACGACCGCCGCTTCCGCAACGGCCTGCGGCTGTCGAAGCTGCCGCACCACAAGACGCTGGAAGACTACGACTTCTCCTTCCAGCCTGACCTCGACCCGCGCAAGGTCAAGGATCTGGCCACCCTCTCCTTCGTCGACGACAAGGCCAACGTCGCCCTGCTCGGACCGCCCGGGGTCGGCAAGACACACATCGCCGTCGCCCTCGCGGTCGCGGCCTGCCGGGCTGGCTACTCGATCTACTTCACCAGCCTCGACGACATGGTCCGCCACCTCAAGGCCGCCGAGGACCAGGGCCGGCTGATGAGCAAGCTCACCAGCTACCTTCGCCCCGCTGTTCTCGTGGTCGACGAGGTGGGCTATCAGCCACTGGAGCGGGCCGAAGCGAATCTGGTCTTCCAGGTCATCTCCAAGCGTTACGAGAAGGGCTCGATCATCCTGACCTCGAACAAGACCTTCGGTGAGTGGGGCCAAGTCTTCGGCGACGAGGTCCTGGCCACCGCGATCCTTGACCGCCTCCTGCACCACTGCGAGGTCGTCTCGATCAACGGCAACAGCTACCGGCTCAAGAACCGCCTCCAAGCCATCGAGCGGGACACCGACGTCGCTTGAGGGGTGGTGCACACAACTTCGTACTCGGTGGTGCACTCAGACAAGTACGCGGACAGTCTGTGGGCCGGCGATGGCGGCGAAGGCGCCAAGTACTGGCTCCAGGTCCTGACCGAGATCAAGAACCGCGGCGTCGAGGACGTGTGCATGGTCGTCTGCGACGGGCTCAAGGGCCTGCCCGACTCGATCTCGGCGGTCTGGCCCCAGGCGGTGACCCAGACCTGCGTCGTTCACCTGATCCGGGCCTCGTTCCGCTACGCGGGCCGCCAGGACTGGGACAAGATCTCCCGCGCGCTCAAGCCGGTCTACACCGCTCCGACCGCGAGTGCGGCGGAAGACCGGTTCCTGGAGTTTCAGGAGGAGTGGGGCGCCAAATATCCGGCGATCGTGCGGCTTTGGGAGAACGCCTGGGCCGAGTTCGTACCGTTCCTCCAGTTCGACACCGAGATCCGCCGTGTCGTCTGCACCACCAATGCGATCGAGTCGGTCAACGCTCGCATACGAAAAGCCGTCCGGGCCCGCGGCCACTTCCCGAACGAGGCCGCAGCCCTCAAATGCGTCTACATGGCCGTCATGAGCCTGGACCCCACCGGCCAGGGACGCAAACGCTGGACCATGCGCTGGAAGCCCGCCCTGCAGGCCTTCGACATCGCCTTCGACGGCCGACTCTCCGTCGGCCGCCGCTACTGACCTTGCTGGCGTGATGTCGTGGGGGTCGACAAGCTGTGCTTGTCGCAGTAGGCCGGTCACATGAGGTATCCGCAAGGGGGCGGGCTGACCGCGGAGCGACGGGCGTTTCGCGAGCACATCCGGATGCAGGCGGCCGAGTTGTTCGCCCTGGAACACGACAATGCAGCTATCGCCAGGCAGTTACGTGTCAGCGTGCGGTCGATACAGCGGTGGCACCAGGCATGGGAGCACGGCGGAACACCGGCCCTGGAGTCGAAGGGGCAGGCGTCCCAGCCCAAGCTGAGTGAGGCACTGTTTGCGGCGCTCGAGCAGGAGCTGGCCAGGGGGCCGGTAGCGCACGGCTGGCCGGACCAGACGTGGACGCTCGCGCGGATCAAGACGCTGATCGGGCGCCGGTTCCACAAGAGCATGACGCTGTCGGCCATCGCGCAGATGCTGCACCGCCACGGTTTCAGCCATCAGGTCCCCGCCCGCCGCGCGGTAGAGCGGGACGAGGACGCCGTCACCGGCTGGGTGAAGGGAACCTGGCCGCAGGTGGAAGGTCCGTGGCGGCGCTCGGGGCCTGGCTGTGCTTCGAAGACGAGGCCGGCTTCTCGATGACGCCGCCCACCGCCCGCACCTGGGCCCGGCGCGGCCACACACCCGTCATCCGGGTGCGGGGACGTTCCCAGCGCCGCTTCTCCATCGCCGCCCTGGCCTGCTACAAGCAGGGTGAACGCTCACGCCTGGTCTACCGGCCCAAACGCCACGTCGATCACAAGCGGGGCGGCAGACGCAGTTTCACCTGGACCGACTACCGCGACCTGCTCATCGCCGCCCACCAGCAGCTTGGCGCACCGATCGTGCTGGTGTGGGACAACCTGAACGTCCACAAAGACCATCGGCTGCGGGAGTTCATTGACACTCACGATTGGATCACCTGCTACTTCCTGCCGTCCTATGCACCCGACCTCAACCCCGTCGAGGGCATCTGGTCACTGCTGCGACGCAGCAGCCAGGCCAACACCGCATTCACCAACCCGGACCACCTCATGAGCGCGCTTCGCCACGGTCTCCGCCAGATCCAGTACCGCAGCAACCTCATCGACGGATGTCTCGCCGAAACCGGCCTCACCTTGACGACATCACGGCAACAATGTCAGTAACTCACACCACCCGAGTTACACCGTTGGCTGGACAGACCCGCATCCCACTGTGGGTGCCCGAGGTTGGCGGCCCGATCGACCCCGACAACGAGGCCCACGACCTGGTCATGTCCGTCTTCGGCGGCATGAGCAAGGGAGAACGCAACCGCATCAAGATCCGGGTGCGGACCGCCATGGGCTCCCAGGCCCAGCTCCAGGGCCGCTACCTCGGCGGACGGCCCCGTACGGGTACCGGATCGCCGACGCCGGACCCCACCCCAACCCTTCAAAGGCCGCCGCCGGCCAGCGCATCCACAAACTGGAGCCCGACCCCGTCGCCGCGCCCATCGTGCAGCGCATCTTCACCATGTACGTCGACGGCATGAGCGACAAGGCCATCGCCGCCCGGCTCACCCGGGACGGCATCCCCTGCCCCTCTGCCCACGATCCGGGCCGCAACCCCCACCGCCCGAAACCGCATGGCAGCAGGGCGCCGTGCGCGCCATCCTGATCAACCCCCGCTACACCGGCCACGAGGTCTGGAACAAACAACGCAAGGATCGGCCACCGCACCACCATGACCCACAACCCCCGCGATGAATGGATCCGCTCCAACGAACCCGCCCACGAAGCGATCATCACCCCGAACCGGTTCGACACCGTCCAGACCCTCCGCAGACAGCGCGCCCGCAACCAGGGCCGGCAGGAGCGAGCCGGAAAACAAGGCGCGCGCCCCTACGCCCTGCGCGGGCGGGTCCGGTGCAGCCTCTGCGGGCGCAAGATGCAGCCCGCCACCATCCGCAACCACGTCTACTACCGCTGCGAATTCAAGGACCAGGAAGCCGCCCTCTACCCCGACCTCACCCACCCGCGCACCGTCAACCTGCGCGAGGACGTCGTGTGCCGGGCCCTGGACCGGTGGATCGCCCGGGCCTTCGCCCCCGACCGGCTCGCCGCCACCATCGAAGCACTCACCCACGCCAGCGCCGCGGCAAGCACGGCAGAGACTCATACGCCCGAGCAGGCTCAAGCACGCCAGGCGATCAAGGACTGCGAGCGACGACTCGCCCGCTACCAAGCAGCCCTCGAAGCCGGAGCCGACCCAGCCGTCGTCACCCAGTGGATCAACCAGGCGCAGACCGACAAGGAAGCGGCGCAGAAGAAGCTCGACGCGCGCCCTGCTGCCACTCGAAAAAAGGAAGCCCCACCCGACGCGCAACAGATCCGACAGATCACTGACAGTCTTGGAAACATCGCACAGCGCATCCAGACAGCCGCGGCCGACGAGAAAGGCCCGCTCTACGAAGCCCTCGGCATCACGATCAGCTACGAACACGCAACGAGGACCGCGACCGTAAGGTCGAGGCCCTCGTCACCGTATCGTCAGTGGTTGTGTCCGAGGGGGGACTTGAACCCCCACGCCCGATAAAGGGCACTAGCACCTCAAGCTAGCGCGTCTGCCATTCCGCCACCCGGACCAGGTGTTCGCCGCCTGGCCGGGGTGCTGCCCCGGGGCGACAGGGATAACGATACCAAGGTTTCGGAGTGGCCTTCACCTGCGTATCCGGCGGTGGCCGTCACTCCCGGGGGCCGTGCGGCTCCAGCAGAAGGCGCAGGGTCCGAACGAGCGATGCCGCCTCCTCCGCGTCCAGCGGGGCGAGGAATCGGTGCTCCGCCTCGCGGCGGGTCGGCGTCACGACCGCCGCCATGCACGCCCCTACGGCCCCCCTCCGTCGCGTGTGGCTGGAGGCGGACGCCGTGCCCGAGATCGAGGGCGTCCCGACTCTGGGACCGCCTGCTGCCCGTCGCCGGGCCGAAGGAGGGGCAGGCGCAAGAGAGCCGGACGGGCTTGCCGCGCCCCCCGCGCAGAGCGGGGGGCTGCCGCTCGGGGTACCCAGCCAGCCGGGACCTCTTCGACTTCGCGGGGCGGTACCACCGGCTCACGGGCACCCGGTGCGAGCCCCCAGCCCGTGCAGGGTCCGGGGCCCCGCTGCCGGGCGGTGGCCGGGGCACCCGTCTGCTGCGGCTCGCCCGTCACGGCATGAGCTGGTAGTCGGGGAAGTTCCCCGGCAGCCGCTCCCCCGCCGGGCCCTGGGTCACCGCCCGGACCAGGAGCTCGCCGCCCACGAACGCGCCGCGCCAGGACGCGCCGAAGCCGCCGAAGAGCTCGTCGCGGTCGCCGCGGGAGCGTGGCGTGCCGTGGCCGACCTTGAACGCGCGAATCTGCGGGGCGAGCCGGTCGTACGTCGCCCTGTCGTCCGTGGAGAGCGTGGCGACCAGGGCCCCGTTCGACGCGTTCATCGCCGCCAGCAGCTCCGCCTCCGTGTCGACCAGGACGATCGTGTCGACCGGGCCGAACGGTTCCGCGTGGTGCAGCGGGGAGGACGAGGGCGGGTTCAAGAGGGTCACGGGGTGGACATACGCCGACGTGTCCTGGCCGGGCAGGAAGCGGGCGTCGGCCGCCCTGCCGCGGTGCAGCGGGATCGCGCCGCGGTTGACGGCCTCGGCGACCTGGTCGGTCAGGTCCTTGGCCTTGGCCGCGTTGATCACCGGGCCGAAGTCCAGGTCCGGGCAGGGGTCGGTGCGCTTCTCCACCGCCAGCGGGTGGCCGACCCTGAGGGTGCGGACCGCGGGCAGGTACGCCGACAGGAACTCGTCGAACAGGGAGCGCTGGACGACGAAGCGCGGATAAGCCGTGCAGCGCTGTTTGCCGTAGTCGAAGAGCTTCGGGACGACCGCCGTGAGGGACTCCCAGTCCGTGTAGTTCCAGATGCCCCAGGTGTTCAGGCCCTCCTGCTCGAGAATGTGCCGTTTTCCCAGGTCGGCGACGGCGGTGGCAACGGCGGCGCCCGTGTCGCGGCCGCCGACGAAGGAGACACAGCCGATCTCGGGGGCCCGTACCAGCGCGTCCGACAGCTCTCCTCCGCTGCCGCTGACGAGGGTGGCGGGTATCCCCTCACGGGCGGCGAGTGCGCAGGCCAGGGTGAGGCAGGCGACACCGCCGTCGGTCGGGGCCTTGGCGATGACCGCGTTGCCCGCCAGGGCCTGCACCAGCATGGCGTGCACGAGCACGCTCATCGGGTAGTTCCAGCTCGCGATGTTCGAGACCGGGCCGTCCAGCGGACCCCGGTCGCCGATCATCTGTTCTATTCCGTCGACGTACCAGCGCACGCCGTCGACGGCCCGGTCCACGTCGGCCTGGGCCAGCCGCCATGGCTTGCCGATCTCCCACACGAGCAGGAGGGCGAGCAGTTCGCGGTGCTCGGTGAGGGCGTCGAGGGTCGCGGCGACCCGGGCCCGGCGTTCGGGCAGGGGCACATGGCGCCAGGCCCGGTGCCGGTCCAGGGCGGCTCGTACCGCGCGCCGGGCGGTGCCCCGGTCGAGGCGGGGCGGGCCCGCGACGGGGCTGCCGTCGACCGGGCTGGTGGCGGGCAGCGCCCGGCCGTCCGCCTGCCAGACGGAGTCCCAGAGGTTGAGGACACGGTCGTCCCGGAACGCCTCGGGGGCGACGGTGAGGCAGCGCTGCCAGGCGTCGGACCATGAGGTACCGGATTTGAGGGTGAGGGTCTGTGCCATTCGGTTGCTCCGCTCTCGGTGCACAGTCGGGGGCGGGAGGTGCACGGCCGGTGCGGCGCTCGGGACGCACATGTCGTGCGCGGATGTCGTGCGCGGATGTCGTGGGGCGGCAGCCGCCGGGGGTGACGGGAAGCAGCCGTGGTGCCGGGGGCCGGCTCAGGGCGACGACGGAGGCCGCCGTGGGGCGAGGCGATGGAGGCCGGCCGTGCTGCGGATGCCGGGCCGCCGGTACTGCGGATGCTGCCGTCGTACGCGGCGAGTCGTACGCGGCGCGTTGTCGTCTGGTGTGGAACGAACGGTCGTCCTACGAAACGATGGTGGTGACCTGGCACGAAACGGAACAGTCACCTCGCGGCGACTATGAGTGACGTCACGCCGTTCCTTCCAGTATCGCCAGTGCCAGCCGCGCTGTCTCGGTAGGAGTGCTCCCCACGCTGACCCCTACCGCCTCCAGGGCCTCCTTCTTCGCGCGTGCCGTGCCGGAGGAGCCCGAGACGATCGCGCCCGCGTGACCCATGGTCTTTCCCTCGGGGGCGGTGAAGCCGGCGATGTAGCCGACGACCGGCTTGGTGACGTGCTCGCGGATGTAGGCGGCGGCACGTTCCTCCGCGTCGCCGCCGATCTCGCCGATCATCACGATCAGTTCGGTGTCGGCGTCGGCCTCGAAGGCGGCCAGGCAGTCGATGTGGGTCGTGCCGACGACCGGGTCGCCGCCGATGCCGACGCACGTCGAGAAGCCGATGTCCCGCAGCTCGTACATCAGCTGGTAGGTGAGCGTGCCGGACTTGGAGACCAGGCCGATGCGTCCCGGCTTGGTGATGTCGGCGGGGATGATGCCCGCGTTCGACTGCCCGGGAGTGATCAGGCCGGGACAGTTGGGGCCGATGATCCTGGTGCCCTTGGACTTCGCGTACGCGTGGAAGGCGACCGAGTCGTGCACGGGGATGCCCTCGGTGATGACGACGGCGAGGCCGATACCGGCGTCGGCGGCCTCGATGACGGCCGCCTTGGCGAACGCGGGCGGGACGAAGACGACGGTGACGTCGGCCCCGGTCGCCGCCATGCCCTCACGGACCGAGCCGAAGACGGGGACGGCGCCGGGGGTGCCTCCAGGGCCCTCAGGCCACCGGGGGACACCGAAGTCGACGGTGCGGCCGGCCTTGCGCGGGTTGACGCCGCCGACGACGTCGGTGCCGGCGGCGAGCATGCGGCGGGTGTGCTTCATGCCCTCGCCCCCGGTCATGCCCTGGACGAGGACCTTGCTCTCCTTGGTGAGGTAGATGGCCATGGCGGGCTCCTTCAGGCGGCGTTGGCGAGTTGGGCGGCCCGGCGGGCGGCGCCGTCCATGGCGCTGACCTGCTGGACCAGGGGATGCCGGCGGGCGTCGAGGATCGCGCGTCCCCGGGCGGCGTTGTTGCCGTCGAGCCGTACCACCAACGGTTTGGTCAGCCGGACGGAGTCCAGGGCCCGCACGATGCCGTCGGCGACCGCGTCGCAGGCGGTGATGCCACCGAAGACGTTGACGAGGACCGACTTCACCGCCGGGTCGGAGAGGATGACGGACAGCCCGTCGGCCATGGTCTGGGCGGAGGCTCCGCCACCGATGTCGAGGAAGTTGGCGGGGCGGGCGCCGCAGCCCGCGACCACGTCCAGTGTCGACATGACGAGGCCGGCGCCGTTGCCGATGATGCCGACTTCACCGTCCAGTTTCACGTAGTTGAGGCCCTTGGCGGCGGCCCGCGCCTCCAGGAGGTCGTCGCGTTCGGCGTCGTCGGTGCCCCAACGGGCCTGCCGGAACCGGGCGTTGTCGTCGAGGGTGATCTTGCCGTCGAGCGCGAGGATCCGTCCTCGCGTGGTGCGCACGAGGGGGTTGACCTCGACGAGTACGGCGTCCTCGCGGACGAGCACCTCCCACAGGCGTACGAGTACGTCGACGGTCTGCGGGGGCAGTCCGGCCGCTTCGGCGATCTCGCCCGCCTTCGCGGAGGTGACGCCGTCGGCGGGGTCGACGGGTATGCGCGCCACCGCTTCGGGCCTGGTGGCGGCGACCTCCTCGATCTCCATGCCGCCCTGCGCGGAGGCGATCGCGAGGAAGCGGCCGGCCGCGCGGTCGAGGACGTAGCCGACGTAGAACTCGTGCTCGATGTCCACGGGCTGGGCCAGCATCACCCTGCCGACCGTGTGCCCGTTGATGTCCATGCCGAGGATCTGGCGTGCCGTCAGTTCGGCGGCGGCCGGATCCGCGGCCGGCTTGACGCCGCCCGCCTTGCCGCGGCCCCCGGCCTTCACCTGCGCCTTGACGACGACCCGGCCACCCAGCCTGCGGGCGATCTCACGCGCCTCCTTCGGCGAGTCCGTGACCTCGGCCCTCGGCACCACGATGCCGTATTCCTCGAAGAGTTCCCTTGCCTGGTGTTCGTACAGGTCCATCTCGGCTCCCGTCTGCCAAGTCGTCGAGCAGTGATGCGGAGCGATCGCGACGCGATCGGGAGGCGATCGGAGGCGACCGTGAAGCGATGCGAACCGATGGCCGAGCGCCGCGAAGTCATCGACGGGCGGCCGCGCGATGACTGAAAAGTGCCGCACACCCCCTGGACACCACCCACCGGATGCGGGATAACAAGCTTCATACAGTATTCGTCGACTGTATGCAATGTACCGCGAGAGCGTTCCAACCCCCCTACGAAGGGACAGGACTTCGCCATGCCCGACGACAGCAGCGACAAGAGCACGGCCCTCATCTCCGGTGGGCATCTGGTCGCCAAGGCACTCAGAGCGGAGGGTGTCGAGGTCATCTACACCTTGTGCGGCGGCCACATCATCGACATCTACGACGGCTGCGTGGACGAAGGCATCGAGGTCGTCGACGTACGCCACGAGCAGGTCGCCGCCCACGCCGCCGACGGCTACGCACGCATCACCGGCAGGCCCGGCTGCGCGGTCGTCACGGCGGGCCCGGGCACGACCGACGCCGTCACCGGTGTCGCCAACGCCTTCCGCGCCGAGTCCCCGATGCTGCTGATCGGCGGCCAGGGGGCCCTGACCCAGCACAAGATGGGGTCCCTGCAGGACCTGCCGCACGTCGACATGATGGCGCCGATCACCAAGTTCGCGGCGACCGTGCCGGACACGGCGCGCGTCGCGGACATGGTGTCGATGGCGTTCCGCGAGTGCTACCACGGCGCACCCGGCCCCTCCTTCCTGGAGATCCCGCGCGACGTCCTCGACGCCAAGGTCCCGGTGGACAAGGCACGCCTGCCGAAGGCCGGTCGCTACCGGGCCTCGACCCGTTCGGCCGGCGACCCCGAAGCCGTCGAGAAGCTGGCCGACCTGCTCGTGCACGCGGAGAAGCCGGCCGTCCTGCTGGGCAGCCAGGTGTGGACGACCCGCGGCACCGAGGCGGCCGTCGAGCTGGTGCGGACCCTGAACATCCCCGCGTACATGAACGGCGCGGGGCGCGGCACGCTGCCTCCGGGGGACCCGCACCACTTCCAGCTGTCGCGCCGGTACGCGTTCTCCCACGCCGACCTCATCGTCGTCGTCGGCACGCCCTTCGACTTCCGCATGGGCTACGGCAAGCGGCTGTCGCCGGACGCGACCGTCGTGCAGATCGACCTCGACTACCGGACCGTCGGCAAGAACCGGGACATCGATCTCGGGATCGTGGGCGATGCCGGACTGGTCCTGAAGTCGGTGACCGAGGCGGCCTCCGGACGCGTCGACGGCGGCGCCTCCCGGCGCAAGGAGTGGCTCGACGAGCTGCGCGCGGTCGAGCAGGCGGCGACCGAGAAGCGGCTGCCCCAGCTGAGGTCGGACGCCTCGCCGATCCACCCGTACCGCCTGGTCAGCGAGATCAACGACTTCCTCACCGAGGACTCCCTCTACATCGGTGACGGCGGCGACATCGTCACCTTCTCCGGGCAGGTCGTCCAGCCCAAGTCTCCGGGCCACTGGATGGACCCGGGCCCGCTGGGCACGCTCGGCGTCGGTATCCCCTTCGTCCTGGCGGCCAAGCAGGCGCGGCCCGACAAGGAAGTGGTCGCCCTCTTCGGCGACGGCGCCTTCTCCCTCACCGGCTGGGACTTCGAGACCCTCGTCCGCTACGACCTCCCCTTCGTCGGCATCGTCGGCAACAACTCCTCCATGAACCAGATCCGTTACGGCCAGGCCCAGAAGTACGGCCCGGAGCGCCAACGCGTGGGCAACACGCTCGGCGACGTCCGCTACGACAAGTTCGCGCAGATGCTGGGCGGCTACGGCGAGGAGGTGCGCGACCCCGCCGACATCGCACCCGCGCTGCAGCGGGCCCGTGAGTCCGGGAAGCCCTCGCTGATCAACGTCTGGGTCGACCCGGACGCGTACGCCCCCGGAACCATGAACCAGACGATGTACAAGTGAGGTGACCCGGGTGACCACCGAGACCACCGAGACCACCACGACCGCCGGGACCGCCGGGACCGCCGGAACCGCCACGACCGGGCGGACCACGATGTCACGGCCCGCCAGGGCACTGGACGGCATCCGCGTACTGGACATGACGCACGTGCAGTCCGGGCCCTCCGCCACCCAGCTGCTGGCCTGGCTCGGCGCGGACGTCGTCAAGCTGGAGGCGCCGACCGGTGACATCACGCGCGGGCAGTTGCGCGACCTCCCGGACGTCGACTCCCTCTACTTCACCATGCTCAACTGCAACAAGCGGAGCATCACCCTCAACACCAAGACCGAGCGGGGCAAGGAGATCCTCACCGAGCTGATCCGGCGCTCCGACGTCATGGTCGAGAACTTCGGGCCCGGAGCGGTCGACCGCATGGGTTTCACCTGGGACCGCATCCAGGAGATCAATCCACGGATCGTCTATGCCTCCATCAAGGGGTTCGGCGACGGCCCGTACACCGGCTTCAAGGCGTACGAGGTGGTCGCGCAGGCCATGGGCGGATCGATGTCGACCACCGGCTTCGAGGACGGGCCGCCGCTGGCGACGGGGGCCCAGATCGGGGACTCGGGCACCGGCGTCCACGCCGTGGCGGGCATCCTCGCGGCGCTGTACCAGCGGGAGCGCACCGGGCGCGGGCAGCGGGTCAACGTGGCCATGCAGCACGCCGTGCTCAACCTCTGCCGGGTGAAGCTGCGCGATCAGCAGCGCCTGGCCCATGGCCCGCTCGCCGAATACCCCAACGAGGACTTCGGCGACGAGGTTCCCCGCTCGGGAAACGCCTCCGGCGGGGGCCAGCCCGGCTGGGCGGTCAAGTGCGCGCCGGGCGGCCCGAACGACTACGTGTATGTGATCGTGCAGCCCGTCGGCTGGAAGCCGATCACCGATCTCATCGGCCGGCCCGAGCTCGCGGACGACCCGGAGTGGGCGACACCGAAGGCCCGGCTGCCCAAGCTCAACAAGATGTTCCAGCTGATCGAGGAGTGGTCCTCGACGCTGCCCAAGTGGGAAGTGCTGGAACGGCTCAACGCCCACAACATCCCGTGCGGGCCGATCCTGTCGACCAAGGAGATCATCGAGGACGAGTCGCTGGCCGCCAACGAGATGGTGGTACGCGTACCGCACCCCGAGCGCGGCGAGTTCGTCACCGTCGGCAGCCCCCTCAAGCTCTCCGACTCCCCCGTCGAGGTGACGAGTTCACCCCTGCTCGGGGAGCACAACGAAGAGGTCTACATCGGTGAGCTGGGCCTCGGGGACGAGGAGCTGCGCCTGCTCAAGTCGAACGGAGTGATCTGACGTGATGGCCGAAGACCGGGTGCTGAGGGTGCGGTCGCTCCTCGACACCGTGCGGGCCGAGGGGCGGACCGCGCTGACGGCACCCGAGGGCAAGGTGATCGCCGACGCGTACGGGATCGCCGTACCGGGCGAGGAGCTGGCGACGGACGTCGACGAGGCCGTCGCGTACGCGGCGCGCTTCGGCGGCCCGGTCGTCATGAAGATCGTCTCCCCGGACATCCTGCACAAGACCGACGCCGGCGGTGTCGTCGTCGGCGTGGAGGGCGCCGCGGACGTGCGCGCCGCCTTCCACCGGATCATCGACAACGCGCGCGCCTACGACGCCGACGCCCGCATCGAGGGCGTGCAGATCCAGGAGCTGCTCCCCCAGGGGCAGGAGGTCATCGTCGGGGCGGTCACCGATCCGACGTTCGGGAAGGTGGTGGCCTTCGGGCTCGGCGGGGTGCTCGTGGAGGTCCTCAAGGACATCACGTTCCGGCTCGCGCCCGTGGACGCCGACGAGGCGCTGTCGATGCTGGACTCGATCCGTGCGGCACAGGTCCTGCGCGGGGTGCGCGGCCGGCCGGGCGTGGACCGCTGGGCCCTCGCCGAGCAGATCCGCCGCGTCTCCCATCTCGTCGCGGACTTCCCGGAGATCGCCGAGGTCGACCTCAACCCGGTGATCGCCACCCCGCAGGGCGCCGTCGCCGCGGACATCCGCGTGATCCTCGCACAGGAACAGCCGACGCCCCGGCGCACCTACACGCGCGAGGAGATCCTCGCCTCCATGCGGCGCCTGATGCAGCCGTCCTCCGTCGCCGTGATCGGTGCCTCCAACGAGCAGGGGAAGATCGGCAATTCGGTCATGCGCAACCTCATCGACGGCGGTTTCCCCGGGGAGATCCACCCGGTGAACCCCAAGGCCGATGACATTCTGGGCCGCAAGGCGTACAAGAGTGTCACGGACGTTCCCGGAGAGGTGGATGTGGCGGTCTTCGCCATCCCCGCCCGGTTCGTGGCCCCCGCCCTGGAGGAGGTGGGACGCAAGAAGATCCCCAACGCGGTGCTGATCCCCTCCGGGTTCGCGGAGACCGGAGAGCACGAGCTGCAGGCCGAGATCGTGGCGATCGCCGAGCGGTACGGCGTCCGGCTGCTCGGGCCGAACATCTACGGCTACTACTCGACGTGGCAGGACCTGTGCGCCACGTTCTGCACACCGTACGACGTCAAGG
Organism: Streptomyces sp. PSU-S4-23; assembly: GCF_055632315.1. Taxonomy (NCBI): domain Bacteria; kingdom Bacillati; phylum Actinomycetota; class Actinomycetes; order Kitasatosporales; family Streptomycetaceae; genus Streptomyces; species Streptomyces sp. PSU-S4-23. The sequence goes on along the minus strand of NZ_JBVMUU010000002.1, from coordinate 7,508,811 downwards.
GCGGTGTCGCGCTGACCTCCCAGTCGGGCGGCATCGGGATGGCCATCCTGGGCTTCGCCCGCGCCACCAAGACGGGAGTGTCGGCGATCGTGGGCCTCGGCAACAAGTCGGACCTCGACGAGGACGACCTGCTGACCTGGTTCGGCGAGGATCCGCACACCGAGTGCATCGCCATGCACCTGGAGGACCTCAAGGACGGGCGCGCCTTCGTGGAGGCCGCCCGCGCGACCGTGCCGAGGAAGCCGGTCGTGGTCCTGAAGGCCGGCCGTACCGCGGCGGGCGCGAAGGCCGCCGGCTCGCACACCGGGGCGCTGGCGGGCGACGACGCCGTGTACGACGACATCCTGCGGCAGGCCGGTGTCATCAGGGCGCCCGGGCTGAACGACATGCTGGAGTACGCGCGCGCGTTGCCGGTGCTGCCCGCCCCCAAGGGCGACAACGTCGTGATCATCACCGGCGCCGGCGGCAGCGGTGTCCTGCTGTCCGACGCGGTCACCGACAACGGGCTGTCCCTGATGGAGATCCCGCCGGACCTCGACGCGTCCTTCCGCGCGTTCATCCCGCCCTTCGGCGCCGCGGGCAACCCGGTGGACATCACCGGCGGCGAGCCGCCGTCGACGTACGAGGCGACCATCCGGCTGGGCCTTCAGGACCCGCGCGTCCACGCGCTGGTGCTGGGCTACTGGCACACCATCGTGACCCCGCCGATGGTCTTCGCCGAGCTCACCGCACGCGTGGTGGCCGAATTCCGGGAGCGCGGCGTCGAGAAGCCGGTGGTGGCGTCGCTCGCCGGTGATGTCGAGGTCGAGGAGGCATGCCGGTACCTGTACGAGCGTGGGGTCGTCGCGTACCCGTACACGACCGAGAAGCCGGTGGCCGTGCTCGGCGCGAAGTACCGCTGGGCGCGTGCGGCAGGTGTGTTGGGGGGCGGGTCATGAGATGAGTGAACGCGGGGACGGCCGACGGTGCGCGTCGGCCGCTCCCCGGACCCGTGCGCGCACGAAAGGCATTGGACAGGGGGCGCTGGCCAGAACTTTCGACGCAAGGGGTAATGAGCCATGGCAACCACCGACTACTCGACATCCGTCCCCTACAGGGAGGTGACGGACCGCAACGGCCGCGTGTACCGGATAGGCGAGTCGGACGCCGACATCATGGGCCGGACACGTAAGTGGATGGTCATCCTGCCCTGGGTGGGCATGATGGGCATCAGCTCCGCCGAGTACGCGTTCACGTCGGCGGAGGACACGCTCCACGAGGCCCACCTGTGGAGCAGCGGACACATCTTCTGGCTGATGGGCGTCTGGGTGTTCTTCCAGGCGGCCGTGGCCTTCCCCGCCGGCCGGCTGCGGGAGAGCGGCCGGCTGCCCGCCCGCACGGCGATGCTGATCGGCGCGCTCGGCACCCTGCTGGGCTATCTGTCGCTGGCCTTCGCACCGCACGTGCTCGTCGCCTACCTCGGCTTCGGCATGTGCAGCGGCATCGGGGCCGGCCTCGTCTACGCGACCTGCGTGAACATGGTCGGCAAGTGGTATCCGGAGCGCAAGGGCGGCAAGACGGGCTTCGTCAACGGCGGTTTCGCCTACGGGTCCGTGCCCTTCGTGTTCCTGTTCACCTCGGTGCTCGACCTGAGCAACTACACGATCGTGCTCAGCGCCGTCGGCATCGGGCTGTGCCTGGTGGTGGCCGCGGCCGGCTGGTTCTTCAAGGACCCGCCGAAGAACTGGTGGCCCGCGCACGTCGACCCGCTGAAAGCGACCGACGACCCGAGGATACGCAGGGCGCTGGCGAAGAACCCGCCGGCGGTCAGGCAGTACACCCCGAAGGAGGCCGCCCGCACCCCCGTCCTGTGGATGATGTGGTTCTGCCTGCTGTGCACGGCGGGCATCAACATCTTCGGCATCGCCTTCCAGGTGCCGTTCGGCAAGGACATGGGGTTCGCGGGCGGCATCGTCGCCACGGCGATGTCCCTGAAGGCCATCGTCAACGGCACCGGGCGCGGTGTCATCGGCTGGATATCGGACCGCTACGGCCGCCGCAGCACCCTGGTCATCGTCTGTGTCGTGCTCGGCACGGCCCAGTTCGGCGTGCTGGTGTCCGGGCAGATGGGCAGCATGCCGTTCTTCCTTGCCTGCTCCATGGTGTCCGGCTTCGGCGGCGGGGCGATCTTCCCGCTGTTCGCGGCCATGACGGCGGACTACTTCGGTGAGAACAACAACGCCGCCAACTACGGAATGGTCTACAGCTCGAAGCTGGTCTCGGGCCTGGTCGGCTCCGGTCTGGGCGCGGTCGTCGTCGGCGAGTGGGACTACGACGGCGCGTTCGTCCTGGCGGGCTCCATCGGCCTGGCCTCCGCAGTACTGGCCCTCTTCCTGAAGGCACCGGGCAGGCCGAACGCCCGGCGCATCGTCCCCAACCCGCATCCGCTCGGCGAGGAGATGGCGTGACATGACGGCAGACCCCGTAGCCGCGAACAGCTCGTCGGCCGGTGCCGGTGCCGGTGCCGGTGCCGGTGCCGACGCCGGTGCCGACGCCGCGAACCGTCCCTACCGTGAAGTGACCGACGCCCATGGCCGCGTCTACCGCATCGGCGAGAGCGACCGTGACATCCTCGGCCACTCGCGCAAGCTCATGGTGTATCTCCCGTGGATCGCCATGATGGCCATCAGCGTCTTCGAGTACGCGTACGGCTCCGCGGAGGACACCCTGTCCCACGCGCACGGCTGGACGCAGAGCAACACCTTCTGGATCCTCAGCGTCTGGGTCTTCTTCCAGGCCGGTGTCGCCTTCCCGGCCGGCTGGCTGCGGGAGAAGGGCGTACTGACCGCCCGCGCCGCCATGTACACCGGGGCCGGGATGTGCGTCGTCGGCTTCCTCGCCCTGTCGCACCTGAGCGATGTCCGGCTCGCGATCCTGGGCTTCGGCGTCATCGGGGGCATCGGCGCCGGCCTCGTCTACGCGACCTGCATCAACATGGTCGGCAAGTGGTTCCCCGAGCGGCGCGGTGCCCGGACCGGCTTCGTCAACGGCGGATTCGCCTATGGATCGCTGCCGTTCATCTTCATCTTCAACTACGCGTTCGACACCGCGAACTACCACCGGGTGCTGGACCTCATCGGCTGCTACATCATGATCGTGGTGTTCGGATGCGCGTTCTTCTTCAAGGACCCGCCGAAGAACTGGTGGCCCGAGGACATCGATCCGCTCACCTTCTCCGGCGACCGGAAGAACGCGGCGAGCCTCGCCAAGAATCCCCCGGCGGCCAGGCAGTACACGCCCAAGGAGGCCATCCGGACCGGCATGCTGCCGCTGATGTGGGTGTCCATCGTGATGACGGCCGGCGTGTCAATCTTCGGTATCTCCTTCCAGGTCGACTACGCCAAGGAGGTCGGCTTCGGCCCCCTGGTGGCGGCGTCCTCGATGGGTGTCATGGCCGTCATCAACGGCATCGGACGCGGTGTCGTCGGCTGGATGTCGGACAGGTGGGGCCGCAAGCAGACCCTGGTGTTCGTCATCGTCGTCCTGGGCCTGGCCCAGTTCGGCGTGATCCTGGCCGGTGACATCAAGAGTGAATGGCTGTTCCTGTTCTTCGCCTTCCTCTCCGGCTTCGGCGGCGGCGCGTTCTACCCGATGTTCGCGGCCCTCACCCCGGACTACTTCGGCGAGAACTACAACGCCACCAACTACGGCCTGGTCTACAGCGGCAAGCTGATCAGCGGTCTGTTCGGCGGCGGCCTGGGGTCCATGGTGGTGGGGGCCTGGGGCTACGACGGCGCCTACGCCCTGGCAGGCGGTGTCTCGCTGGTCGCGGCGGCGATCGCCCTGCTGCTGCGTCAGCCGGGGCGGAGCGGCACCCCCGCGACCGCTCCGCAGCCGCAGGCCGCGGGCTGACGGCGCGCCCGGCGTGCGACAGGGCCCTCCCCGGCGCGGGGAGGGCCCTGTCGGCTGCGGGGGCCGTGGCCCGGCACGAGCACCAGCACGGGCACGGGCACAGGCACAGGCACGGGCACGGGCACGGGCACGGGCACGGGGCGTGCTCAGCACCTCGTGCGCAGGGCGTGCAGATACGCGCTGGAGCGGCGGGCGAAGGTGAACGACTCCGTCGGGTTGTCGTGCTCGGCCTGCCAGTGGTGGGCCAGACGCTCGCCGCGCAGCCGGGTCACGGCGGAGATGAACCGCCGGTAGTCGATGTCGCCGTCGCCGACGTCCACCATGCGGTAGCCGAACTCGTCCGACGGGTCGCTCACCCCGTCCTTCACGTGGAACAGCGGATAGCGGTGGGGCTGCCCGAGCACGTAGTCGAGGGGTTCGAAGGGCGCGGGTGTGCCGTCGGGCCGCCGGGAGAAGCGGAACTGGCCGGCGTACGCCCAGAAGATGTCCATCTCCAGGTAGACGAGGCCGGGATCGGTCTCGGCGAGCAGCACGTCGTAGAGCCGGACCGTCGGGTCGTCCTCGGCGAAGGAGAACTCGTCGGAGTGGTTGTGCTGGTAGAACTTCATGCCGCGTGCCCTGGCCGCCGCCCCGTACGTGTTGAAGTCCTCGGCGGCGCGTTTCCAGGCGTCGACGGTCGAGCCGTAGCGGAACGGGCCCGAGGCGGTGCCGATGTGCTTGAGGCCGAGGGCCTCGGCGTCGTCCAGGACCCGGGTGAGGTTCTGCGCGAACGTGTAGGCGGCGGGGTCGCCGGAGTAGTAGCCGACATGGCTGCCGATCGGGGTCAGGCCGTGGTCCCCGGCCAGCCGCTTCAGCTGGTCGAGGGTGATCGGGCCCGCCGAGCCCTGGGTGTAGCCGGCGAACTCCACCTCGTCGTAGCCGTACTTCTCCAGTTCGGCGAACACGGGAGCGAAGCCGATCGTGGAGACCTTGTCGCGCAGGCTGTAGAGCTGGATGCCGAGCCGTCCGGGCGGCAGCACCGGACGGCCGCGGCCCGCGGCGGCGGACGCCGTGTCCGCGGCGGCGGCAGCGGGAGCCGCGGCGGCGCCCAGCAGCGCGGCCGCGGTGGCGCCCGCGGCCACGCCGAGCATGCCTCGTCTGCTGAGGCGGTGGGTGAGTTCGGGATCGGGCTGGGAGATGCGGCTCATTGCCTGCGACTCCTCGGTGTCGGAGGGCGTTGTCGGTGGTGGGTGCTTCACTGGTGACCAGTCGGATCCGACGGGCCGGTGGGCCGGCCCTCAGGCGAGACCGGCGAGGTGGAGCAGGAGTGACTTCACGTCGGTGGCCGCGACGCGGTCGCCGACGGCACGGGGGGTGGAGCAGATGAGGAGCGGACCGTCGTCGTCGCTCAGGGGAAGGCGGCCGTGGCTGCCGCGAATAGGTGACGGGTCGAGGGGCACGACCGCCATGCGGTAGCGCAGGCCCAGTTTCTTGCGGGCCAGGGCGGTCGCCGCCTTGACCTTGACGTAGGGGTCGAGGGGGTCCATGAACAGCTCGACCGGGTCGTAGCCGGGTTTGCGGTGGATCTCGACGAGCCGCGCGAAGTCGGGCGCGCGGGCGTCGTCGAGCCAGTAGTAGTACGTGAACCAGGCGTCCGGCTCCGCTACGGCGACGATGTCGCCGGAGCGCGGATGGTCGAGATGGTGGGTCTTCTTGCCCTCGTCGTCGAGGAGTTGCCCGATGCCGGGCAGAGCGGCGAGTGCGGCCCTGGTGGCGTCGAGGTCCTCGGGGCGGCGCACATAGACATGGGCGATCTGGTGGTCTGCGACCGCGAACGCGCGCGATGCCATCGGGTCGAGGTACTCCATGCCGTCCTGCGTGTGCACCTCGAGCAGCCCTGCGCGGCGCAGTGCCCGGTTGATGTCGACCGGGCGGGTCACGCGGGTGATGCCGTACTCGGACAGCGCGACGACGGTACGGCCCTCGGCGAGGGCGTCGTCCAGCAGCGGTGCCAGGGTGGCGTCGAGTTCGGTGGCCGCCCTCAGCGAGCGCGGGTCGTCGGGCCCGAAGCGCTGCAGGTCGTAGTCGAGGTGAGGGAGGTAGCACAGCGTCAGATCGGGATGGCGGGTGCGCATCACATACCGGGTCGCGTCGGTGATCCAGCGGCTGGAGACCAGGTCGGCGCCGGGGCCCCAGAAGTGGAAGAGGGGGAACGTGCCGAAGCGCTCGGTGAGTTCGTCGTGCAGGGCCGGGGGCCTGGTGTAGCAGTCGGGTTCCTTGCGGCCGTCGGCGTAGTAGACCGGACGGGGGGTGACGGTGATGTCGGTGTCGGCGCCCATGGCGTACCACCAGCAGATGTTGGCGACCGTGTAGCCGGGGTGCGCGCGCCGGGCCGCGTCCCACAGCTTGTCTCCGGCGACGAGACCGTTGTGCTGCCGCCACAGCAGTACGTCGCCGAGTTCGCGGAAGTACCAGCCGTTGCCGACGATGCCGTGCTCGGACGGCAGGGTGCCGGTGAGGAAGGTGGACTGGGCGGCGCAGGTGACGGCCGGCAGGACGGTGCCGAGCGCGGCGCGGGAGCCGCGTTGGCCGAGGGTCTTGAGGTGGGGCATGTGGTCGAGGAGGCGGGGGGTGAGACCGACGACGTCCAGAACCAGCAGCGGGGTGGGGGCGCCCGGCGCGGTCGCCGGTGCAGGTGCCGGTGCCGGTGGCCGGGTCATGGCAGCTCCTTGAGGCCGAGGTCCGTCAACAGGTCGCGGGCGAGGGCGAGTTCGGCGGCGATGCCGTCGGTGAGCTGGGTGCGCCCGCGGGGGCGCAGCTCGGGTGGGAGGGCCTGCCAGGTGTAGGTCTCCACCTCCAGGTGCGGGGTGAGCGGGTGCGGGCCGCCGACGAGCCGGGTCAGGGCGGTCCTGAGGACGGGGAGTGTGGAGGTGAGGGGCGCGGCGGGTGCCGCGTGCAGCGGGACGTGGACATGGGTGCGCCATGGCGCGGTGCCGGGAAGGGCGTCGCCTTCGAGGGCCTCGCCGAGGTCGTCGGTGCCGTGCAGGCCGGTGGCGGTGAGCGTGCGGGTCTGGTGCAGGAAGCGGGGTTCGGCGAAGGCGGCGAGGGCCTCGCGGACCTCCGGGCGACGGGGGTGCTCGGCGTGCAGGGCCGCCGACAGCTGGGATTTGACGATGGGGACGTGGGCTTGTGTGAGCGCGTCCAGCGCGGTGTCCGGATCTTCGAAGGAGGTGGCGAGATGGCAGGTGTCGACGCAGACGCCGACACGGTGGTGGCCGATCGCGGTGAGGGGGGCGATGGCGTCGCCCGTGGTCTCGACGGTGCACCCGGGTTCCGGCTCCAGTCCGACGCGCAGGGAGCGCCCGGTCAGTTCCGCCAGGGCGTCGAGGCGTTCACCGAGGGTGCGCAGCGCCGTGCGGGCCGTCGTCGTGCGCTGCTCGTCCGCGGCGGTGCGCCAGGCGATCGGCAGCGTGGAGATGCTGCCCTCGGTGATGTCGTCGGGGAGCAGTGCGGCCAGGACCCGGGCGAGGGCGGTGGTGTGGCGGAGGCGTTCGGGATCGGCCCAGTCCGGGGTGTAGACGCGGTACTTGACCTGCTGGGCGCCGAAGCCGCGGTAGGGGAAGCCGTTGAGGGTGACGACCTCCAGGCCCCGGCGGTCGAGTCCGGTGCGCAGCGCGCGCAGGGCGGAAGGATCGCCCACCAGGGCGTGGGCGGCGTCGGCGGCGAGCCACAGCCCGATGCCGAGGCGGTCGCGGCCGAGACGGCGGCGGACGGGCTCGCAGTGGTCGCGGAGCTGGGCGAGGACGCCGTCCAGGGTCTCGGCCGGGTGGACGTTGGTGCAGTAGGAGAGGTGGACGGTCGAGCCGTCGGGGTGGCGGAAGCGCATGGGTCACGCCTCCGTGGCGGGGGCACCGGCAGTCGTGCCCTCCGGGGCGCCGGCTTCGGGGGCGCCGCCGCGCAGGACGGAGTTGCCCTCGTGGGTGACACCGGTGGCGGCGACGTCGAGGTTCAGGCGGCCGCTGAGCCCGTAGAAGGCGACGGGGTTGCGCCACAGGACCAGGTCGACGTCGTCCTCGGTGAAGCCCTCGGCGAGCATCAGGTCACCGACCCTGCGGGTCTTGAGCGGGTCGCTCCTGCCCCAGTCGGCGGCCGAGTTCACCAGGACCCGCTCGGGCCCGTAGGCGCGCAGGATCGCCACCATCCGCTCCTCGTCCATCTTGGTGTCGGGGTAGACGGAGAAGCCGAGCCAGCAGCCGCTGTCCTTGGCCTCCTTGACGGTGGTCTCGTTGAGGTGGTCGACCAGGACGCGTTCCATGGGCAGCGCGGACTCGCGGACCACGTCGAGGGTGCGGCGCAGTCCGGAGAGCTTGTCGCGGTGCGGGGTGTGGACGAGCGCGGGCAGTTCGTGGTCGGCGGCGAGCTGGAGCTGGGCGGACAGCGCGGTGTCCTCCGCGGGGGTCATGGAGTCGTAGCCGATCTCGCCGACGGCCACGACGTGGTCCTTGACGAGATACCGGGGCAGCGCGTCGAGGACGGGGACGCAGCGGGGGTCGTTGGCCTCCTTGGGGTTGAGCGCGAGGGTGCAGTGGTGCGCGATGCCGTACTGGGCGGCGCGGAAGGGTTCCCAGCCCAGGAGGGAGTCGAAGTAGTCGAGGAAGGAGGCGGGAGAGGTGCGGGGCTGGCCGAGCCAGAAGGAGGGCTCGACCACGGCGCGGACTCCGGCGGCGTACATGGCCTCGTAGTCGTCGGTGGTGCGTGACGTCATGTGGATGTGGGGGTCGAAGATGCGCATCAGGACTCCTTGCCGTGGCGGTCGTCCATGGCGTGCGGTGGGGTCGCGGTCCCGGTCAGGGCGAGGACGCGGTACAGGTCGTCGGGCACGGGACGGCCCGCGGCGGTGCGTTCGTCGGCGTAGTCGCCGAGCATGCGGGCGAGTTCGGTGTCGCCGCGGGCGCGCCGGGGCAGTTCGGCGACGGCGTCCACCGGGACCCCGGTGAACAGGCACTTCAGCACGGCGTGCCGCCAGGGGTGCGGGGCGAGGTGCCGGGCGGCGTAGGGGCCGACGGCGGCGGCCAGCAGCCGGGTGTCGTTGGTGCGCAGCGCGTCCTCGACGAGCGGGACGGCGTCGGCGCCCGGCAGGAGGTGGGGCAGGGCGTGCAGGAGGGCGCGGCGCTCGTCGGCGGTGCCCTGGTGGTAGACGCGGGTGAGGGCGTCCGGGCCGGGGTGGGCCGCGTGCAGGATGAGGACGCGGGCGGCGTCGGCGTACGCGGGGCCGCACCTGCGTCCGGCCTCGGCCAGGCGCAGCTCCCACACGGAGATGGGTCCGTGGGCGCCGGGGTGGGCGGCGGCCTCGCCCAGGGCCTTGTCGAGCCAGGCGCGGGCGGGCCCGCCGAGGCGGGCGGAGAGGTGGGCCTGCAGTTCGCCCAGGGGGGTGAGGGCCGGGGTGCTGCCGCCGGCCGGGGTGTCCGGTGCGGCGTGCGGGTGGGTCATGCGGTGCTCCCTTCTGGGGTGGCGGAGGGCTCACCGGTGGGGGCGGTGGCGCCCGCGGGTGCGTCGGCCGCCGTGTGCGGTGGCATCCGCGCGGCGGCCGCTGCGCCGGCGGCCGCCGCCTCGTGGAGGAAGGGAAGGGAGACTGCCGCGAGGTGGGGTCCGGCGTGGGAGTGGCGGGGCAGTTCGACGACGGTCAGGCCCCGGTAGGCGGTGGCGGACAGGGCCGCGAGGGCGGCCGGGACGTCGACGTCGCCGTCCCCGAACGGCAGGTGTTCGTGGCGGCCGCGGCGCATGTCCTCGATCTGGACGTGGCGCAGCCAGGGGGCGGCCGCGCGGACGCAGTCGGCCGGGGGGAGGGGTTCCAGGCAGTGGCAGTGGCCGATGTCGAGGGTGAGGCCGAGGTGTCCGGGGTCGCCGAGGGCGCGTCGCAGGCGGTGGAAGTCGTCGAGGGTGGCGAGGAGGTGACCGGGTTCGGGTTCCACGGCGAGGGGGACGCCGGCGTCGGTGGCGGCCTCCAGGACGGGGGTGAGCGCCCCGGTCAGCCGCTGCCAGGCCGTGTCCTCATCCGTTCCGCCGGGGGCGGTGCCGCTGAAGCAGTGCAGCGCGTGCGCGCCGAGGTCGGCCGCGACCCGGACGGCCCGGGTGAGCAGGCCGACGCGGCGGGCGCGGTCGTCCGGGTCGGGATCCAGCAGGGTGGGGCCGTGTTTGCGGCGCGGGTCGAGCACATAGCGGGCGCCCGTCTCCACGGTGACCTCCAGGCCGAGCGCCGCCAGCCGGTGCGCGACCCGGCGGGTGCGTGCGGCGAGGTCCGGGGCCAGCGGGTCGAGGTGCATGTGGTCGAGGGTGAGTCCCACGCCGTCGTAGCCGAGGTCGGCGAGCAGGCCGAGGGCGTCGTCGAGGCGGAGGTCGGTGAGGCCGTTGGTGCCGTAGCCGAAGCGCAGGGGGTCGGGCCGGGCGGCCTGCCCCCTGGCCGGTGTGGTCCGCGGGAGGCGTGTCCTTGAGGTCATGTCACGCTCACCTTTCTCGCGAACCTCGCGGCGGCGGGGGCCAGGGCCACGGTGAGCAGCGCGGCGGCGGGGGCGCCGGAGCGGGCGGACAGCGCGGCCTGGAGGGGGATCGTGGCGCGGATGCCGCCGCCGACGGCCCGCTGGGTGAGCGGGGGTGAGGGGTTGAGGGCGGCGTGGGCGTAGGGGCGGGCGGCGGTGGCGGCGTACGCGGCGGCGAGGGCGGCGCACAGGGCCTGCCCGGGGGTGTGGGGGCGGACCGGGGTGACGCGGGTGCCGGTGGCCGCGGCCTCGGCGCGCCGCCGGGTCAGCAGCCGGGCCAGGGCTCCGGTCGTGGCCAGCGCGGTCAGCGGGGCCAGGGGTGAGCCGCCGCGGGTTTCGTGACGGGACACGGTGGTGACCGCGAGGGTGTGGGCGCCGAGCAGGGCGGCCGAGGGGAGCGCCGGGCGGATGCGGCCCGCGCTCGCCGCGGCGCCGAGGAGCAGGTCAAGGCCGCGGGCGGCGGCCATGGCGGCCGGGCCCGCCGGGCTGCGTTTCAGGGCCAGGTCGTACGCCCACACCGTGGCGGCCAGGGGGGTGGCGACGGCGAGGGCGGGGCGGCCGGCGCGGGAGGCGAGGACCAGGCCCGCCGCGGTGAGGGCGCAGGCCGCCGCGAGGGCCGCGCCGGGGCGGATGCGACCGGAGGGGAGGGGGCGGTGCGGGCGTTCGGCGGCGTCCTCGTCGCGGTCGGCCCAGTCGTTGAGGGCCATGCCCGCCTCGTAGAGACACAGGGAGGAGCCGATGGCCAGCAGGGTGCGGCGGTCGGGGTGGGCAGCGGCGGTGGCCGCGCCGGCCAGTGCGTCACCGGGGACGGTGAAGAGGGCGGGCAGGCGGAGCAGTTCGGTCCAGGCGCGCAGGCAGCCGTCGCGGTCCCGTGCGCTCCCTCCGTGCGGACCGGGCGCGGCCAGCGGTGCGGTGGCCGCGCCGGCGGCGGGCCGGGGTACGGTCGTCGCGCCGGCGGCGGGCGGGGGTGCGGTCCTGTCGCCCCGGCTCATCGCGGCTCCCCCGGGCGCCCCTCGGCCCGTGCGTGCCGCAGCCGCTCGGCGAGCCCCGCCAGCGCCGCGTACTGCTCCCCCAGCGCCGAGGGCCCCTCCCCCACCGGGTCCTTGAAGTAGAAGCCCAGCTCGCCCATCGGGCCGGACAGGCCCGCCTCGTGTGCGCGCAGCACCAGCCGGGCCAGATCGAGGACCAGCGGTGCGGCCAGCGCCGAGTCGCAGCCCTGCCAGATGGTCTGCAGCACCATGCGCGTGCCGAGGAACCCTTCGAAGGCGACGTGGTCCCAGGCGGTCTTCCAGTCGCCGAGGGCGGGGACGTCGTCGATGTGGACCTCCCCCTCGACCGCGGTGCCGAGGGTGTCGGCGAGGACCCTCTCCTTGCCCGCGTTCTTGGCGGCCGCCGCGCCAGGGTCGGCCAGTGCGGCGCCGTCGCCGCCGCCCAGCAGATTGGTCCCGGACCAGGCCCGCACCGCCAGGGCACGCTGCGCGAACATGGGTCCCAGGACCGAGCGCAGCAGCGTCTGGCCGGTCTTGCCGTCGCGCCCCGCGTACGGCAGCCCGCTCGCCGCCACCGCCGGTGCCAGCGCGGGATGGTGCAGGCCGGTGGACGGGGTGAAGTTCACGTACGGGCAGCCCGCCCGCAGCGCGGCCGCCGCGTACAGCGAACTGGGCGGGAGGGCGTCGCCGGTGGCGGAAGGCTCGGTGGACGCCACGTTGACGACCACCGCCCCCGCCGGGGCGCACCGCCGTACGAAGTCCCCGATGTCCGCGGCGAAGGCGGCGATCAGCTGCGCCTCGTCCCGTGTGTCGCCGGGCACCGGGCCGCCCGGCCTGATCTCGCGGTCGGCGGCGGCGAGTTCCGCCGTCACGGCGGACGGGAGACCGGGCGGCAGCACTCCGCCCGCCGCGAGCGCCTCCGCCCGCTTGGGCAGGGGGCAGTCCACGGTGTCGTGGCCGCCGAAGACGAGGGACGACAGGGCGGGCAGGCCGCAGTCGGCGAACGGGGGTGTCTCGGTGACCATGCCCGTGGGCGGGTGCAGGCCCGCGGTCATCGCGGCGCACCCCGCGACGACGGTGGTGGCGACGGAGCCGCGGGCGCCGATCAGCCACACCCCGGCGGGGCCTCGGGAGGGGAACGCGGACATGGGCAGCCTCCTTGTCGGGACCTGCCGCCGACGGGCCGGGGCCCGAAGGCGGCGGTACGAAGACGGCGGTACGAAGACGGCGGTACGAAGACGGCGGGACGAAGACGGCGGGCGGGAGTCCGGCGTCCCCCGCCCGCCGCCGCTCAGTCGCCCTTCGCGGGCAGTTCCTTGATCCGGATGTCGCGGAAGGACACCTGGTCGTCGGCGCTGTGGTTCTGGATGCCGATGTGTCCGTCGCGCAGGCTCCGGGCCGGATCGGTGCTGGTGAAATCGTTGATCTTCACGCCGTTGAGCCAGACGCGGAGGCGTTCGCCCTCCACGCGGATCTCGTACGTGTTCCACCGGCCCGGCGGGTTCAGCGCACGGTCGCGCCGGTCCAGGTCGGCGGACTGGAAGCCGTAGACGGCCCCGGTCGTCTTCTCGGGCACGTCGGTGGCGTCGATCTGGATCTCGTAGCCGTTGTCGACGGCCGACCACGGGTCGTCCGAGGGCGGGAAGCCCACGAAGACACCGGAGTTGTCGTCGCCGGCCGTCTTCCAGTCGAGCTTCAGCGAGTACGAGGAGAAGCCCGAGGCGGCGTACCAGAGCAGGCCCATGCCGCCGGACGAGGTGAGGGTGCCGTCGTCGTCCAGGGTGAAGGAGCCCGGGCCCGCCTGCTTCCATCCGGACAGCGAGCCGGCGGTGCCGTCGAAGAGCGGGCGGTAGCCGTTCTCCGGGCGGCAGTCCGCGCGGGCGTCACCGATCGCCCACCGGATGCCGCCCAGCAGGTGGCTGCGGAAGGCGGGTTCGGCGTAGGACTCCTTGGTGTGGCCGCCGCCGGTGTAGAAGGCGCGGCCGCCCCGGTAGTTCTGGCACCAGGCGATGGGATGGTCGCCGTTCATGGTGCCGCCGGTGTACGACGCCTCGTTGAGCGAGGCCAGCACATGGGCCCGTTCCCGGGGGTTGGAGCGGTAGTTGTACCACTCGTCGGTGCGGTCCCAGGTCTGCGCGAGGTGCGAGGTCGCCGGGTGGGCGCGGTCCTCGACGTTCAGCTCCGCCGGCTGGATCGCCGGGTGCGACTGGAAGTAGGCGCCGGCGAGACCGCCGTAGAACGCCCAGTCGTACTCGGTGTCGGCGGCGGCGTGAATGCCCACGTAGCCGCCGCCGTGGCGGATGTAGTCCTCGAAGGCCCGCTGCTGCGCGGTGTCGAGGACGTCCCCTGTCGTCGACAGGAACACGACCGCGTCATAGCGGCGCAGGTTCCCCGCGGTGAACGCGCCCGCGTCCTCGGTCGCGTCGACGGCGAACCCGCCGCTCTCGCCGAGTTCCCTGAGCGCCGCGACGCCGTCCGGGATCGAGTCGTGCCGGAACCCGGCCGTCTTGGAGAAGACCAGCACCCGTCTGCCGTCCGCGGCGTGCGAGGCCGCGGGACCCGAGACGCAGCCGAGCAGCAGGGCGGCTCCCACGACCGCGGTGGTCAGTCGGCCCGTTGAGACCATGGTGTGCCTCCTGTCAGCCGGTGGTGAAGGTGAAGTCGTCCACGTCGAACAGGGCGCCGGAGCCGCTGCTCCCCTTGAAGACCAGGTAGAGCGTGGTGGTGCCCCTCGGCGCGTGGGACAGCTCCGCGGCGACGTCCTGGAAGGTCTCCCAGCCGCCGGTGACGGGCACGGTCGCCGTGCCGAGCAGGGTGCCCGTGGCCGAGCCCGCACGGACCTCCAGGGTGCCGCCCGCGCCGCCGGAGGAGATGCGCGCCGTGATCTTCTCGGCGCCGCTCAGGACGTAGGGGGTGAACGAGATCCAGTCGCCGTCGTCGATGTCGCCGACCGTCCTGCCGCCGTGCGCGGTGTCCTTGGTGATCAGCGAGACGCCGGAGGCGTTGCCGAAGTGCTCGGCCTGGCGGTGCCGGGGCTGGGTGACGTTCTGGTCGTGCGAGGTGAGGGGGGCCTGTCCGCCGCCCCCGCCGTCGGTGTACTCGGCGTCGAACACCCCGAAGATGTCGGCGTCCTCGTCATGGCCGCCGTCGGCACTGGTCTGAATCGTGCCGGAGCAGCCGTTCGCCGAGGTGAGCGGGTGGCCGTGGCTGTCGTGGCCGAGGATGAAGGTGACCTTGACCTTCGCGCAGTCGACGGCCGCGCCGTCCTCGGGGTCGGTGACCCTCACCTTGAACGGGACGGCGTCACCGAAGGCGAACAGCTGCCCGTCCTTGGGAAGTTCGAGCACCACCTTGGGCGCGGTGTTGCCGACGACGATCTGCACGCTCGCGCTGCCGGTACGCCCGGAGGGGTCCTTGGCGGTCAGGGTCGCGGTGTACGTGCCGTTCTTCTTGTACCGGTGCGCCGGATCGGCCGCCGTCGAGGTGGCGCCGTCGCCGAAGTCCCAGCTGTAGGTGAGCGCGTCGCCGTCCTGGTCGCTGGTTCCCTCGGAGGTGAACCGCACCCGCATCGGAGCCCGGCCCGAGGTGCGGTCGGCCGCCGCCTGCGCCACCGGCGAGTGACCGTCGGTCGCGTTCTCGATGCGGTACAGGGCCGAGTTCTCGTCACCGCCGAACCACGCGGTGCCGTAGTCCAGGACGTACAGTGCGCCGTCGGGCCCGAAGGCCATGTCCATCACCTGGGTGCCGGTCCAGGGGACGGGGTTGATGGACCGCACGGTGCCGTCCGCGTCGCTCGTGATCCGCTTGATCCAGCGGCGGCCGAACTCTCCGGCGAAGAAGTCGCCGTCGTACGCCTGCGGGAACTTCACCGGCGAGTCGAGCGCGGGGTCGTAGTGGTAGACCGGGCCGCCCATCGGGGACTCGGAGCCATCGCCGAACTCGGGCACGGACGGGCCGTCGTAGGGGATCCAGGCGGGCTGCGCGGGGGGCAGGTCGGTCAGGCCCGTGTTGTGGGGCGAGGTGTTCCTCGGGGCGTCGCAGTCGAACGACGCGCCCGACGTCTTCGTCCCGAAGTCGTAGTCGACGTAGGCGTCGTTCCTGCCCGTGCAGTAGGGCCAGCCGAAGTTGCCGGGGCCGGTGACGCGGGCGAACTCGACCTGGCCGCCGGGACCGCGTGCCGGGTCGGCGGCGCCGGCGTCGGGGCCGTAGTCGCCGACGTAGAGGATGCCCGTCTGCTTGTCCACGCTGAAGCGGAACGGGTTGCGGAAGCCCATCGCGTAGATCTCGGGGCGTGTCCTGTCGGTGCCGGGCGGGAAGAGGTTGCCGTCGGGTATCGCGTACGAGCCGTCGGCGTTCACCTTGATGCGCAGGATCTTGCCGCGCAGGTCGTCGGTGTTTCCGGCCGAACGCTGGGCGTCGAAGGCGGGGTTGCGGTCGGCGCGTTCGTCGATGGGCGTGTAGCCGTCCGACTGGAAGGGGTTGGTGTCGTCGCCGGTCGACAGGTAGAGGTTGCCGGCGGCGTCGAAGTCGATGTCGCCGCCGACGTGGCAGCAGATGCCGCGCGAGGTGGGGACCTCCAGGATCTTCTTCTCACCGGCGGTGTCGAGGGTGCCGTCGGTGTTCAGGACGAAGCGGGAGAGGCGGTTCACGCCGTCGAAGGGCGCGAAGTCGGCGGCGGTGCCGGTCTCCGGGGCGTCTCCCGCGGGGGTGTTCAGGGGCGGTGCGTAGTAGAGGTAGATGAAGCGGTTGTGGGTGAAGTCCGGGTCGACGCCGACGCCTTGGAGGCCCTCCTCGTCGTGGGAGTAGACGTCGAGCTTGCCGACGAGCCGGGTGGTGCCCGCCGCGTCGGTGAGGCGCAGTTCGCCGTCGCGCGAGGTGTGCAGGACCGAGCGGTCGGGGAGGACGGCGAGCGACATGGGCTCGCCGACCTCCGCCTCGCCCTTGGCGAGGGTGACCTGCTGGAAGTCCTCGGCGGCCGTGGCCGTGGTCCCCGGGTCGGTGACGGCTGCGCCGGCCCGGGGTGCGGTGAGGGTGAGGCCGGCGCCCGCGAGCAGGGCCGCGCCGAACAGGGCGAGTGCGGTGCGCAGCCGGGGGCGCCGGCCGTGGGTCGCTGGTCTGCCGGTGGTGGTGGGGCGGTCGTTCCCGTGCACGAATGCCTCCAGAAAGGGGCCGGTTGTACGGGGCGGGTGCGGTGCGCCGGGATGCGCCGTCATCCCGGAGAGCTGGGGAGCCGTGGTGGTCAGTTGCCGAACGCCGCGTCGAACGATGCCGACGGCGGCTCGAAGTCGTACGCCTTGAGGCGGGTCAGGGCCTCGGGCGCGCCCTGCAGCCGGTCCATGCCCGCGTCCTCCCACTCGACGGAGACGGGGCCCTGGTAGCCGATGGAGCGCAGCATCCGGAAGACGTCCTCCCAGGGGACGTCGCCGTGGCCTGCGGACACGAAGTCCCAGCCGCGGCGCGGGTCGCCCCAGGGCAGGTGGGAGCCCAGGCGGCCGTTTCGGCCGTCGAGGCGCGTGCGGGCCTCCTTGCAGTCGACGTGGTAAATCCGGTCGCGGAAGTCCCACAGGAAGCCGACCGGGTCCAGGTCCTGCCACACGAAATGGGAGGGGTCGAAGTTCAGGCCGAAGGCGGGCCGGTGGCCCACGGCCTCCATGGCGCGGTGGGTCGTCCAGTAGTCGTAGGCGATCTCGCCGGGGTGGACCTCGTGCGCGAACCGCACGCCCTCGGCGTCGAAGACGTCGAGGACGGGGTTCCAGCGCGCGGCGAAGTCCTCGTAGCCGCGCTCGATCATCGCCTCGGGGGCGGGCGGGAACATGGCGACCAGGTGCCAGATGGCGGAGCCGGTGAAGCCGATGACGGTGTCGACGCCGAACGCGGCCGCGGCGCGCGCGGTGTCGGCGATCTCGGCGGCGGCCCGGCGGCGTACGCCCTCGGCGTCGCCGTCGCCCCAGATGCGGGCCGGCAGGATGGCCTGGTGGCGTTCGTCGATGACGGCGTCGCAGACGGCCTGGCCGACCAGGTGGTTGGAGACGGCCCAGCACTTCAGCCCGTACTTGTCGAGGAGTTCGTGGCGCGAGGCGATGTAGCGGGGGTCGGCGAGGGCCTTGTCGACCTCGAAGTGGTCTCCCCAGCAGGCGAGTTCGAGCCCGTCGTAGCCGAAGTCGCGGGCCAGGCGGCAGACCTCCTCAAGGGGCAGGTCCGCCCATTGGCCGGTGAAGAGCGTGAAGGTGCGCGGCATTGGCGGGGCCTCCTCAGACCGCTATCGGGGTGTAGACGGAGTTCTTCTCGGCGCTCTCCTCCACCGCGGCGAGCACGCGCTGGACCTGCAGTCCGTCGGCGAAGGAGGGGTCCGGGCCACGGCCCTCGGCGATCGCGCGCACGAGGTCGCGGGCCTGGTGGACGAAGGTGTGCTCGTAGCCGAGGCCGTGGCCCGGCGGCCACCAGGCGTCCAGGTAGGGGTGGTCGGGTTCGGTGACGAGGATGCGGCGGAAGCCGGCGTGCGCTCCCGGTTCGGTGCCGTCGTGGTAGGACAGCTCGTTGAGCCGTTCCAGGTCGAAGGCGAGGGAGCCGCGCTCGCCGTTGAGTTCTATGCGCAGGGCGTTCTTGCGTCCGGTGGCGTACCGGGTGGCCTCGAACGAGGCGAGGGCGCCGGAGGGGAACCGGCCGGTGAACAGGGCGGCGTCGTCCACGGTCACCCGGCCGGTGCCGGCGACGGCGGTGGCGGTGGCGGACAGGCCGCCGGTGGTGCCGCCGGGCAGCGGGCGTTCGCGGACGAAGGTCTCGGTGAGCGCGGACACGCCGGCCAGACGTTCCCCCGCCAGGTGCTGCGCGAGGTCCACGATGTGCGCGCCCAGGTCGCCGAGCGCGCCCGATCCGGCCCGCTCCTTGCGCAGCCGCCACGTCAGCGGGAAGGCCGGGTCGACGAGCCAGTCCTGAAGGTACGTCACCCGCACGTGCCGCAGGGTGCCGAGCCGGCCCTCGGCGACCATCCGCCTCGCCAGCGCGGTGGCGGGCACCCTGCGGTAGTTGAAGCCGACCATCGCCAACTGGCCCCGCACGCAGGCCGCGTCGGCGGCCTCCGCCATCGCCTCCGCCTCCGCGACGGTGTTCGCGAGGGGTTTCTCGCACAGCACGTGCTTGCCGGCGGCGAGCGCGGCGAGGGCGATCTCGGCATGGCTGTCGCCGGGCGTGCAGATGTCGACGAGGTCGATGTCGTCCCGCGCGATCAGGTCCCGCCAGTCGGTTTCGGCCGCCGCCCAGCCGTGCCGGTCGGCCGCCGCGCGCACGGCCGCGCCGTCCCGCCCGCAGATCGCGGCCAGGACCGGGCGGCGGGGCAGGTCGAAGACGCGGCCCACGGTGCGCCAGCCCTGGGAGTGGGCGGCGCCCATGAACGCGTAGCCGACCATGCCGATGCGCAGCGGCGGCTTCTGCGCCCCGGCGTCGTCCGGCTGTTCGGACCCGGCCGTGTCCGGGTGCCCGGTCCCGCCCGCCGTCGGCCGCTCGGCCTGTGCCCCTGCTGACTGCTGCGGCTGTGCCATGCGGTTGCTCCTCCTCGTGCTCGTCGTGGTGGCGCCGTGGGGGTGCGGCGGGAACGGGTCACTTGAAGCCGGTGGACATGTAGCGGTCGACGTTGTTCTTGTCGACGACGGCCGAGTAGAGCGTGATGGACGCCGGGATCTCGTACTCGGCGAGACCGCCGACGCCCTTGCCCTGGCCGAGGGCGCGGGCGAGGTCGATCGCGGAGGCGGCCATGGTCGGCGGGTACAGGACGGTCGCCTTCAGGACACCGTTGTCCTGCTTGATGGCCTGGAACGCGGACAGCGCGCCCGCGCCGCCGACCATGAGGAAGTCGTGCCGTCCGGCCTGTGCGATGGCACGCAGCGCGCCCACGCCCTGGTCGTCGTCGTGGTTCCACAGCGCGTCGAAGGCCGGCTGGGCCTGGAGGAGCTGGGCCGTCTTGGCCTGTCCGGACTCCACCGTGAACTCGGCGGCCTGGCGTGCCACCTTCTTGATGTTCGGGTAGTTCTTCAGGGCGTCGTCGAAGCCCTGGGTGCGCTGCCGGGTCAGCTCCAGGTTGTCCAGGCCCGCCAGTTCGACGACCTTCGCGCCGGGCTTCCCCTTGAGCCGCTCGCCGATGTAGTGGCCGGCGCTGAGGCCCATGCCGTAGTTGTCGCCGCCGATCCAGCACCGGTACGCCTGCGGGCTGTTGAAGACGCGGTCGAGGTTGACGACCGGGATGCCGGCGCGCATCGCCTTCAGCCCGACCTGGGTGAGTGCCTTGCCGTCGGCGGGCAGCACCACGAGGACGTCGACCTTCTTGTTGATGAGGGTCTCGATCTGACCGATCTGCGCGGCGGTGTCGTTGGAGCCCTCGGTGATCTCCAGCGTGACGTCGGAGTATGTGCCCGCGCGGCTCTTGGCGTTGTCGTTGATGGCGTTGAGCCAGCCGTGGTCGGCCTGCGGGCCGGCGAAGCCGATGGTGACGTGCCTGCCGGGCTTGTCGTTCGCGGGCCGGTCGTTCGCGGCGGGCTTCTCGTTCTTGGGTTCGTTGCTCGTGCACCCCGCGAGGAAGGCGCCGGCGGAGACGGCTGCGGTCCCGAAGAGCAGTCCTCTGCGGCTCGCGAAGGGCGTCGGAGACGTGGTTGGCGTCGGAGGCGTCGACGGCGTCGGCTGTGACATGGCGGTGAACCCCTTCCTCAGGTCGTGCTCGCGGTACGGCGCTGGACCAGCACGGCGGCGACGATGATCGCGCCCTTGGCGATCTGCTGGACGTCGCTCTGCAGGTTGTTCAGGGCGAAGATGTCGGTGATGGTGGTGAAGATCAGGACGCCGAGCACGGAGCCGGTGATCGTGCCGCGGCCTCCGCTGAGCAGCGTGCCGCCGATGATCGCGGCCGCGATGGCGTCGAGTTCGTAGAGGTTGCCGTTGGTGTTCTGGCCCGAGCCGGAGAGGACGATCAGCAGGAAGGCGGCGATGCCGCAGCACAGTCCGGACAGCAGGTAGAGGTACAGCCGCTGACGGCGCACGTCGATGCCCGCGAGCCGGGCCGCCTCCGCGTTGCCCCCGACGGCGACCGTGCGCCGTCCGAAGGTGGTCCGGTTGAGCACCAGCCAGCCGGCGGCGGTGACGACGGCGAAGACCAGGACGAGCGGCGGGACGCCCAGCACGTAGGAGTCGCGTTCGCCGAGTCTCAGGATCCCGTCGACGGTGACGATCTGCGTCCTGCCGTCGGTGATCTGCAGGGCGAGTCCGCGCGCCGAGGCCAGCATGGCGAGCGTCGCGATGAACGGCACCATCCCGCCGTACGCGATGAGCAGGCCGTTGACCAGGCCGCACCCCACACCGACGACGACGGCGGTGAAGAGGATGCCCGCGAGGCCGTACTCCTGGGTCGCGACCGTGGTGGCCCATACGGAGGCCAGCGCCACGATCGCCCCGACCGACAGATCGATGCCCCCGGAGGTGATGACGAAGGTCATGCCGACGGTGACGACCCCGATCACCGATGCCTGGGTGAGGACGAGTTGGAGGTTGCGCGTGTCGAGGAACTCGTCGGGTCTGGTGATCCCGCCGATCACGACCAGGGCGGCGAGCACGCCGAGGAGCGAGAGGGTGCGGAGGTCGGCGCGGGTCGCGAGGGCGCGCCAGACGGGGAGCCGGACGGCCGGCGGCATCTTGCCGGTGCCGCCCCGCGGCGGGGAGACGGGCTGCGTCATGAGGCCGGGCTTCCTTCCATGACGAGGTCGAGGACGCGGTGCTCGTCGAGCGCGCGGGCGGGCGCCGTGTGGACGACGCGGCCCTCGCGCAGCACCAGGACGCGGTCGGCGAGGCCGAGCACCTCGGGCACCTCGCTGGAGACCAGCAGGACCGCGAGCCCCTCGTCGGCGAGCCGTCGCACCACGGCGTACAGCTCGGCGCGGGCGCCCACGTCGACGCCGCGGGTCGGTTCGTCGAGCAGCAGTACCCGGCAGCCGCGCAGCAGCCAGCGGGCCAGGACCGCCTTCTGCTGGTTGCCGCCGGAGAGCGTGCGGACCGGCGCGGAGGGGATGTCGGGGCGCAGGGACAGGTCGCGGGTGGCCGCGCGCGCCGCGGTCCGTTCGGCACCCCGGTCGATCCAGCCGCCGCGCGAGAAGCGGGAGAGGGAGGACAGCGAGACGTTGCGGGTGACGGACTCCAGCATGAGCAGGGCCTGCGCCTTGCGTTCCTCGGGGGCGAGCCCGAGTCCGGCGCGCACCGCGGCCCGTACGCTGCCGGGGCGCAACGGGCGCCCGTCGACGAGGACTTGGCCGGCGGTGGGTCTGCGGGCGCCGTAGACCGTCTCCAGGATCTCGGAGCGGCCGGAGCCGACGAGCCCGGCCAGGCCGACGATCTCACCCGGGCGCACCTCCAGGTCGAAGGGCTCGAACTCGCCGTCCCGGGACAGCCCGCGCACCTCCAGCACCGGCCGGCCGCCCGGCGGCGACGGGGGCCGCTCGGGGAAGACGTACTCGACGTTCCGTCCCGTCATCAGCGCCACGACCTCGCGGGTCGGTGTCGTCCTCGCCGGCAGGCCGCCCGCCACCGCGCGCCCGTCCTTGAGGACGGTCACCCGGTCGCCGATGCGGCGGATCTCCTCCAGGCGGTGCGAGATGTGGACGACGGCGACGCCGTCGGCGGTGAGGCCGCCGACGATGCGGAAGAGGTTGTCGACCTCGTCCGGGTCGAGGGCGGCGGAGGGCTCGTCCATCACGATGAGCCGTACGTCGTGGGAGAGTGCCCGCGCCATGGAGACGATCTGCCGCTGGGCCGCTGACAACTCGCCCACGAGGCGGGCCGGATCGATCTCGGGGTGGCCGAGCCGCCGCAGCAGCCGCGCGGCCGAGGCGCGCGCCGCCTTGGCCCGTACGACGAAGCCGGCGGCCGTGGGTTCATGGCCGAGGTGGACGTTCTCGGCGACCGACAGGTGCTCCACCAGGTCGAGTTCCTGGTAGATGGTGGCGATGCCGAGGCGCATCGCGGCGATGGGCGAGCGGAGCGTGACGGGCTCGCCGCGCCAGCGGATGGTGCCGGTGTCGGGCTGGTGCGCGCCGGCGAGGACCTTGATGAGGGTGGACTTCCCGGCCCCGTTCTGGCCGAGGAGGCAGTGCACTTCACCGGCCTGGACGTCGAGGGCGACGCCGTCGAGGGCGCGGACGCCGGGGAACGACTTGGTGATGCCGGACATGCTGAGCAGCGGTGGTTCTGGTGCCATGTGGGTTCCCCTCGGCGGGCATGCGGGCCGGTTCCAGGGCACGGCGCGTGCCGGGGCGCGCGTCGTCAGGGCAGAACAGAGCAGGAGGTTTGTGTGGTCCTGCGGGCCGTGCGGGTCGTCCTGCGGGCCGTGCGGGTGTCGCTGCGGTGCGGATCGCTTACGCGGGTGAGAACAGGTGGTCGCTGATGAGGCGGGCCGCGCCGATGACGCCGGCGTTCTGGCCCAGCTCACCCAGCACGATGGGCAGGTTGCCGGTCGCCAGCGGCAGCGACTGGCGGTAGACCTGGGTGCGGATCGCGGCGAGCAAGGTGTGGCCGAGGCCGGTCACCCCGCCGCCGATCACCACGAGTCCGGGGTTGAAGAAGCTGACCAGTCCGGCGATGACCTGGCCGGTGCGGGTGCCGCCGTCCCGGATGAGGTCGAGCGAGGTGGCGTCGCCCGCGGCGGCCGCGGCGGCGACGTCGACGGCGGTGAGGGCGCCGTTGGTCTCCAGCCGGGAGGCGAGTTCCGCCGAGCGTCCCTGCTGGGCCGCCTCCAGCGCGTCCCGGGCGAGGGCCGCGCCGCTGAAATGGGCCTCCAGGCAGCCCCGGTTGCCGCAGGCGCACGGACGTCCGTCGGGCACGGCCTGGATGTGCCCGATGTCGCCGGCGCTGCCGGTCGTGCCGCGGTGGACCTCACCGCCCACGACGATGCCGCAGCCGATTCCGGTGCCGATCTTCACACAGAGGAAGTCGCCCACGGAGCGCGCGACGCCCGCGTGCTGTTCCCCCATGGCCATCAGGTTCACGTCGTTGTCGACCATGACCGGGCAGCCGAGTTCCTGGCTGAGCGCCTCCCGCACGGGGAAGCCGTCCCAGCCCGGCATGATCGGCGGGGCGACGGGCACACCGTCCGGGAAGCGGACCGGGCCGGGGACGCCGATGCCCGCGCCGTCGAAGCCCTCCGCCAGGCCGGAGACCTTCAGCTTCGCGGCCATGGCGAGGACCTGCTCGAAGACCGCGACGGGGCCCTCGCGCACGTCCATGGGCTGGTTGAGGTGCCCCAGTACCTCCAGTTCGGCGTTGGTGACCGCGACGTCGACCGAGGTCGCGCCGATGTCCACACCGAGGAAGCGCAGGTTCGGCGCGAGCCGGACGTTGTGGGAGCGGCGGCCGCCACGGGAGGCGGCGAGCCCGTCGGCCACGACGAGCCCGGTCTCCAGAAGCCGGTCCACCTCCACGGCCAGCTTGGAGCGGGACAGGTCGACCTGATCACCCAGTTGCGCCCGGGACTTGGGCCCCTGGTCGCGCAACAGCTTGAGCAGCCGGGCCTGGTGGGCGTTCGCGGGACGTGCGGTCATGCGTCTCACGAGCCCCTCCCCGCCTCATGTCGGCACCTGGAACCGGTCTTTCGAGGGGAACGTAGCAGCGGCTGCCGGGGCTGGGAAGAAGTCGCGCAGGAATTGGGTACGACTTTCTCCACTCACAGGACAAAGCCGGGTTCGGCGGGACCGGCTGTCGCCGGACCGGCCGCGTGGACGGCGGTGCCGGCGGCCGCGGCGACGGCCCGCCCCGCCGGGGCGTTCCCGGCGTGAGCGGGGTTCAGGAGGCCGTCCGGGCGTGGTACGACCGCCGCGTGTGCTCCGTGTGCTCGCGCATGAGCCGTGTGGCACGCTGCTCGTCGCGGTCCGCGATCGCGGCGATCAGGGCACGGTGCTCGTTCCAGGACTGCTGTCCGCGCTGGCGCGCGACCGGTGTGTAGTACCAGCGCACCCGTCGGTCGACCTGCCCGGCCAGCTCCGCGAGCACCGCGTTGCCCGCCAGTTCCATCACCTTGGTGTGGAAGCGAGCGTTCAAGGCGACCGCGGCGTCCACGTCGTCGCCCGCCACGGCCTGCTCGCCCTGCGCGCACAGTTCCTCGAGGGCCGCGACCCCGGCGCTGCCCGCGTTGGCGGCGGCGAGCCGGGCGGCCTCCGCCTCAAGCAGCGTACGGACCGTCAGGAGCTGGTCGGCCTCCTCCTCGGTCGGCTCGTGCACGAACGCGCCCTGGGCGGGCCGCAGATCGACCCACCCCTCGGTGTTCAGCCGCTGCAGCGCCTCGCGCACCGGCTGCCGGGAGACCCCTAGATGCCCGGCCAGTTCGCTCTCCACGAGGTGCTGGCCGGGCTGGAGGGCGCGCGTGGTGATGAGTTCGAGGAGCGCCTCGTAGACACGGTCGCGCAGCGGGCCCGGCCGTTCGAGCTTGGGCACCGCTCCCTGCGGCAGTCCTGTCGACAACATCGCGGTCCCCCTCCAGGGCAACGGCAGCGCGGCAGCCGGAAAGCCAGTATGGATTGTCTTTCGTCTACAGTCTACGGCGTCCAGAGGCCAGGGCCGCGGGGAGTCGGCCTCGTCACATCATCCCGGCACGGGTCCTGCGGACGGCACCCGGCCCGCCCCGGAGCGGGGCGCACACCGGCTACGGACAGCGCACGACCTGTCCCGCGTACGAGAGGTTCCCGCCGAACCCGAAGAGCAGCACGGGGGCGCCGGACGGGATCTCCCCGCGCTCGACGAGTTTGGAGAGCGCGAGCGGGATGCTCGCCGCCGAGGTGTTCCCGGAGTCGGCGACATCGCGGGCGACGACCGCGTTCACGGCCCCGAGCCTCTCGGCGAGCGGCTCGATGATGCGCAGGTTCGCCTGGTGCAGCACGACTCCGGCGAGGTCCTCGGGCGTGAGCCCGGCCCGCTCGCAGACCCGGCGCGCGATCGGTGGCAGCCGGGTGGTGGCCCACCGGTACACACTCTGCCCCTCCTGCGCGAACCGGGGCGGCGTGCCCTCGATGCGCACGGCATGCGCCATCTCGGGCACCGAGCCCCACAGCACGGGTCCGATCCCGGGCTCGTCCCCGGGCGGGCACGCCTCGACCACGGCGGCCCCGGCGCCGTCCCCGACCAGCACGCACGTCGTACGGTCGGTCCAGTCCGTCACGTCGGACATCTTGTCGGCGCCGACGACAAGGGCCCGCCGGGCCGCGCCCGCGCGCACGGCGTGGTCGGCGGTGGCGAGCGCGTGGGTGAAGCCGGCGCAGACGACGTTGACGTCCATGGCCGCCGGGGAGGGGATGCCGAGCCGGGCCGCCACGCGGGCGGCCGTGTTCGGCGAGCGGTCGACGGCCGTGGACGTGGCGACCAGCACCAGGTCGATGTCACCGGGCATCAGGCCCGCTGCGGCGAGCGCCTTCGCGGCGGCGTGCGCGGCCAGTTCGTCGACGGGCTCGTCCGGCCCGGCGATGTGGCGCGACCGGATCCCGACCCGGGTCCTGATCCACTCGTCGCTGGTGTCGACCATGCCCGCCAGGTCCTCGTTGGTGAGGACCCTGGCGGGCTGGTAATGGCCGACGGCGGCGATGCGTGAGCCGTGCATGGGTGGTTCCCCCTCGGTGCCTGGGTAGCGGGATCCACCAGTCTGATCAGTGACTCATGGGTACGGCGGCACGTGAAGCGACAGGAATGGCACGTCAGCGTTGTCGGCTTCCCGCAGACGCCCGGACGCCCCCGCATGCCGGTGGGGCCGCCCCGGCCTCACCCGGTGAAGAGCTGCTTGGCCTTCAGTACGAGTTCGTAGAGGCCGTAGCACAGGGGAGCCCCCACCCACAGCCAGGAGAGGGCGATCAGGAACCGCCGTTCAGGCGGGCTGCTCTCGGCGTCCATCGGCGGCCTCCTTCGGTGCGGGGATGTGGTGGCGGGGGTGGACGGGCCGGATCAGCTCGTTGGCGACGAATCCGATGACGAGCAGTCCGATCATGATCATGAGGGACAGGCCGTAGAGGGACGCCCCGTGCTTGCCCGCCTCCTTCTGGTGGTCGGCGATCCAGTTCACGATGAGCGGCCCGAGCACGCCGGCGGTCGACCAGGCGGTCAGCAGCCGGCCGTGGATCGCCCCGACCTCGTACGTCCCGAAGAGGTCCTTCAGATAGGCCGGGACGGTGGCGAAGCCGCCCCCGTAGAAGGAGAGGATCACCAGCGCGCAGAGGATGAACAGGGGCTTGGAGGAGTCACCGAACGAGGCGATGAGCAGGTACATCAGCGCGCCGACGCCCAGGTAGACGCGGTAGATGTTCTTCCGCCCGATCAGGTCGGAGGTCGACGACCAGCCGATGCGGCCCGCCATGTTGGCCGCCGACAGCAGCGCGACGAAGCCGGCGGCCGCCGAGAGCGACACGGGCGTGGACGTGTCCGCGAAGAAGTCCGTGATCATCGGGGCGGCCTTCTCGAGGATGCCGATGCCGGCGGTCACGTTCATGCAGAGCACGATCCACAGGCACCAGAACTGGGGGGTACGCACGGCGCTGCGGGCGGAGACCTGCACGCCCTCGACGGCGCTGGGCCCGGACGCGAGGGGCCTCTCGGTGCGCGGCACCCGCACCAGCAGCACACCGAGCGACATGAAGACGGCGTACGACAGCCCGTGCACGAGAAAGGCGAGCGCGATCCCCGAGGGGTCGGTGCCGAACGACTGGAGCATCTGCGCCGACCAGGGCGAGGCGATCAGCGCGCCGCCGCCGAAGCCCATGATGGCGATGCCGGTGGCCATGCCGGGCCGGTCGGGGAACCACTTGATGAGCGTGGAGACGGGCGAGATGTAGCCGATGCCGAGCCCGATGCCGCCGACGAAGCCGTAGCCGAGGACGATCAGCCAGTACTGCTCGGTGGCCGCGCCGAGCGCCGAGAGCAGGAAGCCGGACGAGAAGCAGACGAGGGCCACGGTCATCGCCCAGCGGGGCCCGTTGCGCTCCACGAGCGTGCCGCCGAACGCGGCGGACAGGCCGAGCATGACGATGCCGAGCTGGAAGGGCAGCGCGCTCTGCGTGCCGCTGAGGTGCAGGGCGGATTCGAGGGGCGGTTTGAACACGCTCCAGGCGTACGCCTGGCCGATGGAGAGGTGGACGGACAGAGCGGCGGGCGGGACCAGCCAACGGCTCCATCCCGTGGGTGCGACAGGAGGGCTCATGGGTCCCGAACCGTAGAAAATTCAACGGGAGTTGAGAACCCGTCACGTAGACGGTATGCGATGAACGGTATCCCGCGTGCGGTGAACGGTCGCCGCGTCGGGCAGGGCATGCCCGTGCCATGACCGCGGCGGCCGGTCTTCATGCCGGTGTTTGCGGATCTTCGGGTGGATATGGGCCGAGGTGAATCCCTTCGGTCGGCCCGGCGCTTCGGCCGGCCCGGCGCTTCGGCCGCCGGTGGCCTGCCGGTGGCCCGTGGAGGCGAGCCACGGCCGGATATCCCCCGTGAGTTCCACCTGTCCGGGGGAGATGGACAGCGGAATCTGCCCTACGGTCCGAGCACCACGCGATCGACTTCGCGTGAGGCAGGAGGTAGTGCCTTGCATGCACAGACCATGGACCCGGTACGGACCAGCGACCACTCGCTGCCGGAACACCATCTGGCGCTTGATCTCGTGCGGTCGACCGAGGCTGCGGCGATCGCAGCCACGCACTGGGCGGGCCGGGGCGACAAGCACTCCGCCGACCAGGCGGCCGTGGACGCGATGCGCGCGAAGATGAGCACGCTCCCGTTCAACGGCGTCGTGGTGATCGGCGAGGGCGAGAAGGACGAAGCGCCCATGCTCTACAACGGCGAGGCCGTCGGCGACGGGCGTGGGCCTGCCTACGACGTCGCGGTCGATCCGATCGACGGAACCACGCTGACCGCCAAGGGAATGAGCAATGCGCTCTCGGTGCTCGCGGCGAGCCCGCGGGGATCCATGTTCGATCCTTCGGCCCTGTTCTACATCGACAAGCTCGTCACCGGTCCGGCGGCCGCGGCGCTCGTCGACATCACCGCGCCGGTCGCCGACAACGTGCGCGCGGTCGCCAGGGGCAAGGGCGTGGACCCCAGGCATGTCACCGTGTGCATGCTGGACCGGCCACGGCACAAGGACCTCGCCGACCAGGTGCGTGCGGCCGGCGCACGGGTCAGGTTCATCCCCGACGGCGATGTCGCGGGGGCGGTCATGGCAGCGCGCGAGGGCACCGGGATCGACATGCTGCTCGGCATCGGCGGCACTCCGGAGGGGATCATCGCGGCCTGCGCCGTCAAGTGCCTCGGCGGCGTGCTCCAGGCCCGGTGGGCGCCGCGTGACGAGAACGAACGACGCGGGGTCCTGGACGCCGGCCATGATCCCGACCGGGTGTTCTGCACCGACGACCTCGTCACAGGCGACGGCGCGATCTTCGTGGCGACCGGCATCACCGACGGGGACCTGATGAGCGGTGTCCGTCACGGCCCGGACCGGGCCACCACGGAGTCGCTGGTCATGAGCTCGCGCAGCAGGACCGTCCTGCTGGTGCGCAGCGAACACCGGCTCGACCCGGCCGGGCACACGGCGCCGACGGCGACCAGCACCACAACCAAGGCATGACAGTCCATGGGCCGGGCGGCAGCTCGGCCGACGAGAAGGAGACGAACACGTGACCGATCAGCTGGCAGCCACGGCCGCCGCGATGGTGGAGCGCGGCAAGGGCATCCTCGCCGCGGACGAGAGCATCGGCACCATGTCCGACCGGCTCCAGCAGGTCGGCGTGGAGCCCACCGAGGAGAACCGCCGGGCGTACCGGGAGATGCTGGTGACCACGCCGGATCTCGCGAACGGTGTCAGCGGCGTGATCCTGTGCGAGGAGACGCTGCGGCAGTCGGTGGCCGACGGCAGGCCGTTCCCGGAGGCCATGCAGTCGCTGGGACTGCTCCCGGGGATCAAGGTGGACACCGGCGCCAGGCCGCTGGCGGGAGCGCCCGGTGAGACGGTGACCGAGGGGCTGGACGGTCTGCGCGGACGGCTCTCCGAATTCGCCGCGCTGGGGGCGCGGTTCGCCAAGTGGCGCGCGGTGATCACGATCGGCGAGAACCTGCCGAGCGCGCGGGCCCGGCATGCCAACGCCCACGCTCTGGCCCGCTACGCGGCGCTGTGCCAGGAGGCCGGCGTCGTGCCGATCGTCGAGCCCGAGGTGATGATGACCGGCGCACACTCGATGAGCGACTGCGCCGCGGTGACCGCTCAGACGCTGGCCGAGGTCTTCGCCGAGCTGCGGATCGCCGGGGTCCGCCTGGAGGGCATGGTCCTCAAGCCCAACATGGTGGTGCCGGGCAAGGACTCGGGTGAGACTCCCGGGCCCGAGGAGGTCGCCGCCGCCACGGTGGGTGTGCTGCGTGACACGGTGCCGTCCAGCGTCGCCGGAATCGCGTTCCTGTCCGGTGGCCAGAGCGCCTCCGCCGCCAGCGCGAACCTGGACGCGATGCAGAAGCTGCCCGCGCCGTGGCCGCTCACCTTCTCCTTCGGCCGGGCCCTGGTGGCCCCGGCGCTGGAGGCCTGGGTCGGGAAGGCCGAGCTGTGGGAGACCGGGCAGAAGGTGCTGGCGCACCGGGTGGCCTGCAACACGGCCGCCCTGGCCGGGAACTACAGCGAGGCGCTGGAAAGCGCCGCTGCGTGACCGCGTCGGCGCGGCCGCGGCGGGCGGTCATCTTCGATGTGGACGGCACCCTGGTGGACAGCGAACGGCATGGCCACCGGGTGGCGTTCAACGCCGCCTTCGCCGCCGCGGGCCTGCCCCACCGGTGGGGGGCCGAGGAGTACGGTCGGCTGCTCCGTATCACCGGTGGGCGCAGGCGGATCGCGGCATGGCTCGAAGAGACCGGTCTTGGCGCCGAGGAGGCCGCGGTGCTCGCCGCCGGCCTGCACAAGGACAAGACCGAACGCTTTCGCGTGCTCGTCGAACAGGGACAGATCCCGGCGCGCCCCGGGGTCCACGACCTGATCGACCGTCTCGCCGGCGCCGGTGTGACGCTCGCCGTGGCGACCACGGGTTCCCGGGAGTGGGTCGAACCGCTCCTGGACGGGCTGTTCGAGCCGGGCACCTTCGAGACCGTGGTGACCGGCACCGACGTACCCCTGCTGAAGCCGGATCCGGCCGTCTACCACGATGTGCTGGCGCGCCTCGGGCTCGGGCCCGGGGCCGCGCTGGCCGTGGAGGACTCCGAGAACGGGCTGCGCGCGGCACTCGGCGCCGGCCTGCGGTGCGTCGTGGTGACCAACGACTACACCAGCGGTCAGGACTTCAGGGGGGCGCTGGCCGTGGCGCGGAATTTCCCGAGCCTGGGGGCGCTGTTCGACGCATGGTCCTCGGTCAGCCGAGCGGCACCCGAGCGGTGACCGTCGTGCCCTCACCGGGCCGTGACCGCACTTCGAGCCGGCCGCCGATGAGTTCGGCACGTTCCTCCATGCTCGTCATGCCGTACCCGTCGGTGGCCGGCGCCTCCCCGAACGCCGTGGAGCCGCGGTCGAAACCGCGCCCGTCGTCCCTGACCCGAAGGATCACTTCGCCGGGCGTCGTCGCAACGCTCAGATAGGTCCTCGTGCACCCGGCGTGCTTGACGACGTTCTGCAGGGCCTCCTGCGCGATGCGGTACAGGGCGATCGCGACATGGTCGGGCAGCTCGCACTCCTCGGCGTCCACGACCACCTCCAGGCCCGCGACGGAGCGGGCCAGACTGGCCAGGCTGTCGGCGAGGCCGAGGTCGTCGAGGACGGGCGGACGCAGGTCGTTGATCGCCGCGCGGGCTTCCTCGGACGTGAGATCGGCCAGTTGCTGCGCCCGCACCAGTTGTGCGGCGGCGAAGTCCACGGACTCGTGGAGCGCGCCGGCCGCCGCGTCGAGGTGGAAGCGCAGGCTGCACAGGCGTTGGGTGATCCCGTCGTGGATGTCGGCCGCCAGGCGTCGGCGCTCCGCTTCCTGTGCGGCCACGACCTGTTCGGTGAACCGCTCGTGGATGCGCTCGCGCAGGGCCAGCCGGCGGTGCAGCCTGGCCTGGTGGATCACGCCGGCGACCAGGGCGCCGATCGAGGTGAGCACCCTGATGTCCCGCTCCGTGAATTCGCGGCGGAGCCGGGTGTGCACGTTCAGCACCCCGACCAGCCCGCCGGGGCGCGTGGCCATCGGTACCGAGACCATCGAGGTGAAGTCGCGGCCGCGCAGCTCGGGAAAGTAGCGGTAGCGCAGGTCGCTCTCCTTGTGCTCCGTGATGACGACGGGCTCCTGGTGGCTGGCCACCCAGCCCGCCACCCCGTCCCCCAGGGGCAACCGGATGCGGCCCACGTGCTCGTCGAACGGAGGCGTGGCTCCCGCCAGGGTGAGCGATCTTTCGCCGTCGTCGAGGACGTGGACGAAGCAGACGTCGGTGGCGGTGGCGGTGACGATGAGGTCAGCCACCTTCGCCGCGAGGAGTCCCAGTTCCGGCCCTGCCGAGATCGCCTCGATGATGCCCACCAGCAAGGTGTTCTCCTGGCAGGCGTCGGGGAGTCCGAGGCCTTCTGCCGCGGTCATCGGAAGATTCCTTCCCTCAGGGCCACCGCCACGGCATTGGCCCGGTCGTTCACTTCGAGCTTGCGGAAGATCGCCCGTACGTGGCTCTTCACCGTCTCGTCGCCCAGCACGAGCCTTCCGGCGATCGCCTTGTTGGACAGCCCGGCCACCAGCAGGCCCAGGACCTCGCTCTCCCGCTGGGTGAGGCCCAGCCGGGCGCCCGGCCAGAACTCACCGGCCTGCAGACGGGCAGCGGAGGCGACCACGCGTCCGGCCATGGTGGGATCGATGACCGTCTCGCCCGCGGCGGCCATCTCCAGATGCCGGACCAGGCCCTCGCCGTCGATCCACTTGAGCAGATAGCCGGCCGCACCGGCGCGCAGGGCCTGGAACAGGTACTGCTCGTCGTCGTAGGCGCTGAGCAGCACCACCCGCCTCTTGGGGTCTTTCTCGACCAGTCGGCGGCACAGGTCCAGGCCGCTCAGCGGGCCGCGCAGCCGTACGTCCAGCACGACGACGTCAGGGTCGAGCCCCGCGACCAGTCGCTCGGCGTCGACCGCGGTGATCGCCTGCCCGACGACGCGGACCCTGCCCCAGAAACGGGCGAGGACAGCCTTGAGACCTTCAAGGACCATCTCGTGATCATCCACGAGGACAAGGCGCAGCGGCTGCTTCTTCATGCGATGAGCCTACGAAAAGATGCACGTAAATCGAGGGGCCGGGCGGCCCTGAACCTGCCGACAGCGGAAATCCCCCTGGTGGATCCCCCAAGCGGGGGGGACCTGCGCGACCTCCGGTGGCCTACCTTCGGCCCACGCCGTTGATCAGGAGGTCGCTCCATGCAACCTACCGTGGTACGACCACGCATCGTTCCCTCAGTCCTGCCCGCGGACTTCTCCCGTCTCGGGGAAGAGTGCCGGTCCCTGGAGCAGGCCGGTGTCGACCGGATCCAGTGGGACGTCATGGACGGATCGTTCGTCCCCAACATGACCATGGGTCCCGATGTCATCGCCTCGGTCCGCCCGCAGGTCGGCCTCGAGTTCGAGGCGCACCTGATGGTCCAGGACCCGGACCGGATGCTGCCCCACTGGGTGTCGGCGGGCTGCTCGCTCGTCATCGTGCACGCCGAGGCGTGCACCCACCTGCACCGGACGCTGGCAGCGGTGCACGAGCTGGGCGCGCGTGCCGGTGTGGCGCTCAACCCGGCGACGCCGGCCAGCGCCGTGGCGCACGTGCTCGACCTGGTCGATCTGGTGCTGGTGATGACCGTGAACCCGGGCTTCGGCGGCCAGGAGTACCTGGCGTCGATGGAGCAGAAGATCGCCGAGGTCCGCTCGCTGATCCAGGACCAGCCGCACGAGATCGAGCTCGAGGTCGACGGCGGGATCGGACGGGACACCATCGGCGGCGCCGCACGGGCGGGCGCGACGACGTTCTGTGCCGGCAGCGCGCTGTTCCGGCACCGGGACAGGCTCGCCGACGAGGTCGCCCATCTGCGCGGGCTCGCGGAGTCGGCGCTGGCGGACTCCGCTCACGGCAAGGACGCGGCCTGATGGCGCCGGGGCCGGGAAGCGGTACGCGGCCCGCCGGGACCGTCGCCGGGGCGCAGCACGGCCACGGCACACCCGACGAGGTGGACGCGCTGGCCGTCAAGACCATCAGGTTCCTCGCCGCCGACGGCGTCCAGGCCGCCAAGAGCGGGCACCCCGGCATGCCGATGGGTGCCGCCGCCGCGGCATGGACGCTGTGGTCGCGCTTCCTGCGGCACGACCCCGGCGAGCCGCAGTGGGAGGACAGGGACCGTTTCGTGCTCTCCGCGGGCCACGGGTCCATGCTGCTGTACTCGTTGCTCCACCTGTTCGGCTATGACCTTCCCCTCGACGAGCTGCGCCGGTTCCGCCAGTGGGGCTCGAAGACACCCGGACACCCGGAGTACGGCCACACCCCCGGCGTGGAGGTGACCACCGGGCCCCTCGGCCAGGGCATCGCCACGGCCGTGGGCCTGGCACTGGCCGAGCGCATGCGGGCCGAGCGCGGCAACACCGACGAGCACACCGTGGTCGACCACCGCACCTGGGTGATCGCCGGTGACGGCGACCTGATGGAGGGCATCAGCCATGAGGCGGCCTCCCTCGCCGGTCACCTCGGCCTGGGCCGTCTGATCGTCATCTACGACGACAACGACGTGACGATCGACGGGCCGGCGGTCCAGAGCTGCTCCGACGACGTGCACGGCCGGTTCACCGCGTACGGCTGGCAGACCCTTCGCGTGGCCGACGGCAACGACATGGAGGCGCTGACGGCCGCGTACGCGGAGGCGGTGGCGGACGAGACACGGCCCACGCTGATAGCGGTCCGGACCGTGATCGGCGACGGAGCGCCCACCATGGCCGGGACCAGCAAGGTCCACGGATCTCCGCTGGGCGAGAGCGAGCTGGCCGCGGCGAAGGAGGCGGCCGGCTGGCCCGCCGAGAGCTTCCACGTTCCCGAGGAAGTCGCACAGCGCTGCAAGGAACTGGGCGAGCGCGGCAAGGCCGCGCGGCTGAGCTGGGAGAAGACCCGTCAGAGCTGGCAGCAGGCCGACCCGGAGCTGGCGGCATCCTGGGACACCGCCGCTCAGCCGCCCGCCGACCTGGAGAAGCTGCTGCCGGTCTTCGAGGCCGGCACCGCGCTGGCGACCCGTGAGGCGTCGGGTGCCACACTCGCCGCGATCGGACCCGCCTACGCCGGACTCGTCGGCGGGTCGGCCGACCTCGCCGCGTCCACCAACACCACCATCCCCGGAGCCGGGGATGTCCGCCCCGGCTCCTTCGCGGGCCGCACGGTGCACTTCGGTATCCGCGAGCACGCGATGGCGGCGATGCTCAACGGGATGACGCTCCACGGAGGTCTGCGCGCCTACGGCAGCACCTTCCTGGTCTTCTCCGACTACCTGCGGCCCGCGGTGCGGCTGGCCGCCCTGATGAAGGTTCCGTCGGTGTTCGTCCTCACCCATGATTCGATCATGGTCGGGGAGGACGGGCCGACCCACCAGCCGATCGAGCACATCGAGGCCCTGCGGCTGATCCCGGACGTGATGGTGCTGCGCCCGGCCGACGCCAACGAGACGGCCGCCTGCTGGCAGACGGCGCTGCAGCATCAGGACGGCCCGTCCGTGCTGGTGCTCAGCCGGCAGAAGCTGACGGTGCTGGATCCGGTTCCCCGGGGCGCGATCGCGCGCGACGGTGCACGTATCGTCCGCGACGGCACCCGGACGCCGGACGTGGTCCTCGCCGCCACCGGTTCCGAGGTGGAGCTCGCGGTGGCCGCGGCCGCCGAACTGGCCGATCGAGGTGTCGTGGCCCGGGTCCTGTCCGTGCCGTGGCGCGAACGGTTCGAACAGCGGTCGGCCGAGGGCTGCGACCTCCTGCCCGACTGTCCGGCGGTGTGGATCGAAGCCGGTGTTCCGCACGGCTGGGCGGCTCTGTCCCGTCCCGGCGACAAGGTCATCGGGCTGCGCCGGTTCGGAGCCAGCGCTCCCGGCCCGACCGTCTACGCGGAACTGGGCTTCACCGTTTCCTCGGTCGTGCAGGCCGCGCTCTCCCTGACCGGGCCGGGGGGCGAGGAGGACGGCACGTCATGCCCAAGCTGATCAGAATGGAACGCGCCCGGGACAAGCAGAAGCGCCCGGTCATGATGGCCATCGCGGGAGACAGCGCCGCGGGCAAGACGACGCTGACCAAGGGACTGGTCAACGCGCTCGGCCCGGAGCGGGTCACGGCGATCTGCGTCGACGACTACCACCGCTACGACCGGCAGGAGCGCAAGAACCTGCCGTTCACGGCGCTGCACCCGGACTGCAACTACGTGAAGATCATGGAGCAGCATCTGCAGCTCCTCGCGATGGGTGAGCCCGTCCTCAAGCCGGTCTACGACCACGACACGGGGCTGCTGGCCCGCCCCGAGCTGGTCGAGCCGCGGGACTTCGTGATCGTCGAGGGGCTGCTGCCGCTCCACACGAGGATCAGCAGGGCCTGCTTCGACATCGCCGTCTACCTCGGCCCGCCCGAGGAGATCCGGCGGAAGTGGAAGATCGCCAGGGACACGCAGAAGCGCGGCTACCAGCCGGAGCAGGTGGCCGCGGAGCTGGAGCTCCGGGAGCCGGAGTCGGCGGCGTACATCCGGCCGCAGCGTGCCTTCGCCGACCTGGTGGTCCGGTTCGCGCCGATCGCCGGCCGCGACGACCCGCCGAACACGCCGCTGTCGGCCGAGCTTCTGCTGCGCCCGACCATCGGGCACCCCGGCCTCTCGACGATCCTCGACAGCAGCGAGCGGCGGTCGATCCACCTCAAGATGAGCAGGGACGAGGACGGTCGCCCGTGCGATGCCCTGCACGTCCACGGCTATGGCCCCATCGAGGAGAGCCAGGTCGTCCAGAAGGCGATCTGGTCGAGGCTCGGCGTCGACGCGGAACTGCCCGACACGCTGGGCGATCTCGGCACGGGGCAGCGCAGCGAGCCTTTGGGGATCACCCAGCTGCTGCTCCTGTACCACCTGCTGGATGCCGAGCGGTCGAGTTCGCATCAGGCCGCAGCCCGGTGACAGGCCCTCGCGGTCTGCATGATCGGCTGTCGTTTCCCCGATGCCGGCCGGTACGGGACGGCCGGCATCCGGCCGGCCCGTCGGCCACGAGCATCAACCACTCATTCGAGCGTCGCGGGACACCATGCCTCATCGGGAGCAGGACATGACAGCAGGTACGGAAACGGGCGGACGCTGGAGTGCGGGGGTGATCCCCTACACCGAGATGGGCTACTGGCGGCCCGACTACGAGCCCAAGGACACCGATGTGCTCGCCGCCTTCCGGATGGTTCCGCAGGAGGGCGTCCCGCCGGAGGAGGCCGGGGCCGCCGTCGCCGGTGAGTCCTCGACCGCCACGTGGACCGTGGTGTGGACCGACCGGCTCACCGCCCACGACCACTACCGGGGCAAGTGCTACAAGGTGGAGGCCGTCCCGGGCCGGCCGGGCGAGTTCATCGCCTACATCGCCTACGACCTGGACCTGTTCGAGGAGGGGTCGATCGCCAACCTCACCTCCTCGATCATCGGCAACGTGTTCGGGTTCAAGGCGGTCAAGTCCCTCCGCCTGGAGGACATGCGGATCCCCCCGCACTACGTCAAGACCTTCCAGGGTCCCGCGCACGGCGTCGTGCTGGAGCGCGAGATGCTCAACAAGTACGGGCGCCCGCTGCTCGGTGCCACCATCAAGCCCAAGCTCGGTCTGTCCGCCCGCAACTACGGTCGGGTGGTCTACGAGGGGCTGCGCGGCGGCCTGGACTTCACCAAGGACGACGAGAACATCAACTCCCAGCCGTTCATGCGCTGGCGGGACCGCTTCCTGTTCGGCATGGAGGCGGTCAACCGGGCGCAGGCCGAGACGGGTGAGATCAAGGGGCACTATCTCAACGTCACCGCGGCGACCATGGAGGACATGTACGAGCGTGCGGAGTTCGCCAGGGAACTCGGCAGCGTCATCGTCATGATCGACCTGACGGTCGGCTACACCGCGATCCAGTCGATGGCCAAGTGGGCCCGGAGGAACGGCGTCGTCCTCCATCTGCACCGTGCCGGTCACTCGACCTACACCCGCCAGAAGTCCCACGGTGTGAGCTTCCGCGTCGTGTCCAAGTGGATGCGCCTGGCCGGTGTCGACCACATCCACGCCGGTACGGTCATCGGGAAGCTGGAGGGCGACCGGGGCACCGTCCTGGGCTACTACGACACGCTGCGCAAGGACAAGGTGGAGCCGGACCCGGCCAAGGGCCTGTACTTCGAGCAGGACTGGGTCTCCATGCCGGCGGTCATGCCGGTGGCCTCCGGCGGTATCCACGCCGGCCAGATGCACCAGCTGCTGGACCTGTTCGACGACGACGTCATCCTGCAGTTCGGCGGCGGCACCATCGGCCATCCGATGGGCATCGCGGCGGGCGCGACCGCCAACCGCGTGGCGCTGGAGGCGATGGTCAAGGCCCGCAACGAGGGCAAGGACCTCCTCAGGGAGGGCGAGAGCGTGCTGAAGGCCGCCGCCAAGAACAGCCGGGAGCTCGACATGGCCCTGGCCACCTGGGGTGACATCACCTTCGACTACGCGTCCACCGACACCCCCGATGTCGTCGCGACGCCGGATGCGGTGTGAGGAAGGGGAACTGACCCATGCGCATCACCCAAGGAATGTTCTCGTTTCTCCCCGAGCTGACCGACGAGGAGATCACCGCGCAGGCCCAGTACGCGCTGGACCGCGGCTGGGCGCTCTCGGTCGAGTTCACCGACGACCCGCACCCCCGCAACAACTACTGGGAGATGTGGGGGCTGCCGATGTTCGACGAGACGTCGGCCGCCGGCGTCCTCTACGAGGTGAACGAGTGCCGCAAGGCATACCCGAACCGCTACATCCGGGTGAACGCCTTCGACGCCTCGTACGGCCGGCAGACCACCGCCATGTCGTTCATCGTCAACCGTCCCGCGGACGAGCCCGGGTTCCGGCTCGACCGGCAGGAGGGCTCGGACCGGCGGATCGCCTACTCGACCCATCCCTATGCCCTCGGCCGTCCCGCGGGCGACCGCTACCGGGCCGAGGGATCATGACCGGCCACGGACCCGAACCGCGCCGCCCGGGTTTCGGGATGCCGGCCGGGCCCCAACGCCCGGCCGGGCCGGAGGCCGGCGATCCGCCTCCGCTCGCCGCGGACGCCACCGTCGACCTCGCCGCGGAGCGCCGGCGCTCCGACGTCGACTCGGTGCTCACGGCCCTGGACCGGGAGCTGATCGGGCTGGACTCGATCAAGGCCAAGGTGCGGGACATCGCCGCCCTGCTGCTCGTCGACCGGGCCCGCAGGCAGTTCGGGTTGACCTCGACCCGTCCCAGCCTGCACATGTCCTTCACCGGCAACCCCGGCACCGGGAAGACGACGGTGGCGCTGCGCATGGCCGGCCTGCTGCAGCGGCTCGGCTACATCGAGCGCGGGCACCTGGTGGCCGTGACCCGCGACGACCTCGTCGGGCAGTACGTCGGGCACACCGCGCCAAAGACCAAGGAGGTGCTCAAGCAGGCGATGGGCGGTGTGCTGTTCATCGACGAGGCGTACCACCTGCACCGGCCGGACAACGAGCGTGACTACGGCCAGGAGGCCGTCGAGATCCTCCTGCAGGTCATGGAGAGCGAGCGGGAACACCTCGTTGTCATCATGGCCGGCTACCAGGACAGGATGGACGCGTTCTTCGCCTCGAATCCCGGCTTGAGCTCGCGCATCGCCCACCACCTCGACTTCCCCGACTATGACGTCGAGGCGCTCATGGCCATCGCCCGTCTCATGCTCGAAGGGGAGAACTACCGCTTCTCCGAAACGGCCGAGAAGACGTTCCGCGAGTATCTGAGGCTGCGGATGGAACGGCCTCGGTTCTCCAACGCGCGCAGTGTCCGCAACGCGTTGGAGCGGGCCCGGCTGCGGCAGGCCCACCGGCTGGTGTCCGCGACCGGCCGTGGCTGGGGGAAGGAC
Source organism: Streptomyces sp. PSU-S4-23 (assembly GCF_055632315.1). Taxonomy (NCBI): domain Bacteria; kingdom Bacillati; phylum Actinomycetota; class Actinomycetes; order Kitasatosporales; family Streptomycetaceae; genus Streptomyces; species Streptomyces sp. PSU-S4-23. Next base: position 7,469,329 of record NZ_JBVMUU010000002.1, on the reverse strand, counting down.
GATCTGATGCGCTTCGAGCCCGAGGACTTCCTGGGCAGCAGTGTGTTCTCCGACGAGGCGGGCGGCGGTACCCACTCGGCGGCCTGACCACCGGAACCGGAAAAGTGCGAAACTGCGATCTTGTTGATGGGGCGGTCTGATCCATGTCATTTCCCTTGCTGACGGCCACGGCTGCGGTGCCGGCACTGGGCGCCGTCGCCACCGCGGCCGTGCCGGCCGCCGGGCGAGCCGCGGCCAAGTGGACGGCGCTGGCTTTCTCCTTGGGCACGCTGGTGTCGGCGGTGGCGGTGCTGGTGCGCTTCGACCCGGCCGGCCCGCGGTACCAGCTGACCGAGTCCCACACCTGGATCAGTGACTTCGGGGTGCGCTACGAGCTGGGTGTGGACGGCATGGCGGTGGCGTTGACCGTGCTGACCGCGCTGCTGGTCCCGTTCGTCATCCTGGCCGGCTGGCACGATGCCGGGCCGGTGGAGCGGAACGCGCATCGCTGGTGGCGGCCGACTCAGGGCTTCTTCGCATCGATCCTGGCGGTCGAGGCGATGGTGGTGCTGTCCTTCGAGGCCCTCGACGTCTTCTTGTTCTATGTCTTCTTCGAGGCCATGCTGGTGCCGGCGTACTTCCTGATCGGCGGCTTCGGGGACCGGGCCGGAGAGCAGGGCGAGGCCGGGGCAGGAGCGCAACGCTCGTATGCGGCGGTGAAGTTCCTGCTCTACAACCTGGCCGGTGGTCTGGTCATGCTGGCCGCGATGGTCGGTCTGTTCGTCGTGACGGCTGATCAGCTGGGCGCGGGGACCTTCTCGGTCCAGGAGATCGTGCGGGCGCGGGCCGACGGAGCGCTGGCCATGGACACGGTCACCGAACGCGTCCTGTTCCTCGGGTTCTTCCTCGCCTTCGCGGTCAAGGCACCGATGGTGCCGGTGCACACCTGGCTGCCGAACGTGATGGGAGAGTCCGCCGCGCCGGTGGCCGTGCTGATCACGGCGGTGGTCGACAAGGTGGGCACCTTCGCGATGCTCCGGTTCTGCCTGCAGCTCTTCCCGGAGGCGTCGAAGTGGGCCGCTCCGGTGATCCTGGTCCTCGCCGTGGTCGGCATCGTCTACGGTGCCCTGCTGGCCGCCGGGCAGCACGACATCAAGCGGCTGATCGCGTACGCCTCGATCTCCCACTTCGGCTTCATCGTCCTGGGCATCTTCGCGATGACCAGCCAAGGCCAGGTCGGGGCGGCGCTCTACATGGTCAACCACGGCGTATCGACGGCCGTTCTGATGCTGGTCGCCGGCTTCCTCATCTCCCGGCGCGGTTCACGGCTCATCGCCGACTACGGCGGGGTGCAAAAGGTGGCGCCACTGCTGGCGGGCACCTTCCTCATCGGCGGTCTGGCCACCCTGGCCCTGCCCGGCCTCGGCACCTTCGTCAGTGAGTTCCTGGTCCTGGTGGGCACCTTCGGCCGCCACCCGGTGCTGGGTGCCGTCGCCGCCTTCGCCATCGTGCCGGCGGCCCTGTATGTGCTGCTGCTCTACCAGCGCACCATGACCGGGCCGGTGAAGGCGGAGGTGTCCGGGATGCCCGACCTGAAGGTCCGCGAACTCGTGGTCGCCGTCCCGCTGATCGCGCTGCTGATCGGTCTCGGCGTCTACCCCAAGCCGGTCACGGACATCGTCACCCCGTCCGTCCGCCACAGCCTGTCCGATGTGGGTGCGTCGGATCCCGCTCCTGCGGTCCCGGACGCGAAGGGCGGAAGGGCCGCGCCCCCACGGTAGGCGGCACACGAAGGAGACCGGCCTCGATTCCCGCCCTGCGCGAACCCTTGCCGACCCAATCTCCATACTGTAGACAATATTTCGCCGACGTGTTCGGTGTCCTCCCATCTCCGCGGTACTCCCTCGACCGAACGGAGTGTTCACGTGAAAGTCGCAGTTCTCGGCGCCGGTGCGATCGGCGCCTACGTCGGCGCCGCACTCCACCGCGCGGGCGCCGATGTGCACCTCGTCGCCCGTGGACCGCATCTGGCGGCCATGAGGCGGCACGGGGTGCGCGTGCACAGCCCGCGCGGTGACTTCACCGCACGGGCCCACGCCACCGACGACCCGGGCGACATCGGCCCGGTGGACTATGTGTTCCTGGGACTCAAGGCCAACTCGTACGCGGCGTGCGGGCCGCTGATCGAGCCGCTGCTGCACGACGCCACGGCGGTCGTGGCCGCCCAGAACGGCATCCCCTGGTGGTACTTCCACCGGCACGGTGGCCTTCACGACGGCCACCGCGTCGAGAGCGTGGACCCGGACGGCGCGGTCAGTGCGGTGCTCGCGCCCGAACGGGCCATCGGCTGTGTGGTCTACGCGGCGACCGAACTGGAGGCCCCGGGGGTCGTACGCCATCTGGAAGGCACCCGGTTCTCCATCGGCGAGCCCGACCGCAGCGTCTCCGCGCGCTGTCTGGCGTTCAGCGAGACCATGCAGGCGGGCGGCCTGAAGTGCCCGGTCGAAACCGACCTGCGCAACGACATCTGGCTCAAGCTGCTCGGCAACATCTCGTTCAACCCCATCAGCGCCCTGGCCCGCGCGACCATGCGGCAGATGTGCCTGCACGACGGCACCCGCCGGGTCATCGAGATCATGATGAGCGAGACGCTCGCGGTCGCCGAGGCCCTCGGCTGCACGGTCGGCGTCTCCGTCGAACGGCGCCTCGCGGGCGCGGAGCGCGTCGGCGACCACCGCACCTCCACGCTCCAGGACCTGGAGCGCGGCAAGCCGCTCGAACTCGACGTGCTGCTCGCGGCGGTCGTCGAGCTGGCGGAGATCACCGGCGTGGAGGTGCCCACCCTGCGCACCGTCCACGCCATCTCGGATCTGCTCGCGCTGAGGAGCGCCGCATGAGGAAACGAGACCCCAGGACCTACACCCGGCTCACGCACCCGCTCGTGCGGGACTCCCGCGACGAGCCGTTCCGGCAGGCCGGCTGGGACGAGGCGCTGGACCGCGCCGCCCGCGGCCTGGAGGCGGCACGCGGCGCGTTCGGCATGTTCTCCTGCGCCCGCGCCACCAACGAGATGAACTACGTGGCGCAGAAGTTCGCCCGGGTCGTCATGGGCACCAACAACGTCGACTCCTGCAACCGGACCTGCCACGCACCGAGCGTCGCGGGTCTGTCGGCCGCCTTCGGATCGGGCGGCGGGACGTCGTCGTACGAGGAGATCGAGCACACCGACGTCATCGTGATGTGGGGCTCCAACGCCCGCTTCGCCCACCCGATCTTCTTCCAGCACGTGCTCAAGGGCATCAGGAACGGCGCCCGGATGTACGCGGTGGATCCGCGCCGCACCTCGACCGCGGAATGGGCGGAGAGCTGGCTCGGGCTGAACGTCGGAACCGACATCCCGATGGCGCACGCGATCGGCCGCGAGATCATCCACGCGGGCCTGGCGAACGAGGCGTTCATCGAGCGGGCGACGACCGGCTTCGAGGAGTACCGCGCGCTGGTCGAGCCGTGGACGCTGTCGCTCGCCGAGAAGGTGACGGGCGTGCCGGCCCGCGCCATCAGGGAACTTGCGCACGCCTACGCCCGCGCCGAGCGCGCCCAGTTGTGCTGGACCCTCGGCATCACCGAGCACCACAACGGCACCGACAACGTCCGGGCGCTGATCAACCTCTCCCTGCTGACCGGCCATGTCGGCCGCTACGCCTCGGGGCTGCAGCCGCTGCGCGGCCAGAACAACGTGCAGGGCGGCGGCGACATGGGCGCGATCCCCAACCGCCTGCCCGGCTTCCAGGACATCCTCGACCCCGCGACGCGCCACAGGTTCGAATCGGCCTGGGACACCGTCATCCAGCCGCACTACGGGCTGAACCTGACGGAGATGTTCGAGGCGATGGAGGAGGGCACGCTGCGGGCCGTCTACTGCATCGGCGAGAACCCGGCGCAGTCGGAGGCGGACAGCGAGCAGGCGGTACGCCGGCTCCGGGCGCTCGACTTCCTCGTCGTGCAGGACATCTTCCTCACCAGGACGGCCGAACTGGCGGACGTGGTCCTGCCCGCGACCGCCGGGTGGGCGGAGACCGAGGGTACGACGACGAACAGCGAGCGGCGGGTTCAGCGGGTGCGCCGCGCCCTGGCGCCGCCCGGTGAGGCGCGCGAGGACATCGACATCATCTGCGACCTGGCCGCCCGGCTCGGGCACGAGTGGAAGTACGCCGGCGCCGAGGCCGTCTGGAACGAGCTCAGGTCGGTGTCGCCCGACCACTACGGGATGACGTACGAGCGGCTGGAGGAGCACCAGGGCATCCAGTGGCCGTGCCCGAGCACCGACCGGCTCGAACCGACCTTCCTGCACGGCCGGTTGTGGGAGACGGACCCGGCCGGGCGCGGGATGCCCGCGCCCTTCGGGATCGTCCGGCACGACCCGCCCGTGGACCTCACCGACGAGGCGTACCCGATCCGGCTGACGACCGGGCGGCGGCTCGACTCGTACAACACCGGTGTGCAGAGCGGCGGTTTCGCCTCACCGCTGCGGCGGGGCGAGTACGTCGAGCTGTGCCCGGAGGACGCCGAACGCTACGGGGTCGCGGTGGGCGAGGAGGTCCTGGTGGCGTCGCGGCGCGGGTCCGTGGTGGCGCCGGTGTGGGTCGACACCGGCCTGCGGCCCGGGCTCGCGTTCATGACCTTCCACTTTCCCGACGAGGTGGACACCAACCGGCTGACCATCGAGGCCAACTGCCCGATCGCGGGCACCGCGGAGTTCAAGGCGTCGGCGATCCGGATCGAGAAGCTTCCGGCCGCTTCCTCTGGGAGGTGATGTGGTGGATCTGCACTTCGGCGACAGCAAGCCCACGGACGAGGAACGCGCGGCCGTGGACGCCCTGCTGGGCCCTCCGGAGTCCTCGTGGGAGGGCGCGGACCGCTCCGACGCCGATCTGAGATGGGCGCGCGGCGGGCGGGAGGCCCGGGACCGCCGCGACCTGCTGCTGCCGGGGCTGCACGCCGTCAACGACCGGGTCGGCTGGATCAGCGAGGGCGCCCTCGACTACCTGTGCCGGCGGCTGACCGTGCCGCCGGCCGAGGCGTACGGCGTCGCCACCTTCTACGCCATGTTCTCGGTCGGGCCCCGGCCCTCGACCGTGCTCCACGTCTGCACGGACCTCGCGTGCACGGCCGCCGGAGCCCCGGACCTGTGCGCCGGGATCGAGTCCCGGCTGGGCCCCGGCAGCGGTGTCGCGGTGGAACGCAGCCCCTGCCTCGGCCTGTGCGAGCGCGCCCCGGCGGCGCTCGCGATCAGGGCCGGGGACCCGGTCCGTACGGCCGTGCCGGCGCCGGCGACCGTGACGTCGGCCGTCCTCGCGGCGAGCGCGCCCGACTCGGCGCCCGAGGAACCCCCGGCGGCGACGGCGGTGCCCCAGGCAGGCGATCCGTCACTGACGCTGCTGCGCCGCGTCGGCGTGGTCGACCCCTCCTCGCTGGACGACTACCGCGCCCACGGCGGCTACACGGCCCTGCGCCGGGCCTTCGAGCTCGGGCCCGCCGGCGTCATCCGCGAGGTCACCGACTCCGGCCTGCTCGGGCGCGGCGGCGCCGCCTTCCCCACGGGCCGCAAGTGGCAGGCCACGGCGTCCAGGCCCGACCACCCGCACTACCTGGTGTGCAATGCGGACGAGTCCGAGCCGGGCACCTTCAAGGACCGGGTGATCATGGAGGGCGACCCGTACGCGCTCGTCGAGGCGATGACGATCGCGGCGTACGCGACGGGCGCCCACAAGGGGTACCTCTACCTCCGCGGTGAGTACCCGCGCGCGCTGCGGCGCCTGGGGCACGCCATCGGCCAGGCGCGCGCCCGGGGACTGCTCGGCGACGACATCCTCGGCCAGGGGTACGCCTTCGACCTGGAGATCCGGCGCGGCGCGGGCGCCTACATCTGCGGCGAGGAGACGGCCCTGTTCAACTCCATCGAGGGGTACCGGGGGGAGCCTCGCTCGAAGCCCCCGTTCCCCGTCGAGAGGGGACTGTTCGGCAGGCCCACCGTCGCGAACAACGTGGAGACGCTGGTCAACGTCCTGCCGATCCTGACGATGGGCGCCCCGGCCTACGCGGCGATCGGCACGGGCGGGTCCACCGGGCCCAAGCTGTTCTGCGTCTCGGGGAGCGTGGACCGGCCGGGCGTCTACGAACTGCCGTTCGGCGCCACGCTCGGCGAGCTGCTCGCCCTGGCCGGCGTGCGCGAGCGGCTGCGCGCCGTCCTGCTGGGCGGCGCGGCCGGCGGCTTCGTACGCCCCGACGAGCTGGACGTCCCGCTCACCTTCGAAGGCACCCGCGAGGCGGGCACCACGCTCGGCTCGGGCGTCGTCATGGCCTTCGACGACACCGTCCCGCTGCCGCGGCTGCTGCTGCGGATCGCGGAGTTCTTCCGCGACGAGTCCTGCGGCCAGTGCGTGCCCTGCCGGGTCGGGACCGTGCGCCAGGAGGAGGCGCTGCGCCGCATCGCGGAGCGTACCGGCGCGGCGGCCGCCGACGACATCGCCCTGCTCAGGGACGTCGGCCGTGCGATGCGGGACGCCTCGATCTGCGGTCTGGGGCAGACCGCCTGGAACGCCGTGGAATCCGCCATCGACCGTCTGGGGGCGTACGAATGACCGCCATACCGCTCGGAGTGCCCCGCCGGCCGGTCGAGTTCACCATCGACGGCGAGGAGGCCCGGGTCCCCGAGGGATCGACGATCCTCGACGCCTGCCGGGCGGCGGGCAAGGACGTCCCGACGCTCTGCCAGGGCGACACGCTCACCCCGAAGAACGCCTGCCGGGTGTGCGTGGTGGAGGTCGAGGGCTCGCGCACCCTCGTGCCGGCCTGCTCGCGCAGGGCCGAGCCGGGCATGGAGGTGCGGACCGGCACCGAACGGGCCCGCCACAGCCGCAAGGTCGTCCTGGAACTGCTCGCGTCCTCGGCCGACCTGTCGACGACACCGCGGGCGGCCGAGTGGATCAAGGAGTACGAGGCGAAGCCGGACCGCTTCGGGCCGGACGCCGCCCGTCTGGACGAGGAACCGAGGATCGACAACGACCTGTACGTCCGCGACTACGACAAGTGCATCCTCTGCTACAAGTGCGTGGACGCCTGCGGTGACCAGTGGCAGAACACCTTCGCGATCTCCGTGGCCGGCCGCGGCTTCGACGCCCGGATCGCCGTGGAACACGACGCGCCGCTCACGGACTCGGCGTGCGTGTACTGCGGCAACTGCATCGAGGTCTGTCCGACGGGCGCGCTGTCGTTCAAGTCGGAGTTCGACATGCGCGCGGCGGGTACCTGGGACGAGTCGGCGCAGACGCAGACGACCACGGTGTGCGCGTACTGCGGCGTGGGCTGCAACCTCACGCTGCACGTACAGGACAATGAGATCGTCAAGGTCACCTCTCCGCACGACAACCCGGTGACCCACGGCAATCTCTGCATCAAGGGCCGTTTCGGCTACCAGCACGTACAGAACCGGGGCTGATCAGGACATGGGACGAGTCACGGAACGACGCAAGGTGATCCGGATCCGTAACGGGGCGGTCTCCACCCGCCCCGACACGCTCGTCGCCGAGGAACCCCTGGAGATCAGACTCAACGGCAGGCCGCTCGCGATCACCATGCGCACCCCCGGCGACGACTTCGCGCTCGCCGCCGGGTTCCTGGTCAGCGAGGGAGTGCTCGCCGAGCGGGGGGAACTGCGGAACATCGTGTACTGCGCGGGCGCCACGGGTGGAGGTGCCTCCCGCTCGGGCGCAGCGGAGGGCGCCGGAGGCTCGAACACCTACAACGTGGTCGACGTGAGCACCGCGCCGGGCGTGGTGGTCTCCGACATCACGCTGCAACGCAACGTCTACACGAGCTCGTCCTGCGGCCTGTGCGGCAAGGCGAGCCTGGACGCGGTCCGGACAACGGCCCGCTGGTCCATCACCGATACTCCCCCGGTCCGGGTGGACCCTGACTTGCTCGCGAGCCTCCCCGACCGGCTGCGCGCGACCCAGCAGGTGTTCGACCGGACCGGGGGGCTCCACGCGGCGGCCCTGTTCGCCGAGGGCGGCGAACTGCTCGACGTCCGGGAGGACGTGGGCCGGCACAACGCGGTCGACAAGCTGGTCGGCCGCGCCCTGCAGAACGGGAACCTGCCGCTGTCCCGCACGATCCTGCTGGTCTCGGGCCGGGCCTCCTTCGAGCTGGCGCAGAAGGCCGTGATGGCGGGCATCCCGGTGCTGGCGGCGGTCTCGGCGCCCTCGTCGCTGGCCGTGGACCTGGCCGCGGAGACCGGCCTGACCCTGGTGGGCTTCCTGCGGGGCAGCTCCATGAACGTGTACGCGGGTGAGGACCGCATCGCCCTGCGGACCGCGGCCGCCCGAGGCTGACCGGCCCCCCGCGTCACGGCGGCGGGGCCCCGACCGGCGGGGAGCGCCCCCTGCGCCGCAGGGGCCCCGCCTCAGTCCCGGCCGCCCCCGGCGGGGACCGGCCGCAGCAGCGGCGCTCCTCGTCGGCCGGTCCGTCAGCGGTTGGCCGGTCCGTCAGCGGTTGGCCGGTCCGTCAGCGGTTGGCCGGTCCGTCAGCGGTTCGCCGGTCCGTCAGGTTCGCCGGTGCACCGGCCGGTCCGTCAGCGGGCCGTGAGGCGCACCTGGGAGGCGGTCACGACCGATCCCAGTCGCGGGAAGTCCAGCCGCACGGACGCCTCGTGCTCCGCCGCGGTCAACGCGGCCATGGCGTCCTCGACGAAGACGAGGTCGTAGCCGAGGTCGGAGGCGGCGCGGGCGGTGGACTCCACGCCCAGGTTGGTGGCGATGCCTCCGAACACCAAGGTGGTGACGCCGCGCTCCCGCAGGCGCTGATCCAGACCCGTGCCGTGGAAGCCGCCGAGTGTCCGCTTCACCACCTCCAGATCGCCGTCGGTGAGCAGTCCGTCCACCAGTCCGCTGCCGGGTGGCTGCTCGGGGACTCCGGGGCGCTCGACGCGGACGAGGACGACGAGTGCGCCGGCCGAGCGGAACATGCGCGCCAGGTCCTCCGCCGGGACGAGGACGTCGGTGCCCTTGCGGGGCTCCAGTGGCAGGGCGACGACGCGGTCCATCAGGTCGACGAGCACAAGGGCGGTGCGCGCGGGATCGAGCTCCAGGGGTGCGGTCATGACGGAACGTTATCCTCCGTCAGCCCTGTGTGCCCGCGATCCGGATCAACAGGCCGGTGAACAGCTCGCGCGCGGCACCACGCCGCTCCAAGTACCGGCTGTGGCCCGCACGTTGGACGTGGTATGCCCTCTGTCACGAGGCATCGAAGGCCGGCCGCACCGCCGCCCTGCGCACCGGTGCCCCGGTGACGGCGCGGGACACCGTCCTGTGGCTGCCCAGGGGGCGGGCGAGCGGCGCCGACCGCTGAGGTCACCGGTGCCTGCGGGCCGGGACGCACATCGAGGGGCCGCCTCCTGTGCGTCGCGGAGGGAGCCGTCGCCGCCGCCGGTGGTTTTCGCGGTCTCCCTCGGGTGGACGCGGGGTTCGGCGCCACGGGTGCCGCGGTGCGGCGGACCTCAGCCGGAGCGGGTCCCCGTGCCGATCGCGGTGCGTGAGGCCGCGGCCGGTCCGGAGGTGGCCGGCCGCGGCTGCGGATCGCGGGAGCGGCGCTTGGCGATCACCGCGCAGACCATGAGCTGCATCTGGTGGAAGAGCATCAGCGGAAGCACGGCCAGCGAGGCGTGCGTGCCGAACAGCACGCTCGCCATGGGCAGCCCGGCGGCGAGGGACTTCTTCGAGCCGGCGAACTGGATGGCGATCCGGTCCTCCCGGCCGAAGCCCAGCGCACGGCCGCCGTACCAGGTCAGCGTGAGCATCACCGCGAGCACCACCGCCTCGACCAGGAGCAGGCCGCCCAGCCGGAGCGGGCTGACCTGGTGCCAGATGCCCCGGACCATGCCCTCGCTGAAGGCCGTGTAGACGACCAGCAGGATCGAGCCGCGGTCGACCAGCCCGAGCACCTTCTTGTGCCGGGTGATGAAGCTCCCGATCCAGCGCCGCAGCACCTGTCCCGCGAGGAACGGCACCAGCAGCTGCAGCACGATCTTGACGAGCGAGTCCGCGGAGAACCCGCCTCCGCTGTTGCCGAGCAGCGCCGCCGCGAGCAGCGGGGTGACGACGATGCCCACGAGGGAGGAGAAGGATCCCGCGCAGATCGCGGCGGGCACGTTGCCGCGCGCGATCGAGGTGAAGGCGATCGAGGACTGGATGGTCGACGGGACGAGGGTGAGGAAGAGCAGGCCGGTGTAGAGGTCGTGCGTCAGCAGCACCGGCACCAGGCCCCGGGCGGCCACGCCCAGCAGCGGGAAGATCACGAACGTGCAGGCCAGCACCGTGACGTGGAGCCGCCAGTGCTTGAGCCCCGTCAGGGCCTCCCGGGTGGAGAGCCGGGCTCCGTACAGGAAGAAGAGGAGGGCGATCGCGGCGGTGGAGGCGCCCGACGCGACATCGGCGGCCGTGCCCCGCGCCGGGAGGAGGGCCGCTGCGCCCACGGTCCCCAGCAACAGGAGGATGTACGGGTCCACGGGGATCCAACGCGGCCACTGCAGGCGTTTCACTGTGCTCCACTACTTCGCTGTACGTCCGGTGCCGGACACGCTCGTGCCCTCTCCATCGTCCTCCTCCGCCGATCGATCGGGAATCCGGCATACCGCTCTGACTGCCATCGCGTTCCGCGATAACCTGGGCGGCGTGTACGACCCCTCCCACCTGCGGACGTTTCTGGCGGTCGCCCAGACCCTGAGCTTCACGCAGGCCGCCCGGCGGCTCGGGCTGCGCCAGTCCACGGTCAGCCAGCATGTGCGGCGCCTGGAGGACGCGACCGGGCGGCAGCTGTTCTCCCGGGACACGCACTCGGTCGAGCTGACCGAGGACGGCGAGGCGATGCTCGGCTTCGCGCGCCGGATCCTGGAGGTGCACGAGCAGGCGACAGCGTTCTTCACCGGCACGCGCCTGCGGGGCCGGCTCAGGTTCGGCGCCTCGGAGGACTTCGTCGCCACCCGCCTTCCGGAGATCCTGGAGGGGTTCCGCCACGACCACCCCGAGGTCGATCTGGAGCTGACGGTCGAGCTGTCCGGCGTGCTCCACGAGCAGCTCGCCACGGGCCGGCTCGACCTGGTGCTGGCCAAGCGGCGCCCCCAGGACCCGCGCGGGGAACTGGTCTGGCACGACAGACTGGTGTGGATCGGCGCGGAGCGGCTGCGACTGGACCCGGAGCGCCCGGTGCCGCTGATCGTCTACCCACCGCCGGGCATCACCCGTGCCCGCGCCCTGGAGGCCCTGGAGAGGCAGGGCCGCGCCTGGCGCATCGCCTGCACGAGCGGCAGCCTCAACGGCCTGGTCGCGGCGGCCCGCGCCGGCCTCGGCGTGATGGTCCACTCCCGCGGTCTGGTCCCGCCCGGTCTGGTGCGGATCCCCGAGCGGGCGGGCCTGCCGGAGCTGGGCGAGGTCGACTTCGTCCTGGTGCACGGGCAGCGGCCCGGCCCGGCCCGCAACGCGGCCCGGGCACTGGCGGCGGCGATCCTTGCCGGCGGGGACCGGCTGCACCGCCGCTGAGCGGGCTCGGCGCAGTCCGGTGCGGTTCGGTGCGGTTCGGCAGCGCCCCGAAGGGACGCGGGGTACTGCGCGACGAGCCTCCCCCAAGCTCTCGGCCACGTTCGAGCAGGGCCCCCATCGGACCCGCAGGTGATGCACCGGACATCCCGCGGAGCGCTTGGCACGGGACCGGCGACGCGCACCGCCACCGGTGTTACTCGCGGGTAGAGCGCTTGTCGCGGTAATCGCACCGTACAGATTCCGTGGAGATTGCGGGGCCGGAACCTACGCAGCAGTAGGGATTTACGCCCATCCCTCTCCGTTGTGCGGGCGTTTTCCGGACCTGACCTGTGCATTTGCGGACAGCGCCCCGGTTTCCGCCCCCCTCCCGCCCGGCCGCCCGGTGGGGTAGCTTTCACGGCGCTGTGCGGAGCGCCACAAGGAGCGGGATTGCGCGAGTTCACCAACCCCCCGTTGGCGTCGACGCCGCCGGTGGGCGGTCTGGCCGACGTCGTCTTCGAGCATGCCCAGGAAGATCCGCTCCGTGTCGCCCTCGGCCGCAAGGACGAGGAGGGCCGGTGGCGGGATGTGACCGCCGCGGAGTTCCGGGACGAGGTGCTGGCGCTCGCCAAGGGGCTGCTGGCCGAAGGGGTCCGCTTCGGCGACCGGGTCGCGATCATGTGCCGCACGCGCTACGAGTGGACGCTCTTCGACTTCGCGCTGTGGACGATCGGCGCGCAGGTGGTACCCGTCTACCCCACCTCCTCGGCCGAGCAGGTCTTCTGGATGCTGCACGACGCGCAGGTCACGGCCGCGATGGTGGAGCACGAGGACCACGCGATGACGATCGCCACGGTCATCGACCGGCTGCCGCAGCTGCACCGGCTGTGGCAGCTGGACGTGGGCGCCGTCCAGAAGCTGTACGACGCGGGTGCCCACATCGACGACGAGGTGGTGCACCGGCACCGGCAGGCGGTCACCCCGGACTCGGTCGCGACGGTGATCTACACCTCGGGCACCACGGGCCGTCCCAAGGGCTGCGTCCTCTCGCACGGGAACTTCATGTTCGAGGCCGACACGGTCATCGAGCGCTGGGAGCCGGTCTTCCACTCCAAGAAGGGCGACGAGGCGGCCACGTTGCTGTTCCTGCCGCTGGCCCACGTCTTCGGCCGGATGGTGCAGGTGGCGGCCATCCGCGGCAGGGTCAAGTTCGGCCACCAGCCCCAGTTGAACGCGGCGGCCCTGCTGCCGGACCTGGCCGCGTTCAGGCCGACGTTCTTCCTCGCCGTGCCGTACATCTTCGAGAAGGTGTTCAACGCGGCCCGCCGCAAGGCCGAGAAGGAGGGCCGCTCCGGCCCGTTCGAGAAGGCGGTCGAGGTCGCCGTCAAGTACGCGGACGCGGTCGAGGCGAAGGCGTGGGGCATCGGGCCCGGGCCGTCCGCGGGCCTGCGCATGCAGCACCAGTTCTTCGACAAGGTCGTGTACGCCAAGATCCGCGCCGCGATGGGCGGCCGGGTACGGCACGCGATGTCCGGGGGTTCGGCGATGGACCGCCGGCTCGGGCTGTTCTTCGCGGGCGCCGGCGTGCAGATCTACGAGGGGTACGGGCTGACGGAGTCGACGGCGGCCGCGACCGCCAACCCTCCCGAGCGCACCCGGTACGGCACCGTCGGCCAGGCCATCCCCGGCACGACCGTGCACATCGCCGACGACGGCGAGATCTGGCTGCACGGCGGCAACATCTTCCAGGGCTACCTCAACAACCCGAAGGCCACCGACGAGACCCTGCACGACGGCTGGCTGGCCACCGGCGACCTGGGCTCCCTCGACGAGGACGGCTATCTCACCATCACCGGGCGCAAGAAGGAGATCCTGGTGACCTCCGGCGGCAAGAGCGTCTCGCCCGGGCTGCTGGAGGAACGGGTACGGGACCACCCCCTGGTCGCGCAGTGCATCGTCGTCGGCAACGACCGCCCGTACGTGGCGGCGCTCGTCACGCTCGACTCGGAGGCCGTGGAGCACTGGCTGCAGATGCGCGGCAAGCCGCAGATGTCCCCGGCCCAGCTCGTCCGCGACCCGGATCTGGAGACCGAGGTGCGGCGGGCGGTGGTGGCCGCCAACACACTTGTCTCACAGGCCGAGTCGATCCGCACGTTCCGTATCCTCGCCCACCAGTTCACCGAGGAGCACGGCCTGCTCACGCCGTCGCTGAAGCTGAAGCGCAAGGCGATCGAGAACGCGTACGCGACCGAGGTGGAGGCGCTGTACCGGGCCTGAGACCGGTGCGGGGCCGCCCCCGTCCGCCCCCGTCCGCGGCGTGGACGGGCGCCGCCGGGACCATTTCCGGCCAATGTCCGCCCGGCGTCGAGATTCCGCGGGGAAACGGCCGGTCAGGAATGCGTGTCGCACCGTGATCGTTGACGATGGGAGTACCCACCCGACGACTGAAGGATCGAGAGCTCGTGAGCAGCAAGGTCCCCCCGATCATCCTGAACAACGGCGTCGAGATGCCCCAGCTGGGCTTCGGCGTCTGGCAGGTGCCGGACGGCGAGGCGGAGAGCGCCGTCGCCACCGCTCTGGAGGCCGGGTACCGCAGCATCGACACAGCGGCGATCTACGGCAACGAAGAGGGCGTCGGCAAGGCGGTGGCCGCCTCCGGCATCCCCCGCGAGGACCTCTTCGTCACCACCAAGCTCTGGAACAGCGACCACGGGTACGACTCCACGCTGCGCGCCTTCGACGCGTCGCTGGCGAAGCTCGGCCTGGAGTACGTGGATCTGTACCTGATCCACTGGCCGTTGCCGTCCCGTGGCAGGTTCATCGAGACGTACAAGGCCTTCGAGAAGATCCACGCGGACGGCCGCGCCAAGGCGATCGGCGTCTCCAACTTCCTTCCCGAGCACCTGGAGCGCCTGATCGACGCGACGTCGGTCATCCCCGCGGTGAACCAGATCGAGCTGCATCCGCATCTGCAGCAGCCGGCGGCCCGTGAATACCACGCGGAGCAGGGCATCGCGACGGAGGCGTGGTCGCCGCTCGGCCAGGGCAAGGGCCTTCTGGAGGTCCCGGCGATCGTCGCCATCGCCCAGAAGCACGGCCGCTCCCCCGCCCAGGTCGTGCTGCGCTGGCACCTCCAGCTCGGCACCATCGTGATCCCCAAGTCCGTGACCCCGTCCCGGATCAGGGAGAACATCCAGGTCTTCGACTTCTCCCTGGACACCGAGGACATGGCGGCGATCAGCGCGCTCAACGAGGACCGTCGCATCGGCCCCGACCCGGCGACGTTCGACATGGCCTGACGCCGGCTCGTCCGCCGGCCCCGGCCCACGGCCCGGCCCCGCTTCCACGCGGCCGGGCCGTCGTCGTCCTGGGCCGTCGCCGGCCGCGGTGGGGCCGAAGCGCCGGCGGGCCTCCCGCCGCGGCGCATGCCGTATCGGGCGCCGACGTCAGTCGGGCTGTCCGAGCGGCTGTACCACCACTGTGTTGACGTCGACGCCCACGGGCCGGCGGATCGCCCAGACGACCGAGTCGGCGATCTGGTCGGCGGTGAGGAGATGCCCCGGCGGCAGGCTGCCGTAGCCGTCCCAGAACGGCGTCTCGACACGGCCGGGCGCGATCAGGGTCACGCGGCACGCACCTGGTCGTACTCGGCCATGTTCCCGGTGATGGTCAACAGCCCGGCCGGGTCGCCGAGTTCCGCCGCGCAGCCGCTGCTCGCCGCGTCCCGTGACGGCCACCCGGTGCCCCGCGTCGAGCAGCCGCCGTGCCACGGCGGCGCCGATGCCGCTGCCCCCGCCGGTGAAAGTCAAGTGCCGCGGCGGCGCGTCTCACACGGGCCGGACGGCCGTGTACACCGTGTGCGCCTTCAGGACGAACACGTCCTTCCGGCGGTGCACGCTCGCGTCGTCCTCGGGGTCCAGGAGGCGGTCGAGGGTGGTGCGGTCGTCGGGACCGAGGTCGTCGGCGAGCGCCTCGCGCAGCCGTGTCAGGGAGGCGGCGACGTAGCCGCGGGCGCGGTCCGTGACCGGGGCGGGCAGGTCCAGCAGGAAGCTGCGGGTGCCGGTGTGCTTCAGGCCGGCCGCGGTCAGCAGCGCCGGCCAGTCCTCGGTCTCCGTGACGGCACCGGGCAGCTCGGCCCGCATCCGTGTGAACCACTCCGCCTCCACCGCGTCGAGGCGCGCCTGCAGGCCCGGACGCCCGAAGCCGATGTCCCGCGGCAGGAACCGCGCGGGCAGACCGCCCTCCAGCAGGGCCAGGGTGCCCCCGGGTGCCAGCCGTGCGGCGAACGCGGCGAGGGCGGCCCGCTGGTCGCCCAGGTGGTGCAGGCTGTTGCCGGCCCACAGCAGGCCGGCCGGGTGGTCCAGCCCGCCCAGGGCCTCCGGCAGGTCACCGGCGATGGTATCGAAGCGGTCGGCGAGGCCGAGACGGGCGGCCCGGGCCCGGGCGCGCTCCAGCAGTGGCGCGGAGCCGTCCACCGCGACCACGCGCGCGCCCGGGAACGCCTCGGCGAAATAGCAGGAGATCACGCCCGGCCCACTGCCCGTGTCGACGATCAGACCGGGCTCCGGCATGTCCTCGGCCAGCCACGCCATGACCTTCTCGTACAGGGGGGCGAACAGCTCCGCCTGGGCCTCCAGCACGGGGGCCATGACGGCCCAGTCGATGTCGGTGTGGTCGTGGTGCCCGTGGTGCCCGTGGTGGCCCTGGCGGTCCCGATGACCGTGGTGTGCGTGCGCCATGGTGGTCAGCCTCCCTTGTCGATGCCGCCAGCCTGCGCCGACGCCCCGTGATCCGGCCACTTCGGTTGCCGGGGCGGCAAAAACCACGGCGGTTCGCGATCCGCGGGGACCGGCCCTCCCTGGCCGGGCCCCGCGGATCGCCTCAGGCCGGGGTCAGGACAGCGGCGGATAGGCGTTCGCCATCAGCTGCTGGAACTGCGCCGAGAACCAGTGCCCGGACAGCGGTGCGTCCGGCAGCGCGCCCGACATGTTGTTGCCGTTGCGCGCGTTGCCCGTGTAGGTCGGGTCGCACATGCGGTCGAAGCCCTTGCCCTCGTCGTTCGGGATGGCCGTGCTGGAGCCGTCGGACTCACCCGGCGGCTTCATCCACACGTAGGCGTCGATACCGGCGGCCGGCGACGCCTGCGGGCGCTCGCCGAGCCCGGCGCCCGCCTGGTTGCACCAGTTGCCGATGTGGATGCGCCGGTCGTAGCGGCCGCCGTCGACATAGGTGTCCACGCTGGTCGTGGCGCCCGGTCCGGAGGGCCGGGCGGAGCCGCCCCAGCCGTTGCGGGAGGTGTCGATCAGCATCCCGATGTCCGAGTTGAACCCGACCGAGACCAGCTTGTCGCGGAACGCCTGCGCGTACGACAGCTCATCGACGTACCGGTTCCAGTCGACCCACTTGGACTGGCGCACCGAGGTGCCGTTCACGGTGTCGCCGACCGTGAAGTTCTCCTCCTTGAGGGCGCTGTAGTTCGCCGTGTTGGTGATGAAGCCCGCCACGTCGTCGACCGTCGCGCCCTCGCTCGTGGCCGCCTGCTTGAACAGGTCCGCCGACGGGCCGAAGTTGTCGTCCCAGCCCAGCCAGCCGTGGTGCCCGGCGTCCACGTAGTTGTAGACGTTGGGGATCGCACCGAGCGTGGCGAGCGCGTAGCCGACGCCCTTCACATAGTTGCCGTTGGCCTTCATCGTGTCGCACTGGGGCGTGGCCGTGGCCCGGCTGCCGGTGTTGGTGACCAGGTTCGGCAGCGAGTCGATCTCGATCGTGGTGACGATCCGCAGTGGGGCGTACTTCGGGTCGGCCAGGATCGCCGCGATCGGGTCGATGAACTGCGTCTTGTACTTGTCGATCTCCGTCGGGCCGAGTTCGCCGTTGGACGCCAGGGCCGCGCAGTCGCGTCCCGGCAGGTCGTAGACGACGAGCTGGACGACCTCTTCGCCGCTGCCCTTCTGGGCGAGGGCCGCGTCCAGGTGGTCGCGCAGGCCCATGCCGCCGTTCACGCCGTCGATCGCCGCGATGCGGTCGAGCCAGACGCCGGTGGACTGGTTCGAGACGCGGCTGCCACCCGGCTCCGCGGCGGCCTTCGCGGACCACTCCGGGTTCACGTACATCTTGGCTCCGGCGTACGGGTTGTCGACGCGGCCGCTCGGGTCGGTGCCGCCACCGCCACCGCCACCGCCTCCGCCTCCGCCTCCGCCACCGCTGCCGCCGTCGTCGACGTTGCAGGTGACGCCGTCGAGGGTGAAGGCCGTCGGGACCGCGTTGGTGCCGCTGTAGGAGGCGTTGAACCCGAAACTGACCGAACCGCCCGTCGCGAGCGCGCCGTTGTAGGTCTCGTTGGCCGCGGTGACCTCGGCCCCGCTCTGGCTGATCCGCGCGTTCCAGCCGCTGGTGACCTGCTGGTTGCCGGCGTAGGACCACTTCACCGCCCAACTGCTCTTGGCGGCACCGTTGTTGGTGACGGTGACGGCGGCGGTGAAGCCGGTGTCCCACTGGTTCTGCACCGTGTAGGCGACGGTGCAGGGGACGGCGCTGATCCCGGCGCCCGACGAGGGGACGGCGGCAGCCGCGGGTCCGGAGGCCCCGGCGGCCAGCGCCAGCGCGGCGAACATCGCTGTTCTGGTACGACTCATGAGTGCGGGTTTCCTTCTCTGTCCACGGGATGTTGACCGTTGCGGAGTCATCCGCTCAGGGCGCGCAGATGGTCACGCAGCCCGATGCCGTACGACGTGGGCGTACCGTCGTAACCGGAGATCAGGGACGGCCCGGACGAGCAGTCCCAGGTGTTCCAGGTCCAGCCGAGATACGAGAGCCCCCGGTCGTCGAACCACTTCATGACCTGGTCGACGAAGCCGTGCGAGCAGGTGTTCTCACCGACCTCCCCGGCGACCAGCGGCACCTGGGCCGCCACCGGGGCGAGGGTGGAGTTCCAGCAGCTCTCGTTCGCACAGGCGTTGAAGTTGTAGACGTGGTACGCGGCGACGAGATTGCCCGCGGGGTCGTCGGGCCGGTACGTCAGCCACTGGCTCAGGTCGTTGGAGTACGCGAGGCCGCCCGCCAGGATCACGTTCGTGGCGCCGGTGCCGCGCACCGCGTCGACCAGGTCCTGCATGCCGGCGACCTCGTAGCCGATTCCGGGGCAGCTGCCGCCGTCCCGCCAGCACTGCCACGCCTGGGCGGTCGTGGTCGTCGCCCGGTCCGGGTAGGGCTCGTTGAACAGGTCGAACGCCACCGCCGGGTCGTCCTTGAACGTGCTCGCGACCGATGCCCAGAACGACGGCGTGTACTGAGCGTCCGGCATCGGCTTCTGGCAGGTGGCGTGCACGTCGGAGCAGCCGGCGGAGTTGCCGGTGTACTGGCCGTAGGTCCAGTGCAGGTCGAGGACCGGGGTCATGCCGTGCGCCTCGACCCTGGCCACCAGGTCCCTGACGGCGCCGATGTAGTTGGCGCCCGCGTACTCGGGACTGATGTTCGGGAGCCCCAGCCAGCACTCCTCGTTCAGCGGAATGCGGACCGCGTCGGCCTTCCAGTCGGCGATCGCCTGGACGGCCGCGTCGTCGACCGGGCCGTCGAAGACGCCGTGGCCCTGGACGCACATGAACTCGCCGCCGGAGCGGTTCACTCCGAGCAGCCTGCGGGTCGTGCCGCCCGAGTCCACGAGCCTGTTCCCCGAGACGTGCAGGGCCGGTGCGGTGCCCGCCGGGGGAGGCTGGGTCGGGGGCGGCGCCGGCCCGGGGTCGACGTTGCACGCGGTTCCGTTGAGCGTGAACGACGTGGGCACCGGGTTGCTCCCCGTCCAGGAGGCGATGAACCCGGCGCTGACGCTGGCGCCCGTGGCCAGCGAACCGTTCCAGCTCTCGTTGGTCGCGGTCACCGTCGTACCGGACTGGGACCACGTGGCGTTCCAGCCCTGGGTGACCCGCTGGCCGCCCGCGAAGCCGAAGCCGATGCTCCAGCCGCTCACGGCCGCACCGTTGTTGGTGATCTTTACAGCACCCTGGAAGCCGCCGTCCCACTGGCTGGTGACGGAGTAGTCCACCGTGCACGCGGGAGCGGCGCCCGACGCGGTGACGACCGGCGCGACCACGGTGCCCACGAGGGCGACCGCGCCGGCCACGAGTAAGAGTGCTGAACGAGGGGGGTGTCGCATGAGCGACTCCTTGCAGCTCGGGCGCGTCGTGACGGACGCGCCGACTGATGGAATCGCTCCCACTGGTGCAGGTGAAGGTAGCGCCAAGTGACGGGAAAGACCAGAGGAGTCACGGCCTTGCCCGCTCTACCCGCGTCACATCGTTTTCGACTCTTCAAACACCTTGACCGCCCCCACCCCCCTCCCCAATATGGGAGCGCTCCCACTGGTTCAAGGCTTGTTGCTCCTCCCCCACTTCTCCGAGCCGCAAGGAGGAATGAGCACATGGCACCCAGATGGAGACGCCGCGCTGCGCGGCGGCTCCGGACCGCCGTAGTGGCGGCCCTCGCGCTCCCCTTCGCCGTGCCGGCGGGCGGCACGGCCACGGCACACGCGGCGGCGCCCCAGTGCAGTCGACTACAAGACCGACGACTGAGGGCGCCATCGCGGGCGGTGCGACCAACAGCTGGCAGGGCCGGTACGCCTCACCCCCGGCCGGGACGTCCACCTTCTACGGCATGTACTACGACTGGCAGCCCGTCTACCACGACCCGCCGTCCAACCAGTGGTTCGGCTTCCAGGCGTGGTCGATGGAGCGGGTCGCCGAGTACTACCAGCAGACGGGGAACGCCACGGCGAAGGCGATCCTCGACAAGTGGGTGAACTGGGCGCTGTCCGAGACCACCGTCAACCCGGACGGCACCTACCAGATCCCCTCCACCCTCCACTGGTCGGGCCAGCCCGACACCTGGAACCCGTCGAGTCCCGGCTCCAACGGCGGACTGCACGTCACCGTCGCCGACTACACCAACGACGTCGGAGTGGCCGCCGCGTACGCCAAGACGCTGATGTACTACGGTGCCAAGTCCGGTGACACGGCGGCCAAGTCCACGGCGAAGGCACTGCTCGACGGCATGTGGGACCACTACCGCGACGGGCTCGGCATCGCCGTCCCGGAGACCCGCGCCGACTACAACCGCTTCGACGACCCGGTCTCCGTGCCGAGCGGCTGGAGCGGCACCATGCCGAACGGCGACTCCATCACCTCCTCGTCCACCTTCGCCTCACTGCGGTCCTTCTACAAGAACGACCCGGCCTGGTCGAAGATCGAGGCGTACCTCGCGGGCGGTGCCGCGCCCTCCTTCACGTACCACCGGTTCTGGGCCCAGGCGGACATCGCCCTCGCCATGGGCTCGTACGCGGAGCTCCTGGAATAGCCCCGCCAACGCTCCGCGTACCGGGCCGGGCGGACCCCACCCGCACAGGGGTCCGCCCGGTGGGCGGGCCCTACGCGTAGGCGCGCGCGAGGGCGGTCACGGTCGCCGCGACACGGGCGCGCAGTTCCGGCGGCCCCAGGACCTCGATCGCCGTGCCCAGGCGCAGGAACTCGTCGTGTGCGCGCTCGACGGACTCGATGGGGACGGTGGCCACGGTCCAGCCCTCCTCGTCCGTGCGGCCGCCGCTCTCCACGGCACGGGCCGCGGGACCGGTGAGGCTCGCTCCCGGGGCGAGCCGCACGACGGCCTCCCGCCGGTACAGCCGGTCGTGGAAGCCCCGCTGGTACGCCGCCCAGTGCGCGGCCAGGTCGAAGTCCTCCGGCCGGACGAACTCCTCGCCGGTGGCGGCGAGTTCGAGGATCTGGTCGACGCGGAAGGTGCGCGGTCCGGGTCCGGCGACGACGTACCAGCGGCCCGCCTTCAGCACGAGCCCGTACGGTTCCAGGCGGCGCTCCACGTCGGTGGGTTCGCGCCAGCGCCGGTACAGGACGCGCAGCACACGGCTGTGCCAGACCGCGTCGGCGACGGCCGGGAGACAGGGGGCCTCGTCGGCGTCCGCGTACCAGCCCGGGGCGTCCAGGTGGAAGCGGCCGCTGATGCGGTCGGCGTGCGCGCGCAGTTCGGGCGGAAGCGCGGCGCGGACCTTGAGCTGGGCGGCGGCCAGGACGGCGCCGAGGCCCAACTGGGCGGCGGGGCCCGGGGCGCCGGACAGGAACAGCGCCTCCGCCTCGCCCGCGGTCAGCCCGGTGAGGCGGGTGCGGTAGCCGTCGAGGAGCCGGTAACCGCCGGCGTGCCCGGCGTCGCCGTACAGCGGGACACCCGCCGCGTGCAGCGCCTCGACGTCCCGGTAGACCGTGCGCACGGACACCTCCAGCTCCCCTGCGAGCTGGGCGGCGGTCATCCGGCCGCGGGTCTGGAGCAGCAGGAGGATGGAGACGAGCCGGCTGGACTTCACTGACACATGATGTCAGGGAAGGGGTGGGCGCTCCTTGCGGAACGCCCGCAGGGCGAACACCGGGTCGGGGCGCGCCCGGTCCTGGTCCGGAAGCGCCTCCAGGGCCGCCGCCATGCGCTCGGTGAGCGGCGCGCCCGGCGTCAGGGTGGTGAACCAGCCGCGCCTCAGGTCGGCGGCGGCGCCGCGGGGGGTGCGGCCCTGGCCGAGACCGGGGAAACACGCCTGCCCGGACGGGACCAGACCGCACGCGGCGGCGTGGGCCGCGACCGTGTCCGCGGCGTCGCGGGCGGGCCGGCGCGGGCGCGGGGCGAGCACGGCGTCGATGTCGCTGCCCACGTCGTGGGCGGCGGCCTTGTCGACGGTGGTGACGTAGACACCGCCGGGCCTCAGCACCCGGGCGCACTCGGCCAGCACGGCCCGCACGGCCTCGGGACCGTCGACGAGATGGAGCAGCCATATACTCGTGACCGCGTCGAACGTGCCGTCGCGGAACGGCAGCCGGCGGCTGTCGGCGAGGACGACGGCGCAGGGCAGCCGGGCCGCGGCCCGGCGTGTCATCGCGTACGCCAGGTCGGTGCCGGTCACCCGCAGCCCGGGCCGTCCCGCGGCGAGCCTCCGGGTCACGATCCCCGTCCCGCAGGCGACGTCGAGCAGTCGGCGCGCCCCCTCGGGTATCAGCCCGAGCACGGCGTCCGCGGCCGCCGCCGCCCGGGGTTCACCCCCGCGGGTCGCGTCGTACGCCGCGGCCTCCTTGTCGTAGTCGAGCATGGTGCGCCCGTTCACTGCGCCCCGTGCCCGGGCGCCAGCTCCTCCACCCTGCGGGCCAGGTCCAGGTCCCGCTCGGTGACGCCGCCCGCGCTGTGCGTGCTCACGGCCAGGGAGACGGTGTTGTAGCCGAGGGTGAGGTCGGAGTGGTGGTCGAGCTCCTCCTGGACCTGGGCGATGTGCACGACCATCGCGGTCGCCGCGAGATGCGAGCCGAGCCGGTAGGAGCGGGTGATCCGGTCGCCCTCGAACGACCAGCCCGGCAGCTTCGCCAGCCGGTCCTCGACCTCCTCCTGCGACAGCGGTTCGACGGGCATGACCGGCTCCTTCCGTGCGGCGCGGGGGGTTGGGCCCGCCCACCCTGTCACATCCCCTCGGCGCGGCTTCGTACGCGCGCCCGTGCCGTCAGTGTCGTACGCATTCCGCGGCGAGGTCGTCCGCCACCACGGCGATGGCGGCGCGCCCCTCGACGGCCTGCAGCCACTCCTGCGGCAGCCGCTGGTCGCCGTGCCGGGCGCCGAGGAGGTTGCCGCAGATGGCGCCGGTGGAGTCGCTGTCACCGGAGTGGTTGACGGACAGCAGGAGGGCCCGGCGGACGTCCGGCTCGGCGAGGGCGCAGTACACGGCGATGGCCAGCGCCTCCTCGGCGATCCAGCCCGCGCCGAGCGTCTCGACCCGCTCCGCCGTCGGCGCGCCCTCGGCGGCCAGGCCGAGGGCGCGGTCCAGCGCGGCCGTGGTCTCCTCGTGCCCGGGGTGGCGGGCCAGCAGCCGCTGCGCGCGCAGCACGGCGCCCTCCAGGGAGTCACCCTCGACGAGGTGCGCCACGATCGCGGCGAAGGCGCCCGCGGAGTAGTAGCCGGTGGGGTGGCCATGGGTCGTCTGGGCGCAGCGCGCGGCCATCGCGAACGCGGTGCCGGCGCTCGCCCGGGTCAGGCCGAAGGGCGCCGAGCGCATGACCGCTCCGCAGCCCTTGGAGTCGGAGTTGACGGGCCCGGGCCGCCCCAGCGCGGCCCCCGGGTCGGGGACGAAGTCCTGGGCGAGTCCGGACAGGCAGGCGTTGCCGGGGGCGCGGCGCGCGTACAGCCAGGGCTGTGCGGCGAGGCCGTCACGGGCCCCCGCGGGCGGGCCGGGCAGGCGCTGGGTGTCGAGCCAGCGGCCGTAGGCGTCCCGGACCAGCCGGGACCATCCGCCGCCGATGCCCTTGTGCCGCTCCCGCTCGTGTGCCTGCAGGAGCCCCTCCGCGGTGAACAGGGTCATCTGGGTGTCGTCGGTGACCCGGCCCACGACGCCCTCGCCGTCGGCCGTCAGCCCGCTGACGCCCTGGGCTCCGTGTGCGGCCCGGATACGGTCCAGGGAGGCGAACTCGACGGGATACCCGAGGGCGTCACCGATGGCGCCCCCGAGGAGACAGCCGCGCACCCGGGCCCGGTAGATCGCCGTGGCCTCCCAGGACGGGGTGAGCCGGTCGTCCATGTACCACTCCTCGACTACGGTCGTCCTATGACCATTGTCGCGTCCGGCGCCGACGCCTCGTCACCGGCCCCTCCCGGCCCGGCCGTCGGTCCGCTGCTGCGCGGGTGGCGGGAGCGGCGACGGGTCAGCCAGCTGGAGTTGGCGCTGCGGGCCGGCTCGTCGGCGCGGCACATCAGCTTCATCGAGACGGGCCGGTCGCGGCCGAGCGAGGAGATGGTGCTGCGGCTCGCCGAGCACCTGGACGTGCCGGTCCGCGAGCGCAACGCGCTGCTGCTGGCCGCCGGGTACGCCCCGCGCTATCGGGAGACACCGCTGGACGACCCGTCGATGGACGCACTGCGGGCGGGCGTGGAGCAGCTGATCCGGGGATACGAGCCCTATCCGGCGCTGGTGGTGGACGCCGGGTACGACGTGGTGGCGGCGAACCGCGGCATCACGATGCTTCTGGAGGGCGTCCCGGACCATCTGCTCGCCCCGCCCCTGAACGCGATGCGCCTCACGCTGCATCCCGAGGGCCTGGCCGGGCGCATCCGCAATCTGCGTGAGTGGCGCGACCATCTGCTGGCGCAGATGGACCGGCAGATCGCGCTGCAGCGCTCGGCCGCCCTGCGCGCGCTGTACGAGGAGGTGGCGGCGTATCCGGTACCCGACCGGAGCGGACCCGGGCCGGACGGCACGGTGCCCCACTTCGCGCTGCCGATGCAGATCGAACACGACGGCCGGGTGCTGTCGTTCGTCTCGTCGATCGCCACCTTCAACACGCCGATGGACGTGACGGTGGCGGAACTGGCCATCGAGACGTTCCTGCCCGCCGACCCGGCGACGGTGAAGTACCTTCGTTCACTGGGCTTGTGACGTCCCATCAGTGCTGCGACTCGGGGCCGGGTCGTCGCTCCCTCCGGGCGCCGGGTCGCCGCTCCCTCCGGGGGCCGGGTCGTCGTCGCGGCGGCGGCGCCGCACGGCTCCTGCGATCAGGGCCCCCGTGCCCCAGATCGCTCCGACACCGGTCATGAAGCCGACGATCACGCCCCAGCCCCCTCTGAGCCAGTCCCAGAGGGACGGGAAGAAGCCGCGGGGGGAGGCGGCGGCCTGCGCCTGCAGTTCGACCGGCTTCTCGAACAGGACGGCGTCCGAGTCGCGGTAGTACGAGGTGACCGTGAGGCTCAGGGTCACCGTGCCCGCCCGGTGCGGGGTGATCCACCAGACCCACTCGGCACGGTCCTTCGGGGTCAGGACGGGCTGCCGCCGCGACGAGTTGGTCATGCACCCGGCGTCGCCGTGGCAGGCGAGCCGGACGCCGATGTCGGCCCCGGCGTACACCGTGGAGTCCGGCCTGCCGTCGTCCGGTGCCGGCCGGCCGCCCGAGACGACGACCCTGAACCGGGTCTCCCGGCCCGCCTCGAAGTGCAGTCGGTGCACGTCGTCGTAGGTGACATGGCCCTTGAACAGGGTCCTGCGCGCGCCGTCCAGGGCTTCGACGTAGGTCTGCTGAGTCTGCGGCGGTCCCGAGCCCGGCGGCGTTCCCCTCGACGGCATCCACCAGACCGACGTGACCAGCAGGCCCGCGGCGGCCAGCAGGCCCAGCACGACCCACAGGCGGGCCGGCGGACCCGTCGCCGCCCCCAGGGATGCCTCCCCACGCTGCTTCACGGCCCCCGACTTGGCCATGTCCTGCCCCTTCCCCCGTCTCCCCCGGCATCCGCAGGCCCCCCGGACCCGGCCGCCCGGAAGCATTGTGGACCCTCAACCCATGAGACCTTCACCGGAACATGCCACACTGCTCACGTTGTCCGGCGCGTAGGGGAGGCGTGGCGTGAGTGAGCGGCGTCCTGCGCCCACCGTGGGCCAGGTGGTGCTCGGGCGGCGGTTGCAGGAGCTGAGGGAGGTCGCCGGGCTCAAGCGCGAGGAGGCGGCACAGGTGCTGCGCGTCGCCCCGGCGACCGTGCGGCGCATGGAGACCGCCGAGGTCGCGCTGAAGATCCCGTATGTGCAGGTGCTGCTCACCACGTACGGTGTGTCCGACGAGGAGGTCGCCGCCTTCGTCCGGCTCGCCGAGGAGGCCAACCGGCCCGGCTGGTGGCAGCGCTACCACGACGTGCTGCCCGACTGGTTCAGTCTGTATGTGAGCCTGGAGGGCGCCGCCCGCATCATCCGGTCGTACGAGCCGCACTTCGTGCCCGGGCTGCTGCAGACCGAGGAGTACGCGCGCGCCGTGCTGGAGGCCGGGACCGTCGGGCACGCCCGCCCGCAGGACATCGAGCGGCACGTGGCCCTGCGCCTGGCCCGGCAGAAGCTGCTCGCCCGGGAGAACCCGCCCCACCTCTGGGTGATCATGGACGAGACGGTGCTGCGGCGCCCGGTGAGCATCCGCTCCGAGGTGATGCGCGAGCAGCTCGACCGGCTTCTTGATGCCACCGAGAACCCCAGGATCACCCTTCAGGTCGCGGAGTACGCCGCCGGCCCGCACCCGGGCACCTACACCCCGTTCGTGCTGTTCCGCTTCGCGGAGCCGGAACTGCCCGACATGGTCTACAGCGAGTACCTGACCGGCGCGCTCTACCTCGACTCGCGCGCCGAGGTGGCCATGCACCTGGAGGTTCTGGACCACATGTCCGCGAAGGCGGCCTCCGTCCAGCGCACGAGAGCGGTCCTGCGGGAGTACCGCGACGCCTTCTGACCCTTCAGGAACACGCCCGCCTTCCCGGGCACGTCACCCAAGGAGCAACCGCATGACCACCGAACGTGAGGCAGCGCCCGCCCGTGTCGACACCGGCCGGCCCCACCCCGCGCGGGTCTACGACTGGTGGCTGGGCGGCAAGGACAACTACCCCGTGGACGAGGAGCTGGGCCGGAGGATCCTCGCCGCGGATCCGACCGCACGGCGCGGCGCGCGCGCCAACCGCCGGTTCATGCAACGGGCCACGCGGACGCTGGCGGAGGAGGGCGTGCGCCAGTTCCTCGACATCGGCACGGGCATCCCCACCGAGCCCAACCTGCACCAGGTCGCGCAGGCGGTGGACCCCGGGGCGCGGGTGGTGTACGCCGACAACGACCCGATCGTGCTGCGGCACGCCGAGGCGCTGCTGCACGGCACGGCGGAGGGCACCACCGACTACGTCCACGCGGACGCCCGCGACCCGGAGGCCATCCTCGGACAGGCCGCCGAGTCCCTCGACTTCGGGCAGCCGGTCGCGCTGTCACTGGTCGCGCTGACCCACTACCTCGGCGACGAGGTCCACGGTCTGCTCGCGCGCTACGTCGAGGCCCTCGCTCCCGGGAGCTGTCTGGTCCTGTCGCAGGTCACCTCCGATCTGAACCCCGAGGCGGTCGAGAAGGCCGCCGGGCTGTTCCGGCAGAGCGGCACACCCTTCTTCCCCCGCTCCCTCGCCGAGTTCTGGCGCTTCTTCGAGGGGCTGGAGCTGCTGGGCCCCGGGGTGATCCCCGTCTCCGGGTGGCGGCCGGACCCGGAGGACGTGGCCGCCCAGGCGGAAGGCATCGTGCCGGTGTACGCGGGAGTCGCGCGCAAGTCCTGAAGCGGAGCGGGCCCCTCACTCCGCGAGCGGGCCCTTCACTCCGCGCGCGGGACCGACCCTTCGCGCGCGGGACCGTCCCTCCGCCGCCCGGTCCCTCAGGCGGCCCCGCCCCTGGAGTCCTTGTCGTCGTCGACGATCTCCGCGTCCACCACGCCCTCCTCGCCGGGGCCGCCCTCTTCGGGGCCCTGTTCGCCGCCCGGGCCGCCGGAGGCGGACGGCTGGGCCTGGGCGTACATGGCCTGCCCCATCTTCTGGCTGACGGTGGCGAGCTTCTCGATGCCGGCCCGCAGCGCGGCCGTGTCGGGCTCGCCTCCCAGCAGTTCCTTCAGTTCGGTGGCCGCGGCCGTCACCTCGCCCCTGGTGTCCGCCGGAATGCGGTCCTCGTTCTCCCGTACGAACTTCTCGGTCTGGTAGACGAGTTGTTCGGCCTGGTTCCGGGTCTCCGCGGTCTCCCGGCGCCTGCGGTCCTCCTCGGCGTACTGTTCCGCGTCGCGCACCATCCGGTCGATGTCGTCCTTGGGGAGCGCGGAGCCCCCGGTGACCGTCATCTTCTGTTCCCGGCCCGTCGCCAGGTCCTTCGCGGAGACGTGCATGATCCCGTTCGCGTCGATGTCGAAGGCCACCTCGATCTGCGGCACCCCGCGCGGTGCGGGCGGCAGCCCGGTCAGGTCGAAGACGCCGAGCTTCTTGTTGTACGCGGCGATCTCCCGCTCGCCCTGGTACACCTGGATGCCCACCGACGGCTGGTTGTCCTCGGCGGTGGTGAAGATCTCCGAACGCCGCGTCGGGATGGTCGTGTTGCGCTCGATGAGCTTGGTCATGATGCCGCCCTTGGTCTCGATGCCGAGCGACAGCGGGGTGACGTCGAGCAGCAGCACGTCCTTGACGTCGCCGCGGATGACCCCGGCCTGGAGGGCCGCACCCACGGCCACGACCTCGTCCGGGTTGACGCCCTTGTGCGGGTCCTTGCCGGTCAGTTCCCTGACCAGATCGGTGACGGCGGGCATCCGGGTCGAGCCGCCGACGAGGATGACGTGGTCGATCGCGGCGACCTTCACGCCCGCGTCCTTGACCGCCTGGTGGAAGGGGGTCCGGCAGCGGTCGAGCAGATCGGCGGTGAGTTCCTGGAACTGAGCGCGCGTCAGCTTCTCGTCGAGGTGCAGCGGCCCCTCGGCGGAGGCGGTGATGTAGGGGAGGTTGACGGTCGTCTCGGAGGAGCTCGACAGCTCGATCTTCGCCTTCTCGGCGGCCTCGCGCAGGCGCTGCACCGCCATCTTGTCGTGTCCGAGGTCGATGCCGTACTGGCCCTTGAAGCGCTGTGCGAGATGGTCCACGATCCGCTGGTCCCAGTCGTCGCCGCCCAGGTGGGTGTCGCCGTTGGTGGCCTTGACCTCGATGACGCCGTCGCCGATCTCCAGGAGGGACACGTCGAAGGTGCCGCCGCCGAGGTCGAACACGAGGACCGTCTGCTCCTCGCCGCGGTCGAGCCCGTACGCGAGGGCCGCGGCCGTCGGCTCGTTGATGATCCGCAGGACCTTCAGCCCCGCGATCTCCCCGGCCTCCTTGGTGGCCTGCCGCTGGGCGTCGTCGAAGTACGCGGGCACGGTGATCACCGCGTCGGTGACGTCCTCGCCCAGATACGCCTCGGCGTCCCGCTTCAGCTTCTGCAGGACCCGGGCCGACAGCTCCTGCGCCCGGTAGCGGGTGCCGTCGATGGACCCCTTCTCCGGGAAACGCCAGTTCGCGTCGCCCATGTGCCGCTTCACCGAGCGCGCGGTGCGCTCCACGTTCGTCACGGCCTGCCGCTTGGCGACCTCGCCCACGAGCACCTCGCCGTTCTTGGCGAAGGCCACGACCGACGGGGTGGTCCGCGCCCCCTCGGCGTTGGCGACGACGGTGGGCTCACCACCCTCCAGAACGGCCACCACCGAGTTCGTCGTGCCGAGATCGATCCCGACCGCACGTGCCATCGCTGTCCCCTTCCGCCAGGGAGGTTCCCGCAATCCATCACAAAACTTGAGTGGCCCCTTGTCAATGCCCCGATCGGTCCACGCGGCTTCCGCCCCGTCCTTTTCGCGTACCCGGAAACGGCGGTGCCGCGCCCCCTCGCGACGGGCGCGGCACCGAAGGACGGACCACGGTCAGGCGAGCTTGGCCGACAGCGTGATCGTGGTACCGGCCAGGGCCTGGCTGACCGGGCAGTTCTTCTTGGCCTCCTCGGCGGCGGCGACGAAGGTGTCCTCGTCGACGCCGGGGACCGTGCCCTCGACGGTGAGGTGGATGCCCGTGATGCCCTCGCCCGGCTGGAAGGTGACGTCGGCCGAGGTGACGAGCCTGGCGGGCGGGGTACCCGCGCCGGCCAGGCCGTGCGACAGCGCCATGGAGAAGCAGCTGGAGTGGGCGGCGGCGATCAGCTCCTCGGGGCTGGTCCTGCCGTTCGCCTTCTCGGCGCGCGACGGCCACGACACCGGCTGCTCGCCGATGCCGGAGGAGTCGAACGTGACGACGCCGTTCCCCTCGAGCAGATTGCCTTCCCAGACGGTGTGTGCGGAGCGCGTGGTTGCCACGGTTCTTCCTTTCGGTAGGGGCCCGTTGCCGGGTTCCGTGCCCACCATCCGATCACACATCGCCCCGTGGCACCCGGCTCACCGCACCCGGAACACCGGCCCGCGCGCGGTGAACGGAAGCCGGGCGCCCCGCGGAATCGGGCAGGCGGGTTCTCGGGCGGCGCGCGGGGAGCGCCGCGGCCACGTCAGGCGGCGCGTTCGTCCTCGTTCCCGCCCGCGGTCAGCGGTACTCGGGGGCCGCCGCACTCGCGCAGCCAGCGCCGGAAGACATGGTGGAGCCGCTCCGCGCCGACGAGTTCGGCACCGTCGGGGGCCGGGTCGGACAGTGCCACCGGCGACAGCAGGAACGGCCGCCCCTGGGCGCCGCCGAGTCCGCCGTGGGAGCCGATCTGCTCCTCGAACGCGAGGACTTCGCCCTGGACGGGGTCGCACCAGGAGTTGACCATGATGTCGGCGGCGTGCGGGAAGGCGTGTGTGCGGCGCACGGCGTCGGCGGCGCCGGGCCCGAAGGGGGCGAGCGGTCCGGCCCCGTCGGCGAGCCGGCCGACCGGGATCTGCACGCCGTGCGCCCCGAGCACCACCCCGCCGTGCTCCTCGCTGCGCACCAGGACGAAGCCGATGCCGGGGTGGTTGGCGAGCGTCGACAGCAGCGCGGGGTGGCGCAGGTCGATCTCCTCCTTGCTCATCCGGTGCGGCACGTCCGGGAAGGAGATGAGCCCGAGGTTGCCCGAGGCCAGCACCAGGGGCTCGGAGCGGCGTGCGGGACGGTGCTCCTCGCCGCTCTCCTCGACGGGCCGGTGCAGTGCGGCCCGGACCGCCGCGCGGGCCTCGGCTCCGCTGTGGGTGCGCTCCGCCCTGCGCGGCACGGGCAGCCCGCAGCCGGCCCGCACCAGATTGGCGAGGCTGAGGCCGTAGCGGCCCTGGAAGGTCTCGCCGGGGCTCTGGCCGTGGTCGGACAGGACGACGATCCGGTACGGGCGCGGAGCGTGCTCGGCGACCTGCGCGAGCAGCGCCAGCGAGCGGTCCAGCCGGTGCAGGACCTTCTCGGCGTCGCGGCTGTGCGGGCCCGAGTGGTGGGCCACTTCGTCGTACGCCACCAGGTCCGCGTAGACCGCGGTGCGCCCGGCGAGCATGTCGCCGATCACCGCGGCGACGACGACGTCCCGTTCGACGACGGTGGCGAAGGCGCGGACGAAGGGGTAGAGGCCGCCGCGGCCGACGCGGGGCCGCTGCTTCCTCAGGCGTGCCAGGGTCGACTGCCCGACCTCGCGGCCGGCGTCGGCGACGAACGACATGGCGGTGCGGACGGCGTTGGCGGGGTCGCTGAAGTACGCGAAGTAACCGGAGCGGGAGCGGTTCTCCTTCCCGCGCCGCGCGGAGACGGACAGCACCAGGGCCAGCTGGCCGGCGCCGCCGCTGAAGAGGTTGCCGCGGCTCGCGCCGTCCGCGGTGAGGAGTCCGCCGTCACCGGTCCGCGCCACGGCCCGGCGCTGCAGTTCGGCGGCGCTCGTCGGCCGGTTGCAGACGACGACCTCGCGCTGCTCCTTCTCGTACCACCGGAAGGCCGGGACATCGTGGTTGGAGCCGTGCAGGATGCCGAGCTGGCTGGCGCCCGTCTGGCTGGACCAGTCGGTGCGCCAGGCGGTGAGCCGGTGCGTGGGCCCGCGGCCGTCGCGGGAGGCGAGCCAGGAGGCGACGGTGGGCATGATCCCCTTGTCGACGGCCGCCCGGAGCACATCGTGCCCCACCCCGTCGAGCTGGACGAAGAGGGCGCCCGGGATGGCGGGCCCGGCCTTCTGACCGGCGCGTCCGCGGCGCCGGTCGGCGAGCCGGTACAGCCGCCTGCGGTAGGCGTCGTCGTCCCGTACGGCCAGGGCGGCGCCGGTCGCCGAGGCGACCGCGGACATCGCCGCGGCGACCACCACGGCGGTCTCGGGCGCCGCCTCGCCGCGCCCGGAGGGGTTGATGCGGAGCGCGACCAGCAGCAGGGACCCGTTGAGGAAGAAGACGAGCAGCCCGAGGACGAGCGCGGGCACGAGCAGCAGCAACCGCACCAGCAGGGGCCACACCAAGGAGGACAGCAGACCGAAGACCCCGGCGCCCACCGCGGCGGTCACGGCGACGCGGGTCACGCTGTCGCCGCCCGCGGACTCCAGCCGGAAGTCGGGCAGGGCCGCGGCGAGGGCCAGCATCGTGACGGTGGACGCGGCCCACACGGTGATGCTGCGCCACACCCCGCTGAGCACGCTCCGCCACCGCCGGCGCACCACACCACACCTCACGTTCCGGCCCGGTCGGTCCCCGAGGGCCCCTCCCCACCTTGTCACACCGGCCGGGAGGCCGCGTCACACCGCCCGGGACCGCCGAAGCCCCGCCCCGTCCCGGTCCGCGGCGGCCGCCACCGGGTCATCGCCCGTCGTAGCCCGCCGTCGGCATCGACAGACGGCGGTGCACCCGGGCCTTCATCTGGGCGTCGTACGAGGGTTCCGCGCGGCCGACCGTCTCGACGCGGACGCCCCGGCGCGCGCACTCCGCGGTGAACTCGTCCACGGAGGCCAGGGCCAGCTCCAGGACGCGCCGGCTGGGGGCGACGAACAGGTCGACCAGGCCCGCCTCCACGTCCGACCACAGGGCGTTGTGATCGGGGCGCAGGCCGCGTACGAGGAGTTCCCGTGTCACCACGTACCCCCGCTCGGCCGCCCAGCGCGCGCACATCGCGTGCTGGCCCCGGGAGTCGACGAGGAAGGGGTTCGCCTCCAGCTCCTCCAGCGGCGTCAGGCTGGCGATCGCCGTGACCCGGACCGCGCCGGGCCGGCCGGAGGCGCCGCGCGTGCCGGAGTCGCCGTCCGCATCTCCCATGGAGTCCCCCTCACCTCAGGGTTTCGCCGCCGACCCTACTCCTGCCCGTACGCTCGGGGGAGTCGCACGAAGGAGGCAAGGGAGTGCCGGTGGAGATCACATGGTGGGGCCACGCCACCTGCACGCTCCAGGACTCCGGTCTGCGCGTGCTGACCGACCCCCTGTTCACGCCCCGCCTCGCGCATCTGCGCCGGCGGCGCGGCGCCCCGCCGCCCGCCGAGGCGGCGCTCGCGGACGTCGCGCTCGTCTCGCATCTGCACGCCGACCATCTGCATGTGCCGTCGCTGGCCCGGCTGACGCCCGGCACCCGGGTCCTGGTGCCGCGCGGCGCTCCGGGCCAGGTGCCAGGGCTGCGCCGGCTCGGCCATCTGCGGCTCACGGAGGTACTGCCCGGCGACCGGGTGCGGGTCGGTGACCTGGTCGTACGGGTCGTACCGGCGCGGCACGACGGCCGCCGGCTGCCGTTCGGGGCGCACCGTTCCCCGGCCCTCGGGTTCGTCGTCGAGGGTGCCGCGCGCACGTACTTCGCCGGGGACACCGGTCTGTTCGAGTCGATGGCCGAGGAGGTCGGACCGGTCGACGTGGCACTGCTGCCGGTCGGCGGCTGGGGACCGTACCTCGGGGAGGGGCATCTGGACGCGGGGCGCGCGGCGCGTGCGCTGGCCCGGCTGATGCCGCGCAGCGCGGTGCCGGTGCACTACGGCACGTACTGGCCGATCGGCATGGACGCCGTGCGCCCCCATGAGTTCCATGCGCCGGGTGATGAATTCGTGCGCCTCGCCGCGCAACGCGCGCCCGAGGTGACGGTGCATGTGCTCTCCCACGGCGAGAGTGTCCGTCCGGAGGCAGCCCGGTGATGTTCCTCGGCGCCGCGAGCACCGCCGTGCCCCCGGAGTCCACCCAGCAGGCGGTCGGCTATCCGTCGCTGTTCCTGCTGGTGCTGATCGGTGCCCTGGTGCCGGTCGTGCCGACCGGTGCCCTGGTCAGTTCGGCGGCGGTCGTCGCCCTCCACCACACCGCCCCGCTCGCGCTCACGCTGGTCTTCCTCATCGCCTCGCTCGCGGCCTTCCTGGGGGACGTCACGCTGTACTGGCTGGGCCGGCGCGGGATGCGGTCGAAGAACGGTTCCCGCTGGCTGGAGACGATCCGCGACCGCGCCCCCGAGGACCGGCTGGCCCAGGCGCAGGCGAAGCTCGGCGAGCACGGCATCGCGGTGCTCACCGTCTCCCGGCTCGTCCCGGCGGGCCGCATCCCGGTGATGCTCGCCTGTCTGATGGCCCGGATGCCGCTGTGCCACTTCGTCCGCGGCGACGCCCCGGCCTGCCTCGCCTGGGCCCTGACCTACCAGCTGATCGGCATCCTCGGCGGCGCCCTGTTCCCGGAGCCGTGGCAGGGCGTGCTGGCGGCGGTCGCGCTGGCGCTCGCGATCAGCGCGGCGCCCGGTGTCTGGCGCAGGATGCGCCGCACCCCCACCCCGTGAGCGCGGGGCCCGGCTCACTCCAGCACGCGTGACGCGCCCACCGGCAGGTCCCACAGGTCCTCGCGGGCCAGCCCCGCCTCCTCCCACGCGGCCCGCACCCGCGTCAGCGGTTCCAGGACCGGCTCCGCCGACAGCACGAACGTGCCCCAGTGCATGGGCGCCATCCGCCGCGCGCCGAGGTCGGCCGTCGCCCGGACCGCCTCCTCCGGATCGCAGTGGACGTCGCTGAGCCACCAGCGGGGGTCGTACGCGCCGATCGGCATGAGCGCCAGGTCGATTCCGGGGTAGCGGCGGCCGATCCGCTCGAACCAGTGGCCGTATCCCGTGTCGCCCGCGAAGTACACGCACCGTCCGTCGGGTGCCGTCAGCATCCAGCCGCCCCACAGCGACCGGCAGGTGTCGGTGAGGGTGCGCTTGGACCAGTGGTGGGCGGGGACGAAGTCGAAGCGGACCCCGCCCAGTTCGGCGCCCTCCCACCAGTCCAGCTCGGTGACCCGGGTGAAGCGGCGCCGCCGGAACCAGGGGGCGAGCCCGGCCGGTACGAACATCGGTGTGCCGGACGGGAGCCGGCGCAGGGTCGGGGCGTCCAGGTGGTCGTAGTGGTTGTGGCTGATGACGACCGCGTCGATGTGCGGCAGGGCGCTCCACGCGATGCCGGCGGGGGTGATCCGGGGCGGCGTGCCGAGGATCCGGCGGGACCAGACCGGATCGGTGAGGACGGTCAGCCCGCCGATCCGCACCACCCAACTGGCGTGCCCCGCCCAGGACACGGCGACGGTGCGCGTGCCGGCGCGCGGCAGGGGGCCGGGCTCGTACGGCAGCAGGGGGATGTCCTTGAGGCCCTCGGGCCCGGGCCGCACCGCTCCTTCGCGGGCGAAGCGGGCGAACGCCTTGAGGCCGGGCAGGGGGGCGGTCAGCCGGTCCGCGAAGGAGCGCGGCCAGATACGGCGCTCGCCGAGCGGACGCGGCTCGGCGAGCGGCGGGAGCGGGGTCGCCGGCCCGGGGGCCTCGCTCAGCAAGGACGTGGACGCCGGGTCTCCGGGGTACCGGGTCGCCGGAGCGGCATTCGTGGTCGGCTCGGACTGCTGCGTCATCGAGGAGGCTCCCGTCGCTGAGCGTCGTCGCGTAGATCGTCGAAGACCGATCCCAAGAGGATCAACGCGCGTTGCACGTGTGGCAGTTCCAACGGCGCGGGTGAGAGAAGGCACTGCGCTCGCTCCTCGGCGGTGGCGCCGAGCAGGGGGCCGGTGCACAGGCGGACGCGAAGCGCCGCCAGGTCGTCCCCGAAGCGGTGGCCCCCGGGTGCGGGCATGCCGAGCCGGGCGGTGAGGAAGTCCTCCAGTTCCTGTGCGTCGCCGACGCCATGCCCGCCGAGCGCCTCACGCAGCGGGTCGAGGTCGGCGTAGAGGTGGCGTCCGGCCTGCGGCGGCCGGGCGAGGGCGCCCGCGGCTACGACGGCACGGTGTACGGCGGCGGCCACGCGCGCGTGCAGCGCGACACCCTCGGTCAGGCGCCGGGCCACGTCGGCGGGCTCGTTGAGGGCGTACGCGGCCGCGGCGGCGACCGGGTCGGCGATCCGGGCACCGAGCGCGGTGAGCACGTCGAGGACGCGGGCGCGCAGCCCGGCGCCGTCAGCAGTGGCCGGGAAGCGGGCGACGGCGGCGGGCCAGCCGGCCGGCAGGAAGGGACCCGCCAGGTCGGTGACGACGGCGACCCGGTCGGGGAGCATCTCGGCCGGGCTGAGCAGCA
The DNA here is from genome assembly GCF_055632315.1 of Streptomyces sp. PSU-S4-23. Classification (NCBI taxonomy): domain Bacteria; kingdom Bacillati; phylum Actinomycetota; class Actinomycetes; order Kitasatosporales; family Streptomycetaceae; genus Streptomyces; species Streptomyces sp. PSU-S4-23. The sequence goes on along the minus strand of NZ_JBVMUU010000002.1, from coordinate 7,432,991 downwards.
CCGTGTCGTGCGGCCTGTGCAGGGTGTCGCGCCAGGTCTCGTCGCTGACCAGGTGCAGCCCCTCGGTGGCCGCCGCCTCGACGGTCTCGTGCACCAGTTCGGGCGGCGCGACGGTGGCGGTGGGATCGTCGGCGACCGACAGCACCAGCAGACTCGGCTCGCCGCCCTCGGCGCGAATCCTGCGGACGGTCTCCAGCAGCGCGTACGGGTCGGGGACGCCGCCGCACTCCGCCGGTGTCGCGACGTGGAACACGGACCGGCCGAGCGCGCGGACCTGGGGCGCCCACCAGGCGGCGCACGGCCGGGGGACGAGCACGTCGCCGCCGAGTGCGGCGGTGACCGCGACGAGCAGCGCGCCGGCGCCGGGGGCCGCGGTGACCGCGCCGGGCCTGCAGGGCAGTCCGCGCCGGCCGAAGTACCCGCAGGCCGCGTCGAGCAGCGCGGGCGCGCCGCCGCAGGGGCCGGCTCCGTCGCGGTCCGCGGCCTCGGCCAGGGCGGCGGACAGACCCGGCAGGAGGGGCAGTCCGTGGCCGGGCAGGGGCGGACCGTAGCGGACCGGGCCGTGCCCCTCCGGATCCGTCCGCAGCATGGTGCCTCCGCAGCAGTCCGTGAGTGCCGTGACCGTCCGAGTACCCAGGACCGTGCCCCGCCATCGGCGTCCGGCGGGTGGCCCCGGTCACGGAGTCAGCCGGTGCCGGAGGGCCCCCTGGCGAACAGCCGGTGGAGCGCGGCGCCGAGCGCGCCCGCGATCAGCACGCCTCCCACGACGAGTGCCGGCACGGATGCGGTGAAGGAACCGCCCTCCCCCGCATGCACCCCGTGCTGGGCTCCCACGGGCGGCAGCTCCCCCTTGCCCTGCCCGCTCTCCTTCCCCTTCCCCTGCCCCTGGCCCTCGCTCTTCCCCTGCCCCTGGCCCTTCTGCTGCCCCTGGCCCTTCTGCTGCCCCGGCCGATCGCCCTGGCCTCCGCCGCCCTGCTGCTGCCCCTGCCCCTGCGCCTGCCCCTGCGCCTGCGCCTGACCGTCGCCCTGCCCCTGCGCCTGACCGCCGCCCTGCTGCTGCCCCTGCACCCCACCCTGACCCTGACCTTGCCCCTGCACCCCACCCTGACCCGCACCACCCTGCTCCTGGGCCTGACCGCCACCTTGCTGCTGCCCCTGCACCCCACCCTGACCCCCGCCACCCTGACCCTGACCTTGCCCCTGCACCCCACCCTGACCCGCACCACCCTGCTCCTGCGTCTGACCACCACCCTGCTGCTGCCCCTGCACCCCACCCTGATCCCCGCCACCCTGACCCTGCGCCTGTCCGCCGCCCTGCTCCTGCGCCTGTCCGCCGCCCTGCTGCTGCCCCTGCCCCTGCCCTTCGCCCTGCCCCTGCGCCTGACCGCCGTCTTCCTGCCGCGCCTGACCGTCGTCCTCCTGCCGCGCCTGGTCCTCCCCTTCGCGCCCGCCGTCGTCCCGGCTCGCGGTGAAGGAGGCGGTCCACGGCGTCTCGCCTCCGGAGGCCGCCGGGCAGCGGCGGACGGTGTCGCGGTGCACGGCACCGGTCGCGCCCGCGCCACCGCCGTCGGTCCTGCGCAGCCGGGCCGTGCCCCCTTCGAAGCCACGGGAGGTGGCGCGGATGGACTCGGGTGGGGTGCCTCCGGCGGCGTCGCAGGACGCCCGGACGACGGTGTCTCCGGGTGCGGCCCAGCGCGGGCCGGGGTCGGCGGAGGGGTCGGCGGACGCGGGCGGGGCAACCGTGCCCAGCGCGGCTGCGGCCAGAGCGGCGGCGGACAGGACACGGGCACTGCAGCGCATGAGAGGGGCTCCTTCGGCCGGGTTCCCGCGGGGCACGGTCATCGCGCCCCTGACAACCCATCTCAGCCCGCCCGGCCGCGGTCCGCGCGCGGCCCTGCACCATTCGCGCTACCGGCGCCCCCGGGCGGGTGACGGGGGAACCCGCTCCTCCGCCGCTCCGCCGGACAGCGAGACCAGCTCCCGCTCCAGGCCGCGGCCGCGCCGCTGCACCACGACCGCGGCGACGTCGGAGAGTTTCCGGTTGGTGCCCTGGGAGATGCGGCGCAGGACGCCGAAGGCCGCGTCGGCATCGCAGCCGAGGACATGCATCACGATCCCACACGCCTGGTCGACGACGGGGCGCGAGCGCAGTGCGGCGCCGAGCTGGTCGAGCTCGGTGAGCGCGGCACGGTAGGAGCGGTCGCGCACGATGCAGCTCGCGGCGAGGTCGCCGAGCGCCCGGGCGGGACCGCGCGGGGCGTCCTCCAGGGTGCCGGGCCGGAAGCTGTAGAGGCTGAGGGTGACGGTCAGTCCGGAGCGCCGGAAGGGGATCGTGACGCAGGAGCGTACGCCGGCGTCGAGCGCGACCGCCCGGTACGCGGGCCAGCGCTCGTCGCGCAGCAGGTCCGGCGCGTCGACGGCGGCGCCGGACTCCAGTGCGGCGGGGATGGGCCCGTCGCCGGAGCGGAGCTGGACCGAGACGAGTGCGGCGAGATCGGGGTGCGTCACCGCGGCGGGCCGCTCGGCGCCGCCCTCGTCGACCGTGCTGCTGGCCCCGCAGCAGTCGGTGGTGCAGCGTGCGGCCTGTTCCGCGAGCTGCGACAGCCGCCGCCCCGGAAGGGCCGACTCCGGTGACGCCGTTCCCAGCCCGAGACCTTCGGTTTCCGGCATGTCTCACGCCTCCTCGTCGAGCGCCTGCCCGCTCGCCCCCGCGCAAAACAGCGTGCGCGGGTTCCGCCGGAAGCCCCGGTGGGGCACACGTCCGGGTTACGTTCGTCGCATGGCGCAGACGGAGGAATTCGGCGAGGAACTCGAGGATTTCGTACGCCGGGTGGCCGAGCTCAAGGCGGCGCGGTCCATCCCAGCGGGCGACCTGCCCACCGTGCTGGATGCGGCGATATTCGAACTCGACCATGTGGCCGGCCAGTTGTGGCCGTGGTATCAGCGGCTGTCCACGGACGCCCCGGCCCCGGCCGACTCCGGCGAGCGCAGGGAACAGCACCTGCTCAAGGCGCTCTTCCAGCGGCTTCCGCTGCCCGTCGTGCTCGTGGACCGCGAGACGGTGGTGCGCCGGCTGAACTTCGCGGCCACCGCCTTCACCGGGGTGCGCGCCGGCTACGCCACGGGCCGCCCGCTGACCGGGCTGCTGACGCACGCCGACCGGGCCGCCTTCCGTTCGCAGACGGCGGCGGTGGCACGGGGCGAGGGCGATCGCAGCCTGACCGTCCGGCTCCAGCAGCATCCCGCCGCGCCGGTCCGTGCGACGCTCACCGCGCTGCGGCCCAGCGGCGAGCCGCGCCGGACGGTCCTGGTCGTGCTGCAGCCCGCGGACACCGGGGCACCGGCCGGCCGGCACACTCCCGGGGGCGTGCCGAGCCTGACCGAGACCACCCGGCACGCGGCGCTGATGGACCTGCTGGACACGATGACCACGACCCTGCTGACCACGCCCGCGGACGCGGTGCTGGAGCGGGCGGCCCGGGTGCTGCACGGGCGCTTCGCGGACTGGGTGGTGGCCGACGCGGGGTCCGCGCATCTCACCCGCGCCGCCGTCCTGGGGCCCGGTCGCGAGGAGGCGGCCGCGCTCGCCGCGCAGGACCCGGCCTCGTGCCCGCTCGTCGCCGAGGCGTCGCGCGGCGGCGCCACGGCCCTGCATGTGCGGCCCGAGGACCCGGACGCCTTCGGCCGTGATGCCTCGGGCGCCCCGGTCCTCGTCCGCGCGAACGTGACGTCGCTGCTGTGCGTGCCGCTCACCGCGGGGGGCACCGTGTGCGGGGTGCTCACCCTCTTCCGCAGCGGGGCCCGGCTGGCGTTCTCGATGGCGGAGGCCCAGGCGATGGACATGATGTCCCGTCACATCGCGCTGGCCATGGGGGTGCCGGCCTAGGCGGCATCCCTCATCACCTGGTCGCGCAGCCGGTTGCAGCACCGGCTGATCAGGCGGGAGACGTGCATCTGGGAGATGCCGAGGCGTTCGGCGATGCTGCTCTGGGTCATGTCGTCGAAGAACCGCATGTACAGGATCGCGCGCTCACGCTCGGGCAGGGCCCGCAGCCTGGGCTTGACGGCCTCGCGGTCCACGACCGTGTCGAGCGCGGGGTCGGGGTGGCCGAGGGCGTCGGCGAGCGAGTAGCCGTCCTCGCTGCCCGGCAGTTCGGCGTCGAGTGAGAGCGCGGTGAAGCTCTCCAGGGCCTCAAGGCCCACCAGGACCTCCTCCTCGTTCATCCGCGCGTGCTCGGCGATCTCGGCGACGGTGGGCCTGCGGCCCGAGACCGTCTGCGAGAGGTCCTGGCGGGCGAACCGCACCCGGTTGCGCAGGTCCTGGACGCGACGCGGCACGTGCAGGGTCCACATGTGGTCGCGGAAGTGGCGCTTGATCTCCCCGGTGACGGTGGGGACGGCGTAGCTCTCGAAGGCGTGGCCGCGCCCGGGATCGTACCGGTCGACGGCCTTGACCAGGCCGAGCGCCGCCACCTGACGCAGGTCCTCGTAGCTCTCGCCGCGGCTGCGGAAGCGCCCCGCGAGCCGTTCGGCCATGGGCAGCCATGCCTCGACGATCTCGTCGCGGAGTGTGTCGCGCTCCCTGCCCGGGGGGAGCTCGGAGAGCCGGCGGAAGGCGTCGGCGGTGTCAGGGGCGTCGTCGTGGGGGTGGTGCTTCGCGCTCGCTCGGTTTCGCATGGTGCGTCGCAACTCCCTAGCTGGTGCCTTGGGGGACGGTCACCGTGGGAGGGGGCACCCGGGCGGACGGGCACACCCGTGGCAGGGATCCACCGCTCCCACGGACGTGCCTCCTGTCCGAAGCACTGAGGAAGCGCCTGCCCCCCGGCATGCGCCGCAAACACCGGACGCCCGGCGAGGTCCCCGGTCCGGCCGCGCGACCGGCCCGGCGCGGGCCGGCCGCACCATCGTGGGCGTCACGGCAGGTTTTCCCCGCACGGCCCGGGTGACTCGACAGGGGCGATCCCCACGCCCCTCTTCCCACGGGAGGTCCCCGATGAGCACCAAGGTCGCCGACCATGTCCTGGAGCGCCTGCGCGAATGGGGTGTGGAGCACGTCTTCGGCTATCCCGGCGACGGGATCAACGGCCTGCTCGCCGCCTGGGGGCGCGCCGAGGACCGGCCGGGCTTCCTCCAGGCGCGGCACGAGGAGATGGCGGCCTTCGAGGCGGTCGGTTACGCGAAGTTCAGCGGCCGTCTCGGAGTGTGCGCGGCCACGTCGGGACCCGGTGCGATCCATCTGCTCAACGGCCTGTACGACGCCAAGCTCGACCACGTCCCCGTCCTCGCGCTCGTCGGCCAGACGCACCGCACGGCGATGGGCGGCTCCTACCAGCAGGAGGTGGATCTGCACACCCTGTTCAAGGACGTGGCCTCGGACTTCGTGGAGACGGTGAACGTCCCCGAACAGCTGCCCAACGTCCTGGACCGCGCGATCCGCACCGCGTACGCGCGCCGCGCGCCCACCGCGGTGATCATCCCCGGGGACGTGCAGGAGCTGGACTACTCACCGCCGACACACGCCTTCAAGATGGTGCCCTCCAGCCTGGACCGCAGCGCGTGGACGGCCCTGCCCACGCCGCAGTCGCTGGAGCGGGCCGCCGAGGTCCTCAACTCGGGCGACAAGGCGGCGATCCTGATCGGCCAGGGTGCGGCCGGGGCGCAGCCGGAAGTGGAGCGGATCGCCGAGGTGCTGGGCGCCGGCGTGGCGAAGGCGCTGCTCGGCAAGGACGTGCTGAGCGACGAACTGCCGTACGTGACCGGCTCGATCGGCCTGCTGGGCACGCGCCCCTCCTACGAGCTGATGCGCGACTGCGACACGCTGCTCACGATCGGTTCCTCGTTCCCGTACACCCAGTTCCTGCCGGACTTCGGCAAGGCGCGGGCCGTGCAGATCGACATCGACCCGCACATGGTCGGGATGCGCTATCCGTACGAGGTGAATCTCGTCGGCGACGCGAAGGCCACCCTTCAGCGCCTGATCCCGCTGCTGGACAGGGACCGCGGGCGCGAGTGGCACGAGACCGTGTGCGCGAACGTGGCGCGCTGGCGCGACGTGATCCGCAAGCGGGCGGAGCTGTCCGCGGACCCGATCAACCCGGAGTACGTGGCCCGGGCGCTGGACCCGCTGCTGCCGGGCAACGCGATCGTGACGTCGGACTCGGGCTCGGTGGCGAACTGGTACGCGCGGCACCTGACGATGCGGCCGGGGATGCGGGCCTCGCTGTCGGGGACCCTGGCGACGATGGGCTGCGGGGTGCCGTACGCGATCGGCGCGAAGTTCGCCCACCCGGACCGTCCGGCGATCGCGCTGGTCGGTGACGGGGCGATGCAGATGAACGGGCTCGCGGAGCTGATCACGGCGGCGAAGTACCAGGACCGCTGGGAGGATCCGCGGCTGGTGGTGGGTGTGTGGAACAACCATGACCTCAACCAGGTCACGTGGGAGATGCGGGCCATGGAGGGCGCTCCCTCCTTCCTGCCCTCCCAGGAGATCCCCGACGTGCAGTACGCGGCGTTCGCCCGCTCCCTCGGGCTGACCGGCATCCGGGTGGAGAAGCCGGAGGACGTGGAGGCGGGCTGGCACGCGGCCCTCGACGCCGACGGCCCGGCGGTCGTCGAGTTCCTCACGGACCCGGCGGTGCCGCCGATCCCGCCGCACGCCACCTGGCAGCAGATGGAGTCCACGGCGGCCTCGATCCTGAAGGGCGACGCGGACCGCGGTTCCATGGTCCGCCAGGGCTTCAAGGCGAAGGTGCAGGAGTTCCTGCCCGGGCGCTCCCGCGGCTAGGGCCGGCCATCCGCCGGGTCCCCGTGTCGATCCCCGCCCACCGGGTACGCGGGGGACCCCGAAGATCTGGAGGGAGTCATGCAACGAGGCAGCGACCGGCTGAACGTCCACCGCGACGACGAGATGAAACACGAACTGCAAGGGCTGCTGCGGTCCGGTCACCCGACCCGGACCGAGGAGTGGTACGACCCGGAGCCGACCGCCGACGACGACCCCGCCGCCTGGGCCGGTCCAGTGGTTCCGCCCGATGCGCGGTCCGTGGCCGATGTGCGCTACGAGCTGGCGCGGATCCTGGGCCGTACCGCGTTCCCGGCGGGGCCGTCCGAGCTGATCGAGGCACTGCGCAGCAGGTACGCACCGGACGCGCTCGTCGAGCCGCTGAGGCGGCTGTCGCGCTCCGCGCGCTTCGCCAACGCCCAGGAGCTCGCCGAGGCCGTCGTACGGGCGCAGGGCGGCCCGCCGAAGGATTAGCCGCCGTCCGCGGCCGCGACGGCGGGAAAGGACCAGGCCATGGCTGATTTCGTCAGGGAGGTCATGACGCCGGGCGTCGTGGCGGTCCCTCCGGACGCCTCGCTCGTCGAGGCGGCGCAGCTGATGCGCGCGCAGGATGTCGGGGACGTCCTCGTCGCCGATGACGGGCGGGTCCTCGGCGTGCTCACCGACCGTGACATCGCGCTGCGGGCCGTCGCGGACGGCGCCGACCCGCTGACCGTGAGCGCCCAGGCGGTGTGCACCCGCGACCCGGTGGTCGTCGGCCCCGACGACCCCGTGGCAACGGCGGTCTCGCTGATGCGCGGGCACGCCGTGCGCCGGCTGCCGGTCGTGGAGCGGGGGCGGCCGGTCGGCGTGGTGAGCCTGGGTGACCTGGCGGTCGCCCAGGACCCCACGTCGGCCCTCGCCGACATCAGCCGGGCGGCACCGGGCGGCGGCACCGGGGGCACACGGGTGTGAGGGGCCGTACGGGTGACGGGGGCCGGGGAACACAGCCGCAGAAAGGACAGTGAGCATCATGCGTATCGCCTTCCTGACCGCGCCCGAGGGCGTCGAGCAGGTCGAACTCACCGAACCCTGGCAAGCGGTGTCCGACGCCGGTCACGAGCCGGTCCTGGTGTCGACGAAACCGGGTCATGTGCAGGCGTTCCACCACCTGGACAAGGCGGACACCTTCCCGGTGGACGAGGTCGTCGGCCAGGCGCGGGCCGAGTCCTTCGACGGGCTCGTCCTGCCGGGCGGCGTGGCCAACCCGGACTTCCTGCGGCTGGACCGGCGGGCCGTGGAGTTCGTCCGGGACTTCTTCTCCCACGGCCGCCCGGTCGCCGCGATCTGCCACGCGCCGTGGACGCTGATCGAGGCGGATGTCGTGCGCGGGAGGACCCTGACGTCGTGGCCGAGCCTGCGCACGGACATCCGCAACGCGGGCGGCACCTGGATGGACGAACAGGTACGCATCGACGTGGGGCCCAACAAGCTGATCACCAGCCGCAAGCCGGACGATCTGAAGGCGTTCACCGAGGCGATCCTGACGGAGTTCGCCCGGCAGGACGCGTAGGACGCGTAGGACGCGTAGGACAACGACCTGCCGGCCCGCCCCGGCCCGCCCCGGCGTCCCAGGACGCCGGGGCGGGCCGGCGGGTGTGTGCGCGCTCAGCGGGCGGGTTCCGCGCTGGCGCCCGGCTCGGGCATCGCCGGGCCCCGTCCCCGGGCCCCGTCACGCGTCCGGCCCGCCACGATCAGGCGGCGCGGATGGCGGCGCAGATACTCGCCCTCCAGCTGGGCCATGCGGCCGTTGTGCGCGCGCAGCGCGTCGTTCGAGCCGTACAGCAGTGTGTCGTGACGCGTGCGGTGGATCGTCTCCAGCTCCTTCATGAGCTGCTGGTCGGTCAGGCGGCCCGGGTCGACTCCGGTCATGGTGGCACCCCGCTCGTCGTGATTGCTCGCTGCGGTCCGGGTACCCGCCCCGGAAAGCAATACCCCGAGCGGCATCCGGGAGGGAGCCATGGATCTCGCCTTTCTCCATCCACTGTACGAACATCCCGGCCCCTGGGCCTCCGTATACGTCGGCACCTCCCGGCACACCGAGTCCACGGCCCACGAGCGCACGCTGACCGCCCAGGCCCTGGCCCGGGAGCTGGCAGGGCACGGGGCGGACGAGGCGACGTGCGACGCCGTGCGCGCCGCGGTGCAGGAGCCGGCGCGGTCGCCGGAGCCGCCCGGCAGGGCGCTGTTCGCCCGTGCGGGCGAGGTCGTCCTGGACGCCCCGCTGACCGCGGCGCCGCCGGACGGCCCGGCCCACTGGGCGCCGCTGCCGCACACCGCGCCGCTGCTGGATCTGACGGGTGAGGACCCCGTGTGCGTGGTGGCGTACATCGACCGCAAGGGCGCCGAGTTCGAGTTGCGCGGGGCGTGGGGCGGCCGGGACGCCGGGTCGGTCACCGGAAGGCAGTGGCCCGTGCACCGCACGAGCGGCGCGGACTGGTCGGTGCGGCACTTCCAGTTGCGGGTGGAGAACACCTGGGAGCACAACGCGGCGGAGATCGCGGACGCGCTCGCCGTGTGCCAGGAGGAGACCTCCGCCGACCTGCTCGTCCTGGTCGGCGGGGATCGCGAGCGGCGCGCCGTGCACGAGCGGCTGCCGCACCGGCTGGGCGACCAGGTGGCCGAGGCGCCACACGGTCTGGGCAGCCGGCTGCTGGACGAGGACGTGGCACGGATCCGCGCCGGGCACGCGCACCGCCGGGCCGCGGAGGACCTGGAGCGCTTCCTGGCCGCGCGGGCGCCGGACGGGCAGGGGCGCACCGGCGCCGTCGAGGGCGTGCCCGCGGTCGTCGAGGCGGCACGCGAACACCGGATCGGCGAGCTCCTGATCTTCCCGCAGGAACCGGACACGGGCCGTGAGGTGTGGATCGGCACGGAGGCGGACCGGGTCGCGGTGCGCCGCACGGACCTGGAGGCGCTGGGCGAGCGGCACGCCCGGCCGGCCCGCGCGGACGACGCGCTGCTGCGCTCGGCGGTGGCGACGGGGGCGGCGGCCGTCTCGGTGACGGACGCCGCGGCGGACGAGGTGCCGGCGGGCGGGGTGGGGGCGTTGCTGCGCTGGCCATAGCGCGGGAGCCCGGGGCACTAGCGTGCCCGCTCCACCCTCCCCTCGTCCCACACCGGCCCCGTCGTCTCCCGTACGCGGCCGTCGGCGCCGAAGACGAGCCAGCGGTCGAACGCGCGGGCGAACCATCGGTCGTGGGTGACGCACAGGACCGTGCCCTGGTACGTCTCCAGTCCCTCCTGAAGGGCCTCCGCCGACTCCAGGTCCAGGTTGTCCGTCGGCTCGTCGAGCAACAGCGCGGTCGACCCCTGCAGTTCGAGGAGCAGGATCTGGAACCGGGCCTGCTGGCCGCCGGAGAGCCGTTCGAAGGGCTGCTCGGCCTGGCCCGTGAGCTCGTAGCGCCGCAGCCGGGACATGGCGGCCCCGCGGTCCTGGGAGTGCTCCTTCCACAGGATGTCGAGCAGGGTGCGCCCCTCCAGTTCCGGGTGGGCGTGGGTCTGGGCGAAGTGGCCCGGCACGACGCGCGCGCCGAGCTTCCATTCCCCCGTGTGGGCGATGTGGTCACCGGCGAGCAGGCGCAGGAAGTGGGACTTGCCGGATCCGTTGGAGCCGAGGACGGCGACGCGTTCGCCGTAGAAGACCTCCAGGTCGAAGGGGGCCATGAGGCCGGTGAGTTCGAGTCCCTTGCAGGTGACGGCCCGTACGCCGGTGCGGCCGCCCTTGAGCCGCATGGTGATGTCCTGCTCGCGCGGCGGCTCGGGCGGCGGCCCGGCCTCCTCGAACTTCCGCAGCCGGGTCTGCGCGGCGCGGTAGCGGGAAGCCATGTCGGCGTTGTTCTCGGCGGCCTGACGCAGGGTCAGCACGAGCTTGCGCAGCTGGGCGTGTCTCTCGTCCCAGCGGCGGCGCAGTTCCTCGAAGCGCGCGAACCGTTCACGGCGGGCGTCGTGGTACGTGGCGAAGCCTCCGCCGTGCACCCAGGCGTCGGCGCCGGCCGGCCCCGGTTCGACACTGACTATCTTCTGCGCCGCGCGGGCGAGCAGCTCCCGGTCGTGGGAGACGAAGAGCACGGTCTTGCGGGTCTCCCGCAGCCGCTCCTCCAGCCATCGCTTCCCGGGGACGTCGAGATAGTTGTCGGGCTCGTCGAGGAGCAGGACCTCATCGGTGCCGCGCAGCAGCGCCTCCAGGACGAGCCTCTTCTGCTCGCCGCCGGACAGGGTGCGGACCTGGCGCCACTGGGCCTTCTCGTACGGGACGCCGAGTGCGGCCGTGGTGCAGATGTCCCACAGGGTCTCGGCCTCGTAGCCGCGCGCCTCGGCCCAGTCGGCGAGGGCCTGGGCGTAGCGCAGCTGGGCCGCCTCGTCGTCGACGGTCATGACCGCGTGCTCGGCGGCGTCGACGGCGTGGGCGGCCTGGCGGATGCGGGGCGGCGCGACGGAGACGAGGAGGTCGCGTACGGTCGTCTCGTCCCGTACGGACCCCACGAACTGCCGCATCACGCCGAGCCCGCCGCTGGTGGTAACGGTGCCGCCGTGCGGCTTGAGCTCGCCGGAGATGATCCGCAGCAGGGTGGTCTTCCCGGCGCCGTTGGGGCCGACGAGCGCGACGACGGCGCCCTCCGCGACCCGGAAGGACACGTCACCGAGCAACGCCCTGCCGTCCGGGAGGTGGTACTCGAGGTGCGCGGCTTCGAGGTGTCCCATGGGGCGCATTGTGGGCGGGCGCGCGGGAGCCGGGCAAACGGTTATCGCTCCCGCCATGGCGGGGCCCGCACGGATCCCGGCCCGACGGAGACCCACACGGCACCCGACCCGACGGAGACCCACACGGCTCGCCCGAGGCGGCGGAGGCCCGCACGGTTCGCCCGAGGCGGCGGAGGCCCGCACGGTTCGCCCGAGGCGGCGGAGGCCCGCACGGTTCGCCCGAGGCGGCGGAGGCCCGCACGGTTCGCCCGAGGCGGCGGAGGCCCGCACGGTTCGCCCGAGGCGGGGTACCCGCAGCCCATGACCCCAGACGTGGATCTCACCCTCCGCCCGCCCGGCCGGCACCCGCTCCGGGACCGGCTGGTCGTGTCCGACTGCCGTCTGTTCGAGGCCATCGCGGCCCGTCACTGGCCCGGCGCGGGCCCGCTCCTGCCGCGTCTGAGCCGTGCCGCCAACCACGGCGTCCTGTGGTTCGCCACCGCTGCGGCCCTCACCGCCACCCGGTCCCCTCGTGCCCGCCGGGCCGCCGTCCGGGGGGTCGCCTCCCTCGCGCTCGCCTCCGCCACCATCAACACCCTCGGCAAGCGCACGGTGCGCCGCCCCCGGCCGGTCCTGGACCCGGTCCCGCTGGTCCGCCGGCTCAAGCACCAGCCGATCACCACCTCGTTCCCGTCGGGTCACGCCGCCTCGGCCGCCGCCTTCGCCACGGGCGTCGCCCTGGAGTCGCGGGGCTGGGGCGCGGCGGTCGCCCCCCTCGCCGCCGCCGTCGGTGTCTCCCGCGTCTACACGGGCGTCCACTTCCCGAGCGACGTCCTGGCGGGCGCGGCCCTGGGCGCGGGCGCCGCCTTCGCCGTGCGCGGTCTCGTCCCGACCCGAGGCCAGCTGCCGCCGGCCCTCCCCTACGCGGACGCGCCCGCGCTGCCCGACGGAACGGGACTCGTGGTCGTCGTCAACAAGGGCGCGGCGACCGCGGACCGCATGGGCGCGCTGCGGGACGCCCTGCCCGCTGCCGAGACCGTCGAGTGCGAACCGTCCGAGGTGCCCGGCGAGTTGGAGAAGGCGGCGGCCCGGGCCCGGGTGCTCGGGGTGTGCGGCGGCGACGGCACGGTGAACGCGGCCGCGGACGTCGCCCTGCGCCACGGCCTCCCGCTCGCCGTCCTGCCGGGCGGCACCCTCAACCACTTCGCGCTCGACCTCGGCATCGAGGACATCCGCGAGCCGGTCGGTGCCCTCCAGCGGGGCGAGGCGGTCCGCGTGGACGTGGGCCGTTTCTCCGCGGGCGCGACCCGCGGCTGCTTCCTCAACACCTGCAGCCTGGGGGTGTATCCGGAGCTGGTGCGCGAGCGGGAGCGCTGGGCGCACCGGATCGGCGGCTGGCCGGCCGGTGTGCTGGCCGCCCTGCGGGTGCTGCGGGCCGACCGTCATCCGCTGCGCGTCGAAGTGGGCGGCAGCACCCGCCCGCTGTGGCTGCTGTTCGCCGGCAACGGCCTGTACCACCGCATGGGGCTGGCCCCCGCCCGCCGCTACGACCTGGCCGACGGACAGCTCGATGTGCGGGTCGTGCACGGCGGCCGCCGTCCCGCCGGCCGGCTGCTCGCCGCCGCCCTGGCGGGCCCGTTGTCCCGCTCCCCGTCGCACGCGGCGGTCCGTGTGCGGCGCCTGCGCCTCGACGGTGTGGCCCCGGGCACACTCCTCGCGTACGACGGCGAAGTCACCCGCGTCGAGGGGGAGGTGACGTTCGAGAAGCTGCCGCAGGCACTGACCGTCTACCGCCCGCTCCCCACCGGGTGATCTCGGGAGCACCACCGAGCAGACCTACCTTCTGCTCGCATCGCGAGACGCGGGTCTCATTATCCGGCATGAACGCCTACGGTGGTGCGCAGCGCCCCCGGTGACGCCGGGGGCCGGACGAGGAGAAAGAGGAAGGTCATGCCGAAGGAGACGGCCGTCTACACGCACGGCCACCACGAGTCCGTGCTGCGCTCGCACACCTGGCGCACCGCCGCCAACTCGGCGGCGTACCTCCTCGGCTCGATCAGGCCGCATATGAAGATCCTGGACATCGGCTGCGGCCCGGGCACCATCACCGCGGACCTGGCGGCGCTGGTCCCCGACGGGCATGTGACCGGTGTGGACCGCGCGCCGGAGATCCTGGAGCAGGCCCGGGCCACGGCCGCCGACCGCGGGCTCACCAACGTCGGCTTCGCGGTCGCGGACGTGCATGCGCTCCCGTACCCGGACGACACGTTCTGCGTGGTCCACGCCCATCAGGTGCTCCAGCACGTGGGTGACCCGGTGCAGGCACTGCGCGAGATGCACCGGGTCACCAGGCCCGGGGGGTTCATCGCCGCCCGTGACGGCGACTACGGCGCGATGACCTGGTACCCGGCGTCCGAGGGCCTGGACGGCTGGCTGGACCTGTACCGCCGGGTCGCCCGCGCCAACGGCGGCGAGCCGGACGCCGGGCGGCGCCTGAGGTCATGGGCGCTGCGGGCGGGCCTGCGGGACATCACGGCCACCTCCAGCACCTGGACCTTCGCCACCGCCGAGGAGCGGGCCTGGTGGAGCGGGCTGTGGGCGGACCGCACGCTCGCCTCCGCGTACGCGGACCGCGCCACCGAGGGTGGCCATGCGACCACCGACGGGCTGCGGTCCGCATCGGATGCCTGGCGTGAGTGGGGGCGGCAGGAGGACGGCTGGTTCTCCGTACTGCACGGAGAGATTCTCTGCCGAAAGAACGTCTAATTCCTGCTTTTCGGGAAACCCGGAAGACAGGAGGTTGACATCATGATTCCGATCCTGCTGGTTCTTCTGCTGGCCGTGATTCTCTTCGGCTTCGGTTTCGCCGTGAAGGTGCTGTGGTGGATCGCGCTTGCGGTCCTGGTCGTCTGGCTGCTCGGTTTCCTGGTACACGGCACGACGGCGGCCGGAGGTCGCGGCCGCTGGTACCGGTGGTGACCGACCGGTGATCCGCCCTTCGTCACCGCCGGCTTCCTGACCGCCGGCGGTTGGTGGGGAACGCCCACGGCCTGGGCCGGCATCTCGCCCAGTGGCTCATCGCCCGCGGTGAGAGCATCGTCGATGCTCCTGCCGCAGCGACCAGCCGGGTGCGCGAACCTTCCCGCGGTGGACGGCGTAAGAACGACCAGATCGACGCTGCGGCCGCAGCCACCGTCGCTTGTCTGCAGGGGGAAGGGCGCCGACCAGGAAGGCCGGTGTGCCACTGACGATCGCTGATTACGCCTGGGTCGTGGTCTTCTGCTTGAGGCGTTCGTAGGGTGTCTGGCCGCCGAGGCCGCCGTGGGGGCGATGGTAGTTGTAGTAGTCCTCCCACTCGCGCAGCTTGTCGTTGAAGACCTCGGCGTCGTCGATGATGACGCCGTCCAGGAGGCGGTAGAACTCCTCGGCGTCGATGCGGTGGGAGCGTTCGACCTTGCCGTTCAGCCGCGGTGTTCGGGGCTTGATGTACGTATGGGCGATGCCCTTGTCGAGCACGTGCCAGTGGAAGGCGGATTGGAACTCGGCGCCGTTGTCGGTCTGGATGACTTCGACCTGGAACGGCAGGCGCTGCAGCACGTGGTCGAGGAACTGGATGGCGGTGTTCTGGTTCAGCGTCGGGTAGATGCGCAGGACGCGCAGGCGGGTGCAGTCGTCGATGGCGGTGAACTGGTAGTACTTGTTGCGGCCGCCGCGGCGGCCCTGGGGCATCGAGGCGAGCGGCTCGATGAACTTCACGTCGATCTGCACGCGGTGGCCGGGCAGCTGCTTCTCGTACCGCTTCCATCTGCGGTCGTGGCGCTTGTAGCGCTGGGAGGCCGGCAGGCGGCCCATGTCCAGGCGGTCGAGGATGCGCCAGACGCCGGACTTGCTGATGGTGACGTCGTGGTACCGCTTGAGGTAGGCGATCTTCTCGGGCCCGAAGTGGTAGTTCTGCCGCAGGTAGATGATCTTCCCGACCACCTCGACGTGGGTCGCGTTCGGGGACGTCTTCGGTGCCTTGGAGCGGGTGCGCAGGCCCTCGAAGCCCTCGGCCTGGTAGCGGCGGTACCAGGTGTAGTACGCCTGCCGGCTGATCCCGAAGTAGCGGCAGGACATTGCGACGTTCCCGGTGACCTCTTCGACGTGGCGTATGACGGCCAGGCGCCGCTTGGCCTCACGGTCGAGCGGCGGGGTGGTGGGGATGGACTTCGGCATGTGGATCTCCGTAGTGATCGGAGACCCAGGTGTCAACGGTGATCGTCAGTTTTAGATCTGCCTGGTCATCGCTTAGCTGACACGGAAAGCCGCCGGCCCCCTTGGACGCCAGAGCTGCTTTGCCGCCCCGGCGCCAGGCGGCGTGCCAGGCGTACGCCGACTTCCACGACACCCGTAACCTGCGGGCCACCTCCGGCGGCCGCACCCCCTGCTCGAACATCTCCGCGGCCTCGAAACGCACCACCTCACGCTTCGCCCGCCCCGCAGCGGTCAGACCGCCATCCGCATACCTCATGACCAGGGCGTAGCACCGCCAACGCCCGCTGTCACCCTACCCTTTCAGCCTCAGCGGCAACTACTGCCGTCAGACACCACAGCGGCCCCACCAGAATCAATTCCGATAGAGCCGCTTTCGGTAAATTAAGGAAATTGACTTGCATGCTCCCAAGGAAACGACAAGAGCCTTCAATCAGCTAACTAACGCCGCGAAGCGGCCCAAAATGTGAAGGCGCGTCAACCCACTCGCGATCTTCATGCCACTGGCACTGGGTCGCCAATACGTAAGACGGCCCTCCATTCACAAGAAAGAGACTAAACGGTTCATCCGGAACTTCGTCAATCCCCAGCCGCTCGCGCTCACCTTCAAAATCGACAATCTCGATAGATAGTCGAGAAATTCGTGTCGGAATGTTCATGTGCCTGACGTTGGAGAACAGAACGTCGACCCGCAGATCTTGATCGAATTTGGGTGTGCTCCGCAAGAGCAACTGCGAGTAGCTGAATGCGTAGCCCCAGACCTTGAAATCGCGATCCCAACCGGCTAGCACCATAATGAGCTCCACCACTTCTTGCGAGCAGCGTGGCGAGTCGCCATGCTGAAGATGCGCTACCTGCCATCCACCTGCTGCCTCCCGCCACTGGCAACTTGGCGAGCAAGGATCCCGAGGATGCGATGCATACGCTATCTCACCCCCGGGACCCCTGGAGGGACGAACGTCTATCCGCCACGCAAGGCACTGAAGTCAGGCATCCTCAGCTGATCAGTCACGTCCGCACCTCCGTGCCAGAAGGTGATCGAATCCCATGATCTATTGCCGAGCCTGACCGACTCGCCAACGATATTCATCTCACGCTGAGTCGTGATCCAGTTACCGCCGACTCGTCCCTCTTTGTAGAAATCTTCGAATACGTCCTGCAAAGTTCCAGGCTTGCCGTTAGCCATGTGGAACCCATCGAGGACAATGTGAAGCCGTGTAGAGGGCTGTTCATGGGCAACCTCTCTGACAGAAGCGAGCGCGTCTTCACGCGACTGGTCGAGGAAGTGCGTATGCCCATTGCTGTCGGCAAAGTTCCGAAGATCTCCCTCCTCTCGCAATCCGAGTGCGACGCTGTTGCAGTTGTGTACGAGGACCGGCGTGCCGCCCGCCAGCACATAGTACGTGTGGACGTCACCGACGGTGAGGTTGTTGACAGCGGCTTCCTGGGCCGTCCAGCGTTCGATCGCGGTGATCTGGACGTAGGTGCCCGCGCTGGTCTGCAGCCACTGGCCGGCCTTCAGGTCGGTGGCCTTGATCCAGGCGCGCAGTTCGGGGACCCAGAAGGGGTGGCCGTCGGTCGCGGTGACCTGGGCGGTCTCGGTGCCCTTCTTGCCGTCGGTGTCGATCGTGACCTTGACGAGGTGCTTCAGGCCCTGGCCCTTGATCTCGGCCGTGACCGTCTCGACGCGCCGCTCGCCCGTCTTCGGGTCGGTCGCGACGACCTTGTCGCCGGTCTTCACCTTCTCGATCGGCTTCGTGGTGCCGTCGGCCATGAGGACCTTGGTGCCCGGGACGAAGCTGTTGCACGTCCCACCGCCGTCGCCGTCGGCCTTGCCCGACCCCCCGCTTCCGCTGGAGCCGCCGTTGCTCTTGGAGGACCCACCCGACGAGCCGCCCGGCTTGGAACCGCTGCCACCGCCGCCCTTGCCGCCACCGCCGGAGCTGTGCGACGAGACCTTCGGGGCCGCCTTGGCCTGGGCCTGCTTCTGGGCCGAGTTGCCCGTCTTCTTCGACGCGCTGACCGCCCGGTCGGATGTTCTCTTGGCTGCCTCGGCCGCTCTCTTCTTGGCTCTCTGCGCGGCCAGTTTCTTCGCCCGCTCGATCGCCAGCTTCTTCGCCCGCAGGGCCGCCGCCTCGGCCGCCTTCGCCGCCTTCAGGACGACCTCGGCCGCCTTCTTCGCCGCACGGAAGGCCTCCACCGCCTTGATCGTGCGGTTCACCGCCTTGATCACCGACGGGATCTTGCCCAGCTTCGACCACGGGATCGCGTCGACCACGATGCCCACGCAGGACCACATGTCACCGCCGAAGCAGGCCATCGCGTCGTTGATGCCGATGAAGTCCTTCAGCGTCTCCCATGCGACGGCGAGGATCACCGACGTCAGCGACTTGCCCATCATGGCCTGCGCCTGCGCCACCTGCGCAGGCGACAGACCCGCGCCCGCCAGCGCCGCCGCCCGCTCCGACGCGGTCAGCGCGATGGACAGGCCCGACGGGTCGGACATCGTCACCGGGTTGTTGTGCGCGTAGGCGTAGCCGTTGGACTGCAGGACGTCGTTCAGGTCGAGGACCGGGTCGGCGGACAGGAACCTGCCCACCACCGGGTCGTACAACCGGGCACCCAGTGGCTGGAAGCCGGAGGCGTCGTCCCGCGTCGCGCCCAGGAAACCGGTGTGGCTCTGGACGTTCTCCCCGACCGTGTCCGTGCCGCGCTGGTTGCCGAACGGATCCTGCTTGCGGATCCGCACCGGCATGGTCTCCTTGAGACCGACCTCGGCGAACGTGCTGCCCTGATGGTCGCCGGCCAGCGCCACCAGCTGCGCGCTGCCCGTGCCGTAGGCGTAACGCATCACCGCGCCACCGGGCACCGAGTAGGTGCGCTGCGTGTTGATCAGGACGCCGCCGGACGCGACCGTGGCCTCGGCATCGCCCAGGTGCAGCGTGGCCTGCTTGCCCTTGATCGTCAGCAGGGTGGAGCCGTCGGGCCCGTAGATGTGACGGGTGTCGTTCTGCGCCGCCCACTGCTGCTCGGCCTTCGTGGCGTCACATGCGGCCAGCACGATCGGGGTCGCGTTCGCCGAGTTGGCGCCCTGCACCGCCAGGCACAGGCCCGAGGCGATGTGGGTCAGCTGGCCGGAGGTGTTGCGCCGCAGCTCCTGGGCGGCCGAGCCGTCGCACTTCTGCAGCTGGAGCGCCGAGCCGGCCGTGTTCGCGGCGGGCTGCAGGCACCAGGTGTCGTAGACGTTCAGCGTGCCCCGGTCGGGGTCGGTCTGCGTCGCCCCCGGCGTCGGGCTGAAGCGCCAGCTCTGCGCCACCGTGCCGTTGCAGGAGTACAGCTGCATCGGCTGACCTGCGGCCGCCAGACCCGACTTCAGGTCCAGGCACTTGTCCGCCAGGCCCACGTACGGGGTCTTCCCGCCCGCTCCCTGCCCCTTGATCCGGTCGACCTTGCCGTCGTACGTCCAGGTCAGCTCCTGCTTGTCGCCGTTCTGGAGGGAGGTGACGGACTTGGTCTCACCCGTCAGCTCGTACAGGCGCTGCGCCTCGGCCGTGACCTGCGCGCCGGCCGGCGTGGTGTAGGTCTTGGACACCGTGGTCAGCGTGTGCGGCTGGGTGCCGTCGGCCTTGCCGTAGGCGTAGGTGGTCGTGGCGTCCTTGGCGGTGGCGCCGGTGAGGTCCTTCTCGGTCAGCTTGGTGCGGTTGCCGAGCAGGTCGTACTCGTACTCCTGCCAGTAGCCCGAGTTGTCCGTGCCGGCCGCCACGTTGAGCGTGCCGTCGCCGTTCTTCGGGCCGGTGCAGGAGGTCTGGTCCGCCGAGGTCCAGGCCGTCTTCAACTGGCCCAGCGGGTCGTAGGCGAAGCACTGCCGCTCCGCGATCCCGGTGGAGTGCTCCTGGATCGAGGTGACGTTGCCCGCCGGGTCGTAGGTGTAGGACCGGTTGGAGACGAGGTTGCCGCCGACGACGCTCTGGTCGCCGGCCTGCTCGCGGTAGACCGACTGGTCCTTGAGCTCACCGCTGGACTCGTCGTACGAGTTCTGCGTCCACACCCGGTACGGCTGCGCGCCGAGCGTGGAGCGCAGGACCTGGCCGTAGGAGTCGTACACCGTCTCCGCGCCGTACCAGTCCTTGCCGGATATCGAGAGCGGCTTGCCGTCCTTGTTGTAGCGGACGACGAGCTTCTCGGCGTCGAAGCGGCCCACCGCCGGCAGCGACGCCTCCTCCAGCAGGCCCGTGTCGTCGTACGTGTAGCCGTACGTGTACGACTGCTGCAGACCCCACGCGCTGGCCGTCAGGAGCGGCAGGGTGAGCGTGGTCGAGGTCGGCTGGTAGTCCTCGGTGTAGCCGTCGACCCTCTGGGTGTAGGCCTCGCCGTCGGTGTAGCGGGTGGCGGTGGCCGGCATGCCCTTGCCGCCGGGGGCCGTGTCGTAGCCGAACTGCGCCAGCAGGGTGCCGGTGGCGTCGTCCAGGCGCTGCTCCGTCGGCCGCGACAGCGCGTCGTAGCCGTTCCAGACCGTGACGCCACGGGCGTTGGTCGTGGTCAGCGGGCGGTCGAACGTGTCGTACGTGGTCGTCGTCGTGCCCGTGTCCGGGTCGGTGGCGGTGTGCGTCCGGCCGCGGTGGTCATACGTCCACGTCCACGGGTGGGCGGTGTCGGCGGAGTTGGTCGCCTTCACCAGCTGGCCGACGGCGTCGTACGAGTACCGCATCGACGTGAAGCCGTCGGGCGCCTGCGGGTTGAACGTGTCGACCCGGGAGGTGCGGCCGAGCGCGTCGGTGTAGACCCGGTAGGAGGAGGCTCCCTCCGGGTTGATCACCTTGGACCAGTCCTGGCCGTACTCGTAGCGGGTGGCCCGTGCCGGGACCGGCTGCGAGGTGGCCTCGTGGGTCAGCGGGTCCTCGACCTTGAGGACGGGTGTCTCCTCCGTCACGCGGCCGAGGCCGTCGTAGGTGTAGCGGGTGATGTTGGGGACGGCCGTGTCCGCGAGCGGGGTGAACAGCTCACCCGGCTTGGCCTCGTCCGTCAGGTAGGCGTTGTTGGTCTGCCAGACCTCGCCGGAGCTGTTGTACAGCGTGTCGGTGATCAGGTAGCCGGCGCTGCCGTCGGCCTCCTCCTGCGTCTGCCGCTCGCGGCCGAGGCCGTCGTAGAGGGTGACGGAGGTCTCGACCCGGTCGTCGTGGCCGCGGGTGTAGGTGGTGACGTACGGCGGCTTGCGGTCCGGGTTCGCCGGGTCGTACACCGGGACCGTGTAGACGGCCCGGAAGTCCGGCACGGACGAGGGCGACGGGGTGCGGCCTGCGCCCCATGCCTCCAGCAGGCGGCCCAGCGGGTCGTACTTCGCCTCGCTCACGTGCCCGTTGGCGTCCGTGGTGGTAAGGGTCGTCGAACGGCCCGGCTCCAGCTCGGTGATCTGGGTGTGGCCGAGGGCGTTCGTCTGGGTGACCTTGAAGACCTGCCCGGTGGGCGGATCGTAGGTGATCGTGCCGGACTTGCCGTCCGGGTCGGTCTGCTTGACGACACGGCCGACCGCGTCGAACTCGCTGGTGCCGGCGGACTGGAAGCCGGTGCCGGCGCCGTTCAGCGACCAGGACTCGGTGGCCTCGCCGAGCGTGGTGGAGGCGAGCGCGGTGCCGTAGGCCTGGCCGTCGTACGCGGTGCGGGTGGCGCCGCTGAGCGTGGGCAGGTCGGCGAAGTCGGCGTTCACACAGGTGGTCGGGGAGAGAAGGACCTGCTTGGTCAGGCCGATCAGGTTCTTGCCGGTGTGGTGGAGGTACTCCAGCTTGGTGCAGGACTCGTCGCCGGTCCTACCGGTGTCGCCGAGCGACTCCACCAGGGTGGGAAGACCGTACGTCGACTCGTAGGTCGTGTGGGTCCTGACGGTCCGCTGGGTGCGGGTGTCGTCGCTGTTGGTGCCGGAGGACTTGGTGTACGCGGTCTCGTCGGGCTCGGTGACGCGCCAGGCGCGCAGCGGGCTCAGGCCGTCGTCGCGGTCGCGCCTGGCCAGTTCGGTGGCGGCCGGGACGGTGACGCTGCGGGAGAGCCAGTCCGTGTCCGCCGCGTCCGCGCTCGCGTAGCTGAGTTCCTCGGCGATGCGGCCGGCGAACGGCTCGGAGTCCCTGGCGATCTCGGCGCCGGTGATGTCCGTCACCGGGACGGTGTCGCCCATGCCGCGGAAGTAGCGGGTGACGGACTTGGACTTCCTGCTGCCGATGGCCGGGTCGTCGACGCCCGTGATCACCGTGGTCTGCTCGAACCCGGCGAACTGCGAGTAGGTGCGGGTGGACTTCTTGGTGAACTCCGCCTCGGCGAGCCGCCAGGCGGGGCTCTGGTACGTGTAGCCGGTCTTGGTGGCGAACGCGCCGTCGACGTTGGGGAGTTCCTCGATGGAGTCCACCACGTACTTGTGGAACCAGTCGATGTCCTCGACCTCGGGGTCGGGGTTCCAGAACATCGGGTAGCACAGGCGCGTGTTGGACTTCAGCGCCGCGGTGTCGGTCTTGCCGGGCAGGTTGGTGCCGGTGGCGCAGTCGCCGGTGGGCGCCTTGTAGGTGACGACGGTCTCGCCGCCGTACTCGTTGATGACGCGTGCGATGCGCAGCCGGGAGAAGCCGGGGCGCGGGTCGGCGGGCCGCACGACCCGGTTGGGCATGTCCTCCGCGTTCGCCTCGAAGCGCACCGGGTTGAGGGTGACGCTCGCGTCCGTGCTGCCGTTGCGGGCGTACCCGGTGCGCTGGACCGACTCCAGCCACAGAGCGGTGTTCAGGCTCGGGCCGCTCCTCAGGACCGGGAAGCTCTGTGTGAGGACGTACCGGTCGACGACCTGGCGGGCACTGGTGTCGGTGCGGCGCTGCGCCGAGGTCTGGATCTGTGTCAGGCGCTTGCGGGTCCAGAACGACGGGCCGGGGTTCCAGCACTTGCGGCCGGAGGTGGCGGCGGACTCGCAGTTCAGGTCGGCCGGGGTGTCGTACCAGATGCGGTACTTGCCCGGGTCCTTGTCGGTGAAGTTGGCGTCCGAGCAGGTCAGCGTTCCCTCGTCGAAGCAGCGCTCGGCGACCGTGAAGCTGACGCGGGCCGGGGCGGTCGCGGAGAAGACGCTGTCCTTGCGCTGCCCGTAGTCGATGCGGCTGAGCCAGCCGCCGCGGTCGTAGACGACCGGCGCCTTGAAGTCGAAGTTGCGGGCGTAGTAGTTCTGCTCCTTCTTCCACCACAGGGACATGGCGTTGCCGTGGATGTCCTCGACGTAGTCGAGGCCCCAGCGCCATGCCTGGGTGCACCACGAGCCGGGCCAGTCGCCCGCCTTGTAGCAGGGCTCGCCCGGGTGGTTGCCGTACACCGGCACGGTCAGCACGGAGTCGGTGACCGGGTCGTCGGCCGCGGTGCCGTTGTCGCTCCAGCCCGGCAGCTTGTGCAGGCCGAAGTGGTAGCGGGTGCCGTCCCGGGTGGTGACGACCCAGTACTCGCCGTCCTTGGCGCCGTTGCCGGTCGCCGGGTCCTTGATCTGCTCGACCCTGGAGCCGTCGCCGTTGGCGGTGAACCACTTGCCCTGGGTGTCGTCCCACACGAGCTCGGTGGTCATGCCGCCCAGTGACAGGGTGGCGTTGTTCGAACCCCAGCACAGGTCCGCGGTGCGGTGCGTGGCGTTGTTCGAACCGGACTTCTTGGAGTCCTCGCGGCAGTTGGCGTAGGTGCGGGTGATGGAGCCCGCGTTGTAGTCCCAGCCGTCGCCGATCCAGGATGCCTGGTTGTTGGTTGCGGAGGTGCGCCCGTCGACCGACTGCGAGGAGTAGCCCAGCGCCACCTTGGGCATCAGGCCGCCGGCGGTCTCCGGCACCTGCACGTCGTAGGAGTAGGTGAAGGCTCCGGAGGAGGAGCCGGCCGCCCAGGAGCCGGAGGACAGCAGTGGGGTCGCGGTGTAGTCGCCGGACGCGGAGGCGCCGGTGTCCATGGCGCCGATGACCTGCGGACCGGAGGCGTCGACGGCCGGGAGGACGTCCTGGCCGCTGAACGAGGCGGTGCGCGCGGAGGTGCCGGACGTCGTCGAACCGGCTGTGCCGTCCAGCAGGTCGGCGACCGGGACGTAACCGCTCAGGATCGTGCGGGTCTTGGCCTTCTTCGCGGCGGTGGACCTGGTGGGCGCCTTCTTCGCGGGCACCTCCCGCACCGTGCTGCGCAGCCGCTCGGCATGGCGGGCACCCGTCTTCACCGACATGGTCTGGACACCGCTGCCCGCGGCGCAGTCACCGCTGTTGGGGGAGGTCAGGACGCAGTCGGGCAGCAGGACGAGACCGAAGCGGCGGGCGGCCTGGGGGCCGTAGAGGTCGACGAAGCCGCTGGTGTCGACGTCGATCGCGACCTGCGCGGCCGGGTCGGCGTCGGCAGGCGGGGTGACCTGCATGATCAGGCCGGAGACATCGGCGTCCTGGGACGCGGTCGGCGCGGCCAGGGCGACCGTCCAGTCACCGTCGATCGCGGCCGGGTCGGTGCCGACGGGCACGCCGAGCGCGACCGGCAGGCCGTTGCTGACCGGCACCGTGGTGCCCGGCGCGGTGGTCGAGGTCAGGGTCGCGGTGCCGCTGTTCCCGGTCCAGGGGGTGACGGCGACGGGCGCGTACGGGTCGACGGGCACCTCGGGTGCGGTCGTGAGGTTCTTCTCGGCCTCCGCGTCCCCTTGGACCACGGTGTCCTTCGGCAGGTCGGGGAGCTTGACCTCCTCGCGGCTCATACCGGGGCCCGGGATCGCCCATGCCTGCGCGCTCAGGCTGGTCACCGTCAGCGCCGAGACCAGCACCAGGACGGTCGCCACGCGGCCCTGCCGCCGGCGCCGCCGTTCCGACTCCGTCCTGGCCGGGCGTCTTGGTCCCAGCCATGCCAGTGGACTTTGAACACGCATACGCGTCGTCGACTCCCACCCCAGGCGATGCGAACAAAGAGCACATGCCACTCCAGGCGCATGCGTGCCCGCACTCTCTGTCATGAGCGCCACACACTTCAAGATCGGGAAGATGGAGCGGGCGAGACAACATGTGATGTACATCACGGGATATATGTGATCAGACCATCTGCTTTGATCACCTCATGTGAAACATGGTGAAAGCGCGGCCTCACCCACGCACAACAGGTGGTCAAAAGGCGTAAGTGCGGGCATGCATGACGGATGGTCAAGGGATCCCCAATGCTCCATCACATCTTCATAAAGACTTCATATGTAGACGGCATGTGCAAACCATGTGATCGTGTGCGCGCCCACGCCCCGCGGCCTGCCGACCGGGGCTGTCCGTGCTGTCCCCATCCGCCTGGTCCACACGGGAGTTGACCGACGCCGTGTCCGCGCCGCCTCGTTACCTCAGTCCTTTCGTGCGCACGCGCACCAGGCTGGCTCTCACGCTGGGCCTGGTCCTGGCCGCTCTGACCACTGCCCTGCTGCCCTGGTGGCATCCTGATGGGCCGTCAGCACCGCGCGCCGACAAGGCGACCGGCGCGCGGCAGGCCGCGACCGCCCCCCGCGACGAGTCCGCCGCCGCGGCCGAGGCCCGGCGCACCGGAAAGCCGGTCGTCGTCGACACGGCGACCACCGCCACCTCCCTCACCTGGGCCCGGCCGGACGGACAGTTGCGCACCCGGATCACCGCCCTTCCGCAGCGTGCGAAGAACGCCGAGGGGAAGTGGGCGCCGATCGACAACCGGCTGCGCCGCACGGACGACACCGCCGACGGTCTCGGCGTCCGGCCGGTCAACCCCGCGCTCCCGGTGCGGTTTTCCAGCGGTACGCCGGGCAGCACCGCCCGCGCCGACCGCTCGTACGCGCGCCGGCCGCTGACCGCCGGCCAGGCCGCGCAGGACACCGTACTGGCCGAGGTGGACATCGACGGCCACACCGTCGCCTACACCTGGCCCGGCAGGCTGCCCGAACCGGTGCTCGACGGGCCCCGCGCCCTCTACCCGGAAGTACTGCCGGACGTCGACCTGCTCGTGGTCGCCCGCGAGGAGGGCGGCTTCGCGCAGTTGCTCATCGTCAAGACCAGAAAGGCCGCGCAGAGCAAGGCCCTCGCGACGGTGTCGTACGGGCTGCGCTCCCAGACGGCCGTGTTCCGGTACGACAGAGCCGCCGGCCGTGTCCTGGTGCTGGACAAGGCCGGCAAGGAACTCGGCTCGATCCCCACGCCGTTCGCCTGGGACTCCAGCGGCCGTGACCCCGAACTCCCCGAGGGGCGGGGCACGCCGCGCACCTCGGTCGCCACACCGGCCGACGTGCTGAAGCTGTCCGGCCTGAGCGGCATCGAGCCCGGCGCCCACAGCGCCCCGATGCCGATCGAGCTGGCCGGCGACCGCAGTGGCACGGCCCGCCTCGACCTGAGGGTCGGCGAGACCGGCCTGTTCACCGACGAGAACGTCCGCTTCCCGGTGTTCGTCGACCCGACGCTCAACAGCGGCTGGCTGGCGTGGACGGTGGCGTACAAGCCGTACCCGAACACCAGCTTCTGGGACGGCACCAACTTCAGCTCCGGCACCTCCGACGCCCGCGTCGGCCACGAGAGCGACACCGGCGGCACCGCCCGCTCCTTCTGGCGGATGAAGTACGACGACAACCTGGGAGACGCGACGATCTCGTCGGCGACCTTCAAGGTGCTCAACAACCACTCCTGGTCCTGCACCGCCAAGGAGTTCCAGTTCTGGCTGACCGGCTCCATCTCCTCGGGCACGACGTGGAACAAGCAGCCGAGCTGGTCCGACGAGCTGCAGCGCAAGTCGTTCGCGCACGGCTGGTCCTCCAGCTCCTGCCCCGACGAGTACGAGGCGTTCAACGTGAAGGCCGCCGCCCAGAAGGCCGCGACCAACGGCTGGTCGACCATCACCTTCGGCATGCGCGCCACCAGCGAGTCCGACACCCAGACCTGGCGCAAGTTCGGGGCCACCTCGGCCACGCTGGAGGTCGTCTACAACCGCAAGCCGTACGAGCCCACCGGCGGCAAGTCCACCCCCGGCGGCGCCTGCTCGCCCGGCGGCTCGGGCGTGACCGTCGGCAAGACCAACATCGTGCTGTCGGCGAACGCCAAGGACCCCGACGGCAACCTCAGCAAGCTGCGCTTCCGCTTCTGGCCGACCGGCGGCACCGTCCCGTCCGGCACCCTGGTCACCCCGAACTCCAGCGGAACCGCCACGCTGACCATCCCCACCACCTTCCCGCTGGACGACAAGACCACCTACTCGTGGGATGTGCGCGCCGAGGACTCCGGCGGCCTGGTCTCCTCGTACTTCCCGCCCGGCACCGAGCCCTGCCGGATCACCATCGACGCCAGCGCCCCGCCGCAGCCCGAGATCGAGAGCACCGACTTCCCACGGGCCACCTCCGACGGCCAGACCTGGTCGAGCATCAAGTTCGGCCTGACGGGCTCGGTCACGTTCACCTCCCCGGGCGCAACGAAGTTCAAGTGGACCATCGACGGCCTGAACGCCACCGAGGTGACCGCCGACGCCAACGGCGTCGCCACCGTCCCGAACATGGCCCCGGCGCACGCCGGCCCCAACTGGCTGAACGTGTACGCCTACGACGCGTTCGGAAACCAGAGCGTCCGATCCGACTACAACTTCTACGTCCCGCCGCGCGACAAGGCCGACGGCCCCGGTGACACGGGCGGTGACAACATGCCCGACCTGCTGATCGTGGATGCGAACGGCAACCTGCGCAACTGCGTCGGCAGTGAGGGCGGCGAGCTGTACGCGTGCCTGGCCGCCTCCTATGACGCGAACAAGCACGTGGACCCGGCGAACCACTGGTACGACCCGGCCACCGGCAAGGCCGCGCTGATCACCCATTTCCAGGACACCTACCCCGGCGACGGCTCCACCGACATGTTCGCCGTGACCCCCGACGGCGGCTTCTGGCTCTACCCCGGTGACGGCTACGGCAGCTTCGACGTCGACCAGCGGCTGAAGGTCCGGCTGCCCTCGAACGCCCCGGCGCCCTCGACCTGGACCCAGATCAAGGCCGTCGGCGACATCACCGGCGATAAGCTCCCCGACCTCGTCCTGCGGGCCGGCACCGCCTTCTGGACGCTGTCCGGCTACACCGGCGCCACCTTCCAGACGGCGACGCTGATGGAGGGCACCGCCTGGGCCCGCCGGGACATCGTCAACATCGCCGACATCAACGGCGACGGCACACCCGACCTGCTGTGGCGCAACATGGACACCGGCACCATGTACGTCCGCCACGGCAAGCCCGGCTCCGTCAGCGGCAGCGTCGACCTCGAATCGCTGAAGCTGGCCGCCAACTCCCTCAACGGGGACGTGTCCTACGGCACCAACTGGACCGACACCAACGTGTCTACGGTCCTGGGCATCCCCGATGTCAACCAGGACGGCATCCCCGACCTCTGGGCGCGCTTCGGTACCGACGGCCAGATGCGGATCTACTATCCGTCCAGGACCAACACGAACGCACCCGTGAAGATCGTCCTGTCCTTGGACTGGAGGACGGTCAAGGCCCTCGGCTGACGCAGCCGCGGTGACGCTCCCCACCGGGCCCCGGCCACCCCCTGCGGGTGACCGGGGCCCGGCCGTTCCCGCCTCCGGTCACCGGTCGGCGGCCGGTGACCGGCCGCCGGCTCGCCCGGCACAACCCCGCCACAACCCCGCCACAACCCCGCGACCAGGAAGGCCAGGGATGACGGTGCCCTCGGCGTCGGTGAGCGTGAAGCTGCCGCTCACGCTGCCCTTCAGCGTCAGGTCCGCCGATCCGGGCTCGGGGATCCACCTCTCAGTCGCGCGGAAGCAACGGTCCGAGCGGCCCGAGGTCCAGATTGAGGTCCTCGGGCCGCAGTCCGTAACGGTCCCGCAGCTCGGCCATGCGGTCCTCCAGGAGCATCAGCGTGAGTCCGATCCGTTCCTCCTGCTCCTCGGTCAGCTCCCCCGTGTCGAACCGGCGCACCGCCTGCCGCTCCATCAGCTGGCGGAGCAGTTCGACGACCGTCAGCACCAGCTTGACCAGGTCGCGTTCGACGGTGTCGGGCTCCAGGTCCAGCCGGTTGCGCGGCGTGCCGGGCGTCCTGTCGGTCATGGTCCTGTGGCCTCCGGCCAGGGCGAGGGGACCTGGGCGTTGACCGAGCTGATCAGCGCGTTCAGATCGATGCGGACGAGGTCGACGTCGGCGATCCGCAAGGTGATGTCACCGGTGATGACGACCCCGCCGGCCAGCAGCCGGTCGAGCAGGTCGACCAGTGCGATCTCCCGGTGTTCGACGGCGCTCACGCCGCTCCCTCCGTCGTCAGCCCGGTGAAGGAGTAGGGCGCCCAGGGGCCGGTGAGCTCGACCCGGATTCCCGGGGCGTCGTCCCCGGTGCGGTCCACCAATTCCACGAATTCCTCCGAACGGGCCCGCGGCACCAGATATGCCGCATTGAGCACGTTGCGCCCCGAGGCACCGGAAAGCGTGGCACTCTGCGGGACGTGCAGTCGGGAATCCTCGGCGTGCGCGGAAAGCACGTCGTGCAGTCGGCGCGCGAATTCATCAGCCTTCTGCCACATTTCCTCATGAGCCACGGTACGCCTACGACGTTGCCGGAGATAATCGCGTCCGGACGCGGGCCTCGCGGTGGGCGCAGCGCTTTCCGTCGGTCCTTCTTCACCGTTGCCGGCGTAGACCTTGACCCCCCATTCGACGCGCCCGTCCAGCCGGTCCAGGGCGTGCCGGAACTCCTTCTCGTGCTCCTCGACCATCACGCGGACGCCGCTGTCGTCCTGGAACACCGTGCCCAACCGCAGCGGCAGCGGAGTGGTGACGGCGGTGAGCGCGTCGACGACGTTCTGGTGGGCGCGGGCCGTGGCGGTCAGCCACTCCAGGTCCTCCAGGTGCTCCTTGAGCGGCTCCTCGGCGAAGTCCTCCGCCGGGACCCTGCTGAGGACGACGACGAGCCCCCGGTGCTCCAGCTGCCCGGCGGGAGCGCCCGCCACCCCGGTCAACTGCGCCTGGAGAGGGGCGGCGAGGGGACGGCAGACCGCGTAGGCGTACCGGAGGGCCGTCACGGTGACTCCTTCCTGCGCCGCGCCGGCCGCGCGCCTTCGAGCTGCTCCTCGCCGCGGGTGCCCTCCAGCCGCTCCAGACGGGCGCGCAACTCGGCGTTCTCCCGGGAGAGTTCGTCGCGCCGGGCGCGGGTCGAGAGCGCCGGGTCGTCCTCCCACCAGTCGATGCCCATCTCCTTCGCCTTGTCGACGGAGGCGACGATCAGACGCAGCTTGACGGTGAGCAGCTCGATGTCGAGGAGGTTGATCCGGATGTCGCCGGCGATCACGATGCCCTTGTCGAGCACCCGTTCGAGGATGTCGGCGAGATTGGAGCCGCTGCTGGGTCCCCCGTAGGGATCGGGCAGCCTGCTCGCCGTCGTCATCGCCGGCTCCCGGAGGCCGACCGCTCGTCCTCTTCCTCGCCTTCGTATTCCTCTTCTTCCTCTTCCGGCTCTTCCTCGTCCTCGTACTCCTCCTCAGGCTCCTCCTCGTCTTCCTCCTCCTCGTCCTCCTCGTCTTCCTCCGGCTCCTCCTCGTCCTCGTACTCCTCCTCGGGCTCCTCCTCGCCGGGCTCGCCGTTCTCCTCGGCCTCGGGCGCCTCCTCCTCGGTCTCCTCCTCCTCGGCGAGTGCGTCCTCATGGGTACGGACGACCTCGCCGTCGCGGATCTCTCCGCGCCAGCTGTCCTCCGCCTCGCCCTTCAGCGTGATGAAGCGGGCGAAGTTCTTGAGGTCGAGCCGCGCCCTGCGGCCCTGAGCACGCCAGATGTTCCCGGTCTTCTCGAAGAAGCCGCTGGGGTAGTACTCCATCACCAGCAGCACGCGGGTGAGGTTCTCGCCGAGGGGGTGGAAGGAGACCACGCCCTTGGTGGTGCCCTTGGCGCCCTCGGACGTCCAGGAGATCCGGTCGTCGGGCACCTGCTCGGTGGTGTGGGCCTTCCAGCTGCGGCTGGACCAGAACACCTTCAGCTGCCAGTCGGAGGTGACGTCGTCGGCGCGGTTCGCGCTCTTGACGCCCTTCGCGAAGGTGCTGAAGTCCTGGAACTGGGTCCACTGGTCGTAGGCGGTGCGCACCGGCACGCCGACATCGACGGACTCGATGATGACGGTGGGCTTGCTGCCCCCTCTGCCCTTGCGCTTCTTCCCGCCGCCGGTGATGTTCTTGAGGGCCTCGCCGACGCCGGCCTTGGCACGGCCGATGCCCGTCTCCATGACGGCGCGCAGCGGACTCTTGCCCTCGACCAGCTTGCGTCCGCCCTCCAGGGCGAGTGCGGCGAAGCCGGGGCTCTTGCCCTCGGCGATGTCGTTGAGCTTGACGGTGGTCTCGCCGAGCTTGCGCCCCAGACCGGCGAAGATCCGCTCGGCCTGGACGGCGGCATAGCCCTGCAGCTCCGACTTCAGATGGTCGACCGCCTCGCTCCGGGCGACCTGGGAGAGTCCGCCCCTGGCCTTGTCGGTCGCGGAACCGATGGTGTCGGTCATCGTCACCGCCTCCTCTCCCCCGCCGTCCCGCGGACGGCGCGACGCGCGTCGCTCTTCGCGGCGGTCTTCTTCGCGGGGGCCTTCTTCCCGGGGGCCTTCTTCCCGGGGGCCTTCTTGGTGGCCTTCGTGGTCTTCTTGGCGGCGGGCTTCGTGCCCGCGCCCTGCTGGGCGGGCGCCTTCCGTGCGGGCCGCTTGCGGGCCCCGGCCCCGGTGCCCGACGGGGCCTCCTCGTCCCGGGTCACCTCTTTGCCGGGCGCCTCGGTCTCCTCACCGGCCCGGCCCTCCTCGCGCCGCTCCCGGCCGCCGGACAGGTCGGGCTTCTTCGGTACGGCACCGGAGAGCCGGCCCCGCGCCTGCTCGGTGCGGTCGTGCAGCCGGCCGGCGAGACCCTCGATCTGACGCTCGACCAGCGCACCGGAGGCCGCCTTGCCCACGCCGCGCAGATCCTGGCGCAGCTGGTCGCCGACCTCCTTGATCTGCGGGTTGTTCCGCAGCTGCTGGTTGACCAGGTCCGCCAGCGCCCGTGGGCCGAGTTGCGCGCGCTTTCCTGCGACCATCGAGCCCAGGGCGAGGGCGATCTTCATCTTCTTGGTACGTCCGAGGACGTATCCGGCCCCTACGGCGAGGCCGAGTGCGGTTCGGTTCATGATGTCGTCCCGTCGCCGGTTCCCGATGTACCGCCCAGACCGATCTCGAGTCGGTCCAGGAGTACGTCCTCCTCGCGGTCGAACTCCTCGTCCGTGATCTCGCCCTCCTCGAGCCGACGCTCCAGGAGGGCGAGTTCGGCCCGTACGGTCGCCGGGTCGTAGTACTGTCGTTCGGCCTCGGCCATCACCTGTCTGATCACCCAGAGACTGCCGCGCGCCGGTGCGAACGGCAGCAGCACGACCTCCGTGAGCAGTCCCATGGGTCACTCCTCACCCGTGCCCGTGCCGGTCGTGGTGGCCGTGCCGGTCGTGGTCACGGCGGGCTCGGCCGGGCCGGGCTCGACGAAGCTGTAGGGCGGCAGCGGCCCGTTGAGCCGCAGTTCGAGGTGCGGGTGGTCCTTGCGGACCTCCTCCACGACCGCCAGGAACTCCTCGGCGGAGTCGCGGGGCACCAGAAAGGACAGGTTGGCCAGCCAGCCGGTGGACTCGGGGCCCACGCTGACGGCCTCGGCGGCCGGTTCCAGACGGCGCTGGAGTTCGGCGGCGTCCTCCGCCTCACGGCCCTGCACGGCCCCGGCGACCATCTCGCCCAGCCGCAGCCTGTCGTCGTAACTTCCGCCGCCCGCCTTCCGGGTGGCCTCCGCGAGGGCGCGCAGCTCCGGGTTGTCGGCCATCACCAGGTGCAGCACCGCGTCCTGGTCGTGGCTGGCCTTGAGGTTGTACTCGACCCTGCCGTCCAGGGCGGACAGCCGCTCCAGGTAGTGCTCGGCGCGCTCGCTGAGCACCTGGGTGACGGCGTCGTCGTCCTGGGCCACGCTGCCGAAGCGCATGGGCAGCAGGGAGCCGTTCTCGCCCACCGCGCTGAGCACGTTCTGGTGGGCGAGCAGGTCCCTGCGCTTGGGCCGCAGCCCTTCGGGGGCGTCGCTGACGATCGCCGCGAGTTCACCCGCCTTCAGGATCCTGACCGGGCAGGGCGGGTCACCGACCCCGTCCATGTCCTGGGGCAGCGAGGCGTGCGAGGCCGAGGCGATGCCGTAGACGTAGGTGCTCATTCCTGCTCCTCCTCCCTGCGCCGGGCGGACGAGGTCCTGCGCGGCCGCGGCCGCTCCTCGGACTGCCTCTCCTCACGGGCCTGCTTGAAGGCGTCGGAGATCGTCTCCGCGGCGCCGGAGAGGGCGCCCTTCGACTTGCCTCGCGCGCCGGACTCGGTGATCTCGCCGACCATGTCGGGAAGCCCCGGAGGCTTGTGCGGACCAGCCTCCAGATCGAGCCGGTTGCACGCCTCGGCGAAGCGCAGATAGGTGTCCACGCTCGCGACGACGACCCGTACGTCGATCTTCAGAATCTCGATGCCGACCAGGGAAACCCGGACGAACGCGTCGATGACGAGCCCGCGGTCGAGGACGAGCTCCAAGACGTCGTACAGTCCGCTGGAGCCGCCGCCTCCCACGGCCTGCTGTGCCGGGACAACGGTCATGTCGACCGCTCCTCCTTGTCTGTCGTTCGTGATGTGGGCGGGGGCGGTCTACTGGTGACCGCCCGGCCGATGCGTGTCGGCCCTCCCGCGTTCGTAGCGCCGGACGCGCCGGTATCCGGTGAGCTCACCGTCGGAGGTGAGCTCGACCTCGTAGCTCGCGAGCAAACTCATCGTGTCGGGGATCCGGGCGAGCTCCAGGACCTCGATGTCCAGTGCCCAGCCGTCCTGAGTGCGCTCGAAGGACGACACGGACTCGGGCGTCAGGCCGGTCAGCTCCTCGAACTGGGCGCGCGCCCGGCGCAGCACCTCCATCGAGTTCGGCCGGCGCTCGGCCGCGCCGTTCTCCGACTGCTCGGGGGAGTCCTGTGAATGCGATGTACGTGATGTGTTCGTCATGGCGACCTCGTACGCCGAGTGCCCAGCCTCACCCGCACAAACACGCGAAGCCGGGTTCGCCTGACCGTTCACTCTCGGCGATCGGCCGACTGCGCTGGGTAGCCGGCACGTCGCTCCCTCCGGTCACGGCACGACGGCGTGCTCGACCAGCAGCCGGGCGGCGGCGGAGATCGACTCGGCGTCGATGCCCGCCGCGTGCAGCTGCTCGGCGGGCGTCGCCGAGCCCGGCATCGTACGGACGGCGAGCCGCACCAGGCGGGGAACGGGGCGGCCGTCGAGGAAGGCGTCCAGGACCGCGTCGCCGAGTCCTCCCTCCTCGCGGTGGTCCTCGACGGTGAGGAGACAGCCGGTGCGGTCCGCGGCCTCGCGCAGGGTGGCGCGGTCGACGGGCTTGACCGAGTACAGGTCGACGACCCGGACCCGGATGCCCTGCGCGGCGAGGGCGTCGGCGGCACGCAGCGCCTCGTGGACGGTGACTCCGGCGGCGACGAGGGTGAGCCGGTCCTCGGGGGACGCGCGCAGCACCTTGCTGCCGCCGACCGGGAACTCCTCGGTCGGCCCGTAGATGACGGGTGTCTTCCCGCGTGTGGTGCGCAGATAGCGGATGCCCTCCAGGCCCGCCGTCGCGGCGAGGAGCCGGGCGGTCTGGTTGGCGTCGCACGGGTACAGGACGGTCGACCCGTGCACCGCGCGGAACATCGCGAGGTCCTCCAGGCCCATCTGCGAGGGCCCGTCCTGGCCGATGGCGCAGCCCGCGTGGGAGCCGACGAGGTTGATGCCGGAGCCGCTGATCGAGGCCATGCGGACGAAGTCGTGGGCGCGGGTGAGGAACGCGGCGAACGTCGAGGCGTACGGCAGCCAGCCGCGCGCGGCCATGCCGACGGCGGCGGCGACCATCTGCTGTTCGGCGATGTAGCACTCGAAGTAGCGGTCGGGATGCTCCTTGGCGAAGTATTCGGCGCGCGTGGAGTCGCCGACCTCGCCGTCGAGGACGACGACGTCGCCGCGGGCGGCCCCGAGCGCGGCGAGCGCCTGCCCGTAGGCGTCGCGGGTGGCGGCCTCGTCGCCGATGTCGTAGCGCGGCAGCTCCAGGTGACCGCCCTGCACGGTGTGCAGCATGCGGGCCGCCGGCGGCGGCTGCACCTCGACGCGCACGTCCCGTACGCCGCCGAGTTCCGCGATCGCCTCCTCGGCGTCCGGCAGGGGCTTGCCGTGCAGGCCCTCGCGGTCCTCCACCGCGGCGACACCCTTGCCCTTGAGGGTGCGGGCGATGATCGCGGTGGGCTGGCCGACGGTGGACTCGGCCTCCGCGTAGGCACGCTCGACGGCCTCGACGTCGTGCCCGTCGACCTCGACGGTGTGCCAGTCGAACGCCTTGAAGCGGCGTGCGTACGCGTCGAGGTCATGGCCGTGGCGGGTGGGTCCGCGCTGCCCGAGCCGGTTGACGTCGACGATGGCGACCAGGTTGTCGAGGTGCTCGTATCCGGCGTGCTCGGCGGCCTCCCACACCGATCCCTCGGCCAGCTCGCTGTCGCCGCACAGCACCCAGACGCGGTAGCCGGTCCGGTCGAGCCGTTTCCCGGCCAGGGCGACGCCGACACCGACGGGCAGCCCCTGGCCGAGCGAGCCGGTGGCCGTCTCCACCCAGGGCAGCCGGCGGGGCGTGGGGTGCCCTTCCAGACGGCTGCCGAGCTTGCGGAAGGTGAGCAGTTCGGTCTCGTTGATCGCTCCGGCGGCCTTGTAGGCGGCGTAGAGGAGGGGTGAGGCGTGCCCCTTGGAGAGGATGAAGCGGTCGCCTGCGGGATGGGCGGGACGTTCGAAGTCGTAGCGGAGGTGGCCTGCCAGCAGCACGGCCATCAGGTCCGCCGCGGACATCGAGGAGGTGGGGTGTCCGGATCCGGCGGCCGCGGCGGCGCGGACGCTGTCGACGCGCAGCTGCCGGGCGAGATCGGTGATGTGACGGGTGTTCATGGGTTCTCCTCCGGGCCGGACGACGGATCGGGAGGTCCGGGCACACGGGCCAGTTCGGGGGAAGCCGTGTCCAGCGGCACGGACCAGGAACGCACCAGTCCCAACTGCACGGCCTGGCGCGGCAGTACGGCGTCCAGCAGCCAGTCGGCGGCGACCCGCACCCGGTTGCCGGGCATCGCTGCGAGGTGGTAGCCGCGGGCCGCGGCCGCGGCGAGCGGCCCGGGCAGGTGGACGCCGAGCGGATCGGCGGCCGCCTGCGCGCCGCCGAGGTCCACCACGAAGCCCAGGTCGCGGTGGCGGTAGGCGCGGCGGGAGCCGATGCCGAGGGAGGCCGCCACGTTGCGGGCGGCGATCCTGCCGTGCCGCCAGGCGTGCTGTGCGGTCATCGGGGTGTGCTGTCCGGGTTTCTCCAGGTCGGGTACGGCGGCCGCGTCCCCGCAGGCGAACACGTCGGGATGGCCCGGCACCTGGAGGTACGGGTCGACGAGCAGCCGTCCGCGCTCCAGGGGCCGGCCGAGGCTCCCGACGAGCGGATCGGGCCGGACGCCGACGCACCACACCAGGGCGCGGGTGTCGATGAACTCGCCGTCGGTCAGCAGGACTCCGCGGTGGGTGGCCTCCTTCACGGAGGTTCCCATCCGCACGTCGACACCGCGCCGCCGCAGCACCCGGTCGGCGGTGCGGGACAGCCGTTCGTCCATCTCGGGCAGCACGCGCGGCGCGATGTCCAGCAGCAGCCAGCGGGGCCGTATGCCCTCGCGCAGCGGCTGCTTGCGCACGAGGGCGTCGGTGAACAGCTTCCCCTGCGCGGCGACCTCGGTCCCGGTGTAGCCGGCGCCGACCACCACGAAGGTGCAGCGGGCGGAGCAGCTCCCGGGGTCGTCGGCCGCGGCGGCCATCTCCATCTGGCGTGTCACGTGGTCGCGCAGGTACAGCGCCTCGGGCAGTCCGCGGAAGCCGTGCGCGTGCTCGGAGACGCCGGGGATCGGCAGCAGCTTGTTGACGCTGCCGACGGCGAGCACCAGTCGGTCGTAGGGGAGCGTGCCGCCGCGGCCCTCGGGGTCGCGGTAGTGCACGGTGCGTGCGTCGAGGTCGACTCCGTCCGCCTCGCCGAGCACCAGGCGGACACGGCGCAGGGTGCCGGTGAGCGAGACGGTGACGCGCCGCGGCTCCAGCACGCCCGCGGCGACCTGGGGCAGCAGGGGCAGGTACAGGAAGTAGTCCGTGGGGTTGAGGATCGTGATCTCGGCCCGGTCCCGGGTGAGCCGGGACAGGGTGCGGGCCGTCCGGTACCCGGCGAAACCGGCTCCGACGATCAGGATGCGGGGTCGACTCACGATTCGCCTCCGGCGTGGTCACACGTACGTCGTCTGCCCGGCGGGCGCGCGGACGCCACCCGTGGAGACCTTCCGCGTCCCCCTGGCCAGGGCGCCCAAACGCCCCGCCCCGGCGTTTCGCGCGCACGCCCCGCGGTTACCCGGCCGGGTGACCGTGCGGCAGCCCCGTCCGGGAGGTTCCCCCCATGACCGAGTACGGCTACTTCCTCGCGTGCGAGGAGTTCGGTCCCGCGGATCTGGTCGAACAGGCGAGGATGGCCGAGCAGGCCGGATTCCAGCTGCTGTGGATCTCGGACCACTACCACCCGTGGAACGACGCACAGGGGCAGAGCCCGTTCGTGTGGTCGGTGATCGGGGCGCTCGCCCAGGCCGTGTCGCTGCCCATCGAGACCGCGGTGACCTGCCCGACCGTCCGTCTCCATCCGGCGGTGGTGGCCCAGGCCGCGGCGACCTGCGCCGTCATGGCGCCGGGCCGTTTCCGGCTGGGCGTCGGGTCCGGCGAGCTGCTGAACGAGCACATCCTCGGGAACGCCTGGCCGCCCGCGCATGTGCGCCTGGAGATGCTGGAGGAGGCGATCCAGGTGATGCGCCGGCTGTTCACCGGCGAGGAGGTCAACCACCGGGGGACCCACTACACGGTGGAGAACGCCCGGCTGTACACGGTCCCGGACGAACCGGTCCCGATCGACGTCTCCGGCTTCGGCCCGGCGGCGACCTCACTCGCGGCGAGGGTCGCGGACGGCTACATCACGATGACGCCGCACGAGTCCATGGTGACGCGGTTCCGCAAGGGCGGGGGCGGCGCCAAGCCGGTCGGCGGCGGCACGAAGGTCTGCTACGGCACGGACCGCGACGAGGCCGTCCGTACGTTCCGGAGGCTGTGGCCCAATGTGCTGCTGCCGGGCGAGATGGGGCAGGTGCTGCCCTCTCCGAAGCACTTCGAGCAGGTGCAGCCGCTGATCACCGAGGACATGGTGCGGGAGAACGTGGTGTGCGGGGACGACGCGGACGAGCACGTGGCCGCGCTGGCCGCGTACGCCGACGCCGGTTTCGACCGTGTCTGCGTGACCCAGATCGGCCCGGACCAGCGCGGGTTCTTCGATTTCTACCGTACGAAGGTGCTGCCGCAGCTGCCGCGGTAGCGCTCGCGGTGGCGCCGCGCGAGCGGCCACGGCGTCAGCCCCGGCGGCGGACTCCGGCGGCGGTGACCGCCGCGCCCAGCCCGCCCACCAGCAGGCCCGCGCCGATCCGGCCCCGGTTCCGGGACACCCAATCCTCCGCGCTCCCCGGCAGGGACTCCGCGTCGAAGCGGCCGTGCGCCCCGAAGTCGTGGCCGTGCGGGCCGTCCGCGGGGGACCACAGGTTCCCCGTGGCGCTGTGTTCGCCCTCGTCCCGCTGGGCGTCGAAGCCCTTGCGGGCGAGGTAGCGGTCCAGCAGCCCGGGAGCCACGGCGTTGGCGATCAGCGTGGCCGCGGTGGACCCTCCGACCCAGTACTCCCGGCGCCTCGGGTGCCCGGCCGCGTGCACGATCGCGCGCGCCGCCAGCTCCGGCTGGTAGACGGGGGCCACCGGCCGCGCGCGGCCCGGGATCCGGCTCAGCACCCAGTCGAACTGGGGGGTGTTGACCGCGGGCAGCTGCACCATGGTGGTGCGCACCCGCGACCCCTCGTGCAGCAGCTCGCACCGCAGGGACTCGTTGAAGCCCTGGATCGCGTGTTTGGCCCCGCAGTACGCGGACTGCAGCGGGATCCCCCGGTACGCGAGCGCGGAGCCGACCTGGACGATGGTCCCGTGGTTCGCGGGCAGCATGTGCCGCAGCGCGGCCCGGGT
Organism: Streptomyces sp. PSU-S4-23; assembly: GCF_055632315.1. Lineage (NCBI taxonomy): Bacteria > Bacillati > Actinomycetota > Actinomycetes > Kitasatosporales > Streptomycetaceae > Streptomyces > Streptomyces sp. PSU-S4-23. The sequence goes on along the minus strand of NZ_JBVMUU010000002.1, from coordinate 7,394,096 downwards.
GCCGAACACACAGCCCAGGTACGTCACTTCGGTGACCCGGCGGAACTCGTCCGGTGAGATGTCCGTGAACGGTGAGAAGACGCCGGCGAACGCGTTGTTGACCCAGACGTCGATTCTCCCGAACGCGTCGGCGACCTGTTGCGCCGCGTCCTCGACCGCCTTCGCGTCCGCCACGTCGACGGGGACGACGAGCGCCTCACCGCCGGCACGCTGCACCTCGTCCGCGGCCGCGGCCAGGCCCTCGCGGCCCCGGGCGAGCAGGCCGACCCGGTCGCCGCGGGAGGCGAACGCCAGGGCCGTGGCCCGGCCCACTCCGCCGCTCGCCCCGGTCACCACGACAACCCTGCGGCGCCTGGTCAGGGCGCCCGACAGCATCCTGGCCATCGCTCACCGGGCCCGGTGGTGCGGTGCTTCGGGGTCGGGTCCCGGCCCCGCGGATCCGGGCGCGGCGGCGTCCGGGATGCCCGGCGCGGGCGCGCCCGTCCCCGGGCCTCCGGGCGCCACGGGCGGCACCGGCGGGTAGCGTGTGCCGGGGCCGCCCGGCGGCGCGGTGGGCGGCGGCCCGGCCACGGCACGACCCTCGGCGCCCCGCACGGCGGACCCGTGCCCGCTGCCGGAGCGGGCCGCGCCGCGCAGCAGGTAGGCGGCCGCGCCCAGCACCGCCGCCGTGATCAGCGCGGCGGCCCAGCCGGGCAGGCCCAGCGCCAGGGCCAGGCCGAGGGCGAGCGCCACCGCGGCGCCCGCGTACAGGCCGGCGGCGCCGGACGCGGCGTACAGCGCGGCCGTGCGGCGCTGCCTGCGCGTCTGCTCGCGCAGCTCGTCGCGCACGGCCTCGCGCGCCACCTGCGCCAGCTCGTCGACCAGCTCCTTGTCCAGGTGTTCCAGATGATCCAAGCGCTTCATTCCCGCCGGGTACCCGGGCCCCGGCGCCCGTAACGCCGGGTGCCGCCTCACGGGCGGCGCGCCCTCGAACCGGCCGCCGGACCCGGGATCCGCGCGAAACGATCTCCTTCGCGGGCGGCCCCAACTAGGCTCGTGCGCATGGACATTCTGGGAGCCACGATGGGGGTGCCCCCGCTCGAACGAAGTTGAGAGTGGGGGAGGATCTGCGTCGACGACCTGGAGGCTTCGGTCCCGTTCTACGAGAGACTGGCGGGCGGCCCCGCCCTGCGCTTCGAGCGCGGCGGCGTCTCGGTCGCCGCGGTCGGCTGCTTCCTGCTGATGAGCGGGCCCGAGTCCGAGCTGGAGATCCTGCGCAGGGTCGCGGCGACGATCGCGGTGACGGACGTCGACGAGGCGCACCAGGTGCTCACCGACTCCGGTGCCCGCGTCCTGGCGGGGCCGGTGGAGACCCCGGCCGGCCGCAATCTGATCGCCATGCATCCGGACGGTTCGGTGTACGAGTACGTCGACCGCCGGCCGAGCGCCTGACGGCCCGGGGGCGTCACACCGGCCGGTCCTCGCCCGCGGGCCGCATCCGGAACTCGTAGCGCGCCGGCAGCGGCTCGCCGGTGATCCGGGCCCACAGCTCGCCGATCGTCTCGGCGCCCTCCCGCAGGTCCGCGACCTCGAACCCGGCGTCGAAGACGGCCCGGGCCCCCTCCCGGTCGCCCTCCGCGAGCAGCAGCCGCGCCTCGATCAGCCGGAAGCGGCCGCGCTCACGTGTCGCCGGAGGCAGCCGCTGCCACACGGCGCGCGCGTCGGCGGCGCGGCCCACACCCAGCAGCGCCTCGATCGCCTCGCGCCCCAGCGCCGCGGTGGCGGCCGTCCAGGTCTCCCCGGCGTCGCGCCGCTGACGGCACAGGTCGTCGAAGGCGTCGGCGTAGCGGTCCGCGGCGCGCTCGGGGTTGCCGGCCTCCTGGTCGGCGACCCCGAGACAGCGCAGCGACGGCCACCGGGACGGCCCGGGTTCCAGGGCGCGCTCCCAACTGCGCACCGCCTGCGCCCGGTCGCCCGCATGCCACTGGGCCACACCGAGGTGATACTCCGTCAGCGGTCGTGCGGGCGCGGTCTCCAGCATGTCCCGCCAGGGCCGCGCGACCAGCGTCTCACCGGGCGGCCCGGCCCTGTGCGGTGCGGGGAAGGAACCCGAGCGCAGCAGCTCCCGCCACGGCGCCTGCGCGTCGCCGAGCGTCGACTCCTCGAAGGGCGTGCCCGGCAGCTTGCGGCCGGTGCGCAGCACTTCGAGCGCGCCCCAGCCGGAACCCATGGCGAGCCTGTGCCCCGGTTCGGCGTCGGCACAGGGCCTCCACGCCTCGTACGCGGCCTCGACCCGGGCGCGTGGCAGGGCGGCCTCCAGCCGCACCTCGGCCTCGCGCAGAACGCCGGCCCACTCCCCCTGGGGCGGTGCGTCCAGCGGCCCGTACGCCTCCAGCCACGACACCTCGCTCTCGGCGTCCAGCCGTATGTGCTCCAACTGGGTGCGGGCGAGGCCGGCCTGGATCTCGCAGTAGCCGCCGGTGCCCGGTTCGGTGAGCCACTCCTGCCAGCGGCGCCCGCCCGGGCCCGAGCCCCATACGAACAGTTTCCGCCCGCGCAGCACGTCGGTGGACGTCTGCACCAGGCCGTGGCCGTCCTCGCCGAGTGCGGCGATCCAGCGGCGCCGCCCGTCCGGAACCTCGTAGAAGTAGTCCGCGGGGTAGGTGCTGTCGAGGGGGTGGGTTCGGTCCACGCCGTCGTGCACCGGCACCGGCACCCGGCGCAGCCGGCGCTCGTAGGAGAAGTGCCACGCCTCGTCGGCCGGGGCGAGGACCCGGCACTCCTCCGGCACCGCGATGTTGGACCACCAGTACACCGGCGCGGGCCTGTCGTGCGGATTGCGGACGCGGACGCCCACGTACAGGAAGTCGGAGCCCTCCGGCAGCCAGAGGTCGACCTGGAACGGCAGGTCGCGCAGCCGCTCCCACTCCCACAGGCGCAGCATGTCGCCCCCGTCGGGTGCCGCGACGCGGGCCGCGTGCAGGGGCGAGCACGAGAGGGCGGTGTGGCCCGTCGCCCCGATGTTCCACTCGATGCCGCCGGAGAACCAGGCCCCGTTGAGCGCGAAGCAGGCGGGCTGGAACACCGGGTTGCGGTAGAGGAGTTCGCGGCCGGAGGGCTGGTGGAACAGCGACGCGATCCGCCCGCCGAGGCCGGGGAGGACGGTGACGCGCAGCCGGTCGTTCTCGATGACGAGGGCGTCGGTGTCGCGGGGGGTGCGCCGCCGGCCGTATCCGTCCCGGACGCGCTCCGGGAGCAGGCTGCGCAGCGGCTCGTAGCCGATCTGCCGGGCCATGTCGCCGGGCAGTTCCTCCCGGTCGCGCTCGTCGAGCCGGTGCGCCTCGTCGAGGAGGCGCAGCGGCGGCAGCGGATTGTCAGGCCCCAGAGCCGCCGCGGGCAGCGTCACCACGTCACTTCGGATCGTCGTCACGATCACCATGGAACCCGGCCGCCGGGGAACCGGCCAGGGGCCCCGCCGGTCAGGATTCCGCAAAGGCGCCCTGGGAGTTCACGCCCGTAGGCCCCTCCGGCTCATCCCCGGGCGGGCGCCGGGCCCTGAGCGGGGACCATCTCGGCGGTGATGGCCCAGCGCTCGTGGTCCCGCCAGGCGCCGTCGATGTAGATCATGTCCGGTGAGAAGCCCTCAAGGCGGAAGCCGCAGCGCCGGGCAAGGGCGATGGAGGCGGCGTTGCCGGGCTGCACATTGATCTCCAGCCGGTGCAGCCCCATGGGCCCGAACGCGTACCGCACCACAAGGCCCAGGGCCTCCGTCATCAGGCCGCGCCCGGCGGCGTGCGCGAAGGCGCCGTACCCGAGGGCTCCGCACAGGAAGCCGCCGCGGACGATGTTGTTGATGTTGATGAATCCGGCGATGCCCCCGCTGTCCCTCTCGCACACCAGGAACCCGGCCCTGGCCGGGTCCTCGATGAGCCGCCCCGCGTAGACGGCGTACGTCTCCGCGTCGGCCGGCGGGAACAGCCATGGATGGTGCAGGTCCTTGCTCTCCCGCGCCCGGGCCGTGAACTCGGGTCCGTCGTCGTAGCCGAAGGGACGTATGCCCACACGGGGGCCTTCGGTCAGATACCCACGGGTCTCGGTCACGCGGCCACCGTACGACACGCGGGGTCCTCGCGCCGCCTCGCGAGGAGCGCCCCGGCCGGCGCCCGGCCTGCGCCCGGCCGTGGCCTGGTCCCGGGGATCGTCATCGGGCTACGTGAGCGCCGTCTCGTCCAGCGTCAGCGTTCCCGCGTCCGCGTCCAGTTCCGCGCCGGCACCGAGCGGGATCGTCAGCGCGCCCTCGCCGTGGCCGAAGCCGAACTCCTCCACGACCGGCACCCCCAGTCCGCCGAGCCGGTCGGTGAACAGCTCCCGCAGCCGCTCGTAGGGGCCGCACCGCTCCCACGACCCGAGGACGATCCCGGCGATCCCGTCGAGCAGGCCGGAGCGCAGGAGCTGGGTGAGGGCCCGGTCGATCCGGTAGACGTCCTCTCCGACGTCCTCGATCACCAGCAGCCCGCCCCGGGCGCCGGTCCGCGCGTCGGGTGTGCCCAGGCCGGCCGTGAGCATGCTCAGGCAGCCGCCGAGGGTGACGCCGCGGGCCCGGCCCGGGACCAGTGCCGCTCCCGTGGACGCGATGGTGCGCACGGACTCCGGTTCGAGCAGCGTCGCCCTCAGGTGCTGCTGCGCCCGCGTGCTCTTGAGGAAGTCGAGGGCCGACACCATCGGCCCGTACAGGGTGACCAGGCCCAGGCGGGCGGCGACCGCCTCGTGCAGCGCGGTGATGTCGCTGAAACCGACCAGCGCCTTGGGCCCGGCGGCCCGCAGCGCCTCCCAGTCGAGCAGGTCCACCATGCGCTGCGCCCCGTACCCGCCGCGGGCGCACAGCACCGCGGCCACGTCCGGGTCGCACCACGCGGCCTGGAAGTCGGCGGCGCGGTCGGCGTCGGTGCCCGCGAGGTAGGGGAAACCGGGGTGCCGGTCCAGCACATGGGGCGCCACCACGGGCTCCAGGTCCCAGCCGCGCAGGATGTCGAGCCCGGCGGCGAGCCGTTCCTCGCGCACGGGCCCGCTGGGCGCGACGACGGCGACGCGGGCGCCGGGGGCGAGGCGTGGCGGCCGTACGAGGGGTCTCACTTGGCGAGCTCCAGGGTGGGGATGCCGGTCGGGTTCAGCCCGAAGACCTGCGCGTACAGGGACAGTTCGGCCTCCAGGGCCCGCACCATGGTCTCGGCCCGCCTGAACCCGTGCCCCTCGCCCTCGAAGGCGATGTAGGCGTGCGGGATCCGCCGCCCCTGGAACCGGGCCAGGAACCGCTCGCACTGCGCGGGCGAGCAGATCGGGTCGTCGAGGCCCTGCAGCAGCAGGAACGGGGCGGTGATCCGGTCGGCGTGGTCGAGGGGCGATCGCTCGGCGTACCGTCCGGGCACCTCGGAATACGGCCCGACCAGGGTGTCCAGATACCGCGACTCGAAGTCGTGGGTCTCCCCCGAGCCGAAGCTCTTCAGGTCCAGGACGGGGTAGATGATCGTGCCGCAGGCGTACACGTCGGTCGAGGTGAGCGACACGGCCGCCGTCCAGCCGCCCGCGCTGCCGCCGCGCACCGCGAGCCGGTCGCGGTCCGCGGTGCCCTCCTCGGCCAGGGCGAGGGCGACGGCCGCGCAGTCCTCCACGTCGACGACGCCCCACTGCTCGCGCAGCCGGTCCCGGTACTCGCGCCCGTATCCGGTCGAGCCGCCGTAGTCGACCTCGGCGACGCCGATGCCGCGCGAGGTGAAGTAGGCGATCTCCAGGTCGAGGACGAGCGGGGCGCGGCCGGTGGGCCCGCCGTGCGCCCACACGACGTACGGCGGCAGTTCGTCGTCCGGCGCGATGTGGTCGGGGTGGTGCGGGGGGTAGATGTGCGCGTGGACCTCGCGGCCCCCGGGGCCGGTGAAGGTGCGGATCTGGGGCTCGGGATAGTAGGCGGGGTCCACGGGATCGTCGTGCGCGGCGCCGATCACCCGGGCGCGGCCGGTGCCGGCGTCCAGCTCCACGACCTCGTACGCGCTGCGCGGACTGGCGGCGACGCCGATGATCCGGCTGCCGTGCACGGCGAGCGTGGCGGCGAACTCGGTCCAGGGCCCCGCCGTGTCGACGACCCCGCCGCTGTCCGGGTCGAGTATCCCGAGCAGCCCGGCGCCCTTGCCGTGCACGACGGCGATCAGCCCGTTCTCCAGGGGGGCGAACCACTGCAGTCCGATCTTCCACAGCGGGCCGCCGAACTCCTCCTCGCGGGGGCACAGGCGCACGCCGTCCCGGTAGAGGTTCCACCAGCCGGTGCGGTCGCCGACGTACAGCAGGGAGCCGTCGGGTGCCCACTCCGCCTGGGCGATCGACTCCTCGGGGCCGCCCGCGACGGCGCGGGGCTCGCGGAGCCTGCCGTCGCCGGCCACCTCGGCGACCATCAGCTCGGTGCCGTCCCACGGCATGCGGGGATGGTCCCAGGCGAGCCAGCAGGCGCGGCGCCCGTCCGGCGACAGGCGCGGACCGGTGACGAAACGGTGCCGCTCGCCGGTGAGTTCGCGCACCGCGTCCCGGTCCTGGGCCGCCGAGCCGTCGAGCGGTACGGCGGCCGCGACCCGCCGCACGTCCGAGGGCCCGTCCCCGGTGAACTCCTCCAGGACGCACCAGACCTCGCCGCGCTCCGCACGCACCTGCGGGTCGACCCAGCGCAGTCCGCCGCCCACCGGTGACAGGGGGGTGAGCGGGCGCGGCTCGGCGCCGGGAAGCGCCGGCTCGTACGCGTACAGCCGCTGGTCCGCGAAGTTCACGAACACCACCAGCGGCCCTTCGGGGCGCATCACCCCGGCCCAGGGCCGGCCGCCGTACTCGATGACCCGGCTGCGCACGTTCCACGGCGCGGGCAGCACCGGCTCCTGGCCGCCGTCGGCCGTGCGCCGTACGAGCGTGCGGCGGCCGCCCTCGGTGGGGCGCGGCTCGGTCCACCACACCTCGTCGCCCACGAAGCCCACCGATTCGGGCTGTCCGTCGTGCGCGGCGGCCAGCTCCGCCCCGATGGGCGAGGGCCACGCCCCGTACGCCAGTGTCTGTGCCATCTCCTTCGCTCCCCCCGTCAGGCCGTGCGCAGAAAACGGTCGAGGACGCGGACGCCGAAGTGCAGCGCCTCGACCGGAACACGTTCGTCGACGCCGTGGAACAGCGCCCCGTAGTCGAATCCCTCCGGCAGCTTCAGCGGCGCGAACCCGTATCCGGTGATGCCGAGGCGCGAGAACTGCTTGGCGTCGGTGCCGCCCGACATGCAGAACGGCACCACGTGCCCTTCGGGTGCGAACTCCCGTACCGCGTCCGCCATCAGGGCGAAGGTCGGCGAGTCCACCGGTGCCTGGAGGGCGACCTCGCGATGGTGGAACTCCCACTCCACGTCCGGCCCGGTGAGTTCGTCGAGGGTCGCGCGGAACTCGTCCTCGGTTCCGGGCAGATAGCGTCCGTCGACATGGGCGACGGCCTCGCCGGGGATGACGTTGACCTTGTACCCGGCGTTCAGCATGGTCGGGTTGGTGCTGCACCGGAGGGTCGGCTCGACCAGTGCGGCGGCCGGGCCGAGCTTCTCCATGAGCCCGTCCACGTCGTCGAGGTCGGGCTTGAGGCCGTACACCGCGGCGAGTTCGGTGAGCGCGGCGCGCACGGTCGGGGTGAGTCTGAGCGGCCATTCATGGGCGCCGATGCGGGCGACGGCGGCGGCAAGCCGGGTGACCGCGTTGCTGGGGTTGACCTTCGAGCCGTGGCCCGCCCGGCCGCGCGCGGTCAGCTTGAGCCAGCCGGTGCCGCGCTCGCCCGCCGCGATCGGATAGATCTGCCGGCCGCTGCCGTCGTGGAAGGTGAACGCCCCGGACTCGCTGATGCCTTCGGTGCACCCCTCGAACAGGTCCGCGTGCCGGTCCGCGAGGAAGCCGGAGCCGTCCTCCGCGCTGGCCTCCTCGTCGGCGGTGAACGCGATGACGATGTCGCGCCGCGGTCGCACGCCCGTGCGCGCCCAGTCCCGGACGACCGCGAGGATCATCGCGTCCATGTTCTTCATGTCGACCGCGCCCCGGCCCCAGACGACGCCGTCCCGGACCTCGCCGGAGAACGGGTGCACGCTCCAGTCGGCGGCCTCGGCGGGCACCACGTCGAGGTGCCCGTGCACGAGCAGCGCGCCGGCGGAGGGATCGGTGCCCTCGATGCGGGCGACGACGTTCGTCCGGCCCCCGGTGCGTTCCAGCAGGGTGGGCCGCAGGCCGGCCTCGGCCAGCCGCTCGGCCGCGTACTCGGCGGCGGGCCGCTCCCGGCAGTCGCCGCCGCCGCGGTTGGTGGTGTCGATGCGGATGAGGTCGGAGGTGAACCGCACGACCTCGTCGAGTGCCTGCCGGTCAGCCATACTGCTCCTCCACCGCGGCCGAGACGATCGTGGTGACCGCCTTGAAGGTACGGATCGCCTCGTACATGGTCCCGCTCGTGTACGCCACCTTGCGTTCCCCGACGCGCTCCGCACCCGGCACCACGGTGGCGGCCATCGCCAGGTGCTCCGCGTCGAACTCCAGCGCCACGGTGAACGGCCCGCCGGCCACCGGCTTGTGACGTACCGCCAGGGAAGCCGCCTCCTTGGCCGCCGCGCGGATGTCGGCGGCGGTCCTGGCCGGGGTGCGGCACACGGCCGCATACCGCGAGACGTGGTCCTTGACGGCGACCTTCAGCGCCTCGGGCGCGTACCCGAGCGCGTCCTCGCAGGCGACGTCGTCGCCGGTGACCAGGATCACCGGCACACCGTACTCGGCGACCACGTGCGCGTTCAGCAGTCCCTCGCTGGCACGCACGTCGTTCAGCCAGACAGCGGTGATGGTGTTGGCGAGGTAGGTGTGCGCCAGCACCCCCTCCATGCCGGCGCCGGCGTGGTAGCCGACGAACGCGATGCCGTCCACGTCGCCGTGCTGCACGCCCTCCACCATGGAGAGGGACTTGTGGCGGCCCGTGAGCATCTGCGCCCGCTCGTCCAGCCGTTCGAGGAGCAGGTTGCGCATGGTCCAGTGCGCCTCGTTGATCAGCACCTCGTCGGCGCCGCCGTCGAAGAAGCCCAGCACGGCGGCGTTCACGTCGGAGGTGAACATCGCCCGGCACCGCTCCCACTGCGGCGTGCCGGGCAGCACGTCCGCGGGCCAGGTGACACCGGTGGCGCCCTCCATGTCGGCGCTGATGAGGATCTTCATGCGCGGTTCTGTCCTCTCTGGCTCGGGGAGCCCGGACGGCTCGGTGACATCCATCGTCGGCATCGGTCTCGTCGGCTCTCGGCAGCATCCCTACCCTGTACGGCACTTCGCGCTGCGCCCGGTGGCCCGCGCGAGTGGGCAGTGTCTCATTGACGGCGGTCCCGGCCACGACCCGCCCGGACCGCACGGTCTCACGGACCGGCGCCGAAGGTCGTGCGGTACACGCGGGGGCGCGCTCGGCGTCCCGGGAGGCGGGGAACGGCGTCCGGGTGGGGGGAGTCCGGGCGCAGCCGGCCGGCGCGAGTGGCGCCGGGGGGCCGAACACAAGGGCGTCTTTAGCCAGCTTGCGAACACTTCCCGGGCCAGTGGGGTTCGCGAGGGGGCGATCGGATGTCCGTGCGGGTGTGCGTCATCGGGGCCGGGGTCTGCGGGCTCGCGGCCGCGCAGGTCCTCAGCGAGCGGGGTGTCCCGTTCGACGTGTACGAGAAGGGCTCCGACATCGGTGGCCAGTGGCGGTTCTGCAACGACAGCGGCACCTCCGCCGTCTACGACTCCATCGAGCTGAACAGCTCCCGGGACATGAGCGGCTTCCCCAAGTTCCCGATGCCCGGGGACTATCCGCTGTTCCCCGGGCATCCGCAGATGCTCGACTACCTGGAGCGCTACACCGAGCACTTCGGCCTGCGCCGGCACATCCGCTTCCGGACCTCGGTGACCGGGGTGGTCGAGGACGGCGCCGGATACCAGGTCACACTGGACGACGGACAGACCCACCGCTACTCCCACGTCCTGGTCGCCAACGGCTTCCACTGGGACCCGAAGTGGCCGGAGCCCGCGTACCGGGGCGAGTTCACCGGCACCCAGCTGCACAGCAAGGACTACAAGAGGCCCGACCCGCTGCGCGGCCGGCGGGTGCTGGTCGTCGGATTCGGCAACACCGCCTGCGACATCGCCACCGAACTGTCGGCCGTGGCCGACCGGGTGGTCTCCAGTGCCCGGCGCGGCTTCTGGATCACCCCGAAGTACCTCTTCGGCAGGCCCGCCGACAAGGCCAACCTGCCGCTCGCCACGTACGTGCCGCCCTTGGTGCAGAGCCTCCTGCTGACCGCGATGCTCTGGGTGACGCAGGGCAGGATCAGCCGGTACGGCCTGGCGGCCCCGGGTCACCTCGCCCTGCGCACCCACCCCGCCACCTGCGAGGGCTACCTGCCGGCGGTCAAGGCCGGCCGGATCGCGGTGCGGCCGGGCATCGAGCGCTTCGACGGCGGCCGTCGGGTGCGGTTCACCGACGGCTCGGTGGAGGAGTTCGACGCGATCGTCTGGTGCACCGGTTACAAGTTCAGCTTCCCTTTCCTGCCACAGGAGTCGACCCCGGTGATGGCAGGCCCGATGCGGCTCTTCCGCCGGATCGTGATGCCGGGTCACGAAAGGCTGTTCTTCCTCGGCTTCGCCAAGACGCTGAGCGCCATCACCCCCGTCGCCGAGGCACAGGCCGAATGGACCGCCGATCTGATCGAGGGACGTACCCGGCTGCCCGGCCGGGAGGCGATGCTGGCCGAGATCGCCGCCGACGACCGGAAGGTGCGCCGGCGCTACTCCGCGACGCCGCGGCTCACCGTCGAACTGGACGTCTACCGCTACCTGCGCCAGCTCCTGCGCGACCGCCGCCACCATCTCGCCGCCGGCGGTGCGCCCCTTGCCCACCGCACCAGTGCCACCACCGGCGTCACCCCCGACCCCGACCGCAGCCCGGGCCCGGTCGGATCCCGCTGAGCACCCAGGAGTCACCATGACCATCGATCCCACCCCGGCCGAGGCGCACCGCATCTGGGAGAAGTGGATCGCCCTGTGGAACGGCGACCTCTCCGTCGGCAGGGAACTGCTCGCCGAGCGGATCACCGTCCACTCGCCGAGGCTGTCGGACAGCATCGACCCGAGCCTGATCGGCGACCGCGACGGCGCCCTCGCCCTGATCGGCGGTGTCCACGGCATCGCGGACCTGACCTACACCACCGAGGTGGGCCCGGTCGCCGAAGGGGCGTACGTCACCGGCGGCTGGCGGTTCGCCGGCATCTACCGCGGGGGGCTGCCCGAGGCCACCGCCGCGCCCGGCACACCGGTCGCCAACCGGGGCATCGACATCCTGCGGATCCACCAGGGCCGGGTCGCCGAGTGGTGGAGCGCCGCCGAGAACCTCCGGCTGCTCGCCGCCCTGGGACTGTTCCGTGCGGGCTGAGCGAAGGGGCGGCACGCTCGCCGCGAGCGTGGCGAGCCGGCTGATGCGGCTGCCGCCGGCCGTCACCCGGGACGTCCGGGTCACCAGGGGCATACGGGTGCCGATGCGTGACGGCGTCGACCTGCTCGCCGACCACTACGCGCCGGCCGGCGGCGGCCGGCCGCCGACCTTGCTGGTGCGCAACCCGTACGGCTGGGACCTGCCCATCGGCGTGCTGTACGGCCGGCTGTACGCCGAGCGCGGATACCAGGTGCTGGTGCAGCGCTGCCGGGGAACCTTCGGCTCGGGCGGGACGTTCGAACCATGGGTCCAGGAGGCCGCCGACGGCCGGGACACCGCCTCCTGGATGAGCGGACAGGACTGGTATCCGGGCGAGTTCGCCACCATCGGGGCCAGCTACCTGGGCTATGTGCAGTGGGCGCTGCTGGACGACCCGCCGCCCGGACTGCGCGGCATGGTGGTCCAGATGGGACCGCACGAGTATGCGCGGGTCACCTGGCCGGGCGGCGCGTTCGCCCTGGACACGATGGCCGGCTGGGCGTCGATGCTCAGCCACCCGAAGCGCGGACCGGTCCGGGACACCCTGCGCCAGCTGCGCGAGAAGCGGAGACTGCGGCGGATCGCCTACCGGGAGCTGCCGCTCGGCCCGGCCGTCGCGCGGGCGCTGGGCCGCGACCACCCGCACCTCGACGCCTGGCTGGCGCACGAGGCCGGTGACGATCCGTACTGGTCCGCGTCCGACCACAGCGCCGGGCTCACAGGGCGCCCGGGCGTTCCCGTGCTGCTCCAGGGCAACTGGTACGACGCCTTCCTGCCGCAGACGCTCCAGCAGTACGCGCTGCTGCGGGCCGGCGGCGCGGCGCCCCGGCTGACCGTCGGACCGTGGACGCACACGGCGATCGGCCGCTGGTGGCCGGCCTTCATGGCGGACTCCCTGGACTGGCTCGCCGGAGTCTTTTCCGAGCCCGAGCCCGAGCCCGGACCCGCGCCCGCACCCGAGCGCAGGGCCGTATCCGGACCGGGCCGGGAGGCCGCCGACGGCACCGCTGAGCCGGACCCGGTGCGCCTGTTCGTGCTCGGCGCCGGGGAGTGGCGCGGCTTCGGCGCCTGGCCGCCGCGGGCGCTCTCCCGACGCTGGTACCTGCATCCGGGTGGCCGGCTCGACCCTTCCCCTCCGCCGCCGAGCGCCCCCGACCGCTACCGCTACGATCCGGCGGACCCCACCCCGGCCGTCGGTGGCGCCTGGACGGGCGCGGGCTGCGGACCGCGGGACAACCGCGCGCTGGAGGCCCGCGCGGACGTACTCACCTTCACCACCGACCCGTTGGAGGCCGACCTGGACGTCGTCGGTGAGGTCTCGGCCGAGCTGTACGTACGCTCCACGCTCGCGCACACCGATTTCTTCGCCCGGCTCTGCGACGTGCACCCGGACGGCCGGTCGGTGGACATCACCGACGGGCTGATCCGGGTGCGGCCCGGCTCCCGTGCGGCCGGTGAGGCCGATACGGGCGGAGTGCTCGCGCTCGCCCTCGACCTCGCACCGACCGCCTGCCGGTTCCGGGCCGGCCACCGCATCCGGCTCCAGGTCTCCAGCGGGGCCCACCCCCGGTTCGCCCGCAACCCCGGCACCGGCGAGCCGACGGCGAGCGCCGTCCGTCTGCTGGCTGCGGAGCAGGAGATCCACCACGATCCGCGGCGGCCCTCGGCGGTCCGGCTCGGCGTGCTTCCGCCCGGCGGCTGATCCCGCGGGCATCGCCCGTCGGCAACCGCGCCCGCGGGGTGGTCAGTCCTGCTCGAAGTGGCTCGGCCTGCCGTCCCGCTCGACCTCACGGCCGAGGCGTGCCGCCTGGTGGCGGGGCATGAGGGTCCAGGTGCCGTCGGTTCGGCGCAGGGCCGCCGAGTGCCACGGGGTGGTCCAGGCGTCGGGCGCGTCCAGGAGGCGGATGCCGAACTTGGGCGAGCCGAGGGGCTGGGGGTGGATCGACAGGCGGACTGCGTGGGGATGGTGTTCGGCGACCACGTCGCCCCAGGCGCGGCTGCGCTGGATGACGCCGTAGGCGCGCTGCCTGCACTCGCGTTGCAGGGCGGAGCGGGTCCCGGTGAACCCGGCGGTGTCCTCGACGAGGAAGCGGGTGATGCCGCGGTAGAGGTCGAGGGGCTGGCCGCCTGTGCGGACTTCTTCCCGCAGCACGTCCAGGGCGGGCGCGTGGCGGTCGTGGATGTGGGCGCGCTTCGCGTCGTGCGGGATGTCGCCGAGGACGTCGCGCAGGTCGAAGACGGACAGGTGCTCCAGGTTCTCCTCGGCGATCATTCTTCGCAGGCCGTCGGAGTAGGCGTCGATGTCGGCGTCGGGGACGTTGATGATGTCGCCGAAGACATGGCCGTCGGAGCAGACGATGACGCGGGCGCCGGGCGCGTATATCCCGGCGATCTCCTCGCACAGGCTGTTCAGGAAGCCGAGGGAGAGACGTTCGCCCTGGTCGGGGAGGGTGCCGAGGACCTTGGCCGGGTTGGGCGACTTGCAGGGGAAACCGGGCAGGGCGAAGACGACGGGCCGGCCCTCGCGCACGAAGTCGTCGATCCTGCGCAGTTGGTGGGGGAAGGCCTCGGCGGAGGCGGGGGCGGGTCCGGTGGTGCGGTGGTGGGGCAGCAGCAGGTTCAGGATCGAGACGCCGGCACTCGTGGGGAGGTCGTGCGGGGCGGTCGTCGAGGGCATGTCGTTCCTCCGGGAAACAGGGGGTGTGGGGACTTGAGGGCATGACGGGATGACGCCGCGGCGGTGGGCCGGGCGCGGTCGGCCGGTTCGGGGTGGGTCGGTTCGGCTGGGGCGCTTCGAGGGCGGGGCGCTGCCGGGGCGCGGCGGCCGGGCGTGGCGGCCGGCCTGGTGGCTCCGGTCAGAGGCGCCGGTCGTAGCCGACGGGGAGGCGGCCGGCGCCGCGGCCGAGGACCGCCGGGACCCACTCGATGTCCTCGTCCCTGATGGCGAGGCGGAGGCCGGGCAGCCGCGCCAGCAGCGTGCCGAGGGCGACGTCGAGTTCGGCGCGCGCGAGGGCGGCCCCGGGGCAGAAGTGGATGCCGTGCCCGAAGGCCAGGTGGGGGTTGGGGCTGCGCTCGAGGTCGAGGGTGTCCGGGCCGGGGAAGCGGCGTGGGTCCCGGTTGGCGGCGGACAGGGAGACGATCACGGAGTCGCCCGCCGGAACCTCGGTGCCGTACAGGTCGCTGTCCTGGTCGAAGAAGCGCCAGGTGGTGAGCTCGAAGGCGCCGTCGTACCGCAGGAGTTCCTCCACCGCGCGCGGCAGCAGACCGGGCTCGGCGCGCAGCCGGGCGAGCTGGTCGGGGTGCCGGAACAGGGCGATCAGCGCGGTGGTGATCTGGTTGGTGACCGGTTCCTGGCCCGCGACGAGGAGCTGGAAGACCATCGAGTCCAGCTCCTCCTGGGACAGTTCGCGGCGGTCGCGGGCCGTGACGAGACGACTGAGCAGGTCGTCGTCCCAGTGTGCGCGTTTGTGGGCCACGACCTCGGCTATGTAGCTCTGCAGTCCGTGCAGCCGTGCCTCGTACCGCGCCCGTCCCGGGTCGGTGGGACCGACCGGCTGGACGACCTTGCCCCAGTCCCGGTCGAAGCGCACGGCCAGTTCGGCAGGCAGGCCGATGACCTCGGCGAGCACCTGGAAGGGGAAGAGGGCAGCGAAGCCGGCGACGAGGTCGGCGGGACCGGTCTCGGGCAGGGCGTCGACGAGGCTGTCGGCCAGTTCCTGGAAGCGGGGCCGCAGACTCTCGACCCGGCGGGGGGTGAAGGCGTCGGTCACGAACCGCCGCATACGGGTGTGGCGCGGCGGGTCCTGGTGCAGCAGGTGGACCTGGAGCTGGGAGTGCTGGGGTTCGGGCATGATCGAGGCGCGGGCGCGCCAGCGGTCGTTGCCCCGGTCGTGGTTCTTGCCGAGCCGCTCGTCGTTGAGGGCGGCGTGCGCCGCGTCGTAGCCCGTGACGAGCCAGGCGGTCACCCCGCTCGGGAAGAGGACGCGGTGGACCGGACCGTCCTCGCGCATCCGTTCGTAGAGGGGGTAGGGGTTGCTCTTGTACGGGCAGCCGATGAGCGGGACCGGGTCCGGCAGGGTGTCAGGATCGGGGGCGGGCACGGGTTCGTGGAGGGTCATGCGGAACGGCTCCTCAGAGTGCGGGAGGCGGACTGGTGGTGTTCCGGCCACGGGAAGGGGGCCGACGAGTCCTCGGAAGCGAAGGCGGCGGCCCGGTCGTCGCGGACGGCGTAAGGGTGGCGTCTCGTCAGGGGTGCACGGCGGGCGCCGTGTCGATGGTCTTCTCCGACGCCGGGCCGGGCCGGCGTCCGGGCAGGGCGAGCAGGGGTACGGCGAGACCGGCCGCGCAGGCGGCCAGGGCGAGCCCTGCGTGGACGCCGGCGCCGGAACCGGTCGGTCCCAGGGCGACGGTGGCCAGGGCGGGGCCGAGGGTGAAGCCGAGGTTGCGGGCGAGCTGGACGGTCGACCCGACGGTCGCGGTCCGGTCACGCGGGGCGGTGGTCATGACCAGGGCTTGCGTCGGCCCGCCGTTCAGGCCCATGCCGAGGCCCGCCAGAGCCAGCCGCCAGGCCACGTCCGTCGCCGACCAGCCGGCCGTCGAAGGGACGAGCAGCAGGAGGCCGACCGCGGTGAGCGCGGCGCCGGCGGCCGCGACCGGCCGGGCACCGTACCGGTCGGCGAGGCGCCCGCCGAGGGGCCCGGCCAGGACCATGCCCAGCGGGAAGGCGAGGAGGGCCAGGCCGGTCGTGGTGGCGCTGAACCCGCCGTCGCGCTGCAGGTACAGGGCGACCACGTACCGCATGGCGGCGAATCCGGCCGCGAGGGCGAGCACCGACCCGTGTGCCCGGAGCAGTCCCGGGACCCGCATGGTCTCGGTCACCGGGCGACCGCCCGGTCCGCGCAGCCACCACCACAGCGGCGGGACCGCGGCGAGCGCGAGCACCAGCCACGGTGTGCCGTCGGACGCCAGGGTCAGCGCCAGCAGCACGACCGCCGTGCCCGAGGACACGAGCAGGGCGTCCGCCGCAGCCCGCCGGTCGGGCCATTTCAGCCCGCCGTCCCGTGGCATCGCCCGCCAGGCCACGATCAGGGCGAGCACACAGAACGGGATCTTGACGAGGAACACGGAGTGCCAGCCCCAGTGGTCGAGCAGCAGGCCGCCCACGGCCGGTCCGGTCACCGCGCCCAGTGGCCCCAGGGTCGCGGGCACGCTCAAGGCCCGGGCGCGCCGCTCCGGCCGCACCGAGCGGATCGCGAGGACCGGCATCAGCACGAACAGCACCGCCCCGAACGCGCCCTGCACCAGGCGGACGGCGATCAGCCAGGCCGCCCAGGGAGCTGCGGCGGCCAGCGCGCTGCTCAGTGCGAAGCCGGCGGTCGAGACCAGTACGGCGGAACGCATCCCCACGCCGTCCAGCCACCGGCCGACGGGCAGCAGCAGGGCCACGACCGGTAGTTGATAGGCCAGCACCGCCCACTGGGCGGTGGCGGCGGACACGTGCAGACCATCGGCGATGTCCGCCAGGGCCACGTTCACGATGTTCATGTCGAGCATCGCCACGAACGACAGCAGGCCCGCGACGGCCACCAGCAGCGGTCTGTCCTCGCCGACGGATATGTGGCCGGGCGGTTCCGAACCGGGACCGTGGTGTGTCACCCTTCTGCCCCTCATCATCGCGGCCGGGCTGCCGGTCGGCAGCCTCGTCCCACAAGTCGTCAGGCGCCGGGGGTGAGTTCCCGGACGCCCCAGACTCCACGTCAAAGTCGTCGCGCCGCCGGTGCCGTGGTGCGGGAAAGGGCCGGGCGGGCCCCTTCCACGGGGTCCCGCACGGCCCTTCGTCATCCGCCGGTGTGCGGCTACCGCACACTTGCCCAGTGCTCCACCCTTCAGGGTGGAGGTGTAGGGCATCCTCGCCTCAGCGGCCCGTAGGGCCGCAGCACCACTGCTAAAGTCGCCTTGTCCGACAACGTAGTTGGCGGACCTACCGCCGGACGGGCGGGAAGTCAGGCCTGTGGAGGCCCGGTAAGACCACCTTCGGGTGGCAGAGGCCCGTGAAGCAGGAACCCGAGGGAGCACCGCATAGCGGTGCTGACCGGAATCACCTGCGTTTACGCAGGTGAGGGCGTCAAGTGTCCCCCGCCGTCCCCGTGCCGGCCGGGCCCTGGTGGTCGAAGGCGATCAGCGGGTCACCGGTCAAGGGGTGGTCGACCACCGTCGCCCGTACGCCGAACACCTCGGCCACCAGCGCGGGCGTGAGGACCTCGCGCGGCGGGCCGGAGGCCACCACTGTCCCGGCGTGCAGGACGTGCAGCCGGTCGCACACCGAGGCGGCGGCGTTGAGGTCGTGCAGCGACACCAGCGTCGTACGGCGCCTGGCGCGCAGCAGGGCGAGCAGCTCGACCTGGTGGCGGATGTCGAGATGGTTGGTCGGCTCGTCCAGCACCAGGACGTCCGGGTCCTGGGCGAACGCGCGGGCCAGCAGGACGCGTTGGCGTTCGCCGCCGGACAGGGCCGTGAACCGCCGCCCGGCGTGCCGGTCCATGCCGACGTCGGCCAGGGCACGGGCGACGATGTCCCGGTCGGCGTCGTCCTCGCCCGCGAACGCCCGCTTGTAGGGCGTACGTCCCATGGCGACGACCTCCCGTACGGTCAACTCGAAGTCACCGCCCCGCTCCTGCGGCAGCGCCGCCACGTGCCGGGCCGCCTCGGTGGGGCTCAGAGCGCGCAGGTCGGCGCCGTCCAGCAGCACCCGCCCCGCGCTGGGCCTGAGGTGGCGGTAGACGGTGCGCAGGAGGGTGGACTTGCCGCTGCCGTTGGGGCCGACCAGGCCGGTGATCTCGCCCTCGGCCGCCACCAGATGGGCACCGGCCACCACCGTGCGGCCGGCGTAGGCGACGTGCAGGTCCTCGATGTCGATCCTCAACGGCCGCTCTCCAGACGCCGGTCCAGCAGATACAGCAGGGCCGGCGCCCCCACGAGCGAGGTGACGACGCCGACCGGCAACTCCTGTGTGTCCAGGGCGGTACGGCAGACGATGTCGACCACGACCAGCAGTACCGCCCCCGACAGCGCGGAAAGGGGCAGCAGCCGGCGGTGGTCCCCGCCGACGACCAGGCGGCAGACGTGCGGCACCATCAGGGCGACGAAGGCGATCGCACCCGACACGGCGACCAGGACGCCGGTGAGCACACTGGTCACGGTGAACAGTTCGCGGCGCAGCCGGGTCACGTCGATGCCGAGCCCGGCCGCCGTCTCGTCACCCATCAGCAGGGCGTTCATCGCCCGGGCGCGTGCCTGCAGCCACAGCAGGGCGACCGGAACGGCGGCCGCCGGCACGGCCAGCAGCTGCCAGCTCGCCCCGCTCAGGCTTCCCATGAGCCAGAACAGCACGCTGTGGGTCTGCTGCTCGTCCCCGGCCTGGAGCACGAGGTAGCTGGTGAAGCCGGACAGGAACTGCCCGATCGCCACGCCGGCCAGTACCAGCCGCAGCGGCGCGAATCCCCCGCCGCGCCGGGCCACGGCCCACACCAGCGCGAACGTGCCCAGCGCTCCCGCGAACGCCGCCCCGGAAAGGCCCAGACCCAGCGCCCCGCCCGCGCCGAGGCCGAGCACGAGCGCGGCGACGGCGGCGAGTGAGGCGCCGCTGGAGATGCCCAGCAGGTACGGGTCGGCCAGCGGGTTGCGGACGAGAGCCTGTACGGCCGTGCCGACGACGCCGAGCCCCGCGCCGACGAGTGCCGCCAGCAGGGCGCGGGGGACGCGCAGTTGCCAGACGATCAGGTCGTCGGTGCCCGGCCGTGGGGCCTCGCCGGACAGCCGCCGCCCCACCACGCCCCACACGTCGCCCGGCGGGATCGACGTGGATCCCCAGGACACCGCCGCCGTGAGGGCCACCAGCAGGGCCACACCCAGGACCAGGGCCGACGGCCCCGCGGGCAGGCCGCGCGTCCCGGAGTGCCTCTTCGCCCTGCCGCGCCGCAACGGAGCCAGGACCACGATCAGTTGACCTTGCCGGGGTAGAGGATCGCGGCGATCTTCCGGACCGTGTCGGCGTTCCCGACCCCGGCGATGGTGGTCTGCTCCGAGCCGATGCGCACCAGGTGCCCCTTCTTCACCGCCGTCAGCCCCTTGGTGGCCGCATTGGTCTCCAGCCACCTCTGCGCCTCGTCGAACGCCTTCTTGTTCGCCGCCGCGCTGCCCCGGTTGCGCACGCCCAGCTGGATCCAGTCCGGGTTCCGGGCGATCACGTCCTCCCAGCCGACCTGCTTGCGGTCGCCGTCGCAGTCGGCGAAGACGTTGCGCGCGCCGGCCAGGCTGATCACCGCGTTGGCGATCTGCCGGTTGCAGACGACGGTGGGCTGCTTGGTGCCGGCGTCGTAGTCGAAGAAGAAGTACGTCGGCCGCTCGCCCTGCGGCGTGTCACCGACCGCCTCGCGGACGGCGGCGACCTGCTTCTCCATGCCGGCGACGAGTTCCTTCGCCGTGGCCCCGGTTCCGGTGACCGCGCCGAGGGAGGTGATGTCGGCCTCGACGCCGGACAGGTCGGTGACCGGGCTCTTGCCCGTCGGCGCGCAGGCGGTGGACTTCAGGTGGATGTGCTTGATCCCGGCCGCCTTGAACTCGGCCTCGGTCGGCGCGTCCCCCATGCCGCCGCCCCCCATGCCGCCCATGGACGCGAAGGTGTCGATGTACAGGTCCGCGCCCGAGCCGAGGAGCTTTTCCTTGGGAATCACGCTCCGGCTGAGCACCTCCACCTTCTGCGCCTGCGCGTCCAGCGCGCCGGGCAGCGTGCCCTTGCCGGGCGGGAAGCCGGTGCCGATGACCTTGTCGCCTGCGCCCAGCCGCAGCAGGAGTTCCAGGCTGGAGGCGTTGCTGGTGACGATCTTGCGCGGGGCGGTGGTGAACGCGGTCTCGGCGCCCATGCAGTCGGTGACGGTCACGGGGTATCCGCCGGAGGCGGACGTGCCGGTCTTCCCCGCGCCGTCGTCCCCGGTGCCGGTCCCTCCGCCTCCGCAGCCCGCCGCGAGCACGCCGAACAGGGCTATGGCGGTCGTACCGCTCCACATACGAGAACGCATCGGAACTCTCCAGGATCTACTCGGTTCGCGGGTGACCGTCCGTCACCCCGACCAGTAGTCGGGACGAGGGTGCCGAGGGTTCCCGTGCGCGGGGCACTGGGCGCGGTGACCTGACAGGACGTCAACCGGCGAGCGCGGGGCCCGGTTCTCCCCGCGGCGGCCGAGGCGCCGGCGCCCACCGGGAGGGCGGGCGCCGAGAGAGCCGTGGGGAGAGCGGCCGCCGGCGCCCCCGCCGTCAGGCGGCCGCGCCGTCAGGCACCCGCGCCGTCAGGCGGCCGCGAGGGCGACCGCCTGATCCGGTTCCTCCGCCTCCGCAAGCAGATCCATGAGGCTTGCCCGGGCGCGGGCCACCCGGGAGCGCACCGTGCCCACCGGGCAGTCGCTCAGCTCGGCCGCCTCCGCGTACGGCAGGCCCAGCATCTGGGTCAGGACGAACGCCTCCCGTCGTTCGTCGGGCAGCGCGGCCAGCAGATCGAGCAGCGCGATGCCGTCGTCGAAGCCGGGCAGGCCGTGGGGCTGGGCCCGCTCCACGGCCAGTTGCCAGTCCGGTACGTCGGACAGCCGTGGCCGGGCGGCCGCGTACCGGTGGCTGTCTATGACCGCGCGGCGGGCGATGGACAGCAGCCAGGCACGGGCCGAGGAGCGGCCCTCGAAGCGGTGCAGGCTGCCGAGCGCGCGCAGGAACGTGTCCTGCGCCAGATCGTCGACGGCCTGGGGGTCACCGCACAGGTGGGCCACATAGCGCTGGACGTCGCGGTGCAGGGCGCGGACGAAGTGCTCCACGGCGTCAGGGTCTCCGCCGCGGGCGGCGAGCGCCCAGGCGGTGATCGAGTCGTCGGCCGCCGCTCTCTCGGATGCGCCGGTCTTCTCCGCGTTGTCGGTGTTCTCGGTGTTCTCGCGCGGGGCGAGCAGGGCAGGGGTGATCACCTGGTGTCCTTCTCGGATCATCCGGGTGCGGACCGGCAGGCGCGAGTGCGCGGGGGTCCGCGACCCCGGTGAGTGGGGAGCCGGCCGCACGGGACACGCGCGGGTGTCCCGCGGGTGTGGGGGTACGGCCGGGCCCGAGGGGCACAGGGGGCCGCCTCGGGACGCCGGCTGTCGTCAGGCGACAGCGGCCCCCGCGGGAGGACCCCGGGAGATGATCGAGTGGACGAGGAGCAGAAGGCGCGGCGCCCGCGCGGCGCGGCGGCACCGTACCCGCGGACGCGGGCGGTGGGCGGGCACGGGCAGCGCGAGCAGCAGGCGCAGGGGTGCGGCCAGCCATCCGGCGACCGCCCTCAGGATGCGGAACACGGCCCGCTCCCCGTACGCCAGCCACAGGCCCGACAGCAGCGCGGCGAGCAGGTGGGCGGCGAGCATGCCGGACGACGACGAGCCGCCCATGCTGTGCCCGAGGTGGACCAGGGACCCCAGGGAGCCCATGTCCATGGAGTCCATGGAGCCCGGGGACCCCGTGGAGCCCATGTCCATGGAGCCCATGGACATCGCGCCCATGTCGTGGCGCATGGAGCCCGTGCCCGTGGCCGCGTCCGCGGACTGCCCGAGGGAGAACGCCGAGTGCAGCACCGCCTGGGCGGCGACCGCGACGGAGACGACGAGCGGTAGCCCGCGCTCACGGCCGGCCAGGGCCCAGCCCACGGTGCCGGTCATCCCGAGGCCGGCCGCCAGTGTCCACCAGGGCACATGGCTGCCCGACATCAGGACGTGGCCCAGAGCGGCGAGCAGCACGCAGACGGCCGCGAACATCGCGGCCCGAATCGTGCGAGCACACCACCCGGCTTTCATGGCGCTCTCATCCTCGCACCCGCCCGCCGGGCGTCGTGCGCGGGGTCCGGAAACGGCCGGGATTCGCCCACGGCGGCCGTCAGGGCGCCCGCTGTCACCGCCCCGCCGGAGGCCCGGTCACAAGCCGACCGTCACAAGCCGACCGTCACGAACCGGCCGTCATGAACCGGCCGTCACGAACCGGGCTCGCCGGGGCGGACCACGACGGCGACCGTCCTGATCCGGCCGCTGCGCTCGAAGTGCAGCGTGAACGGCACCAGGTCGCCGGTGTGCCATCCGGATCCCGCCCGCAGCGTCACATCCACGCCGTGCGGAGCCATGGACAACTCGCCGCCTGCCGGGACGGCGGCCGAGGCCACCCGGTCCTTGTAGGCCGCCCCGCTCGGGGTCATGCGGTGGCCGCTGAGCGCGATGTCCCCGCCGACGGCCGTCGAGGTGACGGCGACCAGCCGGTCGTCCGCGCCGCCGGAGTTGGAGACGGTGAAGAACGCGGCGGTCTCCGTGCTGTCCCCGTAGGGCAGGAAGACCCGGCCGGCCGTGACGTCGATCCTGGCCGGGCTGCCCGCCTCACCGGCGCCGACCCAGGTGGTCAGGCCGCCCAGGGCGACGCTGCACACGGCGACGGGCGCGAGGGCGGCGAGCAGGGCGTCGGTGAGCCGGCGGCGGGACGGGCGCCAGGGGTGCTGTCCGGTCATCGTGTGCGCCTCCTGACGGGCGACGGCTGCCAGGTGCGCAGCCGCAGGCTGTTGCCGACCACCAGCAGCGAGCTGACCGACATCGCGGCGGCGGCGAGCATCGGGCTGAGCAGTCCCACCAGGGCGAGCGGCACGGTGACGACGTTGTACCCGAAGGCCCACACCAGGTTGGTCCGGATCGTGGCGAGCGCGCGCCGGGCGAGCAGCACGGCGTCCGCCAGCGCCTCGATGTCGCCGCGCACCAGTGTCACGTCGGCCGCGCCGATGGCCACGTCGGTGCCGCTGCCCATGGCGATGCCGAGGTCGGCCCCGGCCAGCGCCGCGGCGTCGTTCACGCCGTCGCCGACGACCGCGACCCGGCGGCCGTCCTCCCGCAGCCTGCGCACGAGGGCGGCCTTGTCCTCGGGTGTGCGGCGGGCGTGCACCTCCTCGATGCCGAGCGCCGCGGCGACGGCCCTGGCGGGTGCCTCCCGGTCGCCGGTGGCCAGCACCGGCCGGACACCGAGGCGCCGCAGCCTGTCCACGGCACGGTAGCTGCCGGGCCGCAGGGCGTCCCCGACCTCGATCAGGGCCTCGGGCACGCCGTCCACCCGCACCAGGACCGTGGTGTGCGCGGCGGCCTCCGCCGCCGGCAGCGCCTCCGACAGCGCCGTGGGCAGCTCACCGTCCGGCGCGGCGACCTCGACGCGGCGGCCCTCGACGCGGCCGCGGACGCCCCGGCCCGGCACCGCGCCGAACCCGCTGACCTCCGGCAGCGGCAGCTCGGGCCGCGCCCGCCGGGCATGGGCCGCGATCGCCCGGCCCAGCGGATGCTCCGAGCCCTGCTCGACCGCCCCGGCCAGCCGCAGGGCGGCGTCCCGTCCGATCCCGCCGGGCACGGGCGTGACCCGCGCGACGGTCATGTGCCCCGAGGTCAGCGTGCCGGTCTTGTCGAGGACGACGGTGTCGATGTGCTGCAGCCCCTCCAGTGCCTGCGGGCCGCGCACCAGGACGCCGAGCTGGGCACCGCGGCCGGTGGCGGCCAGCAGCGCGGTCGGCGTCGCCAGCCCGAGCGCGCACGGACACGCCACGACCAGGACGGCCACGGCCGCGGTGACGGCCGCCTGAGGGTCGGCGCCGGCCCCCAGCCAGAACCCGAGGGCGGTGACGGCCAGGGCCAGGACCGCCGGGACGAACACCCCGGCCACCGAGTCGGCGAGCCGCTGCGCCTTCGCCTTCCCGGCCTGCGCGTCGGTCACCAGCCGGGTGATCCGGGCGAGCTGTGTGTCGGCGCCGACGGCCGTTGCCCGTACGAGCAGCAGGCCGCCCGCGTTGACGGCGCCGCCGACCACGGCCGAGCCCGGCCCGACCTCGGCCGGTTCGCTCTCCCCGGTGACCAGGGACAGGTCCACGGCGGAGCTGCCCTTCACCACCTCGCCGTCGGTCGCCACCCGCTCGCCGGGCCGTACGACGAAGACCTCGCCGACGCCCAGCCGCTCGATCGGGACGAGCCGTTCCCCGCCGGCGTCGCGGACGGCCACCTCCTTGGCGGCGAGCCGGGCCAGCGACCGCAGTGCCGCCCCGGTGCCGCGCCGGGCCCGTGCCTCCAGGAAGCGGCCGGTCAGCACGAACAGCGGAACGCTGACGGCCGCCTCCAGGTACACGTGGGCGGCGCCGTCGGAGGCGGAGGGGAGCAGGCTGAACGGCATCCGCATCCCGGGCGCGCCCGCGCCGCCGAGGAACAACGCGTACGCCGACCAGGAGAAGGACGCGACCACGCCCAGCGACACCAGTGTCTCCATGCTCGCCGCCGAGTGCCGCAGGCCCCGGACCGCCCGCACGTGGAAGGGCCAGGCTCCCCAGACGGCGACCGGCGCGGCCAGCACGAAGCACAGCCACTGCCAGTTGCGGAACTGCAGGGACGGCACCATCGACAGCACGAGCACGGGTACCGCGAGCAGCGCCGTGATCAGGAGCCGGTCGCGCTCCCGCCGGGCGTCATCGCGGGCCTCGCCGTCGGTGTCCTGCCGCTCCCGGGTCCGGGGAGGTGCGGGAAGCGCGGCCGTGTAGCCGGCCTTCTCGACCGTCGCGACCAGTTCCTCGGGCCGCAGGTTCGCGGGGTGGCTCACCCGGGCCAGCCCGGTGGCCAGGTTGACGGTGGCGCTGACCCCGTCCAGCCTGCCCAGCTTCTTCTCCACGCGCGTCACACAGGCCGCGCAGGTCATCCCGCCGACGGTCAGGTCGGTGGTCACGAGGACGGCCTCCGGCTCCCCGCCCATCAGCCGGCTCCCCCGTGCCCGTGCCCCATGTCCCCCATGTCGCCGCCATGGTCGCCGACGTCTCCGCCGGTACTGGGGGCGTGCATCCCGGGCGCCACGGGGCCGGCGCCGGCACCGACGGCGTACGACACCGCGAAGAGGAGCGCCAGCAGCAGCAGGAAGCCGGCCAGCGCGGGCGGCGGCACCAGTCTCCGGAGCATCACCGGCACGCCGGAGGGGGTTCGTCGGGGCTCGTCCATACCGGGTCTCCAGGTCGCCTCGTACGGCGTCGGTCGGATCGAGCCGTACCGCTTCAGGAGTCGGACGGGACGGGGGCCGAGTTCCCGGAGCGGCCCTGTGACACATGTCACCAGGGCCCCGCAGTGCTCCGGCGAATCAGCGGGATCAGGCGGATCAGGCGGATCAGGCGGATCAGGCGTAGAACGCGGGACGTTCGATCAGGTCGACCCGCGTACGGCGGCCCTCCGACTGGGCGCGGACGCCCGCCTCGCAGACGGCCGCCGCGGCGTAGCCGTCCCAGGCGCTCGGCCCGGTGACCTCGCCGCGCCGGGTGGCGTCGACCCATGCCTGCACCTCGCGGTCGTACGCCTCCTCGAAGCGCTCCACGAAGTCCTGGGCGACGGTTCCGCCCCAGCGGCCGGCCATGGTGGTGACCATGGCGTGTCCGTCGCCGATGCGGGCGGTGCCGCTCTCGCAGACCACCTCGGCCTGCACCTGGTAGCCGAAGCCGCAGTTGACGAAGATCTCGACGTCGGCGAGTGCGCCGCCCTCGGTCTCCAGGACGACGAACTGCGGATCGGCCAGGCCCTCGGGGGCGTTCGGGGACGGCGCCGGACGCAGCACGGTGACCGCCGTGATCTCCTGGTCGAGCAGCCAGCGGGTGACGTCCATCTCGTGCACGACCGAGTCGTTGATGAGCATGGCGTCGGTGAAGCCGGGCGGGCTGGCCGCGTTGCGGTGGCGGTTGTGCACCATGAGCGGCCGGCCCAGCCGACCGCCGACCAGCAGCGCCTTCAGCCCGACGTACTCGGGGTCGTAGCGGCGCATGAAGCCGACCTGGACGCGCCGGTGGCCCAGTTTCCGCTCGGCCTCCAGGACCCTGAGCGCCGAGGCCGCGTCGGGGGTGAGGGGCTTCTCGCACAGCACGGGCAGATCGTGCTCGAAGGCCGTGAGCAGGGCGGCCTCGTGGGCGGGGCCCGGGGAGGCGATCAGTACGGCGTCGACGTCGTCGGCGGCCATCGCGGCGGCCGGTTCGGTGTAGGCGGTGCAGCCCTCGACGCCGGCCGCGACGCGCTTGGCCCGTTCCGCGTCGACGTCCACGACGGCGGCCACCCGTGCCCCGCTGGTCACCCGGCTGATGCGGCGCACATGGTCGGCGCCCATCCGGCCCGTCCCGATGACGGCGACTCCGAGCGTTCCACGCTGAGTCATGCTGTGTGGTCGTCCCTTCCGGGGTCAGGCGCCGCAGGAGCGGAGGAACGCCCGGGTACGTACGGCGATGGGCAGCGGCTGGTCCGGCGGGCAGGGGTACATGTCCTGCTCGACGATGGCGAACAGGTCGACGCCGAGGCCCTGGGCGGCGGCGAGGACCGGCTCCAGGGCGGGAACGCCGGCCGGGGGCTCGCACATCACACCGCGCTGCACGGCCGGCCCGAAGGGCACCCCGCCCCGGACGACGTCGGCGAGGATCTCCGGGTCGACCTGCTTGAGGTGGAGGTAGCCGATGCGCTCGCCGTAGGTCTCGATGAGCTTGACGCTGTCGCCGCCGCAGTAGGCGTAGTGCCCGGTGTCCAGGCAGAGGCCGACCAGGCCGGAGTCGGTGGCGTCGAGGAAGCGCTCGACGTGCTCCTCGGTGTCGATGTGGGTGTCGGCGTGCGGGTGGACGACGATGTCCAGCCCGTAGGTCTCCCTGACCTCGTGGCCGAGCCGCTCCATGCCCTTGGTGAGGTGGGTCCACTGCTCCGCGGTCAGCTCGGGCGGCTCGATGATCTCGGCGGTCTTGTCGTCGCGCCAGAAGGAGGGGATGACCACCAGGTGCCGGGCGCCCATGGCCCGGGTGAGCGCGGCGACCCGGCTCACATGCTCCCAGGTGGACTCCCACACGGCCGGTCCGCGGTGCAGCGAGGTGAAGACGGTACCGGCGGACACCTTCAGGTTCCGCCTGCCCACCTCGTCGGTCAGCCGCGCCGGATCGGTCGGCAGATAGCCGTACGGACCGAGCTCGATCCAGGAGTAGCCGGCCTCGGCGACCTCGTCCAGGAAGCGTTCCCAGGGCACCTGCTGCGGGTCGTCGGGGAACCAGACGCCCCAGGAGTCCGGGGCCGAGCCGACCCGGATGCGGTCCAGGGCAGGGGTCATGTCAGGAGTTCCCTTCGGGAGACGCCGGCACGGGTGCCTGGAGGTCCTTCTCCTCGGGGAGCCCCTCGACGTCGACGCCGCGGACCTGTGCCAGTTCGTGCTTGAGGGCGGCGAGTTCGGCACCGCCGGCCATGTGGTTGGTCAGCTCGTCCAGGCCGATCCGGTCGCGGGCGGCGGACAGTTCGAGGGTGCCCAGGCGCAGGACGCTGAAGTGGTCGCCGACCATGTAGGCGTGGTGGGGGTTGTGGGTGATGAAGATGACGCCGAGGCCGCGGTCGCGGGCGGCGGCGATGTACTTGAGGACGACGCCGGACTGCTTGACGCCGAGCGCGGCGGTGGGCTCGTCCAGGATGAGGACGCGGGCGCCGAAGTAGACGGCGCGGGCGATGGCGACGCACTGGCGCTGGCCGCCGGAGAGGGTGCCGACGGGCTGTTCCAGGTCGTCGAGGACGATGCCCATGTTGCGCAGTTCCCCGTCCGCGGTCTTCTTCATGCGGGCGATGTCGAGGCGCCGGACGGGCCAGGGCCCCTTGGTCATCTCGGAGCCGAGGAAGAAGTTGCGCCACACCGGCATGAGGGGGACGGTGGCCAGGTCCTGGTAGACGGCGGCGATGCCGCGGTCGAGTGCCTCGCGCGGGGTGGTGAAGCGCACCGGCTCGCCGTCGACGAGCACCTCGCCCTCGGTGTGCTGGTGCAGCCCGGAGATGATCTTGATCAGGGTGGACTTGCCGGCGCCGTTGTCGCCCAGGACACAGGTGACCCGGCCCGGGTGGACGGCGAGATCGACGCCGTGCAGGGCGCGGATGTTGCCGTAGGACTTGCCCACGCCGCGCAGCTCCACGACGGGGGCCGGGTCGGACGGGGCGGCGGCGCCGTCGTTCTCACTGAGGTCAGCGGTGGTCATGGGTGATCACCTCCGGGCCGCCGACTGGCGGACCCACAGATTGATGAGGGTGGCGCCGAGGAGCATCACGCCGAGGAACGCCTTGAACCAGTCGGGGTTCCAGCCGGCGTAGACGATGCCCTGGCTCACCATGCCGAACATGAAGGCGCCGAAGACCGGGCCGATCGCGGAGCCGTAGCCGCCGGTCAGCAGGCAGCCGCCGATGACGGCCGCCGCGATGTAGATGAGCTCCTGGCCGACGCCCTCGCCGGACTGCACGGTGTTGAAGGCGAACAGCTGGTGCATGCCGACGAACCAGGCGCCGAAGCCGACCAGCATGAACAGCGAGATCTTGGTGAAGTTCACGGGTACGCCGACGGCCCGCGCGCTGTCCTTGCTGCCGCCGACGGCGAAGACCCAGTTGCCGTACCTGGTGCGCAGCAGCACCCAGGTGGCCAGCGCCGCGAAGGCCAGCCACCACAGCACCGTGACCTTGAACTGCACGCCGCCCACGGTGAACGACGACGAGAAGACCGCCTTGGCCTGGCCGAAGCCGTCCATGTCGCTGATGTCGTCGGTGGCGACGTTGCGGGTGATCAGCTTGGTGACCGCGAGGTTGATGCCCTGCAGGCCGAGGAAGGTGCCGAGGGTGACCAGGAAGCTGGGCAGACCGGTGCGCACCATCATCCAGCCGTTGAAGGCGCCGATGGCGAGCGAGAGCACAAGCGCGACGACCACACCCACCCAGACGTTCATGGTGAGCTGGTAGCTGACCATGCTGGCGGTGAGCGCCGAGGTGATCACGGCGACGCCCGCCGACAGGTCGAACTCGCCGCCGATCATCAGGAGGGCCACGGGCAGCGCCATGATCCCGATGGTGGACGACTGGTAGAGGACGGTGGCCATCGCGCTGCCCGAGCGGAACGCCGGCGCCATGGCGAAGAAGAAGACGAACACCGCGACGGCCCCGAGGAAGACGCCGACCTCGGGCCGGGCCAGCAGCCGCAGCGGGAGCGAGCGCCGCACGGTCCGCCCGTCGCGCTCCCGGGGGCCGGAGGCCGGCGGTGAGGTCACCGCCGGCGCAGCCTGCTGGGTCATGGGGATCACCTGGTGCCCTTCGCGGCGAAGGCCGCGATGGTGTCGACGTTGGACTTGTCGACGAAGGCCGGGCCGGTCAGCACCGGCTGCTCGCCGCCGCCGCTGTAGTTGCCGTTGTTCTTGTAGAGCCACAGGGAGTCGATCGCGAGGTAGCCCTGCAGATAGGGCTGCTGGTCGACGGCGAACTGGATGTCGCCCTTCTTGATGGCGGCGGTCAGGTCCTTGTTGAGGTCGAAGGTGGCGACCTTCGCCTTGCTGCCCGCGTCGGACACCGACTGCACCGCGGTCAGGGCGTACGGCGCGCCGAGCGTGGCCACGTAGTCGATGGAGCTGTCCTGCTTGAGCTTGGCACTGATCGTCGACTTCACGGACGGCATGTCGGTGCCGTTGACGTACAGGATCTGGGTCTTGCCGCCGAACGTCTTCTTCAGGCCGTCACAGCGCTGGGTGAGTCCGATGTTGCCCTGTTCCTGGATCACGCAGACGGTGTTCTTGGCGCCGAGTTCGTTGAGCCGCTTTCCGAACGCCTCCCCCGCCACGCTCTCGTCCTGCCCGAAGAACTCCATCAGCCCCAGCTTCTTCCAGTCGCTCACGCCCGAGTTCAGGCCGACCACCGGGATGCCCGCCTTCGTCGCCTTGCCCACCACGTCCTTCATGGCGTCCGGCTTGGCGAGGGTGATAGCGATGCCGTCGACCTTCTGGTCGACGGCGTTCTGGACGAAGTTGGCCTGGTTGCCCGCGTTCGGGTCGCTGGAGTAGACGAGCTTGATGTTGTCCTTCGCCGCGGCGGCCTCCGCTCCCTTGCGGACGATGTCCCAGAAGGTGTCGCCGGGCGCCTGGTGGGTGACCAGCGCAACCGTCATACGGGGAGTGCCGGCCTTGCCGGCGCTGGCGCCGGAGCCGCCCTCGTCCGCCTTCTTTCCGCCCGAGCTGCTGGAGCAGCCGGCGACGAGCAGCGCGGACGCCGCGGCTATCGCGACGAGTGGGGCGACTCCGCGGGAACGGCGGGGCTGAAACGTGCGGTCCATCTGTCCTGCACCTCACTGTGCGACCGGGGAAGGGAACGGGATGGGGCGGCGCGGGCCGGGAGCCCCGCGTGGGCCCCGGACACGGGGGTCCGGGCCGTGTGCCGGTGAACCGGCGGTTGCGCTGGGACCGGATACAAGCCCCTGTCGCACCCGGCTGTCAATACTTTGTTAAGACATCATTTCAGAAGCAGGTCCGAATGTAAGTACAAAGTCTTGACAGGGGGTCGTCCCGCGGCCTACACCTGTGAGACATCCGGGCCCGGATGCCCGCCGTGCGGGCGGCCCGCCGCCCGCATCCCCCCGCCTGAGGAGCGACGCGCATGCCTGAGCCCGTCGGACGTTTCGACCTGATCACCATGGGACGCATCGGAGTCGACCTATACCCCCTGCAGACGGGCGTGCCGCTGGCGCGCGTCGAATCCTTCGGGAAGTTCCTCGGCGGCTCGGCGGCCAACGTCGCGGTCGCGGCGGCGCGCCTCGGACGGAGCACCGCGGTGATCACCCGGACCGGGAACGACCCCTTCGGCGCCTATCTGCACCAGGCGCTGCGGGAGTTCGGCGTGGACGACCGGTTCGTCACCCCGGTGGACGCCTACCCGACCCCGGTCACCTTCTGCGAGATCTTCCCGCCGGACGACTTCCCCCTCTACTTCTACCGCCGGCCCAAGGCGCCCGATCTCGAGATCCACACCGATGAGCTGGACTTCTTCGCCATCCGCGCCGCGCGCATCTTCTGGATCACCGGCACCGGCCTGAGCGAGGAGCCCAGCCGCTCGGCCACGCTCGCCGCCCTCAAGGCGCGGGACAGGACCGGCGTCACCGTCTTCGACCTCGACTGGCGCCCCATGTTCTGGGCGGACCCCGGGGCGGCGCGGCCGCACTACGCCGAGGCGCTGCGCCACGCCACCGTGGCCGTCGGCAACCTCGACGAGTGCGAGGTCGCCACCGGGGTGCGCGAACCGTGGGCCTGCGCCCGGGCGCTGCTCGACGCGGGGGTGGAACTGGCGGTCGTCAAGCAGGGCCCCAAGGGGGTGCTCGCCGTGCACCGCGACGGTACGGCGGCCGAGGTGCCGCCCGTGCCCGTGGAGGTGGTGAACGGGCTCGGCGCCGGGGACGCCTTCGGCGGCTCGCTCTGCCACGGGCTGCTGTCCGGCTGGCCCCTGGAGAAGACCGTGCGGTACGCCAACGCGGCGGGCGCGCTCGTCGCCTCCCGGCTCGCCTGCTCCTCCGCGATGCCGACCGAGCCCGAGGTCGCCGGCCTCCTCGCCCGCGGCTGACCGCCGCGCCGGGGCCCTCCCCGCCCGCGGCCGACCGCCGCCACCCCCTGAACGGAGCCTGTTGTGAGCATCAGCATCCCGGACCTCGTCACGGTGCGCGCCCGGCATCCGGAGGCCATCGCCGAGGCCGCCGCCCGCCGGGTCCGCCGCCCGCTGATCGGCGACAGCGGCCGCCTCATGATCGTGGCCGCCGACCACCCCGCGCGGGGCGCCCTCGGGGTCGGCGACCGCCGCCTGGCCATGGCCAACCGCGCCGATCTGCTGGAGCGGCTGTGCACAGCGCTGTCCCGGCCCGGCGTGGACGGGGTGCTGGCCACCGCCGACATCCTGGAGGACCTGCTGCTGCTCGGCGTCCTGGACGACAAGGTTGTCATGGGGTCCATGAACCGCGGCGGCCTCGCGGGCGCGTCCTTCGAGATGGACGACCGCTTCACCGGCCACCGCGCCGAGGACCTCGAACGGCTCCGCTTCGACGCCGGGAAACTGCTGCTGCGCATCGACTACGACGACCCGGGCTCCCTGCGGACCCTGGAGGCCACGGCACGGGCCGTCGACGACATGGCCGCGCGCCGGCTGCCGCTGTTCGTCGAACCGTTCATATCGCGCCGCGTCGAGGGCCGGGTGCGCAACGACCTGAGCGCCGAGGCCGTCACCCGGTCGATCGCCATCGCCTCGGGCCTCGGCGGCACCTCCGCCTACACCTGGCTCAAGCTGCCCGTCACCGAGGACCCCGACGAGATGGCCGAGGCGCTGGAGGCGTCCACGCTGCCGGCCGTGCTCCTCGGCGGCGAGGTCGGCAGGGACCAGGAGGGCACGTACGAGCGGTGGCGCAAGGCGCTGCGCCTGCCCACCGTGCAGGGCATGGTCGTGGGCCGGTCCCTGCTGTATCCCGCCGAGGGCGGCGTGGAGGCGGCGGTGGACACCGCGGTCGGCCTGCTGTGACACCGCGTCCCGGAAGGGCACCATGACCATCACGCACCGCCTTCCCGCCGCCACGTCCACCCCGGGAGCCTACGCCGTGGACATCGCACCCGACTCGTCCGGCGGGGCGCTCCCGCCCAGGATGCCCGGACCGCCGCCGAAGAGCCGGCCCGCCACCGGCACCGTCGGCGACCGGTCACAGCGACGGCACGCATGCGCTGCCGGGCCCCGCACGTCGCGCTCCGCGGCTCCCGTTCCGACGGGCGCCGGGGCACCGCTCGGGGGTGCGCTGCTCCACGGCGGGGCGCTGCTCCACGGCGGGGCGCTGCTCCACGGCGGGGCGCTGCTCCACGGCGGTGCCCTGCTCCACGGCGGGGCGCGCGAGCCGGAGCCGCCCCGCAGGCCGCGCCGACGGCGAGGGACACCCCACGAGCCCGGGGGCCGGGCGCGCCACCCCGGCCCACCCGGCCTCTGCGCACGCCCCCCGTGCGGATCCGCGACGCCCGGCCCGCGCGGCCCCGGACCCACCTTCCCCCGCTCCCCCCACCACCCCGTCCCAGTGAGGTCCCGATGAGCCAGTCCACTCACCGCCTGACCGTCGCCCAGGCGCTGGTGCGTTTCCTGTCCGTGCAGTACACGGAGCGCGACGGCGTACGCCACCGGCTGATCGCCGGCACCTGGGGCATCTTCGGCCACGGCAACGTCGCGGGCATCGGCCAGGCGCTGCTGGAGGCCGGCGAGGACGCCATGCCCTTCCACCAGGGCCGCAACGAGCAGGCCATGGTGCACGCGGCCGTCGGGTACGCGCGCCGGCGCGGCCGGCTGTCCGCGCAGGCGGTCACCACCTCCATCGGCCCCGGCGCCACCAACCTGGTCACGGGGGCCGCGCTCGCGACGATCAACCGCCTGCCGGTGCTGCTGCTGCCCGGCGACTACTTCGCGACACGCCCCGCGGACCCGCTGCTGCAGCAACTGGAGCACCCGGTCGAGGCCGATGTCTCCGTCAACGACACCCTGCGCCCGGTCTCCCGCCACTTCGACCGGATCACGCGCCCGGAGATGCTGATCCCGTCCGCGCTGAGCGCCATGCGGGTCCTCAGCGACCCGGCCGAGACCGGCGCGGTCACCCTCGCCCTGCCGCAGGACGTGCAGGCGGAGGCGTACGACTGGCCGGAGGAGTTCTTCGCCGAGCGGGTCTGGCACGTGCGCCGGCCGTCCCCCGACCCGGTGGAGCTGGCGGAGGCGGTGCGCACGGTCCGCGCCGCCGGACGGCCACTGATCGTGGCGGGCGGCGGTGTCCACCACAGCGCGGCCGAGGAGGCGCTCAGGGCCCTGGCCGACGCCACCGGCATCCCGGTCGCCGCCACCCAGGCGGGCAAGGGCTCGCTGCGCCACGACCACCCGGCGGACCTCGGCGGCATCGGCCACACCGGCACCGCGGTCTGCGACGAGATCGCCCGCACCGCGGACCTGGTCATCGGCGTCGGCACCCGTCACAGCGACTTCACCACCGCCTCCGGCACCCTGTTCCAGGCCCCCGGCGTGCGGTTCCTCAACCTCAACATCACCGCCTTCGACGCCCACAAGCTCGCCGCCCGCACCCTGGTGGCCGACGCCCGGGCGGGTCTTGAGGCGCTCACCGAGGGCCTGTCGGGCCACCGCGTCGGCGAGGCGTACGAGGCGGAGTACCGCGCGGGCAAGGAGCGCTGGGAGCGGGTCGTCGAGGCCGCCTTCCACGCGGACGACGAGAACGCGGCGCCCACCCAGACCCAGGTCCTCGGCGCCCTGGACGCGGTCGTGGGCGACGACGACGTGGTGATCAACGCGGCCGGCTCGCTGCCCGGTGACCTGCACAAGCTGTGGCGGGCCCGCTCGCCGCACCAGTACCACCTGGAGTACGGCTACTCCTGCATGGGCTACGAGATCCCGGCGGGCATCGGCGTCCAGCAGGCCGCGCCCGGCGCCGTGGTGTGGTCGCTCGTCGGTGACGGCACCTATCTGATGATGCCCACCGAGATCGTCACCGCGGTCCAGGAGCGCCTGCCCGTCAACCTGGTCCTCATCCAGAACCACGGCTACGCCTCCATCGGCGGCCTGTCCGAGGAGACCGGCGGCGAGCGCTTCGGCACCGCCTACCGCTACCGGGCCGCCGACGGCTCCTTCACCGGTGCCCCGCTCCCGGTGGACCTGGCCGCCAACGCCGCCAGCCTCGGCATGGACGTCATGCGCGCCAAGACCGTACGGGAACTGCGCGACGCCCTCGCCGCGGCGCGTGCCTCGGACCGGCCGACCTGCGTCCATGTCGAGACCGACCCGGCGCCCACCGCCCCGCCCGCCGCGGCCTGGTGGGACGTGCCCGTCGCCGAGGTCGCCTCCCGCGAGGCGGCCCGGACCGCCCGGGAGAAGTACGACCGGCACGTCTCCGGGCGCCGGCGCCATCTCTGACCGCGCACCGGCGGCGATCGGACACGGTGTGCCGGGCCCGGGCGGGCCGGTGGGCGACGGTGGGCGACGGCGTCGGCCTCGCGCGGGGCGCCGGCGTCACGCCGCACAGCGCATGTCTCACGCGCCTCGCGCACCCCCTCCGGCCCCCGGCCTCCGGCTTCCCGGCTTCTCGTGCGGCCCTGACTCAGGCCAGGTCCACCCAGGTGCGCCGCTCGGCGGAGCGGCTCATCGCGTCCAGCGCGGTGGCGCTGCGCACGGCGTCGTCGAGGGTGGCTCCGTGAGCGGTGCCCTCCGCGACGGAGCGCAGGAAGTGGTGGGCCTCGATGACCTTGAGGTCGTCATAGCTCATGCCGCCTGCCGAGCCGGGCTGGAAGGCGGCGTACTCGCCGTGGCCGGGACCGACGTGCCAGGTGCTGACGGGCTGGTCCTGGTAGGCGGTGCCGCGGCTGACGCCGAGTTCGCCCATGCGGCGGAAGTCCCAGAAGACGGCGCCCCTGGTGCCGTGCACCTCGAAGCCGTAGGCGTTCTGCTCGCCGACCGAGACCCGGCATGCCTCCAGGACGCCTCGGGCGCCGCAGGCGAAGCGCAGCAGGCAGTTCACATAGTCCTCGTTCTCCACCGGGCCGGGCTCGCCTCCCGTCGCGCGGGTGTGGCCGGCCGTGGCCCCGGCGGGTCGCGCCCGCTCGGGGATGAACACGGCGGTGTCGGCGGCCAGCGACTCGATCTCGCCCAGCAGGAAGCGGGCCAGGTCCACCCCGTGGGAGGCGAGGTCGCCGAGGACTCCGCTGCCGCCGCGCTCGCGCTCGTACCGCCAGGTCAGGGCGGACTCGGGGTGGGCGGCGTAGTCGCTGAGGAGACGGATGCGGGCATGGGTGACCGCGCCGATCCCGCCCGATGCGATCAGCTCGCGGGCGGCGGCGACGGCCGGCGCGTTGCGGTAGTTGAAGCCCACCGTGCCGCGGACGCCGGCCGCGGCGACCGCGTCGGCGACCGCCCGGGCGTCCTCGGAGGTCAGGCCGACGGGCTTCTCGATCCAGATGTGCTTGCCCGCCTCGGCCATGGCGACGCCGATCTCGCGGTGCAGGAAGTTCGGGGCGGCGATGCTTACCGCCCCGACGCGCGGGTCGGCGGCGATCTCGCGCCAGTCCCGGACCGCCGTGGCGAACCCGTACCGGCCGGCGGCCTCCTCGGCCCGGCCGGGGACCTCGTCGGCGACGGCCACCAGCTCCGGGCGGACGGCCAGCCCGGGAAAGTGGTGCGGCAGCCGGATGTACGCCTGGGTGTGCACCCGTCCCATCCAGCCGAATCCCACGACGGCGACGCCGAGCGTCCTCACCATGACGCACTCTCCTCCGCTGTCCGGGCGGGTCCAGGTGTGTCTTGCCCACACGGAGGTCGCGCATGACATCGCGTGCGTCGGCACCCTGCCGGCGGCCCGGGAGCTCGGGCGCCGGGACCGCCGCGCGCCGGTCAGTCCTCATGGCCGAGTTGCAGGTCCCGTTCCGTCCGTCCGCCGCCCGCCACCTGCAACACCGTGGCAACCGGGGGGTATCCCGCCGCGATGACGGTGTACTCGCCGGAGGACAGGTCGACGAACCGGAACGTTCCGTCGGAACCCGTGGTGAGCGTGTCGACGACGTTTCCCGCGGCGTCCAGCAGCGTCACGCGCGCGTCCTCGACGGGCCGGCCGCCCCCGGCGCGCACGATGCCGCGCAGCACGGCGCCGCCCGCGAGTTCGACGTCCTGCCGGGTCTCGCGGGCGGCCTGCACGGTCACGGGCAGGGCGGCCGGGCGGAAGGCGGGCGCGCTGGCGGCCAGGGTGTACTCCCCGGCCACGAGTTCGGTGATGACGTAGCCTCCCTCGCGCCCGCTGCGCGTGCTGGCGACCACCTCTCCGTGCACGTTGGTGAGCGTGACGGTGGCGTCGCGCACCGGCGTGCCGTCCGCCGTCAGCACGCTCCCCGCGAGCCGCCCGGCGCCGCCGAGCACGACGTCCAGCTCCACCGGGCGCTCCCCGACGGTCACCGAGACCGCCTGCGGCTGGTGGCCGCCGGCCGCGGCGATCAGGACGTACGCGCCGGATCCGGGGGTGGACAGGGCGTACCGGCCGTCCTCGCCGCTCGCGCCCCGCCCGATCTGCTGCCCCGCGACGTCGATGAGGGTGAGCGCGGCGCGGGGCACGACGGTGCCGTCGGGGTGCTGGACCGTGCCGCACACGGGCACCCCCGCGGGGTACGGCGAACGCGCCTGCGGAATCTGGGCCGTGAGCGGGGACTCGACGGGGGCGTTGTGGGACACCAGCGGTTTCTCCTTGAGGAAGAAGGCGATGAGCAGGCCGGCGACGAGCACCGGCACGAGCCAGAGGAAGATGCGCGGCATGGCGTCGGCGTACGCCTCGATGTACGCGCCGCGCAGCGGCGGGGGCAGCGTGTGGACGAGCTGCGGGGTGATGGACTCGGGGTCGGGCAGGGCGGCACCCGCTCGCCGGGGGAGCCGCCGCTCCAGCGCGTCGGAGAGCCGGCCCGCGAACAGGGTGCCGAAGACGGCGGCGCCCACGCTGCCGCCGATCTGCCGGAAGTAGGTGTTGGCGCTGGTCGCGGTGCCCAGGTCGGCGGGGCGCACGGAGTTCTGCACGGCGAGGATGAGGACGGGCATCGCCAGACCGATGCCGACGCCGAGGACGGCCATCCACACGCTGTACTGCAACCGCGGTGTGTCCATGCCGAGCCGGGACAGCAGCCACATCCCGACGGCGGCCAGGGCGCTGCCGAGGACCGGGAACACCTTGTAGCGGCCGGTGCGGCTGACCAGTTGCCCGGAGACGACCGAGGCCCCGACGATCCCGGCCATCATCGGCAGCATCAGCAGCCCGGACCCGGTGGCGCTGGCCCCGTCGACCATCTGCAGGAAGGTGGGGAGATAGCTGGCGGCGCCGAACAGTGCGACACCGATGACCAGGCCCACCAGGGCGGTGACGGTGAAGACCGGATCCCGGAACAGGCGCAGGGGGATGAGGGGTTCGGGCGCGAACCGCTCGACGACGAGGAAGAGGGCACTCGCGAGGGCCGCGCCGGCGCCCAGCCCCAGGATGACGCGCGAGCCCCAGGCGTACTCGGAGCCGCCCCAGCTGGTCAGCAGGACCAGACAGGCCGACGCGGCGGCCAGCAGCAGGGTGCCGAGTACGTCGAGGCGGGCCTTCGTGGAAGGCTTCGGCAGTTTCAGCACGACGGCGACGACGGCCAGGGTGAGCAGGCCGAAGGGCACGTTGACGTAGAAGCACCAGCGCCAGGAGAGGTGGTCGGTGAAGTAGCCGCCGAGCAGCGGCCCGGCGACGGAGGCGAGGCCGAAGACGGCGCCGATCACACCCATGTACCGGCCGCGTTCGCGGGGCGGCACGACGTCCGCGATGATCGCCTGCACGCCGATCAGGAGACCGCCGGCGCCGACGCCCTGGACCGCCCGGAAGGCGATCAACTGGTCCATGGTCTGCGCCCGTCCGGCGAGCGCCGAGCCGATGACGAACACGGCGATGGCGAACTGGAAGACGCCCTTGCGGCCGAAGAGGTCACCGCACTTGCCGTAGACCGGCAGTCCCACGGTGGAGGTCAGCAGATACGCGGTGATCGCCCAGGACATCCGGTCCAGGCCGTGGAGCTCACCGACGATCTTCGGGAGCGCGGTCGCGACGATCATCTGCTCGAGGGCGGCGAGCAGCAGCGCGAGCATGAGGCCCACGAAGACCAGACGCACCCGGCGGGGGGTCAGCGCCGGCTGCTCCTCGGTACCGGCCGGCCGCTGGGGCGTGTCCGGGACCACGGGCGGCACGACCCGCTCGCTGTCCACGTCCACCACAGTCGTCCCGCCCACGTACCGCTCCCCTCGTCGCGCCTGCGCCGCCCATTTCTCGCATTGCGCGACAACCGGGAGCAAGCGCGACGAGTCGCTCGGCGGCCGGTCCACGCGGAGGTATGCGCCGGTCGGAGCCCTACGGCGTACAACCGCGCCGTACGGAAAACCACTCGAAACGGTGAGCGTGAGAATCAGCCGGACGACTGACGAGGTGCGCTCCGGGGCTCGGAGCAGGGGCTCCGCGCCCCCGGAGCGCGGGAGGAGCCGTGACAGTGCCTCAGGTCCGTGCTCCCGGGGGTTACCTCTCCATCTCGGCGGCCAGCTTCGCGAGGACCTCGTCGTAGATCCGGGCGAGGCCCTTGGGGGCGAACGTCCGCTCGAAGAAGCCGCCGATGCCGCCCGCGCCGTTCCAGACGGTGGTGACGACGACGCGGCAACTGCCCTCGCCGGCCGGGGTGACCCGCCAGGTGGTGACCATGGAGGAGTTGCGGTCCTTCTCGACGAGGTCGCCCTCGGCCGGCTCGCTGACCTCCATGAGGCAGTCACGCACGCGCTTACTGGTGGCCTGGAGCTTCCAGTGCACGACGGTGCCCTCGCCGTCGCCGCCCTCACGCACCTCGTACTCGCTGAAGCGCTCGGACAGCAGCTTCCCGCGGGTGCCGCTGTAATCCGCGAGAGCGTCGAACACGTCGTCCGCCTCCGCCGCGATGACCCGCTCCGTCGTGGCCTCGACCTGCGCCATGGCCTCCCTCTTCCTTGTGCGTGTGATGGGGTGTGCGCCATCCCATCACACCCGGGACCGCGGTCATGGAGGGACCGGCACATCGGGGGTCCACGGCGCGCACGACGGCGTGCGCCGCGGCCCCTCACCCCTGCTGACCGGCCGGGATGCGCAGGGCGAGTACGGCCACATCGTCGTCGAACACCTGACCGTGCCCCGCGACCAGTTCCGCGCACAGCCGGCTCGGGGGTGCCGTGGAGAGACGGGCGGCCTCGTCGGCCAGGGCGGTCAGGCCCGCGTCGATGTCCTGTCCGCGGCGCTCCACCAGCCCGTCGGTGAACAGCAGCAGGGTGCTGCCCGGCGGGAGCGGGTGCTCGTGGTCGGACCTGGGCACGGAGGGGTCGACCCCCACGGGGATCCCGTGGGGGGTGGGGGCGAGGTAGGTGCCGGTGCCCTCGGCGCCGATCAGCAGCGGCGGGGGGTGCCCGGCGTTGCTCCAGCGGAAGGTGTACTCCCCCTCCCGGTGCTCGATGCGGCCCAGTACCAAGGTGGCCGTGGGGGGTTCGTCGAACATCGTGAGGGCGCGGTCGAGTTTCGAGACGATCAGACCGGACGGCCCGCCCCGGTCGTAGGCCAGAGCCCGCAGCATGTTGCGGATCTGGCCCATGACGGGCGCGACCTCGACGTCGTGACCGGTGACGTCCCCGATCACCACGCAGACGGCACCGTCCGGCAGCACCAGGGCGTCGTACCAGTCCCCGCCGAGCCGGGGCAGTTCGGAGGCCGGCTGGTAGTGGCTCGCCACCTCGATGGGCCGCAGGTCGGGCAGGACGGGCAGCATGCGGCGCTGGAAGTGCTCGGCGGCACGCTTGACGCGCTCGTACAGACGGGCGTTCTCGATGCTGACGCTCGCGGCGCTGGCCAGCGCGGTCAGCAGGGCCTCGTCGTCGTCGGTGAACGGTGTCCCGTCGTGTTTGTCCGCCAGGTAGAGATTGCCGTACACGGTGCCGCGGACCATCAGCGGAACGCCCAGGAGCGTCCGCATGACCGGGTGGCCGGCCGGGAAGCCGACCGAGCGGGGGTCGGCGGTGACGTCGTCGACCCGCAGGGGCCTGCGCCGGGTGATCAGGCTGCCCAGCAGGCCGTGGCTCTGGGGGAGGCCCAATTCGGCCTTCAGCCGCTCGCCGTCGTCCACGCCCACGGTGAGCAGGTCGACGAACACCCCGTTCTCCCCGAGGACGCCCAGGGCGCCGTAGCGCGCGGCGACGAGGTCGGTGGCCGCGTCCACGATGCGCTCCAGCACGGCCCGGCTGTCCATGTCGGCGCTGATCGCCACCACCGCGTCCAGCAGCCGTCGCATACGGTGCTGTCCAAGGGCCAACTGCCGTACCTGGGCGCTCAGTTCCTCCAGTGACGCGCCGTCGGGCAGCCGTTCGGCCTCCTTGAGTGCGGCGACCACCCGCCCGGCCACGTCCTCCGGCCGCCGCGGATCATCCGGCATGTGGGCACCTCCCGGGACATCGGGAGCCTATGCCGCCGCACGCCCCTCCGTCACGGCCACCCTACGCCGACGACGGGCGGGAGGCGCGCGATCACACGGCACGCCGCCGCGGCCGGGGGCGCGGCGGATCCGCCCGGGTTCCGGGCTCCGCGGCGGCAAGCGGCAGGTGGTGGGCGGTGGGCGGTGGGCGCGCAACCGCGTCGACGCGCCCCCTCATCGCACCCGGATGCGGCGAGGTGCGACGAGGGGGCGTCCGTCCGCGAAGCGGTCCGGGACGGAGACGGGGCCGCCCCGACGATCAGCCCTCGCCCTGCGGCGGCAGCGCGGCGATCAGGGGGTGGTCGCGCTCGATCACGCCCAGCTTGGCCGCGCCGCCGGGCGATCCGAGGTCGTCGAAGAACTCCGCGTTCGCCCGGGTGTAGTCCGTCCACTCGTCCGGCACGTCGTCCTCGTAGAAGATGGCCTCCACGGGGCAGACCGGCTCGCACGCGCCGCAGTCGACGCATTCGTCCGGATGGATGTACAAGGACCGCTGCCCCTCGTAGATGCAGTCCACAGGGCATTCCTCGACGCACGCCCGGTCCTTCACGTCGACACATGGCTGCGCGATCACATACGTCACGGTCCGCTCCTCCCCTCGGCCCGTCGGGCGGGTGCTCCCAGGGCGGGGTTTTTTACGAATACTACATGTAATAATAGGGGTCGCCGGTGCGGGAAGACGGGAAGGGAAAGAGCCGTGACAGCGTCCGAGACCCCCATGCGGGCCACCGGGACCGGCCCGGGCGAACCGCCCGAGGGCAGCGGTCCCGCCGCCCCGGCCCCGCTGCCCCTGTGCGACGTCCGGGCCCTGACCGAGCCGGCCGGCAACCCGGCCGGAGCCCTGTGGAAGCTGGCCGAGGACGGACGCCAGCTCGACGCGAACCTCATCCATCTGCCACCCGGGCAGCGCGTGGGCACCCACGCCGAGCCGGACCTGGACGTCCTTCTGCTGGTCGTGGCCGGCGACGGCGTCCTCGACACCGCTCAAGGACAGCAGCGCCTCGCGGAGGGGGCCCTGTTCTGGCTGCCCCGCGGCTCCTCCCGCAGCCTGGGCGCGGGCGAGGGCGGCCTGTCCTACCTGACCGTCCACCGTCGCCGCCCCGGCATGCAGATCCGCCGCCTGGACCGTTCCGCCGTGCGGCCCCCGCAGTCGGGGACCGACTGAACCGCAGCCGGAGACCGGCTGAGCCCTCGGGAGCTCAGCCCGGCGGGGCGAGGACGCCCTCCCCGGACGCCGGCCCGGCATCGGGGCGGTGAGCCGTCCGGTCACCGGCCGGTGACCGCGGGCCGGTGAGGCACTCCTCGAAGAAGGCGAGGGCGCGCAGGTGGTACGCGCGGGCCGCCCACCCCAGGCTGATGTTGTGGCCCGCGCCCGGCTGCCGCTCGACACGGACGACGGGGGCCGAGGCGAGCAGTGAGGTGATCTCGGCGATGTCCCGCTCCCCGTGCAGCCACCACGCCTCGTGCTCGGCGAAGGTCAGCCGCACGGGGGCGGGGACGCGGGGCGCCAGTTCCTCGAAGATCCCCGTCCAGTGGGGGATCTCGCTCGCCTCGCGGGCCGGCATGGGGGCCACCACGGCACCGATCTCGCGGAACGTCTCCGGCGGATACAGCCGCAGCGGTCCCCAGTTGCGCCCCCAGTGCGCACCGCCGCGGATCCGGCGCAGATCGTCCGGCCCGGCGTCGTAGCGGTGACCGCAGCCCGACACGTCCACCGCGAGCGGCCCGGCACCGCGTGCGGCGGCCATCAGGGCGACTTTGCCGCCGTAGGAGTGCGCCAGCAGGACATAGCCGGCACCGGTGGCATGCCGCGCGGCGAACCGCTCCATGGCCGCCTGAAGCACCACGGCCTGTTCGGCGAGGGTCTGTCCGTCGGGGAGTTGCCGGGCGGACAGACCATAACCGGGCCGGTCCACCGCGAGCACCGTGAAGCCGAGGCGTGCGCCGAGCGTGAGCAGGGACAGATCGGGGTGGGCCTGCCCGTCGAAGTAACCCGCCGTCATACCGCCGCCGTGCACGGCCAGCACGGTGGCGCGCGGTTCCGCGTCGGGCGGCTCGGCGAGCAGACAGGACAGCGTGACGCCCGCGGCCTCCAGCGTGAGGCGGCGCACACCGGCGGACAGGGTCTGCGGCGGTTTCGGCTTCTGCATGCGTCCGTCATGTCATAGTCCGCGGCACCCGGGTGCGGGACGCGCCGACGAGGGCGGCCGGGACACCCCGACGCTCGAACGATCGATCGAATTCCCTGTCGCGATCAAAGGAACACGTGTTCTATTCTGTGGGCCAGTGCTACCGAGGAGGCGCCCATGCGCTGGGACCATCTGACCGAGAACACC
This sequence comes from Streptomyces sp. PSU-S4-23, assembly GCF_055632315.1. NCBI lineage: Bacteria > Bacillati > Actinomycetota > Actinomycetes > Kitasatosporales > Streptomycetaceae > Streptomyces > Streptomyces sp. PSU-S4-23. The sequence continues at coordinate 7,350,329 of NZ_JBVMUU010000002.1, read as the reverse complement.
GCCACGGTCCGCAACGCCGCACTGTTCGACGCGGACGCGGTGACCACCCGCACCTTCGACACCCCGGAGTTCCGGGGGATCACCTTCCACGAGGTGCGGGCCCGCTCGATCGTGAACCGGGTGCCGGGCGCCTCCCGCATGCCGTTCGAGTGGACGGTCAACCCCTACCGGGGCTGCACGCACGCGTGCGTGTACTGCTTCGCCCGCAAGACGCACAGCTACCTGGACCTCGACACGGGGCTGGGCTTCGACAGCCAGATCGTGGTGAAGGTCAACGCCCCGGAGCTGCTGCGCCGCCACCTCGCCTCGCGCACCTGGCACGGCGAGCACATCGCCATGGGCACCAACGTCGACTGCTACCAGCGGGCCGAGGGCCGCTACCGGCTGATGCCGGGCATCATCACGGCCCTGCGCGACCACGCGAACCCGTTCTCGATCCTCACCAAGGGCACGCTCGTCCTGCGCGACCTCGACCTGCTGAAGCAGGCGTCCGAGGTCACCGACGTCTCCGTCTCCGTCTCCGTCGGCTTCGTCGACCAGGAGCTGTGGCGCACCGTCGAACCGGGCACCCCGGCGCCGGAGCGCCGCCTGGACGTCGTAGGCACCCTGGACGAACACGGCATCGGCTGCGGCGTCCTGATGGCCCCGGTCATCCCGTTCCTCAGCGACCACCCCGCCCAACTTCGCGACACCGTACGGGCGATCGCCGCGGCCGGGGCGACTTCGGTGACCCCGCTGGTGCTGCATCTGCGCCCGGGCGCCCGCGAGTGGTTCATGGCCTGGCTGGAGCGCCGCCACCCCCATCTCGTACGACGCTACGAACGGCTGTACGCGGAGGGCGCCTACGCCCCGAAGTGGTACCAGCGCCGGATCACCGGCCAGGTGCACCAACTGGCCCAGGAGTACGGCATCGGCCCCGCGCACACGGGCTTGCCGCGCAGGGTCCGGCGGCACGCGCCCGAGCCCACGGCACCCGGGCCTGCGGCGGCCGGGCCTGCGGCGGCCGGGCCTGCGGCGGCCGCGGCCGGGCCGGTGGCGGCAGGGCCCGCGGTGGCCGGGCCGGTGGCGGCAGGGCCCACCCAACTCTCGCTCCTCTGACAGCATCTGACGGCATGCGCAGCGCCGCCACGCGACGCGCATCCGAGCGCTTCCCACGGCCCAATCGGGTCAACTCCGGCCCGAACACGTTGTTCCGGGCGGACTTTCCGGGACGATGCGGCGAAGACCCGGCACCCGGGTCCGATCCCTTCCGCCCTGGGAGCCCCGACCATGAGAAGACGCGCAGGAGCGCTGTGCGGGACCGCCGTCGTGCTGGCCGGAATGCTCACCGCCGTCCCGGCCGACGCGAGCCCGCCGCGCGCCACGGACTCCGCGAACAGCGCTGACGCCGCTGACATTGCACAAGGAGCGCCGCTCGCCTGGAAGAAGTGCGGCACCGACGACTACCCGGCGCTCCAGTGCGCGGCCCTGACGGTGCCGCTCGACTACGCGCACCCGCACGGACGGCAGATCACACTGGCACTCTCACGTGTCCCGCACACCGCGGAGACCTCTCAGGGGCCGCTGCTGGTCAATCCCGGCGGGCCCGGCGGCAGCGGTCTGCAACTCGCCGGATTCGTCGCCTCCGCACTGCCCGCGGCGGTCGCGGCGCAGTACGACGTCATCGGCTTCGACCCGCGCGGCGTGGGCCGCAGCACGCCCGCCCTGGACTGCGAGCCCGGCTACTTCGCCCCGGTACGGCCCGACTCCGTGCCCGGCACCCCCGCGCTGGAGAGCGCCAACCTCTCCCGCGTCGTGTCGTTCGCCCGCGCGTGCGCCACCCGGTACGCGAGCGTGCTGCCGCACCTCGACACGGTCAGCGCCGTGCGGGACATGGACGCGATCCGGCAGTCGCTCGGCGCGGAGAAGGTCAGCTACTTCGGCTACTCGTACGGCACCTACCTCGGGGCCGTGTACGCGAAGCTCTTCCCGCAGCGGGTGCACCGTCTGGTGCTGGACTCCGTCGTCGACCCCACAGGCGTCTGGTACGAGGACAACATCCGGCAGGACTACGCGTTCAACGACCGCCACCGGGCGTTCCTGGCGTGGGTGTCCCGCCACGACGGCACATACCGGCTCGGCACCGATCCGGCCGCGGTCGAGGCCGAGTGGTACGCGATGCGGGCGGCGCTGGCCCGGGATCCGGCCCAGGGGAAGGTGGGCGCCTCCGAGCTGGAGGACACCTTCATGCCGGGCGGCTACTACAACGGCTACTGGCCGCACCTCGCCAAGGCGTTCGCGGCCTACGCCAACGACGGGAACGCCGCCCCGCTGGTCGAGGCGTACGACAAGCTGGGCGCGGTCGACTCCGCGGGGGACAACGGCTACAGCGTGTACACCGCGGTGCAGTGCCGCGACGCCTCCTGGCCACGCGCCTGGGTGCGGTGGCGCAGGGACACCTGGGACGTGTACGCCAAGGCACCGTTCATGACATGGAACAACGCCTGGTACAACATGCCGTGCGCGTTCTGGCCCACCGCCTTCAAGCGGCCGGTGGACGTGTCCAACGACGCGCTGCCACCGGCCCTGCTGTTCCAGGCGACCGACGACGCCGCCACACCGTACTCGGGCGCCGTGACGGTCCATCACCTGCTGCGCGGCTCCCGGCTGGTGGTCGAACAGGGCGGCGGCAACCACGGCGTCACACTGAGCGGCAACGCGTGCCTGGACGGCCACCTGGCGGCGTACCTCGCCGACGGCACGCTGCCGCACGGCAGCGGTGAGACCGATGCGACGTGCCCCAGGCTGCCCGATCCGAAGCCGCAGACCACCGAGGCGGAATCCGCCGCCGCGCGCGGTTCGACGCTGCACGGGCTGCTGGGTTCCCGCGGCTGAACGGCCGGTCCGAGGCGATGTCACACCCCTGGTCCACCATGGAGCCATGAGCGAGCTGACCAGGATTCCCGCCCCCGCCGGCGTCACCCCCGCCACCGCCTACACACACGTCGTCCTCGGTACCGGGCGCTTCGCCGCCGTCTCGGGCCAGCTGGCCCTGGACGAGGACGGCGAGCTCGTCGGCGAGGGCGACCCGGCGGCCCAGGCCCGTCAGGTCTTCGAGAACCTGCGCCGCTGCCTGGCCGCCGCCGGGGCCACCTTCGACAACGTGATCAAAATGACCTATTTCGTCACAGACATGGCATACATGCCGGCGATCCGCACGGCCCGGGCGGAGCACATACCCGAGGACCGCCTGCCGGCCTCGTCGGCGGTCCAGGTGGCCGCGCTGGTGGGCCCGCAGTTCCTGATGGAGATAGAGGCGTTCGCGTTGCTGCCCGAATGACACGCGGTGGGCCCGGCCGCCGGGGTCGATGCCGGCCGGGTGGTCACCGCTGTCCGGGGATGCGGGCCAGGGCGTGCACCGCCGCCTCCGCCAGCGCCGGGTGCGCGAGGGCCTCGTTCAGTACGGGGCCCGCCCGTGCGTCCCCGAGTGCGCCGAGCCCTTCGATACAGGCGAGCGCGACCCTTCGGTAGGGATCGTGCGGCCGCAGTCTGCGCCGCAGCGTGGTGATCAGCGCGGGCACGGCCTCGGGGGCGCGCAGTTCGACGAGCAGGCGCACGGGATGGAGGGCGTAGGCGACGCGGAGTTCGTTGGTGGCCAGGGCCGCCGCGGCGCGGGGCGTGCGCGGGTCGCCGAGCCGGGCCAGGGCGTACGCGGCCGAGGCGCAGCGCTGCGGGTCACGGTGGTTGAGCAGCAGGACGAGCGCCTCGAACGCACGCCGGTCCCCCGCGACGCCGAGCCGGAAGGCGACCAGCTCGCGCGCCCACAGCGGCTGCCCGGGCTCGGTCAGCGCAGCGGCCAGCTCGTCGGCGCCGTCCGCCACCACGAGTCGCTCGTACACCGGGGACCCGGCGGCCTCGTCCCGTAAACGCTCCGTGAGCGATCGCCACGCTTCGTCCATGGAGCCGAGCCTAGGGGCGCACCCCGGACGCAGGGACCCAGATCACAAAGTCGGGGGGTGGCGTGCTCGTTACCCACAGGTTAAGCTCAATCGAGCGAGTTACCCACTCGCGGCTCGCAGTGGCCTGGTGACGCAGCCACCGCGGGAACACCTCCCACGCCTCACGGCGGTGGGAGCGCTGGTCGGTTCGGTACATCGTGTACCTCAGCACGACTCGGCTCCGGGACAGGGCCGGTCGGATCGCCGCTCCGGACGTGTGCACGTCCGGCCACGGCACCCGGGCGTGTGCGCTCGTCAGCCCGGTCACACCCGCACCCTCCGCACTGTGTGCGCCTGTCGGCGCATCCAGCCGCGCTCCTCAGTCGTCACCTCATTCCAGGAGTCCCGCGATGGCCACTCCCCTGTCCGACACCCCTCTGTCCCCGCTCAAGACCATAGCCGTGGTCGGCCTCGGCACCATGGGCACCGGCATCGCCGAAGTGCTGGCCCGGGCCGGTCGTGAGGTCGTCGGCATCGACATCAGCGAGGCGGCGGCCACCCAGGCCGTGGCCGCCCTGGACTCGGCCACCGCCCGCGCCGTGAGCCGCGGGCGCCTGACCGAGCAGGAGCGCGGCGACACCCTCGCCCGCTTCCGCACCTTCACCGATCTGCAGGCCGCCGCCGACGCCGACCTGGTGATCGAGGTCGTCCCGGAGTCGTACGAGATCAAGCAGCAGGTCCTCCGGGACCTCGACGGCATCGTGCGCCCGGACACCATCATCGCCACCGGCACCAACGCCCTGTCCGTCACCCGGCTCGCCGCCGACTCGGCGCACCCCGAGCGCGTTCTCGGGCTGCACTTCTTCAACCCGGCGCCGGCCATGAAGCTGGTCGAGGTCGTCTCGTGCGTGCTGACGGCCCCCGCGGCCGTGAGCGCGGTCACCAACCTCGCCCTCGACCTCGGCAAGGAGCCCGTCGCGGTCGGCGACCGGCCCGGGTTCGTCGCCGACGGGCTGCTGTTCGGCTACCTCAACCAGGCCGCCGCGATGTACGAGGCCAAGTACGCCTCCCGCGAGGACATCGACGCCGCGATGAAGCTCGGCTGCGGGCTGCCCATGGGCCCGCTCGCCCTGCTCGACCTGATCGGCATCGACACGGCCCGCACGGTCCTGGAGGCCATGTACGCCGCCTCCCACGACCGCCTGCACGCCCCGGCGCCGATCCTCAAGCAGCTCAGCGAGGCGGGCCTGACCGGCCGCAAGTCGGGGCGCGGCTTCTACACGTACGAGGCGCCCGGCAGCCCGGTCGTCGTGCGGGACGCGCTGACCCCCCTGGAGGGCGGTTCCCTGGTCCCCGGCCGTACGGTCCGCTCGGTCGGCGTGGCCGGTTCCGGCACCATGGCGTCCGGGATCGTCGAGGTCTTCGCCAAGGCCGGCTACGAGGTGGTCCTCGCCGCCCGCAGCGAGGAGAAGGCCCAGGCCGCGAAGGCCCGGATCGGCAAGTCGCTGGCGCGCTCGGTGGACAAGGGGCGGATGACCGCCGAGGCGGCCGCGCAGACGCTCGACCGGATCCGGCCCACGGGCTCCTACGACGACTTCGCGGACGTCGACCTGGCGCTGGAGGCGGTCGCCGAGGACCTGGAGGTCAAGCAGCAGCTGTTCGCCACCTTCGACAAGGTCTGCAAGCCCGGCGCGATCCTCGCCACCACCACCTCCTCGCTGCCGGTCGTCGCCTGCGCCCGCGCCACCTCGCGCCCGCAGGACGTGATCGGTATGCACTTCTTCAACCCGGCGCCGGCCATGAAGCTGGTCGAGGTGGTCCGTACGGTGCTGACCGCGGACGATGTGCACGCGACGGTCCGCGAACTGTGCGGGTCGATCAGGAAGCACCCGGTCGACTGCGGCGACCGCGCAGGTTTCATCGTGAACGCGCTGCTGTTCCCGTACCTCAACAACGCGATCAAGATGGTGCAGGAGCACTACGCGTCGCTCGACGACATCGACGCGGCGATGAAGCTGGGCGGCGGCTACCCGATGGGGCCGTTCGAACTGCTCGACGTGGTCGGTCTCGATGTCTCGCTCGCCATCGAGAAGGTCCTGCACCGCGAGTTCCGCGACCCCGGCCTGGCTCCCGCGCCGCTCCTGGAACACCTGGTGGCCGCGGGCTGCCTCGGCCGCAAGACCGGCCGCGGCTTCCGCGAATATGCCAAGCGCTGACCGGCCCGGCGACTGGTTCCGAGGCGAGGCCGACTGGGGCGGACTGCTCGATCCCGCCGGCAACCCCCCGCCCGCCCAGGGCGGGGGGAACCCGGGACCTGCGCAGCACCCTGCGCACATGCAGTACGTTCGGGTCATGTCCCAGCCCGCCAAGTCCTCCCGTACACCAGCCACGCCCGACGCTCCGGAGAGTGCCGCAGGCACACGTGCCGCGGCCCAGCGGCTCAAGATGCGCCGAGAACTGGCGGCCGCTGCGATGGAGCTGTTCGCCACCAAGGGCTACGAGGCGACCACCGTCGACGAGATCGCGGCGGCCGCCGGAGTGGCCCGGCGCACCTTCTTCCGTCACTTCCGCTCCAAGGAGGAGGCGATCTTCCCGGACCACGACGACACCCTGGTCCGGGCCGAGGCGGTGCTCGACGCGGCGCCCGCGCACGAGCACCCGCTCGACACGGTGTGCCGCGGCATCAAGGAAGTCATGCGGATGTACGCGGCCCGGCCGGAGATCTCCGTACAGCGCTACAAGCTGACACGCGAGGTACCGACGCTGCGCGAGGCGGAGATCGCCTCGGTCGCCCGCTACGAGCGCCTGTTCACCCGCTACCTGCTCGGTCACTTCGACGAGCACGCGCACGACGACGACGCCAACGACGATCCGCTGCTCGCGGAGGTCGCCGCGTCGGCGGTCGTCACCGCGCACAACCACGTCCTGCGGCGCTGGCTGCGGGCCGGCGGCCAGGGTGACGTGGAGGCCCAGCTCGACCACGCCTTCGCGATCGTCCGCAAGACGTTCGGCAACGGCATCGGGGCCGGGCGTGAGGCCGCCCCCCGTACGCCACCGGCCTCCGCGACCACGCAGGGGGAGGTGCTGGTGACGGTGGCCAGGACCGACGTTCCCCTCGACGAGGTGATGCGCGTCATCGAGCAGGCGCTCAAGGAGCGCTCGTAGTCCGTCGGGCGAGGCAGGGTGGCCACGGCCACCACAGCGGGCCGGCGGCGGCACCTGGTGCCGCCGCCGGCCCGTTGCCATGGGCCCGGACGGCGGGTCTGATCGATCATCGCTCATCTGTTACGTAAAGATTTCATCTGAGAGCAACATCTGGCACGCAGTGCCTTGCCGAGTGACACGCCGTGCCATACGGTGAAGAGGTCCGGGCGGCCGGCGTGCAGAGACCTCTCGTACGCCGGCTGTCCCCGCAAGCCACGGCGAGCGCGCCCGGACGCCTGCGTCACAGGCAACTTCCGCGCCACAAAGCGCTGCCACAGCACCACCCCGCCGAACCGACGGCACCCCTCACACCAGCAGCAGCACCGACGTAACCCTCAGCGTCTCCCCTCAAGACGCCATTCGCCGGAGGCACCACCGTGAAGGACATCCTGGACGCGATCCAGTCGGGGACGGCCACGTCCGCCGACTTCGCCGCCCTGCCGCTCCCCGACTCGTACCGCGCGGTCACCGTGCACAAGGACGAGACGGAGATGTTCGCGGGGCTCAGCACCCGTGACAAGGACCCCCGCAAGTCCCTGCACCTCGACGACGTCCCGCTGCCCGAGCTGGGACCGGGCGAGGCCCTCGTCGCCGTCATGGCCTCCTCGGTCAACTACAACTCGGTGTGGACGTCGATCTTCGAACCGCTGCCGACCTTCGGCTTCCTGGAGCGCTACGGAAAGCTCTCCGAGCTGACCAAGCGCCACGACCTGCCGTACCACATCATCGGCTCCGACCTCGCGGGCGTGGTCCTGCGCACCGGCCCGGGCGTCAACGCCTGGAAGCCGGGCGACGAGGTCGTCGCGCACTGCCTGTCGGTGGAGCTGGAGTCCTCCGACGGCCACAACGACACCATGCTCGACCCCGAGCAGCGCATCTGGGGCTTCGAGACCAACTTCGGCGGCCTCGCCGAGATCGCGCTCGTCAAGTCCAACCAGCTGATGCCCAAGCCGGGCCACCTGAGCTGGGAGGAGGCCGCCGCCCCCGGCCTGGTCAACTCGACCGCCTACCGGCAGCTCGTCTCCCGCAACGGCGCCCAGATGAAGCAGGGCGACAACGTGCTGATCTGGGGCGCGAGCGGCGGCCTCGGGTCGTACGCCACGCAGTTCGCGCTCGCGGGCGGCGCCACCCCGATCTGTGTCGTCTCCAGCGAGCAGAAGGCCGAGATCTGCCGGAAGATGGGCGCCGAGCTGATCATCGACCGCAACGCCGAGGACTACCGGTTCTGGAAGGACGAGCACACCCAGGACCCCAGGGAGTGGAAGCGGTTCGGCAAGCGCATCCGCGAGCTGACGGGCGGCGAGGACGTGGACATCGTCTTCGAGCACCCCGGCCGTGAGACCTTCGGCGCCTCGGTGTACGTCACGAGGAAGGGCGGCACGATCGTGACCTGCGCCTCCACCTCGGGCTACCAGCACCAGTACGACAACCGCTACCTGTGGATGTCCCTGAAGCGGATCGTCGGCTCCCACTTCGCCAACTACCGCGAGGCGTGGGAGGCCAACCGGCTCGTCTCCAAGGGCAAGATCCACCCGACGCTGTCCAAGGTCTACTCGCTGGAGGAGACCGGCCAGGCCGCCTACGACGTGCACCGCAACCTCCACCAGGGCAAGGTCGGCGTGCTGTGCCTCGCACCCCAGGAGGGCCTGGGCGTGCGCGACGAGGAGATGCGCGCGAAGCACATCGACGCCATCAACCGCTTCCGGAACATCTGAGGTCGCACATGAGTGAGCGTCAGAAGGACCGGCCGTGGCTGATGCGTACCTACGCCGGTCACTCCACGGCCGAGGCGTCCAACGAGCTGTACCGGCGCAACCTCGCCAAGGGCCAGACCGGCCTGTCGGTGGCGTTCGACCTGCCGACGCAGACCGGTTACGACCCCGACCACGTCCTCGCCCGCGGCGAGGTCGGCCGGGTCGGGGTCCCGGTCACACACCTCGGTGACATGCGCCGGCTGTTCCAGGACATACCCCTGGAGCAGATGAACACGTCGATGACCATCAACGCCACCGCCATGTGGCTGCTGGCGCTCTACCAGGTCGTCGCCGAGGAGCAGGGCGCCGACATCACCAGGCTCCAGGGGACGACCCAGAACGACATCGTCAAGGAGTACCTGTCCCGCGGCACGCACGTGTTCCCGCCCGGGCCCTCGCTCCGGCTGACGACCGACATGATCGCTTACACGGTCTCCCACATGCCCAAGTGGAACCCGATCAACATCTGCAGCTACCACCTGCAGGAGGCGGGCGCCACGCCGGTGCAGGAGATCGCGTACGCGATGTCGACGGCGATCGCCGTCCTCGACGCGGTGCGCGACAGCGGGCAGGTGCCGCAGGAGCGCATGGGCGACGTCGTCGGCCGCATCTCCTTCTTCGTGAACGCGGGCGTCCGCTTCGTCGAGGAAATGTGCAAGATGCGGGCCTTCGGCCGGATCTGGGACCGGATCACACGTGAGCGCTACGGCATCGAGGACCCCAAGCACCGCCGCTTCCGCTACGGCGTCCAGGTCAACTCCCTGGGCCTGACGGAGGCCCAGCCGGAGAACAACGTCCAGCGGATCGTGCTCGAGATGCTGGCCGTGACCCTGTCGAAGGACGCGCGCGCACGGGCCGTGCAGCTCCCGGCCTGGAACGAGGCGCTAGGTCTTCCCCGGCCCTGGGACCAGCAGTGGTCGCTGCGCATCCAGCAGGTGCTCGCGCACGAGAGCGACCTGCTGGAGTACGACGACATCTTCGAAGGCTCCAAGGTCGTCGAGGCCAAGGTGAACGAGCTCGTCGAGGAGTCGTTCGCCGAGATCGAGCGCATCCAGGAGATGGGCGGCGCCATGGCCGCCGTCGAGTCCGGCTACCTCAAGTCGCAGCTCGTCGCCTCGCACGCGGAGCGCCGGGCCCGCATCGAGTCCGGCCAGGAGAAGATCGTCGGCGTCAACATCTTCGAGACGACCGAGCCCAACCCGCTCACGGCCGACCTGGACACCGCGATCCAGACCGTCGACCCGGCGGTCGAGGCCCGCGTCGTCACCGCGCTCCGGGAATGGCGCGACACCCGCTACCAGCCGCCCTTCAACCACCCGCGCCCGTGCAAGGCGCTGGAGCGGCTGAAGGAGGCGGCCAAGGGCACCGACAACCTCATGGAGGCCACCCTGGAGTGCGCCCGCGCCGGGGTCACCACCGGCGAGTGGGCCGGGGCCCTCAGGGAGGTGTTCGGCGAGTTCCGCGCGCCGACCGGGGTCTCCTCCGCGCCGGTCGCCGTGGCCGCCGAGGAGGGCACGGCCCTCGCCGCGGTGCGCCGCAAGGTGGACGCCACCGCCCGGGAGCTCGGCGTCGGCAAGCTCCGCTTCCTGGTGGGCAAGCCCGGCCTCGACGGTCACTCCAACGGCGCCGAGCAGATCGCCGTGCGCGCCCGTGACGCCGGGTTCGAGGTGGTCTACCAGGGCATCCGGCTGACACCGGAGCAGATCGTGGACGCGGCCCTCGCCGAGGACGTGCACGCGGTCGGCCTCTCGATCCTCTCCGGCTCCCACTCCCAGCTGGTGCCGGACGTGCTGGAGCGGCTGCGCGCGGCCGGTGCGGCCGACATCCCGGTGATCGCCGGCGGGATCATCCCCAGCGGCGACGCCGAGCAGCTCAGGGCCGCGGGAGTGGCCGCGGTCTTCACCCCGAAGGACTTCGACATCACCGGGATCATCGGCCGTATCGTCGACGAGATCCGCAACGCGAACAAGCTCGACCCCCTGGAGGTCCCCGCATGACTACGCCCGTCAACCGCCTGCGTCCGCGGCGCTCCTGCCTCGCGGTCCCCGGGAGCAACCCCCGCTTCCTGGAGAAGGCGCAGGGCCTCCCCGCCGACCAGGTCTTCCTCGACCTGGAGGACGCGTGCGCCCCGCTGGCCAAGCCGGAGGCGCGCCACACCATCGTGAAGTTCCTCAACGAGGGCGACTGGACCGGCAAGACCAGGGTCGTACGCGTCAACGACTGGACGACCGAGTGGACGTACCGTGACGTCGTGACGGTCGTCGAGGGCGCGGGTCCGAACCTCGACTGCATCATGCTGCCGAAGGTGCAGAACGCCCAGCAGGTGGTCGCCCTCGACCTGCTGCTGACGCAGATCGAGAAGACGATGGGCTTCGAGGTCGGCCGCATCGGCATCGAGGCGCAGATCGAGAACGCCCAGGGCCTCAACAACGTCAACGAGATCGCGCAGGCGTCCCCGCGCATCGAGACGATCATCTTCGGCCCGGCCGACTTCATGGCGTCGATCAACATGAAGTCGCTGGTCGTGGGCGAGCAGCCGCCCGGCTACCCGGCGGACGCCTACCACTACATCCTGATGAAGATCCTCATGGCCGCCCGCGCCAACAACCTCCAGGCGATCGACGGCCCCTACCTGCAGATCCGCAACGTGGACGGCTTCCGGGAGGTCGCGGCGCGTGCCGCCGCGCTCGGCTTCGACGGCAAGTGGGTGCTGCACCCGGGCCAGGTGGACGCCGCCAACGAGGTGTTCTCGCCCTCCCAGGAGGACTACGACCACGCCGAGCTGATCCTGGACGCGTACGAGTACTGCACGTCCGAGGCGGGCGGCAGGAAGGGCTCGGCGATGCTCGGCGACGAGATGATCGACGAGGCGAGCCGCAAGATGGCGCTGGTCATCGCGGGCAAGGGCCGCGCCGCCGGCATGCAGCGCACCAGCACGTTCGAGATCCCGGAGGCGTAGGGCCATGCAGTTCGGACGCACCTACGAGGAGTTCGAGGTCGGGGCGACGTACAAGCACTGGCCGGGCAAGACGGTCACGGAGTACGACGACCACCTGTTCTGTCTCCTCACCATGAACCACCACCCGCTCCACATGGACACGAACTATGCGGAGAAGACGACGGACTTCGGCAAGAACGTCGTCGTCGGCAACTACATCTACTCGCTGCTGCTCGGCATGTCCGTGCCGGACATCTCCGGCAAGGCGATCGCCAACCTGGAGATCGAGTCGCTCAAGCACGTGGCGCCGACCTTCCACGGCGACACGATCTACGGCGAGACGACCGTGCTCGACAAGTGGCCGTCGAAGTCGAAGAACGACCGCGGCATCGTCTATGTCGAGACCAAGGGCTACAAGCAGGACGGCACGCTGGTGTGCGTGTTCCGCCGCAAGGTGATGGTCCCCACCGAGACGTACATCAAGGAGCGCGGCGGCGAGCAGCCCGGCCGCCCGGAGCTGAAGCAGCAGGAGAAGTAGCCATGGCACGACTCGCCCAGACCGCCGGTCTGACGGACGTCCAGCAGGAGATCGTCTCCACGGTCCGGGACTTCGTGGACAAGGAGATCATCCCGGTCGCGACCGAACTGGAGCACCGCGACGAGTACCCGCAGCAGATCGTCGACGGCCTCAAGGAGCTGGGCCTGTTCGGCCTGATGATTCCCGAGGAGTACGGCGGCCTGGGCGAGTCGCTCCTCACCTACGCGCTGTGCGTGGAGGAGATCGCCCGCGGCTGGATGTCGGTCTCCGGCATCATCAACACGCACTTCATCGTGGCGTACATGCTCAAGCAGCACGGCACGCAGGAGCAGAAGGACCACTTCCTGCCGAAGATGGCGCTGGGCGAGATCCGCGGCGCCTTCTCGATGTCGGAGCCCGGGCTGGGCTCCGATGTGTCGGCCATCACGTCGAAGGCGGTCAAGGACGGCGACGAGTACGTCCTCAACGGCCAGAAGATGTGGCTGACGAACGGCGGCACGTCCTCGCTCGTCGCCGTTCTCGTCCGAAGTGACGAAGGACACCCCGAGGGCACGGCGCCCCACAAGTCGATGACCACCTTCCTGGTGGAGAAGGAGCCCGGCTTCGGCGAGGTCCGCCCCGGCCTCACGATCCCCGGGAAGATCGACAAGATGGGCTACAAGGGTGTCGACACCACCGAGCTCATCATGGACGGCCTGCGCGTTCCGGCCGACCGGGTGCTCGGCGGGGTCACCGGCCGCGGCTTCTACCAGATGATGGACGGCGTCGAGGTCGGCCGGGTGAACGTCGCTGCGCGTGGCTGCGGCGTCGCTCAGCGCGCCTTCGAGCTGGGCGTCTCCTACGCCCAGCAGCGGCACACCTTCGGCAAGCCGATCGCCCAGCACCAGGCCATCCAGTTCAAGCTGGCCGAGATGGCTACCAAGGTCGAGGCCGCTCATGCCATGATGGTGAATGCAGCGCGCAAAAAGGACTCGGGTGAACGAAACGACCTCGAAGCAGGGATGGCGAAGTACCTCGCCTCCGAGTACTGCAAGGAGGTCGTGGAGGATGCCTTCCGGATCCACGGCGGCTACGGCTTCTCGAAGGAGTACGAGATCGAGCGCCTCTACCGCGAGGCCCCGATGCTGCTCATCGGCGAAGGAACCGCCGAAATCCAGAAAATGATCATCGGTCGCCGGCTGCTCGAAGAGTATCGACTGCAGGGGTAAGTGCCCGTGTTCGGGGTGTTTTCTTCACGAAGAAGATCACACCCCGTCAACACTCTTCGGCCGCCGACTCGGCTTCCTGGCTTGCCGAGTTGCGGCCCATGACCGGTACGATCGCCGGAAAGCCGCCGTCCCCCGTCGAAGCGCGGCATCATCCGCTACGAAGGTCATCCATGCCCCACAGCCAAACCTCTGCACCACGCGACAGCCGAGTCGGCGTACGCCTCGCGCGCGGAGCATCGCCGTGGCTTCTCCCGACCGTTGCCACCGCAGCCCTCAGCCTGGCCCGGGCGCGCCGCTCCGGCGCCGCCAAGGCCGTGGCCGTGCCCGCCACCGCACTGGCGGCGGGCATGCTGTGGTTCTTCCGCGACCCCGAGCGCGAGATCACCCGGGGCCGGGTCATCTCGCCCGCCGACGGTGTGGTGCAGAGCATCATGCCGTGGAAGGACGGGCGCACCCGCGTCGCGATCTTCATGAGCCCGCTCAACGTGCACGTCAACCGTGCCCCGCTCGCCGGCACGGTGACGTCGGTCGAGCACATCCCGGGCGGCTTCGTTCCCGCGTTCAACAAGGAGAGCGAGAACAACGAGCGCGTCGTCTGGCACTTCGACACCGAACTCGGTGACATCGAGATGATCCAGATCGCCGGCGCCGTCGCCCGCCGTATCGTGCCCTACCTTCCCCAGGGCACCAAGGTCGAGCAGGGCGACCGCATCGGCCTGATCCGCTTCGGCTCGCGCGTCGACCTGTACCTGCCCGAGGGCGTGGACGTCGCGGTGGAGGTCGGCCAGAAGACCGTGGCTGGGGTGACTCGTCTTGACCGTGATTGATCCCGATACCCACTCCGACTGGGTGCCGGAGGCCGACGACGTGGACGAGGAGGAGATGCCTCTCTCGCTCCGCCTCTCGATAGCGGACACCCTCACCCTCGGCAACGCCACATGCGGCTTCATGGCGGTGTACTTCACCACCACCGGAATTCTGATCCCGCACCTGACGGGCAACGACGAGTCGACCGGCATGGCCCGGCACAGCGCGGCCACGGCCGTCATCCTCATGCTGTGCGCGGCCGTCTTCGACCTGTTCGACGGCCTGGTGGCCCGCAAGCTGCGCTCCTCCCCGATGGGCGCGGAGCTGGACAACCTCTCCGACCTGATCAGCTTCGGCCTGGCGCCCGCGTACTTCGTGCTGGTCTACGGCATGGTCGCGGACGACGCGCACCAGAGAGTGGCCGCGCTCGGAGCGATCGTGGTGCTGCTCGCGGTGGTCCTGAGACTGGCCCGCTTCTCGTGCGTGACGATGAAGGACGGCATGTTCCAGGGCATGCCCTCGCCCTTCGGCGCGCTCACGGTGGTCTCGATCGTCCTGCTGGAGCTGCCGTTCTTCGCCACCCTGCTGGCGATCCTCGGCACAGCGTGGCTGATGGTGAGCCGCGTGGAGTACCCCAAGCCCCGGGGCCGCCTGGCGGTCGCGATGCTGGCCTGGATCGTCCTGTCCATGGGCCTCCTGGCGGCATGGGCGTTCGACGCCCCCAGCGGTCAGCTCCTCCTCCAGACGGGCTGTGCGCTGCAGCTGGTCATGGGCGCGGTGATCCCGCTGTTCGCCACGGCCCGCCGTGTCCACAACTTCCGGGACAACCGCCGCGAGGCACGGGCGACGCAGCTGCCGTAGGGCCGGTGACGGCGTCTGCGGCCGTACGGCGGCCATGGCCATGGACGGCCATACGACGGGAAGGGCCCCGAACCGTGACGGTTCGGGGCCCTTCGTCCGCCCCCACGGAGGGAAGGAACGGTCGCGTCAGACCAGGAAGTCCCGGGCGATCCGCTCCGCCACCCGCTCGAGGATCGGTCCGGCCTCCGCGATGCACGTCGCGACGTCGGGCTCCGTCTCCGTCAGCGGGTAGGCCCGGCGGATACCGGCCCGCCCCAGCGCCGCCGGCGGCAGGGCCAGGCGGCCGCAGACCGCGACCACCTCCTTGCCGGCCGCCCGCGCGGCGGCGGCGACGCCCGCCGGGGCCTTGCCGTGCAGTGTCTGCTCGTCCAGCGAGCCCTCGCCCGTGATCACCAGTGAGGCCCGCTCCAGCGCCGGCGCGAAGCCCAGCACGTCCAGCATGACCTCGATGCCGGGCCGGAACCGCGCGCCGAGGATCAGCGCCCCGTACCCGATGCCGCCCGCGGCGCCGGCGCCGGGCGACGCGGCGTACCGGGCCGCCCGGGGGCCGACCGCCTCCTCCAGCACCTTCGCGTAGTGGGCGAGCGCCGCGTCCAGCGTCGCCACGTCGTCCGGCGAGGCACCCTTCTGCGGCCCGTACACGGCCGGCGCGCCCGCCGGCCCGGTCAGCGGATTGTCGACGTCGCTCGCCAGCACCAGGTCGACCGAGGCCAGCCGCGGGTCGAGGCCCGACAGATCGGCGCGGGCGAGTTCCGGCAGCCCGCCCCCGCCCGGTGCCACCGGCTCTCCCCGGCCGTCGAGGAAGCGCGCCCCGAGCGCGGACAGCATCCCCGCGCCCCCGTCCGTCGTCGCGCTCCCCCCGACCCCGAACACGACCGTCCGCGCCCCGGCGTCCAGCGCCGCCCGCAGCAGTTCCCCGGCTCCGTACGTGGACGCGGTCAGCGGCGCGAAGACCCCGGCGGGCAGCCGCTGCAGCCCGCTCGCCTCCGCCATCTCCACGACCGCGGTGTCACCGCGCAGCGCGAACGCCGCCGTCACCTCCTGGCCGAGGGGACCCGCGACCCGTACCTCACGCCGCTCGAACCCGGCCGCGACCGCCGCGTCCACCGTCCCGTCCCCGCCGTCGGCCACGGGCAGCGCCTCGACTTCGAGGTCCGGCACCACTCGGCGCAGCCCCCTCGTCACCCGCGCGGCGACCTGCACGGCCGTCAGCGACCCCTTGAACTTGTCCGCGGCGATGAGTACCCGCCGCACCCGCCGCGCCGGCCGGGTGTCGTTCACTGCAGCGTCCGCCACCTGCATCCCCTTGCTCTCCACGCCTTGCGCACGTCAAGGCAGTCGCGCCGCTGTGACCCTAACCGGAGCCCGCACCGGTGTAGGGAACACCAGTCGCCGAACAACTGCAGCACGACGAACACACCGCGCTGCGCAGTGTCTGGAAGGCTGAACAATTCCCGTGGTGCGCCTGCCTGAACAATCCCTACGCCTCGACCGGGCGGGGTATTGCCGCTTCGGCAGCGCCGTCCTATCGGCCAGAGCTCAGGTCCTGGCCGAGGGATCACCTTCAAGGGGCAGAATGCCAACCGCGCGTCGTCAGGGACACGGTGAGTCGCTCCCGTCACTCCGCAAGAAGAGAGTCCCGGCGTCCGGGGTCTACTTTCGGCCCCAGCCATCAATCGCGCGATCATGATGCACCTCACAAGGGGCGCCATGGAGGCTACTGTACGTGATCAAGCAGCGTGAACGCCCGCATTCGCAAGGCCGTGAGGGCTCGCGACCGTTTTCCGTCATAGGGTGCCGCGTTGAAGTGCGTCTGCATGGCACTGATGAGCCCGGACCCGACCGGCATGGGCCAGCGCCGCTGAACGATGCGCTGGAAGGCGCCGCTGAACGCCTTCCAGATCGCCTTCGACGGCCGCTTGACCCCCACTGACCAGCGATAACTCGACAACCAAGATCAGCCGTCAACTTGACACCCCCCGGACCGGTCGACCGCGTCACCGAGATGATCTCCGGCTACGAAAATCTTGCCAGCGCCACGTTCACTTGTACGCCGACAAGTGGCCAGCCGCGTGACCGCCATGCCCCGGACCCGCTCGGGGCTGGAAAGCCTCCTGCGGCTCCAGCTCCGCAGACGGCGAGGTCATCGACGCCGCGGTGCATCGCCAAGCGACAGGTATTCACCGCAGCTCACAACGACGCGGTGCGAGCGGGTCGGGGGTTGGCGGACATGGAGATCGGTTGCACCCGAGCCGCCTCATCCGGCGCGACGAGCACGTCGGCTCACGACGTTGCCGCCACGGCCCCGGTGATCAGACGCGGCCCGCATGCGAGAGGTCCTGGCGGAGGTGCGCGGCGGTGTGGGAGCCGGTGGTCTTCAGAAGATCGGCCGGAGTTCCTTCGAACAGGATTCGTCCGCCGCCGCTGCCCCCTTCGGGGCCGAGGTCGATGATCCAGTCGGCGCTCCTGACGACGTCGAGGTTGTGCTCGATGACGATGACGGTGTTGCCCTGGTCGACGAGGCGCTCGATGATGCCGAGGAGGCGGTGGACATCCGACATGTGCAGACCCGTGGTGGGTTCGTCCATGACGTAGACGCTTCCGACGCGGTGCAGGTCGGCCGCGAGCTTGAGGCGCTGGCACTCGCCGCCGGACAGGGTGCTGAGCGGCTGGCCGAGGCGAAGGTAGTCCAGCCCCACCTCGTTCAGGGCGTGCAGGACGGGGCGGAGCTTGGGCTCCGTGAAAAAGTCCGCCGCTTCGGCCGTCGTCATCTCCAGGACGTCGCTGATGGACCTGCCCCGCAGGCGGTGGCCGAGGACGTCCTCGGAGAAGCGGCGGCCTCGGCAGACCTCGCACACCGACTTCAGCGTGTCCATGAACGCCAGGTCGGTGTAGAGGACGCCGAGCCCCTGGCAGTTGGGGCATGCGCCCTTGGAGTTGGCGCTGAACAGGGAGGCGCTCACCTTGTTGGCGTTGGCGAACAGTTTGCGGATCGGGTCCATCAGGCCCGTGTAGGTGGCGGTGTTGGAGCGTCGGCTGGTGGTCACCGCCGACTGGTCGATGACGATCGCGTCGGGGTACCGGCTGAGGAACTCGTCGTTGACCAGCGTGCTCTTGCCCGATCCGGCCACGCCGGTGACGACCGTCAGGACGCCGGTGGGGAAGCCGACCGTCACGTTCTTGAGGTTGTGGCTCGTCGCGTCGGTGACGGTGAGTGTCCCGGTGGCGCGCCGGGGTTCGGTCTTGAGAGGCAGTCGGTGCTGGAGGTGGCGCCCGGTGAGGGTGTCGGCACGGGTGAGTGCGTCGAAGCTGCCCTCGAAGACCACTTCGCCGCCGAGCGTCCCGGCTTTCGGGCCCATGTCGACCACATGGTCCGCGATGGCCATGACGTCGGGGTCGTGCTCGACCACGAGCACCGTGTTGCCCTTGTCCCGCAACGCGATGAGGAGTTCCTTGAGCCGGCGCACGTCCCGGGGGTGCAGGCCGACGCTCGGCTCGTCGAACACGTACAGCATCTCGGTGAGACTGCTGGACAGATGCCGGACCATCTTGATCCGCTGGGACTCGCCGCCCGAGAGCGTGCGGGTCTCCCGGTCCAGGCTCAGGTAGCCGAGTCCGATGTCGACCAGGCGGTGCAGACGGATGGTCAGGTCGTCCAGGACCGGTTTCACCCGCGGCAGCTCCAGCTCCCCCAGGACGTGTGCGAGGTGCTGGGTCTCCATCGCGGTGAGGTCCGCGATGTGGTGGCCGCCGATCCGGGTGGCCAGCGCGGCGGGCGCGAGGCGGGTGCCGTCGCAGTCGGGGCAGGAGGCCGTGCGGGCGAACCGCTGGAACACCCGGCGACCACGCTCGGACATGTCCTGCTTCTTGACGTAGAGCCGGGTGAACTTGTCGACGAGGCCCTCGTAACGGACGTTGAGGGTGTTGCCCTGCCAGAGGAGGCGGAGCTTGTCCGGCAGTTCGCCGTGCAGCAGCCGCTGCCATTCCCGCTCGGTGAAGTCGGCCAGCGGCTTGTCGCTGTCGAACAGGCCGGACTCCACATAGCTCAGCCAGTACCAGCTGTCGGTGGAGAAGTCCGGGTGCAGCAGCGCGCCCTGGTTCAGGGACCTGGTGCGGTCGAGGAACGCGTCGAGGTCGAGGCGGACGGTCGTGCCGAGGCCCTCGCAGGTGGGGCACATGCCCTGGGGGTCGTTGAAGGAGAACGCGCTCGGTGGCAGGCCCGCGGGATCGCCGGCCCGGGAGAACAGCAGACGCAGCAGCGGGTTGATGTCGGTGACCGTGCCGACGGTGGAGCGCGGGTTGCCGCCCAGGCGTTTCTGGTCGATGACGACGGTCGCTGAGATGTTCTCGACGGCGTCCATGTCCGGCCGCCCGTGGTCGGGCAGGAAGGTCCGGACGAAGGCGCTGAAGGTCTCGTTGAGCTGCCGCTGGGCCTCGGCCGCGAGGGTGTCGAACACCAGGGACGACTTGCCCGAGCCGGAGACACCGGTGAAGACTGTCAGTTGCTGTCTCGGGATCCGAAGCGAGACGTTCTTGAGGTTGTTCTCCCTGGCACCGGTCACCTTGACGGCGTCGGTCCTCATGTGTGCTCCTTGCTGGTGCAAGTGGGCTCCCCCTCCGGGGGATGTAAGGGGGAGCCCAGTCTCGGGTGGGCCTGCGGGCGGTGCCGTCAGGCGTTCTCCTTGCGGAAGGTCCGCGTGCCCCACAGCAGGGCGAGGACGACCATGACCAGCAGCACGAGGGAGCCGGTCAGCAGCCCGGTGGCGCTCATGTCCCCCCGGAACGCCGCGCGTTCGGCGTCGACCACGTGGGTCAGGGGGTTGATCCGGGCCAGGTTGTACAGCCAGCCGGGCGCCAGTTGCTCGGAGACCGGCAGCAGCACCCCGGACAGCAGAAGGAGCGGCAGGAGCACGGCGTTCATCAGCGCGGGGAACGCGGCCTCGCTCTTGAGAACCATCGCCAGTGCGTACGATCCCGAGGACAGCGTGATGGCCAGGACCGCGGCGATAGCCAGGCTGAGCAGCAGCCCGGTCAGTGAGGCGTCGAGGTCGAAGACGAGCAGCGTCACCAGCACGATCAGTACGGACTGCGCGGTGGCCTGCACGGCCTGGGCCAGGACCTTGCCGAACAGCAGGGCGGCCCTGCTCGCGGGCGTGCCGCGGAAGCGGTCGACGACGCCGACCCGGTACTCGGTGAGCAGTCCCACCCCGGCGAAGGAGCCGCTGAACAGTGCCGTCTGGACGATGAGGGCCGGGGTGAGGATCTCCCAGGCGCCGCCGGGCGGGAAACCGGGGGTGTGGTCGACCACGGACACCATGAGGGGCCCAAAGAGGAACAGGTACAGGAGCGGCTGCATGATCCCGATGAGCAGCCAGGTCGGGCTGCGCAGCGCGAGCTTCATGTCCCGCACGAAGATCAGTTGGGTGTCACGCAGCATGGGCGGCCTCCTTGGCCTGGGGCGCGGGGTCGCCGTCCCGCAGGGAGCGTCCGGTCAGGCTGAGGAACACGTCGTCGAGGGTGGGTCGGTTGACCTTGACCGAGGCCATGGTGATCCCCCGGCCGTCGAGGGTGCGCAGCAGTTCCGGCAGGGCGGCGTCGCCGCGGGGCACCCGGAAGCGCACCGTGTCGCCGTCGACGCTCACCTCGGTGGCGCCGGTCAGCCGCCCGGCGATGTCGGCCGCCTCCGCGACCTGGTCGGTCACCTCGATGGTGATCGCGTCGCCGGCGACCCGGTCCTTGAGTGCGTCGGGGGTTCCCTCGGCGACGATCGTGCCGTGGTCGGTGACGAGGATCCGGTCGCACAGCGCGTCCGCCTCGTCGAGGTAGTGCGTGGTGAGGAAGACGGTCGTGCCCTGCTCGGAGCGCAGGCGGCGGGCGTGGTCCCAGAGGTTGGCCCGGCTCTGCGGATCGAGCCCGGTGGTGGGCTCGTCGAGGAAGACGAGCGTCGGTTCGTGGACCAGTCCGAGAGCGATGTCGAGTCGGCGGCGCTGACCGCCGGAGAGCGTCTTGACGGGGCGCTGGTCCAGGCCGGCGAGGTCGAGCCGCTCGGCGAGCAGGGCCCCGCGCCGTCTGGCCTCGGACCGGGACAGGCCGTAGAGCCGGGCCTGGAGTTCGATCTCCTCGGCGACCCTGGACTCGGGCCAGGTGGCGCCGCCCTGGTGGACGCAGCCGATCCTGCGCCGGACGCCCTGGGGGTCCGTCAGCAGGTCGCAGCCGGCCACGGTTCCGGTTCCGCTGGTGGGGCGCAGCAGGGTCGTGAGCATCCGTAAGGTCGTGGTCTTGCCCGCTCCGTTGGGGCCGAGGAACCCGACCACCTCCCCGGGCGCCACGTCGAAGTCGATTCCTTTGACCGCTTCGACACTTTGGCCGCGCACGGTGAACCGGCGGGCGAGTCCTCGTACTGCGATCATGAAATCCTTCTCTCGGCCCGGCAGTCGTCCGGCCGACTCGCGGCGCCCGGCCGGGATGCCGGCTCCGGCGCGCGGCTCGTCAGGACTGGCCATCGGCCGCCGCCTGGTACTCGGCGAGGCGCTCCTGCGCCTCGGCCATGTCGTCGGCGGTCGGGGCGTCGTCCTGGGTGAGCTTGACGCGCCAGTAGCCGCTGAAGTCAATCGCGCGCTTGTCGAGCCCTCGGTCGTTGACCAGGTGGCGCCGCAGGGTCCGGACGACGCCTGCCTCGCCGGCCAGCCAGGCGAAGGGGCGCCCGGGCGGGAACTCGGCGCCGCGGACGGCGTCGATCAGGGCTTCGCTGCGGCCGGCCTGGGTTCCGTCGCGGTGCAGCCAGTGCAGCGTGACGTCGCCCGCTGTCCGGAAGGTCTGCTGCTCGGCGCGTTCGGCGACCTCGATGTAGACCTGGGCGCGGGTCCGCTCGGGCAGGGCCTCCAGCAGGGTGCCGATGGCGGGCAGTGCCGTCTCGTCGCCGGCGAGCAGCAGCCAGTCGGCGGAGGTGATCGAGTCCGTCAGGGAGACCGGTCCGGCGTAGAGCGCGGAGGGGCCGACCATGCCGAGCCAATCGCCTGGGCGGGCGGAGCCGGCCCAGGCACTGGCCGGGCCGCTGTCGCCGTGCAGGACGAAGTCGACCTCGACAGTGTTCGTCCCGGGCACGCGCCGGCGGAGGGTGAAGCTGCGCATCCAGGGCCGCTCGCCCTCCGGAATGGCCAGAAATGCCTGGTACCAGCCCGTCGCGTCGTCGCTCTGCTCCGGCAGGACGGGGCGCGCCTGGCCGGGCCGGGGGAAGCAGAGCTTGAGCTGCTGGTCCGGGGTCAGGCCGACGGAGTCGTCGAGGTGGTCGGCCTCGAACGTCACGCGGGCCATCCGCGGTGTGATGCGTGTGATGTCGGTGACCTGGATGAACGTGACGGGGAGCTCTGCCATCGAAAACCTTCCACGAACGTACGGGCATACTGGGGCGGGCGGACGCCCAGCTGATATCCTTACAGCGTAAAGAGATGTGCCGGTGAGGTTACTTTATGCAGTAAGGAGTTGCAAGGTGGTTGTTTTCGCCGGACAGGGCGATGCCCGCCGATCCATGTCCCTGCTCTGGCGATCGGCTGAATCGGGTGGGCCTGCTCCCAAGCCCGGTCCCAAACCCGGACTCGACGTGGACACGATCGTGGCCGCGGGTGTCGCGGTGGCGGACGAACAGGGAATGGCGGCCCTGTCCATGCGGGCGGTCGGGACCCGGTTCGGGCGGACCGCCATGGCGCTCTACACGTACGTGCCGAGCAAGAGCGAACTGGTCGACCTCATGCACGACCGGGTGCTGGCCGAACTGCCCACGGAGTACGACACGAGCGCGGGATGGCGCCCTGCGATCACCGCCTGGGCCGACGACGCCTGGGCGTTCTATCTGCGCCACCCCTGGGTGCTCCAGGTCTCGCAGGCCCGTCCCGTACTCGGGCCGAACGAGTACGCGCGACTGGAGACGGTGGTGCGGATCCTGGGCGGAATCGGCCTGGAACCCCTGCACGTCAGACGGGTCATCGCGGTGTTGTTCCAGTTCGTGCGGGCTATGGCCCTGGTCGCAACGGAACACCGGCAGGCGGCGCCGGAGACCGGGGTGCCCGATGAGGAGTGGTGGGCGCAGCGGTCCGCGCTGATGGCGGAGTTCGCGCCGGACTTCACCGAACGCTTCCCCGCCCTCGCGGCCCTGGAGTCGACCGCGAGTCTCGCCGCCATGACCGAGGCGGAGGCGGGTGGCGCCGCGTCACACATGGAGCAGGAGGCGAGGAAGACGTTCCGGGTGGGCCTGGACCTGATCCTCGACGGCGTCGAGGCGGCGGTGCGGACGAACTCCGACGGCACGCTCCACGCCTCGGCCGGCACCCCCTGACGGGGCCGTGCGCGCCCGGGCGGGCCCGCACGATTCGGCACGTGCCGCACTCCCGAAGCGATCGGTATCAAAGCCGATTGCACCCCAATCGGCCATCTCCGGCCGGAAACATTCATTGACGGTATCTCGGAAGGTGACTACCGTTTTTCGAGTTTGCGTCCTTGATGGTTCGAGGGCGCGATGAATGGCGTGAGATGCATCACGCCCCGTTTTCAGGAGAAAGCCGGTGCAGCACATCGCCAGGTACGACCGGAGTGACCGTCAATTACCAGTCGGCTGCCGAGCGACCGAGGCGGCCCGCCCTCGCCGACCAGGCAAGCAGGAACGAATCTTCGCCACCCGGGTCGGCCTCAAGATACCGACCAGCCTCACGTACGACCGATGGGAGAAGGCCGGGCAGCACATCTTCCAGATCGCCGACTCCTCCGCCTGGTGCCTGGGCGACTGGCTCGTCTACGGCCAGGACTGCTACGCCGACCGCTACCAGACCGGAGTGCAGGCCGCGGGACTCGACTACCAGACGCTACGCAACTACGCGTGGGTGGCACGCCACTTCGAGCTCTGGCGTCGGCGCGAGACGCTGAGCTTCGGCCACCACGCCGAGGTCGCCGCCCTACCGCCGGCGGAGGCCGATACCTGGCTCGACCAGGCGGAGCAGCACGGCTGGTCACGGAACCAGCTCCGACTGCGGCTGCGGGAGCGCCGCAGAGGAAACCGACCGGCCAGTCCCGCACGGGCCAGCCAGCTCCGGATCAGCGCCCCCCGTGACCATGTCCAGCGCTGGCGGGAGGCCGCATCGAGGGGAGACCGGGACTTCGAGGAGTGGGTCCTGCTGACGCTCGACCGTGCCACCGCGCACGAGCTCGGTCATTGACGCCCCCGGCCACCGGAGACCGCCCCCAATGGAGATCCACATCGACCACCGCACCTGTATCGGGTCCGGGCAGTGCACCCTGACGGCACCCACCGTGTTCACCCAGGACGACGACGGGTACGCCGCGCTCGTACCCGACGGGGCGCAGACTGCGACCCCGCGGCAGGTCACCCAGGCCGCGCTGTCCTGCCCCGTCCAGGCCATCGCCGTGGGGAACGACCCACCTGACGCCTGACGGCACAACTCCCGCCCCCCAGGGCTGAGGGCTCCACGGTGCAGACCGTGGAGCCCTCAGTGCTGCGGTCGGATCATGCTCCGAGCCGCAGGCGCAACGCGTTCAGCCGCCAACTGCCGGGCAGCCGGGCACGGTCGTGCTCCGGATCGCCGTCAGCGAGCGCGAGGCCCGGGTAGCGGGCCAGCAGCCGGGCGAGCGCCACCTCGCCCTCCTGCCGGGCCAGCGTCGCACCCAGGCAGTAGTGGATGCCGTGGCCGAAGCCCACGTGGTTCTCGGCCTGCCCGTCCGGCTGACGTGTCAGGTGCAGCCGGTCCGGGTCGGTGTAGTGCCGTGGGTCGAAGTTGGCGGAGACCAGCACCGGTTGGACCGCGTCACCGCGGGCGATGCGCGTGCCGGCTATCTCCAGGTCCTCGACGGCGTAGCGCAGTCGGGCCACCTGCACCGAGCCGCACCAGCGCATCAGCTCGTGCAGCGCTCTCGGGAGCAGCGCCGGGTCCTCCCTGAGCCGTGCCAGCTGGTCGGGATGGGTGAGCAGGGCCGCGGTGCCGTTGCCGATCAGATGCGTGCTCGTCTCATGGCCGGCCAGCACCAGGGTGAGCACCATGGTGACCATCTCCGTGTCGCTGAGCCGTCCGCCGTCGTCGTCCTGCGCCCGGATCAGCTCGCTCAGCAGATCGTCCCTGAGCGCGGCGCGACGCTGTTCGATCAGTTGATGGCAGTAGTCGATCATCACGGGAAAGGAGTGCTGCAGGCGTACGGGCCGCATCGACACGAGGTCCCCGCCCCACTCCCGCCACCGCTCGAGGTCGACCGCGGGGATCCCGACGAGCCGGCAGATCACCGTGATCGACAGGGGGTAGGCGTAGTGCTCCAGCAGGTCCACCGTTCCGTCCTGCGCCCGGTGGGGCAGTTCGGCGAGCAGCCGGTCGGCGATCTGTTCGATGGCGGGACGCAGATCGAGGATACGGCGGGCCGTGAACGCCCGGGTCACCAGGCGGCGCAGCCGCGGATGGTCCGGCGGGTCGCTGTCCAGGATGGATCCGAGCAGGTAGATCCGTAAGTGCTCGGGGACCTTGAGCAGTTCCATCATCCCCTCACGCGGATCCGCGCCCTGTGCGCCGGGCACGTGGGAAGGGGTGTTGACGAACCGTGGGTCGCGCAGCACGGCGCGGACGTCGTCGTAGCGGGTCACGAACCACACCGGAGTGCCGTCCACGAACCGGCCGCGGACGACCGGGCCCCGCTCGCGCAGCCGGCCGTAACCGCCGAAGGGGTCCGCGAGCAGGTCGGGGTCCATCATGTGCGGGCCGGCGGGGCACGCCGCTACCCCGCCGGCCTGCGGGGCGTCCTGGAAAGTGGAAGACATGGTCGGCTCCGGTACTCGCTCGAGCGTCACTTGACCGCGCTGATCACGCCGTGCGGCGTCCACCGGCCGCCGGGCAGCCGCTCGGGCTTCACGAACCCGGCCGCGGCGAACCACTCCTCGTACTGGCCCCACCGGTAGATCGTGCTGCTGGCAGCCGGCAGCGTCGCGAAGTACACGTTGTCCAGGGCCGCGTACAGCGGGCCGTCCCCGCTGTCGTCGGACATGGCGTTGAACACCAGCGCCCGCCCGCCGTCCGGCAGCGCCGCGTGCGCCTTGCGCAACAGCCGTATGTTCTCCTGCGGCGACCAGATCACGAGCTGGTTGGCGAAGAGCACGCAGTCGTGGCCTGTCGGGTAGGTGTCGGCGAAGATGTCCGCGGCTCGCACGGAGATCCGGTCGGACAGGCCGTGCTCGGCGATCTTCTTGCGGGCGATCTCCACCGTGCCGGGCAGGTCCAGGACGGTGAACTCCACTCCGGGGTTGGCCTGCGCGAGGGCGATGGCGTTGACGCCGTCGCCGCCGCCCACGTCGAGCACGCGCCGTACTCCGGTGAGGTCGGCCTTCTCGACCAGCACGGGGTTGGACAGCCGGGACCAGGACCGCATGCAGCGGTAGAACAACTGCTCCAGCTCGGGGTCCGCGGACAGCCGGTGGTAGAGGTCCTCCCCCGTGCCCTTGATCCGTCGCAGGCCGACGTTGGTGTTCTCGCGCAGCGACGCGATGAAGTCCACCTCGGCGGGCCGGACGATCCGCTCCTCGTACTCGACGAGATCCTCGATGATCTCCCAGGTGCCCTCCGCGAAGAGACCGTTCAGCACGTCGGCGTTCTCGTAGCCGTCACCCTGACGCGCTGTCAGTCCGAGGGCGGTGGTGCCGAGCAGCAGGATCTGCACCGGCCGCTCCTCCAGGTCGAGTTCCCGGCCGATCTCCGGCGGGGTCAGGCCCGGTCGCCGGTGCAACAGGGTGAACAGGCCCAGGTCGCTGCCCGCGCGGAGCATCTGGAAGGCCGAGGAGCCGAACAGGATCTGTACCAGTCCGTCGGTGGTGAGCGGGGATGCGTGAGCCATGGGCACTCCGAATCGGCTGAGGTGGAGAGGGTGGTGAGCGGGGAGGCGGAGGTCAGGTCACCCGGGCGAGGCCGGCGGGCCGGGAGGCGTAGGCGCCCTCGGCCACGACGCCGCGAATACGGGCCAACGCGTCCCAGACGTCGGCGAACCGGGTGACCAGGGGGGACAGACCGATACGCAGCCGGTCCGGGACCCGGTAGTCGCAGACGACCTTCGCGTCCGCGGCCAGCGCCTGGCAGATCCGCCAGGCGTCGGGGTGGTACAGGGACAGATGCGAACCGCGCCGCTCCGGCGGGCGGGGTGAGGCGGGCCGGAAGTCCAGCGGAGTGAGCCAGGCATCCGCCAGATCGTCGGCCAGCCGGCCCAGCCGCAGCCCCTTGGCCCGGATCCGTGCCAGGCCGGCCTCCTCGACCAGGGTGAGGGCGGGATCGATCGCCGCCAGCGACACCAGCGGCGGGGTGCTCACCAGGAACCGCTCGATGCCCGGCACCGGGTCGTAGTCGGGCCCCATCTCGAACTGCCCGCGCTGCCCGTACCAGCCCCACACCGGCTGCCGCAGCCGGGACTGCAGGTCGCGCCGCACATAGAGGAAGGCGGGTGAACCCGGGCCGCCGTTGAGGTACTTGTAGGTGCAGCCGACGGCGAGTTCCGCACCGGTGCCGGCCAGGTCGACGGGGACGGCTCCGGCGGCGTGCGACACGTCCCACACCACCCGCGCGCCGACCGCGTGGGCAAGGTCGTTCACCTGCGCCATGTCCAGCAGCGCGCCGCTTCGGTAGGACACCAGGGACAGCACCACCAGCGCGACGTCACCGTTCAGTGCCGAGCGCAGCGCGTCGAGATCGAGGCCGCCGTCGAGTTCGGACGGCAGCCGCACCAGCCGCAGCCCGCGCTGTTCGGCCAGGCCCTGGACGATGTACCGGTTGGTGGGGAAGTCCTCGGCGTCCATCAGGACGGTGCCGCGCCCCGGTGCCGCGTCCAGGGCGGCTGCGGCCAGCTTGTAGAGGTTGACCGACGTGGAGTCGGAGATCACCACCTCGCCGGGTGCGGCGCCGAGTACGTGCTCGGCGAGGCGGTCGCCGAGCCGGGCGCCCCAGTCGATCCAGCCCTGCCACGACCGCACCAGTCCCCCGCCCCAGCCCTCCTCGACCACCTCCCGCAGCACCTCCGCCGTGGCCGCGGGCAGCGGGCCCAGCGAGTTGCCGTCCAGGTAGATCAGCTCCGGATCGGCGATGACGAACCGCTCGCGGAATGCGGCGAGCGGATCGGCCGCGTCCAGTTCCTCGGCCACCGTGCGCGGGATCCCGCTCACCATCGGCCCTCCTTCTGTCTCGTGTCGTCCGTGTCCGCGTGTCCCCGCCGTCCGCGGGGAGGCCATGGGCGCCGGTCAGAGCGTGGAGCGCACCGACCACAGTTCCGGGAAGAAGCGGTGCTCACTGATCCGGGCGAGCCAGGCCACGCCCTCTGTGCCACCGGTCCCGGGCTTGGCGCCCAGCATCCGCTGCACGGTCACCAGGTGGGTGTAGCGCCAGCGCGCGAACTGGTCGGCGGTGTCCATCAGCGCCTCGGCGAGCAGATGCAGGTCGCGATGGCGGACGGGGTCCCGGTAGACCGACCGCCAGGCCTCCTCGACCTCCGCGCCGCCGCGGTACGGCCGGGTGACGTCCCGGTCCGTGGAGTCGTCCGACGTGAGCAGCCCGCGGCGCGCCAGCAGCGCGAGCGCGGCGTCGTACAGGCTCGGCTCGTGCAGCTGGCCGACCACCGCGTCGTAGCCCGCCGTGTTCCGGTGCGGCGCGGCCATCGCGGGGTTCTTGTGGCCGAGCAGGAACTCCAGGCGCCGGTAGCCGGCCGACTGGAAGCCGGAGGCCGACCCCAGGACGTCCCGGAACTCGGCAAACTCCACCGGGGACAGCACGGAGAACGTCTCCCACGAGACCAGCAGCACCTGCTGCACCCGCGCGGCGCGGCGCAGCGTCCACAGCGCGTCGTCGAGCAGGTCGTCCGCCAACTGGTCGCGCGCTGTGCTGAATTCGGTGTGCAGCAGCTTGAACAGCAGCTCCTTGACCTGGCTCATGATGATGAACCCTGGCTCGGTACGGGCCGAGCTGAGCGGATGCTGCAACGCCAGCAGCTCGTCCATCCGCGCGTAGTGGGCGTACGGGGTGGTGTCCGACGGGGATCCGACGGACAGCGGGCACGCGGGGCTCTGGGTGGTCTGTTCGGTGGTCATACGGTCGTTCCTTCCAGTCCCATCTGCGCCAGGACCGCGTCGCCCAGCCCGGTGCCCGGCACGCCCAGGTCGTAGGGGAGGTCGAAGTGGTCGCGCCGATCGGCGACGACCTCCGTCACCGCTGCCCGGGGGCGCAGCGCCGTCACCATCCGGTCGTGCTGACGGACGTACTCCTCGGTCTCGTTCCCGCCGCGGGCGACCACCGTCTCGGGCAGCCGAGCCGGCAGTCGAAGGATCGGGCTGTTGCGGCGAGCCGCGGCATCGTCCAGCCGCAGCGCGTCGTTGACGTAGGACAGGCGCACCGGCTCCAGGTCGTACATGCCGCTGAGCAGCACCGCCCCGGCGATCCGGCCGGACACGTCCGGGTAGGCCGACGCATCGGGCAGCAGGGCCATGGCGGCCAGGTGCGCACCGGCCGAGGTGCCGCACAGATGGAGGCGGTCCGGGGCGAACCCGAGCCCGTCCGCGTGCCGCAGCAGCCAGTCCACGGCCCGGCGCACCATGCCCGCCATGGCGTCCAGGCCGACGTCCGGCGCCAGCCCGTACTCGATCACCGCGACCGCCGCGCCGGCGGCCAGCAACGGCGGCACCGGGAAGGCCGATTCGGCGCGGCCTAGTGCCTGCCAGTTCCCGCCGTGCACGAACACCAGCAGCGGCGCCCGCCCGGCTCCCGGTCCGGGGAAGTAGTCGAGCCTCTCCGCCGGGTGCGGGCCGTAGGCGAGAGAGGTCCGCACCGGGTGGGCCCGGCGGGCGGCCTCGCTCAGCCGCTCGTACTCGCACAGGTAGGCGTCCAGGCTCGCCACGCGGGAACTCGGCGAGTACTGCCGGTCCAGCGTGGTCTGGTCCATGCCCCGGTACACGGCAGCTCCGGCCGGCGGTGCGTCACGCATGCGCTCAGCTCCCCGGAG
This sequence comes from Streptomyces sp. PSU-S4-23, assembly GCF_055632315.1. Lineage (NCBI taxonomy): Bacteria > Bacillati > Actinomycetota > Actinomycetes > Kitasatosporales > Streptomycetaceae > Streptomyces > Streptomyces sp. PSU-S4-23. The sequence goes on along the minus strand of NZ_JBVMUU010000002.1, from coordinate 7,320,090 downwards.
CGGCGGCACGGGCCCGCTCGTACACCTCGGTCAGCAGCGGGTCGATGCCGTGCGACCCGCTGCGGTAGCGGGCTCCGAAACGGCTCGCGTACTCCTCGAACCACTCCCGCCGGTCGGCCAGGAACAGCACGTCGTGGATCGCCATCGACCGCACCGCCATCATCGGCACCGGTGCGTGGCTCACCTCGAACGCCGGATTGCGCGCGGCCTTCTCCTCGCACTTCTCGTGGAACTGCGCGATCATCAACCCCCGCCGTACACTCTCCGGCTTCAGCGCGGTGTGCGCCGCGTCCAACAGGTGCAGGTGCTCGGCCGACAGGTCCGGCAGGACGAGCAGCAGCGAGCGCAGATTCGGGTTGCCGGACTTCCAGTCGACCTCGCTGAACTCGTCGAGGCCGCAGCGGATGATCTCGTCGATCAGGGTCTGGATCGGGGTGGGGCCGACCAGTCTGACGCGGATCTCCAGCGCCCCGGCACGCTGGGCGGGTTCGACGAACGGGCACACCGGGCCGGTGCGTCCGAGTTCGCCATGCGGTCGGCGGATGTACTCGCTCAGCCATTCGTCCACGGCGGCCAGGGCCTTTGCCACGTCGACGGAGAGCACGTCGGTCAGCATCAGTGTCAGTCCTCGGGTGTCGGTCCTCGCGGACAGCGGACGGCGGATTCCTGGTGGGCGGCCCGCGAAGGTCACTCGTCGCCGGTGAGGTCGTGGAGCTTGGCCGAGAGGATGCGGCCGATCTCGGCCAGCGTGTCCGGGCGGGTCAGCATCGACCCGTGGTCGCCGGGCACCACATGGGCCTCGACGGAGCCGCGCACGTACGGCTGCCAGGCCCCGGCGGTCACCGGCGGGTCCTGCTCCTCCGAGCAGGCAATCAGCAGCAGGTCTCCGTCGATCGGGCCGGGCCGGTAGTCGACGGTCAGATGGGTGTTGTTCGCCGAGATCTCGGTGATCGTCGTGAGCCGGTCCTCCTCCAGGTTGGCCAGCACACTGCCCTGGCGGCGCAGGATCTCCCGCGCCTTGGCGAAGGTCATCTCCTCGTCGTCGTGGTGACTGCCGTCGTCGACGAGACCCACGTGGTAGAGCAGCATCACCCTGTCGTCCGGGGCGGGCACGTCGGCGTGGGTGAGGCCCTGCCAGTCGGGGATCACGTCGAGCACCGCGACCAGCGCCACCGGTTCGCCGCGCCGCTGGAACTCCGCGGCCAGCGCGTGCGCGCACAGCCCGCCGAACGACCAGCCGGCCAGGTGGTACGGTCCGTGCGGCTGCACCCTCTGGATCTGGTCGGCGTAGTCCACCGCCATCTCCTCGATGCTGGCGGGCCGGGGTTCCGGCCGGGCCAGACTTCGCGCCTGGATGCCGTACAGCGGGTACTGCGGCCCCAGGTGCTTGATGAGCGCGCTGTACGACCAGCTGATGCCTCCGCCCGGATGGACACAGAACAGCGGCGGCCTGCTGCCCGCGGTGCGCAGCGGCAGCATCACCTCGTACGAGCCGTCCGCGTCGTCGACGTCGAGCCGGGCCGCAATGCCCGCCGGTGTCGGCGCCTCGAACAGGCTCCGCACGCCCAGCTCGACGCCGAAGGCCGCGCGTAGCCGGGCCATCAGCCGGGTGGCCAGCAGCGAGTGCCCGCCCAGGTCGAAGAAGTCCTCGCTCACACCGACCACCGGTCGGCCGAGGACCTCCGCGAACAGCTCGCACACCACCTGCTCCTGCGGGGTGGCCGGCGCCCGCCCGATGTCGGCGCGCTCCGGTTCGAGCGTCGGCAGCGCGGCACGGTCGAGCTTGCCGTTGGAGGTGAGCGGCAGCCGGTCGAGCGGAACGACGGCGGCGGGGCGCATGTACTCGGGCAGCCGACGGCGCAGGTGCTCCCGTACGGCCATGAGCAGGGCGCCGGTGCTGCGGCCGGTGGCCGGACTGGTGGTCCAGGAGGAGAGCGGCGTGCCGGGGCCGGCCGCGCCCGTGGGCGCGTAGGCACCGACGGGCACCCCCTCGCCAAGCAGTTCGCGCTTGACGTACGTGAGATCGAGGGCGGCAGGGTCGTGCCCGTTCCAGCTGATCGCCGTCCAGTAGCCGTACTTCTCGCCCAGGCGGTGCAGGTCCTCCGGATCGACGCCGGCCGTGTCCCGGACGTCCGGTGCCGTCCCGGACTCGAGCGCGCGCTGTGCGGCGAGGTCGGCCGCGATGCGCGCGTGGGGTACCCCGGTGATGCGCAGCCGGTCGGGCCGCGCGCTGCCCAGATGATCGGCGAGGGCACCCGGGTCACGGGTCCAGGGTCGGGTGGGGGCGTCGTCAAGGGAATGGGGGGTGATGCCGGTCTTGTAGAGGGTGGCGTCGTAGCGGTAGCGGGTGAGTTCGTTGTGGGCGGTTCCGCGCTTGAGCTGGATGTCGGTGCCCGCCAGGTCGGGGACGTGGTGGGCGAGGGCGCTGAAGTACTCGGGGTCGACGAGGAGTTCCTTCTCCAGGACCAGGCTCTGCTCGACGGCACGGCGGATCGCGGTCGTGTCGCTCGGGTCCTCGGCACGCGCCGCCTGCACACCGGAGGCGAAGGTCCGCAGCAACCGCGGATTGCGCAGGTCGCCCAGGAACAAGGCGCCACCGGGCGCGAGCAGGCGGAAGGCCTGCTCGACGACCTGCGTCAGGTATCCGCCGTTCGGGAAGTACTGGGCAACGGAGTTGAGCACGATCGTGTCGAAGTGCCCCTGGGGAAAGTCGCCGTGCTCGTGGGCGGCCTGGACCCGGAGCCTGACCCGCCGGGCCAGCTCGGGGTCGGCGTCGACATGACGCCGCAGTTCCTCCACGACGACCGGGGAGAAGTCCGTGCCCCAGTACTCCTCGCACTCGGGCGCCAGTCCGGACAGCAGCAGACCGGTGCCGACGCCGATCTCCAGGACACGGCCGGGCTGGAGCGCCCTGATCCGCTCGAGCGTGGCCGCACGCCACTCCCGCATCTCGGGCAGCGGGATCGGCTCGCCGTCGTAACTGCTGTTCCAGCCGGAGAAGTCCTCGCCCAGCGTCGAACCGGGCGCTGAGTACAGCGAGTCGTAGAGATCCCGCCACTCGCCGATTTGGTCCCGCTCCTCCTCGTCCCCCGTCGGTCCGTCGGTGTCGGGGACGACGTAGGCGATCAGGCGGGTGCTGCCGGGCTGGTCGTGGTGGGCGACCACGGCGGCCTGGCCGATCGCCGGATGGCCCGTCAGGACGTTCTCGATCTCGCCGGGTTCGACACGGAAGCCGCGGACCTTCACCTGGTGGTCGGCGCGGCCCATGTACTCCAGATGCCCCTCGGCGTTGGCACGCACGAGGTCACCGGTGCGGTACATACGATCACCGGGCTCGGGACCGTAGGGATCGGCGACGAAACGCTCGGCCGTCATACCGGGCTTGTTCAGATAACCACGGGCCAGGCCGGCCCCGGCGATGTACAGCTCGCCCGTCACCTGCGGCGGGACCGGCCGCAGGTGTGCGTCGAGGACGTAGACACGGGTGTTGGCCATCGGACGGCCGATCGGCACCGTCGCACCGCCGGTGTAGGGCCGCGGCACGGGGTGGTGCGTGGCGAACGTGGTCGTCTCCGTCGGCCCGTACCCGTCCACGACCGTCAGCCCGGGGCAGGCCTCGTGCAGGCGCTGCACCGTGGCCCCGGAGACGGCCTCGCCGCCGCTCCACACCTGTCGTACCCCCGACAGCGCCTGCGCAGCGTAGTCGGTGATCACGTTGAGCAGGGAACTGGTCAGCCACAACGCGGTGACACGCTGGGTGGTGATCGTGTGGTGCAGGGCAGGGACGTCCAGGTCCCCGGCCGGGGCCACGACGACGGTCCCGCCGCCCAACAGCGGCACCCACAGCTCGTAGGTGGAGGCGTCGAACGCGGCCGGCGAGTGCAGCAGCACCCGCTGGTGCGCCGAGCGGTCAAAACGCGGGTCCAGAGCCAGCGTGGCGACATTGCGATGCGTCACCACGATCCCCTTGGGCGCACCCGTCGAACCCGAGGTGTACATCACATACGCAGCATCTTCCGACCGCACACCCACCCGGGGATCACCAGGGTCGGACGTGAAGGGCCGAGGAGACTCGATGTGGAGCAACTCCACGGCTTCGGCACCTGATTCCGGAACCGACCGTTCGTCGGTGATCAGCAAGCGCGCGCCGGTGTCGGCCAGGACATGGCGGATGCGGTCGGCCGGATAGCGGGCGTCGAGAGGTACGTAGACGGCGCCGGCTTTCATCAGGCCGAGGACCGTGGTGACCGTCTCGATCGAACGCTCCAGAAGAACGCCGACCGCGTCACCGGGCCGCACTCCCCTGCCGATCACATCGTGCGCGAATTGGTTGGCACGCGCGTCGAGCTGTGCGTACGTGAGCGTGGCGGCGCCGTCGGTGACCGCCGGGGCATCGGGCGTCTCCGCCACCTGTCGTGCGAACAGCTCGCCCAGGCAGGCATCCGGCACGGCATGCGCCGTGCCGTTGAAGTCGACTACGGCACCCCGGAGTTCGTCGGGGGTGAGGATGTCGATGTGGTTGAGGGGCTGGTCGGGGTGGGTGGTGGCGATGTCGAGGAAGTGCAGCCAACGCTCGAACAAGGCCTGGACTGTGGGCGCGTCGTAGATGTCGCTCGAGTACTCGATCGCACCGCTAATACCCTGCGGCTCACCATGGGCACCGCGCTGCTCGGCGAGGCTGAAGAACAGGTCGAACTTCGCCGTCCCGGTCCGTCCGGGAGCGACGTCGATCGTTAGACCGGGAAGCCGGAAACTAGCCTCGGGCGCGTTCTGCAGAGCGAGCATGACCTGGAACAGCGGATGATGCGACAGGGTACGGGTCGGATTGAGCAGCTCGACCAGGTACTCGAAGGGGACGTCCTGGTGCGCGTAGGCGGCCAGGCTCCGCTCCCGCACCCGGGTGATCAGCTCGGTGAAGCTCGGGTCACCGGATGTGTCCGTGCGCAGGACCAGCGTGTTGACGAAGAACCCGATCAGCTCATCGAGCGCCTGGTCGGTGCGGCCGGCCACCGGACTGCCCACCGGAACATCCTCACCCGCACCCAACCGGGTCAGCAGACCCGCGAGTCCCGCCTGCAGCACCATGAACAGACTCGCACCCGACGCCCGCGCGAGATCGGCCAACCGCCGGTGCAGATCCGCGTCGATGTCGACCGTGACGTAGTCACCCCGGTAGGTCATCACCGCCGGACGCGGACGGTCCGTGGGAAGGGTCAGCTGATCAGGTAGATCCGCCAACGCCTCGGTCCAGTAGTCGATCTGCGTGGCGAACAGGCTGTCAGGGTCGTTCTGGTCGCCGAGGAGTTCGTTCTGCCACAGCGTGTAGTCCGCGTACTGCACCGGCAACGCACGCCACTCCGGCACCCGCCCCTCCACCCGCGCCGTGTAGGCACGCGTGAGGTCGGTGGCGAGCGGGCCCAGCGACCACCCGTCACCCGCGATGTGATGCACGACCAGCAGCAGTACGTACTCCTGCGCCGAGAGTTCGAAGAGGTCGGCGCGCAGCGGGGTTTCGGTTGCCAGGTCGAAGGCGTAGCGGGCGGCTGACTTCAGTGCGGCCGGCAGCTCGGCCTCGGTCGTGAGGTGGACGACGAGGTGCGGGACGGCCGCCTCGGGTGACAGCACCTGCTGGCAGGGGACGCCCTCGGCCTCGGGGAACACCGTCCGCAGACTCTCGTGCCGGGCCACCACGTCACCGAGAGCGGCCCGCAGCGCGTCACGGTCCAACTCACCACTCAGCCGCAGGGCCAGCGGGATGTTGTAGGTGGCGCTCGGCCCCTCCATCTTGTGGATGAACCACAGCCTGCGCTGGGCGAAGGACAGCGGCATGACCTCGGGTCGCCGGCGGACGGTGAGGGCCAGGCGTCCGGGGGCGGCGGTGTCCAGGAGTGCCGCCACCGCGGCCGGCGTCGGACCCTCGAACAGCGCACGCAGTTGCAGCTCCACGCCGAACGCGACACGGATCTGAGCGATCAGCCGGGTGGCCAGCAGCGAGTGCCCGCCCAGGTCGAAGAAGTCGTCGTCGACGCCGACCCTCGGCAGACCCAGCACCTGCGCGAACAGATCGCACGCGATCTGCTCCTGCGGCGTGCGCGCCCCGCGTCCCGACCCGGCCGACGCGAACTCCGGCGCGGGCAGGGCCACCCGGTCCAGCTTGCCGTTTGCCGTCAAGGGGAGCCGGTCGAGGGGAACGATGGCCGACGGGACCATGTAGTCGGGCAGATGGTCGCGGGTGTGCTCACGGAGCTTGGTGACCAGGGCACCGGTGCCGCGGCGGGCGGCGGGGTTGGTCGCCCACGTGGACAGGGGTGCGGTGGAGGCGCTGGTGGGGAGCGCGGCGTAAGTGCCGACGGGGGCGCGGCCGGACAGCCGGCTCCGGTCGACGAAGACGACGTCCACGGCGTCGGTGTCCTGGGTGTTCCAGGTGATGCCGGTCCAGTAGCCGTGCTCGTCGCCCAGGGCGTGGAAGGCCTCGAGTCCGGTTGATGATGCGGTGGGGCGGTCGGGCAGGGGTGTGCCGTCTTCGAGGGCCTGTCGCACGGCGAGTTCGTGGATGAGGCGGGGGTTCGGGACGCCGGTCAGGCGAAGTTCCGCGGGCCGTTCGGCCGCCAACTGCTGCCTCAGGTCAGCGAGGTCGGCTTGGGCGTCGGCGTGAGCGAGCCATGGGCGGGTGGGGATGTCGTTGAGAGAGTGGGCGGTGACGCCGGTCTTGTAGAGGGTGGCGTCGTAGCGGTAGCGGGTGAGCTCGTTGTCGGCGGTGCCGCGCTTGAGCTGGATGTCGGTGCCCGCCAGGTCGGGGACGTGGTGGGCGAGGGCGCTGAAGTACTCGGGGTCGACGAGGAGTTCCTTCTCCAGGACCAGGCTCTGCTCGACGGCACGGCGGATCGCGGTCGTGTCGCTCGGGTCCTCGGCACGCGCCGCCTGCACACCGGAGGCGAAGGTCCGCAGCAACCGCGGATTGCGCAGGTCGCCCAGGAACAAGGCGCCACCTGGGGTGAGGGCGCGGAGCGCGTGGTGGACGACCTGTTCCAGGTAGCCGGCGTTCGGGAAGTACTGGGCAACGGAGTTAAGCACGATCGTGTCGAAGTGCCCCTGCGGAAGGTCGCCGAAGTCGTGGGCCGGCTGGGTGCGGAGGTGTACCCGCGTGGCCAGGACGGGATCGGCGTCGACGTGCCGCCGAAGCTCGTCGATGACGGTGCGGGAGAAGTCGGTGCCCCAGTACTCCTCGCACTCGGGCGCCAGCCGGGCCAGGAGCAGGCCGGTGCCGACACCGATTTCGAGGACGCGGCGCGGCCGTAGGGACCGGATGCGGTCGACGGTCGTGTCACGCCACTCCCGCATCTCGGGCAGCGGGATCGGCCGGCCGTCGTAACTGCTGTTCCAACTGGCGAAGTTCTCGCCGAAGGCCGTCTGCTCCGCAGCGTTGTACACGGCGTCGTACAGGCTCTGCCACTCGCTGAGCTGGTCTTGCTCCACAGCCTCGTCGTGGTCGCGCGCCGAGGTGTCGGCTACGACGTAGGCGACGAGTCGGGTGTCACCGGGCTGGTCCTCGCGGACGACGACGGCTGCCTGAGCGATGTCTGTGTGGCCGGTGAGGACCTCCTCGATCTCGCCGAGTTCGATGCGGAAGCCTCGGATCTTGATCTGGTGGTCGACGCGCCCGACGAACTCCAGCTCGCCGTCCTGGTTCCACCGCACCAGGTCACCGGTGCGGTACATACGAGCACCGGGCTCGGGAGCGTACTGGTCCGCCACGAACCGCTCGGCCGTCAAGCCGGGCTTGTTCAGATAGCCGCGGGCCACACCGGATCCCGCGATGTACAGCTCGCCCACCACACCGGGCGCCACCAACTCCAGCCCCGAACCCAGCACGTAGGTGCGCGTGTTGGCGATCGGTCGGCCGATCGGCGGTGCGCCCTCGCCGCCGGCCAGATCCGCGGCGGTCGACCAGATGGTGGTCTCGGTGGGGCCATACAGGTTGGTCAGGTCGTCGGTGAGCGTGCGCATCGACTCGGCGAGCGGGGCGGGCAGCGCCTCGCCGCCGACCAGGATGCGCAGGCCCCGCAGCGCCTCCGGCTCGTGCGCCACCAGGAGCTGCCACAGCGAGGGAGTGCCCTGTATGACCGTGACGCCGTGCCGGGCGATCAGGTCGAGCACGGCGGACGGTTGAGGAACGGCCTCCTTGGGTGCGAGGACGACCGTGGCGCCCGACAGGAGCGGGTGGTACAGCTCCAGCGCGGCGATGTCGAACGCCACCGTGGTGACCGCGAGCAGCCGTTCCCCCTTCCGGAGCGGGACCTTGCGCCGCATGGCTTCCAGGAAGTTGAGCAGCGGCGCGTGCGGGACGACCACGCCCTTGGGGCGACCGGTCGAACCGGACGTGTAGATCACGTACGCGGCGGCCTCGGGGGCCGGCGGCCCTGCGTGGCCGGTCTCGACCGGGTCAGTGTCGGGGCAGGCGGCCAGCAGGGCGTGTACGTCCGGGGAGTCCAGCACCAGTCGTTCCGCCGAACCACCGCTCGGCGTCCGCGAGTCCGTCGACAGCGTGGTGAGCAGCAGGGCGGGCCGTGCGTCCTCGAGTACGTAGGCGAGGCGGCCGGCCGGGTGGTCCGGGTCCAGCGGCAGGTACGCGGCGCCGCTCTTGAGCACGGCCAACAGGGCGACCACCAGCTCGGCCGAACGTGGCAGAGCCAGCGCGACCACCCGGTCCGGACCCGCGCCCCGGCGCAGCAGGACGTGCGCGAGGCGGTTGGCGCGGCGGTCCAGTTCCACGTAGGTCAGGGAGGTGTCCCCGGCGATCAGGGCCACGGCGTCAGGGGTGGCGGCGGCCTGCTCGGCGAAGCGGACCGGCAGCAGCTTCTCGCCGATCTCGGTTTCGGTCTCCAGCCAAGTGCCGAGCAGCTGCCCGTGTTCGTCGGGGGTGAGGATGTCGATGTGGTTGAGGGGCTGGTCGGGGTGGGTGGTGGCGATGTCGAGGAAGTGCAGCCAACGCTCGAACAAGGCCTGGACTGTGGGCGCGTCGTAGATGTCGCTCGAGTACTCGATCGCACCGCTGATACCCTGCGGCTCACCATGGGCACCGCGCTGCTCGGCGAGGCTGAAGAACAGGTCGAACTTCGCCGTCCCGGTCCGTCCGGGAGCGACGTCGATCGTCAGACCGGGAAGCCGGAAACTAGCCTCGGGCGCGTTCTGCAGAGCGAGCATGACCTGGAACAGCGGATGATGCGACAGGGTACGGGTCGGATTGAGCAGCTCGACCAGGTACTCGAAGGGGACGTCCTGGTGCGCGTAGGCGGCCAGGCTCCGCTCCCGCACCCGGGTGATCAGCTCGGTGAAGCTCGGGTCACCGGATGTGTCCGTGCGCAGGACCAGCGTGTTGACGAAGAACCCGATCAGCTCATCGAGCGCCTGGTCGGTGCGGCCGGCCACCGGACTGCCCACCGGAACATCCTCACCCGCACCCAACCGGGTCAGCAGACCCGCGAGTCCCGCCTGCAGCACCATGAACAGACTCGCACCCGACGCCCGCGCGAGATCGGCCAACCGCCGGTGCAGATCCGCGTCGATGTCGACCGTGACGTAGTCACCCCGGTAGGTCATCACCGCCGGACGCGGACGGTCCGTGGGAAGGGTCAGCTGATCAGGTAGATCCGCCAACGCCTCGGTCCAGTAGTCGATCTGCGTGGCGAACAGGCTGTCAGGGTCGTTCTGGTCGCCGAGGAGTTCGTTCTGCCACAGCGTGTAGTCCGCGTACTGCACCGGCAACGCACGCCACTCCGGCACCCGCCCCTCCACCCGCGCCGTGTAGGCACGCGTGAGGTCGGTGGCGAGCGGGCCCAGCGACCACCCGTCACCCGCGATGTGATGCACGACCAGGACGAGGACATGGCGGTCGGGGGCGAGGCGGAACAGCTCGGCACGCAGGGGGATCTCGGTCGCCAGGTCGAAGGAGTGTCGGGCCGCTGACTTCAGGGCGTCCGGCAGCTCCGTCTCGGTGATGTCGGTGGCTGGCAGCTCCACGCTCACGCTGTCGAGGACGTGCTGGTAAGAGGTGCCGTCGGCCTCGGGGAACACCGTCCGCAGACTCTCGTGCCGGCCCACCACGCCATCGAGAGCGGCACGCAGCGCGTCACGGTCCAACTCGCCGCTCAGCCTCAGAGTCAGTGGGATGTTGTAGGTGGCGCTCGGCCCCTGCATCTTGTGCAGGAACCACAGCCGGCGCTGGGCGAACGACAGGGGCACCGCGTCGGGCAGTCGCTGCTTGGTCAGGGCGAGCCGTGCGGGCCCGGCGGTGTCGAGCCGGGCCGCGACCGCGCCCGCGGTCCGTGCCTCGAAGAGCGTGCGCAGACCGATCTCGACGCTGAAGGCGGCCCGGATGCGGGCGATCAGACGGGTGGCCAGCAGCGAGTGGCCGCCGAGCTCGAAGAAGTCGTCGTCCACGCCGACCCGGGGCAGCCCCAGAACCTGCGCGAACAGATCACAGACGATCTGCTCCTGCGGCGTACGTGCCTCCCGTCCGGTCGGCGCGAAGTCCGGCGCGGGCAAGGCGGCCCGGTCCAGCTTGCCGTTGGCCGTCAGCGGCAGGCCGTCCAGGAGTACGACGGCCGAGGGCACCATGTGTTCGGGCAGCCGCTCGCGCGCAAACTCCCTGGTCTCCTCGGGCCGCAGGGTCTCCCGAGCCACCACATAGGCCACCAGCCGGGTCCTGCCGGGCTGGTCCTCGCGGGCGACTACGGCCGCCTGGGTGATGTGGGGGTGCTCGGTGAGGACGTTCTCGATCTCGCCGGGTTCGATGCGGAAGCCGCGGATCTTGAGTTGGTGGTCGGCGCGGCCGACGAACTCCAGCTCGCCGTCCTGGTTCCACCGCACCAGGTCTCCGGTGCGGTACATACGCCCACCGGGCTGAGGGGCGTACGGGTCCGCCACGAACCGCTCGGCCGTCATATCGGGCCTGCCCAAGTAGCCACGGGCGACACCGGATCCCGCGATGTACAGCTCCCCCACCACACCGGGCGCCACCAACTCCAGCCCCGAACCCAGCACGTAGGCGCGGATGTTGGCGATGGGCCCGCCGATCGGCGCGGTGAGTGGCCAGCTGTCGAGGTCGTCGCTCAGGGTGTGGGCCGTGACCACGTGGGTCTCAGTGGGGCCGTAGTGGTTGTGCAGCACGCGCTCTGGTGCCGAGGTCTGGAACTCGCGGACGACGCGGCTCAACGTCAGGGCCTCGCCGGCCTGCGCGATCGTCCGCAGCCGGGGCAGGGCGCGTCCCTGCTCGACGGCCGCCTCGGCGACTGCCTCCAGCACGAGGTTGGGCGCGAACAGTTCCTCCACTTCGTGCTCGTCCAGCCACTCGACGAACCGGGCCGCGTCCCGCCGAACGTCCTCGTCCGGAATCACCAGGGTCTTGCCGAACATCAGAGCCGACAGCATCTCCTGCGCGGAGACGTCGAAGCTGATGGCCGTGAACTGCGCGGTCCTCGTGCCGGGTTCGCCGCCGACCGCCTCGTGGTGCCACTCCACCAGGTTCACCAGCGCACCCGCGGGCATGACGACGCCTTTGGGTCGGCCGGTGGAGCCGGAGGTGTAGATGACGTACGCGGGATGATCGGGCGCGAGTGCGGTGACGGGGTTGTCTGAGGGCTGATCCGTCACGTCGAGCGTGTCCAGCAGCAACACAGGCGTCTTGGTCGCCGTCTCCGCCGAGGGACGGTGCTCGGTCGCCGTCAGTACCAGGGCCGGCCGGGCGTCGGCGACCATGTGAGCCACACGAGCCGCCGGATAGGCCGGATCGAGAGGAAGGTAGGCCGCACCCGCCTTCAGCACCGCCAGGACGGCGACCACCAGGTCCGCACTCCGAGGCAGCGCCAGAGCCACCACGTCCTCCGGACCGATACCACGACCCACCAGCTCATGAGCCAACCGGTTCGCCCGCTCATTCAGCTCCCCGTACGACAGCGTGGACCCGTCCCACACCACCGCCGCAGCCCCCGGTGCCGCCGCCACACGCGCCTCGAACAACTCCGGCAACGTCGCCCGCGACGGCACGACAGCAGCAGGCACCGCCAGCACAGCCGCCCGCTCCTCCGCGGAGAGCAGATCGATCCGCCCGATCGGCCGGGAGGGATCCGTGACGACGAGGCCGAGCACCCGGATCAGCCGGTCGACGAACCCGGCGGCCGTCGCCCGGTCGAACAGGTCGTCGCGGTAGTCCAGGCGGAGGTACAGACGGCGGCCAGGGGCGGCGATCAGGGTCAGTGGATAGTGCGTCGCGTCCCGCCCGCGGCCCAGGTCAGGGGTGATCCGCGGCCCGGTCTCCGGCCGCTCGCCGGGCTCGTCCCACGGGTAGTTCTCGAAGACCAGGGAGGTGTCGAAGAGGTCGCCCAGCCCGGCCAGTTGCTGGATGCGGGCGAGCCCGAGTTGGTGGTGCCCGGTGAGCCGCGACTGCGCGCCCTGCACCTGTTGAACGGTGGTCAGCAGTGACTGCGCCGGGTCCAGGGACACCCGCACCGGCACCATGTTGATCAGCAGACCCACCATGCTCTCGGCGCCGGGCAGTTGAGGGTCTCGCCCTGCCACGACGGCCCCGAACACGACGTCGTCGTGGCCGGTACGCCGGCTCAGCACCAGCCCCCAGGCGGCCTGGAGCACGGTGTTCAGGGTCACGCCGTGCCGGCGCGCCCAGTCGGCCAGCGCTGCCGTGCGGTCCTCGTCCAGCTCCACCGTGATCCGCTCCGGCATCAGTCCGGGGCGGCCCGGATCCACCGGGGTGAGCAGCGTCGGCTGTTCGAGTCCGCCGAGCGCCTCCCGCCAGGCGGCCTCCGCCGCCGGCTGGTCCTGCTGCGCGAGCCACCCCAGGTACTGCCGGTAGGGGGCCACTCGGGGCAGCATGGTGGCGTCGCCCTGGCTGTCGTACAGCGCGGTCAGCTCGCGCACGAGCAGCGGCGTCGACCAGCCGTCGAGCAGGATGTGGTGGGTGGTCATGACGAGGCGGTGGCGTTCGGCGGCCAGGCGCACCAGGGAGAAGCGCAGCAGGGGCGGCTCGGCCAGGTCGAACCGGCGGGCGTGCTCCTTGGCGGTGAGCCGGGCCAGCTCCCCCTCCGCGTCGGCATCGGGAAGGAGCGACAGGTCGAACTCGTCCCACGGAATGATGACCTGACGTGGTATCAGTTGAAAGGTCCGGCCGGAGTCCACCTGCCGGAAGCCGGCGCGCAGGTTCGGGTGCCGTTGGACGAGCGCGAGCACGGCGGCCCGCAGCCGCGCCGCGTCGAGGGCGCCCTCGACGGCGAAGACGTGCTGCACCGCGTAGACGTCCGCGCCGTCCTGCTCGTAGCGGGAGTGGAACAGCAGCCCCTCCTGCATCGGGGACAGGGGGAGGATGTCTTCCAGGCCCGACGACGTCATTTCTGCACCCTCCACGCTGCTTCGAGCTGCTCGATGTCGTACTGGCTGAGTTCGGTCAGGGGGAAGTCCGAGGGGCTGTGGCCGCCGGTGCCGGAGCGCTCGCCATGCCGGACCAGTCCGCGGATCGCTCGGAACCAGTGGTCGGCCAGGGCTCGGACGTGCCGTTCGGTCCAGAGATCCGGCGCCCAGGTCCAGACCGCCTCCAGTTCCGGCCCGTCCGGGGCGTCGCGGACCATGCTGTTCACCTCGAGCCCATGCGCCAGGGCGGTCGCCGGGTCGGCGCCGCTCAGCAGGCCCGTCTCGGCGGCCACGGTCCATTCCGGGCGACCGGGGACCACCGGGGCGCCCGCCGAGGGGAACCGGCCGAGGTAGTTGAATCCGAGTTGCGGTACCGCGAGCCCGGCCAGCTCCGGCCCGGTCTCCGGATTGAGGTGCCGCAGCAGGCCGTAGCCGATGCCCCGGTCGGGCAGGGAGCGCACCTGTTCCTTGACCCGTTTCAGGGCCTGTCCGAGCGACGGCCCGCCGTCGACGACCTCTTCCCACGCCAGGGGGCCCGGGTCGACGCGGACGGGATACAGCGAGGTGAACCACCCCACGGTGCGCGAGAGGTCCGTGGCCTCGACGATCTCCTCGCGCCCGTGTCCCTCCACGTCCACCAGGAGAGCCGTGTGCCGCCCTCGTGCGTGGGTCCGGCGCCACTGGGCGACCGCCAGGGCGAGCGCGGTGAGCAGAACGTCGTCGGCCTTCGCGTGGAAGGCCGTGGGCACGGTCGTCAGGAGCGGGGTGGTGACCTCGGGCGGCAGGGAGAGGGTGAGCCCGCGGGCGCGGCCCACGGTGTCCCGCGTGGCATCGAGCCGGCCGGTGGTCAGCGGTGGGTCGGCCGCGGTGAGCAGTTCGCTCCACAGCGCCGCCTCGGCGGTGCGGGCCGGCTGCCTGGCCTCGACCGTGAGCAGACTCGTCCAGCGGCGCAGGGAGGTGCCCACCGGGTCCAGCCGTGGGGGACGACCGCCCCCGACGGCCTCGCAGGCGGCGATGAGATCGGGGAGCAGGATCCGCCAGGACACCCCGTCGACGACGAGATGGTTGACGACGACCAGCAGCCTGCCCCGTTCGGCCGGTCCGGCGTCGAACCAGACCATCTGAACCAGAAGGCCACGCTTGGCAGACAGGCGGGTGGACACCGCCTGCGCCTGTGCGCGGACCAGCGTCGCGTCGACGGCGGCGCCGGCGGTCTCGACACGGTGTACCAGGTCCGCGGCCGACACGGACCCCACAGGCCCCACCTCCAGCGACCACGCCCCGTTGCCCTGACCGCTCGGTGTCCGGGTCAACCGCAGCGCGTCGTGGTGGTCCACGAGTGCCTGAACGGCCGCGATGAGGTGGTCCTGGCGCAGCTCGGCCGGCACCTCCAACAGCATCGCCTGGTGGAACGCGTCGATGTCGCCGCCGCGCGCGTCGAACCAGCGCATGATCGGGGTCGGTTCCGTCCCTCCCACGCCGGAGTCGTCGGGGGCGGGTGCCGACACGGCCAGTTCATCGGCGACCTCGGCCAGTCCGGCCGCGGTCCGCTGCTCGAAGACGTCCCGGACCGTGAGTCCGACACCCGCCGAGCGAGCGAGGCTGACCAGCCGGATCGAGACGATGCTGTCCCCGCCGAGCGCGAAGAAGTCGTCGTCGGGCCCGACCTTGTCCACGCCCAGGGCCTGCGCGACCAGCGTCCCCAGCAGTCGCTCGCGCTCGGTCCGCGGCTCACGACGCGGCACATCCGCCCGCGCGCCCGGATCGGGTTCGGGCAGCGCGGCCCGGTCGAGCTTGCCGTTGGCCGTCAACGGCAGTCGGCCCAAGGTGACATACGTGGACGGCGCCATGTACTCGGGCAGCCGCTGCCGCACGTACTCACGCAGGTCTGCCGGTGTTTCGTCGGTGTCGGGGACGACGTAGGCGATCAGGCGGGTGCTGCCGGGCTGGTCGTGGTGGGCGACCACGGCGGCCTGGCCGATCGCCGGATGGCCCGTCAGGACGTTCTCGATCTCGCCGGGTTCGACACGGAAGCCGCGGACCTTCACCTGGTGGTCGGCGCGGCCCATGTACTCCAGATGCCCCTCGGCGTTGGCACGCACGAGGTCACCGGTGCGGTACATACGATCACCGGGCTCGGGACCGTAGGGATCGGCGACGAAACGCTCGGCCGTCATACCGGGCTTGTTCAGATAACCACGGGCCAGGCCGGCCCCGGCGATGTACAGCTCGCCCGTCACCTGCGGCGGGACCGGCCGCAGGTGTGCGTCGAGGACGTAGACACGGGTGTTGGCCATCGGACGGCCGATCGGCACCGTCGCACCGCCGGTGTAGGGCCGCGGCACGGGGTGGTGCGTGGCGAACGTGGTCGTCTCCGTCGGCCCGTACCCGTCCACGACCGTCAGCCCGGGGCAGGCCTCGTGCAGGCGCTGCACCGTGGCCCCGGAGACGGCCTCGCCGCCGCTCCACACCTGTCGTACCCCCGACAGCGCCTGCGCAGCGTAGTCGGTGATCACGTTGAGCAGGGAACTGGTCAGCCACAACGCGGTGACACGCTGGGTGGTGATCGTGTGGTGCAGGGCAGGGACGTCCAGGTCCCCGGCCGGGGCCACGACGACGGTCCCGCCGCCCAACAGCGGCACCCACAGCTCGTAGGTGGAGGCGTCGAACGCGGCCGGCGAGTGCAGCAGCACCCGCTGGTGCGCCGAGCGGTCAAAACGCGGGTCCAGAGCCAGCGTGGCGACATTGCGATGCGTCACCACGATCCCCTTGGGCGCACCCGTCGAACCCGAGGTGTACATCACATACGCAGCATCTTCCGACCGCACACCCACCCGGGGATCACCAGGGTCGGACGTGAAGGGCCGAGGAGACTCGATGTGGAGCAACTCCACGGCTTCGGCACCTGATTCCGGAACCGACCGTTCGTCGGTGATCAGCAAGCGCGCGCCGGTGTCGGCCAGGACATGGCGGATGCGGTCGGCCGGATAGCGGGCGTCGAGAGGTACGTAGACGGCGCCGGCTTTCATCAGGCCGAGGACCGTGGTGACCGTCTCGATCGAACGCTCCAGAAGAACGCCGACCGCGTCACCGGGCCGCACTCCCCTGCCGATCACATCGTGCGCGAATTGGTTGGCACGCGCGTCGAGCTGTGCGTACGTGAGCGTGGCGGCGCCGTCGGTGACCGCCGGGGCATCGGGCGTCTCCGCCACCTGTCGTGCGAACAGCTCGCCCAGGCAGGCATCCGGCACGGCATGCGCCGTGCCGTTGAAGTCGACTACGGCACCCCGGAGTTCGTCGGGGGTGAGGATGTCGATGTGGTTGAGGGGCTGGTCGGGACCGGACACGGCCGCATCCAGCAGCCGTAACCAACGGTCGAACAGGGCCTGGACGGCGGGCGCGTCGTAGATGTCGCTGGAGTACTCGACGGCACCGGTGAGGCCTTGTGGCTCGCCGCGCTCCCCGCGCTGCTCCGCAAGGCTGAAGAACAGGTCGAACTTCGCCGTACCCGTCCTGCCCAACTCGACCCCGGCTCGCAGCCCCGGAAGCTCGAGCTCGGTCTCGGGCGCGTTCTGGAGCGCGAGCATGACCTGGAACAGCGGATGGTGCGACAGGGTCCGAGTCGGGTTGATGAGCTCGACCAGGTACTCGAAGGGGACCTCCTGGTGCGCGTAGGCGGCCAGGCTCCTCTCCCGCACCCGCGTGATCAGCTCGGCGAACGTCGGATCACCGGACGTGTCCGTGCGCAGGACCAGCGTGTTGACGAAGAACCCGATCAGCTCATCCAGCGCCTGGTCGGTGCGGCCGGCCACCGGACTGCCCACCGGAACGTCCTCACCAGCTCCCAGTCGGGTCAGCAAGGCCGCGAGTCCCGCCTGCAACACCATGAACAGACTCGCACCCGACGCCCGCGCGACATTCGACAGCCGCCTGTGCAGATCCGCGTCGATATCGACCGTGAGGTAATCGCCGCGATACGTCATCACGGCCGGACGCGGACGGTCCGTAGGCAGCGTCAGCTGATCGGGCAGACCCGCCAACGCCTCGGTCCAGTAAGCAATCTGCGTCGCGAACAGACTCTCCGGATCCTCCTGCTCACCCAGCAGCTCGTTCTGCCACAGCGTGTAGTCCGCGTACTGCACCGGCAACGCACGCCACTCCGGCACCCGCCCCTCCACCCGCGCCGTGTAGGCACGGGTGAGGTCGGTGGCGAGCGGGCCCAACGACCAACCGTCACCCGCGATGTGATGCAGGACGAGCAGCAGCGCGTGTCGGTGTTCGGACACCGTGAACAACTCGGCGCGGAGGGGGATTTCGGCTGCCAGGTCGAAGGCGTACCGGGCCGCTGACTTCAGGGCGTCCGGCAGCTCCGTCTCGGTGATGCGGGTGGCGGGCAACTCGACGCTCGCACTGTCGAGGACGTGCTGGTACGGAGCGCCGTCGGCCTCGGGGAACACCGTCCGCAGGCTCTCGTGCCGGCCCACCACGTCGCCGAGGGCGGCGCGCAGCGCGTCACGGTCCACCGTGCCGGTCAGCCGTACGACGAGGGGGATGTTGTAGGTGGCGCTCGGCCCCTCCATCTTGTGCAGGAACCACAGCCGCAGCTGGGCGGACGAGAGGGGAAGGGCCGGCGGGCGTTCCCGCGCTGCCAGGGGCGGCCGAGCGGGTCCCGCGGTGTCGAGGAGTGCCGCCACCGCGGCCGGCGTCGGCCCGTCGAACAGCGCACGCAGCCCCAGCTCCACGCCGAACGCGGCACGGATCTGGGCGATCAGACGGGTGGCCAGCAGCGAGTGCCCGCCCAGGTCGAAGAAGTCGTCGTCCACGCCGACCCGGGGCAGCCCCAGAACCTGCGCGAACAGATCGCACACGATGTGCTGTTGCGGCGTGCGCGCCTCCCGCCCCGACCTGGGCACGGTGAAGTCCGGCTCTGGGAGTGCCGCCTTGTCCAACTTGCCGTTGGCGGTGAGCGGCATGCGGTCCAGTACGACGACGGCGGCCGGCAGCATGTAGTCGGGCAGTCGGCCCCGCGCGAACTCCCGTACGTCCCCGGCGCGGAGGGCTCCCCGTGCCACCACGTAGGCGATGAGGCGGGCATCGCCGGACTGCTTCTCGCGGACCACCACCGCCGCCTCGGCGACCACCGGGTGGTCGGTCAGCACGTTCTCGATCTCGCCGGGTTCGATGCGGAAGCCACGGATCTTGACCTGGTGGTCGGCGCGACCGACGAACTCCAGCTCGCCGTCCTGGTTCCACCGCACCAGGTCACCGGTGCGGTACATCCGCGTGCCCGGCTCAGCCGCGTACGGGTCCGCCACGAACCGCTCGGCCGTCAGGCCGGGCCTGCCCAGATAGCCGCGGGCGACACCGGCCCCCGCGACGTACAGCTCCCCCACCACGCCGGGCGCCACCAACTCCAGCCCAGGACCGAGCACATACGTCCGCAGGTCGGGGATCCCGACGCCGATGACGCTGGCCGCCGTCGCGGTTGCTCGCTCCCGGGCCAGCGTCTGGTACGTCACGTGGACCGTGGTCTCGGTGATGCCGTACATGTTGATCAGAGCCGGCGTTTCGTCGGGGTGACGCCGGTACCAGTCGGCGAGGCGGGACGGTTGGAGTGCCTCACCGCCGAACACCACGGTGCGCAGGGCGAGTCCGCGGCCCGGCGGGGAGGCGTCGGCGTCGGCCTGCGCCAACTGATAGAAGGCCGACGGTGTCTGGTTGAGGACGGTGACGCCGTGATCGGCCAGCAGGTCAAGGAAGGCGCCGGGCGTCCTGCTGACCTCGTAGGGCACCACGACCAGCCGGCCGCCGTGCAGCAGCGCTCCCCACAGCTCCCAAACGGAGAAGTCGAAGGCGTACGAGTGGAACAGCGTCCACACGTCGTCGGGACCGAAGCCGAACCACTGCCGGGTGGCGTCGAAGAGCCGCACCACGTTGCGGTGGGCGACGACGACGCCTTTGGGTCGGCCGGTGGAGCCGGAGGTGTAGATGACGTACGCGGGATGATCGGGCGCGAGTGCGGTGACGGGGTTGTCTGAGGGCTGATCCGTCACGTCGAGCGTGTCCAGCAGCAACACAGGCGTCTTGGTCGCCGTCTCCGCCGAGGGACGGTGCTCGGTCGCCGTCAGTACCAGGGCCGGCCGGGCGTCGGCGACCATGTGAGCCACACGAGCCGCCGGATAGGCCGGATCGAGAGGAAGGTAGGCCGCACCCGCCTTCAGCACCGCCAGGACGGCGACCACCAGGTCCGCACTCCGAGGCAGCGCCAGAGCCACCACGTCCTCCGGACCGACACCACGGCCCACCAGCTCATGAGCCAACCGGTTCGCCCGCTCATTCAGCTCCCCGTACGACAGCGTGGACCCGTCCCACACCACCGCCGCAGCCCCCGGTGCCGCCGCCACACGCGCCTCGAACAACTCCGGCAACGTCGCCCGCGACGGCACGACAGCAGCAGGCACCGCCAGCACAGCCGCCCGCTCCTCCGCGGAGAGCAGATCGATCCGCCCGATCGGCCGGGAGGGATCCGTTGCCGTGACGGTTCGCAGGGCCGTGCGCAGACGCCGGTGGTGAACGGCCAGTTCGTCGTGCGTGCACAGTTCGGGGTGGGCGTTCACGTCGACGGCCGGCCCGGCGCCGTCGCGTCGGTCCCACACGGCGAGGGTGAAGTCGCCCACCAGGCCGGAGGAGAGGTTGTGCGCGGTGGTCGGCAGTCCGGCGAAGGTGATCGCGTAGTCGAAGGACATGACGTTGACGACCGGTGCGTACCACGTCCCCAGGCGGCCGGGCAGTGCGAGGTCGCGCTGGATGTCCTCGGCCCGGTACCGCTGGTGGCCGCCCAGTTCGCGCACGCGCCTGCCGATCTGGGCGAGGAGTTCGCCGAGCGTCAGCTCCGGTCGTAGCGTGAGCCGGAGCGGTAGGACGTTGGCGGCCGTGCCGGGGGTGCGGCGCTCCACCTGGGTGAGGCGGGCCGTCACCGGCAGGCCCAGGACGACGGTGGCCGTGCCGGTCGTCCGGTGAACGTGGAGGGCCGCGGCGGCGATGACCAGGTGCGACCAGGGGGCGCGGGCCCGGCGGGCCGCGTCGCGCAGTGCCGTGTGTTCCGCCGGCTCCAATGCGGTGGTGTGCCGGAGATAGCGCTCCGGCGTGGTCGACGGCGTGCCGACGATTCCGGCCGACTGCGGACGGTCGGCGAAGCGTTCCGTCCAGTACGCCCTGTCCTGAGCGAATTGCTCCGATGCCTGGTAAGCCTGTTCGGCCGTGATCAGGTCGGACAGCGTGCCGAACGGGCTCGCTCCCACCGGGCCGCCTCCGGCGAGTGCGGTGTAGACGTCGGCGACCCGGCGTGTGATCAGCAAGGACCCGAAGGCGTCCATCACGGCGTGGTGGTAGCCCTGGTACCACCAGAAGCGGTCGGCGCTCAGCTTCAGGAGCGCGTACTCGAACAGCGGGTCCTCGGTCAGGTTCATGGGCCGGGCGACCGCGGTGTCCATCCAGTCGCGGGCGGCCTGTTCGGGGTCCGGCTCCGCGCTCAGGTCGGTGACCGCGAGCGGCCAGTCGGCAGGCTCCTGGAGGGCTTGCCGGACCTCGCCGGGTTCCTCGCCGAAGCGGACGTGCAGCGCCTCCGCCTCGGCGACGACGAGTCTCAGGGCTTGCGCGAACAGCTCCGGGTCCACGCCTCCGTGGATCTCCAGGTACTCCCCCACCCGGAAAACGCGATTCCCTCTCCCCAGCCGCTGCTCGGCGATCCATATTTCGCGTTGCGCAGCCGTGATAGGCAGTGTGGTGCCGGCACTGACGGACAAGTCTCCACCTCCGATAATTCCCCCGCACGGACGGCCGGAGAGGCAGGAATGAAAAACTCACAATATCGTGGAAAACGCGTCGTCAATTCGATCGCACAGAAGTAAAACGGCGGCCTCCGCTCTGTCGGAGCGACGTGGATCGCCGTGCGTGTACAGGAGCCGGAAGTAACCGCCCGGAAACGCGACAGAGGGAACCTAACCCCGGGAGATCCGGAGGGTCAAGGAGATCAATCGGCTATGCCACGTGCATGTCCGGGCCGTGTCCCGCCGGCGGGACACGCGGGACAACGCGGCGGGACCCGCGCGCACGCCCGGCATCGGCCGCGGTGCCCGCCGATGCGGCCTGGCGACCAACTACTGCCGGATTGGCTGGTGAAGGACCACCGCCCGCGCCTTGCGGCGGAGCGCGGCCGATGCTCGCCACACGCCGGACGGAGTCCTTTCCCGCGGGCTGCGCCCTGCCGGTGCGGCGACCGGCGTAGGGACCTGCGCGTCGATCGCGGGGCGTTCGCCTTGATCGACGGGCTCTTGCCCGCCGTATCTCGGCGGTGTTAGCTTCACTTTCCACAAATGCCGATCGCACGTTTCCCGAGGCTGTTTCACAAAAGGAAACCCGTATGGCAAAAACGCAGTGGGTAAGTCATCTGCTGAACCGTGGCGCGGACGACGACCCGTGGGCCGTTTCGAGCGCTTCGGTCACCCGGGGACAGTTACGCGGTGCGGTAGCCGAGTTTGAGGAGCGTTTCCGGAACCAGGGAATCGGCGAAGGTAGCTCGGTTCTCCTGAGGATGACGCCGAGTTTCACTTATATGCAGGTTCTGTTGGCCCTGTGGAGCCGTGGGGCGCAGGCGGTTCTGGTCGACTTCCGGCTGAAACCGGCCGAGTACGAACCGCTGGCGCAACTGGTGCGTCCGCAGTACCTCGTTGCCGCGTCCGGCGCCAGAGGGCCGGTGGCCGGATTCCGTCAGGAGTCCGACTTCACGGTCCGGCAGCTGCCGGACGGCCGGCCCGCCGTCGACGGCATCCGACTGGTGCAGTTCACCTCGGGCTCGTCCGGCCGGCCCAAGGTGATCGGCCGCCCCGCCAACTCCGTGCTGGCCGAAATCGACCGGCATGCCGCCCTCCCCGGAATCCCTGGCGCGGGCGACCGGATGATGTTGCTGAACTCGGTCATGCACAACATGGGCCTGGTCAGCGGCGTGCTGCACGCCCTCGCGTCCGGGGCGACGCTGATCATCCCGCCGACGCTGCGCCCGGCCGAGGTCGTACGGCTCATGGCAGCAACCCGGACGACCGCCGTCTACGGAACGCCCGTCCACTACGACCTGCTGTCCCGCGTCCCCGGCCGGCCCCAACTGCCCGCACTGCGCCTTGCGGTGTCCGGCGGCGAGCGGGTGCCGCAGGAGACCTACGAAGACTTCCGTGCACGCTTCGGCCTGCCGATCAGCCCGGTCTACGGACTGACCGAGATCGGACTGATCGCGGGTGACCTGTCCGGCACATCCGTCCCTCCGCAGCTGGGGCTTCCGGTGCCGGGGGCCGAGGTCAAGGTCGTCGACGAGGAGCTGTATGTGCGGATGGACCACTCGCCGTATCTGTACGGCGAGCACGCGAACCGCTACACGGACGGCTGGCTGCGGACCTACGACCGGGTCCGGCAGGACCCTGCGACCGGGGTGCTCAGCATGCTCGGCCGGGCCGACTCGCTGGCCGTGATTGGCGGACTGAAGGTCGACCTCACGGAAGTGGAGAACGTCCTCCTGGCCCACGACCGGGTGACGGAGGCCGTCGTGATGCACGGAGAGGTCATCGAGGCGTTCGTGGGCGCCGACCCCGCCGTCGGCGCGGACGAGTTGACGGTCTGGTGCCGGGAGCGGCTGAGCCCCGTCAAGGTCCCCAAGAGGTTCCACGTCACGCGACTGCTGCCGCGGAACTCGATGGGGAAGCTGATCCGCGACCGTGCGCTGATGCACGGACGCGTCCTGTCGGAATCGCCCTCGCGGGCACAGGGGGACCGGTGATCTCGAAAGACGACCTCAGGGCGATATTGACCGAGAACGCGGGACTCAGGCCGCCCGAGGAACTGACCGACGACGCCGAGCTGGTGATCGACTCCTTCACCCTGGTGGTCCTTCAGCACGTCCTGGAGGAGCGGCACGGCGTGGTCATCGACCCGCAGTTCGACGACATGGCCCAGTTCACCTCGATCGACGGCATCCACACCTACGTCACCAGGGTCGCGCAGGAGCACTGACCGGCACACCTGGCCCCCCATCCGGCGCATGCGCAGGGAGCGATGATGAGCAACCCCTTCGAGAACCCCGACGGCACCTTCCTGGTGCTCGTCAACGACGAGGGCCAGCACTCGCTGTGGCCCTCGTTCGCCGAGGTGCCCGCGGGCTGGACGGTCGCGCTCGGCCAGAGCGACCGCCAGACCTGCCTCGCCTACGTCGAGGAGCACTGGACCGACATGCGCCCGCTGAGCCTCGTGCGCCGATAGGAGACCTCGATGGACGACGCCGCATTCCAGCAGCTGCTGTTACGGGAGGAGGACCTCGAGGAGTCGTTCTACGGCGAGGAGCCGAGCGCCGCCTACGATCCCGCCTTCGTCTCCGGCGACGAGTCGGGGCGGGCCATCGTCGACCTGACCAACATGCTCACGCACGGCACGCATCCCGAGACGATGCACCACGCCTCCGCGCTGTTCACGAACGTCGTGGGATCGGTGGTGTTCCACCATGTCGCCCAGTTCGGCCACGGGACCTGCCGGCAGATCTACCAGGAGCTCTTCGACGCGGTGCACGCCTGCGCGCAGTACCGGATGGAACTCAACGACGGCGTGCAGCTCGACATCTCGAGGGTGGGCCTGGGGCCTGTCGAGCTGGGAGACGGCGGCTTTCTGGTGCGGTGGCTGTCCACCGTCGACCACTTCCGCATCGAGACCGCCTGGGTGATCGTCGCGAAGGACGACATTCTCACCTTCGTCAACGCCCGTGTCCCGGACGAGTCGGAGATCCTGCGACTCGCACGCATCGCCGTCGACCGCGTCACCGAACCGACCGGTGCGTCATGACGCCCACGGCATCCCTGGTCGACTTCGCGTTAGCGCTGGAGACGGTCGAGGAATGGCTGACCGAGTACATCTCAGCGAGCCATCCGGAGATCGGCCGCACGGGGCCCATCTGTCCCTTCGTGGCACCCTCGCGCAAGAACCGGACGATGGAGATCCGCCTGCGGTTGGCCGGCCACGCGCCGACCCTCGAGCTGATCGAGGAGATCGCCCGCAGCAGTCTGCGAGAGTACGAGCTGACGACCTGGCAAGGCCGCAATCCCATGCTGCGGGCCATGGTGGTCGCACTTCCCGACCTGCGCAGCGAGGACACCGGACTGCTCGACCAGGCCCATGCCCAGGTGAAGGACACCTTCGTGGCACAGGGGCTCATGATCGGCCAGTTCCACGAGAACTGCGAGGTGACGGCCGCCCGCAACCCCCGCTTCGCGGTGAGCAAGGCCCCCTTGCCCCTGTTCGCCATCCGCGCCATCGCCCTGCACGACGTCTTCTTCCTGTCCGAGCGACCGCACTGGTTCCAGCAGTACCGGGAGCGGTTCGGCAAGTTCTTCGGACCGGGGTCCACCGTGATGGACCCGCTCTTGGTGGAGCGCTACCAGGAGGCCGAGCAGGCTTACGGTGGTCCGCCGTAGATTCCGCCGACCTCTTGGCCACCGGTGGGGGACTCCGACACTGTTGGAGTCCCCCACCGGCGAGACATGTCCCGAAACCGGTCCGGGGCCGTTGGGAGCGACTGCCTGTGGGTCAGCATGCCGTCGACGCTGCCCCAAGACCCGGACACCCAACGTGCTGCCGTCGAACGGCGTCAGGCACCCGCCAGTTCACCACACCGACCGGGCTGCCGCAGAGGGTGACAGTGCCGTTGAATGGACGGGGTGGTCACGAGCCTGGTTGTCCGACGGTGATGTCGATGCCGAGGGTGCGGGCGAGGACGGCGGCGGGCAGCTCGGTGGAGAGCTGGAACAGGGCGGTCGAGCGGGCTTCCGCGAGCCGGATGCCGAGTTTGCGGAACCGTTCGCCCATGGCCCAGGCGCTGATCGGCCGGCCGGGCTGGCCGCCGGGGAAGACCAGGGGTGAGTCCGTCCGGGCGAGGACGGCATGGCTGCGGCGGGCCTCGACCTGCTGTCGGGCCAGGTCAGCGACGGGTGCGGGAAGCCCGACCGGAACGGCGCCGAGGCGGATGCGGACGGCTCCGTCGGTCTCCTCGATGTGGTCAACGGTGAGCCGGGAGATGGCGGCGGGTCACTGGGCGTAGAGGAGCAACAGCATTCCGGCAAGGCGGTCTTCAGGTTTGAGAGTGCCGTCGTGCAGCAGTCGGCGGGCAGTGGCCCAGCGGGCCTCGTCGTCCATGGCTTGGGAGGGACCGTTCCATCGCTCGGCGGGGAAGCTGAGATCGCGGGCGATCTTCTGGGAGACCTTCCGGCCCTCGGTCGTCGGGTGGGAGTCTACGAAGCTTTTCACGTGCCGTTCGAGACGGGCCGCAGTGTTCAGGAAGTACCCGCACTGTTCACTCACGCGCGGAACCTACAACCGGCCGTCATGCCTTCAGCCCTGGGAGCGTGAGGGGCGCACGAATGCCTGAGGGAGGCGCAGGAGATCGTGTCCGCCAGGTGTGCCCCGGCCGCTGGTTACGCTTCCTGAATGACCACTCCGGACTTCGCCGCCTACATCGCCTCCCTCCCCCGCATCATCGCCGGCGCCGCCGCGCTCTTCCGCGACGCCGAGGGCCGGGTGCTGCTCGTCGAGCCCAACTACCGCGACGGCTGGACGCTTCCGGGCGGAACGATCGAGTCGGACGACGGGGAGACGCCACGGCAGGGTGCCCGGCGGGAGACCGCCGAGGAGATCGGACTCGACGTCGAGCTCGGGCGGCTGCTCGCGGTGGACTGGGTGCACGGGGTGGGGCGGCCGCCCCTGGTGGCGTATGTGTACGACGGCGGGGTGCTCACCGAGGACGACATCAAGGCGATCCGCCTGCAGGAGGAGGAACTGCTGTCCTGGCGGTTCGTGCCGCGCGACGGACTCACCGGGTACCTGCCGGGCGAGCTGGGCCTGCGCGTCCTGGCCGCACTCGACGCGCTTGCCGAGGGCACGGGAACCGCGGAGCTGGAGAACGGCCACCGGGTCGGCTGACGGCCAGGCACCAGGACGGCTGCGGCTCCGCCACCGGCCGGGGCCGATATCCGTTCGCCGCGCCCGGATCGCCCGGCCTACCCTCGGTCGCATGACCAAGCCCCTCGTCGCCGTCCTGAGCGGTGCCGGCATCTCCACCGAACAGAGCATTGGCAGAAGTAACCTCGCCTCATGACCGATGACCTGGTACAGCGGGCGCACTGGGGTGACCTGAAGGGGCAGAACTGGGCGGTGTTGGTCCGGCTCTCCCTCGAAGCGGAGGACGAGGAGTTATCCGCGTCGTCTGCCGGGAGGACGCCGGATCATCCAGCCGACAGCGGGACAAGGTGGCGTCCGGCCACGGGCCGGGACATCAAGAGCCGGGAAGAGCAGGAGAAGGACGCCCGCCGGTTCGTCGAGAACCGCGGCGGCCGGCACGTGTACACGTACGAGGAGCCCGATACGTCGGCGTGGAAGCGCAAAAGGGTACGACAGCCGGACGGAACGGTCTCCTACCGCGTGATACGCCCTGTGTTCGAAGGGGCGTTGGACGATCTGAAGCGCGGTACGACGCCAGACGGCCAGCGGCTGGACGGCCTGATCGTCTACGACATCGATCGTCTGACCCGCGACAACCGGCATCTTGAAGACGCCATCGAGGTGGTAGAGAACTTCCGCCGCCCGATCATCGACATCACCGGCACCCTCGACCTTCTCACCGACAACGGCCGGACGGTCGCGCGTCTGCTGGTGACCGTGGCCAACAAATCGAGTGCCGACACCGCCCGGCGAGTTCGACGCAAGCACCAAGCGTTGCAGCAGGCAGGAATCCCCACGGGCAGCACTCGCCCGTTCGGCTACAAGGAGGACAAGCGGCGGCTTGATCTCAAGGAAGCCGCTGCACTCCGCAAGGCCGTCGAGCGCATCCTCACCGGAGCGTCCCCCAGGACGATCGCAGCCGACTGGAACAAGCAGGGCATTCCCACCACGCGTGGCAACAAGTGGAGCAAGGAGACTGTGAAACAGGTGCTCCGCAACCCCCGGATCTGCGGTTACCGCTCAAGGAAAGTTCGGGAGTTCAACCCGGAGACCGGGACCGAGAGCGTCAGGGTTGAGCCCGTCCTCGATGACGACGGGGACCCGGTCAAGGGCCAGTGGGACCCCATCATCTCGGTGGCCGATTGGGAGGCCGTCACCGAAGTCATCGGCAAGTCCCCTGAGCCCGGCGACGCGTACAACGCCCGGAAGTACCTGGGGACAGGGACTCTCCGGTGTGACAAGAACGGGTGCGGAGGCCGCTTGCGCGCCATGAAGGCGCCAGCGAGCCGGAACAAACCGGAAGGGTTCTTCTACTACACCTGCCCCGACAAGCGGAGCGGATACGGATGCGGCGGGGTCCGTATCTCTGGACCGGAGACCGACCGCGCGCTCAAGATGCTTGTGATCGCCAAGTACGAGGAGGAGGCCCAGGAGCGAGAAGCGACGTCGATTCCCGAAGAGTGGGACGGCGAAGCGGAGCTTGCCCGAATCCGGGAGGACATTGCCGACTGGACAGAGCAGCGGGAACAGCGCCTCGTCAGCAAAGAGCGCTTCTTCGCGTTCCTGGCGAAGGCGGAGGCGACAGAACGTCGACTGGTGAACGAGCGGAACGAGTGGCGCCGCCGCGTACTGCACGCTGCCGGACGACCGGTCGACCTACGCCGAGTGTGGGACGACCTAGACTTCGTGGAGCAACGCGCGTACGTGGAAAAGACACTCTTGACCGTGCTGGTCAGTCCTGCGGTCAGACCTGGTGGTCCGGTCTGGAACCGGCTCACGCCTATCTATCGGAGCGAGGATTGACCGACGCGTTCGCGTCAGCATTGGGCCCGTTACGGCGTGCGCTTCCCGGAACGGGCCCGAGCCGTTCTCACCTCAAGACCGAGGATCGCATTCACTTGCCGCCACCGGGTATCCGACCACTTGGGGGCCTTTTGCGCGTGTTCTCTGGCCCACGCCCACCCGGCGGCTTCTGTGCTCTCACGTCCCGCCGTCAGTGGTCCGCCTCCCCGTACTGCCGAGCACTTTCCCGCGTGACTTCGCGCAACTGAGCAAGGTTGTCGGCGATTCCGGCAGCGATGAGTGCGGCACCGGGTGTGTGCCCGGAACCGACATAACGCCAGTTCCTTTCCGTGATCACTTCGGCCATCTCGGTATGACCCATGTGGTGGGCCCGTTCGGCGCGGAGTGCTGCGTAGGTGGTGGAGTAGGCGCGGGATTTGGTGAGGATGTGGCCCCGGTATCCGAGGGTGTGGGTCCAGGCGCGGAGGCGGAGAGCCTCGTATTCGGGAAGGCCACCAAGACGCCAGCAAGCTCGCATGAGGGTGCGGACGTGGTCGCTGACGGGAGCTATCTCGATGTCAGTCCAGGAAGTCAGCACACGGTCGAGGCCAACTCCGGTCTCGCTTGCCCCTTTGGTGACGTACTTCGCGACGTACGCAGCGACCGCGTCATCGTCGGGGCCGTCTCCGTCGGCTCGCAGTGGACGAACATCGGTCTGGTACCCCCAGCGGAGGGCCAGTTCGCCGACGGCGCGGCTGAAGGGGGTGTGGACCTGGACGCGCCGGGCGGATGCTCGTACGGCAGCGATGAGTAGTTCTGCGGTGCCCCAGGCGGGGGGTTCGTCGTCGGAGCCTGCCGGACCGTCGAGGCGGACGACAGCGTGTACGTGGACGGCCGCACGCTTCTGGTACTCCGCGACGCGGGCGAAGGAGAGACGGGCGTACTGGGCGAAGCGGGACTGTACGAGGCCGGCGGAGGTGGCGAGGCGGCGTCGTACGTCGATGACGAACCGGTCCCACAGCTTGGAGGCGTGTGCGTGCCAGAGCACGTGGGCGGTGTAGTCGTAACAGTCGGGGCACAGCGGTTGGCCGACGAGGCGATCGTCCGGGTTGTGGACCGTGCCGCAGCCGAGGGGGCGTCCGTGCTCGCAGGTGCCGCCTGTTTGTAAGCACTTCTTTGGGCACCAGCGCACCAGCGTTTCGTGGCTCCATGACGTACGAAGTTGATCTGGCTCCACCGGTATGACAAGGCAGTTCAGGCCAGGGTCAGGAGGGCCTGTGCATCGCATCTGGCGGCGTGATCGAATAGGGGATGACTTCGTTCTGGACTGGTAAGCGGGTACGTCTGCGCGGTATCGAGCCCGAGGACTGGACGGCGTTCGTGGGCTTCGCCGTCGATGAGGAGCGGTCGGGAGACCTGCTGCATCCGCCTCGGTCTGCCGAGGGGTTCCGGGCCTGGGCGAAGGAACAGGCCGTCGCGAAGTCCGATGGTGACTGCTTCACGTTGGCCGTCGAAGCCGTGGACACGGGGCAGATCGTCGGGACTGTCGGCTCCCACTACGCAGATCCGCGGGCGGGGCGGTTCGAGTACGGCATCACGATGGGTGCTGGGCGCCGGCGCAAGGGCTACGCGGCAGAAGCCGTGGTGATGCTGCTGCGGTTCATGTTCGCCGAGCGGCGCTACCACAAGTGCGAGGCGCGGATCTTCGCGCACAACGAGGCATCGCTGGCACTGCATCGCCGTCTTGGCTTCGCCGAGGAGGGGCGCCTGCGCGATCACGTGTTCTTTGCCAGCCGACACCATGATCTCGTCGTCATGGGCATACTTGCCGACGAGTTTGCGGAGCTGCACTCGATGAGCGAACTTGAGTGAACGCTGGGCCTCCGGAGCAGAGTGAGGCTGCGGCAGCCTACCGACGACCTGCCCTCTTTGGAGTGAATGCGCTGCTCCGTCCGCCCGGCGACGGCAGGGTTTGTGCGTCGATCACGGTCATGTCGGAGGCCGTGTTGCTTGATCACGGTCATGTCGGGAGGCCGGGATGGGTTTGTCGCGGACGGAGCTGTTCGCTGCGATCCGGAGGGACAAGCGTCTTGATCCGGAACTGTCGCAACGGGTTCTGGCGGAGAAGTACGGAGTGCATCGCCGGACGGTGAGGCAGGCTCTTCTGTCTGCTGTTCCGCCGCCGCGGAAGAAGCCAGCACCGCGGGTCACTGTCTTGGACCCGGCCAAGCCGTGGATCGACGCGATGCTGCGGGAAGACGCGAGTGCGCCGCGCAAGCAGAAGCACACAGCCCGCCGGATCCATCAGCGCCTTGCCCAGGAGTGCGACTTCGACCTGGTGTCGTACTCCACGGTCTGCGACTACGTGCTGGCCAGGCGCCCGCAGATCGAGGCTGAGGTGCTGGAGGGCCGCCGGCACCTGACGGGCATGGTCCCGCAGGTCCACCTGCCCGGGGAGGAAGCCGAGGTCGACTTCGCCGACGTCTGGGTCCGCCTGGCGGGCCAGGTCGTCAAGTGCCACCTGTTCACGCTGCGACTGTCGTATTCCGGCAAGGCCGTCCACCGCGTCTATGCCTCGCAGGCCCAGGAGTCCTTCATGGAAGGGCACGTCGAGGCGTTCAACGTCCTGGGCGGAGTGCCGACCAAGCACATCCGCTACGACAATCTGAAACCGGCGGTCAATCGCATCTGCACCGGCCGCAGCCGCATCGAGTCCGAGCGGTGGGTGTCCTTCCGGGCCCACTACGGCTTCGACGCCTTCTACTGCATTCCTGGCGAGGACGGCGCCCACGAGAAGGGCGGGGTCGAGCACGAGGGCGGCCGTTTCCGTCGCACCCACCTGGTCCCGGTTCCCGAGGTCGCCACGCTGGAGGAGCTGAACGCGAAGATCGCCGAGATCGACGCGGGCGAGGACGAACGGATCCTCGCGGGCAGGCTGACCACTGTCGGCTTCAACTTCTTCACCGAGGCGGACCAGCTGGCGCCGCTGCCGTTGGAGGAGTTCGAGTGCGGTATCACCATGACGCCGAAGGTCGACCGGAGCAGCCGGATCACCGTTCGGCAGTGCCACTACTCGGTGCCGGCCCGCTTCATCGGCCAGAACGTGCGGGTGCTGCTGCGGGGCAATGAACTCCTCGTCTTCGAACGGCGGGAGGTCGTCGCCCGGCACCCGAGGCTGACCCGCCGGGGCGACTTCCGTGACGAACTCGACCACTACCTGGAGATTCTCCTGGCCAAGCCCGGAGCGATGGCCGGTTCGACCGCGCTGGTCACCGCCCGGCAGAACGGCTCGTTCACCGAAGTCCACGAAGCGTTCTGGGCCGCAGCCCGGGCCGCCCACGGCGACGCGGCCGGGACGAGGGCACTGATCGAGGTCCTGCTGCTGCACCGGCGGATGCCCGCGACAGCTGTCGAGCAGGGCATGGCCGCCGCGATCCGGGCTGGCGCCATCACCGCCGACGTGGTGGCCGTCGAGGCACGCAGAGCCGCCGCGCTGGCCCCGCCACCGCCTGAGGACCTGGACGACGAGGGCGAGACGCCGCCCTGGGCCGAACCCAGCGGAGTGGTCTCGCTCACGGCCCGCCGGGCCCAGCTACCAGAGGACAACCGGCCGCTGCCGACCGTCGCCCACTACGACCAGCTCCTGACACGTCAACCGAAAGGCACCGCATGAGCACGACCGCCACCACGGCCGCCCTGGTTCCTCCGCCCCGCCGGGACATGGGACCGGAGGAGGCCGTGGACACGGCCATCGACGAAGCCTGCCGGGCCCTGCACCTGCCCACGATCCGCAGCAGGGTCCAGGAGATGGCCGCTGATGCCATGCGGCAGCGGTCCAGCTACAAAGACTTCCTCGCCGACCTGCTGGAAGCCGAGTGCGGCGAGCGGGAGGAACGGCGCAAGCAACGGCTGGTCAGGGACGCCAACTTCCCACGACCCAAGCGGCTGGAGGACTTCGACTACGCGGAGAACCCCAACGTCACCCCGGAAATCGTCGGCACTCTGTCGGACCCGTCCTGGGTCAAGGCCGGACAGCCGCTCTGCCTGATCGGCGACTCCGGCACCGGCAAGTCCCACCTGCTGATCGGGATCGGCACGGCCATGGCCGAGGCCGGTCTCCGCGTCCGCTACACGACCACGGTCAACCTGGTCAACGAGCTCGCGGAAGCTGCGGACGAGAAGAAGCTGACCCGTACCATCGCACGCTACGGCCGCGTTGACCTGCTCTGTCTGGACGAATTCGGCTACCTCGACCTGGACAAGGCCGGCGCCAAACTACTATTCCAGATCTTCACCGAGCGGGAGGAACGGCGGGCCATTGCGATCGCCTCGAACGCTCCGTTCTCGGAGTGGAAGCAGACCTTCACCGATCCCCGTCTCTGCACGGCGATCGTCGACCGGGTCACCTTCAACGCGCATATCGTCGAGACCGGCACCCAGTCCTACCGGTTCGCGCAGAGTCAGAAGAAGCGCCGTCGCTGACCTGCACCGACAACTGCGGCCGGCCTCCCTTGCGGGAGGCCGGCCGCAGCCGTTTCGGGCCCGACCGTCGTGTCCCAGTGCCGGCCGCACCATCGCCCGTTCTCGTCCAGTCGCCGCGGTCACCGGGCGGTCCGCGACCTGAGTCGAGCCGGGTCGGCAACCCTCCACGCACCTGTCGGGGGCGCGCTGGCGGAGGTCCACCGAGGCTTCAAAACTACCGTCAACACCCCCCACCCCGGCCAGCGGAACCACCCGATCGAAGTGGGGCCAAATCACCTTGCTACAGGGGCGTGAATCACACCGCCACACGCCCCCTGCGACCCGCCGCTGGGGCCAAAACAACTCCGTGCACTGGAGCCAAAACAAGTGCTTACAGACATGCCGCCAGCCCGCCGAGGACGGCACAGTTCGCCGGCGCGGTGTACCGGGCCGAAGGATGGGGCGGTCAGGGTGACGAAGAGGCGAGGCCGGTTGCGGACCGATGCCGGGATGCCCTTGCCTCCGAGGAGGCCCGACCGGACGAGGTGGAAGGTGTCCCCGGCGTGGAGGCGGGAACATACGGGACAGATGGTGGCGCGCCGGTTGCGGCAGCGGACGAGGAGCCGTTCGCCGGGTTCGGTGCGGGTGTCGTAGTGGTGGAGGATCTCGCCGGTCGTGGCGTCGAGCGTTGTGGTCGAGCCGGAGAGGTGGATGGGGTGGGCGCAGCCGCCTGTCGCGGTGATCTGCTCCAGCCAGCGGGCGAAGTTGGGGTCTTGGGCGAGGTGGATTGCGTCGCGGTCTGATTCGGAGAGCTGACGCAGGCGCGCCGCGCGGTCGAGGACGGCGCGCCTGTCAGCCGGGGTGAACTCCGGGGTGATGGGGGTGACCTTCCCAGGTGGGCCGCCGCAGCGGCACGGGTGATGGTGAGTGGTGCGCGGTGAGTCATGGGGGATCGCTCCCTTCGCGGGTCGGTTGGGAGTGGTGCTTGGTCAGCGGATGGTTCCGGTGCCCCGGCAGACGCGGCAGCGCCGCAGTCGTCCGGTCCAGGTCTTACGTGCTCCGTCGCCCTTGCAGTGGGGGCACCTCACGCGAGGCATGGGCATGGTTGGTGTCCTCTCTGCTCAGGTGTGGGAGAAGCCGCTGATGAACCAGGTGACGAGTTCGTGGACGGTGAAGAACACGGGTGTCTGGCCGAGGTAGAGGCCGAAGAGTCCGACGCAGACTGCTTCCCAGGCGCGTACGTCGCGGGAGCGGATGAGGAGGACGGTGATGATCCCGAAGATCACCGCGAACGTGAACGCCGTACCTTCGCTGATCACTTGGTCTCTCCTTCCAGCGCGGCGAGCGCGCGGCCGACGAGGGGCAGTTCCGGGGTCGTGCCGGAGTACTTGCGGGCCGTTGCCATGGCCTCTTCGGTGGGGGTGAGGTGGGAGCGGGCGCGGCTCCAGCCGCCGTCCGGTCCGGTGCAGACGGCCACGCCGCGTTCCGCCGCTGTGATCGACTGGGCGACGGCCACGGCGTCCTTGTTGAGGTCGCCGAGGGTCATCTCTGCCGTGCCGGGGTCGTTGACCCGGTGGCAGATGCGGCCGCCGAGTTGGGCGCGCAGGGCGGTGACGCCGGGGCCGAGGTCGGAGCCGACGCGTTGGCCGGCGACGATCAGGTGCAGGCCGAGCGCGGCGCCGAGCTGCCCTATGCGCAGCAGCAGCGTGGAGCACTGTTCGGCCTCGGCCTTGCTGTCGCGGGTGCCGTCTGACAGGTACAGCTCCGCGATCTCGTCGACGATCACGACGACCGGCACCGGGCGGAGTTTGTCGGGGAGCTCCCAGATCGAGCGGACTCCCGCCGACCGGCACGCGCTCATCCGGTCCT
Organism: Streptomyces sp. PSU-S4-23; assembly: GCF_055632315.1. Lineage (NCBI taxonomy): Bacteria > Bacillati > Actinomycetota > Actinomycetes > Kitasatosporales > Streptomycetaceae > Streptomyces > Streptomyces sp. PSU-S4-23. The sequence continues at coordinate 7,285,533 of NZ_JBVMUU010000002.1, read as the reverse complement.
GTATGTCGACCACGAGTGCGGAGAGCACGGCGACCGCTTCCCTGCGGCAGGTCGCCAGCGCGCTCAACCGGTCGGCGAACAGGCCCAGTTCCATGCCGCCCTTGCAGTCGATGCCGATCAGGGCGACGGGTTGTTGGGCGAGCTGGGTGATCAGCCGGGCCAGCAGCGTCGACTTGCCCGACCGGGTGGCCCCGGTGATGAGCCAGTGCGGGACCAGGCGCAGGTTCATCACCCACGCCCCGCCGGTCTCCAGCGCGCCGATCAGAGCCGAGAGCAGCTCGGCGGGTGCGGTGGCTAACCCAGGCCGCTGAAGCGGATCACTGGCCATCGCGGTCAGCAGGACCAGGCCGCGTTCCGGCGAGGTCACCCGCACCGCATGCACCTTCCACGCATGCACCAGCGCATCGGCCGCCTGCATGTACGTCGCCGGGGTCTGGCCCGCGTGCAACCGCACGATCACGGTCAGCCCCATGGGGGTGGCGCGCGGGAACGAGATCCGCGGAGCCGCCGGCCGCACCGGATCACCCTTGACCATCAGGTGCCCGACCAGGGTGCGGGCCGGGAGCCGGGACACCGCCAGGTCGTTGAGCACGGCGACCCGGCGCCAGGTGAACAGCACCCGGCACGCGGTGACCGGGTAGCCGACGACGTACCAGTGCCAGGCCGGACGATGCCGCCGCACCAGGTCACCGACGACGAGCATCCACGCGAGCACGGCCAGCGCGAACGCGATGAGGTACGGCTCCATCACGCGTCACCGCCCTTGCGCTGCGCGGGGCCCGTCTGCACGGGCGTGATGGCGTCGGCGCGGAAGCTGACGCCGTGCCGGTCGCCCATCGACCACATGAACGCCGTCAGCCCGGTCACCCGGACGATCTGCCCTTCCTCGATGCCCTGCGGCTGGCCGCTCACGGCGATCTCGATCACGGAGATACGCCGCCTGTCCTGCCGCACGGTGACCGCCACCGTCCAGACCGGATTGCCCTCCCGGTCCCTCTTCACCTCCTGTGTCTCGGAGTTGCTGATCTTCGCTTCGGGCGCGATGGCGCACCGCAGTACGCCCAGCCGCGCCGTGTCCACGGGAATGGACTGCATGTTCCTTGGCCTCCTTGGCCACTCAGGACGCCGAACATATTCCGACGTCACTTGTCCTAACGAGTGACGACTATGGAGCTCTGTACGGCGAGAGTGCAACTACTTATGCTGACGAGTGATGTCGCGTGTGCGACGTGCCTACGACCCCGACCCGTCGGAGATGCAGAGATGTCGGAGATCCAGCGCCCCGGAGCCCTCTACCAGCAGGTGGCCGCCGCCATCCGCGAAGCGATCCTGTCGGGCGAGTTCGCCCCCGACACGCTGCTGCCGTCCGAGGCCCAGCTCATGAACCGCTACCAGGTGTCCCGCCCCACCGTCCGCAACGCCATCGCGGCACTGCGCGCGGAAGGACTGATCGACGTCCGGCACGGCAAGGGCAGCTTCGTACGCTCCGACGGCCAGCCCGCGCTCACGATCGAGCGCCGCATCAGCCGCACCGCCGACGGCAAGTTCGTCATGCCCAACGGTGACGTCTGGCAGGAGGCCGAGGAACCGAGCACCTACCGCACCCACACCACCAAGACCACCGGCCGACTCCTCCAACTCGGCGAGGAGGAAGCGCTGTTCGGGTGCGATCGGCTGCTGATCGACCCGAGCACGGGCACCCGCGCGATGCACCGCACGCTGATCCCCTTCGCCGTCGCCGAGGCCGTTCCCGCACTCGCCGAGGAGCCGGGCATGCGTCCGGCAGCGTTCTACCGTCTCCTCACCGACGACGGCCACAAGCTGACCTGGTCCGAGACCGTACGCGCCCGCATGCCGCTGCCCGACGAGCGCGCCACGCTCCAACTCCCGGACGCGACCCCGATCCTTCACCTTGCCCGCGTCACCCACGACACCGACGACCGGCCCCTGATCCTCGAAGAACTCCGCGTCGGTGCCGACCGCGCCGAACTCGCCTACCGGATCACCGCCGACAAACAGCCCGCACGACGCGCCCGCGCCTGACCGGCAGGCGGCATCGGTCGAAACAGTCTTCACTTCCTCAAGGGCGCGCCTGCGGCGCGCCGGGGCGCCCGGCCGCCCCGGCCGGGCGTGCGGCGTGGCCGCCGGTCCCGTCCGGTCGCCGGACGCCCCGCGCTGGAGCACGCCCGAGGAGTCCAGGCGACGACCGGCCGTCGAGGGCCAGGGCGTGGTGGGCTGGTGGTCGACGGCCTCCGAGACTTTAGGCAGCCACCATGGGGCGAGCCTCGAAGAACAGGGGGCCAATCGGGCACAACCGCGGGCAGGTGCACCACCTGCCCGATTCGCCGGGCGAGCGTAAGGCCCCCTGTTCACTCGCCCCATGGCAGCTCCAGCCCAAAGTCTCTGCGGTCGGCGACGTGCCCACGCGCGGCGCTCACCAGCGAAAAGACCACTCACAGCGCACCACCGTGGCCCTCTGCGTGCCCCTCCAGAAGCCGAGCCAGCCGGTCGACGTCGTCCGGCCAGGCCGCCAGCCGCACGACTCCGCGCCCGTCCTCGTTCGTCGAGGCGACGGCCCGCACGGCGGACAGCTCGAAGCCCGCGCCCAGGAGCGCCCGGTTCAGACGGTCCGCAGCCTCCCTGGCCTCACGCCACCCCGTGATGTAGTCGACACCGGACACCCAGAGACCGGAGCCCGCGCCCGGCACGTCAACACTGTCGCTCAGCCAGCTCTCATCCGAGCCAGTCACCTTGCCCACCTCTGCCCTGATCTAGGTAACGGATCGTCAACTTCCTTGGACCAGGGCCGAAATGCAGCACGACGGCCCCGGTACCATCAGGCACCGGGAACCGCCGTGTTCCCAGCCGGGCCACCCTTCGCTTTCCAGGGCTGATGGGGTGGCCCGGTCTCGGTATGGGGTTGTGAAGCGCGGCCCCTCACCCGGAGGTGAACGGGGAGCCCCGGAGAGGGGCCGCGCCTCTTGGCCGAAGAGGTCAGGCTCCAGCCGTAACCGGGCCGCCGCTCACTCCTGATCGCGTAGGAGTGCAACCGTGTACGGCGGCCCGGGGCATGTCAGGCCGAGGAGTCGGCCCGCATCTCGTCGAGGTCGAAGCGGCACCAGACCGTCTTGCCGCCCCGCTCCTCCGGCGTCCACCAGACCGCCGAGGCCAGCCGCTGAACGATCAGCAGCCCACGGCCGCTGTCCGGCAGGACCGCTTCCACCAGCTCCCCCGCGAGACCGGGCGAGAACGCCTCACCCAGGGGGAGAAGAGGAGGCGACGAGTCCTCGTCCGCAACGCCGATGAACGCCCACTTCGGCCAGACCTTGAACGTCAGGTCGATGCGCCGAGCGCCGCCCGGCCGGGACAGCCCCGGCTCCGGCACCGCGTGGTTCACCACGTTCCCGACCAGTTCCGAGACGGCCAGCCGGGCGTCAGCCACGATCTGAGCCGCGCCCACATCCGCCAGGAACACCGCCGCCATGTCACGCGCCACACGCGCCGTGTTCGGCGACTCCGCGTACAGCGTGAACGTCAGGAAGCGCCCAGACTTCGACGGATCCGGCGCCGCGAACCAGTGGGCGAACGCTTCCAGCTCACTCGCCACGTGTTCAGCTCTACTTGCCTTCATCACGTCCCTCTCCGGGCCCCGTACGGCCCGTTCATGGCACCGCTTGCATCACGCAAGCCAGTACACGGGGATGTGCGCCTGACCGGGAGCGTTCACCAGGGGGTTCACGTGAACACCGGCAAAGGCAAAGGGGGTTCACCAATGAACCCCCCAGAGCGATCCTGCTGTGACACGATGAACACTCGCCGTCATTCTCGGGCTGGCAGGGGAGCATGAGCCGAGAGCCGAACGCGCAACTGATCGCCGTTATGGCCGAAGCGCAGGTCACGAACAAGGGCCTGGCCAAGCGCATGCAGGACGCCGCCGCTCAGCGCGGCATCAGCCTCGGAACCACGCACGTATCCGTGCAGCGATGGCGTGACGGCGCAGGCATCAAGCCGGAGACGGCAGCGATGATGGCCGACGTTCTCTCGGCCAAACTCGGGCGCCGCGTCACCCCGGGCGATCTCGGATTCTTCGACCACACCAGGACGAGCGCGAGCGCCCCGGAACCGACCGGCTACCCGACCACGGTCCCCGAGGCCCTGTCCGTGCTTGACGGACTTGCCCAGGAGCGCGCCGACTCCGCCACTTCAGACCGACTGATCATCGCGGACGCCGACCTCAGCTCCGCCGTGCTGTCGTGGATGATCTCCCGCCCCGACGGAATCGAGGTGGACCGGCCCGCACAGCAACGTGTCGGCATGCGCGACGTGCGCGCGATCAGGGATGCCGCCGCCACGTTCATGCAGCTGGACTTCAAGTACGGCGGTGGCCACGGCCACCGGGCGTTACGCCACTACTTCCGCTACGAGGTACTGCCCTTACTGAGCGCGAGCTACAGCGAGAAGGTGGGCAACGCGCTGTTCGGCGCCGCCGCCGAGATCTCGCAGTTACTCGCGTGGACCGCGTACGACGTCGGCAACCACCGCCTTGCCCACCGCTATCTCACGTCAACGCTGCGCCTGTCCCAGGTCGTCGACGACCGCATGTTCGGCGCGCGCATCCTCGGCAACCTCAGCCACCAGGCCAACTACCTGGGAAACCACGCTCAGGCCATCCAGCTGGCCCGTGCCGCAGTCGAGGGCGCCAAGGGCCGGGCCACCCCGCGCGCCATGGCGAGCTGCTCGGCCATGGAGGCCCGCGCCCTGTCCAACGCGGGCGATCGCATCGCGGCCGGCCGGGCCATGAACGAGGCGGAACGCCACTTCGAGCACGCCGACACAGCCGAAGACCCGGCATGGCTTAGCTACTTCGACGAAGCCGAGCTCATGGGCGAACTCTGCCACTGCTTCCGCGATCTCAAGATGCGCCGGGAAGCGGTTGAGCAGGCCCAGCGCGCCGTGGACAGCACCGACCCGAAGTACGCCCGCACCCTCGGTTTCTGCCGCATGGTCCTGGCCCAGAGCCAGCTGCTGAACGGCGAGCTGGAGGCCGCCGTCACCACCGCCAGCCTGGCAGTCGAAGGCGGCGAGTCCCTTCAGTCCTCCCGCTTCCAGCGCTACGTCACCGACTTCCAGCGGGAGGTCAGCGCACATGCAGCGAACCCAGCAGTCGTGGCGTTCAACGAGAAGGTGACAGACGCACTCGCCCGCCTGGACGACGACGAGTAGCCGCTACCACGGCCGCCAATTCCGCGGGGCATTGTCATGCCGCAGCCCCTCGATACGCCGCCGGTACTCCTCCGCCGTCGCCGCATCCTCCCGGATGTTCTGCATCAGCCACGTCGTCATGCCGAACTCTTGCAGCCCCCGCAGGGTGTCGTACCCAGGCCAGTCGTACAGGTCCCGCCCATAGGCCCGTACGAAGTCGCCGTACTGCTCATCCGTCTGCCACCTGAGGCTGTGATGCTCGACAGCAGTGACCATGAGATCCCACTCAGGGTGATCGAAGCAGAAGTACTCGAAGTCGATCAGGATCACTTGCCCCTGGTGGTTCACCATGAGGTTCTGCACATGGGCATCCCCATGGACCGGCCCCTTGGGCGACTCGAACCGCAACTCAGCGAACTTGTCCCGGAGCTCCCGCTCCCGCTTCCGCAGGAAGGCTTTGTCGTCCGCCGGGATCTGCGCCCGCTCCAGCCGCAGCGCCGACTTGTCGAACGGCTGTTGCGCCGGAAGGTCGAGGCCGGCCGGAACGGTCATGGAGTGCAGATCCCGCAGGATGCCGCCCAACTCCCCGTAGGTTGCCTTGCGGTCACTCAAGAGGATGAGATGCCAGAAGGTCACCGGATGACCGTCGACCAGGAGCGGTTGCTCCAGGTCCTCAACGGCCCGAGTCGCGGGGAACCCCTCACTGGTCAGCCAGCGTGAGACAGCAACTTCCTTGTGAGCCTTGGGAAGCCACTCCTCCCCCCGCGCCACGCGCACGACCACCGGCACCGACGCCAGCCGAAACAGCGCATTTTCCCCGAGCCGGATCAACTCCGCGCCTCTGTCATCGAGCCCCGCAGCCCGGCACGCGGCAGCCAACACCCGCCAAGCCCTGGCCGACGTGAACCCCTCTTCCGATCGAGCAGCGTCAACCGCCATGCCCGTACCAGCTCCCCTAGTCGCGCGCGATCAACCAGCGCACGCCCACGGGTGACCAACCCGACGCACGCCAGACACGACAACGACCGTATCGACAAGGGAGAGCCGAGACGAGGGCGGCGGTAGGCAGCCGCAAAGTCAACGGCGCCTCCAGGCATGAACCGGGCCTTGCCGCCAGGCTGGGCCTCAGATAACCTGATCGGCTGCCTTACGGGCGGCTCAGTCCAGCGCAGGAAGTAACTGTCATGAAGCAAGCGCAGTGCGAAACACCCCTTGAGCCGGTGTATTCCTTCAATGAGCCCGGTACCCCTATCTGCCTTTATGGCGGCCCTATTAATGGCGCATGGTCAGGCAGCCGACAAGGTGTCATCGAACTGAAGTGTCAGCCTGGCCCGGAAGTTCGCTGGAAGATTCAGCACGAAAATGAAGACCTCTCAAAGATCGACCGAGACGTTGTTGATTTGCGGTTCGAGCGGGACGGTCACTCATGGCAGGTTGGAGCTAAGCAACGGGAATGGAAAGTAACCAACCGAGAAGCAGTATCCGAAGGTTGGGTGGATTCCACAGAATATAAGCAGCCCAATTCAACTCTCAATCGCGTTATCATTCACTGGATGAACCTTCCACGGATTGATGGGCCGATTGGCCTTGACTATTCAGGCACCACCGGGGGGTGGCGATCTTCGGGACGCTGGCGAGTCGACGTTGAGGGGTGGATCTTGACGCTGGACATCCGACGGGACTACGCCAAGGCGATAGAGGAATCGAAGCGGGAGCATCTGTTCCTGCTCACGCATGTCATGGAAATTCGTCGGGAGAATGGCGCTGATTTCAGCACCGCCCAGGTGAAGGATTTGATCGAGTGTCTACGCGTCAGTTTCTCATTCGCGTTCGGCCGCTGGGTTGCTCCGATTCTGCCCGTTGGCTTCAACGCGGGTGGGGAAACCGTGTGGGAGTGTTGGCACAGCCCCATCTGTGACCCGGTTAGGTCGATCGGCACCGCATGGCTGTACAGAGGGGATCATGGCGACCTCACCGAGTTGATCAAGCGGGCAGTTCCAGCATTCGCCGATCGTGATCGACCTGGAATGACGCGATATCAGATGGTGCTAGCCGTTCAATCCGTTGAGGCCGGGTTCGTAGAACAGAGAATCCTGGCCGCGGTACCTGCATTGGAATATCTGGCGTGGGAGAAACTCGTTCTCCAAAATAGGATGACCGCCAGGGACTATGATGACCGGTACGCCGAGGATCGTTTGCGTTATCTGCTGCAAGGGGCGAGGATCTCGACTGACATTGATTCGGCCACCCTGCCAGCGTTGGCTAGATATGCACGAGGAACGCTCGACGGACCCACTTCCATCACGCGTATCCGGAATCGCCTTATTCACCCGAAGACCCAGGAAGATCAGATTTATCGCCATGAAGGATTGGTGCAGGACGTTTGGCACCTAACCCTCCAATATGTGACACTTCTAATTCTGCACTCAATCGGATATCAGGGTTCTTATCAGAATCCGGTTCACCAAGGATGGGCAGGAAACTCCGCACCGGTCCCATGGGCTGGAAGGCCGATTTTCCTCCCTCCCCTTCCTCAAAGCAAGAGGGTCGCCAGGGGGCGTCGCACAGTGAAAAAATCGGCCGGGAGTAACGGTCGCAGGCGTCGATTGTGACGCACGGTTCCGGAGCGTCGAGACCGAGCAACGCCGCCTCTTCCTGAGCCGCACACGTCCCCCTCGGACGTGTCAGGTGGGCGGTGGGTGACGCCCCTCACTTCAGCGAGAAGTTCGCAGGGGAATTCCTCATTGAAGCCACACCAGAAGAACTCATGAACGCTCGATGATCTCGGCTCGATGAGTTCGTACGCAGACAGGAAGCAGCCCGCCCGTACCGGGGCGGTAGCTACCTACTCAGGCGCCAGCGTGGCGTTCAACCTCCGCTCTATGTCCTCCATGGGCGGAACATGTCAGGGCTTGGGTCAGTCTGTCGACTCGTTTTCATCTGTCTGCTGCTCTGCATCCGCCGCAGCAAGCCACTCGCTAAGACCAGTCAACAATGCCAATGCGGACACAAAAAGCGTTTTGACAGCTGCCGGTCCTCGAAGGTCACCGAACACCTTCGTGAGCATCTTCTGATACTCCTTGCTTTTCCGGTGCGCCGTAGCCTTGGATCTGACCTCTTGCAGGTTACGGAGAAACTGGACATCCCGCTCGACGTGCGGGTAGCCCGCCAGCTTCAGCCAACGTTCGAGCTTCGAAATACCTTTCTCGTTCTCGATCTTATCCGGCAACTGCGCCTGGAGTTGCTTCTCGTTGATCGCGTCAACAAAAAGCTGAGTCATGATCCGGATGCTTGACTCAAATTCCGCCTGGGAGTCGTTCAAGGGAAGACGCAGACGCTGCAAAAGTCCGGCATCCGCCTCCTCAGGCTTACGGAAGAATTCCCACCCATAGCGCTCACTCCATGCGCGCCCAAACGTCACGTAGTTGGCCCTCACAAGCAGGTCTTCTGCCGCTGGCTCAGTGAACTGAGCGAAGAAGGCCCGACGGATAAGGGTTTCGCTCGGGCGGCCATCTGCCGGAACGTTGAAGCTCCGCCAATAATCGCGTTCCTGGCGAGGCAGGTCACGACCCAGGTCACCAAGAAAAACCATCACGTGATCTTCGGCGCTGTTGTCAATCTGGACACCCCACAGAGAAGCGCAGCGAAGGTACCCGTCAGCCACCTCATAAAGCTCTGGCTTGTCGTAATACTTCTGCAAAACCTCACGACGGAAGAAAACCGGCGTCAAATAGTGCGGCGCGTCAGGGTTGGCTCCAAAATAGTTCGCCAATGCTTCCGGGTTGCATGTGTGGCGCACTTCGTCACCGTCATCATCGGTACCGATGATGAACTCCGGAAAATAAGTATCCTCTTCCTCGTACGGCCAAATACCACATTTTTCGACAGGCGGCGGCGATACTACTCGAGTGCCCAGGTAGCGCGTGAAATCACGTCCCATGATGCCGTCGCCCGAGTACAGGCCGGCGCGCAAGTCATCAGCTACCCAATCAGCATGCTCAGGCACAGCAGCTCCCTCTGCGCCGTACCTAACTGAGTCGATATAGAGAATGAGGTCAAGCTGCCGTGCAGCCTGGAACTGCCGCAGAAGTTTTGTTCGCACTTCCACCTTTTTACCTGTGACTTTGACTGCAACCGACGAGGTTCCGTCGTCATGCGGCTGCATGAACTGAGACGTCAAATCGTCCCAGTAAAGATTGTGATACAACCGAAAATGCTGGGTCAACTCAAGCGTTGACGGCACCACACCGTGGTACTCACGAAGAAGGACCAACGGCTCGATACCGTCGTCCATCCCACCCTGAAAGTAGGTAGCTACCCACTCGCCGTTCTCACGATACTTCGAGAAACCGGGGCCGAAATCACTCTTCTGAATGTCCCATCCAGGATCACTCAGGATGCGCCCTCGTTCCGAAGGTAACGCAAAGGCGCAATAGATGCCGCCGTTGGCGTCATCATCGTGCCAGCTGTCACAAACGATCGTCCACGCACCCCGCTCAAGGGAGGTAAACCGCTGCCTAACGTCCTCTTGCTGCAAGTCCATTCCGATATTATAAGGCAAACGCCCATCGTCGGCAATTCTTTTTCTCAGCGCACAGGGCGGTGTCGGTCAGGTCCTAGCTCTGCCCTTACCTACACTACGCACTTCTTGCGGCAGTCGGATAGCATTAGCGATAGCAGCTGCCATCTCGATCACTGTTCGTGCAGTATTAATCGTTTATCGGCGCGATGTTACATGCCGTAATCGCGATAAGGGATCGTTGTGCTCGCTGGCGCCGAAGCCATAATCCACATCGCGTGGATCGACCTCATAAGCAAACGACTCACCCGCGAATCAACTCCGAACTCGAGCGACCCTGTCGTCCCTCGGCGAGGCCGTCGCCATCAGCAAGGCGTGCCAGGTGTTCTTCGCCGTGGGCAGCAGCCTCCAGATGCAGCCGGCCGCAGGACTCGCCGGCGTCGCCGCCGACCACGGGGCACGGCTCGTCATCGTCAACGCCGAGCCGACGCCGTACGACGAACGGGCCGACGAGATCATCCGCGAACCGATCGGCACCGCGCTTCCCAGATTGCTGCGCACCCTGAGTGGCAGCGGCTACGCCTAAGATCCGTAGCAACCCGGGCCCGTCCAGTTTAGGACGGACCCGGGCTCATTCAGCGCCGACGGTTGCGATTCCGCGGGCGCCACGGCCACCAATTAGCCCCGGCCTCAAGGACGTCCACGATGTCCTTACGCTCAGCACGGAACAGGGCAACAGAGACCGCCCAGCCAATAACTAGTGCCAGTGCCAAGAAGAAGCAGGCGAGCAATCCCAGCACCAGCCACGCTGGTCCCGGATCTGCCAGGATGCGCCCGACGGCACCCCAAAATGCCATGACCATTCCTTCAGCTGCGGACCGGGCGCAGCCTAGGAATTCATGATCACGCTGCGAGTTGCATAGGCGGCAGGTTTCGGGTCCCGGTCGTCCCGGACCTCCGCACCGTACGGTCCACCGGTGGTGCGTTGCGCGTACCGGACCCTGTCAGGGCCGTACGGAGATAGACCCGCCCCTTGGAGCCAACGGCGTTAAGCCGATCACGGTGCAGGGCAAAGACGAGACAGCGGAGCCCAACGACAAGTAGTAGCGCAGCACGCAGATTCCTGCTACTGGCACGGTTGAGCCCTAGGGTTTCTCGGAACTGCCGGATCAGGTACTCAAGAGGGGAGATCCACGACGAGTACACCGCCTTGAACACAGACTGCACGATACGGTCGACTTCCGCCGCGTCGTGCAGAGGACGCATGAACCCCGTACGCGCCATTCGCGCCATCAACCGCAAGAAAAAGTGTGACTTCCCCAAGCCCGCGGTTCCAACGGCCTCGTCCGCTCCATCAGCCGCAGGCGTGGTGTTGTCAAAAGCTGCCTCAGCATGCGCAAGTTCATGCAGAACCGAAGCAGCTCGCACTGCCTCAAAGCCGCGAGTGACCGCACCGTTCGGCGATGCCTGCATGAAGTCAAGCTCTAGAGGCCCGACCGTGATCACCGAGATCACTGGCACGGAAGGCGAGGCTGAGCAAGTCAAGGGCTCCGCCATCGCTACGTACGCGCCGCCGAGGAGCCGCTGGTTAACCGGCGAGAGTGCAGTTCCATGCCCGAGATGAATGACACCAGCTGCTTCCGGGCACACCTCGGACCTACACCAAGGCCACAGCGCCGCAGAGTTGGTGTAGTAACTCACGGCGCCTCCTCTCAACTCAGCCTGTTCCCATACTACCGGGACGAGACTCCCCAATCGAACCCGCGCAGGATGGCCCAACACAGCCGTTCAGTCTGTGTTACATCTACCCATGCCTTGCGATTCCGGGATCCCCGACTACCGCGGGCCCAACGGTCTGTGGCGCCGGGATCCCGAGGCCGAGAAGCTCGTGACGTACCAGTACTACATGGACGATCCGGAGATCCGGCGGCGCTCATGGCAGATGCGGCGCGAGAACCGGGCGCTGACGGCCGAGCCGAACGCCGCGCACCGGGCCCTGGCCGAGCTGGAGCAGTCCGGGGTGGCCGTGCGCGTGATCACGCAGAACGTCGACGGGCTGCACCAGCTCGCCGGGATGCCCGCCCGCAAGGTGCTCGAACTGCACGGCACGGTCCGCAGCGTCGTCTGCACACGCTGTCATCGGCGCGGACCCATGGAGGACGCGCTCGCCCGTGTCGAGGCCGGCGAGGACGACCCGCCATGCCTGGAGTGCGGCGGGATCCTCAAGTCGGCCACGGTGATGTTCGGCGAACGGCTCGACCCCGTCGTCCTCGGCGAGGCCGTCGCCATCACCAAGGCGTGCACCGTGTTCATCGCCGTCGGCAGCAGCCTCCAGGTCCAGCCCGCCGCCGGGCTCGCGGGCGTGGCCGCCGACCACGGCGCGCGGCTGGTCATCGTCAACGCCGAACCGACACCGTACGACGACCTGGCCGACGAGGTGATCCGCGAACCCATCGGCACCGCCCTGCCCGGGCTGCTGCGCGGTCTCCGCGAGACCGGTTCCTGAACGGTCCCGCCTGCCGTCGTACTGGTCCAGGGGGCTTCGGTGGTGCGGGTCACCGAGCCGTCGTCGTGACCGCACGCCGTCGCCGGTCCGCGGGCTGCACGTCAGGCCGGGCCGGGTGCCGATCCTTCGCGGCGTTCCCAGCGCTTCTGGACCGCGCCCAGCCAGTCGCCGGTCGCCGTTCCCGGCGTGCTCAGCTCCGTTCCGCTGACCTGCCCCTTCCAGACGTCCGGGTTGAACACGCCCTCCTCCACTCCGGCCTCGGGCGCGACGAGGACCGGTAGCGTCGACGCCACCGCCATCCCAGCCTCCAGTTGCAGCCAGGGAGAAGTCCACCAACTCGACGACGGCGCCTCCTCTTCGGTGTCCGGCCGCCAGACGGACTCCCGTGCGTCGAGTTGCCTGAATCCGAGCAGCACCACGCCGTCGACATGCGACAGCAGGCGGGGCAGTGTGCGCCACGGATCTTCGCCATGGCTGTCCCGCCCTAGCCGGACGACCCGGAAGGACTGGCGCTCGAGCCAGGCCACCCATTGCCCCAGCTTCGTCTGCTGATCAGGAGTGAGGATGGACGGCGCACCGAGGAAGACGCGGGCGAAGCCGGTGTCACTCATCTTCATGCAGGTTCTTCGCTCACTACTTTTCCGTTCGAATCCAGCAGGGGGACTATGTGTGCGGGAATGTCGTAGGCCCCCGAGAACTGCGCACCGACGAGCTCCGCCCCGTCGAAGTTGGCGCCGGCTAACCGAGTCTCCCGGAAATCAGCGCCGGTCAGGACCGCATCGGCCAGGACCGTGTTCACAAGCGTTGCGCGGTAGAAGACCGCGCCGGGTGCCGTGACTCCCCTCAAAGAGGCACCTGTCAGATCGGCTTCGAAGAGGTCGGCGTTCGCGAGATCGACGACCTTCCTGTCGCCCTCCCTGACGCCGAGGTAGGCGCGCACCAAGTTGCACCCCTGCAGGTCCGCCTGCGAGAGCGAGGGTGCGTATCGCAGGCCGTCGGCGAGGACTTTCTGGATCCGGCCCGTTTCGGATTCCCGCAGCAGTCCGGCAATCACCGCGACAGCCTCATTCGCGTAGGGCGTCCGGCCCGCGCCCTGTTCTGAATTGTTGTCGAAGAACCGGCGCATCAGGATCGCCGCCGCCATCTGTTGCGTCGCGTTGTCCGACGCCAGGGACTCCACCACGTCTTTGAATGCCGCCCCGACCGCTGCAGACCTGTCCCGCTTCCGCTGGAAGTTCAGCACCCCGAGAACACTGACCCCGACCGTGGCGAAGGTTCCGACGATTCCAGTCCAGACCTGCACGTCACTTGCCGCCATACCACCCCTACTGTCAAGGTCGCGTTCTGCGGTACGCCCCGGGCGAGCCGGGTCGCGTCCGCACGCGCGTGACCATACAAGGTGCTCGGCGGCGGCCTCCCGGCGCTACGGGGAGCGGGTGACGCGGATCTTGGACTGGCCGTGGGGCAGTTCCTCCCAGTCCTCCATGAAGCGGGCCGCAAGGCCGTGGTTCCGGGCCAGGGCGAGGAGTGTTTCGGTGCGGTAGTAGAAGTCCTCCCGCAGCACGTGGTGTTCCTCGCCCTCGGTGCGGTCGAAGGTGAAGTCGAACCAGCCGCCCGGTGCGAGCACCCGGCCGACGTTGGCCAGGCACTCCTCGATGACTGGCAGCGGCGAGTGCGAGAAGACGCTGTGCGCATGCACCACGTCGAAGTGGGCGTCCGGCAGGAAGCGCAGCGTCAGGTCCCGTACGGGAGTCAGGGTGGGGAGCCGTTTCTGCAGCCCCATCTCCACGATCGTGTCGTGCGCGGCGAAGAGGATGTCGGGCGAGATGTCGATGCCGTAGTAGTGCCCCGGCTCCAGGTGGCGGATGAACCGCCAGCCGCCGCGCAGATTGCCGCAGCCGATCTCCAGCATGCGGTGCCGCGGGAGCAGACCGTGGCCGAGCAGGTAGTCGAACTGCATCGCCCCCAGTGCCAGCCACCGCTCACGGCTGCGGCTGCCGACGGCGGCGTCCGGGTCGGCGCGGGTGTCGGACCGCATCACGGCGCGGTAGTAGGAGATGTGGTCCGGCGAGCGGTGACGCAGCCACATGTCCCGGGCGGCGCGGGCCGCGTGGCGCGGCACCCGCTCCGGGTGGCGCAGGGCGTAGGCGATGCGGTGCCCGAGGGCGGCGCGGTTGGCGCTGACGTTCTTGGCCGGCACGCGGTTCTTCCTTCCCGGCTGGCACGGACGCGGCGGCCGACCGCCGCACCCCACGGTCCTGATGCGGGCCCCGGTGCATGGGCGGCAGATCCTGCTCGGCGGGCCGCGGTCCCGAGGCGGTTCGGACGATCCCCCATCGGCCGATCGGCTGATGCGGGCCGACGTGTGCAGCGTGGAACACGGGAGGGCGACGCGCAAGTCGTCCCCTGCGCGGAGGAGGCGGTGAGACGGACACGAGAAGGCCGTGCGCCGATCCGGACCGGCGCGGAACCCGCGCCCCCTCTCGCGTCAGCCCGCACGCCGTCCGCCGTCCGGCCCGGCTGGGCTTCGTTTCGGCCGTCCGGGTGGTTCGGCTCGCCCTCACGGCGCTCAGCAGAGGGCCGTGCCGCTCTCGAAGTCCAGCAGGCGCTTCTTGCGGTCCAGGCCGCCGCCGTAGCCCGTCAGGCCGCCGTTCGCGCCCACCACGCGGTGGCAGGGCACGATGATGCCGATCGGGTTCTTGCCGTTGGCGAGGCCGACCGCGCGCGAGGCGCCCGGATTGCCCAGGGCGTCGGCGAGTTCGCCGTACGAGCGGGTCTCGCCGTAGGGGATCAGGCGCAACTGTTCCCAGACGCTGCGCTGGAAGGGCGTGCCCTGCAGGCGCAGTTCCAGGGTGAACTCCTTCAACTCACCTGCGAAATAGGCCGCCAGCTGCTCGGCCGCCTCGTCGAAGGGCGTGTCGTCGCGCTCGCCGAAGGTCTCCTCGGGCGGGCGGTGACGCTGGGCCACCATGTAGAGACCGGACAGGACGCCGTCCGTGGCGACCAGGGTCAGGGGGCCGTACGGGCTGTCGATCACGGTGTGCTGCTTCATGGAACGTCCTCACACGGGAAGGAAGTTGATCGGGTGACCGTCCGCCGCCCACAGGTACTGGACCGCGTACGCCCGCCACGGCCGCCAGGCCGCCGCGCGCGCCGTGAGCGCGGCCGGGGTGGACGGCAGTCCCAGTTCCTGTGCGGCACGCCGGATGCCGAGGTCGGTCGGCAGGAACGCGTCGGGATCGCCGAGCGCGCGCATGGCGATCACATCGACCGTCCAGGGGCCGAAGCCGGGCAGGGACAGCAGCCGGGCGCGGGCGTCCTCCCAGTCGCTCTCGATGCCCAGGTGAAGTGATCCGTCGGCGAGCCGGCTGACGAGTGTGGCGAACGTGGTGCGGCGGGTGCGCGGCATCGCCAGCGTCGCCGGGTCGAGCACCGCGAGTGCCTCGGGCGCGGGGAACAGGTGGGTGAGGCCGCCTTCGGGGTCGTGGACCGGTTCGCCGTGGGCGGTGACAAGGCGGCCTGCGTGGGTGCGGGCGGCGGCCGTGGAGACCTGCTGGCCCAGAACGGCCCGTACGGCGAACTCGGCCTCGTCGACGGTGCGCGGCACCCGGCGCCCGGGGGCCTTGTCGACCAGGGGCGCGAGCACCGGATCCGTGCGCAGTTGGTCGTCGACCGCGACCGGATCCGCGTCCAGGTCGAGCATGCGGCGGCAGCGGCTGATGGCGACGGGCAGGTCGCGCAGGTCGCTGAGGGTGAGACGGCAGGCGATGTGGTCGGCCTGCGGGGTCAGCGCCACGATTCCGTGGCCGAACGGCAGCCGCAGCGTGCGCCGGTACGCGCCGTCCCGCCACTCCTCCACGCCGGGTACGGCGGTCGCGGCGAGGTGGCCGAAGAGGTTGTCGGGGTTGAGCGGGGCGCGGAACGGCAGCCGCAGGCTCAGGACCCCCGGGGCGATCGCCGTCGTCCGCGGCAGGCGGTCGCGCAGTTCGCTCGGGGAGAGCGCGAAGACCTCACGGACGGTCTCGTTGAAGGTGCGGATCGAGGAGAACCCGGCCGCGAACGCGATCTCGGCCATCGGCAGCGCGGTCGTCTCGATGAGCAGCCGGGCGGTCTGGGCGCGCTGGGCCCGGGCGAGTGCGAGGGGTCCGGCGCCGAGTTCGGTGAACAGCTGGCGCTCGATCTGGCGGGTGCTGTATCCGAGACGGGCGGCGAGACCCGGCACGCCCTCGCGGTCGACGACGCCGTCGGCGATGAGCCGCATGGCGCGGGCGACGAGGTCGGCGCGCTGGTTCCACTCGGGGGAGCCGGGACTGGTGTCGGGGCGGCAGCGCTTGCAGGCCCGGAACCCGGCCTGCTGGCAGGCGGCCGCGCTCGGGTGGAACGTCATGTTCTCCGGCTTCGGCGGCACGGCCGGGCAGCTGGGCCGGCAGTAGATCCGCGTGGTCAGGACCGCCGTGAAGAACCAGCCGTCGAAGCGCGCGTCCTTGGACCGGACGGCTCTCAGGCAACGCTCCCTGTCGTGGTGCATCCCGTTCCGCATGGCTCCAGCATCGGGCATGGGAGGGGGCCGGGCTGGCGGGAATGCGACATGTACGTGGCCGGACCAGCCGTTACCGGGATCACCGCCGGGCCTCCCGGCGCCGCCGCTCAGGGGCAGGAGTACCGGATGGTTCCCTCCGCCTCGATCGGGGCGCTCGCGCGGCCGGTACCGCGCGGGCGCAGGACCTGGAGGCGGGCGGTGCCCCGGAAGCGGCCGGGGCCCCGGACCGTCCAGCGGAGGTGCACGGTGGCCGTCCGGTCGCCGCGGCCGGCCGTGTAGGTGAGCTCACCGGTGTCGTGGCCGTCGCTGCGCAGCCAGCGGTAGGTCACCGGGCCGGCGCGGCCGTCGGTGGTCATGACGCCGATGACGTCGGCGGTCTGGCCGCAGTGCAGCTGCCGGGTGGGCGCCTGTACGACGGCGGCCGTGACGGCCGGTCCTGCGGTCGGGCGCAGCAGCGACAGCCAGAGGACGACGGCGATGGCCGTAAGGATCACGGTCACCCCGAACCATGCGCGTCGGCGTCGTCGTCGGCGGCGGCTGCCGGTTGCCTGGGTGGCCTCCTGCCACGTGGCGTGGAGGGTCTCCTGCTCGTCGACGGGGACACCGGGTCCGAAGCGCAGCAGGATCTCCCCGTCGCCGTCGCCGTCCCGGCCTCTGTCCCCGTCTGAGGCCGGAGCGCGCATCGCGTCGGACGTGCGGTTTCGCCTGCCCAGGACGGTCGCCTGCTCGTCCGGGGCGCCAGGACCCGGGCCGCGGTCGCGCCGCCCCGGGCCGGTGACTTGCTCGCCCGGACCGGTGACCCGCCCGTCCACTGAGGTGCCCTGCCCGCCGGCGACCGGGACCCGTCGGTCCTCTGCCCTGCCCTGCCCGCCGGCGACCGGGACCCGCCCGTCTGCGACGGTGACCTGCTCGTCCGGGGCTGCAGAGCCTCCCGGATCACCGGTCCGGCCCAGGACCGCGGCCTCGGGCTTCGGGGCCGGGGACGGCCCCGAGGATGGGGACGGGACGGAAGCCGAGGACGAGGGCGTTGCCGGGGCTCCGGACGGGGACGGCGCCGGCGCCGGAAGGGAGGCCCGCGAGGCGGGTGCGGTGCTCGTCGCCGGCCGCGTGTCCTCCACCGGTGGCGGGGCGATGTCCGGGAAGGCGGTGGCTGCCGCCGCGCGCAGCGCGGTGCGCCGCAGGAAGCCCGCGGGGAGCGCCTCGCGCCCGGCGACGAGCACCGCCCGCGCGGCGGCCAGGCCCTCGGACCCGGCGGTGCCGGAGCAGCGGGCGAACAGGTCCGCCGCCGGTGTGCCGGCCACCGCCCAGGCGTCGCCGAGCGTCCGGGCGAGCGCGGCCCACGCCGCGATGTCGTCGTGCCGGGCGGATGCCGCGCGCGCGTCGCCCAGCGTGCCGGCCAGCGCCGGCTCGGCGAGCAGGGCGGTGCCGTCCGGGGCGAGTACCACGGTGTCCGCGGCGAGTGATCCATGCGCCAGTCCGGCCGCGTGCAGGGCGAGCAGTGTCTGCGCGGTCTCGTTGAGGACGCTCGCCACGCTGCCCGCGTCCGGTCGCGGTCCGTCGGCGGACAGGATGTCGGCGAGCGTGGGAGCGGGCGGGCGGGCGGTGATCAGCCACACCTCCCCGGCCTCCGCGACGAGGTCGACCGTGCCCAGCACACCGGGCAGCCGGAGTTCGTCCACGGCGAGCACCGCGGCCGCCAGCCGCTCGCGTGCGCCCTCCGGCGTGAGCAGGGCGCGGTCGATCCGCAGTGCGCCGAGCGGCCGTGCGCCGGCCGGCTTCGGGCACAGGGCGTACCAGGTGCCCCAACGGGTGTCGCGTGACCAGACCGAAAGAGGTCGTCCGGCGACCGCGGCAGCTGTCGTCATGTCGGTCTGCTCTCCTTGGTGCGCGGTACCGGCGCCCCGATGACGTGGTCGCTCAGCACGGTGGCGCGTCCGCGGAGGCCGTCTGCGATCCGTTCGCGGCCTGCGGACTGCTCGTGAGGGCGACGTCCCATGTGCCCCCGCACGGGTGGTTGGAGAAGTCGGCCTCGAAGCTCGCGGTGTACTGCGTGCCGCCCGACAGCGTTTGTGTCCGGGAACCGTAGGGGTTGGCGGGCGTGCCGACGTAGAAGTCCGCCGTCAGCGTCAGGGGGCCGGTGCCGGTGGTGCGGACGGTGACGTCGGCGACCAGCGTGCCGGGGTTCTGCCCCCGGCGCCAGGAGTCGATGGTGATGGTCACCGTGCCCGGCGTCGGCGCGACCGGGGTCACGGCCGCCGCCGTCGGGGAGGGCGGTGCGCCGGTCGTGGAAGGCGTGGCCGGCGAGTCGCTCGGCGCGGGGCCCACCGGGGCCGTGCCGGAGGGGGATCCGCCGGCCGTCGGCGTGGCCGTGCCGGGCGAGGCGGACGACGAGGGTGAAGGCGAGGCCGAGGGGGAAGAGGTCACGCCGGAAGACGCCGACGGTGTTGAACCGGCCACCGTCGTCGTGGTGTCGTGCGCACCGGCCGTCGCGGAGGTCACCGCGCCGGCGACCACCGCCAGCGCGGCCGCCCCGGCAGCCGCCTTCCAGCCGCCACGCTTCAGCCGGCCCAGCAGGGTCAGCGCGCGGGTGGACTCGTGGACGGCCGCTGTGGTGGCGAAGGAGAACAACAGAGGTGCCAGGGCGGCGAGTTCGGCGAGCCGTCGGCGTCCGCGCTCCTCCCAGCCGACGCCGTAGCCCTCGGTGGCGGCCCGTTCGAGATCGGCCAGGAACGCCTCGATCCCGGGCCGGTCCGCCGGGTCCTTGGCCAGGCCCTCGCGCAGCAGGCCGCGTACCGGGGCGGGTACGTCGTCCAGCGCGACGGGGGCCCGCAGGTGCTGAAGTCGCAGCGCCGACGCGTCGTCACCGGTGAACGGCCGCCGGCCGGTCAGGCACTCGAAGAACACCGCCGCCGCGGCGTACACGTCGCCCGCCGGTCCCGCGGGCTCCCCCGCCACTGCTCGGGCGCCATGTAGGCGGGCGTGCCCGCGGCCTCCGTCTCGCGGCCGGCGCGTACGGCGATGCCGAAGTCGGCGAGGGCACTGGAACCGTCGGCGCGGACCAGCACGTTCTCCGGCTTGTAGTCGCGGTGCACCACTCCGGCCGCGTGGGCCGCGCCGAGCCCCAGCAAGGAGCCCTTCAGCAGGACCAGGGCGGCCTCCGGGCCGGTCGCGCCGCGCGTGCGCAGCAGTTCACGGAGGCTGACCCCGTTCACCGCCTCCATGACGATCGCCGCGCCCCGCCGCGCCTCCACGTATTCGTACAGCCGCACCACACACGGGTGCCGCAGGTCGCCGAGCAGCCGGGCCTCGGCCCGGAAGCGGGCGAGGAACTCCTGGTCACCGCGGAGACGGTCACTGAGGTACTTGACCGCGACCGGTACGCCCGTCGCCGTGTGCCGGGCCAGTACGACGCGGCCGCCCGCGCCCTCGCCGAGCGTACGCACGGCGAGGTACCCGGGGACGGCCCACTGTCCGTCACCCCGCGCACCGGCCTGCGCGCCGTCCTGTCCACCGGCGCGGTCCGCGCCTTCCGCCATGCCGCCACGGGTCATGCCGCGCCCTCCACGGCGGTGCCGGCCACCGCGGGCGACACCGGGCCGCCGTCGGCTCCGCGACGCCGTCGCACGAGGCGTACCAGCCACCGCACCGGCCCGGCCCACACCGGGAACGCCACCAGGCCGACCACGACCGCCACGATCACCGAGTCCCACGGCGGAGGCACCCGCCCGTGCAGCAGGTCCCCCAGCCGGGAACGCCACGCCAGCAGGGCCAGGACCAGGAAGCCGTACGTCCCGACGACGACCGCGAGTCCGTAGGCGGCCATGCCCGTCTGGCGCGGTCCCGGCCTGCGCCCCGCCCGCAGATCCTGCCAGAGACCCCTGCGGAAGTAGGCGCTCGCCTCCTCACGCAGCCGTGGCACACGCAGCGCGTCGGTCAGCGCCTGGTAACCGTCCAGCGGCATCAGGGGATTGAAGTTGTAGAGGGTGTTCAGGTACAGCCCGAAGGCCAGATGGAACAGGACGGCCGAGGCCGGGCCGGCCGGAAGGTACGCCGCCCCCGCGGCGCACCAGCCGGCCAGGGCCGCCGTCGCGACCGGACCCGACAGCGCCACCACGACACGCGACCAGCGGGTGCCGAACCACATGTCGCTCGTGTCCACGAACGCGAAGGGCATCCCCATCATGAGCATGAAGCCGCCGCGCCGGACCCTGCGGCCGTACGACTTCACGGCCAGGGCGTGGGTCAGCTCGTGCACCACCAGGGCCGAGACGTACCCCGCGGCCAGCGCCACCGGGCCCCAGGCCCCGGCTCCGGCGAAGTCCAGCAGGTGCTGCCTCCGCTGCGCCGTGAAGAACGCGACCACGCCGCCGACCACGGACAGCCAGACGAGTGTCACCCCGGTCCGGGTGAAGAACCTCCAGCCGAACGCGCCGTAGAGGCGGGTCACGACGCCGTCGAGGCCCCGTACGGACACCTCCAGCCTCAGCAGGGCCCGGTACAGCGCCCGCCCGGCCCGCCGCCAGCCCGTGGTCTTCTCCTGTCCGGGGCGGCCGGGCAGGCCGCGCAGCAGCCCCGCGTCCGCGAACGCCGCCAGCGCGGCCTCGATCCGCGGCAGCGCCAGCTCACCGAAGCGGTCCGCGTAGGCGAACAGCAGGTCCCGTACGGTGTTCTCGCCGTCCACGGCGTTCCAGAGGAACACCTCGCGCTCGTCCAGCCGCAGATAGACGCCGGTGCGGGTGTTGTTCAGCACCCAGTGGGGTTCCCCACGGTCCGTGGGCACCTGCTTGAGCGCCCACCCGGAGCGACGGCGGGGTCGCGCGGTGAGGGGGCCGGCGGCCTCCGGCGCCTCTTCCTGGAGCGCGACGGGCAGTTGGGTCAGCTGGGTACCGGCGACCACGGTGCGCGAGCCGATCCGGGCATCGCGGGGCTGCTCGAACACCAGGCGGACGTCGCCGACGGACAGGTGGGCGCCGTCGGCGAGACGCGCCGAACCGCCGTGCAGGTCCACACCGCCGACGGCCGTGCCGTTGAACGAGTCCAGGTCCTCGATCCGGAAGCCCCCCTCGGTGCGCACGATCCGGGCATGCCGGCGCGACACGCTGCCGTCGGCCAGGACGACGTCGTTGTCCGCGCCCCGGCCCAGCGTCGTCACCGGACCCGTCAGCGGTACGAGCAGGGTGGGGTCGTCCACGCCGCGCAGTTGCGGCGCGGCGAAGGACGTCGGCGCCGCGCCGCGGCGGAGCGTGCCGCAGTGCAGGCAGTACGGGAAGTCGCGCCGTACGTGAACGCGACACACATGGCACAGCATGCGGCTCAGCCTGCTCCGGCACCGCTGGTGAACGCGCCGCCGGAGAGGCCGCCTCCGGACGCTGCGCTGCCGGGGCCGGAGGGCGACAGGTGCCCGCGCAGACCGTCGGTCCCGGGGGTCGTCACTCCACCGCGCGTGGCCTCGAAACCGCCGGGGACGTCTGCCCGACCGCCGCCCTCACCGCCACCGCCGTCGCCGCCGCCTTCGCCGCCACCGGAGGAGCCGCCGCCGGGCCGGCGACCGGTGTTCTCCTGGCTGCCACCGTCACCGCCCTCACCACCGCCGCCTTCGCCGCCGCCCTCACCGCCGCCGGAGGAACCGCCGCCGGGCCGGCGACCGGTGTTCTCCTGGCTGCCACCGTCACCGCCCTCACCACCGCCGCCTTCGCCGCCGCCCTCACCGCCACCGGAGGAACCGCCGCCGTGTCCGTGGCCGGAACCCTCGTCACCGCCACCGCCACCGCCGTCGCCCCCGCCTTCACCACCGCCGGACGACCCGCCGTGACCGTGACCGGAACCCTCGTCACCGCCGCCGCTGTCACCGCCCCCGCCTTCACCACCGCCGCTGCCGCCTTCGCCGCCCCCGCCTTCGCCACCGCCGCCGGGTCGCCGGCCGGTGTTCTCCTGGTCGCCGCCACCGCCGCCTTCACCACCGCCGCCTTCACCACCCCCGCCTTCGCCGCCGCCGTCCCCGCCCTCGCCGCGCTCGTAGAGGCCGCCATGGCCGAAGTGACCGGCGTCGCCCCCGTGCCCGCCGCCGAAACCACCCTCGCCGCCGTCAAAACCGCCCTCGCCGCCGCCGAAACCGCCCTCGCCGCCGTGCCCACCGAAACCGCCGAAGCCGCCTCCGGAACCGCCGAAGCCGCCTCCGGAACCGCCGTCCCCGCCGTCGAGGCCGCCGAAGCCCCCGAAGCCGCCTTCAGCGCCGCCACCGGGACCCCCGAAGCCGCCGAAACCGCCTTCGCCCCCACCGAAGTCGCCGGGACCGCCGTCTCCGCCGCCGAAACCGTCCGCGCCTCCGTCACCGAAGCCACCGAAGTCGGCCCCGGTGCCGCCGAAACCGCCGTCCGGCCCGCCGTCGAGGCCGCCTTCTCCTCCAAAGGCCCCGGCGATCCCCGCGGCGTCATGTCCCGTACCGCCCGGCGAGGCGGTCACGTCGTCGAACGAACCGAAGGCGCCGAAGTCAGCCGAGCCGCCGGGATCGCCCATCGCATCGTGCCCGCTGCCCGGGGACGTGCCGTCGAGCGTCCGGCCGATCAGGCTGAGGCTGTCGGACGCCGCCCCGTCCAGCGCACCACCCTGGCCCCGGTAGTCTCCGGGGTCGGCAGCGTGGGCAACGGCGTCCGGCGCCCCGGCGTCCGGCGCGCCGTGGTCGACCGGGGCGTGATCGACCGGCACATGGTCCGCGGACACATCGTGGTGGGCCAGTGCGTGGGCCGCGCCACCGAAGAAAAGGGACGACTTGGACAGCCTGGCGTCGAGCGCGGCCGGCCCCGCGGCGGTGCCGGATTCGACACGAAGCTCACGGAGTTCGGCCACCTGTTCGGGCGTCAGCCCGAGTCTTCGTGACACCTCGTCGGTGTCGCCGTCGAGCTCGGCCCTGAACGCCGGGTCGACCGCAAGGCGGGTCATGGCATCGCGAAAGGCGTTGTCGGTCATGTCCTCACGTCTCCGTCGGTCTGCGTGTTCTGGTGCTGAACCCGGCGGAGTTGAGGACCCCCCTGGCCGGCGGCTGGCTGCCATTTCCGGCCATCCCCACCGAAGCCTGCAGGATCGTTATAGAGGGGGCGGCCCGACCGGCGCAAGGGCTGAACAGCCTGTCTCCGCCTCGCGGTGCGTCGCCGGCCCGGCCCCGGCTCCCGCGCTCCGATGCAATACGGCCAGACCTGTCCCCGGCTGAGCCGGGTGCACCAGGACGGCGTACGTCCGCGCGTAGGAGCCCCCCGTCCGCGGCCGCGGCCAGTCCGCGGTGAGCAGCGCCGCGGACGCCTGGACCCGGTCGCCCGCGAGCTGCCGGCGCAGGCCGCTGAGCCCTTCGCGCCACTGTGCCACCAGGCCCAGCACGTAGGACTCCGCGAGGTCCCCCCGGCCGGCGGGGGAAGCGGGCTTCTTCCTGCCCCGAGATCTCCATCCCATGGTCGGCAACGCTATGGGGCGGCCGGTCGGACGCGGTCCCTTCAGACCGCCGGGCCGCCAGGACGTCAGACCGCCAGGCCGACAGGCCGACAGGCCGACAGGCCGACAGGCCGACAGGCCGACAGGCCGACAGGCCGACAGGGCTTCAGAACGCCAGGGCTTCAGGCCAGTTGCGCGGCGAACGCCTCGTAGGCCCGTTCGTCGAAGAGGACGAACCTGACCTCCTCGACCTCCGTCGCCGCGGCCCTGACCGTCTCCACCGCGATCCGGGCCGCGTCCTCCAGCGGCCAGCCGTAGATACCGGCGGAGACGGCCGGGAACGCGACCGTGCGGGCGCCGAGTTCGTCGGCGACGCGCAGGGCTTCCCGGTAGCACGAGGCCAGCAGTGCCGAGCGGTCCTCCTGGGTGGAGAATCGCGGGCCCACCGTGTGGATCACCCAGTGCGCGTCCAGGTCGCCCGCCGTGGTCGCGACGGCCTGACCCGTCCGCAGCCCTTTGCCGTACCGAGAGGCACGGAGTCTGCGGCAGTCCTCCAGGATCGCGGGGCCGCCGCGCCGGTGGATCGCCCCGTCCACCCCTCCCCCGCCCAGCAGCGAGGAGTTGGCCGCGTTGACGATCGCGTCGGCGCTCTGCCGGGTGATGTCGCCCTGGAGGAGCGTGATGGTGGTCATGTCTGCCGCAGCCTGCGCCATACGGCCTTCGCCGCGTTGTGGCCCGACATGCCGTGCACGCCGGGCCCCGGCGGGGTGGCCGACGAGCAGATGAAGACGGCAGGGTGAGGGGTGCCGTAGGGGAAAAGGGAGAGCTTGGGACGGAGGAGGAGCTGGAGTCCGGACGCCGCGCCGGAGGCGATGTCACCGCCGACGTAGTTGGCGTTGCGGGCGGCCAGTTCGGGCGGGCCCGCGGTGGCGCGGGCCAGGACCCGGTCGCGGAAACCCGGTGCGAAGCGCTCCAGTTGGCGTTCCATGGCGTCGGTGAGGTCGCCGGTCCAGCCGTTCGGCACATGGCCGTACACCCAGAAGACCTGCTTGCCCTCGGGGGCGCGGGTGGGGTCGGCGACGCTGGGCTGCACGGTGATCAGGAACGGCCTGTCCGGCGCGCGCCCCTCTCTGGACACCGCGCGCAGGGCCGCGCCGATCTCCGCGCTGTCCGCCCCGATCTGCACGGTGCCGGCGACGCGCGCCTCCTCCGCGGTCCACGGCACGGGGCCGTCGAGGGCGTAGTCAATCTTGAAAACTCCGGGGCCGTAGCGGTAGCCCTCGTAGTACCTGCCGAAGCCCGCGATGCGGGCCAGGGCGGTGGGCGAGGTGTCGAAGACGTACGCGCGGGCCGGGGGCAGGTCGTCGAGACGCTTGACCTCGTAGTCGGTGTGCAGGGCGCCGCCGAGGTCCTTGAGATAGGCGGCGAGGGCGTCCGAGACGGACTGGGAGCCGCCGCGGGCCACCGGCCAGCCGCGGGCGTGCGCGGCCAGCGCGAAGACCAGGCCGATCGCGCCGGTGGCGAACCCGTCGAGCGGTGCGATCACATGGGCGACGAGCCCGGAGAACAGCGTTTTCGCCCGCTCGTCGCGGAAGCGGCGCATCAGCCACGTCGACGGGGGCAGGCCGGCGAGGCCGAAGCGGGCCAGGGTGACCGGGTCCCGTGGGAGGGCCGTGAGCGGCAGGGACATGAAGTCGCGGGCCAGCGTGTCCCAGCGGTGCAGGAAGGGCTCCACCAGCCGCCGGTACGTCCCCGCGTCGCGCGGTCCGAACGAGGCGGCCGTCTCGGCCACGGACCGGGACAGCACGGCGGCCGTGCCGTCGGGGAAGGGATGCGCCATCGGCAGTTCGGCGTGCAGCCACTCGAGTCCGTAGCGCTGCAGGGGCAGCGCCCTGAACGCGGGCGAGTTGATGCCGAGGGGGTGCGCCGCGGAGCACGGGTCGTGCCGGAAGCCGGGCAGCGTCAGCTCCTCGGTGCAAGCGCCTCCGCCGATGGTGTCGCGGGCCTCGAAGACCGCCACGGAGAAGCCGCGGCGGGCCAGCTCCACGGCAGCCGTCAGCCCGTTGGGCCCCGCCCCCACCACGACCGCATCGAGCATCGACGGCACCTTCGGACTCCTTCGTCAGCCGGTGGCCACTGAGGATCAGGATATGCCGGTGGACCGACACCCCGCGGGGCGCGGGGGCACCTCCTGATGAAGCGACGGTCCCGCTCGGGCGGTCTTGTACGCGCCGGTCGGGCGGTGTCCCGGGCCCGGGATCAAACGGTGTCGGAGAGCAGCTCCACCACCCGGCGTGCCGTGGCCTCGTCCCGGGCGGCGGTGAACGGCAGGGCGTTGCCGCCCGTGACGCGGAACCGTTCGCCCGTCAGCGTCAGGTGTGCGCCGCCCGCCTCCTCGACCAGGAGGAGTCCCGCCGCGTGATCCCATGCCGCCTCCCATGAGAAGGCCGTCGCGTCCAGCCGGCCCTGCGCGATGTGGAGGTACTCCAGGCCCGCCGAGCCGCACGAGCGCGGGCGGACGCCCTCCGTCTGCAGGCCGAGGAGGGCGCGCTTCTGCTCGTCCGTCGTGTAGAACGGGTGGGACGTGGCCACCTCCAGGTCACGGCCCGGCGCGGGCGAGCCGGACCGCAGGCGCTCGCCGTCGAGGAACGCGCCCCCGCCCCGCGTCGCCGTGGCGAACCGGTCCAGGGCCGGCGCGTACATCCACGAGGCGTGCACGACGCCCCGCTGGGCGAGCGCCACCAGCGTGCAGAATCCGGGATCGCCGTGGACGAACTGGCGGGTGCCGTCGACCGGGTCGATGATCCAGACCGGTGCCTCGCCCCGGATCGCGTCGTAGGTCGCCGGATTGGCGTGGACCGCCTCCTCGCCCACCACGACCGAGCCGGGCAGCATCTTGGCGAGCGCCTCGGTCAGATACGCCTCGGCCTTGCGGTCGGCGTCCGTGACCAGGTCGTGCGGGCCGTTCTTCTCGTCGACCTCGTGCGCGGCGAGCTGCCGGAAGCGCGGCATGATCTCCGTGCCGGCTGCCCTGCGGACGGCCTCCTCGACGTCGGACGTGCCGCGGGCGAGAAACTCCTCGATGGTTTCCATGTCTTCGATCATGACTCCATGAGAGCACGCGCCCCTGACATTCCTCGCCGAGCCGGTGTACCGCGGGTGGAATCGGCATGAACACGGGTGGAATCGGCATGAGGACGGGGCGTCACGGCGCCCGGGCTCAGCGGCCGACCGCGTAGCCCTGCATGCCGCGGGGATTCGCCGCCGCCGACAGCACACCCGTCTCCGGGTCCCGGGCCACCGCGCACAGCCGCCCCTCGGACCAGGGGTCACCGACGGTGACGTCATGGCCGCGGCGGCGCAGTTCCTCGACGACCTCGGGGTCCATGCGGGACTCGACGGTGACGCTGCCGGGGCGCATCCCGCGCGGGTAGAAGGATCCCGGGAAACCGTCGTTGTGCCAGTTCGGGGCGTCGACGGCGCCCTGGAGGTCGAGGCCGCCACGGACCGGCGGGCGCAGCACGGCCGCAAGGAAGAAGTGCGTCTGCCACTGGTCCTGCTGGTCGCCGCCCGGTGTGCCGAACGCGAGTACCGGTTCCCCGTCACGCAGCGCGATCGACGGGGTGAGGGTGGTCCGAGGGCGGCGGCCGGGTGTCAGGGAGTTGGGCAGGCCCTCGTCCAGCCAGGTCATCTGGAGTCGGGTGCCGAGCGGAAAGCCGAGTTCGGGCACCACCGGGTTGGACTGCAGCCAGCCGCCGCTGGGCGTGGCCGCGACCATGTTGCCCCAGCGGTCGACGACGTCCAGATGGCAGGTGTCGCCGCGGGTGCTCCCGTCCGCCGCCACGGACGGCTCCCCGCTCCCGGTCGCACGGGCCACCGTGGGCTCGCCGGCCCCCAGGGCATCGAAGCCCGGCTCGCCGCCGGCCACCACGCGCGCGTACTCGCTCAGGCGCGGAACGCGGCCCCCGGGGGCCCCGGGCCGCAGCTCGTACGACGCCTTGTCGCCGATCAGGGCGCGCCGCTCGGCGTTGTAGGCGTCCGACAGCAGCTCCCCGAGCGGCACGTCGGCCGCGTCGCCGTACCACGCCTCGCGGTCGGCCATGGCGAGCTTGCAGCCCTCGATCAGCAGGTGGACGTACTGCGCGGAGCCGTACGGCGGCAGCTCGGGCGGGAGCAGTGCGAGCTGCTGCAGCAGGGCGGGGCCCTGGCTCCAGGGGCCCGCCTTGCACACGGTCCAGCCGTTCCAGTCGTACGTCGCCGGAGCCTCGTAGGAGGCGGACCAGCCCGCCAGGTCTGCGGCCGTCAGGGTGCCCTCGTGCCGCTCACCGCTGGTGTCCATGGTGGGCCGCCGCGCCTGGCGCACCAGGGCCTCGGCGATGAAGCCGGACCGCCACACCTCCCGTGCCGCCTCGATCTGCGCCGTCCGGTCGCCCGCCTGTGACACCTCGGCGAGCAGCCGCTTCCAGGTGGCGGCCAGCGCGGGATTGCGCAGCAGCGCGCCGGGGCGCGGCGGCCGCCCGCCCGGCAGGTACACCTCGGCCGACGACGCCCACTCCGTCTCGAACAGCCGGCGCACGCTCTCGACGGTCTCGCCGACGCGCTCCACGGGGGCGTGCCCGTGTTCGGCGTAGCCGATGGCGTAGGCCAGGACGTCGGCGAGGGACTTGGTTCCGTGGTCGCGCAGCAGGAGCATCCAGGCGTCGAACGCGCCCGGCACGGCCGCGGCGAGCGGCCCGGTGCCGGGGACGAGGTCCAGACCCAGTCCCCGGTAGTGATCGATCGTGGCCGCGGCGGGAGCGACTCCCTGCCCGCACAGCACCCGCACCTCGCCGCCCGCCGGGGCGAGGAGGATCGGGACCTCACCGGCGGGCCCGTTCAGGTGCGGCTCCACTACGTGGAGGACGAAGGCTCCCGCCACGGCCGCGTCGTACGCGTTGCCGCCGCTCTCCAGCACGGCCATCGCCGACTGGGAGGCCAGCCAGTGGGTGGAGGACACCATGCCGAAGGTGCCCTGGAGCGTGGGCCGGGTGGTGAACGGCATCTCTCACCTCGATGGTCGCGCGCGGCGGTCTGTCCTGGCTGCCGGGCGGGGACGGGACGCGAACACGGTACGGCGACGGGGACGGCGGCCACCATGGCGCCTCCGGTGAAGAGGGGGCCGTCCTGTTCATGGCTTTCCTCCTGTTCATGCGGTTCAGCCTGTTCATGCGGTTCATGCGGTTCATTCAGTAATAGGAGGGTGATATCCCATAGTGGGGGTATTCAGTGGGTATGAACCACATGGACCAGGACAGGGAAGCGGGCGGCACGCAGGACGTGCGCTACCGCGCCCCCGAGCCGGAGCCCAGGGCCGCGCCCGGCCCCGAGCCGGCGCGGCCCCTGGGCGTGGAGCCCGGCGGGGTGCCGCCGGGCGAGACCCCGCCCGGCGAGAGCTGCATCTCGGGTGCCGCCCCGAAGCAGAGCTATGACCGCACACGCGGTTGGGCCAAGGCACCGCTGACCGCGATCCTCGTCCTCACGGTGCTGGTGGCCGCGTTCTTCCTGGCCTTCGCGGTGATGCTCGCGGTGTGAGCGGTGCCGCGGCCGGGAGACCGGTCCGGGCGCCGGGTGGCGGCCCGGCGCCCGGGGGTCATGTCGTGCGCACCCGCACCAGGCCGGACTCGTAGGCGAACACCACGAGCTGGGCACGGTCACGGGCGCCCAGCTTGGTCATGGCGTGGCTGATGTGCGTCTTGGCCGTGAACGGACTGATGACCATGTGCGCGGCGATCTCCTCGTTCGTCAGGCCGCGGGCGGCCAGCGCCGTGACCTCGCGTTCGCGGGGCGTCAGGGTCTCCAGGCCCGGTGCCGTCGCCCGGTCCGGGGGCCGGGCCACGAACTCTCCGATGAGGGTGCGGGTGACGGACGGCGACAACAGCGCCCCGCCGCGCGCGACCACCTCGATCGCCTGCAGCAGGTCGGCGGGCTCGGTGTCCTTCAGCAGGAACCCGCTGGCGCCGGCCCGCAGCGCCTCGAAGACATACTCGTCCAGGCCGTAGTTGGTGAGGATCACCACGCGGACGGCCGCGAGCGCCGGGTCGGCGGCTATCCGGCGGGTCGCCTCGATACCCGTCATGACCGGCATCTGCACGTCGATCAGCGCGATGTCGGGCACCTGCGCGCGCACCAGCGCCAGCCCCCGCTCACCGTCGGCCGCCTCCCCCACCACCTCGATGCCGTCCTCGGCGTCCAGCAGTGCCCGGAAGCCGGCGCGCATCAGGGCCTGGTCGTCGACGAGCGCGACCCTGATGCGGGCCCTCGGTCCATCCGCCGCGTTCACGATGCCCCCTCCGCCGGCGCCAGCGGCAGTGCGGCCCGCACCGAGAAGCCGCCCTGCGCCCGGGGCGCGGCGTGCAGGGTGCCGCCCAGGGCGGTGACCCGTTCGCGCATGCCGGTCAGTCCGGTGCCGGGGGTGGGCGGCCGCGACGGGGAGGCGGAGCCGTCGTCGTCGACCCGGACGGCCAACGTCTCACGGCCGTAGGCGAGATGGACGGTGACCCTGGCGGGGCCGGCGTGCCGCGCCGCGTTCGTCAGCGCCTCCTGGACGATGCGGTACGCGGCGCGGTCCACGGCCGCCGGCAGCGGGCGTTCGTCCCCCGTGACCGTCAACTCGGCGGCCAGGCCCGCCGCGCGGGCCCGCTCGACGAGCAGCGCGGGCGTGCCGGTGCCGCCCTCGTCGGTGCGCAGCACGTCCAGCGTGGCGCGCAGTTCCCGCATCGCCTCGCCGCTCGCCTCCTGGATGGCGAGCAGCGCGGGCGGCACCTCCTGACCGCGCTTGCGGGCGAGATGGACGGCAACGCCCGCCTGGAGCTTGACGATCGAGATGCTGTGCGTGAGGGAGTCGTGCAAGTCCCGTGCGATGCGCAGACGTTCCTCACCGGCGCGGCGCAGCGCCGTCTCCTCCCGGGTGCGCTCCGCCTCCAGGGCGCGCTGCTCGGTCTGGCGCAGATACGCCTGCCAGTTGCGGTCGGCCAGGCCCGTGACGACCGCACACAGGAACCAGCCCGTGAGCAGCGCGGCCCGCTCCACCGCCTCCTGGACGGCCGGACCCGTCGCCACGTACCCCGCGAGGAACACACCGCCCGCCACGGCCGCGACGCCCCGGTGCCCCGCGCGGGCCGCGGTGTGCACGGCGCCCAGCACGGGGAGCGCCGCGATCGGCCCCGGGTGGGCGTGCAGCACGTACGCGGTGCCGGTCACCGTGGTCGCGGCCAGCACCGCGCGCGGGGCGGCGCGGTAGCACGCCAGGGCGGCCGCGGACAGGGCGACGAGCACGTAGTCGACGGCGGTGGTGGCCGGGCGGAAGGCGGCCGCGGTCGCGACGAGGGCGCCGACCACGACCGCGAGGGCGGCGTCGGCGAGAAGCGTGCGTGTGACCCGGAGCCCGCTCATGCCCGCACAGTAGACCGCCGTGCCGGCACCGGCGTCAGCCCTGTGGACGGCTCCCGGGCTACTCCCCGCGCAGTAGTGCCCGCACCGGCGGCTTCTTCTGCCGTAAGCCCGACTGCCTCCGGCGGTACGACGACCGCGCGCGCCGCCGAGGCGCACGCTGCCTCCCATGACCACAGCATTCCGCTACACCGATCCCCTGCCGCCCAAGGCGGCCACCGGCCGCGTCGCCGAGGTCTACCGGCAGATCTCCCGGGACTTCGGCATCGACCGGCCGGCCACCTTCGTCGTGCTCTCCTCCGCGCCCGAGATCCTCGCTCCCACCTGGGCGTTGATGCGCGAGTCCCTGATCGCGGGAGCCGGCAGCCGCACGGGCAGGGAGCTGGCGGCGCTCGGGGTGTCGATCGCCAACAAGTGCCCGTTCTGCGTGGACGCGCACACCGTGCTGCTGCACGCCACCGGCGACCATGCGCTCGCCGAGCGCCTGGCCCGTGGCGTGGCGCCACAGAGCGAGGAGCACGCGCGCGTCCTGGCCTGGGGCCGCACCACCCGGATCCCGGGCGCGCCGCTGGAGCCTTACCCGTTCCCGGGCGAGCACGCCCCCGCCTATCTGGGCACCGCGTTCGCCTTCCACTTCATCAACCGGATCGTCTCGGCCCTGGTCACCGAACGGCTGCTGCCGGGAAACGCGCAGCGGCTGCGGCCGGTACGGAGCATCGCCGGCCGGGCGATCGCCGGGACCGTGCGCCGGCGTGCCGTGCCCGGCGCGGCGCTGCCCCTGCTCGACGGCCCCGGGCCGGGGCCGGCCTGGGCGGCCGGGACACCCGTCGGTCCCGCCTACGCCGCGCTGCGCTCGGCCGCCTCGGCGGGCGGGGACCTGCTCGACGAGGCCGACCGGGCCCTGGTGCGGGAGGCCGTCCGGACATGGGACGGTGCGCACCCGCCGCTCGCGTGGGAAGAACTGCCCGGCCGCTCCCGGCCCGGGGCCCGGCTCGCGCTGCTGGCGGCGCTCGCCCCGTACCGGATCGCCGATGAGGACGTGGCCGCCTGGCGTGCGCCGGACCGCACCGACCGGTGTCTGGTGCGCCTGGTCGCGTACGGCGCCTTCGCCGCCGTCGACCGCGTCGAGTCCGCGCTCCCCCTGCCGGCCGCCCGGGAGTCGCGATGAGCGCAGCCGCCGGCTCCCGCCGGGGGCGGCTGCCGCGCTGCGGCGGATCCGGTGCCGGACCGATCGGGACACTGCCGAGCGAACCGGGCACGGCGGGTGCGGCCGCGGCGGCATGATGCACAGTCACCGCACAGGCACGGAGCGAGTTCGCCCTTCCGCCCCACAGAGAGTCATGTGACACTGGCGTCCCCGTCCGCAGTGTGGACTCACTCCGCACCGTCCCCCCACGAGAAGTGCGCCGTGCATTCTCTTCCGCTGCCGCTCGCCCTGACCGCGCGACTGCTGCCGGTCGCCGTGCTCGCCTCCGCGGGCTGGGCCCTGTCGTCCGGGCCGCTCGCCGCGGCCCCGGCCACCGACCACTCATCGGGGCACTCCACCCAGAGCGCCCGGGACTCCGGCGGTGCCTCCGCGCCCGGGGCGTCCCCAGCGGCCAAGAAGTACGCCGTCGCGCCCGCACCGTGCCCGAGCCTGCCCGCGGCGACGATCAAGTCGCTGGTTCCGGGCGCCAAGCCGGCGGGCGAGGAGATCCCCTCCACGGACAGGTCGGTACGGCGCACCTGCTCCTGGAACGCGCTCAAGGGCTACGACTACCGGTGGCTCGACGTGACCTTCGAGATCATGGAATCGGAGGCGCAGGCGAAGAAGTCCTACGCGGAGCGCATCTCGGAGAAGAGCGGCGGAGGGACGGTGCCCGGTCTCGGCGACGCGGCCTACTCCGTGGTGAACCTCAGCACCGAGGACAAGCAGCAGACGCGTGAGGGGGTCGTGCTGGTCCGCGCGTCCAACGCGCTGGTGGCCCTCACGTACAACGGCAGCGACTTCGAGACGAAGAAGGCGCCCGCCACGGAGGAGATCAACAAGGGGGCCATCAAGGCCGCGAAGGACGCGGTGGCCGCGCTGGCCGCGCCGGAGGACGGTCAGAAGACGAGCTGACCGTCCTCCCGCCCGGTGCGGGTCAGGCCGTGGCCTCCTCCCGGCCGCGCGCCAGCATGAGCAGTACGTACAGCAGCATCGAGGTGCCGAGGCCGACCGCCCAGCCGTAGTCGGCGAGCGGCTTGAGTGCGGGGACCAGGCGGCCGTCGATCAGCGGATGGAAGTCCGCGCCGCCGATCGCCAGCACGCCGCCCGCCAGGAAAGCCACCACGGCGCGCCAGTTCCAGCCGCCCTCGTACCAGTAGCGGCCGCCCGTGCGGTACAGGTCGGACAGGTCCAGCCGGGTGCGGCGCAGGATCCAGTAGTCGGCGATGAGGATGCCGGCCACCGTGCCGAGCAGACCGCCGACCAGGCCGAGCCAGGTGAAGATGTAGCCCTGCGGGTCGGAGTACAGCTTCCACGGGAAGATCAGCACGCCGAGGACACAGGTGGCGAGGGCACCGGCGCGGAAACTGATGCGCCGGGGCGCGATGTTGGAGAAGTCGAACGCCGGCGAGACCATGTTGGCCGCGATGTTCACGGACAGGGTCGCCACGAGGACGGTCACCAGGGCGTAGAGCAGACCGACCTCGTTGTCCGTCTTGGCGGCCAACTGCACCGGGTCCCAGACGGGTTGGCCGTACACGGCCTGCGAGCCCGAGGTGACCAGCACCGACAGGAACGCGAACAGGGTCATCGTGGTCGGCAGGCCGAGCGACTGGCCCCAGGTCTGGGCCTTCTGGCTTCTGCCGTAGCGGGTGAAGTCCGGGATGTTCAGCGACAGCGTGGACCAGAAGCCGATCATGCCCATGAGCGAGGGGGCGAACAGCTTCCAGAAGTCGCCGCCCCAGCCCAGCCTGGACGGCTGGTCGAACAGCGGGCCGAGGCCGCCCGCCTTGTCGCTCATCCACCACAGCATCACGAAGGCGCCGACGAGCACGAAGGGCGCCGCCCAGTTCTCGAAGCGGCGGATGGTCTCCATGCCGCGGTAGATGATGACGACCTGCAGCGCCCAGAAGATCGCGAAGGACAGCCACATCGTCCAGGCGTAGCCGCCGATCTTCGACGCGTTCGCCCAGCTGTCGCCGATGAGCTTGCCGGCGAGGAAGTAGATCGCCTCGCCGCCGATCCAGGTCTGGATGCCGAACCAGCCGCATGCCACCAACGCCCTCACGACGGCGGGCAGGTTGGCGCCGCGCACGCCGAAGGAGGCGCGGGCGAAGACGGGGAAGGGGATGCCGTACTTGGGTCCCGCGTGCCCGGTGAGCAGCATCGGGACCAGCACGATCACATTGGCCAGGGCGATGGTGAACACCGCCTGCTTCCAGTCCATGCCGACGGCGATCAGACCGGAGGCGAGGGTCCAGGAGGCCGTGTTGTGGGCCATGCCGACCCACAGCGCGGAGAAGTTGTACGTGGTCCAGGTGCGCCTCCCGACGGGGACCGGAAGCAGGTCCTCGTTGGCGTACGGGCCACTCGGCGGCGGGGAGTCCGGGGCGATCTCCACGCGTCCGTCGGGAAGGGTGACTTGGGCGGACGGCGGTATCGCCGTGGGAGCGGTGTCGGTCATGAGCAGGCCAATCATGAGGTGGGTCGGGAAAGGCCGTGCGGGGCGGCGCCGATGGGGGGTGCGCGAGAAGCGCCCTGGGCCCCTTCCCGGGGAGGTGGGAAGGGGACGAGCGGGAGGGGCGGCGGGCCGAAGGCCCTGGGGACACTAGCCGTTGACGGCGGGAATGACCTCCCTTCCGTACGCGTCGATGACGGCTTCCTGCGCGTCGTGCATGTCGTAGACGGCGAACTGGTCGACGCCCAGATCGCGCAGTGCGGTCAGTTTCTCGATGTGCCTCTCGACCGGGCCGATGACACAGAACCGGTCGACGATCGAGTCGGGCACGAACGCGGTGTCGGGGTTGCCGCTGCGCCCGTGGTGGGCGTAGTCGTAGCCCTCGCGGGCCTTGATGTAGTCGGTCAGTTCGTCGGGGACGGCGGAGGAGTGCTCGCCGTATCGGGCGACGAGGTCGGCCACATGGTTGCCGACCATGCCGCCGAACCAGCGGCACTGCTCCCGCGCGTGGGCGAGGGCCTCGGGCGAGTCGTCCTCGGTGACGTAGGCGGGGGCGGCCACGCAGATCGTGACCTCGGACGGGTCGCGCCCGGAGGCCGCGGCCGCGTCCTTGACGGCCTTGACCATGTACTCGGTCAGATACAGGTCGGACAGCTGGAGGATGAAGCCGTCGGCCTCCTCTCCGGTCATCTTCAGGGCCTTGGGCCCGTACGCGGCCATCCAGACCGGGAGTTCGGCGCCGGGCCTGATCCACGGAAAGCTGATCACGGTGCCGCCGAGGTCGGCCTCCTCGCCGCGGCCCAGCGCCCGGATGACCTTCATGGCCTCGCTGATGCGGGCCAGGGTGTTGGGCTTGCGGCCGGCGACGCGCATCGCCGAGTCACCGCGGCCGATGCCGCACACCGTGCGGTTGCCGAACATGTCGTTGAGCGTGGCGAAGGTGGAGGCGGTGACCTCCCAGGTGCGGGTCCCCGGGTTCGTCACCATCGGGCCGACCGTCAGGTGCTCGGTGTTCGCCAGGATCTGGCTGTAGATCACGAACGGTTCCTGCCACAGCACGGCCGAGTCGAAGGTCCAGCCGTAGCGGAAGCCGTTGCGCTCGGCCCGCTGCATCAGGCTGATGACACGCGAGGCCGGCGGGTCGGTCTGCAGGACGAGTCCGAAGTCCATGGTGCGCCACTCCTAGTCGAGGTACTGGCAGGTGGAGCGGGGGGTGTAGACGCCGTGACCGGCGTGTCCGGTGAACTCCCGCCCGCTGATGACGGGTTCGCCCCGCGAGAGGACGGTCTCGACCCGGCCGGTGGTCCGCTTGCCCTCGTACGCCGAGTAGTCGACGTTCATGTGGTGCGTCTTCGCGGACATGACCTGCTCGGCGTGCGGGTCGTAGATGACGACGTCGGCGTCCGCGCCGGGGGCGATGGTGCCCTTCTTCGGGTAGAGGCCGAACATCCGGGCCGGGGTGGCGCAGGCGATCTCGATCCAGCGGCGGCGCGAGATGTGCCCGTCGACGACGGCCTGGTGGAGCAGGTCCATGCGGTTCTCGACGCCCGGCAGACCGTTGGGGATCTTGGAGAAGTCGCCCCGTCCCAGCTCCTTCTGGCCCACGAAGCAGAAGGGGCAGTGGTCGGTGGAGACCACCTGGAGGTCGTTGGTGCGCAGGCCCTTCCACAGGGCCGCCTGGTGCTCCTTGGGCCGCAGCGGCGTCGAGCACACGTACTTGGCACCCTCGAAGTCCGGCTCGGCGAGGTTGTCGGTGGACAGGAACAGGTACTGGGGACAGGTCTCGCCGAAGACGGGCAGGCCCTCGTCGCGTGCCCTGGCCAGCTCGGCGACCGCTTCCTGCGCCGAGACGTGCACGACGTACAGGGGGGCGCCCGCGACCTGGGCGAGCCGGATCGCGCGGTGCGTGGCCTCGGCCTCCAGCAGGGCCTTGCGGACCTCGCCGTGGTGGCGCGGGTCCGTCTCGCCTCGGGCCAGCGCCTGTTCGACGAGCACGTCGATGGCGATGCCGTTCTCGGCGTGCATCATGATCAGGCCGCCGTTGCCGGCGGAGCGCTGCATGGCGCGCAGGATCTGGCCGTCGTCGCTGTAGAAGACTCCCGGATAGGCCATGAACTGCTTGAAGGAGGTGACGCCCTCCTCGACCAGCAGGTCCATCTCCTTGAGCGTCTCCTGGTTCACATCGGAGACGATCATGTGGAAGGCGTAGTCGACGGCGCAGTTGCCCTCGGCCTTGGCGTGCCAGGCGTCCAGTCCCTCGCGCAGGGTGTGGCCGACGCTCTGCACGGCGAAGTCGACGATCGTGGTCGTGCCGCCCCAGGCGGCGGCCCGGGTGCCGGTCTCGAAGGTGTCGGAGGCGAAGGTGCCGCCGAACGGCAGCTCCATGTGGGTGTGGGCGTCGACGCCGCCCGGGATCACATACCTGCCCGTGGCGTCGATGGTGCGCTCGGCCGTCCATGCCCCGGCGGCCGGGGTGCCGGACGCGGCGAGGGCGGCGATGCGGCCGTCCTCGATCAGGACGTCGGCGTGGATCTCGTCGGACGCGGTGACGACGAGGCCACCGCGGATGACGGTACGGCTGCTCATGCTCCCTCTGCTCCCTTGCCTGCGTGGACGCTCCGCCGGGTGCGGTCGGACGGTGCCGGTTGTCTGTTGCCGCTCGGTCGCCCGCGCCCCGGCCGGGGCGCGGGTGCCGCCGGGTCGGGGCGCGGGTGCCGCCGGGTCAGGGCGCGGTCAGCGGGGTGTAGGCGCCGGGCGCGCGGTCGCGGTAGAACTGCCACCGGTCACGCACCTCCCGCAGCGTGGCCATGTCCAGGTCGCGGACGACGAGCTCGGACTCCTTGTCGCTCGCCACCTCGCCGACGAACTGCGCCTGGGGGTCCACGAAGTACGAGGTCCCGTAGAAGTCGTTGTCGCCCAGTTCCTCGACGCCCACGCGGTTGATCGCGCCGATGAAGTACTCGTTGGCGACGGCCGCGGCCGGCTGCTCCAGCTGCCACAGGTAGCCGGAGAGACCGCGCGAGGTGGCCGACGGGTTGAACACGATCTCGGCGCCCGCGAGGCCCAGCGCCCGCCAGCCCTCCGGGAAGTGCCGGTCGTAGCAGATGTACACGCCGATCCTGCCGGCCGCCGTGTCGAAGACGGGCCAGCCGGAGTTGCCCGGGCGGAAGTAGAACTTCTCCCAGAAGCCCTTGACCTGCGGGATGTGTGTCTTGCGGTACTTGCCGAGGTAGGAGCCGTCGGCGTCGATCACCGCGGCCGTGTTGTAGAGGACGCCGGGCTGCTCCTCCTCGTACATGGGCAGCACGAGCACGAGGCCCAGCTCCTTCGCCAGCGCCTGGAAGCGCTTGACGACGGGGCCGTCCGGAATCCGCTCGGCGTACTCGTAGAAGGCCGGGTCCTGGACCTGGCAGAAGTACGGTCCGTAGAACAGCTCCTGGAAGCACAGCACCTGAGCACCCTGCGCGGCCGCGTCGCGGGCCGCCCGCTCGTGGACCTGGATCATCGATTCCTTGTCGCCCGTCCACGCGGTCTGGAAGACGGCCGCACGGATCACTCTGCTCATCGGGACCTCCGGTCGCTCGGTGTGCTGGGGCGAGCGCCAAAAATCCCGTCGTCCGGCCGAAGGACGGGCCCTGCGGCGTCCTGGGGGCACCTCCCACGCCCTTGAGGCAGTGGGGGAGCGTGCTCTCGGCGCGCCGGGCGCGAGCCCACGTACTGGATGTACTTGGGCTTGCGCCCGGTGCGGCGAGAGTGCGTGCAGGGCGTCGCAGGGCAGACGGGACTTCCGGCGCTCGCCCCAGGAGCCTAGGAAGCCGGGCGGGACGGTTTGAGTTGCACCGTGTCACGTCTGCGGGCGCCCGGCGTTCCACCGTGTCACCCCGTCCCGTGCGCGTGTGTTTCCCGCTCTTCTCCACGGTGTTTCACCCCTGTTGGGCGTCGTGGGCGAGCAGCGCGATGTGCACGGAGGCGGCCTGCTCGAAGTCGTCCAGGTCGACCCCGAGGCGGGCCTGGATGGCCTCCAGCCTGCGGTAGAGTGCGGGCCGGCTGACGTGGTGGAGCTGGGCGGTGCGCGACTTGTTGCGGCCGGTGGCCAGATAGGTCCGCAGCACGGGCAGCAGATCGTGCTCGGCGTCGCGGCCGCGCAGCAGACCGTCGAGCTCCCGCTCGGCGAAGGACTGGACGTGCGGGTCGTCGCGCAGCAGCCGGATCAGCCCGCGCAGATGGACGTCCCTGAGGCGTACGACCGCCGGGAGGTCCATCGCCGCCGAGTGCTCGGTGACGGCGTCGGCCACGTGCTGGGCCTCCCGCAGACCGGCGGGCACGTCCTCCCAGGCGACGCGCGCGTCGGCAGCGGCGACGACCGCCTGGCACCGTCCCGACTCCGTGCGCAGCCGGGCCGCGAAGTGCGCGGTCAGCGCCTCGGCGTCCTGGTCGCGGGCGAGGCTGAGCAGCACGGCGGTGGCCCCGTCGCCCAGTTCGGCGACCAGTCCCGGAAGCCCGAGCAGGCGCAGGACGCGGTCGAGCGCGGCCGGTTCGCCCTCGCCCACGACGAGGGGCACGAAGGTACGGCGGTTGACGGGCAGCCCGGCCGCGCGCGCCCGCGGAAGGAGCTGGCGGGCCGGTACGACGCCGGAGACGAGGTCCGTCAGCAGGCTCTGCGCCGACTGCTCCTCCCAGGAGTGCACCGAGCCGTGGAGCATGCGGTGCAGGACCAGGGCCTCGGCCGCCCGCTCGGCGAGGAGCCGCCCGATGGGGCTGTCGCCTCGGTGGCCGCACAGCACGATCCGGCCCCAGCGCTCGCCGCAGGCGCCCAGTTCGGCGCGGACCCAGCCGTCGCCCTCGCTTCCGCCGGCCTGCCGGGCGATCCGTTCCCAGTCGCGCAGCACGTCGTCGACCGCGGACCGCTCCCCCGCCGTGGCGAGCACACGGTGGGCGAGGTTGGTGAGGATCACCGGGCAGCCGGCGTGCACGGCGATCTCGTCGAGCAGCCGCTGCAGCGGGGCGCCCGCGGTGATGAGCCCCGTCAGAGCCGTGCGGACGGACTCCGACAGGCTCACGGCCGCGAACTTCCGCCGCACCAGCCGGGACTGGACCTCCTCGGTCAGTTCGGCGAAGGGGAAGGGGCGGTGGAGCACCACCATGGGCAGCCCGCAGCGTTCGGCGGCCCGGCGCATCACATCGGGGGGTGTGGGGAAGGCGCGGCCGAGTCCGAGGACGACGGCCGCGGCCTCCGCGCGGTGCAGGGACCGGATGTACTCGGCCTGCTTGTCCTCGTCGCCGGCGAGCAGGACGCCGGTGGTGAGGACCATCTCGCCACCGCTGAGCATCACACCGACGTCGGCGGCCTCGGCGACGTGCACCCAGCGCACCGGGCGGTCGAGGTGACCGGCACCGGCCACCACCTCGGGCTCTCCGGCGAGCACCCGGTCCAGTGTGAGGACTTGGCGTACCGACAGGGCGGGTTCCAAGGCGGTGCTCATGGCGAACGTTCCCTTGCTCAGGTTCTTACGGACGACACCTCATGGACGGCGCTGTCGAGGGGCTGACCGACCGGTGGGCGGATCGGCCGAAGGGACGGACGAGGGGAAGGGGTCGGGGGCCGAGGGGCCGACGGGGCCGACGGGGTGGGTCATTCGTGGACGGTCCGGAGGGCACGTTCGAGGATCGCGGCGCCCTCCTCCGCCTCCGGGACGGTGAGCGTGAGCGGCGGGGCGATGCGCAGCACACTGGTGTTGTGCCCGCCCCCCTTGCCGATCAGCAGGCCGTCCGCGCGGGCGGCCTCCAGCACGGCCGCCGCCGCCTGCGGATCGGCCTCGTCCGTGCCGGGCCGCACCAGTTCGACCCCGATCATCAGCCCGCGCCCGCGCACCTCCCGCACCCCCGGAAGCCGCGCGGCGGCGGTCCGCAGCCGTTCGCCGAGCAGCCTGCCCACGCGCCGGGCGTTGCCCTGGAGGTCGTGCTCCAGCAGGTAGGTGAGGTTGGCGAGGCCGGCGGCCATGGTGATCTGGGTGCCGCCGAACGTCGAGATGGAGTTGGCGTCCAGGCAGTTCATGATCTCGGGGCGGGCGACGACGCCGCCGATGGACATGCCGTTGCCGATGCCCTTGGCGAAGGTGAGGATGTCGGGAGGCCCGGAGGCACCGTGTGCCTGCCAGCCCCAGAAGTGGTCGCCGGTGCGGCCCCAGCCGGTCTGCACCTCGTCGGAGATCCACAGGATGCCGTGTTCCTGGAGCACCTCGCGGAAGGCGGCGTACAGCCCGTCGGGCGGCGAGGTGAAGCCGCCGACGCCCTGGACGGGCTCGGCGATCAGGGCCGCCGGCGGGCGTGTGTGCCCGAGCAGGTCCTTGAGGTCCTCGACGCAGGCCGCGATGAAGTCGGCGTCGCTCAGGTGCGCGAACGGGCCGCGGGTGCGGACGCCGCCGTGGACGTAGAGGGTCCCCAGCGGCGACAGGGACGTCGGCGACCAGCCGCGGTTGCCGGTGATGCCGACCGCGCTGAACGAGCGGCCGTGGTAGCTGTTGCGCATCGCGAGGATCTGGTTGCTGCGCCGGTACGTCGTCGCCAGCAGCAGCGCGGTGTCGTTGGCCTCGGTGCCGGAGGTGGTGAAGAACACGCGGGCGTCCGGGATGCCGCTCAACCGGGCGATCTGCTCGGCGAGGTCGACCATCGGCCGGTTGAGGTAGAGGGTCGAGGAGTGCAGGATCCGTCCGGCCTGCTCGGTCACCGCCTTGGTGACCTCGGGCAGCGCGTGCGCGGTCATCGTGGTGAGGATGCCGCCGAAGAAGTCCAGGTACTTCTTCCCGTCGGCGTCCCAGACGTGGCGGCCCTCGCCGTGGGTGATCTCCAGCGGCTCCTCGTAGTACAGGGCGAGCCAGTCGGGCAGGACGGCCTTGTGACGGGCGTACAGGTCGCTCACGGCTTCACCAGTCCTTCGTACGCGTCGGGGCGGCGGTCGCGGTAGAACGCCCACTGCTGCCGCACTTCTTCGATGAGGCCGAAGTCGAGGTCGCGGACCACGAGTTCCTCCTCCTTGTCGCTGGCGACGTCCCCTACGAACTGCCCACGCGGGTCGACGAAGTAGCTCGTGCCGTAGAAGTCGTTGTCGCCGTACTCCTCCCGGCCGACGCGGTTGATCGCGGCGACGAAGTACTCGTTGGCGACGGCGGCCGCGGGCTGTTCCAGCTGCCAGAGGTGGGCGGACAGGCCGCGCGAGGTGGCGGACGGGTTGTAGACCAGCTGGGCGCCGCCCAGGCCGAGTTGCCGCCAGCCCTCCGGGAAGTGGCGGTCGTAGCAGATGTACACGGCGACCTTGCCGGCCGCGGTGTCGAAGACGGGCCAGCCGAGGTTGCCCGGTTTGAAGTAGTACTTCTCCCAGAAGCCCTTGAGCTGCGGGATGTGGTGCTTGCGGTACTTGCCGAGGACGGTGCCGTCGGCGTCGATCACGGCGGCGGTGTTGTAGTAGAGGCCGGACTGTTCGATCTCGAAGACGGGTACGACGATCACCATGCCGGTCTCACGCGCCAGTTCGCGCATCCGGGTGATGGTGGGACCGCCGGGCACGGGCTCGGCCCAGCGGTAGTGCTCGGGTTCCTGGACCTGGCAGAAGTAGGGGGCGTTGAAGACTTCCTGGAATCCGATGACCTGCGCGCCCTGCGCGGCCGCGTCGCGGGCGTGCTCCACATGCTTGGCGATCATGGATTCGGTGTCACCGGTCCAGGTCGCCTGGACCAGCGCGGCGCGTACGACGTGGGCCATGGTGCCGCTCCTTCTGCCTGTTGTCCTGGTGGGGACGTCAGAGAGCCTCTACGCCTGTAGACACGACTGCAGAGGCTTGAACGTAAGCCTCGGGGACGGCCTTGCCAAGACCATCGTCGCCAACCCGCGGAGTCGATCATGTTTCGCACTCCTGCGGGTGAGTGGTCGGATTGTCGGTGGGCCGCTCACGTGGTGAATCCGGCGACCCGCAGGGCGTGGACGAGGTCCCAGCGCCGCTCCTCGGAGACACCGCGGGCGGCCTCCAGGAGCAGCGGTACGAGGCGCTGCGGGTCCACGGCGGCACTGCGGGCCGCCTCCTCGGGCGTACGGATGCGGACGTACGCGTCGAGGAGGGCGCGGGCCTCGCGATGACGGCCGTCGGCGCCGAGGCCGAGCACGGCTTCCCCGATCTCGCCCGCGGGCCGTACGACGCCCTGGCGCAGCATCTGCTCGCCGTCCTCGGCACGGCCCACGGCGGTGAGCGCGTCCGCGGCGGCGACCAGGCGGTCGGCGGGCAGCGATGCGGCCTCCCACAGGAGGGTGGCCCAGTCGGCGCCGAGACCCGCGCGGTGCAGCTCGGCGGCCAGCAGCGGGTAGCGGGCGGCGGGCCAGTGTACGGCCTCGACGAGCAGGGCGTGGGCCTCGCCGCTGAGGCCCTGGGCGCGCAGCCGGGTGAGGGCCGCGACGGTCTCGGCGATGATCCGCCGGTCCCCCTCACCGAGGGCCTCCCGGCGCGGCCGGTTCGCCGGGTCCGCCTCGGTGGCGGCGGCCCCGGCGAACCGCGCGCCACGGGGGCCGTGGCCACTCGGGGCGGGAGCGGCGGCGGCCGGGGCCCTCGGGGGCGCCTCCTGCACATCCATCACCCCGGCGAACCGGGCACTGCCCCGGGGACGGCGCCTGCGCTGCCTGGCCGGGGGGTCGGGGACCGGGGTGGGTCCCTCGGCGGCTGCGGGTTCGTCCACGGCAGGGGCGGCGGGGGCGTCCGGCGCGGAACGGGCGGCCTGCGGCGCGGAGTCGGCGTACGGGTCCCCGGGACGGTCGCCGGGCCGCCGGGCGTCGCTGCCGGGCCGTCCGCCGCGGTGCTGTCCCCCCGGCGGGGCGGTGGCGTGGCCGGCCCCACCGGCCCTCGGCTGCGGCGCCCCGAAGAAACCGCCGTCGGCCGGGGCGCCGGCCCACGCCGCGCCGTCGCGTGCCGCGGGCCCGCCCGCCGGCGCGTCCTGCGGCCACCCGGCGCCGTCGCGGGAGTGCCCCGCCGCTGTGTCCC
The DNA here is from genome assembly GCF_055632315.1 of Streptomyces sp. PSU-S4-23. Lineage (NCBI taxonomy): Bacteria > Bacillati > Actinomycetota > Actinomycetes > Kitasatosporales > Streptomycetaceae > Streptomyces > Streptomyces sp. PSU-S4-23. The sequence goes on along the minus strand of NZ_JBVMUU010000002.1, from coordinate 7,241,250 downwards.
CGTCCGGCGGCCGCGGCGCACCGCGGCCGGCGGGCGCACCGGCCGGGGCCGCCCGCGTGCCCTCCGGGGCCCCGGCCGGTGCGCCCACCGGGGCCCCGGCCCGGAACACCTCCCCGGCCCGGCCGTCCCCGGCGCCGGGAGCGCCCGGCGCCCGAGTGCGCAGGGCGCGGCCGTCGAGGGCTTCCATGCGGCGGCGGAGTTCCGCGCACCGGGCCGTGGCACGTTCGTGGTCGTCCTCGGCCCAGGCCAGGTCGAGGCGGAGCGACTCGGCCTCGGCCGGGTCGGCCGCGGCCCCGAGCCGGTGGCCGAGGTCCGCCCGGCGCTCGGCCGCGTAGCGCTGCTCGCGGAGCATCACATCGAGCCGGTCGCCGAGGGCGTCCCGGCCGCCGGGCCGGGCGTCGTACGCGGCGAGCGAGGCATCGTGCAGCGCCCGCGCCCGCTCGGCCTCCTGCACGGCCACCGCGGTGCCGTATGCCGCGGTGAGGTCCTGCAGGAGCGCCTCCACGACGTCCCAGGGCGGTACCTCCCGCCCCTCCAGGCAGGCCCGCATCCCGTCCGGGTCGCGCCGCCAGAACACCCCGCACCAGCCGCCACCCTGGTCGAGCCGCGTCAGCAGCCCGTTCAGGTAGCTCGCGAACTCCCTCACCCGACCCGGGAGTTGATCAACAGCCATCGCCCAGCTCCCGCCCGACTGGAGTTCTCCGTTCCGTAGAAAACACCAGGCGTGTTACGGAAGGGCTACAGCGAGTTTTCAGACCGGACGCGGAGCGCTCCACGGGAGCGTCCGTGGGCCGTGCGCGCCCCCCGCGGCTCAGGCCGCGACCGGCACGCAGAGCCCGGCGAGTTCGTCCAGGGACAGCCCGAGCACCCGCGCCAGCGCCGCGACCGTGAAGAACGCCGGGGTGGGCGCGCGCCCCGTCTCGATCTTGCGCAGGGTCTCGGCGGACAGACCGGCGCTCGCCGCCACCTCCGCCATGCTGCGGCCACCGCGCGCCTCGCGCAGCAACCGTCCGAGCCGCTCGCCGCGTTCGCGCTCTTCGGGGGTCAGCGGGGTACGCACCATGCGCCCATTCTAATACCGGACCCCTCTTCCGTGACCGGTATAGTAATTGGGTGGAAGCGGTATAGTAATTGGCATGGTGGAACTGAAGACGGATCGATCGATCGACGCGATGCACACCGCGGGCCAGGTCGTGGGCCGCGCCCTCACCGCGGTCCGGAACGCCGCCCGCGTGGGCGTCTCCCTGCTCGAACTCGACGAGGTGGCACGCGGGGTCCTGCGCGACGCGGGTGCCACCTCGCCGTTCCTGGGCTACCGCCCCTCCTTCGCGCCGACCCCCTTCCCGGCGGTCGTCTGCGCGTCCGTCAACGACGCGATCGTGCACGGCATCCCGGACGCCTACCGGCTGCGCGACGGCGACCTGGTCTCCATCGACTGCGGGGCCGAACTGGGCGGCTGGGCGGGCGACTCGGCGATCAGCTTCGTGGTGGGCGTGCCGCGCCCCGCCGACCTGCGGCTCGTCGACACCGCGGAACGGGCGCTGGCGGCGGGCATCGCGGCGGCCGTGGTCGGCAACCGCATCGGGGACGTCGCACACGCGGTCGGCGCGGTGTGCCGGGCCGCGGGGTACGGCATCCCGCAGGGCTTCGGCGGGCACGGCGTGGGCCGCCGCATGCACGAGGACCCGCCCGTCCCCAACGAGGGCCGCCCGGGCCGCGGCATGCCGCTGCGCCACGGCATGGTCCTGGCCATCGAGCCCATGCTCATCGGCGGCGGCACCGACGGCTACCACGCGGCCCCCGACGGCTGGACCCTCCGCACGGACGACGGCTCCCGCGCGGCCCATGTGGAACACACGGTGGCGATCACGGATGCGGGACCGCGCGTCCTCACGGCCCGCGCGGAGGTCCGCACGGGATGAGGGCCGCCGGGCCGCCGGGACGCCGGCTGTCCCGGGACGCCGTGCCCCGTGACGCCGTACCCCCGTCGGAGGCGGAGACGGAGGCTGAGACGGCGCACGGCGTGCCTCGCCAGGGCGCAGGCGCGCCTCGGTGCGGCGTGCCCCGTACGGGCGTGCAGGACCGTGCACGGCCCGGCCGGCCATTCTGGAGGTGCCCGCCGGGGGCGATCGTGCCATCGTGATACGTGCAGCGCCGGAAGCGCCCCGAGGTGTGACCGGGTCCGGTCCGGGCACCCGGCACCGGCACGTCGACCCAGCGAGCGTGTCCCGGGCTCCCTGCGTTCTTGGCTTCGCTCGAACAGGGGACCCCCATCGGGACGCCGGAACGGATGGCCATGACCAGCGGGTTCACGGGTCCGCAGGGCTACGGCTCGGACCCCTTCGCAGAGTTCTTCGCACGTATCTTCGGCGGACAGCGTCGCGGTCCCCGGCAGATCGACCTCGGCCGGCTGATGAGCGAGCCGGCCCGGCAACTGGTCGCCGGTGCCGCGCGGTACGCCGTCGAGCACGGCAGCCGTGACCTGGACACCCAGCATCTGCTGCGCGCCGCGGTCGCCACCGAGCCGACCAGAAGCCTGCTGAGCCGCGCCGGCGCGGATCCCGACTCGCTGGCGACGGAGATCGACGAGCGCTCCGGGCCGGTCCAGCAGGACGCCGCAGCAGCGCAGCCGCCGACCTCCCTGTCCCTGACGCCCGCGGTCAAGCGCGCCCTGCTGGACGCCCACGAACTGGCCCGTACGAGCGGCACCGGCTACATCGGCCCCGAGCACGTGCTCAGCGCCCTCGCCGCGAACCCCGACTCGGCCGCCGGGCACATCCTCCACTCCGCCCGCTTCACCCGCTCCTCCCTGCCTCCGGAGCCCGGGGACACCACGCAGGCGCGCCCGGAGCGGCGTCGCCCCACCTCCACCCCCACGCTGGACAAGTACGGCCGCGATCTGACCGAGACGGCGCGCCAGGGCCGTATCGACCCGGTGATCGGGCGGGACGAGGAGATCGAGCAGACCATCGAGGTGCTCTCCCGCCGCGGCAAGAACAACCCGGTCCTCATCGGCGACGCGGGCGTCGGCAAGACCGCCATCGTCGAGGGGCTCGCCCAGCGCATCGCCGACGGCGACGTGCCCGACGTGCTCCTCGGCCGCCGGGTGTTCGCCCTGGACATGGCCGGGGTGGTCGCCGGCACCCGCTACCGCGGCGACTTCGAGGAACGGCTCACCACCATCGTGAGCGAGATCCGGTCGCACTCGGACGAACTCATCGTCTTCATCGACGAACTGCACACCGTCGTCGGCGCCGGCGGCAGCGGCGCGGAGGGCGGGTCCATGGACGCGGGCAACATCCTCAAGCCCGCCCTGGCCCGCGGCGAGCTGCACGTGGTGGGCGCCACCACGCTGGAGGAGTACCGCCGGATCGAGAAGGACGCGGCCCTGGCCCGACGCTTCCAGCCGATCCTGGTGCCGGAGCCGTCCGTCGCGGACGCGGTCGAGATCCTGCGCGGGCTGCGCGACCGCTACGAGGCCCACCACCAGGTCCGCTACAGCGACGAGGCGCTGATGGCCGCCGTGGAGCTGTCCGACCGCTATCTGACCGACCGCCATCTGCCCGACAAGGCGATCGACCTGATCGACCAGGCCGGCGCCCGGGTGCGGCTGCGCGCCCGGACGAAGGGCACGGACGTACGGGCGCTGGAGCGCGAGATGGAGCGGCTGACCCGGGACAAGGACCAGGCGGTGGCGGACGAGCAGTACGAGCAGGCCACGGCGCTGCGCGACCGCATCGCCGAACTGAAGGAGCGGATCGAGCAGGCCAGCGGCGAGAGCGAGGCCGACGAGGGGCAGCACCTGGAGGTCACCGCCGAGGCCGTCGCCGAGGTCATCTCCCGGCTCACCGGCATCCCGGTCAGCCGGCTCACCGAGGAGGAGAAGGAACGGCTGCTCGGCCTGGAGGAGCATCTGCACCAGCGGATCGTCGGGCAGGAGGAGGCGGTGAGCGCGGTCGCCGACGCGGTGCTGCGCTCGCGTGCCGGGCTGTCCAGTCCCGACCGGCCGATCGGCAGCTTCCTCTTCCTCGGCCCGACCGGCGTCGGCAAGACGGAGCTGGCGCGTGCGCTCGCGGAGGCGCTGTTCGGCAGCGAGGAGCGCATGGTCCGGCTCGACATGAGCGAGTACCAGGAGCGGCACACCGTCAGCCGGCTCGTGGGCGCCCCGCCCGGGTACGTCGGTCACGAGGAGGCGGGCCAGCTCACCGAGGTGGTGCGGCGCCACCCGTACTCGCTGCTGCTGCTCGACGAGGTGGAGAAGGCGCACCCGGATGTCTTCAACATCCTGCTGCAGGTCCTCGACGACGGCCGGCTCACCGACGCCCAGGGCCGCACCGTGGACTTCGCGAACACCGTCGTGGTGATGACCAGCAACCTCGGCTCCGAGGCGATCACCCGGCGCGGCGCCGGCATCGGGTTCGGGGCGGGCGGCGCCGAGGCGGACGAGGAGGCGCGGCGCGAGCAGATCCTGCGTCCGCTGCGCGAGCACTTCCGGCCCGAGTTCCTGAACCGCATCGACGAGATCGTCGTCTTCCGCCAGCTGACGTCGGACCAGCTGCGGCGCATCACCGACCTGCTGCTGGACAGGACCCGGCGCCGGCTGCAGGCCCAGGACGTCGCCGTCACGTTCACCGAGCGGGCCGTCGACTGGCTGGCGCAGCGCGGCTACCAGCCGGAGTACGGCGCCCGGCCGCTGCGCCGCACCATCCAGCGGGAGGTCGACAACCGGCTCTCCCGGCTGCTGCTCGACGGCCGGATCGGGCGCGGGGGCCTGGCCGTGGTGGACACCGAGGACGGCGAACTCACCATCCGCGCGGAGCCGCCCGCCCCGAAGGCCGCGGGTGAGGGGGGTGCCGCCCCGAAGGCGCCGGGCGGCACCCCGGCCCGCCCCGAAGGAGCCGGGGACGAGGCCGCCCGCCCCGAGTGAGCCGCGCGACCACTACGGCGCCGGCTGCACCACCATCGCGGAACCGCCGCCGCGGCGCACCGTCTCGGCGGCGGCCAGCCACCTGCCGCCGGGCAGCCGCTGCACACCGGTGGCCGCGCCGATCTCCGGGTTCACCTTGAAGGAGTGCCCGATCGCCTCCAGCCGAGCGCGCAGGGCGCTGTCGTACAGGCCCGGTTCGAGTTCCGTCTGCGCGGTGTTGCGCTGGCTGGCGCGCGGCGCGGCGATCGCGTCGACGAGCGGCAGCCGCCGGTCGAGGAACTCGGTCAGCGTCTGCAGCACGGTCGTGATGATGCTGGCGCCGCCGGGCGAGCCGAGGGCGACGACGGGCCTGCCGTGCCGGTCGAGCACGATCGTCGGCGAGATCGAGGAGCGCGGGCGCTTGCCCGGGCCGGGCAGGTTGGGGTCGTGCACGGCCGGGTTGGCGGGGGTGAAGGAGAAGTCGGTCAGCTCGTTGTTGAGGAGGAAACCACGGCCGGGGACGGTGATGCCGCTGCCTCCGGTCTGCTCGATGGTGAGCGTGTAGGAGACGACGTTGCCCCACTTGTCGGCCACCGTGAGGTGGGTGGTGTTCTCGCCCTCGTACGTCGTCGGGGCCGCCGTGCCTCCGGCCGCGCAGGCCGCCGGGTGGCGCGGGTCGCCGGGCGCGAGCGGGCTGGTGAGCACCGCGTCGTCCTTGATCAGGCACGCTCGGGAGTCGGCGTAGGGCTGCGACAGCAGTTCCCTGGTCGGTACGTCCTCGAAGGCGGGGTCGCCGACCCAGCGCCCGCGGTCCGCGAACGCGACACGGCTCGCCTCGATGAAGTGGTGCAGGTACTGCGCCTCGCTCGCCTTGGAGAGATCCGTTTCCTCCAGGATGTTGAGCGCCTCACCGACCGTGGTGCCACCGGACGACGAGGGCGCGATGGAGTACACGTCGAGACCGCGGTACGAGATCTTCGTGGGCGCCTGGAGCTTCGCCCGGTATGCGGCGAGGTCCGCCGCCGACAGCCCGCCCGGGCGCGCCTTCCAGCCCGACGCCGGGTCCACGGGCGGCTTGTCGACGGTGGCGACGATGTCCTTGCCGAGGTCGCCGTGGTAGAGGGCGCCCATGCCCTTGCTGCCCAGCTCCCGGTAGGTGCGGGCGAGGTCGGGGTTCTTGAAGGTGGAGCCGACGACGGGGAGCGCGCCGCCCGGCAGGAACAGCCGGGCCGTGGCCGGGAAGTAGCGGAAGCGGGTCTCGTTCGCCGCGGTCTGCGAGCGGAAGGTGCTGTCCACGGTGAAGCCGTCGCGCGCGATGCGTTCGGCCGGTTTCAGGACCGTGCCGAGGCGTTTGGTGCCCCAGGTGTCCAGCGCCTTCTGCCAGGTGGCGGGCGTGCCCGGGGTGCCGACGCTCAGCCCGCTGCTGACGGCGTCGGCGAAGGCGAGCGGCTTGCCGTTCTCCACGAAGAGCCGGGAGTCTGCGGTCAGCGGGGCCGTCTCGCGGCCGTCGATCGTGTGCACCGTACGCGTCTTGGCGTCGTAGTAGACGAAGTAGCCGCCTCCGCCGATGCCCGCGGAGTAGGGCTCGGTGACGCCGAGCGCGGCGGCCGTGGCGACGGCCGCGTCCACCGCGTTGCCGCCCTTTCTGAGGACCTCGATGCCGGCGGCCGACGCGTCCGCGTCGACGCTTGCCACGGCGCCGCCGTACCCCACGGCGACGGGCACCTTCTCCGGGGCGGACGTGGCCCGGGGCGGCGCCGCCGCTCCCACCGAGACCACGGCGGCTAAGACCGCCGGCACCGCCAGATTCCGCGTGACAGGGCGACGCATTCGTACCTCCAGTCAACGACAGTCCGCGCAGCGTAACCGCATGGCCATGGTCCCGTCAGTCCCATCGAACACCGGTGCGCGGCGGCCCGCTACCATGCGCCCCCATGAACGACGACGTGCGCAACATCGTCCTCGGGCTGATCGCCGCCGGTATCAGCGCCGCGCTCGGCTGGCTCGCCCGTACGTATCTGTGGAAGCGGAAACTCCGCCGCAAGCAGGCATTCTTCGGCCTGCCGGACAACGCCGAGTCGCTGCTGGTGGTCAACCGCGAGGCGGGCGCCGTGGAGCTGACGGTCCATCGCCACGACGTGTTCGCCCTGCTGGAGCTCTCCGCCCTCATCAAGGACTGCGGCGCGAAGGCCCAGGTCGTGCCGCACGACGCGGCCCAGCAGGGCTTCGGCGAGCGCACGGAGTTCTGTGTCGGCGGCCCCTCCTCCAACCGCCGTATGGCGGCCCATCTGCAGTCCCTGCTGCCCGGCGTCCAGGTCAACACCGACAGCGAACCCGGCCCGGACCGCGCCGCGTTCCAGATCGGCGGCGAGCGTTACCGGCTGGAGCCCGGGACGTCCGAGTACGTGATCCTCGCCCGGCTCACCGCGGACCAGGGGCGCGGTGCGCGGCCCGTCTTCCTCTTCTGCGGCCAGCGCGCGATCACCAACCAGGCGGCGACCCGCTACCTGGCCCGCCACCACGAGCGTCTGCACCGCAAGTACGGCTCGGGCTCCTTCGTGCTGCTGCTGAAGGTCGTCAACTCGCAGGCGTACGGCCCGGACGTGGTGGAGCTGGTGGGGGACGTGACCCGGGCCGCGCAGGCGCCCGCTCCGGTGCCGGCCGCCCGCACCTCCCACCGCGCCTCCTAGGGGATGCCTGCGGCCGGCCGCGGCCGGTGGTGCGGTACATCGGCATGGCGGGTGTACCGGGTACCGGGCACAACCCGTCCGGCGCGCAGCTGACCTTCTCCTCACCGGCGGGCGACCGTCCTGCGTGTCCGTTCCGCTGCGCGAGCAGTGATCTCCGGCTGCGGCCGGCCGGGCCTGGCCCTGTGAGCCGCCGCTCTTCTCCCCTACGGTCTCAGGCCCGTGGGGGGAGCCTCGCCCGGCAGCAGCGTCCCCGGTTCGGCCGCCGCGACGTCCACGGCCCCGGTCTTGGGACTGTGCCGCTCCCACCGGGACACCCACCGGGCGAACCAGGAGAGCAGCATGCACATCCCGATGTAGATCGGCGAGATCACCATCACCACGGGGATGAACGGCAAATCGTAGTCGAGGTTCGACGCGATGAGCTTCCCGGCGTGGAGGAATTCCTCGTATGTGATCAAATAGCCGAGCGAGGTGTCCTTCAGGGCGACCACCAACTGGCTGATGATGGCGGGCAGCATCGCCCGCACGGCCTGGGGCACGAGGACGTACGACATCACCTGCGTCTTGCGCATGCCCAGCGCGTAGGCGGCCTCCCGCTGGCCGCGGTCCACGGAGTTGACGCCGGAGCGGAAGACCTCGGCGAGCACCGAGCCGTTGTAGAGGGTGAGCCCGGCGACCAGCGCGGGCAGGGGCTGCACCTTGAGCGCCACGAAGATGAAGAAGATCATCACCAGCAGCGGCATGGCGCGGAAGAACTCGACGACGAGCGTGGACGTCCACCGCAGCGGAGCATGGTCGGAGAGCCGTCCGGCGGCGAGCAGCCCGCCGAGGGCCAGTGACAGCACCGCGGCCGTCGCGAACGCCTTGAGCGTGTTGCCGAGGCCCCGCAGCAGCAGCTCCTGGACTCCCCGGTACTCGAAGGGCATCCACTTCGTGTAGGTGAACTGGCCGGTGGCCAGCAGCAGGTACACGACCCAGGCGGCCGTCCCGGCGAGGGCGGCGGTGGCCAGGGTGCCGTAGACGCGGTGCCGTCGCCGGGCACGGGGGCCCGGGATGTCGTACAGGGCCGGGGCCTCGGCGCCGGAGGCGGTCATCGGGCGACTCCCCAGTGGCGTTCCATCAGATTGAAGAGCGCGCTGATGGCGAGGGTGATGATCAGATAGCCGACGGCGATCCAGACGAACGTCCAGATGATGTTGTACCCCAGCTCGCTGAGGGTCCGGTATGTGCCGAGCAGTTCCGTGACGCTGAACGCCCCCGCGATCGCCGAGTTCTTGACCAGCGCGATCAGGATCGACCCGACCGGCGGGACGACCGTGCGGAACGCCTGCGGCAGGACCACCAGTGTGAGGGTCTGCCCGAAGGTCATGCCGAGGCTGCGGGCCGCCTCCCCCTGTCCCGCGGGCACGGTGTTGATGCCGGAGCGCAGCGCCTCGCAGACGAACGCCGAGGTGTAGCAGCCGAGCGCCAGCACCGCGAACAGCTGGAAGGGCAGCACGAGACCGAAGCGCGGCAGTCCGAGCAGCACCGCGAAGAACAGCAGGGTGAGGGGGGTGTTGCGCAGGACCGTCACCCATGCGGTGCCGAACGCCCTGAGCGGGCGGACGGGGGCGACCCGGCAGGAGGCCGTCACGAAGCCGAGCGCGAGCGCCAGCAGGGAGGAGTAGACGGTGAGTTCGACGGTGCCGAGGAATCCCTCGGCGAAGGTGGGGAAGTTGTCCGTCAGTACGTTCACGGGTACCTCGCTCAGCTCGCCGGATAGCGGTCGATCACGGGCGGGGCGGGCGCGGGCACGCCGGACAGGCCGAGCGTCGCCTCGTACGCCTTTCGCCAGTCGCCGTTCTTCTCGCGGGCCCGCAGGGCGTCGTCCAGGGCGAACCGGAGTGCGGTGTCGCCGCGCGGGACGCCGATGCCGTACGGCTCCTTGGAGAAGGGCCTGCCGGCGACGCGGAGTTCGTCGGGGACCTTCGCCGCGTAGCCGATGAGGATGGCGTCGTCGGTGGTGACGGCGTCGACCTGGTAGGTGAGCAGATTGTCGACACAGACGGAGTAGGTGTCGTACGCGACGAGGACCGCCTTCGGGTAGTCCTTCCGGATGCGCTGGTAGGGGGTCGAACCGGCCGCCGAGCAGACCCGTTTGCCGTCGAGGTCCCGCGGGCCGTCGATGCCGTGCTCGCCGCGGCGGACCAGGAGGGACTGGCCGGCCATGTAGTAGGGGCCGGCGAAGCCGACGAGCTTCTTGCGCAGGGCGTTGATGGTGTAGGTGCCGACGTAGTAGTCGACCTGCCCGTTCTGCAGGGCCGTTTCCCGGTTGGCGGAGGCGATGGTCTTGAAACGGACGGTCCCCGGGGCGAATCCGAGGGAGGCCGACATCATCTTCGCGATCTCGATGTCGAATCCCGCGTACCTGCCGGTCGCGGGGTCCCGCTCCCCGAGGTACGGCTGGTCCTCCTTGGCGCCGACGACCAGGTGGCCGCGCTTCCTGGCCCGCCGCCAGGTGGGCGAGTCCGGCAGCCGGACGTCCCGCGCCACCCGGTAGTGGGGGAGCCTGTCGGTGGCGGGTCCCTTGGTGGGCGGGCTGCCCTCCTTGCCGCAGGCGGCGAGGAGCGCCGCGAGCGCCGCCAGGGCGAGGCACGCGCGTGCCGGACGGGTCATGGATCACTCCCCCGGTCAGTGCTTGAGGATCTTGGAGAGGAAGTCCTTGGCACGGTCGCTGCGCGGGTTGGTGAAGAACTCCTCGGGGGTGCGGTCCTCGACGATGCGGCCGTCGGCCATGAAGACGACACGGTTGGCGGAGGCACGGGCGAAGCCCATCTCGTGTGTGACGACGACCATGGTCATGCCGTCCCGGGCGAGTTGCCGCATGACCTCCAGCACCTCGTTGATCATCTCCGGGTCTAGGGCGGAGGTGGGTTCGTCGAACAGGAGCGCCTTGGGGTCCATGGCGAGGGCGCGGGCGATGGCGACGCGCTGCTGCTGGCCTCCGGAGAGCTGCGCCGGGTACTTCGGGGCCTGGGAGGCGAGGCCGACGCGGTCGAGGAGCGCGAGGGCGCGCCGCTCGGCGTCCTCCTTCCTGCGGCGGCGGACCTTGACCGGGGCGAGCGAGACGTTCTCCAGGACGGTCTTGTGGGCGAACAGGTTGAAGGACTGGAAGACCATGCCGACATCGGCACGCAGGCGTGCGAGCGCCCTGCCCTCCTCGGGGAGCGGCCGCCCGTCGAGCTTGATGGTGCCGGACTGGATGGTCTCCAGCCGGTTGATCGTTCTGCACAGCGTGGACTTGCCCGATCCCGACGGGCCGATGACCACGACCACCTCCCCCCGGCCGACCGTGAGATCGATGTCCCGGAGAACGTGCAGGTCGTGGTACCACTTGTTCACGCCGTCCAGTTCGATCAGCGGATCGACCGCCATGCCCAGCCCGCCCTAGTCGCTCTCAGCCGTGTCGCAGGTGCCGCAAACTATCCAGACGGACACGGACGTGATGCGCGACACGCACTGTCCGGCATTAGCCGTATTTATGACGCGCGGGTGCCGGGCGCGCGGGTGCCGGGCGGATGCGCGTGCGGGGCGGGCCGGGGTTTCAGTTCTCCGCGACCTCGGCGTACACCTGCGAGAGTTCGGGGGCGCCGGTGGCCGCCCAGGTGTGGCCGTCGACGACCACGTCGATCTCACGGCCGGAGCGCAGCCGCACCACGGGGTGGCCGCTCGGCCAGATCTCCCAGGCGGCGCCCGGGACGGTGCGCACGATCACCGTGCCCAGGTACAGCCCCGCGTCGTTCCCGAGCCAGGGCAGGGTCTCCTCGTCGTCGCGCCAGCGCGGCAGGAGCTGGTCGAGGGCCTCCAAGGAGGCGGCGGAGTCGTCGAGTTCGACGCCCGCCCGGCCGGCGTGGGAGCGCAGCAGCTCGCACTCGGAGAGGAGTTCGGTGACGCCGCTGGTGTCGCCGTCACCTTCGGAGAACACCGCGACGCCGAAGGCGGGACCGTGCTTCTTGCGCCACTTGCCCAGGAAGGAGATGTTCATACGCCCAGCCTGACACCGCCACGGCGGGTGGCACCACAGTGACACCGCGGTCGATGTGCGCTACACCTCCAGGTCCACCACCACCGGCGCGTGGTCGGACGCTCCCTTGCCCTTGCGCTCCTCCCGGTCCACGTACGCGTCCTTGACCGCCTTCGCGAACGGCTGGTTGCCGTAGACCAGGTCGATGCGCATGCCGCGGTTCTTGGGGAAGCACAGCTGGCGGTAGTCCCAGTACGTGTACGGGTGGTCGTACTTGAGCGGGCGGGGGACGACGTCCGTCAGGCCCGTCTCCCGCAGCGCGGCGAGGGCGGCGCGCTCGGCGGGGGTGACGTGGGTGAGGCCCTCGAAGACCGTCACGTCGTACACGTCGTCGTCCGTCGGCGCCACGTTGTAGTCCCCCAGCACCGCGAACGGTCTGCTGCCCGCCGCGTCACCGGCGACCGCCGCCCTGAGTGCCTCGAACCACTGGAGCTTGTAGGCGTAGTGCGGGTGGTCCACCTCCCGGCCGTTCGGCACGTACACCGACCAGACGCGGACCGGGCCGCAGGTCGCGGAGACGGCACGGGGCTCCTCGACGCCCTCGTAGCCGGGGCCGCCGGGCAGGCCCTTGACCACGTCCTTGAGGCCGACGCGGGAGAGCACCGCGACGCCGTTCCACCGGCCGGTGGCGTGGACCGCCGCCTCGTACCCCAGGTCGCGCAGCTCGTCGTACGGGAACTGCTCCTCCGCGATCTTGGCCTCCTGCAGGCACAGCACATCCGTGCCGCTGCTCTCCAGCCAGGACAGGAGCCTCGGGAGACGGGCGGTGATCGAGTTCACGTTCCAGGTCGCGATGCGCATGCCTCACAACCTACCGGGCGGGTACGACAACGCGGCGGGCCCGCTGGCGGGGCGGCGGGGGGGCCGCCCGCCGCACCCGCCCTCAGACCTCCGCCGACGCCCCCGGCGTCAGCCTCAGGTGCTCGGCGCCGCCCAGCGCGCCGATCTGGTTGTCGTAGATCGGGCGGGCGAGGTCCGTCAGGAGGGCGTCGTGGATGTCGTAGGCGCGCCGCGGGCGGACCTCGCGGACGTAGTCGATGACCTCCGCGATCTTGTTCCAGGGGGCCATCACCGGCAGCATCAGCGTCTCCACCGGCCGGTCGGGGACGGTGAGCGCGTCGCCCGGGTGGAAGACCTTGCCGCCGTCGATGAGGTAGCCGACGTTCGTGATGCGGGGGATGTCCGGGTGGATCACGGCGTGCAGCTCGCCGTGCACCTGGACGTCGAAGCCCGCGGCGGTGAAGGTGTCGCCGTGGCCGACGGTGTGCACCCGCCCGGGGAACGCCGCCGAGATCTTCCCCGCGACGGAGGCGAGGGTCCAGATCTCGGCGCCCGGGTTGGCCTCCATCCCGGTCCGCAGTCGCTCCTCGTTGAAGTGGTCGAGGTGCTCGTGCGTGACCAGGATGGCGTCCGCGCCGACCGCGGCGTCCTCCTCGCTGAAGGTGCCCGGGTCGATGACGAGGGTGCGCCCGTCCTTCTCCAGCCGGATGCAGGCGTGCGACTTCTTCGTGAGCTTCATGGGTCCATCCTGCCTCCCGCCGCAGTGGCCGGGGCGCGCTCAGGCTGGTGCTCCCACTGCCCGGATGGCGCTCACTCCTGGGGCGTGGTCTCCTCGCGGACGACCTGCTGCGCCACCTTGAACGCGCTGTTCGCCGCCGGGACACCGCAGTAGACCGCCGCCTGCAGCAGCACCTCCCCGATCTCGCCCGGGGTGAGTCCGTTGCGCAGGGCCGCCCGCGTATGGGCCGCGAGTTCCTCCAGATGGCCGCCCGCGACCAGCGCGGTGAGCGTGACACAGCTGCGGGTGCGGCGGTCCAGACCGGGCCGGTCCCAGATCTCGCCCCACGCGTACCGGGTGACGAACTCCTGGAAGTCCCCGGAGAAGTCGTCCGCCGAGGACAGCGCCTGGTCGACGTGCGCGTCGCCGAGCACCTCACGGCGGATCTTGATCCCCGTGTCGTACGGGTCGGGCCTGCCGGCGGGCTCGGGCGGGGCCGGGGGCGGGGCGATCTCGGCCACGGGTGCCACCGGCGGCGGCGCGGCCAGCACCGGCTTCACCGGAGGCGCCATGATCGCCGCCATCTGGCCGGTCGCCGCGTCGAACGCGGGCTGCCAGGCGGTGGAGAAATGGCGGACCAGCAGGTCGGTGACCGCGGCGGGCTGCTCGACCGGCACCAGGTGGGAGGCGCCCGGGACGACCGCGAGCCGGGCGTCCGGTATCCCGGCGACCAGGGTGCGCGCCTCGGCGGGCCCGGTGACCTGGTCCTCGGACCCCACGAGCACCAGCGTCGGCACGCCGATACGCCCCAGTTCGGCCCGCACGTCGAAGGCCGCGAGCGCCTCGCAGGCCGCGATGTAGCAGCCGGGGTCGGTGGTGCGCACCATCTGCACCGCCCACTCGGTGATCGCGGGCTGCGCGGCCGCGAACCCGCCGGTGAACCAGCGCTCCGGGGCGGACCGGGCGATCGGGTCGAGCCCGTTCGTCCGGACGATCACGCCGCGCTGGCGGAACTCGTCGGCCGTGCCGAAACGGGGCGACGCGGCGATCAGGACGAGTGACGTGAGGCGTTCGGGGTGACGCAGCGCCAACTCGGCCCCGACGGCGCCGCCGAGCGCGCAGCCCGCGTAGCCGAAGCGCTGCACGCCGAGTGCGTCGAGGGTCGCCAGCAGCCGGGCGGTGAGGTCGGTGACGGAACCGGCCGGATGCGCGGGGGCGCCGCCGTGACCGGGCAGGTCGAACCGGAAGACCCGCCACTGCTGGGCGAGTTCGGGGACCTGACGGTCCCACATGTGCCAGGTGGTGCCCAGGGAGGGGCCCAGGATCAGGACGGGAGCCTCTTCTGGCCCGTCAAAGCGGTATTGCAGGGTGTTCGACGGTGTCTCACTCACGCCTCAGACCCTCTCACGTATCACGGACGCCCCTATAACGCGGGGGCGCGGGAAACCGGTCTGACCAGGTTAAAGACCTCGCGGGCGGCATACCGCTTGAGGCATCGGATGATCTCACGGCGGGTCTTGCCCTCCTGGGTGCGGCGTTCGTAGTACGCCTGGGTGCGCGGGTCGTGGCGCAGGCGGGTGAACACGATGCGGTGCAGGGCGGCGTTCGCCTGACGGTCGCCGCCGTAGTTGAGCCGGCGCGTGCTCCGACGGCCCGACGAATACTCGACGGGGCTGACTCCGCAAAGCGCAGCAAAGGATGCCTCAGTGTTCAGCCGCTCGGGGTTGTCTCCCATGGTGATCAGCAAGGTGACTGCGCTGTCCGGGCCGATGCCCACCGGTACGAGTAGCTGTGGGGCGTGGTGTTCGACGAGCTGGGTCAGGCGTTGGTTCAGCTCATTGATCTGCCCGGTGAGCTGTTCGATACGCTCCGCGAGCATTCTCAGGGTCATGTGGGTGGCCTGGGCCACCGCGTTCTCGCCGTCGCCTGGCCCGAGGCGTGCGCAGGTGCGGAACAGCTCGCGGTTGCCCAGGCTCGACAGTCGTTCCCGCAGTGCGGGATCGGCGATGACCAGGACGGCTTTGAGCTGGTTGATCGCCTGGGTACGGGCCTTGACCGCGGAGTCCTTGGCGAGCTTGAAGATCCGGGCGCTGTGCACCGGACCGTCGCCGGACTTGGCCCGGGCCCGGGCGCGACCGCTGAGCACGGCTCGCGCTGCGGCCTGCGCATCGAGCGGGTCCGACTTGCCGAGCAGACGGCGGGCCGTGCGGTCGGGCCGGTTCACTTCGAACACCTGGATCTGCTGGGTCAGCAGGTAGCGGGACAGGCCCGCGCCGAAGGTGCCGGTGCCCTCCACGCCGGCCCGGCGCACCGTCCCCTGCTTGCGGGCCCACACGAGCAGCCGGCGGTAGCCAACGGCCGTCGCCGGAAAGGACTCTGTGCCCAGGGCCTTCCCCAGCGGGGAGACCACGGCGGCGACGTGAACTTCGCCGTGCGTGTCCACACCCAGGACAACCTCGCGCCGAACGGGAGGATCCGTGCTCGAGGAGGTGCTGCGCTGTCGGGTCGTCATGATGGTTCGCCTCCCACGTGTGACGTGCTGGCTGGGTGAACGGCACCGGCCTGCTCGGACGGTCTGAACCGTGATGGCGAGGCCCGTCTGTGAGAGGAGTACCGCAGGTAGATCTCCGGTCGGGGTTCGGGGCGGCCGCTCAGACCTCGCCGAGGAGTTATCTCCCGCACAAACGCTGCCTCTGCCGGCCGAGTTCGGGAGGAGAGTCACCGGTGACCCGAAATGATCGGATCGGTGGGTTCGACGGCCATGTATGTCTCGGCCGTTCTCGCCTCCAGCACCCCGCCTCTGGCTTCGGGCCCTTCCACCACGAGGGGAGCACCGCGCAGGAGTCCGGCCGGCACCTCCTGGGTTCTGTACGCGTTGGCCATCTCCCGCCTGACCGTCACCAGTCGCTCGTCCTCGCGCTCGTAGAAGGTGCGCCGCGCTTCACGGCTCATCTCCTCACGTTCCTCGTCCGCCCCGCGCCGCACGAGGAACGGGGCCGCAGGGAACAGGGGCTCCTCCGCTGGGATCTCCGTCTGCATCTGGTGCAGATGGGCGCAGGCCGCGTACAAGCCACGCGACAGGCCAAGGTGGAGGCCAATACCGGGGATACGCCCGACCACGAACTCCTGCACTGCCAAGGGATGTTCCTGCCGAATCCGCTCGTAAGGCACCCCTTCGGCCAGCACACGCCCGCGTAGATCGCGGGTACCGGCATCTAGTGGCTCTGCTCCATAGGTCGACCCGTAATTGATCCGGCGGCGTTTGGCCGTTGGGCCTTCTCGCGAGGATCGCATTCGTTACCAAAACAGGACTCGGAAGCCCTTCCGAAAGTTTTGATTTTGTGATACTCTGTCAAATTGTTGGGTTAATGTCCGGCATCATGATGAACAAGGGACAACCCAGCCAGACAGCTCTCATGTCGGCCGCAGCACGCGCGGCACACCTCCTCGTCGACGAGACTCCCTCGATCTTCACCGACACCCTGGCGCAGACCTTCCTGGGTGAGCGTGCTGAAGAACTCCTTGGCTACCACCGGTCCTATGGTGGGCACCCTGTCCTGTCCGGCGCGCGGACGACGGCCGTTACCCGCAGCCGCTACACCGAGGACCGACTGGCCGAGCTGGCCGGCCGGGGCGTCGACCAGTACGTGGTCCTCGGTGCGGGGCTGGACTCCTTCGCTTACCGGTCGGAACTTGCCGACGCCGTACGGGTGTTCGAGGTGGACGAGCCGACGACCCAGCACTGGAAGCGGGCGCTGCTGGTTGAGACGGGGACGACGGTGCCACCGTCCGCCTTCTTCGTCCCGGTCGACTTCGAGAAGGAGTCCGCCCGGTCACTTACCGATCACCTCGTGCGGGCCGGCTTTGACCCGGGTCGCCCCTCGCTTGTCAGCTGGCTCGGGGTCACGATGTACCTGACCTCTGAGGCGATCAGGCAGACCCTGGCCGTCATCAGCGGCTTCGCACCAGGCACAGAGCTCATCGTGGAGCACCTCCTCCCTGCCGGACTCCGCGACGAGGCAGGTCAGTCGTATGCGGAGCTGGTCATGGCAGCGGCGGCCGAGCAGGGCGAGCCCTGGCAAACTTTCCTCAGCATCGAGCAGATGGACGCCCTCCTGCTCGAGCACCGGCTCCAGCCGATCGAGTACGCCCGGCAACGCGAGACGATCGACCCTGCAGAGTGGGAACGTACCGACGCGCTCCGCCCGTTCGAGTTGTCCGTCCTCGCCCGTGCGAGCGTCCCCACCCGCTAGGCGGTCCCAGCCCGGTAGGCCGAGCCGCTAATTGATCTGGTGGCTGTGGGCCGACAGGCTGCTCCCAAGAGCGGATCTTGGAGGTGGCCGTGGGGCGTCGACCGAGTGTGTTCGTCCGGCCGGTGACCATGGAAGAGGGCCGGAAGCTGCAGCGGATACCGCCGCAGTCCGCCTCCGTCCGACACTGCCCCGTCACCTGCCTGGCGCCGTCGTACCGGCAGTGCCGCGCACTTTTCCTGCCAATGGCTCGTTGAAACACGCGGGACACCGATCGGCTCTGGCCCGCTGACCACTGCGGCAGACGGTAAGGGCCCGGCGTCCCGAAGCCGGGATGCCGGGCCCTTACCGGGGCGCGCGATCAGGCGGGGCGGATGTTCTCAGCCTGCGGGCCCTTCTGGCCCTGCGTGACGTCGAACTCGACCTTCTGGCCCTCCTGCAGCTCGCGGTAGCCCTGGCTGGCGATGTTGGAGTAGTGGGCGAAGACGTCGGGGCCGCCGCCCTCCTGCTCGATGAAGCCGAAGCCCTTCTCGCTGTTGAACCACTTCACTGTGCCCTTGGCCATGGCTGTCTCCTTGCGGGAAACCGGGCACGCACTCTGCGCGACCGGGAGGTGATCGCCCTGGTCCGGAGAGGCGCTGAACAGCAAGGACGCCCGTGAGGCGATCACGGGCGAACGGAACTTCGGAACCACGACTGCTGATCACAACGCTATAACGGCATGACGGAAGCCGCTAGCGAAAACGCGCCAGCATCCGGGCCGAGTTCCATGGGGCACCGCATCGGCTTCCTGCATGGCGGGCGGGGGCGGCGAGCGCTTCGGGGACAACCGCCATCACCGCACTGCCTGGAGGCGGCCGGACGGGCCGGGCTCTGTCTGCCCGGCGAAGGAAGCTGCCTCGGGGACGTCTCAGCCCACTTGCTCCTGAGCGCCGAGGGCACCCGAGTCTCGACTACTGCGAGTGGACCAGTGCCGGGGCCCGCCGGGAGGCAGCGAACGGCGGAAAACACGACCGGGTGCACGAGATCTTCTCCAGCACCGGGCGAACGGTTCGGCCACGGAAGGTCGTACCGCTTTCACCGCTCCCTGTCCCCGGTCGCCGGCGTGATCCGATCGTGCCGAGGCACCCGCTGCGGGTGCCCCGCTCCGTCGGGAAAAGGAGATCGCACAGGCGATGGATCACCCTGTCCCACTCTCCGGGTACCGTCAGGGTATGAGTCATCCGCACCCCGAGCTGAAAGCCGCCCCACCCCTTCCTGAAGGAGGGCTGCGGGTCATCGCCCTGGGCGGCCTGGGTGAGATCGGCCGCAACATGACCGTCTTCGAGCACGCGGGCAAGCTGCTCATCGTCGACTGCGGCGTGCTGTTCCCCGAGGAGACCCAGCCCGGCGTGGACGTGATCCTGCCGGACTTCACCTCGATCCGGGACCGGCTGGACGACATCGTGGCCGTGGTGCTGACCCACGGCCACGAGGACCACATCGGCGGCATGCCGTACCTGCTGCGCGAGCGCTCCGACATTCCCGTCGTCGGCTCCAAGCTGACGCTGGCGTTCCTGGAGGCCAAGCTCAAGGAACACGGCATCCGTCCGCGCACGGTGCGGGTGCGGGAGGGCGACCGGCGCGGCTTCGGGCCCTTCGACTGCGAGTTCGTGGCGGTCAACCACTCCATCCCAGACAGCCTCGCGGTCGCGATCCGCACAGGCGCCGGGATGGTGCTGCACACCGGCGACTTCAAGATGGACCAGTTCCCGCTCGACGACCGCATCACCGATCTGCGCGCCTTCGCCCGCCTCGGCGAGGAGGGCGTGGACCTGTTCCTCACCGACTCCACCAACGCCGAAGTACCCGGCTTCACAACCTCCGAGCGAGAGCTGAACCCGGCGATCGAGCAGGTGATGCGCACCGCGCCGCGCCGGGTCATCGTCTCCAGCTTCGCCAGCCACGTGCACCGCATCCAGCAGGTCCTGGACGCCGCCCACCAGCACGGCCGCAAGGTCGCCTTCGTCGGCCGGTCGATGGTCCGCAACATGGGCATCGCCCGTGACCTGGGCTATCTGAAGGTCCCCTCCGGTCTGGTCGTGAGCACGAAGGAGCTGGAGAAGCTCCCGGACCACAAGATCACTCTGGTGTGCACCGGCTCCCAGGGCGAACCGATGGCCGCGCTGTCGCGGATGGCCAACCGCGACCACATGATCCGCATCGGCAAGGACGACACCGTCCTGCTCGCCAGCTCCCTCATCCCCGGCAACGAGAACGCCATCTACCGGGTGATCAACGGACTCACCCGATGGGGCGCCCACGTGGTCCACAAGGGCAACGCCAAGGTGCACGTCTCCGGGCACGCCAGCGCCGGCGAACTCGTCTACTGCTACAACATCGTCAAGCCCCGCAACGTGATGCCCGTGCACGGCGAATGGCGCCACCTGCGGGCCAACGGCGACCTCGCCATCCGTACCGGTGTCGACCCCGACCGGGTCGTCATCGCCGAGGACGGCGTCGTCGTCGACCTCGTCGACGGGCGCGCATCCATCACCGGCAAGGTCCCCGCAGGCAACGTCTACGTGGACGGCATGGAGGTCGGCGGCGCGACCGAAGCGTCCCTCAAGGACCGCCTCACCCTCGCCGCCGAAGGCGTGGTCACGGTGGTGGCGATCGTCGACGCGGACACCGGCGCCCTCGCCGAGGCCCCCGACTTCCTGGCCCGGGGCTTCGTCCACGACGACACCACCTTCGAACCGGTCATCCCGGTCATCGAGAAGACCCTGGCCACCGCGGCCGAGGAAGGCGTCGGGGACGCCCGCCAACTCGAACAACTCGTCGCCCGCGCCGTGGCGAACTGGGCGTTCCGCACCCACCGCCGCAAGCCCCTCATCATCCCCGTCATCATCGACGCCTGAGCCGCGGCCCGGCAGCACGGTCCGCGGTTCCGGTGGCGGCCCCGCGAGCATCGAGGTCGGGCACGCCCGGACCGGACGGTGGCGAAGCCGCCGGGCTCGACGAGGCGGATCACCTCGCCGTGGGCGGCCGGCAGGTCCGCGAGGGAGTCGGTGTTGCGGGCGACGGCCCTGTCGCCGCGTTCCAGGGCCGCCTGCGCAAACTCGCGGCCGAAGCCGCGGGAGGAACCGGTGACATGGCGGCCATGCACCCCGCTCAGATGTTGCACCAGATCGGACAGCGTCCACTCGGGGCAGGTCGGCACCTGCACGTCGTGGCTGGGCACGGAGGCGACCGCTGCCCGGAACGCGACCGTCTGTGCGTCGTTCAGCCGCAGCAGGACGGGGAACGAATGTCCTTGCCACGCGGATGCCTACCGTCACCCCGGACGGCCGCAGTCGCTTTTCACAGCGATACAGGGGCACGCAAGGCGCGCAAAATCGGCCGCGTACCTCGGACAAGGCAGTGCCCTCATCCCGGAATTCCAGTTCGGCGGCGCCACCGACCCGAGCCAACCGCATCTGGGCCATTCCCCCAGGCGAGTCCCCGGCTACGCCCCACCCGCAACGCGCGCACGGGCATGCGCACGTCGCGGGCCACAGCACGGGACGCGCGAGTCGATAGCGCGAGTGCCGGTGAAGCGGTTAGATCGCGGGACTCATCGACTCAGCCGCCGCTCTTGCGCCTGAACGACCGCTGGCTCGCAGCCGGGCCGTGCGCCGAACGCACCTTCGATGCATCGGACTTGGCGGCAACATCAGCGGCATCCGCCTGCGCACCGCGCTTGCGCGCCAGGGCTTCGCGGAACTTGCGCTTGAGGTCGTAGTTGCCGTCGCTGTCCGGCTCCAGAGGGGACGTCTCGGGGGCAGCCGGCTCCGAACCTTCCGTAGATACGGGCTCTGCGGTCATGGTGACCTCCTGGGTTCGGGGGGTGAGCAAGCACAGCTTGTCATGCTGGGCGCAGTGCAAGGCGCCGGCAACATCATCCTGCTCCGTTTCGGCGGGCATCCCGCTCGCGGCCAAAGGCGTTGACTTCGTAGGTGAGGCACACAGGACGGCTTCGGGCCGGGCCGAGGGTTTTCGATCCCGTGGCCAGGCTGCCAGGGCAACGGCTCTCAGCCGTTGCGACGCACGAGGGCGGCCCTGCGGGCCTCGGCGAG
This sequence comes from Streptomyces sp. PSU-S4-23, assembly GCF_055632315.1. Lineage (NCBI taxonomy): Bacteria > Bacillati > Actinomycetota > Actinomycetes > Kitasatosporales > Streptomycetaceae > Streptomyces > Streptomyces sp. PSU-S4-23. The sequence continues at coordinate 7,219,746 of NZ_JBVMUU010000002.1, read as the reverse complement.
CTTGCGGGCCTCGCCCGCCTTTCGGGACTTGCCGTCGGCGCCACGGGAGGTGCCCTTGCTGGTGCCGAGGCCGCGGAAGGGAGCGTTGGTGTTCTTGGGTCCCGGGACGGCGGGCTCGCCGTCGAGCGGGATCCCGGAGGGAGTCTTGGCGCCGGTGATCCGGCTCAGCTCCGCCTCGCCCGAGCGCACCTTGGTGACGGTCGGCTCGATGCCGGCCCCGGCCATCATGCGGCTCGTCTCACGGCGCTGGCCCGCCAGCACGAGCGTGACCACGCTGCCGGACTCACCGGCGCGGGCGGTGCGGCCCGCCCGGTGCACATAGTCCTTGGCATCGGTGGGCGGGTCGACGTTGACCACGAGATCGAGGTCGTCGACGTGCAGGCCACGGGCCGCGACATTGGTCGCCACCAGAACGGTGATCTGGCTGTTCTTGAACTGCGCCAGGGTCCGTGTGCGCTGTGGCTGGGACTTGCCGCTGTGCAGGGCCCCGGCGTGCACCCCGCTGGCCCGCAGATGCCGGGTGAGCTGGTCGACGGCGTGCTTGGTGTCGAGGAACAGCAGTACGCGGCCGTCGCGGGCGGCGATTTCCGTGATGACGGCGTAGCGGTCAGGGCCGTGGACGACCAGAACGTGGTGCTCCATCGTCGTGACTGTGCCCGCAGCCGGGTCGACCGAGTGGACGATGGGGTCGTGGAGGTAGCGGCGGACCAGTTGATCGACGTCGCGATCGAGAGTGGCCGAGAAAAGCATCCGCTGACCGTCGGGGTGCACCTGGTCGAGCACGTCGGCAACCTGCGGCAGGAATCCCAAGTCGCACATCTGGTCGGCCTCGTCCAGCACGGTGATTCTCACCCGTCCCAGGCGGCAGGCGTTGCGCTCGATCAGGTCGTGCAGGCGTCCGGGGGTGGCGACGACCACCTCGGCTCCCTGGCGCAGCGCGGCGACCTGCCGGCCGATCGACGTTCCGCCGACGACCGTGGCGATCCGCAGCCGCAGTGCCTCGGCGTACGGCGCCAGCGCCTGGGTGACCTGTTGGGCCAGCTCCCGGGTAGGCACCAGGATCAGAGCACGGGGCTGCTTCGGTTCCGCGCGCCGCCCGGCCGTCCGTGCGAGTAGCGGCAGGCCGAAGGCGAGCGTCTTGCCTGATCCGGTGCGCCCGCGTCCCAGGATGTCGCGCCCCTCCAGGGCATCGGGCAGTGTGGCGGCCTGGATCGGAAAGGGTTCGCGCACCCCGAGTTCGCTCAGTGTCCGCAGCACCTCCGTCGGCAGTTCCAGACCGGCGAAGGTGACGGCCGGAAGCAGCGCCGGGGTCGTTGTCCCAGGCTGGGCGGGACTGCCGTGAGCGATGCCGGAGTCATTGGGATGCTTCATAAACAGCCTTCCGCAAGGGAACGTACCGAGGAAGGCCCGGCAGGTTTGAACAGCCCACGCACAAGCCGAACGGAACAGACAGAATCGCCCACCGCGACGACCACGCAAGCGCGTGAGACTAACACACGGCATAACCTCGCGCCGCTGATACCGATCGCCCCTGTGTACGGGGCTGGCAGCGGGTCAGCCTGGAACAACCGTTCCCCTTGGAGAACGGCCCCACCCCACGGGCGAGCTGTCGAGCCACGCATCGAGCACGGGATCTGACTCCCGTGGCCGACCGGGAGGACCGGCACTGCCGTTTGCTGCCCGAGGAGTTCCCCGACTATCGGCTGATGCTCGCGTCACTGGGCGAGGTCACCACCCGTGTGACGGTCTAGGAACTACTCCTGCGAGCCCTGGAAGAACACCCCGGCGAGGGCATCGCGGCAGACCGCTGACGCAGGCGATCACGGCGCCAGGGCAGAGGAGACCACACACACGGAGCGCGCGGCGTCCAGCGGCTCCTGCAAGCCGGCCACCACGCAGCGAAGCCGGTGCCTCGCCGACCGGCACACCGCGTCATCCCGAAGGAATGCGAAACTCGAATTCGGGACGGTCCCACGGCACGGCGGGCGGGTTCGCAAACGCGGTCCCGGTCCGCACCGCACCAACACGGTGGTAGAAGTCCTCGGCGGGAAGATGCGACACGACCATGACACGGTCGAGCCCGGCGGCACGAGCCTCGGACTGCATGTGCGCCACGAGCAGCCGTCCAATACCCCGTCCTTGCACGTCGTCGGCAACGAACAGCAGGTCGAGCTCCGCTGGAGCAAGGACGAGCGAGTAGAACCCGAGGACCCGGCCTCCCTGCTCGTCGGCGCCGACGGCCACAAAGGCGCGGTGGGCCTCAATGTAATCAGGACCGACCCGGTAGCCCGCGACTGCGGCTGCGTACCTACCCTCGTAGGCGCCTGAGCCACGCACGAGCCGCGTGAGCCGTTTGGCATCCCGCGCAACGGCCCTCCGTATCGTGACCGGCTGGCCGATCGGGGAAGTGCGTGAACTCATCGGGAGAGTATTTCGCACCGGAGCGTGCCGCCGTGCGGCGGGTCGGCTGCTCGGGCAGGATTCCTGCACCGCTCCCGGGAACCGTCTGCTCAGGCCCGATCGACCATGTCACTGCCGCCGCATCGACCGCCGCCGACAGCAACTGGGACGCCCGAACCGCTGCGGAGGAGCTGGATAACGGGGTGGTCAACCGCTGCTTCCCCTGGGTCTGCCGCAGCGAGGGCCAGCCTGTGCAGGACGACTTCAGGCTGGCCTCGTGAGCCGCACCAGGAGACGTCGTACTTTGCACCAGCAAACGGATGTGTCCTGGTTGATCGCACCAAGTCCCTGGGGCGTGTGTGGCGCATCGGCCGTCACGCGTGCCGTCGCTGTGTCCTTGCTTCGGGTGGCTCCCAAGAGGACAACCGAGTGCAACGGCGCCCGCGCCGGCGTTGTAACCCACCTGTTCGGAAGCCCCGCGAGGCCGCACCCGCGGGGCTTCTCGTCGCACACCGCTCTCACGCGCCTATCACCGACTGCGTCGACTCCCCGGGACCAGAACGCCCTGACCCGGCATTACGCACTCATCTTGGACGGGCATGGACGCTCACGGACGGTCTCTGCCTCACCCGCAGGCATCGGCCGGCCGGAGGCCAGGAAGGACCGGAACCACGGCGCGTACGGTCGCTCTTCCTCGATGCCGACGCCGAAGGTGTGGACCTCGTCTACGGCCGACGGGCACGACAACCTTGCTTCGCCGCCGCCCCTTCCCCGCCCCGCGCAGGATGGGCCATGGTCACGGCTCGTCCTCGGCGTCCGGAACCGGAGCCACCGGGGCGGTCGTGTCGTCGGCGGTGAGCGGGCCGTTGCTCGTGACGATCGACGCCAGCGGGTACAGCGGGCTGTCGCTGCCGCGCAGGGCCAGCAGCGGCATGCCGTCTTCCTGGCGCTGGCCGAGGTAGAGCCAGGTCTGACCGTGCTCGTCGACCTGGCCGCGAGTGAGGTCGTAGATCCGGCCCCACAGGCAGAACGGCTCGCCTCCCGCCTCCTGCGCCCGCTGGAACAGCTCGGGAACCTCGTGGGCCGTCAGGTGGACGTCGACACCGTCGATCCGTCCGGCGGCGATCTGCGCGTATCCGGCCGTCCTCGTCGGAACGTTGCGGGGCGCGCCGATCGCGTTCAGCCAGTACTCCCAGTCGCTGAGCGACAGAGCCCGGATGGCGACGGTGACGCGCTCGTGGTCGGGGGCGATCTGCAGGACCTCGAACCGGCCGGCGTGCTCGTCCTGCAGGCGTGCCGCAACGGTGACGGCCCGGACGTGCGCCTGGCCCCAGTCGGCCGGCCGCTGGTTCGTGGTGTCCGCCGGCTGGGCGGCGGCCGGCCGGATCGGCAGTGCCCGGTCCGCGTCGCGCACGACGCTCAGCGCGAGCCGCCTCGCCCCGGGCTCGGGGTGCTGCCGGACGCGGGGCAGGGCGATCGCGCCGCGGACCATGAGGCTGACAGGCGTGGGGCCCGGGGCCGGTCGGTGCTGCGGCTCCTGCTCCCCGCCGTCACCGCCGAGGATGCCTCGACGGCGCAGGGCGTTGGCCACGCGCATCGCCGCTTCGCTCGGGTAGCCGCAGTCCTCGACGATGGCGTCGACGGCCACCTGGTACGCCTCAGGCGGGTTCCAGTGCGCTTCCGCCTGCTCGCGCAGCCATTTGAGGGCAGCGGCGCCGCCGGCCTCCACCAGGCGGCCCCGGGCCTCCAGATCGGCCACGAAGCCCTTGGCGAACCGGCCCAGGCGCTCGGCCAGTTCCCGCTCGACGTCGGCAGGGGTCTCGGGTGCGGTCGTCATGCGGCCACCTCCGCGTATGCCTTGCGCAGGGAGTCCAGCGCGCGGTACTGGAGGGTCTTCACCGCGCCTGTGGTGGATCCGAACATGCTGGCGGTCTCGGTGACGGACAGCTCTTGGAAGAACCGCAGCCGGAGGACCTCCTGCTGCCGCGGAGTCAGCTGACCCAGCGCAAGGCGCAGTTCGGCCTCGTCCAGGGCCGACAGGGCGCATTCCTCCGCCGTACAGTCGGGTGCGTTCCAGAAGTCGGACACGGCGGCGATGTCGCCGACGAAGATCAGGCGCCGGGTGGCCTGGTTCCTGTGGTAGTCGATCACCGCATTGCGGGCGATCCTGCAGAGCCACGCTCGGATCGAGACACCCTTCCACCGGAATGTGCCAATCTTGGACCAGGCCCGCAGGAAGACGTCCGCAGTGAGGTCCTCGGCCAGCGTCGGATCGAACCTGACGTGGCAGCGGATGTAGCTGGCGACGGGCTCGTGGTGGAATTCATACAGCTTGCCGAACGCCTCGCGGTCACCTTGCTGTGCACGGGTGATGAGGTTCGGTTCGCTCCTACTGAGGTCTCCCGGTACGGCGTCAGCCTTAGCGGTCAAGGCGTACTCCCGTTCATGAGTGGGTGGGCTGTGGTGGGCCGGCGATGGACGAAGGGCCCGTTCCCGGCCCGGGGGCGGCCCCCTTGAGCTCTGGCCTGGCCCCGCGGGGACACCAGGCCTGGGGCGGGCCTCCGCCGTCGGCGCGGGACATTGGCACGCCGCCGGGCCTGCGGGTCGTCGTGGACGCGGTCGTCGAGCCGACCGCGGTGGGCGCCGTGCGGAGTCCAGGGCGTGGTCGGGCCCGCCTCCTTCACGCGGGCCGGGAGCCGGTGGAGCATCGGCGTGCCGACACCGGTGTGCCGAGCCGCATCGGTGACGACGTCGTCACCGAGCGTCTCGACCCTTGACAAGGGCCTGCCCGTGTTCAAACGGAGCATGGTCAGGGAAAGCCCTCCGAAAGGACTTGCACTCGTGTGACTAACTCGCATGCATGCAACTTAGGCAACTTGCTTACCTGCGCGCAAGTTGCACCTCTCGAGTACCGAGAGAAGTAATTTGATCCGTACGCAGATGCGAGATCCAGCACACAGCCTGTAGAAATGAATACTCTCCACCTGACCTGCGAAAATGCATGCATGCAACTAGCGTGTAACTTGCACGCGTGCGCGCTACTCTCCGAGGATGCGGAGCATGGAAGATCCCGCCCACGAGTCCCGGGCCGAGCGACAGGCTCAAGCCCGGCGGGTCGGCATATACCTGACCGAAGCCGCCACCGCGGCCGGGTACGACGTCCGCCCCCGGCAGGGCGGCCGCGCGCAACTGGCGGCCGCGACCGGACTGAGCCTGACCACCATCAGCCGGACCCTGGAGGGCAAGACGCTGCCCCTGCCCTCACAGCTGACGACGTGGGCGACGATTCTCGGTCTAGACCACCGGAGAGTACTGGTTGACAGCGGCCTTATTCCTGCCGAACACGGACGTGAACCCCAAGTCCGGCAGGTAACCTCAGCAACGCTCACCCCGGACGAGGCCATGGACGCGTGGGGCATCGCCGACCCCAAAATTCGCAAGATGCTCAGCGCGAACATCGTCCAGGCGATCAAGCTCCAAGAGGAGATCGACGCCGCCGACGACCGGGGGACCGTTGCAAGGGGGTAGCCGAACGTGGTGTACAGAGTGGCAATCGCTAGCACCGCGAGCTGCGCGGCCGGCGGGATCTTGACAGGCGCGGCCGTCTGGAGCCACACCTGGGAGACAGCTGCCGTCGGCGTGGGCTTTCTGGCGGCAGGGGCCGTCGGCATGCTCACATCCACGATGTACTACCTGCTCCGCAGGTTCGAAGCGCGCACCCGGAGTGACCTCGACGCGCTGGCGGAGGAGCGATGCCGCCTCGAACGGGACATGCAGGAGCGCGAGAACGACATCCACCAGCGCGAGGAGGCACAGCGCCGCCGCACCGTCGTCACGGCTCTGCGTCTCGCGAGCATGGCCCGGTCGCTGGACGATACGCGGGACGAGAACAGGAGACTGAAGCTGCGGGTCACGGAGCTGGAGCAGGAGATCGATGAGGTGAACGACGAGCGCAACCAGCTCGTCGCCCGTGAACTCGCCCTGACCAGCGCGCAGTTCGCACCCAGGGCCTACGGCGATCTGCGGGGGGCGGCCCACGTCACCGTGTGGCCGCCGCGGAAGGAGCATCGAAGCTCACGGCCATGAGGATCAGCTGCGTCGAACCGCTCTTCCCTCAGCACTCGACTTGCTTTCCGTTGGAGGGCGTTGAACGAGCGGAAGCCGTCTCCACCGGCCTGCGGAGACGGCTTCCGTCATCCTTGACATGAGCCGGTGGTCCGCCTGCTTCAATGAGCGAACCGCAGGCCCTGCAAGCCGCTCAGGCCACTCCAGAGTGCCGCCACTCGCGCCTGAGGCCTCCCGCCGTCTCACGGGCGGGCGCAGGCCGCCCGGTCCACCAAGTGGTCGGTGTGGGCGTGTTTTCCCGCTCATCCCGCTGCAGGCGCCCCCAGGCCGGTCAGTGCGCCGACCGGATCCGGGTCCGGAGTGCCCCGGGGCCACCAGTCCTCGCGGCCCGGCTCCGACTCGTACGCGTACCAGAGGCCGTCCCGGCCGAGACGGAGCTGGGTGTGGCCGCCCGGGTGGGTGAGGCGGTTGCGCCATGGGCGGAACGCGGGGAGGCCGGCGGCGAGCAGCAGGGGGCGGGCGCGGTCGAAGCGACCCGCCGGCGGGTCCCAGGGCTCCTCAAGCACGGTGAGTGCCTCCCGCCCGCCCTGCCGCCAGGCGGCGACCGCCCGGGCCAGCTCGGCCGGGGTGCGCCCGGTGGCGGCGGCCAGCGAGGAGTAGAGCTCCCGGGTTGCCGCGGTGAGGCCCGAGCCGGGGCGGGCGGCGGCGAGCCGTACCGCGTCCTGCCGGAGAGTCAGCTCCGCGACCGGATCGTGCCCGGTGGTCAGCAGCGCGTGCGCACGGGCCGCGGCGTCCGTGGCCAGCTGGTCCAGGGCGAACGGGTCCGGACCGCCCGGCACCCCGGGGCAGACCGGCGGCTGCTCGGGGTGGGCGGGCGGCGGCAGCGGGGCGGGGAGCGTGGGCAGCGGGCGCGGGGACACGACATCACGGGCGCGCACACCGGGGACGGGGACGGGCTTCCGCTCCTGTGCGGCCCGCGCCGCGCGCACCGCGGTGCGCCGGGACAGCGCGTCGAGCAGCTCTCGCTCGCCCCGGCCGCGCAGCAGGAGCAGCACGAAGGGGTCCTGGTCGAGCAGGCGCGCGGTCTGGTAGCAGACGGCGGCCGCGTGCTTGCAGGGGTGGCCGGAGTCGGGGCAGCCGCAGTGCGGTTCGAGGTCGCCGGGGCCGGGGAGCAGCCGCACCCCGCCCTCGGCGAGGGACCGCGGCAGCTGTCGGTCCAGCAGCGCGGCGATGTGCCCCGGCCGCTCGGCGGCCGCGTCCAGGAAACGGTCCCACTCGTCGTCGGAGAACGTCCGCAGCCGCACCTGTACGCGGTAGGGGCGCGGACGGCTTCCCTGTACGTACGCCAGTACGAGCCCCGGCGTGACGGTGATGGCGTCCACGTTCCCGCGTCCCGCGTAGGCCCTCCCCCGTGCCAGCCGCGCCGCGTCCAGCGCCCCTTCCTCCAGCGCGGCGACCCAGGCGTCGCCCCACCACGTCCCGGCGAACCGCTCGGCGCCCTTCGCCGGCCGTGCCGGAAGGGCCTCGAAGGTGCGCCGCAGCTCGCCGTCACGGCCGGGCGCCGCCATGGACCGCGGGTGGCGGGCGGCCACCGGCGGGCCGGGCGGTGCGGACCGGGGTCCCATGGCCGGATCCCGGGCCGTGTCCTGGGCCGGATGCGCTGTGCCGTGCCGGGCACCCGGGGACCCGCTCGGGGCCCCGTGCGACGGGCGCTCGGGCGCCTCCTTCCGCCGCTCGTCGCGGTGGTCGCCCCGGCCGCCGGGACCGGTCGGCCTCCTGAAGGCACCGACGAGGAGCTCCCGCACCTCCCCCGGCGGGGCGCCGCCCGCACGCGCACCGGTGTCCCGGCGGCCGCGGGCGCTCCTTGGGGCGCCGGACGCCTCCGGGGCGCCGGACGGGTGCCGTGCCCCGCCTCCCGCCGTTCCGGCCTCCGTTCGCTCGCGTTCGGCTTCCTTCCGCGCGGCCCGCAGGGCCTCGCGGGCGCCGTCGCCGGGGCGGCCGGCCGCCGCGGTCCCACGGCGGGCGGTCCCCGAGGCCGCGCGGGTCTCCCGCGTGCTTCCCGAAGGCCCCTCTCCGGACTCCGCTGCGGGGGCGGTGTCCGCTTCGGTGCCCCGGCCGCTGCGGTGTTCCGTGTTCGCCCGTCGCAGTGCCGCGCGCGCGGCGTCCCCCGGCCGGGTCGCCGGCTCCACGTCCCCACCGGGCGAGGCGGTGTCCACGTCCGCGGCGGGCTGCTCTGCGCGGGCGGCCCTGACCTGGTCGCCGGCCCGCTCCCGCGCGGCCCTCAGCGCGCGGCGCACCGCGTCGGCAGGACGCCCGTCGTCCTCCCGACGCATGTCGCCGCCGGAGCGCGGCCCGCCGCCGGGTCCCCTCTCGGCCTCCGGGCGTGCCTCTGCCCCGGGCCGTTCCTCACCCGTGCCGTTCACCCCGGCCTCCTCAGGGACACCAGGTCCGACAGCTCCCGGTCGGTCAGTTCGGTCAGGGACGCCTCGCCGGAGCCGAGGATCGCGTCGGCCAGGGCACGCTTCGACTCCAGCATCTCGGCGATGCGGTCCTCCACCGTGCCCTCGGTGATCAGACGGTGGACCTGGACCGGCTGGGTCTGGCCGATGCGGTACGCGCGGTCCGTGGCCTGTTCCTCCACCGCCGGGTTCCACCAGCGGTCGAAGTGGATGACATGGCCCGCGCGCGTGAGGTTCAGGCCCGTGCCCGCGGCCTTCAGGGAGAGGACCAGCACCGGGGTCGCCCCGCTCTGGAAGCGGTCCACCATCCGCTCCCGGTCGGGCACCGGTGTGCCCCCGTGCAGCAGTTCCACCGGCACCGCGCGGGAGGCCAGGTGGGCGGTGATCAGCCGGGCCATGCCGACGTACTGCGTGAAGACGAGCGCCGAGCCGTCCTCGGACAGCAGCGTGTCCACCAGCTCGTCCAGCAGCGCGAGTTTGCCGGAGCGGGCGGTCAGGCCCGCGGCCGCCGGCGGGTCCTCCTTCAAATAGAGCGCGGGGTGGTCGCAGATCTGCTTGAGCGAGCCGAGGAGTTTGAGGACCAGGCCCCGGCGGGCGATGCCCTCCGCCGTCTCGATCGCCAGCATCGATTCCCGCACGACGGCCTCGTAGAGCGCGGCCTGTTCGCGGGTGAGCGGCACCGGGTGGTCCGTCTCCGTCTTCGGCGGAAGCTCGGGCACGATGCCCGGGTCGGACTTCTTGCGGCGCAGCAGGAAGGGCCGGACCAGGCGGGCGAGCCGCTCCACCGCCTCCGCGTCCTCGCCGTTCTCCACGGCGCGCGCGTGCCGGGCGCGGAAGGACTTCAGGGGGCCGAGCAGGCCCGGGGTCGTCCAGTCCAGCAGCGCCCACAGTTCGGAGAGGTTGTTCTCCACGGGGGTGCCGGTGAGCGCCACCCTCGCGGGGGACGGGACGGTGCGCAGGGCCTTCGCCGTCGCCGAGTACGGGTTCTTGACGTGCTGCGCCTCGTCCGCGACGACCATGCCCCATGGCTGTCCGGCCAGGAGCGGGGCCGCCGTCCGCATCGTCCCGTAGGTGGTGAGCACGAAGCCGCCGTCCAGGCCGTCCAGGGCGCGGTCCGGACCGTGGAAGCGGCGGACGGGGACGCCGGGGGCGAACCGGGTGATCTCCCGCTGCCAGTTGCCCAGCAGCGAGGCCGGGCAGACCACCAGGGTCGGCTCCCGGCGTGCCCGGCGCAGATGGAGCGCGATGACGGTGACCGTCTTGCCGAGCCCCATGTCGTCGGCGAGACAGCCGCCGAGGCCGAGCGAGGTCATCAGGTCCAGCCAGCCCAGGCCGCGCAGTTGGTAGTCCCGCAGCCGGGCGGCCAGCCCCGGGGGCGGCTCCACCGGGCCGACGCCCTCCGTCAGCCGGTCCCGCAGCGCGGCCAGCGCGCCCACCGGCACCGCCGGCACCGTCTCGCCGTCGACCTCCGCGCTGCCGGTGAGGGCGAGGGACAGCGCGTCGACCGGGTCGAGCAGTCCCAGCTCGCGCTTGCGGGCCTTGCGCACGAGCGCCGGGTCGACCAGCACCCACCGGTCGCGCAGCCGGACGACCGGGCGGTGGGCCTCCGCCAGGGCGTCCATCTCCGCCTCGGTGAGCGGATCACCGCCGAGCGCCAGCTGCCAGCGGAACTGCAGCAGTTCCTCGCTGTCGAAGAAGCCGGTGCCGTCGGTCGCCGAGCCCGGCGCGGGCCGTACGACCGCGGCCGCGGTCAGGTCGTGCGCCAGGTCACGGGGCCAGTGCACCGCGACCCCGGCCCCGCCCAGCCGGGTGGCCGCCAGGCCCAGCAGCTCGCCCAACTCCTCGTCGGACAGGGCCAGTACATCCGGCACGGGCTGCTCGCAGAGCCGGGCGAGCGGCGGCCAGACCCGGGCCGCGCGGCGCACCGCGAGGGCCGCGTCCACCCGGGCGCCGGGGCCGAACGACGTCTCCGCCTCACCGTCCCACAGCGCCGCCGCGTCGACGACGAGGGTCGGGTCGGCGAGGCTGTGCACCTGCACGACCGCCGCTCCGGCGCGGCGGCCGCCCTCGCCGACGTCGTCGAACAGCTGCCGGGCCGTCAGGTCCAGGCGCAGCGAGATCCGGACGCCCGCGTCCATGCCCGCCGCGACCTCGGCGGCCCATGCGTACGCCTGGGGCAGGTGCTGCGGCTCCTGCGCGGCGAACGGCCCGCCGACGGTGTGCGCGGCGGCCGGGGTGCGCGGCAAGGTGTCCGCGACGGCGTCCAGGAAGGACCGTACGAGGGCCTCCGGCTCCGGCAGCGTGAGGGGGCCCCTGCCCGGGAGCGGGACGGCATGGCCCTCGTACGGCAGGGCGGCGGCGACCGCCCGCAGGTGGGCGGTGTCCTCGGGCTCCAGCGGCCCGGCCCGCCAGGCGTCGAACCCCTCGGGGGTGAGCCCGGGCAGCAGCCGCCCCCGTGCCACGAGCCGCAGGGCGTGCAGCGCGGCCGCGCCCCAGCAGGCGGTGGCGGGATGCGCGGCCGGATCGCGCCGGGCCCTGGCGAGCAGCGGCAGGGCCTCCCCCACCGGCAGCGACACCGCGGGCACCGTGCTCCTGCGCACGCCGGCCCCGTGCCGTCGCACGACCGTCAGCTCCTCGGCGCCCTCCGACGGCAGCGGCCCGCCCTCCGGGTCCCAGAAGGCGACCCGTCCCCGGCGCGGCAGCGGAGCGGGCAGGAACACGGCGGCCAGACGCACCGCCACGGCCTCGTCCACCGCCGGGTCTCCCATACGTCCGGTCACCTCCCGCCGCTTCGTCGCACCAGACGTCTTCGACTGTACGGGCGGGGTCTGACATTGATACTCGTAGCCGGGTTCCGGTGGTCAGGGGATGGTGCGCGAGACGACGTACACCATCGGCCGCCCGGGATCGGACCGGTTCACCACGACGTCCAGGGTGGGCGCCGGGTTCTTCTGCGCGTGCGTCAGGCCGGACCAGGCGCCGGGGCCCGTGAAGGTCCAGCCGGCGATGTGCCGGTCGCGCGTGCTGATGGCGATGTCGCCCTTCTTCAACGCGTCCGGGGTGGTGTCCAGGTCGCCGAGGAACTGGGCCAGGCCGCCCTCGCTGGTCCTGAACTGCACGTACAGGCGGCTGGTCTTCCAGTTGTTCGTCTCGTAGTACGCGACCTTCCGGGCGTCCATCGGAATGGTCACCTGGTAGAGGCGCCGCTGCACGCGTGAGGGCCAGCCCCAGCTCAGACCGGTCGCCGAGTACTTCGCCTCCTTGTCCTTGCCGCTGTTGCGGCTCTGATTGGCGGAGATCATCAGGTAACCGGCCGGCACGCCGATGAGCAGCACGATGATCAGCAGGGTCAGCGCCCTGCGGCGGATCATGTGCCCGCGGTCCTCGGGGGGCTGCGGGGAGCCGTCGGCCGCAGACGTCGGACGCGGTATCGAGGTGGCGGTCACAGTGACCCCTTCAGGGTGCGGCGGGCCTGCGCGTACCGCTCGTAGCGCTCGTGGCGCTCCACGCGGCGCCGGTTGGCGCGCCGGAAACGGCGGGCGACGAGCCGGGCCAGGTCCGCCGCGCCGACCATACCGGCCTCCGGACCCAGCTGGGCGCGCGCGATACGGGCCTCGGGGCGGTAGCCGCGGCCGGTGAGGTGGCGCCGGAAGGCGTCCCGGGCGGGGCCGATCAGCAGGTCGTCGGCCGCGCTGACCCCGCCGCCGATCACGAAGCAGGAGGGGTCCAGGGCGGCCGCCAGGTTGGCGATGCCGACACCGAGCCACTGGCCGATGTCCTGGAGCAGCTCGATGCACATCGCGTCGCCCTCGCGGGCCAGCTCCGTGATCATCGGGCCGGTGATGTCGGAGATGTTCCCCTTGACGTGCTCGATGATCCCGTAGGCGACCGGGGAGTCGGCGGCGGCCAGCTCCCTGGCCTCGCGGACCAGGGCGTTGCCGGAGCTGTACTGCTCCCAGCAGCCGCGGTTGCCGCACGGGCAGCGGTGGCCGCCGGGCACGACCTGCATATGGCCGAACTCTCCCGCGACCCCGAACTTCCCGCGCTTGACCTGGCCGTCCTCCAGGATGGCGCCGCCGATGCCCGTACCGAGCGTGATCATGACGAGGTGGTCCTCACCGCGGCCGGCGCCGAAGCGCCACTCGGCCCAGGCGGCGGCGTTGGCGTCGTTGTCGACCAGGACCGGGACGGCGAGCCGCCCGGCGAGACGGTCGCGGAGCGGCTCGTTGCGCCAGGACAGATGGGGGGCGAACAGGACCCGGTTGCGGTCCGCGTCCACCCAGCCGGCCGCGCCGATGCCCACGGCGTGCACGTCGTGCCGGTCGGAGAGGTCCAGGACCAGCTCGACGATGGTGTCCTCGACGACCTTGGGGCTCTTGGACTTGTCGGGCGTCTCGGCGCGGAGCTTCTCCAGGATGGTGCCGTCGGCGTCGACGACACCCGCCATCACCTTCGTGCCGCCGATGTCGATGCCGACCGTGGGAACGCGCGGCGCGGTCAGATGGGAACGGCGCTCGCGCGTGCCGACGGTCCGCAGGACGGTGGCCCGGGCGGAGCCGCGGTGGGTCAGGTCGCGGTAGGTGCTCATCGGGGCCGATTCTGCCTCACGCGGCCGCCTGGTGGGCCGCAGGGGAGCGGGGAAGGACGCAGGACGGCGCGGGCCGCGGGTGCGCGGGGCGTGGCGTACGTCACTCGCGCCCGCTGCGGGCACCGGGTGTGAGGCCCCGGCCGGCGGCGCGGTGCGTGCTCGTCCGGGCCCCGGCGGCTCAGGAACGCACGAGCAGCTGGAACTCGAACGAGTAGCGGGAGGCGCGATAGGTGTGGGTGCCGAACTCCACGGCCCGCCCCGTGTCGTCGAACGTGGTGCGCTGCATGGTGAGCAGCGGGGCGCCCTCGGGCTCGCCGAGGCGTTCGCCCTCGGCGCGGGTGGCGGCGCGGGCCCCGACGGACTGCCGGGCGCTGTGCAGCGTGATGCCGGCGGCGCGCATCAGACGGTAGAGGCCGGTCGCCTCAAGGTGCTCGCTCGCCAGGTCGAGCAGGCCCGTCGGCAGGTAGTTGCACAGGTGCGCCATCGGCTCGCCGTGCGCGAGGCGCAGCCGCTCGACGCGGTGCACCTCCGCTCCCTCGGGCACGCCGAGCGCGGCGGCGACCTCGGCGGAGGCGGGCTCGACGGTGTTGACGAGCACGCGGGTCGCGGGGCGCTGCCCGGCCGCCTCCAGGTCGTCGTAGAGGCTGCTCAGCTCCAGCGGGCGCTTGACCTGGCTGTGCACGACCTGGGTGCCGACGCCACGGCGGCGAACCAGCAGCCCCTTGTCGACGAGGGACTGGATGGCCTGGCGGACGGTGGGCCGGGACAGGCCGAGCCGCGCGGCCAGCTCGATCTCGTTGCCCAGCAGGCTGCCCGGAGTCAGTTCCCCGTGCTCGATCGCGGCCTCCAGCTGCTGCGACAGCTGGAAGTACAGCGGCACCGGGCTGCTCCGGTCGACGCTCAGCCGGAGGGAGACGGTCGGATCCACATCAGGTTTCGGCACGGCCCGAGCGTAGCTCCGGTACCTGATGACGGGAAGTCGTGTAGTCCGGTTGTCCGGACAAAGCGTTGACACGGCGGGGGGTGGGCCTCCAGGTTGTTCCCATGCGCATCGGACTCATCGGAGCGGGTCGTATCGGGACATTCCACGCGACCACGCTCAGCCGCCACCGCGAGGTCGGCTCGCTCATCATCACGGACGTCGACACGGCCCGGGCCCATGCCCTCGCGGACCGGCTGGGCGCGACCGCGGCACCCGGCGTGGACGAGGTCTTCACCTGGGGCGTGGACGCCGTGGTGATCACGGCGGCCACCTCGGCCCACGGCGAACTGATCGGCCGGGCGGCACGCTCCGGGCTCCCGGTGTTCTGCGAGAAGCCCGTCGCGGTCGACCTGCCGGGCACGCTGGCCGCGCTGGCCGAGGTCGACACTGCCGGGACCGTGCTGCAGATGGGGTTCCAGCGCCGCTTCGACAGGGGCTACACGGCCGCGCGGGAGGCCGTGCGCTCCGGCCGGCTGGGGCGGCTGCACACCGTCCGGGCGATGACGGCCGACCAGGCGCCGCCGCCGGCCGCGTACCTGCCGGTGTCCGGGGGGATCTACCGCGACTGCCTCATCCACGACTTCGACGCCCTGCGCTGGGTGACCGGCCGTGAGGTCGTCGAGGTGTACGCGACCGGGTCCGACGCCGGCGGGCCGATGTACCGCGAGGCGGACGACGTGGACACGGCGGCGGCCGTGCTCACACTGGAGGACGGCACCCTCGCCACGGCGACCGCGACCCGCGCCAACGGCGCGGGCTACGACGTCCGCATGGAGCTGGCCGGCGAGCTGGACACGGTGGCGGTCGGCCTGGACGACCGCACCCCGATCACGTCCACGGAGCCCGCCGGTCCCCCGCCCGCGACCAAGCCCTGGACCGGCTTCCTGGAGCGCTTCGCGCCTGCGTACGAGGCCGAGGTGGTGGCCTTCGTCGAGGTGGTGTGCGGGGAGCGCCCCAACCCGTGCGACGGCCGCGAGGCCCTGCAGGCCCTGCGCATCGCGGAGGCCGCCGAACGGTCCCGCCGGGAGCGCCGCCCGGTCGGCCTCGGGGAGATCGCGGGCGCACGCACTTGACCGCGACGGGAGCACCGACCGGCTCGCCGGTCAGGACCCGTCCCCGTCCACCAGACCCGCGTCGTACACCAACAGGGCGATCTGCACGCGGTTGTTGAGGCGCAGTTTGGCGAGGATACGGGAGACGTGGGTCTTGACCGTCGGGACGCTCATGAACAACTCGGCGGCGATCTCCGCGTTCGAGGCGCCCCGGCCGACGGCGACGGCGACCTCGCGTTCGCGGTCGTTGAGGGCGGAGACCCTGCCGCGGGCGGTGCCGCGCCGGGTGTCGGGACCGGCCGCCCCCGCCGCGTGCGCCATCAACTGGCGGGTGACGGCGGGCGACAGGACCGGGTCCCCGGCCGCGACGCGCCGCACCGCGTCCAGGATCTCCGCGGGCGGGGTGTCCTTGAGCACGAATCCGGCGGCGCCCGCGCGCAGCGCCCGCAGCACCTGCTCGTCGGCGTGGAAGGTGGTCAGCAGCACGACCTGGGGTGCGTCCGCGCGGCGGCGGAGCAGCTCGGTGGCGGCGAGCCCGTCGACGGTGGGCATCCGGATGTCCATGAGGACGACGTCCGGGCGGGTGCGGTCGACGAGCCGCTCCACCTCGCTGCCGTCGGCGGCCTCGCCGACGATCTCGATGTCGTCGGCACCGCCCATCATGAAGGACAGGCCGGCCCGCACCAGGGGGTCGTCGTCGACGAGGAGCAGTCGGATCGCGGTCATGGGCCCTACGGTAATGATCTGCCCGCCGGGCCGGACCGCGGACGGGACACCGGCGGGCGCCGGTGGTCGGCGCCGGGCGGGCTCCACGCGACCACGCCGACCTGGAGGATGCCGTGCGCTACAAACTGTTAGGACGGACCGGACTGCGCGTCTCCGAACTGTTCCTCGGGGCCATGACCTTCGGGGAGCAGGACGGGGTCGGGGCGCCCAGGGACGAGTGCGCGCGGATCCTCGACGCGTACGAGGAGGCCGGCGGCAATGTGATCGACACCGCCATCAACTACCGGGGCGGGGAGAGCGAGACGATCGTCGGGGAACTGCTCAAGGGGCGGCGAGACCGATTCGTCCTCTCCACGAAGTACACCGTCTCGCGTGACGGCGGCGACCCGAACGCCGCGGGCAACCACCGCAAGAACCTGACGCTGTCGCTGGAGACGAGCCTGCGCCGGATCGGGACCGACTACGTCGATGTCTACTGGGTGCACATCTGGGACCGCAACACCCCGGTGGAGGAGACCCTGCGCGCGCTCGACGACGCCGTACGGTCCGGGAAGGTGCTGTACACCGGTATCTCGGACGCCCCGGCGTGGGTGGTGTCGCGGGCCAACACCCTCGCGGAGTGGCGGGGCTGGACGCCGTTCTCGGCGCTACAGGTGCCGTACAGCCTGCTCAACCGGGACATCGAGCGCGAACTGCTGCCGATGGCCGAGGCGTTCGGGATGAGCGTGGCGGCCTGGAGCCCGTTGCAGAACGGCGTCCTCTCCGGCAAGTACACCCGGCCGGGCGGGGTGGAACCCGGCACGGCGACCCGGCTGCCGGCGGAGGCGATCGGCGAGCGCGAGCGGGCCGTGGCCGAGGCGGTGCAGTCGGTCGCCGACGAACTCGGCGCGACCTGCGCACAGGTGGCCATCGCCTGGACCATGGCCCGCTCCCCCGCCGTGCACCCCGTCCTCGGCGCCCGCCGCCTGGACCAGCTCACCGACAACCTCGGCGCGGCCGGACTGACGCTGCCCGACGGCCTGGTGGCCCGGCTGGAGGCGGCGACGGACTTCAGGCCCGGCTTCCCCACGGAGTTCATCGACGACACCTCCGCGTGGGTGTACGGGACGGCCGGGCAGCGCGTGGTGCCGCGCACGGTCTGAGCGAGGCCGCCAAGTGCCCTCCGCGGCCCGGTCTTTCCGGTTGACGGCGGATGGGGCGCCCCGGTTTCCTGCCGCGATGCCGACGCTCCGCTTCGCGGCGCGCCCCCACGACGACGGCCCCCTCATCGCGCGCGTCCTGCCCGCCCACCGGCGGGGATTCGGCGGGGATTCGGCGGCGGCTCCACGAGCGGGGCCTGCGGACGGCGCGCGCTGGGCGACGGGACGACGGGACGATCGTGCCGGCACCGACCCGGGGAGGCTGGAGTTCTCGCGCAGGCGCGGTTTCGCCGAGGCCGAACGCCTTGTGGCGTCCGTGGACGAGACGTGGCACACCCCGCGGCCGGGCTGAACGGACCACCCCGCGGCGGCGCTCGGCGCGGAGGAACGCCGGGGCGGGGCCTTCCGTGCGGCAGCGGGCGCCGGGGCCGCGGCGGGCGGACGGGTGGGACGCGGACGGACGCCGAGGCCGCAGCGGGCGGACGGTGGGACGCGGACGGACGCCAAGGTGCCCGGGGCCCGCGGCACGCAGCACGCGGCACGCAGCACGCGGCACGCAGCACGCGGCACGCGGCACGCAGCACGCAGCACGCGGCACGCGGCACGCGGCACGCGGCACGCGGCACGCGGCACGCGGCACGCAGTACGCGGCACGCGGCACGCGGCACGCGGCACGCGGTGGCGGCCGGAGGTTCTGAGGCGCTCACTCCGGCCACGGCAGCCATGCCCGCACCCGGAAGCCGCCGTCGGCCTCGGCGGCGTGGTCGAGGCTGCCGCCGGTGAGGCTGGCACGTTCGGTGAGGCCGATCAGGCCCTGTCCCGAGCCGGGGACGTGCGGGACCTCCCCGGGCGGTGCCGGGTTGCGCACGATCACGGTGAGACCGTCGCCGGGCGCGCCCTCGACCGTCACCGTGACCTCGGCCCCGGGCGCGTGCTTGCGCGCGTTGGTCAGGCCCTCCTGGGCGATGCGGTAGGCGGTACGGCCCACCGAGGCGGGCACGGAAGCGGTGTCGGCGACCCGGTGGTCGAGGAGGACCTTCATGCCGGCCTCCCGGGACTCGGCGACCAGGGAGTCGAGCGCGGCCAGCGTCGGCTGGGGGCGGCCCGTGTCGTCGGAGTCGCCGGCACGCAGCACGCCGATGATCTCCCGGAGGTCCTGCAGTGCCTCGTGGGCACTCTCCCTGATCACCCCGGCCGCCCGCGCTATCTCCTCCCGGGGCGCGTCCGGGCGGAACTCCAGGGCGCCCGCGTGCACGCTCAGCAGGGTCAGCCGGTGCGCCAGGACGTCGTGCATCTCGCGCGCGATGGCCTCCCGGGCGAGCCGCTGGGCCTGCTCGGCCCGCAGGGCCGCCTCGGTCTCGGCCCGGCGCGCCCGGTCCCGCAGGCTCAGCATGAGCTGCCGCTTGGACCGTACGAACAGGCCCCAGCCGACGGCCGTGGCCGTGATCAGCGCGCTGACGACGACGGCGACGGGATACGGCATGTCCGGGTCCGGGCGCAGCCAGTAGACCAACGGCTGGAGCGCGAGCTGGGCGCCGCCGATCCAGGCCGCGTACCGGAACGGCCGGTGCACGGCGACGCTGAACAGGGCGATCATGCACGCGCCGCCCGCGGTGTTCGAGACCAGGCCGACCGGGATCATCGCCAGAGCGAGTCCGAGGGGCCACCGGCGGCGCAGCCACACCGCCGCGCAGGCCAGCGCGCCGAGGCACAGGTCGGCGACGACGAGGGCGTGGGGGGTGTGGGAGGTGTGGGGGTCGCTCGTCACCGCGGCCCCGCCGCCGAAGGCGGTGAGCACGGCCAGCAGGAAGCACCCGAGGTCGACGGCCCAGTCCCGCACGGTACGGCGGGGCCGCCGCCCGGCCTCGGGATCCAGCTCGGCGATCACGGCGGAGGGCAGGAACCAGCGCCGCCGGGGCAGCCCGTGGGCCACCGCGGCCGGCTGCACGGGGGTCAGGGGCGGGTGCGCCGTCGCGCTCGCGGCGACCACGGGCGCGGCCGGTCGTCCCGGGCTCCGCGACCATCCCGCCCGGACCGTGCGCAGGCCACGACGGACGCTCTCGGTGGCCGTCCCCGGGCGCGTCGCCGTACGCACCGACTCGTCTCCGCTCACGGTCGGCAATCTATGCGGGAACGGCTCCGGCACCCACCCCGTGACCGCGATTCACGACCAAAGTCACGGCACCGCCGACTTTCGGCGCGAGCGCGCCGGGCGGAGGGGGACTTCCGTCGCGCAGGGCCCGCCTCACGGCCGATGGCCGCGGGGGTGCGCGGTTGCGATGGTGTCCGGCATGAGGAGGATCCTGGGGTGGGCCGGTGTGATCGCGCTGGCACAGGGCGCCGTCGGTCTGCTGCACGCGCTGGCCGGGTGGGCGGACGGGTTCGGCATCGTGCAGGGGACCGGTTTGCGGGGCAACAACGAGCTGAGCGTGAGCCTCGGCCTGCTCCTGCTGGCGATCACGCTCATGGCGGCCCTGAAGGGCCGGGGGTCCGGTTGAACCCGGTCCGGCCCCCGGCCGGTGCGAGCCGGCTCAGCAGCCGAAGTCGATCAGGTCGAACGTCGCGTAGTGGTCCGAGGTGTAGTAGTCCTCCTGGTACTGCTCACCGGTGACGATGCGGCGGGCGCCGCGCGTGGGGGATCCGGGCGTGATGACGGTGTACTCGTGGTAGTAGCCGGTCGCCTGGCCGGGCAGGACGCCTTCGCGGTTCTGGAAGACGCTCCCGTCCTGCGAGTACGGGAAGGGCCCGTCCGAGGCGATCAGGTCGAGGGTGTCGTACGCCTGGGACGGCAGGTCGCTGTAGCAGATGTCGCCGACCGAGGCGGCGGCGTCCGCGGTGGAGGCCGAGACGGTGCCGCCCACGAGGAGGGCGGACAGGAGTGCGGCCGCGGCGCCGATTCGGGTAGCGCGTGGGGGGAATCTCATGGCGCCATGATGACGCGCGTAGAGCATGGCATGTCAATGACAACAACGGAGATTCTCCCGTGTCGTCCGACGTGTTTTCGGAGAGTTAACCTGCCGTCCGCCACCGTCCTCGCGGGCGGCCGGCGGGTACGCCGCCCGGCCGGACGGCATGCGCCCCGCTTCCGGGCGGGTTCAGCCGCCGAGCGCCCGATGGCGTGCCGTCAGGCGCGAGGCGCCCTCATCCGTGAGGGAGCCGTACAGGCGCAGCCGTGAGATGCCGCCGTCCGGGTGGATGTCCACGCGCGCGTGCGTACCGACGGCCGGGGACGAGAGGACGAAACGGTGGTTGGTGTCTGGCTGCAGACGGGTGCGCGGCAGGATCTCGCGCCACCCACCGCCCGCGCCGTCCGCGCCGCCCATTCCCTCCGCGCCGCCCGCTCCCTCCACGCCGCCCGCTCCCTCCACGCCGTCCGCGTCGTCCTTGACCGAGACCGACGCCCAGCCCGCCGCGTTCCCCTTCAGGCACGCCGTGTCGATCTCGACGGCCCTGATCCGCGCCTGGGCCACCAGCCGGTAGCGGATCCAGTCGTTGCCCCGGTCGCGGCGGCGGCGCGTCTCCCAGCCTTCGTCCATCGTGCGGGAGCGGCCCGGCCGGATGGTGTTGGCGGCGGGTGAGTAGAAGAGGTCCGAGGCGTCCTCCACACGGCCGCCGTTCTCCAGGGCGACGACGTCGAAGGTGCCCAGCGCCTCCAGCCACGCCGGGTCCGCGGCCACCTCGCCGTGCACACGCAGCCGCGCGATACCGCCGTCGGGGTGCTGGTTGACGCGCAGGTGGGTGAAGCGCCGCTCCACGGACACGGCGAAGCCGTTCGCCGCGTGACCGCCCACCGGTGTGCGCGGGACCAGGGTCGTCCACCTCACGCCGTCCGCCAGCAGTTCCCGCGGTGACGGGAAGCCGGGCAGCGAGGTGCCCTCGACGGACACCGCCTGCGGGTGGTTGCCCCGGAAGTGCGCCGTGTCGACGACGATGCCGCGGATCACACCCGGTGCGCCGAGGCGTACCAGCGCCCAGTCGTGGTCGTCCGCCGCGGGCCAGGGGTGCTCGGCCGAGGCGCCGCGGCGGCGCCGGGTCTCCCACCCGTCCATGATCTTGCCCTTGTGCCCGAAGCGCTCGGGGTCGAACTCGGCGCGCCCGGGCACGAGGAGGTTCTCGCGCTCGGCGAAGAACTCGTCGTTGGCGGCGACGACCCCGGCGCCGAGCCCGCGGTCGGCGAGGTCGGCGTACCGGACGAAGGGGAAGTCGGCGGTGCGGTAGTCCGCGTAGGGGTCGCCGCCCGCGTACGGGTTCGCGGCGCCGGTGAAGCGGGGAATCGCCGTCACGTGATCAGGTCTGCCTTTCCCGGGCCGGCCGCTCAGGGGGCGGGGCGGGTCCGTCGGTGCGGCCGAGCAGGCGCCCCCTCGGGTCGGCGAACTCGCCGTCGGCCAGAACGCGCTCGCCGCGCAGCCAGGTGGACCTGACGACGCCGTGAAGGGTCCTGCCCGCGTACGCCGTGACCCGGTTGCGGTGCTGGAGGGCCGCCGGGTCGACGGTGAAGGTGTCGTCCGGGGCGAACACCGCGAAGTCGGCGTCGCGGCCGGCCTCGATGGCGCCCTTGCGGGCGTCCAGGCCCACGAGCCGTGCCGTGTGCGCGGACATCCAGCGGACCACGTCGACCAGGTCGTGGCCGCGTGTGCGGGCCTCGGTCCAGACCGCCGGCAGACTCAGCTGCAGACCCGAGACACCGCCCCACGCCGTCGCGAAGTCGTCCGTCTTCAGGTCCGCCGTCGACGGGGAGTGGTCGGTGACCACGCAGTCGATCGTGCCGTCGGCCAGCGCCTGCCACAGCAGATCTTGGTTGGCGGCCTCGCGGATCGGCGGACAGCACTTGAACTCGCTTGCGCCGTCGGGGACTTCCTCGGCCGTCAGGGTCAGATAGTGCGGGCAGGTCTCGACCGTGACCGGCACGCCCCGCGCCTTGGCGGCGGCGATCAGGGGCAGCGCTTCGCCGGAGGACAGGTGCAGTATGTGCACGCGCGCGTGCAGCCGTTCCGCCTGCTCGACCAGGTGCGCCACGGCGGCGCCCTCGGCGTCGTGGGGCCGGGAGGCGAGGAAGTCGGCGTACTTCGGACCGCCCCGCTGGGGGGCGGCGGCGAGGCGGTGGGGGTCCTCGGCGTGCACGACCAGCAGCCCGCCGAACCCGGTGATCTCCGCCATGGAGCGGGCGAGGTGCTCCCGGCCGAGGTGGGGGAACTCGTCGACGCCCGAGGGCGACAGGAACGCCTTGAAGCCGAAGACGCCCGCGTCGTACAGGGGCCGCAGGTCCGCCAGGTTGTCCGGCAGCGCGCCGCCCCAGAAGCCGACGTCGATGTGTGCCCGGCCGGCCGCCGTCTGCCTCTTCGTGCGGAGGTGGCCCACCGTCGTGGTCGGCGGGAGGGAGTTGAGCGGCATGTCGATCAGGGTGGTGATGCCGCCGGCCGCCGCCGCGCGGGTGGCGGTCGAGAAGCCCTCCCACTCGGTGCGGCCCGGGTCGTTGACGTGGACGTGGGTGTCGACCAGCCCGGGCAGCAGGACGTCGTCGCCGAGGTCCTCCAGGCGGGCTCCGGCCGGTGGGCCCGCGTCGTACGGGAGGACGGCCGTGATGGTCCCTCCGGCGACGGCGACCGACGCGGCGCGCATCCCTCCGGGTGTGATGACGCGCGTCGAGCGCAGCACCAGTTCAGCGTCGGACACCCGGACCCCTCTCTACCGCCGGGCAACGGAATTCAACGTTCTGTTGAAGGAGTCTTCACTCCCGCCCCGGCGCCGTCAAGGGCACACTTCTCAGCGGGCCCCATGCCGCACGCCTGGATTTTTCCGCCACGCGGAATTAAGATTCCGCAAAGTGGTGCCGCAGTCACGCTATGCCGTCATTCCCCGAAAGGAACACGCCGTGCCGACCTCGACGTCCAGCGCCAGCGAGGCCCCCGCCAAGTCCGCCGGCGGCGGTGGCGTGCAGTCCCTGGAGCGCGCCTTCGACCTGCTGGAGCGGATGGCGGACGCGGGCGGGGAGGTCGGGCTCAGCGAGCTGTCCGCGAGCAGCGGGCTGCCGCTGCCCACGATCCACCGTCTGATGCGCACGCTCGTCGGCTGCGGCTACGTCCGCCAGCAGCCCAACCGCCGCTACGCCCTCGGCCCCCGGCTGATCCGGCTCGGCGAGTCCGCCTCCCGGCTGCTCGGCACCTGGGCCCGCCCCTATCTCGCCCGGCTGGTCGAGGAGACCGGCGAGACCGCGAACATGGCGCTGCTCGACGGCGACGAGGTCGTGTACGTGGCGCAGGTGCCGTCCAAGCACTCGATGCGGATGTTCACCGAGGTGGGCCGACGGGTGCTGCCGCACTCGACGGGCGTGGGCAAGGCACTGCTCGCCAACGAGGCGCCGGAGCAGGTCCGTGCCCTGCTCGCCCGTACGGGCATGCCCGCCGCGACCGAGAAGACGATCACCACGCCCGAGGTGTTCCTGACCGCTCTGGAGGAGGTGCGCCGGCTCGGGTACGCGGTCGACGACAACGAGCAGGAGATCGGCGTCCGCTGCCTCGCGGTGTCCGTACCGGACTCCCCGACGGCCGCGGCGATCTCCATCTCGGGCCCGGCGGGCCGGGTCACGGACGCGGCCACGGAACGGATCGTGCCGGTGCTCCAGGAGGTGGCGGCGCAGCTCTCGCAGGCACTGGCCACCACGGGACCGGCTGCCTGATCCGCGGGGCGGCCGGCCGCAGGCCGGCCACCGAGGCCGTCCTGGCGGCCCGCGGGCCGCGGGCCGCGGATCGCGGATCGCGGATCGCAGACCACGGGGCAGCACCCGGCCACCGGCGCCGTCGCCCCCTCCCCCACTCTCCCGGTCGGGGCACCATCAGGACGGTCGTCCGTGCCGCGCTCGCCGGTGAGGCGGGTGAGCGGGTCGGGACCGGTGACCCGGACCCTCAGCCCCGCCGCGGCTCTCCGAACAGCTCCACCGCGCTGCGGACGTCCGCGAGGCTGCCGGCCAGGGCGCTGACCGAGCCGATCGCACCGGCGATCAGCAGCAGGGAACGGCGCAGGCGCGGGATCTCGGGAGCACCGCCCGCGGCCATCGCGGCGAGCGTGGCGAGTTCGTCCTCCGCGACCGCCCGGTCCGGGAACTCCACGGGATGCGCGGCGAGCTCGCGGCGCAGGCGGGACACCGCGGTCCGCAGTCCCGTCACCCTCGGATCCTCGTCGCTGCCGGTCACTGCCCTCTGCCCCAAGCTTCGCAACACAGCTCTCCCCCCTCGCGCCCCTCCGCGCGCACGGCGTCGGCATGTCGCCGTGTCCGCCGGCACTGGTCGGGCGCCGGGGACGCGGGCCAGTAAACGCCACCCGGAGCGCCGCGCGCCAGCACGGGGACCGAAATTCAGTCCATGGGTACCGTGCGGGCGGCTCGGGGTCAGGTATGCAGAACGTATGACTGGCAATGGAGGCAACGGAGACGAGGTCGCCGGGCTGCTCCTCGCCGCCGGCGCGGGGCGACGGCTCGGCGGACGGCCCAAGGCGCTGCTGCGGCATCGGGGACGCCCCCTCGTGGAGCACGCCGTGGCGGTGCTGCGTGCGGGCGGGTGCGGCCGCGTCCATGTGGTGCTGGGGGCGGCGGCCGCAGATGTCAGGGAGCGGGCGGACCTGTCCGGGTGCGTCGTCGTGGACAACCCGGACTGGGAGCGGGGCATGGGCTCCTCGCTGCGGGCCGGGCTCGGCTCACTCGCCGGGACGGGCGCGCGGGCGGCCCTGGTCTCGCTCGTCGACCAGCCCGGCATCGGCCCCGGGGCGGTGGCCCGGGTCCTGGCCGCGTACCGGGACGAGGCGTCGCTGGTGTCGGCCGCGTACGAGGGTGTGCGCGGGCATCCCGTCCTGTTCGGCGCCGCCCACTGGTCCGGCATCACGGCGACCGCCACGGGTGACCGCGGGGCGCGTGCCTATCTGGCGGCGCACGAGGACGCCATCGCGCTCGTCGAGTGCGGGGACGTGGCGCGGGCGTACGACATCGACACGGTGGCGGACCTGATCCACCTCGACGAGTGAGCGGGACGGCACGGGGCGGCACGGGGCGGCACGGGGCGGCACGGGGCGGCACGGGGCTCGACGGGAAGCATCTCGATATCAACAGAACATTGAGCTTCCACCATGAGGAAACTAGTATCCACTGATCAAAAGGTCCGTCGAAGGAAGTGACCGTTCATGTCCGCACCAGCGCCGTCCCCGGCGGTCGTCGTCGACGCCGAGCCCCTGCCCCGGCAGGACGAGGTCCTCACCGACGCCGCCCTCGCCTTCGTGGCCGAGCTGCACCGCAGGTTCACCCCCCGGCGTGACGAGCTCCTCGCCCGGCGGGCGGAGCGCCGCGCCGAGATCGCCCGTACCTCCACGCTCGACTTCCTTCCCGAGACCGCCGCGATCCGCGCGGACGACTCCTGGCGCGTGGCCCCGGCACCTCGGGCCCTGGACGACCGGCGCGTCGAGATCACCGGCCCCACCGACCGCAAGATGACCGTCAACGCCCTCAACTCGGGCGCCAGGGTGTGGCTCGCGGACTTCGAGGACGCCTCGTCGCCCACCTGGGAGAACGTGGTCCTCGGCCAGCTCAATCTGATCGACGCCTACACCCGGAACATCGACTTCACCGACCCCGGGAGCGGCAAGACGTACGCCCTGCGCCCGGACGGGGAACTGGCGACGGTCGTCGTGCGCCCGCGCGGCTGGCACCTGAACGAGCGTCATCTCCAGGTCGACGGACGGCAGGTGCCGGGCGCCCTGGTGGACTTCGGCCTGTACTTCCTCCACAACGCCCAGCGCCTGCTCGACCTCGGCAGGGGCCCGTACTTCTACCTCCCGAAGACGGAGTCGCACCTGGAGGCCCGGCTCTGGAACGACGTCTTCGTCTTCGCCCAGGACTACGCCGGCATCCCGCAGGGCACCGTCCGGGCCACCGTCCTCATCGAGACGATCACCGCCGCCTACGAGATGGAGGAGATCCTCTACGAACTCCGCGACCACGCCTCGGGGCTGAACGCGGGCCGCTGGGACTACCTGTTCTCCATCGTGAAGAACTTCCGTGACGGCGGGCCCCGGTTCGTGCTGCCCGACCGCAACGCGGTCACGATGACGGCCCCGTTCATGCGGGCGTACACCGAACTCCTGGTCCGCACCTGTCACAAGCGCGGCGCGCACGCGATCGGCGGCATGGCGGCGTTCATCCCGTCCCGCAGGGACCCGGAGGTCAACCGGGTCGCGTTCGAGAAGGTCCGCGCCGACAAGGACCGGGAGGCGAACGACGGTTTCGACGGCTCCTGGGTCGCCCACCCCGACCTGGTGCCGATCGCGATGGAGTCGTTCGACCGGGTCCTCGGCGACCGGCCGCACCAGAAGGACCGGCTGCGCGAGGACGTCTCCGTCAAGGCGGCCGACCTGATCGCCGTCGACTCCCTCGACGCCCGGCCGACGTACGCGGGCCTGGTCAACGCCGTCCAGGTCGGCATCCGTTACATCGAGGCATGGCTGCGCGGCCTCGGCGCCGTCGCCATCTTCAACCTCATGGAGGACGCCGCCACCGCGGAGATCTCCCGCTCCCAGATCTGGCAGTGGATCAACGCGGGCGTCGAGTTCGAGAACGGCGAGAAGGCCACCCCCGGGCTGGCCCGCAGGATCGCCGCCGAGGAGCTGCGGAACATCCGGGCCGAGACCGGTGAGGACGCCTTCGCGGCCGGCCACTGGCAGCAGGCCCACGACCTGCTGCTGAAGGTCGCCCTGGACGAGGACTACGCCGACTTCCTGACCCTGCCCGCCTACGAGCAGCTCACCGGCTGACCCGCCGCGTTCACCGCGTTCAGCGCGCCGCCCTCTGCCGTGTGCCCCGGGCCTTCCCGGGGCCACCGGTGCCGGTGTCCGCCGCCGTCCCACGTCATCCCAGGTGCGCCGACCAGTCCTGTTCCGCCGCCGGTCTGCCGTGCAGGTCCGGGACCCGTTTGAGCCAGTCCGGCCTGCCCCGCCGGGTCCTCACCGCACGGAGGGCCTGCTCGGCGGCGAGTTCCTCCCGGGTGGGGAAGCCGGTGGGCAGCCATACCCCGGACGCCTTCACCCGGGCCAGGAGGTAGCCCACGTAGGCCTCCCGCACCTGGCCCGGCGCCGCGAAACCCGGCATCCCGGTCAGCCAGGCGTCCGGTACCAGCCCGGTCACCTCGCGCAGCAGTTCCTCGGTCACCCTCGGCGCGAGCTCGGCATCGGCCGCCCGTGTGTCGGGAGCAAAGTGGCCGAGGGCGTGGTGGCGGAAGTCGTACGCCTTCTCCGGCGCGGAGGCGTCCCAGCGGTGGTGGAAGACCAGGGCGGCACCGTGGTCGATCAGCCACAGCCGCGGGGGTGCGATGCCGAAGGTGGGCCAGACCATGAGGTTCGAGCTGTGGACCGTGCGGTCGACGTTCACGGTCAGCGCGTCGAGCCAGACGACCCTGCCCGCCTCCAGCGGGTCGACGGGGAAGCCCCCGGCGACCTCGGGGGTGAAGTCCCGCGCGCCCGGGAGGCAGTCCATGCCGAGGTTGAGGCCGGGGCTCGCGGCCAGGAGGTCGCGCACCTCCTGGTGCGGCTCGTCCGCCCCGATCGCCGGGTCGAAGTGGGCGAGGACCAATTCGGGCACGCGCAGCCCGAGCCTGCGCGCCAGCTCGCCCACGATCACCTCGGCGACCAGCGCCTTCAGGCCCTGCGCCGAGCCGGTGAACTTCACCACGTACGTGCCCAGGTCGTCGGCCTCGACGACTCCGGGGACGGAGCCGCCCGACCGCAGAGGTTCGAGGTAGCGGGTCGCAGTGACCTTCCTCAGCATTTTTCCAGGCTCCGCAACTCTTGTGCCGTGCGATCGCCCGCCGGCCCCCGTGCCCTCGGAGCGGCCCGCTCCGGCAGTGCGAACCGTGCTCCCGGCCTCGGGCATGAAGGGAGCATGGTGACCGAGCGTAACAGTTGACGCCGCAGTCGCCTCGACGCGGCGAGGAACGCCGCTCTCGGCGGCGCGGGGCGCTGGGGGCTCCGGCTCCTCCACTCCGTCACACGAAGGTTTCCGGCCCTGTCGGGTCGGGCAGGGGGGTTCTGGCATCACGCAGGCAGGAACGGGAAGCACCGCCACCGTGTGGAGCGTACTGGTTCTCATCGGGGCCGTCGGCAACGCCGTAGGGCTCATCGATGGAGTGCCCGCCATCACCGTGGTGGCGGCCCCGCTGGTCATCATCGGTGTGATCGGGCTGACGGCATCGCGTCGCAGGCAACGGTCCTGACGGAACCGGAGGCGACCGAGGCTGCCGATTCGGTGCGGAACGAGGAGATCGCCATGACGGCGCAGCAGACGGGCAACGACCCGCTTTCCGACGTGCCGGAGCACACCGGGGAACCGGTGGACGCGGAGGAGACCCGGGTCTTCGTCAAGCCGGACATCAGGATCGTCATGAGCCGGCTGTTGGGGTGCTCGCCCCTCGTCGCCATCGTGGCCGTGCGCGTCGGTGAGAAGATGGACGAGGGCCCTGGTCGGATGATCGGGATCCTGGGGGTGGTCCTTCCGTACGTCTGGGCGGTCATGCTGTGCACCCTGCGCTGGGCCAACGCCGGCATCCTGCTGGCGGACGGGGTCCTGACCGTGCGCAACCGGTGGAGCTTCAAGGTCCTGGAGGTCCCCGTCCCCGCGCTCACCGGGCTGTACCACGTCGGCAGCCCATTGCAGCGGGCCACTCCGTTCAACGACCGGGTCGTCATCACGAGGAGGGCCGGCCGGCCCTTCCTCGTCAATCTTCGGGCCTGGGACGAGCAGGGGCTGGAGGAGCTGTGGCACCGGCTGCCTCTTCGGCCCGGGTACGGGGGTTCGCTGGAAGGGCCGGCCCTGCGCGAGCGGTTCCCCGGAGTCGACTGGCCGTGGTACCACAACCACCACCGGCTGGCCTCCGCGCTCGTCACCGTCGTCGGAGTCTGCGTGTGGCTCGCTCTGCTGTTGTGAACCTGCCGTGCCTGCGGTGACCGGGGGCGGGGAACCCGCTCCCAGGGCCCGGCCGGCCTGCCCCGCCGGGTCCTCACCGTGCGGAGGGCCTGCTCGACGGCGAGTTCCTCCCGGGTGGGGAAGCCGGTGGGCAGCCATGCCCCGGACGCCTTCACCCCGGACGTGCTGGTCGCAGACTGGGGGTGGTCAGCCGCCGTCGGGAGCGCGCCCTTCGCGGTAGTACGCCGGCCACAGTTCACGGGCGCGCAGCCGTTCCTCCTCGGAAAGCGGAGTGTCCTCGCACAATCGCTCGGGATGGGCGGGCGGCGGACCCCCCGGGGCGTACGGCGGGAAGGGGCCGTGCTGACGCGGGGGCGACACTGCCGCAGACAGCGCGTGACGGTGCACTACGGGGCCGACGTAGAGAGCCCCCAAGGCCGTCAGGGACCGCAAGAGCGCCCGCAGGCAGCTCTCCAGCGCCCGTCGGCCACGACCACCCCGCCACCACCGTTTCATGGCCGTCCTTCCATTGCCTCACTCGCAGTTACCCGCAGAAGATGTCGATCGCCGCGAACCGCTTACTCGACGAGGTCAATACCCGCCGCACCGGCCAGGACCAGGTCGAGGCAGGGCAGGCCGAGGCCGAAGGCGATGCCGGCGGCGACGCCGTGCAATCGACGCCTCGCGTCAGGGAGGCCGACGCCTCACGCCAGGGAGCGTGCCAGAGCGCGTGCCAGGGCCGCGGCGAACTCCTCTTGATCCCGGATTTCTTCGCCGAACCCGCAGTGTCGTAGGAAGAACCGCTGGAAGCAGGCCCCGACCAGCGAGGTCGCCGCCGTCTCCAGATCGGCGTCGGACCGTATGCGCCCGGCCGCGCGCCACCGCTCCAGAGCGCTGATCACCGCCGTCAGCGGCTCGTCCGGTGTGCCGTTGGGCCGCAGCGGATCCGCGCCGTACGCGGCGAGGAGAGCGGGATCCGCAAGCAAGGGGCACAGCAGCGGCAAGGCGGTCTCGTAGAACCGCATCGTCCGGTGAACCAGGTGGCGGCACGACTGCTCGGTGCCCTGGACATCCGCGACGTCGTGGGCGGGGTCGCCGTACGCGGCAGACAGCAGCGCGGGCAGCCGCTCGCGCAGCAGGCACACGAGCAGCGCGTCCTTGCTCTCGAAGTGCTTGTAGAGCATCGCCTCGGAGCAGTTGGCCTCCCTGGCGAGGGCCTTGGTCGTCGCACCGGACAGACCAGCGGTCCGGACCAGCTTCTCCGCCGCGTCCAGCAATCGCCGGCGTGTCGGGCGCACTGGCCTCTCCACCGGGCGAACAGGCATGTGCCCACCTTTCGACGAGGAAGACCCGCTCCCATGGAACGGGTGACACGCGGGTTTCGCGAGGCCCGTCAGCACTTCCCGAGCGGGCCACGCGATCTTCATCGCCGCTATCATGCCCTCCGGAGTGGCCGAGCATGTGAACCCGGCAACGGCATCGGCGCGCTCGCCGGCCGGCAGGAAGGCACTGTCGGTGGTGCGCGGGCGGTCGGCCCGGCCACGGCCTTGGCAGCCTTCGCCGTCGCCGCGTCCGCGGGATCGGCGCAGACCCGCGCAGCCACCGCGGTGGGACTGCGAGCCCGCCACGACGGCCGCGCCGGCACCGGGAACCCGGTGGGCCGTCACTCAGCCGGTCCTGGAGAGCGACGCCGCGAACCGCCCGGCCCCCTCGGTCCACCAGTCGGCGAGCGTCAGCCCGGCGTGGCCTGGGGTGAGGGGACCGACCGCGCCTGCCCGAACGCATTGCGGAGGCCCCGCGCGGCCAGGCATTGCTCCAGGAAGGCCAGAACCCTCAAGTGGTAGGAACGCGCCGACCAGCCGAGGCTGATGTTGTGGCCCGTGTCCGGCAGTCGCTCGACGGTCCACGGCGCGGCGAGCGGGCGCGTCAGATCGTCGATCGCCGCGTCATCGTGCTGCCACCACGCCTCGTGCTCGGCGAACGTGAGCCTCGTGGGCAGCGTGAGGCGGGGAGCGATGCGGCGGTAGCGCTCCGGCCAGCTCTTCCACTCGAGCCTTTCCCGCGCCGGCATGGGGGCCACGACGGCCGCGCTGGAGCGGAAGGTGCCCGGCGGATACAGGCGCAGCGGCCCCCAGTTCAGCATGTGGCTCATGCGGCCCGGGGAGCCGATGTGCCGCGTCGCCTGCGCGACGTAGCGGCTCCCGCATCCGGAGATGTCGAGCCCGATCAACTCGCCCGCGGCCATGTCGGCGCCCATGGTGAGCGCCACCTTGCCGCCGAAGGAGTGCGCCACCAGGAACAGTCCCGCTCCGACGTCGTGGCCCGCGGCGAAGTCCCGCAGTGCCGCGCGCAGGGTCACGGCCTGCTCGGCCAGGGCCTGTCCTTGTGGCAGCGCGGCGCCCGACTCGCCGTAGCCGGGGCGGTCCACCGCCAGCACCGTGTAGCCGAGGCGCGCCCCCAGCGCGAGCAGGGAGATGTCGGGGCGGGCCTGGCCGTCGAAGTAGGCGGCGCTCATCCCCCCTCCGTGCAGACACACCACCACCGCGCGCGGCGGAACGTGCCGGGGCTCGATCAGCAGGCCGGACAGGGGAATCCCCCCGCCGGCCAGCGTGATGCCGCGTACTCGGTCGGACGTGATGGGTGGGTGTGCCGGCGCTGTCATCGCCCTGTCCCCTCGTCGTGTCAGTCGATACCGCGCACGATGTGCGGGTCGTCGTCGCTCTCCTCGCCGGCCAGCAGCAGGGGCGGGGCGGTGCCCGCTTCGGCCGATGGGACGGTGGGGGGAGCGGCAGGTTCGGTGTCCACTTCTTGCTCCCTTCTCTCCGGGTCCGCGTCAGCGTCCCCGAGGGGCCCACCTCGCGCGCGGGTCCCGGTAGTGGGGAATGCGTTCCGGGCGGCTCCAGCCCGCGACGGCCGGGGCATGCTCCGGACCGGTCCCTGCGAGGGCGGCGGCGCGGGCGAGCAGAAGAACGGTGGTGACGGCGGCGAGTTCCGCCTGTTCCGCCCGCCCCTTGACGACCTTGATGACCAGGGGCGGCTCCTCGGACCGCCGGCCGGGCCGGATGCCGCCCTGTCCTGCGTCCGCGCTCACTGCGGCGGGTTGCCGTGCTTGCGGGACGGCAGGTCGGTGTGCTTGGCACGCAGCATGGCCAGGGACTTGATGATGATCTGCCGTGTGTCGCGCGGGTCGATCACGTCGTCCACCAGGCCGCGCTCTGCCGCGTAGTACGGGTGCATCAGCTCCGCCCGATACTGCTTGATCTTCTCCTGCCGTACTTCCTCGGGGTTCTCGGCGGCGCCGATCTCGCGGCGGAATATGACGTTGGCCGCGCCCTCGGCGCCCATCACCGCGATCTCGTTGCTCGGCCAGGCAAGGGCGAGGTCCGTGCCGATGGAGCGGGAGTCCATGACGATGTACGCGCCACCGTACGCCTTGCGCAGTACCAGGGAGATGCGCGGCACGGTCGCGTTGCAGTACGCATACAGCAGCTTGGCCCCGCGGCGGATGATGCCGTTGTGCTCCTGGCCCACGCCCGGCAGGAAGCCGGGGACGTCGATCAGGGTCACGAGGGGGATGTTGAAGGCGTCGCAGAACTGCACGAAGCGGGCGGCCTTCTCACTCGCGTCGATGTCGAGCACTCCGGCGTGGGAGGAGGGTTGGTTGGCCACGATGCCGACCAGGCCGCCTCCCATCCGGGCGAGCGCGCACACCATGTTGGCCGCCCATGCCTGGTGCACCTCGAAGTACTCGCCGTCGTCGACGATCTCCTCGATGACGTTGCGCATGTCGTAGACGGCGCTCGGGTCGTCCGGTACGAGGTCGAGCAGAGCGTCGCAGGCGCGGTCGGACGGGTCGCCGCTCGGCACGGTGGGGGGCAGCTCACGGTTGTTGGCCGGCAGCAGCGACACGAGGTAGCGGACGTCCTCCATGCAGCTGCGCACGTCGTCGTAGACGAAGTGGGCCACGCCCGAGGTGGCGGCGTGTACGTCCGCGCCGCCCAGACCGTCCTGTGTGATCTCCTCGCCCGTCACGGCCCGGACCACGTCGGGGCCGGTGATGAACATCTGCGCGATCCCGCGCACCATGAAGACGAAGTCGGTGAGCGCCGGGCTGTAGGAGGCGCCGCCGGCGCACGGACCGAGCATCACCGATATCTGCGGGATGATGCCGGACGCCTTGGTGTTGCGCTGGAAGATGCCGCCGTAGCCCGCCAGTGCGCTGACGCCTTCCTGAATGCGGGCCCCGGCACCGTCGTTGAGGGACACCAAAGGCGCGCCCGCGGCGAGCGCCATGTCCATCAACTTGTGGATCTTGGTGGCGTGGGCTTCACCCAGGGCGCCGCCGAAGATCCGGAAGTCGTGCGCGTAGACGAAAACGGTACGGCCGTGGACCGTGCCCCAGCCGGTGACCACACCGTCGGTGTAGGGACGGTTGGCTTCCAGGCCGAACCCCGTCGCGCGGTGCCTGCGCAGGGGCTCCACCTCCGTGAAGGAGCCCGCGTCCAGAAGGAGTTCTATACGTTCCCGCGCGGTCAGCTTCCCGCGGGCATGCTGGCGGTCGGTGGCCGCCGGATCAGGCCCCTGCAGGACCTCCTTCTTGATCAGGCGCAGCTCCTCCAACCGCTCGTCCGTGGTCCAGCCGGACCGGCTCCCATCGGGGCGGCCGACCAGGGTCCTCTCCTGTGCCGACATGAGGATCACTCTCCTGACTTGGATTCGTGGCCGGTCGGTGCCGCCCCAGCCACCGCGTCCTGATACGGGTGGGCCACGCACCGCGGAGGGCGGCGGCGCCCCGGTGCTCCGGCCCGCACCGGATGTCGACGAGGGTCCAGCCTGGGGGCCTGCGCGACGGGTCGGTGCCGACGTAGTCGGCAGCCGTCCCCCGCGACAACCCCGTCCCCAACGCCTTCAGATATGCCTCCTTCCTGGTCCAGAGCTGTCCGAAGGCACTGGGGCGCCGAGCCGGTCGGCAGGCGGCGAGCTCGGCGCGCTCGTCCGGATGCAGCGCTGCCGAGACCGTCGCGACCGTCTCCTCACGCGGCAGCCGCTGCACGTCGACGCCCAGCACGGTGGCGGCCACCCCGATGAGGGCCATGCCATGGCTGTGCCCGAGGGAGAAGTGCAGCGGTGGACCGCGGTGCACGACGGCGGGCCGGCCGTGCGGCCCCCCACAGCCCGGGCAGGGATCACGCACGAAGGTCAGGTCGCGCGGCGCCACGCCGAGGTAGGCGCCGAGCAGCCGGCGCAGCACGAGGTGCGTGCAGGCGTACAGGGCCCCGTCGCACGGCCGTCGGAACGCGGCCGCGCGCCTTCGCTCCGCTTCGCTCAGTTCCGGCGCCGCCAGCAGCCCGTGCAGTGCTCCGGGACGGGGCCCGCGCATCACCCACAGGTCCAGGCACCCTGGCGGCATGTCGAGGCGGGCCGGCGTTGTGTAGGTGCGGTGGTCGGCGTCCGCGGTGAAGGCAGTCGTCATATGTCGTGGAGCCTGTCGCGCCGCGGGACTGCTCCCGCCACGCCGATGAGCAGACCCAGCGCCCCTATGGCGGCCACCAGCACGAGGGCGGGACGGCAGGCGGCCAGGAGCTCCGCCGGCGGCGCCCCCGCGGCAGGGCGGCAGGCCGTGAGCAACGCGGCGGCCACGGCCGGCACGAGGGCGGCCGCGGCCTGGACGGCGGTCTGGTAGAGGCCGCTGGCCACGCCGCGTTCCGCCGGGGGCAGCTGGGAGGTCGCCTGCATGTTCAACGCGGCGAAGGACAGCACGAAACCGGCTCCGACCAGCAGCATCGTCGGCAGCACGGCTGAGGCGTAGTGGAGCGGCCACGACTGGCGCAGCTGGAGCAGGTAGCCGGCCAGGGCGAAGAGCGCACCGCCGGCGATGAGCCGGGGGGCGCCGAAGGCGGAGACGATCCGCCCGGACAGCAGCGCGGTCACCGCGAGCGGGGCCGCCGCGGGCAGGAAGGCCAGCGCCGTCCGCAGCGGGGACCAGCCGTGCAGTGTCTGCATCTCGTACGTGAGGGTGAGCAGCAGGCCCAGGTACGAACCGTTGAGGGCCGCCGCGCCGAGGGCCGAGCGGGTCAGTGCCCCGCTCCTGAAGGCGGAGAAGCGCACCAGGGGCTCCGGTACGCGCAGCTCGATCCGTACGAAGGCCGCGAACAGCAGTGCCGACACCACAAGCAGCCCACCGGAGTGCGGGTCGCCCCAGCCGTGCGACGGCACGGAGACGATGCCGCCGACCAGCGTGAGCAGTCCTGCCACACAGGTGGCCGCCCCTGCCGCGTCGTACCGCCGGGGCCCGCCGCGTGGCCGCTCCCCGGCCGCGTCCGGGCCGGAGCCGGGGATCAGCCGCAGCCCGAAGAAGAAGAGCACGAGCACGACCGGGGCCGGGAAGGCGAACGTCAGCCGCCAGTCCACCGCCGTAAGCACGCCGGACAGGAGCAGCCCGGTCGTGAACCCGGCGGCGCCGAAGAGCGTGTACACGGACAGTGCCCGGTCCCGGGGCGGGCCCGCCGGGAACTCGGTGGTGATGATGGCGAGCCCGGTCGGGGCGGTCAGCGCGGCGCAGAACCCCTTCACGACCCGGGTCGCCACCAGCGGCCCGGGGCCGTCGGCCAGGGCGCCGGCCACCGAGGCCGCCGCGAAGCCGGCCAGGGCGGCGAGGTAGACCCTGCGTCGGCCCAGCAGCGCCACGACCCGGCCGCCGAACAGCATCAGCCCGCCGAAGCCGACGGCGAACCCGGTCATCGTCCACTGCGCCGAGGCGAGCGACAGGCCGAGGTCCGCGCTGATGGACGGCAGGGCGACAACCACGACGGAGACTTCCAGGGCGTCGATGAGCATGTTTCCGGCGAGGACGAAGAGCAGCCCCCACAGCCGGATCGTCCACGGGCCGGTCGGCGCGGGTGCCGCCGACTGCGCTGTGGAAGACGAACCCTGCATGATCCTCCTTGGATTCGAGGCGGGCTGCGCCGGTCGGGCCGAAGCGCCGCGGGCCGTCAGCCGAGGAGCGTGCCGCCGCTGGCGTCGATGAAGGCGCCGGTGATCCAGCGGGCGTCGTCCGAAGCCAGGAAGGCCACCACGTCGGCGACGTCCTGCGGTTCGCCGACCCTGTTGAAGGCCGACAGGGCGGCCATCTGCTCGACGGCCTCGGGGATGTTGAAGAGCGGGTTGCCGTTGCGCGTGATGCCCGGCGCCACGCTGTTGACGGTGATGTTGCGCGGTCCGAGGTGCTTGGCGAAGTGCAGCGCGAGCATCTCGACGGCGCCCTTGGTCATGGCGTACGCGATCTCGTCCGGATTGGCGAAGCGGGTGAGTCCCGAGGAGATGTTGATGATGCGGCCTCCGTCGGGCATGTTCGGCAGCGCCCGCTGGATGATGAAGAACGGCGCCTTGGCGTTGACCGCGACGAGCCGGTCGAACTGCTCCGGGGTGGTGTCCTCCGGCTTCAGGCCGCCCATCACACCGGCGTTGTTGACGACGATGTTCAACTCGGGCGAGCCGGTGCGTTCCTTGAGTCCCTGTTCGAGCCCCAGGAACAGCTCGTGGACGTCTCCCGGCACGCCCAGCTCGGCCTGCACGGCGAAGGCCCGGCCGCCGTCCTTCTCGATGCCGGCGACGACCTCCTCGGCCGCGTCCTTGCCGGTCGAGTAGTGCACGGCGACTAGCGCGCCCTCGCGGGCAAGTCGCTCGGCGGTCGCCCGGCCCATGCCCCGGCTCGCGCCGGTGACGAGCGCCGTCTTGCCGATCAGGTCACCCATGGTCCCTCTCCTGCTGTGATGAAGGTCGTGTGTGGTGGTGTGCCGCGTGCCGTGCCGGGCGTCCGGTCCCCCGTTCCCGAACCATCGGCCGAGGGCGGCGCGCAGGCCTTGCTCGTCGGCGCCGGCCCAGGCCACGTAGCCGTCGGGGCGCACCAGGACGGCGGCCGGATCCGCGAGCGGACCGGTGTCCGGCGCGGTGGCGGTGACCATGTCGACCTCGCCCGTCCACGGGGCGACCGTCCGGCGCAGGGCCTCGCCGACTCCGCGCTCGGGCGTCAGGACGAGCAGTACGGCGCGCGCGCCGCGTAGCAGCGCGAAGGTCGTGGTGGTCTCGCTGCCGACGGTCAGCTCGGCGTACGGCAGTCGCGTGCCGGACACCGGATGGGAGTGGCCGAAGCCGTAGCGGATGCCGAGTCCGCTGATCATTCCGGCGAGGTGGCGGCGTACGTCCTCGTAGGCGATGAGTTCGCCCAGGACGGAGCGCAGCGGCTCGACCTCGGGTCCTCCGAGCAACAGCCGTGCCTGGGCCCGGATGTTGGACAGCACCGCGCGGCCCACGGCGTGCCGTTCCTCGTGGTAGCCGTCCAGGAGCGCTTCGGGTGCGCGGCCGAGGACGACGGCGGCCAGTTTCCAGCCGAGGTTCGCGGCGTCCTGCAGACCGAGGTTGAGGGCCTGGCCGCCGATCGGCATCTGCTGATGGGCGGCGTCACCGGCCAGCAGCACGCGGCGGTCGCGGTAGCGGGCGGTCTGGCGCGACACGTCCCCGAAGGAGTTGACCCACACCGGGACGCCGGCGGTGATGTCTTCTCCGGTGACGGTACGCCATGCCTCGGCGAGTTCCGCGAACTCCGGCTCCACCGTGCGCCGCAGCGCGGCACGGCCGAACACGTGAACCATCACCCGGGTGATGCCGTCGCCGCGCGCCGCGATGGCCAGGCCCTTCTCCAGACGCTGGAAACGCCGGTCCGGGATGTCGATGCCGGCGACGTCGGCGCGGATCAGCTCGCGCTCGGCGGAGGTTCCGGGAAAGCCGAATCCGGCCAGCTCCCGCACCGCGCTCTGTTCCCCGTCACAGCCGACGACGTAACGCGCGGACACCCGGACCGGGCCCTGTGGGCCGAGGGCCTCGACCTCGACCCGGTCGGCGTGTTGCGTGAGGGCCCGTACCCTGTGGCGCCGGCGCAGCAGGGCGCCCAGGTCCTGGGCCCAGGCACCGAGCAGTTCCTCGGTCCGCGTCTGCGGGACCTTCCACTGCCCCGGGTACGGGCTGTCGAGGCGCAGGTCGAGGGGGAGCCCCCCGAAGTGGCCCATGGGCACGTGCGGCGGTGTCCCCAGGGTGTCCAGGAGCCCGCGTTGGTCGAACAGCTCCATGGTCCGCGCGTGCAGGGTCGAGGCGCGCGACTCCGTGGTGGGAGCGTCCCGCTGCTCCAGGACGATCACGTCGGCACCCCCGAGCCTGAGCTCACCGGCGAGCATCAGCCCGACCGGACCCGCGCCGACGACGATGACGTGCGTGTCGACGGCGGCCACGGGATCAGCGCCGCGCTTCGGCGTAGTCCTTGGCGTGGCCCAGCGTCGCAAAGCTGTTGGTGCTGAGCGCCGCCTTGACGTACTCCTTGGCCTCCGCCACTCCGGCATCCGGACCCAGGACGGCGGCGATGTTCTCGGGGCGGATGACGACGGTGTGCTGCGAGGAGGCGGCGACACCGTGCTCCGTCTCCCGGAACGTCCAGTAGCCGGTGTGCAAGCTCATCAGCGCCGGGAGGGTGGTCTGCTTGTACGCGATCTTCTCGTGGGGCAGGCAGACCCGGTAGGACTTGGTGGTGTGGACGGAGCCGTCCTTGGCCCGGGTGTCCATCTCCAGGGTCTGCAGTCCCGGCACGTCCTCGGTCAGCCGCACGGTCGCCACGTGCGGCAGCCGCTCGGACCACAGGCCGGCCTCGTTGATGAAGTCGTAGACGTCCTTCGCGGAGCCCGCGATCTCCACGGTGTCCTCGAAGGAGAGCGTCAGCTCCTGCGAGGAGGCGACGAATTCGAGGTTCTCCTTCAGGGCGGCGAGTTCTGAGCGGGAGTTGCGGTCGACGGCCTCCTCGATCCACCGCAGCTTCTCGGGGTCGTCGTCGATCGCCCGGTAGTCGTGCAGCAGCCGGAGCCGTGACTCGGCCGGGGAGAGCGACTCGATGATCCAGGTGCCGCCCATGTCCGCCACGGGCGGGGTGGTCACCTCCTGACGGAACTCGATGCGCATCTCGTCGGGGTACAACACGCGGCGCGAGGTCCAGTTCTTGGCCTCGCCGTTGGCGGTGGCCCAGATCCGGATCAGCTCCTCGCTGCCGTCGCGCTCCAGGGTGTCGACGTAGATGGACGGGGGGAAGAGGCGCGGCCAGTTCTCGACCTCGGCGATGAGCCGGTACACGTCGGCCGCCGGGGCCGAGACGGTGATCTCGTGCTCGACCTCGCGCAGTCCGGGCTGGGGCATTCCATGGCTCCTTGGGTGTGGGTTCGGGCGCGATCCGGCTCAGAAGTTGCCGAGGCCGCCGCAGACGTTGAGCGCCTGCGCGGTGATGGAGGCGGCGGTGTCGGAGGCGAGGTAGCCGACCAGGCCCGCCACCTCCTCGGGCGTCGAGTAGCGACCCAGCGGGATCTTCGCGGTGAACTTCTCGAGGATCGCCTCCTCGGTGGTGTCGTACGCCGCCGCGTAACCCTGCCGGACGCGCTGCGCCATCGGCGTCTCCACATAGCCCGGGCAGACCGCGTTGACCGTGATGCCGGTCGGCGCGAGCTCGTTGCCGAGCGCCTTGGTGAAGCCGACGACGCCGTGCTTCGAGGCGGAGTAAGGAGCGCCGAGCACCACGCCCTGCTTGCCCGCTGTGGAGGCGATGTTGATGATCCGGCCGCGGTCCTTGCCGCGCATCCCGCCGATGCCGAGCACGGCCCGGGTCATCCGGAAGACGCTGTTGAGGTTGGTGTCGATGACGTCGTTCCACAGCTCGTCCTCGATGTCCGCGGTGACGCCGCCGCCGCTGCGGCCCGCGTTGTTGACCAGGACGTCGATGGTTCCGAAGCGGTCGACCGCCGCGGTGACGAACTGCTCGACGCTCTGCGGGGAGCGCACGTCGAGGGGGGCACCGTCGGCGTCGAGGCCCTCCTCCCTCAGCTGCTTGACCGTCGACGCCACGTTCTCGGCGCTGCGGGCGCCGATGAACACACGGTGGTTCTGCCCGGCCAGGAGACGGGCGGTGGCCAGGCCTATGCCGCTTGTGGCTCCGGTGACGACGGCGACTCGTTGACTCTGCTGCGACATCTGTGTTCTCCCTTGGGTGCCGTGTGGGGTTCCGGGGCGGCCGCGCCACTCACCGCGGCAGCCCCGGAACGGACAGGTCAGGCCGCGGTCTTCGCGGCCGCCGCGAGGTGCTCGTTGACCACGGCGATGAGCCGGCTCGGTGTGGTGGCGTCGGTGAGCGCCGAGTCGTCGAGCGTGATGCCGTACTCACGCTCTATACGGCCGCCGGTCTCCAGCAGGGCCAGGGATTCATAACCCAGCGCTTCGAACTCCGTGTCGAGGATGTCCCCGTCGAGGTCGACCCCCTCCTCGGCGCCGGCCCCTTCCAGCAGGATGCGCTTGAGGTCTTCGATGGTGAATGCAGGAGTACTCACGTCGGTGCCTTTCTCGGGAGGCCGGGGCCTCGGTCGGCTTTGTGCGCGTGAAGGACGCCCTTCACCGCCACTGCGGAGGCGGCGAAGGGCGCGGTCTCCGGCTCGGCGGCCGGATGTCCGAGGGCCCGGGTCAGCGGCCGAAGGCCCGTAGGACCACGGCGGAGTTGAAGCCGCCCTGACCGCGGGCGAGTACCAGCGCCGTGCTCAGCCGGGCGGGCCGGGGCTGGGCGACGACCAGGTCCAGCTCGTAGTCGGGTGCGGGCACGGTGTTCACGGTGGGAGGGATCAACCCGTCGCCGAGGGAGAGCAGCGCGGCAGCCACATCCAGGGGGCCGGCACCCGAGTACAGGCGGCCGGTCATGGTCTTCGGTGCGGTGACGGGAACGCCGCGCGGA
Source organism: Streptomyces sp. PSU-S4-23 (assembly GCF_055632315.1). Classification (NCBI taxonomy): domain Bacteria; kingdom Bacillati; phylum Actinomycetota; class Actinomycetes; order Kitasatosporales; family Streptomycetaceae; genus Streptomyces; species Streptomyces sp. PSU-S4-23. The sequence continues at coordinate 7,178,594 of NZ_JBVMUU010000002.1, read as the reverse complement.
CCGAACACCGCGCTGATCGCCTCCGCCTCGATGCGGTCGAGCTCGGGCAGGCCGGCGGCGTCCGCGAACACCACGTCCACGTCGCCGGGCGCCAGGCCCGCGTCGGCCAGGGCCAGTTCGACGGTGCGGCGCAGCCCGGGGGCCCGGCCGCTGCCCGGCTTGGGGTCGAAGGTCGCGGCGTACCCCGCGAGCTCTCCGTAGACCCTGGCCCCGCGCCGGCGAGCGGCGCCGGCATCCTCCAGGATGAGGATCGCACCGCCCTCACCGGGCACATGGCCGCGTGCGTCGGCGTCGAACGGCAGGTAGGCGCGGGCCGGTTCGCTGCTGGTGCTCATCCGGCCGCCGGCCAGCTGCGCCACCCATCCCCAGGGGCAGATGGAACCGTCGACACCGCCCGAGACGATCAGCGGCGTGCCCTTGCGGATCTGCCGACGGGCCTGCGCCAGCGCGTCGAGGCCGCCGGCCTGGTCGCTCACCACGACGCCGGACGGCCCCTTCATGCCGTTGCGGATGGAGATCTGGCCGCTGTTGACGGCGTAGAACCAGGCGAAGGACTGGTAGGCGCTCACGTACTGGCTGCCCTTGCTCCACAGCTTCTGCAGTTCGCCCTGGCCGAACTCGAAGCCGCCCGCGGAGCTGGCGGTGACCACTCCCATGTCGAAGTCGGGCAGCTCCCGCGGATCCACCCCGGCGTCCGCCAGGGCCCAGTCCGCGGCGACCAGCGCGAGCCGCGTCATATGGTCGGTCTGCGGGATCAGCCTGCTCGGCAGCAGCTCATCGGCCCGGAAACCCGGTACCTCGCCGGCCAGTTGGGCCGGATACCGTGTCGGATCGAACCGGGTGACGCGGCCGATGCCGCTCTTGCCATCGCGTGTCGCGGACCAGAAGTCCTGTGTGCCGAGCCCGTTGGGCGCCACCACGCCCATGCCCGTCACCACCACCGAGGCGGTCATGTCAGGCTCCTTTCGGGACGGGCCAGCACCATGGCGCTCTGGAATCCGCCGAAGCCGCTCCCGACCGTCAGTACCGTGTCCGTGGTCCATTCACGCGCTGTCAGCGGTACGTAGTCCAGGTCGCACTCCGGGTCCGGGGTGTGGAGATTGGCCGTGGGGGGCACCACGTTGTGCTCCATGGCGAGGGCGGACGCGGCGATCTCGATCGAACCGATGGCTCCCAGTGAGTGGCCGATCATCGACTTGATCGAGCTCACCGGGGTCCGGTAGGCGTGGTCCTTCAGGCTCCTCTTGAACGCCGCGGTCTCGTGCCGGTCGTTCTGCTTGGTGCCCGAGCCGTGCGCGTTGATGTAGTCGATGTCCTCGGGACCGAGCCGGGCCTCGTCGAGTGCGGCCCGGATCGCCTCGGCCATCTCCGCGCCGTCAGGGCGCAGGCCGGTCATGTGGTACGCGTTGCTTCGCGTGGCGTATCCGGCGATCTCCGCGTAGATGTGCGCGCCGCGCCGCCGCGCCGCGTCCAGCTCCTCCAGCACGAACACCGCGGCGCCCTCGCCCAGGACGAACCCGTTGCGGGTGCCGTCGAAGGGCCGCGAGGCCCGCCCCGGCTCGTCGTGGCGCGGGGTGGTCGCTTTGATGGCGTCGAAGCACGCCATGGTGATGGGCGAGATGGGGGCGTCCGAGGAGCCGGCGATCATCACGTCGGCGCTGCCCTCCCGGATCAGTTCGGTGGCGTAACCGACCGAGTCGATGCCGGAGGTGCACCCGGTGGACACGACCGTGCTGGGGCCCTCGGCGCCGGAGGCCCACGCCACCTCGGCCGCGAACGAGCTGGGTACCAGGTAGTTGTACAGATGCGGCACCGCGTACTCGTGGTCCACGCAGTCCAGCCGTCCGCCGTCGCTGACGACCCGGTACTCCTGGTCGAGTCCCATGGTGGCGCCCACCGCGCTGCCGACGGTGACACCGACGCGGTGCGGTTCGTGGACGCCCAGCTCGATGCCGCTGTCCGCGATCGCCTCGCGGGCGGCCACGACGGCGAACTGCGCGGCCCGGTCCATGCGCCGGACCTCCTGCGGCGTGAGCCCGTGCGCGTCGGCGTCGAAGTCGATCTCCGCCGCCACCCGGGACCGGAAGGACGAGGGGTCGAAGAAGGTGATGCCTCGGGTGGCGGTGCGGCCCTCGCTCAGCAGGTTCCAGAAGGCCCTGGTCCCCACACCGCCGGGCGCCAGCACGCCGATGCCCGTGACGGCGACACGACGGCCGGTCACGTTCCGTCCTCCCATGCGTAGAAGCGCTGGGCCAGGGCATCGGCGGGCGAGCGCCACGTGGCGGGGTCGTATGCCTCGATGAAGGGCTTCAGGTCATCGCTGATCCGCATGAACCGCGGGTCGTTCTTGGCCCGTTCGATCAGCTCGCCGCCGTTGTCGGTGTCGAAGTCCTGGAGGTGGAAGTACAGACCCCTGTACGCGAACAGCTGGCGCCGTCGCGTCCCCATGAGGTGCGGCATCTCGGTCCTGTCGAACTCGGCGAACAGGCGGGCCACCTCGTGCTGCGACGCCGCGTTCATCCGGGCAACGATCAGTGTGCTGTGCATGAGCTCTCTCCCTGTGAAGGTGCCCGACTCTGCGAGCGGGCATCAGATGACGGGCCCGAACCAGCGTTCGAGAGCCATGGGCAGATCGCCATGGCTTCCGGGTGCCGCCCAGGCCACGTATCCGTCGGGGCGGACCAGCACGGCCGCCGCGCCCGCGAGCCGGTCGTCCGCGGCCGGTCCGCCCGGCCGAGCGGTGATCAGGTCCATCCGGTCCCGCCAGGGCGCGGCCCTGCGGCGCAGCTCGGCGTTGTCGGCGAGGTCGAAGAGGACACCTCGGGCCGCGCGCAGCGCCTCGGTGGTCCGGCCGATCAGCTTGTGCCCGGCCAGCGGTACGTCGGGCATGCGCCGGCCCAGCAACGGGTGGCTGCCGCCGTCGATGTCGTAGCGGATCTCCAGACCGCTGACCATGGCGGCGAAGTGCCGGCTGACCTCCGGGTACGCGATCAGTTCGGACACGACGTCGCGCAGCGGCTGCATCTCCGCGCCGCTGAGGAACAGCAGCCCCTGGGCCTGCGTGTTCATCAGCAGCCGCTTGCCCACGGGGTGCCGCTCGGCATGGTACGTGTCCAGCAGCCGCTCGGGGGCGCGACCCTGGACGACCGCGCCCAGCTTCCACCCGAGGTTGACGGCGTCCTGGATGCTGGTGTTCATGCCCTGGCCGCCGGCCGGGAGGTGGATGTGCGCCGCGTCGCCGGCGAGGAACACCCGACCGCGGCGGTACTCGGTGGCCTGGCGCGTGGCGTCGCCGAACGCACTGATCCACACCGGCTCGGCGTGCGAGATGTCGTCGCCGGTCAAGCGCTGCCAGGCCGCGGCCACCTCCTCCCACGTGGGCGGCTTCTCACGGCGCTGAGGCGGGGTACCGCGCTCGCACACGATCAGACGGGTGATGCCGCCGGGCAGCGGTCCGACCATCACCATGCCGCCGGGCAGGGTCTCGCCGATCATCCGGGGTTCGAGGGTGATCCCCTTCACGTCGGCGAGGAACATCTCCATGGTCGCGGGGGTGCCGGGGAAGGCGAATCCCGCGGCCTTGCGTACCGTGCTGCGGCCGCCGTCGCAGCCCACCAGGTACTCCGAGCGCAGGGTCTGGACCCCTCCGGGGCCGCGGACCTCCACCTCGACGCTGTCCTCCTTGCCGGTGACGGACAGCACCTCGTGGCGGCGGCGGATGTCCGCGCCGAGCCTGGTGGCCCACTCCTCCAGGACCGTCTCGGTGGCCGACTGCGGCACGGTCTTGGCCGCCTGGTGCGCTCCTTCGAGCACACCGAAGTCGACCGGCAGACCGCCGAAGTGGCCGACGTTGCTGGTCTCGATGTCACCGAACCGGGACAGCAGTCCCCGCTGGTCGAAGACCTCCATCGTGCGTGCCGTGAAGCCAAGGCCACGTGATTCACCGGTCCTCGCGGCCAGCCGCTCAAGGACGATGACGTCGACGCCCGCAAGCCGCAGCTCACCAGCGAGCATCATGCCTGCAGGCCCGGCTCCCACGACTATCACTGCCGCGTCCATCTGCCTCTCCTCGGTCGTCATGGACGTTCTACGGATGCTTCACAGGGCGAACCGGCGCAGCGCCCGGTTCGCCGTGTCGGCCGCTGCCGCATACCGGGGATCCGGCACCAGCGCGTTGTGCCGCGAGGCGACCTCGGCGAGCTTGATGGCGTGCTCGTCACCGATCTCGGCGGCGGTCGCGAAGAGCTCCGCGCCGGACGGCGGCTCGGGCGCCTCCGCGGCGGGGACAGCGGGGGTTCCGCCCCACGACTGGATCCAGCGGCTGCATTCCAGCACGGCCCGGTACGACGGCAGGTGCTGTTCCGGCGGCAGGTACTGGCACACCAGGCGCACGGCGGCGGGAGCGGTGATCGAGTGGATCAACCCGATCGGATTCGACGTCCGCGCGGTGGCGTAGAACCCGCAGGCGGAGGCGACCAGTTGGTCGAGCGCGTGGGCGACACTGCCACCGTCGTCCGGTGCACCGGAGGGACCGGCCGCGGCACCGGTCCCGTTCGGGCGGGCCGAGTAGCGGGCCGCCCAGTATCCGAGTCCTTCGGCGAGTTCGGCCAGGAGCAGTCCGCTGTCCCCGGTCGCCATGGCGAGGGCCCGTACCGCGTGGGCGGTGCGTATCGCGCCGTGCGTCAGCGCGCCGGACAGCCCGGGCAGCAGCCGCGGCCACCACCGGGCCAGCACATCGGTCCACGGTGCCTCGTCCAGCTCCCGCCGGAACATGGCCGCCCAGTCGGCGACCCTGCCGAAGTCCCCCAACGCCCCTTCCCAGTCGGTCCTGTCCTGCGGGGACAGCGGCCACCGGGTCTCCGGACGGTCGTGGTAGCTGCGGTACCGCAGGTTGCGGTCGACCCAGGCCGGGACCTCAGCGGTGTACCCCATGCGGGCCAGAGCCTCCGCGGCCATGGGTGCGTGGTTCACAAAGGACGGTCCGTGCTCGAAGCCCATGTCCCGCAGCCGCAGGAGCGCCTCATTCATCGCGTCGGTGTAGGTCGGAGTTGTCAAACTGCCTCAGTCCTTGATCTCGCAGATGACGGCGCCGGAGGTGACAGAGTGACCGACCTCAGCCGTCAGGCCCTTGATCGTGCCGGAACGCTGTGCGCTGACCGGCTGTTCCATCTTCATGGCCTCCAGGACGACGACCAGGTCGCCCTCGTTGACCTGCTGGCCGTCCTCGACGGCGACCTTCACGATGGTCCCCTGCATCGGGGAGGTAAGGGCGTCGCCCAAGGCGCCGGAGGCGGACTTCCTCGTCGCGCGCCGCTTGGGCCTGGAGCCGCCGGCGACCGTGGCCCGGGCCAGGGCCAGACCCGGCGATGTGGGCAGGGAGATCTCCAGGCGTTTGCCGCCGACCTCGACCACGACCGTCTCGCGGGCCTCGGCCTCGGCTTCTTCGGTCCAGGAGGCGGTGAAGGCCGGGATGTCGTTGACGAACTCGGTTTCGATCCAGCGGGTGTGGACGGTGAAGGGGTCCTGGGAGCCGGTGAGTTCGGGGGCGAAGGCGGGGTCGGTGACGACGGCGCGGTGGAAGGGGAGGGCGGTGGCCATGCCCTCGATGTGGAACTCGGCCAGGGCGCGGGCGGCGCGTTGCAGGGCCTGCTCGCGGGTGGCGCCGGTGACGATGAGTTTGGCGAGCAGGGAGTCCCAGGCGGGGCCGATGACGCTGCCGGGTTCGACGCCCGTGTCGAGGCGGACGCCGGGGCCGGTGGGCGGGGTGAAGGTGGTGACGGTGCCGGGGGCGGGCAGGAAGCCCCGGCCGGGGTCTTCGCCGTTGATGCGGAACTCGAAGGAGTGGCCGCGCAGTTCGGGGTCGGTGTAGCCGAGTTCCTGGCCGTCGGCGATGCGGAACATCTCGCGGACCAGGTCGATGCCGGTGACCTCTTCGGTGACGGGGTGCTCGACCTGCAGGCGGGTGTTGACCTCGAGGAAGGAGATGGTGCCGTCCTGGCCGACGAGGAATTCGACGGTGCCGGCGCCGACGTAGCCGGCTTCCTTGAGGATGGCCTTGGAGGCGCGGTAGAGCTCCGCGTTCTGCTCCTTGGTCAGGAAGGGGGCGGGGGCTTCCTCGACGAGTTTTTGGTGGCGGCGTTGCAGGGAGCAGTCGCGGGTGGAGACGACGGCGACGTTGCCGTGGGTGTCGGCCAGGCACTGGGTCTCGACGTGGCGGGGTTTGTCGAGGTAGCGCTCGACGAAGCATTCGCCGCGGCCGAAGGCGGCGACGGCTTCGCGGACGGCGGAGTCGTAGAGTTCGGGTACTTCGTCGAGGGTGCGGGCGACTTTCAGGCCGCGTCCGCCGCCGCCGAAGGCGGCTTTGATGGCGATGGGCAGGCCGTGTTCCTTGGCGAAGGCGACGACTTCCTCGGCTCCGGAGACGGGGTCGGGGGTGCCGGCGACCAGGGGTGCGCCGGCGCGTTGGGCGATGTGGCGGGCGGCGACCTTGTCGCCGAGGTCGCGGATGGCGTGGGGCGGCGGGCCGATCCAGACGAGGCCGGCGTCGAGGACGGCCTGGGCGAAGTCGGCGTTTTCGGAGAGGAAGCCGTAGCCGGGGTGGATGGCGTCGGCGCCGGAGTCCTTGGCGGCCTGCAGCACCTTGTCGATGTCCAGGTAGCTGGTGGCGGGGGTGTCGCCGCCCAGGGCGAACGCCTCGTCGGCCACGCGGACGTGCAGGGCGTCCCGGTCCGGGTCGGCGTACACGGCCACGCTCGCGATCCCGGCGTCACGGCAGGCCCGGGCGACACGGACAGCGATTTCGCCACGGTTGGCGATCAACACCTTGCGCATGTCAGGACGCATCCTTTTCATGACTGGGCCTGGAAGCGAGTGGGGGCTCCTCGCGGCGGGAGCCTCTCGGCGCCACCGCGAAGAGCGCGTGTGCTTCCGCTCAGGAGTCGCTGCCGTCCGGGGTTTCCCAGGAGTAGATGTGCACCCAGCGTCCGTCCGGGTCCTGGAGCCTGAGGATGTAGCCGATGGCGGCTTCGACGATGGGCGGATGCTCGATGCCGATCTTGTCCATGTAAGTGGCCCATTCCTCGACGTCGGCACGGGTCTGCACGCCGAAGCTGATCGGGTCGAAGTCCTTGAGTCCGGCCGCGGCCTCGGGGTTCTCACGGAGCGCGAAGAGCGTGGTCTCGACGCCGGGCACCTTGCTCACCAGCCCCCGGAGGACCCCGTCGTCGTCCTTGAATTCCATCGTCGTCTCGATGCCGAGGACCTTCTGGTACCACTCGAGCGACCGGGCGACATCGCTGACGGGAAGCTTCACGTGGTGGATTCCGCCGAGCACGGGCATGTCCTGCTCCTTCAATGGTGTCGGGTGCGGGCCGGAACCCGCGAGTGGATTACTTGCTCCGGCGAGCGCTGGTCTCCGCAGCGGTGGAATAGACGACCGACCCGTCCGTTCCGTGGACAGTCGCCTTGCCCGTGCCGGAGTACCCGGACTCCGACAGTCGCGCGTCGAACTCGATCTGTATGTACGCGACGGCCTTTCCGGTCGGGCTGATCTGCTCGCCCTTGAAGACCTCCTTGACCGTCATGTGGAAGGCGTCCGGACCGGTCGTCGACCAGCTTCCGGTCCCGATGCTCTTCTTCGTGTCGAGTGACAGCGATCCGTCCTCGACGAAGATGGCCGTGTAGTCGTCGACCAGTCCGTCATAGAAGACGGAACCCGTCCACGTCCCCACGGGGCCGTCCGGAAATGCGGACAACGGCAGCTCCTTTCTGTGATGGTGATGAACGATCTCTCGGAGATACGGGCCTGCGGACCCGGACCGTCACCCGTCCAGGATCGGATGGACTCCGAGCTGCTCTTCCTCGAGAGCACCCAGCGCTCCCCTGAAGAAAATGAGCGGTTCCTGATGCCTGCGCGGAATGCCCAGCTCCATTACCTCGCCCAGGATGATGGTGTGATCACCACCAGGGAATCGGTCGACGATCCTGCACGCCAGAAAGGCGAGGGCTTCGCTGAGAATGGGAACACCTTCCGCGCCCCGGTGATGGGCCACCTTGGAGAAGCCCGCGGTCTTCCGGCCGGCGAACGCCCGTGCCAGGGCCTCCTGTTGTCCGGAGAGGAAGTTGACCGCGAAGCCGCCCGACTCTTCGAGCACCTCGTGGAGTCGGGACTGCCGGTGCAGACAGAAGAGGACCAGCGGGGGGTCCAAGGACACCGAGGTGAACGAGTTGACGGTCGCACCGTCGGCACGACCGTCGACTCCGGTCGTGATCACGGTGACGCCTGTCACAAAGAGCCCACACACCTGTCGCAGGGTCCGCGCGTCGATCTGCCGGCCCTCGTGCACAGAATGCCACTCGGTGGTCATTCTCGTCCCTTCGGCAGCGGGACTCGGCCGAACGGCCGCTTCACAGCAGCTTCCTGACGCGGGGGCCGGCCTTCAGGAGTTCCCGTGCGAGATCACGGCCAAGGCGCCTCATCTCCGGCCCGCTCTGGACCGACGCCCAGTACATGAACTTCGCCAGGGTCGCGCTCTGGGGCGCCACGAAGCGGTGCTCCGGGTCCTTCCAGCCGAATTCCGGGTTGACCTCCTCGGACTCCTGGAGGACCTTGAAGATGATGTCTGCCGCCTCGTCGCCGGTGAGTTCACCGACCTCGTACTTCTCGCAGGTCTCCGCGGTGACGTCGAGGATGTGCTTGAACGCCTCGCCCTCGGGCCACCACAGCCCGGGATAGGGGACGTTCTCAAGGTCGCGGAAGTGCCAGTCGTTGCCGTCCGCCATGTAGCGGAGCCTGGCGCGGGCGAGACGCATGACGCCCGGGGTGATGAAGGCGCCCCACACCCTGAACACCGCGTTCCACAGCCTGAAGTGGTTGAAGGCGATGAAGGAGCTGTTGACCAGTTCGTCGTTGAAGTGCAGCAGGCCCCGCTCCACCTCCTCGACGTACCGGAAACGCTCCGCCGAGAAGTCGCCGTCCTTGAGCGCGTCGATCAGACGGCCGCTGAGCGCGTCGACCACCTCGAAGGTGTTGGACAGGCCCCTGGAGTAGAGCGGGTCGATGAACCCGGCCGCGTGGGACATGAGGCACCAGCGATCGCCGATGGTCTGTTTGGAGGAGTACTGCAGCCGGTCCGTCGACACCCAGTCCCGGACCCGGTGCGCGCCTTCGAACTGCCGCTTCACCGCGGGGTACATGTCCAGGTAGCGCTGGAACTCCTCCTCGGGGGTGATGTCGGTCGGCTTCGGATAGAGGCGTTCGTCCAGCTGCAGGCCGACGCTGCAGAGGGGGTTCTTCGACTTCGGGTGGCTGTCGAAGGGGATGATCCAGAACCAGCCGCGCTCGATCAGGTGGTGCATGGTGCCCTTGTGCCAGTCGACCGGCGGACGCAGATGCTTCGGGTGGCCGCAGACCTCGTCGAACGGCTTGACCCCGATGAAGTGCGTGAACATCGAGCGCGAGTGGTGCTTGAACCGCGCGGGTTTCTCGCGCAGATCGAACTTCTCGGCGAGCGGCGAACGGAACCCGCTCGCGTCGATGAGGTACTTGGCCCGGAACACCTCGCCGGTGTGGCCGGTCACGGTGACGCCGTCGTCGTCGAAGGCCAGATCGGTCGCGCGCCAGTTCTGCCGGACGGTCGCCCCGTACCGGATGGCGACATGGAACATGTAGGAGTCGCTGTCCTGCCGGAACAGGTGGCTGGTCTGTGCGAGGAGCCGCGGGATGGCGAACTGCGTGGCTTCCCGGGGGTTGGGCTCCTTGCCCGGCTGGTGGCGCATGAAACCGAAGTGGATCTTGGTGCCGAAGACCGGGCCGATGTCGCGTGTGCTGGCGTCGACGCTTGTCAGGCTCTTGATCTCGGGAACGTGGTAGCGCTCGCTGAGGATGTGCAGCCACTCGACCAGTTGCGGGGTCGTGGATTCGCCGATGGCGAAGCGGGGGTGCTGGCCGGCGTCGATGAGCACTACGTCGGCGCCGTTCCGGGCCAGGATCGAGGCGACCACCGAGCCGGCGAGTCCCGATCCCAGGATGAGGACGTCGCACGGTTTCGCGTCAGAGGTTTCCTTCGCTGCAGCGGTCATCTTCATCGCCATGAACAGTCTCCTGTCGGTCAGATTGCGTTGGCTTCACTCGACCTGGTGCCACCCTGGGATGGAAAGAAAAGTGCCGTGTCGGTCATGGGACCGACACGGCACAGAGGTATGGAAAACTGGCCGGGAAGCGAAGATGAGAGACGCGGAAATCAGGGCCGGGGATCAGCGCCGCGTGCCTTTTCCTGATTCCGGGCACGACTCGGCCACGGATCAAGCGTGACAGGCTTCCGCCGACGAGTCAACCATTCCAATGAATTCGAGAGGACGCACAACTATGCGTTTGCCGCCGTGTGTTGGTGTTCCAGCAGCTTGAACAGCAAAGTCCGCAGCTCCGCATCTCCACCGGCGCCGAGCATCCCGGCTACGTCGGACTGGAGCTCCTCAACCGCTTTCCCCACCGTCGCAAGGCTTTCCCTGCCACGGCCGGTGAGTTCCAGGGCGTAGCGGCGACGGTCGTGTGGATCACGCCCGCGCCGGACAAGGCCCGCCCGCACGAGTTCGTCGACGACCACCGCGGCGGCCGGCTCGGTGATTGCCAGATGTTCCGCCAATTGCCGCTGGGCGCAGGGGGCGAAGGTGTTGATCGCCGAAAGCGGAGCGAAATGGCGTACGCGCAGGCCGGTGCCGGCGAGCTTGTCATCGCCGATTCTGCGCAGCCGGTAGTGGGCCTGTGCGACGAGATATGCGGTACTGCGCGGGATGGGCTGTGTCGGTGTGGGCAGCAGTCTGCTCAGGAGCACATCGAGGCGCGTGCGCTCGCGCGTGGACAACGGTGCCGTGAACCTCGTGTCGCGGTCCGCCACGGACTGGCGCATGCCGTCCAGGGCGTCGCGGCCCGAGGCGGTGAGCGAGAGGACGTACGACCGCCGGTTGTCCGGGTTCCGGGTGCGGGTGACATGGCCGTCGCCCTCCAGGCGGTCGATGACCTGCACCATGATCGTCCGATTGATGCCCAGCCGTTCGGCCAAGTGGTGCTGGGACAAGGAGTCCCGGTCGGCCAGCGCGTCCAGCACGACGAAGTTCCGGGTGGTGGCCTCATCGCTGCCCGCGCTCGTGCCGAGCAGCACGAAGACACGCCGCAGCGTATACCCGATATAGCTCGTCAGCTCGGACGGGAGCGCGACACCCGGCACTTCCCCCATTGGTTCCTGGGCGGTGTGATCGTGTTCGCTGAGCAAGATGAGATACCTCCCGCACAAGCGTACCCGAGCAGCGCTTTCACGGGCCTGGCGCCCGGCGTGCGTCCGCGGGCTGCGGATGCGCGCCGGGCGCCGGGCGCCGGTCACGGTTTCGGGGGCGGCAGGTCAGTGCTGCCGCTGCACCACGGCCCTGATGGTCAGCGAACCGACGACCAGGGCGGCCAGATAGAAGCCGCCCCCCACGATGAAGCCGACCGTGTAGCCGTCGGTCAGGTCAGCGGCGGTCGGGGCGCCGCCCTTCGCCGCGTCGGAGGTCACCGTGGAGGCGATCGTGGCCAGGACGGCCAGACCGACCGCGCCGCCGACCTGCTGGCTGGTGTTGAGGAGACCGGAGGCGATGCCCGTGTCCTCCGGAGCGACCCCGCGTACCCCGATCATCGTGGTGGTGACGAAGGTGAGACCGAGACCCACGCTTACGACCAGCTGTGCCGGCAGCAGCGCGGCGAAGAGGTTCGACTGCGGGGTGAGCACGCTGAACCAGCCCATGCCGACGGTGGCCAGCAGCAGGCCCAGCACGATGACCGTCCGCTCCGAGACGCGGCTCAGCAGCTGAGGGCCGATACCGCCGGCGGCGATGCCGATGCCCAGCGCGAACGGCAGGTACGCCAGTCCGGTCTGCATCGGGGAGTATCCCTTCACGTCCTGCATGTACAGGGTGAGGAAGTAGAAGGTCGCGAACATGCAGGCGCCGGCAAGGAACATGATGAGGTTCGAGCCGACCCTCCCGCGTTCCTTGAGCACCCTGGAAGGGATCATCGGTGCCGCGCTGGCCCGCTGGATGAGCACGAAGGCGATCGTCAGGACGGCCGCGACAGCCAGGAAGCCGACGGTGACACGGTCACCCCAGCCCTCTGAGGCCGCCCGGTTGATCGCGTAGACCAGCGACCCGAGAGCGGCCGTCGCGGCGACCGCGCCGGGCAGGTCGACCTTGACGCGCTGCCGCTCGCCCTCGACCAGCGAAGAGGTGCCCATCAGCACGGCGATCGCGATCGGAACGTTGACGAACAGAACCCAGCGCCAGCTGAGGTACTCGGTCAGCGAGCCGCCGAGCAGCAGACCGAGCACCGAGCCGAGCGCCCCCATCGCCCCGTACACGCCGAACGCCTTGTTGCGCGCCGGCCCGGGCGGGAATGTCGTGGCCAGCAGCGACAAGGCGGTGGGCGCGATGATCGCGGCACCGATGCCCTGCAGCGCCCGGGCGGCGATGAGTGCGGATCCGCTGGTGGCGAGGCCGCCGATGAGCGAGGCGACGGCGAAGACGACCAGCCCTATGCGGAACACCTTCCTGCGGCCGAACACGTCACCGGCGCGCCCGCCGACGAGCAGCAGTCCCCCGAAGGTCAGCGCGTAGATGGTGATCACCCAGTTCAGATCCGCCACCGCTAAGTGCAGTGCCCTCTGCACGCTGGGCAGGGCGACGTTCATGATCGTGCCGTCCAGCGTGAGCATGCACTGCGCGGTGGCGATGATCAGCAATGCGAGGCCGTGCCTGCCGCCGGCGGCCGACGGCGCTTCGGCCACCGCCGTGGGCTCGATTCGTTCGTGCGCGGACATGAAAAGTCCTCCTCAGATGGCGCGCTCAGTTGTTGGCCGGTGCTTCCGTGACGCCCCAGGGATCCAGCCGGGCGAAGGTCTCGCGCCATTCGTCCTCGTAGGCGAGGCGCGCCTTCTCCGGGATGCGCGAGAGGACGGAGGCGACCATCTCCTCGTGCTGGCTGTCCAGCAACCACGGCAGGTACCGGGACACGTCAGGACCGATCCGGTCGCGATGGACCTCGGCGAAGCGCTGCCACTGCTCTTCCGTCAGAGCCGAGTCGATCAGTGCCAGGCCCTCCTCCTCCTCGTGCTTGAGGTGGAAGGCCACCTTGGTGGCGAGAGTGTCGATGAGACCCCCGAGCCGCTCGGGTCCGGACTCGCGATCGGCCAGCGCCTCGTCGACCGCATTCAGCAGGGGATCGATGAGGGCGTGCTCCGCCTCCATCTCCCCCATCAGGGCGAGGTCGTCCGGGCGTTCGGCCAGCACCTGCTCCATGACGCCCCACACGGTGTCGTCCTCGGAGGTGTGGTGCACACGCAGATGGGCCTTGAACAGCTCCCAGCCGAGGGCGGTTTGCAGGATGTGACGGGGATCGTCGTCGGTGCGGGCGGTTATCCGTGCGAGTTGCTCCAGATCCCGTCGAAAGGCGTTGTGGACGGCATACATCATCGTCATGTCCAGATTGAAGGGCTTGCCGCTCATGGTCTTCCACCTTCTCCATCGGGCTGGGTGAGCATTCGTCAGGGCCGGTCCGCATGGCCCCGGGACCCCCGGATCCGTCGTCTGCCGCTGACAGTACCGCTCACAGGGGTAATCATCAACTACCCAACTAACAACCTACGAACCATCAAGAGGCACCAGTGACCTGATGAGGCCCGCGTGCCGGTTCCGCCGGTTCGAGGCCCGAATCCCCCGCCGACCGGCGGAACCAGGTGAGGGCAGGGGTGGTCACCGCCGTGGTGAGCAGAGCCATCAGCACGAGCATCGTGAACAGATCGGGCCCGATGACACCCAGTTGGAGGCCGATGTCGAGCACCACGAGTTCGGTCAGTCCGCGGCAGTTCATCAGCACACCGATCGACATCGCGCCGCGCCATGGCCAGCCCGCCATTCGGGCAGCGCCCGCGCTGCCGCCCCATTTGCCGAGCACCGCCACGGCGAGCACCGCCAGGAACCACAGCCAGAGGACGGGATTGCCCACGAGCAGCGCCAGATCGGTACGCAGACCGGTGCTCACGAAGAAGAGCGGGAGCAGCACCGGCATGCTGAAGGCCCGCGTCCGGGCGGCGGAGCGCTCGATCGTGCGGGAACCGCGCGGGCAGACGGCACCGAAGATGAAGGCGCCGAACAGCGCATGCACCCCGATGGCTTCGGTGGCCAGCGCCGACAGGCACAGCCCACTGAAGAGTACGACCAGTACAACGCTGTCAGAGCCCCGCTCCGCGCGCGCCGCCCACCTGGCGAGCAGCGGGCGCACCACGTACACCATCACGACCAGGAACGCGGCGGTCAGTGCGGCCGTCATGAGGGCCCCGGCCGGCGAGCCGCCGGAGGCCACCGCCACGACCGCGGCGAGCAGACACCACGCCGTCACGTCGCCCACCGCGGCGCACGTCATCGTGAGGGTTCCCACGGACGTCCGGTACAGGCCGTGGTCGGTGAGGATCCGGGCGAGCACGGGGAACGCGGTGATGCTCATCGCCAGCGCGATGAACAGCACAAAGGGCAGCATGCCCACACCCTTGGGGGCTAACGTCTTGTACATGCCAAGCGCAAGCAGCGCACCCAGGGCGAGCGGCAGTGCGATGCTCATCTGGCCGACCGCGACCGCGGTACGGCCGTGGCCGCGCATCGCGGAGAGGTTGAGTTCCAGGCCCGCCAGAAGAAGGAACGCCAGCAGGCCTATGTTGCCCAGCGTCTCGATGTACGGCAGCACCGCCTCCGGGAACAGCCAGTGCTCCGCGCTCGGCCAGATCCAGCCGAGCAGGGAGGGGCCCAGCACGATCCCGATGGCGATCTCCCCGACGACCGGTGGCTGACCGGCCCTGCGGAAGAGCCCCGCTCCCGCTCGGCAGGCCAGGATCACGGTCGGGATGGCGATCAGCAGGTCATGTAGCGGGGCAGCGGAAGACGACATCACAGCTCCTTGTAGGGACGCACATCAGGCATGGTGGGGTTTCAGCCGCCGTAGGGCCGCCGCTCCTTCGCGTCGCGCAGCGCGCGCGCCCACCACACGAGCTGGTCGAGCATGAGCTTGGCGGCGGCGTTGGCACCCTCGGGATCGACCGGGAAGCGCCCCTCGGCGCCGTAGTGGTCCAGGATCCGCGGGAAGGTGACGGTGTCCTTCATCCCGATGGAGTGGAACTCGGCGAAGATCTGCCGCAGATGTTCCACGGCGCGCACCCCGCCTGCCATGCTCAGGCCGTAGCCGACGAACCCGACCGGCTTTGCCTCCCACTCGGAGTTGAAGCTGTCGATGAGGGTCTTCAAGGGACCCGGGACGCTGCGGTTGTACTCCGGCACGATGAACACGAAAGCGTCGGCCGCGGCCAGGCGCGGGCGCAGCGCGACGGCCTCGGGCACATCCGGGTCGAGGCTGTCCGGCAGAGGTGTGCCGGCCAGGTCGACGACGTCCGTGACCAGGTCGTCGCGCTTGTCCGTCTGCCCCGCGAACCATCGCGCCACATCGGGGGCCAGCCGCCCGTCACGGGCGGATCCGACGACAACGACCACCCTGATCCGCTGGTAGGACATGGCCCGCCTACCGCTTCGCCGTGGTCGGCGCGGCGGACAAGGTCAGAGAGAGGAACTCGGTGGCGCCGACCCGGGACAGGATCCGCCGGGTGAGCGCGGGCATCCGCGTCTGCCCGTCGTCGGAGAAGACGACCGGGTTGGTCAGGTGCATACGGCGTCCGCGGGTCGTGATGTCACAGCCCCCCGCCGCCAGCACGTTCTTGACCCAGTCGGAACCGGGCCCGTACGGCAGGGTTATCACGATGTCCTCGCCGCGCCGGAACAGCTTGACCGGAGTGCTGTATTCGCGCCCGGACTTGCGTCCGCGGTGGTGGACTTTGCCGAAGCCCGGCATACGGCTCAGGACCGGGCCCACGAAGTGGTTCGCCACCGCACGGTTGAAGCGCGCCACCCGCCTGTCGATCGGCACTGATTCCCTCCTTGTCCATGATCTGGAAGCGGTAGTGCCGTAGGGCGCCGGGACCGCACGGCCCCGGCGCCCTACGGCGCATGACGGGTCGGTCAGGCGGACCTGGGCTTCCCGGCACCAGGGCCGCCCGGAGTGAGGGGCCCACCGGGCTTTCCGCCGGACGTCAGGAAGCGGTACGTCGTGAAGTTGTCGACGATCCCCCAGCGCTCCGCGATCTTCTCGCCCTCGAACCGGAACCAGATGATCGCGTTGTGCTCGACCTCCAGACCGGTCGGCGGGACACCGAGGAACGGGCCGGTGTGCCTGCCGTACATGACCCAGCGGGCGGCGGCCCGGTCGCCCTGGGAGACGAAGTCCAGAATCTCGTACTTGATGTCGCTGAAGGCGCTCTGCTGGATACGGATGGTGTGCTTGAACGCCTCCGGACCCCGCATGGAGTCGTCGTGGCTGCCGTTGTTCTTGAAATCCGCGGTCAGGTGTTTGTCCGCCACAGAGAGATCACCGTTGGTGAGCCCCTCGCGGAAGATCTCCTCAACGATTTCCTTCTGCCGCTCAGCGCTGGCCATGCCTGCCATTCCTTTCTTCTGAGGTACCGTCATGTGTTCCGTCGGTCTTTCGACCGTCGTGGCATCGACCGATGTCACGCCTGAAGGAACCGCCCCGGTGGACCACACGATCCGGAGCTTCAGGCTTCCGATGCGCCAGCCGCGCGGGGTGCGGTGTGCCACTCCGTCGAACCTGCCGCCCAACTGGAAGTAGCTCGTCGGCGCCGGGGGCCGGGGCGAACCGAAGTGAACATGGGAGGCGATCAGACTCCAGCTGATCGAAGCCCGGTCACCGTCCAGTTCGATGACCGTCCCGGAACCGTGGTGATGGGTCCGGTCCCAGCGGTCCATGATCTTCTGCGTGAAATCGGCTGCGCCTGCGATTCCCCGATGACTTCCCACAGGGAAGACCAGCGAGATGTCCTCGGTGAACAGGGACTTGGCCCAGCCATCGTCGAACGGACCCTCGTCGAGGGTGACCATGTAACGGTCGACGAGCTCGCTCAGACTGGCGCGATCGGACAGCGTGCGCACCTGCTCGGCGATCGGGTCGAGTGGGCTGTCAGAGGGCAATCCGCCTCCCTGTCCTGATGGTCGCGTCGACAGAATGAAGCACTGGGCACCACTTCCTTCGATCACGGGGCGGACTGCTGCCGGGTCCGCACAGCACTGAGTGCAGCCGAGGGGAACTCGGCTGCACTCTGGGGTCATTACGGTCGAGCGTCTCGAACCAAAAGAAGAGCGGGGCCCTTTGATGACAGCTGTTTCAGTGATGCCGCCGCTGTCCGATCGCGACCGGTGCGTCCGCCGATGCGCGGCAAAGGGGCCGCAGAAAGCGCCGATGCGTGTTGCACTCGGGCACTTTCAGGGCATGGGGGCGCCGCGAGCAGCGTGACACACACGCGTTTCTCGCGTCAACACCAGTTCGGCGTAAGCAAGTTCGATGCCAGTTCTATGCCGGTTCGACGCGACGGCCCGCCATGGCGGGCCCGGCCGGGACGCCGGGCGCCGACTGCTGGGACAGCGCGGGGAGCGGGAGCAGGTGGCGATCTCCGCACAACGACCCGCAGGCGCCCGCCCCCTCGGCGCGGGCCCGCTCGCGGTGAGGCCGTCGATCGGCGGGAGCCACTCCTCACTGATCAACGTCCCAACTAATCATTGGGCCAATAATCACCCTTGATATGCTCTATGTTGAGTCGCACCGCAGGAGAGACGAGGCAGCAGGGTGAGCGCCATAAGACCGACGGAGGTCCAGGGCCGGGCCGCACCCACGCCCGCTCCGGCAGGCGGATACTTCGGTGATCTGCTGCGCCGCGTGTTCGCGCAGTTCACCGCGGACGCGGTCGAGGGGGCCCCGCAGTCCCGCGATTACGTCCTGCTGGATGCCCTGGCGGATCAGGACGCGCGGTCGCAGAAGAACCTCGCGGAGCGCCTCGGCATCAACCGCACGGTCATGGTCCGGCTCATCGACCGGCTTGAGGACCTCGGATATGTGTCCCGGACCCGCAACCCGGCCAACCGCCGGTCGTACGTCCTGAGGCTGACCGACACCGGGCGGGCCGCACTCGACGACATGCGCGAAGCGATGTCCGAGCGGAACGCGCGGATGGCCGCCACGCTGTCGGCACACGAACGGCGGCGGCTGTACACGCTGCTCGCCAGGCTGCTGCCGGAGACGGAGCAACCCGCCACCCAGAGCATTGAGTATCTCCTCGCGCAGGCCCACCTCCACCAGCGCCGCAGCTTCGACGCCCTGCTCGGCGAACTCGGCCTGCGGGCACGGCACTTCGGTCCTCTGATCGCGATCCACATGCTGGGGCCGTGCCCACAGCAACGGCTGGCACGGCACCTGGCGATCACGGAGCCGGCCGCGGCCGAGGTGGTCGACGATCTGGTCCAGGCCGATCTGGTGGCCCGCGGGAAGGACCCACGCGACCGCCGCCGTTACGCCCTGGAACTCACCGGCTCCGGACGCGAGTTGCTGCCCGCCGTGTACGACATGGGGGAGCGCATGCAGGCGGACACCCGCGCGGCCCTCGGCGCAGGCGGAGAGGAGGAACTCCGCGCCTTGCTCTGCAAGTTGCTGTCCGCGGAGGAGTGAGACACGCCGGGCCGGGTGATGCGGTGCAGCCCGGATGCCCCTTGGGCGAACACATGCCGCCCGCACGTGTGCGCTGATCCCGGTGCCGCCCCGTCCGGCACCCGACGTACGGTCCGGCCGGGGCGTTCTCCCGGCAGCGCGGCCCCGCACCGGCTGGGGAACAGCATCCGGGCACCATCCGACAGCAGGCAGGCGCGCCGACGCCCCGCACCTCGCAGGTCAAGGCCCTCTCGGCCCGCCGCCCGGCAGTGGCATCCCCCCTGAGCGAATCGGCATACCGGCATCGCGATGTCCGCACACACCTTGCGGCGGCCTCGTCGGCGACATCCACCCGACCGGACCGACGGCGATCACCATCCGGAGCCGGGCGCCTTTTCGCCACTTCGCGTTTCGAGTGTTGACAAACCGATCGACCGGTTTTTAGTTTGGGCAACAAGTCGGATCAACCTGAACGGACACCCCTAGACAAAGCACCCCTACCAGGCGAAGGGGGACTATGGGCAAGCACGAGCGCTCCGGTCACACGCTGGAGCGCCTACTGGCATCTGCTGCCGCACAGTTCGCGACTCATGGCTTCACCAAGGCGACCCTGGCCAATGTCAGTCAGGCGGCAGGCGTGACCAAGGGCGCATTGTTCTTCCACTTCCCGACAAAGGACGAGTTGGCCGATGCCGTCCAGCTGCGGAGCCTCGAACTGCTGGAAGAGGCCGTGTCGCAACGGCGCGCGGTCGAGACGTCCTGCCTCCAGGTGATCGTCGACGTGACGCACACACTCAACCGGCTACTGCGCGAGGACCTGTTCATGCGCGCGAGCGTCCGGATCACCCGGGAGCGCGCCGACAGGCGCACGGCCCCTGACCACCGGAACTTCTACCTGCTCTGGCTCGGCCGCCTGTGGCATCTCGTGGACGAGGCAGGCAAGAACGGCGAACTCCCCGCCGCACGGACGGTGCCGACACGGACCGTGGTCACGGCTGCGGTGTCCGGGGTCGAGGCGCTCGTGTGGACGGGAACCGCCCAGTCGGAGGTCGAGACGTGGCTCAGCCACCTGTGGCAGCTGACCGACGCGGGCGCCATGGGGCAGATCAGGACGACTGCCCACTCATAGAGTGCCGTGCCGTGCCGGCGCCCCCGGTGGTCTGACCTGCATGAGGCGTACGGCCTCGGACGGACCGTCTGTAAGCGGCACCGCCGCCGGGCCGCGGAAGACGCCCGGCAGCGCCTCCTGTCCGAGGGCAGCCCCACGCACATCCCCGTGCTGTGGAGGGCTTGCGCATCCGGCCGCGGCCATCACGCCGGCTCACGGACGTACGGGCCGCCCCTCGGCCGGATCACCGGGCGCCCACTCGGCCGGATCAGTCGACGCCGACCGCCGATTCCGCCCACAGCTCACCCGAACCCCTCGGTTCGAACCGGCCGAGTCGGCGCGCCGGGATGATCGACGGCAGCAGGAACCTCCAGAGGTCGGCAATCCGGTCGTGGATGTCAGCGCGACCGGTTCGGACCTGCGAGGTGATCTGGATTCCCGTGAACGCCCCGATCAGGTGGACCGCGAGATCGGCGATGTCGACCTCCGGCTTCACATCCCCCCGCCCCTGGGCGAACGCCAGGGCCTCCCGCACCTGCTCGATCCACTGGTCGTAAGGAGCGGCGTCACCGTCTCCCGCAAGACCGTGCTCGAGAACCAGCCGTATACCGGCCCTGACCCGAACGTTCACGCACAGTTGTTCAGCCAGCCAGTGAGAGCGGTCGATGACGCTCTGCACGCCGAACCCCTCGGACCCCGACGGGGCGGTCACGGCCACGAACTGCTCCTGGACAAGGGCCTGCGCGAGGGATTCCTTGGACGGGAAGTGGAAGTACAGCGCCCCCTTGGTCACCCCGGCCTGACGCACGATGTCGGTCAAACTGGTACTGCCGAATCCCATGCTGTCGAACACGACCGCGGCGCCGTCGAGAATGGCCTGCCGCGTCGCTACGGCCCGCTCCTGTCTCACCCTCGCCATCACCGGTCTCCCTCCCCGCTCCGGGCAGCGCCGCACTGTACCCGTTCGGTATCGGTCATACACCCTCCCGGGCGACTCTACGTAGCAGATGCCCCGGCAGAAAAAAACCAGTCAGCTGGTACGCTCGGCCCTCGGGCATCACAGGCATGCGGAAACGGGCCATGTGGCGCCCTGCTCCTCCGCCTTCATTGGTTAGTGCGCCTCCTAGAGGGGGACTGGGAATGAATGCACTTCAGCCTGCGGATCAGCGGGCCGTCACTGAGAGATGCGGCAGCCCGGAGCTCTTCCAGCAGACCGTTCCCCGCGCTCTCGTCCACCGGGCCGCTGTGTCCGAGGTGCTGGTGACGGGGGTCAGATACGGTGAGTGCGGGGGCCACCGGGTCGGTGCCCAGTGGCCGCGCGGGCACAGCTATTACGGTCCTGTCGCGGGCCGCTGGCACGATCCCATGATCTTCGCGGAGACGATCCGTCAAGCCTGCGTGCTTCTCGCCCACCAGACGCTGGACGTTCCCATCGGGCACAGCTTCCTGACCCTCGCCCACTCGTTCGCGATCCTCGCGGACGGCGCGCGCATCGCCGACCAGCCCGCCCATGTGATTCTCGAAGTGTCCTTGCACAACGTCGTACGGCGCAGAGGGAACGTCTCCTCCTTCGCCTGCTCGATCGACGCCTACCGCGACGGAGAGCGCATCGGCATCGGGGACTCCGTCGCGAACTGCGTGACCCCGGCGGTCTACAAGCGGCTGCGCGCCCACCGCCTCGGCGCCGTCCCCTCCCTCGACATGCCTGCACCGGTACGGCCCGAGCTGGTGGGCAGGAACAGCGCCTCCGACGTCGTACTCAGCCGGCCTCTCGATGACGGGACCTGCATCCTGCGCTTCGACGCCTCGCATCCCATACTCTTCGACCATCCCGTGGACCACGTCCCCGGGATGGTGGTCATGGAGGCCGCGCGCCAGGCCGCGTTACTCACCATCGGCATCCCCAACGGCCTGCTCCTGGCCTGCTCGGCCGACTTCCTGCGATACATCGAGTTCGACGCCCCGTGCGTCGTGTCGCCGGCCGTTGCGGAAGAGGTCACGCCCGGTCTCCACGTCCTGACCGTCACCTTCCACCAGGCCGGGTCCCTCGTCGGCTCCTGCCGGGTGACCGTGTTCGACGGCCGGGCACAGTGAAAGGCACCGCGCCTTCGAGACATGCACGGCACCCCACCAGGGCGGGCGTGATGGTGGTGGGCGGTACGGGATTCATCGGCCGCGCCGTCGTGGAGGCGCTTCTCGACGGTCCCTCCGACGGCGTCGCGCCTCCGGTCGTCAAGGTCCTGTGCCGTCACCCGCCGCCACCCGCACGGCGGAACGGCCGAGTCCAGTACGTGATCGGCGACCTCTCCGATCCCCGTACGCTGCAAGGAGTGTGCTCCGGCCTGACCACGGTGGTGCACGCCGCCTCCTACGTGGGCGGTGAACCGCGCCACTGCCGCGAGGTCAACCACCTCGGCACACTGGCCCTGCTCAAGGAGTCCGGCCGGGCGGACGTCCGCCGCTTCATCTACATCAGTACGGCCGCGGTCTACGGTTTCGGCCCTCACCGCGGCCTGACCGAGGCGGAAGCGGTGCCGGCGCCGCAGTCGGCCGCCAGCGCGTCACGACTCGAGGCGGAACACGCGGTTCGCCGGGCCGGGGGGGTCGTCCTGCGTCCACACCTGATCTACGGCCCCGGCGACCGATGGTTCATTCCCACTGTGGCCAGGCTTCTCCACCGGGTGCCCGGGTGGCCGCGGGGGTTGTCCGCGCACAGCTCAGTCCTGCACGCCAACGACCTCGGACGAGTGGTCGCGGCGCTGGTCGACGGGAACCGGCCTCCCGCGGCGGGGCACGTCTACCATGTGGCCCACCCCCGGCCCGAATCCATGCGGGAGCTGGCATCCACCATGTGCCGGTGGCTGGGACTGCCCCAGCCGGAGGAGTCCCTCTCGGCGGCGGAGCATCGCATGCTCACCGCACAGGCTCTGCCCACGCTCTCCGCGCACCAGTACGACATGCTCACCCAGGACCACTGGTACGACACGCATCGGATCTGGCTCCATACCGAAGTGGCTTGCGGAGCGGGTTTCGAAGCCCGGTTCGCGGAGTGCTCGGGATGGTACAGACGGCATCTCGCCGGCCTCCTGGAAGCCTGAGTCGGTCTGTCCGTTTCCCGAACCGCCGTCCCGGCACCGGAAAGCAGGTGGGGCGCCCACCGGACCGGAGCACGGTCCAGAACTCACGCGGTCCTGAACGCGGGGGCGATCAGCTTGTAACCGATGCCGCGCACCGTCTGGATCCACTCCGAACTGCCCAGCTTGCTGCGCAGGGACCCCACATGGACATCGAGGGTGCGGGTGGAGCCGAACCAGTTCTCACCCCACACCCGTGACATGATGTCCCGGCGTTCCATCACCACACCGGGGTTTTCCATCAGCACGGCCAGCAGCTCGAACTCCCTTGGAGTGACGCGTACCTCCTTTTCCCGCAGGAGGACCAGGCGCGCGGCCGGATCCAGGCGCAACTCTCCGACCCGGAGCGATCCCGCCACGGCTCCCCGCGCCGGCAACAACGCCCACGCCGACGCCAGGTCGGTCGTGGACCGCTTCGAAGCGCAATGCGCGGCGAAGTGGAGCCTGCATTGCGCGCTGCGCCGCAGCACGGCTTGGATGCGGGCCATCAACTCGTACCGGCCGTGCGACTTGTATACAATGTCGTCAGCCCCCATATGCAGGGTGATGACCCGGTCCAGTTCGTCACCCTGATCGCTCAACGCGATGACGGGGACACAGGAGTTCTCTCGGATGCGTCGGCAGACCTCGTGTCCTGCGAGGTCCGGCAGGCTGAGATCCAACAACACCAGAGTCATGCCCGGCAGCTGCTGCAGGGCCGCCGCCCCGGTGCTGACCCGCTCCGTCTTGTATCCATGGCTTGTCAGAGCCCGATCGAGCTGCTGAGCCGCCTCGTCATCGTCGTCGACGATCAGAACGTTCATGGTCTAGACGCCTCTTCCCCCGCAGAGCATGTCAACGGTGTATGGCTCCCACTCGATACCGACCAACCCGTTCCCTGAACTGTTTTTCGACGATACAAGCCGGTTGACCGGTTCTCAAGCCCGTCCCGACCGGCCACTCCGCGCTTGGACCAAGCGGCACCCGGGCGACCCACTTTGCGAAACCATGAAGAAACCCTTACCCGGGTGCACGGTTTGCACAAAGTTC
The DNA here is from genome assembly GCF_055632315.1 of Streptomyces sp. PSU-S4-23. Lineage (NCBI taxonomy): Bacteria > Bacillati > Actinomycetota > Actinomycetes > Kitasatosporales > Streptomycetaceae > Streptomyces > Streptomyces sp. PSU-S4-23. The sequence goes on along the minus strand of NZ_JBVMUU010000002.1, from coordinate 7,154,707 downwards.
TGACACAACTCTGCTCTTGGCCCTGTTGAAGGTTGCGACGCCAAATGTCAACAATATCAACCGTCAGCGCGGCCACGGCTCTTGCCACAGCACGACGCCCGCCGTGACCGACGCACATCGGATACCTCTCCACACATCATGACCGGGGGCTCCATGTCGCTAGAGAAGTCCAGGCCATACGGCGGACCACCGGCCGATCGGCTCCGTCGGCCCGCGTATGGCTCAGCACCGCGCACCTGCGTCTCCTCGCGCTGTCGGCACCCGCATACCGACCCACGGCCCGGATCCGTCACGACCCCGCTGTGCCCGAGCTGTGTGGAAACACTCCGAGCCGACCTGCACAAGCTGCTCGCCGCCTACCGCGAGAGCGACCACGCGCTCGCGTCCACGGCACCCCGCCCGCGCGTGCGCGTCAGCGGCAACAGACCGGCAAAGGGCATCGTCCTCGATGAGAGGATCGTGGCCCTGCGCGCGCAGATAGCGGAGACACTGGCCTCCTGGGCGCGACTGGTCGTCGACGAAGCGCGGTCTCCAAAGCCCGACCAGTGCGAAGTGGCCTGTCTTGTGCACTTCCTCAGCCGTCACATCGACTGGCTCGCAGCACACCCGGCAGCCGCCGACTTCAACGACGAGATCAGTCGGCTGCTCGAATCGTGCAACGCCGTGCTCGGGCCCGGAGCCGTCCAGCGCACGCCCATCGGCAGCTGCCCCGAGCCCGGCTGCTCCAGCACGCTGGAGGTCGTCACCCGCACCGACTCCGGCCAGCCTCCCCGGCAGATCGTCTGCGAGTCCGGTCACGCGCTTCCACCCCGTGAGTGGCTGCGCTTCATGCATCGCCTCCCCGCCGCGATGTCCCAGAACGGCTCTCTCCCGCTCGCCGCCGAAGGAGCCCGCCCGTGAACGCCGGCGTCTCCCCCGGTAGACCGTCCAAGCCGCGCACCGTCCCCACCGAGCTGGCAGCCCTCGCCATGGGCGTCTCTCCGGCAACCATCAGGAAGTGGGCCAGCCGCGGGAAGCTGACACGTCATGGCACGCCCCACCGCGCCGAGTACGACCTCGAGGAGCTCCGCGTGCTGACGGCCGAGTGCCTCCCCTCCACGCCCGCCCCGTCTCCCCGGCAGTGAGCAGATCGGTAGGGGTGCGGACCGGCGGGCTTGCAGGCTGACTCGTCGAGACGCATCCCTGCCGTACCGATGGGCCCGGCGCGGGGCACGGTGGCTGTCTCCTCCGCGGCCGGGCCCGGCCGGCCGACGTCTCGTGGCGGGGTCCGGGGCGTCTGCACGGTGATGAGGCGCGCACGGGAGGGGGGCGGCGGCAACTCCCCGGGGCGGCATCGGCATACTGCTGGGATGGCAGGCACAACCCGGCATCTGCGCACACTCCTGGCGGCATCGCTGTCCGTGGCACTCGCCGTCCTGGCCTCGGGCTGCGCGAACAGTCCCGCCTCCCACCGAGCCGCTGCTCCCGCGTCCACCGGCGGTCCGGGCACTCCGGGGCGGGCCCATGTCGAAGTCGCCGACGTCGACCTGACGATCACGGATGCCGTCGCCCACCTCGATCGTGCGGGTGACGGCTCACTCAGCATGAGCGTGCGCAACGAGGACGGCGTCCCCGAACACCTCGGCATGGTCGCGACCCCCGACGGCGGACGGGGGGTGCTGGCCGGGGGAAGGTCCGCCGAGGGCAACGGCTCGCTGTCCACCGCCGGCATCCTGCTGCTGAGCGGCACCACCGTCACCTTCGGCGGCAGCGGTCCGCGCGTCCTGCTGCGCCACGTGCGGGGCGTCAGCGCCGGGCACACGCTGCCGGTGGCCCTGCAGTTCGGTGTGGCCGGACTGGTCCGGCTCCAGGCGCGCGTCACGTCGTCCTGAACGCCGCGGCGGTCCCTTCGCCGGCTGCCGCGTCACCTCGGGAGACGGGGCCGGAGACGGGGCCGGAGACGACGCCGGCGCACCGCCCGTCCCCTGCCGGGCCGGGCGGGTGCGACGGCACCGGGAACACTCCCGGTGCCGTCGGCGCAGGGGCGGTCGCCGCCGGCCGGCCAGGAGCCGGGGCAGGGCCGCTCCCGGGGTGTCACCAGCCGGTGGGCAGCGCGAAGACCGGTACGACCGAGAGCTGGTAGAGATAGCCGCCGTTCTCCATGCCGGTCAGCACGATGTTGTACGCGTAGTAGATGACCTTGATGGTGTTGTCCTGCGAGATCTCGGTGACGTAGACGATGCGGTCGGCCATGGTCCCGATCTCGCTCTCGGTCCACAGGATCCTGTTGGCCATGGTGCCGATCGCGTCCTCGGTGTAGAGGACTCCGTTGAGGGACTGCTCGTAGGCGGAAGCGGCCTGGTCGCCCACGTAGACCACGACGTCGGACGTACTCGTCGCCGCGGCGGCCTGCGGAGCGTTGGCGCCGATGGTCACGGCGAGAAGGCTCGTGAGCAGAACGATCGGCAGGAGGACCCTCTTGAGCATGGGTGTCATCGCCTGAAGCATGGCATTTCCTTCGTTCGGTTACGGGACGCGGACGGATCACCGGGTCCGCGACGCATACCCCCGGGGGTATTGAGGGGTGACGCCAATGTATACCCCCCGGGGTATATGACCCCAGCCGCTCGGTGCACTGTGAGGACGTGATTCGGGCCACTGGCAAAGCCGCCGTGCGCGAGCGCGTCCCGGTGGTCACGGCACCGGAACGCCCGCCGGAGTGCGCTGATCGCGGGATGCACCGGCCCGGTGGCGAACAGTCACCGGCGGGCCAGCGGATTGGGCAGCGGCAGATAGCGCGCGTCGGCACCGTCCGCGCCCGTCCAGCGCAGCAGGAGGTTCGTCTTGCCGGGCAGGGTGGGCGAGGCCAGCAGGGCGGGGATCTCGGGGACGGGGTGGCGGGCCAGTTCCGCGCGGGCGGCCGGCCAGGGGTTCCAGCCGGGGTGGCGCTCCGCCAGCAGGGCGGCCACTTCCGTGAGGTTGTTGACGACCAGGCAGTACACCAGCCGCTCCCAGCCCGCCGGGCGGGACACGTCCGTCAGCAGCTTCACGCCCTCCGCGTCCCTGAACAGCGCCTGGACGGGCAGCCCGGCGGCGTCCACCGCGACCAGCGTGTTCTGCAGGTGGGCCTCCAGGACGACGCCGTGCCGCTCGAACGCCTCAAGGGCCGGCGGGACGAGCTGGCGCAGATACGCCGTCCACCAGGGGTCCGGGTCGGTGAGCGTGTCGAGGGGGCTGCCCTCGAAGCCCTCCACCAGGGCGGCGGCCAGCAGCGGGGTGGTGCCGGGCAAAAGGTGCCCGCGCACTCCGTCGCGTACCAGGACGGCCAGTTCCTCGAAGGCGAAGCCGGCCGTGCGGTAGCCGCGGTCGCTCAGCCAGGCCGCCGGGCCCGGCAGCGCCGCGAACGCGGACACCGCGGCCGTGTCCGTGCGGCGCAGCGCCAGCAGGTCGTGACGCCACAGCCGGCGGATGTCGTTGGTGATCCGCACATCGAGGCTGAACTTGAGGAACAGGTCGCCGTCGGGGGCGTACACCGTGCGGATCGCCGCCGTGGGCCGGACGGGCCACGGGGTGTCGCCGAGCCGCACCAGGCGCCCGTCCTGGAACGCCTCGCGGATGGGGGGCCGGGAGCCGACCAGGGCGAGCTGCCAGGGGTGTACGGGCAGCAGCCGGTAACCGGGCGGAGCCGTGCCGAGCGCGTCCAGCGCCGCGGTGTCGCCCTCCTCCAGGACCGCGTCCGCGCGCACTCCCAGCAGGGCCAGCGGGAAGCGGGCGTACGCCTCGGGCGCGTACGGCAGCCAGCCGGCGGCCGGGCCGCCGCCGCGCGCCTTGGGCGCGGGGTGGCAGGGGTGCCCGGTGACGAGGGACTGCTCCGAGCGCAGATAGGGGTCGTCGGGCGCCGTCGCGCGGGCGCGTGCGGCCAGGATCGCGGCCACCGCGTCCCGGCTGTCGAGCATCTCGCCGGGCAGTTCGAGGTTGGACACCCCGGTGGCGCGGCGCAGTTCCTCGGCGGTGAGCTTGACCAGTTCGGCGTGGCTGAGCGGGTGCCAGGCGCCGCCGGCGAACACCTCGGGGTCGCGGGGCCGGCGGCCGCCGCGCACGCGCAGCAGCCGGCCGCCGGCCCGCAGGCGGTGCACGCCCTGCTCGCCGGCCGGTTCCGCGGCCTCCCGCAGCAGGCAGTTGAGCAGCGGTGCCGCCGCATGGGCGTCGGCGCGCTCGCAGACGCCGTCCGGGGACATGGGCTCCATGGGATCCATTCGTTCCGTACGGTGCACTCGCGATCAGTATGTCCACTGTGGTTCCCCCACCACGCCGCGCCACCCCGTCGCAAGGAGTCCGACCGTGCACCTTCCCCCTTCCGCGGAGGCGGCCGTCGCCGGTGAACTGGCCGTCGTGCGGCCCGATCTGGCGGGGGCCTACGAGGCCGCGCTGCCCGGCGCCCGGGCCGCCGTCCTGTCGCGCCTGTGGCGGGGGCTGGCCCATGAACCGCTGCCGTGGGTCGCGCGCCGGGAGCCGGCGCGCGGCGCGCTCACCGTCCGCCTGGCCGACGGGCGCCTGCTGCACGGCCCGCCCGCGGACCCGTACACGACCGCCGCGCACGTCACCGAGGTGCTGCTCGACGGCCGGGCCCACCACCGTCCTGCCGCGCTGATGGCCGCCCTCGGGGTCCCGCACGGTGACGCGTTCGCCGCGGAACTCGACCACGGCACCGCCTCGTTGGCGCTGTCCCGGGCGGGCCGGCCGGTGGCCGCGCCGCAACCGGCGGCGAGCTGGGAGTGGGAGCAGCGGGTCGTGGACGGGCACCCGTTCCACCCCAACTGCCGCTCCCGGCCCGGTTTCTCGGTGGCCGAGCAGCTCGCGTACGGACCGGAGCACCGGCCGCTGGTGCGTCTCGGTCTGGTCGCCGTGGACGACTGTCTGGTGCGGGGCGAGTGGCCGGCGTGGCTGTGGGACGGCGCGCGCCCGCTGATCCCGGTCCACCCCTGGCAGACGGCGCACGTGCTCGCCGTGCCGTCCCAGGACGGCCCTGTGGCCCGTCCGCTGATGTCCCTGCGGACGCTGGCCCTGCCCGAGGGCGGGCCGCATGTGAAGACCGCGGTCAGCGCCCGGCTGACGTCCTCCGTGCGGGACATCTCGGTCGGCTCGGTCCAGACGTCGGCCGTGCTGTCCGGCTTCCTCACCTCGATCGCCGCGCGCACCGGCGGTCTGCTGCACATCACCCGCACCCTGGGGGCGGTCAGCGCCCGCACCCCCGATCTCGCCGCGGTGCTGCGGGAGCCGCCCGACGTGTACGCGTCCGCCGCGGCCGGCGAGCGGGTCGTCCCGGTGGCCGCCCTGCCGCTCACCGGTCTGCCCGCGTCCGCCTCCTGGCTCGGCTCCCTCGCGCGTCTCGCCCTCGCCACCGGCCTGCGGCTGCTGGATCTGGGTGTGGCGCTGGAGGCGCACGGTCAGAACCTCCTGGTGGTGCTCTCGTCGTCGGGGGAGCCGCTGCGGCTGGTCTACCGCGACCTCGCGGACATCCGGGTGAGCCCGGCCCGGCTGGCCCGGCACGGCATCAAGGCCCCGGACGTGGCGGGCCGGATGGTCACGGACGACGAGAGGACCCTGCGCCGCAAGCTGTTCGGCTCGCTGGTGGCGGGTGCGCTGGCCTCGGCGGCGGGTTCGGGACCGGCGCTGCGGGCGGCCCTGGAGACCGCCGTACGGGATCTGCCCCGCACCCCGGATGTCCTGGCGCTGTGTGAAGAGCCCCTGCCCGCCAAGGCGTTGACGCTGATGCGGCTGTCCCCCGGGCGGCCCGGCGATCTGTGGGCGGGGCTGCCCAACCCGCTCGATCGCGCGTTCGCCCGCTGTGAGCCATGAGATCGTTTTGAAGCACACCCGCTCCGGTCAATAAGATCCGCCGATGATCACAAGAAAACGGCTGGCGGCGGGCGTCTGCGCCCTGATCGCCGCCCTGACGGCGGGGATCGCGGTCCCGGCCGGCGCCGTCGCCGACGAGACGACAGCCCAGGACGCCCCCAAGGTGGATCTCGTCCTCGACGTCAGCGGTTCGATGCGGGCGCGGGACATAGACGGCGGCTCCCGGATGGCCGCGGCGAAGCAGGCGTTCAACGAGGTACTGGACGCGACGCCGGAGGAGGTCCAGCTCGGCATCCGGACGCTGGGCGCCAACTACCCGGGCAACGACCGCAAGACGGGCTGCAAGGACACCGCGCAGCTCTACCCGGTGGGACCGCTGAACCGGACCGAGGCCAAGACGGCCGTGGCGACGCTCCAGCCCACCGGCTGGACGCCGATCGGCCCCGCCCTGCTGAAGGCGGCGGACGACCTCGACGGCGGCAACGGATCGCGCCGCATCGTCCTCATCAGCGACGGCGAGGACACCTGCGCGCCGCTGGACCCCTGCGAGGTGGCCCGGGAGATCGCGGCCAAGGGGATCGGGCTGACCATCGACACGCTGGGCCTCGTACCGAACGCCAAGCTGAGCAGGCAGCTGAGCTGCATCGCCGAGGCGACCGGCGGGACCTACACATCGGTGCAGCACAAGGAGCAACTGTCCGACAAGGTCAACCAGTTGGTGGACCGCACAGCGGACAAGACGGTCACGCCGGTCGCCGTGGACGGCACCGACCGGTGTGCGACGGCGCCGGCGCTGAAGTCGGGTCTCTACACGGACCGCGAGGAGTTCGGACAGCACCGCTTCTATCGCGTCGACGTGCGACCGGGCCAGGAACTGCGGGCCTCGGTGAGCGTCTCCGACGACCGGCAGGTGGCCCGGGACTACGGGGTGACGCTGCGGGCGGTCACCGTGCACGGGCGTGAGATCGTGCGCGGCGAGGCGACCGGCTCGGGCCGCACGGACGTCCTGTCGACGGGCCTGCGCTATCCGAAGGCGCAGAGCGACGACGAGAACGCGCCCGCCGAGACGGTGTGCCTGCAGGTCGCCAACTCCTTCTCCCCGGCGGCCGGTGTGAAGGCCACGCCGGGGCTGCCCCTGGAGCTGACGGTCGACGTCGTCGACGGCCCCGACCCGGCGGGCGACGTGGCGTCCTTCGGCCTCGGGCGCGGCTGGTGGCTGCTCGGCGCCCTCGTGGTGGCCGGGTTCCTCGCGGGTCTGCTGTGGGGCTGGGTGTCACGCTGGCGGGTCGCGGTCTGGAGGACCAACTGATGCGTATCGCACGAGTACTGATCGCCGCGGCCGCGCTGCTGGGCGCCGCCGTGTCCCCGGCCGCCGCCGTGTCCCCGGCCGCCGCCGACTCCTCGCCCTCCGCGAGCCCGTCCGGCGACAGCGCCGCGCCCACCTCGGCGGGTACGTCGTTCCGCACGGCGGTGGAGATCCAGCAGGGCCAGCAGGCCACGGCGAGCGCCTCGACGGGTGACTACCTGTACTGGTCGTTCCCCGCGGACGCGGGGCAGCGGCCCACCGTCAAGGCGACCGTGAAGCTGCCGTCGTCGTCCCGGAGCGGGACGCAGACATGGCAGCTCGACGTCTACGACGGGCTGCGCCGCCGCCAGGCGTGCCAGTACGGGGCGCAGACACGGACGGCCGCCCAGGACGCCGCCGCCGTGGACCTGTCCTGCACGCTGCGGACGGTCCGCGCCTGGTCGGAGCCATGGGCGAACGATCCGCTGCCGGGCACCTACTACATCCGGCTGACCGCCGTGGGCCTGGGCGCGGCCGACCTCGGAACGCCGGTGAACGCCGAGGTCGTGGTGGACTCCAAGGACATCGGCGGCTCGGCGGCGGTGGACGGTTCGCTGGCGCAGCCGCTGGTGCCGGGGATCGCCGTCTCGCAGGAGTCCGCCGACTCGGAGGCGGCCACGCTGTCGTCGCTCGCACCGGGCGACGGCTGGGCCTCCGGCTGGTGGTCCGACCGATGGGTGTGGACCGCGATCGGCGGCGTCCTCGCCGCGCTGGCGGGCATCGGCGGGTACGCGCTGACCCGCGGCACGGGCCGGCCGTCGCGGGTGCCGCCGGGCGTCTGACCCGGAAGACGGCAAGGCCAAGGCCCGCCGCGCCCCCTCCGGCGCGGCGGGCCCCTCCCCCCGGACCGCCGGTTGGCACAAGGACAGCGCATGGGATCCGGCGCACAGGTTCGCGGCGCCGGGCGGTCCACCGCAATCATTTCGAACCTGATGGAAACGTCCCGCGCGGCGGTCAGTCCCCGCGCAGCACCTTGGCGAGCGTGCCGTCCCCCGTCACCTCGACGCGTCCGTCCCGTACGGCCTGAGGGAACGTCAAGGAGCCCCGGCCCAGGGCGGTACAGGTCTCCGCGTCGAGGGTCAACCGGGCGTCGGGCTCCCCGGGCGCGGGTCCGTCGCCGTACACGGGGCCGTCCTCGGTGCCGAGCCACAGGTGGAACGCCCCCTCGTCGAGCCGGACGTCGACCAGGCCCTCCCCCTCCAGCGAGCGCAGCAGCGGCAGCGCGAACCAGTGCGCGCGCACCGCGTCCGTCGGCCGGCGCTCCGCCAGCTCGGGCGCGCCCCACGCGTCGAGCGCCTGCAGCACGGGCAGCAACTCCCTTCCGCGGCCCGTCAGTTCGTATACGTACGCGGCCCCCGGCGGCGGCAGCCGGCGCCGCGTGGTCAGCCCGTCGCGCTCCATGTCCTTCAGCCGGGAGGCCAGGACGTCCGTGCTCACGCCCGGCAGGTCCGCGTGCAGGTCGGTGTAGCGGCGCGGCCCGGCGAGCAGCTCGCGGACGATCAGGAGGGTCCAGCGGTCGCCGACGGCGTCGAGGGCCCGGGCCGTGGAGCAGTACTGGTCGTAGCTTCGACGAGGTGACATGCGACGCAGTCTAGACATGTCATTGGACTTTCCAAGCTGCCACTTGGTAAAACCAAGCAACAGCGGATAGCGGAGGGGAAGCGGCGCATGGAGTTCCGGCAGTCGAGCAAGCTCAGCGAGGTCTGTTACGAGATCCGCGGCCCGGTCATCGAGCACGCCAACGCGCTGGAGGAGGCCGGCCACAGCGTGCTGCGCCTGAACACCGGCAACCCCGCGCTCTTCGGCTTCGAGGCGCCGGAGGAGATCCTCCAGGACATGATCCGGATGCTGCCGCAGGCGCACGGGTACACGGACTCGCGCGGCATACTCTCCGCCCGCCGCGCCGTGGCCCAGCGCTACCAGGCCCGGGGCCTGGACGTCGGCGTCGACGACGTCTTCCTCGGCAACGGGGTCTCGGAGCTGGTGTCGATGGCCGTCCAGGCGCTCGTCGAGGACGGCGACGAGATCCTCATCCCCGCACCGGACTTCCCCCTCTGGACGGCCGTGACGACCCTCGCCGGCGGCAAGGCGGTCCACTACCTGTGCGACGAGCAGTCCGACTGGTACCCCGACCTGGACGACATGGCGTCGAAGATCACGGACCGCACCAGGGCCGTCGTGATCATCAACCCCAACAACCCCACGGGCGCCGTCTATCCGAAGGAGATCGTCGAGGGCATCCTCGACCTCGCCCGCCGGCACGGCCTGATGGTGTTCGCGGACGAGATCTACGACCAGATCCTGTACGACGGCGCGGTGCACCACTCGGCCGCCGCCCTCGCCCCCGACCTGGTGGTCCTCACCTTCTGCGGCCTGTCGAAGACGTACCGTGTGGCGGGCTTCCGCTCCGGCTGGCTGGTCGTGACGGGCCCCAGGCAGCACGCGCGCGACTACCTGGAGGGCCTGACGATGCTGGCCTCCATGCGGCTGTGCGCCAACGCCCCCGCCCAGTACGCCATCCAGGCCGCGCTCGGCGGCCGCCAGTCCATCGCCGAACTGACCGCGCCGGGCGGCCGGCTGCACGAACAGCGCGACCGCGCCTGGGAGAAGCTCAACGAGATCCCCGGCGTGACGTGCGTGAAACCGAAGGGCGCGCTGTACGCGTTCCCCCGCCTCGACCCGGCCGTGCACAGGATCCACGACGACGAGAAGTTCGTCCTGGACCTGCTGCTGCGCGAGAAGATCCAGGTGGTCCAGGGCACGGGCTTCAACTGGCCCCGCCCCGACCACTTCCGCATCCTCACCCTGCCGCACGCGGACGTCCTGGAGACGGCGATCGGCCGGATCGGGCGGTTCCTGAACGGGTACCGCCATTGACGCCCTCACCTGCGTAAACGCAGGTGATTCCGGTCAGCACCGCTACGCGGTGCTCCCTCGGGTTCCTGCTTCACGGGCCTCTGCCACCCGAAGGTGGTCTTACCGGGCCTCCACAGGCCTGACTTCCCGCCCGTCCGGCGGTAGGTCCGCCAACTACGTTGTCAGACAAGGCGACTTTAGCAGTGGTGCTGCGGCCTTACGGGCCGCTGAGGCGAGGATGCCCTACATCTCCACCCTGAAGGGTGGAGCACTGGGCAAGTGTGCGGTAGCGGCTCCTCCAGGGCGCCGGGCCGCGCTCCTCGGTGCGTCCGGGAGCGAGGCGGTCTCACACCGTCGCCGTCACATGGCAGCGAGCCGCCGGAGACCGGGCCGCCCACGCACCGGATGTCAGCCGCCGGGCGGCTCATTCTCGCCGGCCGACACCGGCCCGGCATTCCTGGGAACGCCCCAGCCGTGCGGCATCCCGTGAGTTCCCTTGAACAACTCACTCGCTCCGGTTGCCTCCTTGAAGAGAGGCTATGGGCATGGAGTTCCTCTGCTACCACCGCGACCGGCCCGGCTCCCTGCCGCTGCGCGACGAGCTGCTGGAAGATCACTGGTCCTACATGGACCGGTACGCGAAGGAGATGATCGCCCGGGGCCCGACCCTCGCCGCCGACGACACACCCACCGGAAGCGTGCACATCGTCGACCTGCCCGATCCCGCCGCTGCCCGCGCTTTCGCCTTCGACGAGCCGAACTACCAGGCCGGCGCCTACCGGGACGTGCTGCTGCGGCGGTGGCGCAACACGCTGGGGCGCACCATGTGGGACTTCCCCGGCGGCCGGACCGGCGGCAACCGGTATCTGGTGCTGGGCCTCGGCACAGGGCAGGCCGCCGACCTCGCGGTGCCGCCCGACCGGGACGAGCTGATCGTCTACGGGCCGCTGCTGTCCGACGACGGCACCACCTGGCTGGGCACAGCGGTGCTGCTCCGGGCGCCGGACCCGGAGACGGCACGCGCCATCCTGACCCCGGACCGGTACGCCGACGTCGAGGTGCACAACTGGCAGTTCGGCGGGCGGCCGTAATTCGGTGGTGACACCGGGGAGGCGGCTGGTCCGCCCGATGCTCGGCTGCCACGGCACGAGGAGTCAACGGGCCGGGCGGGCGCCCGCCTCTGCCGTGTGCCGGCGTGCGCGCGCCCACGGAGAGCTCCATCAGTCCGGCGATCGTGTACTCGCCGGTGGCGTGCATGCGGACCAGTTCGGTCTGCCGGCGCCGATGCCGAGTGCCGTGCGACGGAACTCAGTGGACGGGAACCGGTTCGGACGGCGGCTGCCACTCCCGCCTGATCAGCCCGTAGACCCACGAGTCGGAGACCTCGCCGTTGACGACGCAGTCTTCCCGCAACGTCCCTTCACGCACGAAGCCGAGCTTCTCCAGCACGCGGGCAGAAGCCACGTTGCGCGTATCGGTCTCAGCTTGGACGCGGTTCAGGTCCAGCGTGTCGAATGCCCACCGCAGCAGAGCGCGCGCGGCCTCGGTCGCGTAGCCGTGGCCCCAGGCTGCATCGTCGAAGCAGTAGCCAAGCGACGCGCTGCGGTAGTCCGGATTCCACCCGTTCAGGCTGCACCAGCCGATGAACGCCCCGTCGGAGACACGATCCACGGCCAGCCGCGCCCCGGTGCCCTCCTGTGCCATCTGCCGGCAAGCCGCGATGGACTTCTCGGCGCGCACGCGTTCGCCCCACGGTGGCGCGTCCCAGTAGCGTACGGTTCGCCCCGCAGGCGTAGGACCAGCCCCAGGCGTCGAGTCGCTCGCAGGCCGGCCGGCGGGCGAGACGTGCGCCTAGCGCTGTTCGGCGTACGCCGTCCGCCGTTGCCGGAGGACGAGCTGGAGCAGCAGATCGCTGCACGGCTGGCCCGGCAGGAGATCATCGACGGTTCCAAGGCCATGCCCGTCTTCAGCTTCGTTCTGGACGAGGCGGCGCTGTGTCGGCCCGTCGGGGGCAAAATGGTGATGCGTCGACAACTCGAACACTTGTTTGAGGCGGGTGGTCTGCGGAACGTCGATATCCAGGTGCTGCCACTGGACTGTGAGGACCATGCTGGTCTCGCGGGTTCGTTCCGACTACTGCGGCTCGAGGAAGGCACCACGGTGGGACTCAACGAGGTCCAGCTCATCAGCCAAGTGATCTCTGACCCCAGGGAGGTCCGGATCCTTGAGATGCGCTATGGGATCATCCGGGCCCAGGCTCTCACCCCCAACGAGTCACTGGCCTTCATCGAGAAAGCGCTGGGAGAGACATGTCCATAAAACCCTCGGCCGGGAGCGGCTCCGAGCTGCAGTGGTTCAAGAGCAGCTTCAGCACCAACGACGGCCCTTCATGCGTCGAGGTCGCCAACGCCCCGGGCACCGTCCACGTCCGGGACTCGAAGAACAGGCAAGGCCCCCGGCTCGCCTTCGGCCCCACGGAGTGGGCCGCCTTCGTCTCGTACGCCGCGGACCGCTGACCCGCGAACGACTGGAGGAGCACGTCGTGACCCGGCCGCCGACCGCCGCGCAGCGGCGGGTCATCGACGCCGCCGACCCCGTGACCGGGCGGCTCAAGGGGACGCCGGCCCAGCTCGCGGCGCTGGTGAAGCGAGGGCTGGCCTTCCGGCATCCGCGGCCGCCGCACGACCACTTCCTGACCCCCGCAGGGCAGCGTGTGCGGGAGACGCCCGCCGAGGAGGCGGTGGCGACCGCCCCGGCCGCGGCGGACTCCGGCGTGTTCGCCGCGCGGGTCGGCGGCGAGGAGGGCCAGGAGTCCGCGGACGTCTCGCCCGCACGCCTGCGGGAGGTGCGCGGCGCCTGGCAGGGGCTGCTGGAGCTGCGCCGGATGACCAACCCGGACGGCGCCACGGACCGCCCGTGCGGCTGGGAGCGCGCGCATCTGGTGCGGGCCGCGGCGCTGGCGCTGGAGGCGGCGGGGCACCGGCCCGCGACCGGCGACGGCGCGGGCTACCGGGTGCGCGCGACCCCGCAGCCGGAGGCGGTCGCCGTGCGGGAGCCCGACCTCGCGGCGCTGCGCGCCTGCGCGGCGACGCTGGAGGAGGCCGGCTGGCAGGTGAGCGAGCACACCGAGCCGCGGACGAGACAGCGCTACGTGCTGGCATCCCCGCGCCGAGTCTGAGGGGCGCATGCCAAGATCGGTGGGCAGGGCAACGAACGTGAGAAGGGGAAGCAGTGAGCGAGCCGTTTTCCGTCCGGGTCACCGTCCGCGGATACGAGACCGATGTGCAGGGCCACCTCAACCAGAGCGTGTACCTCAACTACGCCGAACACGCACGCTGGTCGCTCTTGAAGGCGGCGGGCATCAGCCAGGCGCGGCTCGTCGCCACAGGCGTGGGTCCCGTCGCCCTGGAGACGACCATCCGCTACAAACGGGAGCTCCTCGCCGGTGACGAGGTCGATGTGACGTGCGCCTTCGCCTGGGGCGGGGGCAAGACGTTCCGGATCGAGCAGACCGTCCGGAAGACGGACGGCACCGTGGCCGCCGAGCTCACCGGGGTGGGCGGGCTGATGGACCTCAAGGAACGCAGGCTGGTGGCGAATCCGCAGGACCACTTCAAGGAGCTGGCGACGGATCCGAGCCTGTTCGGGTTGTAGGAGCCGGGGCCCCGCCCCGGCGGGCGGCCGCGGCCTACGCGTCGAGCGGCTCCGGCCGGTGCTCGGCGTCGTAGGCCGCACGCGACTCGGCGATGTGGACGCGGTTGCGCTCGGCCCAGTCCGTCAGCCGCTGCAGGGTCTCGTGCAGGTCGCGGGCGACCGGAGTCAGCGCGTACTCGACCCTCGGCGGCACCGTCGGATGGACGGTGCGGGTGACGAGCCCGTCGCGCTCCAGGTTGCGCAGCGTCAGGGTGAGCATGCGGCGGCTGATGCCCTCGATGCCGCGCTCCAGTTCGGTGAAGCGGATCGGCCCATGGGCGGCGGCCACAAGGATCTGCACGCTCCACTTGCCCGCGACCCTGTCAAGAACTTCGCGCACCGGGCACGCGTGCGCGTTCACGACCTGCGCGGTAACACCGGTGTTCCTCTGGGACATCGAACTGCCTCCTTACGCCCGGTCCCCATGGTCACCGACGATGTCCCCCGTTACAAGTCGTGCACCTATGGTGCCCATGGAGAAGGCGGAGGCCCCGAGGCCATGTCGATCAGGACCACGTCATCGCCCCCGGCACCGGTGTCGCCGCATCGGACGTACTCCCGCTGGGCCTCCCTGGCCGTCCTGTGCGCGGGAACGCTGATGACGATCCTGGACGGCAACATCGTCACCGTGGCGATGCCCGCGATCCAGGGCGATCTGGGCTTCAGCGGTCCGGGGCTCGCCTGGGTCGTCAACGCGTACCTGATCCCGTTCGGCGGGCTGCTCCTGCTGGCCGGACGGCTCGGGGACCTGGTGGGCCGCAAGCGGATGTTCGCGGCGGGACTCGCCGTCTTCACCGCCGCCTCGGTGCTGTGCGGGGTCGCCACCGGGCGGGGCGTGCTGATCGCGGCGCGGGCCGTGCAGGGGGCCGGCGGGGCGATGGCGTCGGCTGTGGTGCTCGGCATGCTGATCACCCTCTTTCCCGAGCCGCGTGAACAGGCCCGCGCCATCGCGGTGTTCAGCGCGGTCGGGGCGGCGGGCGGGGCGCTCGGCACCTTTCTCGGCGGGGCGCTGACGCAGGCCCTGGGCTGGCACTGGATCTTCCTCATCAACCTGCCGATCGGGGTGGCGTCCTGGCTCGCCGCCGTCCGTGTCCTGGCGCCGGAGAACGGCGCCGGGCTCGGAAAGGGGGCCGACTGGCCTGGGGCTGTCCTGGTCACCGGCGCGCTGACGCTCACGGTGTACGCGATCGTCGGCTCCGGCGGCCGCGGACTTGCCGCCACCCTGCTCCTGGCCGCCCTCGCGCTCGCCCTCTTCGCGGCGTTCACGGTCCGGCAGGCGCGGGCCCCGCGACCGCTGCTGCGCCTGCGACTGCTGCGCTCCCGGCTGCTGACCGGCGCCAACGCCGTCCAGATCCTGCTGATCGGGACCATGTACGGCTTCCAGTTCATCGGCGCGCTCTACCTGCAACGCGTCCTCGGCTACGGCGAGTTGCTCACGGGTACGGCGTTCCTGCCCACGCCGGTCACGATCGGCGTGCTGATGCTGGGGCTGTCCGCACGCACCATCGGCCGGTTCGGCGCCCACCGGGTGCTGTCGGCCGGCCTGGTGCTGATCGTCGCCGGGATGGTGCTGCTCGCCCGGGCCCCGGTCGAGGGCTCCTACGTCACCGACGTGCTGCCGACGCTGCTGCTGGAGGCCGCCGGGTTCGCGGCCGCGATGCCCGCGCTGACCGGGCTCGCGATGTCCGGGGTGCGGGAGGAGGACGCGGGACTGGCGTCCGGGCTCTTCAACACCACGCAGGTGGTGGGCGGTTCGCTGGGTCTCGCGATGCTCTCGACGCTGGCGGCGGGCCGGACCGACGGGCTGCTCGCCCGGGGTGCGGAACTGGTCCCCGCCACGGCGGCGGGCTACCGGCTGGCCTTCGGGGTGGCGGCGGCACTCTCGGCGGCCGCCCTGGCGCTGACGGCGGCCGTGCTGCGGCCCGGCCCGCGGTGAGCGGGGGGCGGCGGCCGCTGCGCCGTCGCGCCGCCGCGGTGTCACTCCGACGCGCCCGATATCCGGGTGCGGGCCGCCGTACCGGGCTGCCATGCTGCACGTCCATGGCAGCACGAAAGATCAAGCCCAGCCTGTACGTCTCCATCGACGTCGAGGCGGACGGCCCGATCCCGGGGCCCTACTCCATGCTGAGCCTCGGCGCCGCCGTCGCGGGGGTGCAGGACGCCGACGGGTTCACCCCGGCCGACCCCGAGGAGCGCACGTTCTACCGCGAACTGCGCCCGATCAGCGAAGACTTCGTGCCGGAGGCGCTGGCGGTGAGCGGCCTCGACCGGGAGCGGCTGAAGACCGAGGGCGCCGAACCGGCAGTCGCCCTCGCCGAGTTCGCGGACTGGGTCCGGCAGGTCAGCGTGGGCGCGCAGCCGGTGATGTGCGGCTACCCGGCCTCGTACGACTGGACGTTCCTGTACTGGTACCTGATCCGCTTCACCGGCGCGAGCCCGTTCGGCCACTCCGGCTGCCTCGACATGAAGACGCTGTACGCGACGAAGGCGGCCCTGCCGCTGCGGGCGGTGGCCAAGGGCACCATGCCCCGCCACCTGCTGTCCCGCCGCCGCCACACCCACCATGCGCTGGACGACGCCGTGGAGCAGGCGGAGCTGCTCGCGAACCTCATGGCGTGGCCGGGCCCCGCGCCGGCCCGGGGCGCATAGCCGGGCATCGCGCGGGCGGCCGTCGCGTCGGCATCCGGGACCGCTCCGGGGCGCACCCCCGTCCCTGCGCGCCCCGGCGACGGCCGCCGTGGACCCCGCTCGGGTCCACGGCCGCCGGCCGGGAGCCGTCACTCCCGGCCGGAGCCGCGGACCTGTCAGCCTCCCGCGGCGATCCGGGCCAGGCGGCGGGCCTGCTCCCGGGTGGAGCGGGCGACGGCGTCCTCGTCGACGTGCAGCAGCCGGCCGTTCTCCACGATCTGCCGGCCGTGGACGAACGAGGCGGTCACCGGCGCCGCCGCGCCGAGGAGCAGGGCGGTCACCGGGTCGGCGATCGAGGAGTGGGCCAGCGTGTCGAGCCTCCACAGGACCAGGTCGGCGAGCTTGCCCGGTTCCAGGGAGCCCAGTTCGTGGGACCGGCCCAGGACTTGGGCGCCTCCGTAGGTGCCCAGGCGCAGCGCCTGACGGGCGTTGAGGGCCGATTCGCGATGGGGGCCCAGGCGGTTGATGAGGAGCGCGTTGCGCAGTTCGGTGTGCAGTTCGCCGGACTCGTTGGAGGCGGTGCCGTCGACACCGAGGCCGACGGGGACGCCGGCGGCGAGCATGTCCGGGACACGCGCGATGCCCGCCGCGAGACGGGCGTTGGACGACGGGCAGTGGGCGACGCCTGTCCCCGTCCGGGCGAAGGCGGCGATGTCGGAGTCGTTCATGTGGACGCAGTGCGCCATCCACACGTCCTCGCCCAGCCAGCCCGTCGACGCGAGGTAGTCGGTCGGGCCCATGCCGAACAGTTCGTGGCAGAACTTCTCCTCCTCCACCGTCTCCGAGCCGTGGGTGTGCAGGCGCACGCCCTTGCGACGGGCCAGTTCGGCACCCTGCGCGAGGAGTTCGGTGGAGACGGAGAACGGCGAGCAGGGGGCGACCGCCACCTGGGTCATGGCGCCGAAGGAGGCGTCGTGGTGCTCGTCGATGGTCGCCTCGGTCGCGGCGAGCGCGCCCTCAAGTGTCTCGACGGCGAAGTCCGGCGGCAGGCCGCCGTCCTTCTCACCGCGGTCCATGGAGCCGCGGGCCAGGGTGAGGCGGACGCCCGTCTCGCGGGCGGCGCGGACGATGGCGCCGGACAGGTCGCCGGCGCCCTTCGGGTAGATGTAGTGGTGGTCCATGGCGCAGGTCACCCCGCCGCGGGCCATCATGGCGAGCGAGCCCTGCGCGGCCGCGTGGACCATCGTCTCGTCGATGCGCGCCCAGGTCGGGTAGAGCGCGACGAGCCAGTCGAAGAGGTTGTGGTCCGTGGCCAGGCCCCGGGTGAGCCACTGGTAGAAGTGGTGGTGGGTGTTGACCAGGCCGGGGGTCACGAGGTGGCCGGACGCGTCGATGCGGCGTACGACGTTCTCCAGTCCTTCGGGGGCCTTGCCCGCGCCGACCGCCTCGATGCGGTCGCCCGCCACGACGACGTGCCCGGAGGCGTACTCGGTGTCGTCGGCGTCCACGGTCGCGATCGCGCCGTTCTCGATGACGATGCGCCGGGCTGCTGCCATGGTTCGTTCGTCCTTGTCCGTCGGAGGCCGGAGGTCAGAGGTTGGTGAGGTCCGCGGGGATCCTCGCCTCGCAGCCGTCTCTCAGGACCGTGGCCTCGATCAGGCCGTACGGCCGGTCGGCGGCGAAGTAGACCTCGTTGTCGTTCGTCAGCCCGAACGGCGCCAGGTCGACCAGGAAGTGGTGCTGGTTCGGGAGCGAGAAGCGGACCTCGTCGATCTCGGCGCGGTGGTCGATGATGCGCGCGCCCATCTGGTACAGCGTCTGCTGCAGCGACAGGGAGTAGGTCTCGGCGAAGGCCCGCAGCAGGTGCGTCCTGGTCTGCTCGTAGGACTCCTCCCAGTCGGGCGCCTTCTGTTCGCCGCCGGTCCAGTTGAACCGCCAGCGGCCGGAGACCCGGGTGGCCAGGATGCGGTCGCGGGCCTCCGGCAGGGTCGTGTACCCGTCCTTGACGTAGCCCCAGAACTCGGAGTCGGTCGTGTTCATCACGACGAGGTCCTTGAGGCCGGAGACGGCCTCCCACGACGAGCCGTCGTACGTGATCTGCGTCAGGCGGGTCTCCCGGCCGCTGCGGA
Organism: Streptomyces sp. PSU-S4-23; assembly: GCF_055632315.1. NCBI lineage: Bacteria > Bacillati > Actinomycetota > Actinomycetes > Kitasatosporales > Streptomycetaceae > Streptomyces > Streptomyces sp. PSU-S4-23. The sequence goes on along the minus strand of NZ_JBVMUU010000002.1, from coordinate 7,136,218 downwards.
CGAAGGAGTGCCGGGGCTCGTCGGGGCCGGCCGGCGCGGCCGCGGCCGCGGCCTCCGATGCGGCGATCCGGTCCCAGGCGTACTCCTCGACGCGGATGCGGGCGCGGTGGATGGACTCCTGGGAGGTCACGAAGTGGCGGGCGAGGTGGATGGCGAACTGCTCGGCGGAGTCGATGCCGTACTCCTTGGCGAACGCGAACACCGTGTTCTTGGTGGTGTCGGTGGGCAGGACGGTGGCGTTCGAGCCGGAGTAGTGGACCTCGTCCATGTCGCCGGAGAGCGACACCGACACGTTCAGGTCCTTGATGTGGTGGGTGGCGCCGTCCCGCGTGACCCGGACGACCCGGTTCTCGGCCTTGCCGTACTGGTTCTGTCCCAGCATCACGGGGCGGGCCGGGTGGGAGTGGACTGCCATGGTGTCTGCTAGCTCCCTCGGTATACGGAGTAGCCGAACGGGCTGAGCAGCAGCGGCACGTGGTAGTGCTCACCCGGCTCGACGGCGAACGTGATCGCCACCTCCGGGAAGAAGGCTCCTACGGCACCGCTGTCCCGGTTCGCGGGGGCGTCCTGCTGCGCATCGGCTTGCTTCTTCTCGGCGTACGCCCCGACCGCGAAGTCGAGCCGCACATGGGTGGTTCCCTCCGGCGGGGCCGGGAGGCTCGCGCACCGCCCGTCCGCGTCGGTCACGGCGCCGCCGAGCGCCCGCCAGTCCGCGTCCCGCCCCGGGCGGGCGGAGATGCGGACGGCGATGCCCGGGGCGGGGCGGCCGGCGCTGGTGTCCAGGACGTGTGTGGACACGGAGGCGGTGGTCCGGGTGCCGCTCATGCGCCGTCCTCGTCGAGGAGCCGGGCGAGCCGGATGCGGTTGATCCCGCCCAGTTCGGTGCGGACGATCTCCCGCTCCTGCTCCGGCGGGTTGCCGATCCGTTCCCTGAGCGCGTCGCGCATCTGCCCACCGGTCCTGCCGGTGGCGCAGATCAGGAAGACATGGCCGAACTTCTGCTGGTAGGCCAGGTTGAGTTCGAGCATCTCCGCCTTGAGCTCTTCGGAGGCGCCCGCCATGCCCCGCTGCTCCCGGGCCGAGGCGGGGTCCCCGGGCGTGGGGCGGCCGATCGGCGGGTGCCCGGCCATCGCCTCCCGGAGGTCCGCCGCGGTCAGCTCGGCCAGGGCGGCGTCGCTCGCGGCGTAGAGGTCGTCGGCGGTGGGGTAGGGGCGCGCGGCGGCCAGTCGGCCGGCCCACGCCGTGGAGGCGCATGCCTCGCGGAGGACGGCCAGGGCCGCGTGCTGCTCCAGGGCGTTGAACCGGGCGAGACCCGGCGGCGCGGAAGTCGAGGTCACGAGGGCCTCCGTGGCCTTGGTCCGGAACGGGCTGCGACCAGCTAACGCCCTGCGCGTGACGACGTCAACACTTTGTTGAAAATTCTGCTCGGCGGCCCGCGGTCAGACCTGCTTCTCACGGTTGAGGTAGTTGTAGACGGTGAAGCGGCTGACGCCGAGGGCGCTCGCCACGGTCTCCACCCCGTGCCGCACGGAGAAGGCGCCGCGCGCCTCCAGCATCCGTACGACCTCCTGCTTGGCCTTGCGGTCCAGCTCCGCCAGCGGCTTGCCGCGCTTGCGCTCCATGGCGGCCAGGATGTGATCGAGAGAGTCGGCGAACTGGGGCAGCCGTACGGCGACGACGTCGGCGCCCTGCCAGGCGAGCACCACGTCGTCGGGGCCGGCCTGGTCCGGGGGCAGCATCTCGCCGCCCATGGCGTCGACCAGCGGTTTCACGGCCGTGATGAAAAGTTCGTCCCCGGTTGCGGTCATCTGCCGCCCTCCCCCACCACGTTGACCTGCAGCGAGATCCGGGTGGCACCGGCCTGAAGGGTCTTGCGCAGCAGCGCGTCGACCGCGGTCAGCACCGTGTCGGCGCCGCCCACGGCGGTGTTGCCGAACGGACCGACGTCGACGGCGTCGAGGTCCGCCGCCTCGATGACCTCACGGGCGACCAGCGCGTGCGCGGGCGCCTCGTCGAGATCGAAGGGCTCGGTCGTGAATTCCACTCTCAGTCGCACTGTGCCCCCATGGCATCGGCTTCGGCCTGCGCGGTGTCTCAGCCCTCCGGCCGAGAGGACACATCCAGGGCTCGCTCCGAGACGACCTTAACGGACTCGCCGTCCGCGCCCCAGCGGCCGGCGGGGAGACGATCCCGCGGCCGGCGGGGAGAACGACCAGCGCCCCGGCCGCGTGTTCCCACGCTCGTGCCGGGGCGCTGTCGACTCGCCGTCTACCCCAGCAGGGTCTCGCCGATCCAGCCGCCGGGGGAGCAGCCGGGCGGGACGGCGAAGACGGCGGAGCCGATCGGGGTGGTCCACGTGTTGAGGAGGTCGGAGTCGGCGAGCCTGCGCTGGATGGGCAGGAACTGTTCGCCGATGTCGCGCTGGTAGGCCACGAAGAGCAGTCCGGTGTCCGGGCGTCCGCCCGAGTCCGGCGCGTCGTCGTAGTTGTACGGGCGGCGGAAGATCTTCAGCCGGTCCTCGTTCACACGGGCCCGCCGCACGTGCGAGAACTCCGAGATGACCGGGAAGCCGAGCGCGTCCCTCGCCTCGAAGTCGGGAACGTCCTTCTCGTGCGTGCCGGTGAGCGGGGCCCCGGTGCGCAGACGCCGGCCGATGGTGAACTCCTTGGCCTTGGTGTCGGCGGCGTCCCAGGTCTCCAGCTCGATGCGGACCCGCCGCACCACGCAGGTCGTGCCACCGTTGCGCAGCCAGTCGGGGCCGGAGTCGGTCCACACCGCCTTGGCGAAGGCGTCCTGGCCGGGTACCGGGTTGGCGGTGCCGTCGAGCTGGCCCATGAGGTTGCGCTGCGTCAGACCGTCGTCCTGGATGCCGCGCCCGCGACGGAACCCGCGCTGCGTCCACCGCAGCCGGGCGAACGAGCGTGCGTCCTTGACGATCATCCGCTGCGCGTGCGCGACGGTGACCGGGTCGTCGGCGCAGATCTGCACCAGCAGGTCGCCCCCGCTCCAGCGGTCCTGGAGCCGGTCGATGGAGAAACGGGGCAGGGGCGTGAGCGACGCGGGCCGCTGGTCCTCCAGACCGGCGGCCTTGAAGAGACCCGGGCCAAACCCGAAGGTGACGGTCAGCCGGGCCGGCAGCTCCGCGAGGTCCGCCTCGGTGTCGGCGAGAGCCGGCTCGCCCTGGGTGAGGCGCGCGGCGTCGTCGGTGAGCAGCCGCATCATCCGGCCGAGCGCCGCGCGGTCCGTTCCGGGAGCCAGGTCGAAGCCGAGGAACACGCCGTGGGCCTGCGCCGGGGTGGCGATCCCCGCCTGGTTCCGGCCGTGGAAGGGGACCTTCTGCACACCGTAGGCGACGTTCTGCGGCCGCGCCGCACCGGTGCCGGAGGCAGTGCCGGAACCATCGCCGGCCGCGGCGACGATTCCGGCCCCGGCCAGGGCCCCACCGAGGGTGAGCGCCCCGCCGGACAGCAGCCGGCGGCGGCCGAGCGCCGCGCCGCCCCCGGCCGTGTCGGTGGACGCGGCGGGGGGTGTGGGGCTCTTGTCCATGGCGGGCATCAGCTCTTCTTCATGCCGGGCATGTAGTTCTCCTTGCCCCCCGCGAACGCCTTCGCGACGGCGGTGAACTTCACGGTCCGGCCGTCCTTGAACGTCAGGGTCACGGTGACCTCGTCACCGGGCTTCACGGCCTTGGCCAGGCCCATCAGCATCACGTGGTCGGAGCCCGGCTGGAGTACGTGGCTGCCCTTGGCCGGGATGACGAAGCCGCCCTTCTTCGGGCGCATCATCGGCTTGCCGTTCACGTCGGCGACTTCGTGCAGCTCCAGCATCTTGGAGGCGGTGGAGACGCCGGACACAACCGTGATCTCGGCGTCGGTGTTGTTGACCAGGGTGCCGAACACGCCCGTCATCTTGCCGTCGGCGGCCTTCACCCACGGGTCCTTCACGGTCACCGGCGCCACGGCAGGGGTGGCCTTGGCCCCGGCGGGCGTCGCGGTGGCGTCGGCCTTCCCGGAGGAGGACGACCCGCCCGAGCCGCAGCCGGCCAGGGCGGCGATCCCTATGGCGACCGCCGCGGTGGCGGCGAGGACACCGCGGCGGGTGGAACGTCTCGGTGTGGTCTTGGTGGTGGTGCTCATGACTTGATGTCCTCCGGCTCGGTTGCGGCGTCACCCCCGCACTTGCACAAGGGGTCGGGCCGCACGGGCGGAAAGTTCCCACGGGAAGGCGGTGGATCCGCGGGAACTTTCCGGGGGCCGGGCCCGACATACTGGTATGTGAAGCGCAGATTCTCCTCCCGCCCGCTCCGTCCGGCCCGGCTGCCGGTGATACCGGCCCTGCTGCTGGCCGTCCTGTCGGTCCTCCTGCCGGCGTCACCGGCGTCGGCGCACGCCCAGCTGCTCGGCTCCAGCCCGGCCGCGGACTCCGTGGTGGCCAAGGCACCGACGACCGTCACGCTGCGCTTCGACGGCCCGGTGAACCAGCAGTACACGACGGTCGCGGTCACCGGACCGGACGGGTCGTACTACAGCGAGGGCACACCGAGCGTGCTGAACGCCGACGTACGGCAAAGGGTCCGGGCCCTGCCGACCGGCACGATCCAGGTGACCTGGCGGACCGTGGCGGCGGACGGGGCCCCGCTCCAGGGCCGGTTCACCTTCACCAGCACGGACAAGGCGGCGGCCGCCGCCGCCCGGCCCTCGCCCCCGCCGACGACGGCGCCGTCCGCACCCGCGGCGCGGACGTCGTCCCCGCCCGCGCGACCGGTGGCGTCCGGCGGCTCCGGCGGCTTGGCCGACTGGGTCTGGTGGGCGGCGGGGGGCGCGCTCGTCGCGCTCGTGGTGGGGCTCCTGGCCGTCGACGCCCGCTCCCGCCGTTCGGCACGCCGGCGCGACCGCTGACGTCGCGTCCACAGGGCCCCGCGCCGATCGCCCGATCGGCGCGGGGCCCTTTTGGTGTGCGCTGCGGGGTCCCTTTTCGCGTGCGCTCTTGACAGTCGTCCGCACCTCCCGGCAGGCTTCCGTTAGACAGAAACTATATTTCGAGATGCGGAATTCCAAGCGTGGGATCAAAGCATCGGAACGGTGGACGTCGAGAGGGAGAGGAGCGGACCCGGATGGGATTCGCGGACCAGCGCTTCACCGTCAACCTGTCGATCCTCTTCACGGAGCTCCCGCTCCTGGAGCGCCCCGCGGCGGCCGCCGCCGCGGGCTTCACCGCGGTCGAGCTGTGGTGGCCCTGGGTCGACTCCCCGAGCCCCGAGCAGTCCGAGCTGGACGCCCTGAGGCAGGCGATCGAGGACGCGGGGGTTCGGCTCACGGGCCTGAACTTCTACGCCGGACGGCTACCGGGCCCGGACCGCGGCGCCCTGTCGGTCCCGGGCGAGGAGTCGGCGCGGTTCCGCGCGAACATCGACGTGGCGGCGGGCTTCGCGGAAGCACTCGGATGCGGGGCCCTCAACGCCCTGTACGGCAACCGCGTCGAGGGCGTCGACCCCGCCGAGCAGGACGCGCTGGCCCTGGAGAACCTGGTGCTCGCGGCGCGGGCGGCCGACCGGATCGGCGCGATCCTGCTGATCGAGGAGCTGAACGAGCCGGAGTCGCCGCGGTACCCCCTGGTGTCGGCCCCGGCCGCGATCGACGTCGTCGACCGGGTCGACCGGGCCACGGGGCTCGGCAACGCGCGCTTCCTGATGGACCTCTACCACCTGTCCATGAACGGCGAGGACCTGCCGCGGGCCATCGAGCGGTACGCCGGCAGGACCGGTCATGTCCAGATCGCCGACAACCCGGGCCGCGGCGCCCCCGGTACGGGCTCGCTGCCCCTGGAGGACCTCCTCGACCGTCTCCGGAAGGCCGGTTACGAGGGCTGGGTCGGCCTGGAGTACAAGCCGGGCGACGGTCCCGGCGCGCAGGCGTTCGACTGGCTGCCGGCCGAGGCCCGGGCGGCCCGCTGAGCGTCGAACGCCGACCACCAGACGTAGCACCGCAGTGAGAGAGGCACCCTCATGACCGTCCCTGCAGCTGCTTCCCGCCCGGACCGACCGGACCGCCCGGACCGCCCGGCGATCGCCTGGATCGGCCTCGGCATCATGGGCTCCCCCATGTCGGAGAACCTGATCAAGGCGGGGTACCACGTCACCGGCCACACCCTGGAGCGGGAGAAGCTGGACCGGCTGGCCGCCGCCGGCGGCACCCCCGCGGGCTCGATCGCCGAGGCCGTACGGGACGCCGACGTGATCATCACCATGGTGCCCGCCTCCCCGCAGGTCGAGGCGGTCGCCTACGGCCCGGACGGCATCCTGGAGAACGCCAGGTCCGGCGCCCTGCTCATCGACATGTCCTCCATCACCCCGCAGACCTCCGTCGACCTGGCGGACAACGCCCGGGAGAAGGGGATCCGGGTGCTGGACGCCCCGGTGTCCGGCGGTGAGGCCGGGGCCGTCGAGGCCGTGCTGTCCATCATGGTCGGCGGCGAGCAGGCCGACTTCGACGCGGCGAGGCCCCTCTTCGAGGCACTCGGCAGGACCATCGTGCGATGCGGACCGCACGGCTCGGGCCAGACCGTGAAGGCGGCCAACCAGCTGATCGTCGCCGTGAACATCCAGGCGTGCGCCGAGGCCGTGGTGTTCCTCGAGAAGTCGGGCGTGGACCTGGAGGCCGCCCTCGACGTGCTGGGCGGCGGCCTTGCGGGCTCCACCGTCCTGGCCCGCAAGAGGGACAACTTCCTCCGCCGTGACTTCGCTCCGGGCTTCCGCATCGACCTCCACCACAAGGACATGGGCATCGTGACCGACGCGGCCCGCGAGGTCGGCGCGGCCCTGCCGGTCGGCGCCGTGGTCGCCCAACTGGTCGCCGCACTGCGCGCGCAGGGCGACGGCGGCCTGGACCACTCGGCGCTGCTGCGGGGCGTGGAGCGCCTGTCCGGCGCGCGGGTCTGACCCCGCCCGGGCCCCAGAACTCCGGGCGGCGCCGTCGCCGACACCTGTCCTGTCGCGCCCAGGCGGCGGCCCCGCCCGGAACCCGCGGACACCGGACACCGGACACCGGACACGGACCGTCCCGCGTCCGGCGCTCTCGGTGTTCCCGGGTGCGAATCCGGCCCCCCGGCAGCAGCCTGAAGAGATGGAGCAGCCAACGGAACATGCGCACATCGTGGTGCACGCCCCGGCGCTGGACGGATCGCGGCGGGTCACCGAGGGTGAGGTGACCCTCGGGATCGCCAGCCACCTGGACGACGTCGTCGAGATCCTGCGCCTGGTCGATCTCGACCGGATCGAGGTGGAGGAGAGCGACCTGATCGAATGGCAGGGCGGCGGTCCCGACGACTGGCCGGGGCTGTCGGAGCACGAGGCCGGGCACGAGAGCGGGTGAGCCGGCTACACCGACGGGCGTACGCCGTCTACGCAACCCTCAAATGAACCTCTGAACACCTGTCGGGGGGCTTCAACTCACCCCCGTCGCGGGCACATCCTCGGCACACGGGGCCCGCCGGCACGGGGGCGGCGGGCCCCCGTCTCGTTCGGGGGCCCTCATGGACGACACGGCGACGGACCGGCTGGAGCCGCACAGGATCGCGTTTTTGCGGGGTGGTCCCCGCGCCGCCGTCACGGTCGCCGTGCTCGCACTGCATCTGCGGGGAGCCGTCGAGGCCGGCCGGGCGGGCACGATGCGGACGACGCGGGCACTCAGCGGGGCGGGACGGGCCCTGCCCGCCCTGCCGAAGGCGGTGCACTCGGCGCTCTACCGTCCCGCGGGCATGCGGCAGTTGGTGGACCGGCGGGGCGTACGCGGCGCCCTGGCCGGGCTGCGCGGGGACCTGGTGGCCGCCGGGCTGCTGCGCGGCTTCCCGCCGGGCCGCACCACGGCCGGCCGGCGCTCGCTGAGGTCGCTGCGCGACCGGCACCCGCTCCCCGCGTCCGGGAGGGGCCTGCCGGAGGACGAACTCCTGCTCGCCGTCGCCCTGTACGGCGACCGGGCCCTGATCTCGCTCGTGCCGCGCTTCACACGGGAGGCTGGACTCGTCGGGCGGGGCGGGACCACGGAGCGGAACCTGCGGCAGTCCTGGGGCGGAGGCGGCGAGGGCGGGGCCGGGGCCGGCGTCAACTGCGCCGGCGTGTGATCCGGGGCCGCGGACCCCTCCGGCCCGCGGCCCCGGACGTGCGGTACCGGGTCAGCAGGGCAGGGGGATGCCGTTGCCGATGCTGTCGGGCAGGGGGTCGGTCTCGCTGTAGATGTCGGTGTCCTTCATGTAACCCCACTGGCCGTTGTCGGCCTCCGTGTACTCCCACCGGTACGGGTGCGGGCCGCCGACGTACGCGCCGTGGTCGGTGCGGCACTCGAACCAGCTCGGGTTCGAGTACATGATGCCGACCGGGTGGCTGGTGTCGGGGGTGGCGTAGACCCTCGCCCCCACGACGTTGTTGCAGTACATGTGCATGCCGTCGCTGCTCCACCAGCACGGGTTGGCCGCCTCCGCGGTGCCGGTGAAGAAGGTGCCGAGCGCGGCCAGCGACATGCCGGCCGTGACGAGAGCCGAGAACCTGCGGGCAGATGTCCTCACGTGTGGATCCCCCTGTGTCGGTGTGCCGCCGCGGTGAACGGCCGCCGGTGTCGTGGTGGTCGCGACCAGCCTGCCCCGGGCGCCCCGCGTCCGCAGCATGGTTCGGCCCCGGCCGAAAGACCGCCGCGTTGCGGGCGAAAACCTTGACAACACGGGTGGGACGCACGGGCCCCGACGCCGTGCCGGGCCTGGTGCCGTGCCGGGTCCGGCGCCGGCCAGGAGCGGAGGTCGGCGCCCCCGCCGCCTCACCCCGCCTGGCCCTCATGTGCCGGCCGGCCGGCTTCGCGCAGGGCCAGTGCCGCGAGGGCCTCCGGAGCGCCGGTCTGGCCCCGGACTCCGGGGAAGGCGTTGATGTCCACGATCAGCGGGGCGCCGTCGCCCGTGTCGATCACGTCCACGCCGTAGACGTCCAGCGCGAAGACCTCGCCGACCCGGCGCACCAGGGCGGGCCAGCCGGGCGGCAGGCCGTCGGGGGCGAGCGGCAGGGTGGGGCCCCGTCCCCCGGGAGAGAGTTCGGAACGGCGCAGGGCTGCGAACAACCGGTCCCCGATCGCCCACAGTTTGTGGTCCCAGCCGCTGTTCGGCGCGAACTCCTGGACCACGACCGGCTCCTGCGGCCAGGCGGCGGCCAGTTCCCGCAGGCGGGCGCCGTCGTCGAGGCGGGCCACCAGGTCGTGCCGCCGGCTGTGGCGGCTCTTGACCACCACGGGGCCGGACAGCCGCGGGCCGGACGCCAGTCGAGCGGGTGTGGTGACCGTGCGGGTGGCCGCGAACGGGAGGCCGGCCCGGCGGGCGTGTTCGGCCATCGCCACGCGGTCCTGGCACAGCGCGGTGGCGGCCGCGGAGTTCACCACGCGGGCGCCGCGCCGCTCCAGGGCGTGGGCGAGGGCCAGGGCGCGTGGCGTACGGGACTTCAGCAGGTAGACGTCGGCGAGCGGCCCGGCGGCTTCCGCCGCCGTTCCCGGGTCCAGTGTCTCCACGTGATGCCGGGGGGTGAGCAGGGCGGCGGTGGCGGCCAGCAGCGGATGACCGGGATCCGGCGTGATCAGGGCGATCCTCATACGTTCTCGCCCATCGCCACGGGGAGCTGCGCGGGATGCGCGCGGAGCGTCAACGGCGTCCCCGCGGCAGCGGGGTGCTGCTGCGGGCGGGCGGAGGCCGCGTCGGCCGCGGCGGCCGCGTCCGCCACCTCGGCCGCGGCAACCACGTCCGCCACCTCGGCCGCGGCGGACGGCCGGCCGGTACGGGCCAGCCCGAGCACGGCTCGTGCCACTCGCGCCGCCGCGTCGGGGACCTGCCGGAAGCTGGGGAAGTCGTTCACGTCGACCACCACGGGGCCGTCGGGACCCAGCACCACGTCGACCCCGTACAGATCGAGGCCGTAGACCGCTCCGACCTGGGCGGCCATCGCGGCCACCTCGGCCGACAGCGGGATGCGGCGCTCCCGCACCGCGCGGTGCGGGTGGAGCGGGGAGCGGCGCTCGGTCGCGTACAGTTCGCCGCCCACGCAGTACACCTTCACGTCGACACCCGAGTTGGCCACATACGGCTGGGCGATGAGCATGCCCTCTCCGGCCAGTTCGGGGACCATCGCGGCGAGCCGGTCCGGCGACGACACCAGGTGCACGGCCCGTCCGGAGCTGCCGTCGGCGGGCTTGACCACCAGCGGGTACTCCGACGCCGGTATCTCGGCGAGGAGTTCGGGCCGCGCCGCCGCGTAGGTCGGCGGCAGGGGAAGCCCGCGGCTGCGGCCGATGGCGGCGGCCAGCGCCTTGTCCCGTACGCCCCGTATGGACCGGGCGTCGTTGACCGTGGTCATCCCGGCCGAGGCCGCGGCTTCGAGCAAGGTCAGCCCCGGGCCTCCGGAGACCGTCTTGAGCACCCATGCGTCATGGGTGCTCGCCTGTACCGCCTCCGTCATGCGCAGCAGCGAACCGCCGGGCCGCAGCACGTCCACCTGGTGTCCCCAGGAGGTCAGTTGGCGGATCACCTCGACCGGCATGCCGTCGTGGCGGTACTGCTCCTCCACCAGAAAGCAGAGCTTCATCCATCTTCCCCGTAACCTCCGGACTCCCGCCCTTGCCGTCCGGCATCCTGTGACGTCCTGTGACGCCACAGGATGTCATGGGCCGTCCCGCGGCCACGGAGGTCCCGGTCATCGGGGTCGGTCCCCGGCTCCGCGGGACCGGCTGGCATCCTGCCGTTCGGAGGAGGTCCCATGGACGACAAGGCACGGGCGGCGGTTCCGTGGGCGGCCGCGGCCGCCGCCGTGATCGCCGTCGCGATCGCCGTCGTCTACCGGCAAAGCCCCTTCGAGTGGAGGGAGCCCGCCCCGCCGGGCCCCGCACGGGCCGTGGCCCTGGACGGAGGCGGGGTCACCGACGGCGGTGAGTGCGGGGTCAAGGGCTTCCACCACTTTCCGCTGCCCGCGGACGCCTCCTCCCCCGCGCCCAGCGACGAACCGCCGCAGCCCGCCGGCCCGCAGCTCGTTCTCGGCTCCTACGGATACGAGCAGCGGGCGAACGCCCCCGGCCGCCTCACCATCCAGCTGCTCTTCGCGCCCGGCGGGAAACAGCCGCTGAAACTGTCCCGGACCCTGGGCACGGACGGAGTCGCCGTGGAGATCGAGGGACCGAACGGCCTGATCGGCGGCGCGCACGGGCTGCCCGTCACCTGGACCAGTCCCACGCGCGCCGGCCGCGACGGCGCGATGCACATCGACGCGAGCGGCGGCGGTGCCGCCGAGGTCACCCTGCCGGTGCGGGCCCTGTGCCCCGGCTACCGTGGGGCGCATGTCATGGACGGCCTTCTGGCCCCGATCGACTCCTCGAACACCATCACGGGCCAGCCGGCCTACACCCTGACCGTGTCGGTCAGCGACCCCGGCGTGGGAGAACTGCGGGAGGCCGTCCTGTCGCCGATCGGCGGCGACCTGCTGAGCGCCAACAACCTCATACCGCTGGACGCGGCGGACGGCAGCCGCCCCTGAGCGAACTGGTGGCACGTGTGCAGAAGTTGATGTGGGAAGCTGACGCCGGCCGTGCACGTGCAGGTGAGCCGTGGCGGGCGTCGAGAGGAGCACAGTGTGAGACAGGGCGGCTTCCGCGCCGAGGAGATCGACACCAGCAGACCGCATCCCGCGCGGATCTACGACTACCTGCTGGGCGGCAAGGACAACTACGAGGTGGACCAGCAGGCCGGCGACGAACTCGCCGCCGCGGCGCCCGAGGTGCGGATGGGCCTGCGGGCCAACCGCGATTTCCTGCGGCGTGCCGTCCGCTACGTCGTCGGCGGCGGCGTCCGCCAGATCCTCGACATCGGCACCGGGCTGCCCACCTCGCCGAACGTGCACGAGATCGCCCACGAGGTGGCGCCGGACGTGCGTGTCGCGTACATCGACAACGACCCGATCGTGAAGGTGCACGCCGACGCGCTGCTCAGCCGCTCCGGCTCGACCAGCATCGTCCTCGCCGACCTGCGCGACCCGCGGGCCATCGTGGAGCACCCCGATGTCCGCCAGGTCATCGACTTCGACGAGCCGGTCGCCCTGCTCCTCGTCGCCGTCGTCCACTTCCTCACCGACGCGGAGGACCCCGAGCGGATCGTCGCCACCCTGCGCGACGCGCTGCCGGCCGGCAGCTTCCTGGTGCTGTCGCACGCCACGGACGACTTCGCCGACCGCAGCGATGCCCAGGCCGTCTACAACAAGGCCACCGCCACCCTGAACCTGCGGTCCCGCGCCGAGATCGAGCGGTTCTTCACCGGCTTCGAGCTGGTCGAGCCCGGCCTCGCCCAGGTCCCGTTCTGGCGCCCGGACAGCCCGCCGCCTGCGGGTTCCGAGGAGATCGGCTTCTACGGGGGCGTGGCGCGCAGGAACGGCTGACGCGGCCGGCACGGCAGTGTAGCCGAGGAGGCGGACCCGACTCCTATATGGCGAAGGTCACAGCGCGTTCGTTTTCTCAACACGCGTGCAGCCGAAAGCCGTTGGGACCGCCCTCCACGTGCCCGCAACCATGGGACCACCGCAGCCCGGCCCCTCCGCCGCCGCTCGGCGAGCGTTCCGGACCCAGCTTGTTCGACCCGTGTGCGTCTGGCTACAGTCGGCACGCATGACCGCAGACCCCTCACTCATCCGGAGTAGCTTCGCTGCCGTCCAGCCCCACGGGCCGCAGCTGACCGCGTACTTCTATGACCACCTCTTCGCCCACCACCCCAGCGTGCGCCCGCTGTTCGCGGCTCACCTCGATGAGCAGCGCGACCGCCTGTGGGCCGCACTGGGTGCGCTGGTCGCCAACCTGGAGAACACCGACACGCTTGTAGGCATGCTGCAGAACCTGGGGCGCCGCCACGCCGGCTACGGCGCGCTGGCGGAGCACTACCCGGCCGTGGGAGAGAGCCTGATCGCCGCCTTGCGCCACTACGCGGGCGATGCCTGGACGCCGGCCGTCGAGGAGTCCTGGACGGCGGTCTACGGCGTGATCAGCAACACCATGGTCGCGGCGGGCGAGGCCGCCCCGCGCTGACTCGGCCCCCAGAGGCTGCTTCTGACGAGCCGTCGACCGGCTCCCCATCAGTTTTGGAGGTCACCCCTGATATCGGCCACCGGAGGGCGGACATGAGCGATTCCCAGGCACTGAGAGACTCCTTCGCCCTGGTGGGCAAGTCCGGGGACGAGGTACCGCGGTACTTCTACTCCTATCTGTTCCTCATCGCGCCGGAGGTCCGGCCGATGTTCCCGGTCGCCATGGGGGCGCAGCGCGATCGTCTCGTCGCCGCCCTGGGCCGGATCGTCGCGGACGCGGACAACCCGGACCAGCTCGTTCCGTACCTGCAGCAACTGGGCCGCGACCACCGGAAGTTCCAGGTGGTGGCGCAGCACTACCAGGCGGTGGGGCAGGCGCTGCTGGCCACGCTGGCCTACTTCCTGGGCGAGGCGTGGACCCCGGAGCTGCAGCACGGCTGGACCGAGGCGTACACCCTGGTGGCCCGCACCATGGTGGAAGCCGCGGAGGCCGACGGCAGGATGAATCCGCCGTGGTGGAACGCCGAGGTGGTGCACCACGAGCAGCGCGGCTTCGACCTGGCGGTCATCACGCTGCGTCCGGACCATCCGCTGACGTACCTGGCCGGCCAGTCGGTCATGGTGGAAACCCCGACGCTGCCGAGCACCTGGCGGTCGTTCACCCCGGCCAACGCGACGCGCGCAGACGGGACCGTGGAGTTGCATGTGCGCGCCGTCGACGGCGGTCTGGTCAGCCCGGCCCTGGTCTACGGACTGCGACGAGGTGATGTGCTGCGGCTGGGAGCGCCGGTCGGCGACCGGCTCACGCTCCGGGCGTCCGGCGGCCGGGACCTGGTGCTGATCGCCGGGGGTACCGGCCTGGCCCCGCTGCGCGCCCTGGTCGAGGAGATCGCCCGGCACGGTCCCCAGCGGCGGGTGGACCTCTTCTTCGGAGCACGCGACGCGCGGGGCCTGTACGACATGCCGGTGCTACGGCAGTTGACGGAGGCTCACCCGTGGTGCCGGCTCACGCCGCTGGTCGGCGCGGACGCCGGCACCTTCGAGAACCGCAGCCTGGCCGGCCCTGTCCTGCGCGCCGCGGCCTGGCACGGGCGCTCCTTCTACGTCTGCGGCTCGCCGGCCATGGTCTCCGCGACGGTACGCGATCTGGCGGGCGCGGGTGTCCCCCACGACTTGCTGCACTACGAAGACGCTCGGTGATCGGAGATACGTGAACAGGACAGGAGTACACCATCCGGGGGAACAACGGGTGACCCCCGAGGCACTGCGGTCGATGACCTTCCCCCGCGCCCCCCTGACCCGGCGCGGCTACAGCGAGGAGGCGGTGCACGACGCCCTGCGCCGCTGCGCCGCGGCCCTGGTGGAGATGACGGAGGAGAACGACCGGCTGCGGGCGGACATGCAGCGCCACCGGGACTGGATCCGCGCCAACAACATCGGCGACGGCACCGGCCCGACGGGGGTGCCCACCGTGGACGCCGTGCTGCAGCAGGCCCGCGCCCAGCAGGCGGCCGAGCAGACCGTCAGCGTCGCCCGCGACCAGGCCCGGAACATGGTGCGGGCGGCACGGGCGCAGGCGGAGGCGATCCTGCAGCAGACCTGGGAGAAGAGCACCCAGGCGGCCGACGGCGGCCCGGAGGAGACCGAACGGCTCATCTCCTATCTGCGCCAGATCGCCGAGTCCCTGGCCGTCACCGCGGACGAGTACGCCGCCAAGCGCGCCCAGAGCCTCCCGCCGGCCGCCGCCGCGGCTCCCCCGCCCGGCGGCTGACCGTCACACCGCCCGGTCCGTGCCGCGCGCCCGGAGCGTTGTCGTGGAACGCGGCCGCGCCCGGCGGTGTGCTGCCGCGGCCGCCGCCGTGGCCGTTGTCAGGCGCTCTCCTCGAACTCGGCGACATTGCCGATGTCGTTGGTGGTCGACATGGGGATGTCGGTGACGCGCTCCAGGATCGCCTCGACGACGACCGGCACCCGGAACTCGGCGGCGAGCTTTCCGGCCTGCTCGAAGGCGGCGCCCAGTTCGCCGGGGTCGGTCACCCTGACGGCCTTGCAGCCGAGGCCCTCGGCGACCTTCACATGGTCGACCCCGTACACGCCCAGCTCCGGGGAGTTGATGTTCTCGAACTCCAGGCTGACCTGGAAGTCCATGTCGAACGCCCGTTGCGCCTGGCGGATCAGGCCCAGATAGGAGTTGTTCACCAGGACGTGGACGTACGGGATCCGGTGCTGGGCGCCGACGGCGAGTTCCTCGATCATGAACTGGAAGTCGTAGTCACCGGACAGGGCGACGACGGGTGTCTGCGGGTCGGCCGTGGCCACGCCGAGGGCGGCCGGGACGGTCCAGCCGAGGGGCCCCGCCTGGCCGCAGTTGATCCAGTGGCGCGGCCTGAAGACGTGCAGCAGCTGGGCGCCGGCGATCTGGGAGAGGCCGATCGCGGAGACGTACCGGGTGTCGGGGCCGAACGCCTTGTTCATCTCCTCGTAGACGCGCTGGGGTTTGATCGGGATGTCGTCGAAGTGCGTACGGCGCCGCAGGAGGGCCTTTCTCTCCCGCGCGGCGGCGGCCCAGTCGGAGCGGTCGGGCAGCACGCCCGCGGTCTTCGCCTCCCGTGCCACCGCGACGAACAGTTCCAGGGCCGCCTTCGCGTCGGAGGTGATGCCGTAGTCGGGGGCGAAGATCCTGCCGATCTGGGTGGGTTCGATGTCGACGTGGACGAAGGTCCGGCCGTTCGTGTAGACGTCCAGCCTGCCGGTGTGCCGGTTGGCCCAGCGGTTGCCGATGCCGAGGACGAAGTCGGACTCCAGGAAGGTCGCGTTGCCGTAGCGGTGCGAGGTCTGCAGCCCGACCATGCCGGCGTTCAGCTCGTGGTCGTCGGGGACGGCGCCCCAGCCCATCAGGGTGGGCACCACCGGAGTGCCCGTCAGCTCGGCGAACTCGACCAGGAGGTCGCAGGCGTCGGCGTTGATGACGCCGCCGCCGGCGACGATCAGCGGGCGCGTGCTGGAGGTGAGGAGCGCGAACGCCTTCTCGATCTGGGCGCGGGTCGCGGCCGGCTTGTAGACGGGGAGGGGCTCGTACGTCTCCGGGTCGAACTCGATCTCGGTGAGCTGGACGTCGATCGGCAGGTCGATGAGGACGGGGCCGGGGCGCCCGGAGCGCATCAGGTGGAACGCCTGCTGGAAGGTGCCCGGGACCTGCGCGGCCTCAAGGACGGTGACGGCCATCTTCGTGACCGGCCCCGCGATCGACGCGATGTCGACCGCCTGGAAGTCCTCCTTGTGGATCGCCGCGGTCGGGGCCTGCCCGGTGATGCAGAGGATGGGGATCGAGTCACCGGTCGCGGAGTAGAGGCCGGTGATCATGTCGGTGCCGGCCGGGCCGGATGTGCCGATGCACACGCCGATGTTGCCGTGGCGCGTACGGGTGTAGCCCTCGGCCATGTGGGAGGCGCCCTCGACATGGCGGGCGAGCGTGTGGTGAATCCCGCCGGACGCCTTCAGGGCCGCGTAGAAGGGGTTGATCGCCGCCCCCGGGACACCGAACGCATTGCTGACGCCCTCGCGTTTGAGGATCTCCACTGCCGCACGGGCAGCGGTCATACGAGCCATGGGGTACTCCTGCTTCGGCTGTCGGATTCGCGCTCCCGTCGCGCCCCGCGGTGAGCACGGAGTTTCACCAGAGGAATCTGAAGTTTTCGTATGACGGAATTCCGTATAATGGAATTCTCTTTCTGCTATCTGGAAGCAATGTAGGTGGGGGCGCGCACGTCGTCAAGACAGCACCACCGCGGGGTCCGCGGTGGGCCAAGCGACGGACATGAGGGGGCCGGCGGGGGCACCATGGGACCCCCGTCCCGATGTGACACCTTGGAGTGGGCCATGCCCGAGAGCGTGCCCGTGCGCTGTCCGGCCTGCCGCCGGGAGCACCTCTACACCGCGCCGTCCTACCCCTGTGCGTGCGGCGCCCCGGTCGCCCCGCCGCTGAACCGTCTGTCGGAACCCTCCGTCGTCACCCACCGCACCTGGGACGACGACTGGGTCGCGGTCCGCTGCACGCTCTGCGGCCGCGAGGGCCAGTGGCCGCAGCCGGATCTGGGCTGCCCCTGCGGGGCGATCCTCCGGATCCCGGTGAACGGGGCGGTGCGACCCCTGGGCGGGGACGGCCCGCCGCCCGGCGGGGGCGAGGACCCGACGCCACCGCGGGCCGCCTTCCAGCCCGTCGCCATCCGCACCGCGCGGGACGCCGTCACCGCCGCCGCGCTCTATCTGCGCTGGCTCGGCTACCGCGACGTCCGGCGCGCCGGCCGGCGGCAGCCGAACGGGATCGGGCTCGCGGCACACGGCGTCCTGGCGCAGGTGGACCCGACGGTGCGGCCCGCCTCGCCGCGGGACGTGGAGTGCCTGTGGCTCACCGCCCTGTCGGAGTCCGCGCGCTCCGTGTACTTCTCGCTCTCGGGCTACGCCGACGACGCCCGCGGGGTCGCCGACCGCCTCGGCGTCCCGCTCTTCGTCCTCGATCTGTCCGGCACGCCCCAGCCGGTCAACAGCCCGGCCGACGAACTGGTCGCCGACCGGGCCTGAACCGCCTGCGCGCCCTCCTCCGCGCGCCCTCCTCCGCGCCTACTCCCGGGCCGCGTACGTCTCCCGCAGCTCGATCTTCCGCACCTTGCCCGAGACCGTCATCGGGAAGGAGTCGAGGATCCGCAGCCTGCTCGGGATCTTGTAGTGCGCGAGCCGCTCCTCGCAGAAGGCGCGCAGCTCCTCCAGCGTCAGCGGGTCGGCGGGGTCGCGCGGGATCACGCAGGCGAGGACCTCCTCGCCGTACCGCTCGTGCGGGATCCCGACCACCTGGACGTCGGCGATCTTCGGATGCGCGTACAGGAACTCCTCGATCTCGCGCGGGTAGATGTTCTCGCCCCCGCGGATGATCATGTCCTTGATGCGGCCGACGATCTCGACGTAGCCGTCCTCGCGCATCATCGCCAGGTCACCGGTGTGCATCCAGCGGCCGGGGTCGACGGCCTCCGCGGTCTTGTCGGGCTCGTTCCAGTAGCCGAGCATGACGCTGTAGCCGCGGGTGCACAGTTCCCCCGCCGAGCCGCGCGGCAGGGTCACCCCGGTCGCCGGGTCGACGACCTTGACCTCGATGTGCGGCAGCACCCGGCCCACGGTCGCGGTGCGGTGCTCCAGGTCGTCGTCCATCCGCGTCTGCAGCGACACCGGCGAGGTCTCGGTCATGCCGTAGCAGATGGACACCTCCTCCATGTGCATCTCGGCGACCACCCGCTTCATCACCTCGACGGGGCACGGCGAGCCCGCCATGATGCCGGTCCGCAGGGACGACAGGTCGTAGGTGGCGAAGTCGGGCAGGTTCAGCTCGGCGATGAACATCGTCGGCACGCCGTACAGGGACGTGCAGCGCTCCTGCTGCACCGCCCGCAGCGTGGCCGCCGGCTCGAAGGACGGCGCCGGGATGACGATGCACGCGCCGTGCGAGGTGGCGCCGAGGTTGCCCATCACCATGCCGAAGCAGTGGTAGAAGGGCACGGGCAGGCACACCCGGTCGTGCTCGGTGTAGCCGACGGTGCGGCCCACCCAGTAGCCGTTGTTCAGGATGTTGTGGTGCGAGAGCGTGGCGCCCTTGGGGAAGCCGGTGGTGCCCGAGGTGTACTGGATGTTGACCGGGTCGTCGCAGCTCAGCTCGGCCGCGATGGAGGCGAGTTGCTCGTGCGGCACCGAGGCCGCGCCCGCCGTGAGCGCGTCCCAGGACGGATCCCCGATGTAGACCGTCTCGCGCAGCTCGGGGCAGCGGCCGCGGACCTCGTCCACGAGGGCGCGGTAGTCGCTCGTCTTGTGCGCGAGGGAGGCGATCAGGAGCGAGATCCCGGCCTGCTTGAGCACGTACTCCAGCTCGTGGGAGCGGTAGGCGGGGTTGATGTTCACCATGATCACGCCGATGCGGGCGGTGGCGTACTGCACCAGCACCCACTCGGGGCAGTTGATCGCCCAGATGCCGACCCGGTCGCCCTTGCGCACGCCCTTGGCGAGCAGTCCACGCGCGACCTCGTCGACGGCGGCGCCGAACTCGGCGTACGTCCAGCGGCGTCCGGACGGCACGTCCACCAGCGCGTCACGGTCGGGGTACGCGGCGATCGCACGGTCGAGGTTGGCGCCGATGGTGTCGCCCAGCAGCGGCGTCGTGCTGGTTCCGTGCGTGTACGACAGTGCGGTCACCGGAAGTCCTCCTCGCGGTACTCGTTCTGGGAGCCGGCGGCCGTGGCCTCGCGCAGCTCGATCCGGCGGATCTTGCCGGAGACGGTCTTGGGCAGGTCGGCGAACTCCAGCCGGCGCACGCGCTTGTACGGGGCGAGCACCTCGCGGGAGTGCTCGAAGATGACCTTCGCGGTGTCCGGGCCGGGTTCCCAGCCCGCGGCGAGCACGATGTACGCCTTCGGGACGGCCAGGCGCACCTCGTCCGGGGCCGGCACCACGGCCGCCTCGGCCACCGCCTCGTGCTCCAGGAGCGCGCTCTCCAGCTCGAAGGGGGAGATCTTGTAGTCGGACGCCTTGAAGACGTCGTCGGCCCGCCCGACGTAGGTGATGTACCCGTCGTCGTCCCGGGAGCCGATGTCGCCCGTGCGGTAGTAGCCGCCCGCCATGGCCTCGGCGGTGCGGTCGGGGTCGCCGTGGTAGCCGGTCATCAGGCCGACGGGCCGCTGGGACAGGTCCAGGGCGATCTCGCCCTCCGTCGCGCCCGGCGCCCCGGTCACCGGGTCGAGCAGTTCGACGCGGAAGCCCGGGCTGGGGCGGCCCATCGAGCCGGTCTTGAGCGGCTGGCCGGGGCTGTTGGAGACCTGCACGGCGGTCTCCGTCTGCCCGAAGCCGTCCCGGATGGTCACCCCCCAGGCCCGGCGCACCTGCTCGATGACCTCGGGGTTGAGCGGCTCACCGGCGGCGACCGCCTCGCGCGGCGGGGTGCGCAGCTGGCTCAGGTCGGCCTGGATGAGCATGCGCCAGACGGTGGGCGGGGCGCAGAAGGTGGTCACGCCCGCGCGGTCCATCTCGGCCATCAGCCGGGGGGCGTCGAAGCGGGTGTAGTTGTGCAGGAACACGGTCGCCTCCGCGTTCCAGGGGGCGAACAGGTTCGACCAGGCGTGCTTGGCCCAGCCCGGCGAGGAGATGTTCAGGTGCACGTCCCCCGGCTTGAGGCCGATCCAGTACATCGTCGCCAGATGGCCGACCGGGTACGAGACATGGGTGTGCTCGACCAGCTTGGGGCGGGCGGTGGTGCCCGAGGTGAAGTAGAGCATCAGCGGGTCGTCGGCGTGCGTGGGCCCGTCCGGCACGAAGTCCGCCCCGGCCGCGTACGCGTCCTCGTAGGCACGCCAGCCCTCGGGCGCGCCCCCGACCGCGATCCGGGTGTAGTCCCCCGGCACGTCGTCGAACTTGGCGGCGTCCCCGGAGCGCACGACGACATGCCGGACCCGGCCCCGGTCGACGCGGTCGCGCAGGTCGGCGGGGCCGAGCAGCGGGGTGGCCGGGATGACCACCGCGCGCAGCTTCATCGCGGCCAGCGCGGTCTCCCACAGCTCGGCCTGGTTGCCGAGCATGACCAGGAGGCGGTCCTCGGCCCGCACCCCCCATTCGCGCAGCCGGTTGGCGACCCGGTTCGAGCGCTCGGACATCTCGGCGAAGGACAGCCGGGTGGTGGCGCCGTCCTCCTCGACGATGTGCAGCGCGGTGCGGCCGTTGCCCTCGGCGATGACGTCGAACCAGTCGAGCGCCCAGTTGAAGTACGCCGGACGCGGCCAGCGGAAGCCCTCGTACGCCGTCGCGTAGTCTTCCCGGTGCGCCAGCAGGAAGTCCCGCGCGGCCCTGAACGCGTCCGTGGCGTCGATGGCATCGGTGTTCGCCGTCATGTGTCCTCCTCATTGCCGGACAGCCGTCACATCGTGTAATCCCTGATGAAGGTCTCACCACCCCCGAACGGGGGTACGCCGCGATGAAGGGGCGAGGACGTGGCAGCTGACGCAACCGAAGCGGTGGAGGTGCGTGGCGCGCTGGTGCGGCTGCGGCGCGCGACGGGGCTGCCGGTCGCCTTCGGCGGACTGGTGGAGGCCGGGCGGCCGCAGATTCGCATCAGCGAACTGAGCGGCAATGTGACGGCGGCGCTCAGCTCGCTCGCCGTCGTCTCCGGCAACGGCCTCGGGGGGAAGGTGGCGGCGCTGGCCCGGCCGTGCGCGGTGACGGACTACTCGGCCTCACGGCAGATCAGCCACGAGTACGACATGGCGGTGGCGACCGAGGGCCTGCGGTCGGTGCTCGCGGTGCCGGTCGTGGTCCGCCGCCGGGTGCGCGGGGTGCTGTACGGCGCCCTGCGGACGGCCCAGCCGCTGGGCGACCGCACGCTGGCCGCGGCCGTGGAGGCGGCGCGGGACGTGGAGCAGGCGCTGGTGGCCCGGGACGAGGCGCGTGCCCTGCTGGCGGCCGTGCGGGAGCCCGCCCCGCAGGGCGCGGCGTGGGAGCAGGTCCGTGAGGCGCACGGCACGCTGCGCACACTGGCCCAGCGGGTCGAGGACCCGGTGCTGCGGGCCGAGATCCTCCAGGTGTGCGGGCGGCTGGCCGGGGCCACCTCCGCCGGCCCCTCCGCCCGGGTCGTGGAGCTCTCGCCGCGGGAGGTGGACGTCCTGTCGTGCGTGGCGGTGGGCTCGACCAACGCGGCGACCGCGGACCGTCTGGGGCTGCGCCCCGAGACCGTGAAGGGGTATCTGCGCTCCGCCATGCGGAAACTGGGCGCGCACACGAGGTGGGAGGCGGTGGTTGCGGCCCGGCGGGCCGGGGCGTTGCCGTAGCGCCCGGGCGTGTTCGTGGCGCCGTGCCGCACGGCTTCCGGTGGATTACCCCCACCCGTCCCTTTTGCACTCTCCCCGGCGGCCGGCTCTTCCGGCATTCGCGACCCCGGTGAATTCCCCCGCGCCGACCGCGTGTTATATCGCTCACCACGCTGTCTGTCCGAAATTCAATGAGTGATTGCCTAATATTGGCCAGGACGCGACACACACGGACCACGGAGGGGAGCGGTGACCGTGCGACGGGACTTCAGGGAGTCCGGCAGACCCCGCCCCGACGTGGTCATCGGCCGCGAGGAGTTGTTCGCGGGGGCACGCGCGCAGCTCGCCGGCGGGGGCAGTGTCCTGGTGCACGGCCCGGCCGGAATTGGAAAGTCGACCGTGCTGCGGGCCCTGGCCGCGGAATACGGTGAAGCCGTGCGCACCGTGCTGCGCTGTTCGGCGACCGAGTCCGAATCCCATCTTCCCTTCCTGGCCCTGGCCGACCTCCTCGGTCTCGTCGTGGACGAGGTCGCCTACCAGCTGCCGGCCCCGCAGCGCACCGCCCTGGAGTCCGCGCTGACCGGCCGCGGCGAGTCCACGCTGCAGCGGGACGGACTCGCCCTGCGCCTCGCGGTGCTGTCGACGCTCCGCGCGCTCGCTGCCCGCGGCCCCGTCCTGATCGTCGCCGACGACCTCCAGTGGCTGGATCCGGCCAGCGCCGAACTCCTCGGCTTCGCCGCCCGCCGCCTCGGCGGCACCCCGGTGCGCATGCTGTGCGCGGTGCGCACGCACACCGAGCCGCAGGGCCAGGAACACGACCGCTATCTGCGCGCCGCCCCGCCGGACACGCTCGCGGTCAGGATCAACCCCCTCTCGCGCGCCCAGGTCGCCCAGCTCCTCGACCACCGCGGCTACACCAACCTGCCCCGCTCCACCGTCCGCGACATCCACCGCACCAGCGGCGGCAACCCGCTGTTCGCGCTGGAGCTGGGCCGTGCCCTGTTCGAGAGCACGACCCCGCCGAGCCCCGGCGAACCGCTGCCCGTGCCGACCTCGCTGCGCACCCTGGTCCTCAACCGGCTGGGCGCGCTGTCCGCCGAGGCACGCCGCACGCTGCTGGTGGCCAGCGCGGGGGCACGTCCCACACCGGCCCTGCTGCGCGCGGCGGGCCGGGAGAACGCGGAGGCGGAGACCGCGCAGGCCGCCGCGCTCGGCCTGCTGGTGACGGAACGGGACGCACCGGTCGTACGGTTCGCCCACCCCCTCATATCGGCCGCGCTGTACGCGGAGGCGAGCGCACAGGAGCGGCGGGCCGCGCACGCCGCGCTGTCGACGGCGGCCTCCGATCCGATCGAGCGGGCCCGGCACCTGGCGCTCGCCACCACCGGCAAGGATCCGCAGGTGGCCGCCCGCCTCGGCGAAGCCGCCGCCGCCGCCCGGGACCGGGGCGCGCCGTCGGTGGCGGCGGAACTCGGGCTGCTCGCGGCCCGGCACACCCCGGTGGACGCGGCACCGGGTCCCCAGGAGCGGCGGCTGCAGGCCGCCGCGGACGCGCTCACCGCCGGGGAGACCGACTTCGCCCGGGACATCGCCCACGAGGTGCTGGCCCAGGCGACCGATCCCTCGGACCGGGTGCGGGCCTGGATGATCGTCATCGATGCCGCCGGGCACGCCATGGCCGAGGTCGACGCGGCCTTCCCGCAGGCACTGGCCGACGCGGGTGACGACCCCGGGCTGCTCACCCTGGTGCACTACCAGCTCGCGTGGCGGGCGCTGCTCGTGGAGGGCGACTTCGACCGGGCCCGGGAGGAGGGCGCGCTCGCCGCCGACCTGGCGGCCCGGGCCGGCGACCGGCGCAACGAACTGCTGGCGCTGGCCTTCCAGGCGCAGACGGAGACGCTGATGGGGCATCCGAACGCGCCCGCCACCATCAAGCGCGCGCTGAAGGAGCCGCAGGACCCCCGGGTGGCGTGCAGCCACAACGGCGCGGGGGCCGTGCGGTTCCGCTGGCTGATCATGAGCGACCAGCTGTCCGAGGCGCGCAAGACGATCAGCGCACTGCTGCGCGAGGTACGGCGGCGTGGAATGGTCGAGGCCGAGGTGCACTTCCTGCGGGGCCTCGCCGAGACCGAGCTGCGCGCCGGGCACTGCGGGCGCGCGCTGGACCTGGCCCGGGAGAGCCTGCGGCTGGCCCGGGACACCGGGATCGGGGAGGCCGCGAGCGCCATGCTCACCTCGCTCGCGGAGGCCGCGGGCGGCGAGGTGGACAGGGCGCTGGCCCTTGCGCGAGAGGCCGTGGCGCGCGCCGAGGAGGACGGCGACGTGCTGTACCTGTCGCGTGCGCTGGCCGCGCTGGGCCACGCCGAACTGGTGGCCGGGGACGCGCCGGGAACGGTGCGGTCGCTGCGCCGGGTACGGGAGTTGGAGGAGGGTCTCGGGGTCGTCGACCCGGCCCGGGGGCGCTGGCACGGCGACCTGGCCGAGGCGCTGGTCGCCATCGGGGAGCCGGCCGAGGCGCAGGACGTCATCGACGACACGCGCACCCGGGCGCTGCGGCTCGGGCGCGACAGCGTGCTGGCGGTGCTGGACCGTGCCGAGGCGCTCGTGCGCGCCGCGCGTGGTGAGACCGAGGCGGCCGAAAGGAAGCTGACGCTGTCTCAGGACCGGCTGGCGAAGCTGGGCTACGGCCTGGAGGAGGCGCGGGCGGCCTACGCGCTGGCGGGCCTGCGCACCCAGCGGCCGGGACCGACGTCGTACGACGAGGCGGCGCGGCTGTTCCGCCGCTGCCGCGCGATGCCGTGGCTGCGCCAGGTGGAGACGGCGATGGTGACGGGCCCGGCCCGGCCGTCGCTGGCCGGGCCCGCCCTCGACACCCTCGCCGCGACCGAGCGTCAGGTGGCCGCGCTGGTCATGGAGGGCGCGACCAACCGGGAGATCGCGGCTCGTCTGTTCATCAGCGTGAAGACCGTGGAGGCCACGCTGACCCGGGTCTACCGCAAGCTGGGGATCCGGTCGCGGGTGGACATCGTACGGCTGGCCGCGGGGCACCGCTCCGGCTGATCACCGCTCCCGGTGCACCGGCGGGGCGGGTTTACGCGCGCAGACCGAGGGTTTTCCCTGCCCAACTCCGCTAGGGGGTTCCCTCATTGGGGGAGTACCCGTCCTGCTTCTAGCGTAAGGGCGTGCCGCTCGCCGGACACATGGGGGCCGGTCCCGCCACCCCCATGCACCACCCCCCACCCGCGCGACCCCCCACCGGCAACCCTGAGGAGACTCATGTTCGGGCTCAACCGCGCCAGGAAGGCCGCCGCCGCCCTCGTGGCGAGTGCCGCCGCCGCCACGACCGTGCTGCTGGGTGCCCCCGGCGCCGTCGCCGCGCCCCAGCCGATCGTCGGCGGCACGACCACCACGACCACGGCGTACCCCTTCATGATGCAGATCACGGACGCCTCCGGTAACCAGTTCTGCGGCGGCACCCTGGTCGCGGCCAAGAAGGTCGTCACCGCCGCGCACTGCATGGTCGGCGAGACCACCGGCAGCGTCCGCGTGGTCGGCGGCCGCACCTACCTCAACGGCACGAACGGCACGGTCAGCAGAGTCAGCAAGATATGGATCAACCCCGCCTACACGGACGCCACCAACGGCGACGACGTGGCGGTGCTGACCCTGTCCACCTCGATGCCGTACACCACGGCGTCCTATGTCTCGTCCTCCCAGACGGGCGTGTACGCGGCCGGCACCACCGCCCGGGTCCTCGGCTGGGGCACCACCTCCGAGGGCGGCAGCTCCTCCAACCAGCTGCGCACCGCCACCGTGCCGATCGTGTCCGACTCCAGCTGCGCGAGCTCGTACGGCTCGGACTTCCTCGCCAGCGACATGGTGTGCGCCGGCTACTCCTCCGGCGGCGTGGACACCTGCCAGGGCGACAGCGGCGGTCCTCTGCTCATCGGGGGTGTCCTGGCGGGCATCACATCGTGGGGCAACGGCTGCGCCCAGGCCGGCTACCCGGGTGTCTACACCCGGCTGACCACCTTCTCGAACCTGGTGACGGCCCAGGTCAACTCATAACCCCACAAAGCTCCTGAGTACCCCTCAGGTAGATACCAGGGGGCGTTGCGGGCCTCCACGAGCGGCCCGCAACGCCCCCTATCCATTGCCCCCTCCCCGGTCCCGCCGGTCTGGGGGCCGGCACCTGGCGGTTCGCAGGACCGACCCGGCCTCCACCACCGCTGGAGCGGTGGCCCCGACACTCGCGGCGGCATCTCGGAAAGGGGCCGTACGCCCTCGCTCTCGGCGTCCCGGGCGGGACCGCCACACGGTCGTCACCGACGCACGGCCGCCGCCCCCGTGACCCGGGGGAACGCGAACGACCTGGCAACCGGGCAGATGCCAGGTCGAACATGCACTTCTTCGGGGACCGGAGTGATCGGCAGAACCGTGGGAAGACACCGGTAGGGTGGCCTGTCATGGGCGCGGGGGCAGGGAACGAGATGGTTGCGGTCCCGTCGGGGCGGGTGACGCTGTCGGACCGGCGGACGCAGAACAGTTGGCCGGTCGAGGTCGCGCCGTTTCAGATGTCGGCGTTCCCGGTCACCCAGTCCTGGTACGCACGAGTCACAGGCCGACGGCCGAGCAGCGCCCAAGGCGAACGGCTGCCGGTCGAGGGTGTTTCGTGGTGGGACGCGGTCCAGTTCTGCAACGCCTTGTCCCGACAGGAGGGGCTGGCGCCCGCGTACCACCCGTGCGTCGGCGCCGAGACGGCCGAATGGGACACCTCCGCTGACGGCTACCGGTTGCCGACCGAGGCCGAATGGGAGCACGCCTGCCGTGCGGGTACTACTGGCCCGCGGTACGGCCGGCTCGACGAGGTCGCCTGGTACCGGGGCAACTCCGACGGGCGGATCCACTCTGTCGGCGGCAGGCAACCCAACGCGTGGGGCCTGTACGACATGCTGGGCAATGTGTGGGACTGGTGCTGGGACGTCTACGACGCCGAGGTGTACGGCACCTACCGGGTGCTCCGTGGTGGTGGATGGGCCGACGAGCACTGGAGCTGCC
Source organism: Streptomyces sp. PSU-S4-23 (assembly GCF_055632315.1). Lineage (NCBI taxonomy): Bacteria > Bacillati > Actinomycetota > Actinomycetes > Kitasatosporales > Streptomycetaceae > Streptomyces > Streptomyces sp. PSU-S4-23. The sequence goes on along the minus strand of NZ_JBVMUU010000002.1, from coordinate 7,109,248 downwards.
GGGCGTCGGTGCGGCGGCGAAGCCACCCGACCTTCCGGATCGACGACGTGGGATTTCGCATCGCGCGCTCCGCACCACACCCTCGGCCGTGACAGTGCGCCTGCAACCCGGTCAAACGCTCGTGAAACTCCCGCCGCCCGTGACGCGCCTGTGACCGGACCTGTGGCCTGCGTCACGGCTCGGCGCTCACGGCGCTGATGGGATGGTCCGATGCGCAAAGCCACCCCCCTTCTTCCGGCCCTCACCGCACTCCTGCTGCTCACGGCCTGCGGTTCCGAACAGGCGGGCGCCTCCGGCGCGGCCGCCCCCGCGTCCGGAACCCCCGTCACCGCCCCGCCCGTGGACGGCGTCCGGATCACTTCGGTGACCATCCCCTCCCCGACGCCCACCCCCGGCTCCGACGGATTGCCCGTCCACGCCGACCCCCTGCCCACCGGTGACTCCGGGATATCGGCCGCCTACGAAGTCACCAACCACGGCACCGAGGCGCTGACGTACACGATCCTGTTCGACTTCATCACGGACACCGGCGAGGTCATGGACAACAGCCACGAGACCGTGCGTCGGGTCCGCCCCGGCGCGACCGCGCGCGGCACGGTCCGGCTGGGGATGTCGTCCCCCGGAGCGTCCCGGGTGACTCGCGTCAAGGTCTCCCGGGTGACCAAGGTGCCCGCCGCCGAGGCGCCGCCCGCGTCCGGTGAGTGCCCGCCCTCCGGCCTGCGCCTCACCGCCGATGACGGCGACGCCGCGATGGGGCTGCGCGTGGTGGGTCTGCACCTGGAGAACTGCGGGAAGCGCGCCTACCCGCTCGACGACTACCCGCTCCTGGAACTGCTGGACGAGGATCTGTCACCCGTCCACGGCGTCCGGATCGTCCATGGAAGTGGCGGCATCGGCACCGGTACCGGATTCGACGAGCCGGCCCGCCCACTGGTCCTGAAGCCGGGCGAGAGCGCCCTGTCGGGCCTCATGTGGCGCAACACCACCGAGTCCGGCACCGCCGTCGACGTCCCGTACGTCAGGGTGCGGGCCCAACAGGGCGCCGCTCCGGTGACCGTGACACCCGACCTCGATCTCGGCACCACCGGCAAGCTGGCGGTCCGCGCCTGGACGCGCCCGCCGAAGTAGGACCCGTCCGGTCTCGGCGCCTCCACTGCGACCTTGCTCGTACGGGTCCTGGACGGCCGTTGTACGGGTCCCCGAGCCGTGTCCCGGTTCCGTCGGGCCGCGTTGGAGATGGTCCCGGTGGCGTGCGGGGTGACGAGCGCCGCGGCGGGTGGCGTGGGCGCGGAGCGCACTTCGGGACGGAAGGGCGTGGGTGCGTGAAGACGTCGAGCGAACCTTGGCTCGCACATGCTCCCGTCGCCCGTCGGCGGAACTGCTGGCGCTGCCGAGGCAGAGGGTGCGGCCGCGAACGCGTCGGCGGGCTCCCTTCCCGAAAGAAGTCCGCCCGCACCCGCCAGGGTCTCGACCACGATGCGCGTCTCCACGCCCCTGTCCGCGACCTTGGCCAGAACCTGGGTCGGCGCCGGATACGGACGCGCCGCGTACGTCATGGCCAGTAGTTCGTGCTGCGCCTCGTCGATGACCTCGACGAGCACCTGGACGGTGGCACGCACCGGTACGGCCGGTGTCGGGGGGCCGCTCCACACGGTGCGGACCCGGACCGTGTCCCGGGCCCGCCGCAGGGCGGCGACATAGCCGCGCACATCGGCAGCAGGGCCCGGCGGACGATCCGGTCGAACTCCCGCTCCCCGGCCAGGGAGAATTCGGATCAGGTCGAGTCATGGGCGGCCATGGCAGCCGGTGAGGCATGCCGGGCCCTGGTGAACCAGCAGGAGAGCGCGGGCAGCGCGTGGCCGTACTCGCGCTACGCCGTGGCGGAGGTCGGCGGTCCCACTACCTGATGATGCGTTGGGGCACGGCCACCACGCAGGCCGACTGCCCCGCATGAGCGACGCGTTCGGGATGGGGCGGGGCCCGGCGGGTTTGACCCTCGACCTTGTCGAGGGCCCAGAGTTCCAGGTGTGGAGAGCGAGATGCGCAGTATCGGGGAGATGGCGCGGGACAGCGGACTGAGCGTGAGTGCGCTTCGGTTCTACGACCGGGCCGGTGTGCTGGCCCCCGCCTGGGTGGATCCGGTCAGCGGCTACCGCTGGTACGGCCCCGAGCAGCTCGACGAGGCCCGGTTGCTGGCCCGGTTGCGCCGGGCCGGTGTGCCGCTGACGGACATCCGGCTGGTACTGGCCGGCTGGTCCGCCCCGGACACGGACCTGGTGCGGGGGCTCCTCCAGGCCCACCTGCGCCGTCTCGAACGGGTGCTGTCCGACGCCCGCAGCGAGTTCTCCACGCTCCGAGCCCTACTCGACCACAGGGAGAACCCCATGACGTCGCTCCGCACCGCCACCGTCCGGCTGTCCGTCCCCGCGCCGGAGCTGGCCGCCGCGCTGGACGCGGTCCGTTTCGCGGCCGGTACCGACCCGGAGCTGCCGATGCTCGGCGGAATCCTGTTCGACATCGAGGGCGAAGAACTCCGCGTCGCGGCCACCGACCGCTACCGCATGGCTGTCGCCCAGGCAGACACCGCCGGACACGGCGGCCCCCGAGTCCAGGCCATCGTGCCCCTCCCGCTCGCCGACGCGATGCGGGCCCTGCTGAACGGCGGGGAACCCGTCGAACTCACCGTGGACGGTGACCGCGTGACGCTGGCGGCCGGGGACCGCCAGGCGGCCGGCCAGTGCCTCGACCACGACTTCCCCGACTACCGCCGCCTCGTCCACCTGCCGGCCGGGCGCCGGGCCCTCGTCGACACGGCGGCCTTCAGGGAGGCGCTCCGGACCGGTCCGGTCCGCGCGAGCGAGGTGCGCGGACAGGACGGTGTGCCTTGCGACGTGAGTGTGCTCAGGGTGGCGGACGACGGCACGGTGGCCCTCTGCGAGGACGCTGACGACGAGCAGGGCAACGTCGGCGTCAACCGCGAGTTCCTGCTGGACGCGCTCGCGGCCGGGGCCCGGGACCGGCTGATCCTGGAGTTCGGCGCCCCCACGGCACCCCTCGCGATCCGCCGGCCCGACGACGAACCGGCCTTCTCGATCCTGATGCCGGTCCGCCTGGACAACTAGCGTGGTCCCCACGGCCCGCAGTGCCTCTCGGTGACGGCAGAGCCGCCGGAGACGCGGGGGCGGCGCCGCCGAGAGGGGGCGTACTCCGTCGGCCTCAGCGCGTGATCCGGTCGATCACCAGGCGCTCGAAGAGGTCGTCGTCCAGTTGGTGCTGCTCGACCGACCGGTGCGCGGCCGCCGTGTCCCCGTTCCAGTCAGTGATGACGTCCTTGTTGAAGTCGATCAGGCGGTGTACGTCGTCCGGCGTCAACTCGGGATGGAACTGGCATCCGAAGACCCGCTCGCCGAAGCTCAGTGCCTGGACCGAGGTGTGCTCGTTGCGGTACTCGATGCGCACCCCGTCGACCTCCTCGATCTGCGGACTGATTGCCTGATAGTGGAACGACGGCACGACACGATCGTCGTGGTCGCCGCCCCCGCCGCGGTGGCTGTCGCCGGCTCGGCTCACCGGGGTCAGGCCGACCTCTATGCCCGAGGTGCCGATGATCGAATCCGGACGCAGTGCCTCGGCGATCAACTGCGAGCCGAGGCACACGCCGATCACCGCGGGGCCCGGGCTTGCGGGCTCGGCGCCCCCGTCGCGCTTGTCCGTGTCCGCGATGAGCTCCCGCACCAGCCTGATGGTCGCGCGCATCCACTCGGCGTCCGAGTGCACCGAGGTCTGGCCTCCGGTGAACACATACGCCAGGGTCGGTCGGGGCAAGCGCCCGGCCGCATCGGCCGCCTCGGCCGGCAGGTTCAGGCGGCCACAGCTCAGGCCGGCCCGGGTCAGTCGTTGCTCGATCCGGTCGGCGTAGTCGAGACCGTCGTAGATCAGCCCGTCCGCGACACAGATCAGCACGTCCACCGGCATGCTCTCCCCTTTACCCGAAGAACCTCGACCACAGGCTGGCCCCCGCGTCCACGCACTGGACGAAACTCAGGATAGCCACGATCGTCACAGCCAGGTTGACTCGCGTCACCCGGCGCAGCTGCTCGTGCTCCAGCTTTCGTTCCACCGCGCGCCGCGCCATTTCGAGCAGGGTGTCGGTACGCTCGCGCACCTTTTCGGTCTCCCACGCCTTCAGCACGCTGTCACGCATCTTGAGGACGTGGAAGTCGTAGCTGAACGTGGGCCGCACCAACGCCTGGTAGTCGGCACGCAGCCGTTGTTCCAGCCTGATGAGCAGTTCGGGGTCTTCGTCCAGGGCCGATTCGCGGATGATCCGTTCCGCGGCGTTGGCGGAGTGTTCCAGCCGGGCGTAGTGCACGTTCAGCTGACCCAGCAGGTGCTCAAGCTGGCCGAGCGTGTCGTGAGGGTTCCGGGCGGCCAGCAGGAAGAAGGCGTACCCGGGGTAGAAGAACTCTTCCGGCCACGTCGATTCGGAGGGGATCGGCTCGGCGGAGCGGGGGTAGATCAGGTGCCGTAGGGAATCGGAGAGCATCGCCCGGCCTGGAGCCGGGTGGCTGGTGCTACCCGCGTAAGCGAGGTTGAAGTAGGGCAGGACCGTGGGACACGGCGGCCCCTGTCGGCATCGGTCGGACATCGCGGTGAGGGCCGGCAGCAGCTCGTCCCTGATGCGCGCGGTGACATCGTCGCGGCCCTTCGGCCCGAAGCTGTCCATGAGCTGCTCCCGCCGTACCTCGGACCACCCGTCGGCGATGCGCATCTGCACGGCCACCGAGCCGTAGCCGTCCGGGAACAGAATGCCGGTGACCTTCACTTCCACCGGGAGCAGCGCCGCTTCCTGCACGATCGTCGTCAGCCGCGCGTGTAACGCGTCGGAGCCGGCGAGGTGCGTGAGCAGGTTGACGGGGGGATTGCCGAAGGTGAGCGAGCCACGCAGGAACTGGTCCAAGGACCGTTGCACCACCGTGAGGCGCCCCTCCGGCTCAAGCGTGCCGTCCGCCGGAACCGCGAAGCTGGGATGATCCGTGAGCGACACGGACCCCGGATAGAAGGGCCCGGTCAGCAGCAGCAGGGCGTCGCCGCAGAAGTCGACGTCACCCGGCTCCGCAGGCGGCGGCCCGACAACCACACGGGCATGCGGCAGCTCCACTCCGTCCGGTGCCCCGCCCTTCTCCTGAACAAGTTCGGACCCGTCCATGCGACCGTCCCCCCGGCGATTCAGACATCTCGACGGTGCAGGCTACCGTCACTTCGAGGTCCGATACAGGCATCCGATGGGGCTCGTTGCCCGCCCGCATCCCGCCTCACCCATGAGGGTCCGTCGGTCCCGAAGACCTCCGGCAGCAGGCCGCGGGTGCCGTCGCCCGCCAAGCTGCCAGCGCTCAGTCCGGCTCGACGTGGACCCGCACGGCTGGACCGGGCTGTCTCAGGGGTGGGGACAACCGCCGGCCGGGCCGCAGCCATCCGTCGGCACGTCTTGGAGATGCCCGCACCCTTCGTTGCCGACGCCCTCGCCACCACCAGGTCACCTCCGCCGAGCTCGCCTCGTAGACCGTGAACGCGATCCCCCCTGCTGCCTCTTGACAGGCGTACTCGAGCCCCTGGGCCCTTCCGCGTTCCCGAAGCCGGGCGGTGCGTGGGCCGACGCACGGGGGTGCTCACGTACCACACGGCAGCGATTGGAGGATCTGTGCCGGCTCCGGGTGCCGCGACCAGGCGTGTGGTGGACCGCGCGTGGCACAAACCCACCAGTCGTCGGACGGCGGCAGGGACATCGGTTACTCGTTGGAACAGGTCGCCTCCGTCGAGCAGGGCCGCAGACCGGCGAAGGCGGCCTTCACGGAGGCCGCGGAACACGTCCTGGACGCGGGCGGGGCACTGCGGGTGCTCCAGGGCGACGTGGACCGGGCGAAACTCCCCCTCTTCTTGCAGGACTTCGCCTCGCCGGAGGCCGAGGCCGTCAGCCGCTTCTCGTACGACCCGATGCCGGTGCCGGGCTGTTGCCGAAGGCTCCCTTCACCGGATGGTGGGCGCAGATCCGTCATGTGGCACTCGCGGCCAGGTGGTTCCGGAGCGTTCACCGGCGGAGGTCGCCAAGACGCCAGGGGCTTCAGGCCTCGACGCGCAGCCAGGTGTCGCCGGTGCGGAGCCAGAGGGTGCCGTCGCGGCCCTGGCCGCAGTGCTTGACGACCCGGCCGGGTACGTCGAGTGTGCGGCGGTCGGCCACGGTCCAGGCGGTCCCGTCGAACTCGGCGCGGGTGAGTTCGACGGTCCGCTCGTTGTGCTTGCGGCGGGTCAGCACCGCCCGGTCGCCGCGGACCGCGAACCCGTCAGGGTCGCGCACGGGGCTGCGGTGGCTGGTCACTTCGCCGGTGGACGGGGTGATTCGGGTCAGGTGGGTGCCGGACCGGCTGCCGGAGTACCAGACCAGCCACACCCTGTCTCCCTCGGTCGCGGCCGTGCAGCCCTCCAGCGGGTGGTCGGGCAACCGGCCGCGAGGGTGCCATGTCGCGCGGCCCTCGGTGTTCCAGCCCGCGAGCCCGGCCGCGGACTCGGGGTGGCCGCCGTAGATACCCTCGTCCCCGTAGGCCGTCCAGATGCCTCCGCGGCGGTCGGTCACCAGGGCGGGTATGTCGTCACCGATGCAGAACTCGCCCTCGGGCGTTCCCGAGGCGGAGTACACCACGGCGTTGGGCTCCCAGGCGCCTTCGGTCCCGCCCCGCCGTACACGGCCGCTCACCAGCAGGAACCGCGAGTCCGGGAGCAGAGCCAGGTGGCTGGGCCGTATCCGGACGTCCTCGACGAGGGTGCGCCGCTCCCCCTGTCCCGTGACGGTGACCAGCTCGCCGGTGAACGGGCCCTTCGGCCCCCACCCGACCCACCCTTTGACATAGGGGCTGCGCTCCAGGTACCGCCGGTGGACCAGCATGACCGCGAGTTCCCCGGCCGGTCCGACCGTCCACCACAGGGCTTCGTGTCCCCGCGAGACATCGGCGGAGGGCAGGCTCCACGCCTCCTGCACGGCGGCATCGGCATGGGCATTCATCGCGTGACGTGACATCGGAACGGTCACCTCGGGGACTCCGGGGGCCGACGCCGCCCGAAGATCCCCACCCTACCGATGGTGGGCCCGGTGTCATACGGGTTTGTGTACGGCCGTTGTACGGGTCCCTGAGCCGTGCCCTGGGTCCTGCGGGCCGCGTTGGTCATAGCCCCGGTGGCGTCCGGGGTGACGGGCGCCGCGGTGGGTGGTGTGGCGGGGCGTCCGCTTCGGCACGGAAGGGCGTGGGAGCGTGAAGACGGTACGGGACAGGCGGAACAGTCGCACGGCGAGGGCGAAGGACGAGGGACCCGACCTGCCGGGTGTGTGGTCGGCGTACGGGGTGCTGCTGCAGTACCTGCGGAAACGGGCCGGGTTGAACCAGCAGCAGCTCGGGGAGGCGATCGGCTACTCGCTGGAGCAGGTGGCCTCGGTCGAGCAGGGACGGCGCCCGGCGAAGGCAGCGTTCACGGTGGCGGCGGACCGGGTGCTGGAGGCGGGCGGCGTGCTGCAGGTGCTCCAGGATGAGGTGGACCGGGCTAAGTTGCCGCGGTTCTTCCGGAACTTCGCGGTCATCGAGGCGGAGGTGGTGAGCCGCTTCTCGTACGATCCGCTGCTGGTGCCGGGGCTGTTGCAGACGGAGGCGTACGCACGGGCCGTGTTCGCCGGGCACTGCCCGCCGCTGAGCGAGGAGATCGTCGACCAGCACACGGAGGGGCGGTTGAGTCGGCAGAAGCTGTTGGCTCGGGTGCCGCTTGCCGAGTTGTCGTTCATCATCAGTGAGGAGGCGCTACGGAATCCGGTCGGCGACACGGAGGTCATGCGCGGGCAGTGGCAACACCTGCTGGAGGTCGGTACGTTTCGGAACGTCGAGGTGCAGGTCATGCCTGCCAGGCCCGGGTTCCACTCCGGTCTGAACGGGCCGTTCGTGGTGCTGGAGACGAAGGAGCACCAACACCTCGGGTACATCGAATCTCAGGAAGTCGGGTGCGTCGTGCAAGACCCGGCGGAGGTCAGCGCCTTCGGGTTGCGGTATGGCAAGCTGCGATCGCAGGCTCTGAACGCTGTCGAGTCTGCGCGGCTCATCGAACGGCTGGTGGGAGAGACATGAGCGTGGAGCAGGTATCCGGGAACGTGGACGGGCTGCGCTGGTTCAAGAGCAGCTACAGCGGGTCGGGGGGCGGCGACTGCGTGGAGGTGGCCGCCGGTGTGGACGCCGTGTACGTAAGGGACTCCAAGGCCGTGGACGGCGGTCCCGTGCTGCGGGTCGGCCGGGACGAGTGGGCGGCGTTCGTGGCGCTCGCGGCGGAGTAGAGCCGAGCAGGCCCGTTGGCGCAGGCGGTCGATGATCTCAGTCCGGGCAAGCAGACCGATGGTGTAACGGATGCCCTGGCCGGTCCCGTGGGTCGCGTGAGGGACGCGTCGAAGACCGGGCAGCGGCGGACGGCCCTGCCGCCACTCCGCCGGGCCAGGACGCCCTCCTGGTGGACGCCACGCGTTTCGCACGACCGGGAGCGCGCGAGCCGGGCCCCGACAACTGCTCCAGGTGCTCCAGCTTCCCCTGGAGAAGCAGGCGGCGTACGCAGAGACGTTCCGCCGCCTCGGCGCCTTCGAGGTGCTGCTCGCCAAGGCCGACGGTCTGGGCAGGGGGTTGGTGAGCGATCTGAACGATCGGCTTGCGGCGGGTGGGCTGACCGCCTGGCCTTCAGGCGGGAGGGGTCCCCGGCCCGCGGTGAACCGCCGGCCGGGGGCCCCTTGACGCGGTCCGTCTGCGTCAGCCGTCGGACTCCGACGACGGGATGTAGGCGCCCGGTACGTCCTGGGGCGCGAAGATCCTGTTCTCGCCGGGGTAGGGCTTCTTCCAGTCGTGCGTCTGGTACCACGTGAAGTGGTTCATCTGCGCGGGGTTGGCGAAGTCGGGCACGGCGCTCGGCCCGGTCAGCCGCTGATGCGACTTCCACTTCTCCCACTGCGCCGCGATCGCCTGCTTGTCCGCCGGCACCTTCGCCGACGGCGCGGCGGCCGCGGCCGGGTCCTGCGGTGCGGGGGTGTCCACGCCGCAGGCGGGCGGGGTCGACAGGCCCGCGGTCAGCGAGGTCCGGTTGGGCAGCGCCTTGAAGGGCGTGAGGTCCGGGTGCCCGGTGAACGCCGCCCGCATCGGGCTGGCCGCGCTGTCCTTCTGGTTCATCGGGTGGATCCCGAGGATCTGCTCGATGGTCCGGATCATCGTGATCTGGGAGTAGTAGTGGCTGTCCACGGCGCCGTGCCGGGCCCAGGGGCTGATGATCTGGACCGGGGCGCGGTGGCCGTCGACGTGGTCGAGGCCGGCCTGGGAGTCGTCCTCGACGACGAAGACCGCCGAGTCCTTCCAGTACCTGCTGTGCGAGATCTCGTCGACGATCCTGCCGGTCGCGAGGTCGTTGTCGGCGACCTGGGCGGCGGCGTTGGCCGGACCGCCGGTGTGGTCGCTGGAGAGCCAGAACATGTTCAGGTTCGCCGGGCCGTTCCTCTCGAAGTCACGCTTCCAGATCTGGTACCGGTAGACGTCCGGGATGCTGGTGTCGAACTTCGGGAAGCCGTGCACCGACACGTCGTTGAGGGACGGGATCGGCGACGACGAGTCCAGGGGGTAGGCGGTGTCCTGCCCGGTCGCCTCCATGTTCTTGGCGTCGCAGTACAGGTTCTGCCAGCTCGCGCCCGACGGCTTGGTCAGGAACTGCTGGAACTCGCCGAAGTTCCGCACGGACTTCCCCGCCGCCTGCGCGCCCGTCCACAGGAAGCCGGTCCGCTGGTGGCCGAGGGCGTCGTCCTCGGTGTCGTAGCTGCGCGCGTACTCGCCGGCCGAGGACTCGGTGTACTCGGGATTGTCGGCCTGCATCAGCCAGTTGTGCCCCTCGGCGGAGTTCGTGCCGATGTCGTACGTGTTGTCGTACAGCCCGAACTGCCGTGCAAGGGCGTGCTGGTTCGGCGTCACGTTCTCGCCGAACTCCGCCAGCGACGCGTCGCCGTCGCCCTCGGGAACGTCACCGAGGACCTGGTCGTAGGTCCGGTTCTCCTTGACGATCAGGAACACGTGCTTGATCGTCGAGGGGTCGCCGAGCCGCGCGGGGACCGGCACCGGCCTGGCGTGGGTCCTGCCCCGGGTCAGGGTGACGGCGCCGCCGTTCCAGCCGTTCTGCCGGAAGACCTTGGCCGTCTCGGACCTGATGACCCTGTCGTCCGGCAGCGTGAACCGCTGCACGCTGGAGGTCGTGTCGTGGGTGCCGTGCCCGGCGCGGTCGGTGGGGCGGCGTGCGTCGACACCGCGGGTGTTGGAGACCACGACCTCGTCGCCGACGGTGGCGATCTCCGCGGGGAAGTAGTCCGTGGGGAGCAGTCCGACGTAGCCGACGGGTTCCTGCGGGGTCGTGTACCGGTAGACGGCGACCGCGTTGGCTCGCCCGAGCGTGACCAGCAGATGGCCGTCGTCGGTGAGCGTCACCGCGTCGGGCTCGTAGCCCACCGACGCCTCCGGCCACGGCTGGGTGGCGATCGTCTGCACGACCTTGTCGCTGCGGGTGTCGATGACCGACACGTCGTTGGTGGCGGTGTTGGTGACGAACAGCGCCCCCTTCTTCGCGTACAGGGCCGTCGGGTGCAGACCGACGTCGATGCTCTCGACGGCGGCGTCCGGCTTCCCCGGGTCGATGACGCTGACCGTGCCGGTGGTGGTGGCGGCGGTCTTCGGGTCGGCCGGCACCTGGGTGTGGTAGGAGTTGATCGTGGTGTCGCCGGGCTTCGCCGGACGCCCGCCCTCGTTGCTCACGTAGAGCTTGCCGCCGGCCTCGACCATGTCGCGCGGGGCGTTGCCCACGGCCCAGCTCCGCTCGACGGTCCCGGTCGCGGCGTCGATGGCGACCACGCGGTTCTGGCCGTTGACGGCGGAGTACACGGTGGAGCCGTCCGGCGAGAACACCGCCTCGCCCACCAGCGCGTGCCTGGGCCCGTCCGCCGGGATCGTGACGGACGTCGGGTCGGAGACGCTGCCGTCCGGGTTCACGGTGAACCTGGTGTAGCCGTCGGCCTGGCCCAGCCACAGCTGCGAGCCGTCGGGCGAGTAGGTGGGTCCCTCCTGGCCCACGGCGTTGCTGCGGATGCGCAGGTCCGCGGACGCGGAGGTGCCGACGAGCTGCTGCACCGTCCAGTTCTTCAGGTCGACGACGGACAGCGCCATCCCGCCGTCGGTGACCGAGGCCGCGAGGTGGGTGCCGTCCGGGCTGACCGAGGACGACATGATCTTGCCGTTGTCGACGACGAGGCGGTCGCCGTACGGGGCGATGTACTGGTCGCTGGAGATGACCTGGCCCCGGTCGGTGATCTGGCCGACCTGGTCGGTGCCGAACTGGTGCGTCTGGGCGAAAGCGGTGCCGACTGCGACCAGGGCGAGCGCGGTCGTGCCTGCCGTCAGCAGGGGTATCCGGCGGCGGACGCGTCTGGCGAGAAAGCCGGAATGCTCCTTCTCGACACGCCTGCGGCGGCGTGTTACCTGCATGGAGTTATCCCTTCGCGGTGGTGGAGAGCAGGTCGACGTTCCCGTCGAACTGCCAGAGCGGGTTCGGCGTGTCCCCGTTCGGGGTCCGCACCAGGAAGTAGCCGTTCACTTCCTTCGGTCCGTCGCCGTCGGCCACGAACCGCCCGTCGGCGGTAATGTCGAGCTGGTAGACGGCCGTCCCGGGGGCCGTTGTGCCGGGGAGGTGCCAGGAGACGACGCAGCGCCAGTCGTTGCCCGGCCCCTCGGCGTCGAGCTGGCCGGCGCCCTTGTTGCACGCCGCCGTGGCCCGCAGCTGCGCCTCGGTGACATCGGAGCGGTTGAGCTGCCGGGTCTGCAGACGGTAGAGGTGGGCGAAGGCCGTGGCGACCGACCGCTGCACCTTGTCCTGCTCGATTCCGGAGCCCGTGGACGGGGTCGCCACGGCGACGACCGTGACCGTGAGGGCGAGCAGTGCGGCCGGCGGCAGGAGTCCGGCGGTGATCGCGCGGCGCCCGGAGCCGTCGTAGGCCGGGTTGGTGAAGTCGCGCCGTACGAAGAGCAGATAGGCCAGGGCGGTCGCGGTCACCGCCCAGACCAGGGCGACCACGACGCCGATCAGCAGCGGGCCCAGCTGTGCCGGGCGGGTGAACAGGCCGTTCCAGGCGATGAAGGCGTAGCCGGGCAGGGCGAGTCGTACGGCGACGGGCAGCGGCAGCATCTGGGCGAGCTGCATGGCGAGCGCGACGACCGCGGGCAGCAGCAGTCCCATCGGGGACCGTCCCAGCGCGACCGACCCGAGCAGTCCGATCGCGGCGAGGGCCAGGGTCGGGGCGAGCGCGCACGCCCAGGCGAGGAGGACCTTCCCCGCGGCGTCCGACGGCGTCAGCAGGTGGCCGTCGAGGCCGGCCAGTGGACGGTTGCCGACCGCCAGGAGCCCGCCGGCCGTGCTGGAACAGGCCAGCCCGGCCACGAGCAGCAGGATGACGGTCAGGCTGGCCAGTGCCTTCGCCGCGAAGATCCGCCGGGGCGAGCGGACCGCGACCAGCAGATGGCGCCAGGTGCCGAGCCGGTCCTCGGAGGCGAAGACGTCGCCGGCGACCACCGAGGTCAGCAGCGGAAGCGCCCAGGTGCCTGCGAAACCGAGCACCACCAGGGGCCCGGCCCATCCCGTGGCGTGCATCCAGCGGCCGAAGAGGGTGTCGGTGGGGAGTGTGCTCTGCCGGCTGACCGCGGCGACGAAGAGCGCCGGCGCGATCCAGCAGGCGAGGACCAGCAGGCGGATCCGCCACTGCGCGACAAGCTTGACCAGCTCGAAGCGGTAGCCGCGGGCCACTGGGACGCGGGGCGCGGCGGGAGCGCGGTCGTCGACGGTGGTCGCGGTCATCTGCCGGCCTCCTGCGGCTCGGTGAGGGCGAGGAACGCGGCTTCGAGCGGCGACACCACGGGGGTGAGTTCGCGCAGCGCTATGCCCGCGTGCACGAGCCGCACCACCAGGTCGTCGAGCGCGGGGATCAGCGCGCGCACGACGAGCCCTTCGGCGTCATGCCGTGCGGGGGCGTCGTCGACGACGCGGATCCCGGCCGTGCCGGCGGCCACCCCGCGGGCGGCCCGCGGGTCGGAGGTCAGCAGCCGGTAGTCGAGTTCCCGGTTCTCGGCGGCCAGTTTGCCCAGCGGGCCGGAGAAGACGATCCGCCCGGTGGCGATGATGGTGACCTCGGAGCACAGCGCCTCAAGGTCGTCCATGCGGTGGCTGGAGAGCACGACGCCGGTTCCGTCCGCCGCGAGCCGGGTGAGGACACCGTGGACGTGTCTCTTGCCGGCCGGGTCGAGCCCGTTGGCGGGTTCGTCGAGCACGAGCAGCCGGGGCCTGGCGAGCAGGGCGGCGGCGAGCCCGAGCCGCTGGCGCATGCCGAGGGAGAACCCGCGGGTGCGGTCGTCGGCGACATCGGTGAGCCCGACCTGGTCGAGCACGTCGTCGATTCCCGCGGTCCGCGCGTCGCTGCCGCGGAGGGCGGCCAGCGCGGCGAGGTTCTGCCTGGCGGTGAGCGAGGGGTAGAGTCCGGGCCCGTCCACGAAGCCGGCGACGCCGTCGGGAGCGGCCGGCGCGCGCCCGGCCGGCGTGCCCAGGATCTCAAGTCGGCCGCTGTCGGCGACGGCCAGGCCCAGCAGCAGCCCGAGCAGGGTCGTCTTGCCGGCGCCGTTCGGTCCGGCCAAGCCGTGGATCCGCCCCCGCGCCACATCCAGATCGATGCCGTCGAGCGCGACAACGTTGCCGAAGCACTTGGTGATCCCGCGGGCCCGCACTGCGGGGAGTGTGTCCATGAGTCCCTTCTTTCGACGCCTCCAGGGAACTTAGGGACGGCACACGACGCGGGCGGTCACGGCGGATTGAACGTTCGTGGAACAAGAGGCGATCGGCATCCGCCGCGGGATGGACCGGGCAGGTGCCTGCTCGTCTGACGCCCGGCGCGACCCTATCCGTGGAGAGGCGTGCGGGAGCGGCGAGTTCCGGCCTGATCGGCCGTGGACGGGCTCACCGGGGCGGCGGACCGAGTTCGGCGCGGATCTCCTCGCGCACATAGGCGCCCTGGCGGACGAGTTCGCGTTGGACCCGGGCGGCGGGCACGGCCCGTGGGGCGCTGTCGAGGTGGATCGCGAGGGCCGCGCACACGCCCGCCGCCTGTCCGGTCGCCATGGCGATGGGCATCACGCGGTACGAGGAGTGGGCCACGTGCGTTCCCGAGATGCACCGGCCCGCGACGAGCATCCGCTCGGCGCCCGTGGGGAGCAGACAGCGCAGCGGGATGTCGTACATGCTGCCCCGCGGCACGCGCCGCAGCGTGGTGCCGGTGCCGCGGGGGTTGTGGATGTCGACGGGGTAGGCGCCGTGCGCGATCGCGTCCGGGAAGTGCCGCGCGGCCAGGATGTCGTGGCCGGTGAGCTGGTAGTCACCCAGGATGCGGCGGGTCTCGCGGACCCCGACCTGTGTCCCGCTCTGCACGGCGTAGGAGCCTTCGAAGCCGGGGACGCGGGTGCGCAGGAAACGGTCGATCTGAGCCATCTGACGGCGTGTCATCCACTCGGCCCGGGTCAGGTCCCACACGCTGGTGCCCAGCGCGCGGGTGATGCGGGTGCTGTTGACGCTGACCTCGCGGGGGTGCGGGGTGGCGAAGAAGAGGATGTCCTCCCGGGGCAGATCCAGTTCACCCGCCTCCGCGGCCTCCTGGACGAGGTCCCACAGACCGTGCACGCCGCGCCACTGGTCGGGGTGTGCACGCACGTAGGCGGCGAACTCCGGCTGCAGGAAGTCCACCACGCGGAACATCAGGGTCATCGGCTGCACCAGCCCGTCCTCGGGCCGTCCGATCTCGTACGGGGCTCCCGCCGCTGCCGCCAGGTCGCCGTCCCCGGTGCAGTCCACGACCACCCGCGCGTCGATGACGACCGGACCCGACTTGGTCTCGAAGACCACCCGCCAGCCGTCCTCCAGCGGGAGCGCCGCGGACGCGAAGGCGTGCAGCAGCAGCCGCACCCCGGCCTCGTCCAGCAGGTCGAGGGTGACGAGTTTGAAGACCTCGGGGTCGAAGGGCACGGTGTAGCCGGTCTCCACGGTGGGAGGGACGGCGCCGCCGCGCCGGGTGAGCCGGCCCAGCAGCCGTGACACGGCCCCACCGACCACCGGGTCGCCCCGGCCGTGGTCGGGCGGGAGCAGGCGGGTGGTGTCGCCCCCCACGGCCTGCCGCATCTCGTTGTGGAAGGACATCAGCGGCATGACGAGGGCGACGGTCGCGTTGCCGCCGAGGAATCCGTAGCGTTCGACGAGGATCACATCGGCCCCGGCGTCCGCGGCGGCGAGCGCCGCGCCGAGCCCGGCCGGCCCGCCGCCCACCACGAGCACGTCGACCGCGCCGCCGTACGCGGCCGTGCGGGGCGGCAGAGTGACGGTGTGCGGTGGGTCAGGTGGGGTCAGGATCGGCATCGGCTTCCCCGTCCGCAGGGGCGAGCACTTCGGCGCTGAGGTGCGGCACGGCCGCACGGTGGCGAGGCCCGGCCCGCGCAGCTTCCAGGTCCGCCAGCAGCGCGTCGCAGCGGCCCCACGTCGTGCGGGACAGGTCACGCAGTTCCGCGACGCGCGCGGCGAGCGCTTCACGCCGCCCCGGATACTCGTCCCACAGCCGGTCCACCTCTGCGATCAGCAGCCCGGCCTGTTCTCTCGCCACCCCGACCAGCGCCGGGGCCCCCAGTCTGCGGGCGAAGTCGAAGACCTTCCCCGCGTAGGGAAGCGGCAGGAACGGCACGCCGGCCAGGGCGGCGAAGATCAGAAAATGCAGCCGCATCCCCACGGCCAGGTCCACGTGCCGCATGAACCCCAGCAACTGCGCGGGCCGGTACTCACCGTGCAGGATCCGGCAGCGGTCCGGGGCCGTCATATGGGACAGGACCGCGTGCGCGTGGCGCACGTCCTGCCGCTCCATCGGCATGAACACCACATGCGCATCGAGGCGTCGCACCAGGAAGTCCCCCACATCGGCGAGCAGCGCGTGGTAGTCGGACACATCCAGATGCTCGGCCGCCCGGCCGGGCTCCCGTACGGACATCGCCACCAGACGCGGGCCGCACGGGATGCCCTCGTCCCGCAGCATCCGCCGGGTGAACTCCTCCGGCGCGAGCATCATGGCCGGGTCCGCGGTGACCGTGATGTCCCGCTCGACACCGGCCCCCTCCAGGACCAGGCGGGACTCGTCGTCGCGTACCACCACGTCGTCCATCGCCGCCAGGACGGCACGTACCGTGCTGAGGTCGTCGGGCTCCCGGAGCGGTCCGGCGCCGACGGCGTAGGCGAAGGTGCGCACGCCCGCGTCCTGTGCCACGCCCACCGGCCGCAGATAGCGGCGGGCCTCGCTGTCGTAGAGGATCCCGCCGCCGCCGAGGACGAGCAGGTCGAGACCGGACACCGACTCCCGGATCTGCTGCTGGCTGATGCCCTCCCACCCCGTCACATGGTCCGCGCAGCGGTGATGTGCGGTGGTGTGCGCGGGGTTCCTGCTGAAGACGACCAGCCGTGCGTCCGGGCGTGCGGTGCGCAGGCGGCCGAGCACACAGGCCAGGATGGACTCGTCGCCGAGGTTGAAGCCGCCGTACGAGCCCAGCACTCCGATCACGGGCGCCTGCACCGCACCCGTCGCCATGCCTACGTTCACAGTCGTGTTCCCTCGTTCGTGCACGCCGGGTACCCGTATGTGCGGGGACCCATCCGTCGACCAGGGAGGCTCATTTTCAGAGGTCGCGAGAAGGAATTACCTCATAATCCAAAGCCGAGGCCGCCCGACAGTCGCCATTCACGAGGCAGGGGTGACCGGCCTACGGGGAGTGAGGGGCGCTTTCCATGGCCGGGGTGCCCGGCGTCCGGGCGCCGTTGGCCGTTTCCACGGACCGTCCCTGCGCGTGCGCTGTAGCGTGAGCCACACGGGTATGGAGGGTGGGATCACACCGGCACCCCCCGCGCGCCACGGGTGACCCAGCTCCGACGCCACCACCGTTCGATGGAGGCTCACATGACCACCAAAGCCACCGGCAGCTACCAGATCACGGGCTGGGACGAGAAGCCCTACTCGGAGGATGCCGGCGCCCCGAAACTCACCAAAGCCCATTTCACCAACGTCTTCAGCGGGGGCATCGAAGGACAGGGCGCGGCGGAGACGCTCATGGTCTACCCCACCGACAGCAGTGCGAGCTTCGTCGGTCTGCAGACCGTGACCGGCTCCGTCGGCGGCCGGAAGGGCAGCTTCGTGCTCCAGCAGGAGGGGACCTGGGAGGGCGGTGTGGCCAGGGCCGACTGGTTCGTGGTACCGGGGTCGGGAACCGGGGATCTGACCGGTCTCACCGGCAAGGGCGGCTACACCGCGCGTCCTGACGGGCAGTGCGATGTGACCCTGGAGTACGACTTCGGGGCGTGACCCGGCGGGAGCCGCCGGGGCGGTCGGCGCCGAGCGCCCGGGCCTTGCGGCCCGGGCGCTCGGCCGTGCCGCGGGCAGGCCCGCGGTCCTCAGTCGGGGAACTGGGCCCACAGTTCCCGCTCTGCGCGCGAGGGGGGCAGTCCCGGGACGACGCGCTCGGGATGCCCTGGCGGAGGGTCCGCCGCATACGGGCCCGGCGGGTACGGGCCCTGCGGGTACGGGCCCGGCCACAGCAGGAGCGCCGTCTCGGCGCGGTAGTGCCCGAAGAGCCACGTGGTGGCGAGGAGTCCGGCCACGAGATCGGTGCGCAGCCGGCTCATCGCCCGGCGTACCCGGGGCCGGACGGCGCGGCGGCCGGCGGGCCGCCACCGGCCCTCGGCCGCCCGTGACGGCCGGCTCATCTACCCGACCGGCCGGCCGGCCCGGGAGCGCCTGGTGCGCAGATGCTCGACCACGTAGGCGGCGTCGTCCTTGACCCACCAGATGAGCCCGGAACCGTAGGAGTACTGGCACTGGAGGCCGAGGAAGTAGAGGCCCGGCTCACCGGTGACCCCGCGATCCTGGACCGGCACCCCGTTCTTGTCCATGACCGAGGGACCGATCCAGCTGAAGTCGTAGCGGAAACCCGTCGCCCAGACCACTGCGTCCACGTCGGTCGTGTCCCCGTCCTCGAACCGCATCGTCCGGCCCTCGGCGGCGACGGTGCGTCCGGCGAGCGTGAAGCCGTGCCGTTTGGAGAGCGTCGTGAGGCTGGGGCCGACCAGCAGTGTCTTCTTGTGCAGCCGGTCGCGCTCACCGATGAGGGGTTTCTTGATGATGCCGAGTTTGTCCCCCCACCAGTGGATGCCGATGCCCAGGAAGCGGCGGCCGAGGTGGGGCAGCGGAGAACCCTGGGACAGGACGACCCGATGGGTCTTCGCCAGTTCCGTGGCGATCTGGGCGCCCGAGTTCGCGGCGCCCACGACCAGGACCCGACGGCCCGGAATCTGGCGGGGGTTGAGATATTCGCCGGAGTGCACCTGGAACACCTCGTCGCCGACCTTCTTCGAGAGCGGCGGCGTGTTGCCGAGCCTTTGGGCCCCGGTGGCGACGATCACGTGCTCGGCCTCGAAGGAGCCCTGGTTCGATTCGAGGAGATAGCCACCGCCCGGGCGCCTGGTGAGCGACGTGACCTCGGTGCCCAGCCGGACGGGCAATGCGTTTGTGCGCGCGTACTCCTCGACGTAGTCCGCCATCTCGTCCTTGTCCGGGAAGTGCTGGCGCCGGCCGGGAAAGCGCAGGCCCGGCAGTTCGCAGTACTGGGCGATGGTGAACAGTTCCAGAGAATCCCAGCGTTTGCGCCATGCGTCGCCGACCCGTTCGCCCGCGTCCAGAATCAGGAAGGGTATGCCGGCCTTCGCCAGAAAGTATCCGGCCACCAAACCCGTCTGGCCTCCGCCTACTACGATCACCTCTGCGCGTTCCGCCATGATCTGAATTCCTCCTCGGCCCGGCCGCTGGAGGGCGAGCGTAGTGACGCGTGCACCGAATTCCTGCTCAAGACTGCGCACGGCCGCCGGAAACACTTACGGGCGGACCGAAGGCCCGCCCGTACACCGTGATCCGGCACCCCGTCAGCGCTCCTCGGACTCCTTCGGCCGCGTGGCTTCCGCCTCCTGGACGGCGGGCGCGGGCGCCGACTCCGCCGACTCCGCCGACTCCCCCGCCGCCTGCGCCGCCGGCTTCTTCTTGCGCCGCCCCATGCTCGGCATGGCACGCACCGGAACCTCCTTGAGGAACAGCGTCGCCACGAATCCGATGAGCACGATGAACGTCGCCGTCAGGAAGACGGTGTGCAACGCGTCGGCGAGTTCGCCCGGCGGCGCCGAGCCGGCACCGGTGGCCTCGCGGCCCAGTCGCGACGTCAGCAGCGAGCCCAGCAGGGCCAGGGACACCGGACCGGCGATCATCCGCCAGAACTGCATCTGGCTGGTGCCGACGCCGATCATCTCCTTCGCGACCGCGCTCTGCACCACGATCGTCGCCATCGGGAAGGAGATGCCGATGCCGATGCCCAGCATGATCATCGCGATCACGGTCGAGGCCCGGCCGCTGCCGGTGTCCACGGTGGACAGCACGAACAGGCCGCTCGCGATGAGGGCCATCGCGAGCGCGCCCAGCACCCGGTACCGGGGTACCGACGTGATCGCCTTGCTGGCGAACGGCGGCACGATCATCAGGGCGAACATCATGGGGCTGAGCAGGCTGCCCGCGAAGGTGGCACTGGATCCGAGCACCCCCTGCATCAGCAGCGGCACGTAGAAGATGGCACCCATCATGGCGAACGCGGTGAAGAACGACATGATCGCCAGCGTGGTGAACTGGTTGCCGCGGAACAGCGACAGCGGCACGATCGCGTGCTCCGCGCGGCTCTCGGCCATGAAGAAGCCCACCAGCAGCACCACGCCGCCGAGCAGCAGGATCAGCACCTCGGCCGAGGTCCAGGCGTGTCCGTCGCCCGCCAGGCTCAGCCCGATGAGGATCGGCACCAGGCCGGCGACCAACAGGGCGACCCCGAGGAAGTCGATGTCCCGCCAGCTGTAACGGGACCTGACGTACGGAACGCCGGCCACGATCGCGATCACCGCCAGCAGCAGGATCGGCACATTGATGTAGAACACCCAGCGCCATTCGAGGTTGTCGGTGATCGCGCCGCCGATGGGCGGGCCGATCACCATGCTCAGCCCGGAGACGCTGAAGAAGATCCCCTGTGTCTGCGCCCGGCGCTCGGGCGTGTAGATGTCGGCCACCACGGTGTAGATGTTGGCCATGAGGATGCCCGCGAACAGGCCCTGGACGCAGCGGTAGACGACCAGTTGGGTCATGGACTGGGCCGCCCCGCACAGAAAGGACGCCGCCAGGAACCCGATCAGGCCCGTGAGCAGGAACGGCTTGCGACCGAAAAGATCACCGAGCTTTCCGGCGACCGGCAGCACCACCGCCGCCGCGACCGAATAGCCGACGCCCACCCAGGAGTAGAGCCGCAGCCCGCCCAGATCATCCGCGATCTTGGGCATGGCCGCCCCGACGACGGACAGGTCGATGGATGTCAGCGCGAGCGCCAGCAAAACGCCGACGGTCGCTATCACTCTGTTTCGAGGTAAAATTCCCGCGGGTCCGTCCTTCTGCAGGACTGCCATTCCCCTACCTCCTCGATCAACGCGCGCCGATGCGCGTTGGCGAGAATGTCGGTCCGGGAAGGGCCTGTCAATGGCAAGTTGAGCGCCATCGCCACTCAATTGTGAGCGGCGCACGTGCGTACCGGCGCCTACGTTCGGTTCATGACCGAAAACGCCCAAGTCCCGCCGACGGTCCCCGAGCTCATCGTCGAACGCGCCGCGAAGAAACCGGAACATGTCGCTCTGGTTGTGGACGGCGGCAATTCCCTCACATACGGAGAGTGGATACTCACTTCCGGCGCCCTCGCACGGCGGCTGGAATCACTCGGCACGCGCCCCGGTGACCGGGTCGGCCTGCTCTACGACGAGGCGGACTGGATCGAGTACGCGATCGGGCATGTCGCGGTCTATCTGGCCGGCGGCACGGCCGTCGCCCTGTCCACCCGGCTGACGGACGCGGAGATACGGCGCCGGCTGGCGTACTGCGAGGCCCGCGGGGTGCTGTGCGGCGCCGGCACCCGACCGCCGGACGGCGCCTGGTGGATCGCGTCCGGTGCCGAACGCCCCGCGCCCGGGCGGGAGTTGCCCCACCCCCCGGCGGTCCGCAGTGACGATCTCGCCGACATCCTCTACACCTCCGGCACCACGGGCAGCGCCAAACCCGTCGCCGTCAGCCACGCGAGCCTGACCTACCCCACCTTCGCCTGGGGGCATCTCTTCCAGGACGTCGGGAGCATCGTGTGCGCCGTACCGCTCGGCACCAACGCGGGCCACAACGCGCTGATCCTGGCGCTGACCACGGACTCGGCCATCCATGTGCTCAGCCGGTCGCAGTCCGGGCACATCGCCGCCACCATCGCCGGGCTGCGCCTGGAACTGGCGGTGCTACCGCCCGCCGCCGCCATCCGGATGCTGGCCGACGGCGTACTCGACGCCTACGACCTGACCTGTCTGCGGATGCTGATGTTCGGCTCCGCCAGCGTGCCGCTCGGAATGGTGAACAGGCTGTCGCAGGCGCTGCCCCGAACCCAGATGATCATCGGCTACGGCTCCACCGAGTCGGCCCCCGCGCTCACATCGCTGATCACGCAGCCGTGGCACGAGCACAACGACCCGGAGTACTACCGCCGGCCGGAATCGGCAACGGTCGGCGAGCCACGACGCGAGACCCGGGTGAAGATCATCGATGCGGAGGGGCGCGTCCTGGGGCCCGGGCGGGTCGGCGAGATCTGTCTGTACTCCACCGCGCCGCAGCGCTCGTACTACCGCGATCCCGAGGCGACCGCGCGCGTGTTCCGGGACGGCTGGACCCATATGGGCGATCTCGGCTCGCTCGACGAGGACGGGATCCTGACCTTCCACGACCGGGCCGCCGACATCGTCACCCGCGACGGCCGCGCGGTCTCCTCACTGCGCGCGGAGCAGGAGCTGTACTGGCATCCCGACGTGGTGGAGGCCGCGGTGTTCGCGGCGCCCGGCCCGGACGGCGGCACGCTGATGGTGGCCGCCGTGGAGCTGCTCCCGTCCCGGTCCGCCGACGGGCTGCGGGACTTCCTCGCCGAACGGCTCACGGCCGAGGACCTGCCCGACCGGGTCGTCGCCGTCGACGCGCTGCCGCACGGGCCGATCGGCAAGGTCCTCAAGCGGGAGTTGCGCGGAACACGACGCTGGTACTGATCCCGCCGAACCCGAAGCTGTTGGACAGGGCGTGCCGCAACGGCACGCCCTTGGCGGTGGGACCCACGAACCGGTGCGCGGCGTCGACCGGGCGGGTCAGCCCCACGGTCGGATGCACGAAGGAGTCCCGCAGCTGGATCAGCGTCGCTACGGCCTCCACCACGCCCGCGGCCGACAGACAGTGGCCGGTCAGCGCCTTGGTGGCGTTGAGCCACGGCCCGGGAACGCCGAAGACCCGGCGCAGCGCCTCCAGTTCGGCGGCGTCGCCGAGCGGCGCGCCGGTTCCGTGGGCGCTGACGTAGTCGATGGCGGCGGGCGGCAGGCCGGCCCGGTCGAGCGCGGCGGTCATGACGGCCGCCTCGCCGTCCGCTGAGGGGTCGGCCAGCCGGTTGGCATCGAGCCGCTGGGCGTAGCCGCACAGTTCGGCGAGCGGGTGCACGCCGCGCCGCGCCGCGGACGGCTCGGATTCCAGGACCAGCACGGCGCAGCCCTCGCCGGGGACGAAACCGCGGTGGCCGCTGTCGAACGGTGCCCCGAAGGCCGCGGCGCCGCCGTCACCGGTCGCGGCGGCCCGCAGATTGCAGTAGCTGCGCAGTTCCATCGGCGACAGCTCGGTCAGCGCCCCGACGACGAGGCACACGTCCAGCGCCCCGCACTCGATCAGCCGGGCGCCCTGGATGATCCCGACGTTGCCGCTGGCCGACGCACCGCCGACGGTGAACCCCTCGCCCCGGATGTCCAGCAGCTGGCTGAGCGTCCCCACATGGTCGGTGTCCTGGTAGTGCAGCGCGAACGTGGGCGGCAGATAGGCCGGATCACGGGCATACCTGGCCTGTTGCCGCCAGGCGTAGCCGCCGGTCAGATTCGAGCCGGCCACGACGACGCCTGTGCGCCCGGGCGGCGCGGGTTCCCGGGCCAGACCCGCCGACGTCCACCCCTGCAGCGCCGCGACGGTGGCGACCTGGACGCCGTACGGCGAACGCCCCGCGGTCCGCCGCGCGGTGTCGAGCAGGGGGGCGGGCAGGCCCTCGCAGGCCGCCAGGGCGTCGGACAGCACGAAGCCGTGGATCACCGCGGCCCGGTCCGGCCAGCCCGCCCCCTCCGGCCGGCCGCCGCCGACGCGGGTGACACCCGTGCGGCCGGCGCGCAGGGACGCGCCGAACGCGGCCGGGTCCCCGCCCGCCGCGCACACGACGCCGAAGCCGGTCACCAGGGTTCCCACCGCGGGCGGTGTCACCGGTGCTTCCGCAGCAGCTCGGCGACCTGACGCAGCGTGAGGGAGCGTTCGAAGTCGTCGAGCGGCACGACGACGTCCAGGTCCTCCATGACCAGGGCCAGGATCTCGGCCCGGTCGATGCTGTTGCAGCCGGCCTCCATCAGGGTGTGATCGGCGTCCAGGCGCCCGCCGTCGGCGGCGCCGGGCACCACCTCGACGGCGCGCCGCCGGATGGTGTCGAGGATGTGCCCTTCGCTGTTCTTCGCCGCGTCGGTCATCGGTGACTCCCCTCGGGTCGGTGTGCGGCGAAGAACTCGGTGAGGGCCTCGTTGACGGGGACGGGGCTGGTGAGCCCGGGAAAGTGCCCGGCGTCGGGGATCTCGGTGAGTTCGCTGTCGCCGATCAGTCCGTGCAGCAGATGGACGGTCCTGACCGGGACGACGGTGTCGTACCGGCCGTGCACGATGAGTGTGGGTGTGCTGATGTCCGCCAGCCTGTCCTGGGTACCGGTGTGTCCGGCGAACGTGTCGAGGTAGCGCATCCCCGTCTGCGGGTCCATGCTCTCGCAGCGCAGCAGCGTCGCCAGCAGTCGCTCGCGGGCCGCCGCCAGCCGCTCGGACCCGCTTCCGGTGATGGCCGCGTCCAGGTCCTCGGCGGCCACCCGGGCCAGCTTCGCGACGTCGCCGGGACGGTTCGCGAAGCGGTGGGAGCTGGAGATCAGCGTGAGGCTGGCCGCGCGTTCGGGGTGGCCGAGGACGAAGCTCTGCGCCTGCAGTCCCCCGAAGGAGGCACCGACGACGTGCACCGGCCCGCTGACGCCCAGCGCGTCCAGGACGTGCCGGTGCAGCGCGGACACCTCGTCGAGCCCGAGACCCCCGTCGACCCGGGTACGGCCCACGCCCGGGCGGTGCACCGCCAGCATCCGGTGGTGCGCGCTCAGGGTGCGGAACTGCTCGGCGAACAGACCGGCGCCGAGGTTGAACGGCGGCATCAGCAGTACGGCGGGGCCCCGGCCCGCGTCGAAGACCTCGACCACGCCGCCGGGCACCGGGACCATGCGCGCGCGTACGCCGGGCAGCGCCTCGCGCAGCACGTCGAGGTTGGGATTCGGTTCGGGTTCGGGTTCGGGCGCCGGGACGGCGCGGGGGCGGGTGCCGGTGCGGCGGTAGCGGGCCCGCGCCGCGTGGCCCGGGCCGGCGGTACCGTCGGCGGGCGTCAGGACGATCGGCTCCACGGGGCCGGCCAGGAATCCGGCGACCGCGTCCGCGACGGTGTCCGTCTCGGCGTCGGTGAGGCCCACGGGCACCGCGAGCCGTACCAGGCGCCCGTCCGGGCCGCCCGTCAGGTGCGGGCCGCCCCGCACGCCCGTCTCCCGGTAGAGCGTGGCCAGGAACGACGGTACCGGCGCGGGCAGTTGCGCGTACGGCGCCAGCCGGCCGATGTCGAGGACGACGCAGTGCGCGGCGGCCGGCCCGTCCAGCGGGGCGCCCGCGTCGTGCAGTCGCCCCCACAGCGTGGCGGTGTGCCGCATCCGGTCCCTGACCTGACCCGCCACCCGGTCCAGGTCGTTCGCCGCCACGGCGAGCGTGCGCCGGCCCAGGTCGTGCAGGAACGGGCCGTGCGCGGCCCGTTCGGTGCCGAGCCGGTCGGCGAGGCCGGGCAGGCCGGTGGCGAGCAGACCGCCGGAGTCGACGCCGAAGTCCTTCGGCATGCTGATGGTGACCGCGTCGGCGGTCGCGAGGAGGTCGCGCACCGCCGCCCACACCTCGCGGTCCGGCCGTCCCGCCTCGTCGGCGGCGACGTGGAAGGCGTTGTCCACGATCCGGGTCGCGTCGATGACCAGCGGGATGTCACCGCCGAGCGTCCTGCGGACCTCGGTCAGGCCGCGCAGGGAGACCGGGTGCCCGCCCCCGGAGTTCGTGGAGACCTCCAGACAGACGAAGGAGACCGGCGGCACGGCCGCGTCCAGGGCCGCGCGCAGCGCGACGGGATCCACATCGGACCTGAACGGCCGCGAGGGGGTGCCGGGCGGGTCCAGTGCGACGGGGCGGAACCCGTTCTCGGCCAGGCTGAACAGCCAGGTCGGGAAGAGCCCGTTGTGCAGGACGGTGCCGCGTCCGCCGGGCCACAGCTGGCACAGCAGGGACTCGGCGGCCCGGCCCGACGGGGTGGCGACGACATGCTTGAACGGCAGCCATGGCGCACCGCGGTCCTCGATGTCCTGCCCGTCGGTGAAGGCCCCGGCGGTGAGTTCGGCCATCCGCCGGGTCACCGACGGGTGGTCGAGCTCGGCCCAGGAGTCGGTGAGGAGGTCGAAGGGGACCTGCCCGGCGGGCAGCAGGACGGGGTTGTGTCCGTGCGCGGCGAGCTGCCGTTCGCGCAGCCGGGGTTCGTCCGGATCCGCCGCGGAGGCCCGAGTGCTGAGGACGATCCTGCCGTTCCGGCGCCGTGGCCCCGGCTCGGCGGTCCGTGGCGCGGGGGCCGGTTCCGGGACGGTGAACCAGTGCCCGGTGCGGGTGAACGGGACTCCCGGCAGCGTCGTCCGGCCCGGGACCGTGGTCCACAGACGCTCCCACGGGACCTGTGCCCCGGCCGTCCAGGCGGCTGCCACCGCGTGCGGGTCGTCGAGGTCGAGGGCCGCCCCGGATGCGGCGGCACCCGTCGGAGCGGACACCGTGGCGGCGGCCAGCTCCTGCAGTGCGGCGCGGAGTTCGTCCGGGCCGGCGGCGACCACGGCGTGGCGGACCGGGAACTCCGCACGGCCCCTCTGCATGGTGTACGCCACCCTGTCCAGCGGGATCGCGGGGTCGCGTTCCAGGGCCTGGGCCAGCTTCGCGGCGTATTCCCGCAGCGCTTCCCCGTTCGGCGCCGACAGCGGGAACACCCGGGGGTGTCCGCCCGTGGCGGGGCGCCCGGGAGGGTCGTACGCCTCCACCACGACGTGCGCGTTGCTGCCGCCGAAACCGAAGGAGCTGACGCCCGCCCGCCACACGGTGCGGTCGCCGTCCCGCGCGCCCCGCCACGGCTCGGCGCCGCTCAGGAGCCGGAACGGGGAGCCGTCGAGCCGCAGGTACGGGTTGACGGCCTCCAGGTGCAGGTTCCCGGGCAGGGTCCGGTGCCGCAGGCACAGCAGCAGCTTCAGCAGGCCGGCGATGCCGGAAGCGGCCTCCAGGTGACCGATGTTGGTCTTGACCGCGCCGATCGCGACATGGGGCTCCTCGGGCGGGGGCAGTTCCCAGTCCTCGTACAGCGCGGCGAATGCCTTCTTCATCCCTTCGATCTCGATCGGATCGCCGAGCCGGGTGCCGGTGCCGTGGCTCTCCAGGAAGGTCACGGTGCGCGGGTCGACACCCGCGCGGCGATGGGCCCGCACCAGGACCCGCGCCTGTGCCTCCGGGTCGGGTGCGGTGAGCGAGGCGGTGCGGCCGCAGTGGTTGACGGCGGTGCCCTTGATCACGGCGTGGATGTGGTCGCCGTCGGCCTCGGCCCGCCGCAGCGGTTTCAGCAGCACGGCGCCCACGCCCTCGCCGCGGACGTAGCCGTCGGCGGCGGCGTCGAAGGTCTTGCAGCGGCCGTCGGGGCTGAGCATCTCCGCCCGCAGGAAGGCCCGGAACAGGGAGGGACCGAGGACGGCGTTGACTCCGCCGACGATGGCCATCGTGCACTCGCCGTCGGCCAGCGAGCGGACGGCGTGGTGCAGCGCGACCAGTGAACTGGAGCAGGCCGTGTCCACGGCTTCGCTGGGGCCGCGCAGGTCGAACCGGTGCGAGACCCGGTTGGCGAGCACGGAGTGTGCGATGCCGGTGGCCATGTGCGCCTGCACGGGCACGCCGTGACCGGTCATCAGGTCGTTGTAGTCCGTGGTGGCGACCCCGACGAAAAGGCCGGTGTCCGTGCCGGCCAGGTCGTCCGGGCGGTAGCCGGCGTCCTCGATGACGCTCCACGCGGTCTCCAGGAACAGCCGCTGCTGCGGGTCCATCAGCGCCGCCTCGCGCGGTGAGATCCGGAACCGGCCGGCGTCGAAGGCGCCGATCGAGTCGAGGAACCCGCCGCGCCGGCCGGCGATCTCCGGGTCTGCGCGCAGGTCGGTCCGGTCCTCGGGCACGGGTCCCGTGAGGTCGTCCCCGGCGATCAGCCGACGGTAGAACCCGTCGAGGTCGTCGGCACCCGGCATGCGGCCGGCCATGCCGATGACGGCGATGTCCGTGTCCCGGGCCCCGGTGATGTGGGGGACGGCGGCGCGGACGTCACCGACGGGGTCGGCGGCGGCGGGCATCGCGGCGCCGCGTTCCCCGACCTGATGGGCCGCCACCCGGGTCTCCGCCACCCGGGCTTCCGCCGCCCGGGTCTCCGCCGCCCGGGTCTCCTCCACCCCGGTCTCCGCCACCCCGGTCTCCGCCACCCCGGTCTCCGCCACCCTGTCTTCCACCACCTGGGTCCCGGTCACCCGATGTTCCCTCACCAGGTGGCGGGCGAACCGGGCCAGCGTCGGGTGCTCGAACAGGGCGGTGGGCAGCAGGTCGAGACCGTACGTCTCGTTGACCTGGTTGACCAGCTCCGTCAACGACAGCGAGTCGAAGCCGAGTTCCATGAGATCGGCGTCCGTGTCGACCTCGCCCTCGTCCACCAGGAGGAACGCGGCGGCGAGGGTCCGCAGGGTCCGCTCCACCTCGGGCAGCGCGTCCGGGACCGCGGCGGAGGGCGGCTCCGGTGCACGGCTCTCGTCCCGCTCCGTGCGTTCGACCACGACGACGTGGCTGTCGGACAGCGCCAGCGCCCGGTCGAACGCCCGCAGTCCGGACTCGGGCGGCATGGGCACCATCCCCCATCGGCGTTCGAAGAGCCGCCGCGTGGGTCCGTCCACGCTCATTCCGCCGCCGTCCCACAGCGGCCAGCCGATCGACACGGTGCGGCCCCGTCGCCCGCCCGTCCGGCGCCGCTGCTCGCGTGCCGCGGCGAACGCGTCGAGGTAGGCGTTGGCGAACGCGTAGTCCGCCTGGCCGAGGTTGCCGGTGACGGCGGCGACCGAGGAGAACAGGACGAAGCAGTCGAGCGGCTCGTCCCGGGTGGCCTCGTCCAGGTGCACGGCCCCGTACACCTTGGGCGCGATGACCTCCGCCACCTCGGCGCGGGTCTTCTCCGCCGCCCGGCGGTCACGGGTGATGCCCGCGGCGTGCAGAACCCCGCGCAGCGGACCGTACCGTTCGCGGATCACGCCGATCAGGTCCATGACCTCGCGCCGTGACGTCACATCGGCGCGCAGATAGCGGATCCGCGCCCCCGGCCCGGCGAGGGCGGTGAGCCGTGCGGTCTCGGCCGGGTCCAGGGCGCGCCGGCCGGCCAGGACGACCGTGACGGGCCACTGGGCGAGGTACGCGGCGAAGCGCAGGCCGAGTGCGCCCGCGCCGCCGGTGATCAGATAGGTGCCGGCCGGCTGGAACCGCGGGCTGTCGGCAGGCCGGCGCTCCGCCCAGTGCAGCCGCCACCGCGCGCCCCCGTCGTAGGCGACCGATTCCGCGGACTCCGCCGGCTCGTGGACGAGTTCGGACAGGAGGTGACCTGCCACCGTCGGCGGGTCCGCGTCGAGCCGGACGCTCGTGGCGCGCAGCCCGCTGTGCTCCAGGGAGAGGGACGCCAGGGCGCCGGACACCGCGGCATAGGCCGGCTCCGCCGCCGTATGGCCGAAGACGACCCGCAGCGGCCGTCCCGGGTCGGCGGCGAGCACGGCGGCGGTGAGGGACAGCACCGTGTGCACTCCCGCGTCGAGCTGGGCGCTCAGCGGGCCGGCTCCGGCGACGTACACGAGGGTGTCCGGCAGCCGCCCTTCGGCGGCGCGCTCCTCCACCCAGGCGCGCCGGTCGTCGTCCGTGTCCCCCGGCTCCGCGAACGGGCATGTCCCTCCCGCCTCGCGGACGCCGGCCGCGAGGGCCTCGCGCACGCCGGGGCCGGCACCGACCACCAGGACCCGGCCGGGCGCCCGCGGGGCACCGGCGACGGGTTCCGTCCGCCACTCGGGCACGTGGTACCGCGTCGCTCCGCCGGCGGCGGACCCGCCGTCGCCCCGGCCGCCGGCCGGTACGGCGGCCGCATCACCCTGCCGCTGCCCCGAGGCGACCGACGCGACCGACGCGTCCGGCGCGGCGGGCGCGGCGGGCGCGGCGGGCGCGGCGGGCGGCGCCGTCCCGGCCGGGGTGGTCCGGTGCCGGTCCTCTCCTCCGGCGACAGGACCGTGAGCCGCCGATCCGCCGTGCTCCCCACCGGGAGCGGTACGGGCGACCACGGCCCGGCCGTCCTGCCCGTCCGCGAGGGAGCCGAGCGGGGGTGTGACCGGCGCGCCGGCCGCGGCGGGCGGCGTCGGCGTGGCCGGGGTGATCCAGTGCCGGGTCCGCTCGAACGGGTACGTCGGGTAGGGCACCCTCCGGGGCGGCTGCGGCGGCCACAGCGCGCGCCAGTCCGGTCGGCCGCCCGACACCCAGGAGCGGGCCCGCGTCAGCAGGCCGGGTGCGGTGTCGGGCGGCGGGGGCGAGGGGTCCGTCCCGGCGCGGACGATACCGGGAGCGTCCTCCCCGCGGGCGAACGCGCCGAGCAGCGCGGCGAGTTCCGGGATGCCGGCGGCGCGGAAGGCCACGCGTACGGCCATCTCACGGCGGCCGGTCTGGCTGGTGAAGCACAGCGCGTCGAGGGGCGGCGCCGGGTCGGCCGCCGTGAGGAAGGCGGCGATCCGGTCCGCGTACGCGGTCAGCTGCGCCGGGGTCCTTGCCGACAGCAGGAACAGCTGCTCGCCCGCGCGGCCGGCCGCCGCGGCGGGCCGTGGCGGCGGTTCCTCCAGGACCAGATGCGCGTTGGCGCCGCCCGCGCCGAACGAGCTCACTCCCGCGCGCAGGGGTCCGCCCGGCTCCGCCGGCTCCCACGCGGCCGACGTGCGGGGCAGGAAGAACGGGCTGCCCGCCAGGGCGATCTTCGGGTTCACGACGTCCAGGCCGACGCAGGGTGCCAGCGTGCGGTGGCGCAGTTGCAGCAGGGTCCGGGTCAGGCCCGCGATGCCGGCGGCGCCCTCCAGATGGCCGATGTTCGCCTTCACCGAGCTCACCCCGCACCTGCCCGGAGCGGCACCCGCGTCCGCGAAGGCCCGGGCGAGGGCCGCGAACTCGATCGGGTCGCCGAGTTCGGTGCCGGTGCCGTGGGCCTCGATGTACGAGACGGTGCGCGGCTCCACGCCCGCCCGGCGCAGCGCGTCGCTGATCAGCGCGGCCTGCGCGTTCGGGTTCGGCACGGTGTACCCACCGGTCTTGCCGCCCGCGTTGACCGCGCTGCCCTTGATCACGGCCCAGATGTCGTCGCCGTCCTCCATCGCCCGGCCGAGCGGTTTGAGCAGCACGGCGCCGACGCCCTCGCCGGGGACGAACCCGTCCGCCCGCTCGTCGAACACCTTGGCCGCGCCGTCGGCGGACAGCATGTTCAGCGCGGACAGCGACACATGGTGGGACGGGTGCAGGATCAGGTTCACCCCGCCCGCGATCGCGGTGTCGCACTCGCCGCGGCGCAGGCTCTCGCAGGCCAGGTGGACGGCGGTGAGGGAGGAGGAGCAGGCGGAGTCGACCGCCATGCTGGGACCGGTGAAGTCGAAGAAGTACGAGACCCGGTTGGCCACCGACCAGTACGACGAGTGGGCGCCGCTGAGCTGCCCGTCGCGCCAGAGCGTGGCCCCGAGCTGGCCGTAGGTGCCGTACATCAGGCCCGCGAAGACCCCGGTGCGGGGCACGTGGGTGTGCGTGCCCAGGTAGCCGGTCTCCTCCAGCAGGTTCCACACGGTCTCCAGGAAGAGCCGTTCCTGCGGGTCGACGGCGGCCGCGTCGCGGGCGAGGATGCCGAAGAACGCAGGGTCGAACCGGTCGACGTCGTCGAGGAATCCGCCCCATCGGCTGTAGCTGTGCTGGGGGGTGCCCCGCCGGGGGTCGAAGTGGGTGCGCCAGTCCCAGCGGTCCGCCGGGACCTCGGTGACGCTGATGGTGCCCGCGGCCAGGTTCTCCCAGAAACGCCGCACGTCGGGCGCGCCGGGGTAGCGTCCGCTGACGCCGATCACGGCGATGTCGCCGTCACGCGTCCTGGGGGCCGGCGCCTGGGCGGGCGGCCGCGGTGCCGCCGCGGGCAGCACGGTGCCGAGCCGCTCGGCGTGTTCGCGCTCCAGGTGGGCGGCGAGCCGCTCGATGGTGAGGTGCTCGAAGAGCAGGGTCGCCGGCAGATCGCCGAGGTCCCGGGCGAACCGGTCGACGATCCGCAGGCTGACGAGGGAGTCGATCCCGAAGGTCTCGAAGGTGGCCCGGTCGTCGAGGTCCTCCTCGCGGAAACCGAGCACCTCGGCGAAGACCTTCCGCACATAGTCCGCCGCCGCCGTCGGCGTCTGCCGATCCGCGGCCGGCGGCGCCTGACGCCCCGCCGTCGTCGACGCCCGACGCCCCGCCACCGCCGGCGGCGCCTGGCGCCCCGCCGTCGCGGACGGCCGCTCGGCCACGATGAGGCACTGCTCCAGGTCCGCCGCCGGCACACCGGGTGCGCCTTCGACGCCCAGGGGGTGCAGCCCCGCGGCGGCCAGCGCGTCCTGCCACTGGCCGGGGGCCAGCAGCGGGGCGCCGGGCAGCCTGCGTTCGCCGTCCTCGGCGGCCCACCAGTCCGGGGTGAGGCCGAAGGTGACGGTCAGATAGTCGGAGACCCGGGTCACCTCGTTGATCAGCAGCAGCCCACCGGGACGCAGCAGGGACGCGGCGTTCCGGAGTGCGGTGTGGATGTCCGCGGTGGCGTGCAGGACGTTCGTGGCGAGGACGACGTCGTGAACGCCCTCCTCGAAGCCCTGTCCGGCCGGGTCGCGCGCGATGTCGAGCTGCCGGAAGGTGAGGCCGGCGTAGCGGCCGCCGAACTCCTGCTCGCCATGGCGCAGGAACGCCGTGGAGATGTCGGTGTAGCAGTACGTGTGGTGCCGCCCCGCCGCGGCGCAGGCGGCCAGCACCGCCGCGGTGCTGCCGCCGGTGCCCGCGCCGATCTCCAGCAGCCGCGCCGGGCGGTCGCCGGCCGCGCGTACGGCGTCGGCGGCCCGGTGCGCGAGCAGCGCGTTGATGTGGTCGGCGATCGGCTGACCGCGGTAGACGTCCTCGACGATCGCGAGGCTGCCCTGCGGGAAGAGCACCTCCATGTGGCCGCGCCTGCCGGTGAGGACGTCCGGGAGGGCGTCGGCGCAGGTCTGCAGCAGCCGCACGTGCGGTGCCATCTCCGGGTGCGTCTCCAGAAGGCCGGCGAGGCCGGCTGCCGCCCTGCCGTCCGCGGGCAGCGGCACCACGGTGTCGCCGTCCAGGCGGAGCGCGCCGGAGCGTTCCAGCATCCGCAGGACGGCGTGGAGCAGCCTCCGGTGGTGGGGCGCGCCGCTGGTCAGCGCCTCCAGTTCGGTGACCGGGATCCGCCGGCCGGGCCGGTCCAGTCCGCCGAAGCCCGCCATGGCGGCCCGGACCAGGTCGCGGGCCGCCCCGTCCAGGGCCGCGAAGGCGGCTCGCGCGCCGTCCAGGCGCGGATCGTTCGCCTCGGCCCCGGAGGTGACGGGCGGTGCGCCGATGCCGAACTGGGCCAGCCCGAGCGGCTCCGCCCGCAGGACCAGGGCCTGCGGCAGGCCCGCGGACAGCACCCTGGACACGGCGGCCAGCCCCTCGGCCGGCTCGACCGAGCCGACGCCGAGCCCGGCGAGCCGGCGGGCGTAGCGTTCGTCGGCCACCGCGCCGACACCGCCCCAGTAGCCCCAGTTGATGACGGAGACGGGGTGGCCGAGCCGGCGCAGCCGGGCGGCGTACGCGTCCTCGAACATGCTGGCCGCCGCGTAGTTGGCCTGTCCGGCGCTGTCGGTGAAGGAGACCGCGGAGGAGAAGTAGAGGAGGAAGTCCAGGTCCTCGTCGCGCAGCGCCTCGTACAGGTTCTGCGCTCCGGTGGTCTTGGGGCGGCCGACCTCGTCCAACGTCTGCCGTTCCAGGTTGACGACCGTGCGGTCGCGCAGCACCAGGGCGCTGTGGAAGGCGCCGTCGACGCCGCCCCACTCGGCGCGCACGGCGGCGACGGCCGCCCGCAGCGCCGGCGCGTCGGCCACATCGGCACTGAAGTAGCGTGCCTGCCCGCCGTGTTCGGTCAGCTCGCCGAGGAGCGCCCGGATGTCCGGGTCGTCCGCGGGCCGCCTGCCGACCAGCGCCAGCCGGGCGTGCCGGGTGGCCGCGAGGTGGCGGCACAGCTCCCGGCCGATGCCGCCGGCACCGCCGACGACCAGGTAGACGCCGCCGTCCCGGTAGGGGTCGGCGCCGGGGGCGGGCAGGCCGGCCGGGACGAGCCGCTGGACGTAGCGGCCCGTGCGGCGCAGGGCGACGAGCCGGCCGGTGCCGGGTTCGGCGAGGATCCTGGCGGCCAGTTCCTCCGGATCCCCGTCGGCCGCGCCGATGTCGAGGCACTGCACCAGCCACCGCGGGTATTCGGCGGCCACGGCCCGGACGAGGCCCTGCGCCGCCGCCGCATACGGCAGCCGTGCCGCCGGGTCCACGTCGTCCTCGCCCGCCACCACGAGGGTGAGCCGTGGCGCACGGTGCGCCTGCCCGGAGGAGGCCATGGCGCCCAGTGCGCTCAGCACGGCGGGCGCCGTGTCCTCGTCGGGCCGCCCGCAGGCCAGTAGGTACACGGCGTCGCACCGCTCCCAGTCCACGCCGGACGGCGGGCCGGACGCGTCCGCCGTCAGCAGCGCGGTGTCCGGGCCGGGGACGCCGGCCACCAGGGCCCGGGCGAGTTCCGCCGGTCCGCTCAGGTGCAGGACCACGGTCCGTCCGCCGGCCGCGGGGCGTTCCCGCGGCGGCTCGGACCGCCAGACCGGCACATAGACCATGCCCTCCAGCGGGTCGGCCGGCGGCCGCAGCGCGAAGCCGCCGATCGTCACGCACACGGTTCCGTGCCCGTCGGCCAGGCGCACCCTGAAGCCGCGCTCCTCGCGCACCGCGTGCACGGTCAGCGGGGCGTCCGGCGGGGGCCGCAGCACGGTCACCTCGTCCGCGGCGAACGGCACCGCGGGCCGTCCCGCGGGCAGCAGGACGGACACGGTCTGCATCGCCGCGTCCAGCACCGCCGGGTGCAGGGGGTAGGGGCCCGCAGGGCCGGCGGGCGCCGGGTCGAGGGTGGCGATGGCCTCGTCGGCGCTGAAGCGGACGTCCCCGAGCAGCCGGAAGTTCGGTCCGTAGACCACACCGGCGGCGGCGAAGTCCGCGTACAGCTCCGCCGCGGTCCGCAGTCGCCCGCAACGGCGCAGCACCGCCGTGCCGTCGACGCGCTCCGCCCGGGTGCCCGCGGGCGGCGGTGCGGCCACGCAGGTGGCGTACTCGGTGCCGTTCTCGTCGTGCAGGGCGAATCGGCGGTCCGCCGGCCCTGCCGGGCGCAGGGAGACGAGCAGGTCCCGTGGGCCGCGGAACTCGCAGGGGCGGGGCCAGCGGACCGCCGTGAGCCGCAGCGGCTCCGGGCCCGCCGCCGACACGGCGAGGGCGATCGCCGCGGCTGCGGGCAGGAGCCGGAGGCCGCCCACGCGGTGGCCGTCGACCAGCGGGTCGTCGGGGGCGATACGCCGGCGGAACGTGGGGACGCCGACCGGGTCCCGGTCACCGTCCGGTTCTGGGACACGGTCCCTGTCACCGTCCGGGTTCGGGACAGGGTCCCTGTCACCGCCCGAGCTCAGGGCACGGTCCCTGTCACCGCCCGAGCTCAGGGCACGGTCCCTGTCACCGTCCGAGTTCGGGACACGGTCCCTGTCACCGCCCGAGCTCAGGACACGGTCCCGGCCACCGCCCGGGTTCGGGGCGCGGTCCCGGCCACCGCCCGGGTTCGGGGCGCGGTCCCGGCCACCGCCCGGGTTCGGGGCGCGGTCCCGGCCACCGCCCGGGTTCGGGGCGCGGTCCCGGCCACCGCCCGGGTTCGGGGCGCGGTCCGGCCAGTGCCGCTCGCGGGCGAACGGGTACGCCGGCAGGGAGATCCGGCGCGCCCCCGGCCCCCCGTACAGCGCGGCCCAGTCGACCGGTTCGCCCCGTACGTACGCGGCGGCGATCCCCTCCGGTGAGGTGTCGCCCGGCCGGCGGCCGTCCCCCGGGTCCACGGGGTCGGGCGGGGCCATGCCCCGCAGCCGGCCGGGGCCCGGCTCGCCGGCCGCCGCGGCGCGCAGCGCGTGGCGCAGCGGTTCGGTCCCGTCGACGACGAACGCCGCCCGCGCACGCAGGTGCCGGCGTCCGGTGGCGAGGGTGTGGGCGACGTCGCGCAGTCGCACCCCGGGGGTGGCGTCGAGGTGGTCGGCCAGCCGGGACAGGATCTCGTTCAGGGTGGCTTCGGTCCGCGCCGAGACCGGCACCACGAGCCGCTCCGTGCCGTGCGTCCGGGCGTTGGCCGGGCGGGCCGGGGCCTCGGCCACCACGAGGTGGCCGTTCGTGCCGCTGAAGCCGAAGCTGCTGACCGCCGCGATCCGCGCGCCGCCGCGGGACGGGCGCCACTCCGTCAGTTCGGTCACCGGGAAGAACGGGCTCCCCCGGAAGTCGATCTTGTCGTTCGGGATGGTGTAGCCGGGGGTGGGCGCGAGACGCCCGTGCCGCAGCGACAGCAGCACCTTCAGCAGGGAGGCGATCCCGGCGGCGGTCGTGGTGTGCCCGATGTTCGCCTTCACCGAGCCCAGGCCGCAGTATCCGGTCCGGTCGGTGTCCGCGCGGAACGCCTCCGTGAGCGCCTTGACTTCGATCGGGTCGCCGAGCGGCGTGCCCGTGCCGTGCGCCTCCACGTAGCCGATGTCCTCCGCGCTCAGCCCGGCCCTTCGCAGCACCGAGCGGATCAGGGCGGCCTGCGAGGCGGCGCTGGGTGCCGTGATGCCGTTGGTCTTGCCGTCCCCGTTGATGCCGCTGGCCCGGATCACGCCGTGCACCTGGTCACCGTCGGCGAGCGCGGCGTCGAGGCGTTTCAGTACGACGACGCCGACCCCCTCGCCGAGGACGATGCCGTCGGCGGTGGCGTCGAACGGCGCGGACCTGCCGCTGGGGGACAGCATCCCGGTCTGGCTGGTACGGATCAGCAGTTCGGGCGTGACCATCACGGCGACGCCACCGGCCAGCGCCGCGGTGCACTCGCCGCGGCGGATGCTCTCACAGGCGAGATGGACCGCCACCAGGGAGGAGGAGCAGGCGGTGTCGACGGCGAGGGTGGGGCCGGTGAGGTTGAGGAAGTACGCGATCCGGGCCGCGAGGATGGACGGCGCGTTGCCGAGGAACGCCTGCCCGGAGTCCTGGCGGCCGCTGTCGGCGAGCAGACGGGCGTAGTCGTTGGCGGCGCACCCGGCGAACACTCCGATGTCGCGCTCACCGGTGCCGCCCGCGTATCCGGCGTCTTCCAGCGCCCGGAACGCCTCCTGCAGGAACAGCCGTTGCTGCGGGTCCATGGCCTGCGCCTCCAGCGGCGACAGGTGGAAGAACGCCGGGTCGAACGCGTCGACCCCGCTGAGCATGGCCGCCCACCGGCTGTAGGTCCTGCCCTCGGCACCCCGGCGGGCCTCGAAGGCGGGCCGGCAGTCGAAGCGTTCGACCGGCACCTCGCCGATCTCACAGCGGCCGGCGGCGAGGTTGCGCCAGAAGGCGTCCAGGTCGTCGGCGCCCGGGAGACGACCGGACATGCCGATGACGGCGATCTCCTGCGACCCGGTGAACCGGTCCCCGCCGGCAGGCCGCGCGGCCCCGGTGGAGAGGTCCCCGGCGGGGCGGGATGCGTCTGCCGGGCCGGTGGGGGCGTCGGCGGGGAGGCCCGCCCCGCCGTGCACCCGCGACGGCACCGTCGCGGGCACAGGCGCAGGCGCCGGCGCCGGCGCATCGACCGGGCGTCCCGCTTCGTCCCCGGCCGGCACCCCGGCCGGCATCCCGGCCGGTCCCCCGGCCGACGCCCCGGCCATCGGCACGGGCGCGGACACCGGCACGGGCGCGGGCGCGGACGCCGGCGCGGGCACGGGCGCGGACACCGGCACAGACACCGGCGCGGGCGCGGACACGGGCGCTGGGAGGTGTACGACCCCGCCGGACGGCGGCACCGCGCCGGGTGACGGCGGTTCGGCCGTCGGGGCGTGGCTTTCCGGCTCCAGGGGGGCGAGGGTGACCGGCGAGCCCGCCGGGTCGGGTGACTGCGGCGGGACCGGCGGGGCCGTCTCCGGTAACGCCCGGGGGTGCGCCGGAGCAGGGGCCATCGCCGCCGCGTGCAGGGACCGTTGCTCCTCGATCGCCGTGGTCACCAGCTCGGTCAGCCGGGGGACCGTGGGGTGGTCGTAGACCGCGACGGAGTCCAGGTCGAGCCCGTAGCGCTGGTTCAGGTCCCGGACCACCTCCACGGCGCCGACCGAGTCCAGACCCATCTCGTTGAACGTCAGCCCCGCGTCCAGCTCCGCCGGCTCGACGTAGAGCAGCGCGCCGAGCGCTTCCCGTACCGCCCGCTCGACGTGGTCGGCGGCGCCCGGCTCCACGACGGGCGGCGGCTGCGGGGCCGCCGGCCGCGCGGGGCCGTCGCCGCGGTCCTTGTGCCGGGCGTGGATACGGTCCAGGGACTCCTCGCCCAGCACCTCCCGGTGCATCCGCACCTCCCGGTCGAGGACGCCGGGCAGCTCCGTCCGCACCCGGCTCGCGAACTCGGCCTTGAGCGCGCCCGTCGCGACGGCCGGGTGACCGGCGATCGACCGGGCCAGGTCGAGGGCGGCGGGCAGCACCTCGGCCTGCGGCAGCACCGTGACACCGGCGCCGCGCCCGGCCAGCTCGCTCCCCGGATAGGAGCGCCCGGTCAGGAGCATCTCGTGGGCGAGGGCCCGGCCGAGCCGGTGCTCCAGGATGTACGTGGCTCCCATGCCCGGAGTGAAGCCGTACTTCAGGAAGTTCGCGCTGTACGTGCTGTCCGCGGACAGGACCACGACGTCCGCGTACATGCCGAAGGTGAGGCCGCCGCCGGACGCGTGCCCCTGCACCGCGGCCACCACCGGCTTGCGGCACCCCGTCAGCGCCCCGTAGACCAGGGGCTCGTCGGTGAAGGCGCCCCGGCCGCGGGCCAGGTCCTCAAGGGCTTCGGGGGTGGCACCCATGCTGAAGACGGTGTCGCTGCCGGTGACCACCACCGCGCGCACATCGTCACGCGTGTCGACCTCCGCGAAGACATCGGCCAGTTCGCGCAGCAGCCGGTCGGTGAACATGGGCTCGCCGAGCACGACCAGGGCCACGCCGTGTTCGAGCACCCGCAGCTCCGCTCCGCCGGTCGCCGACGTGACGGTGCCCGATGCCCGGGAGGGCTTCCGCCCGTGCGCCCGTTCCCAGGCGCCGAGCCAGTACGGCTCTTCCCGGAACGGATAGCCGGGCAGCGGGATCCGCCGCAGGTCACCGGCCGGCAGTTGCCCGTGTTCCGGGTCCCGGTCCTTGTCCGGGTCCTGGTCCTTGTCCGGGTCCGGGCCCTGGTCCCGGTCCGCGGCGGCGCCTGAGCCCGCCGGGACGCCGTCGTCGATGATCCGGGCCAGCTCCCGGCGCAGTTCCGGAATGCTCCGCACCACCACCTCCGTCCGGCAGGACATCCGCGCCCGGCCGGCCCGGAGGGTGTGCGCGAGGTCGGCGAGGTAGGCGTCCTCCGTGCCGTCGGGCAGCCGTAGCGTGGCCAGATGGGCGTCCAGCGCCCGGGCCTGGTCGCGCAGCGCGTCCTCGTCGCGGGCCGAGAGGATCACCCGCCGCGGGCCGTGGGGCACCGCGGCCCGCGGCGGGGGAAGGTGCTCCTCGACCACCACGTGGGCGTTGGCCCCGCCCGCCCCGAACGCGCTGATGACGGCCCGCCGCGGGACGCCGTCCGGAACGGTCCAGTCGGCGCACTCGCGCTGCACGGCGAAGGGGGAACGGTCGAAGTCGATCTGCGGGTTGAGCGTCCCGGCGTGCAGCGACGGCACCAGGGTCCGGTGCTTCAGCTGCAACAGGACCTTCGTGAGAGCGGCGATTCCGGCTGCGCTCTCCAGATGCCCGATGTTCGACTTCACCGAGCCGATCGGGCAGCGCACGGGCGCCCGCGTCCCGAATCCGCGCTCCAGTCCGTCGATCTCGATGGGATCGCCGAGCGAGGTGCCCGTGCCGTGTGCCTCCACATAGCCGACCGTCGCCGGGTCGATGCCGCTCGACCGCAGCGAGTCGCTGATCAGGGCCGCCTGTCCGGCCGGGCTGGGGACGGTGAATCCGCTGGTGCGGCCGTTGTGGTTGACCCGCGTGCCCTTGATCACGGCATGGATGTGGTCGCCGTCGGCGCGGGCGCGGGCCAGCGGCTTCAGCAGGACCGCGCCCACGCCCTCGCCCGGCACGTAACCGGTGCCTCCCGCACCGAAGCTGCGGCACCTGCCGTCCTCCGACAGCCAGTGCCCCTGCGCCAGTTGGAGGTACTTCTGCGGGTGCACCATCACATTGACGCCGCCGGCGAGTGCCAGGTCCGACTCGCCGCGGCGGATGCTCTCGGCCGCCAGGTGCAGCGCGGTGAGAGAGGACGAGCACGCGGTGTCCAGCGCGATGCTCGGGCCGCTCAGGTCCAGGGCGTACGAGACCCGGTTGGCCACCGAGGAGTGCAGCGCGGTCGGTGCCACGTCGCCGTCGCCGCCGGTGACCAGCTGGTAGTGGTTCCACATGACGCCGACGAAGACGCCGACGGTCTCGCCCCGCAGCGCCTGCGGCGGGTAGCCGCCGTCCTCCAGGGTGTGCCAGGCGGTGGTGAGGAAGAGCCGCTCCTGCGGGTCCATCCGTTCGGCGTCCTTGCGGGAGATGCCGAAGAACGCGGCGTCGAAGCGGTCGATGCCGTTCAGGAAGCCACCCCAGCGGCCGTAGGTGCGCCCCGGGCGGCTCTTGTCCGGGTCGAAGACGGCCGCGTGGTCCCACCGGTCGGCGGGGATGCCGGTGACGCTGTCACGGCCGGTCCTGAGGTTCTCCCAGAACTCGTCGAGGCTGTCGGCCTGCGGGTAGCGGCCGGCGAGCCCGATGATCGCGATGTCGTCGTCGGCGGCGGCCCGCCCGGCCCCCGGGTGCGCACCGGCCACGGGTCGGGCCACCGCCGGTTCGGCCACCGTGGGTTGGGCCGCCGTGGGTTGGGCCGCCGCCGGTTCGGGTCCTGCCGGTTCGGGTCCCGCCGGTTCGGGCGCCGCCGGTTCGGGCGTTCCCAGGGCCGCATCGATCCGGTCCGGGTCTCCGTGCCCTAGGACGATCCGGTGCTCGCCGGAGGCGAGGGCGGACCACAGGGCCCTGAGCCCGTCCGCCGTCGGCATCGGCCACAGCCCGTGGTCGGTGCGCGCCCGTGCGGCCGCGGCCGGGGGCACGGTCATGCCGCCCTCGGCCCACTGCGGCCAGGCGACGGACAGCGTCCGGCCGCTACGGCGGGAGGCGAAGTGGTCCATGAACGCGTTGGCGTACGCATACGTGCTCTGCCCCGGGCTCGGCAGCACCGCGGCCAGCGAGGAGAAGGTGACGAAGAACTCGGGAGCGAGGTCCCGGGTGGCCGCGTCCAGCGCCAGCAGGCCGTCCGTCTTGGGCGCGAGCACCCGGTCCGTGCGTGCCGGGTCCTCCCGGAAGAAGACCCCGTCCGCGGTGGCGCCCGCGCAGTGCAGCACCCGGTCGATCCGGCCGAACCTGGCGACCGCCTCGCCCACGGCGGCGCGTACCTCCGCCTCCCGGGCCAGGTCCACCGGGCGGTACCAGACCCGGGCGCCCTGCCGTTCCCAGCCGGCGATACGGCGCCGCAGCTCGGCGTCGGCGGGCCGACGGCCCAAGAGGACCAGGGTGACACCGGGTTCACGGGCCAGCCGGGCGGCGAGGTGGCCGGCCAGACCGCCGCCGGCGCCGGTGATCAGGTAGACGGACGCCGCGGGCCCGGGCGGTTCCTCGCGCGCCGGGAGGTCGACACGGGTGTGCCGCAGCACGTGCGGCCGGCCGTGCGCGTAGCGCACATACGGCTCGTCGGGGTCGCCGGCCGCCACCGCCAGCACGTCTTCGGCCCGCGCGGGCCGGTCCAGTTCGACGGCACGGCAGCGCACCGTGGGGACCTCCGCGGTGAGGGCGCGGCACAGCGCGGCCAGTGCGGCGTACTCGGGTGGCGGATCGCCCTGCCCGGCCCGGTACAGCAGGTGCACCCCGGCCGGCGCCGGCAGCGGCCGCGACGCGAGGGCCGCGGCCAGCGCGCGTGCCGTCTCGAAGGCGTGGCGGTCGCCGGGTGCCGGCCCGTCCGGCAGGAGCCGCACGAAAGCGGCGGGGGACGTCCCGTCGTCGGCCAGCCGGTCCAGCAGGGCCTCCCAGTGGTCTCGACGGCGCGGGTCGAGGCGGTAGGCGTCGGGACCGTCGGCGGCGAAGCCGCCGTCGTCCCCGGCGACGACGAGGCGCCGCCCCGGAGGCATGGCCGCCCGCAGGGACGCCACGAGCGCGGGCTCGGCGCCCAGGAGCAGCACATCGCCGGCGGGGGCCGGGGCCGGCGCGGCGTCGACGGGGTGCCAGACGGGCCGGTAGGCGACGGTGACCTGCCGCGCGTCCGCCACGGCCGTCCCGGCGGACGGGTCGGCCGGCGGGTCGGCGGCCGGGAGCGCCGGACCCGATTCCGCGAGATGCCGTGCCAGGTCGTCGACCGTCCCGTACTCGAACAGCAGGGTGGGGTAGAGCGGTTCCCCGAGTACGTTCTCCAGATCGCGGCCGAGCTTCAGCAGCGCGACGGAGTCCAGTCCGAGGCCGTAGAAGCCGGTGCCGGTGTCGATCTCCCCGGCTGTCACCCCGAGTGCACCGGCGGTGAGGTCCCGCAGCAGCGCGACATAGCCGGCCACCGCACCCGCGCGGTCCGCCCGGTCCACGGAGCCGGCCGCCGTCCTCACGTCGGCCGGCTTCACATCAGCCGGCTTCACGTCGGCCGTCACCGCCTCGGACGTCACCGCCTCGGACGTCACCGCCTCGGACGTCACCGCCTCGGACGTCACCGCGTCGGCCGTCACCGCGTCGGCCGTCGCGTCTCCCGTCTCCGGATCCGCGACCAGGGCGGTCACCTGCTCGGGGAACCTGATCCGCTTGCACGTCAGCTGAATGAACTCGGCGACGAGACCACCGTGTTCGTCCAGGATGCGGCAGTCGCTGCGCACGATCTCGCGGGACGGCGCAGCCACCTCGGGCGCGGGCAGGAAGGCGTAGCACCGGCCGCGCAGCCGCCCGGTCGCGCGGAACCGTTCGATGAACATGGGGATGTAGGGATCGCCGGGCGAGCCGGTCATCCCGAACGCGACCAGCGTGGTGGCGTCGAGCTTCGCCGGATGCAGATAGAAGCCGTCCTCCAGTTCCTGGGAGGCCGGGTCGAGGTTCAGCTCGGCCAGCAGATAGTCCGGCCCCTCCCACATGCCGCCGGAGCATGTCATCGACGGCCCGTGCCGGATGTGCTCGGTGCGTGCCTGGGCGTACAGCTCGGCAAGGTCCCGGCGCCGGACCGCCCCGGACTTGAGCGCGGCGAGGTCGGTCGCGGGCTCCGGCTCGGCGGTGGTCCAGGTGATCCGTCCCGAGAGGTTGTCGCGCCACGGCGCGGGGTCCGCCGTACCGCTCCTGCGGCTGCGGGCGGCGACGTCCCAGTCGCCGTCGGCCCGTTCGGTGAGCGTCACCCTGATGTCCCGGCCCGTGTCCGCGCCGGCGGCCACGGCCTCCGCGAAGACGATGTCCCGCAGTTCGCAGCCCGCGCAGTCGAAACCCCGGGCCTGAAGGATCCGGTAGACCACGTCGAGGAACGCCGCGCCGGGGAGGACGGAGACGCCGTGCACCCGGTGGTCGCGCAGGATGAAGTCGTCCGGGGTGAGGCGCAGATCGCAGGTGATGGTCCGCTGAGCCATGTCCGCCAGTCCTTCCTGGTCCTCACTCACCGGCCGACCGGTCGAGGTACCGTGCCGCAGCCGTCCGCAGGCTTCCGCGGTCGACCTTTCCGTGCCTGTTCAGGGGCGCCTTCGGCAGGTGCCAGAGATGGCCGGGCACCATGTAGCCGGGCAGTTCCGCGGACAGCCGCTTCCTCAGCGCCGGCAGATCGGCGGGGGTGCCGCCGAGCACGAAGACGGCCAGCTCCCGCGCCGGTTCGCCGAGGACGAGAGCCACCGCGTCCGCGCCCGTGGCCCGGCGGACGGCGTTCTCGATCTCCCCCAGCTCCACCCGGTAGCCGCGGATCTTGACCTGCTGATCGGTGCGGCCCAGATGCACGAGCCCGACGTGCTCCTCGTATCCGACGCGGTCGCCGGTGCGGT
This sequence comes from Streptomyces sp. PSU-S4-23, assembly GCF_055632315.1. Classification (NCBI taxonomy): domain Bacteria; kingdom Bacillati; phylum Actinomycetota; class Actinomycetes; order Kitasatosporales; family Streptomycetaceae; genus Streptomyces; species Streptomyces sp. PSU-S4-23. Next base: position 7,065,362 of record NZ_JBVMUU010000002.1, on the reverse strand, counting down.
ACCAGCGGCGCCCGTCGTGGTCCAGGAACCTGCCGGCGTCCGCGGCCGGATCGAGATAGCCGGCGAACATCTGGGCGCCCGTCACGCACAGTTCCCCGGCGTCCGTGCGGATCCCGCCGTCCTCTCCGAGGAGGACCACGTCCAGGCCCGGGTAGGGCTCGCCGATCGGCACCGTGCCCGAGTCCGTGGGGTCCCGGGCCGGGTCCCAGGTGTGGCCGGTGCAGGCGATGGTCAGCTCCGTCGGCCCGTAGATGTTGTGGATCGACGCGTTCGGTGCCGCCCGGTGCCAGGCACGTGCCGTGCGGGCGGGCAGTGCCTCGCCGCAGAACACGCTGTGCCGCAGCCCGCCGAGCCCGCCCTCGGGCAGGCCGCCGCGCTGCTGGACGGCGGTGACCAGGCTGGGCGTGGTGTGCCAGACCGTCAGCCGGTGGCGCCGGGCCGCGCGCACCGGGTCGAGTGCCTGCAGCCGTGTCATGGCGCAGACGCAGGCACCCACCGACCAGGCCATGAACTGGTCGAAGACGGCCAGGTCGAAGGTGAGTTCGTAGATCTGGCTGAACCGGTCCCGTTCGTGGAAGTCGTAGCGCGGCCGGCTGGCGTGCAGGAAGGCGCTGACGTTGGCGTGCGAGATGGGAACGCCCTTGGGGGTGCCGGTGGAGCCGGAGGTGAACAGGATGTACGCCAGGTCCGGCCGCGCCGCCGCGGACTCCCGCGCGCTGTGCACGGCGTGCTCCAGCCGCCCGGCCTGCTCGGCGCCCGAGGCGTCGGTCACCAGGGCGTCGACGCCGGCGGCCGCGGCGATGGCGAGATTGCGTTCCGCGGGCACCTCCGGCCCCAGCGGGACGTACGCCGCGCCCGCGTAGAGCGCGCCGAGGACTCCCGCGTACGCCTCGATGCTCTTGGCGGCGAGTATCCCGACCCGGCGCGGCGGGGGCCCGGAGCCCGCGGTGAGCCTGTCGGCGTACTCGGTGGCCAGCGCGTGCAGTTCGGTGTAGGTCCACTCCCGGCCCTGGACCGCGAGGGCCGGCCCCTGCGGGTTGCGGGCCAGCCCGTCCAGGAACCACTCGTGCAGAAGCCTGGCGCTCATCCTGCCGCCTCCGCCCCGCCGCGGGCGGCCGACAGCACCGCCCAGATCGTCCGCGGGGTGCGGAAGTTCAGCGGGACGACCGCCTCGTCGGGAATGCTGACCCCGTACGCGTCCTCCAGCGCGGAGATCAGGCCGACCGTGGCGAGCGAGTCGAGGCCGAACGGCGCCAGCGGGTCGTCGGCCCCCAGGGCCGCCTGGTCGGGCAGGCCGCGCAGCCAGGTTCTCAGCACCAGCTCGAATGTCCTGTCCCACACGTGGGTCTCCCGTGGTCGCCCTGCGAGTGGCCCGATGCTAGGCACAGGGCGGGGACGGACGGTGCTCAAATGTGTGCGGTGAGCTGCGGAAGGGGTCCGCACGATGGGACGTCCCACCCTCCCCGGACGACAAAAGTGAGACGTGTATGCGCGCATCTGTTCTCATCGCCGGCGGCCCGCGGTCGCTGGCCACGGCTCTCGCCGCCCGCTATCTCTCGGCCGCCGGCGCGACGGTGGTCCTGCTCGGCGGTGCCTGTCATCTGGTCGACCGGGTGGTGGCCCGGCTGCCCCCGCGTGACCGGGCGGGCGCGCGGGCCCGGCTGACCCATGTGCCGCTCGTACCGGGCCCGCACGGGCTGCTGGTGCCCGAGCCGCACGACGGGGGCACCGAGGTGTCCGCGACGGACGTCTGGTGCCTGGCCGCCGGCTGCGACCCGGACCGTGAGCGCGGCACCGCCGAGGACACCGCCCTCACCCGGACGCTGCTGACGCTCCTCCCGGCCCTCGAAGCACGCCGCTTCGGGTACGTCGGGCCCGCCCGGCCGGTGCCGGAGGCCGCGGGGCCGTGGCCCGGGGAGCCGGAGCACGGCGCGGAGCTGGAGGAGGAGGTGGCCGCCCGGTGCGGCGAACTCGGCGTCGCCGCCCGGATCGTGCGCACCGATCCCCCGGTCGACCGGCCGGGTGAGCCCCCGGACGACCGGGAGGGCGGGCTGCTGCATCTGCTGACGACGCTGGAACGGGTACGCGAGGACCTGGACGAGCGCGCCCCCGGCTACTTCCGCGACCAGCCCCTCCGGCTGCACGCGCACGACGGGTCCGTGCTCGGCGCGCTGCCCGTGGACCGGACGGCGGCGGCCCTGATGGCCGTCGCGAACCGGCGCGGTGCGGGCCGCACCCACGTCGACCTGGTGGCGGCCGCGCCCATCCCGGTGCCGGAGCTGTGCCGGCGGCTGAGCGAGGGGTTCGGTATGACCGTCACCGCCGTCGCCGATCCCGGGCGGCTGAACCCGGTGGACCGGCAGTTCGCCGACCGGCTCGGCGGCGCCGTCGGCCGGCTCAGCCGGCCCGCGGGCCGGCATCGGCGGGCGGAGGCGATCGCGGCGCGCGGGGACGGGGCCGCCGCCGCGACGGTCTGCGTGGACGGCCTGGACGGGCCCGCGCTCAGCCGGCTCATCGGCTCGGTACGGGCCGGGCAGCGGCTGCGGCGGCACACCGCGGAACAGCGTGTGGGGGAGCTGTTCGGCAGAGCTCCCTCGGTGGTCACCGTCGCCGGCGGCACACGGCTGCGGTATCTGACCGCCGGCACCATCGGCCCTCCGCTGCTGCTGCTCAACGCCCTGGGCTACGGCACCTGTTGGTGGCACCGGCTGATCAGTCACCTCGCCCCGCGGCGGGTGATCGCCTGGGAGCCCAGGGGCGTGTACGGCAGCGGGCCCGTCCCGTCCGCCGTCGCGGGTCAGGCCGACGACGCCGAGGCGATCCTGGAGCAGGAGGGCGTGGAGTCCTGTCATGTGGCCGCCTGGTGCACGGGCCCGCGCGTCGCCATGGAGCTGTACCGCCGCCGCCCCGGCGCGATCGGGTCGATGGTGTTCCTGAACGGGTCGTTCAAGCACCTGGGCCACGGCGACGGCCTCGACACCCCGTACGAGCGCGACCTCGAGTTCCTGTGCACCTCGCTGCACCGTCAGCCCCGGCTGGTGGACCGCCTCATGGGCCTGTTCGGCGGGGAGCCCGCCGAGGAGGAGGACGGTGCCCCCGACCCGGCCGCCGTGCTGCGCCGGGTCGCCCCCCGGCTGCGGGACGAGGTGAGGCGGCCCTTCACGGCGGGGCCGACGCTGCTGCGGTACGCCGCCCAGCTCCTCGACCTGTGGTCGCACGACCCCCTGGCCGGTGCGGCCGAGGTGCGCGTGCCCGTCCTGTTCCTGGGCGGCGAGTACGACGACATCGCCTCACCGGAGCGGCTGCGCGCGGCGGCGCGGGCGTTCCCCGGCGCCCGGCATCTGAGCCTGCCGGGCGCCACCCACTATCTGCTGCACGACCGGGCCCAGGAGGTCGGCGAGCTGATCAGCGACTTCGTTCTGGACGCCACGACGTGCGGCCCAGCGCTTCGGCTGCCCCGGTCATGAGCAGGCCGGCGACGTCGTCCACGTGGCGGCGTCGCCAGTCCGCCAGCCCGCTGCCCGCCACGAACCGGTTGAACGCGCCCATGGCGGGGCCGCAGTGGATCTGGAAGTTCGCCTGTTCCGCCGTGTCCCCCGCCATCGCGACCCGGGTCGAGTGCCCGAAGTACCAGCGGAACACGGCGCTCATCCGCCGCTTCGGGTCCCGCTCGGCCGCGGCGGCCAGATCGGCGCGGCCGGACCGGGCGTAGCGTTCCCTGACGAGCCGCCACACCTCCTCCAGCGGGCGCCGGAAGCAGCTCTCCTCCAGGCTGCGCCGGGTCGCCCCGTCGAGGGCGTCGAGGCCGTCGTACTGCCGGTAGAGCTGGTAGAGCTTGTTGCCCCGCGCCGCGAACAGTGTGCCCTTGCGCACCACTTGGACCCGCGAACCGTACTCGAACATGTCCCCGGCGGGGGCGTAGGCGGTGTCCTGCACATCGAGTCCGGCGAGGATGTCCTTCACCGCGTCGGACGTCGCGGCCTCCACGGTGCACTGGTTGACCGAGCCGGTCACCACGAAGTCGGCGCCGAGCACGAAGGCGGCGGCGACCGCCTCGGGGGTGCCGAGGCCGCCGGAGGCGCCCACCCGGATGCGCTGCGGATAGCCGTACCGCCGCATCGCCGCGTCCCGCAGCCGGGTCATGGCCGGTATCAGGGTCAGGGCGACGGCGCCGTCGGTGTGACCGGCCGAGTCGGCCTCGGCGCAGATGTCGGCGCTGACCGGCAGTTGCGCGGCCACCTCCGCCTCCTGCGCGGTCAGCCGTCCGTCCGCGACCAGCCGGGCCAGCACGGCGGCGGGCGCGGGCCGGGCGAACGCCTCGGCGACCTCGGGGCGTGACACCTTGGCGACGACGTGGCGCACCGCGACCGGCCGCCCGTCGCCGTCCCGGTGCGCGCCGCGGTAGCGGAACCACACGAGCGGCTCGGTGATCCGCAGGTACGCGGCGGCTTCGACACAGCGGATGTCGTTCCGCAGGCAGAGTTCCACCGTCGCGTTCTCGTGCGCGGGATCCTCCGGGTCGTGGAGCAGGTTCACGCCGAACGGTGCGTCGGGGCCCGCCTCGGCCCGAATCGTCTTGACGGCCTGTTCGAGGTCCGGGAGGGCGATGCCGCCGGCACCGTAGAAGCTCAGGAGCCCGGCCTTCGCCATCCGGGCGACCAGACCGGCGGAGGCGATGCCGCGGAACATCGAGCCGGACGCGTACGCCCAGCGGACCCCGTAGGTACGCCGGAACGCGGCGGAGCCCAGCTCCTCCGGCGGCAGTACGGACATCGGGGCGGGCACGGGAGCGGGAGCCGGGGCGGGAGCGGGAGCCGGGGCGACGGCGGTGGGCCCGGACGCCGCGCGGGCGGGCGCGGCCGCCGGGATGACGGCAGCGGAGGCGGGGGACGGGGCGACGGGGGCGGGAGCGGGCCCGGCCGCCGCGGGCGCGGGAGACGGGGCGGCGGGAGACGGGGCCGGCCGGGCGGGTGGCTCCGGCGGCCGGGACTCGGCCAGGGCCGACTCCCAGAAACCGGTCAGCGCCCTCCCGGGCCCGATCTCGGTGATCTCCCGGACGCCTTCGCCGATCAGGCGGAGCATCGACTCGCGCCACCGCACCGGCCGGCGTATCTGCCTGCTGAGCTGCGCGGCGACCGCGCCCGGAACGTGCGGGCGCGCGGTGACGTTGGAGAGCACCGGGATCCGCGGATCGTCGAGGGGTACGCCCGCCAGGTAGTCGCGGAACTCCCGCTCCGCCGCGGCCATGTCGCGGGAGTGGAAGGACGCGCCGACGTTGAGCGGCACCGCGCGCCCGGCCCCCGTGCGGGCGACGCGCTCGACGAGCGCGGCGACCTCGGAACGGGGGCAGGACAGGACGGTCTGGTCCCGCGAGTTGAGGTTGGACACCTCCACGGCGGGCTCCCCGTCGGCGACGAGCGCGGCGATCCGGTCCGGATCGAGCCCGATCACCGCGACCATCGCGCCGCCCGAGGCCCGCGCCATCAGTTCGCCCCTGCGCCGCACCAGCCGCACTCCGGTCTCGAAGTCGAAACAGCCGGCGGCGAACAGCGCGTTGAGCTCGCCCAGGCTGTGCCCGGCCAGGAAGTCCGGTGCGGGCTCACGGTCGAGCAGCTCCAGCGAGGCGATCGCGTTCATGACGAACATCACCGGCTGGAGATGGCGGGTGTCGCGCAGCCGGCCTGCGGTGTCGTCCGCGCAGGCTTCCCGTACGGAGAAGCCGAGCAGCCGGTCGGCCAGTTCCCAGTGCCCGGGCAGCCGGTCGAAGCAGTCGGCGCCCATGCCCTTGCGCTGGGCGCCCTGGCCGGTGAACAGCCAGGCGCGCCGGGCCCGGCCGGTCATGCGAAGTCCAGCCGCAGCAGGGACGGTACGAGGGGAGCGGCGGTCTCCTCCGCCGCCGGGCCCGGCCCCGGTTCCAGCCACAGTCGCTTCGGCCGCAGCGGGGGCGGTGGCAGGGGCCGGCGCACGACGGCCGACGGGACGCCGTGCCGGTCCGGGTCCAGGGCGGCGACGATCAGATGCGCGTTGGTGCCGCCGAGGCCGAAGGAGCTGACGCCCGCGACCCTGGGGCGGCCCTCCGGCCAGTCCCGCACCGCGGTGGCGGGCACGAAGGGCGAACGGGCGAAGTCGAAGCGCGGGTTGGGGGTGTCGCAGAAGAGGGTGGGCGGAAGCACCCCGTGTTCCACCGCGAGTGCCGCCTTCACCAGTCCGGCCGCGCCCGCGGCGGCCAGCAGATGGCCCACGTTGGACTTGACGCTGCCGATGGCGCAGAAGCCCGTCTCGTCGGTGCTCTCCCGGAAGACGTCGGTGAGCGCGCGCAGTTCCAGCGGATCGCCGATCAGGGTTCCGGTGCCGTGCGCCTCGACCAGCCCGATCTCCCGGGCCTCGCGCCCCGCCCGCGCCAGGGCGCGCCGTACCACGGCGGCCTGGGCCGCGGGATTGGGCGTGGTACGGCCCATGGTGTGCCCGTCGTTGTTGACCGCGGCGGACTCGATGACGGCATGGATGCGGTCACCGTCGGCGAGCGCGGCGGACAGCGGTTTGAGCACCACGAGCCCGCAGCCCTCACCGGGCACGAATCCGTCCGCCCGCTCGTCGAAGGCGTAGCACCTGCCGGTCGGGGACACCGCCCGTGCCGCGCTGAACTCCAGGTAGGGCCGCTCGTCGAGCAGCAGTTCCACCCCGCCGGCCAGCGCCGTCGAGCAGTCGCCGGCCAGCAGCGCCTGCATCGCCAGGCGCACGGCGACCAGCGAGGAGGAACAGGCGCTGTCCACCACGAGGTTGGGGCCGTGCCAGTCGAAGTGGTGGGCGACGTGGGCGGCGATGAAGTGCTGGTCGGACTGGAGGACCTCCTGGCGCCACGGGGCCCGGCGCGCGTAGTCGGAGGTGCGGCCGCCGACGAACACCCCCACATCGCTGCCGCGGAGCTCGTCCGGCTCGTATCCGGCGTCGCACAGGCCCGTCGCCGCCGCCTCCAGGAACAGCCGGATGGCGGGGTCGAGCGAGGCGGCCTCCTCCTCGGTCATGCCGAAGTACGCGGCGTCGAAGTCCTCCACGCCGTCGATGAACCCGCCCCACCGGCTCAGGCTCATGCCCGGCTGCGGGGTGGGCCGGTAGAAGCGGTCCGTGTCCCAGCGGGAGCGGGGCACCTCGGTGACGGAGCAGCGGCCGGCGGTGAGGTTCTCCCAGAACGCCGTCACGTCCGCGGCCCCGGGGAACCGGCAGGCCGTCCCGATGATCGCGACCCGCTCGTCGGGCGCGACCGCCGGGGGCCGCGGGGCCGGCGACGGAGCGGACCGGGTGGTGGGCCGTCCGTTCCGCGTCTCGTGCGCCGGGGTCACCGGGGGTGCCGGTTCAGCGGGCGTCTCCTGCGGCGGCTCCGCCGGGATGCCCATCGCCGTCAGTCTGCCGGAGAGCCGGTCCAGTGTCGGATGGTCCAGGAGCAGGGCGGGTTCCAGCTGCCGTCCGGCCCGGCGCTCGATCCCTTCGAGTAGTTCCCCCAGCATCACCGACTCCACGCCGAGGTCCCCGAACTCGGCGCCGGTGTCGAGCTCGTCGACGGGAATGCCGAGCGTCACCGAGAACAGCTCCGCGAGCCAGCGGGGCACACGCCCCGCGGACGCGGGGACGGTCGGGGACGCGGGGACGGTCGGGGACGCGGATGACGGTGACGGCATCGCCGCCGGTACGGCGGCCGCGGGCGGTACGGCGGCCGCGGGCGGTACGGCGGCCGCGGGCGACTCCATGGCGCCTACGCGCAGCAGCGCGTCGGTGTCGACCGGGCCGTTCAGGGGCGGGCAGGTCACGACCACCGTTCCGCCGGGAAGGGCGACGACCTGGTCGAGCAGCCGCAGCGCCGTGGGGTCGTCCAGGGCTGCGAGGCCGGCGGGCTCGCAGACGTTGGGCCCGCCGCGGCCCGAGCCGCTGTCCCGCCACATGGCCCAGCCGACCGACCGCAGCGGGGTCGGGCCGAGCCTCCTGCGGTAGCCGGCGTAGTAGTCCATGAAGGCGTTGGCGGCCGCGTAGTCGAGCACTCCGGCGGCAAGCCCGGGCACGGAGGCGCAGACCGAGGAGAAGGTGACGAAGAAGTCCAGCGGCTCGTCGCGGCACAGCTCGTCGAGGGCCTGCAGCGCGTCCGTCTTGGGTTCGAGCACCGCCGACAGGTCCTCAGGCGTCTTGTGCGCCAGGGCGGGACGCCCCTGCCTCACCTTCCCCGCGCAGTGCACGATGCCGCCGACCGGGCGGCCCGTGGACCGGATCCGGGTCAGGAACCCGGCCAGCGCGGCCCGGTCGGTGAGCGGCCCCGTATGGAGGTGCACCCGCGCGCCGGCCTCTTCCAGCTCCCGGAGGGTGGCCTCGGCCTCCGCGTGCCGCCGGGTGCCGAGCAGCGCGACGCTGGTGGCGCCGCGGTCGACGAGATGCCGCGCGACACGCGCGCCGAGTCCCCGGGTGCCGCCGGTGACCAGGTAGGTCCGTGCGGGGTCGCAGCGCAGCGGCGTGCCGGGGCCGGACAGCGGGCGCAGCGTCGGCTCGTAGCGCACCGTCTTGCGGTAGCAGACCTCTCCGATGCCCTTGGGCCGGCGCCACTCCGCGGCCGCGCAGCGGGCGATGTCGTCCGGCGCGGCGTCGCCGACGTCCACCGTGGTGGCCGTGACCGGACGGTACTCGGCGCCCAGCGACCGTACGAAGGCCGCCATGCGGGCGCCGGCGACGGTGGGCGTGGCACCCGGCAGGTCGACCAGCCCACGGGTCAGGTGCAGGATCCGCAGCGGGCGGTCCCTGCGCCCGGCGACGAGTCGCTGCAGCAGGGTGAGGCGGTCACGCCAGTTCCCGCCGTCGGCCTCGTCCGCTTCGAGGTCGCACAGGTCGATCCAGCCGGCGACGGGCTCTGCGGGTTGCGGCGGCGTCTCGTTCTCGTCCAGGCGCACGACCCGGACGCGGTCCAGGACCGCGGCGAGTGCCTGGGCCGCCGGCTCGGACCGCTTGTCGGTGAGGCAGACGACGAGGCCCTCGCCGTCGGCGCCGGACGGGGCGGCCGAGGGGGCCGAGGGGGCGGCGGCGGGCGCCGGCTCCCAGACCTTGGTGTACAGCAGGGTGTCCGCCGCCGCCCGGCGCGGCTGCTCCTCCACCCAGCAGCGGGTGCGGGCGAAAGGGTACGACGGCAGCGCGACGATGCGCGGCGCCGCGCCGGCCCGCCGGTCCGCCGCGTACAGGGCGGCCCAGTCCACCGCGCCGCCGTCCGCCCAGTGCCGGGCCAGGCGGCGCAGGTCGGGCGCGGTGTCCCCGGGTTCGGGCAGCACGGGGCCCGATGGGCGGGCCCCCGCGGGCGCCCGGCCGCGGATCACGCCGTCCGCCCCGCCGGTGAGGTACCGCTCGAGTTGTCCGGCCAGGTCGGTGAGGTCGGCGGCCACGACGGCGAGCCGCTCACGCAGGTGTTCGCGGCCGGTCTGGGTCGTGAAGGCCACGTCCGCCAGCTCCGCCGGCTCCGCCGGCTCCGGCCGCTCCGCGGTGACGAAACGGGCCAGCCGCCGGGCCACTTCACGCAGCCGTGCCTCGTCGTAGCCGGAGAGCACCACGAGCCTCGGGCCGGGCCGGTGCGGGCGCGGGCCCGCGGGCGGGGCCTCCTCCAGGACGGCATGGGTGATGGTCCCGCCGGCCCCGAAGGAGCTGAGCCCGGCCCGCCGCGGCCCGGCGCCGTCCGGCCGCGGCCAGGGGGCGAGTTCGCGCTGCACGGCGAAGGGGACGTGGCCCCAGTCGATGTTGGGGTTCAGCCGCTCGGCGTGCAGTGAGGGCACCAGGGTGCGGTGCTCCAGTTGCAGCACCACCTTCGTCAGCCCGGCGATGCCCGCCGCCGCCTCCACATGCCCGATGTTCGACTTGACCGCGCCGATCCGGATGCTGCCGGGTGCCGGCCGCGCCGCGGCGAAGCCGCGGGTCAGCCCGTCGATCTCCACCGGGTCCCCCAGCGCGGTGCCCGCGCCGTGCGCTTCGACGTAGCCGATGGTCGCCGGGTCCACCCCGGCGTCGTCGAGCGCCCGCCGCACGAGCTCGCCCTGCGCGACCGGGCTCGGCACGATGTAGCCGTTGGTGCGTCCGGCGTGCACGACCGCCGTGCCGCGGATCACCGCGCGCACCCGGTCGCCGTCGGCGAGGGCGGCCCGCAGGGGCTTGAGGACGACGACGCCGACCCCCTCGGACGGTACGAAGCCGTCCCCGCCCTCGCCGAAGCTGCGCGACCGCAGACCGGACGCGGTGAGCTTCATCCGCCGCTGCTGGATGAACTTGTTCGGGTGCAGCGAGAGGTTGACGGCGCCGGCGATGGCCATCGCGCAGTCGCCCCGGCGCAGATCCCGTATCGCGAGGTCGATGGCGGTGAGCGAGGAGGAGCACATGGTGTCGACGGTCATGCTGGGGCCGTGCAGGTCGTAGAAGTACGACACCCGGTTGGCGATGCCGCCGATCGACGACCCGGCGTCGGACGGTTCCCCGGCCAGGGAGCGCTCGACGCCGAAGAACGGGTACTCGTTGTACATGGAGCCCGCGTAGACGGCGACCTGCGAGCGGTGCTGGGCGCGCATCCGCTCCCTGCTGTACCCGGCGTTCTCCAGCGCCTCCCAGGTGACCTGGAGGAACTGCCGTTCCTGCGGGTCCATCAGGGCCGCGTCCCTGGGGGTGATGCCGAACAGCAGCGGATCGAACTCGTCCACGCCGTCGAGGAAGCCGCCCCACATGATGTCGACCGGCCAGCCCGGGCGCCGGCGTGCCGCGGGGAGCTGGGTGACGCAGTCGCGCCCGGCGGCCAGGTTGTCCCAGAACTCGTCGAGGTCCGCCGCCTGCGGATAGCGGCCGGCCAGGCCGATGACGGCGATCGCACGGTCGTCCACGCCGGTCGCGGCGTCGCGGGACGGGGCGCCGGCGTCGTCCGTGCCGCCGCGCGCCGCGGCCCCCGCGTGCTCGGTGAGGGCCGCCGCGACGCCTGCCAGATCGGTGTGGGTGAAGAACAGGGTGCGGGAGGTGTGGCCCAGGTCGCGCTCGATCCGCGCGTTCAGCTCGCTGATGATCAGGGAGTTGAGCCCGTAGTTCTCCAGCGGCACCCGCGGGTGCAGCTCCGCCTCGGGGATGCCGGAGACCTCGGCGTAGATCCCGATGAGGTAGCGCTCCATCGGGTCGTCCGCGGCCGGGGGCGGCGCCGCGGCGGGTGGGCCGTGCCGCCGGGCCGTGAACGGGTAGGCGGGCAGGCGCACCCGCGTGCCCGGCCGGTCCCAGTACGGTTCCCAGTCGATCTCGGCCCCGGCGAGCCAGGCCGCCCTCGCCTCGGCGAGCGTACGCGGTGCCGGCGCGCCGGCCGCCGCCGCGGCCTGCGGCCCGACGACCGTGTGACGCACCGCCGCCGTGTCCTTCCCGTCGAGGAAGGCCGTCAGCGCGTCGGCGAGTTCGGCCGGCGTCCCGGCGTCCACCTGCAGCCGGTGCGCCATCGCCGTCCGGCCGGTCTGGGTGGTGTACGCGATGTCGGCCGTCCGCAGTTCGTCGTGCTCCCGCACATGGTCCCGCAGCCGGCGTGCGGCCTCCCGCAGCGGCTCGGCGCCGGCGGCGGAGAGCAGCACCAGCCGTCCGGGATCCGGCGGGCCGGAGGTCGCCGCCGCGGCCCAGAACTTGCTGAGCACCGTGCCCGGCCCGATCTCCCGCAGCAACGTGACCCCCTGGGACCGCAGGTACCGCATGCTGTCCAGCCAGCGCACCGGCCGGTGCAGATGCCGGCGCAGCATGTCGGCGATCCCGTCGTGCGGGTACGGCCGTGCGGTGAGGTTGGCGATGACGGGCAGCGACGGCGGGGAGAACCGCACCGCCCGCAGATCCGCCGCGAACTCCTCCGCGGCGGCCTCCATGTACCGGGAGTGGGCCGGCACGGCGACGTTGAGCAGCACGCACCTGGCCCCCGCCGCGCGCAGCACGCCGCGCACCTCGCGGACCCGGTCGGCGGGCCCGGACAGCACGTGCTGCTCGGGCCCGTTGAAGTTGACGAGTTCGACGTCCTCATGGCCGTGCGCCGCCAGCACCCCGGTGACCCGCTCGGCGGTGAGGCCCATGACCGCGAGCATGCCGCCCCCGGTGACGCCGTCCATCACCTCGCCTCGCCGGCGCACCAGCCGCAGTCCGGTCTCGAAGTCGAAGCAGCCGGCGGCGAACAGTGCCGCGTACTCGCCGAGGCTGTGCCCGGCCAGGAAATCGGGCGGCGGATCACCGTCGTCGCGGGCGGCGAGGAACCCCAGCGCGTTCACCGCGAACATCACCGGCTGCGCGTAGCGCACATGGTGCAGCAGCCCGTCCTCGTCGTCGTCCAGGCACAGCGCCCGCACCGGGTGGCCGATGACCTCGTCCGCGATCGCGCACAGGTCCGGGTACCGGTCGAGGACCTGCGCTCCCATGCCCTTGCGCTGCGATCCCTGGCCCGGGAACACCCATGCGGTCGTCATTCCCATCTCCTCGCGGTCGGGGGGGTGCTGGTGCCGCTCTCCCACGGAAAGGTGCCGTCGGCCGCGTACGCGCCGAAGTTCCGGCGCACCCGCTCCGACGAGGTCAGCCGCATCAGTTCGGCCACCGCCACGCGCTCGGTCTCGGGGGGCATCGGCCGCAGCCTCGTCACGTAGTTCTTCAGGTCGCCCACGACGTCCGGCGCGACCTTGCCCGCCCGGAACGACAGGCGCCGCAGGAGCGTCTCCGGATCGTCGGCGACCGCGTCCACGAGCCGGTGGTGTGCGGCGTCGGCCGCCGCCAGCGGAAGGGTCGTCAGGGCCATCGTGTACGCCGTGTGCCGGCCCGCCCGGCGGATCAGGAACGGCAGCACACAGCACGGCAGCAGCCCCCACAGCCCCTCGGGCAGGCCGAAGGAGGCGCGCCGGCTCGCGTACGTCAGGTCGCAGGCCGCGGCCAGGCCGACGCCGCCGCCGGTGACCTGGCCGTCCACCAGGGCGACCACGATCCGGGGGATGGTGGTCAGCCGCGTCATCAGCGCGAAGAAGCGGTGGGCGGTGCGCTCGTCGTCGTCGGCCGTGTCCCGGGCGGCCCGGGCGATGTCCATCCCGGTGCAGAAGACGCCGTCCTGGCCCTGCAGGACCACGATCCGGCACTCGGGGCTGCGTTCGGCCCGGTCGAGCGCGGCGTCGAGTTCCTCGATGAGGGCGGCGTCCATCGCGTTGCGGCGGTCCGGGCGGTCCAGGGTGAGCCGCAGCAGCGGCCCCTCGTCGTGGACCGCGATCCGTGACGTCATGGTCAGCTCCACCGGTAGCTGCGGTGGTAGGCGTCGATCCGGTCGAGCACCAGCAGACCGCGCCCGGCGATCCGCCGCTCGTAGGCGGACGCGTACGGCCGGGGGTCGAAGACGGCGTCCCGGGTGCCGAAGCCCCGCTCGTCGGTCAGGCCGGTGATCCGGTCGTGCTCGGTCACCGTCAGCGCGTAGCGGTCGGCCAGTTGCTCGCCGATGCCGCGCCGCGCGGCCGATCCCTCCCCCACCACCGCGCTGAAGAACTCCGAGGCGCAGCCGGAGCCGTACGAGAACAGCCCGGCCCGGCGGGGCCCGTCGATGCGGGCGTGGTCGAGGAGGGAGCACAGCGCCAGGTACAGCGCCCCGGAGAACAGGTTGCCGGTCTCGGCGCAGTACTCCAGCGAGGGTGCGACCCGCTCGGCGAAGTCCCGCTCGATGTCCTCGGCGCCGGCTCCCGCCCTCTTGCGCATGAGCATGCGGTGCCCTCCCTTGACCATCCCGGGGAACGGGGTGTGCATGAGCAGGTACGAGAAGGTCGTGCGCAGGTCGACGCCCGACACGCGGCGGCCGTAGTCCTCGTAGCTCTTCTCCAGGCACGTCATGTACGCCAGCAGCGACGCGTCGGCGTTGACCACGTCGACGTCGGGGTGCGGCCGGGCGGTGTCCATCACCTCGAAGGTGTGGAATCCGCTGCCGCCGGGATCGAGCCGCAGCACCCGCCCGGTCCGGCCGACGAGCATCGCCACCGCGCCGGCCCCCTCGGCGGGCTCCCAGGTGGTGCCGCGCGAGGCGGGGCCCGGTGCGTCGGTGGCGACGACGAGGGCCAGCGCGCCCGGCACCGGGCTCGCGGCCGTCAGCGCGGCGGCGGTCTGCAGCGCGGCGGTGCCGCCGTAGCAGGCGTGTTTGACCTCGAAGGACCGGCAGGCGTTGCCGAGCTCCAGGTACCGGTGCACATACGTGCTGAGGGGCTTGCCCAGGTCGAGGCCGGACTCCGTGGCCACGACGAGCAGTTCGATGCGGTCGCGTGCGTCGTCGTCCAGGTCGGCCAGGAGCGGCCGCGCCGCGTTGACCGCGTTGGTGACCGGGTCCTCGCACGGGAGGTTGACGGACTTGCGCCGCATCATGAGGTTGTCGAACCTGCTCAGGTCGAGACCGCGGGCCACGAAGAGTTCCCGTACGTCGACGCTGGCCGGCCCGACATACGCGTTGATGGCTTCGATGCCGACTGTGCTGCCAGTTCCCACGGACCTGTTGTAACCACGGGGCACCGTACGGGTCTGCGCAGCATTGAGCAGGCGGTGCGGGCCCGGGCGGCGACGATGGGGCGGTGATGTCACCGAGCGGGTGGCCCGGCTGCCCCGTGCACGTGTGGACCTGCGCCCTGCCCGCGGTGCCCGCCGGGTACCTGTCCGTGCTGTCCCCCGAGGAGCGGGCCGCCGCCGCGCGCCGCACCCGCGACGGCCGCGAGTATGTCGCCGCCCACGGGCTGCTGCGTACGGCGCTGAGCTGGTGCGCGCCCGATGTTCCGCCCCGGCGCTGGAGGTTCGCCGCGTCCGCGCACGGCCGCCCGGAGATCGCCGGGCCGCGCGGGTACGCCGGGATGCGGTTCAACATCTCGCACACGGACGGTCTCGTGGCGTGCGTGGTGACGGACGGAACGGACTGCGGCATCGACGTGGAGGCGGTCGCCGACCGCACCGACGTCACCGCCCTGGCCCGCCGGGTCCTCAGCCCGGAGGAGCGCGCCGAACTCGCCGCGCTGCCCCCGGGCGTGCGGACGCGCCGCTTCTACCAGCACTGGGTGCTGAAGGAGGCGTACGCCAAGGCGCGCGGGCTCGGCCTGCGGCTGCCCTTCGACGCGTGCGGATTCCTGCTGGGCCCCGGCCCGTTACGCGCCCGGCTGCCCGATGCCCCGCGGCCGTGGCGGTTCCAGCAGTGGCGGCCGACGTCCCGGCATGTCGCCGCGCTGGCGTGGGACGGCGGCCGGGGGCACCGGCCGGAGCCCGTGCATCACGGCGCGCCGCCGGCCGCGGACGCCGGCGCCCGCAGCCCGAGGTCGGAGCGGATGGCCGAAACCACCGGCGGCGGCGCGGACTTGAGGTAGAAGTGGTCCCCGCTGAAGGTGTGCATCCGGAAGTCCCTGCCGGTCACCGCCGACCAGGCGGCGATGTCCCCCGGAGTGACCTCGGGGTCGGCGTCGCCGGTGAGCGCCGACACCGGGCAGGGCAGCGGCGGGCGGTCCGGCGCCGGATCGTAGGTCTCGTTGAGCTGGAGGTCGGCGCGCAGCGCCGGCAGGAACAGCCGGGCCGTCCCCGGCTGTCGCAGCACCTCGGGCGGGGTGCCGCCGAGACCCGTCAGCAGGCTGATGAGGTCGTCGTCGGTGAGGGTGTGGCGGGGCCGGTGCCGGGCGGGCAGCTGGGGCGCCCGGCGGCCGGAGACGAACAGGCGCATCGGAGGGCCGGCCGGGCTGTCGCAGAACAGCCGGGCGACCTCGTAGGCGACGATCGCGCCCAGGCTGTGCCCGAACAGCGCGAACGGCCGGTCCGCGTACGGCCGCAGCGCCTCGAACAGGGGCGGCAGCAGTTCCTCCAGCCGTCGGTGGGGCTGCTCCCGGATCCTGGTCTCCCGGCCCGGGAGAACGGCGGCCAGCACACCGACCTCCGGGAGCAGCGGACCCCGCCAGGAGCGGTAGAACAGGGATCCGCCGCCGGCGTGCGCGAAACACAGCAGCCGGATCGGCGCCTCGTCGAACCCGGCCCCGGTGGACGTCCAGATCCGGCCGGTCACGACCGCTCCTCCGGTGCGGACCGCAGCACCGCGTGACCGAGGCTGCCGGACGCTCCGGTCACGTTGACCAGGGCGCGCAGCGGGGCGCCGGGCGCGGGCGGATCCCAGCCGCGCAGGGTGTCCACGAGCTCGACCCGGTCGAGACCGGCCAGCGGGCTGACGGACCGGGCGCGGATGGTGGGCGCGATCCGGCGGTGCTCGAACTGCAGGAGCACCTTGATCAGTTGGGACATCCCGGCCGCGGCCTCCAGGTGACCGATACCGGGTTTGACCGTGCCGACCAGGGGGCGCCCGGCGTTCCCGAGGACCTCGCTCACGGCCGTGATCTCGGCGGCGTCGGCCAGGCTCGCGCCGGCGGCGGCGCACTCCACGTACCCGATGTCGCCCGGGCTCAGTCCGGCGCCCGCGAGCGTGGCGGCCATGGAGGACGCCAGCGCGTCCTTGTTCGCCGTTCCGTAGCGTCCGGCCCCGCCGATGTGCCCGGTCCAGGTCGTCTCCACGATCCCGCGCACCGGTACGCCGCCCGCTCCGGGCGGCGGGCCGGCGGCCGGCCGGCGCTGCAGCAGCAGGGCGCCGATGCCCTCGCCCGGCACCCAGCCGGAGGCTCCCGCGGAGAACGCGCCGGGCTCGCCGGGGGGCCGGAGCAGACCGGCGTCCGCGAGCAGGTCGAGGTGGTAGCGGTGCGAGACGAGGTTGGCGCCGGTGACCACGGCCGCGTCGCACTCGCCGGCGCGCAGGCTGCGCACCGCCTGGTGCAGCGCGGTCAGTGAGGAGGAGCAGGAGGTGTCGACCGCCACGCTCGGCCCGCGGAACCCGAAGTGGTGCGAGACGCGGTTCGGGATGTCCGAGGTGCCGCCGAAGATCTCCGCCCTGCCGCCGAGGCGCCACGCGTCGGCCCCGACATGCTGGTAGTCCTGCCACATGACGCCGGTGAACACCCCGATCCGCGGCGCCGTGGCACGCAGTGCGGCGGCGGTCAGGCCCGCGTCCTCCAGGCACTCCCAGACGGTCTGCAGGGACAGTCTGGTCTGCGGGTCGAGCGTACGGGCCTCGGCCGGGGAGATGTGGAAGAGCAGGCTGTCGAAGTCTTCGGTGTCCGGCAGATAGCCGCCGTCGGGGGCGTCCTTCCCGAGGGCGGCGCGGCGGGCCGGCGGGGGCGGTCCGATCGCGATGTGCCCGGCGGCCAGGTTGCGCCAGTACGCGGACAGGTCGTCGGCACCGGGGAAGCGTCCGGCGGCACCCAGGACCGCGATGACGTCCGCCTGCCGTGGCTCGTCGGACCGGGCCGTCGCGGGTGGGCGGACGGTTGCCCGGGGCGCGGCCTGCGGCTGCCGCGGGCTGTCGGCGGTGGCCGGATAGGGCGGCTGCGCGCCGGGGGCCGCGGCGGGATCGTCGACCCGGGCGCCCGCGAGGAACGAGTGCAGGACCCGGTGCCCGGTGTCCAGCCGGAACTCGTCCCGGATCCGGTCGAAGTCCAGCGACCCGATCGGGCACAGCCCGATGCCGCAGGCGGCCTGGCCGCCGGTGAGCAGCTGGCCCATGTAGCCGGCCTCCAGGGCCAGGTACAGGTCCGCGTCCTCGCCGTACAGCGGCGCGATGCCGTGGCGCTGCCCGATGAGGAAGAGTTCGAAGGCCGCACGGTCGAACACCGGCCGGTTGTAGAAGACGTGCACCGTGCGGTCGAACACCGGGTCCGGGGTGAGCAGTTCCAGCTCGTGGCGGTCCGGGCGGTAGTAGTAGACGCCCGGGTCGACGCCTGTGACGCCGCCGTCCCGAACGCGCAGGTAGACCTGCACCGCGTAGGTGTCGCCGGCCGACGGGTACAGGTGACGGGGCCGTGGGCCCACCGTCTCCTGGCGCAGCAGGCCGAGCAGCCGGGCCAGGGACTCGGAGGGCACCGGCCCGGTGCCGAACTCCCGCTGCGTGGCGCGCCAGTCGTAGGTCTCGGCGGCGAACCGGACCGGCTGGAGCGGCAGCACGCCGCGCGCGGCAGCGGGGCGCACGGCATGCCCGGCGGCCTTGAAGCGCTCCCGGTCCTCCGGGGAGAAGAAGTCAACCCGCACCTGTGCCGTGCCCGCACCTCCGAAGGCGGGCCCGGCGAACACCTCGGGCCCGACAGGCCCGGCAGGCCCGGCAGGCGGGAGCGGCGCCGCAGGTCCAGCAGGGCCGACCGGCACGGCAGACCCGGCGACCGCCCCGTGCGCGACAGGCGCCACAGGCACGGCAGGCACGGCAGGCACGGCAGGCGCCACAGACGCCACAGACGCCACCGGCGCGACCGGCGCGACGACTGCCGGGGGCCCGACAGGCGGGACGGGCGCCGCAGGCACGGCAGGCACGACAGGCGCGACAGGCGCCACAGGCACGGCAGGCGCGGCAGGCACCTCGGGCGCGGCGACCGACCCATACACGGCAGGCGCCGCAGGTGCCCTGGGCCCGGCAGGCGCCGCAGGCGCGACCGGCGGGACGGGCGCCGCAGGTCCAGCAGAGCCGGCCGGCGCGGCAGGCGCGGCGACCACCCCGGTCGCGGCGAGCGCCCCCGGCGCGGGTGCGACAGGTGTGGTGGAGTGCGTGGTCAGGTGCCGGGCGATCGATTCCGCGGTGGCCTCGGTGAGCAGGACCGCCACCTCCAGCCGCCGGCCGTAGCGTTCCTCGATCACGGCGGATGCCTGCACCATCGTGAAAGAGGTGGCACCGCTGTCCCAGAGGTCCGCGGCCGGATCGAGTCCGGGCAGCCCCAGCAGCCCGGCGAACACGGCGGCGATGTCCTCCGCCCGTAGCGCCCGGGGCTTCTGCGGTGCCTCCCGCGGGCCCCGGGCGAGCGCGGCGCGGTCGAGCTTGCCGTTGGCCGTGGCGGGGAACTCCGCGAGGTATTCGACGATGTTGGGCACCATGTAGTCCGGCAGCGCCTGCGCCGCGAAGGCGCGCAGCTCGCGGACCGCCGGGGTCCGCTCGCCCGCGGGGATCACATGCGCGGCCAGCTTGGTGTCGCCGTTCTGGTGCCGCACCAGCACGACCGCGTCCTTGACGTCCGGATGCCTGCGCAGCCGGTGCTCGATCTCCTCCAGCTCCACCCGGAAGCCCCGGATCTTGACCTGGCTGTCGGACCTGCCGAGGAAGACCAGGTTCCCGTCCGGCCGGTGGGCGGCCCGGTCGCCGGTCCGGTACATCCGCTCTCCGTCGCGGCCGGCGAACGGATCCCGCACGAACCGCTCGGCGGTGAGTTCGGGCCGCCGGTAGTAGCCCTCGCTGAGGCACTCCCCGGCGATGAACAGGTCGCCCTCGGTTCCGGGCGGGCACGGCCGCAGCCGTTCGTCGAGCACGTAGTAGCGGGAGTTGTCGATGGGCTTGCCGTACGGGATGCTCCGCCACTGCGGATCGACCTCGTCGACGGGGAAGTAGTTCGACCAGACCGTCGCCTCCGTCGCCCCGCCGAGGCTGACGACGCGGGCCTCGGGGAACACCGCCCGCACCTCGTCGGGCAGGGTCAGGGGTGTGTAGTCCCCGCTCAGGAACACCAGCCGGAGGCGTCCGGTCCCGGGATGGCCCGAGTAGCCCGGGAGCCGGGGCGCCAGTTGGGCGAGTGTGGTCGGGGCGGAGTTCCAGAAGGTCACCGGCTCCTCGACCAGGGCACGCAGCAGCAATCCGGGATCGTGCTGCTGCGCCTCGTCGGCGAGGTAGAGCGCGGCGCCGCGTCCGAGCAGCCCGAGGATGTCGAAGACCGACAGGTCGAATCCGAGTGAGGTCACGCACATGCCCAGGTCACCGGGGGCGAAGTCCCAGGTCCGGTAGCACCAGTTGAGGAGGTTGTGGACGGCCCGGTGGGCCACCGCGACGCCCTTGGGACGGCCGCTGCTGCCGGAGGTGAAGATGACGTACGCGAGGTCGGAGGGTGTGGCGTGGGCCGGGGGGTCGGCGGTCTCGCGGATGTCGTGGGCCAGCGCCCGCACGTCCACCGTCGTGGGCGCGTGCTCCGCCGGGAGCCGGTGGGGGCCGTCGCCGGCGACCAGGACGATACCGGCGGCCGCGTCGGCGAGCATCGCGGAGGCGCGCTCGGGGGGCAGGTGCGGCTCCAGGGGCAGATACGTTCCGCCGGCCTTGAGCACGCCGAAGACGGCGGCGATCATGTCGGGGGTCCTGGGCAGGCTGATGCCCACCACCCGGCCAGGGCCGACGCCCAGGTCGCGCAGCCGCCAGGCGATCCTGTTCGCCCGCCGGTTCAGCTCCCCGTACGTCACGGGCGCTCCGCCGGCCCAGCGCACCGCCTCCGCCCGGGGCCGGGCGCGCGCCTGCTCCTCGAACAGGCGGTGCACGGGGCCCTCCGCGGGGAAGTCGACCGCGGTGTCGTTGGCCTGGCGCACGACCGGGTGGAGCGTCCCGGTGCCGTTCTGCTCCGCGTCGCCGATGCGGGTGACGAGGTCCCCGAAGCGGGCGAAGGCCGCCCGGAGGGCTTCGGCGCCGAAGGCACCGGGGGCGACGTCCCAGCAGTAGTGCAGCCCGTCGCCGTCGATGGTCACGATGCAGTCGAGGGCCACTCCCGGCGTGCAGGTCAGTCCGGGCCCGGGCCGGTGGCCCGCGGGCAGCGGTGCGGCGGACAGGTCGTAGGCGCTCGTGTAGACCACCGGGAAGGCGGGTGGGGTGCCGCCGCGGGCGGCCGCCCGCACGGCGGCGAGCCCGGACGCGCCGTCCGCGGCGGCGTCCTCGTCCAGGAGGCGCTGATAGTGCGCGGCCCGTTCGGCGGGCGGCAGTTGAGGTTTGGCCGCCAGCCAGCTCAGCGCGGTGCGCTCGGCCGGCCGCGGCGCCCGCGGCCAGCGGACCACCTCCAGCCCGTACGGCTGGGGCACCAGCCCGGTGAGGGCGTCCGTGAGCGCGGCGAGCAGCACCGGGTCGGCCCGCAGCCCGTCCTCGCGCAGGGCCGCGGCGGCGGCGCGCCACCCCGTGCGGACGCCCTCCAGACGGGTCCGCGGCCCGGTGCCGTGGGACAGCCGGGGCCCCGGCGGAAGGGCGCCGGCGCGCTTGGCCCAGTGCTCCTCGGCGTCGGGGCCGCCCGCCGTGCGCCCCGCCGGGGCGAGGGGCACGGCAGCGGGCGGTGGTTCGCCGCCGTCCAGTGCACGCAGCAGGGCGCGGCCGATGAGCTGGATGCTCAGCCCGTCGGCGGCCAGCAGGTCGACCGCCAGGTGCACGAGGGCCGGGCCGCCGGGCTCGTCGGCGGTCACGCGCACGTCCCACAGGGGCCACCGGCCGGGCCGGAACGGCCGCCGGGTCATCTCCGCGGGCAGCCGCTCGGCGACGGCGGACGGGAGGACCGGAATGCGCCAGCGCCCGGGCGCGGACGGGCGCACCCGGAGCCGTCCGCCGGGCGTCACCTCCGTGCGCAGCGGCTCCCATGCCTGGACGAGCCGCAGCCAGGCGGTCTCCAGCCGCTCCGGGTCGAACGTGCCGAGCGGGAGGCTCTGATGGACCTGGCAGCCGTCCCCGGTACCGGCGAGCCGGTCCACGAGATAGCCCTGCTGCAGGTCGTTGAGGGGCCGTTCCTCGCCCTCCTCCGCCGCGGCCGTCGCCACCAGGGCGTTGACGAAGTCCGCGAACAAGGTCGCGGGCCGGCCCGGCGGGAAGAGTTCCGGCGCCAGGTCCCAGCGCACCCGGAGCGTGCCGTCCTCTTCCCACATCTGGTGGTCGAGGGCGACGCCCGAGGTCTGGCTGACCGCGTAGGAGACCAGCCCGCCGAACCCGTCGGCGTGCCGCGGCGGCCTCAGGTCGAGCATGCTGGTGAAGACGACCGGCAGTGGCCGTCCTGCGCCCGGTCCCCGGGTGCCGGACGCCCTGAGCACCTCGATCCCGGACACCGAGGAGTGCGCGAGCCCCTGCCACAGCTCCCGGTGCGTGCGCACGGCCGGTTCCGCGAGCGGACGGCCGGGCTCGGGCCGCACCGGCAGCAGCATGGTCGAGGTGAGCGGTGCCACCAGCCCGCCGGTGTCCGCGGGCAGGCGGATCCGGTCGCTCGTGGTCAGCACGAGGAGGAACTCCTCCCCGGCGCCCGCGCGGTGGAGGGCTTCACCGAAGACGGTCAGCACCAGCGACGTCGGCGACACCCCCCAGGTGGTGGCCCGCTCCCGCAGGGCCTGCCACTGCCCTGCTGTGAGCACCGCCTCGTAGGGCTCCCGGCAGTGGCAGGCCAGGCCGTCCCCGGGCGGCGGGGGGTCCGGCAGCAGGATGCCGGGCGCCCCGGGGGCGTCCCGCAGGCGGTCCGTCCAGTGGCCGAGGTCCGCCGCGAACCGCGGTGTCCCGCGGTGTTCCACCGTCGCCCGGACGCAGGCGCGGGCACCGGTCGCGGCGGTGGGCAGGACCGCGTCCGGGTCGCGGTAGCGCACCCCCCAGTGGTCGAGCAGCAGTTCGAGGCCGTAGCCGTCGGTCACCAGGCCGTCGACGCTGAAGTGCACGACGTCCCGCCCGCCCGGTCCATGGGACACCTCGAGTGCGAACAGCGGTGCCGCGTCGGCCGGATAGCAGTGGTGGGACATCCGCGCGCGCACCGACGCCACGTGGGCGTCGAAGTCCGCGGGGGACGCGGACCTCAGGTCGTGCGCCGGGATGTCCCACGCCAGGGCACCGGCGGCGGCGATCCGCTGCCGGCTGCCGGTCACCACTACGCGCAGCATCTCGTGGTGACCGAGCACCGCCTCCCAGGCGTCCCGCAGCCGGGCGGCGTCGGCGTCCGTGAGCGTGAGCTCCCGGTAGTGGTGGCAGCCGACGGCGTCCGGGCTCAGCTCCCGGTGTTTGCCGACCACATAGGACTGCTGCACGGGCGTGAGCGGAAAGTCGCCGTCCTCCTCCGCCGTCACGGGACGGGCCGGCCCGTCGAGGGGTCCGGTTGCGGCGGGCGGGCCGGTCGGGCCGGTCTGCTCCCCGGTCCCCCGGGCCACCGCGGTGGCCAGCCCGGCCACGGTGACCGACGGGTCGAAGCGGTCGAGCGGCAGGTCGAAGCCGTACCTGGCGTGGATCTCCAGGAGCAGCCGGGCCGCCATGATGGAACTCAGGCCGACGCTCCGCAGCGCATCGGTGTCCTCGATGCCGGTCCGGTCGGTGAGTTCCTCAAGGATCGCGATGATCCCGGCCGTGATCGCGGCGGCCGTGTCACCGTCGGCCGATGTGTGTACGTGCGGCACCGACGTCCCCTCCATTCAACAGGCTGCCATGCCCACGTAGTCCGTCAGCCGCTTCTCGTCGACGACGAGGAAACCGCTCCGGTCGAGCTTCACCAGACCGACCGCACCGAAGGTCTTGAGGAAGAACCCGACCCGGGAGCGGGTCGTCCCCACCATTCCGGACAGCTCCTCCTGGGTGAGCCGCTCGGTGATGCACAGTCCCTGCGGATGCCGCCTGCCGAACTTCCGGCCGAGTTGCAGCAGTACCGCGGCCAGGCGCTGCTTGCTGTCCATGGTGGCGAACCCGAGGATCACCTGCTGCTGCTCGACCATCTGGTTGACCAGGTAGCGGATGAACGCCTCCAGCAGGTGCTCCTCGCCCAGGGCGGTGAGGAACCTCTCGGCCGGTACTCTGCGCAGCACCGTGTCCTTCATCGCGCTTGCCGTCGCCCGCTGTTCCGGGTCGAGAAGACAGCTCTCCCCGAAGATCTCGTCGGGGCCGTGCACGGACAGCAGGCAGACCTTTCCGTCCGGGGAGAACATCATCTGGTTCACCCGGCCGCTCTCCACGAAGTACACGTGGGAGTCGACCTGCCCGCTGTTGTAGATGTTGCAGCGACGTCTGACCGTGATCGGCGTCGCGCCGATACACTCACGGCGACAGATCGCGCCTATCCGGTCGGTGAGACACTTGTGCTCCGCCACGTTCAGTGCCATTGATCCCCCGTACTTCCGGTCCCGTTGACAGCAGAACTCAGACCGCAGAAGTCCACTGCTGCGGCGTCATGGCGGTGTCCACCAGGCTGCCCGGCAGGAACATCCGCGCCCAGGTGCCGCCGCCCTTCTCGGGTGCGATCAGCTCACGGAAGTACAGGTCTCTGACGTCCTCGTTGCGTACGTGCATCTCCAGCAGCCGGAAGTACGCGTCCATCGACCGCATGTGGATCAGCCAGTGCAGGTGGTCGGCGGGCCCGAAGGCACCCTCGTACACGAACACCGACACGTCCTCGCCGACATGGGTGTTGATCGACTCGGCGACCTGGCGGGCGAACTGCCGCCCCTCCGAACGCAGGTCGTAGTCGAGCACGCCGGTGCGGTGGATCAGCACACCGCAGTTGGCGGAGTTGAGCAGCCGGTCGACCGGGATCGAGGTCTGCTGGTAGGCGGGGGGCAGGCCGGTGATGCGCTCGGTCCCCTGGAACACGGCGCTCTGCTTCTCCAGATCGGCGTCCGTGCTGGTGTTGTACATGCCCCAGAACTGCGGCAGCATGACCCGGTCCTTGACGCTGCCGGGCACGAACAGCCGGCTCCACGGCTCGGGACCGGTCGCGGCGGTCTGCATGATCTGCTCGTACTCGCCCATCGAGCGCAGGTGCACCATCCAGTGCAGCCGCCCCTGGACACCGAACACCTCGTCGTAGACGAACGCGGTCGCCGTCCCCGGATTCCCCTTGTTGACTGCCTCGGTGAGCTGGCGCGCGAACAGATGCGCCTCGGTGGCGAGCCCGGCGGCGATCACCGCCGTGCGTTCGACGACGACGCCCGCGTTGGCGGACTGCAGCACGTCACCGTCCGCGGCCGCCGCCTGGTGCAGTGCGGTGCGGCCTGTCGGGTCCTGGCTCTGGGGTGCTAGCGACACGGTGCTCACTCCATTCCGTACATCGTTGCCTTGAGGACAGACCTGGCAGGAACCGACCCGGTGCGATCGTCACCACGTAACGGGAAGCCGGTGGACGCCGTAGACGAACATGTCTCCACGGAAGGGCACCTCCTCGATCGGCGTGGCCACTTTCAGGCCGGGCAGCCTTCGGAACAAGGTGTTGAGCGCGATCTCCAGTTGGGCCCGTGCCAGCAGCTGGCCCGGGCACTGGTGCGGACCGAAACCGAAGCCGAGGTGCTCGCGTGCCCCCCGGCGCATGTCCCACCGGTCCGGGTCGGGGAACACCGACTCGTCACGGTTCGCGGACGCCAGGACCACGAGGACTCCCTCGCCCGCCCTGATCAGCCGGCCCCCGACGGTGACGTCCTCGGTGGCCACGCGGCGGGCGCCGTAGTCGGTGACGGTCTGGTGGCGCACGAACTCCTCGATCGCTCCGTCCATCAGGGAGGGGTCCGCCCTCAGTTCGGCGAGCTGCTCCGGATGCTGCAGCAGCACGAGCGCGCTGACGCCGATCTGACTGGCCACGGTCTCGTAGCCGGCGACCATCAGGAGCGTGGCGATGCCGATGACCTCCTCGCGGCTGACACCGGCCCCTTCGCGGCGCTCCAGAATCCGGCTGAGGAGGTCCCCGGTGGGACGGGCCTCCTTGCTGCTGACGAGTTCTTCCAGGAAGGACCTGAGTCTGGTCCGTACCGCCATGCGCTCGGTGGTGCTGATGTTCTGATCGCCGATCATGTTGGTGGTCTCGTAGAAGAACTCCCTGTGTTCATCCGGCACACCGAGCAGTTCCGTGATGATCACGAAGGGCAGCGGCAGGGCGAACGACTCGATCAGATCGGCCGGCGAGCCCTTCTCGGTCATCTCGTCGAGCAGCCGGTCGACGACCCGCTGGATCGTCGGGCGCAGCTCCTGGACCCGCCTGAGCTTGAACTCCGGAACCAGCAGCCCGCGCAGCCTGGTCTGGTCCGGCGGGTCCATCCTGATGAACGTCCCCGGCCCGGGCGGCCGGGAGGTCAGCCGGGCGGGGAACCCGGGCCGGGTGAAGTCCGAGCTGAACCGGGTGTCGCGCAGCACGGTGCAGGCGTCCTCGTACTTGGTGATCAGCCAGACCATGCTGCCGTCGAAGTCCAGCCGGACCTTGGAGATCGACGGCCGGCGACGCAGTTCCGCGAGCCCCGGCGCGGGATCGAAGGGGCAGGTGCGTTCCATCGGGTAGGAATCCGGCACAGCCGCGTCACCTCTTCCAGAAATCCGGGACAGAGCGCAGCCTGGCCTGGCCGGAAATCCGCCACCACTCAAGATTGAGCATTTCGCTCGAAGACCGAAAACGTGCTCAATTCTGTTCAGCGGCGGGCCCCTGCGGCTGCCTAGCCTTGCGGCATGCGTATTGAGGTGGACCACGAGAGCTGCATCGGGGCGGGTCGCTGCGCATGGGCGGCGCCGGAGGTGTTCGACCAGGACGAGGACGGCTTCGTGGTACTCCTCGAAGCCGGCCCGCCCGAGGAGCTGGCGGACCGGGTGTACGAGGCGGTCACGATGTGCCCGGCCCAGGCCATCGTCCTGGACGAGGAGGACGCTCAGTCGTCCGCGAGCCAGTCGTAGCCCCGGTGGTAGCCCTTGGTGCCGGTGAAGACCAGCATCGGCTCCCCGCCCCGCGCCCGGCGGGCGAGCGGAGCGTAGCGGCCGACGTCCGTCGCACGGTCGGCCACGGGCGTCAGACACCGGATGTTCTCGGTGAGGAGCGCCTCGTACTGGGCGAAGGTCAGTTCCGTCCGCTCGCGCAGCCGGGCCCCGATCCGCAGTCCGGCGAGTTCGGCCGCCGCGCCCGGCGCGATGACCCCGCTGAAGAACTCGGAGGCGCAGCCGGAGCCGTACGAGAACAGCCCGACCCGCGCGCCCGCGGTGTCCGCCGCCCGGTCGATGAGGCTGCACAGGGCCAGGTAGACGGAGGCCGAGCAGAGGTTGCCCACCTGCCGCGGATAGTGGAGGGAGGGGACCACCCGGCGTTCGAAGTCCTCGGCGATCTCCCGTGCGGCGGCGTCGGTGTGATCGCGCATCAGCTTGCGGTGGGCGGCCCGGACCATGCCCGCGAACGGGGTGTGCATCGCCAGGTGGTCGAACGTCTTGCGCAGGTCCACCGCCTCCACCTTGGCGGCGTAGTCCCGGTAGGAGTTGGCCAGGCAGTCGAGGTAGGTGAACAGGGAGCGGTCCGAGTCGGCGATGTCGAACTCCGGGCCGGGGCGCGCCGAGTCGAGCGTCTCATAGCCGTAGGTGCCGAACGCGCCGAGGTCCAGCCGGAGGATCCGCGGGTCGCCGCCGATCAGCAGGGCCGCGGCGCCCGCGCCCGTGGCGGGTTCCGCGTACTGGGCGCGGCCGTCGACCAGCGCCACGTCGCTGCCGATGACGAGTGCCTTGTCGCCGGGTGAGGCGGCCGAGGCGAGATAGCCCGCGCACAGCTGGAGCGCGGCGGTGGCGGCGTAGCACGCCTGTTTGACCTCGACCATCCGGCAGTTGCGGCTCAGTCCCAGGTACTTGTGCACGTACGACGTCACGGACTTGCTGTAGTCGACGCCCGACTCCGTGGACACGATCAGCAGGCTGATCCGCGCCCTGCTCTCGTCGTCGAGCCGCCGGACGAGGGGGGCCGCGGCGTTGACCGCGTTGGTCACCGGGTCCTCGATCGGCAGGTTCACCGCGCGTTCGTCCATCATCAGATTGCCGAGCCGCCCGGTGTCCAGCCCCCGGCCCTCGAACAGGACCGGCACACGGATCCGGGCGGGGCCGCAGTAGACGTTCATCGCCTCGATGCCGATCACTGCCTCACCCTCCAGAGAAAGTCGACGAGCGCGCCGATGTCCGGGATGTCGCTGAACGCCGCCATCGGCTGGTCGAGGCCGAGCCGGTCGAGCAGGGAGATGATGATCTCCACGCGGTCCACCGAGTCTGCGCCCAGGTCCCGCAGATGCGCCGCGGCCGTGATTTGGGCGGGCTCCACTGACGGCAGGATGTCGTTGATCGACTCGTGCACGAGCCGCTCGATCTCGTCCCTGGTCACCGTGCTCCCCCCGCCAGGACGTGCAGGGTGCTGACCGCGATGGTCTGCCCCGTGCCGGTGTTCTCCAGGACCACGGTCACGATCTCGTCCCGCGGCTCGTCCGGTCTGGCCCAGCCGGTGACCTCGATGGCCAGCTCGGTCTCCGGGTCGGCGTTGCCGAGGTAGCACATCCGCTGGTCCAGCACGGTCCGGCGCATGAACTCCCCGACGCCTCGGCCCAGGCGCCGCCAGTGGCGCAGCAACGCCCAGTCGGCGATGGAGAAGTAGGCGGCGAAGTACAGCAGCCCGACACCGTTGATGTCGCGGGTCACGTCGACCGCGTACCTCAGCCGGGTCGCCCCCGTCGGCACCCGCCCCGGGGGCGCGCCGTCGAGGAAGGTCCGGTGGGTCCTGGCGTTCTCGTAGGCGGCGCGCGGCGAGTGGACCGCCGGCAGCCGGGGCAGGCCGGCGTGGCGGAAGTCGGGGGGCGAGGCGCGTACGAGGTCCTCGTTGCTGCCGGAACGGCCGCGGCTGATCCAGCGGTTGAAGTTCTCGACGTACAGGCAGTCCTCGTCCTCGCCCGTGTAGAACTCCTCCGGGTCGAGCGGGCCGTCCACGGGGGCGGTGCCGTTCTCCCTGCGCACGGTGTGCAGTGCCAGCACCGACTCGCTCCCGAAGTCGAACAGGCCGGACGTCACCCGGAGGCGGTCGCCGAAGGCCAGCGCGCCGATGTGGAAGCGGCGGCCGGCCCGGATCCGGAAGTAGTAGAACGACAGATAGGCCGGCTCGCCCCGGCGGTTGCGTGCGGCGAACACATCGACCTCGCACAGCGCGCTCACCGTCTCCCAGGTCCAGTCGCCCAGTTGCCCGACGAACAGGCCGGGGCCGCACATGCCCGGCGTGACGGTCACCGTCCGGCTCATGGTGCTGCGGTCCAGGACGTGTGGTGGCGTCCAGCCCGGCGGCGGTGCCGTCCGCGTCTCATCCTTCATCCGCGCCACCTCCCCGCCCGACGACGGTGAGGAATCCGGACAGGACCGCGTTCAGGGACTTCGCGCAGGTCACGGTCGGGAAGTGGCCGGCGTCGCGGATCTCGTGGAAGCGGGAGCCCGGGATCGCCGCGTGCAGCCGGCGCCCGGTCGCGACGGGGACGACCGTGTCCCAGCGTCCGTGCACGATCTGGACCGGCACCCGGATCTCCGCGAGCCGCGGCCCGAGGTCGGGCCTGGCGGCGAACACGTCGAGATAGCGCAGCCCGCAGTAGGGGTCCATGCTCTCGCAGCGCAGCAGGAGGCTCCGGTGCCGCTCGCGTTCGCGGCGCAGCCGGCGGGAGCCGCTGCCCTGGGCCGCGTACGACAGGTCCCGCTCGGCGACCGCGTCGAGACGGTTGATCTCGCCCTCCCGGTTGCCGAGGGTGTCGGAACTGCCGATCAGGGTCAGGGACGCGGTGTCCGCGGGGTGTTCGAGGGCGAAGGTGAGGGCGGTCAGACCGCCGAACGACGCCCCGGCGACATGCACCGGCCCCTCGGCCCCCAGTCGGCGCGCCGCCGCCCGGCCTGTGCGGGCCATGGTCGCGAGGCTCAGTTCGCCGCCCGCCGTGGACGCCCCGACGCCCGGGTGGTGGACACACAGGACGGTGTACCGGTCGGCGAACGCGGCGAACTGTTCCGCGAACACCCCGGCACCGATGTTGAACGGCGGCATCAGCAGCAGCACGGGTCCCGAGCCCGCGGTGAACACCTCGACGTCGGCGTCGCCGATCCGCAGCAGCTCGCGCCGGACGTCCGGCCGCCGTTCACGGAGCACTGCCCCGTTGTCGTCGCCCGGCGCGTACCCCTCCTCCAGTTCCCGCTGGATGTCCTCGGGCACATCGCGGCGGGGGTGGAACCCGGCGCCGCCGTCCACCGCCATCAGGTCCGGCACCTCCCGGGCTCCGGCCAGCGCGGCCAGCGCGTCGGCCGCCGCGCCGAGCCGTTCGGAGGGCAGCCCCGGCGGCACCGCGAACCGTACGAGGCGGTCGGCGCCGTCGTCCGTGACCGGGCCCGCCCGGACGCCCGCCTCCTGGTAGATCCAGGCGAGCGCGGAGACGACCCGGTGGTCGTGGCCGGAGAACGGGGGCAGCTTCCCCAGGTCGAGGACGACCTGGTGGCGGGGGCCGGGGCGGACGACCGGCAGACCGGCCTCGGCCAGCCGCTGCCCGAGACGGCGCACCGCGGCGGTGCGCTCCGCGACGCGCACGGCGGAGGTCTCCAGGTCCGCCAGCGCCGCGCGGGCCGTCCGGCGCGCGCCCAGGCTCAGGCCCTCGCCGTACAGCAGCACCTGCTCCTCGATCCCGGCCGCCAGCCGGTCGTCGCGGGTCGCGAGCAGGGCGCCGTACGGGACGCCGTGCTCCGCCGTCAGGTCCAGCAGCACAAGGTCGGCGGGCGCGAGGGCCGCGGTGACGGCCTTCCGCACGTCGCCGGTGCCCGCAGCTGCCGCATGCTCCAGCACCCGGGTGGCGTCCAGCACCGGCACGGTGCCCGGGGAGTCCGCGGCGGCCCCCTCCGCTCCGGCCGGCCGGCCACCGGAGGCGGGACGGACCAGGAGGTACGGCTCGGTCCCCCGCGCCGGCAGGCAGCGGCCCAGCGCGGCCAGGGCGGCGGAACGGGAGGCGAACAGCGTGAGGTGCGGCTGCGGGA
Organism: Streptomyces sp. PSU-S4-23; assembly: GCF_055632315.1. Lineage (NCBI taxonomy): Bacteria > Bacillati > Actinomycetota > Actinomycetes > Kitasatosporales > Streptomycetaceae > Streptomyces > Streptomyces sp. PSU-S4-23. The sequence continues at coordinate 7,034,797 of NZ_JBVMUU010000002.1, read as the reverse complement.
TCCAGTCCGGGACCGGCTCCGCGGGGGCGGTCCCGGCGAGCGCGGCGAGCTCCGTCATCCGGCGCGCGGGCGCGCCGTCCCCGGGGTACCACCAGGTCTCGGCGGACAGGTCGAGGCCGGGGCAGCCGGCGGGGAGGAGAGCGGTGTTGAAGTGGTGGGCGGTGAGGACCGCGAGACGGTCCGCCGGGGTGTCCGGCACCCGGGCCGCCGCGGTGCCCGGCGGCGGGGCCTCCGGGGCGTCCGGTACGGGACCGGCCGCCGGGGCCTCCGGGCCGTCCGGTACGGGACCCGCCGCCGGGGCCGGTGTCCGCCGGGGCTCCGGGGCCGGGGCCGGGGCCACGGCGGGGGCGAAGCGGGGGTCGGCGATCATGAGGATCACCTCCGAGACCGATGTGCGGTCCTCGTCGGCCGGACGGCACAGGTAGACGGGGATGTTGACCGGCCGGAACTTGTTCTTGAACCGGAAGTTGCCCTCGCCGAAGATCCCGGCCGAGTGCAGTTCCGCCAGTCCCCTCTCGACCTCGGGCTCGCTCGTCGGCGAATCGGCGATGCTCACCCCGAAGCTCGCCCCGAAGCTGAAGGTGTCGCACCCCTCGGCGACCAGCTGCTCGATGATGCGTACGATCGCCAGGTCGAGGCCGCCCAGCGGCATGTCGGGCGGGTAGAACTCCAGGTCCAGCAGATAGCCGTTGGCGGCGGGCAGATCGGTGACGATCACGACGTTGAGCAGTTCGTCGTCGAGGTAGGTCAGGAAGGGCCGGTAGCGCGCGGCCAGTCGTCCGGCGCGGATCTCCTCCTTGACCACCGACACATACGGATTGGTCATCTGCTTGCCGCCGGCCCACGCGTCGATCATGGACGCGATCCGCTCGTCGGTGGCCGGGTCGCTGCCGCTGCGGTACTCGGCCGTGCGCCACGTCCCCAGCCGTTCGGCTCGCCGGACCAGATAGCGCAGCCTCGACATGGACCCGCCCGCGAGGCTGAACGAGCCCAGGTCCTCCAGCCGTTGCACGGCGCCGAACGGAGTCGCCGTCAGCGGAACGCCGCCGGCCTCCGCCAGCGGGATCAGGGCGAGGAAGTTCGCCTTGAGGCCGTTGCTGCGCGCGTAGGCCACGTACTCGCCGGCGAGGGCCGCGAAGTCCTCGTCACGTCCGACATAACTCCAGGCGAGGAGGTTGCCGTTCCGCTCCGAGAAGTTGAAGTAGGCCGACCGGCCGGAGCCGAGGAACGCCAGCGGCGCGATGTCGCGTCCGGCGAGGCCGCTCTCCATCGCGTGTCGCGCGTGCAGGTCGTCCAGGACGGCGCCCAGTTCGGGCCGGGCGCCGAGGTCGCGTTTGACGAGGACTGCCGGCTCGCCGTCCGCGGCCGGGCCGGCCGGGGCCGGCAGCCGCCGCGCCCCGTCGTTCGCGGGGGCGTCCTCCGTCGCACCGAGCGCATGCAGGCCGTGCCGGTCGGCCAGGTGCGCGGCCAGCGCGTCGACCGTCGCCCGGTCGAAGAGCAGTGTCTTGGGCAGCGATCCCAGCCGCTGCTCCAGCCTGCTGATCATCCGGAGCATGTCGAACGAGGTCAGCCCGTTGTCGGCGAATCCGGTGTCCCGGTCGAAGGGCCGCCCGGTGATCTCGGCGGCCAGCGCGGCCAGTTCCCCCGCGAGGTCCGGGCCCGGCCCGCCCACGGCCGCGACGACCGACGGCTCCGCCTCCGCCACCCCACCGGCCTCCCCAGCCCCACCGGCCTCCTCAACGCGCCCGGCCCCACCGGCCCCCACGACACTCCCGGCCCCGCCGAAGCCACCGGCCCCGCCCGCCTCCGCGACACTCCCGGCCCCGCCGACGCTCCCAGGCCCACCGGCCACCGCAGCCCCACCGGCCTCCGCGACATTCCCGGCCCCGCCGACGCTCCCAGGCCCCACCGCAGCCCCACCGGCCCCCACGACACTCCCGGCCCCGCCGAAGCCACCGGCCCCGCCCGCATCCTCGGCTCCCCCGGCCAGGCCGAAGCCCCCGGCTCCGGCGGTCCGGGCCGCGACCGCCTCGCCGAACAGCTTCGCCAGCAAGGTCACGGTGTCGTGGTCGTACGCCTCGGCCGCCTGCAGTTCGACCCCCAGGTCCTGGCTGAGGGACCTGACCAGTTCCATCCGCAGGATGGAGTCGACCCCGAGGTCGTCGAACGGCACGCCATCGGCGATGTCCTGGGCGGGCACACCGATCACCTCGGCGAGCCGGTCACGGACCAGGGTGGTCAGTTCCGTCGGCATCATCGGCCACCTCCACGTCCCGACGCTAACGAGCGTGATCCGGGCCGCCTGCCCAAATCTGAGCAGAGCGGGCGCCCCGGTGGTCGCTTACATGGACGGTCGCACCGCCCACTCACAGGGATGGAGAACAGCCATGGCCGACACTCTCGAGCCGATGCCCGACGACTGGTCCCGGGCGCTCGCGGTGGTCGCACACCCGGACGACATGGAGTTCGGCTCCTCCGGCGCGGTCGCCGCCTGGACCACGGCGGGCAAGAGCGTCGGCTACCTCCTCGTCACCCGTGGAGAGGCCGGGATCGAGAGCATGAGCCCCGCGGAGGCCGCCAAGGTGCGCGAGGACGAACAGCGGGCCAGTGCCGCGGTCGTCGGGGCGGACCCGGTGGAGTTCCTCGACCACACCGACGGGGTCGTCGAGCACGGCCCGCGGCTCCGCCGTGACATCGCCGCCGCCATCCGCAGGCACCGGCCGGAGCTCGTCATCACCTGCAACCACCACGACACCGCCATCGGCGGCGGCTGGAACACGGCCGACCACCGCAACACGGGCCGGGCCGTCCTGGACGCCGTGGCGGACGCCGGAAACCGCTGGATCTTCCCGGATCCGGAGCACGAGCCGTGGCAGGGCGTCCGCTATGTGGCCATCGCCTCCTCGCCCCGGCCCACCCATGCCGCCGACGTCGGTGCGCACCTCGACGCCGCGGTGGCCTCGGTGCAGGCGCATGCCGCCTATCTGGCGGCGCTGGGACCGCGGTTCGCGGATGTGCGCGGCCCGCTCACCGCCTATCTGCGGGCGACCGGCAAGCGCGCCGGGGTCGAGGCCGCGGTGCCGTTCGAGCTCCTGGTCCGCTGACGCCGGCTCAGCGGGGCGAGGCCCGTACACGGCGTGTACGGGCCTTCGGCGGGGCCGTCGCCCGCTCAGCGCAGGGGCGTACTGCGCTGATGCGGTATCAGCAGCGTGTCCTGGATGCTGGCCGGGCGGAACAGCCGGTCCCACTTCCCGCCGCCCTTGCTGCTGTGCACCCGCTCGGCGCCGTACACGTCCGCGGCCATGCGGCCGGACCGGTCGAACTCGGTGAGCGCCCGGTAGTCCGCGAGGGTGCGCAGATGGATCAGCCAGTGGATGCGGTCCTGCTGCCCGAAGGTCTCCTCGTACAGCATCGAGGTCACCCGGCCGGCGAGTTCCTGGTTCACGTGCCCCTGCCAGTTGAACGCGAACTGCCTGCCCTCCTCGCGGAACTGGTAGAGCACCTCGGCGCTGCGCATCACGATCGCCCCGGCGTTGGCCGAGTTGAGCTGCAGCTCGGCCGGCTGGCTGAGCTGGGCGCCCGCCGGCGGGACGAACGTCCCGGTGTCCTCGTGGGCGTGCTCCTCCTGGACCAGGCCGTGCTGGCCGAGCAGGATGCGCTCCCGCAGCGAGCCGTAGGTGAACATCCGCTCCCAGTTGCCGCCTCCCTTGGCCTGGGGGAGACGGTCCTCGCTGGTCGCGATGTCGAGGTACTTGTCGTCGTGCTCGACCATGTCGAGGAGCTTGCTGTAGTCGTTGGGGGCCTTCATCTGGATCAGCCAGTGCAGCCGGTCCCGGGTGCCGAAGACCTCCTCGTAGCAGAAGGTCGTGCAGATGCCGAGCTGCGCCTTGTTGATGTGGTCCAGGAGGTCCACGCTCCACTGCCGGCCCTCGGCCGAGAACACGTACTCCAGCTGGCCGGTGCGGTGGATGATCATCCCGGCGTTGGCCGAGTGCAACAGGTCCTCGGGCGGGAGCGAGGTCTGGTCCAGCGCGGTGGGGACCGTGTGCGCGGTGGCCCGGGTGGGTTCGGTGACGGTCATGGGATGCTGCCCTCTCGTCGGCTCACCCCGTTCTAGGGGATGGGGAGACGGGGCAACCGCCCACTATTGAGCGTCAGGCCGCGCCCTTCTTGGCGGCGGCGAGGATGTCGACGACGGTGTGGAAGTAGCGCGTCGTCGCGTCGCGCCCGAGGTGCCGTTCCTGGAATCCCTTGGCGGCGGGCGCCCTGCCGTTGATGAGGTACCAGACCACGAACGCCTCGTACGCGGTGGTGTGGATGACCTCCATGTCCTTCTTCGGGGAGAGCAGCGGAAGCTCCATCGCCGGATCGATCCGCTCGGTCGTGAACACCACGCAGCAGCGCATGTCGGAGGTGACGGTGATGTCCTTGAACGGGTCGAGCGCGATGAGGTCCTCCACCTCCGGAACGGTGCGCAGACAGACCGCGACCTCGTAGCCGAGGACCTCCCGCAGATGGGTGCTGATGGTGGTGCTCAGCACCGCCCGGTCCTCCTCGTCGGTTTCGAAGAAGACGTTCCCGCTCTGGATGTGGCTGCGCACCGAGTCGAAGCCCATGTCCCGGAACAGGCCCCGGAGATAGTCCATCTTCACGGAACGGCCGGGGACGTTCATGCCTCGCAGAAACGCGATGTAGAGCAACACCATCACCCTATCCGTGGGGACCCTGGTCGTGGGCCGCACCAGTGTAGCCGCGGCCCCGCCGCCGGGGGTTGCTCAACTTTGGGCAGCGGGGCCCCACCCGTCCTGGGAGTCTCCTGCGCACCGGACACGTGCCAGAGAGGACCAGACGTGCGTCTGAAGCGAACGCTCACCGCCACCGCGGTCGCAGCCGCCACCGCCGCCCTGCTCACCACCGCCGCCGTGGCCGATCCCCCCGCCGCGTCGAGGAGCTCGCACCGGACGGTCACCGTGGCTCAGCGGCCGGCCCTCCCCGCCGGCCTCCCGGGCTTCCCCGTCACCCTTCCCGGCATCCCGCCCGGAGGGACGTTCGGGGAGGACGAGATGCTCGACTGGTACGGGTGCACCGGCAAGAACAGGTCGCCCGCGATCACATGGCACGGCGCGCCCTCCGGGACCAGGAGTTACCTGATCTCCCTGTTCGACGTCGACTCCGAGACCTCCAGCGGTTTCTGGCACTGGTCCGTCTGGAACATCCCGGCGAGCACCCACGCGCTGCCCGCGGGTGCCGGCACACCGGGCGACCCGGGCCTGCCGGCGCCCGCCGTGCTCGGCCGGAGCGACTTCGGGACGACCGGATACGGCGGCGCCTGCCCGCCCCCCGGGGACCGCCCCCACCGGTATGTGTTCACCGTGGCCGCGCTGGACACCGCCGACCTCGGGATACCCCAGGACCTGCCCATGGCCGCGGTCAACGTCGTCATGCGCGAGCACGCCCTGGCCGCGGGCTACCGCACGGTGGTGTTCGGCCGCTGACCCGCCCCACGGCACACCGCCGTACCCAGGGCCTCAGCCCGTGCCGTCGACCGTCTCCAGGGGGCGCGCCCGCCAGGCCGCCCAGTCGGCGCTGATCGCGCTCGCGGTCCGCAGGAGCAGCGGCAGATGGTGCTCGACGAGGGTCTCCACCGTGGTCTCCGCGGCGTGGGCGTTGACGTTGACGGCGGCGACGACGTTCCCGTCGCCGTCCCGCACCGGGGCGGCGACGGAGCGGATGCCGAGCGCGAGGTCCTGGTCGGTGACCGCCCAGCCCTTGGCCCGGACGTCGCGCAGCACGGCGTCGATCTCGTCGCGCCCGGGCGTCCAGCGCGGGGTGACGCCGGATCTGCCGGGCTCGGCCAGGACCTTGTCGAGCTCCTCGCGGGAGAGGGTGGCCAGCAGGACCTTGCCGAGTGAGGTCTGCAGTGCGGGGAAGCGGGTGCCGATGGTGACGGCGAGCGCGACCAGCTTCGGCACCGCGACACGGGCGACGTAGACGATGTCGGAGCCGTCGAGCTGGGCGATGGAGCAGGACTCGCCGGTCTGCGCGACCAGTTCACGCAGGTGGGGGCGGGCGAGCTCCCACAGGTTCTTCGAGCCTATGTACGCCGTGCCGAGGTCGAGCACCCGGGGCGTGAGCGAGAAGCCCCGCTCCCCGGACCGGACGTAGCCGAGCTGCTCCAGCGTGATGAGGATCCGCCGGGCGGTGGGCCGGGCGAGGCCGGTGGCGGTCGCGATCTCGCTCAGTGTCATCGATTCCGTGCCGGGCCGGAAGCAGCGCAGTACGTCCAGCCCCCTGGCGAGGGCCTCGATGAACTCGGGATTTCCGTCTCGGCGCATACGCCAAGGCTATCGGACGGACATCGGTCCGGCATCACCCCTCTGATCTCACCTGCGCAAGGGCCTTGATTGAATCTCGAACTTACGGCAGATTGACCGCTGTGCGGACAGTCGTCCGGACGCAGTCGTGCAGGCCGGATCAAGGAGGATTCCATGGCCTTCGTGACGGAGGAGAACCTCACCGACCTCGCGGAGAAACGCTGGGCCACCGCCCATTCGCCCAGGCTCGCCGAGCTCATGACGGCGCTGGTGCGGCATCTGCACGCGTTCGCCCGCGAGGTCCGTCTCACCGAGGACGAGTGGACGGCCGCGGTCGAATGGCTCGCCGCGACCGGCCGGATCAGCGACGACAAGCGCCAGGAGTTCATCCTCGCCTCCGACGTGCTCGGTCTGAGCACCCTGGTCGTCCAGCTCAACAACCGGTTCTCGGCGCGCGCCACGCCGGCCACGGTCCTCGGCCCGTTCCACATCGACGGTTCCCCGACGGCGCCGTACGCCTTCGACATGTCCGACGGCATCCAGGGCATCCCCCTGTTCGTGACCGGCCGTGTGCTCGACGTCCACGGCGCCCCGCTGCCCGACGTCGTCCTGGACGTCTGGCAGGCCGACGCCGACGGCGCCTACGAGGCCCAGCTACCGGAGGTCGACGAGGCGCGGCTGCGCGCCAAGTACCGCACCCGGGCCGACGGAACCTACTGCGTGCGCACCATCGCGCCGCTCGGCTACGCGATCCCGATGGACGGCCCGGTCGGCGACCTCGTCCGCAGGACCGGCATCAGCCACTTCCGGCCCGCGCACATCCACTTCCTCATCGACCACCCCGGCCACGACAGGCTCATCACCCATCTGTTCCGTGAGGGCTCCGACTACCTCGACAGCGACGTCGTGTTCGGCACCAAGGACGAACTGGTCGTGGAGTTCGCCGAGAAGCCGGCCGGCGACTGCCCCGGCGGGGGCACCATCGGGGAGCCCTACCTGCACGCCGAGTACGACTTCGTGCTCCAGCCGTCCGGCACCGACGGGACACCGTCGTGACCTTCGGGCTGCTCCTGCTCAGGCTGCTGCTCGCCGCGCTGCTGTGCGGCCACGGCACCCAGAAGTTGTTCGGCTGGTTCGGCGGCGCGGGCCCCGACGGCACCGCCGTCGTCTTCGAGCGGTGGGGCTTCGTCCCCGGCCGGCGGATGGTGCTCGTCGCGGGCGCGGCGGAACTCACCGGGGCCGCGTCCGTCGCGGCCGGACTCCTGACGCCCGGCGGCTGCGCCGTCGTCGTCGGGACGATGACCGTCGCCGCCGTGGCGAGCTCTCCCAACGGCTTCTGGGCCCAGCAGGGCGGCTGCGAAGTCCCCTTCTGGTACGGCGCGGTGGCGGCGGTCCTCGCCTTCACCGGCCCGGGCGGCTGGTCGCTCGACCACGCCGCCGGACTGGACGGTCTCGACGGCTACGGGTGGGGAGGCGGGGCGCTGGCGCTCGGCCTCGCCGCGGCCGCCGTCCCGCTGACCCTCCGTTCCCGGGTGCTGCGCGCCCGCCCACAGAACACAACGAGGTGACCACATGACGATCAACGACCCACGGCCGGACGAGCTCACCGCCGGGCGCCCCATCCTCTTCCGCGACGCGACCGTGCTGAGCATGGATCCCGCCATCGGCCTGCTCGACCGCGGCGACGTCCTGGTCCGCGGGGAGCGGATCGAGGCCGTCGGACGGAACCTCGAGGCACCTCGGGACGCGGCCGTGGTGGACGCCTCCGGCGGCATCCTCATGCCGGGCATGGTCGACACCCACCGGCACATGTGGCAGACGGCGCTGCGCGGCCTCGGCGCCGACTGGACGCTGTCGCAGTACTTCGTCTTCTACTACCTCAACTGGGGCAAGATCTTCCGCCCCGAGGACATCCACGCGGGCAATCTGCTGTCGGCCGTCGACGCGCTCGACTCGGGCGTGACGACGACGGTGGACTGGTCGCACGGCCTGCAGACACCCGAGCACGGTGACGCCGCGGTCGAGGCGCTGCGCTCCGTACCGGGCCGCTTCGTGCTCGCCTACGGCAACCTGCTCGGCGCCCCCTGGGAGTGGGCGAACGCCCCGGAGTTCCGGTCGTTCGTGGACCGGCACTTCTCCTCGCGCGACGACATGCTCGGCCTCCAGCTGGCCTTCGACGTCACGGGCGACGAGACGTTCCCGGAGAAGGGGGCGTTCGAGGCGGCCCGCGAGCTGGGTCTGCGCGTGACCACGCACGCCGGGGTCTGGGGCGCGACCGGCGACGACGGCATCCGGCTCATGTGGGACCACGGGTTCATGACGCCCGACGTCACCTACGTGCACTCGGCCACCCTCAGCGAGGACTCCTACCAGCGGATCGCCGCCTCCGGCGGCACCGTGTCGGTGTCGGCCGAGAGCGAGCAGAACGCCGGGCAGGGCTACCCGCCCACCTGGCGGCTGCGGCGGTACGGCATCCCCGCGTCGCTGTCGATGGACACCAGCGTCTGGTTCAGCGCCGACCTCTTCTCCGCCATGCGCGCCACGCTGTCGGCCGACCGCGCACGCGACCACCTGGAGGCCCACGCGGCCGGCGAGACGGTGGTGCACCACAAGCTGCGCGCACAGGACGTCGTCGAGTGGGCCACCATCGGCGGGGCCCGGGTGCTCGGCCTCGACGACCGGATCGGCTCGCTGACGCCGGGCAAGAAGGCCGACCTCGTGCTGATCAGGAACGACCGGGACCCGGCCATGTTCCCGCTCCTGCACCCCTACGGGCACGTGGTCTACCAGGCCGGGCGCGCCGACGTGGACACCGTGCTCGTGGGCGGCACGGTGGTGAAGTACCGGCACGAACTGGTCGGCGTGGACGTGCGGCGGGCGCGCGACGCCGTGGCGGCCACCGTCGAGTACGCGCGCGGCACGCTGGGCGAGGACGCCTGGCGGGAGGCGATGGAGCCCGAGATACCGCAGCGCGAGCTGATCCCGAACCCCTACACCTACAGCACGTACCGCGGTGAGGGCGTGGCCGTGCGGCACGAGGAGTCGTAAGTGATGAGCGGTGGTGCCCGCGGGCCGCTGGACGGACTGCTGGTGGCGGACTTCTCGCGGATCCTCGCGGGACCGTACGCGACGATGCTGCTGGCGGACCTCGGCGCCGACGTCGTGAAGGTCGAGTCTCCCGGAGGGGACGACACACGCACCTGGATGCCCCCGGTGCGGGACGGCGTGTCGACCTACTACCTGGGGATCAACCGCGGGAAGCGGTCGATCGCGCTCGACTTCCGCGACGCGGAGGACGCGCGCCTGGCCAGGGCCCTGGCCCGGCGCGCGGACGTGGTGATCGAGAACTTCAAGCCCGGCGGACTCGCCGGATACGGTCTGGACCACGCCTCGGTGAGCGCCGCCAACCCGGGCGTGGTGTACGCGTCGATCAGCGGGTTCGGGTCGGGCCCCGGACGGCGGGTCCCCGGCTACGACCTGATGGTGCAGGCGATCTCCGGGCTGATGAGCCTCACCGGTGACCCCGCGGGGCCCCCGTACCGGGCCGGGATCTCGGTCTTCGACGTGATGGCCGGCAATCACGCGGCCATCGGCATCCTCGCCGCGCTGCGGCACCGCGACACCACCGGCCGGGGCCAGCTCGTCGAGGTGAACCTGCTGTCCTCGGCACTGACCGGACTGGTCAACCACAGCTCGGCGTACGTCGCCGGCGGCACCGTGCCGTACCGCATGGGCAACGCCCACCCCAGCGTCTTCCCCTACGAGCCGCTGCCGACGGCCGACCAGGACCTGATCGTCACCGCGGCCAACGACGGCCAGTTCCGCAGGCTGTGCGAGGTACTGGGCATCCCCGAGGTCGCCGACGACCCCCGCTTCCGGCGCAACGCCGACCGCACCCGGCGCCGCGAGGAGCTCCGGCCGGTCCTGGTGGAGCGGCTCAGGACGCGCGGCGCGCTGGAGTGGTTCGACCTCCTCGTCGACGCCGGTGTGCCGTGCGCGCCGATCAACACCATCGACGGAGGGTTCGCGATGGCCGAGCGCTTCGGGCTCGAACCCGTCGTGGAGGTCGGCGAGGGGGACCGGGCGGTGCCCACCACACGGCACCCCATCCGCTTCTCCGAGACGCCCGCGGCCTACCGGCTCCCTCCGCCGGAACTCGACGAGCACGGTGCGGAACTGCGCAAGTGGCTGCAGAACGACCGGGAGGACGGCGATGCCTGAGTACCCGACGGCGCTCGGCGCGTCGTCGCTGGACCGGATCACCCTGCTCGGCCAGGACCTCGCCGCCGATGTCATGGGCGAGGTGGGCTTCGGCGAGCTGGCGTTCTGGCTCGCCACGCAGCGCCGCCCGAAGCCGGGTGAGACCCGGGTGTTCGAGGCCGTGCTGGCCGCGCTCGCCGACCACGGGTTCACCCCGACCGCGATCGCCGCCCGGCTGACCTATCTGTCGGCTCCCGACTCCGTCCAGGGGGCGCTCGCCGCCGGGCTGCTCGGCGGCGGCTCGCGCTTCCTCGGTGTCACCGAGGACTGCGGCCGGTTCCTGCACGACGTCCTGTCCACCGTGGCGGGCGCCCACCCGGACGACGAGGAGGGCTGGGACGAACTCGCCCTCGCCGCCGTGCGGTCCGCGCGGGAGGCCGGCAGGTTCGTCCCCGGGCTCGGGCACCACGTCCACAAACAGGGGGATCCGCGCACCGCGAGACTGTTCGAGATCGCCGCCGAGGAGGGGCTCTTCGGCCCGCATCTGTCGCTGTTCGCGGCCATCGGCCGGGTCCACCCCGAGGTGCTGGGCCGGACGCTGCCGCTCAACGGCGCGGGCGTCTGCGGCGCCGCGCTCGCCGACCTCGGCCTGCCGCTGGAGCTGCTGCGCGCCTTCGCGCTGCTCGCCCGCACCGCCGGGCTCATCGGGCAGCTCGCCGAGGAACTGCGCAACCCCGTGGCGAACGACATCTTCCTGTCGGTGGACCTCAACAACCGGTCCGTGCCGCCGCGGCCGTACGGCACGTAGCGGTCGGCGCCGCGCCCGAGGAAGGCGGCCCGGACCGCTCGCAACCGGTCCGGGCCGCCGCCCTGTCACCACCACCCGGCCCGGGCGGGGTGGCGGTCCCCCGGGCCGTACGGGCACGGTCACCCGGGCCGCACGCACACGGTCACCCCACCCGCACGGGCTCCTGGCCGAAGTCGGCGTGGAACCGCCTGGTGTGGTCCACGTACCGCGCGGGGCCGGTCAGCGTGACCGTCGCCGTCAGCCGCGGGGCGGTGCTGGAGGCGGCCAGGCGCAGCTCCAGCTCCCCCGGCTCGACCACGCGCCGCCCGTCGCGTCCGGTGAAGGAGGCGAGGTCGGCCGGCACGGTCACGCTCACCCGCCGCGCCTCGCCGGGGGCCAGCGGCACCCGGGTGTAGCCGATCAGGCGCTGCACCGGCTGGACGACCGAGGCGACCGGGTCGTGCAGGTACAGCTGCACCACCTCGGTGCCGTGCCGCTCCCCCGTGTTGCGGACCGTGAACGCCAGCCGGAACGCACCGTCCGTGCCGGTCTCCTTCTCGTCGACCGCGAGGCCGCTCCAGGCGAAGTCCGTGTAGGACAGGCCGTGCCCGAAGCCGAAGGCCGCGGTCGGGTCGATGTTGGACACCTCGCTCGCCTGGGCGAGCCGCGCGCCGAGATACGTGGCGGGCTGGGCGTCCGGCCCCCGCGGCACGCTGACGGGCAGCCGTCCGGAGGGGTCGGTCCGGCCGCTCAGCACGCCCGCGAGGGCGGTGGTGCCCTCGACGCCCGGGAAGAAGGACTGCACGATCGCGGCGGCCTCCGTGACGGCGCGGCCGAGCGCGTACGGCCGTCCGGCGAGCAGCACCGTCACCACCGGCGTACCGGCGTCCAGGACCGCGTCGAGCAGCTCCTGCTGGGCGCCGGGCAGCGCCAGTGAGGCGGCGTCGCAGCCCTCGCCGCTGGTGCCGCGGCCGAACAGTCCGGCACGGTCGCCCAGCACCGCGAGGACGATGTCGGCCTCGCGCGCCGCACGGACGGCCTCGGCGATCTGGGAGGTGTCGCCGTCGTCGATCCCGGTGCCGCGCGCCACGGTGACCTCGGCGCCGGGGAACTCGCGTGCCACGGCCTCCCGCAGGCTGGGCAGTTCGATCCCGGCCGGGGTGCCGGGGTGGTGGACGCCGACGTGGAGGGGGAAGGAGTAGCAGCCCAGCACGGCGGCGGGCTCCTCGGCGTTGGGGCCGACCAGGGCGATGCGGCGCGGCCGGCCGAGCGGCAGGGTGCCGTCGTTGGCGAGCAGCACCACCGCCCGCTCGGCCACCTCACGGGCCAGCTCCCGGTTGCCGGGCGTGTCCAGGTCCACCGTGCCGCGCAGTGCGTCCGGGTCGTCCAGGTCGGCGCCGGCGAGCGCGGGCGGCACCGGGCTGAAGTCCGCGTCGAGCAGGCCGAGCCGGGCCTTCTCGGCGAGCACCCGGCGCAGGGCGCGGTCGATGAGGGCCTCGGGCACCCGGCCGGCGGTGACGGCCTCGACGAGGGGCGCGCCGAACGTCTTGACGGTGGGCAGTTCGACGTCGACGCCGGCATGGAGCGCGGCGCCCGCGGCGCCCGCCCAGTCGCCCGCGATCCCGTGCAGGGTCCTGAGGAAGGCGATGCCGAAGTAGTCGGCCACGACGGTGCCTTCGAAGCCCCACGTGTCGCGCAGCAGTCCGGTCAGCAGTTCCTCGTCGGCCGCCGCGGGCACGCCGTCGGTGTCGTTGTAGGCGGACATCACGGACCGTGCGCCGCCCTCGCGCAGGGCCATCTCGAACGGCGGGAGCAGGATGTCGGCCACCTCGCGCGGACCCATTTCCACCGGCGCGAGGTTGCGCCCGGCGCGCGATGCCGAGTAGCCGACGAAGTGCTTGAGCGTGGCGATGACGCCTGCGGACTGCAGTCCCCGCACGTATGCCGTGGCGACGCTGCCCACGAGGTACGGGTCCTCGCCGATGGTCTCCTCGACGCGGCCCCAGCGGGGGTCGCGGACCACGTCGAGCACGGGCGCGAGGCCCTGGTGCACGCCCACGGACCGCATGTCCCGGCCGATGGCGGCGGCCATCCGGTGGATCAGGTCCGGGTCGAAGGTGGCTCCCCAGGACAGCGGGACGGGGTAGGCGGTGGCCTTCCAGGTCGCGAAGCCGGCCAGGCACTCCTCGTGCGCGACGGCGGGGATGCCGAAGCGGTTGGCCGAGACGATGCGCGCCTGGGTGCGCAGCAGGGACAGCGCGCCGAGCGCGGGGTCGACGGGGGCGGTGCCGAAGGGACGGGTGAGCTGGCCGAGTCCGGCCGGCAGGAGGCTGTCGAGGTCGACGGCCTCCTCCATGTCGTGCTGGTGGGGGGCCACTTCGCCGCCCTCGTCGGATGCGCCGACCCAGACACCGTAGAGCTGGGCGATCTTCTCCTCAAGGGTCATGGCACCGATCAGGGCGGACACCCGGGTGCCGATGTCGCGGGCGGGATCGTTCCAGACAGGGGTTTCGGGGGTGGTCTCAACTGCCACGTTGGCGGTCACTTTCCTCCGACGCCCATGAGGCCCTGGATGAGGGCGCGACGGGCGAACAGGTAGACGAGCAGGACGGGCACCATGGACAGCACGACGGCCGCCAGCAGCCCGGGGATGTTGATGCCGTGTTCGGTTTGGAAGTTGTACAGCCCCAGGGTGATCACCTTGGTGGCGTCGGACTGGGTCAGGACCAGGGGGAACAGGAAGCCGTTCCACGCCTGGAGCGCGGAGAAGACCACGATGGTGGACAGTCCGCCCCGGGAGAGCGGGAGCACCAGCTGGAAGAACATCCGCCGGGGGGTGGCGCCGTCCATGGCCATGGCCTCGAACAGCTCGGGGGAGATGTCCCGCATGGCGCCGCTGAGGATCAGCGCCGACATCGGCAGGCAGAAGGCGGCGGTCGGCAGGATGACACCGACAAGGTTGTCATAGAGGCCGGCCTCGCTGATCAGGTAGAACATCGGGACGATCACGGCCTGCGCCGGGATGGCGAGTCCGAGCAGGAACAGCCGGAAGACCTGCGAGGTGATCCTGCTGCGGCTGCGCACGATCGCGTAGGCGAGCGGCGGGACGAGCAGCAGCACCAGGCCGACCACGCACACGGTGACGACCAGCGTGTTGAGGAAGTACCGGCCGAAGCCCGAGTCGAAGGCGCTGCTGTAGTTGTGGAAGGTGAAGTGGTCCGGGAAGGACAGCGGCCCGTTCCTGGCGTAGTCCGACTGGGGCTGCACCGTCGCCACGACCATCACGTACAGCGGCAGCCCGACCACGAACAGCCAGAGAAGCGAGGCGAATCCGGCCAGGTGGTTGGGGCGCCGCCTCATGACAGACCCTCCATGTCGCTGCGCATCTTGTCGTAGCCGGACACCCGCACGACGATCAGCGAGATGACCGTGGCCGCGACGACCAGCACGAGGGCGATGGCGGCGCCGGCGCCGAAGTCGAAGCTCTTGAACGCCTTTTGGTACATGTAGTACGCGCTGATCGTGGTGTCCGTGCCCGGTCCGCCCTGGGTGAGGATCAGGACCGTCTCGAACGTGGTGAGCCCTCCGACGATCATGATGATCATCGAGGTGATGACCGAGTTGCGCAGCTGCGGCAGGGTGATGTGGAAGAACTGGCGGTAGCGCCCCGCGCCGTCGATCTCGGCCGCCTGGTACAGGACTTCGGGGATCGCGCGGGCGGCGCCCTGGTAGATCAGTGTGTGGAACGGCGTGTACTGCCAGGTGCTCACGAAGGCCAGCACACCGATCGCGGTGGCCTGCCTGCCGAACAGGTTGCCGTCACCGAACAGCCAGGTGGCCTGAGCCGGAATGCCGAAGTTGGGGTCGAGCAGTGCCCGCCACACCACCGACACGGCGGTGGCGGACAGCAGCAGCGGGATGAAGTAGATGACCGACAGCACCGCGCGGTTGCGCTGGTGTCCGGCGGCCCAGACGCCGAGCAGGATGCTCAGGGGGGTCTGGACGACGACGCCGAGGACGGTGACCAGCAGGGTCAGCCAGATGCTCTGGATCATCACCGGGTCGTCGAGGACCCGGTTCCAGTTGTCCATGCCGACGAACCGGGGTGAGCCCAGGCCGTTCCAGCTCATGAAGGACAGCACCGCCACCATGACCAGCGGGGCGATGGCGAAGACGGCGAAGAACACGGTGGCGGGGACGGCCCAGACGAAGCCGGGGCGTCCCACGCGGGCGGTGTAGGAGCCCTCCGGCCGTCGCCGGGCCGCCTTCCGGGGCCCGGCGACGGTGGGAACGCTCGTCGTTTCTGTGGTCATGAGGGGTTCATTCGGTGGGGAGGGCCTGCATGGCCTTGATGAAGCCGTCGGCGTCGATCTGGCCGTCGAAGAACTGCTGCACCGCCTGGTGCATCGCCGTGCTGGCCGACTGCGGGTAGGCCTGGTCCCAGGACAGCTGGAACGACGGGGCCTGCTTCACCATGTCGTACTGGAAGTGCGAGTACGCGGGGCTGGCGGAGGCGCTGTCGATGAACGTCCCGGCGTTGGTCGTGGTCGGCAGGTTGCCGATGGCCAGCGACGCCTTGGCGAACTCGGCGGAGTACATGAGCTTCAGGAACCTGGCGATGGCCTCGGGGTGCTTCGCCTTCTTCATGACCGAGTAGAAGTTGTTGGTGTTGCCGACGATGTCGGCCGGGTCGCCCTTGCCGCCCGCGATGGTGGGGAAGGTGCTGTAGCCCAGTCCCTTCTCGGCGAACTCCTTGGCGTCCTGCTGCTGCTGGGAGTAGTACCAGGAGCCCATCAGCTCGAAGCCGGCCTTGCCCCTGGAGACCAGTGCCACCGACTGGCCGTTCGTGTACTTCACGGAGTCGAACTTGGTGCCGAAGGCGCCTGCGTCGACGAGCTGCTTGAGCATGCCCAGCGCCTTCTTGCTGTCCGGGCCGGCCCAGGCGCTCTTGTCGCCGCCGAGGGCCTTCTGGAACAGTTCCGGCCCCGCGACACGGTCGTAGACGTACTCGAACCACATCAGCGTCGGCCACTGGTCGCCGCCGCCGAGAGCGATCGGGGTCTTCCCCTTCTCCTTGAGCTTCTTGACCACGGCGAGCAGGTCGTCCCACGTCTTGGGCGGCTGCACTCCGGCGTCGGCCAGCACGTTCTTGTTGCTGAAGAGCAGGACCGGCTGGGTACCGCGCATCGGGATGCCGTAGTGCTTGCCGTCGACGCTCGCGCTGTCGAGCACCGTGGGCAGGAAGTTGGACTTCAGGCCCGGGTCCTTCGCCATGAGGTCGTCCAGCGGCAACAGCAGGCCGGCCTTGACGAACGGCTTGATGCTGCCGCCGCCCCAGTTGAAGAAGACGTCGGGGGCCTGCGGGGTGTTGATGATCGTCTGCAGCTTCTGCTGGTAGTCCGCGCCCGGGATGGTGTCGAGGACGACCTTGACGTCGGACGTCTTGTTGAAGGTGTCGACGATCTGCCGCTCGACCTTGTTGCTGGCGTCTCCGTAGACGAGGACGTGGATCTTCCCGTCGTCCGACGATCCCCCGCCGGTTCCGCTCCCGCATGCCGAAAGGCTCAGCGCCAGGGCGAGTGTCACACCACCGGCGAGCAAACGGGGCACCCGCGCACGTATCTTCATCGTCTACCTTTCGAAAGTTTCGGCAGCATTGCCGAAAGTCGCTGCTGTCGGACAGTAAGGGAGGCACCCCAGGGGGTCAACGGGCGTGCACGCGCGCGACCAAACCGTTACCGGCGGCTCGTGCCCTATCCTTCGGACATGCGCGAAAACGACGAGGCGGACGGCCGGGTGACCCTGGCCGCAGTGGCCAGACAGGCCGGCGTGTCGCTGTCAACGGTTTCGAAAGTCCTCAACGGCCGTTCCGATGTCTCCGAGGCGACCCGCACCAAGGTCGAACAGCTTCTGGACAACCACGGGTACCGACGCCGGGCCCAGGGCGCGCCCCAGGCGCCGCTCATCGAACTGGTCTTCCACGAGCTGGAGAGCATCTGGGCGATGGAACTCATCCGCGGCGTGGAGAACGTCGCGAAGGACAACAAGGCGAGCGTGGTCCTCACCGAGAGCGGCACCCGGCACGCGCCCGCGCCCGACTGGATCGAGGGGGTCCTGCGGCGCCGGCCGCTGGGCGTGGTCCTGGTCTTCTCCGCCCTCCCGGACAAGGTGAAGAAGCAACTGAGGTCGCGGGCCATCCCGTTCGTCATCGTCGACCCGGCCGGCGACCCCGACCCGGACGTGCCGTCCGTCGGCTCGGCCAACTGGGCCGGCGGCCTGGCGGCCACCCGCCATCTCACCGACTACCAGCACGAGCGCATCGCCATCATCACCGGCCCCGACGACATGATGTGCTCCCTCGCCCGGCTCGACGGCTACCGCTCGGCCATGGCGATGGCGGGCCTGGAGGTCGATCCGCGCCTCGTGCGCTACGGCGACTTCCATGTGCAGGGCGGCTTCGAGCACGCCATGGACCTGCTGGAGGGCCCGGACCGGCCGACCGCCATCTTCGCCGGCAGCGACCTGCAGGCGCTCGGCGTCCTGGAGGCGGCGCGTCTGAAGGGCCTGAGCGTGCCGGAGGACCTGTCGGTCGTCGGATACGACGACGTGCCGCTCGCCCAGTGGTCGAGCCCCGCGCTGACCACGGTCCACCAGCCGCTGCGGCAGATGGCCGAGGAAGCGGCCCGGATGCTGCTGCGCCCCCGCGACGCCGGCACGTCCGCCCTGCGCATCGAACTCGCCACCCGCCTGGTGGTACGGCAGAGCACCGCACCGCCGAAGGGTGCCTGAGCACTCCGCGGGCGCGGTGCGCACGCTCATGCGGCAGGGCCGCTCATGAGGCTCAGCCCATGAACGGCCCTGGACCCGGTTCGCGGGACGCGCGGCTCAGGTGTAGATGATCCGGGCGCCGGCGGCGCGCTCGTAGAACTCGCCGACCGTGATGATGCCCTGGACCTGCTCGATCAGGTCGTCCTTGTCGAGTTCGAACAGGTCCACCGACGCCTTGCAGGCGTAGATGCCCGCGCCGGTGTCGGAGATCATCTCGATGAACTCGGGGATCGGCGGGATGTCGAGCTTGTCCATCTTGCGTTCCATGTAACGGGTGAGCAGGTCCGGCATGCCGGGCAGACCGCCCAGCAGGGTCGGCAGATGGAGGCCGGGGTTGCCGACGGTGGCCAGCTTGATGTGCTCCCAGCGCCTCTTCGTGATCGCGTCGAGGCCGAAGAACGTGAAGAACAGGTCGGCCTCGATCCCCTCGGCGCGGGCGCCGTTGGCCATGATCAGGGCCGGGTAGATCCCTTCCAGGGACCCCTTGGACACGATGACCGAGACCTTCTCGATCGTGCCGGTGGCGGCCATGGCAGGTGCTCCTTCGGTTTGCGGCGGACGGGTCAGATGCAGCCACGCGGCTTGGGGATCCCGGCGACCTTCGCGGCGGTCTTCGCCGGCCCCTTGGGGAAGAGCTGGTACAGCTCCTTGACGCTCACGCCGGAGGTCTTGCCGAGCACCCGCACGGTCGGCCCGGTGCCCTTGGCGGCGTATTCCGCGCGCATGAAGCGGATGACCTTCCAGTGCTGCTCGGTCAGCGCCTCGATGCCGGCCTCGCGGGCGATCTGCTCGGCCATGGGCTCGGTCCAGCGGTCGGGGTCGGTGAAGAAGCCCTCGTCGTCGACCGGGACGGTGGTGTCGGCGTAGATGGCGGTGGGCATGATGGTGTCCTTCCCGGGATCAGGCGGAGGTGCGGGTCTTGCCGTGCTCGGGCATCGCCGAGCCGATGCCGGGCAGTTCCCGGCCGGGCAGCAGGCTGTGCCAGTACAGCCACTCGAAGGCGAGCTTGCCGAGGTGGTTGGCGTGCGACTCCTTCAGAAGCGGCAGGCCGACCAAGGCCGGGAAGTGTCCGGGCAGCGGCTCGGTGTCGTAGTTGAAGTCGATGAGCAGGGCCTTGTGGTGGCCGGTCTCGACGAAGCAGTTGGCGTGCCCGTCGAAGGAGCCGTCCAGCGGGCGTCCGGCGAGGAAGGCGCCGATGTTGTGCACCAGCACCTCGCCCTCGAAGTGGGCCACCGAGCCGGCCTTGGAGGCGGGCAGTCCCGCCGCGTCCCCGATGGCGAACACCTCGGGGCGGTCGGGGTGCTGGAGGGTGTGCGGGTCCACGGGCACGAAGCCGAGTTCGTCGCCCAGGCCCGGGGAGCGCCCGACGTACTCCGCGCCGCCGTGCAGCGGGACGACGACGGCCAGGTCGAACGGAACCTCGCGCTCGTCGTAGGACACCAGGCGGCCGCCCGTCCCGTCGACCTCGCCGAGGGTGAACTCGGTGACCAGTTCGACGCCCTTCTCCTCCAGCAGGCCACCGAGCGCCTTGGCCGCGACCGGCTTGGTGAAGGCGGCGTCGAGCGGGGTGACGTAGCTCAGCCGGACACGGTCGCGGATGCCCAGCCGCTGGAAGTACCAGTCGGCGAGGAAGGCGAACTCCAGGGGCGCGACGGGGCACTTGATGGGCAGGTCGGCCACGTCGATCACGATCCGGCCGCCGTCGAAGCGCTCCAGCGCGTGGTGCAGGCCGATGGCGCCGGGCAGGTCGTAGAAGGTGAAGACGTTCTCGCCCCAGCCGGGACCGGTCAGCCCCTCCGTCTCCTCCGGCAGCAGCCTGGCCCCGGTCGCCACCACCAGCACGTCGTAGCGGACCCAGCCGCCCGCCGTGAAGTACACCGTCCGCGCGTCCAGGTCCACCCGGTCGATCCCCGCCCGCCGGTAGTCGATGCCGGTGTGCAGTTGCTGCGGCCGGGAGCGGACCAGGTGCCGCGGCTGGGCGAGCCCGAAGGGCACGAACAGCAGTCCCGGCTGGTAGATGTGGTCGTCGTCCTGGTCGACGACCGTGATACCGCAGTCGCGTTCGTCGTACATCCGGCGCAGCCGGTTGGCCGTGAGCGTGCCGGCGGTACCGCCTCCGAGAACCACTATGTGTTTGCCCATGCCTCCACTGTCGTCAGGACGGTGAGGAGGCGTCAGGGTCCGGTGGTCCCCGCTCCGGTACCGGTAGGGGTATCCCGGGAGGGCCGGATGCGGATGTCCGCAGGTCCGAGGCGGCCCCAGGGGTGACCGGGGGGGCACTGTCACTCATATGCAGCGAATAGTCGCTTATGCGTGTAAATGATGTGAATACTGAGAAGACAGTGACCGTGAGCCAGCCGATGGAGCGAGGAGCGAGCGTGAGCCACCCCGCCCCCACGCCCGGTAGGGCGCCCCACGCACGTTCCGCGTTCGACCAGGCATGCGCGGTGGCGGACGCCGTCCTCTACGAGGGCTACCTGCTGTACCCGTACCGGAGGTCGTCGCCCAAGAACCGGGTGCGATGGCAGTTCGGCATCCTCGCCCCGCGCGCCTGGGCGGAGGCGCGCGGCCCGGTGGCCCCGGGCGTCTCGGGTTCCGTCGAGACGTGGCAGCAGCAGACCGAGTGCGTGCTGCGGGCGGAGCCGGATGCCGTGGTGCGCGTGCGCGTGCGCTATCTGCAGGTGCAGCACCGCGGCGTGGAGCGCCGGACCGGCGAGGGCCGGTACGAGCCGGTGGAGTCCCTCTCGGCCGGCGGGGAGGTGCACCTGGCCTTCGACGAGGCGGTCCCCCGCGAGCACGACCTCGCCGTCCCGCTGGCCGCGCTCCTGCCGGGGGACCGGGAGTTCCCGGTCGGCGCCCCCGGCGGCCTGGTGACCGATGCGCTCCCGGGCGGGGTGGGGCGCCTGGTGCGCCGGTGCCACCCGGTCGAGGCGCGGACGACGCTGCACGCCCAGCGGCTCGACGACTCCGGCTCCCTGTACCGGCTGCGGGTGCGCACCGAGAACACCGGGCGGTCCACGGCGCCCGGAGCCGGCCGCGAGGAGGCCCTGCGCCATGCGCTCGTCGCGGCGCACACCCTCCTCGGCGGCGACGGTGTGCGGTTCTTCTCCGCGATCGACCCGCCCGACGAGGTGGCCGCCCATGTGCGGGACAGCGTCAATCTGCACACCTTCCCGGTGCTCGCCGGCGCGGAGGGGTCCGACGGCCTCGTGCTGTCGGCGCCGATCATCCTCCCCGACCATCCGCAGGTGGCGCCGGAGAGCCCCGGCGATCTGCACGACGCCGCGGAGATCGACGAGATCCTGACCCTGCGCACCCTCCTGCTGACGGACGACGAGAAGCGTGAGGCGCGGGCGACCGATCCGCGGGCCGCGCACATCCTGGACCGGGTCGAGACCATGCCGTCCGAGGTGTTCGCCCGACTGCACGGAGCGATCCGTTCCCTCGCTCCCGCCGGGGCTCCGGCCGGTGCGCCCGCGTCCGGGCCCGTCCCCTGCGCGGTCCCCCGCGTCCCGGAGGGACCGCAGCCCGGGGACGGGACGGCGCACGAGGAGGCCGTCCCCCGGCGCGTGTCGGTCGCATGGTGGCAGGAGGGCGGCGGCGACGAGGGCCTGTCACCGGCCACGGACAGCGTCCTGGTCGACGGGGTCGCGCTGGCGGGCGGCAGCCGGGTGCTGCTGTGTCCGCGCGGCCGGGGAGCCGACGCACAGGACATGTTCCTGGCCGGCCGCTCCGCCCGGGTGGCGGCCGTCCACCACGACGTCGACGGGAGCGTGCACCTCGCCGTGACGCTCGAGGACGATCCCGCGGCCGAACTCCACAGCTGGTACGGCCGCTACCTCTACTTCCGCCCGGACGAGGTGCGGCCGTCGGCCGTGGAGCCGGACGAGCGGCCGGCCCGCGTCCCAGACGAGGAAGGGTGCGATGGACGCCATCGAGTTGCTGAAGCATGACCACCGGATGATCGAACAGTTGTTCCGCGACTACGGGATCGCGGCCTCCGGCGCCCAGCGCCGGGCCGTGGTCGAGACGCTGGTCCGCGAGCTGTCCAAGCACGCGGCGCTGGAGGAGCTGATGGTCTATCCGCTGGCCAGGAGGGTTCTCCCGGACGGCGAAGGAGAGATCCAGGAGCACCTGGCCCAGCACCAGGCGGTCAAGGGGACCCTCCTGGCCCTGGACAAGCTGTCCGCCGGCGACGAGCGCACGGACGAGCTCATGGAGCGCCTGCGCCGGCAGATCGGCGAGCACGTGCGCGAGGAGGAGGACGAACTGCTGCCGAGAGTGCGCGAGGCGGTCGACCAGAAGGAGCTGGACGAGCTGGGGCAGCTCCTCGCACGGGCCAAGCAGGCCGCCCCCACCCGCCCGCACCCCAACGCGCCGGACCAGCCTCCGGCGCTGACGCTCGTCGGCCCGGTGGCCGCGGCATACGACCGGCTCCGGGACCGACTGCAAGGGAGGCCGAAGACATGACCGTTGAAAGCGGTACCACGGAAGTCAGCCAACAGCCCGCAGGGGCTTCGGACAGGGGCGGTTTCGACGAGATCCATGTCCTGTGGATCTCGGAGGGCATGAGCTGCGACGGCGACACGGTGTCGATGACGGCGTCCGGCCAGCCGGCGATCGAGGACATCGTCCTCGGCCTCGTGCCGGGCCTGCCGAAGGTCCACCTGTACAACAAGGTGCTCTCGCCCAGCGAGGGAGGCGAGGACTTCCTCACGCCCTTCCGCGCCGCGGCCCGCGGCGAACTGGCCCCGTTCATCCTCGTCATCGAGGGGTCCGTCCCCAACCAGAACATCATCGAGGGCGACGGGTTCTGGACGTCGTTCGGCAACGACCCGGACACCGGGGAGCCGCTCACCCTCAACTGGTGGCTGGACCACCTCGCCCCCAAGGCATGGGCGGTCGTCGCCGTCGGCACGTGCGCCGCCTACGGCGGGATCCATGCGATGGCGGGCAATCCCACCGGCTCCATGGGCCTGTCCGACTATCTGGGCTGGGACTTCAAGTCGCAGGGCGCGCTGCCGGTCGTCAACGTGCCCGGCTGCCCGATCCAGCCGGAGAACTTCATGGAGACGCTGACCTGGCTGCTCCACCATGCGGCCGGGTCCGCGCCGCCGCCCCCGCTCGACCACATGCTGCGTCCGCAGTGGCTGTTCGGGAAGACGGTCCACGAGGGCTGCGACCGGGCCGCGTACTACGAGCAGGGCGACTTCGCGAAGGACTACAACTCGCCCAAGTGCCAGGTGAAGGTGGGCTGCTGGGGCCCGGTGGTGAACTGCAACGTGCCCAAGCGCGGCTGGATGTCGGGCGTGGGCGGCTGCCCCAACGTCGGCGGTGTCTGCATCGGCTGCACGATGCCCGGCTTCCCGGACGCCTTCATGCCGTTCATGGACGAGCCCACCGGCGGCACCCTGTCCTCCGCGATCATCAGGCCCTACGGCGCCGTCATCCGCCGTCTGCGCGGCATCACCAACATCGCCGTGAACCGGGAGCCCAAGTGGCGCCACAACCGGGACAAGGTGACCAGCGGCTACGACCCGTACTGGCGCCCCTGAAGCACGCAAGGCGCCCCGCACCACGCACCGGTGCCCCCCGCAGCACGCCCATGCACAGAGAGCGAGGCAGGAACGACCATGACGGCAACCGCGGCGCGGCCCACGGAGCGCAAACCGGCGCAACTCGTGGACATGTCCTGGGATCCGATCACCCGGATCATCGGCAATCTCGGCATCTATACGAAGATCGACTTCGCGAACCGCGAGGTGGTGGAGTGCCACAGCACCTCGTCGCTCTTCCGGGGCTACTCCGTGTTCATGAAGGGGAAGGACCCGCGCGACGCGGGTTTCATCACCTCCCGCATCTGCGGCATCTGCGGGGACAACCACACCACGTGCTCCAACTACGCCCAGCAGATGGCCTACGGCGTCAAACCACCGAAGCTGGCCGACACCATCGTCAACCTGGGCGAAGCGGCCGAGTACATGTTCGACCACACCATCTTTCAGGACAACATGGTGTTCGTCGACTTCTGCGAGGCCATGGTCAAGGCCACCAACCCCGGCGTGCTGGCCCGGGCCGAGCGCACCGAGGCCCGGGGCGGCCGCATCCACGGCTACCGGACCGTCGCCGACATCATGCGCGCCTACAACCCGTTCGAGGGCGAGGTGTACAAGGAGTCCCTCAGGATCAGCCGGGTCACCCGGGAGATGTTCTGCCTGATGGAGGGGCGCCACGTCCATCCGTCCACGCTGTACCCCGGCGGGGTCGGCACCATGCCCGAGCCGACCACCTTCACCGACTACCTCTCGCGGCTGCTGCGGGTCATCGACTTCGTGAAGCGGGCCGTCGCCATGAACGACGACGTCTTCGACTTCTTCTACGAGGCACTGCCCGGCTACGAGGAGGTGGGGCGCCGGCGGACCCTGCTCGGCTGCTGGGGCGCCTGGCAGGACCCGGACGTGTGCGACTACCGCTACGAGACGATGGGCGACTGGGGCCGTGCCATGTACGTCACCCCGGGCATCATCGTGGACGGCAAGCTCCTGACCAACGACCTCGTCGACATCAACCTGGGCATGAGGATCCTGCTGGGCAGCTCCTACTACGACGACTGGGCCGCCGAGGAGCCGTTCGTCACCCACGACCCGCTCGGCAACCCGGTCGACATGCGCCACCCCTGGAACCAGACCACGGTCCCGGTGCCCCAGAAGCGCAACTTCGACGACAAGTACAGCTGGGTGATGAGCCCCCGCTGGTACGACAGGACCAGCGACCAGCACCTCGCACTCGACACCGGTGGCGGTGCCCTGGCCCGCCTGTGGTCGACGGCGCTCAACGGACTGGTCGACACGCCCTATGTGAAGGCCACCGGGCACAGCGTGCGGATCTCGCTGCCCAAGAGCGAGCAACTGCCCGAGATGACGCTGGAGTGGAAGATCCCCCAGTGGAGCAACACCATCGAGCGCGACCGGGCCCGGCCGTACTTCGTGGCGTACTCCGCCGCCATGGCCTTCTTCTTCCTGGAGCGGGCGATGGAGCACGTCCGCGCGGGCGACACCAAGATCTTCGAGAACTACGAGGTGCCGGACGAGGCGATCGGCTGCGGCTTCCACGAGGCGGTCCGCGGTGTCCTCTCGCACCACCTGGTCATCAAGGACAAGAAGATCGCGAACTACCACCCGTACCCGCCGACCCCGTGGAACGCCAGCCCGCGGGACGTCTACGGCACGCCCGGCCCGTACGAGGACGCCGTCCAGGGGCAGCCGATCTTCGAGGAGAACGGCCCCGACGACTTCAAGGGCGTCGACATCATGCGCACCGTACGCAGCTTCGACCCCTGTCTGCCCTGCGGTGTGCACATGTACGTCGGCAAGGGCAGGACGCTGACCACGACGCACTCGCCCACCTTCGGGGCAGTCCATGGCTGACACCGGGCGCCTGGACGAGGCGGCGGTCGCGGAGCGGCTGTCCCGCCTCGACCGGCTGCTGGAACAGATCGAGGGCGCTCCCGGCGCGATGACCGGCGCGGCGATCGAGGCGGTGCAGGCCCTGACCGAGCTCTACGGCGAGGCGCTGGCCCGGGTGCTGGACCACGCCGACGCCCGGCTCACCGACCGTATGGCCGGTGACGACCTCGTCGGCCATCTCCTGGTGCTGCACGGGATCCACCCGGAGCCGCCCGAGCGCCGGGCCGCCCGTGCCGTCGACCGCCTCCGGCCGGCGGTGCGCGAGCGCGGCGGGGACGTCGAACTGACGGGTGTGGAGGAGGGCGTGGCCCGTGTGCGGCTGTCCGCCAAGGGCTGCGGGTCCTCCTCGGCCGGGTTCGAGGACGCGGTCCGCGAGGCCGTGCTCGCCCTGGCCCCCGAACTGTCCGGCGTCGAGCGGGCGCCGTCGGCCGGCGGGCGGCAGGCCGCCTTCGTGCCCGTCGACACGGTCACCCTGCGGGCCGCTCCCGCCGGGAAGCGGTCATGACCTCCGGTGCGCTGGCCCGCGTCATCCGCTCCGCCGCCGGCCGGCGCCCGGACGCGGAGCGGTGCGACCTGTGCGGCGCTGACGTGCCGCCCGGGCACCGCCACCTGCTGGACACCGACCGCGAGGGCCTGCTGTGCGCCTGCCGGCCGTGCTCCCTCCTCTTCGCCGGCGGGGAAGCGGCGCAGGGCCGCTACCGGCTGGTGCCCCGGCGGCGGGTGCGGCTGCCTCCGGTCGGGACGCGGGCACTGGGCGTCCCCGTCGGGCTGGCCTACTTCGTGCCGCGCGGCGACGGCACCGTGACCGCGCACTACCCGAGCCCGGCGGGGGCCACCCGCTGGGAGGCCGAGCCACAGGCGTGGCGTGACGCGGTTGCGCACTGCCCGCCGCTCGCCGGCCTCGAACCCGATGTGGAGGCGCTGCTGGTCAACACCGCGCGCGCGGCGAAGCACCACTGGATCGTCCCGGTCGACGACTGCTTCCGGCTGGTCGCCGTCGTACGGCGGGAGTGGCGGGGCCTGTCCGGCGGGGGCCGGGTGTGGCCCGAGATCGAGCGGTTCTTCGCGGAACTGACCGAACGGCCGTAACGGACCACGAG
This sequence comes from Streptomyces sp. PSU-S4-23, assembly GCF_055632315.1. Classification (NCBI taxonomy): domain Bacteria; kingdom Bacillati; phylum Actinomycetota; class Actinomycetes; order Kitasatosporales; family Streptomycetaceae; genus Streptomyces; species Streptomyces sp. PSU-S4-23. The sequence continues at coordinate 7,008,102 of NZ_JBVMUU010000002.1, read as the reverse complement.
GAGCAGACATGGGCAGCATCCGAGTCGGCAGACGACAGGTGAAACCCGACACGCCCGCCACCGTCACCGGGCTGCACCAGGGCAACAAGGGGCCCTACCACCGGCAGCCCGGCCATCACAAGGACGGAACGGCCGACGCCCGCCGCTCGACCGGGATCCACTGGAAAAAGCACGACGCGCTCATGAAGATCATGCCGAGCCTTCCCCCGGGATGACGCGGCGATCAGGACGGGCGCCCCGAGCGGGCGCGGTAGCGACACGACGACCGAAGGAGTACGGGACATGGCACGACGCGTGCTGATCGCACAGGCGGTGGTCGTGGGCGGCATCGCCCTGACCCTGCTGGCCAGGGAGTTCCCGGGGCTGGTCCGCGAGGTGCGGATCTGGCGGATGGTGGGAGTCCGCGCGGGCTCCCGGCGGCCCCGCTGAGCCCCGGCGGCCGGTGCCGTTCCCGGCGCCCTCCGTCTCCCCTGCCGGGCGGCGGCGTGCGAACGGCGCCGGCCGCGGTGCGATGGGCCCCTCGCTCCGGGGTACCCGGGCCGCATGGCCGGCATCGAACTCATGAGCAGCGCCTTCAGTGACCACGCCTTCCTGCCGCGCCGGTACGCGCTGGAGGGCGAGAACCTCTCGCCTCCCCTCACCTGGTCGGGCGTGCCCCAGGACGCGGCCGAACTGGTCCTGCTGTGCGAGGATCCCGACGCCCCGTCGGGCACCTTCGTGCACTGGATCGTGGTCGGTGTCGATCCGCACAGCGACGGCGTGGCGGCGGGGCGGTGCCCACCGGGCGGCACCGAACTCGTCAACGGCTTCCACCGGCAGGGCTGGGGCGGGCCCCATCCACCGCCCGGGGACGAGGCGCACCGCTACGTCTTCCACCTCTACGCCCTCTCGGAGCCGTGCGCCCTGCCGGACGCCCCCAGCGCCGACCAGGTGCACGAGGCCGTGGGGAGGCGAGAGATCGCCGACGGCACGCTGATGGGCCTTTACCACCGCTGAGCCCGCGTCCCCGGGGCGTGGCCGGGCAGCACCGACCGACTATACATGGCGCGTATACTCCGCATGTATAGTCGCCGCATGTTTTCGACGGGGAAGACGAACAGACGTGCGGCCGGGTTGCGTGCCGCGTCCGTGGTCGTCGCGGCGAGCGCCTTCGCGCTCTCGGGATGCACCACGCTCCACACCACCGCGCCCAGCGCCGTGCGCGCGCACGCCGCCGCGGGCGCACCGGCACGGTTCGGGACCGTGGACTGCCGCCGGGCCAAGTGCATCGCGCTGACCTTCGATGCCGGACCCAGCGAGAACTCTCCGCGTCTGCTGGACATCCTGAAGGAGAAGCAGGTCCCCGCGACCTTCTTCCTGCTCGGCAAACGGCACATCGAGAAGTACCCGGAGCTGGTCAGGCGAATGGCCGCCGAGGGGCACGAGGTGGCCAGCCACACCTGGGACCACAAGATACTCACCGGGATCCCGGCCCGGGAGATACGCGAGGAGCTGCGCAAGCCGGACGACGCGATAGAGAGGCTCACCGGTCGCCGGCCCACGCTGATGCGCCCGCCCCAGGGGCGCACGGACGACACCGTGCACCGGATCTGCCGCGAGGAGGGCCTCGCCGAGGTGCTGTGGAGCGTGACCGCCAAGGACTACACGACCGACGACTCGCGGCTGATCCAGAAGCGTGTGCTGGAGCAGGCGTCCAGGGACGGGATCATCCTGCTGCACGACATCTACCCGGGCACCGTGCCCGCGGTGCCCGGCATCATCGACGCGCTCAAGGAGCGGGGATACGCGTTCGTCACGGTGCCCCAACTGCTGGCCCCGGGCAAGGCCGAGCCGGGCACGGTGTACCGGCCCTGAGACACACGTCACACGGCATGTGAGTTAACGTTAACTCACATGCCGTGTGACCATGTGGGCCTTGACGAGCCGCCGACTCGGGAGGCGCTGGTGGACGGCCTGGACGTGACCTACCGGGGGACGGTCTACCCCTGGCACTGCGATCACATGGGACACATGAACGTCATGTGGTACGTCGGGAAGTTCGACGAGGCGACATGGAACCTCATGTCGCACATCGGCATCACGCCCGCGTATCTGAGGTCGGACCACCGCGGCATGGTCGCGGTCGATCAGCAGATCTCCTACCGCCGGGAACTGGTCGCCGGAGACGTCGTGCTGGTCCGCTCGGCGATCCTGGAAGTACGTGACAAGGTCATGCGCTTCCGCCACCAGATGGAGAACGCGGCGACCGGCGAGGTGGCGGCCGTCACCGTCCTGACCGGAGTGCATCTCGACACGAGGACACGGCGTTCATGCCCGCTGCCCGCGGAGCACCTCGCCCGCGCCAAGAGCCTCCTCACCCGGGCGGCTTCCTGATCCACGCCACCTCACGCGGGCCACGCCCGCGACGCGGGACGCGCCCCTGGATCACCCGGGTGAGTCGGGACCGGGAAACGCGGGACCCACCGCATACGATCCCCCGGTGGTCCTCTTCCGCCTCGAACGCGTCGCGCCGCTCCCCGCCGAGCAGGCATGGCTGCGGCTCACGGACTGGCCGCGCCACACGGACGTGGTCCCGCTGACCCGGGTCACGGTGCTCACCCCGCCGCCGACGGCCGTGGGCACCGTGTTCGTGGCCCGCTCCGGTGTGGGTCCGCTCGCCTTCGACGACACGATGGAGGTGGTCGCCTGGCGGCCGCCGACCCTGTGCCGGATGGCCAAGCGGGGCCGTGTCGTCACCGGCTGGGCGGAGATCGAGGTGCATCCGCACGGCGCGGAACGCTCGCATGTGGTGTGGCGGGCGGACCTGTCCGTGAGCCTGCTGCCGGGCCTCTTCGACCGGCCGCTCGGGTGGGTGGCCCGGCGGACGTTCGGGCGCGCGGTGGACGGACTGCTGCGGTCCGGCCCCGGCCCCGAGGCGCGGCACCGGTAGGTCCGAACCCGCCCGGCACCATCGATGTCGGTGGCGGCCCCTACAGTCCTGGCCCATGACCGAGACCTCACATCTGCACCTCACCAAGGCGTCGTACGACACCGTGGCCGAGGACTACGACCGGCTGCTCAGGAACCTGATGGACGCCAAGCCCTTCGACCGGGCGATGCTGGGGGTGTTCGCCGAGCGGGTGCTGGCCGGCGGGGGCGGGCCGGTCGGGGACCTGGGGTGCGGGCCGGGTCGGGTGACCACGTATCTCGACAAGCTCGGGCTGGACGCCTTCGGGATCGACCTGTCGCCGGGGATGGTGGCCGTGGCCCGGCGGGCGTACCCCGGGCTGCGGTTCGAGGTGGGGTCCATGACCGGCCTCGACCTCGCGGACGGCTCGCTCGCGGGAGCCCTCGCCTGGTACTCGACGGTGCACACCCCTCCGCACGAACTGCCGGTGCTGTTCGCCGAGTTCCACCGCGTGCTGGCTCCGGGCGGCCATCTGCTGCTGGCCTTCAAGGCCGGCGACGAACGGGTGCACCTGGACCACGCGTACGGCCACGACGTGTCCCTCGACGTCTACCGCTTTCCTCCGGAGCGGGTGTCCGAGCTGCTGGGCCGGGCCGGTTTCGACGAGGTCGCCCGCCTCGTGCGGGCGGCCGAGGAAGGGGAGAAGACCCCACAGGGGTACCTCCTGGCCCGGAAGCCTCTCACCTGCCGGTGAGGTGTTCCGGGCGCACCGGCGCCCTGTTCAGCTCCAGGCCCGTCGCGTCGCGGATCGCCGCGAGGACCGCGGGAGCCGACGAGAGGGTGGGGGCCTCGCCGACGCCGCGCAGCCCGTAGGGGGCGTGCCGGTCGGCGAGTTCGAGCACGTCGACGGGGATGGCCGGGGTGTCGAGGATGGTGGGGATGAGGTAGTCCGTGAAGGAGGGGTTGCGCACCCTCGCCGTCGTCGGGTCGACGAGGATCTCCTCCATCACCGCCATGCCCAGGCCCTGGGTGGTGCCGCCCTGGATCTGGCCCACGACCGACAGCGGGTTGAGCGCCTTGCCGACGTCCTGGGCGCAGGCCAGCTCCACGACCTTGACCAGGCCCAGCTCGGTGTCGACCTCGACCACGGCGCGGTGCGCGGCGAAGGAGTACTGGACGTGGCCGTCGCCCTGGCCGGTGCGCGGGTCGAAAGGCTCGGTCGGCCGGTGCCGCCACTCCTCCTCGGCCTCGACGGCCTCGTCGCCGAGGACGTCCACCAGGTCGGCGAGGACCTCGCCGCCGGCGGTGACGACCTTGCCGCCCTCCAGGCGCAGCTCGGCCGTGGCCCAGGCGGGGTGGTACGGGCCGAACCTGCGGCGCCCGGTCTCCAGGACCTTCTCGCGCACCAGCTCGCAGGCGTTCTTCACGGCGCCCCCGGTGACGTAGGTCTGGCGGGAGGCCGAGGTCGAACCGGCGCTGCCCACCCGGGTGTCCGCCGGGTGGATCGTCACCCGGGCGACGCCCAGTTCGGTGCGGGCGATCTGCGCATGGACGGTGACACCGCCCTGGCCGACCTCCGCCATGGCGGTGTGCACGGTGGCGACGGGCTCGCCCGCGACGGCCTCCAGGCGGACCCTGGCCGTGGAGTAGTCGTCGAAGCCCTCGGAGAAGCCGACGTTCTTGATGCCGACCGCGTAGCCCACCCCCCGTACGACGCCCTCGCCGTGGGTGGTGTTGGACAGGCCGCCGGGCAGCTGCCGTACGTCGGCGCCCTCCGTGGTCTCCCACTGGCGCTCCGGCGGCAGGGGCATCGCCTTGACGCGACGCAGGAGTTCGGCGACCGGGGCCGGGGAGTCGACGACCTGGCCGGTCGGCATGACCGTGCCCTGGTCCATGGCGTTGCGCTGCCGCAGCTCCACCGGGTCCATGCCGAGCCTCATGGCCAGCTTGTCCATCTGCGCCTCGTAGGCGAAGCACGCCTGGACCGCGCCGAAGCCGCGCATGGCGCCGCAGGGCGGGTTGTTGGTGTAGAGGGCGAGGGCCTCGATGTCGACGTCGTCCACGGCGTAGGGGCCGATGCCGAGGGAGGCGGCGTTGCCGACGACCGCGGGAGAGCTGGAGGCGTAAGCGCCGCCGTCCAGGACGATGCGGCACCTGACGTGGGTGAGCCTGCCGTCCTTCGTGGCGCCGTGCTCGTAGGACAGCCTGGCCGGGTGGCGGTGGACGTGCCCGAAGAAGGACTCGAAGCGGTTGTAGACGATCTTGACGGGCTTTCCGGTGCGCAGTGCCAGCAGGCAGGCGTGGATCTGCATCGACAGGTCCTCGCGGCCGCCGAACGCACCCCCGACGCCCGCCAGCGTCATCCGTACCTTCTCCGGCGGCAGGCCGAGGACCGGTGCGATCTGGCGCAGGTCGGAGTGGAGCCACTGGGTGGCTATGTAGAGGTCGACGCCGCCGTCCTCCGCCGGGACGGCGAGACCGGACTCGGGGCCGAGGAACGCCTGGTCCTGCATGCCGAAGTGGTACTCGCCCGTGACGATCACATCGGCCCGGCGGCGGGCCGCGGCCACGTCGCCGCGGATGATCGGCTGGCGGTGGACGATGTTCGGGTGCGGGACGTGGCGGGCGTGGCCGTCGGTGCGGCCGTCGTGCACCGGGACCGCGTCCGGGGCGGTCGCGGACGCCTCGTCCGTGATCACCGGCAGCTCCCGGTACTCCACCCTGATCTTCGCCGCGGCGCGGCGCGCGGTCTCCGGGTGGTCGGCCGCCACGATCGCGACCGGCTCGCCGTGATGGCGGACCTTGCCGTGCGCGAGGACCGGGGTGTCCTGGATCTCCAGGCCGTAGTGCGTCACCTCGGCCGGCAGGTCGTCGTACGTCATGACGGCGTACACACCCGGCGTCGCGAGGGCCTCGCCGGTGTCGATCGAGACGATCTCGGCGTGCGCGACCGGGGAGCGCAGGATCTGCCCCCAGAGCATGTTCTCGTGCCACATGTCGGAGGAGTACGCGAACTCACCGGTGACCTTGAGGGCGCCGTCCGGGCGGAGCGTGGACTCGCCGACGCCCCCCTGGGTCCGGGAGCCCTGGGTGATCGCGCCGGGAGCGCCGTTCGCCGCCATGTCAGGCCCCCTGGGACTGCCGGGCGGCCGCCAGGCGGACCGCGTCCATGATCTTCTCGTAGCCGGTGCAGCGGCACAGGTTGCCGGAGAGCCCCTCGCGGATGTCCGCGTCGGTCGGGTTCGGACGGCGTTCCAGCATCTCGTCGGCGGCCACCAGCAGACCCGGCGTGCAGAAGCCGCACTGTACGGCACCCGCGTCGAGGAACGCCTGCTGGATCGGGGCGAGTCCGGCTCCCTCCCCGGTCCCGGAGCGCTGCCGGGCGCGGTCCGCCAGTCCCTCGACGGTGACGACCTCGCGGCCCTCCGCCTGCCCGGCCGCGACCAGGCACGAGCACACCGGCACGCCGTCCAGGCGGACCGTGCAGGAACCGCACTCGCCCTGTTCGCAGGCGTTCTTCGAACCCGGCAGGCCCAGGCGCTCGCGCAGGACGTACAGCAGGCTCTCGCCCTCCCACACGTCATCGGCCTCCTGCGGCCGTCCGTTGACGGTGAAGCGAACGCGCATCACGCGGCTCCCCTCGCGGTGCGGGCGCCGCGGTACGACTCCCAGGTCCAGGTCAGCGTGCGGCGGGCCAGGACGCCGACGGCGTGGCGGCGGTAGCCCGCGGTGCCCCGGACGTCGTCGATCGGGTTGCAGGCGGCGGAGCACAGGCCGGCGAACCGCTCGGCCACCGAGGGGCTGATGGCCTGTCCGCTCTCCCAGAGGCCGTCCTCGTCGAGCGCCGCGTTCAGGAACTCCTCGGCGGCCGTGGCCCGGAGGGGGGTGGGCGCCGCCGATCCGATGCCGGTGCGCACGGTCCGGGTCCGGGGGTGCAGGGCGAGGCCGAAGGCGCACACCGCGATCACCATCGCGTTGCGGGTGCCGACCTTCGCGTACTGCTGCGGGCCGTCGGCCTTCGTGATGTGGACGGCCCTGATCAGTTCGTCGGCGGCGAGGGCGTTGCGCTTCACACCGGTGTAGAACGCGTCGATCGGGATGCGGCGGGTGCCGCGCACGGACGCGGCCTCGACCTCGGCGCCGGCCGCGAGGAGCGCGGGGTGGGCGTCACCCGCCGGGGAGGCGGTGCCGAGGTTGCCGCCGACACCGCCGCGGTTGCGGATCTGCGGGGAGGCGACCGTGTGGGCGGCGAGGGCCAGCCCCGGCAGTTCGGCCCGCAGACCCTCGATGATCCTCGTGTACGGGACCGAGGCCCCGAGCCGCACGCTGTCCTCGCCCACCTCCCACTCGTGGAGTTCACCGATGCGGTCGAGGTCCATCAGGCACGAGGGCCGGCGGTGGCCGAAGTTGATCTCGACCATCACGTCGGTGCCGCCCGCGACCGGTACGGCGGTGGGGTGCTCCGCCTTCGCGGCGAGCGCCTCCTCCCAGCTTGCGGGGCGTAGGAAGTCCATGACCGTCAGTACACCGCCCGGTTCTCCGCCGGGGTCAGTCACCGAAGACATGAAGGAGTTGGCTGGCCAAGACACCCATCTTGTAGATTCATATGAACGGAGGCCATCGGTAATCCCTCCGCTTTCCTCTGGAAACACGACGGACTTCACGACAAGGACGGCGGCGACGGGATGCGGCTGCGCGCACTGCTGGACACCGACGCGCTGGGGCTGCGGCTGCTCGGCGGCGAGGACGAGCTGGACCGCACCGTGAGCGGTGTGATGACCACGGATCTCAAGGACCCCAGCCGGTACCTCTCCGGAGGCGAACTGGTCCTCACGGGCCTCGCGTGGCGGCACGGGGCCGGGGACTCCGAGCCGTTCGTCCGTATCCTCGCCGGTGCGGGCGTCGCGGCGCTCGCCGCGGGCGAGGCGGAGCTGGGCGACATCCCGGACGACCTGATCGTGGCCTGCGCCCGGCACCGCCTGCCGCTGTTCGCCGTCCATGAGTCGGTGGCGTTCGCGACCATCACCGAGCACATCGTGCGTCAGGTCTCCGGCGAGCGGGCCGGTGACCTCGCGGCCGTGGTGGACCGGCACCGGCGGATGATGACCTCCGGCCCGGCCGGCGGCGGCCCGGACGTCGTCCTGGACCTGCTGGGCTCCGACCTGGATCTGCGCGCCTGGGTGCTCTCCCCCACCGGCCGGCCGATCGCCGGCCGGATGCCGGGCCTCACCCCGGACGTGTGCGCCCAGCTGGCCGCCGAGCACCTGGCGGCCGTGCGCGGCGGCCGCCGCGGACCCCACCGGGCGGCGGTCGGCGCCACGGCGTACTCGCTGTTCCCGATCCACGGCTGGGACGAGGGCCCGTCGGCGGCCGGGGAGGACCGCGCGGGCGGCACCCCCCGGGACGTGCGGGAGACGGTGCTGTCCGACTGGCTGCTCGCCGTCGAGGCGGACGCCGGGGACTGGCCCCAGGAGCGGCTCGACCTGCTGAACGGCGTCACCCAGCTCATCGCGGTCGAGCGGGACCGGCGGGAGGCGGCGCGCACGGTGCGGCGGCGGCTCGCGCAGGAGATCGTGGAGCTGGTGCAGGCGGGCGCGGCGCCCGCCGAGATCGCGGCCCGGCTGCGGGTCGCCGCGCCCGTGCTCCTGCCCGGCCTCGGCGCGGCCCCGCACTGGCAGGTGGTGGTGGCCCGGGTCGAATGGGACGACACGGCGGACGGGCCGGCGGGGCCCCGGGCCGAGGGCAGCGGCGGACGGCGCACGGGAGGACGCGGAACGGGCCCGGTCGCCCAGTCGCTGCTGGAGGAGATCCTGGTCGGCTCTCCGCCGGGTGCCTCGGGCGGGGGGTACGCCCGGCCGATCGGCCCCGAGCACTCCGACCCTGTCGCGGTGGCCCACATCGGGGAGGAGGCGATCGCGCTCGTCCCCCTTCCCGCCCTCTCCTCGGAGCGCGACGGATCCGAGCCGGGCATCGCCGCCGACGCCCTGCTGGAGACGGTGCGGGCCCCCTTGTCCGCGGGCCTCGGCGGCGACGGGCGCCTCACGCTGGGCGTCAGCGCCGCGGTGCACTCGGCCGAGGGTCTGCGCGGTGCCCTGGAGGAGGCGCGGCACGCCCGCCGGGTCGCCGCCGCACGCCCCGGCCGGGTCTGCGCGGCCGGCCACCAGGAACTCGCCTCGCACGTCCTGCTGCTGCCGTTCGTCCCCGACGACGTGCGCCGCGCCTTCACGGCCCGGCTCCTGGATCCCCTGCGTGACTACGACCGCCGGCATCGCGCCGAGCTGATCCCGACCCTGGAGGCGTTCCTCGCCTGCGACGGCTCCTGGACGCGGTGCGCGACCCGGCTGCACCTGCACGTCAACACGCTGCGATACCGGGTGGGGCGCATCGAGCAGTTGACGGGCCGGGATCTCTCCCGCCTTGAGGACAAACTCGATTTCTTCCTGGCGTTGCGCATGAGCTGAGGTCAGCGCGCCGTGTGCCGGATGGCACCGCGTGCCTTCCCAGACGCACGACTTTGTGAAATCCTTCACCCAGCCTCTTGGCCCGGCACCTCGATTGGTGCTGGAATGCCGCCACCACTCAACAGCTCAATGGTGTGCTCGGGGAGGGCAACGTGGCGCATCCCGCCATGTCTGGTTCCGGAACGACCTCAGATCACGATCCCCTCCAGACCGCGGTGTGGCGGCTGCGCTCGCGTGCCTGCTGGGCCGACGCGGCCGCCCTTCTCCGGGCCGGAACGGCCGCGGCCGCGCTGCAGCGCACCTCACTGCTGGTCGAGCGGTGCCTGTACACGGAAAAGGGCTGGGACGAGGCCGAGGACGCGCTGCGCACGGCCGAGGCGCAGGCCCAGACCGACGAGGAGCGGGGCGCCGCCGCGTGCGAGCGCGGGCAGCTGGCGTACGCGGCCACGCTGCACGGCGTACGGGACCGGGCGGACGAGGCGCGGGCCGCGCTCGGCCGGGCCGCCGCGCTGATCCCGCCCGGCGCCCCCGGGCGGGCACTGCTGGACTTCCGGCGCGGGCTCCTCGCCGAGAACCTCGCCCGCTCCCCGCAGGCGGCGCACGCCGCCTACCGGCGCGCCCACGCGAGCGCCTCCGCGCACGGCGACACCCTGCTGCTCTCGTTCACCTGGCGCCATCTGGCCGGACTCGCGCTGCGCGACGGCGATATGGCGGAGGCACGACACGGCTTCGCCGAGTCGCTGCGGATCCGCGAGGAACTGGGGTACCTCGTCGGCACCGCCCCGGCCCTGGCGTCGCTCGCCGACACGGAGACCGAGCCGGAGGCGTCGCGGCTGCGGGCCGAGGCGGGCCGGCTGTTCCGGTTGCTGGGCGGCGTACCGACGTGGCTGGCGGCCCAGTTGGCGCCGGTGGCCTGAGCGGGTCCGGCGAAGCCCCGTGCGGTTCGGCGGTGCCCCGAAGGGGCGCGGGGCCGTGCCGATGCGGGCCGCGCCGATATGCGGCCGCGCCGCCCGGGCCCGGCCGGCCACGACGGACCCGCAGAGGATGCACCGGACCTCCGGGTGCGTGCTCCCGGCGTGCCGGGCGCCCAGCGGCAAGGAGTCCACGGCGATCGAGATGAGGGGGATATTTCGGGAATCGGCTTCACAGCGACCTCAGAAGAACCTGAGAACTTGCTGTGCCAGGCTGACGCGGCCGATGCCCACCCCCCCTGAGGAGATCTCCTGATGAGCTTGATCAACGGCCTGCCCGCGCACATCCTGCTCGTGCACGCCGTCGTCGTACTCGTCCCCCTGACCGCGCTGGCGATAGTGATGTGCGCGATATGGCCGGCGGCCGCGCGACGCTTCGGCGTCGTGCTGCCGGTCCTCGCCCTGGTCACGCTCGCCAGTGTGCCGCTGACGACCGAGGCCGGGGAGTGGCTGGAGAAGCACGTCGACAGCGACCCGCTGGTCCGCGAGCACGCCGAGCTCGGGGACGGACTGCTTCCCTGGGCCCTCGGCCTGTTCGTACTGGCGGCGCTGGTCTGGTGGGCGGCCCGCAAGTCGGCCGCCGACGCCTCCGGCGGCTCCCGCTGGTCCGGCACGCCCGTGCGGGTGGCCGCCGCGGTCCTGTCCCTCGTGGTGGCCTCCGGAGCCGTCGTCGACGTCTACCGCATCGGTGACTCCGGTGCGAAGGCGGCCTGGCACGACGGCTACTCCAAGACCGCGACGAGCGCGTCCGACGACGACGACTGACCACGCACCACGAACGCACCGGGCTGCCGGCGGACACGGGCCGCGGCAGCCCGGTCCCGTGCCCGGGTCGCGGTCAGCACGCGCCCGCGAAGTGCTCCCTCACGAGGGACTGCGCCACCGGCAGCTCCTGCGCGGCCAGCGCGTCCAGCAGGGCGGTGTGCTCGGCCGCGTCGGCGATCAGGTCGGCGCGGCTTGCCGGGCCGGGCACGCCGACGAGCGGCCACTGGGTCCGGCGGTGCAGGTCCTCGGCGATGCGCGCCAGTTGCTCGTTGCCCGCGAGATCGAGCACCGCACGGTGGAAGGCGCGGTCGGACTCGTTGTACGTCGCGCGGCACCCGGAGGCCGCGGCACGGACGGTCGCCTCTGCGAGCGGGCGCAGCTCCACCCAGCGCTCGCTGGGCACCGTACGGACGAGCCGCAGCATCACGGGCACCTCGATCAGGGCCCGGATCTCGGCGAGTTCGGCCAGTTCGCGGGCGCCGCGCACGACGACGCGGAAACCGCGGTTGGGCACGACCTCGACGGCCCCCTCCAGCGCGAGCTGCTGCATGGCCTCGCGCACCGGGGTCGCGGACACCCCGAGCTGCTCGCCGAGGGCCGGCGCCGAGTAGACCTCGCCGGGCGTCAGCTCTCCCGCGACCAGCGCGGTCCGCAGGGCGTCGAGGACCTGCCGTCGCACGGAGGCCCGCTGGACGACGGGACGGCCGCCTTCCAGGGGCGGGACCGGCGGCTCGCTGTGGATGTGCTCACCGCGCGCGGCACCAAAGGCGAGGGCCCTTTCGCGGACCTCCTGCCCGGGCGGGAACTGCGGTGGCACCCGGGCGGCCCGGGCGGGGGCGTCCGGGGCCTCCCTTCCGGCGAAGCCCTCCGCGCTGCGGGAACGGGCCTGCTCCACGGGCTCCTCCTCCGGTGCTGGCGGCGCTGTGCGTCGTGCGGGTGGTGCGTGGGGGTCGTTTACCGTTCGTAAAGCACCATAGGCGCCTTACGCGCCGGTTCAAACACCGGTCGGCCGCAGGAGGGCCGGGCTTCCCGGCGAACGACCGCGCAACGGTCGCCCCGGTACGCCCTTCCGGCCCCCGCCGCGCCCGGCAAGGGTGCTGCCGTGTGGCGCACGTCACGTCCCGGCCTGCCCGGTCGTGGCGCGGGAGGAGGCCGCGCACCGGCGGGGCCGGGAGCCGCGACGGGCCCCAGGCCGCGAGGACCGGCCCGCGTGAGCACCGTGGCCGCCGAGTGGCGCGGGCGGGCGCCGTACACGCCCCCGCGAGGCGGCACGAGCGAGGAGGCGGGCCGGCCGCGGCGTCGGCCACCCGGCCGGGCAAGCAGCCGGGCAAGCGGTCGCGCTCCGCGGCAAGTTGAGACCGCCTCAGCCGACCCCGGCGACGGCGGCCCGCCACGTACCGTAAGATCCACCCCGAACAAGGCCCCGGATGGACGACAGACGTTTCACAACTTCCTCACGTGTCGCGGGAACTTTCCGTGGAACCACCCGTACGGGTAGTCTTATTCGAACTCAACTCCCGCCCCTCAAGCGGCAGTTCGAGCAGAACGCCGCCCTGGGCATCCCCTTGCACTTCCTTGGCGGCCTCTTGCCCCGAAACCCCCTGAGGGCCGGCGGGATTGGGCCACTATGGCGGGCGTTACGCCCTATCCCAATGCAAGGGACCCCAGATGAGACTGACCGACATATCGCTGAACTGGCTGCTTCCGGGCGCCGTACTGCTCCTGGGCGTGCTGGCGGCGGTGGCGGTGCTCGCGCGCGGCAAGCGGTCCGGGGAGAACACGAGCGCCGACGACTCGTGGGAGCGCATGGAGGAGCGCCGCAGGCGCAAGGAGACCATGTACGCCACGGCCTCCTATGTGCTGCTCTTCTGCTGTGCCGCGGTCGCCGCGGCGCTCTCCTTCCACGGCCTCGTGGGCTTCGGCCAGCAGAACCTCGGCCTCACCGACGGCTGGGAGTACCTCGTCCCGTTCGGCCTGGACGGCGCTGCGATGTTCTGCTCCGTACTCGCGGTGCGCGAGGCCAGCCACGGCGACGCGGCGCTCGGCTCCCGGATCCTGGTGTGGACCTTCGCGGCCGCCTCCGCCTGGTTCAACTGGGTGCACGCACCCAGGGGTGTCGACCACGCGGGCGCCCCGCAGTTCTTCGCGGGCATGTCGCTGTCGGCCGCGGTGCTCTTCGACCGCGCGCTGAAGCAGACCCGCCGTGCCGCGCTGCGCGAGCAGGGCCTGGTGCCGCGCCCGCTGCCGCAGATCCGCATAGTGCGCTGGCTGCGGGCGCCCCGTGAGACGTACAAGGCATGGTCGCTGATGCTCCTTGAGGGCGTGCGCAGCCTGGACGAGGCCGTCGAGGAGGTCCGCGAGGACCAGCGCGCGAAGGAGCACAACCGGGCGCGGCAGCGCGAGCAGCAGCGTGTGGAGCGCGCGCAGCTCAAGGCGCTCAGCCGCGGCCACCGCGCGCTGACCGGCGGCAACGGCGGGCGCCAGGTCGAGGTGCAGACCGTCGAGCGGGCGACCGCACCCACCCCTGCGGAGCCTGCCCTACCGGCGGCGGAACTGCCCGTGCGCACCCGTCCCTCGCTCCAGCCCGTCCGGAGCTCCTCCGCTGACCCGATCACCGTCGACCTCACCGCCGAGGACGACACCATGGCTCTGCCCCGCCTCGATTCCCTGGAGCGCAAGCTCAAGGACCTCGAGCAGCAGTTCGGCTGAGCCCGGACGCAGTCACGGGAAGGGGGCGCGGCAGCAGGCCGGGCCCCCTTCCCGTGCGTCACGCCGCTTCTCCGGTGCCTCACGCGGCTTCCGCGGCCAGGTCGAACCACACCGCTTTCCCCACGCCGTGCGGCCGTACGCCCCAGGCGTCCGCCAGGGACTGCACCAGCATCAGGCCCCTGCCGTGCGTGCCGTCGTCGGCGTCCGCCGCCCGCGGCCTCGGCCTGCGTCCCACGAAGTCCCTCACCTCCACATGGAGTCCGCGCGCCGAGACGGTGGCCGTCAGGACCGCCTCGCGGTCGGTGTGGACCAGCGCGTTGGTGACCAGCTCGCTCGTGAGCAGCTCGGCTATCTCGGATCGTCCCGGCCTTCCCCAGTGCGTGAGCAGCTCCCGCAGCGCCCTGCGCGCCTCGGGGACCGCCCGTAAGTCCGCCCGGCCCAGCCTTCGTCTGAGGTGCGCACCCCCTGGCCCGCCCCTCGTGCCGTCGGTCGCTTCCTCCGTCTTCTTCGGCGAGGAGGCCCCGATGGCCACGGGGCCACCCCCTCGTGCTCGCCTGTTCATGTCCCCCGTCCGCACGTGATGTCGGTCCCCTCGTGCTCGAACGTGCTCACGGGATCCATGCCCCGTGGGCGGGGCGACAGTCATGTCGAATCGACAACGACCGGGGGCACGGGGTGGATGCGCGCCACCGACGCGCGGAAGTGAACCTCTGAACCCCTGTACGGGTCCCGCCCGCCGCCGCCCGCCCGTCCGCCCGTCCGTCCGGCACTCCTACGGCCGGGGCACGTTGCGCAGGTTCGAGCGGGCCATCTGCAGCATGCGGCCGACGCCGCCCTCCAGCACCATCTTCGAGGCCGAGAGCGCGAAGCCCGTCACCATCTCCGCGCTGATCTTCGGCGGGATGGACAGGGCGTGGGGATCGGTGACGATGTCGACGAGGGCCGGGCCCTTGTGCCGGAAGGCGTCCTTGAGGGCGCCGGCGAGCTGCTTCGGCTTCTCGACCCGGATGCCGTACGCCCCGCACGCGCGCGCCACGGCCGCGAAGTCGGGGTTCTTGGTGGCCGTGCCGTACGAGGGCAGCCCGGCGACCATCATCTCCAGCTCCACCATGCCGAGGGAGGAGTTGTTGAACAGCACCACCTTCACCGGCAGGTCGTCCTGTACGAGGGTCAGGAAGTCGCCCATCAGCATGGAGAACCCGCCGTCGCCGGCCAGTGCCACGACCTGCCGGCCCCGGCCGGTGAACTGCGCGCCGATCGCCATCGGCAGGGCGTTGGCCATCGAGCCGTGGGAGAACGAACCGATGATGCGCCGACGCCCGTTGGGGGTGAGGTAGCGGGCGGCCCAGACGTTGCACATCCCGGTGTCGACCGTGAAGACCGCCTCCTCGTCGGCGAGTTCGTCCACCATCGACGCCACGAACTCCGGGTGGATGGGGAGGTGCTTGTCGACCTTGCGCGTGTACGCCTTCACCACGCCTTCCAGCGCGCCCGCGTGCTTCTTCAGCATCTTGTCGAGGAAGCGCCGGTTCTCCTTGGGCCGCACGCGCGGGATGAGACAGCGCAGGGTCTCCTTCACGTCGCCCCACACCGCGAGGTCCAGTCTGGAGCGGCGTCCCAGGTTCTCCGGCCGCACATCGATCTGGGCGATCGTCACGTCCTGCGGCAGGAAGGCGTTGTACGGGAAGTCGGTGCCCAGCAGGATCAGCAGATCGCACTCATGGGTCGCCTCGTAGGCGGCGCCGTATCCGAGCAGACCACTCATGCCGACGTCGTACGGGTTGTCGTACTGGATCCACTCCTTGCCGCGCAGGGCGTGCCCCACCGGGGACTTGATCCGCTCGGCGAACTCCATGACCTCGGCGTGCGCGCCCGCGGTACCGCTGCCGCAGAAGAGCGTGACCCGCTCCGCCTTGTCGATCATCGTCACCAGCCGGTCGAGCTCGGCGTCACCGGGCCGCACGGTGGGCCGGGAGGTGACGAGGGCGATCTCCGTGGCCTGGTCCGGGGCGGGCTGGTCGGCGATGTCGCCGGGCAGCGAGACGACGCTCACGCCGCGCCGGCCGACCGCGTGCTGGATCGCCGTGTGCAGCAGCCGGGGCATCTGCTTCGGGGTCGAGATGAGCTCGCAGTAGTGGCTGCACTCGCCGAACAGCCGGTCGGGGTGGGTCTCCTGGAAGTAGCCGAGCCCGATCTCGCCGGACGGGATGTGCGAGGCGAGGGCGAGCACCGGGGCCATCGAGCGGTGGGCGTCGTACAGGCCGTTGATGAGGTGGAGGTTGCCGGGGCCGCAGGAGCCGGCGCACGCGGTCAGCTTCCCGGTGATCTGCGCCTCGGCGCCCGCCGCGAAGGCCGCGGTCTCCTCGTGCCGCACATGGACCCAGTCGATGGCGGCATTGCGGCGGACGGCGTCCACGATCGGGTTGAGGCTGTCGCCGACCACCCCGTACAGGCGTTTGACTCCAGCGCGGGCGAGGATGTCGACGAACTGGTCGGCGACCTTCTGCTTGGCCATGGATCGATGCACCCTTCGGTCTCGGGGCCCGCCCTCCCCCGGCCGGCGGGAGTCCGTCGGCAGGACCCTGAGACCATCAATCCACAGGCGCCTCGATCACGCCTCCCAGACGGCGGCCGCCGTACGGTCGTCGGCGTAGCCCTTCACCCGCACCAGGGTGTCGGCGAGGAAGGCGGCGAGGCCGGGCGGCCGGCCCGTCGACCAGCGGGCCGTCAGATGCCCGGCGAGCCGCGGTTCGTCGCGCAGCGGGTCGGCGAGGCCGCCGGTGCACAGCAGCAGGGTGTCCCCCGGGCGGGCTATGGAGGCCCGGAAGCGGAAGGGGTCGCGGGACGGCTCGGGGGCGGGTTCGTAGGGGCTCGGGGGCGTGGCGATCCCCAGATCCATGGTGAGCCGGTCGCCCTCGGGCGTCTCCGCCGGCAGCGAGCCGAAGCCGACCACCGCCTCGCCGGTCGCCTCGGAGACCCGCGGCTCGATGTCCTGCCACTCGCCGTCCCGCAGCCGGAAGAGGCCGCCCGGGCCGACGCCGAAGAACACTCGCGTGCGGCAGGCGGGGTCGGCGGGCAGCAGCAGACAGCGCAGGCCGGCGGAGTACTCCTGCGGGTCGAGGCCCTGCTCGGCGGCGCCGGCGCGCAGCCTGCCGAGACTGCGGTCGGTGAGCCGGTGCAGACCCGACTTGAGGTCGCCGCGCCGGGCGGCCCGGATGTCCTCGCTCAGGCGCACATGACTGCGGCCGACCGCCCGGCCGATCCAGTGACACGCCTCGGCCGCGGCCCGGTGCGCCCCGGGCGCGCCACGGGCGCCGGTCGCCATGGCCACGAGCACGAGCGCCCGGTCGCCGGTCCCGAACCGGGCGGTGAGCAGGCAGTCGCGGCGCGGCTCGCCGCGGTAGCGGGCCGAGTCCCCGCGCACGGAGACCGCCCGCAACGTGCAGGCGCCGTACCGCGCCCCCTCCAGCACGGTGTCGGGCACCAGGTCGTCGAGGTCGTCCGGATCCGCCGGCGGGAGGGCGGTGGGTTCGGCGTCATAGGTGGGGGGACCGGATCCTACGTGGCCGACCGGGGGCGGCATGCGGGGCACGGCCGGCGGGAGCGGGACGGCCTCGGCGGGCGGGGGCGGCGCGTCGGGTGCGGGTGCGGACGGAACGGCCACGGTGGGACGGGTCGGCGGGACCGCGCCGGCGGGCGGGCGGACGGGGGACGACGGCGGACCGCCGGCCTGCGGCTGGCCCGGCAGGGGCGGCGCGTCCACCGGAAGCCGGTCCGCCGGGGGCGGCGCGTCCACCGGAGGCCGGTCCGCCGGAAGCGGCGCGTCGGGTGCGGGTGCGGGCCCGTCGGCCTCGGCCGGCCCGCTCGTCGGGAGCGCGTCCGTCGGCGGGCGGCCCGGCAGGGGCGGCGGGTCGTCCGAGGTGGCGTCGTGCGGGGGCTCCGTGCGGAATCCCGGTGGGGTGGGTCCGGGCGGGAGGGTCGCGGGGCCCGGTGGCCGATCGGCCGGGGGATCCCATGCTGCGGGCTGCCGGGCGGGACCGCCGAGCCGACGGGGGTCCTCCCCGGCGAGCGGCGCTGGGGGACGGCCCGAGGGCGGGGAGGCCGCATCCGCGGGCGTGCCGGGCCGGGGTCCCGCCGCGCGTTGCCCCGGTACCGTCGACGGTGCCCCGGACCCGTCCTCCCCGGTCACCCCCGGGCCCACGGTTCCCGCCGCCGAGGCGAAGCGGTCGTCGAGGCTGTCGGCAGCGGCAGCCGCCCCCGTGTCCCCGGCGGAGTCGTCGTACAACTGCCCCCACCAGTCGTCCTCGTGGCCGGTGGGCCTCTCCCCCTGTTGGCTCATGCCCCCAATTGTCCACCGCGCGGGCCCTGTGAAAACGGGGCATCGGGAAAATCCGGCCCGCTGCACGGCTCCTGACGGCATGTCGGACCACCCGGCTCGAACGGCGACTCGACCGGTGACGCGACCGGCGATACGGGACGGGCCGGCGCCGGGCGGTCCCGCCCCCCACGGGGGAACCGCCCGCGGCACCGCGGTGACCGGGTCCGGCCCTCCCCGGGTCCCCTCCCAGGGGCCCCCGCCCGTGTCCACGCAGGCCGAGTCGGCCCATTCCGGGCATTGCGGGTGGCGCTCGCCACCGCGGTGGCGTCACCTTGGCAGAGTGACGGGAGGTACGGCGATGATGTGCCGGGGCGGGTTTGCGCCGTGGCCGTTTTCCGCCACGGACCGCACCGCGGGGTCTTGTCTTCGGGGAGGGACAACGGCTGATGCTGGCAGCGATAGGGCTGGACGAGACGCACGAGTCGGCGTACCGGGCACTGGTGTCCGTGGGCGCCGCCGACGTGCCCGATCTGGCGCGGCGGCTGATGCTCGGTGAGCACGACACCGAACGCGCCCTGCGCCGTCTGGAACGGCAGGGCCTCGCGGCCCAGTCGTCGGCCCGGCCGGGCCGCTGGGTGGCGGCACCGCCGGGGGTGGCGCTGGGCGCGCTGCTCACCCAGCGGCGCCACGAGCTGGAGCAGGCGGAGCTGACGGCCGCGCTCCTCGCCGAGGAGTACCGGGCGGCGGCCGGGGAGCCCGCGGTGCACGACCTGGTCGAGGTGGTGATCGGCGCCGCCGCGGTCACCCAGCGTTTCCTGCAGCTCCAGCTCGGCGCGGCCGAGGAGGTGTGCGCCCTGGTCACCGGCGCTCCCGTGGCCGTGACCGGCGTGGAGAACCACGCGGAGGAGCAGGCGGCCGGCCGCGGGGTCCGCTACCGGGTGGTGGTCGAGCGGGCGGTGCTGGACGGGCCCGACGGCATCACCGAACTGCACGCCGCGCTCGCCCGTGACGAACAGGTGCGGGTCGCGGACACGGTGCCGACCAAGCTGGTGGTCGCCGACCGGTCGCTGGCCATGGTGCCGCTGACCTCGCACACCGCGGAGCCGGCCGCGCTGGTGGTGCACGCGAGCGGACTGCTGGAACTGCTGTCCGGTCTCTTCGAGTCGGTGTGGCGGGAGGCGCTGCCCCTGCGGCTCGGGGCGTCCGGCGTCACCGAGCAGGGACCGGACGGCCCCGACGGCACCGATCTGGAGGTGCTGTCGCTCCTGCTCGCCGGGCTGACCGACGCGAGCGTCGCCAAGCAGCTCGACCTGGGGCTGAGGACCGTGCAGCGCCGGGTGAAGCGGCTGATGGAACTGACCGGGGTGACGACCAGGCTGCAGCTCGGCTGGCACGCGTACGAACGGGGCTGGGTGGCGCGCGACTGATCCGCGCGGTCCCCCGGCGCCGCCCGGACGTGTTCACCGGACGTGTTCACCGGACGTGTTCCCCGGCACGGCGCCGGTGTCCCTGGGCCCGGCGCCGGGACGCGGGTCCCGTCAGCGGGTCAGAGCGGCCAGGTCGACGGCGTCGGCGAGCGCCTTCATCCCCGCGTCGTTGAAGTGGAGGTGGTCGCCCTGGTCGTAGGCCGGGCGGATGCGGTCCGGGCGGGCGGGGTCGCGGACGGCGGCGTCGAAGTCCGCCACCGCGTCGAACAGCCCGCCGCGGATGAGGGCGTTGATCTCGCGCCGTGCGCCCTCGCGGGCCGGCGTCCAGCCCCTGTTGCCGCCGAACGGGGTGAGGGTGGCGCCGATGGCGCGGAGGCCGTGGGCGTGGGCGCGGGCCACGATCCGGCGGTACGCGCGCACGAAGGCGCCCGGATCGGTCAGGGGCGGAGTGCCCTTGAGGTCGTTGACGCCCTCCAGGACGATCACCGTGCGCGCTCCCGTGCGGGAGAGGACGTCGGCGTCGAGGCGGGCCAGGGCGCTGGGGCCCACGCCGTCGCGCAGGAGGCGGTTGCCGGCGATCCCGGCGTTCAGGACGCCGGGCCGGCGACTCGCTGGGCGGGCGGCGCGCAGGCGCTGCGCGAGCCGGTCGGGCCAGCGGTGGTTGGCGCCGTACGTGGATCCGTTGCCGTCGGTGAGCGAGTCGCCGAGCGCGACGACGCTGCCGGCGGCCGGCCCCAGGACGTCGACGCCGGTCACGTAGTACCAGTGGGAGACCTTGGTGGTGTAGGCGGCTCCGCCCGTGTCGCCGGCTCGATTGCCGTTCCTGGCGAGGAAGTTGGGCTGCAGGGCGGTGCGGTGGTAGGTCGCCGGGCCGCAGTCGGTGGGGGTGTGCACGGTGACCAGGAGGTTGGCGTCGGCGGGGACCCTCAGCCGGACGGGATCGGTGACGCGGTCCTGGCCCGGCGGGACGGTCACCGAGGTGGCCCCGGTGAAGGTGGCGGTGCGCAGGGAGCCCGGGACCGCGTCGGGGCCCGCAGGGGTGTCCGGGCGCTGCAACGCGACGGTCACGGCGTCCAGCCGGAGGGGTGCCGTGCCCAGGCGGTTGGTGATGCGGACGCGGACGGCGCCGCCGCCGACGCTGGTGTGTACGACGTTGCGGATCGAGGCGTCCGGCAGGGCGGGGGCCGTTCCGGAGGGGGCGGCCTCCCAGGTGCCGGTCCATCGCGGGGCCGTCTCCGGGCGGGTGGACGCGCCCGGGAAGGTGGCCGCGGTGGACACGACGGTGAGCGCCAGGACGGCGAGGCACCGGCGCCGGGCTCCGGCGGCGCGCTGCGGGTGGACCATGCGGACGCGCCCTCCTCCCCTGCGGTCCCCGTGGCACGGGACCGGCGAGCCCTCCATGGCTTCCCACGACACGCCGAGGAGGCAACACCGCATCACCCTTTCGGGCGCACGGCGGGCGGGTCGGAGGGCAGGCCGGCGGGCAGGTCGGAGGCCAGGTCGGAGGGCGGCTGGAGCGCGCCTTCCAAGGTGAGCAGCCGCAGTTTGCGGTCGAGACCGCCCGCATAGCCGGTGAGGGAGCCGTCGGCGCCGATCACCCGGTGGCAGGGGCGGACGATGAGCAGAGGGTTGGCGCCGATCGCCCCGCCGACGGCGCGGACGGCGGCCCGGGACGCCCCGATCCGGGCGGCGATGGCACCGTAGGTCGTGGTCGCGCCGTACGGCACGGCGGCGAGCGCGGCCCAGACCCGCTCGCGGAACGCGGTGCCGTCCGTGCGGAACTCAAGGCGGAACTCCTTGAGTTCACCGGCGAAGTAGGCGGCGAGCTGCCGCTCGGCCTCCCGGAACGCGGCGGGTGTGTGCCGCCATTCCGGCCGGAGGGTGCGGCCGCCCTTCTGCCCCGGCACGGACAGGGAGGTGAGGGCACCCGACGCGTCGGCCGTCAGCAGGAGGCGGCCGACGGGGCTGTCGAGGACGGTGTGGTGGACGGCGTCGTGCTGAGCCATGGTCAGTGGTCTTCCTGTGTGTCCGGGTGGATCGGTTCACCCGCTGTCCGGAGGTGCTGAAGGGCGTAGGACCGCCACGGGCGCCACGCTTCGGGCAGGTCCTCGCCGGGCGGCGCCACATCGGGGTCGCCGAGGGCGCGGGTGCGGATGACCGCGGCGGTGCTCGGGTCCATGCCCGGCAGCGCGAGCAGCGCCTCGTGCGCGTCGTCGCGGTCGGCGCCGGCGTCGAGGCGGAGGGTGCCGTCGGCGAGGGCGGAGGTGAGGGCGGCGAGCGTGCCGTGCGGCCCGACCGCGGTGCCGGTCCCGGCGTTGCCCGCCGACGCGGCGCCGGCGAGCGCGGCCGGCTCCGGGAAGACATGGGTGAGGGTGCCGTACGGGAGGTCCAGCGCCTTCCCGTACCGCTGGACCAGCCGCTCGGCCCGGGCCCGTCCGACGAGGGCGCGCACGGCGAGCTCCTCCGGGTCGGCCGCGCCGGGCGAGCGCAGTCCGGGGCGGGCCGCTACCAGCGGGGCGAGCCGGGGGTCCGCGCCGAGCCGCTCGTCGACGGCGTACGGATCGGCGTCGAGATCGAACAGCCGCCGCAGCCGCTGGACGGCGGTGGTGAGGTCGCGGGGGTCGGTGAGGTGGAGCCGGGCGTCGAGCCAGCCGCCGGGGTGGGCGGCCTGCCGCGTCTTCGGCCGGTGGGGCGCCCGGCCGCCCCGCCGCCCCTCCTCGACGGCGACGACGGCGGTGCCGTAGGGCAGCCGGAGCGTACGGCGGTAGGTGCGGCCGCCGCGCGGACCCTCGACCTCCTCGACGCCCGCGACCGCCTCGCGGGCGAGCAGGTCGAAGACGGCGGTGGACTGGTACGCGCCGCGGTGGGCGAGCCGCAGCGGGATCCCCGCGGACGTGGCCTCCGGGCGGCGCACGGCCGGTCCGCCGCGTGGTGCGGCGGCACGCAGTTCGCTCGGGGTGGCGGCGTACACCGCCTTGATCGTGTCGTTGAACTGGCGCACGCTGGCGAACCCGGCCGCGAAGGCGATCTCCGTGACCGGCAGCGCGGTGGTCCGCAGCAGGACGCGTGCCGTGTGGGCGCGCTGCGCGCGGGCCAGGGCGACGGGTCCGGCGCCGACCTCGGCGGTGAGCTGCCGCTGCACCTGGCGGGCGCTGTACCCAAGGTGCCGGGCGAGCCCGCCGACGCCCTCGCGGTCGACCACGCCGTCCTTGATCAGGCGCATGGCACGTCCCACGACGTCCGCGCGCACGTTCCACTCGGCGGAGCCGGGCACGGAGTCCGGACGGCACCGCCGGCAGGCCCGGAACCCGGCGCGCTGCGCGGCGGCCGCCGTCGGATAGAACCGCACGTTCCGCCGTTTCGGCGGCGCGGCGGGGCAGCTGGGCCGGCAGTAGATCCCGGTCGTCTCGACGGCGAAGAAGAACTCCCCGTCGAACCGGGCGTCCCGGCTGCGTACCGCCTCGTACCTGGTGTCTTCGTCTATCACGCCTTCCAGTCTGGTCGACGGGAGGGGACGGGTCCGGCGGGTTTCGGACATCGAGTCCCCGGCCGCCGTCCCCCGCGCCGCCCTCAGCGGCGACGCCCCCGCTTCGCCTCCATCGCCGCCTTGCCCTGGGCCCCCCTGCGTTTCCACTCGCGCCGCAGTTCGGCCCGTACCCGGGCGTCCGTCTTCGCCACGATCCACTGGTTCTCCCGGAGCAGCTTGCGGTAGCTCTCCAGCCGCCGCTCGGACAGCTCTCCGTCCGCCACCGCCGCGAGCACCGCGCAGCCGGGCTCGGCGACATGCGCGCAGTCGTGGAAGCGGCAGCGGGCGGCGAAGTCCTCGATCTCGGAGAACACCCGGCCCACGCCGCTCCCGGCGTCCCAGAGCCCCACCCCGCGCAGCCCTGGGGTGTCGATGAGGACGCCTCCGCCGGGCAGGGCTAGCAGATTGCGCGTGGTGGTGGTGTGGCGGCCCTTGCCGTCCACGTCCCGGGTCTCCCGCACCGTCATGACGTCCTCGCCGAGGAGCGCGTTGGCGAGGGTCGATTTCCCCGTGCCGGACTGCCCGAGCAGCACGGCCGTGCCGCCCGCCAGGAGCGCGGCGAGGACGTCGAGTCCCTCTCCGCGCCGCGAGCTGACCGGCAGGACCTGCACCCCGGGCGCGGTCTGCTGCACGTCCTGGAGGAGGTACGAGAGCGTCACCGCGTCCGGCACCAGGTCGGCCTTGGTGAGCACCACGACCGGCTGCGCCCCGGACTCCCAGGAGTCCGCCGCGTTGTGCAGCAGTGCCTCACCGTTCGAGCTGGACATGGCGAGCGCCAGGAACCGCTCGATCCGCCCGAGGTCCAGTTCGACCGCGAGCGACACGCAGATGACGGCCTGATCGATGTTAGTGGCCAGGACTTGGCCCTCGGAACGCTTGGACGACGTCGACCGCACGAAGGCGGTGCGGCGCGGGAGGAGTGTCCGCACGTACCTCGGCTCGCCGCCTTCGGGATCGACGGCGACCCAGTCCCCCGTGCACACGACCTTCATCGGGTCGCGGGGGACGACGAACTCGGTGTCGGCACGGACGATGCCGGCCGGGGTGATGACGTCGCACAGGCCACGGTCGACCCGGACGACACGGCCGGGCAGGAGGCCCTGCTCGGCATACGGAGCGAACGCCGACTCCCAGGCCGCATCCCAGCCGTACGAGGCGAGCGGATGCGACGAAGCCGAACTCGAAAGAGAAGAGGAAGGCAAGGGGTGACCCTTCACAAGGGTGGCCCCGGCACCGCGTACTCGGACGCGGAAATAAAAGGTGAGGTCAGCCGGCGGCCACAGAGGTGGACTCGAGGAACTTCCGCATGCGGGCAACGCCCATCGCAACGACAGCCATCGGTCAACACCTCCCAGGTCACACGCAACCAACAGCGGCGGCACGGAACAGCCGCAGGAACGGACACGACCCTAGCCACCCGGCCAGAGGATGCGCCAGCGTTTTTTCAGTGCAGCACCTCGGCGTGACGAGGTCGCACTGCCCGCGGTGGACGCGCAGCACGCGGCGGGGCAGGGGACCCGCTCGCCGGGGGGAGTGAACGCGGCGGCCCGGGGGAGGTCCCTGCCGTAAGGGCTGAGGGCAGCGGAACTGAATCTGTGAGACGAGGGGTGACCCTGCGCACAGGTGGCCCCGGACACGACGCGCTCGGACGCTGAGGTCTCCCGCCTCGTACCGCTCAGCCCTGAGATCGGACAAGGGACTCCAACTCACAGTTGTGTCCAAGGCGCGTGACCCACGCATCAGGACGATCCGTATCACAGCCTTCTGGCGAGGCGTCATCCTCGCGCCGGACGACGGCAGCGAGACCTACCTTCTCCTGAAGGTGCTGCCGCATGATGAGGCAGCCGTGTGGGCTTCAAAGCGGATCTACAGCGTCAATGCCGCCACCCACAGACTCGAAGTGCGCGACGTGGCGGCCATTGAACAGCTGAAGGCAGCACAGGCTGCGACGGCTCCTCCGTCTCGGCTGTTCGCCCCCTTCTCCGACCGGACCCTGTACGAGCTGGGCATCGACGATCGCTTGTCATGCCACAGCGCGGAGAACAAGGAGCCCGGCGGAGCGGATCCTTTTCCCGAAGACCCAGGGGGTGAACCGGGTGCCGTGATCGGCGTGCACTATCCCGCCTGGTTCGGGGCGCCGGTTGCGGAGGGCCATGTCCAACGCGTTGACCACGAGGGTGGAGTCCTGTCTGGAATCGATCGACCAGCCCACGATCTTGCGGCTGAACGCGTCAAGGACCGCCGCGCAGTACACCCACCCCTCTCTGGTGCGGTGTTGCGTGATGTCGGTGACCCACAGCTCGTTGGGACGCAGCCGATGGAACTTCCGGTTGACCAGGTCGTCGGCGGTGACGACACCCCGCAGGCGCTCGATCCGCACCGGTCCGGGCAGTCCGTGGATCCCGGCCTGTGTCATCAGCACCGACACGGTCCTCGAGCACACCTGGATGCCCATGCCCAGGGTGAGCTCGGCGTGGACGCGGCGGTAGCCGTAGGTGCCGCGTGAGGCGACGTGGATCTCCCGGATCAGCCCGGTCAGCCACTCCCGTCGCAGCTGCCGCGGTGTGGTCGGGGAGCGCTTGTGTTTGTCGTGGTTCTGCCGGGCGACCCCGAGGATCCGGCAGCATCGGTCGACCGGTGCCCCGGCATCGACGAGACGGTCGATCACCCTTCGTGAAGGCCGTCAGTCAGCCAGCAGAACTGGAACCTGAGGGGTGGGGCAGGTCACTGCCGGAGCGTCATCCCTGGTCCGGGCCGTGATCCGCAGCAGATCGCCGCTGACCTTCACTCGCTCGACCTGCACCGCGGCCAGCTGTGGCAACAGGTCCCCCACCACGACAACACACACAACCAGCCTGCCACCGCCAAATGGCCAGCAGTACAGACGAGTTGAAGCGATCACCGACTACGAAAATCTTGTAGGACCCGCTCGTTTGACAGACCCTGCCCAGGGTGAGCAGCGGCGGCGCTGCCTCCAGCCCGCTGAGCAGCGACAGCGTCGTGTCGCGCGTGCCCGAGCCGAGGGCGGTCAGCAGCCAGGTCGTCGTCAGCGGGTCGTCCCGCAGCCGGCCGACGAGGACCAACCGGTTCGGGCGCCGTGCCCTGGTCACCAGGCCGGATCCCCGCGGCGGGCGGCCGGCGAGCACCACGTCGACGGCATGGTCGGCCGCGAGTGAGAACAGCTCGTCCCGGGGCAGCACCGACAGCGAGAGTTCGACGTGCGGATGCGTCCGTGCGAACGACGTCGTACCCGGCGAAGGTCTCCCCGGCGTCGGTGGGCACGATGCCGCGACCTGCCTTGCCGAACAGCGTCGTGCCGAGCGCGGACTCCAGCGCCGTGACGGCGGCCGAGACCGCGGGCGGCGTCACATGCAGTGCCTCGGCGGCCACCCGCACGCTGCCGGTCTCGTAGACCGCCATGAAGGTCTGCAGCCGGACCCAGGTGGCCGCCGCCGACAGGTCGTTCGCCGCCGCCATAGTTAACTGATCCTTTATGAGAAGACAGAGAACTTTCAATTGTGGTTGATCTGTCGCTGGCCGAGACTGAGGTGGTCGCCCCAGGGAGGACCCGAAAAGGAAGCGGCGATGGCAGCCAAGGGCGAGAGCGGCGCACGGCATTGACGTGGACCGGGAGATGCTCAACTCCCGGAGGAAGTACGCAAGACAACCAACGACAACTCATTCGAGCATCGCTGGACGCTACACCTCAAGGGGAGCAGGACATGACAACAAGTAAGGAAACCGGCGGGCGCTGGAGCGCGGGGGTGATCCCGTACACCGAGATGGGGTACTGGCGGCCCGACTACGAGCCGAAGGCCACCGACGTCCTGGCCGCGTTCCGGATGGTTCCGCAAGAGGGTGTTCCGCCGGAGGAGGCCGGAGCCGCCGTGGCCGGCGAGTCCTCGACCGCCACCTGGACCGTGGTGTGGACCGACCGGCTCACCGCCCACGACAACTACCGGGGCAAGTGCTACAAGGTCGAGGGCGTCCCGGGCCGACCGGGCGAGTACATCGCCTACATCGCCTACGAGCTCGACCTGTTCGAGGAGGGGTCGATCGCCAACCTCACCTCCTCGATCATCGGCAACGTCTTCGGGTTCAAGGCGGTCAAGTCCCTGCGCCTCGAGGACATGCGGATTCCCCCGCACTACACCAAGACCTTCCAGGGCCCCGCACACGGCATCGTGATGGAACGCGAGTTCCTGAACAAGTACGGCCGTCCGCTGCTCGGCGCGACCATCAAGCCGAAGCTGGGCCTCTCCGCCCGCAACTACGGCCGGGTGGTGTACGAGGGTCTGCGCGGCGGCCTGGACTTCACCAAGGACGACGAGAACATCAACTCGCAGCCCTTCATGCGCTGGCGCGACCGCTTCCTGTACTGCATGGACGGGATCAACCGGGCGCAGGCCGAGACCGGTGAGATCAAGGGGCACTATCTCAACGTCACCGCGGCGACGATGGAGGACATGTACGAGCGCGCGGAGTTCGCGAAGGAGCTCGGCAGCGTCATCGTCATGATCGACCTGACGGTCGGCTACACCGCGATCCAGTCGATGGCCAAGTGGTCCCGGAAGAACGGGATGGTGCTCCACCTGCACCGCGCCGGCCACTCGACCTACACCCGCCAGAAGTCCCACGGTGTGAGCTTCCGCGTGATCGCCAAGTGGATGCGCCTGGCCGGTGTCGACCACCTCCACGCCGGTACGGTCATCGGCAAGCTCGAGGGTGACCGCGGCACCACCCTGGGCTACTACGACACCCTGCGCAAGAACAAGGTCGAGCCGGACCCCACCAAGGGCCTGTACTTCGAGCAGGACTGGGTCTCGATGCCCGGGGTCATGCCCGTGGCCTCCGGTGGCATCCACGCCGGCCAGATGCACCAGCTGCTCGACCTGTTCGGTGACGATGTCATCCTGCAGTTCGGCGGCGGCACCATCGGCCACCCGATGGGCATCGCAGCCGGCGCCGCGGCCAACCGCGTCGCGCTGGAGGCCATGGTCAAGGCCCGCAACGAGGGCAAGGATCTGCTCAAGGAGGGCGAGAGCGTCCTGCGGGCCGCGGCGAAGAACAGCCGGGAGCTCGACATGGCGCTGTCCACCTGGGGCGACGTCAGCTTCAACTACGCATCCACCGATACCCCCGACGTCGTCGCGACGCCGGACTCGGTGTGAGGGAGAGGCACAGACAATGCGTATCACTCAGGGAATGTTCTCGTTTCTCCCCGAGCTCACCGACGACGAGATCACCGCACAGGTGCAGTACGCGCTGAACAACGGCTGGGCGCTGTCGGTGGAGTTCACCGACGACCCGCACCCCCGCAACAACTACTGGGAGATGTGGGGTCTGCCGATGTTCGACGAGACCACCGCCTCCGGTGTGCTGTACGAGGTCAACCAGTGCCGTAAGAACTACCCGAACCGCTACATCCGGGTCAACGCCTTCGACGCGTCGCTCGGTCGGCAGACGACCGCGATGTCGTTCATCGTCAACCGTCCGACCGAGGACGACCCCGGGTTCCGGCTCGAGCGGCAGGAGGGCTCGGACCGGCGGATCTCCTACACCACCCGCCACTACGCCCTCGACCGGCCCACCGGCGACCGCTACGGGTTCGATAAGTCATGAGCCAGTCCGGACCCGAACAGCACCGCCGTGGCTTCGGGATGCCCACCGGACCCCAGCGCCTGGCAGCGCAACCCGTGGCCGAACCGGCGGACGACGGTCCACCTCCGCTCGCCGCGGACGCCACCGTCGATCTCGCCGCGGAGCGCCGGCGCTCCGACGTCGACTCCGTGCTCGAGGCCCTGGACCGGGAGTTGATCGGGCTCGACTCGATCAAGGTCAAGGTCCGCGAGATCGCCTCGCTGCTCCTGGTCGACCGGGCGCGCAGAAGGTTCGGGCTGACCTCGACCCGGCCCAACCTGCACATGTCGTTCACCGGCAACCCCGGCACCGGCAAGACGACGGTGGCGTTGCGGATGGCCGACCTGCTGCACCGGCTCGGCTACATCGAGCGCGGGCATCTGGTCGCTGTCACCCGCGACGACCTCGTCGGGCAGTACATCGGGCACACCGCGCCGAAGACCAAAGAGGTCCTCAAGCGGGCGATGGGCGGTGTTCTGTTCATCGACGAGGCGTACCACCTGCACCGGCCGGACAACGAGCGCGACTACGGCCAGGAGGTCGTCGAGATCCTTCTGCAGGTCATGGAGAACGAGCGGGAGAATCTCGTCGTCATCATGGCCGGCTACAAGGACCGGATGGACGGGTTCTTCTCGCTGAATCCCGGCATGAGCTCGCGGATCGCCCATCACCTCGAGTTCCCCGACTACGACGTCGAGGCACTCATGGCGATCGCGGACCTCATGCTGGCGGAGGAGAGGTACCACTTCTCCGACGGTGCCGAGAAGGCGTTCCGTGAGTACTTGGCGCACCGGATGGAGCGACCCCGGTTCTCGAACGCACGCAGCGTCCGGAACGCCCTGGAACGTGCCCGACTGCGCCAGGCACACCGGCTGGTGTACGCGCAGGGCCACTCCTGGAGCAAGGACGACCTGATGCGCTTCGAGGCCGAAGACATCCGGGCCAGCAGTGTGTTCTCCGACAAGCCGGGCGACAGTGCCCGTCCGGCGGCCTGATCGCTTGAAGAGGAGGCTGCGACCTTGCTCATCAGAGCGGTCTCGTCCATGGCAATCCCCTGCTGACGGCCACGGCAGCGGTGCCGGCCCTGCGCTGGGCCCGGTCGCCACCGCTGCCGTACAGGCCGCCACAGCCGTCCCCGCGGGCTTCGCCCGCGGGGACGGCGTCGGCGTTCTCTCCGTGCGCCGACGGCGAGCATGCGCCGGCCGGCTTGCGGGCTGATCCCGGCCTCAGGGCCACTCGCTGCGCAACTGCACCGTCGCACATCCTCGCGCCGCATCCAGACATACTTTCATTAATGAAAGTATCCTCAATGAAAGTGTCTCCGGGGGGAAGGGACCACCTGGCAGTGAACGGATTCATCGGACGGCGCACCGAGCTCGCCCGCCTCGACGACCTCATGGCCGAGGTGCGGTCCGAGAGCCGCACAGGACCCCCCGGCCGGGCGCTCCTCGTTCGCGGCCGGCGCCGCGTCGGCAAGTCCCGCCTGGTGGAAGAATTCCTCGATCGCTCCGGGCTGCCCAACCTCTTCTTCACGGCCGTCGGAGGCTCACAAGAGGAGGACTTGGCGGGCTTCGGAGCCGAACTAGCGGCCTCCAGCCTTCCTGACGCCGTCCGCTTCAACGATTTCGGTACCCCTCAGTCCTGGGACGCCGCCTTCAACATGCTGGCCACCGCGCTGCCCGCAGACTCGCCCAGCGTCGTCGTCCTCGACGAGATGCCCTACCTCGTTCGTGAGGACCCCAGCTTCGAAGGCGCTCTCCAGAAGGCCTTCGACCGCACTCTGTCCAGGCTTCCCGTACTGCTGGTCCTCGTGGGGTCCGACCTCGCCATGATGGAGAAGCTCAACACCTATGGGTGTCCCTTCTACCAGCGCGGCACCGAGATGATCGTCCCGCCGCTCAGCCCCGCCGACGTCGCCACCATGTGCGATCTGCCTGCGGCCGACGCCTTCGACGCCTACCTGATCAGCGGCGGACTGCCGCTCATCCTCAAGGAATGGCCTCGTGGCGCAGGTATGTGGGAATACCTGGACATCGCCCTCCGCCAGCCCACCTCCGCCCTCCTGGTCAGCGGCGAACGCACCCTGGCCGCGGAGTTCCCCACCGAAGCCCAGGCCCGCACCGTTCTCGGCACCATCGGCCATGGCGAGCGCAGCTTCACCCTCATCGGCCGCGCTGCCGGGGACCTCAACCCCGGCTCCTTGACCCGCTACCTCGAACTCCTCACCAGCCGCCGCACGGTGGCCGCCGACCTGCCCCTGTCCACCCGCCCCAGCCGCGAGACCCGCTACCGCATCGAGGACCCCTACCTCCGCTTCTGGCTCTCCTTCATCGGCCCCGGGATCCCCGCCGTGGAACGAGGCCGCGGCGACCGCGTCCTCGACGCCATCCGCAGCAACTGGACGACGTGGCGCGGACGCGCCATCGAACCCGTCGTCCGTGAAGCACTCCGGCGCCTCATCGACAAGCACCTCCCTGCAGGCACCCAGGCCATCGGGGGCTACTGGACCCGCACCAACAACCCCGAAATCGACATCGTCGGCGCAGACCGCTCACCGGTCGCCAAGGAGATCACGGCAGTCGGCTCCATCAAGTGGCTGGAAAACAAGCCCTTCGACCAGCACGACCTCGCCCGCCTGCACACCCACCGCTCCCAGCTCCCCGGCGCCGACGCCACCACCCCGCTCCTCGCCGTGACCCGCAACGGCTCCACCGCCTGCGACATCCCGACCCTCACCTCCGACCACCTCATCGACGCATGGCGCTGACCCTGCTCCACCGCCCTCCCGATGCACTGCCAAGCCACCCGCTGGGGAACGAGTCTCTCCATGATCGGCGTCCTGTCACCCGAGTGCTTTGGCACCGTGATGGTCAGGGACTTCAGGACACATCCCAGCAGCATCCGGCGGTCCTGAAGTGTCGACTCCTCCCACGCCTCGGTCAGGGCCTCCCCATCCGCGAAGAAGACGGTCAGATCAGCCTCCATAGCGAGGCGCGCCGCCTCCTTCTCTAGGGTCTCGATCAACTCGGTCTGAGCGTCCGAGAGCTCACGGAACCGCTTTACAGAGAGGCTGCCTTCGATGTAGTAGTCGTGCTGCAGCAGATCGCGTCCAGGCCAGGGTCCCCGTGTTCGAGGGCGGACACATGGCTCAGCCACATCGCCTCGACGGCGGCGTCCAAACGCTCGGCTCGCACGACGACGCCGGGGCAGGCGTCGTTGCCGTACGTTCCACGGATCCGACACCGGTAGATACGTCCCCGTTCTCCGCCGCTGCCTGTCATCGTGTGGTGGCAGCGAGGGCACCGGAGTATTCCGCCGAGGAAGGTGGTATGCGGAGCGCCGTTGTCGAGGCAGTCGACGGCGTCGAGGGCCTCGGCGAAGAGCATCCGCTCCTGGAGGTCCTCGATCGGCAGCACGCGCTGCCCCGAGCCGTACCGCTCGCGCACGCCCGGCCAGATGCCGAGCCGCCTGCCGGACTCGTCGTAGTCGTACCAGCCGGCCCGCGCCCGTCGCCCGGTCCGCCCCTGCTCGATCATCCAGTCCACGACCTCTTCCGACGGATGCGCCACCCAGGTCCTGCCTTCGGCCTCCTCGGCGGCACGGGTCTCGATGCGGATCTTCTGGGTCAGTGACAGGGTCAGCTCGTCCAGCAGTTGGAGAGCGCCCGTGGGATAGCCCGCCTGGAGCGCGGCCTGCTCGACACTCGCCGGCTCGACGCCCTCGCCGACGGCGGCGACGGCCTCGGCGATGAAGCGGCCGATCACCCGTGAGGTGAAGAATCCGCGCGAGTCGTTCACGACGACGGGGATCTTGCCGATCCGCAGGACGTAGTCGAAGACCTTGGCCAGGCGTCTCGTCGCTCGTCTGCCGTCCGCGGACGATCTCGACCAGGGGCATCCTGTCCACCGGGCTGAAGAAGTGGATGCCGATGAAGTCGCGCTCGCGCCGCACCCCCTTGGCCAGCAGGGTGATCGGCGGGGTGGAGGTGTTGGACCCGAGTACCGCGTCGGGTTCCACGACCTCCTGGATCTGCTGGAAGACCTGCTGCTTGAGCGGTGCCGACTCGAAGACCGCCTCGATGACGAAGTCCACCGCACCGAAGTCCGCGGCGTCGGCCGTCGTCCGGATGCGCCCCAGGAGCGCGTCGGCCCCGTCCTGGGTCGTCCTGCCCGCCGCCAGCGCCTTCGCCTCCAGACCCCGGGCGTGGTCCTTGCCCCGCTCCGCGGCATCGAGCGTGACGTCCTTGAGTACGACGTCGATCCCGGCTCTGGCGCTCACATGGGCGATCCCCGCTCCCATCATGCCCGCGCCGATGACTCCGACCTTTTCCGCGGCGAAGCGCTCGAACCCCTCCGGTCGGCTCGCGCCCGAGGTGATGTGCTGCAGGTCGAAGAAGAACGCCTTGATCATGTTCTTGGTGACCTGGCCGGCCAGCAGACTGACCAGGTACCGGGTCTCGATCAGGGAGGCCGTGTCGAAGTCGACGTGGGCGCCCTCGACGGCGGCGGCGAGGGCGGCGCGCGGCGTGGGCACCGGCGCCCCCTTGGTCTGTTTGCGCAACAGCCCCGACATCGCGGGCAGGGTCGCGGCGACACCCGGGCTCCGCACGTCTCCGCCCGGGAGCCGGAAACCCTTGGCGTCCCACGGCTGTATCGCGCCGGGGTGCTCGGCGATCCAGGTCCGGGCCCGTGCCTCGGCCTCCTGGGGGTCCTCGACGAGTTCGTCGACGAGGCCGAGGGCCAGCGCCGCCCGGGGGGTGAACTTCTTCGCAGGCAGGATCACCTCCGAGAGCGCTGTGTGCAGGCCGAGCATGCGCACGGTGCGGGTGATGCCTCCGCCGCCGGGGAGCAGTCCGAGGCTGACCTCCGGCAGGCCGAAGCGGCTGCCGGGCAGGTCGGCGGCGACCCGGTGGTGGGCGCAGAGGGCGACTTCGAGGCCGCCGCCCAGTGCGGTGCCGTTCAGCACCGCGACGACCGGCCTGCCGAGTTGTTCCAGCCGGCGCATCCAGCCCTTCATCCGGTTGATGTACGCGGTCTCCTCGGCGGCCTTCTCGGCGCTGCCCGCACGCAGCCGGTTCAGGTCGCCGCCGGCGAAGAAGGTCTTCTTGGCAGAGGGCGGCGGTGCGGGCGATGCCGCCGCGCTGCTCGCCCACCGGCGACACGACACCGAGCACGAGGTCGTCGATCCGGCTCGCGTCGAGTGCGGGACTGCGCTCCTGGATCGCGTGGATCAGTCCCACGACCAGGTCGACGGGCTTGGTGCCGTGGAGCGCGCCGCCGCGGTTCCTGCCGCGCGGCGTCCGGACGGCGTCGTACATGTAGGCGTCGGACACGACACCCCCTTTCTCGGGACGGGACGTTGCGCGGAAGGGCTCGGACACCGCGGTGGCCGGCGCGGAGGATCTCCCCCGGGGCGCCTCAGCGGGGGCCTACAGCCCCAGGTCGCGGCCGACGATCTCTTTCATGATCTCGGTGGTGCCGCCGTAGACGGTGGTGATGCGCGAGTCGAGGTAGTCGTGGGCGATGCGGTATTCGAGCATGTAGCCGTAGGCGCCGTGGAGTTGCAGGCAGCGCCCGACGATGGTGACGTACTGCTCCGTGGCCCAGAACTTCGCGGCCGCGGCGTCCACCGCCGTGAGCTCGCCGCGGGAGTGCCTGGCGAGCAGGTCGTCGAGGTAGGCGCGGCCGACCCGGGCGGTGGTGACCATCTCGGCCAGTTCGAAGCGGGTGTTCTGGAAGGAGCCGATCGGCCTGCCGAACGCCTTGCGCTCCTTGACGTACTCCAGGGTGCGTTCGAGCACTCCCTCGACGGAGGCCACGGCGCCTGCGGCGATCGAGATCCGTTCCTGCGGAAGGTTGCGCATCAGCGACGCGAAGCCCGAGCCTTCCTCGCCGAGCCGGTTGGCGGCCGGCACGCGGACGTCCTGGAAGAACAGCTCGCTGGTGTCCTGGGCGTGCAGGCCGATCTTCTCCAGGTTGCGACCGCGCGTGAAGCCGGGCCGATCGGCCTCGATGACCAGCAGGCTGATCCCGCCGTGGCGGTCCGGGCCGGTCCGGACCGCGGTGACGACGAGGTCGGCGTTCTGGCCGTTGGAGATGAAGACCTTGCTGCCGTTGACCACGTAGTCGTCGCCGTCGCGGACGGCGGTGGTGGTGATGCCGGCCAGGTCGCTGCCGGTCCCGGGCTCGGTCATCGCCACCGCGACGATGAGCTCCCCGGCGGCGATGCCGGGCAGCCAGCGGGCCTTCTGCTCGTCGTCGGTCAGGTCGGTGAAGTAGGGCACGACGATGTCGTTGGACAGCGCCACGCCCGCGAGCCCGTCCGACACGGGACGGCGCGAGAACTCCTCGCCGATCACGGCGTTGAAGCGGAAGTCGGTGACCCCGCCGCCGCCGTACTCCTCGGGGATGTTGAAACCGAGGATCCCGGCGCGGGCGGCCTCCTGGAACAGCGAGCGGTCGACCTTGCCCTGGGCCCGCCACCGCTCGGCGTGCGGGGCGGCGTGCTTGTCGGCGAACGCACGAACCGTATCCCGCAGGAGTTCGTGCTCGTCCTCGTACAGCGACCGCTTCGCGGAGATCACATCGGCCATCAGAACTCCTGTTCCAGATCATGGTCGAAGGGGGGAAAGGCGGTACGCGCGGTCAGCGTCGGCTCCCGGGCAGGAGAACCGGCTTCAGCGTCCGTCCGGCCTGCTGGTCGGCCACCGCCCGGTCGAAGTCGCCCAGGGGGTAGGTGGTCACCAGGCGGTCGAGGGGCAGGAGCCCGGACCGGTACCGCCGGACCAGTTCGGGTATCAGGACCGATGGTTCGGCATCGCCCTCGACGCAGCCGCGTACCTGGAGCCCACGCACCACCAAAGTCCGTGCGTCGAGGCTGACTTCGGCAGGGCCGAGCCCGACCAGCACCAGCACCAGCACACCGTGCGGCCGGAGCAGGGTGAGTGCGCGAGCGATCGACTCGGGCCGCCCCGTGGTGTCCAGCGCGTGGGTCACCGCCGGGATCGAGTCGTCCGGCGAGGCGACGGCCGTGGCACCGTACCGGGCGAGGAGTGCGCGGCGCGCCGCGACGGGCTCCGCCACGACGACCTCGACGCCTTCGGAGAGAGCCGTCAGCGCTGCGGCGGCGCCCACGCCGCCGGCGCCGCGCGGACACCGGGTACGGACTGAATCCTTCATCGACGATTCCAGGGGTCACAGCCCGGACTCGGCCCCGATTCGGCCCGAGCCGCTCGGAGCCGGCCAGAGGCAATCACCAGCATGCGGCGGGCCCGTGCCGGGCCCGTTCGGAACCGCGCCGCGGGTCCGGAAGG
This sequence comes from Streptomyces sp. PSU-S4-23, assembly GCF_055632315.1. Classification (NCBI taxonomy): domain Bacteria; kingdom Bacillati; phylum Actinomycetota; class Actinomycetes; order Kitasatosporales; family Streptomycetaceae; genus Streptomyces; species Streptomyces sp. PSU-S4-23. Next base: position 6,972,086 of record NZ_JBVMUU010000002.1, on the reverse strand, counting down.
CGACGGCCTTCCGGACCCGCGGCCGGGGTCAGCGGCGTCTCACGGCTCGTCGTACCCCTGCTTCCGCCTCGCGCATCCTGCCTCCGGTGCCGGGGCCAGCTCCTGTACGGCCGAGCGGGGCACCCATCCGGACCGGCCGGTCCGGACGTCACGGACGCGGGCCTCGGAGCCCCGCGCGTCGAGGACGACCGCTTGTTCCCCCGCGGGGAGCAACCGGCCGCCAAGCCGGACCCGGCAGGCCGGGGCCGGGCCGACCAGGTGGACGGTGCCGCGCAGGTAGAAGTCGTCGACCCAGCCCTGAACGGACGCGCCGTCGACGGTGCGCACCTGGAGCAGGCTGCCGCTCACCGACAGGACCCGGGCCAGGACGCCGTCCTTCACCTGGGCGACCGGGGTCCGGTCGCCCGGCTGCCGGTACAGGGCGACCCGTGCGGTGGCGACAAGCCCGTGGTCGTCCCGCCCGCTGATCAGCACCAGCCGGCCGTCGCCGCTCCGGGTGCCGACGGGCCGGTCCTGGGCCGCGGCGAGGAAAGCGGTCACGACGGCGGCGGCGACCAGAGCCAGGGCGCCCACCGCCACCCGGACGGTCAGGGCTCTCATGGGCAACTCGTCGGGTTGGCGGTGCCCTTGGTGACGTTGGAGGAAATGGTGCCGCACCAGGTTCCGCCGTCTCCGGCGCGGTGGAAGACCTTGTCGTACTGCGTCGAGCCGAGCGAGTACGAGTAGGTGTCGTAGACGGTCTCCACGCCCCCGACGATCTTCAGGAACCGTACGGATTCCGAGCCGGTGTTGTTGAGGAACCCGGAGGCGAAGTCCATCACCCACCGACCGCCGGCCGGGATGGTCGTGCCCGACGGGATCTGCTTGGGCGAACCGCCGCCGGAGACGTCGTCGATGTAGTAGCCGCTGACGTCCACCGTGCTCGCGGTCGGGTTGTACAGCTCCACCCACTCGGTCCCGGAGGAAGGCGCCATCAGGAACTCGTTGACCTTCACCTGGGTGGGGTCCCCGGCGCCGCCGCCGGAGCTGCCCGAGGTGGTGTACGTGCGGGTGCCCGCGTCGTAGTCGACGGTGAAGCCGGCGCCGCTGCCGCTGGTGGCGAGGTGCACGGTTCCGTTGTGGTTGAAGGTGCCGGAGTAGTCGATGGCCGCGCCGGTCGTGTCGGTGGTGTCGCAGGGGTTGTTGGCGAGGTAGATGTCCGCGCCGACGCTGCGGAAGGCGTTCAGGGTGCGGTTGCCCGGGTGCCCGTAGGAGTTGACGCCGCAGGAGATGAAGCCGACCTGCGGGTGGGTGGAGTTCACATAGGCGTCGGAGGAGGAGTGCGCGGAGCCGTGATGGTTGGCGCGCAGTGCGTTGACCGCGCCCATCTTCGACGCGAGCAGGCTCTCGATGTTGTTGTAGGTGTAGCCGTTGGCGCTGACGGAGTACTCACCGTCGCTGTCGCCTGCGGTGGCGTAGACGAACGGCCCCCAAGTGGTGCGCACCGCGATGGAGTAGTCGTTCTCGCTCGGCGGGGTGGCGTCCGCGCTGTGGTCGCCGCTGACCGGGGTGGTGCCGTCGGCCTGCATGACGTCCTTGCCGTTGGCCTCGACGACGTTGGAGGCGACGCCGGTGCCGAGGTCGAGCGACGGCCACGTACTCGCGTTGGTGATGCGCAGGACCTTGCCGTCGATGTCGGCGCGGTCGGCCTGTCCCGAGGGGCCGTAGAGCCAGCAGATCCACCGCTTGGCGGTCAGGGAGGTGGTGCCCGCGTTGTGCCAGGCGGTCTCGGTGCTGGGCGCGGCGGACGTGCCGACGTCGCAGTCGTTGTCGCCGTTGGTGTCGCTCCACACGCCGCCGTCGTGGTCCATCAGCTGCCCGACGGTGAAGCCGAGGCCGCCGGAGGAGAGCGGGGTCAGCAGCTGGTAGAGGCCGTTGCCGTACGTGGTGGTGTCGTTGGGGTTGCCGGCGTAGCCGATGTGGTCGAGGTGCTGGTGGGAGGCCATCACGTAGTCCAGGTGCACCGGCCCGGAGGATATGCCGCATATGGAGCGTATCTCGGAAGCGACGCGCGTAGCGTTGGTGTTCGTGCCGGTGGAGTTGAACGCGGTCTCGCCGAGGTCGATCAGCAGCGTGCGGCCGGTCGGGCCCACGACGAGCTGTGAGTCGCCCTGATCGACGTCGAACCAGTAGATGTTGAGCTCACCCTGGCGCCAGGTGCCGGCGGTGGAGCAGTGCGGCGCGTCCGGCACGGTCGCGGACGCGGTGTGGGGACTCAGAAAGGCGTTGGCGACCGTGAACACGGCTGCCAGAAACAGGGGTATCAGGATACGGGGTCTGCGCACAGGGGGATCCTCCGAAGTCCGGGTCGACGACGCGGCCGATCGCAGCGGTCGCCGGAGAGTACAGTGCCCGCCAACGCCCCCGGTCAGACGCGGCGTTACTTCTCTGCGTCCATCGACTGAAGTCGGTGCGCGACGCCCCTGGTGCGCGGCGCGGCCACCGCGGGCGATGCTCCTGAGCCGCCTTCCAGGGCGCCGGGCAGGCGGCCGCCCCGCGGGGTCGGCGGCTGGGTCTGGAGCGGGCGCCGGTGCTCGGATCCAGCGAGCGCCGGCGAACGGTCAGCCACCGTGGAGGCCCCACCCCTCAAGTGCGCCGTACACGTGAGCTTCGCTCACCGCTGCTCGCTGCTCGCTACTCGCTACTGCCGGAGTGGAGTACGGCGCCGCGATCTCCCGCACGCGGTCCATGGTGATTCGACGTATGGGCGCTCACCGACCGGGCGGGTATGGAGATGCGTCTTCAGGTTGAGGGTCATGGTCGAGTAGACCGGCAGGTCGGTGGTGAGCCGGCGCTTCAGCCAGTGGGCTCCGGTACGGGCCGGGGAGCGATTGCGGTCGGCTTGCAGCAGTTACTGCGATCTCGTATATTCCGATATCGTGACTTCATCTTCCGTGCCGCCGTACGGTTCGGCACTGCTCGCACTGCAGCGCGCTACCCATGCCACACTGCAGATCCTCATGGCCGAGCTGGTTGACCTCGATCTGACCGCTTCCGAAATCAACGCCCTGGCCATCCTGGCGGACGGCCGGGGCCGGACCGTCTCCGAGCTCGGCGCCGCAGCCGGCACCCGACCGACCACACTGACCAGCGTGTTGGACCGGCTGGAGCGCCGTGGCCACATCACGCGCGGCACCCGCCCGGGCGACCGCCGGGTCGTGGTCATCGAGCTGACCTCCTCCGGCCGCCTGGCCGCCGGCACCATCCGGCAGACCCTGGCCGCCGTGGAAGCCCGCGCGCTCGACGGCCTGCCCACCGAGGCCGTCGCCGGCTTCCACACCGTCCTGCGCGCCCTGGCCGAGGTGTCCCCATGAGGGAGACCGAACCCGGGGCGCGCGAGAACACCTACACCCGTGTCTTCGATGAGCTGATGGCCGAGGCAACAGCATCCGCCGGCACCTTCGGCCACCGCGAACACGTCCACCTGACCTGGCTGGCGGTGCGCCGCGTCGGCATGCCCGCGGCCATCGCCCTGGTCAGCGACGGCATCCAGCGCACCGCCCGCTACGCGGGGGCGCCCCAGAAGTACCACGTCACGGTCAGCCGGGCCTGGGTGGAGCTGGTGGCCCACCACGCAGCCGCGCACGAACGGCCGGACTTCGCCACCTTCGCCGAACGGCATCCCGCGCTGCTGGACAAGCGCCTGCTCACACGCTTCTACCGCTCCACGACGCTGGCCGGCGCCCGGGCCCGCACAAGCTGGGTCGAGCCCGACCTCGCCCCGTTCCCCTGGACGGCCCCCAACCGATAGCGGCCCGAGAACGGAGGACAACCGGCGTCACGAGTGGCCGCGCCAAGAACCGGACGCACTCGGCGAGTTGTGAGTCAGGCCTGGGCCCGCGCGGCCCTGCCCCACCCCGTCCCGTCCGGCATCCGGCGCCCCCGCGCAGGCCGCCGTGGCCGACTGGCGTTCGTGTCCGGCAAGAAGATTCCGGCACGGGGACGGCGAAGCTCCGCGCCGTCGTGGCCGGGCTCATCCTCAGCCACGGCTCCGGCGCCGGCGAGGGGCGGCGGCTTGCCCGGCGTTCTACTGCGGGTAGCCCTGCTCGCCCATGCACTGCTTGAACGTCTTCTCGTTCATGACGGTGGCGTAGGTGTTGGTGAGGGTGTCAGCAGCCGCGTCGCCCGTATCGCTGCCCACCGGGTATGCCTGGTCGGCGACGGTCTGGCAGTGGGCGCGGGCTTCGGTTTCGGTGAGCTGGGCCCGCGTGTCCTGCGTGGGGACGACGACGGTGTCGGTGGGGTCCTTGCCGTCGCGGCCGGCTGCGCCGGTGAAGCCTCGGGGTCCCGGTGGTCCTGCGGGTCCCGGCGGCCCGGAGGGGCCCGCCGGCCCAGGCGTGGCCCGCCGGGTCCTGAGGTCGCTGATCTGTATCTGCTGGACGACGAGTGCTGTGGACTGCGCCGCGAGGACGGCGATGAGTGCCCCGATGAGGACGAGTTGCCTGCGCGGTCTTCGCGCAGGCGTGTCTTCGTTGTTCACGTACCCCCCTAGGCGTGTGACGGCGAAAGTGTAGGGCCCGCACGGGGGCGCGATGCCGAGGGGGAAGGCGCCCGTCCGGCTCACCAAGCTGACACCCGAGGGTGTCGGCATCCCGTCCGACCAGCCAAGTCACGCCCGCCGGCCGGCCTCCCGTTTCACGACCGTTGCACGATCACGCCGCATCCCGTCAGGGGCCGGACACCGTACGGCGTCCGGCCCCGGCCGCTTTCCCGCTGTACGCGCGCCCGGTCCGTGGCCGGTGGTCATCGGCCGTGGGCGGTGGCGGCCACCGCGGGCAGGACGGCGAGGGAGAGGACGCCGCCGGTCAGGGCGAGGACCGGGTAGCCGGCGAGGTCGACGACGACGCCGGAGGCGAGACCGCCGGTGGCGCCGGCGATGGCGATGGCGACGTCGACCGTGCCCTGGGTCCTGGCACGGGTCGCCAGGGGCACGGTGTCGGTGATGATCGCGGTGCCGGACACGAGGCCGAGGTTCCAGCCCAGGCCGAGCAGGGCGAGGGCGAGCGCGAGCAGGGCGACGGAGTCGGCGGGGGCGGCTGCCGCGAGGATGCCGGCCGCGAGGAGGACGATGCCGGAGGCGGCGGCGACGGCCGGGCGGCCGATCGGGGTCTCCCCGCGCGAGCGTAGCCGAGCGTGGGGGGCGTCGACGAGGCGCCCGGTGAGCGGTGAGGGCAGGTACATCGCGCCGACATGGATGGCGATGACCAGGCCGGAGGCGGCGGTGCCGTGGCCATGGTCGTGCATGTGCACGGGCGTCATCGTCATGATGGCGACCATGACGAGCTGGGTGACGACCATGACGAGTGCGCCGAGCACGGCCCCGCCCCGTGCCCGCGGCGGTGCCGCGGCCGCCCGGGCCCCCGTCCCGACCGCCGACCGCGCGGTGTCGAGGGTGCGGGCGAGGCGCAGGGGGTCGGGGCGCAGCCAGAGCGCCAGGACGAGGGCGCCGCAGGCGTAGGCGGCGCCGGCCAGCAGGAAGGGTCCGGCCAGGCGGGGGATGCCGAACGTGGCGGCGAGGTCGCCGGTGGGCGCGGCCAGGTTGGGGCCGACGACACCGCCCAGGGTGGTGGCGACCAGGACGGTGGAGATGGCGCGGGCACGGTGGGTGGGGGCGGCGAGGTCGGCGCCGGCATAGCGGGCCTGGAGGTTGGTGGCGCTGCCCGCGCCGTAGACGAAGAGGGCGGCGAACAGCAGGACGGGGTTGTCGAGGACGGCGGCGGCGATGACGCCCGCGCTGCCGAGCGCGCCGGTCGCATAACCCGCCGCGAGGCCGGGACGGCGTCCGTGGGCCTGGGAGACGCGGCCGACGGTGATCGCGGCGACGGCGCTCCCCGCGGTGAACAGGGCGCTGGGCAGCCCGGCCAGGCTGGTGCTGCCGAGCATGTCCTGGGCGAGCAGGGCACCGACGGTGATACCGGCGGCCAGGCCCGCGCCGCTGAGGATCTGGGAGACGACCAGAACGGTCAGGGTCCGCCGCTGTGCGGCGGTGCGTATGTCCGTGGGCGCGGCGGCGCGGCCCGGACCGACCGGCCCGCCGGCCGGTCCCCGATGCGTCGGGACGTCCTCGTTCACGCCATGGCCCCGGTCTCGACGGGGAGTTCGGCCAGGCGCCACTCCAGCATGCCGTCGTCGAGGCGGATCGCACGGCGGCCACGGGCCTTCAGCAGCCGTACCGCGTCGTAGGCGAGCACGCAGTACTCGCCGCGGCAGTACACCACGATCTCCGCGCCCTCGGGCAGCTCGTCGATCCGCTCGGCCAGTGCCTCCACCGGGATGGACAGCGCGCCGGGGATGTGGCCGGCCCGGTACTCCTCCTCCGGGCGCACATCGAGGACCAGGGCGTCGCCCGTCCCGGCCCGGGCGAGCAGCTCCTCGCGGGTGACCTCCGCGGCGCCGTCGTCACCGAGGTAGGCGTCGCGGGCGGCGGGTACGGCGGCCCGGTGCGCCTCGGCGACCCTGCGCAGCAGGGCGAACAGCCGCGCCACATCGTCTCCGGCCAGCCGGTAGTGGATCCGTACGCCCTCACGGCGGGTGGTCACGAAGCCGGCCTGCTTGAGGATCTGGAGGTGGGCCGAGGCGGTGGTCAGGTTCAGCCCGGCCGCCTTCGCCAGCGCGTCCACCGTGCGTTCGCCCTGCGCGAGCAGGTCCAGGAGCTCCAGTCGCTTTCCACTGGCCAGCGCCTTGCCGCTGACGGCGAACGCCTCGTAGAGCTGCGCCTTCACATCGGCCTTCGTGTGCTCACCCATAGACATCCTCCATAAATCCATGGAATATCGTAAGGGAGGACGGGCGCAGAAGCCAGAGTCCCTCCCGCCACCTTCCCCGAACGGGCCGCCGCCGGCCTCGACCTGGAGCACGGATCATGCCCCACCCCGCCCCCGCCCCGCCCGCCTCGCTCGGCCCGATACGCCTGGGCCTGCGGGCCAACCTGGCCCAGTTCGTGCTGCTGGTCGCCGTCAACGCCCTGGTCGGCGGCGAACTGGGCCAGGAGCGCACGGTCGTGCCGCTGCTGGCCGACCAGGTCTTCCACCTGTCCGCGTACACCGCCGCGCTGACGTACATCGTGGCGTTCGGCGCCACCAAGGCGGCGACCAACTTCTTCGCCGGAACGCTCTCCGACCGGTTCGGCCGCAAGCCGGTTCTGGTGGCGGGCTGGCTGGTCGGAGTGCCCGTACCGCTGATGCTGATCTGGGCCCCCTCCTGGGGCTGGGTGGTCCTCGCCAACATCCTGCTCGGCGTCAACCAGGGCCTGGCCTGGTCCACCACCGTCATCATGAAGATCGACCTGGTGGGCCCGGCACGCCGGGGTCTGGCCATGGGGCTCAACGAGGCGGCCGGCTACGCCGCGGTGGCGGTCACCGCGATGGCCACCGGGGCCGTCGCCGCCCACTCCGGGCTGCGGCCCGAGCCGTTCTTCCTCGGCATCGCCTACGCCGCCCTGGGACTCGGCCTGTCCACCCTCGCGGTCCGGGAGACCCGCGACCACGCCCGCGCCGAGGCCGCCCTCCACCCGGCGCCCAGGAACCCGGACCACCACGGCGAGCTGACCACCGGCCGGATCGCCCGGCTCACGAGCGTCGGCGACAAGGCGCTGTCGTCCGCGAGCTGGGCGGGCATGGTCAACAACCTCAACGACGCGCTCGCCTGGGGCGTCTTCCCCCTGCTGTACGCCGCACACGGGCTGTCCGTCGCCCGGATCGGCCTGCTCGCCGCCCTCTACCCCGCCGTCTGGGGCGCCGGGCAGCTGCTCACCGGCTGGTGGTCCGACCACGTCGGGCGCAAGCATCTGATCAGCGCCGGAATGCTGCTGCAGGCGGCCGCCATCGGCCTGGTCGCCGTCGGCACCGCCTTCCCCGTCTGGGCGGTCGCCCAGGTCCTCCTCGGCGCGGGCACCGCCATGGTCTACCCGACCCTGCTCGCCGTGATCGGCGATGTCGCCCACCCGGCCTGGCGGGCCCGCGCGGTCGGTGTCTACCGTCTGTGGCGCGACGGCGGCTTCGCGGTCGGCGCCCTGCTCGCCGGAGCACTCGCCGACGCCTACGGCATCATCACGTCGATCTGGGCCGTGGCCGCGCTCACCGCCGCGGCCGGCCTGGTGGTGGCGGTGCGCATGTACGAGACCCACCCGCGGCCGGCGGCCACCCCGCGGTGACACCGACTCCGGCACGCCGGACGGTGAAACAGCCGCAGCGAAACACCCGGCCGACGGCCACCCCGCGGTGACACCGGCTCCGGCACGCCGGACGGTGGAACAGCCGCAGCGGGACACCCGGCGGCGGAACACCCGGCCGGCGGCCACCCCGCGGTGACACCGGCTCCGGCACGCCGGACGGTGGAACAGCCGCAGCGGGACACCCGGCGGCGGAACACCCGGCCCGCGGCGGGACGGCAGTGCACGGCGGCCGTCGCGCGGCGGCCGTCCCGCGGCGGCAGTGTCTTACCCCGCGGCCGTGCCTCCGCCCGCGTCCGTGTCTTCCCCCGCGGCCGCGCCTCCGCCCGCGGTCATGTCCTACCCCGCGTCCGCGCCTCCGGGCCCGGCGGTGAACACCCGCCGCGGCGCGTCCGGTGGCGGGTTCAGCCCGCCGTGGAGCACCTGGCGCCGTTCACCGTGAAGTCGTACGGCGCCGTGTTGCCGCCGTGCCACGAGGCGAGGAAGCCGACGGCGAACGTGCCGTTCGCCGCCACCTTCTTGTTGTAGTCGGCGGCCCTGGCGGTGACCTCGGAGCCGTCCTGGGTGTACGTGCCGTCCCACATCTGGGTGATGCGCTGGCCGTTCCCGAACGTCCAGCCGATGCGCCAGTCGTCGAGGGCCCTGGTCGAGGTGACGGTGACGGTGGCCTGGAAGCCGTCCGGCCATTCGTCGACCACCTCGTATCTGACCCGGCACGTCGACGGTGCCCGCGTGCCCGGGTACGACCGGGACGGCGGGTCGGCCATGGGACTGGTCGACGTGCCCTGCGGTTCCGCGTCCCGGTCCCCGCTCTTCGCCTCGGGGCCGGGGGTCGCCGGGTGCGAGGTCGGGGAGGGGCCGGACGCGCCGTTGCCGGAGGGCGAGCCGAGGGACGGCAGGGACGGTGTCGGGTCGGCGACCGGCCGGCGGTCCGCCGGGTCGCCGGCCGCGGAGGTCCGCGCGTCCGAGGTGCCGAGCTGCATCAGCGAGACCGTCAGTGCCAGCGCGGACACGATGACGGCACCGGCCAGGACCCCGGCCCGGCCCATCCGGGGCCGCCCCGCGGTGCCCACCGTGACGCCCCGGTCGCTGCCCGCGTCCGCGCGTCCGCCGATGAGCCCTGCCTCCGCGGCCCGGCGCCGCCGCTCCAGGTAGGCGAGCCCGCCCCACCCGATGACGCCGCTCGCCAGTGCGGCGGGCGTCCCCCCGCCGCGCAGCCGCAGGCATGCCGCCGCCTCCGCGCACTCCACGCACGTGGCGAGGTGCCGCGAGAGGTCCTCCGGCGTCTCGGCGGCCGGCGAGCGGGTGACCGCGTCCAGGAGCCGGGCGTAGCTGCGGCATGCGGCGTCCATGGGCGTGTCGAGGTGGTTGCGTTGGCAACGGTCCCGGAACAGCGCCCGTACCTGGCTGAGTTCCTCGGGCGCGGTCGCCGGGTCCAGGCCGAGCCGGCGGGCCACGTCGGCCGGCGGGAGCGCCTCCACTTCCACCAGCCACAGCAGCGCCGCGTCCGGTTCCTGCATGTCCTTGAGCCCGCGCAGGGCCAGGGGGCGCTGCAGGGGCGGTCCCGCGTACCGCGCGGCCTTCTCGGAGTTGAGCCACAGCCGCAGGTCCGGGTCGAGCCGGTGCCCCTTGCCCTCGGCCTCCCAGGCGGCGGCGGTGGTGCGTACCGCGGTCAGCAGCAGCGGTATCCGGGGCAGCCGCGGAATGCGGCGCCCGCTGGTCTTCGCCCGGGCCTCGGCCGCGCGCGCCTCATGGATGCCGTGGGTGAACGCCTCGGTGGCCAGTTGTCTGCCGGCGGCGGAGCCGGAGGTGCACAGGTCGGCGTACGACAGGACGGCGTCCCAGCACTCCGAGAACAGTGCGGCCTCAGCGGCGTCCTGGGGGGTCGGCAGGTCTGGCATGGGGGCTCCTGCTTCCACTGCTTCCACAAGCAAAGCCAACTCCCCCGAGATACAGGGGAGTTGACGATGTCTCACGACAGGCCCAGAGCCTTTCACGGTTCCCACACAACTGACAAGCGGCGTATTCAATTACCGTTACCGCTTGGTTGCGCTCTGTTGAGTTGTACGGATCGCGGGCCCACTGTGCTCATTCAGCGGGGCACACGGTCGTCGTGTTACACGCGGGACGCGCGGGGCGGGTCCCCGGCCCCTTCGCCGTCCTCGTCCTGCGCGGGGAGGCTGTCCATGAAGGAGCTGACGGAGAACACCGCGCGGCCCGGGCCGGGCGGACCGTAGCCGGGGGGCGAGGAGAGGCCGAAGTCGTCCATCGTGGCGCGGTACGCCTCAAGCAGCCGGATGTGGTACTCCAGTGGCGCGCCCTGCGGGTTGGCCTTGCCGAGCGGGGTGGTGGGCTCCGGGCACCAGGTGGTGAAGCGGGGCGTGATGCCGTGCGACATGAAGAAGCGCAGGCCCTCGGTGGTGGAGGCGATCGCCTCGTCGACGGTGGTGAAGCCGAACGGCTCGGCCATCTCGACCCCCGCGACGAAGTTGGGGATCACATTGCGGGCGCCGAAGACGTCCGCCGAGTCGAGGATGCGCCGGTGCCACTCGTCCCGGCCGACGTACCGTTCCTTGCCGGGGCAGTACAGCTCGAACAGCCGCCGGTCCCACACCTCGAAGTTGGGGTGGTAGATCCGCACCCCGTAGTCCTTGAACCGCCGCACATCGTCCTTCGGCAGCGCCTGCGCGACCACCTTGCCGATCCAGCGGCCCGGGAAGCGCTCCTCGATGGCCTTGGCGTAGTGCCCGTAGAAGTCGGCCTCGTCGCGGCCCGCGACCTTCGAGGTGATGGCGCCGCCGGTGAGGGTGTAGGCGGTGGACGCCTTCGCGGTGTCGTACCGGTCGATGATCTCCAGCGCCTCCAGGACCTCCGCCACGTCCTTGACACCGGTGTAGGGCCGCCCGGCCGCCTTGTGCTGGCGCCAGTTGTGGTTGATGTCGCAGTACTGGCACTCCTCCTTGGCGCCGAAGTACTGGCAGACGCGGAAGACGGTGAGGTAGATCAGGTATCCCCACTGGATGGTCGGGGCCACCTCCATCACGGACTTCCCGCTGGAGAGGGTGTGCCGGTAGTACTCGGGCATGGGCGGCACGCCGACGTCGGCGATCCGCCGCCCGTCGAGGTAGAGCCCGAGCAGTCCCTCCTCGTCAGCGGCCACCCGGTAGGGCGAGGAGGGGTTCACACGCACCGAGACGACGGTGCGCCGCAGGTCGTACGGGCCTCCGGTGAGGACGATCTCCTCGGGCGGGCGCCGCAGGGCCGCCTCACCCAGTTCGGGCAGGGTGCCGTGGTCGAAGGAGAAGATGAAGTACGACTTCGGCTTGACCTCACCGCCCTCGTTGTCGCTCAGCGCGGAGGGGTCGAAGGCCACACCGCCCCGCAGCAGGTCCTCCTTGAAGACAGCCTCCCGCGGCACATGCGGGAACCGCCGCATCAGATCCTCGACCAGCGCGGTGCGGCTGTCACCCATCCCGTTCTCCTCGCTTCCGGCGTACGCGTTCGACTCCTCACGGTATGCCCCCGCCCGCGCGTCAGCCGTGCCGGGTCCCCGCGCGGCGTGCGATGTGCTCGGGCGGCAGGATGCCCGGCGCCAGCAGGGGGTCGGGCTCCGGGGCGCCCCAGGTCGCGGTGAGCGGCAGGGTCCCGGCCCAGACGCCCGACCCGGCGTCGGGCCCGTCGCCGTCGTCGGGGGCGCCGGCACGGATCTTCACCGACGCCTCTTCGAGGGACAGGGCCAGCAGGGTGGTGGCGGCCAGTTCCTTCCGGTCGGGCCGCCGGGCGTACGACCACTGCCCCGGCGTCGCGTGCTCGGTGAGCCGCCGCAGCCCCGCCAGCTTCTCGTCGGGGTCGGTGACCTTCCGGGCGGTGCCGTGGATGATCGCGCTGCGGTAGTTCACGCCGTGCTCGAAGACCGAGCGCGCGAGGACCAGCCCGTCGACGTGCGTGACGGTGACGCAGACCGGGGCGCCGCCCGCGAGGCTGCGGCTGGCCACCGAGCCGTGGAGATACAGCAGCCCGCCGTCCCGGCCGTACACCGTGGGCACCACCAGCGGCCGCCCGTCGACGATCACCCCGAGATGGCAGACGAAGCCCGCGTCGAGGATCGCGTCGAGATCGGCCCGCCGGAGGCTGCCCTGCTCGCGCAGGCGGCGGTGCCGGGTGAGCCCGGTCTGCGGGAGGAGGGACGGGAGCGGATGCTGGACCATGACCCCAGAGACTACCGATACCGCAGGATGCGTGGCGAATATTTGCGGAATCAGCATGATCCACGCCGACTCGGAATGGAATCCGCACCAGAGGCTGCGGCCGAGGTAGGTTCCCGTGCATGCGTGGCCCTCGGTGCCACGGGGAGGGACGACAGCGATGACGGACTCGGTCACCAACTGGGCGGGCAACATCACCTACACCGCCGGGGAACTGCACCGCCCCCGCTCGCTCGACGCGCTCCGCTCGCTCGTCGCGGGCAGCGCGGCCGTGCGGGTGCTCGGCAGCGGGCACTCGTTCAACGGGATCGCCGATCCCGGCCCCGAGGGCGTCCTGCTCTCGCTGTCCGCGCTGCCGGCCGAGGTGGACGTCGACACCGCGGCCCGCACGGTACGGGTCGGCGGCGGCGTCCGGTACGCCGAACTCGCCCGCGTGGTGCACGAGCACGGCCTCGCCCTGCACAACATGGCCTCACTGCCGCACATCTCGGTGGCGGGTTCGGTGGCCACGGGCACGCACGGCTCGGGCCTCGCCAACGGCTCGCTGGCCTCGGCCGTGCGCGAGGTGGAGCTGGTGACGGCGGACGGCTCGGCGCTGCGGATCGCCCGCGGCGAGGACCGCTTCGACGGCGCGGTCACCGCGCTCGGCGCGCTCGGCGTGGTCACCGCGCTCACCCTCGACCTGGAGCCCGGCTTCACGGTCGAGCAGCATGTGTTCACCGAACTGCCCCTGGAAGGGCTTGACTTCGAGACGGTCGCGGCGACGGCGTACAGCGTGAGCCTGTTCACCGACTGGCGCGCGCCGGGCTTCCGGCAGGTCTGGCTGAAACGGCGCACCGACCAGCCGCTGCCGGACTTCCCGTGGGCCGCGCCCGCCACCGAGGCGCTGCACCCGGTCCCGGGCATGCCCGCGGCCAACTGCACCCGGCAGTTCGGTGTCCCGGGGCCCTGGCACCGGCGGCTCCCGCACTTCCGGGCGGAGTTCACGCCGAGCAGCGGGGCCGAGCTGCAGTCGGAGTATCTGCTGCCGCGGCCCTTCGCCCTCGACGCGCTGCGCGCCCTCGACGCGATCCGCGTGACGGTGGCGCCCGTGCTGCAGACCTGCGAGGTGCGGACGGTCGCCGCCGACGCGCAGTGGCTGAGCCCGGCGTACGGCAGGGACACGGTGGCGGTGCACTTCACCTGGGTCCCGGACACGGCGGCCGTGCTGCCCGTGGTGCGGCGGGTCGAGGAGGCCCTCGACGGCTTCGGGGCCCGGCCGCACTGGGGCAAGGTGTTCACGGTGCCGGCCCGGACGCTGCGCGAGCGCTACCCCCGGCTCGGCGACTTCGCGGCGCTGGCGCGGGAACTGGATCCGACGGGGACGTTCAGGAACGCCTTCGTACGCGGGATCGTGGAGCCCTGGCTTCGGTGAACCCGTACTTCGTAAACCCCCTTTCCTAACCCCTTGTAGAAGCTCCCTGCCCGGCATAGGCTCACGCCGCGCGGAGGCACGGGGCCTCGCCATGCCTGGAGGGATCGAAGGACCGTGCCGGTGAAGCGCACCTCACGCGACATTCGGACCGCGAACCGCTACGGGGTGCTGCGCCAGATCATCGCCCGCTCGCCCACGTCCCGGCAGGAGCTGGCGGCCGCGACCGGGCTGAGCCTGGCCACGGTCGCCACGCTCGTCGGGGAACTGCTCGACCTCGGCATGCTGACCGAGGTCGGCTTCGAGGACTCCGCGGGCGGCCGCCCGCGCGGACTGGTCGCCGTCAACGCGCCGGGCGGCGCGCTGATCGGCGTGGACATCGCGGAGACGTACGTGCGCGTCGAGCTGTTCGACCTGGCGCTGACCGTGCTCGCCCGCGCCGACGAGGACATGCGCCCCGCCGAGAACCGCCCCGAGCAGGTCGTCGCGCATGTCGCCGCCGCCGTCGGCTCGGTGGTCACCCAGGCCGGCGTGGAGGGCGCCCGCGTCCTGGGCGTCGGCGTCAGCGTGCCCGGCCAGGTCGACCGCGCCCGGGGGATCAGCGAGTACGCCCCGAACTGGGACTGGCACGACGTGCCGCTGCTCGACCTGCTCGCCGAGCACATCGCCTACCCGCTGTACCTGGACAACCCGCTGCGCGCCTGCGCGGTCGCCGAGCTGTGGTTCGGCGCGGCCCGCGGACGGGAGGACGCGGTGGTCGTCAATCTGGGCACGGGGGTCGGCGCCGGCCTGGCGCTGGGCGGCGGGCTGCACCGCGGAGTCAGCAACAGCGCCGGCGAATGGGGCCACACCACACTGGTGCTGGACGGACGGCTGTGCCACTGCGGCAACCACGGCTGCGTGGAGACGTACGTCGGGGCGCCCGGCATCATGCAGAACCTGCGCGAGCTGAGCCCGCGCAGCGCCCTGCTGCACCCCGAGGACCAGACCGCCACGATCGACGCGCTGGCACGCGGCGTCGCCGCGCAGGACCCCGTCGCACTGAAGGTCGTCCGGGACACCGCCCGCTATCTCGGGGCCGGGATCGCCGACCTGGTCAACCTGCTCAACCCCGAAGTGGTCGTGCTCAGCAGCTGGGTCGCGGCGGCGCTCGGCGAACCGCTGCTGACCGAGGTGCGCGAGGCCGTGGGCCGGCATGCGCTGCGGCGGCCGTTCGCCGCCACCGAGATCGTCCTGTCCCCCATCCCCACCGACCCGGTGTGCCTCGGAGCCGCGACCTTCGCCCTGGAGGGCGCGCTCCAGCAGGTCGGCCAGAGGCCCGCCGCCCGCACCGCCCCCGCGAGGAGCCGTACCGCGCCGCCTTCATGACGGCGGAAGGGAGGCACCGCCGGCACGCGCCGGCGGCACCCTGAAGAACGCGAACGGCCGTCTGCCGGCCGGGCGGTGGCTGCTCGACGCCAACGGGCAGATCGTCGACGACCAGGTCCGGACGAGGTCCTGACCCACCCTCACACGGGGCGCGCGTGCGGTATCCCGCACGCCGTACAACGTTTCGCACCGGCTTCGTCCAACCCCTTGCCGAAGGCTTAGCCGAAGGTTAACGTCCCGCACCGCAACCGCTTTCCGGCCATCCCGTGCCCTCCGCACGCCCTTTCGCCCGCCATTCCCGTGCCAACCCGCGCCGAACACGCAAGAGCCGCAAGAGCCGCAAGAGCCGCACCCGCACCCGCACCCGCACCCGCACTCGAGACAAGGACGTCAGCATGTCGGCAATGAGCAGTAGCTGGGACCGCCGTTCGATACTCCGGGCCGCAGCGGGCCTGACCGCCGCGGGCGCGCTGTCCGCGTGCGGCGGCAACAACGGCCGCGCCGGCGGGGGCGGTTCCGGCAAGAACCTCGTCCAGTACTTCCACGCCTACGGGGAGGCGGGCACCGAGCAGGCCATCAGGCGCTATGCGAAGGCGTACGAGGGCGCCGGCGTGACCACCCAGTGGATCACCGGCGCCGACTTCGAGAGCAAGCTGTTCGCGACGCTGCTCACCAAGAACGCGCCCGACGTCTTCGAGTTCCACCCGCAGATCCAGCTCGTCAAGAGCGGCCAGGTGGCGGACCTGACCGACATCATCGAGCCGGTCAAGGACGACTTCAACCCGGCCGACATCCAGTCGCACACGGTCGACGGGAAGATCTACGGCGTCCGGATGATCGACGACCCGCAGTTCTTCTTCTACCGCAAGTCGCTGCTGGAGAAGGCGAACGTCCAGCCGCCCACCACCCTCGACGAGCTGATCGAGGCCGCCGCCAAGCTCACCACGGGCAAGGTCAAGGGCCTGTTCCTCGGCAACGACCTGCACGCGGTGATCAACCCGATGATCTGGTCGGCCGGCGCCGACACCCTCACCGACAGGAACGAGATCGCCTACCACACGGACGGCGTGGTCACGGGCCTGAAGAAGATGCGCACGCTGTTCGCCAGCGGCCATCTGCTCCTCGACGCCCCGGCCGACTTCTGGGACCCCTCGGCGCTCAACCAGGGCCTGTGCGCCATCCAGTTCTGCGGTATGTGGGCGATGCCGCAGTTCCAGCAGACCCTCGGCGACGACCTCGGGATCATGCCTTTCCCGAAGGTCACGGACGCCGGCAAGCCGTCGGTCTACAACGGCGGCTGGTCGATGTTCGTCAACGCCAAGGGCCAGAACGTCGACGTGGCCAAGGAGTACGTGAAGTGGCTGTGGATCGACCAGAAGAAGTACCAGGAGGACTGGGCCACGTCCTACGGCTTCCACATCCCGCCGCGCACCTCCATCGCCCAGGCGGCCACCAAGCTGAAGACGGGACTGCCCGCCGAGGGCGTCAAACTGTTCAACCAGTACGGCCACTTCGACAACATCGGCTGGACCCAGGCGATGATCACCGCACTCGAGGACGTCTTCGCCGACTGCGTCCGCAAGGGCGGTGATCCTCAGGCCGCTCTCGACAAGGCCGACACGAAGGTCGACCGCGAGCTGAAGAAGCTGTTCGGATAGGCCGCCGGACGGACACCGACATGTCGACGACCACCACGCGCGATCTCGCGCACCCCGCCCCCGTGAAGGTCTCCAGGGCCACGCCGTGGCGGGGTCTGCGAGGAAGCAGGACCTTCAACTTCTGGCTGTTCACCGGGCCGTTCCTGATCGGCCTGGCGATCTTCGTCTACATCCCGATCGGCTGGAGCCTGTGGCTCAGCTTCTTCGAGGCCCGCTTCACCGTCACCCCCCACACGTTCATCGGCTTCGACAACTACCGGTACATGCTGGAGAACGGCGAGTTCGTGGGCGCGCTCGGCACCTTCACGGTCTTCGCCGCGTTCATCGTGCCCACCACGTGGGCGCTGTCGCTGAGCCTCGCCCTGATGGTCAACCGGCTGCGCTTCATGCGGGCGTTCTTCCGGTCCGTCTTCTTCCTGCCGACCGCCTGCAGCTACGTCGCCGCCGCTCTCATCTGGAAGATGTCCCTCTTCAGCGGCGTCCGCTTCGGGCTGGCCAACACCGTGCTCGGCTGGTTCGGCGTGGACAACATCGCCTGGCTCGCCAACCCCGACCCGCCGTGGTACTGGCTGGTCATCGTCACGGCACGCCTGTGGCTGCAGTCCGGCTTCTACATGATCCTCTTCCTGGCGGCCCTGCAGAACATCCCCGACGAGCTGTACGAGGCCGCCGCGATCGACGGCGCCAGGCCCGGCTGGCAGACCTTCCGGCACATCACCCTGCCCCAGTTGCGCGCCACGTCCACCGCGGTGGTCCTGCTGCTGCTGATCGCCGCCTACCAGGCGTTCGACGAGTTCTTCAACCTGCTGTCGAAGACGACATGGGGCCGTCCGCCCCTCGTCGAGCTGTACTACACGGCCCTCGGCGAGAACCAGGACTACGGCGCCGGCAGCGCGGGGGCGGTCATCCTCACCCTGCTGATCTGCGCGGTCACCCTGACGCAGGGCAGGATCATGGGCTTCGGAAGGGGGGACGAGTCCAAGTGACCACTACCACCACTTCCCGGGCCCGGCCGCCGCGGCGGGTGCGGCGGGGCGGCGTCATCGGTAACGGCGGCCTGTACCTCGCCACCGGGGTCGCGGCCCTCCTCTTCCTGATTCCGTTCTATCTCCTCGTCCGCAACGCCCTGTCCACGGACGCCGACATCACCGGCGAGAACTGGCGGCTCTTCCCCACCGACATCCAGTGGGGCAACATCACCGAGCCGTTCCACGACACGACCGTCGACTTCGGCCGCTCGATGCTGAACTCCGTCGTCGTGGCCGTGCTGCACACCACCGGCATCCTGCTGGTGTGCTCCCTGGCGGGCTACGGCCTCGCCCGTATCCCCTACCGGCACGCCGACAAGGTCTTCTACGCCGTGCTGGGGACCTTGATGGTCCCGACCGCCGTCACCTTCGTCCCCACCTTCGTGCTGGTCTCCTCGCTCGGCTGGGTGGACAGCTACCGGGGCCTCATCGTGCCCGGGCTCTTCAGCGGTTTCACCTGCTTCCTCTTCCGGCAGTACTTCCTGGGATTCCCCAGGGAACTGGAGGAGGCGGCACGCGTGGACGGACTCGGCTACTGGGGTGCGTACTGGCGCGTCGTGGTCCCCAACTCGCTGAACTTCTTCGCCGCGATCGCGACGATCACCTTCATCAACGGCTGGAACGCCTTCCTGTGGCCGCTGGTCATCGGCCAGGACCCGAGTGCCTGGACCGTGCAGGTGGCGCTGTCCTCGTACATGACCAACCAGACCGTCAACTTCCATCTGATCTTCATGGCCACGGCCATTTCCATCCTGCCCCTGTTGTTCGTGTTCCTCTTCCTCCAGCGCTGGCTGGTGCAGGGGATCGCACAGACCGGAATCAAGGGCTGAGCTAGGAGACCGATGTCTTTCCGCACCTCTACGGCCATCGACTACGTCGAGGACGTCTCGCCGGGCAGCGGGGCACTGCCGCCGCGCGCCCGGTACGCGTCCTCGGACGCCCTGTCCCTTTCCCTGAACGGCAGCTGGCGCCTGCGGCTGTCGGCGACCGCCGACGCCGAGGACGACTCGTTCGCCGAGCCCGGATACGACGCGGCGGACTGGGCGGAGATCTCCGTCCCCGGCCACTGGGTCCTCCAGGGCCACGGCTCCCCCGTCTACACCAACCACCTCTACCCGTTCCCGGTCGACCCGCCCCGGGTACCGACCGAGAACCCGACCGGCGACCATCTGCGGACCTTCGACCTGCCGTCCGGCTGGCCGTCGGACGGCGGGGCGGTGCTGCGCTTCGACGGCGTGGAGTCCTGCGCCCGCGTCTGGCTCAACGGCACCTGCCTGGGCGAGTTCAAGGGCTCGCGGCTGCCGCACGAGTTCGCCGTCGGCCATCTGCTCCGGCCGGCCGGCAACGTGCTCGCCGTCCGGGTCCACCAGTGGTCCGCCGGCTCGTACCTGGAGGACCAGGACCAGTGGTGGCTGCCCGGCATCTTCCGGGACGTCACGCTGCTGCACCGCCCCGCGGACGGCGTCCTCGACTTCTTCGTGCACGCCTCCTACGACCATGTCACCGGCGAGGGCACGCTCAGGGTCGACTCGGACGTGGAGGGGCGGGTCACCGTGCCCGCCCTCGACATCGATGTCTCCACCGGCGAGTCCGCGACGGTCACCGTCGAACCGTGGACCGCGGAGACGCCGAGGCTGTACGACGGCGTGCTCGCCACGGAGGGCGAGCGGGTGCCGCTGCGGATCGGCTTCCGCACGGTCGCCCTGGAGGACGGCCTGATCAAGGTCAACGGACGGCCGGTCCTGTTCAAGGGCGTCAACCGGCACGAGTGGCACCCGGAGCGGGGCCGCGCCCTCGACCTGGAGACCATGCGTGAGGACGTGCTGCTCATGAAGCGGCACAACATCAACGCCGTGCGCACCTCGCACTACCCGCCCCACCCGGCCTTCCTCGACCTGTGCGACGAGTTGGGCCTGTGGGTCGTCGACGAGTGCGACCTGGAGACCCACGGCTTCGTCGAGCAGGACTGGCGCGACAACCCGGTCGACGACGACCGCTGGACCCCGGCGCTCCTCGACCGCGCCGCCCGCATGGTGGAGCGCGACAAGAACCACCCGTCGGTCGTCGTCTGGTCCCTGGGCAACGAGGCCGGCACGGGCCGCGGCCTGACGGCGATGGCCGGGTGGATCCACGGCCGGGATCCCTCCCGGCTCGTGCACTACGAGGGCGACCCCACCTGCCGTGACACGGACATGTACTCGCGCATGTACGCCTTCCACGAGGAGGTCGAGCGGATCGGCCGGGGCCTGGACGGAGGCACCCGCAGGCGCCGCGGGCTCCCCCTCGTCCTGTGCGAGTACGGGCACGCCATGGGCAACGGCCCCGGGGGCATCGCCGACTACCAGCGGCTCTTCGAGACGTACGACCGGCTCCAGGGCGGCTTCGTCTGGGAGTGGATCGACCACGGCATCAGGGACGAGCGGTACGGCTTCGCCTACGGCGGCGACTTCGGCGAGGAGCTGCACGACGGGAACTTCGTCTGCGACGGGCTGCTCTTCCCGGACCGCAGGCCGTCTCCGGGCCTGGTCGAATACAAGAAGGTGATCGAGCCCGTCCGCATCGACGGCGACGGCGGCGGCACCGTGCGGATCCGCAACGCCTACGACTTCGCGGACCTGTCGGCCCTGGCCTTCACCTGGTCCTACCAGGTCGACGGCGAGACGGTGACGTCCGGGACGCTGCCGGTGCCGGCCATGGCTCCCGGGGAGTCGGCGGACGTGAAGCTGCCGGAGCCGCCCGACGGCGCGGACGGTGAGACGCGGTGCACGGTACGGGCGCTGCTGGCGGCGGACACCGCGTGGGGACCGAAGGACCACCAGGTGGCGTGGGGTCAGTTCGCCGTCACGGGACGGGCACCGGTCCGGGCGGCCACCGGTGCGGCCCCCGTGCTCGCGGACGGCCGGATCGCGCTGGGCCCGGCGTCCTTCGACGCCCGCACGGGCGCGCTGCGCACCGTGGGCCGCGTGGAGGTGACCGGCCTGCGCCTGGACGTGTGGCGGGCGCCCACCGACAACGACGACGGGGCGGCGTGGCAGCCGGATCCGCGCTACGGCCCGCTGTGGCGCACGCTGGGCCTGCACCGCATGCGCCACCGCCTGGACGCCGTGGAGGTGGGCGACGACGTGCTGACCGTACGGACGCGGGTGGCGCCGGCCGCCCGGGAGGCGGGCCTGACGGCGGTGTACCGCTGGACGTCCGACGGCGACCGGCTGCGGCTGACCGTGTCCGTGCGGCCGGAGGGCGACTGGACGGTGCCGCTGCCGCGGCTGGGCATCCGGTTCGGACTGCCCGGTCCGGTGGACCGCGTGCGGTGGTTCGGCGGCGGCCCCGGCGAGGCGTACCCGGACACGAAGTCGGCGTCGGAGCTCGGCCGTTGGGAGGCCACGGTGGACGAGTTGCAGACGCCGTACGTCCGCCCGCAGGAGAACGGCGCCCGTGCCGACGTCCGCTGGGCGGAGATCGGCGGCCTGAGGATCGAGGGCGACCCGGAGTTCTGGCTCACGGCGCGGCGCTGGACCACCGAGCAGCTGGACGCCGCCCGGCACCTCACCGACCTCACGCCGGGCGACACGGTGTGGGTCAACCTCGACCACGGCCAGCACGGCATCGGTTCCCAGTCGTGCGGTCCGGGCCCGCTGCCGCGGTACGTCCTGCGGGCGGAGCCCGCGGAGTTCTCCTTCGTGTTCTCGGAGACCGGCTGACCGAACGGCCTCTCCCCGTCCGTACGTTGCCGGAACGGCGCAGGGGCCGTCCTCCCGGCAACGTGCGGATCCACACCGGGAGACGACCACGGGAGTCGCCCTGCTATGGTGCGCCGATGTCATCGATCAGGCAGGTCCAAGTCACCTTCGACTGCGCAGAACCGGAGCGCGTCGCCCGCTTCTGGTGCGAGGTGCTGGGGTACGTCGTACCGCCGCCACCGGAGGGGTTTGCCACCTGGGACGATTTCGATCGCTCTCTGCCGCCTGAGCAGCAGGGTTCGGCGTTCGCCTGCGGTGACCCCTCAGGCGTGGGCCCGCGGCTGTACTTCCAGCGCGTCCCCGAGGGCAAGGTCGTCAAGAATCGCGTGCATCTCGACGTGCGAGTCGGCACCGGGCTCGTGGGTGAGGAGCGCCTCGCCACGCTCGAGGCCGAGTGCGCACGACTGGTCGCACTCGGCGCGACACGCGTGCAACTGCTGGTTGCCGATGGGTACAACGAGTCGTGCATCGTGATGCAGGACATCGAGGGCAACGAGTTCTGTCTCGACTGAGTGTGCGACGTCCGGGGGGAGGACGCCTCACGGGTACGGACCGGCGGCGGAGCGCGGGCGATGGCCTCCGTGCGTGATCGGGCCATCGCCGCGCTCCGCCTGGCGGCCGAAGGCTTCCCTTCAGCACATGCCTTCCACCGACGCAGCCTCGGGCGGGGCGTAGTGGCTCAGGTAGTCCCGCAGCTCGGGTTCCAGCCCGGACGGGTCGTCGTCCTGGGTCGCGTACCAGAGCCGGTTCTCCACCCAGAAACGGTAGGCGAACTCCTCGAACGTCGGCGCGCACCAGCCGATCGCGCGCCGGTGCGCCTCACGGTGGCTCGCCTCGCCGCCGCTCCCCTCCTCCCCGTCCTCCTCCCGGTCGGCGTACTCCTCGTAATCGACGGCGGAGAACACCACGAACGCCTCGCCCGAGGGCCGGAGGTACAGGTACCAGAACACGCAGTCCTGCTGGTCGCGCAGGAAGCGGACGAGGTAGGCACCGTCCTCCACCGGGCTCGGCAGCGGTTCGGAGACGTCACTCCAACACGCGGTCACCGAGACCCTGTCCAGGCGGTCGTGCAGGTTCGCCGCCGTCTGGAAGGCCACGAAGTCGCCGGGCAGTGCGGCGCCGAGGGCGGACAGGCTCTCGGCCAGGCGGCCGAGCCGGGCGGCCTGCTCCGGTTCGAGGCTGCCGATGCCCCCGAGCCAGTCGAAGGAGCCCGTGAACCTGCCGGGGTCCAGCGGCGGGAGGCTCTCGTGGGGGTAGACCTCGTAGGTGCCGCTGCACGGACGGAACCTGCCGAGGTCGCTGGCGCACCACGCGGCCTGGAAACCGGTCGGCGACACGGTGAGCCGCAGTTCGTCTTGGGACACGGGAGCCTCCTGGGGCCTTGCTCGGAACCGGTGTCAGCATGGCACCCGCCACTGACAGCGCCCCGGGCTCACCGTCGCGGGCTCAGGCGGTGAAGCCGCCGTCCACGTGGATCGAGGCTCCGGTGATGTACTCGCCGTCCACACTCGCCAGGTGGGCGACGGTGGCCGCGATCTCGGCCGCTTCCGCGTAACGGCCCACAGCGGTGAAGCCGGCGATCGTCTGGGCGTTCGGGCCGTCCGCCGGGTTGGCGTCCGTGTCGGTGGGGCCGGGGTGGACCACGTTGACCGTGATGCCGCGCGGGCCGAGTTCTCGGGCCAGCCCCTTGGCCATGCCGACGAGGGCCGTCTTGCTCATCGAGTACAGCGCCAGGCCCGGGAAGGGCGCGCGTTCGGCGACGTTGCTGCCGATGCTGATGATGCGTCCGCCGTCGCCCATGTGACGCGCCGCGGCCTGTGACGCCACGAACGGTGCCCGGACGTTCACGGCCAGGGTGCGGTCGATCTCCGCCGGCCCCAGGTCGTCGAGCGGGCCGACGAGAAAGACGCCGGCGTTGTTGACCAGGACGTCCAGCCTGCCGAATGCCGCGGCGGCCTCGTCCACCGCGGCGGTCAGTGCCCGGGGGACCGCGCTGTCGGCCTGGATGGCCAGACCCCGACGCCCCCGGGCCTTGACCTGCTCCACGACCTCGGCAGCGCGCTCCGAGCCGTTCTCATAGGTGACGACGACGTCGGCACCTTCCTCCGCCAGCCGGAGAGCCGTGGCGGCGCCGATGCCCCGGCTTCCGCCCGTGATCAAGGCGACGTTTCCTTCGAGTCGGTTCATGCCGTAGAGCATCGCGGGCCCCGCCAGCGGAAGCTGGCGGGAACCCGACCTGGCGTTCGGCGGCATCGCTCGGCACCGAACGACATGGGGTGTCTGACACCTCCAGCGCCGGTCGGTGACACCGGCCCAGGTCTCGGGGCGACCGTCGCCCCGCCGGTCAGCACTCCGGCCCGGCCTCCCGTGGGGTCTCCAGCGGGGGCTCGACGACGATCACGACCTCCAGGGTGCGGGGGCCGTGCACGCCCTCGACCCGGTTCAGTTCGATGTCGCTGGTCGCCGAGGGGCCGGAGACGAACGTCAGCGGCCGGGCGGGATCCAGCCGGGCGAGCGCCTCCGGGACGGAGGCGACGGTCCGGTCGGCCCGCACCACGCACACATGGTGGTCGGGCACGAGCGTGAGCACGCGGCGGCCCTGGCCGGGGCCCCCGTCGAGCACCAGTGTGCCGGTCCCGGCGACGGCGACCGCGGCCGTGGTGAGGACGGCACCGGCCGCGTCGAGCGCGCCGACGGTGAGGGGCGGTTCGTCGGCCAGCACCCGTCCGGGTGGGAGCGCGGACCGCCAGGCCGGCGGGAATCCCGGCGCCACCACCACGCTCACGGCCGCCGACAGAAGGTGCGCCACGGTGCCGGCCACGGTGTCCTCGGTCGCGACGCGGACCGCGGCCCCGTAGTCGGTGAGCCGATCGGAGAGCAGGGCGACGGCCGCCGCCGAGCCCGCGGCCGGGATCCCGCCCCGCGCGTAGTCGCGGGGGACGGCCACGTCCGGGGGCGACTCGTCCTGCGGTACGTCGGCCAGGGCGCGCCGGATCCGGCCGAGGATCTCCTCGCGTGCGCCGGGCGTTGTCGTGGGGGTCATCGGCGGGTCCTCCTCCACCAGGCACGGAAGCTCTCGGACGCCGGGACCGGCAGGTCGCGGGCATCGCTCCAGCCGGACAGCGGCCCGGGCAGCCGCCGGATGCGGCCGCGCCGCCCGAGCAGCCGTCCGGCCAGTGCGCCGGCCCGCTGCGCGGCGGCCAGCCGGGGCGCGCGGGCCAGGGTCCACCGGGCCGTCCTCATCACCAGTTGCTCGGGGGTGGGCACGGGGCGCCGGCGGGCCCCGTCCACGACCCCGGCCCGCAGATGGACCAGCACCTCCGGAATGTTGATCTTGACCGGGCAGACCTCGTAGCACGCCCCGCACAGCGTCGACGCGTACGGCAGCGAGCGCTCCACGGGCGTGGCCAGGCCGCGGAGTTGAGGCGTGAGGATGGCGCCGATCGGCCCGGGGTAGACCGAGCCGTACGCATGTCCGCCGACCCGCTCGTACACCGGGCACACGTTCAGGCAGGCGGAGCAGCGGATGCAGTTCAGTGCCTGCCGGCCGATGGGGTCGGCGAGCGTGTCCGTGCGGCCGTTGTCGATGAGGACGAGGTGGAAGACGCGCGGCCCGTCGCCGTCCGTCGTGCCGGTCCAGGTCGTGGTGTACGGGTTCATCCGCTCGCCGGTCGAGGAGCGGGGCAGCAGTTGCAGGAAGACCTCCAGGTCCTGCCAGGCCGGCACGACCTTCTCGATGCCGACGACCGAGATCAGGGTGTCCGGGAGCGTGAGGCACATGCGCCCGTTGCCCTCCGACTCGACGACCACGGCGGTCCCGGTCTCGGCCACCAGGAAGTTGGCCCCCGAGATGCCCACCTTCGCCCGCAGGAACTTGGCGCGCAGGTGGGTGCGGGCGGCCTCGGCCAGTTCACGGGGGTCGTCGCCGAGGTCCGGCGGGGCGGGCGTGCCCCGTTCACCCATCTCGCGCAGGAAGATCTCCCTGATCTGGGCGCGGTTGCGGTGGATGGCGGGGACGAGGATGTGCGAGGGGTGGTCGTCTCCCAACTGGACGATGAGTTCGGCCAGATCGGTCTCGTACGCGGCGATGCCCGCCTGTGCCAGCGCCTCGTTGAGGCCGGTCTCCTGGGTGACCATGGATTTGACCTTGACCACCTCGCGTTCGCCCGTGGCCTCGACGAGCCCGACCACGATCCGGTTGGCCTCGGCGGCGTCCCGGGCCCAGTGGACCCGGCCGCCGGCGGCGGTCACCCGCTCCTCCAACTGGACCAGGTGGCGGTCGAGATGGCGCAGGGTGCGCTCCTTGAGGGCGCGCCCGGCCTCGCGGAGCTGTTCCCAGTCGTCGAGTTCGCCGACCACCTCGGCCCGCTTGCGGCGGATGGTGCCGGTGGCGTACGCCAGGTTGCGGCGCAACTGCGTGTCCGCGAGTGCCTGCCGGGCCGCTCGCGGGAAGGAGGGCATGCCCAGGTCGACGGTGCCGCTCATGGGGCCACCGTCCCGGGGAGGGAGCCGAGGGATGCGGGCTCGTCCTCGGTGGCCGCGAGGATCTCGGCCAGGTGCAGGGTGCGGACACCGCTGTTGAGCCGGGAGAGCATGCCGCCGATGTGCATCAGGCAGGAGTTGTCGCTCGCGCACAGCACCTCGGCGCCGGTGGCCAGCACGTGCCGCGCCTTGTCCGCGCACATGGCCACGGACGTGTCGGAGTTCTTCAGTGCGAAGGTGCCGCCGAAGCCGCAGCACTGCTCGGCCGCGGGCAGCTCGACGAGGTCGATGCCGCGCACGGCCCGCAGCAGGTCGAGCGGCTTGTCCCGGACGCCGAGCATGCGCAGCGAGTGGCAGGTCGGGTGGTAGGTGACCCGGTGGGGGAAGTAGGCGCCCACGTCGATGACCTGGAGGTATTCGACGAGGAACTCGGAGAGTTCATACACGCGCGGGGTGGCCGCCACCGCGGCGGCGAGGGGGATGTCCCCCGCCGCCTCGGCGACCCGCCCGTGGTACTCGCGCACCATGGCGGCGCACGATCCGGAGGGTGTCACGACCGCGTCGTAGCCGGCGAAGGCCTCGGTGAAGCCGCGCACGAGCGGCACGCACTCCCGCTGGTAGCCGGTGTTGAAGTGCATCTGGCCGCAGCAGGTCTGTTCCTGGGGGAAGTCGACCGTGCAGCCCAGCCGTTCGAGCAGCCGGACCACGGCCCGGCCGGTGTCGGGGAAGAGGGTGTCGTTGAAGCAGGTGATGAACAGCGCGACGCGCATCGTTGCCGTCTTTCGTCAGGTGCGGGCGGGCGGCGTGGCCGGGGTCACGGGAGCATCCCCGCCAGCAGGTCGGACTGCAGGAAGACCAGCACGCACATGGCCAGCAGCAGCAGGAGGCTCCACTTGATCGCGCCCCGGAACAGCTCCGACTCTCGGCCGCTCATGCCGACCGCGGTGGCCGCGATGGTGAGGTTCTGCGGGCTGATCATCTTGCCGACGACGCCTCCGGAGGTGTTGGCGGCGACCAGCAGGGTGGGGTCGAGCCCCGCCTTGTGCGCGGCGGTCTGCTGCAGCGTGGCGAACAGGGCGTTGGCCGAGGTGTCCGAGCCGGTCACCGCGGTGCCGAGCCAGCCGAGGACCGGGGAGAGGAAGGCGAACGCCGTGCCGGCGCCGGCGATCCAGCTGCCGATGGTGATCGTCTGTCCGGACATGTTCATCACGTAGGCGAGGGCGAGCACGCTGGCCACGGTGAGCAGCGCCCAGCGCAGCCTGAGCAGGGTCCCGGCGAACTCCTTCGCGGCGACGACCGGGCTCAGCCGGTATGCGGCGGCCACGAGCACACCGGACAGCAGCAGCAGCGTGCCGGGAGAGGAGAGCCAGGGCAGGGTGTAGACGGTGGCGGCCGACACCTTGCCCGCGGCGGTGAGCACATGGCCGTCCAGCCCCGGCCAGGCGATCTTGACGTCCGTCCCGGCGAGGAACTCCTTGGCGGGCTCCCACAGCTTGGCCACGGCGAAGACGGCGATGACGAGCAGATAGGGCAGGAAGGCCATGACGATCCCGCCCGCGCCGACGCGGTCGGGCTCGGCGGTGCCGGTGGCGGGCCGTACCCGTGTCGCGGTGCCGGACTCGGCCACCGGGGCGCCGGCCGCCCCGCCCGGGACCGACGGCTCCCGGCCCTCGGCGGGCTCCCCCGCGGTGTCCGCGCCGGTCCCGCCGGAGCGGTCCTCGGAGCCCTCCGTCGCCTGTGGGCCGGTACCGGCGAGCGCGGCCCGCACCCGCTCCCCGCCCCGGGGCCTCCACACCTGCAGGAAGGCCACGATGGCGGCGAGGCCCACCAGTGAGGCGACGATGTCGGTGAGCTCCACCGAGACATAGGTGGCGCTGACGAACTGGGCGAGCGCGAAGGCCGCGCCGCCCACCACGGCGACGGGCCACGCCTGGCGCATTCCGCGCCGCCCGTCGACCAGTGCGACCAGCAGCAGCGGCACGAAGAGGGCGATCACCGGGGTCTGGCGGCCCACGTAGGCGCCGATGTCGGTGAACGGGATCCCCGTCAGTCCGCCGGCCGTGATGATCGGGGTCGCGATCGCGCCGAAGGCGACCGGCGCCGTGTTCGCGACCAGTACGGTGATCGCCGCGCGCAGCGGGGTGAAGCCGAGCGCCATCAGCATCACGCCGGTGATCGCCACGGGCGCGCCGAATCCGGCCAGCGCCTCCAGGAGCCCGCCGAAGCAGAAGGCGATGATGACCGCCTGTACCCGGGGATCGTCGCTGATCAGACCGAAGGCGCGACGCAGGTCTTCGAAGCGGCCGCTGGCCACCGTGAGCTGGTACACCCACAACGCGGTCAGCACGATCCACATGATCGGGAACAGACCGAACGCCGCTCCCTGGCTCGCCGACAGCAGTGCGAGACCGGCGGGCATGTCGTAACCGGCGACGGCGACGGCGAGCGCGACGCCGAGCGCCGCGAGCCCGGCCCAGTGGGCCTTGGCCCGCACCACGCCGAGCAGGACGAACAGCGTGGCCAAGGGCAGGGCGGCGAGAAGGGAGGAGAGCGCGAGGCTCTCCGCCACAGGAGCCAGATGGGGTTGGTACATGGCGGCCCACACTCCATTGAGGACTTGGTCAGACCATAGCTTGGACGGCTCGGTAGCCAAGCACAACGGAACCCCGGCGTCCAGACCTCGCGCGGCAACGATTCAGCTCCGGCGCCCGGTCCGGCCGGGTGATGGGCGGCCACCCGGGCGCGATCGGCGCCTGCGCCTCCCCTGCCACGGCCGCACGGCGGTCCCCGTGTTCCACAATCCGAGGTCGCAGCGCGCACCCCGGAGCACCCCCGCCCACCGGGCTGACGGGCAACCCCGGGTCATGGCGCT
Source organism: Streptomyces sp. PSU-S4-23 (assembly GCF_055632315.1). Classification (NCBI taxonomy): domain Bacteria; kingdom Bacillati; phylum Actinomycetota; class Actinomycetes; order Kitasatosporales; family Streptomycetaceae; genus Streptomyces; species Streptomyces sp. PSU-S4-23. The sequence goes on along the minus strand of NZ_JBVMUU010000002.1, from coordinate 6,943,113 downwards.
CCCCGGCGGCGTGGGTCCGCGCGGTCCGCGGCAGGGCCCGGTTCGGTTCGGGTGTCGGGTCCGCTGTCAGGTCCGTTGGCGCGTCCGGGGTCGGGTCCGGCGTCGGGTCCGGGGTGGTCGGCGGGGGCGGTGCCGACACGTTCGGGCTTGCCGGTCCCGGGGGCCTGGTCGCGGGTGGCGATCACGGACCATGCGATCGAGATGGTGATGGTGGCGGCGATGAAGCCGAGGGTGAGAGGGATCGGCAGCTTCCCCACGGGAGTCTCGGACAGGATGAGCTTGACTCCGGCGAAGGCGAGCAGGACGGCCAGGCCGTAGTGCAGGTAGACGAAGCGGCGCAGGAGTCCGGCGAGGCAGAAGTACAGGCTGCGCAGGCCCAGGACGGCGAAGGCGTTGGCGGTCCACACCAGGAACGTGTTGGTGGTGATGGCCAGGACGGCAGCGACGGAGTCGATGGCGAAGATCAGGTCGGTGGCCTCGACGGCGACCAGGACCACGAACAACAAGGTCGCCACCCGGCGTCCGCTGACGTGGGTGACGAACCTGTCGCCGTGGAACCGCGCATCGGTGGGAATGATCTTCTTGACGAGGCGCACCATCGGGTTGTGGTCGGGATGGACCTCCGCGTCCTTGGAGAAGGCCATCTTCCAGCCGGTCCAGATCAGGAACGCGCCGAAGAGGTAGGCGGTCCAGAAGAAGACCCGGAGCAGTTCGACGCCGACGAGAATGAACACCAGCCGGGCCGCCAGCGCGCCGATGACGCCCCAGAACAACACCTTGTGCTGGTAGGCGTCGGGTACGGCGAAGAACGAGAAGACCAGGGCGAAGACGAAGATGTTGTCGATCGACAGGGCCTTTTCGATCAGGTAGCCGGCGTAGTAGGTGGAGGCCGCGTCCCCGCCCTGCCAGGCCAGCACGGCGAGGCCGAAGCCGAGGCCGACGGCGATCCAGACAGCGCTCCAGATCACCGCCTCGCGGAACCCGATCACATGACTGTCGCGGTGGGCCAGCAGGTCGACCGCGAGCATCACGGCGATACCGAGGGTCACCGCGGCCCACACCCACAGCGGGACGGGGAAGGACGGGTCGTTCACGGCGATCAGGCCTCCTTCACCTGGCGGGTGGGCCCGGCGGGGCGTCACCGGGCACGACGGTCACGGAGGGGGCCAGGCCGTGGCGAGCGGCGTCCAGGGGACCGGGGCGGCAGCGTGGACGGGCGGTCCGCCGCGGATCGCGGCCGACTCCCCCAGCCCGAGTGCCCCGCTGGGGGCGGCTGGACACGCGGCGGCGATCGTACGGTGAGGACGGTGAGGACGGTGAGGACGGTGACCGGCCCCTCCACCCGCCGCGAGACCTGCGCGGGAGATGCGGCTGCGCTACGTCGCCGCCTCGATCGGCATCACCGAACACGCCGTCCAGGTCATTGTCACCGACCTCGAAAACGCCGGCTGCCTCACCCGTACCCGCGTCGGCCACCCCCTTGGCCTCGTCGGCCGTTCGGCGCCGGCACGGTCCGACAGTGCACGCTCCGGGCCGCAGGCAGCGGGCCCCGGCCGACCACGCACGTGCGGCCTCCCGCCCGTACGGCCGCCGCCGTGACGGACGGGCCGGGTCAGAGCACGGGGTGGATGACGTCGTGGTGGATCGCGCGGATGTGCCGCTCCACCGTGTCACCCGCGCGTTCCGCGTCCCGGGCGGCGATGGCGTCGTACACGGCGTGGTGGTCGGCGCGCAGACGCCCGGCGACCGCCTCCCAGTCCTGGATGCGGTGGAAGACGTCCAGGAACGTGTGCCGCACGGCGTTGCGCACGGCGATGGTCATGTCGGCGACCAGACGGTTGCCGCCCGCCTCGGCGATGGCGACATGGAACTCGGTGTCCAGGTCGTTGAACCGCTCGCGCGACAGCCCCGGCTCGTCCATGCGCTCCAGCAGCCCGCGCAGCGCGGCCAGGTCCTCCTCCGTGGCCTGCTCGGCGGCCAGTTGCGCACTGCAGCGCTCCAGCGCCGCGCGCGCCTCCATCACATCGTCGAGCGGGAAGTTCGCGAGCGCGATGTGCAGACGCAGGAACTGGGTCAGGCCGGCGCTGGGCATCGCGGCGATCACATTCCCCGAGTCCGGCCCCGTGCCGACCCGCGGACGAAGGGCCCCCTGAGCCTCCAGGACGCGCAGGGCCTCGCGGATCGCCGCCCGGCTGACGCCGAGGAGTTCGACGAGCTCCCGCTCCGGCGGCAGCCGGTCGCCCACTCTCAGCTTCCCGTCCAGGATGAGCTGTTCGATCCGCTCCAGCACCAGCTCGTAGGTCCGCGCACGCGGCAGCGGCTCCCAGCCCGCCGACCCGGTCATGGATTCCCCCTGCCTCGCTCACCCGGCGATATCGCCTGAGACGAGCCTATCTCAGGGGCGACCATGGTTCGGTCGGACCAAGTGACGCCATGCGCACGGGCGCTCACGCGGCCTCGGCGGCCGCCTCCGGGTGGCGGGCGCGGACCGGCGTGAGCAGCGCCAGGGCCGCCACGCCCACGCAGCAGGCACCGGCCACCGCCCCCACCGGCGCCGTGCCGTGGTGCTGCGCGGCCCAGGTGACGACGGCCGCGCCGACCGGGGCCGCCGCGTAGTGGAGGGTCCAGAACGCGGAGGTGACCCGCCCCAGCAGGTGCCGCGGGGTCACCTCCTGGCGCAGGGACATGGAGCACGTCCCCGCGACGCTGACTCCGCCGAGGAACGCCGCGGCCAGGAAGGCGACGGCCGGTACGCCGCGGGCCCAGCCGATGCCGCCCAGGGCGCAGCCGCAGAGGGCCACGGCGCCGATCCAGGTGGGGCCGAAGCCGAGACCGCGGCGCACCCGGGCCACCAGCAGGGCCCCGGTGATGCTGCCGAGCGCGCCGACCGCGAGGACGGTGCCGACCGTGCCGTCGCGCTGCCCCAGGTCGTGCTTGAGGTGGTAGATGAGCAGGTCGTTCAGGCCGAGCTCCAGGAAGCTGAACACCGCGAGCAGCAGGGTCAGCACCCGCAGCACCGGATGGCGGCGCAGGAAGGACGCCCCGGCCACCAGCTCCCGCCACAGCCCCTCGCGGTCCGGCGCCGGGTCGGGCGGCGTGTCCGGCCGGAACCGCACGAAGCCCAGGCAGAGCGCCGACACGCCGAAGCTCGCCGCGTCCACCGCGACGGCTGCGGCGGGTCCTGCCCAGGCCGCGACGACGCCCGCACACAGCGGTCCGGCCACCCCGGCCGCCGCGGCGGTCGCGTTCAGCCGCCCGTTGGCGGCGGTGATCCGCTCGCCCTCCACGAGGCCGCGCACCACGGTGACGTACGCGACCGAGAACACCATGCCGACGACCTCGCACACCGGCAGCACCGCGTACAGCAGCCAGATCCGCGGCCCGGCCAGCCACACCAGCGGGATCAGCGCGTAGAGGACCATCCGGACGGCATCGCAGGCGATGAGCAGCCTTCTGCGGTCGACCCGGTCCACCACGACCCCGGCGAAGACCCCGGCGAGCACCGACGCCGCGCCCCCGGCGGCCGTCAGCAGCCCCATGCGCGCGATGGACCCGGTCGCCTCCAGCACCAGCAGGGGCAGCGCGATCAGGGCGAAGGAGTCCCCCAGGACCGAGAGGGTCTGCGCCGCCCAGAAGATCCCGAAGTCCCGGCCGTACCCCGGCGATCGCGTCCCCCGCACCGGTTGCTCCCCCCTCACACCTCGCCCGCTCGGGGCGCACGCACGATCAAGAGGTACCACCGTACGACGACCGGGCGGGCCGGCGGGTGCGGCCGGCTCCCGAGGGCGGCGCACGGGCCGTCCGGGTCCCCCGGGCCCGGACGCGGCGGACGACGTGGCACCCGGGCCGATCAGGCGCCGAAGGCCGTGGCCCTGGTCTGCTCCTCCGGCGGACCCGGGACTCAGCAGGTCTTGCGGAGGTGTCCGCCGCTTCCCGCCGGGGAGACGGCGAGGTCACGCCGGACGATGCTCAGCCTCCGGCCCCAGCGGGAGCACGCCCGCGCCAGGCCGTCACCGGAGTACTCGATGTCGATCACGTTGTCGCCGAACGCGTCGGCATAGGTGCCGCACTCGTCGTACCTCCCGCACTCTTCGGTGACCGCGAAGTCCAGACCGTTCTTCCGGCGGCTGCCCGCCAGTTCGGCGGTGTTCTTCTGGGCGATCGCCAGCCCGTCGGCGTGCGCGCGACCGGACAGCAGGGTGATGAACGCCTGCGCGTCAGCGGCGTCGAGGAGCCCCCGCGAGCGGGTGTAACTGTCGTAGTTGTCCGGTTCGACGGCCTTGAAGCCCTTGGCGGCGCACTCGTCGATCCACGCATTCACCTTCAGGGCCACCCGCCGGCGCCCGGCGTCGGTGCGGAGGTCCAGCAGGGCCTCGCCCCACTGGTCGTCGTAAACGACCTTGCCCGCTGAATCGCGCAGCAGCAGGTCCGCGTCCCACTCCTTCTCGGCTTCGGGCTGCGCCTGGAAAGCGTTGACATAGCAGACGTTGTACAGGCCGGCGGCCGGGGACGCCCGGTGGTCGCGGACGACCACCCGCACCCCGGCCGGCGGGGTGTAGGGCCCACCGATCTGGTAGTCGAATCCGGCATGGACGGGAGGCGGGGACACCTCCCCCGTCTTCCCCGGTGCATACGTTCGGGCCGGTGCATGCGTCTGAGCCGGTGCATGCGTCCGGGCCGGCACCCAAGCGAGGAGGGCCGCGGCGCACGCGGCTGCGGCCACTGCCAGGTATGTCCGGGGATTCCCGCGCATCCGGCTCATGGCCGCGACTGCCCCTGGCTGCGGCGGTACTCCGCCGGGGGCATTCCGTAGCACGCCTTGAAGGCCCGGCTGAAGGCGGCGGGATCGGAGAAACCCGCGCGGTTCGCGATCGCGGCAACGCTCCGCCCGGCCGCCCGCGGGTCGGTGAGCTCGGCCCGGCAACGCTCCAGCCGCTGCTCGCGGATGTACTGACCGACGGTCCGGCCGTCCTCCCGGAACAGGTAGTGCAGGGTGCGCGGCGAGATGTGGTGGGCGGCGGCGACGGCCGTGGGAGTCAGCTCCGGCTCACCGAGCCGGGCGCGGATGAAGGACTTGATCCGGTGCAGCTGCGCCGCCCGCCGCGCCGACGCGTTCTGCGGTCCCTCGCCGTCGCTCAGGGATGCCAGGAACGCGGTGGTCAGGTCGACCACCGCGGAGGACAGCCGGGGGGTGCGACCGGCTTCGAGCGCCGGCCCCTGTTCGACGAGTCCGCGGAGCAACTGGCCCAGCAGGGCGCCGATGCCGGTCATGGACGGCAGCACGGTGGCCACCAGCCGACGCAGCGCCTGTTCCGGAACGGGCACCGAACGCCGGGGCAGGTGCAGCACGATGGACTGGGCCACGTCGTCGGTGCCGATCGATGCCCAGTACGGCTGGGAGGTGTCGTAGAGCACCAGGTCGCCGGGGCCCGGGTTGACGTGGTTGCCGCCCTGCTCCCGCTGCATGGCGCCCCTCACGACCAGGGCCAGTACCCACAGTTCGGGATCCGAGCGCTGGATGAGGCGGCGAGTGCGGATCGACCGCATGGCGGGGAACGCGACGCTGGAGACCCCGATGCGATCGCCCAACGGCAGCAGCGTCGCCGAGGCGGGGAAGTCCGAGACGTGCTCGGTGACGATGTCGTGGGGCGCCATGTCGCGGGCCACCAGCTCGCGGAACCAGTCCAGCCGCTCGGCTGCCGGCAGGTCCCGGCTGTTGAGTTCGATCACCCGTCGGCCCCCACCCTTCTCATCTGCCCTGCCCCCGCCCAGTATGGCGTGCGCGGAACGTCAACAGTCCGTGCGCTGTGCACCAATGACGGACGGAGACCTGGCGGCGACGATGGGACCGGTGTCGACCGCAGGAGGCAGGCCGTGGGTACGGGGGTGCCTGGCCTCCTGCGTCGGCCGGGCGCGGCCCGAGGGGTCCGGGGGGAGTCCCTCGGGCAGCGCCCGGCCCCTTCAGGACGCGAAGGGCACCCTGGTCCAGGTGAGGACCCGGCTGCTGCCCGGTTCGACGGTCACCTTCAGGTAGTCGTGCGCGTTGCTCGACCCGTCGCAGGTGATGCGGTGCAGGTTGTTCGCGGCGGTCGTCACACCGTAGAGGGACAGCCACTTGGAGCCGTCCGACAGAGGGCTGTCGCTGGTGTAGACGTGGCTGTCGCCGTTGAACAGGTACACCGGCCGGCCGAAGTCCGCCGACTCCTGGGCGATCGCCCTGACGATCGGCTGGAAGGCGTAGTAGTCGGCGAAGGACGGGTCGGTGACCGTCGGGTCGAACATGTCGGCCTGGGTGAGGAGCACCACGGCCTTGTTGTGGGCGCGGCGGGCCTCGTCGAAGGTGGCGTGGACCGACTGGACCACGGCGGCCGTACGGCCCAGGACCTCGGCGCTCTGCTCCGGGGTGGGCGCCGTGTTGCCGGTCCACGGCGCCATGCTGTTGTTGCTGCCCACGATGTGCAGGGCCGCGAACGCGACACCGGCCCGGGTGTACCGGACGTTCTCGGGGTAGCCCTCCTCGGCCTGCGAGGTCACCCGGACGCGGTGCTGCCCGAGCGTCCGGCCCGGGCTGGGGAAGAAGACCTTCCGGATCTCCGCCAGGCGCTCCAGGGGGTTGTACGGCCCGTTGCTGGGCCGGTGGCAGTCGGTCCACTCGTTGTCCCCGACGGTGTAGACCAACGGGTCCTTGAACGTGTCGAAGTCCGACTTGATCATCTTGAAGTAGGCGTCGCTGCAGACGGTCGAGCCGTTCTTGATGTCGCCGAGGTGGTCGACGAACCGCACGTCCGGGTCGGCGTTGATCTGCTCGATGGCGGCGGGGAAGTCAGCGATCTGCTGATCGCCGTAGGGTATGTCGCCGATCACGGCGAAGGTGAACGGCTTGTCCTCGGACCCGGCCGCCGCCGGTCCGGCCGAGGCCGGTCCCGTCGACAGGGCCAGCCACAGAGCACTCACGGCACTCACAGCAACGGCTGCTTGTGCCGCACGGCGCCACGTTCTCATCGCATCCTCCTGGGGTGAGCGGGGTCAATCTCCCGCCGCGGCATGAACCGACGCCCCATGCCGCGGGGACAGGAGGTGAACAACCAGACACTCACCTCGCGGCGCCGACCCGGCGCCGCGCCCTGGCGAGCAAGGAGGCGGGCGGGCACACCGGCCCGATGACCGGCTCTTGATGATCCGCGCCCAGATGTGATCGATCGTTGGCGAATTTCTTGCGGCGTTGGTGTCGGTTGGCCCAAGATCGCCGACCGGAGGTGCCGAGTCGTGAGTGAGTATTCGTACAGCAGTGAGGAGTTGCCCGCCGCGGACCGGTTTCCGTGGTGGTGCGAGCTGGTCCGGCGTGAGCTGCTGGCCAGCAGCCTCCTGTGCGATGAGCCGCTCGCGTTCCGGGCCGGGCTGAGGATGCTCGACCTCGGAGTCGCCAAGGTCGCCGCGCCCGCGTACACGGAGCTGCGGTGCCGGCGCACTGCCCGGATGGTGCGCGCGGACGACATCGACATGTACCAGCTCACCTGGGTGAGGAGTGGGCAGCAGCGGCTAGTGTCCGGGAAGACGGACATCGTCATGGACGAGGGAACGCTGTTCCTCATGGACGCGGCCCGGCCGTTCGAGGCGGTGGTGCGGACTCCGGGGCGGTCAAGGGCGGCGGAGCTGGTGGAGACCGTCACGGTGGCCATACCGCGGTCCCACCTGGGGCTGCCGGCGGCTCGCGTGGCACGGCTGATCAACGTGCCGTTGGAGAGCACCGCAGGCGCGGGGGCCGTACTCCTCTCCCTGCTGCGACGCCTCGTCGACGAGACGCACCTTCACGGCAGCCATGACCCCTCGGGCCTGGGCACGGTCCTGCGGGACCTGACCGTGGCACTGCTCGCGCACCGCGGGGACGTGGAGAGGGCCGTACCGGCGGAGAGCAGACGACGGGTTCTGCTGACACGCATCCATTCCTTCATAGAGGGTCACCTCGATGCCGGCTCCCTGACGCCGGACGCGGTGGCCGCCGCACATCACATCTCCGTCCGGCATCTGCACCGCCTGTTCCAGGAGCAGGGGATCACCGTGGGCGGATGGATCCGCCGGAGACGGCTCGAACGCTGCCGCCACGACCTCCTCGATCCCCGGAAGTCCGGTCTCACGCTGCAGGCCATCGGGGCTCACTGGGGATTTCGGCACGCGGCGGAGTTCAGCCGTCACTTCCGGGCCGTGTACGGGGTTCCGCCACGCGAGTTGCGCAGGGCGGGCGGCCCGCCGTCCGCGGCCGGCCCCAGGACCGGCGCCTTCGCCGGTCGAACCGTGACCTGACGGCGAAAAACCACAGACTTCCGGTACGGACCCGACACCACCCGCGCGGCGGGCCGGTTCGGGCCCGCGGCCGGAGTGAAGAGCCGGCCGTCGCCCTCAGGGCGCGGGCCGGCCACAGACCCGTGCGTGTCGTCCCTGCGGGGACGGACCCGCCCACCGAGAAATGGGGAACCCGTATGACCAAGTTGCGTTCCGCCCTCGCCGCGGCCACCAGCGCCACAGCCCTGGCCGCGGTGCTGGCGCTGCCCGGTACCGCGCACGCCGCCCCCACTTGGGGCTCCTGCGCCGAGGGCACCGTGTGCTTCTACACGGGTGCCGACGGCTCCGGCAACAAGTGCGCATGGACCGAGGCCGACCCGGACTGGACCCAGGGCTTGATCAAGTGCTCCTGGTCCCAGACCACCAACGTGAAGTCGGTCTGGAACCGGGGTACCGACAGCAGCCTCACCGGGGTGGCCTACTACCAGTGGGCCAACTACAACACCAGGAAGGGGTGTACCCCCCAGGGCGCGCGCGGCAACCTCGCGGGCTCGTACATGCTGAAGTCCCACCGCTGGGTGGACGGCGCCTGCGGCTGAGCCTGAGATGACGGACGCGGCGGAGGCGGTCGGCCCAGGACAGGGGCCGCCTCCGCCACGGTCCAGGGCGTCCTGGGGTCCTACGCTCTCAAGCCTTCCCCCGCCGTGGATCGCTGACCGCCACCCTCACTTCGGCCCAGACGACCTTGTACGCGCAACCCGGCCGCGGCTCGACGCCCCACCGCTCGGCGATGGCGGCGACGAGTACGAGCCCGCGCCCGCCCTCGCCGGCGGGCTCCCCCAGCACGGGCAGCCGGTCGGTCCGCGCGTCGGCCACCTCGACGCGTACGACGCCGCCGTCCAGCAGCAGCCGCACCCGGAAGCTGCGCCCGCGAACACGCCCGTGCCGCACGGCGTTCGCGGCCAGCTCGGCGACGACCAGGACCACGTTCCGGGCGGCCTCGCTGTCGTACGGGAACCCCCACACGTCCATGCGATGAGCGACCAGCCGCCGCGCGAGGCGGGCACCGCGCGGAGTGCTGCTGAAGAGCTGGGTGAACGTACGTACGGTGACGGTCCCGTGGAGCCGGAGATCTGCGTGCATGGCCCAACGCTCTCCGGGCCGACCGCCATTGCACCAGGTACAGCACTCGTACGCCGCACACCGTACGAGTTCACGAAGTGGACAGTCCGCGTAACGGTACGTGACCATGGGGGACTTGGCGGGGTTGGCACCACTGCACTCGGGGGTACCCGGATGACCATCGGCACCACGACCACGACCACGGGCGAGCCCGATCCCTCCGACAGCTTGAAGGCGTTCGGGGCGGCGCACAAGGCCTTCCGCAAACGGGCGGGTCTCACGCAGGAGGAGTACGCACCGCTCGTCCGGTACCAGCCGTCGACGGTCGCGTCGATCGAGCAGGGCCGGCGCTTCCCCCCACGCGTCTTCGTCGAACGGGCCGAACAGGTCCTGGACGCGTTCGGCGCGCTGAAGGCGGTGTACAAGCACGTCGGCCGTGAGAGGGGCCTGGCGTCGTGGTTCCGGCAGTGGGCGGAACTGGAGGAGCAGGCGATCAGTCTGTACACGTACGAGAACCGGCTGGTGCCGGGGTTGCTGCAGACGGAGGCGTATGCGCGGACGCTCTTCAGCGAGCGGCTGCCGCTGCTCACAGACTTGCAGATCGAGGCGATGATCACGGCGCGAATGGAGCGGCAGTTTCTGCTCATCGAGCGGCCCAACACAGCGTTCAGCTTCATCGTGGAGGAACACGTCTTCATGCGCCGGACCGGCGGGGCTGACGTCACGCGCGAACTGATCGATCACCTTCTGAGTACAACGGAACTCCGCAACGTGGTGCTGCAGTTGATGCCGATGGACCGCCACGTTCACGCCGGGCTCAACGGCCCGATGCAACTGTTGGAGACCCTTGAGACCGAATGGTTCGGCTACTGCGAGGGTCAGGAGAGCAGCCAGCTCATCGTCAGCTCGAAAACGCTCAGTGTGCTTCACATGCGCTATGCAAAACTGCGCTCACAAGCTCTCACCCCAGGCGACTCTCGGAGCCTGCTGGAACGGATGCGAGGAGCGCTATGAGCACGAGTGAACTGACCTGGTCCAAAAGCACCTACAGCGGCGACAGTTCGGGCGACTGCATCGAAGTGGCCCCCTCCCCCACCACCGTCCACGTCCGCGACTCCAAGAACCCCGACGGTCCCCGGCTCGCCCTCTCCCCCGCCGCCTGGGCCGACTTCTGCCGGCACGTCGGCCGGTGAGGCGCCGGTCCACGGCGGCCCGTTCGCGGCCACCGTGCTCGGTCAGCTGGGCGATTGGCGGACGATCGGTGGGCCTCGAACTCCCCGCAAACCGTCTCACCAGGCCGTCGCCGCCCTGCTGCGCTTTCATGGGGCCCGACCGTACCGTTCCCCGGCGGCAACGGTCTCCCGCCCGTCAGTACGAGCCGGTGCGGGCGAACATCTCGTGGGGGTCGTCGCCGATGTAGGACCATGCGGTGGCGAAGCCGGTGGTGTTCTTGTCGTTGAGCATCGGCGAGAGCTTCTCCTGGGTACCGGTGGTGTGGTTGCACGTGTAGTGCTTCATGTCGCTGTTGCGCCAGACGTTGCAGCCCTTGCCGGTCCAGTACTTCTCCGGGACGTTTGCGTCGACCATGGCCCACACGGTGCGGCAGCCGCTGCTGTACCACAGCGACGCGGTGACCGAGACATGCAGGTGGTAGCGCGAGCTGTAGTACTTGTCCGTCTTCTTCTTGACGATGCGTCCCGTGCTGCTGCAGCCGGTGTAGACGGGGTCCTTGCCGTCCCACTTGCGGTTGGCGGCATCGGCCGGGCCGGCGAGGGCCAGGGTCGTGCCCGCCGTCAGCACGACGGCGGCCACCGCGCTCACTGCTCGCAGTTTCATCTCCGTGCTCCCCTCGGTAGGGCTCCGGCGCACCGGCGCCCGCGAAGGGGGCGGCCCGGCAGCCCCGTCCATGGTCGGTGAGCCGCCGTGCCCGAACGGGCGATGCGGAGCGGCATCCCCGCGCGCCCCTGACCCGTTCCCAGCCCGCCCTCGATCCGCGGGCCGATCCCCCGTGACGAAAACAGAAGGTACAGGGGCGAAACGGGGGGAACAATCGGCATGGCCTCAAGGAGGGGCAAAGTCCGCTCTGTGCCACGGCGGAATGCTGCACGGAGCACTTCGGTGATGGCCCGCTCCCGGGCGGGTGGAACGGCCGCCCGCGTCCCGCGCAGGCGTCATTCCGGTCCCTGTCCGCGCTGGTCGGACCGCGAGACGTCCCGCCGTCCCCTCATTCGTGCGGTGGGTGTGGCATGCGGGCCCGCCCGCCCCGCACTCTCGGTGCCGGCACGGCCGCACAGCACGGCGTAACACTCCCCAGCCACACGACGGAGGATGTCTCGTGGGAATCACGCGAACGGCGAGGACCACACGAGGGAAGCTCGCTCTGGGTTCCTTCCTGGGCGCAGCGGCACTCGTACTGACCACCATGGCCACGGCGGGAACCGCCGAAGCCGCCTACAACTGCCCGTCCGGCGCGCTGTGCGCCTACACCTCGACGTACGGCAACGGATCACGCGGCGCGGTCTACCAGGACAACAGGGACCTCACCGGCTTCTCCCAGTTCCGCGGCGCCGAGTCCCTGTGGAACGCCGGCACGTCCTGCAACGTACGCGTCTACAGCGAGCGCAACTACACGGGCCACTACTGGACACTGGACCGCGGCACCGGGATGTACTCCCTCAACGACGTGGCCAACAACCCGGAATGGGGCACGGCCCTCTACCACCACGTCTACTCGAACAACTGGTGCGTATGAGCCGAGGTTCCGCACGACTCGCCGAAGTGGCACTCGTCGCCGTGTTCGCGGCCGGCTGCTCCCTCCCGGGGAGCGGCGGCCGCGGGCCGGTCACCTACGACCCCCGGCCGCTGTCCGCCGCTCTGGTGACCTCCGTGGCCGACACCGCGCGTCTGCACCAGCGTGAGGAGTCCGCCGTCGCCGCCTGCATGGCCCGCCGCGGATTCAGGTACGTGCCGCAGCGAGCGACGACGAGCGAACGGGCGGTCACCACCAACCCGTACGGGCTGCTGCGCGAGGAGCAGGCACGCCAGGACGGTTACGGCGCGGTGGGCGAGATCCTCAGTGGGGCGGCCAACCGCGCTCCGGCGGCCACGCACCACCCCGCCGACTGGACGAAGGCGCTGGTGGGCACGCACGCAATGACACTCACCCTCCCGACGGGCATGGCCTTGACCTACCGGCCCGACGGGTGTGCCCACCAGGGCCGGGAAGCAGCGTACGGCCGGGGCTGGACCCGGCTCGAGTACGAACTGGAGGGTCTGCAGGCGACCGTGATGGACCGGGTCGAAGAGGACGGCCGGTACACCAGGGCGCTGTCCGCGTGGTCCGCGTGCATGCGGAAATCGGGCCACTCATATGCGGATCTCCAGGCCCCGAGACGGGAACTGGCCCGCGGCATCGAGGCAGCCGGCGGCGACGACACGGCACTACGGGCCCTCGGCCGCAAGGAGCTGCACATCGCGGCGGACGACTACGCCTGCGAGCGCCGGGCACGGCTTCACGAGGCGGTGTACGCGGCGCAACGGGACGTGGAGCGCGCCGTGTTGAGCGCCTCGGCGCGGGATGACATCCGGCGCTACCGGGCGGTGAAGCGAGCGGCGCTGGCGGGTGCGTAGCCGGTTGTCCCGGACCGGGGGCGAGCGGTTGGGCCGGATCGGCTCCTGGGCAGGATGAGCGGGCGGCGCCGTCGGAGGCGGTATGCCCTAGGGTCTTGCCCAGGACCCCCAGGTGAGGAGCTGCCCCTTGGCCCGTGCCGGGCTCACCGTCGAGCGGATCGTCGCCGCGGCGGCCGATCTCGCGGACGAGGCCGGGTTCGAGAACGTCACGCTGTCCGCGCTGGCGCGGCACTTCGGCGTGAAGGACGCGAGCCTGTACTCGCACATCAGAAATCTGCCGGACCTGCGCACCCGCGTCGCCCTGCTCGCCGGCGGCGAGCTGATCGAGCACATCGCAGCGGCGGTCGCCGGGCGCGCGGGCAAGGACGCGCTCGCCGCCTTCGCCGGTGCCTACCGGGAGTACGCGCTCCGGCATCCGGGCCGGTACGCGGCCACCCAGATCCGTGTCGACCAGGCACTCGTCGCCGGCTCCCCCGCCCTGCGCCGCACCGCCGAGATCACCTACGGCATGCTCCGCGCCTACGGACTCGACGAACCCGATCTGACCGATGCCGTACGCCTGCTGCGGAGCACGTTCCACGGCTACTGCGCCCTCGAAGCCGCCGGCGGCTTCGGCGCGCCCCGGGACGTGCAGGCATCGTGGGACAAGGCCGTCGACGCCCTGCATGTGGCCTTGTCGCACTGGCCGCGCGAGGAGAAGCAGGGGGAGGCGGAGAGTGGACGTTGACGACCGGCCTCCGCCGGGACGTGCGCGGCAGCGGATGCCGGACGGCGCCGACCGGCGGCGGTCGTGGGGATGGTGAGGGCGTGGAGATCGCTCAGTCGAGGACCGCGAGGTGGTCCGCGGCGCCCCCGTGCCATTCGATCACGAAGAGGGTGGCGTCGTCGCTGGTGCGCCCGCCCCGTTCCGCCTTCAGCGTGTGGGACAGCCGGCGCAGATCCGCCCGCAGCCCCTCCGACGGCTGCGTTCCCCACCGGTTGACGCAGTGGATGAGGCGCTCCTCGCCGTACAGTTCCCCGTCGCCGACGTGCTCCTCGATGATGCCGTCCGTGTAGCACAGCACCCGGTCGCCCCGCTGGAGCATGTGCTCTCTGATCCGGGGCTGCTCACCGCCGAAGCCGACGGGCAGCGTCGTCGCGCTCTCCAGCTGCCGTACGACCCGGCCGTCGCGGACCAGCAGCGGCGCGGGATGGCCCGCGTTGACCAGGGCCAGCTCACCGGTGGCGATGTTGAGGTGCATGAGCTGCGCCGTGACGAAGTGGTCGGGACCGAACTCCCGGGAGACGGCCTCGTCCATGTAGGCGTACTTCTCCTCCAGGCTGACGAACACGCGCCGGGCATGCCGGTAGGCGCCGATGGCGATGGTGGCCATCATGGCGGCGTCCAGGCCGTGGCCCATCGCGTCGATCACCGCGGCGTGCAGGATGCTGTCGTTGAGGGCGTAGTCGAAGCTGTCGCCGGCGACGCGGTAGGCGGGCTCCAGGATGCCGGCCACCTCGACCTGCGGCATGCACATGGACAGCGGCGGCAGCAGGGCCCACTGGATCTCCGCGGACACACTCATCGGCTCCCGGCGGCGGGCCTGGAAGAACTGGTCGGTGTAGGCGTTCTTGGTGACCAGCAGGTCCGCCACCAGACCCGCGAGCCGGCACAGCAGGCGCCGGTCGTCGTCGCCGACGGCGTCCAGGGTCAGGGCCATCACACCCACCTGGTCGCTGCCGTCCAGCAGCGGCAGATACATCCGCACGCCATCGTGGGCCTGCGGCACCTCGACGACGTGCGCGCGCAGGAAGGCCCTGCCGGCAGGCGATTCGCCCACCGGCTGGGGCTGGCCCACGTGCAGGTTCCTGCCGGCAAGCGGCACCAGCAGCTCCTGCGCGTAGTCCTGGAGCAGGATGGAGACGTCACGGCCTCCGATCCTGGCCACCTCCTCCGCGATCAGTGGGGCGATCAGCTGCGGCGGCATCAGCCGTGCCCTGTCCAGCAGCACGCCGAGCAGCCGTTCCCCGAAACCCTCCGACCGGTCCACGCTCTCCTCGTCCATGCCCCGGGTTCGCCACCTCCTTCGTGCCACCGCACCGGTCTCCGCCTCGGCACAGGGTGACCCGCGCGGCCACCGGAGCGGCTCATTACGCCATGCGCAGCATGGCGCCGGGCACGAGAGACCTCGAAACTTTCGGCAAGTTTCGCATCACCCATTGATCTCCCGAGGGGAACTTGCCCCCTTTTCCTCGACCGGCCGAGCAGCCATACCCAGACACCAGGCATGATGCCCTCCTCGACTACCCTTTCGCGTGCGAAGCTTTCGAAATATGAACCGAAACCGTTGACACTCGACGAAGGCAGACCAACACTGTTCGCCCACGCTGCGCGGCACCTGCGCGCGGTCGGCGTCACCTCCCGGCTGCCGGCAGCCTCGCCGGGGCGTGTCGCGCTGCCCGCCCTCACCACCTTCACGAGGACACGAGGAGGAAGCACGTGCACATGGAAGCGCTCGTCCGTCCGAAGAGCCGCAGACGCGGCCGTCTCACGACGCTCGTCAGGAGCGCCTGCGCGCTCGCCCTGGTCGCCCTGGGCGCGCTGGTCCTGCCGGGCACCGCCAGCGCCGACACGGTCATCACGTCGAACCAGACCGGCACCAGCAACGGTTACTACTACTCCTTCTGGACCGACGGCGGCGGGTCGGTCTCCATGAACCTGGGCTCCGGCGGCACTTACGGCACCTCATGGAGCAACAGCGGGAACTTCGTCGCCGGCAAGGGCTGGAGCACCGGCGGACGCAGGAGTGTCACCTACTCGGGCAGCTTCAACCCGTCCGGCAACGCGTACCTGTCCCTCTACGGGTGGACGACCAACCCGCTCGTCGAGTACTACGTCGTGGACAACTGGGGCACCTACCGGCCCACCGGAACGTACAAGGGCACCGTCACCAGCGACGGCGGCACGTACGACATCTACGAGACGACACGGGTCAACGCCCCCTCCATCGAAGGCACTCGGACCTTCAACCAGTACTGGAGCGTCCGGCAGTCGAAGCGGACGGGCGGAACCATCACCACCGGCAACCACTTCGACGCCTGGGCCCGCAACGGAATGAACCTGGGCACCTTCAACTACATGATCCTCGCGACCGAGGGCTACCAGAGCAGCGGGAACTCCGGCATCACCGTGGGCGACTCCGGTTCCGGTGGCGGCGGAGGCGGAGGAGGCGGCGGCTGCACCGCCACCCTGTCCGCGGGACAGCAGTGGAGCGACCGCTACAACCTCAACGTCTCGGTCAGCGGCTCCGACAACTGGACCGTGACGATGAACGTCCCGTCCCCCGAGAAGATCATCGCCACCTGGAACATCACCGCCGCCTACCCCAGCGCCCAAGTCCTCACCGCCCGGCCCAACGGCAACGGCAACAACTGGGGCGTCACCGTCCAGACCAACGGCACCTGGACCTGGCCGGCGGTCACCTGCAGCCCAGGCTGACCCGAATTCCGCAACAGCGCACCCGCGGCGCGGCGAAACGACGGCCGTCATCCACCGCTCAGGGCGCATACCTCGTCGTACGCCGGGGCCGCGCCCGTGGGCCGGTGGCCGTCGCGGACGGCTTCGGCGGCCGTCAACGCCGCGCCCAGGGCGTGCCGGTAGAGAAGGGAGCCGAGGCTGACGCGGCGCACGCCGAGGTCGGCGAGGTGGGCGAGGGCCGGCCCGGTGGGCGAGTAGAGGATGTTGAGGGGGACGGCGACATGCCGCACGAGGCGGGCGATGCGCCCCGGATCGGTGAGCCCGGGCACGAACACGCCGTCCGCGCCCGCTTCCTGGTATGCGTCGAGACGGCGGAGGGTGTCCGCCTGGTCCCCGTCGCCGAGCCAGTGGGTGTCGGTGCGGGCGTTCACGAAGAGGCCCGGCACGGCCGACTTGACGGCGGCGATCTTGGCGGCGTGCGTCCGGGCGGGCCCCAGGCCGTCCTCCAGGTTGATGCTGGCGGCACCCACGGCCCAGAGTTCACGGGCGAACTCGGCCACCGCGTCCGGGTCCTCGGCGAAGCCGCCCTCGGCGTCCACGGACAGGAGGAAGGGCCCGCTGCCGAGGGCCAGGGCGAGCCCCAGGGTCTGCTCGCGGGTCGCCGCCGCCCCGTCGGGCAGCCCGGCGGCGGCGGCGACCCCCAGGCTCGTCGTGCCGATCGCCGTGAACCCCGCGGCGGCCAGGGCGGCCGCGGAGGCGTGGTCCCAGGCGTTGGGCAGCAGCAGGGGCCCGTCGGCGTGGTGCAGGTCGCTGAGGGGCGTCGTCATGAGAGGTCGCCCACGGCGTCGGCGTAGTACCTCGATCCCTCCAGATGCCGGGCGAGTTCGGCGAAACTCCAGCCCTCGCCCGCGGCGAGGGCCTCCCGCGGAGTTTCGGTTCCGGTTCCGGTTCGGGTTCCGGTTACGGATCCGGCTGGGTGCGGGGCCGTGTCCCTCTGCTGCGTTTCGGTCATACGGGAACGCTAGGGGCGGGTCGCTTCGGCCGGGACCGAAGTGTCGTCGCCGCGAACGGCCGGGGAACGCAAACCCGCACGCGGGCCCGGGGATTCGGACCTGGGGCGCCCCGGTTCCGGTCGGGACGCCCCAGGGGCGTGTGGGCGGGGTCGCGCCCGGCGTGCAGACCCCGCACGGAGGGGGCGGCGCACCCTCGCGGTCGACGCGACTTACCCTCCGGTATCAGATCTTGCGCCACGCCTGCGTCTCGCACCAGACCCCGCGTACGCCGTTGCGCCATAAAGGCACCTATGCGCGGTGTCCCGCTTCTCGTGGGAGAGGGGGACCGGCATGGAGCCCTCGGCGGCCGCCACCGACCGGATCACCGCGGGGTGGCCCACGCCGAGACCGTTCACCAGCAGCGCGGTGTCGTTGTCGAGCGTACCGTCCGCGCCGGACCGGCGGCGGACGATCGCTCCCACAGGCGCCGCCCGTCCGCCCTTTTCGGGCCGGCCGGTTCGCCCTCAGGAGGGGAACGTTCACCATGGGCCGGTCAAGTGCCCTGCGTCCACTGCTGGTTCGTTCCGCCGTTGCAGGTGTAGGTGATGACCGCGGCCGAGTCTGCGGTGGACGCGCCGGACACGTCCAGGCACTCGCCGCTGGCGCGGGAGGTGATGGTCACGTAGGAGCCCGACGCCGTGACCGACCACTGCTGGGCGGTGGCCCCGGTGCAGTCCTCCTGGGTGACGTCACTCGCGTTCTCCTGCAGACACAGGGAACTGCCGCGGCCCATCAGCTCGTAGGATCCGCCGCCGAGGTCCTTGAACCACCACTTCTGGTTGGTGCCGCCGTTGCAGGTGTACTGGCTGACCGCGACGCCCTGCCACAGCGACTGGTTCGGCACGTCGGCGCACTTGCCGCTGTGCCGGGCGATCAGGGTGCGGTACGTGGCGCCGGTGCCGGCGATCGTCCCGGCGGCCGTGTCCACCGTGACCTCCGGGTACCAGGACATGGACATCGTGGTGGACGTGGGGAAGGACAGCGGCAGCCAGACGTACCGCGAGTCGTTGACGGTCCCGCCGAAGGAGTTGCCCCAGCGGTCGCCCAGGTAGAGGTACGAGGTGCCCGACGTGCCCTGCACGGGCAGGACGTACGCCGTCTGGGAGCCGTACGCCGTGGAGTCGCCCACGTTCGTCATGGACGTCCACGGGCCGGCCGGGCTGGTGGCGGTGGCGTACTGCTGCTGGTTGGGGCTCCAGCCGGTCGCGCCCGACGTCAGCATGAAGTACACGCCACCGCGCCTGAAGAGGGCGGGGGCCTCCCGGTGGCCGCCCGGCCAGGGGTTGGCGACCAGGCTGTCGATGCCGGTGTAGTCGGTGGTGAGCCGGTAGATGTGCAGGTCGTAGTTCTCGTTGGCGGCCGAGACCATGTAGCCGGTGCCGTCGGTGTCGGTGAAGACGGTGAGGTCGCGGGACATGTACTGGCCGAGCGGCCGGAAGCTGCCCCGGTAGGTGTAGGTGCCGTCGACGGTGCCGGAGACGGCGACGGCCGCGCGGGCCTCGCTGTAGTCGGTGCCGTTCTCCTTGTGCATCCACATCACGAACGTGCCGGTGGAGGCGTTGTAGAGCACCTTGGGGCGCTCGATGTAGGCCGTGGCGAGTTCGGGGGCGCTGGAGCGGGTCAGGACGTGGTTTCTGAACTCCCAGTTCTTCAGGTCGGTGGAGCGGTAGGCGTCCACGTACCGGAAGGTGTTGTCGGCGTTGCGGTCCTCGCCGAACCAGTAGTAGTACGGCCCGACCTTGATGACCCCGCCGCCGTGGGCGTGCACGACGGCGCCCGATGTGTCGGTGAACCGGGTGCCGTTGGTGACGGTCAGGGCCGCGGCCCGTGCCGGGCCCGCGGTCACCAGGGCCCCGGCCAGCGCACAGCACAGGGCGAGCAGGATCGCGTACGCGCGTCTCATGTCACGCCCCCTCTCCGCACGGGCGGTCCCGGGGACCGCGGCGGGCGCGCCTGTGGCCAGGGCGCCCTTCAACACCGGTCTGCGGCCGGGGGCTTCGGGCAGGTCGTCGTCGCGGCTCATGCGGACCGCCTTTCCGGGTGGGGGCAACGGGATGCGGTGCGTACAGCGCGTGCGTGTTCGATATTCCGTACTACATCTGCCATTCCGAACGCCGAAAAGGTAAGGGCGTGCCGCCGGGGGGTCAACGGGCCGGGAGCGACGGGATGGAAATCGCTTGCCGCGGCGTCAGCGGCCCGAGGGCGGCGGCGGAAAGCCCAGGGACGGCGCCAGGGCCCGGGCCTCGGCCGCCCAGTCCGCCAGGAACGCCAGCGTCAGGCCGCGCTCCCGGTAGCGCAGTTCGGCGGACACGGTCCGTGTGCCGCCGTAGTCGAGCTGCTTCTCCTCGCCCGCGCGGGCGAGCATCAGGGCCGTGAGCCAGTCGTACTTCACGGCCGACGCGCACACCCCGAGACGGACGAGGCGTTCGTCGCCCCGCCAGCCGCCCGCCCGTAGGCCCTGCAGATAGGCGTCGTACACGGCCGCCGCCAGTTCGGGAAGCCGGGCGGCGGGGACGAAGAGGTCGAAGACCGAGTCGGGGACGTAGTTGCCGATGTCCTCGCCGAGCGCGCCGTCCCCCGCGAACGCCCAGTCGAACAGCACACTGTCCGCGCCCTGGGCCCTGAGGTTGGCGGGCCAGTGGTCGAGATGGCTGAACACGCGGGGCAGCGACTCCATGATCTGCAGAAACCACTCCCGGTCGTGGTGCAGCCGGACCATGCTCTCGCGCAGCCCCGCCGGGAAGTGGTCCCGCACCAGCGGCTGCCGCCAGGCGGCGTCGTCGTCGAGCAGATCCCGGCCGAGGGTGTTGCCGCCGGTGTACTCGCGCAGGAAACGACGCGAGAGCCAGGGGTGCCGCCGCTCGCCGACGGCGCCCTGCGCGGCGCCGAGGCGGTGGGCGTGCCCGGCGTGGCGAGCGATCGACCACGACGTGGCCGGCTCGCCCGGCACGTCCTCCAGCCACAGCGCCACGTCACCGTCGGGGTGCTCGACGCGGGCCAGCAGCCGCGGCGCGCGAACGCCCCACCGCTGCCACACCTGCGCGAGCCCGGACTCGTACACATACGCCTCACGGCGCCAGTAGTTCCAGTGCCGGGGGTCGTCCGAGGCCGCCCAGTGGGCGGTGGCCTCCTTGGTACGGGTCAGCAGCTTCAGGACAGCCGAGCGGTCCCCGGCGCTGACGCGCCACACGCCCGCGGTGACCCCGTTCCCGGGGTTGTGCGCGAGAGGGGTGAGAACGGGCCTGCCCGCCGAGGCGCCGAAGACCTCGCGCACGGCGGCGTCCAGGAGCGCGGGTTCGGGCATGCCGCAAGGGTAGGCGACGGCCCCGGCCGTGTCCGCATGGCCGGCGATCCGCCCGCCCCCTGGACGGCCGCCGGCGTCCGTCCGCGTTTCGGTTAGCGTCGGGACATGAACGGCAGCACCGCTCCCACCCTCGCCGACGCCCTCGCCGCCGGGACGGTCGTCCTGGACGGCGGCTTGTCGAACCAGCTCGAATCGGCCGGGCACGACCTGAGCGACGAACTGTGGTCGGCACGGCTGCTCGCGGAACGGCCGGAGGCGATCACCGAGGCGCATCTGGCGTACTTCGAGGCGGGGGCGGACGTGGCGATCACGTCCAGCTACCAGGCCACCTTCGAGGGATTCGCGCGGCGCGGCATCGGCCGTGAGCGGGCGGCCGCGCTCCTCGCCCTCAGCGTGGGGCTGGCCCGCGAGGCGGCGGCGCGGGCACACGCCGAGGGCATCACGCGCCCGCTGTGGGTGGCGGCGTCCGCCGGCCCGTACGGGGCGCTGTCGGCGGACGGCTCCGAGTACCGGGGCCGCTACGGCCTCACCGTCGCCGAACTGGAGGCCTTCCACCGCCCGCGCCTGGAGGTCCTGGCCGCGGCCGGGCCCGACGTGCTCGCCCTGGAGACGGTCCCCGACGCGGACGAGGCCGCGGCGCTGCTGCGGGCGGTGCGCGGGCTCGGGGTGCCCGCCTGGCTGTCGTACACGGTCTCCGGCGGGCGTACCCGTGCCGGTCAGCCGCTGGAGGAGGCGTTCGCCCTGGCCGCCGGAGCGGACGAGGTGATCGCGGTGGGCGTCAACTGCTGCGCCCCCGAGGACGTGGACGACGCGATCGGGCTCGCCGCGCGCGTCACGGGCAAACCGGTGGTGGTCTACCCGAACAGCGGCGAGAGCTGGGACGCCCGGTCCCGCGCCTGGGACGGCCGCTCCACGTTCACGGCCGCCCGGGTCACGCGCTGGCGCGACGCCGGGGCACGCCTGATCGGGGGATGCTGCCGGGTGGGGCCGGAGGCGATCGCGTCGGTCGCGGAGAGCCTGCGGGGCACCGCCTGAGGGCGCCGCGGTGGTGACCGGGCCCGCCGCTCCGGTGGTGACCGGGCCCGCCGCTCGGCGAAGAGGTGTCTTGTCCCGCCCGCCGCACGCCCGGTGTGATCGCATGGCCGTCACCGCCCCGTGGCCGACGCTGGTGATCTGCGGGACCTGGCGGGATGCGCCGGAGCCGTACCGCACGCACGTGGGCGAACCTCTGATCGCCTGCGCCGAGGCCGTGGCCGACGCTGTCGGCGGCCGGCTGCTCCGGGTACCCGGCTCCTACCCGCACACCCAGCAGCCCGGCACCGTCAACGCCGCTCTGCGGGAACTGTGGGGCGGACCGGCGGCAGGCACGTCGCCACCGCGGACGACGGCCCGTCACCCCCGTGGACCGTCGTCGCGCCGCCGTGCTCCCGCCGGCCGCCGCAGCCGGCGGACCGCGGACAGCGGTGCCGTGCCGCGCAGGGACGCGCCGTTCCCGGTACCCGGGGCGGGGGCGGTCCGCGGTGCGGTGGAGGCGGCCGCCCACAGCGTCATCTCCCTGTCGCGGGGACCGTTGACGACCGGGTCGCCGTCGCCGCCGAAGACACGCACCGGATGCGAGGCGTCCCACGCGGGCCAGCCCGGATCGCCCTCCGTCGCGAAGCGCACCCACGCCCGGTTCATCTCCCGGGCCAGTTCGCGGGGCGCGTGCGGGCCGGCCAGTTTCGCGGCCTCCGGCACGCCGGCGCTGTCGAAGACGAAACCCAGCTCCAGGGCGTGGCAGGCGCCGAGGCCGGGAAGGCCGGAGCGCCAGGCGAACTCGTAGACGTAGGCGGGCGCGTGGCCCCGGCGGGAGTCGGCCAGCCGGTGCAGCGGGCGGCGCAGCAGGTGGTCCGTGACCATCTGGCCGACCAGGTCGGACACGGCGGCGTCCGGACGGGCGGTGCGGTAGCCGCGGGGCACCTCGGGACCGCAGTGGCAGCGGGCCATCGCGCCCGCCAGGGCGACCGGGCCCAGCCGGTCGATGCGCTCGACGAGCCCGGTGGGCACCAGCCACAGCCGGTACTCCTCGCTGGTCCAGCCCATCAGCAGGGGGACGTCCCGGGCGACTCCGTCGAGCAGCGCCTCCAGCGGGTCGCGGGGCACGAGGTCGCCGTCGACGACGATCCCGAAGGCGGGCCCGCCGAGGACGGGGCCGGCCCGGCGCCCCGCCTCCGCCTGGGCCGCGGCCAGCAGCGTGCGGTCGGCCTCGGCGAACGCGGCCGCCGTGGCCGGCACCTTCAGCCGGGCGGCCATACGGCGCACCAGGCGCCGCACCTTGTCCCGCTGCGTCGACTCGGGCGGCCCGCTCTGCAGCACCGCCCGCCGGAACAGCCCCCGGGCGCGCGGGCTCGCCAGCAGCGCGCCGATGCTGATCGCGCCCGCGGACTCGCCGAAGACGGTCACCCGGTCCGGGTCTCCGCCGAACGCCGCGACGGTGTCGTGCACCCACTCCAGCGCGGCGAGCTGGTCGCGCAGTCCGGCGTTGGCGGGGGCGTCCGGGAAGAGGCCGTAGCCCTCCACACCCAGGCGGTAGTTGAAGGAGACGAGGACGACGCCGGCGCGGGCGAAGGCGCTGCCGTCGTAGACGGGCACGGCGGAGGAGCCCCGGGTCAGTGCGCCGCCGTGGACCCACACCATGACCGGGAGCCGGGCTCCGGGCCCGGGCTCGGGGGTCCAGACGTTGAGGTTGAGGCAGTCGTCCCCGGGGACCACCGGGTCGGACAGATAGCGGGCGAATGCCTCCGAATACGGCGGCTTGGGCGGCGTCGGGCCGAACGCGCCCGCGTCGCGCACCCCGTCCCAGGGCTCGGGCGGAACGGGCGGGCGGAAGCGGTGCGGGCCGAAGGGCGGGGCGGCGAAGGGGATGCCGCGGAAGACGGCGACCCCGTTCTCGTACCGCCCGCGCACCGCCCCGCAGGGAGTGCGGACCACGGGGTCCGGCAGGCCTGCCGGGGTCTCGGCCGCCTCGTCCGCACGGTCCATCCGGCCCGCTCCTCACGCTGGGGGACTGCTTCTGTCACCGCATCACATCACTTCCCCGACCCACGGCACCGTCCAACGGGATCCGGCAGAAGTGCGTGCCGGACGGTCGTCTTCTCGTGACGGCCCGTCACCGCGGCGGCCGCTCGTCCGAGATTAGCGTCCTCTTAGGGGGGCCTTAACCCGCCGTCCGCTGGGGTGAGACGGCACGCGCGGGGTCTCCACCACGCAGGTGGGATCGCCCCGCACGGTCCTTGAGGACCGTGGTCCCCAGGCAGGAGCGAACAGCATGAAACACAGGGACACCGCCGACGCGGAGCGCCATGACGGCCTGAAGCGGCTGTCCAGGCTGACCTGGCGCGTCACCCAGCTCAGCGCGCTGGCCACGGTGGCCTTCGCGACGCTCTTCACACGGTCCGCGCCGGTCGTCGCCGACACCCAGTCGCCCGGCACCGAGTCGGCTCCGGGCGGGGTCGGCGCGAGTGCCGCCGCCTCTCCCACGGCCTCCGTGCCGGAGTCGCCCTCGGCCTCGCCGTCCGCCTCGGCCTCCGCGAGCGCGTCGCCGACCGCCTCGGCCGGCCCGAGCAGGTCCCGCACGCCGACCGCCACGACGACCACGCGCTCCGCGGCGCCCGCCCCGACGGCCACCCGCAAGACCACCGCGCCGGTGATCACGCCGACGACCACGGCGCCGAAGCCGACGCCGAAGCCCACGCAGACGACGTCGTCGCCGAGTCCCAAGGGATGAGCGGCTCCACCCGGCCGGCCGGCGCCGTCGCGCCGCTTCCCGGCATCGCCCGCGCGGAGTTCCGGGCCCTGGGTACCGTCGCCACCCTGCTGGTCGCACAACCCGCGGCGCTGGACGAGGCCCGGGGGCTGCTGGACGCGGAACTCGCGGCGATCGACCTCGCCTGCTCCCGGTTCCGCGAGGACTCCGAACTGAGCGCGCTCAACCGGGCCGACGGCCGTCCGCTGCGCGTCAGCGGCACGTTCGTCGACGCACTCGGTGTCGCCCTCGACGCCGCGGCGGCCACCGACGGCGACGTCGACCCGACGTGCGGCGGCGTGCTGGTCGACCTCGGCTACGACCGGGACTTCACCGAGGTCGCCCGGGACGGCGCCAGGACCGTCGTGACCGCGCGGCCGGTGCCCGGCTGGCGCGTGGTCGAACTCGACGCGGAGGCAGGCGTGGTGCGGGTCCCGGCGGGCCTGGTGCTCGATCTCGGGGCGACGGCCAAGGCCCTGGCGGCGGACCGCGCCGCGGCCCGGATCCACGCCGCCGTCGGCTGCGGCGTGCTGGTCAACCTGGGCGGTGACATCTCCGTCGCGGGACCGGCACCGGACGACGGCTGGCGGATCCTCGTCACCGAGGGCACCTCCCCGGCCGACGAGGACCCCGGTCCCGTGCGCTCCGGCGCACCGCACCGGAGCGTCGCCATCACCGAGGGCGGCCTCGCCACCTCCGGGACCGGGGTGCGCCGTTGGCGCCGCGGCCGGGAGACGGTCCACCACATCGTCTCCCCGGCCACCGGGGAGTGCGCACCCGCCCACTGGCAGACCGTGACGGTCGCCGCGTCGACGTGCGTGGGAGCGAACACCGCTTCGACGGCCGCCATCGTACGGGGGGAGGCTGCGGTCGACTGGCTCGAAGGGCTCGCCGTGCCGGCGCTCCTGGTCCGCCCCGACGGCCGCGCCACCGTCACCGGCGCCTGGCCCCGCCACCACGGAACAACCGGATGACCAAGATGCCCCTGACGACCGCCCCCCTTGCGCTGCCCTTCGAGGTGTCCTTCGACGGACCGGGCCTGTGGTACGCGACGCGTGCCACCGGGCTCGTCGCGCTTCTCCTGCTCACCCTCTGCGTCACCCTCGGTGTGCTGACCACGGTCCGGTTCGCCAGCCCGAAGTGGCCGCGCTTCGTCACCGTCGGCCTGCACAACAACACGTCCCTGCTCACCGCGGTCTTCCTCGCTCTGCACGTCCTGACCACGGTCGTGGACTCGTACACCGACATCCGTCTGACCGACGCCTTCGTTCCCTTCGCCGCGAACTACCGCCCCGTGTGGCTCGGTCTGGGCACGGTGGCCTCGGACCTGCTGATCGCCCTGATCGTCACCAGCCTGGTCCGCGTACGCATGGGACACCGCGGCTGGCGCGCGATCCACTGGCTCGCGTACGTCAGCTGGCCGGTCGCGGTGGTGCACGCGCTCGGCACCGGCACCGACCCGGCGACGGTCTGGGGGTCGGCTCTGGTGCTGGTCTGTCTCGGCGCGGTCCTGGGGGCGTCCGTGTGGCGGCTCGCGACCGGCTGGCCCGAGCGCAGGGGCCTGCGGCTGGCGGTGGCCTCGGCGGTGGTCGCCGTGGTGCTGGCCGGCTGGGGATGGGCGAGCAGCGGGCCGCTGGCCCCGGGCTGGTCCCAGCGGGCTCTCGCGCCCGTGACGCACGCCTCCGTGGTGAGGGCCTCATGACGCTGACCACCACGACCCGTCTTCCCGCCGCACCGCGACTGCCCAGACTGCTCGCCGGTGCCCCGCGGAACAGGCCGGCCGACCTTGCCGAGCACCTGGCCCTGCACGGCCGTCCGCCCTTGGGCGGGCCGGGTGACCGCGACCGCCCGGACCGCCTGATCGACCGCGTCGAGCGGTCCGGACTGACCGGCCGGGGCGGCGCGGGGTTCCCGACGGGGCGCAAGCTCCGCTCGGTGCTGGACCGCCGGGGCACGCCGGTCGTCGTGGCCAACGGCTCGGAGGGGGAACCCGGAAGCGCCAAGGACCATCTGCTGCTGACCCGGGTGCCGCACCTCGTGCTGGACGGGATCTCCCTGGCGGCGTACGCGGTGAGCGCGGACGAGGCGTACCTCGCCGTGCACCGTACCGACACCGAGGTGCTCACCGTGCTCGACCAGGCGCTGGCCGAACGCCGGCAGGCCGGTCTCGACCCGGTACCGATCCGGCTGGTCGGGATACCCGGGCGCTATGTGTCGAGCGAGCAGTCGGCCATCGTGCAGTACCTCAACAAGGGGCCGGCCAAGCCGACGTTCGCGCCGCCGCGACCGCACGAGCGCGGTGTGCACGGCCGTCCGACCGTGGTCAACAACGTCGAGACGCTCGGCCACCTCGCGCTGATCGCCCGCCACGGCGATGTGTGGTTCAGGTCGGCGGGCACGCCGGGCGCACCGGGGACGACCCTGGTCACGGTCAGCGGCGCCGTGGGCCGGCCGGGCGTGTACGAGATCGAGCTGGGCACTCCCGTCGGACACGCCGTCACCCTTGCCGGGGGGCTGGTGGAACGCACCGGCGCGATCCTGGTCGGCGGCTATTTCGGAACGTGGATTCCGGCCGACACCGCCTGGTTCACCCCGCTGACCCACGCCGACCTGCGGGCGGTCGGCGGCGCCATGGGCGCGGGGATCGTCATCGTGCTGCCGGAGTCGTCCTGCGGGCTGGCCGAGACGGCACGGGTGGTCCGCTACCTGGCCGAGGAGACCGCCGGGCAGTGCGGGCCGTGCGTCAGGGGGCTTCCGGAGCTGTCGAACGAACTCGTCACCCTCGCCTACAGCGGCGGCCGGGGCCGCACGCTGGCCCGCGTCCGGCAGCTCATCGAGCTCGTCGAGGGCCGCGGCGCGTGCAAGCACCCCGACGGGGCGACCCATCTGGTGCGCAGCGCGCTGACGGCGTTCGCGGAGGACGCGTACTGGCACGACGAGGACCATCCCTGCACGGGCCTGGAGCGCCCGCCGCTGCTGCCCCTGCCGGACGATCACGCACGAGACTGGGAGTTCCGGTGAGGTACAGGCTGCGCGTCAACCCCATCACCTGCGAGGCGCACGGCATGTGCGCCGAACTCCTGGGCGAGATCATCAGCCTGGACCCGTGGGGATACCCGATCCTCGACCCCGGCGCGGTGCCCCCCGAACTCGTCGGGCACGCCGAGCGCGCGGTGGTGAGCTGCCCGACGCTGGCGCTGATCCTGGACCGCTCCTCCCGCGCCCGGGCGCGGGCCTGAGCCGGGTCCGCGGCACGGTGTCCGGCCGGGTTCAGTGGTGATCGTCGCCCTCGTGCTCGGTGCCGTCCTCGGACTCGGTGACGACCTGCGCGGTGGGGACGCCCGAGGAACAGCCGACCCGCAGGACGACCAGTGAGCGGGAGGACTCGAAGGTCACGGAGGCGACACGCGAGGGCCCCCGGGACACCGACTCCACCCGGTATCCCTGCGCCGGGCTCCACGACGTGAGATACGCCCCGGCCGCGCCGCACACGGCGAGCGCGGTGCCTCCGGGCGAGGCCACGGCGTCGGTGTGGCCGGTGGTCTGCGACGGCGACACGGCCGGGGCCGGACGCGAAGGGCCGGGTCCGGCGTCGGCCCGGGCGCCGGCGCGCGGCCTGCCCGAGGTTGCGGCGGCCGGATCCGAGGGGGCTTCGGCCGGGTCCGAGGAGGCGGCCGCCAGCGCGCGGGCGACGTCGTCGCCGCTCCAGGTGCGCGTCCGGCCGGCGTAGATGCCGTCACCGAGCGCCGAGATCGCGAGGAGACTCAGGGCGGTCGCCATGGCGGCGCCGATGGTCCAGGCGGCCACACCTCCGAATACGCGCGCGTTCATGGGCGTCATCATGGCCGTTCGCGTCCTAAAGCCGGGTAAAGGCTTCGACAAGGCCAGGGGTGAGGCACACGGCACCGGCTGCATTATCGTATGGCGCCATGGCACAGCTGCTGCTCGTGGAGGACGATGCGGCGATACGCACTGCCCTGACCCGTTCCCTGACGGAGCGGGGGCATGCGGTCGCCAGCGCGGGCACCGGCCTGGAGGCGCTGCGACTGCTGGTGGAGCGTCAGCCGGATCTGCTGCTGCTGGATCTGGGGCTGCCCGATCTCGACGGCTATGAGGCCCTTCGCATGATCCGTGCGGTCAGTGATGTGCCGGTGATCGTCGCCACGGCCCGCGACGAGGAGGCCGAGATGATCCGGGTGCTCGACGCCGGAGCCGACGACTACCTCGTCAAACCGTTCGGGCCGGGCCAGGTCGACGCCCGGATACGGGCCGTGCTGCGCCGCACCACGGCCGACCGGGCCGGTGGCGTGGAACCGACGGTGGTCGGCGGCCTCGCCTTCCGGCCGGACGCGCACGAGGTGCGGCTGGAGGGCCGTCTGCTGGAGCTGAGCCCCAAGGAGTTCGCCCTGCTGCACTACCTCGCCGTGCGCGCCGGGCAGGTGGTGCCCAAACGCGATCTGCTCACCCACATCTGGCGGCAGCCCTACGGGGGCGCGGACAAGACGGTGGACGTGCACCTCGCCTGGCTTCGGCGCAAGCTCGGTGAGACGGCACAGGAACCCCGCTACCTGCACACGGTGCGCGGCGTCGGTGTCAAACTCATGGATCCGACGATGTCATGAGGCGGCGCCTGGTGCTTCTGGTGGTGGCGACCAGCTCTCTCGTGCTGGTCGCCTTCCTGCTGCCCCTGGGACTGCTCGTGCGCACCGTCGCCGAGGACCGCGCGATCGACGGGGCCGTGACCCGGGCCCAGTCGATCACGCCCCTGGTCGCCACCCTGGACCGGCCCCGACTGGCCCAGGTCGTCGGGGAGCTGGACGCCGAGGCCCCCGCCAGTCCCCTGACCGTGTTCCTCGCCGACGGCGGCACCGTGGGGGCATCGGCGCCGCGCTCGCAGGCCATGCGCCTGGCCGCGAGCGGCCGCAGCATCGTCGCCCAGGCCCCGGGAGGAGTCGAGGTCCTGGTCGCGGTCCAGGGCTTGCCGGAGGGCACGGCGGTCATCCGGGTCTTCGCCCCGGAGTCCGAACTGCGCCACGGGCTCGGCACGGCCTGGCTGCTGCTGGGCGCGGTGGGGGCCGGGCTGCTGGTGCTGAGCGTCCTGGTGGCCGACCGGCTCGCCCGTTCGCTCGTCCGGCCCCTCAGCGATCTGGCGCACGCCTCCGACCGCCTCGGGGCGGGCGATCTGTCGGCCAGGGCGTCACCCGCCGGTCCGCCGGAGGTACGCAAGGTGGGAACCGCGCTCAACACCCTGGCCGGGCGCATCGGGGAACTGCTGACGAGGGAACGCGAGTCCGTCGCGGACCTCTCGCACCGCCTTCGCACCCCGCTGACCGCGCTCCGCATCGAGGCGGAGTCGCTGGCCGACCCCAGGGAGAGCCGGACCATCAGCGAGGGACTGGACACGCTGGAACGCACCGTGAGCGACATCATCCGGGAGGCGCGCCGCCCGTCCCACGGCGGCCTGTGGGCGGTCTGCGACGCCGCCGCGGTCGTACGGGAGCGCGCCGACTTCTGGTCGGTGCTCGCGGACGAGCAGCAGCGGCCGATGTCGGTCCGGATCCCGGCGGGCCCGATTCCCGTGCTCGCCTCCGCCGAGGATCTGGCGGCCTGCGTGGACGTGCTCCTGGACAACGTCTTCGCGCACACGCCGGACGGAGTCGCCTTCGGCATCGGCCTCTCTCCCCGGCCGGGCGGCGGCGCGCGGCTGACGGTGCAGGACGCCGGGCCGGGATTCACCGGAGGCTTCCCCACCGAGCGCGGCGCCAGCCGGGCGGGCTCCACGGGGCTCGGCCTCGACATAGCGCGGCGTACGGCGAAGGCGGCCGCCGGAACGCTGGAGCTGGACAACGGGCCGGCCGGTGGCGCGTCGATCGTGCTGGAGCTGGGCGCGCCGCCCGGATCCCCGCCGCGCCGCCACCGGCGCCATGTGCGTCCGCCCCACGCCGGCACCGGCTCGCGGTGATCCCGCCGGAGCCGCCCGCGGCCGCCCGCCCGGAGCCGCCCGCAGCCATCCACCCAAGACCGCCCACGTCCGTCCGCCCAGGACCGCCCACGTCCGATTCGTTCAAGACCCGCCCGCAGCCGTCCACCCAAGACCGGCCGCAGCCGTCCACCCAAAACCGCCCACGTCCGATTCGTTCAAGACCCGGCCGCAGCCATCCACCCAAGACCGCCCACGTCCGTCCGCCCAGGGCCGCCCACGTCCGATTCGTTCAAGACCCGGCCGCCTTCGCCCGCCTACGGTGGCCGTATGACTCCACGATTCGACGTGATCGGCCTCGTCGTCTCCGACCTGGCCGCGTCCCTCGCCTTCTACCGCCGTCTCGGCCTCGTCTTCCCCGAGGGCGCCGAGCGGCAGCCGCACGTCGAGGCCGAACTGCCGGGCGGGCTGCGGCTCGCCCTGGACCCCGAGGAGACCGTCCGCTCCTTCCACCCCGGCTGGCGGCCCCCGGCCGGCGGCTACCGGGTCGCGATGGCCTTCCGCTGCGACTCCCCCGCCGAGGTGGACAGGGTGTACGAGGAGCTGGTGGGCGCCGGGTACCACGGCGAGCTCAAGCCGTGGGACGCCCCCTGGGGGATGCGGTACGCGGTCGTGCACGACCCGGACGGCAACGGCGTCGACCTGTTCGCGCAGCTACCCGCGGGCCAGTAGGTCACCCAGCGGCATCCCCGCCAGCTGCCGCACGTCGCGCGCCAGATGGGCCTGGTCGGCGAAACCGGCACGTGCCGCGGTCTGCGCGTAGGGCACCCCCGACCGCGCCAGCGCCAGCGCCCGCTGCAGCCGCAGCACGCGGGCCAGCGTCTTCGGGCCGTAGCCGAACGCGGTGAGCGAGCGGCGGTGCAACTGGCGCGCGCCCAGGCCCAGGGCGTCGGCGGTGGCGGCCACCGGGCGGCCCGCGTCGAGGGCCGCGACCAGGGCACCGAGCAGCGGGTCGGGGGCCGGCGCCCGTCCGGCCCTCTCCAGCGCGATCTCCTCCAGCGCGGTCGCGGGATCGGCGGCGGCGCTCACCCGCCCGGCCAGTCGGCGCACCTCGGCGGCGGGCCACAGGTCGGCCAGCTCGACGCGCCGGTCGCGCAGTTCGTACGCCGGTACGCCGAGGAGGGCGGGTCCGCCGCCGGGGCGGAAGCGGACACCGGCCCAGCGCGTGGGCGGGCTCCCGGGGTGGTGGGCGTGTGTGTCGGGGCCCGCGACCAGGAGCCTGCCCTCGGTCCACAGCAGGTCCATGCAGCCGTCGGGCAGGACCGGCGGCCCGGCGGCGCTCGGCGTGTTCGTCCACACGACCGCGCCGTCGAGCCGGGACGCCCGTTCCGCGTATCCGCCTTCGCCGGCAGCCATGTGCCTCACGCTACGCCCGCGGGGCCCGGTGGTCTCCGGCGGGCGATCGCCTCGGAGCGCGTACGGCCGCCGGAGCCGGACCGCGCACGGCCGCCGGAGCCGGAGCGCGCACGCTCCGTCGGCCGGCCGCGCGGCGGGGAACATCCGGACGGCGGCAGGGCGCCGCTCACTCCCCCGCCTCGTCCGCCTTCCGTGCCTGAGGGGGCGCGCTGCGCGCATGTGTCCGCAGCCGTGACGTGACGTCCTCCGGGGGCAGGAAGCGGGACCAGCGCTCCGGGAACTCCGACGGCATGTCCGGGTCGTCGGGGTCGGCCGCGCGGGCCGCGGCCGCGCGGGCCACGTACTCCGCCGCCTGCTCCTGCCGCAGCCGCTCGTTCGCCTCCCGGGCCGCCGCCGTCGCCGCGGCCGGCCACACGCGGTCGATCGCCGCGTTGACGGCCGCGCCGACGAGGACCGCGAACGCGGACACGCCGATCCACAGCAGGACGGCCACGGGCGCGGCCAGCGAACCGTAGATGGTCGGGCCCTCCACCGTGTGCGTCAGGTAGATGCGCAGCAGGAGGCTGCCCAGTACCCACATCGCCAGCGCCACCAGCGCGCCGGGCACGTCCTCCACCCACTGCGAGCGCACCGGGACCGACACCTGGTACAGCGTCGTCAGGAACACCACCGACAGGATGATGACCACCGGCCAGTACAGGATCTGCACCACCGTCGTCGACCACGGCACGACGTTCACCACCGCGTCCGGTCCCGCCACCATCAGCGGCAGCGCGACCGAGCCGATCAGCAGCGCCACGATGAAGAGCACGAACGCGAGCAGCCGCGTCTTGACGATGCCCCGGGTGCCGTCGAGCCCGTACATCACGGTGATGGTGTCGATGAAGACGTTCACGGCCCGCGACCCCGACCACAGGGCGAACAGGAAGCCGATGGAGATGATGTCGGGCCGGCCGCCCTTCATCACGTCGTGCAGGATCGGCTGGGCGATCTCCGTGACGCCCTTGTCGGACAGGACCGTGCGGGACGCCTCCAGGAGGTTGTTCTCCAGGCTCTGGATGGTGTCGGCGCCGGTCCAGTCGTCGACGTACCCGAGCAGCCCGATCAGGCTCAGCAGCAGCGGCGGCACGGACAGCAGCGTGAAGAACGCCGCCTCGGCCGCGAGACCGAGGATGCGGTACTCCATGCACGAGTTGACGGTGTCCTTCAGCAGCAGCCAGGCGGTCCTGCGCTTGGAGACGTTCCGGTAGAGGGCACGCGCCCGGTGGAGACGGCCTGAAGGCCGCTCGGAGGGTTCACTTGCTGCTGGCTGCACGCCATAACGGTATCCGCCGCCGGGGCCCGCACTCACCCCCCGGTGAGACGACCTGCCCGGGGTGGGGCATGCGCCGCGGCAAGACGGGTGACCGGCGGCGTACCGAGGAGTAGGTTCGCTCCCATGGCAGCCAGCACGCATACCGTGACCAACCAGGCTCCGCCCCTGGTCGGTTACGACGTCTTCACCGCCGACCGGGCCCTGGCGGAGGCCGTCGAGCGGCATCTGGACCCGGCGCTCCTCGACGAGGCCCGCTCCGAGCTGTCGGGCCTCGGGCTCAGCGCCGGTTCCGCGCAGGTACAGGAGTGGGGGGCCCAGGCGAACGAGAATCCGCCGAGACTGCGGACCCACGACCGCTACGGCAACCGCATCGACGAGGTCGAGTTCCATCCGGCATGGCACCGGCTGCTCGGCAAGGGCGTCGCCGCGGGGCTGACGGCGGCCTGGTCACGCCCGGGCGGGCATGTGCGCCGCGCGGCCTCGTTCGTGATCTGGTCCCAGGCCGAGGCGGGTCACGGCTGCCCGCTGTCGATGACCCACTCCGCGGTGCCCGCCCTGCGCACGGACCCCGTGCTCGCCGCCGAGTGGGAGCCGCGGCTGACCTCCACGGTCTACGACCCGGATCTGCGCCCGGCCGCGGAGAAGCCCGGCGTGATCTTCGGCATGGGCATGACGGAGAAGCAGGGCGGCAGCGACGTCCGCGCCAACACCACCGCGGCCCGGCCGCTCGCCGAGGACGGCACATACGGGCTGACGGGCCACAAGTGGTTCTGCTCGGCACCCATGTCGGACGCGTTCCTGGTGCTGGCCCAGGCACCGGGCGGGCTCACCTGCTTCCTCGTGCCCCGTGTGCTGGAGGACGGCACACGGAACACGTTCATGATCCAGCGGCTCAAGGACAAGCTCGGCAACCGGTCCAACGCCTCCGGCGAGGTGGAGTTCGCCGGGACCTGGGCGCGCCGGGTGGGCGACGAGGGCCGCGGGGTGCGCACCATCATCGAGATGGTCGCGGCCACCCGGCTCGACTGCGTCCTCGGCTCGACGGCGCTGATGCGGCAGGCGGTTTCGCAGGCGCTCCACCACTGCGCCCACCGGGAGGCGTTCGGCGGCCGGCTCATCGACAAGCCGCTGATGCGCAACGTGCTGGCCGACCTGGCCCTGGAGTCGGAGGCGGCGACGACGCTCGGCCTGCGGCTCGCGGCGGCGTACGACGACGGGAGCGAGCAGGAGCGGGCGTTCCTGCGGCTCGCGGTGCCGGCCGCCAAGTACTGGGTGACCAAGCGCTGCACCCCGGTGGTGGCGGAGGCGTCCGAGTGCCTCGGCGGCAACGGCTATGTGGAGGAGTCCGGCATGCCCCGGCTGCTGCGCGAGTCGCCGCTCAACTCCGTCTGGGAGGGCGCGGGCAATGTGCAGGCACTGGACGTGCTGCGGGCGCTCCAGCGCGAACCGCACGCCCTCGACGCCTATCTCCAGGAGGTCGGCCGGGCGCACGGCGCCGACCACCGCCTGGACGCCGCGGTCAAGGGCCTGCTGACCGAACTGTCCGATCTGGAGGGCATCGAGGCGCGGGCACGCCGCCTGGTGGAGAGGATGGCGCTGGTGCTCCAGGGCGCGTTGCTCGTCCGGTACGCGCCGCCGGAGGTCGCCGACGCCTTCTGCGCCTCCCGTCTCGGCGGCGACTGGGGCGCGGCCTTCGGCACCCTGCCGCACAGCCTGGACCTGGCCGCGGTGGTGGAGCGGGCGAGGCCGGTCGTCTGACGGTCCGTCCCGTACGCCGAGGGCGTCCCGGAGGGAGCACGTCGCAGGGGTGGTGCTGCGCCGACACGGCACCACCCCCGCTCTGCCGCCCCCCTTGGAGGAGCGCGGACGCCGCCGCAGCGGCGTCGCCCAAGTTTTCAACGACCCCGTGGCCGTTCGCCAGAGTTGCAGGGGGTTGCAACGTGCCCGCTGTGGGCGGAGTACATCCCTCCGTCCCGGGCAAGCGGCAAGATGATGCCACCGTCGCCGCGGACCGGGTGCTCCTGCCCGGGGCGGAAGGGGACGGAGACGGACAGGCCATCCGGGAGGTCCAGTGGCGCACTCGGCGAACGACGTCACACGGCTCGCCACCCTGGACGCCGCGCAGGCGGCGCGCGTGCTCAGCGAAGTGCGCAGCGCCACGCTCGCCGGACAGCGCGCCCCGGTGCCGCCGCGCCCGGTGATCTGGGCGTCCTGGGGGCGGATGCTGCGCAGCGGCGTCGACCCCGACCACGACGTCCGGGCCGACCCGCTCGGCCGCGACGAGGTGGAGCAGCGCCGCCGCGACTCCCCGATGCGTCCCGTGCTGCCCGTCTTACGGGAGAGTCTGCTGTCGGTCGCGGACGTCACCGAGCACATCATGGTCGTCGCCGACGCGGACGGGCGGGTGCTGTGGCGCGAGGGCAGTCCCCGGGTGCTGCGCCAGGCGGACCGGCTGGGCCTGCTGCCCGGGGCGCACTGGGGCGAGGAGGTCGTCGGCACGAACGGCGTCGGCACCTCCGTGGCGATCCGGCGTCCGGTGCAGGTCTTCGCGTCCGAGCACTTCGTCCGCTCGCACGCCTCGTGGACGTGCGCGGGCGCCCCGGTCACGGACCCGCGCGACGGCCGGCTGCTGGGGGTGGTGGACGTGAGCGGCCCGCTGGAGACGATGCACCCGGCGACGCTGGCCTGGGTGGACTCGGTGGCCAAGCTCGCGGAGGCCAGGCTGCGGGAGATCCACCTCGGCACCCTGGAGCGGCTGCGCGCGGTGGCGGCGCCGCTGCTGGCCAAGCTCGGCGGCCGGGCGCTGGCGGTGGACAGGGACGGCTGGACGGCGGCGGTGACCGGGATGCCGTACGCCAGCCGGGTGGCTCTGCCCGCGTCCCTCTCGCCCGGCCGATGCCTGCTGCCGTCGCTGGGCCCCTGCGAGGTGGAGCCGCTGCCGGGCGGCTGGCTGGTGCGCACCGCGGACGCGCCCGTGGTGACGCCCGCGACCCGGATCGTCCTCGATGTGGGGCATCCGCACCGCTGGTCGGTGACGGTGTCGGGCGACACGGGCTCCTGGACCCAGGAGCTCAGCCCCCGCCACGCCGAACTGCTCTATCTGCTCGCGCTCGGCCGCACCGGCCGCACCGCCGCCGCCCTGGCCGCCGACATGTTCGGCGACCCGGCCCGCACGGTCACGGTCCGCGCGGAGATGTCCCGCGTACGGCGCTATCTCGGGGCCGTTCTGGAGCACCGGCCGTATCGTTTCCGCGAGTCGGCGGAGGTGGAGGTGCTGACCCCCGACGACCCGCGGGACCTGCTGCCGCACTCCGTGGCGCCGGGCGTGGTGAGGGCGCGCGACACCCTGGCCGGCGTCCCCCGCCCCACCGCGCAGCCGGCCACCGCGCAGCCGCCCGGCGCGCAACCGCCCGCCGCACACTCCCGCGGCATATAACCCTCACGGTGGGGATAACCCTGCATTTCCCGGGTCTTCGACCGGTCCCGCGGGCGTCTGCCGTAGCATCCCTCCCATAGGCCACCCCACCCGTTCCCCCGTCAACATCCGGATCACGAGGAGCAGTTGGCCTACCCCGGGAGGATGTATGAAGCACCGTGGCAGGCACCGCCGCAGGCGCAGAGGCCAAGCGCTGCGGGCCACGCTGGCCGGGACCGCGTTGGCGCTGACCGCCGCCGCCACGCTGATCAGCACCTCGCAGGCCGCTGGCGGGGACGACCCCGGGGGACTGACCCGCGTCACCGCCCGGGCCGAGACCGCCCGCTTCCGCCTCCACGAGGACCTCACCGCCCGCGGCACCCTGGACACGCTCTCCCGCGCCATGGGGGGCAACGTCGGCGTGCACGGCGTCCTCGCCTCCGCCGACCGCACCATGCGCGAGCGCTCCGGGTGCGACACGGCCGAGACGGACGCGCTGCCCGTCGAGCCGGCCGCCACGCGCGCCTACTGCTGGGACCGCCGCGACGCGACGACCACACAGTGGCTGCCCCGGTCCGTGACCACCTCCGGCGACGCCGACGACGACGGCCACTGGGGTCCCGACCGGGTCATCCTGTCCGGATGGGCGCACGACGACCGCCCGGACGGCCCGGCCGCCGACCGTGGCCTCGCCAGGATCGCCTTCATCGACGCGAACGACCCCGCCCGCCTCGCCTACCGCTGGGTCCTGCTGGTCGCCCCGCGCGCCGACGGCAAGGACTACACCGCCGTCCGCACCCGTCTGTCCGGCATGGTCTGGTACCAGGACAAGCTCATCGCCGCCGCCCGCGGCTCCCTGCTCGTCTTCGATCTGCACCGCGTCCTCAGGGCGAACGTCGACGGTCCCGCGATCGGCCGGGTGAAGGGCGGCTTCGCCGCGCACGGCTACCAGTACGTGCTGCCGGCGGTCGGCTCCTACCGCCTCACCGACGGCCCGTGTTCGACGGCGGACGACCGCGCGACGCCCTGCTTCTCCGCCCTCTCCCTCGACCGCACCTCGGTTCCGGACAGCCTGGTCGCGAGCGAATGGTTCCCGGCCGGCGGCGGCCACCGGGCGGCGCGCGTATGGCGCTACGCGTACAGCACCGTCCCGGGCCGCGGCGGTCTGCTCGCCGCGGACGCACGCGGCGACGTCCGGGCGGCCGAGGCGTACGAGACGGAGGCGACCGGGGTGCGGGGCGTGCTCTCCCACCGGGGCGACGGGGCGGAGCGGGCCGACTGGTACGTCGACCGCGCGCCGACGTCCGACGGCCGGCGCGGCACGCTCTGGCGGCAGACCACGTCCAAGGCGAAGGCGGCGCGTTGCGGGTCCAACGAGAGCCACGCATGCTGGGGCCGGCACACGGCGTCCCTGTCGTACTGGCAGGAGACGGGCGAGCTGTGGACGCTGACGGAGGGCGTGCCGGGCGACGACGGCCAGGGGGACGGACCGGCCGACGGGCGGGTGCTGTACGCGGTGCCGCTCGGCTCCGTGGACGAAGCCATGGGATAGGGAGCCGGCCCCGGGACCGCGGGCCGGAACACCTTTGTCGTAGCGTGTGCCCCCGTGATTCCCTGACCGCATGAGCAGCATCACCGTGACCACGTGGTCCCTGGAGCAGACGTCCCCGGCCGATCTGCTGCCCGCGGCGGCCCCCGAGGGCGACGTCCGCGTCGTCCGCGCCGAGGTGCCGTCGCCGGAGTTCAGCCGCTTCCTGTACGCCTCGGTCGGCGGGGACATCCGCTGGGTCGACCGGCTGGGCTGGACGTACGCGCAGTGGCGGGAGTACCTGGACCGGCCGGGAGTGGAGACCTGGGTGGCCCACGACCGGGGCACGCCCGCGGGGTATGTGGAGCTGGAGCCGCAGGACGACGGGGTCGTGGAGATCGTCTACTTCGGGCTCCTGGCGGCCTTCCGGGGGCGGCGGATCGGCGGGCACCTGCTGTCGTACGGGGCCGCGCGGGCATGGGACCTCGCGGACCGGTGGCCTGGGCTGGCGCAGACGAAGCGGGTGTGGCTGCACACGTGCAGCAAGGACGGCGAGCATGCGATGGGCAACTACCAGCGCCGCGGTTTCCGGCTGTTCGACACCCGGGTCGAGGAGGAACCGGAGGTTCCCACTCCGGGCCCGTGGCCTGGGGCGCAGGCCGTCTGACCTGCGAGGACGCGGGCACGGCCGTACCATGTGACCGACGACACCCTTGTCTCACGTTCCGGGACAAGGGTGTCCACATGATGGGCAAAACTGGACTGTGTCCAGATCGCCATGACAGGCTTCCCTCATGTCCGGAACTGGAATCGCCTTGGTGAGTCGACGGCACGTCGATCTCGGCCGCATGTCCAGCGCCATCTGTCCGGTCCGCTGAGAGCCTCCCGCCCGCGCCGGTTTCTCCACTTTTCTCAACTTTCCCGACCCTTGCGCAGGGGTGCGCACGCCTGCCCGTACCCCCGTTTGCGCAGGTCGGTGCCGTTTTCTCCTGCCTGTCCCGAAGGACGTATCCACCATGGCCGCCTCCCCGCAGAAATCCGCCGTGCCCCGCCGCAAGGTGAGCCGTCACCGTGGCGAGGGTCAGTGGGCCGCGGGTCACTTCACCCCGCTCAACGGCAACGAGCAGTTCAAGAAGGACGACGACGGTCTCAATGTGCGGACACGCATTGAGACGATCTACTCCCAACGGGGCTTCGACTCCATCGACCCCAACGACCTGCGCGGACGGATGCGCTGGTGGGGTCTGTACACCCAGCGCAAGCCCGGTATCGACGGCGGCAAGACCGCGGTCCTGGAAGCGGAGGAGCTGGACGACCGGTACTTCATGATGCGCGTCCGCATCGACGGCGGCCGGCTCACCACCCGTCAGCTGCGCGTCATCGGCGAGGTCTCGCAGGAGTTCGCGCGCGGCACCGCCGACATCACCGACCGGCAGAACGTCCAGTACCACTGGATCCGGATCGAGGACGTCCCCGAGATCTGGGACCGCCTGGAGGCCGTGGGCCTGTCCACGGTCACCGCCTGCGGCGACACCCCCCGCGTGATGATCGGCTCTCCCGTCGCCGGCATCGCCGAGGACGAGATCGTCGACGCCACCCCCGCCCTGGAGGAGATGAAGCGCCGCGTCCTGGGCAACAAGGCGTACTCCAACCTCCCCCGGAAGTTCAAGACGGCCGTCTCCGGCTCGCCCCTGCTGGACGTGGTGCACGAGATCAACGACGTCGCGTTCGTCGGCGTCCGGCACCCCGAGCACGGGCCGGGCTTCGACCTGTGGGTCGGCGGCGGCCTGTCCACCAATCCCCGACTGGGCGTGCGGCTGGGCGCCTGGGTGCCGCTGGAGGAGGTCCCGGACGTCTACGAGGGCGTCCTGTCGATCTTCCGCGACCACGGCTACCGCCGGCTGCGCAACCGGGCCCGGCTGAAGTTCCTCGTGGCCGACTGGGGTGCCGAGAAGTTCCGCCGGGTGCTGGAGGAGGAGTACCTGGGCCGCGCGCTGCTCGACGGTCCCGCTCCCGAGCAGCCCGTCCAGCAGTGGCGCGACCACGTCGGCGTCCACCGCCAGCGGGACGGGCGGTACTACGTCGGCTTCGCCCCGCGCGTCGGCCGCGTCGACGGTACGACCCTCACCAAGATCGCAGACCTCGCCGAGGCGCACGGCTCGGGCCGGGTGCGCACCACCGTCGAGCAGAAGATGATCATCCTCGACGTCCCGGAGACCCAGCTCGGCTCCCTCGTCGAGGGCCTGGAATCGCTGGACCTCACGGTCCGCCCCTCGCCCTTCCGGCGCGGCACCATGGCCTGCACCGGCATCGAGTACTGCAAGCTCGCCATCGTCGAGACCAAGGCACGGGGCTCCCGGCTGATCGACGAACTGGAGCGCCGCCTCCCGGACTTCGACGAGCCGATCACCATCAACCTCAACGGCTGCCCGAACGCCTGCGCCCGTATCCAGGTCGCGGACATCGGCCTCAAGGGCCAGCTGGTCCTCGACGACAAGGGCGAGCAGGTGGAGGGGTTCCAGGTGCACCTGGGCGGCGCGCTCGGTCTCCAGGCCGGGTTCGGCCGCAAGGTCCGCGGCCTCAAGGTCACGTCGGAGGAACTGCCGGACTACATCGAGCGTGTCCTGAGGCGGTTCCAGGCGGAGCGCGAGGAGGGCGAGCGGTTCGCGGCCTGGGTCGCGCGCGCCGACGAGGAGGCACTGTCGTGAGTGAGCGGGCCGCCCCCTTCTACTGCCCCTACTGCGGCGGGGAGGATCTGCGCCCGAGCGAGGAGCAGGGACACGGCGCCTGGGAGTGCGCGGCCTGCAACCGGGCCTTCCGGCTGGCGTTCCTCGGACTGCTCGCGCGCGGGCTGCGGCGAGCCGACAACGGAGGAGATCCGATATGACGACGGCTCAGAAGAGGCGTTCCGCCGAGGAGTTGAAGGCGCTCGCCGAGCAGGCGGGCCGGGACCTGGAGGAAGCCTCCGCGCCGGAGATCCTCCGGTGGGCGGCCGGCGCCTTCGGCAGCCGCTTCTGCGTGACCTCCTCCATGGAGGACGCGGTGGTGGCCCATCTGGCCTCGCGGGCCATGCCCGGCGTCGACGTGGTGTTCCTCGACACCGGCTACCACTTCCCGGAGACCATCGGCACCCGCGACGCGGTCGAGGCCGTGATGGACGTCAGCGTCATCACTCTGACACCGCGTCAGACGGTGGCGGAGCAGGACGCCGAGTACGGCACCCGGCTGCACGACCGCGACCCCGACCTGTGCTGCAGGCTGCGCAAGGTCATGCCCCTGGAGGAGGGGCTGAAGGACTACGACGCCTGGGCCACCGGACTGCGCCGCGACGAGGCCCCCACCCGGGCGGACACCCCGGTCGTCGGCTGGGACGAGAAGCGCCGCAAGGTCAAGATCTCGCCGATCGCCCGCTGGACCCAGGACGACGTGGACGCCTACATCGCCGAACACGGTGTGCTCACCAACCCGCTGCTCATGGACGGCTACGCCTCCGTGGGCTGCGCCCCCTGCACCCGCCGGGTCCTGGCCGGTGAGGACGCGCGCGCCGGCCGCTGGGCGGGCCGCGCCAAGACCGAGTGCGGGCTGCACGGCTGACCATGACCGGGATCTCTACGAATCAGGAGTCACACGTGACGACCGGAGCCACCGTCTGGCTCACGGGTCTGCCGAGCGCCGGCAAGACCACCATCGCGTACGAACTGGCCGGGCGGCTGCGCGAGAAGGGCCACCGCGTCGAGGTGCTCGACGGCGACGAGATCCGCGAGTTCATCTCGGCGGGCCTGGGCTTCAGCCGCGCCGACCGGCACACCAATGTGCAGCGCATCGGCTTCCTCGCCGACCTGCTCGCCCGCAACGGCGTCAAGGCGCTCGTCCCGGTGATCGCGCCCTACGCGGACAGCCGCGAGGCGGTGCGCAAGCGCCACCGGAACAGCGGTGCGCCGTACCTGGAGGTGCACGTGGCGACCCCGGTCGAGGTCTGCTCCGTGCGCGATGTGAAGGGGCTGTACGCCAAGCAGGCGGCGGGCGAGCTGACCGGACTGACGGGCGTCGACGACCCGTACGAGGAGCCCGTCGCGCCCGATCTGCGCATCGAGTCGCAGCACCAGACCGTGCAGGAGTCGGCGGCGGCCGTGTACACGCTGCTGAGCGAAAGGGGACTGGCATGACGACCGTCGCCGAGGTCGCGGAGGGCACGGGAAGCCCTTACGCCCTGAGCCACCTGGACGCGCTGGAGTCCGAGGCCGTGCACATCTTCCGCGAGGTGGCGGGCGAGTTCGAGCGGCCGGTGATCCTGTTCTCCGGCGGCAAGGACTCCAT
Organism: Streptomyces sp. PSU-S4-23; assembly: GCF_055632315.1. Classification (NCBI taxonomy): domain Bacteria; kingdom Bacillati; phylum Actinomycetota; class Actinomycetes; order Kitasatosporales; family Streptomycetaceae; genus Streptomyces; species Streptomyces sp. PSU-S4-23. Next base: position 6,900,573 of record NZ_JBVMUU010000002.1, on the reverse strand, counting down.
CGTCATGCTCCACCTGGCGGTGAAGGCGTTCACGCCCGCGCCGGTGCCCTTCTCGCTGCTGCACGTGGACACCGGGCACAACTTCCCCGAGGTGCTGCAGTACCGCGACCGCACGGTCGAGAGGCACCGGCTGCGGCTGCACGTGGCGTCCGTGCAGGACTACATCGACCGGGGCGTCCTCAAGGAGCGGCCCGACGGGACCCGCAACCCCCTGCAGACGCTTCCGCTGACGGAGAAGATCCAGTCCGAGCGCTTCGACGCCGTCTTCGGCGGCGGGCGCCGCGACGAGGAGAAGGCGCGCGCCAAGGAGAGGGTCTTCTCGCTGCGCGACGAGTTCTCCCAGTGGGATCCCCGCCGCCAGCGCCCGGAGCTGTGGAACCTGTACAACGGCCGCCATGCGCCCGGGGAGCATGTCCGCGTCTTCCCGCTGTCCAACTGGACCGAACTGGACGTGTGGCAGTACATCGCCCGCGAGGACATCGGCCTGCCGGAGATCTACTTCGCGCACGAGCGCGAGGTCTTCCGGCGCGGGGGCATGTGGCTGACGGCCGGCGGGTGGGGCGGCCCGAAGGACGGCGAGCGGGTCGAGAAGCGCCTGGTGCGGTACCGGACCGTGGGCGACATGTCCTGCACCGGCGCCGTCGACTCCGGCGCGGTGACGCTGGAGGAGGTCATCGCCGAGATCGCCGCGTCCCGGCTCACCGAGCGCGGCGCGACACGCGCCGACGACCGGCTCTCCGAGGCCGCCATGGAGGACCGCAAGCGCGAGGGGTACTTCTGAGCATGACCACGACCACGGAACTCTCCGCCACCACGCTCCTGCGGTTCGCCACCGCCGGCTCGGTCGACGACGGCAAGTCCACGCTGGTCGGCCGTCTGCTGCACGACTCCAAGTCGGTCCTCGCCGACCAGCTGGAGGCCGTGGAGCGCGCCTCGGCGAACCGCGGGCAGGACGGCCCGGACCTCGCGCTGCTCACCGACGGCCTGCGCGCCGAACGCGAGCAGGGCATCACGATCGACGTCGCCTACCGCTACTTCGCCACCCCGCGCAGGCGGTTCATCCTCGCCGACACCCCCGGTCATGTGCAGTACACCCGCAACATGGTCACCGGCGCCTCCACGGCCGAGCTGACGGTGATCCTGGTCGACGCCCGCAACGGTGTCGTCGAGCAGACCCGCCGCCACGCCGCGATCGCCGCCCTGCTCCGCGTCCCGCACGTGGTCCTCGCCGTCAACAAGATGGACCTGGTCGGCCACCGGGAGTCCGTCTTCGCGGCGATCGCCGAAGAGTTCACGGCGTACGCGACCGAGCTGGGCGTCCCCGACGTCACCGCGATCCCGATCTCGGCGCTGGCCGGCGACAACGTCGTGGAACCGTCCGCGAACATGGACTGGTACGGCGGGCCGACCGTCCTGGAGCACCTGGAGACGGTCCCGGTCAGCCACGACCTGGCACACTGCCACGCGCGGCTGCCCGTGCAGTACGTGATCCGTCCGGGGACCGCCGAACACCCGGACTACCGGGGGTACGCGGGCCAGATCGCGGCCGGCACGTTCCGCGTCGGCGACCGGGTCACCGTCCTGCCGTCGGGGCGCACGACCAGGGTCTCGGGCATCCACCTGCTGGGCCGGCCGGTCGACGCGGCCTGGACCCCGCAGTCGGTGACCCTGCTGCTGGAGGACGACCTCGACATCTCGCGCGGCGACCTGATCGTCCCGGCCAAGGACGCGCCCCCGACCACACAGGACATCGAGGCGACCGTGTGCCACGTCGCCGACCAGCCGCTGACGGTCGGCCACCGCGTGCTGCTCAAGCACGGCACCCGCACCGTCAAGGCGATCGTCAAGGACATCCCGTCCCGTCTCACGCTCGACGACCTGTCCCTGCACCCGCACCCGGGACTGCTGGCCGCCAACGACATCGGCCGGGTGAAGATCCGTACCGCCGAGCCGCTGCCGGTGGACTCGTACGCCGACTCGCGGCGCACCGGCTCGTTCATCCTGATCGATCCGGCGGACGGCACCACGCTGACGGCCGGCATGGTCGGCGAGTCCTTCGCCGCCCCCGAGCCGGTCAAGGACGGGGCCGAGGACGACGGGTGGGATTTCTGACATGAACTCCACCGACGTCCATGCGACGTTCGCGAAGGACGTCTACGCGACGTTCGCGAAAGAGGGGGGCCGCATCGGCAGCGGAGCCCTCGGCTGGGGGTCCCCCCGAACGGAGTTCGGGGGAGGCCGGGGCGGAGTGGCGCGATGTGCGCGATGACGTCCGCGCACCGCCCGCACGCCCTGCCGTCGCTCCGCCCCCTGCGGCGCCGGAGACGACGAAGACCTGCCGACCTCCCGGCCACGCCCTGACGGACCGTGACCGCCGGGCCGACGAGAGGAACCCCTCCCGTGCCTGCCACCCGCCCTTCGCTCCTTCGCCGCGGCACAGCCGTGCTCGCCGCGCTCCCCCTCCTCGCCCTGGCCGCCTGCGGCTACGGCTCCCAGGCCGAGGACGGCGCGGCCGACCAGGCGATCGCCGCCGGGGCCAGCAAGACCGACGGCCTCGACTCCGTCAGGATCGGATACTTCGGCAACCTCACCCACGCCACCGCCCTCGTCGGCCGTGAGCGGGGCATCTTCCAGAAGGCGCTGGGCGCGACCAGGGCCGAGTACGCGACCTTCAACGCCGGCCCCTCCGAGATCGAGGCACTGAACTCGGGCTCCCTCGACATCGGCTGGATCGGACCGTCCCCGGCGATCAACGGCTACACCAGGTCCAACGGCAAGAGCCTGCGCATCGTCGGAGGTTCGGCGTCCGGCGGTGTCAAGCTCGTGGTCGACCCGGAGAAGATCAGGTCCCTGGAGGACGTCAAGGGCAAGAGGATCGCCACACCTCAGCTCGGCAACACGCAGGACGTGGCGTTCCTCCACTGGATCGCCGGCCGGGGCTGGAAGGTCGACGCGCAGAGCGGCACGGGCGACGTCACCGTCGTGCGCAGCGACAACAAGGTGACCCCGGACGCCTTCAGGGCCGGCTCCGTCGACGGTGCCTGGGTGCCGGAGCCGACCGCGTCCAGGCTGGTCGCCGAGGGCGGCAGGGTCCTGCTGGACGAGGCGTCGCTGTGGCCCGGCGGCAAGTTCGTGATCACGAACATCGTCGTCTCACAGAGGTTCCTGAAGGAGCACCCGAAGGCCGTCGAGGCGGTGCTGCGGGCCTCGGTCGAGACCAACAAGTGGATCACGGCCCATCCGGACGCGGCGAAGGCGTCGGCGAACGAGCAGTTGGAGGCCGACTCCGGCAAGGCGCTGCCGTCGAACGTGCTGGACCCGGCCTGGGCGTCGATCCGCACCACCGACGACCCGCTGGCCGCCACCCTCGGCACCGAGGCGGACCACGCGGCCGAGGCGGGTCTGCTGCGGAAGCCGGACCTGCGCGGCATCTACGACCTCACGCTCCTCAACAAGGTCCTCGCGGAAGAGGGCGCCGGCACCGTCGACGACGCCGGCCTCGGCGTCCGTTGAGTCCCCGACCCGAAGCGTTCCCCGAGTTCCCAGGAGGTGACGACCATGGCCACGACCTACGCCAAGGCCGCCGAGGCGGTGGAGCAGGCCGCCCGCATCGCGCACGTCTCGAAGTCCTTCGCGGGGCCCGCGGGGCGGCAGCTCGTCCTCGACGACATCACGCTGGATGTCGCGCCCGGCGAGTTCGTCACCCTCCTGGGCGCCTCGGGCTGCGGCAAGTCGACGCTGCTCAACCTGGTCGCCGGGCTCGACGCCCCGACCTCGGGCAGCATCACCACGCACGGACGCCCGGCGCTGATGTTCCAGGAGCACGCCCTCTTCCCATGGCTGACCGCGGGCAAGAACATCGAACTGGCCCTGCGCCTGCGGGGTGTTCCCAAGGGCGAGCGGCGCGGCCGGGCCGACGAGCTGCTCGAACTCGTCCGGCTCAAGGGCGCGCACGGCAAGCGGGTGCACGAGCTGTCCGGCGGGATGCGCCAGCGCGTGGCGCTGGCCCGGGCGCTCGCCCAGGACAGCCGGCTGCTTCTGATGGACGAGCCGTTCGCGGCGCTCGACGCCATCACCCGGGACGTGCTGCACGAGGAGCTGACCCGCATCTGGAGTGAGACGGGAGTCTCGGTCCTGTTCGTCACGCACAACGTCCGGGAGGCGGTGCGGCTCGCCCAGCGCGTGGTGCTGCTCTCGTCGCGTCCGGGGCGGGTGGCCCGCGAGTGGGCCGTGGACATCCCGCAGCCGCGCCGCATCGAGGACGCCCCCGTGGCGGACCTGTCCAGAGAGATCACCGAAGTACTGCGTGGGGAGATCCGGCGTCATGGCCAGCAGTGAGACCACCTCGGCGGGCACCGCCGCCGACCGGAGCACCTCGGAGCTGGCCGGTGTGGAGGCCGGCCTCGACGCCCTGGAGACGACGGCCGCCGGCCGTCCGCCGCTGCGGCAGACGTTCACCCGGAAGATACTGCCGCCCGTCGTCGCCGTCGTGCTGGTGCTGGCGGTGTGGCAGGGGCTGATCTCGCTGCGGATCGTCACCGACCCGAGCAAGCTGCCCTCGCCGTCCGCGGTGTGGGACGTGGTCCACCAGTCGTGGCTGCGGGGCACGCTGCTGGGCTACATCTGGACCAGCGTCTCCCGCGGACTGCTGGGCTTCCTGTTCGCCCTGGCCATCGGCACCCCGCTGGGTCTGCTGGTGGCGCGGGTGAGGTTCGTGCGCGCGGCCGTCGGCCCGATCCTGTCCGGCCTGCAGTCGCTGCCGTCGGTGGCGTGGGTGCCGCCGGCCGTCATCTGGCTCGGCCTGGACAACTCGATGATGTACGCGGTGATCCTGCTCGGTGCCGTCCCCTCCATCGCCAACGGCCTGGTGTCCGGCGTCGACCAGGTGCCGCCGCTGTTCCTGCGGGCGGGCCGCACCCTGGGCGCGACCGGCCTGCGGGGGACCTGGCACATCGTGCTGCCGGCCGCGCTGCCCGGCTATGTCGCGGGAATGAAGCAGGGCTGGGCGTTCTCGTGGCGCTCGCTGATGGCGGCGGAGATCATCGCGTCCTTCCCCGATCTGGGGGTGGGCCTCGGCCAGTTGCTGGAGAACGGCCGCAACGCCGGCGACATGGCCATGGTGTTCGAGGCCATCCTGCTCATCCTGCTCGTCGGCATCGCCGTCGACCTGCTGATCTTCAGCCCGCTGGAGCGGTGGGTGCTGCGCAGCCGCGGCCTCCTCGTGAAGGGGTGATCCCTCCGATGCACCGTCCGGTCCTAGTGGTCGTCGCCCACGGCAGCCGCGACCCGCGGCACGCCCACACCGTCCACGCCCTGGTACGGCGGGTACGGTCGCTGCGGCCGTGGCTGCGCGTGGAGACCGCCTTCCTGGACTTCGACGTCCCGTCCGTGCACGGGATGCTCGCCTCCCTGGCGGCTCAGGGAGTGCGCGACGTCGTGGTCCTGCCCCTGCTGCTCACCCGCGCGTTCCACGCGAAGGCGGACATCCCGGCGGCCCTGCGGGGCGCCCCGGCCCGGCTGAGGATCCGGCAGGCGGATGTGCTGGGCCCCTCGCCGCTGCTGCTGCGCGCCCTCGAACGGCGGCTGTACGAGGCGGGTCTGGGCCCCGCCGACAAGTCCTCGACCGGGGTCGTGCTGGCCTCGGCGGGGTCCACCGACCCGGAGGCGATCGCAGTGATCGCAGAAATCGCGCGGGAGTGGCGGCACACCGGTTGGTGCGCCGTGCGGCCTGCGTTCGCCTCCGCATCCCTTCCGCGCACGCAGGACGCCGTGCGCGACCTGCGGGCGCTGGGCTGCGCAACGGTGGCCGTGGCGCCGTATGTGCTGGCGCCGGGGTTCCTGCCGGACCGTATCGTGCGGGGTGCCGCCGAGGCGGACGTCCTGGCCGAGGTGCTCGGCCCGGCGCCGGAGGTGGCGCGCCTGCTGCTGGAGCGGTACGACGCGGCGCGGACGCCGGTGCCGGCGGCGATGGGTGCCTGAGGGAGCCGGCGCACGACGTCCGCGCGCGCGGGGGTGACGCGTCCGGACCGGGCTCAGCCGAAGGACAGCCCGCCGGTACGGGTCCGCTTCAGCTCGAAGAAGTCGGGGTGCCCCGCCAGCACCCGGAAGCTGTCGAAGAGTTCGGCCGCCCGCGCACCCCGCGGGATGGCGCGCAGGACCGGTCCGAACCACACCGTTCCGTCGACGTGGATCGTGGGGGTGCCCACATAGCCGTCCGAGTCGGGCTCGGCGCCGGCGTCATGGCTGCGGCGTACGGCGTCGTCGTACGCGGGGTCGTGCGCGGCGGCGGCCAGATCGGCGGGGAGACCGAGTTCGGCGAGCGACTCGGCGACCACGGCGTCGAAGTCCTCCTCCTCGCCTTCGTGGATCCTGGTGCCGAAGGCGGTGTACAGGTCGCGCAGCACCTTCTCGCCGTGCCGCTCGGCGGCGGCCACGGCGACCCGCACGGGTCCGACCGACTTGTCGACCAGTTCCCGGTACCAGTCCGGGAGTTCGTTGCCGATGTTGTGCAGATACAGACTCATCGCGTGGAAGCGGAGGTCGAGCGGGCGCTCGCGCTCGACCTCCAGCAGCCAGCGGGAGGTGATCCAGGCGAACGGGCAGGCGGGGTCGAAGTAGAAGTCGACGCGGGTGGGTGAGGTGTTCTGCATGCCCGTCACGCTAGTCGTCGATTGGCGCAGGCCCCCGGTCCAATCGGCGACCGCTTCAGTGGTCCACTTCCCCCGCGCTCCCCCCGGCCGCCTCCACCGCCTCGTCCGCCAGCCGCACCAGCTCCGCGGTAGTCGGCCTCGATCGTGCCGGTGCCGCGCGTGAGGGACTGCCAGGAGGAACCGCCGCCCCGCGCGTCACCGCCCAGGGGCCCCAGACGTCCAGGGCGGCCGCGCTGTCCCGCGTCTTGACGGCCGGCACCGGCACGTCGTCCGTGCGCAACGCGCCCAGCACGTCCGGCCCCTCGACGACCGGCAGCCGATGGGTGCGCTCGCCGTCCGGGCCGCGGAACCGCAGCCCGCCCTCGCGCAGCGCCGTGTACTGCGCGCCCCGTGCGACGAGGACCACCTCGTGCCCCCCTCGGCGAGCCGCGCCCCGACCGCGCCCCCGACCGCCCCTGCCCCGATGATGACGGAGCGCATACCGCGAGCCTCGCAGAGTCCGGGCGGCGCCCCGACCCTGACCCCGGAGTGGGAGAACCCGGGTAGATGTAAGGGGCCGCTGTCCTCCCAGATGCTGAGGCGGCGCGGTCCGAGGGGATGAGCCGGGCCGCACACGGTTCACCGGGCAGCACGACGAGCCGCGCCTGCGCAGCGCATACCGTCTATGCGGACGGTGGCGGCAGGGGGCCGCCACCCGTGCACGAGAGGGCATGCCCGTCATGGGGAACGGAGATACGAGGGTGCGGGGCATCGCCGCCCGGGCCGGCGGCTGGAGCGCCCGGCACCGATGGGCTGCCGTCGGCATCTGGGTGCTGTTCGTCGTCCTGGCGATGGCCGCCGGCTCGGCGGCCGGGCGCGTCGACGTCAAGGAGAGCGACCAGCTCAAGGGCGAGACGCACACCGCCGCCACGATCATCGACGATGCGGGGATCAAGCGGCCGGCGGGCGAGAGCGTGCTGATCCAGGCCGAGGACGGCCGGACCACGGCCACGGACCCGCAGTTCCGCGCCGCCGTCACCGAGGTCGTACGGGCCGTCGACGGCACCGGCCGGGTGGCGAACGTGACCTCCCCCTACGACGCGGGGACCATCTCGAAGGACGGCCGCAGCGCGCTCGTGCAGTTCGACATACGCGGCGACGCGGACACCGCGGGCAAGCGGGTCGAGCCGGTGCTGAAGGCCGTCGCCGGGGTGCAGAAGGAGCACGCGGGGCTGCGGATCGAGGAGATCGGCTCGGCCAGCATCCAGAAGACGTTCTCCGACGCGTTCGGTGACGACTTCCAGCAGGCCGAGTACTCCGCGGTGCCGGTGGCGCTCGGCATCCTGCTGATCGCGTTCGGCGCGGTGGTCGCGGCGCTGCTGCCGGTCGCGCTCGCCCTCACCGCGATCATGGCGACGCTGGGCCTGATGGGCGTCGTCAGCCATCTGCAGGCGATGGACAACACCGCCAACTCCGTGATGCTGCTGGTGGGTCTGGCCGTGGGCGTCGACTACTGCCTGTTCTATCTGCGGCGCGAACGTGAGGAGCGCGCGGCCGGCCGGGACCCGGGCACCGCGCTGCGCATCGCCGCCGCGACCAGTGGCCGCGCCGTCATCGTCTCCGGTGTGACCGTCTGCGTCGCGATGGCGGGCCTGCTGTTCACCGGGATCGCCACCTTCGAGGCGATGGGTCTGGCCTCGCTGATGGTGGTGGCGGTCGCCATGGTCGGCTCGGTGACCGTGCTGCCCGCGCTGCTGTCGCTGCTGGGCGAGCGGGTCGAGAAGGGGCGCATCCCGTTCCTGCACCCGGAGAGCCGACGGCGGCGGCTGGCCCGGCGCGGCCGGTCCCCCGAGGAGGGCAGCCGGGTGTGGGGTGCCGTGCTCGGGGTCGTCCTGGCCAGGCCCGCCGTCTCCCTGGTGGTCGCGGCCGGCGCCCTGCTGGCGATCGCCGCGCCCGCGCTCGGCATGAAGACCCAGAACCTCACCCTCGACCAGGAGTTCGGGGACAGGCTGCCCATCGTGGCCACGTACGACCGCGTCAACGACGCCTTCCCCGGCGGCTCAGAGCCGGCCCAGGTCGTGGTGAAGGCGAAGGACATCAACGCCGCGGACGTGAAGGCCGCGTTGTCCGAGTTCCGGGCGCGGGCGGTCAGCTCCGGTGCCTCGCGCGGCCCGGTCGACATCAAGGTGCACGACGCCGAGAACGTGGCCCTGATCTCCGTGCCCCTCGTCGGCGGCTCCGACCTGGACAAGGCGGGCAAGAGCCTGGACCTGCTGCGCGACACGGTGCGGCCGGACACCCTCGGCAAGGTCGCCGGGGTGCAGGCGCCGATCACCGGCCAGGTCGCCGGCTCGCAGGACTTCAACGACCGGCTCATCGGCTCGGTGGTGCCGGTCTTCGCGTTCGTCGTGGTGTTCGCCTTCCTGCTGATGCTGCTGTCGTTCCGCTCGCTCACGGTCGCGATCACCTCGATCGCGCTGAACCTGCTGTCGGTCGGCGCGGCGTACGGCATCCTGGTCACCGTCTTCCAGCACGGCTGGGGCGCGTCGCTGGTGGGCGCCGAGGGTGTGGGTGCCATCGTCACCTGGCTGCCGCTGTTCCTGTTCGTCATCCTCTTCGGGCTGTCGATGGACTACCACGTGTTCGTGGTCTCCCGCATCCGTGAGGCACGCCTGCGGGGCCGTACGACGAAGGAGGCGATCAGGCACGGCGTGGTGACCACGGCGGGCGTCGTCACCAGCGCCGCGGCCATCATGGTCGCCGTCTTCGCGATCTTCGGCACCCTGTCCATGCAGTCGATGAAGCAGATGGGCGTCGGCCTCGCCGCCGCGGTGCTCATCGACGCGACCGTCATCCGGGGCGTGCTGCTCCCGGCGGTGATGGCCCTGCTCGGCGAGCGCAACTGGTACCTGCCGAAGTGGCTGAACCGGCTGCCCGACCTCACGCACGACGAGTCGGCTCCGGTGGCACCCCCGCCGCCGGCGGTGGAGGACGAGAAGGTCCGCGTCTGACCTGCGCGGGTGACGGCGCGGATGGCCGGTGGCCGGGGCGTGCGCCCCGGCCACCTCGCGTGTCAGGGCTCGCGGGAGGCGCCGCGTCGCGGGAGTTCCGCCTCGATGAGGTCCGCCGCCCGCCGTGTGCCGCCCTCCTGCTTCATCTGTTCCCGGATCTCCTGGAGCCGGCGCGCCACTTCGGGATCGTCGACGAGCGCCAGGACCGCCTCTCGCAGGGTCCGGGCCGTCGCCTCCTCCATCGGCAGGTGACGTGCGACGCCCAGCGCCTGGAGCATGTCGGCGTTGCCGAACTGGTCCACGGCCTGCGGCACCGCCACCATCGGCGTGGCGGTCGCGAGGCCCTCCTGGCTGCCGCCCGCCCCGGCGTGCGTGATGAACGCGTCGGCCTGCCTCAGGACCGCGAGCTGCGGTACCCAGTCCCGCACCTCGACGTTGTCCGGAACGGGCCCCAGCTCCGCCGGGTCGACGTGCCGTCCGATCTGCAGCACCATGTGCCAGCCCGGCAGGCCGCCGAACGCCTCGACGCACCTGCGGTAGAAGGCCGGCTGTTTGGTGAAGCTGGAGCCGAGTGAGACGAGCAGCACCCTGCCGGCACCGGCCGGCCGCCGCCAGTCGCCCTGCGCGGCGCGGTCGCCCTGGCAGGCGCCGACGAAGGTGTAGATCCGCTCGTCGACCCGGTCCGCGTGCGGCTGGAGCGCCTTCGGGATCAGTACGAGGGAACGGGCGGGGTGGCCGGCGAACGAGTCGGGGTGCCGGGTGATCCCGTTCTGCGCCAGCCAGGACTCGAAGCGCGCGTAGTACGCCCGGCCGCGCGCGGTCTCCCTGGCCTCGGCCCACATCGGTTCGGCGACCTCTTCCTCATAGCCCTCCCAGGCGACAAGGCTGGGGGACAGCGAGATCGCCGGGACGCCCCAGCGGTGGGCGAGGACGCGGGCGGGGTAGGAGGCGATGTCGTGCAGCACGAGGTCGGGCCGGTCCCCTTCGTACGCCTCGACGAGCTGCGGCAGCGCCTGGACGGCGTCGTCCAGGAACGGTTCGACGTTGTCGAGGAGTGTGGTGCCCCAGGCATCGGGGTCGTCGTCGGGGGACGGCAGCGTCGAGGTGTAGCGGACGGGCTCGGCTCCGGTCTCGGCGACCTTCCGTGCGAACACGGGCGGAATCGCGTACGTCACCCGGTGCCCGCGCGCGACGAGCTCACGGATCACTTCCAGGCTGGGGTTCACATGGCCGTGCGCGGCGATGGAGAACATGGCGATGTGGGCGGGGTGTGGGGTGGTCATGGCCGTGACCATAGGTGAGACGATACGTCTCGTCCAATGTATTTGGGGCGCCATGTGGTCCTGCCACGTCCTGGTCCGCCTCCCCTGGCCGCCCCGTCCACACATCGCGACCTGCGCGAATGCGACACTGAGCGGCACAGGCCGGGAACGCGTCGAGCACACGGAGGCGGACGATGGACGAGGCACGGGCGCGCGACGTGCTGGCCGCGGCGGGCGTGCTGCCGGCCCCGGCGCGGGACGCGCGGCTCCTCGCCCTGGGCGAGAACGCGGTCTTCGCCGCCGGCGATCTGGTGGTCAAGGTGGGGCGCGACGCCGAACTCCTCGGCCGTGCGCGCCGGGAGCTGGAGATCGCCCTGTGGCTCGCCGAGGCGGGCATCCCCGCGGTGCGGGCCGCCGGCCCGGAGCCGCTGCTGGTGGACGGTCACCCGGTGACGGTGTGGCACCGGGTGGCCGGTCCCCTGCGCCCCGCGCAGCCGGGGGATCTGGCCGGGCTGCTGCGGATGGTGCACGCCCTGCCCTCCCCCTCCGTCCCCCTGCCGCCCCGGGACCTGCTGGGCGGCGTGGAGCGCTGGCTGCGGCTCGCGGGCGACGCGATCCGCCCACAGGACGCGGCGTATCTGCGTGAGCGCCGTGACGGGTTCGCCGCCGCGGCGGCCGCGCTGACGCCGCATCTGCCGCCGGGCCCGATCCACGGCGACGCGCTGCCCCGCAATGTGCACATCGGCCCGGACGGCCCCGTCCTGGTCGACCTGGAGACCTTCTCCGCCGACCTGCGCGAGCACGACCTGGTGGTCATGGCCCTCGCCCACGACCGCTACGGGCTGCCGGCCGAGGCGTACCACTCCTTCACCCGGGCCTACGGGTGGGACGTGCGCGAGTGGGAGGGCTGCTCCGTGCTCCGCGGGGCGCGTGAGACCGCCGGCTGCGCCTGGGCCGCCCAGCACGCGCCCGGCAACCCCCAGGCGCTGGCCGAGTTCGAGCGGCGGGTGGCGTCGCTGCGGGACGGGGACGAGACGGTCCGCTGGCATCCCTTCTGAGCCGGCCGCCCGGCCGCCCGTCCGGCGCCGAGGGTCCCGTCACCGTTCCCGGCCGGCCGCTTCCCCCGGGTCCCGCTCCCGGATCGTCCGCGCGGCGCGGCGCAGTTCGGACAGCACCGTGCGGACCGCTGTCCGCGCCGTGCGCTCGGGGCGGCACAGGACGTCGATGTGCCGCCTGGCCTGCACGCCGCCGAGTGGTCTGAGGACGAGCGCGGGGTGCGGGCGCATGGTCCAGCGCGGCATCAGCGCGACACCGCCGCCGGCGGCGACGGCCTCGGCGACCACCGCGAACTCGTTGATGCGGTGGGCGAGGTGCAGCCGCCGCCCCGCCGCGGCGGCGATGGCCTCGACGGTCGCCATGACAGGGAAGCCCTCGTGCACGGTGATCCACCGCTCGTCGGCCACGTCGCGCGGCGTCAGGCGCCGCTTCGCGGCGAGCGGATGACCGGCGGGCATCGCCACATCGAGCGGTTCGCGCAGCAACGTGACCGAGGCCACCGTGCGCGGCCACGGCGGGGCATGGTCGAGGCGGTGGGCCAGGACGAGGTCGTACTCCCGGGTCAGCCGGGGGAAGTCCTCCTGCGGTACGTCCTCGTCGGCAAGCGCCACGACCGGCGCGCCGGGACCGGTCAGGCCCCGCAGCAGCAGGGGGAAGAACGCCGCGCCCGCGCTGTGGAACGCCGCCACCGACACCTCGCCGTCCGGTCTGCCGACGAACTCCGCGACGGCGCCCCGGGCCCGCGCCAGCGCGGTCTCCACCTCGACGGCCGCGTCCGCCAGCGCCCGCCCCGCGTCGGTGAGCACGACCCGCCGCCCGAGGCGCTCGGTGAGCGGCACGGGCATCGAGCGCTGCAGCAGCCGCAGTTGCTGCGAGATCGCCGAGGGGGTCACCAGCAGCGCCTCCGCGACCGCGGTGATGCTCCCCAGTTCCCCCAGCTCCCGCAGGATCCGCAGCTGCCGTTCGTCCATGGTCTCAGTGTAGGGATGCTAAAAGATCGTTGTAGAAAGTGGTTGTGGGCTTCAAGGACGTGGGCGGTGCACGGTGGGCGTGTGTCCGACGCCCGCCGTACCGACGCGGTACTCCTCCTGGTCGCGCTCGTCTGGGGTTCCAGCTATCTGTCCGCCCGGACGGCCGTCCTCGCCCTGCCCGTCCTGACCGTGCTGTTCCTGCGGTACGCGCTGTCGGCGGTGGCCTGCCTGGGCCTGGTCGCGGCCCGGCGCGGGCGGCGCCGGTGGACCCGTGACGAGATCCGGGCCGGGGTCCCGCTGGGCGTGACCCAGGCCGCGGTCCTGGTCGTGGAGACGTACGGCGTGGCGCACACCAGCGCCGCCAACGCGGGGCTGATCATCAGCCTGACCATCGTCCTGACCCCGATGCTCGACCGTGACCGGCACGGGGACGGGCTGCCACCCGCTTTCTTCGCCGCGGCCGGCGTGTGCGTCCTGGCCGTCGGGCTCCTCATGTCCGCGGGCGGCTTCCACGCGCCGCGCCTCGGCGACCTGCTGATGCTCGCGGCCGCCGGCGTCCGGGCGGTGCACGTGGCGCTCGTCGGCCGGCTCACCTCGGCCGGGGCGATCCGTCCCCTGCAGCTGACGGCCGTGCAGACCGTCGTCGGCTCGGTCCTGTTCCTGGCATGCGCGGCACGCGACCTGCCGTCCGTGGCCGACGCCGACGCCACCACCTGGTCCCATCTGGTGTACCTCGCCCTGTTCTGCAGTGTGTTCGCCTTCCTCGCCCAGACCTGGGCGGTGCAGCGCACCTCGGCGTCCCGGGCGAGCCTGCTGCTGGGCACCGAACCGGTCTGGGCCGCCGTGGTGGGCCTCGCCCTCGGCGGCGAACGCCTCACGGCGCCCACCGCCCTCGGCGCGGTCCTGATGGTCGCCGGCACCTACTGGGGCCAGGCCGTCGAACGCACCCACCGCGCCGCCGGGACCACCCCGACCGTGACCACCCCGACCGTGACCTCAGGGACCGCCGGCAGAACGGAAGAAGAAGACACCCCGTGCCCGACCACGACACTTACCAGCACCTGATCTCTCTGCTCGACTCCTCCCGCGTCGGCTACCGCCTCATCGACCACGCCCCCGAGGGCACCACGGCTGCCGTCAGCGCCCTGCGCGGACACCCGGCGGCCCAGGCCGCGAAGTGCATCGTGCTGAGGGTCAAGGTCGACCGGCGCACGACGCGTCACGTCCTCGCGGTCGTCCCCGGGGACCGGCGGGTGGACCTCGACGCCGTGCGTGCGCTGTTCTCGGCCCGTTACGTCGGCTTCAGCGACGCCGCGACCGCCGAGCGGCTGGCCCGCGCCGTCCCCGGCACCGTTCTGCCGTTCAGTTTCGACCCCGCGCTCGATGTCGTGGCCGATCCGGACGTCGTGGCACAGCCGCGGCTCTACTTCAACGCGGCCCGCCTGGACCGGTCGCTGGTCATCTCCGGCGCCGACTACGCCAGGCTCGCCCACCCGCGGGTGGAACGCATCGCGGGCCCGGCCCCGATGTGAGGGGCGCCCGGGTCAGACCCTGTCGCCCACGGCCTCCCGCAGCGGCCAGGTGCCGTCCACCACCGCCTGCGCGTTGCCCTTGCGGCGCAGGAAGTCCTGGAAGTCAGCGGCCCAGGCCGCGTACCACTCGATCTGACGGCGGTGCAGCTCCGCCGGGCCGAGGGCGGCGACCTTGGGGTGGCGATCGGCTATCGCGCGGGCGAGCCGGGCCGCGGCCAGCGCGTCCGCCCCGGCGTCGTGCGCCGCGTCCAGCGCGATCCCGTACTCCGCGCAGACCGCCTCCAGATTGCGCTTGCCGCGGCGGTAGCGGTCGGCCCAGCGGTCGATGGTGTACGGGTCGATGACCGGGGCGGGATCCAGGCCGCCCAGCCGCTCACGCAGGGACGGCAGTCCGTAACGGTGCAACTCGGCGCTGAGCAGGGTCAGATCGAAGGCCGCGTTGTAGGCGACGACCGGGACGCCCGTCCTCCAGTACGCCACCAGGACCCCGGCGATCGCGTCCGCCACCCGGTCGGCGGGTCCGCCCTCGGCTGCCGCGCGCTCATTGCTGATCCCGTGCACCGCCACGGCGTCCGCCGGGATCTCCACGCCCGGGTCGGCCAGCCAGTCGCGACGGCCGAGCGGCTCGCCGTCCTTGACCTCGATCACCGCCCCCGTGACGATGCGCGCCTCATACGGATCCGTCCCGGTCGTCTCCAGGTCGAAGCCGATCAGCAGCTCCCGGTGCCAGGCCATGGCGGCCCCCCTTCTCGGTGGTGCGTTCCCCCCAGTGGCCTCCACCCTCGCATGCGCCACTGACAATCCGAGGACCACGTTCCGCTTGCGCAGTGGAACGGGTCAGGACACGGGACGCGAATCCGCCCAAGCCACTTCGAACTCCTCACGGTAGGTCGGGAAGAGCCCGCTCTCCTCCAGGTTCCCCGATCTCACGACCTTGCCGCCGTTGCGCAGCACGAACACCGGCGCCTCCATGCCGCGGGTGCGCCGCAGATACGTCTGCACGACCGCGATGCCGTCCGAGCCGTCCCCGTCGACCAGGTAGGCGGTGAAGCGGGGCGTCTCGTCGAAGACCTGGATCTCGAAGGCGCCCGGGTCGCGCAGCTTCGAGCGCACCCGGCGCATGTGCAGGATGTTCATCTCGACGGCCCGGCTCAGCTCGCCCTTCTTGATGCCGAGTTCCCGCTCGCGCCGCTTGACCGCGCTGGAGGCGGGATTGAGGAACAGCAGCCGCACCCGGCAGCCCGACTCGGCCAGGCGCACCAGCCGGCGTCCGGAGAAGTTCTGCACGAGCAGGTTGAGGCCGATGCCGATGGCGTCGAGACGGCGGGCGCCGCCGAAGATGTCCTCGGCGGGGAACTGCCGCAGCAGCCGCACCCGGTCCGGGTGGACGGCGACCACGTCCGCGTACCGGTCGCCGACGAGGTCCTCGACCGCGTCGACGGGCAGCCGGCGCGCCGAGGGCACGTCGCCGCCCGCGCCCAGCACCTCCAGGAGCCTGGCCGAGGCGCGCTCGGCCTGGGCGAGGACGGCCTGGGACAGGGCCCGGTTGCGGGAGACGACGTTCCGGGTCACCTCCAGCTCGTCCAGGGCGAGTTCGATGTCGCGGCGCTCGTCGACGTACGGTTCGAAGCACGGCCAGTGCTGCACCATCAGCTCGCGCAGCTGCGGCAGGGTCAGAAAGCTCAGCACGTTGTCGTCGGCGGGGTCCAGCAGATACCCCTTGCGCCGGCTGACCTCGCGTACGGCGACCGCGCGCTGCACCCACTCCTGGCCGGCGGGCCCGGCCGCGGCGACCACCCAGTCGTCGCCGTGGACGGGTTCGTAGATGGGACGGAGAACGGCGGCCACGACCGCGCGCAGCCGCTGTTCCACGAGGTTCAGCCAGATGTAGGCCCGCCCCGCCCGCTGGGCGCGGGTGCGCACCTCGCGCCACGCGTCGGCGTTCCACTCCAGCTCGGGTCCGATGGACCCCAGGTCCATCGGCCGTGCCAGGGACACCGCCCCGGGCGGGACATCCGCGGAGCTCCCCTCGCGACCCTCGTCACCAGGGGGCAGCTCCAGCCCTCCCGAGCCCACCCGCGCACCGCCTTCCGCTCCCCCGAGCCTGCCCAGGGGCAAGGTCCCAGCCAACGATCAAGGAAGGGTACTCCGGGAGCCCGGGGCGGTGCAGCCGGATGCACAGGGTCGTTTCCCAACTACCGCCTTCTCCATGACCGTTCCGGTCGGCGGGGGCGGGCGGGGTGAGCGGATTCATGGCCGTGACGTCGCGTGGAGCGATGGAGAGGCCCTGCCGTCCGACGGGCATGGGCTGCCGGTCCTCGTCGCGTGCGATGCGGGTGGAAGCCGATGCCGGCCCACACCACCGGGTGGGTGAGGGGCTGTCCATTGACCCGCTCGTTCGTTGTCCCCGTCGAAGTCGAGCCGCTGGGGAGCGCCGCTCCAGGCGGCTGCCCGAGCCGGGAATCCCTCTCGCCGAGGAGAGGGAGCCGTCAAATTCGGGGAGACTCGGCCTCAAGGCCCCCCAGAGGGGCGACGCACCTGGGAGAGTCATATCCATGCAGGTCTGGCCTGGAGAGGCGTATCCGCTCGGCGCGACGTACGACGGCGCCGGGACCAATTTCGCGGTCTTCTCGGAGGCCGCCGACCGGATCGAACTGTGTCTGCTGCACGACGACGGCTCGGAGACGGCGGTGGAACTGCGGGAGACCGACGCCTTCGTGCGGCATGCGTATCTGCCGGGGGTGATGCCGGGACAGCGGTACGGATTCCGGGTGCACGGCGCCTACGCCCCCGAGCGCGGCCTGCGCTGCAACTCGGCGAAGCTGCTGCTCGACCCGTACGCGCGCGCCGTCAGCGGCTCGGTGCGGTGGGGCGAGGAGGTGTACGGGTACCCCTTCGGGGCGCCCGACCGGCGCAACGACCTGGACTCGGCGCCGTACACCATGTCGTCCGTCGTGATCAATCCGTACTTCGACTGGGGCGACGACCGCCGGCCGCGTACCGAGTACCACCGCACGGTGATCTACGAGGCCCATGTGAAGGGCCTGACCATGCGCCACCCGGCGCTGCCCGAGGAACTGCGCGGCACCTACGCGGGGCTCGCCCACCCCGCGATCATCGAACACCTGACCGAACTCGGTGTGACGGCACTGGAACTGATGCCGGTGCACCAGTTCGTGAACGACCACCGTCTGGCGGACATGGGACTGGGCAACTACTGGGGCTACAACACGATCGGCTTCTTCGCCCCGCACAACGCCTACGCCTCCTGGGGCGACCGCGGCCAGCAGGTCCTGGAGTTCAAGTCGGCCGTCCGGGCGCTGCACGAGGCGGGCATCGAGGTCATCCTGGACGTCGTCTACAACCACACCGCCGAGGGCAACCACCTGGGACCGACGCTCTCCTTCAGGGGGCTCGACAACGCCTCGTACTACCGGCTGGCGGACGACCCGCGCTACTACACGGACACCACGGGGACCGGCAACTCGCTGCTGATGCGCTCCCCGCACGTGCTGCAGCTCATCATGGACTCGCTGCGCTACTGGGTCACCGACATGCACGTGGACGGCTTCCGCTTCGACCTGGCGGCGACGCTGGCACGGCAGTTCCACGAGGTGGACCGGCTGTCGTCGTTCTTCGACCTGGTCCAGCAGGACCCGGTCGTCTCCCAGGTGAAGCTGATCGCCGAACCGTGGGACGTGGGTGAGGGCGGCTACCAGGTGGGCAACTTCCCGCCGCTGTGGACCGAGTGGAACGGCAAGTACCGCGACACCGTGCGGGACCTGTGGCGCGGCGAGCCGCGCACCCTCGCGGAGTTCGCCTCCCGGCTGACGGGCTCCTCGGACCTCTACCAGGACGACGGACGCCGCCCGCTCGCCTCCATCAACTTCGTGACCTGCCACGACGGCTTCACGCTGCACGACCTCGTCTCGTACAACGGCAAGCACAACGAGGCCAACGGCGAGGACAACCGCGACGGGGAGAGCCACAACCGCTCCTGGAACTGCGGGGTCGAGGGCGAGACCGACGACCCGGCGGTGCTGGAGCTGCGGGCGCGGCAGATGCGGAACTTCATCGCCACGCTGATGCTCTCCCAGGGAGTGCCGATGCTCAGCCACGGCGACGAGTTCGCCCGGACGCAGCACGGCAACAACAACGCCTACTGCCAGGACAACGAGCTGTCCTGGCTGGAGTGGCCCGAGGGCGGCAGCGGTCTGCTGGAGTTCACCCGCGCCATGGTCTGGCTGCGCCGCGACCACCCGGTCTTCCGCCGCCGCCGCTTCTTCCACGGACGGCCGGTGCAGGGCACGCACGACGAGCTGTCCGACATCGCGTGGTTCACCCCCCAGGGTGATGAGATGACCCAGCAGGACTGGACGTCGGCACAGGCCGGCGCGCTGACGGTGTTCCTCAACGGCAACGCGATCTCCGAGCCCGGCCCGCGCGGTGAGCGGATCGCCGACGACTCGTTCCTGCTCCTGTTCAACGCCTCGCCGAAGCCCCTGGAGTTCGTGGTGCCGGCCGACCACGGGCGCCAGTGGCAGGTCGTCGTCGACACCGCCGTGCCGGAGGGGGTGGCGCCCGGCACCGGTGCGAAGATCGAGGCCGGGGGCCGGCTGACGCTGGTGGACCGGAGCCTGACGGTGCTGCAGCGGCCGGTCTGAGTCCTCGCGACGGCACACGGCGGCGCGTCGGTGACACGAAGGGCCGTGGGGCGGGTACCTAGGTTCCCATGACACCTGAGCGCCCCGGCCCGGCCGCGCCCACGGCCACCTACCGGCTCCAGCTGCAGCCCGAGTTCCCGTTCCGCGCGGCGCAGGCGGCCGTGCCCCACCTGGCCTCGCTCGGCGTCTCGCACCTGCATCTGTCGCCGGTCCTGGAGGCGGTCCCGGGATCGGCGCACGGCTACGACGTCGTCGACCACGGGCGCGTGCGGGACGAGCTGGGCGGCGAGGCGGGACTGCGCTCCCTGGCACGCACCGCGCGGGAACACGGGCTCGGCCTCGTCGTGGACGTCGTCCCCAACCACATGGCCATGTCCCCGCGCCACAACCGCCCGCTGTGGGAGGTGCTGCGCGAGGGCCCCGCCTCGCCCTGTGCGCGCTGGTTCGACATCGACTGGGAGGCGCAGGGCGGGCAGCTGCTGCTGCCCGTGCTGGGGCGCCGGCTCGGCGAGGAGCTGGGCGAGCTGAAGGTCGACGGCGACCTGCTGCGCTACCACGACCAGGTGTTCCCGCTGCGCGAGGGCACCCGGACGCTGCCGCTGCCGCGGCTGCTCGACGCCCAGTGGTACCGCCCGGTGTGGTGGCGGCTGGCCCGTACGGAGCTGAACTACCGGCGCTTCTTCAGCATCTCCGAGCTCATCGGGGTGCGCGTCGAGGACCCCGAGGTCTTCAGGGCGACGCACGCCACGCTCCTGCGGCTGCTCGACGAGGGCGTGATCGAGGGCCTGCGGGTCGACCACCCGGACGGCCTGGCCGACCCGGACGCGTATCTGCGCCGCCTGCACGAGGCCACCTCCGGCCGGTGGACGGTGGTCGAGAAGATCCTCGCGGCCGGCGAGCGCCTGCCCGCCGCCTGGCCGGTCGCGGGCACCACCGGGTACGACGCGCTGCGGCACGTGGACGGGCTGTTCACGGACCCGGCGGGCGCCGGGGCCCTGCTCGGCCACTACCGGCGGTTCGCCGGCCCGCCGGGCGACCGCGGCGGCCACTGGGCCTCGACCGTGCGGCGCGCCGCGCACGAGGTGGTCACGCACGAACTGGCGGCCGAGGTGGACCGTCTCACGCGGGAGGCGAGCCGTCTGTGCGCCGCGTCCCCGGACCCGGCCCTGCGCGACCACGCCCCCTGGGCGCTGCGCACCGCGCTGCGGGAGCTCCTCGTCCGCCTTGAGGTGTACCGCCCGTACGCCTCCGGTGACGCCGCCGCGGTGATCACACAGGAGGCGGCCGCCGAGGCCCGTGCCGTCTTCACGGTGCCCGAGGAGGCGCACGCGGTGACCGTGGTGCGGGACCTGGCGCTGGGACGGGCCGGGGACGGGCCGGGGCACGCCGGGTTCCGGGCCCGGTTCGCGCAGACCGCGTCGGCGCTGCGCGCCAAGTCCGTGGAGGACACGGCGTTCTACCGCTATGTGCCGCTGCTGTCGGCGAACGAGGTGGGCGGCGATCCGGGGACCCCGGCCGTCCCGGTGGAGGACTTCCACGCGTACTGCGCGCGTCTGCAGCGCGACTGGCCCGCCACCGGGACCGTGCTGTCGACGCACGACACCAAGCGCAGCGCGGACGTACGGGCGGCGGTCTCGGTGCTCGCCCAGTGCCCGGAGCGCTGGGCCGACGTGCTGGCCGAGGTGACGCGCGCGGGCGGCCGGGTGCCGGACCCGCATCTGGCGTGGGCGGCCTGGCAGACGCTCTTCGGGCTGGGACAGGCCGCCGAGGAGCGGCTTCGGGGCGCCCTGCTCAAGCAGGTGCGGGAGGCGGGACTGCGCACGACGTGGACCGAGCAGGATCCCGGCTACGAGGAGGCGGTGGCGGCGTTCGTCGCCGAGAGCGTGTGCGGGGCGCCGGGGCGGCTCGTCCTGGACCTGCGGGACACGCTGGCGCCGCACATCCGGGCGAACGTCCTCGGGGCCGCGCTGGTCCATCTGACCATGCCGGGCGTGCCGGACGTCTACCAGGGCGCGGAGGACGAGTACCGGGCCCTGGTCGACCCGGACAACCGGCGGCCGTTCGCGCCGCGCGCGGTGGCCTCGGAGAAGGCGGACCTCACCGGGGCGGCGCTGGGGCTGCGCCGGCGGCGCCCGGACGTCTTCGGCGCCTCGGGCACGTACGCACCCCTGGCGGCCCGGGGGCCGGGTGCCGCCCACTGTGTGGCCTTCGTGCGCTCCGGCGCGGCCCTCACGGCGGTCACCCGGCTGTCGCTGCGGCTGGCGGAGGCCGGCGGCTGGCGCGACACGTCCCTCACGCTGCCGCCGGGCCTGTGGACGGATGTGCTCGCGCCTGAACGGAGGTTCGGGGGGCACGCGCGCGTGGCGGACCTGTTCGCGCGGCGCCCGGTGGCGCTGCTGGAGCAGACCGGCGGGTGACGGGGCCGGCGCGCACCGGCCCCGGCGCGCCCGGCCACCGCACCGACGTCCCCGACACCCCCGGCGCCCCCGCACCCGTGCCCTGCCACGCGCGCGTGATGCGTCGTCCGCAGCCCCCGCGCGGCACGGTTCAGTGCAGCCCCGGCACCGTCCTGACCGGCGTCCGGTCCGGCAGCGCGAACACCGCCCCGGTCCTCGCCTGAAGGTCGCACGCGTTCGAGAAGGTCTGGCTGTAGTCGACCGGGCGGCCGTTCCACTGGCCGCGCGCGGACACCGTCACGGGCGCGTAGACCATCGGGCAGATCGCGTCCTTGCGGGGGATACGGCCGATGTCGCCCTCGGCCTCGGCGAGTTCCGCGCATGCCTGGCCGGCCTGCGCGTGTCCCTGGGGCGGGTCGCACATCAGCAGCGTGCCGTTGACGTCCATCGAACGGTCGTCGCTCCTGGTGACGGTGACGTAGAGCCAGTTGCCGGTGCCGGCCGGCCGGGGCGCGGCCTGCGCCGGGGTCGCGATGAGCAGGGCCGCCGCGGCGACCAGGACGCCGCGCAGGGCCAGAGTGGTGTTCTTCATTCCGTGTGCATCGGCACGGCGGCGCCCGGACCCCAGCCCGGCTCACCCGAATGGGAGCGCGCGGGCGCGTACCGACCGGCGAGTTCGAAGGCGGCGAGCACCACGCGCGCCTGGTACTCGGCCTGGCGTGCGACCGGGATCCAGCGCGCGCCATAGCCGTCGCGGTAGTCGGCGCACCACGCGTCGATGAGCCCGTCCAGCTCCCGCACCACGCGGGCCGTCTCGCGCCCGGCGGCCGTGGCGAGCTGGTGCAGCAGTCCGGCGGTGCGCAGCGCGACGCGGCGCCCGGAGATGCCCAGGGCCGTCAGCCGGGCGCTGTCCAGCGGCGGCAGCGTCCGCTGTCCGGCGGCGTGCGTGTCGGGGTCCCAGGAGTCGGCGAGACCGGGGCCGACCAGTAAATAGTCGTCGACCGGGGCGAGCAGCCGGTCTGCGTCCGGCACGGCCGCGAGATGCGGGCGGATGCGGGCCAGGAGGCCCTCCAGGAGCAGTGTGTCGCGCCGCAGGGTCCGGCTCACGGCCCGCAGCACCGCGTCGGCGTCGGGGGGCGGCGAGCCGTCCTCCACGGCCGCGACGCCCCACATGGGTGCCTCCACCACCGCCGTGACGGTGCCGTAGCGGTGCGGATGGAACCAGGTCGACTCGACCGCGGCCTCCGTGATCGCGGCGGCGAGGTCGCCACGGCGTGGCGGCGGAATGCA
Source organism: Streptomyces sp. PSU-S4-23 (assembly GCF_055632315.1). Lineage (NCBI taxonomy): Bacteria > Bacillati > Actinomycetota > Actinomycetes > Kitasatosporales > Streptomycetaceae > Streptomyces > Streptomyces sp. PSU-S4-23. The sequence goes on along the minus strand of NZ_JBVMUU010000002.1, from coordinate 6,877,762 downwards.
GTAGACGGCGGGCCCCAGCGCCGGCCAGTACAGGGTGTCGTACGGGCCGAGCTCGCGCGGGATGCCGAGGCGGGCCGCGGTCTGGGCGAGCCGCTGGGCGATCCCGGGCAGGTCGCGGGTCAGTTCGACGAAGCCGCCGCCCACGTCCACGCCGTGCAGGGAGCACTGGAAGAACGGCCGCAGTTCGTCCTGGACGTCGAGCAGCGCGCGGGTCTCGGGGAGGGCGGCGCGCGCCGCGCCGTCGGGCAGCCACTCGGGCTGTTCGAGGAAGCCGGGACGGAAGAAGTGCCGGAAGTACCGGCCGAGCGTGTACGGGCCCGTCAGCCATCCCTCGTTGCGGCGCGCGCCGTCGGGGTCGAGGCACAGCAGCAGGTTCCAGGTGGCGTCGGCCTCCGTGCCCAGCCTCGGGTCGGCCAGCGCGCGCTCGGCCAGCCGCAGGACGGTGGCGCCGCCGACCGGCTCGTTGGCGTGGGGTCCGGCGACGACGAGGGCCTGGCGGCTGCCGTGGCCGACGGACAGGAGCCACAGGGGCGTGCCGCCCCGGGAGGTACCCACACGGCGCAGCCTGGCGTCACGTGGACGGCGGGCGACGAGCGCGGCCGCGCGGGCGCCGAGCTCGTCCACGGTCGGGTAGCGGAGGAGTGGCGGCAGGGCACACCTCCACTCTGCGGCACCGTCGCTTCACCACACGTACATGGTGTACGCACAGTCAGTCACGGCTGGGCAGGTACGTCAACACCACGGATGGTGAGGGAGGGCGGGCGGGATGTAGGAGAAGAATCCGGCCACGCACCGCGCTCCGGCGCGGCACGCCGCACGCCGGGGTTCACTCCGGCGCGACCGGCCGTGTCACCTGGGGCGGGACCGGCCGGCCCCTCCGGCGCCGGCCGGTGCGCCCCTGCGGCTACTCCGCGGCCAGCCGGAAGGTCATCGTCCCGAAACCGACCTGGTCGCCGTCGCGGACGACCGCGGCCCCGATCACACGGCGGCCGTTGACCGTGGTGCCGTTGGTCGAGCCGAGATCGCGCAGCACCCACAGGCCGCCCTGACGGCTCAGCTCCGCGTGCAGGCGGGAGACCGTCTCGTGGCTGAGCCTGAGCCCGCACGCCGGGTCGCGGCCGATCCGCAGCGGATGGGAATGGCCCGGGTTCGGCAGCAGCAGCTTGGGCAGCCGCTCGGCCTGCCAGGCGCGGCGCAGCCGCACGGTGAACCCGGAGACCGCCTCGACCGTTCCGAACACGATCCGCGACCAGCGCTTCTCGGTGGGCAGGTCGGCGGTGAGCGCGGCGAGCTCGTGCGGCTGGCGGGCGACCAGGGCGAGCTCCATGCGCCGCATGAACGTGTCGTGCGACAGACGCCCCAGGGCGACGCCGTCGCGGAGCACCTTCAGCGCCCTGTCGCGCTCGGCGTCCGAGAGCCGGGCGGGGTAGGTGTGGAACTCGAAGGACGACGTCACGGACGTGATTGTCGGTCAGTCGGGCCGGGGTGTCCAGAAAACCCGGCAACGGCCGCTGCCGCCGTCAGGGTCGTTCCACGTGTCAAAAGGGTCGATTCGAAAGCGAATTGATCTCTTGTGGCGCACCATGGACACGGGCTACATCACGATGAGCAGACGAGGGGGAACCGTCCGTGCAGTTCGAGGTGTGGGCACCGCGGGCCACCAGGGTGACGCTCCACTGCGCGGGCGCCGCGCACGCGTTGGGGCGCGATCCGGACCGGCCGGGGTGGTGGACGGGCGAAGCGGAGGCCGGGGACGGCACGCGGTACGGGTTCGCCGTGGACGGCGGCCCCGTGCTGCCCGATCCGCGCTCGCGCCGCCAGCCGGACGGTCCCGACGGGCTGAGCGCGGTGGTCGACCAGGGGCGGTACGGGTGGCGCACCGCATGGGCGGGGCGCGGGCTGCCGGGTGCGGTGCTCTACGAACTGCACGTGGGGACGTACACCCGCGAGGGCACGCTGGACGCCGCCGCCGAGCGGCTCGGGCATCTGGCTGAACTGGGTGTGACGCATGTGGAGTTGATGCCGTTGTGCCCGTTCCCGGGGCGGCACGGCTGGGGGTACGAGGGCGTCTCGCTCTGGGCGGTGCACGAGCCGTACGGGGGGCCCGAGGCGCTGAAACGGTTCGTTGACCGGGCGCACGAGCTGGGCCTCGGGGTGGTCGTGGACGTGGTCCACAACCACCTCGGCCCCTCCGGCAACCATCTGCCCGCGTTCGGCCCGTACTTCACGGACACCCACCACACCCCCTGGGGCGCCGCGGTGAACCTGGACGCGCCGGGCTCGGACGAGGTGCGCGCGTATCTGGTCGGCAGCGCCCTGGCCTGGCTGCGCGACTACCGGCTCGACGGGCTGCGCCTGGACGCTGTGCACGCGCTGCGCGACACGCGCGCGATCCACTTCCTGGAGGAGCTGTCGTCGGCCGTGGACGCGCTGGCCGCCGAGGTGGGCAGGCCGCTGTTCCTGATCGCCGAGTCGGACCTGGGCGACCCGCGGGTCATCACCCCGCGCGCGGAGAACGGCCTCGGGGTGCACGCCCAGTGGAACGACGACTTCCACCACGCGCTGCACACGGCGCTGACCGGTGAAGCGCAGGGCTACTACGCGGACTTCGCCCGTGCCCCCTTCGCGGCCCTCGCCAAGACGCTGACGGGCGGCTTCTTCCACGACGGCACGTATTCGACGTTCCGCGGCCGGCGGCACGGCCGCCCGCTGGACCGCACCCGGGTCCCGGCGCACCGCCTGCTCGGTTACGCCCAGACCCACGACCAGGTCGGCAACCGCGCCCAGGGGGACCGGCTCTCCGCGTCCCTGTCCCCGGGCCTGCTGGCGTGCGCGGCCACGCTGGTGCTCACCGCCCCCTTCACGCCGATGCTGTTCATGGGCGAGGAGTGGGCCGCCACGACGCCCTGGCAGTTCTTCACCGACCACACCGACCCCGGACTCGCCGACGCCGTACGGCGCGGCAGGCGCCGGGAGTTCGCGGCGCACGGCTGGGCGGAGGAGGACGTGCCCGACCCGCAGGACCCGGCCACCCGGGACCGCTCCTGCCTGGACTGGTCGGAGCCGGGGCGCGATCCCCACGCGCGCGTCCTGGCCTGGTACCGGGAGCTGATCGCCCTGCGCGCCGCCGAGCCGGACCTCTCGGATCCCGGCCTCGGGGACGTGCGGGTCGCCTACGACGAGGACGCCCGCTGGCTCGCCTTCCGCCGCGGTGACGTAAGGGTAGCCGTCAACCTGGGTGCGGAGCCGGCCTCCGTCCCCCTCGGCGCCCGGTACGCGCGCGTGCTGGCCGCGTGGGAGCCCGTGCGGCCGCCGGAGGCGGGCGGGGTGCTGAACCTGCCGGGCGAGTCGTGCGTGGTGCTGAGCCAGGAGTGACACGGGCGGGCCCCGGTCCGGGCCACCGCCGTGCGCACGGGCGTCGTCTACGGCATCTCGTCGCGCGGCAGTTCCGTGACCCGTTCCAGCAGGATGGCCTCCCAGGAGCGCCGCAGCCGGGCGCGCAGGGCGGTCCGGCGGCTGTCGTCCGGGCCCTCCAGACCGTCGGCGAGGCGGACGAGCGCGTCGCAGCGCGCCAGCCACAGCCCGCGCAGGCAGGGGCGGGCCCCGTAACCGGCGAGGGTGGCGGCGCGTACGGCGGCCGGGGCGCCGACCGCCGCGGCGAGTCCGGCGATGTCCTCGGCCGGATCGCCGATGACCGCGTCGGTCCACCCGAGCACGCCGCGGACCCGCCCGTCGCCGCTCACCAGGAGGTGTTCGCGGCTGAGGTTGTGGTGCACCAGCACGGCGGCGCCGGGCTGGGCGACGAGTTGGCGGGCGGCGGGGGCGGTGAGCTGCGCGAACCGGGCGGGGTCGAATTCGTCGGCCTCGGCCAGGCGCCGCGCGGCGCTCGCCCCGGCCGTCCGCAGCGCCTCCAGGGAGCGCGGTGCGACACGCGGGACGCCGAGCGACTCCGCCAGGCGCGCGGGTACGCCCCGCAACCCGGTGAGCAGGTCCGCGAGATCCGCCTCGCCGAGCGCCGACACGGCGAGCACGTCACCGGTGGCGCCGGGCAGCCGGGTGTCGAGGGTGTAGCCCAGTCCTGCGGACCACTCGCCGTACGCGACGCTCTTCGGCACGGCGAGCCGGACGTGCGGCCGCACCAGGTCACGCAGCCGCAGTTCGCGGCGCTGGCGCACGGAGGCGCCGCGGTCACGGGCCAGTCGCAGCACATGGCGTGTCCCGACCCACCAGGCGGAGGGCCCCTCGCCCTCGGCGGCCGGCGTCACGTCCGGCCCGTCGCCGTCGGGGATCAGGGAACGGACCAGCCGGCGTACGGTCTCCGCCGTCGGTGTCGGTGCCTGGGTCATGATCGCGCCGTTGTCGTCTTGATCGAGTGTGCCGGGCTCCACTGTCCCCCTCAGTCGACCACCGCCATCCCGCGGGGGGTGTTGTTGAGCCGGCGCCCGCCGTCCTCGGTCACCGTCACGATGTCCTCGATGCGGACGCCGAAGCGCCCGGGCAGATAGACGCCGGGCTCCACGGAGAAGCACATCCCGGGGACGAGGGGCTGCTCCTCGCCCTCGATCATGTACGGCGGCTCGTGCGTGGTGACGCCGATGCCGTGCCCCGTGCGGTGGATGAAGTACTCGCCGTACCCGGCGTCGGCGATGACCGCGCGGGCCGCCCGGTCGACGTCCTGGCAGGCCGCGCCCGGTCTCACCGCCTGGAAGCCCGCCTCCTGGGCGGTGCGCACCAGGTCGTGCACGGCGCGCTCCTCGTCGGCCGGTTCGCCGACGTGGACGGTGCGGGAGGTGTCCGAGCCGTAGCCGTCCTTGAGGCCGCCGAAGTCGAGGACGACCATGTCACCGCGCTCGATGACGCGTTCACCGGCCTCGTGGTGCGGGTTGGCGCCGTTGGGGCCCGAGGCGACGATGGTGAAGTCGACCTGCGCGTGCCCGGACCACCGCAGCAGATCGGCCAGGTCCGCGGCGACCTCCCGCTCGCGGCGCCCGCCGAAGGGGACCTTCAGGATCTCCTCGTACGTCGCGTCCGCGGCCGCGCCCGCTGCCGCCAGCCGGTCGAGTTCGGCGGCGTCCTTGACGGCCCGCAGCATGGGCAGGGCGCGGGTGAGGGCGACATGGCCGGCGTCGGGGAGCCGTTCGCGCAGACCGAGCAGGTGCAGGGCCCAGGCGTTGTCGCTGATGCCGTAGCGGCCGCCGGCCCCGAGCACCGAGGCGGTCGCCTCATAGGGGTCCTTGCCGTCGGTCCAGTCATGCAGCGTCAGCGCGGGCCCTCCGGCCGCCTTCGCCGCGTCGGGCGCCTCCAGGGTGGGCACGACGAGGACGGGGTCGTGTCCGGCCCTGAGCACCAGGAGGGTGAGGCGCTCGGTCTCCACCGGCCGGTACCCGGTCAGCCACACCAGGTCGGGTCCCGGCGCGATCAGGAGCCCGGCGAGGCCGGCCGCATCGGCGGCCTCCGCGGCGCGCCGCATCCGGGCCGCGTAGTCCGCGACGGTGAAGGGCGCGGGGCCGCCGCCCTCGGGCTGCGTGGACGTGCCGGTCATCCATACCTCCGCGGTTCCGGAGCCTCCCAGGGTCTACGGGCAGCATCCTGCCCTTCCGCCGGGGTGGATGCGAGCCCATTGCGACCATGGCGGGCCGCGGACCGGGCGCACACGGCGCGGTCCTCCGGCGGCCCGGAATGCCCGGCGTGTCTGCGGGCGCGGGACGTGCGGCCGTCCTCATGCCCGCGGGCCCCGCCGGCCCGGCTGCCGGGCACGTCGAACGGCGTGCCGTGCCCGCGGGGAATGCGCAGGCCCCGCCGGTCCCGCACCGGCCGTTCGGCGCATCCGGACGCGGCCGGCCACGGGCACCCCGCGGCGGGTCCCGGCCGCGGCCGGTGCCGCGGTCACCGCGTGCCGCGGCCCGCGCGGTCCGAGATCTTCTCCCGTGTCTTCGTCACGTACTGGTTGGAGTGCTTGACCAGCAGCGTGTCGGCGACGAAGCGGCCCCGGCCGTCGACGCTGCCCTCCACCAGGACGCCCTGGCCCTCCCGGAAGATCGCGGTCGTCGCGCCGTCATAGGTGACGGGCAGGTCGCGGGCGCCGTCCGTGATGATGAAACGGACGACGGAGCCGTCGCGGCGCAGGGTGCCCTGCTCGACCAGGCCGCCGAGGCGCACCCGTTCGCCGGGGCGCACCTTGGCGGCGATCTCGCTCGGGGTCCGGTAGTAGACCAGGTCGTCCCCCGCCCCCCAGATGCCGAGCACCGCGAGCACACCGGCCGCGGCGACGCCGACGACGGCGAGCCGGGCGCGTGGCGTCGACAGCCGCATCACCGGCTCCTTCGCTGCGAGGGCCCCACGACGACCCAGGCGAGGTAGCCCGCCCAGAACACCGCGGTGGTGAGATAGCCGATCAGAAGGTAGATCACCGTTCGCCTCCCGGCTCCAGGCGGGGAACCACGACGACCTCGACCAGCGGCCGCTCGTCCTCGTTCCCGGGTTCGGGCGCGGCGGCCACCGCCTGCTCGCCGAGGAGACGGACGCGCCGCATCCACACCCACGCCGCGGCGAGCGTGAACGCGACGACCGCGGCGATCAGCGTGACGAACATGATCGTCGGCAGCGCTCCGTCGGGGCCTCCGGGGCGCAGCACGGTCGGCGGCTGGTGCAGCGTCCGCCACCAGACGACCGAGAAGTGCACGATCGGCACGTTGACGACCGCGAGCACGCCGACGGCGGCGGCGCGACGCGCGTTCAGGTGCGGATCCTCGGCCAGCCCGCGCACCCCGAGGTAGCCGATGTAGACGAGGAGCAGGACCACGGTGGTCACCAGCCGGGGGTCCCACGTCCACCAGGTGCCCCAGGTCGGCTTGGCCCACAGGCTGCCCAGCACGATCGCCAGCGCGGTCAGGCCGACACCGAGCTCGGCGGCCGCCTGCGCCGCCCGGTCGTAGCGCAGGTCGCGGCGGATCAGGTAGGCGGCGCTGGCGACGGCGACCACCGCGAACGACAGATACGCCGCCCACGCGGCCGGCACATGAACGTACATGAGCCGCTGCGCGTCGCCCTGGTACGCGTCGTGGGGCGAGATGACGAGGGCGAGCGGCAGCGCCACCGCCGCGGTGGCGCCCGAGGCGAGTCCTACGGCACGTTCGAGACGCGATCCACGCATGTCATTCCTCCAGCAAGACGGGGTGGACGGCCCAGATGGCGACCGACACGAGCAGGTCATAGGCGGTCAGCAGAACCAGCCACGGCAGTGCCGGGACGCCCGGCTTGCCCACCGCCGTGCCGGCCAGCAGCACCGGCAGCCCGGCGGGCAGCAGCAGCACCGCGAGCAGGCCGATGCGGCGGCGCGTGCCGACGAGCAGGGCGCCGAACGCCACGACGAGCCCGGCCAGGCCGAACGTGCCCAGCGGCCCGGCGGCCAGCGCCGCCGCCGGCAGCGGAGCCGGGAACACCAGCGTCACCAGAGCGCTCACGATCGCCCACGCGATCGTGAGCGGCAGCCACAGCCCCAGGATCTTCCCGGCCAGCAGCTGCCCGGGCGAGGCCAGACCGCGCAGCAGGTCCCAGGCGCCCTCGTCGCGCTCCGCGGCGGCGACGCCGCGGGCCAGCGGGGCGGCGGCGAACAGCACCACGATCCACACCGTGCCGGGCGCGACCGCCTCCAGCACCCGCGGCACCGGCCCGTACGCCAGCCCGGCGAGCAGCACGCCCGCGACGACGAACGGGAACACCGTGATCGAGGACTCGTGCCCGGCGAGCTCGACGCGCACTTCGCGAGCGACCAGGCGGGCCACGGTTGTCACGGGCACGCTGCCTCCTCCGCGACCTGTTCGAGACGGCCCCGCGCGAGCCGGAGATGCGCGTCCGCGGTCCACGCGGTCCACGCCGGGTCGTGCGTGGCGACCAGCACGGCGGCGCCGCGCGCCCGCAGCCGCCGCAGCACGTCGCCGGCGAGCGCGGACCCGGTCTCGTCGAGGTGCGCGGTCGGCTCGTCGAGGCAGACGAGGTCGGCGCGGCAGACGAGGGCGATCGCCAGGGTGAGGCGGGCCCGCTGGCCCGCGGACAGCGTCCCCGCCCGGGCCCCGGCCGAGTCCTCGAGGCCGACGACGGCCAGCGCCTCGCGGGCGCGGACCCGGGCCGCCGCCCTCGGCTCGCCGGCCAGGCCCAGCACGTCGGCGACGGCCTCCTCCGCGCGCTGCGCCGCGCGCGCGCCGCTTCCTCCCGCCAGATAGAGGGAGGGTCCGGACACGAGGCGGACGCCCGCCGCCGGCCGCAGCAGGCCGGCGGCGAGCCGCAGCAGCGTGGTCTTGCCCGAGCCGTTGGGGCCGGTCACCACGGTGGCCGTACCGCGCGCCAGCGCCAGGCTGGTCGGCGCGAGCGCGGCGACCTCGCCGTAGTGCCGGCGGACGGTGGTCAGCTGCAGGACGAGCCCGGCGGGCGGGCCGGACCCGGAGGACGGTGCGGCGGTCATCGATCAGCTGCCCGGCTTGCCGTAGACGTCGCCCGCCGTGCCCTTCAACGGCAGCGGCGGCGGGACGGTGTAGTGCGTCTGCAGGTAGGCCGTGATCTGGGCGGCCGTCGCGTCGTCGATGGGGGCGCCGTAGTTGGTGCGCATCTTGTCCACCTCCTTGGCCCACTGCTTCGCGGTGAACCCGCCGTGGGTCACGATCGGCGCCAGCGAGTGGCACGCCGTGCAGTAGGCCTCGACGAGTCCCTTCCCGCTGCCCTCGGCCAGGGTGAAGTCCGCCTGCGGGTACTGGCCCAGGCCGGCCTGCCCCGCCTCGACGGCGGGCAGGGCGTCCGGCCGTGTCACCGCGTACACCCCGAGGGCGCCGGCGGAGCCGAGCAGCACGACCGCCGGAATCATCCACAGTCCACGTTTCGCCATGGCTCAGACCACCTCGTAGACAGCCGCGAAGGTACGGGAGGCGGTTTCCTTGCGGCCGCCGTTCGCCAGCTTCGCCGGGTCCGGCTCCAGCGGCTGCACCTTGCCGTCGGCGCTCGTCGCCCGGCTCAGGACCCGCTGTTCGCCGCGGCCGGAGAACCCGATCTGCGCCCGCCACACCCGCCAGGTGTACTTGCCGTACGACCTGTCCAGGGTGACCGGCTGCCAGGTACGCCCGTCGTCCTGGCTGATCTCCACCTTGGTGATGCCGGAGCCGTCGTCGAACGCGACGCCGGTGATCTCGACCTTCCGGCCGAACGGGATCCGCGTGCCGTCGGTGGGCGTGGAGATCATCGAGAACACGCTCAGCTTGTTGGGCGTGATGGGACGCCCGGACCACTCCATCGGGTGCGGCGTCGGCGCGATCTCGAGGCTGACGAGCTGCTTGGTCCAGGTCGGCGCCCATGTGCCCGGCACGACGAGGCGGACCGGGTAGCCGTTCCAGAGCGGTATGTCCTCCCCGTTCATCTTGACGGCGAGGATCGCGTCGGGGTTCTCTTGCACGCTCGCGAGCGGATACGTGCGCCAGTACTCCGGCTTGGTCAGGCTGAGCTCTCGGCCGGCGCCGAACGAGGCGTACTTGGCGTCGTCCTTGAGACCGACCTCCTTCAGCAGGTCCGAGATCCGCACCCCGGTCCACTCGGCGCACGACAGGTCGCCCTTGGTCCACGGCATCCCCGGGATCATCGGGTGGTGCAGGCCGCGGCCCTCGCCGGAGCACATGCCCACCGCGCCGACCGTGGTGGTGGCGCGGGCCTGCAGGTCGTCGAGCGACAGCGTGATCTCGTTGGCCGCGGACGCGCCGCCGATCGTCAGCCGGTAGTTGTCCGGATTGAGCTGGAGGACGGTGGCCTCCCGATAACGCACGTAGTAGTAGTCGTTGTCGGTGTAGGGGTAGTTCTCCCGCCCGATCAGGCGCTCGGCCGGCGTCTCGTAGTTCGGCGGCCGGTCGTAGGTCTGCCCCATGGGCGCCTTGCCGGGCAGCGCCACGAGCCGGAAGGGCGTGCCCGGTGGCATCTTGAGGTCCCCGGCGCGCAGCACGCTGTCGGCCGCGGAGGCCGTGTCCGCGCCGCCGAAGAGGCGGTACCCGCCGCCGGCCATCAGCGCTGCGGCCGGCACGGCGATTCCTCCGATGAGGAGACGGCGTCTGTTGACTGAACTCATTGCTTCACCTCGGCGCGGCCGTCGAGTCGTTGATTGCTCTGGGGGTCGTATCGGTAGGCGGAGTCGGCTCCGGGAATCGCCGCGGAACCGGCGAAAGCGCGCAGATAGTCGGCGAGTACGGCGATCTCCTGGTCGGTCAGGACCGCGCCGAAGGAGGGCATCGCGGTTCCCGGTCGGCCGTTCTTGATGGCGTTCGCCAGCGCCTGGTCGGTCTGGCCGGCCATCCAGGCCGGATTGCGGAACACCCGCGGCGCCGGGTCCAGGCGGCCCGCGGCGACCCCCTTGCCGTCGCCGTTCACGCCGTGGCAGGAGGCGCAGTAGGCAAGGTAGTTCTCCTGGGCCCATCCGGAGACGGGGTTGGGCCGCTCGACTCCGTCGGCGAGCCGGCGCAGATAGCCGACGACGGCGTCGATCTGGTCGGCGGTCAGGTCACCGCCGAACGCGGGCATGGCCGTCCCCGGCAGGCCCTGCTGGATCGTGTGGGCGAGTTGCCCGTCGCTGCGGCCCGCCTGCCAGTCCTGGTCGGACAGGTTGCGCGGTTTCGTCCGCATCGACGACGCGGCCGCCCCCTTCCCGTCGCCGGACTGGCCGTGGCATCCCGCGCACTGCTCCTCGTACAGCTGCTTGCCCAGGCTGCTGTTCCCCGAGTCGCCGGGCGCGCCGCCGGGGGCGCTGTCCAGCCGTACGGTCGGGGAGAACCCCCGGATGTAGGCGACGACGGCCCAGATGTCGGCGTTGGACAGCCGGCCGGTGAACGCCGGCATCGGCGTGCCGGGGACACCGCGCTGCACGGACGTGAAGAACACGCCGTCGGACTGCGAGGACATCCAGTCGGCGTCGGTGAAGTCACGGGCCGGCGTGGACAGGTTCGCCGCCAGCGGGCCGCGGCCGTTGCCGACGCCACCGTGGCAGGAGAAGCAGTTGGCCGCGTACACCTGGGCACCGCGCGAGATCAGGCCCTTGTACGCCGCCGGCTGCGGGGCCACCAGTTTCTGCTCGTTGCGCTGCACGCCCATGGACATGGTGTGGACGTGCACCGGCGCTGCTTCACGGTCGGTCAAGGCGTGGAAAGTGGTCCAGGCGGCGGCAGTGGCCAGCACGGCCGTCCCCGGCACCAGCGTCAACCGGAGGAATCTGCCCATCACCGCGCACCATTCTCCCTTCCCGGGTGTTCGCCCCACTGCCTGCGGTCGCGCTGGAGCATGTCCTCGGCGGGCCGTTGCAGGGCGGCGCGGAAACGCGGGCTGGCCAGGCCGGCGGTCAGGAACATTCCTACGAGGGCGATACCAAGCACCAGCAGGAGGTCCATCAGGAAATTCGACATCTGTTCTCAGTGCCCCTCATGGCTCATGACGCCGTTGACGGCGTCGCTGCCCGTTTTCGTCTGCGGTCCCGACTCCCGCATCGCCCGTCCGAGGAAGTTGAGGTAGGCGACCAGGCCGCGTGCCTCCTGCGTGGGAACGAGCTCGCCGTCGGCCTTCTTCTGGAAGAGCCACGGGTACGGCGGCATCACGGACTGCGGCACCGTGCTGCGCGGGTCGTACAGGTGCGCGTACTGCCATGCGTCCGTCCGCACGCCGGACTCGCGGGAGAGGTCCGGGCCGATCCGCCGGGTCCCCCACTGCTGCGGGTACTGGTCCTGGTACTCCCACGCCTCGGCCGGTGCGCCGAACCGCCGGACGTCCGAGGTGGTGCTGCGGACGAAGTTGGAGTGGCAGTAGGCGCAGCCCTCCCGTTTGTAGACGGTGAATCCGGTCTGTTCGAGCTGGTTCATCGGCCGGTAGGAGGCCGGCGTGTCCTTCTTGACCTCGTCGCTCAGCTCGCCCAGCGGCAGGACGCCGAGCGTGAGGAAGGACAGCACGAGCGACCCCAGCCCGCCCAGCAGCATGACCGTGGTGCCGCGTTCGAGGAAGCGCATCCAGCGCGGCCCCTCGTGCCCCGGCCCGTCCCCCTGCGAAGCGTCCGAACGCCGTGGCTCATCCGGTGTCCCGGGCTTGTCCGGCTCTTCCGGGTCGCTCATCGGCCTGCCTCCACTTCCACCGGCTCGTGCTCCGACTCACCGGACATCGATACGTTCGTTTCGGCGTCGCCCGGCGCCGGCTTGGTGAGGACGGCCATCAGGAGCAGCACGAACGCCGCGGCCAGGAACGTGCCGCTGACCGTGCGCAGCAGCCAGGGCACCTTGGACACGACGACGCTCTCGATCCACGGCGCGCCGTTCATCCAGGAGCCCGCCTGCAGCAGGCCGGCCGCCGTCAGATCCGCGACAAGGGTGACCAGGGCGATGGTGCCGGTCCAGTAGGCGAGGTTCGCGTAGCGGGCGTGCACGGGCCGGCCGGCCACCCGCGGCCACAGGTGCAGCAGACCGCCGATGATCACGAAGGTCGCGAACCCGGCCATGGCCAGGTGCGCGTGCCCGATCACCCAGTCGCTGAAGTGGATCTGCTCCTGGACCGGCATCGCGGCCTGGAACGCCCCCTGCATCGAGACCAGGAGGTAGAAGACGATCCCGGTCCAGATGAAGCGCAGCGGCAGGCTCGACACCGTGAGCCGGCCGCAGCCGCGCAGGCTGAGCAGCAGGTTCGTGACCACCACGAGGACGGCCAGGCCCATGAACACCGACGCCATGATGGCGACCTTCTGCGCCTCCATGGGGATCGGCGAGAAGACGTAGTGGTGGATCCCGTTGAGGGGATAGAAGAACACCAGGCCCCAGAACCCGACCAGCGACATGAAGTGGCTGTAGACGGGACGGTTGGTCGTCACCGGGATCACGTAGTAGGCGATCGCCAGCGCCAGCGGCGTGACGAGCAGGCCGACCGCGTCGTGGATCCACAGCCCCGACAGCACGGCGCCGAGGGCGCCGGGGGCGAAGTACTCGGGCACGAACTGGCCGATGACGAAGACCACCGGGCTGAACGTGAAGGCCAGCAGCAGATACCAGCTGGAGACGTACAGGCGCGCGTCCCGGCGGCGCAGGTACGGCGCGACGAACTGGGCGCCGAACCCGAGGAAGGCGAACACGGTGACGACGTCGACGGCGACCGGGAACTCGCCCCACTCGACCGACTGGCTGTACCCGATCAGTACGAAGATCCAGCCGAGCAGGACGACTGCGATGTTCCACACCCAGAACAGCCACCAGCCCAGCGTCCGGCTCAGCACCCGGCGGCCCGACGTCGTCGGGACCGCGTAGTAGGCGAAGGCGATGAAGCCGTTGATCAGCCAGGCGTACAGGATCCCCTGGACGTGCGCGTAGCGCAGCCGCCCCCAGGTGGTGACCGGCGACCTGCCCAGGAAGTCGGGGTTGTTGAACTTGGCGGCGACGAGGATGCCGAAGACCGCGGCGCCCAGCACGCCGACCAGCCCGGCGATGGCGTGCGCGCGGATGAGACCGCGCTCCACCCGCACGCCCGGCTCCGGTCTCGGCGGCAGGTCGGTCCCGGCGACCGGCTCGTGCGCCGGCCGGCCGGCGCCGCCCGAGCGTGTGTCGATCACGGTCATCGTCGCACCGCCAGCCATGTCAGGGGCCCGCCGAAGGCGAACACGCAGATCACGAAGAGCCAGACCATCACCGGGTCGGGCGGCCACGAATACCGCTCCGGCTCGAAGAAGGCGGCCGGCCTCCTCGTGTCCTGACCGGCGTCCCCCGACGGCGTGTTCAGCTGTTCCGTCATGTGTTCGTGGCTCCTTGCGTGCTCGACACGGCGGGGGGTGGCATGACCCTGACCTCGCGCACCATGCCCTGAGCCCGGTGGCCCGGCAGTGTGCAGAGGAAGGTGACTTCGGAGTGCCCCGACAGATCGATCTCGAGCGTCTGCCCGGCACCGGGGGAAAGCGAGGCGGTCTTCCCCAGCACGGTGTGACCGTCGAGAACCTCGAGGTCGTGGGCCGTCGAACCGGCGTTGGTGACCGTCAGCCGCACCGGACCGGCGCGGAGGGCCGACGCCGACATCGTGAACCCCCATTCCACGAGGCCGACACGCATGTCCGCCGTGGGCGGACCGCTGGGCGGAGGGGCCGGGGCGGGATCCGCCGAGCACCCGCCCGCGACCAGCGCCGCGACGACGGCGGCGAGCGGCACCGCGGCACGCCGGCTGATGACGGAGCGGCTCACGACGCCCCCTCCGTGACGGCGCGGGCCACCGGGACCCCGGGGTGGTCCGGCGGTGCGAGCCGCAGGAACTTCCGCATGGCCGCGAGGGCCTCCGGATCGGTCCGCGAGAGGGGGGACAGCCCGCGCAGCAGCAGCGCGTCGACGTTGTCCGGATCCCCCCTCAGCACGGCCTCGGCCTGGGCGCGCACGACCTGGAGCCGGCCGACGCGCAGAGCCGCCGACGCCAGCGCCAGGCGGGCCGAGGCGTTGTCGGGCTGCCGCGCGACCGCCGCCTCCATGGCCCGCAGGTCCGCCGCGGCGTCCGTCGGGGCCGGCGAGCCCGGTGCGGCACCGGTCGGCGCCGCGGAGCGCCCCGTGGTGCCGGAGCCGGCCGCGACCGGTACGTTCCCCGTGGGCAGGCCGCCCGCACCGCGCTCACCGAGGTTGCTCCACACCAGCACACCCGACGCGGCGGCGAACAGCGCGACCGCCGAGACCCAGCGCACCGCCCGGGGCAGCCGCCGGCGGCCCAGGAGCCGGCTCGCGACGACGAGTCCCACGGCGACCGCCACGGCGGGCGCCGCCCACACCACCCACCCCAGGTGGCCGGCCGGCGGTGCCAGCAGGATCCAGTCGCCGTAGCGCTGGACGAAGTAGCCACGGATCTGCCCGGGACTGCGGTGCTGGGCCACCTGCCGGTCGATGATCTTCCGCATGCTCTGCGCCAGTGGTGAGTTCGACTCGGCCACCGACAGCCCCTGGCACGTCGGGCAGCGAAGCGAGGCGGCCACCTCGTGCGCCACCTGCGCGCGCGATGTCGGCCCGGCCGAGTCGGCGGACCGGACGAGCCCGAAGCCCGCCAGCGCCAGCAGGATCAGCACCGCCGCCAGCGTCACCCCTCGCGGTCCCCGGGGGCGAACCCCCGCACCGCCGGGGATTCGCCCGGAGAACCGGGTCAGCCTGCCAGCAGTGGCACGACGTTCTGGTCGATCCATTGGGTGCTCACCTCCCCGGCGACGTGGGCGCGGACAACGCCGGCGCGGTCGACGACGAAGGTCTCGGGGACGCCGAAGGTCGCCCACTCCACCGCGTGCCTGCCGTCCCCGTCGTCGACGCTCGGATACGGCGCGCCACCCATCTCGCGCAGGAACGCGCGCGCGTCGGCCGCGTCGTCCTTGGTGTTGACACCGACGACGACCAGCCCGCGCGGGGCCAGGTCGCGCGAGGCCTCGACCAGCAGCGGATGCTCCTCCCGGCACGGTCCGCACCAGGAGGCCCACACGTTGACGAGGACCACGCTTCCCCGCTGCCCGGCGAGGTCGAAGCGTCCCCCGTCGATCGTGGGCCCGGCCAGCGGCGGCGCACTGTGGCCGACCAGTCGCGACGACACGATGGACGGATCGCGGCCGATGCCGGTGCCGAGCACCGTCACGACGGTGGCGACGACGACGACCGCAAGTGCCAGAACGCCCCAGCGCCACACGCGCGGACGCCGGCCGGGGGCGGGGGCCGCCGCCCGTTCCACGGTTTCGGGGGGAGCCGCCATCACCGCTCCGCCCCGGACAGTTCCGCGGAGGCGCCGTCCTCCGGGACCGCCGCGGCACCGGGCGCGGAGTCCGCGGAGTCCCCGGAGTCCGCAGCGGTGCTCTCGACGCCGGCCGGGGATTCCCCGGCCGCGGCGGTGGACCGTTTCCTCAGGCGGCGCGGCAGCGCGGCGAACAGCGCGCCGCATGCCACCAGCACACCGGCCACCCACAGCCACACCACCAGCGGGGTGACGGTGAGCCGCACCGTCGCGGTCGAGCCGTCGGGCGCCGCCGACGAGACCGTCAGGTAGGCGTCCGAGGTGAGCCCGGTGCGCACCGACGGCCGCCCGATCGCCTCGTTCATCGAGGGGTAGAACCGCAGCGCCGGCGTGTACACGCCGAGGCGGCGGTCCGAGTCGGACAGCTCGGTCAGCACGCGGACCTGCATGAAACGCGGCGTCCGCTGCCGCTCGACCCGGACCAGGGTCGCGGTGTGCCCGGCCACGGTGATGCTCTCGCCGGGGCGCAGCGTCCGCTCGGCGGTCGACGCGTACGAGGACGAGCCCGCCACGGCCACCGCCGCGAGGACGATGCCCACGTGCGCGATCAGCCCGCCGTAGCGGCGCCGGTTGCCCCGCACGGCACGCGCGGCGGCCGAGAACCAGGTCCCCTCGCCCGCGGCCCGTACCTTGCGCACGTCGTGGAGCGCCGTACCGGCGGTGGCGGCGACGGAGAAGGCGGCAAGCCCGAAGGCCACGATCGTGCCGGGACGCGGCAGCCCCGCCCCGCCCAGGACCGCGACCGTGCCCAGGCCGGTCAGCGCGGGCAACCGGAGCCGCCGCAGGGCCGCGGACGCCTCGCGCCCCTCCCAGGGCAGGACCGGGCCCACGCCCATGAGCAGGACCACGGCAAGGACCAGCGGCACGACCATGCGGTTGAAGTACGGCGCGCCCACGCTCACCCGGTCGCCGTTGAGGGCCTCCACGAGCAGCGGGAAGGTCGTACCGAGCAGCACCGTGACGGCGAGCGCCACGAACAGCACGTTGTTGACCAGGAACACCGACTCGCGGCTGACCGTGGACTCGATCCTGCTGACCGGGCCGAGCCGGTCCCCGCGCCACACCAGCAGGACGACCACGCCGAGCGCCACCACGGCGATGTAGCCGAGCAGGACCGGGCCGAGCGCCGACTGGGTGAACGCGTGCACGCTCGCCAGCACCCCGCTGCGGGTGATGAACGTGCCGATGAGGACGAGCAGGAAGGTCGAGGCCGCGAGGACGATGTTCCAGATGCGCAGGATGGAGCGCCGCTCCTGGACCATCACCGAGTGCAGCAGCGCGGTGGCGGTGAACCACGGAAGGATCGAGGCGTTCTCCACCGGGTCCCAGGCCCAGTAGCCGCCCCAGCCGAGCACCTCGTACGACCACCAGGCCCCCATCGTGATGCCGACGGTGAGCGCCGCCCACGCCACCAGCAGCCACCGGCGGCTCACCACGAGCCAGTCACGGTCGAGGCGCCCGGTCACGAGCGCGGACACGGCGTATGCGAAGGGCACGGTGAAACCGACGTAGCCGAGGTACAGCAACGGCGGATGCACACCCATCAACGGGTGGTCCTGCAGCAGCGGATTGGGACCGGGCCCGTCGGCGGGCACCGGGGACACCCTGGCGAAGGCCCTTCCGGTCAGCAGCGCCACGCCGAAGAAGAACGTCAGGACCGACGTCATGACGGCCATGGCCCAGGGGTGCAGCTCGGCGGCGCGGCGCGGCACGACGTGCGACATGATCGCGGCGAGCCCGGCGAGGATCAGCAGCCACAGCAGGAGGGAGCCCTCCAGCGCGCTCCACAGGCCGGTCATCCGGTAGTAGAGCGGTACCTCGCGGGCGCTGTGCTCGGCCACGTAGCGGACGCTGAAGTCGTTCGTGACCAGCGCCCACTCCATGGCCAGCAGCGTCGCCGCGGCCGAACCGAGCGCGCCCCAGGTCAGCTTGCGGGCCGTGACGGTCAGCCGGGACGCGCGGGCCGCGAACGCCCACAGGAGGGTCGCGGTGAGCGCGAGCCCGACGCCCGAGGCGAGCAGCAGCGGGCCCAGCCGGCTGATCACCGCCGGGCTCCCCGTACCGTGGAGGAACCGCATGGGCCGGTGCGCGCACAGCGGACTCCGCCCGGACGATGCGTGGCGTTGCTCGGTGTGCCCACGAGGCCGGTCATAGCGTTCTCTCCTTGCAGGAATCTGCGCCGCCCGGAGTCCGGCGGCGTGCTCGGCAGAGCAGACCACGAAGCCGTGGCCGGCCTCCATAGACAGGGGCGTTTGGAGATCTGGACGCCCGCCTGGACGCTTCTGGACGCCGCCTGGACGCCCGCCTGGACGCCCTCTTGGACGCTCTTCTGCGGGGCCCGCCGATGGCTCGGCGGGCCCGCGAACCGGCACGGCACGGCGGAAGGCCGACGGCGACGAACAGACCGTGTGGACTCAGTGGAACTGGTAGTCGGTCCCGGGCAGCTGGCCGAGCGTGGTGGACGGCAGGTCGGTGGCGGTGACCCGGCCCTCCTGCTTCGGCGCCACGGGCGAGTGCCGGTGCAGGTAGCGCTCCACCGCGTCGTGGAGGGTGAAGGAGAGGTCCTGCCGGTTCGACACGCCCTTGATCCGGCACAGTACGTCCGCCGGGTCCCCTCCGCGCTCACAGGCGGCGAAGGTGTAGGTCCGGTTGACGTCGAGCGGCTGCCCGCCGATCTCGATGCTGTTGACCCGCTGCCCCATCGGCTTGCCGGCCGTGAAGTTGACCTTCATGCCGCTCATCCGCACGACCCAGCCGCCGAAGCGCTCCAAGGGGTTGTTGGAGAAGACGTTGTTGAGTTCCTTCTCCATCCATGCCTTCAGGAGGCCGCCCGGCACGCTGGCGATCCGGGCCCCGGCGTTCACCGGGAGCATGCTCCACAGGTACTCGCGGGTGATCTGGGCCGTCCCGCCGTTCTTCGGCACCAGGGGCGGGCAGAACCGGAACCCGTTGGACAGCGCCACGTCGAGGGTCCTGCCCTGCTTGGCCAACTCCTCCGACGTCGTCTCGAAGAGAGCGTCGGTGATCAGGTTGTCCATGGGGGTCTCGATCGGGTAGTAGCGCATGATCGGGGTCGCGGTGCTGCCCAGGACCTGGGAGAGCTCCTTCTTGTAGGGCGCCTGCACCCGGCGCACGATCCTGCGCATGGCACGGTCCTCGGCATACCGCGACTCCGCGACCTCCATCAGGTCGTACGCCGCGTCCTTGATCCGGCCCTTCTCCACGACCAGGTCCAGCCGCCCGACGAACGAGCCGAAGGCCCCGGGCTCGGTCACGGACGCGTACGTCCCCTTGATCGGCTCACGGATCCGCTCGTGGGTGTCGTTGCCGAGGATGTAGTCCACGCCCTGCATGTAGTCCCGGCTGGCCAGGTCGACCTGCTGGGCAATGCCCATGTGGGTGACCGCGAAGACCAGGTCGCACTGCTGGTCCTCACGCAGGTACTTGATCCACTTGGCGGCGTTGTACTCGGGGAAGGTGAACTTGATGCCGACGCTGTACTCCGGGCTCTGACGGGTCGGCACCATGGGGTCGTTGAACGAAAGGAACCCGACCCGTACGCCGGCGAAGTTCCGGACGTGCACCGGCTTGAACAGGTAGTCCCCCGGTTGGCCGTTGTCGTCATCGAACATGTTGGAGCACACCACGGGTGCCTCGTACTCGCCCATGACCTTCAGCAGCTGGCTCTTGCCGTAGACGACCTCCCAGTTGCCCGGGATCATGACGTCGTAGTTCAGGTGCCGCATGGGGGGCACCATCGCCTCACCGCGGCTGAGCGCCGCCCAGCCACTGCCCTGGAAGCAGTCCCCGCCGTCGACCAGGATCGTACCCCGCGGGTTCTGCGCGCGGACCTGCTTGACCAGTGTCTGGATCCGGGCAACTCCTCCGGTACGGCGAAACACGGGCTTGCCGTTCTCCCAGAAGAACTCGTCGTGGGTGTCGAGCTGACCGTGCAGGTCCGCCGTCTGGAGAACGGTCAGCAAGGTCGCCCTGCCGCAGGCGACGGCCTGGCTCTGCCGGAGGGTCTGCGCCGAGTTCGCGGACGCGCTCGACCCGACAAGGGGGGTCAGGCCCAGTGCCAGCCCCCCCGCGCCGACGCCTCTGAGCAGGGCTCTGCGACTCGGCGCGGACGGGGCAAGTTCAGCCCGCTTCTCACTGTTGGCGTGGTTCATGGCGGCTCCTCATGTGGCGGCGACCACTCGAGGAGACCTTGTGCTTACGTCCAAAATCCATGGACACGCGCCTATACACACGTCGGTTTTCTCTGGATACTGCGTCCACGTCGGGATCCGGAGGTGCTGGGAGGAAGAGATGGTCGGCGCTCAGCGCAACACCTGCCGGAATTTTCTGAGAACCGAGCGCGTGGCCTGCGTGCTGCGTCTGGCCGTGGGCGTCCTGCTCGTGGCCATGACCATAGCCTTCGAGCCTTTGGCGGCCTGGGTGGCCGTCACCGCCGCGGTCACCGGGATCGGTTGGTCGCTGCTGATGACCCTGGCCCTCCAGAGCCGTCTGTCCCGGGACGAACTCGTCAAGCTCGCCACGGGCTCCCACTGGTTCGACATCGTTCTCGCCCTGACGGTGTTCGTGGTCTTCCTCCCCGACCCGGAAGCCACGCCCGTCGCCGCGCTGCCGCTCCTCGTCTTCCGGATGACGGCACGCCGTGGCGTGCCGGGCGCGATCGGCGGGGCGGGAGTCTTCGTCAGCCTGATCGTGCTCCGTATCGCCGCGAACAGGATGGTGAACGGAGAAGCGCTGGTCCGCCTTCCCCTGCTCCTCGCCTGGGCGCTCGTGGCAACGCTGGTGCTCATACTGGCGCTTGAGATCGGGAAGCGCGGCGCCGGCGAGAATCCGGCCTCCGCCGCGGACGATCAGGAGCCGGCCGGCGTGACACCCGCGAGCACGGGCAACGAACGCATCACCAACCTCGCGGCGTGTCTGTCGCTCAAGCTCGACACCACGAACAACGCGGCGTCACTGACCCAACGGGAGCAGCAGATCCTGCTCATGCTCGGTCAGGACCACACGTACTCCGCGGTGGCTGACGGGCTCTACATCTCCGCGGGAACCGTGCGGAACCATGTGCACAACATCCGCCACAAACTGAAGCTGGCGGACCGGGAGGAACTGCTGGCCCTGGCCCGTGAGGTCGCCGCCTGCAGCGCGGCACGCGGAACCGCCTCATCGCCGGATGCCGTCGATCTGGGCTGAGGCACCGGACCCGCCGGGTGTGCGGCCCGGCCGGTTTCACGCCCGGGGAGGAAGCGAGGACCCGCGGGGACCGCGGAGCAGCCGCTCGGCCAGGGCCGCCGCCGCTCCGCGCAGGTCGCCGCCGCGCACCAGTTCCGTGCGGTGGACCACACGCGGTGCCGTGAGCGGAACGGCGACCGCGCCCGGGACGCCGGTGGCCGCCCGGCGCGGCAGCACCGTCAGCCCGTGGCCGGCGGCCGCCAGCGCGGTGAGCGCGTGCAGATCGGTGCCCTCGTAGCGCAGGGCCCGGCGGAGGCCGGCGCCGCCGATCGCCGTGCGGAGCTGCGCGAGCGGCAGGCCCGCGTCCGGGGCGTCGAGCCAGCGGGCGTCGGCCAGGTCGTCGAGCCGGAGCCCGGCGCGCCCGGCGAGGGGATGGGTGCGGGGCAGGACCAGGCACACGGGCTCCTCGCTCACGCCCTCGGTCGTCAGCGGTGCCACGTCGGGCAGCCGCAGCGGGTCGCTGGGCGCGGCCAGCCCGTCGACGAGGCCGAGGTCGGCGGTGCCCGTGGCGACCGCGGCGGGGATCTCTCCCCCCCCCGGGTGAGCACGCGCAGCGTGACACCGGCGGCGGGCAGCGCGGTCAGGACGTGCGGTCCGAGCGCGGTCGGCGTCGCGGCGAGCGTCACGCCGAACGCGGGCGCGGCCGCCATCCGGACGACATCGGCCCTCGCCGCCTCCAGCCGCAGCAGCAGCGGCCCGGCGTGTTCCAGGAGCCGTTCGCCCGCCGCGGTGGGCGCCACCGGACGCCGGGTCAGCAGGGGCGCGCCGAGGTCCTGTTCGAGCGCGGCGATGTGCTGCGACACCGCGGACTGGGTGTAGCCCAGCTCACGCGCCGCCTCCGAGAAGGAGGCGAGCCGGGCCACGGTGACGTACGTGCGCAGGAGGTGAGGGTCCATGCCGCCCAGCATCCCGCACCCCATCAGCACCGCTTATCGGCCCTCCAGGAATCATCGTTGGACGTGAACCGCATCGCGCGCCCAGCATGGTCGGCATGACAGCCGACATCACGCACACCGCCCGTCTCGCCCTGGTCGGCGACCGCTCCCCCGCCGTCGTCTCGCACACCCGCATCCCGCTGCTGCTGGAGGCGCTCGCCGAACGCGACCGGCTCGTCCTCGACGCCTACTGGATCCCCTCCGAGGAAGCCGGGGACGCGGGCGCGCTGCACGGCTTCGACGCGGTGTGGGCGGTGCCGGGCAGCCCCTACCGCAGCGAGGCGGGCGTGGTCGCCGCGATCCGCACCGCGCGGGAGGAGGGCGTTCCCTTCCTCGGCACGTGCGGCGGGTTCCAGCACGCGCTGCTCGAGTACGCGCGCACCGTCTGCGGTCTGACCAAGGTGGCGCACGCCGAGAACGACCCCGGCGCCGACGACCTCCTCATCGAGCCGCTCGCCTGCTCCCTGGTGGGCCACGAGGCGGCGGTCACGATCGAGCCGGATTCGCTGGCCCACACGGTGATCGGCTCCGCCCGGACCGTCGAACGGTACTTCTGCGCGTACGGGCCCTCCCGGCACCTCGACACGCTGCGCGCGCACGGGCTGCGGTTCAGCGGCCACGACGAGGACGGCGACGTCCGCATCGCCGAACTCCCCGGGCATCCCTTCTTCCTGGCCACCCTCTTCCAGCCGGAACTGGCCGGCGACGGGTCCCGCCCGCATCCGGTCGTGCGGGCGCTGGCGCGAGCCGCGGTGGAGCGGGCGGCCGTCCGCGAGGAGGCCCGGACCGGCTGATCGCGTGCAGAGCGCCCGCCTGGACTCCGGGCCGCCGCGGAGTTCGTCGCGGAGCCTCCGCGGCGGCCCTCCGCGCATTCAGCGTGCCACCGCAGCCGCCCGCCGGCCGACGGCCGGTGCCAGGTCCGGTACGAAGCCGTGGACGCGGCGGGCCAGGTCGGCGGCACCGTAACGGTGGCAGCCGCGGTGCCAGTTCAGGATGCCGGACATGTAGTGCCGCAGGTCCGCGACATAACCGTCCAGGACGGCGCGGGCCTCCTCGCCCAGCCGCAAGTCCTCGTACAGAACGGGCAGTTCGTGGGCGGCAACATGCTGGAACTGCCTCATGCGGCCGGTCATCAGGTCGTTGACGATGCGCAGGGCCGTCGGGTAGTCGCAGCCGAAGAAGTTCTGCACGACGAGCAGGGCGTTGTGGATCTCGCCCTCGTACTGGATCTCCTTCTGGTACGAGAAGACGTCGTTGACCAGCATCGCGTGGTCGACGGCCGCGTTCTCCAGCGCCCGGACCGTGCTGCTGCGGTACACCTCGGGAGGGACCGCGGGCCCGTGGCCGGCGCGGCACAGGTTCTTGGTGAGGTCGGCGCCGAAGGTGGCGCGCCGCATCTCCAGATAGTCGACGGGATCCGGGATGCGGTTCTGGAACTGGTTGGACAGCTCCCACAGCCAGCCCTCGGTCATCGTGTCCACGGCGGCCCGCAGTTCGCGCCGCCGCTCGGGAGTCATCGCGGCCGTGGTGTGCGCCCACAGGTCGATCAGTCCGCGCTCCATCGCGTTGACCGGTACGGGGGGTTCCGTGCCGTCGACGGGCATGCACGACGACAGGCGCTCGGTGCACAGCGCGGCCGCCGCGAGGTCGCGGCGGTGGCCGAAGACCAGCGGGTAGTAGTCGTCGCCGTACGTGCCCCAGGCCAGCCACCGTGAGCTGAGGTCCAGTGCCTCGGGTGTCGCGTCCGGGTCCAGGCCCGCGGCGCACAGCGGCAGGTCGAACGCCGCGAGCCTGTCCTCGTCCCAGACGCCCTCCTGGAGCATGCCCGTGCGCCGCGCCCAGGGCACGAGGCGGCTGCGGGCGCCGTCCAGGTGAGGGCTCAGTTCCACCTCGTAGGGCATGTGGATGTCGGGGATGAGCGAGGGTCCGACCTGCCGGAAGGGGACATGGGTGTACGCGCGCAGCCTCTCGGCCCCGGCGTCGGCGAGCAGCCCGCGCACATCGGCGGCCGACGTGCCGATGCCGGTGGGGCCGAGGGGCCGCTCCGCGGAGCGGGCTCGTCCGTTCATGTAGCGGCTGGACCTGGTGTGCCAGGCGTGGCCGCCCGACTGCCAGTCCTGCAGCCCCTTCGTGTACGCGGCGACGGCCGCCACCTCGTCCGGCGTGAGCCCCTTCGCCACGGCCAGCGCGGGCACCTCGGTGAGCGCCGTGTGCTCGAACTGGTGCAGCCGCGAGGTGAGGATGTCGTTGACGGTGTCGGCGGCCTGCTGCGTTCCGCAGCCGAAGAAGGTCTCCAGGACGAGGACGCCGTTGCTGAGTTCGCCCTCCTGCTCGACCTCGCGCTGGTAGGAGAAGAGGTCGTTGCGCAGATGGACCGCGTCGGCGAACGTCTCCATGAGCACGCGCAGCGGCCGGGCCGCGGCCACCCGGGCGGGCACTTCGGCGGTCGCGAACTCCACGAGCCCCGCCGACCAGGGGGCGCCGCCCACCTTGCGGCGCATCTCGATGTACTCGACGGGGTTGGCGATCCGCCCCTCGTCGATGTTGGACAGCTCCCACAGTGACTCGTCGAGCAGGTGCGCGGTGGCGGTCGCGAACCGCCGCCGCCAGTGCGGGGACATCGACGGCACCGTGCGGGCCCACAGGTCGGCGAGCCCCGCCTCGACGGGGTTCTCCGGCTCGGGAACGGGCGTCGCGAGGTCCAGCGGCATGAACGACGGCAGCCGGTCCAGGTGGGCCCTGCCACCCGCGCGGTCCCGGCTGCGTTTGAAGGTCTCCAGGAAGTGGTCGTCGAAGAAGAACACCCACACGTACCAGTCGGTGATGAGGGAGAGGGCCGGGCCGTCGCAGTCGGGGTGGGTGTACGCGCAGAGCAGTCCGTAGTCGTGCGCGTCGAGGTCGGACCGCTCCCAGATGCCGGAGCCCTCCAGCATGCCCATGGCCCGCGCCCAGTGCGCGGAGTGGGCGCGCGCCTCGTCGACATGCGGGTTCAGCCGTGCCGGGTACGGCATGTAGAAGCGGGGAAGGTCGAACGGCTGCGTCATGGCCGGGCCCTACCCGTGGCCGGTGCGGTACATCCGCGCGGCGGGACATGCTCCCACCATCGCGTGAACCGGGGGCGCTCAGCCGCCGGTTCGGTCGCGGACGCCCCCGCCGCGCACCGCCCGCCCCACCCGCGTCCGCAGCGCCACGAACTCCGGCAGGCCGCGGGTGGCGATCTGGTCCCGTGCGCCGGGGAGCGGGACCGGGAGGTCCAGGGCGACCCGCGCGGCCGGGCCCGGGGACAGGGCCACCACACGGTCGCCCAGGTAGACGCTCTCGTCGATGTCGTGCGTCACGAACACGATCGTCGCGCCGTCCGTGCGGTGGACCTCCAGGAGCAGGTCCTCCAGGTCCTCGCGGGTCTGGGCGTCGAGGGAGCCGAACGGTTCGTCCATCAGCAGCAGGGCGGGGCGGCAGACCAGCGCGCGGGCGATGGCGACCCGCTGCTGCATTCCGCCGGAGAGCTGCCAGGGGTGCCGGCGGGCCGCGTCGAGGAGGCCGACCCGCTCCAGGATGCGGTCGGCCTCCGCGCGTCGCGCGGCCCGGCCGAGTCCCCGGCGGCGCAGCGGCAGCGCCACGTTCTCGCGCACCGTCAGCCAGGGGAAGAGCGAGCGGCCGTAGTCCTGGAAGACGACCGCGAGCCGGTCCGGCACACCGGTCACCGCAGTCCCGTCCAGGACGATCTTCCCTTCGTACGCGGGCAGCAGTCCGGCGATGGTGCGCAGCAGCGTGGACTTCCCGCAGCCGGACGGGCCCACGACGCACAGGAGCTGGCCGTCGGGGACGGTGAGGCCGATGTCGCGCAGGACGACGTGGTCGCCGTAGCGCTGGCCGAGCGCGTCCAGTTCGAGCATGAGGTCCGCTCACCCGGCCCAGGGGGTGCGGGCGTCGTGTCCGGCGTACAGCGCGCCGTCCGCGCCCGTCACCCGGACGTGCAGCAGGAACGGGCCCTCGTCGTCCCCCGCCGCCAGCGCCCGGTCCAGGGCGGGGGCGAGGGCCCCGGGGTCGTCGACGTACGCCGACGGGCAGCCGAACGACGCGGCGAGCGCGGCGAAGTCGATGCCGTCGATGTCGGTGCCGGGGACCGGCGCGATGTCGATGCGGCGCCCCAGCGCCCGGACGGCGCCGTAGCCGCCGTTGTCGACGAGCACATAGGTCACCGGCGCGCGGTGCCGGGCCGCGGTCCACAGGGCCTGCACGGAGTAGAGCGCCGAGCCGTCGCCGACCACGCACACCAGCCGGCGCCGGTCGGCGAGCGCCCGCCCCACAGCGAGCGGCAGACCCCAGCCGAGCGCGCCGCTGCCGGTGGTGAGGAAGCCGCCGTCGGCGTCGACGCGCACGCGCGCGTGGAGCGTGTCGCGGTGGCTGGGGGTCTCCTCGACGAGCACGCGGTCGCCCGGCAGCCGCTCCTGGAGGAGGTCGAAGAGCAGCTCGGGGGTGAGCACACCGGGTGCGGCGCGCGGGCGCGGGGTCCGGGGCGGGGGCGGCGTGCGCCCGGACTCGCCCACCAGGGAGGTCAGCCGGGTCAGGGCCGGCTTGAGCGTGGTCACGATGCTCGTGCCGGTGGGCAGCCAGGCCGCCTGGGCGGGGTCGCAGTCCAGGTGGAAGAGTTCGGTGCCCGGACTCAGCGGCGGGCTCTCGGTGTGCACGTGGTAGGTGAACAGGGGCGCACCCAGGGCGATCACCACGTCGTACGGGTCCAGGCGCGCCGCCAGCTGGTCGGCGACGGGCGGCAGGAACCCCTGGAAGAGGGGGTGCGACTCGGGGAACCCGGAGCGGCCCGAGAGCGGGCTGATCCACACGGCGGCGCCGAGCCGCTCGGCGAGGGCGCGCACCTCGTCCAGGGCGTGTTCGTCGTCGACTCCCGGGCCGACGACCAGGGCGGGCCGGGCGCAGGCGTCCAGGCGTGCGGCGAGGGTGCGCAACGCCTGCGGGTCGGCCGTGTACGAGCTGTGGACGGCGCGCGGCGCGACCGGCTGCGCCGGCCGGTCCCAGTCGTCCTCGGGGACGGAGACGAACACGGGCCCGCGGGGCGGCGCCATCGCGATCCGGTGCGCCTCGGCGAGCACGGCCGGCACATCGGCGGCACGTTCCGGCTGGCGGCTGAACTTCACGTAGGGGCGCGGGAACTGGGCCGGTTCGTCCGCGCCGAGGAAGGGGCGCAGCTGGAGCAGGGCACGGGACTGCTGCCCGGCGACGACGACGAGCGGGACGCGGTCGCGGTGGGCGTTGAAGACGGCGCCCAGGGCGTGACCGACTCCGCCGGCCGAGTGCAGACTGACGAGGGCGGCGCGGCGGGTCCCTATCGCATGTCCCGCGGCCATGGCGACGGCGACGGACTCCTGGAGTCCGAGCACATAGGTGAAGTCGTCGGGCCAGTCGCGGAACATGCGCAGCTCCGTCGAGCCCGGATTGCCGAAGATCGTGGTCATTCCGGTGTCCCGGAAGAAGTCCAGGGCGCATTGCAGAACGGTCCGCTCGGTCATGCGGCGCTTTCCCTTCCCCGTCCGACCAGCCGCTTCTCCACGCCCAGCAGGCCGGTGTTGAGCAGGTTCCCGAGGACGCCGAGCAGGACCAGCGCCGCCCACACGGTGAGCAGGTCGGAGCGCGACTGGGCGTCGGTGAGCGCGAATCCGATGCCGTCGGCGGTACCGGGCAGCAGTTCCGAGAACACCATGAGGATGAGCGAGAGCGACAGGCTCAGGCGCAGGCCCGCGAGGATGCGTGGCAGCGCGGACGGCAGCAGGAGCAGCCACAGCCGCTCGGCGGCCGTCAGCCGCAGCACGGCGGCGACCTCCAGGCGCAGCGGGTCGGTGGCACGTGTGCCCTGCGCCGTGTTGATGAGAACGGGCCAGACGGCGCTGAACACGATGGAGGCGAGCTGCATCGGGGTGCCGAAGGCGAAGACGACCACGAAGACGGGGACGAGTGCGGGCGGTGGCACGGCGCGCGCGAACTGCAGCACCGGGTTGCACAGCGCGTACGCCTGGCGCGAGCGTCCCAGGAGCACACCGAGCGCGATGCCGGCGACGGCGGCGATCGCGAACCCGGCGGCCATCCGCCCCAGGCTGGGGAGGATCGTGTCGAGGGCCTCCCGGGTCAGGAAGACATGCCGGGCCGGTCCCGAGAACCACAGGTCGTAGGCGTGGCCCGCGATCCGGCCGGGCGGCGGGAAGTAGACGCTGCCGTGGGCGCGCGCCGCGGCCTCCCATCCGGCGACGGCGACCGCGAGCACGGTCCAGCGCAGGACGGCACCGCGCACCGCGACGGCGCGCGTCGACGGCGCACGCCCCCGCGTCACGCCGGCGCTCCTCGCCGCTCCGGCGTCCAGGGGAACAGCCGCCGCTCCGCCCACTCCAGTACCCCGTTGATCACCAGCCCGAGGACTCCGGCCCACATGACCCCGGCCAGCACGTCGAGCGCCCCGTCCGTCGCCGATTCCGCCTGGGCGATGAAGATGCCGAGCCCTTCGCCGAAGCCCGACAGGATCTCCGTAGCGACGGCCAGGACGAGCGCGACGGCCGCCGAGATGCGCACCCCGGCCGCGATGAAGGGCGCGGTGGCGGGGAGTTCGACGCGCAGCAGCACCGACACCCGGCCGAAGCCGAAGGCGCGCAGCGTGTCCTTGGCGAGGGGGTCCGTCTCGCCGAGCCCGTACACCGTGTTGAAGAGCACGGGCCACACGGAGGCGTAGGTGATGAGCGCGACCTTGGTCTCGGTGCCGGAGCCGAGCAGCAGCGAGACCAGGGGGATCAGGGCCACGGACGGCAGCGGCCGCAGGAACTCCACCACGGCCCGCACCGCGGCGTCGGCCACGGGCACGCTGCCGAGCAGCAGTCCCGCCGGGACGGCGAGCGCGCAGGCGAGGCCGAGCCCGAGCGCCCAGGCCCTCAGGGTCGCCGCGACACCGTTCAGGAAGGCGGGGTCGCCCGCCAGTCCGACGGCTCGCGCGGCCACCCGGGACGCCGGCGGCAGATAGCTCTCGCGGACGAGTCCGGCCCGGCTCACGGCTTCGCAGACACCGAAGGCGAGCAGCACTCCGAGGGCGCCGAGCCCGAGCTCCCGCCGTCGCCTCATCCGAGCCACCCGATCCCGCCGCTCACTTCACCAACAGCGACCCGGGGTCGACGTCCTTCGTCAGCAGCCCCTGTGCCCGCATCAGCGAGACGAGCCGCCGCAGCTGTGCCGCGTCGGCCTTCTCCGGATAGGCCGGCAGACGGATCGACTTCGCCTGGTCGGCGGTCACCTTGGTGAACGTGGGGAGTTCCCGGCGTACGGCGTCGGGGGTCCGGTTCGCGAGCGCCGCGGCGGCGGCGAGGGCGCGCTGGAACGCGGCCACCGCCTCGGGGTTCTTCGCGGCGAAGCGGCCCGTGGTGACGTACCCGCTGATCGGGATCAGCCGCACCGGCGGGGACGCGCCGTCCAGGAGGATCCGGGCGCCGAGGTCCTTCTGCAGGGCGCTGTCGAACGGCTCGGCCGCGTGCACCGCGTCCACCTGCCCCTTCTGCAGGGCGGGGCCCATCTGCGGGAAGGTGATCTGCCGGTACACGGGCCGCCCCGCACCCTGCGCGTCGAGGATCGCGTCGAGGGTGAGCGACTGGATGTTGTTGAGGATGTTGACGGCGACCTTCTTGCCCTTGAGGTCGGAGACGCTCTTGATCGGCGAGTCCTTGGGCACCAGCACGTCCATCATGTGCGACGCGGCCCGGGCGCCCTCGGCGACGATGCGCAGGTCCAGCGTCCCCTTGTCGTACGCCTGCAGGAACGTCACGTAGTTCGCCCCGGCGATGAGGTCCACCTGCCCCTTGGTGAGCGCGGGCAGCGCCTGGATGCTCTGCTGGACGGGCTGGATGCGGACGTCCAGCCCTTCCTTGCGGAAGAGCCCGCGGTCCTGCGCGAGGTAGAGCGCGGCTTCGTCGGCGAGCGGGACGGCGGCCACGGTGATCGTCTGCCGCCCGCTCTCGGAGGAGGATTTCCCGTCGCCGCCGCAGGCGGTGACGGCCAGGGCGAGGGCGGCCAGCGCCGCCGCCAGTCTTCCCGTTCCTGAGCGCAGTCGAGGTAACGCCATGTATGCATGACTACCAGTCAGTTGACATGATCACCACATAGGAATGGTCAAGCGCGTGTGCTGTGGAGAAATGCGCGGGGCAAACGCGCCGCCGTGCCACCGCGGCGGCCCGCGTCTGAACACCCGGCGCCGCCCGCCCGTACTTCTCGGCACGCACCCACCGGACCCATGTGCCCTGGAGACACCGGATGACCGCACACCGCACCACCGCCGCGGCCGCCGTCGCCGTGTCGGTCACGCTGCTGACCGCGACCCCGGCCCTCGCCCACGGCGCGCCCACGGACCCGGTCAGCCGGGTGGTCGCGTGCTCGCCCGAGGGGGGCGACCGGGCGCGGAGCGCCGCGTGCCGGGCGGCGGTGGAGGCGAACGGCGCCCCGTTCACGGCGTGGGACAACCTGCGGGTCGCGGACGTGAACGGCCGGGACCGACGGCTCATCCCCGACGGACGGCTGTGCAGCGGAGGGCTGCCCTCCTACCGGGGCCTCGACCTGGCGCGCTCCGACTGGCCGTCGACGCGGCTCGCGCCGGGCGCGTCGCTGACCATGGCGTACAGCTCGACGATCCCGCACACCGGCACGTTCAAGCTGTTCCTGACGAAACAGGGGTACGACCCCACCAGGCCCTTGGCCTGGTCCGATCTCCCGGCGAAGCCCTTCGCCCAGGTCACTGACCCGCCGCTGGTCAAGGGCGCCTACCGGATCGGGGTGAAGCTCCCGGCGGACCGGACGGGGCACCACGTCCTCTACACGATCTGGCAGAACTCGAGCACGACGGACACGTACTACTCGTGCTCGGACGTGGTCTTCCCCGCGTCGGGCGCATCCGGTGCGGCGGGTGGCTCCGCGACCCGGGGTGCGTCCGGGAACCCGGGCACCGCGGACGCCTCGGGTGCCTCCGGTACCTCGGAGACCGGGGCCACGCCGGCACAGCCTTCGGCGGTGCCGGACGACCCGGCGACGACCGTGCCCGGCACCCCGGCGGCGGCCGCCGCGCCCCGCTCCGGTTCCGGCGGCGGCCCGTCGATGCCGCTGCTGGCGGGCGGCGCCGCGGCGGTGGCGCTGCTCGCGGGGGGTACCGCGCTGGCGCTGCGCCGACGGCGCGGATGAGGACGATCGCCCGCCCGCGGCCGGAGCAGGACGACCGCCCCGGCTCCGCGGAGCGCCGGAAGCGGTCGTCCACCCGGATCGCCGGCCGTCAGTTGACGTAGACCGGGCTGTTGCCCTGGCTGGTGTCGGTGACCGGGGCGTACTTCGCCGTGAAGAAGCCGTTGGCGAAGCACAGGGACGAGCCCGAGGACTTGGTGAACTGCTGGTTGGTGAAGGTGATGCTGTTGTCGGCGTTGCTCGCCGTGCCGGTCAGGCTCGGGGCCTGGTAGACGCAGGTGATCGTGCCGAGCAGGGTGCGCAGCTTCACCGTCGTCTGGATGGTGGAGCCCGCGGCCGGGGTGACGGTGACCGTGCCGCCGGAGGTGACGGAGGTCGAGTAGGGCAGGTTGTCGACGTTGATGCTGGAGACGCTCAGGACACCGGTGACGTTGCTGGTGCAGCTGCTGCTGTCGAAGCTCTGGCCGGTGAGCGACTCGGTCGCGGTGCCGGGCGCGGCCGGGTTGCCGGTGACGGTGGCGCTGAACGAGGAGGAGGTGCAGGTGACGCCGCTGGTGCCGGTGCTGCTGGAGTAGAGCGTGGCCGCGGTGCCGCTGGCGAGCGAAGCGTTGAGGACGTCGCCGACGGCGACGGCGGTGCCGCCCGCGCTGCCGGTGGTGAGCACGGTGCCGTCCGCGGAGGCGGGGGTGGCGGCTGCCACGGCGAGGGCCGCGGCGGCGCCGGCGACGGCGAGCAGGGATCGGGTCGAACGCATGGGGGGTGCCTCTTCTCCGAAGTGGGGGCCTGTGCGGGTGGTGTGCCGCTGCCGGTCCGCGACGCCTTCTCCGTACGTGACGGACCAACAGCGACGAACGAGGCACGGGGAACGGACCGCGGACAGGGGAAGGCGGCCGTACCGGTGCCGCGAAGGGGTGGTACAGGATCACGAGCGGTGTGAAGGATCCGTACATCGCACGGCGCGTGCAGAGGTGTCGCCAACGCCCCGGAAGGACGGGGCCGGGAGAGCGACGTGCTCCGTGCGAACGGATCCGGCGCCACGGATCCGTGGGAAAACAGTGGCAGTTGTAGACCTGATCAACCGTCAACGTCAAGAAGTTTCAACCAAGTTGGCGTTGAAAGGGGCTCAAGTGCACGCACAGTCGGGCCATTGCCGGTCCGGATCCGGACGCAGCTCGTGCATGGGCGTCACACAATCGACACCTCTTTGCCACAACTCCCTTGACCGCTTGCTGTAACCCCGGGTAACTTCCTCGTCGGCCCCCTGCCGCGCCACGAGTAAGCCCTTGCACACGCCGGGAGGTGTGAGGAGGCGTGAGCGGCAGCAGTCCGCGCCAGGACAACGTGCCAGCGAAGCCCTACTTGCATTGACTATGCCCAGGAGCAGACATGGCCTCGTCCCCGGACGCCACGGCGTCCACCGGTTCCACCCCCGAGCTCCCCGACGAGGGGTCGCCCGAGAGACGCGGGCGAGTCCGCCTGCGCCGCGCCGCGGTGATGGCGGTGCCTGCCACCGCGATCGCCGCGGGACTCATGATCCTCACGGCCCAGGGCGCGCTCGGCGTCCAGTTCGCCATCTCCGGGATGCCGTTCACGGTCACCGCCACGAACCTCGACGGCACCGGTTTCGAGCAGTTCGGCGCTCTCGACAACATGGCCGAGGGCAGCCCGAACGCCGGCGACACCGGCGGCCAGGTCCTGGTCGTCACCTCGGCGATCAAGAACGCGACGCTCACCAAGCTGTGCCAGAGCGTCGACCTCGGCGGCACCAACCTGCTCATCACCGCGGGCAGCGGTGCCGAGAAGGTGACCGCGAGCGATCTGACCACCGACTCGACCGTGCTGTCCGGCGACGCCGCGTTCAACAACATCGAGATCGGCAACGACGCGAGCACGCTGGACAAGGCGGGGGTCCAGGGCCCCAAGGGCGTCTTCAGCCAGCAGGCCGACACCGTGCACATCGGCAACCTGCGGCAGACCAACTACGCGACCACGGCAGGCGTGTTCAAGCTGCCCGGGCTCAAGCTCCGCTTCAGCGACACGGGCTGCTGATGAGCGGCCGGACAAGGACCGCCTTCCGGCGGTGGCGAGCGGCCCGTCCCTTCTGGGGCGGGCTGCTGCTGACGTTGGGCGGGGCGGAGATCCTTCTCACCGAGAAGGCGTCGCTGAAGGTGGTCATGCACATCGGCATGCAGGGCCTGGCGGGGTATCTCCTGCCGACGGTGATGGTGCTGTGCGGTCTGCTGGTCCTCTTCAACCCCCAGCAGCGGCTGTTCTACTCGATCATCGGCATCCTGCTGTCGCTGGGCACCTGGCTCACGTCCAATCTGGGCGGTTTCCTGATCGGCCTGCTGCTGGGCGCGACGGGCAGTTGTCTCGCCTTCGGCTGGCTGCCGGACCAGGAACCCCGCCGGGGCCGGCTGCGCCGCCGTCGCGCGCCGTCCCCCACCGCGGACACGGCCACGTCCTGACCCTTCCGCACCTCGGCGGGCGGTCCTGCGACGTCCCACGCCCCACCGCACGGGACTCCCCCACCGGGCCCCCGCCCGCCGAGGCCGAGCCGGCGGGCCGGGCCCCGCCGGCGACGGGGCCCGGCCCGCCGGGGGGCCGCCCGATGGGAGGTCAGGGGGCGGTCAGGGCCGAGTGGAGGCGGTGGGCGGTGGTGCACTCGCGTTCACGGGAGGGCGGGACGCTCCAGTACAGGCCCGGTCCCGTCGTGCGGTGCAGCGGCGGAACGGCCACATGGCAGCCCGAGCCGAGCACCTGCACCCCCGGCAGCCGCCAGCCGTCCGCCGAGTCCGGCAGCACGAGCCAGTACAGGATGCCCCCGAAACCGTCCTTGATCACGGCGCCGGTCTCGTCACCGAGGTGCTGCAGCGTGCGCGCCCCGAGCGCGAGGGGCACGCGGACCGCGTCCCACCACCGCCCGGCGGGCATCGTCCGCACCTCGGCGCTGTAAGGGCGCATCCATCGCGGCGCCCCACCGTCCGTCCTGCCGAACACAAGCCCTCCCAGGCTTCCGAACAACCGACCTCCCCCTCACCCCCTCCACCCCTCACCCTAGGACCGGCCCACCGGGCGAACTTGCCTGCACGCGCAGGGAAGTTGCGCGCGTACGCACCGCCGCGCCCCACCCCCGTGGCAGCGCTCCCCCTCCGCGTACGGTGACGCGTCGTACGAACGCCCGAACGCCAGGGAGGCTTCGATGGGGAACCCGACCCCCATAGTGATTGACGCGACCGGTCGTGACATCCACGGCGAGGCCGCACGCATCCGTGCCCGGGGACCGGTGACCCTCGTCGAGCTCCCCGGCGGGGTGCCGGCGTGGGCCGTGAGCGACGCCGACCTGCTGAAACGGCTGCTCACCGACCCCCGGGTGTCCAAGGACCCGCGACAGCACTGGCCCACCTGGATCAACGGCGAGGTCTCCCCCGAGTGGCCGCTGTTCACCTGGGTCGCGGTGCAGAACATGTTCACCGCGTACGGCGGCGACCACAAACGGCTCCGCGGGCTCGTCTCCAGGGCGTTCACCCCCCGTCGCATCGCCGCGCTCCAGCCCCGCATCGAGGAGATCACCGCGCAGTTGCTCGACCGGGTCGGCCAGGCCGGGCGCACCGGCGAACCCGTCGATCTGCGCGAGGAGTTCTGCTACCCGCTGCCGATCCAGGTGATCAGCGAGCTGTTCGGCCTGCCGGAGGAGAAGGGCGCCGAGCTGCGGTCCCTGGTCGACAGCATCTTCCACACCTCGGCGAGCCCGGAGGAGGTCACCGACACCTACGGGCGGCTGTACGCCACCCTGGGCGAACTGGTCGCGTCCAAGCGCGAGTCGCCCGGCGACGACCTGACCTCCGGGCTGATCTCGGCCCGTGACGAGGAAGGGGACACCCGGCTCAGCGAGCAGGAACTCCTCGACACGCTGGTGCTGTTGATCAGCGCCGGCCACGAGACGACGGTCAACCTCCTCGACAACGCCGTCCACGCCCTGCTCACCCACCCGGACCAGCTGGCGCACGTCCGCACGGGCCGCGCGTCCTGGGACGACGTGATCGAGGAGACCCTGCGCGTCGATTCGCCCGTCGCCAGCCTGCCTCTGCGGTACGCCGTCGAGGACCTGGCGATGGGCGAGTTCGGCGGCCCCGAGGAGGTGTCCATCCGCAAGGGCGAGGCGATCCTGGCCGCGTACGCCGCCGCCGGGCGCGCCCCCGAGCGGTACGGCCCGGAGGCCGACCGCTTCGACGTCACCCGCGCCGACAAGGAGCACCTCGCCTTCGGTTACGGCGTCCACTTCTGCCTGGGCGCGCCGCTCGGCAGGCTGGAGGCGCGCATCGCGCTGCCCACCCTCTTCGAGCGGTTCCCGGATCTCAGGCTCGCCGTGCCCGAGGGAGAGCTGGAGCCCGTCGACTCGTTCATCTCGAACGGCCACCGGGCCCTTCCGGTGCGCCTGGCCTGATCGCCTCGGGAGTCACTCCCCGCGCCACCACGCCAGCAGCCGGGCCCAGCCGTTCCTCGGCCGGTCGGCCGCCGCGGGCCCGGACGCCGGCTCCGGCACGAGGGGCGGATGCTGCCCGGCGGCCGGGCCCGCGGCCGGCGCGGTGGCCGCTGCCGCGGGGGCGGGCGGGAACGTCACGGGCAGCGCGGCCAGCGCCCGGTGGAAGGGGCCGGGCCGCCACACCAGCTCTGTGACGGGCACGGCGAGTTCGACGTCCGGCAGCCGGTCCAGGAGCTTTTCCACCGCGACCGCCGCGATCAGCCGGGCCGGGCTGATCGCCGGGCAGGTGTGCGGGCCCGCGCTCCACGCCAGATGGGCGCGGTTGCCCGCCCGCTGGTCGGCCGTCAGGGCGGGGTCGGTGTTGGCGGCGCCGAAACTGACCACGAGCGGATGGCCCGCGCGCAGCCGCACGCCCTCGTAGGTGACGTCGTGGATCGGGAAGTGCACCGCGTAGTTGGCCATCGGCGGGTCCGTCCACAGCACCTCGTCGAGGGCGTCCTCCACCGGCAGGCTGCCGCCGGACAGGTCGCCCGCGAACCGGTCGTCCGACAGCAGCAGCCGCAGACCGTTGGCGATGAGGTTCTGCTGCGGCTCGGTGCCCGCGCCCATCAGCAGGACCAGGGTGTGCACCAGCTCCTCGTCCGTGAGGCGGGCCGGATGGGCGATGAGCCGGCTCGTCACGTCCGCACCCGGCTTCGCCCGCTTCAGCGCCACCAGATCCGCCACGGTCGTGCTGAGCAGTTCGTTGGCCTTCTCGGCCTCCACGCCGTCGAAGATCCCGGACATGCCCTCGACGAGCCGCAGCCCGTACTCGGTGGGGCAGCCGAAGAGATGGTTGAACACCAGCAGCGGCAGCACCTGGGCGTACTCGCCGAGCAGATCCGCCTGCCCGGCGGGCGCGAACCGGTCGATGAGGGTGTCCGCGCTGGACTCCACATAGCCGCGCAGGGTGTGGGGATCGACCCGGGCGAGGCTGTCGGTGATCGCCCCGCGCAGCCGCCGGTGCTCCTCGCCGTCCGTGAGCAGGGCGTTGGGCCGGTACGCCATCATCGGCACGACCGGGCTGTCCATCGGGACGGTGCCGTCGGCGAGGTCCTGCCAGCGGCGGGAGTCCTTGGAGAAGGTCTCCGGGCTGCGCAGGACGTGCAGGGCGGCGTCGTAGGAGACCACCAGCGTGGCCCGGACGCCGGGGGCCAGTTCGACGGGCGCGAAGGGCCCGGCCGCGCGCAGCCGCCCGTAGACGGCGGCCGGATCGGCGGCGAACTCCGGCCCGTACAGGGACTCGTGGGCCGGGCAGCCCGGGGGTGGTACGGCACTCACGCGTACTCCAATTCGCCGGTGCGGTTCGTCAGGCGGCCGGTGCGTCCCCGGCCCGGTCAGGTACCGGCCGGCGGTTCACCGGTGCCGGTCCGGTTCAGCAGGTACTCCACGAGGGCGATCAGCGCCCGCGTCGAGGAGACGCGGTCGCGGGCGTCGCAGCGGACCAGCGGGGTCTCGGGCAGCAGGTCGAGGGCCTCGCGCACCTCGTCCAGCTCGAACACCGGGGCGCCGTCGAAGTCGTTGACGGCGACCGCGTACGGCAGCCCCAGCTCCTCCAGCACCCCCATGACGCCGAAGGACTGGCTGAGGCGGCGGGTGTCGGCCAGCACCAGCGCACCGAGGGCACCCCGGGTCATGTCCTGCCACAGCTCGGTGAAGCGCTGCTGGCCCGGGGTGCCGAACAGGTAGAGCACCAGCTGGTCGTTGAGGGTGAGCCGGCCGAAGTCCAGCGCGACCGTGGTGGTGGTCTTGTCGGTGGTACCGGCGAGATCGTCGACGAGGGCACCCGCCTGCGTCATGACCTCCTCGGTGCGCAGCGGGCGGATCTCGGAGAGCGCGCCGACGAACGTGGTCTTGCCGACCGCGAAGTGACCGACGATCAGCAGCTTGGCCGCGGTCCGTACGCTGCTGCGCAGATAGACGTCAGAGGCGGGCGCGAAGCCCATCGAGGACCTCCTGGAGGATGCGGGTGTCGGACGGCGCGGCGGCCGGGACCGGGGCGCGGGAGACGAGATGGCCGCTGTCCATGAGGTCGGCGACCAGCACCTTGGTGACGCTGACGGGCAGTTCCAGATGCCCGGCCACCTCGGCGAGCGACAGCGCCCCCGGCCGGCACAGTTCGAGGATCCGGCGCTTCTCCGGGCTCAGCCCGGGCGGCGGCACGTCACCGGTGGCGATCATCAGGGTGACCAGGTCCAGGGCGGTGCGGGTCGGGTGGGCGCGCCCGTCGGTGACCACGTACGAGCGCACGAGCCGCTCCCCGGGGCGGCGCCGGGGCGTCATGCCGGGCTGCCGCCGTGCGCGACCGGGCCGGTGTCCCGGCGGACCGGGCTGGTCAGCTCCCGGCCTAGCCGGTCGACCAGTTTGTGCATGCGGTAGGTGACGGCCTCCATGTCCACGTCCTGGCTGGTGGAGACGGCGAGGTAGGCCCCCTCCCCGGCCGCGGCCAGGAACACGTATCCGTGCGCGAACTCGATCAGCGTCTGCCGCCACGGGGTGCCCGGTGTGCCGCAGAACTCGGCGGTGCTGCGGCTGATCGACTGGACGCCGGAGAGCCCGGCGGCGAGCCGCTCGGCGTCGTCACGTTCGATGTCCGCCGAGTGAGCGCGCAGCATGCCGTCGGCGGAGAGCAGGATCGCGTGCCGGGCCTCGGGCACCTTCAGCACGTCGTCGAGCATCCATCCCAGCTCGTTGGTCGTGGGCTCGATCATGGCTGGGGGGTCCCTTCGTCGCTGGTGCTGTGGTTCTCGGTGTCACGGGCGTCGTCCGGCGAGTCCTGCGCGGTCCGGCCGAAGCGGGTGCCACGGGCGAACGCCCCCATCCGGCGGGCGTTCTCCTCTGCGGAGCGGTGCTCGACGTCGTCGGCCGGGGCGGCGGCGGGTGCGGCCGGCTGCGAGGCGCGGGGGGTCCGTCGCCGCCGCTTCGGCAGGCCCCCGGGTGTGCTCCCCACGACCTCGGCTGGGCGCGGCGCGGAGTCGTCCGTGCCGGAGGACGGGGCCGCCTCCGGGTCCGGGGCGGGGGCGGGGGCAGAGGCGGAGGCGGAGGCGGAGGCGGAGGCGGAGGCGGAGGGGTCCTCCGGCGCGGCGGCATCGGCGTGCGTGAGCAGCGCACTCGGCAGGAACACCACGGCCCGTACGCCCCCGTAGGGGGACCGCGTGTCCACGGACACGCTGAATCCGTACCGCACGGCGAGCACACCGACGACGGCGAGGCCGAACCGGGGCGGGTCGTCGAGCCGGGTGACGTCGACGGAGCGGCGGCCGTCCAGGAGTTCGGTCGCGCTCGCCACGGACTGCGCGTCCATGCCGACCCCGGCGTCGTCGACGATGACGCAGGCGCCGTTGTGCACCGCGCTGACGCCCACCTCGACGGTCGTGTTGGGCTGCGAGTGGCGTGCCGCGTTGTCGAGGAGCTCGGCGATGGCGAGGACCACCGGCTCCACGGCACGGCTCTCGACGGCGATGTCGACCTCTCCGGTGATGCGCACCCGGCGGTAGTCGCGGATGCGGGAGGTCGCGCCGCGCACCACCTCGACCAGCGGGGAGGTGGAGCGCTGGCGTCCGGGCCAGGAACCGCACAGCACGGCGATGGCCTGCGCGCGGCGGCCGAACTGGGCGTTGGTGTGGTCGATTTCGAGCAGGTCGCGCAGCACGTCGGGGTGGTCGTGCCGGTCCTGCATCTCGGCGATGGCGACCTGCTGCTCGTTGGCGAGGGCCTGGATCGAGTGCATCGACGCCTTCAGGGCGGCCTTCGCGGACTGGTCGGCGCGGGCCTGGGCGTGGGCCACGGCGCCGGAGAAGCTCTCCAGCACGCCGTCGAGGCACTTGCCGAAGTCGGTGCTGGCCAGGCGTGGGTCGAGCGGGCCGGGGCCGGGGACGGGGTCGTGCGGGGAGTCGGCGAGCGCGGGCAGCCGGACCGACACCAGGTGCCGCACCTCGTCCTCGCGTGCGCGCACGTCGCCGGCCAGCGTCTCGGCGAGCAGGCGCTGGCGCCGGGTGATGCCGCGCTGGCGCATCAGCAGCACCACGACGGCGAGCAGCAGGGCTGCCAGGCACCAGAACAGCGGCTCCGGTATCCGTTCGGTCATGAAGTCCCCAAGAGCGGACGCGAGTGGACGGGCGGCGCACAGGCTAGCGGCATCCGGGCCGAACAACTTTTGCGCGGACGAAAGGAATCCGCCACGGGGCGCACACCCCGGACGTGCGGACGCTGCGTGTGCTCTAAGATGACCGGGAGTAACTCCCGCCTGATCACGCGGTAGTTGCTGTATTGCCTGCATGGGCGGTCGGCACACGCGGTACCGAAGGGGGATCGTTGTCCACGGGAAGCTACGTCGTGGAATCGGTCAGGACAGGTGAGGTCGGCGCACGGGAACGCACCGACTTCTGGAGCGAGCACGTGGTGTCCTTCCAGACCCCGCTGGACTTCAGGTACGCGCACTCCGAGGCGTTCCGCGGGGAGATGA
Organism: Streptomyces sp. PSU-S4-23; assembly: GCF_055632315.1. NCBI lineage: Bacteria > Bacillati > Actinomycetota > Actinomycetes > Kitasatosporales > Streptomycetaceae > Streptomyces > Streptomyces sp. PSU-S4-23. The sequence continues at coordinate 6,837,597 of NZ_JBVMUU010000002.1, read as the reverse complement.
CCCGGCAGCGCAGCGACTCGTACCAGCTGGTGAGCTGGAACTGCGACCAGATCGAGTACGTCCGCACCCCCGGCCTGGTGCGCCGGAAGCCCGACGACGCCTACCGGTTCGTGCTTCCCGCCTCCGGTGAGCTGGTGCTGCGGCAGGACGGCCAGGAGGCGCGGCTGACCCCGGGCACCGGCAGCCTGATGACGCTCGGCGCGCCGTTCGAGCTGGCGCACGACGCCTCGCTGCGGGGGATCATCCTGTCGATCCCCTCCCAGGAGATCGACGGCCCGCTGGGCCGCAAGGCGCCGCTGGCCACGGGCCTCGACCTGACGCGGGGACTGGGCCGCGTGGTGGACTCCATGGTGCGGTCGCTGCACGAGGAGCGGGACCACCTGACGGGAACCCAGTTCGACGCGGTCTCGGACCGGATCGTGGAGCTGCTGTGCATGCTGGCCGCGGGCGACGACCGTCCGGACGCGCCGGGCCACCTGCGCGAGGTCGAGGCGATGGTCCGCCGCTACGTCCGCGAACACGCCGCGGACCCCGCCCTCAGCGGCTCGTCGATGGCGCGGGACCTCGGCTGGTCCCTGCGCCAGATACAGCTCGCCCTCCAGCGCGTGGGCACCACGCCCCGGGACCTGATCCGGGAGGAGCGGCTGCGGCTGGTGCGCGACCGGCTCCGCTGCACGGACTGCGCGTATCTGACGATCACGGAACTGGCCTACGCGTGCGGCTTCTCCTCGGCCAGCACGCTCAGCACGGCGTTCCGCCGGCGCTTCGGGATGAGCCCGCGCGAGATGCGCCACCGCCACCGCTGAGGGCGGGGGCGGTCGCACCGCTGTCCGACGGGCTGCTGGAAGCCGGACCGGGGGAAGCCCCGCTGCGGCGAGTCGCAGAAAGCCCCTGCCTAGGCTTTGCGGGCGAGCAGATGAACCTCCCGGAACTGCCGCCGGTCGGTGGGCTGGGGCTCGCGAACCATCCGGGCCACCTCGGCCAGCCCGGACCGGCGCAGCAGCACGGCGAGATGATCCGGCGACCACCGATAGGCCGGCGCGACCGCGTGATCGAAGACCTGCGTGGGGTGGGACGGATCGTCGCTGGCGGAGAAGCCGATCAGGAGGTGTCCGCCAGATGCCAGCACACGGTGGAACTCGGCCAGGATGACGGGGAGTTCTCGCGGCGGTGTGTGGATGACGGACCAACGTGACAGCATGCCGCCCAGCACCCCGTCAGCGATGTCCAGCGCGGCCATCGAGCCCACGTCGAACCGCAGACCCGGATAGGTCTGCCGGGCCGACTCGATCATCGCGGGAGAGGCATCGACGCCGAACGCCGCCAGCCCCAACTCATCCAGGTGGCAGGTGATATGACCGGGCCCACATCCCAGGTCCGCGACCCGGCCGTTGCCACTCGCGCCCACCACCTCGGCGAAGGCGCTCAAGACCGCGCGGTCCAGGGGCCTGTCCCGCAGCTCGCCGCGGAACATCTGCGCGTACACGGGGGCGGCAGCGTCGTAGGCATCGCGGGTGGCGGTGAAGGCATCGTGTCCGACCATGCTCACGACAGTAGTTCCCTGCGCTGGGACGGGCCGGGAGAATCGCGCTCTCCCCACCCGCCTGTCGGCCCCGCCACGCAGGTGGGGGCCGACTGCGGCCGGTCAGGGCTCTCGTTTCGCGGTCACCGTGAAGCGGGCGCCGTCCGGGTCGGCCAGTACCGCGTCCCCGGCGCCCTCCTGCCAGCGCAGAACGCTGCCGCCGTGGGCGCGGGCGGTCCGGACACAGGCGTCCACGTCGGCGACCGCGAAGTGGATCTGCCAGTGCGGGCGGATCGTGGGGTCGGGGGCGGCCTCCACGGCACCCGAATGGATGCGGGCCACCACCGACCCGCCGCTGCGCAGGACGACCTCGTCGCCGTCGTAGTGGACCTCGCAGCAGCCGGGGACCGCGGAGGCCCAGCCCAGCACCTCCCCGTAGAAGATGGCGGCGTCGAAGGCGTCGCGCGTGTGCAGCCGGATGAAGGTGGGGGCGGCCTCGCGCCACTCCTCCCAGCCGGTCACGAGCCGGCCCTCCCAGATGCCGAAGACGGCTCCGTCGCGGTCCGCGAGCACGGCCGCCCGGCCGGGCGGGAAGGCGAGCGGCCCGACGGCCGCGGTCCCGCCCCGCTCCCGGCAGCGGGCCACGGCCTCGTCGGCGCTGGAGACCGCGAAGTACGGGGTCCAGGCGACGGCCATCTGCCACATCGAGGCCACGGCGGCGATCCCGGCGACGGGCACGCCGTCCGCCTGCGCCACCCGGAACCGGTCGCCGAGGCTGTTCGGCCGCCATTCCCAGCCGAACACGGCCCGGTAGAACTCCTCCGCGGCCTCGACGTCGCGCGTGGTGAGACTGACCCAGCACGGTGCGCCGAACACCGCCTGAGTGGAGACATCCCTCCGGCCGCGTGCCTCGTTCTTGACCATGACCACACCGCCCGGTTCCGGGAGGGAGATGCCGGGCACCTCCTCCGCCGTTCGCTCAGGGCCCACGGGTACCCCGATCGCACCTCTGCAAGGATGCGCCACCGGGCGCCGGGCGTCATCCGGAGACGGGACTGCACGGGCGCCCGAGGCCCGGAACAGCCTCAGGCGCCCACACCCGGCGACCAGTGGGGGTCGATACCGGCCAGTCGGCAGGCCAGGAAGTACAGCGGGATCGGCGGAGTGTACGGAGAGTCACCGTCCGGGCGATGGATCAGCACCGGACGGCCGGGGCGCGGACCGCTCCAGGAGGGGTCGGCCGGGCGGACGCCGACGGCCGGGATCACCGGCCGTCCCACGCGGGCGTCGACGGCGTAGCTCGTCGACGGCGGCCAGGTGACGCCGATCTGCGAGCCCGAGGGGACGATCCACCACCAGCGCAGGTCGTCCGCGAAGACGCACCCGACACGGGGCAGGCAGTTCATGATCCGTTCGCCGTGGTCCCCGGGGATGCCCACGGCGTCGTACCCCAGGGTGGCGGTCAGCTCCCCGGGAAGGACGAGACGGCCGGCCGTCGCGACGGCCGGAGCCGGGGCCGGGTGCGACCGGGGTTCGAAGACGTGCAGTCGTTCCATGGAGTGGCTGTCCTTCGGCCGGGTGGGGGGCGGGCCTGAGGTACGGGGCGGGCGGCGGGCCGGTCGCGACCGCCTCGCCGGGTTCCGGTACGAGTCCGGCCCGGATGACGCGCCCGGCCCCCTGCGGGGCGTCCCGGACCCCTCGGCCGCCGCCGAGCGCGCACACCGGTGGCGGTCGGCGGCCGCCCTGCCGGTCGGGCCCGGGGCCGAGCGGAACGGGCGCGGTGGCGCCCCGGTTCTCGTCCGCCAGGACAGCGTTGTCAGAGGTCTCCCGTCCGGTGCCCCGCCGCCGGAGCAGGGCGCGCACGTTCCTGCGGGCGGCGCCCACCGCGGCGTGGACGGCCGGGAGGCGCAAGACGTCGGATCTGCGGGAGGGCGTGCCCCCGGACAGGCGGTCCACGGGCTGGGGGAGGGAGGGCGGAGCCATCAGCCGTTCGCCTTTCGTCTGCCTGGGCACCCTGGCCGGTACCCCGCCGCCGGACGCCCCAGCGCGCCGAACCGCAGCCCTGTCTCCCCCAACTGGGCTGCTCAGCAGCCCAGTTCCCCGGCTACCGACGGTATGACCACTGTGACACCCGCCAACAACGCTCCGCAACCAGCAAGTTGAAAATTGCAATTCGCCGGGTGCATGCTGCTCCAGGCGCCGGGTGATCGTGACACACTGCGACCGTGCAGCCCGGGTGAGGGGGTAGGCGTGACCGCGGAGACCGACTGGGGCGGCGCCCCCACCGTGCTGCGCATGATCCTCGGCCGGCAGCTGGAGGAGCTGCGGACGCGTGCCGGGCTGACCTACGAACAGGCCGCCGAGACGATCGGTGTGAGCCACTCCACGATCCGCCGCATGGAGTCCGCCAAGGTGGCCCGGCTGCGCCTCACGGACGCCGAGAAGCTCCTGCAGACCTACGGCGTCACGGACCAGCAGGAGATCGACACGTTCCTGAAGTCGGTCCGCGAGGCCAACAAGCGTGGCTGGTGGCACACCTACCGCGACGTGCTGCCGGACTGGTTCGCCGCGTATCTGAGCCTGGAACAGGCGGCGCTTCAGATCCGCGCCTACGAGGCCGAGTTCGTGCCCGGGCTGCTGCAGACGGAGGACTACGCGCGCGCCCTGCTGGGCGCCGGCAATCCGCACGCCCCGGCCGAGGCGACCGAGCGGCGGGTCGCACTGCGCATGCGGCGCCAGGAACTGCTGTCGCGGCCCTCGCCGCCGCGCGTGTGGGTCGTGATGGACGAGACGGTGCTGCGCTGGCCGGTCGGCGGCTCCCGGGTGATGCGCGCCCAGATCGACCATCTGATCGCGGTGAACGCGCTGCCCCATGTCACCTTGCAGATCATGCCGTTCCGCAACGGCCCGCACCCGGCGATGCGCGCGGGCGCGTTCCACCTCTTCCGGTTCAGGGTCCCCGAACTGCCGGACATCGTGTACCTGAGCGGCCTCGTGGGCGCCGTCTACCTCGACAAGACGGACGACGTCGTGGTCTACCGCGAGGCCCTGGACCGGCTGGGCGCCCAGTCGGCGCCCGCGACGAAGACCGAGGCCGTCCTCGGCGCGATCCGCAAGGAGTTGTGAGAGTGCCCCACACGATACGCAGCTGTGTGCCGTCCCATGCGCTCGGCAGCCGTGGCTGGTCCAAACCCTGGAGTGACGACGCGGGCGGGGCCTGCGTGGAGGCGAAGAGACTGGCCGACGGCAGTGTGGCGCTGCGGCAGTCCGCGGACCCCGACGGCCCGGCGCTGGTCATGACGCCGAAGGAGATGGCGGGATTCCTGGCGGGTGTGAAGGCGGGCGAGGCCGACTTCCTTCTCTGACACCCTGTTATGCGTTCCGGCGCACCGTCCCCGTGCGCCGCCCCGTCGACCGCTCGTGCTCCCCACCCACCCCCACCGACGAGACCCCTGGAAGAGGAGGCGGCGTTGCCCGACAACGGATGGCCGGCCGACCGCATCGACACCGAGAGCGCGCACTCCGCGCGCATTTACGACTACATCCTGGGTGGAAAGGACTACTACCCGGCCGACAAGGAGGCCGGGGACGCCATGTCCCGGGAATGGCCCGCCCTCCCCGTGCACATGCGCGCCAACCGCGACTGGATGAACCGGGCGGTGCGCTGGCTCGCCGAGGAGGCCGGGATGCGCCAGTTCCTGGACATCGGCACCGGCATCCCCACCTCCCCCAACCTGCACGAGATCGCCCAGTCGGTGGCGCCCGAGTCCCGGGTCGTGTACGTGGACAACGACCCGATCGTGCTCACCCTCTCCCAGGGGCTGCTGGCCAGCTCCCCCGAGGGGAAGACCTCGTACATCGAGGCCGACTTCCGCGATCCGGACGCCATCCTCAGCGCCCCGGAGTTCCGCGAGACCCTGGACCTCAGCCGGCCGGTGGCCCTGACGGTCATCGCCATCGTCCACTTCATCCTGGACGAGGACGACGCCGTCGGCATCGTGCGCCGGCTGCTCGAACCGCTGCCGTCCGGCAGCTATCTGGCGATGTCCATCGGTACCGCGGAGTTCGCGCCGGAGGAGGTCGGGCGCGTCGCCCGCGAGTACGCGGCACGCAACATGCCGATGCGGTTGCGGACCATCGACGAGGCCCACGAGTTCTTCGCGGGGCTGGAGCTGGTGGAGCCCGGCGTGGTCCAGGTGCACAAGTGGCACCCGGACGGCGCCGGGGAGCAGGGCATCCGTGACGAGGACATCGCCATGTACGGGGCGGTCGCCCGTAAACCCTGAGGCTCGCGTCACGGCCCCGCATCCGGTCCGGCCGGGTGCGGGGCCGCTACAACCGCGCCAGCGCGGGCAGCAGTTCGGACGCCGCCGCCACGTCCGCGGTCAGCGGGCGGTCCTCGGTGCCCGCCGGGAGCGCCGCGGCGGCCACCGTGAACGCGGGGACGGGCGGCGGGGCGGGCCGCAGCCGCAACGCCCGTACGGCCACGACCAGTTCGCATGCCAGGACGGTGCGGTAGGCGTCCGTCGCGCGCAGGGTCTGGCGGACCGCCTGGGAGGCGAAGCTCGCCGTCTCCTCCAGGCCCTGCGAGAGGACCGCGTGACCGGCCGACGCGGGTGCCGCGCACGCGCGCAGTTCGGCGAGCGCGGAGTTGGCGGTGTACTCCAGGATCATCGTGCCCGAGCTGCTCGCGGGACCCGAGGCGAGATAGGCGGGCAGCCCGGTGAGGTCGGGCCTGCCGAGCGCGGCCAGCCGGGCGGCGGACAGCTGCGCGGTCCCCAGGAGGGCCAGGCACAGCCCGTCCAGGGCGAGTCCGAGCGGCGCCGCGAAGAAGCCGCCGTGATGGTGGGCCGTGCCGTCCGCGCCGATCAGCGGGTTCTCGGAGGGGCAGTTGACCTCCACCCGGACGATCCGCCGCAGTGCGCCGGCGGCCTCCAGGGCGGGCCCGTGCGCCTGCGGGAAGGCCCGGAAGCCGTACGGGTCCTGGATCCGCCCCCGCGCCGGGGCCGGCCGGTCGGGCGCACCGAGCAGCCGCCGTACCTCCGCGGCGGCGCGGGCCGCCCCCGGGTACGGGCGCAGGGCGTGCACGGGCGCCGCGTACGCCTCCAGGGAGCCGGACACCGCGGCCAGCGACAGGGCCGCCACCGCGTGCGTGGCGTGCAGCAGTACCGTCAGGTCGTGGCAGGCCAGGGCGGACTGCCCGAGCGTGAGGGCGTTGCTGCTGAGCAGCGCCAGCGCGTCGCCGGGCCGCGGGGTCACGGGTCCGGGCAGGCCGCCCGCCGTGTCGCCGAGCCAGGGGCGTTCACCGATCAGGGTCAGCCCGGTCTGGGCCAGTGCGGTCAGATCGCCGGTGCCCACACTCCCGTACTCGTTGACGGCGGGACGGACTCCGAGCCGCAGCGCCTCGGTGAGCGCGATGACGAAGGCGGGCTGGATGCCGGAGCCGCCCGCCAGCAGCTGGTTCGCGCGCACGGTGAGCATCGCCCGCACCTCGCGGGCCGGGAGCAGGGCGCCGGCGCCGCCCGCGTGGCTGCGCAGCAGCCGCAGGCCGTGCCCGGCCTCGTCGTCCGCCGCGACCGCCACCGAGCGATGGGCGCCTACGCCGGTGCCGCGGCCGTACAGCCGGCCCGTGCCGGCCAGCCGCTGTGCCGTGCGCCAGGCACGCCGGGCCCGCCCCAGTGCCTTCGGGGGGACGACGGGCACCGCCGCGCCGTCGGCGAGGCGGACCACCCCCTCGACGTCGAGGCCGCAGCCGTCCAGGACGACGCGGGCGCCGTCGGCCCCGGCGGACGGGGGCACCCGCGTCGGTCCGTCCGCGGCGGTGTCCACGGCGCGGACGTCAGGCCAGGCCAGCCGACTTCAGCCACGCCTTGGCGACATCCAGCGGGTCCTTGTTCTCCAGCTGCACCTGGGCGTCCAGGTCCAGCAGCGTCACCGTGTCGAGCTTGGCCGAGACCGCGTTGAGGGCGTCGACGCCCTTCTGGGGCAGGTTCGACTTGTAGACCAGCGGCTGCACGTTCTCGAACCCGAAGAGGTTCTGCGGGTCTTGCAGGACGACGAACTTCTCCTTGGAGATGGTCGGGTCCGTGGTGAAGATGTCCGCCGCCTGCACGGTGTTCTTCTTCAGCGCCGCCTGGGTCAGCGGACCGCCCGCGTCGAGCGCCTTGAAGGACTTGAACTCCACGCCGTACACGGACTTCAGGCCCACCAGCCCCTGCTGCCGGGTCTGGAACTCCGGCGAGCCGCCGATCACCAGGTCCTTGGCCACGTCCTTGAGGTCCGCGATGCTGGACTTGTCGGTGAGGTTGTACTTCTTGGCGGTGGCCGCGTTGACGGTGACGGAGTCCTTGTCCTGTGCGGGCGCCGCTTCGAGCAGCGTCAGCTTGGCGTCGAGCTTGGCGTCGATGGCGGCCGTCGTCGCGGCCACCGTCTTCGGCGTGGCCTTCGGGTCGAGGTAGGCCAGCAGGGCGCCGTTGTACTCGGGCAGCACGGTGATGGAGCCGTTCTTCAGCAGCCCGTACGTGGTCTCGCGGCTGCCGATGTTGGGCTTGTAGGCGACCTTGAGGCCCTTGGCCTTGAGCGCCTCTCCGTAGATGTCGGCGATCAGGATGCTCTCGGCGAAGTTGTTGGAGCCGACGACGACGGTGCTGCCGCCCGCCTTGTCACCCGAGAGGGGGTCGTCGGACTTGGTGTCGGAGGACGAGGAACACCCGGCGAGCAGCGTCGCGCCGACGGCGAGCGCGACGGCGGCCGCCACGGGGAGTCTCCTGCTGGACGTGCTGGTGTTCGCGGTAGAAGTCACGGTTCCCGTTCCGGGCTCAGAGGGTCTGTCAGGACGTGGCAGAGCGTGCGGGGGTGCGGGCGCCGCACATCCACTGATCCAATACAGCTCGTTCCGCATCGGTCAAGAGCCTTCGGGGCCCCGATCGGCCTCGGCACGCGCCTGGTTGCCAGGTTTCGCTTGTGGAGAAAACACGAACGGACCGAGGCGGAACCACACGCTCTTTGTAATGGATTCTTGACGTAGGGCGACCGGATTCGGCGCCTGAAGAGGCGGTAGTCTCCGGGGAGTTGGCGACGGGCTGCGGGCCGACAACGGCGTTCCGGGCCGTCCGGCACCGTTCTGCGCCGGCCTCGGCCGGTTCTTCCTGCCGGCTCCGGTCACTTCACGACGGTCACGCGGTTTCTTCGCACGCCCGAGACGCCTTCGAAGGAGGCTTGGTGTCCACGAACGAGGTGGACGCGCCGGCCCGCCCGGCGCCGTCGCCGCCCGGTGGTGGCCGACGCGGCTTCGCCGACCGATGGCCGTTCCGGCGCAAGCTCAACGTCCTCGTCGGTGTGCCGCTGGCCGTGGTCGCCGTGCTGCTCACCTACCTGATCGTCGACCTGGTGCGGCAGTCGGACCGCGCGGAGTCGGCGGCCCGGCTCGTCCGCGACAGCGAGCAGGTGGCGGTCCTCGTCGACCATGTGGAGCGCGAGCACCAGCAGGCCGTCCTGCTCTCCGTGCGGTACGAGGCCGGGGGCGGCGCCAGGCCCTCCCTGGCCGCCTACCGCAGGGCACAGGCCGCAGTGAACTCCCAGGTCCAGAAGGTACGCGGCGCCTTCGGCGACCGGCTGCCCGCCACCGAGGCGCAGGCGCTCAAGGAGGTCGAGGGCCTCAGCAGCCTGCGCGAGACCGTCGCCCAGGGCTATCTGCCCGCCGACAACATCGACCCCGCCTACATGAACGCCGCCAAGGGCCTGATCGACGGCCTCGCTCTGGACCGCAACGCGGACCTCGCGGCCACCTTCACCGGCAACCTGCTCGACTCCCTGCTGCGCGCCGACGCCGCGCACGCCGCCTTCGAGACCGGCGTGTTCTCGGCGACGACCGGCGACACCAACGCGCTCATCGAGTTCACGGGCGCGGTCGGCTCCTACGAGCTGTACACCTACCAGGCCGACCGGTTCGGGCGCTTCGCCACCGAGCAGCAGACGGACCGGCTCTCCGGCATCGAGCACACCCCGGCCCAGCGGTCCATCGCCGAGGCGTACGCGGAGCTCCAGGTCGACCCCAGCGGGCTGCAGGCGGACGGCCGGGACGAGATCCGCCGGACGTTCGCGGACGCGCTGGGCGACTACCCCTCCTATCCGCAGCAGGCCGAGAGCCGGCTGGAGATCGTCGCCTCGCTCATCGGGCAGATCGCCGACCGCGCCGACCGCGCCTCCTCCGACGCCCAGTGGCGGGCCGGGCTGCTGCTGAGCCTCGCACTGGTCGGCTTCGGCGTCTGGATCGCCTTCTCCGTGGCGGTGCGCCGCTCGGTGGTCCGCCCGGTGCAGGCCCTCACCGGCGCCGCCCAGCAGGTCGCGGAGGCAGCCGGCCGCGAACTCGCCCGCGTGGCCGACGACGACGCCGAGGACGACGCCTCGCCGCGGCTGCGGGACGTGCCCGTCACGGCGCACGACGAGATCGGCGAACTCGCCCGGGCGTTCAACCATGTGCAGACCACCGCGGCCGCGCTGCTGGAGCGTCAGGTGCTCAGCCGCCGCAACGTCGCCGAGATGTTCGGCAACGTCGGGCGACGGGTCAGCAACCTGACCACCCGTCAGCTCGCCCTCATCGACGCGGTGGAGCGCGGCGAGACCGAGCCCGCGGTCCTCGAACGGCTCTACTCGATCGACCACATCGCCGTACGCCTGCGGCGCAACGCGGACAGCCTGATGCTGCTCGCCGGTATCCGCGAGACGGTCCTCGACGGCGGTCCCACCGCCCTCACCAACGTGGTGCGCGCCGCGCTCGGCCAGATCGAGGGCTTCCAGCGGGTACGGCTGCACGCCGAGACCGAGGTCGTGGTGGAGCCCGACATCGTCGGCGACCTGACGCTGATGATCGCCGAACTGCTGGAGAACGCCGTCGCGTTCTCGCCCGCCGGCAGCCCCGTCGAGGTGACGGTGCGCGTGGGCGGCGAGGGAGCGCTGATCGAGGTCGCCGACCACGGCCTGGGGATGAGCGCCGAGCGGCTCGCCGAGGAGAACGCCCGGCTGATCCGCCGCGAACGCCTGGATCTCGTCCCCACGAAGGTGCTCGGCCTGTTCGTGGTCGGCACGCTGGCCCGCCGCTGGGAGGTCGGGGTCGTACTGTCCCGCACGCCCGGCGGCGGTGTGACGGCGACCGTGGAGATCCCGTCGACGCTGCTGCTGACGATGAGCCCCCTGACCGCACCGGCGGCGGAACCGGAACCCGCCGCGGCCGCCGCCGTCACGGCGGCACCGGCCGCCCAGGCACTGCCCGGACCCGTCACGGCACCCGCCGGCACGCCGGATCCGGCCCCCCGGCCCCGGTCCGGGACCGAGATGACGCCCGCCGGCACGAGGCCGGCCACCCGGACGGCACGTGAGCCCGAGGCGAAGCCCGGAACCCAGACGAAGCCCGGAACCGGGCCGGAACCCGGAACCCAGACGAAGCCCGGACCCCAGACGAAGCCCGGAACCCAGACGGAGCCCGGAACCGGGCCGGAACCCGGAACCCGGACGGAGCCCGGACCCCAGACGAAGCCCGGAGCCCAGACGAAGCCCGGAACCGGGCCGGAACCCGGAACCCAGGCCAAGCCCGGGACCGGGCCGGAGTCCGCCGTCGCCCCGTCCGGGCCCGTGCCGTCGTGGGCGGTCACCGCGGAGGAACCGTCGGCCGCCGAGCGGCCCGGTGCCCTGCCCCGCCGGGTCCCCCGCCGCGAGACGGACCCGGCGGGGGCCACCGCGCAGGCCCCCGGCGGCGGCACGGACTCCCCCGGCGCCCTCGACGGTGCGGCGTCGCACGACCGCGCCGGGGCCGCCCCGCTCGTCCCCCGCCCCCGGACCGAGGCGGACGCACCGGCGCCCGGCGCCGCCCCGCGGCCGGTGCCGGCCCCCGGCCCGGCCGAAGACACCACCGGCGCACCCCGCCCCCTGCGCCGCCGCGTCCGGGGTGCGACGCTGCGCAGCACCGCCGATGCCGCCCGCCAGACGGCGCGACCCGCTCCCCGGCCGGCCGACGCGGACGCGGTCCGCTCCGCCCTCGAGGAGTTCGAGGCCGCGGTGGAGCGCGCGCACCGCGACAGCGCCGGCCAGACCGCCCCGCGCGACCGACGCGACCAGAACCACCTCACGGAAGGAGCGGAGCAGTGAGTACGTCGACAGGTGACACTCCGGCAGGCGGCACCACGCCGGCCGACCTGCAGGCCGCCGCAGCCGACTTCACCTGGCTGCTCAACCGTTTCGCAACCGAGACCGCGGGCGTCGTCGACGCCATCGCCGTCTCCTCCGACGGACTGCTCATCGCCGTCTCCGAACTGCGCGAGCACGCCGACTCGGAGCGGCTCGCCGCCATCGTCTCCGGCATCACCAGCCTGGCCGCCGGCGCCTCGGGCAACTACGGCCTCGGCGGCCTCAACAAGGTCATCATCGATCTGGAGGGCGGGCACGTGCTGGTCTCCGCGATCGGCAGCGGCGCCGTGCTCGGCGTGGTCACCGACAAGGAGGCCAAACTGGGCAACATCGCCTACGAGATGACCCTGTTCGCCAACCGGGCCGGTGCGGCGCTCAGCCCCCAGCTCGTGCTGGAGCTGAAGAACAGCGTCGGCGCCGCGTCGACGGGGTGACCGGTCCCCACCCGGTCGAGGAAGGAAGTACCACCCATGGCGGACGGCCGCACTCCGCGAAGTGCCGGCGAAGACGGCTTCTCGCCCCCGGGCCCGCCGGACCCGGTCGGTCCCGCTCCCGCCGTACGGCCGTTCCTGGTCACCGCCGGCCGGGTGGCGCCCACCGCGTCCGGCCGGCCGGTTCCCGTCGAGACCCAGGTGGTGGCCACCGCCCTGGGTCTCCAGACCCTCGAACGGCTCTCGTTCGAGCAGCACGACATCGTCGCCGCCTGCCGGCAGCCGCAGTCCATCGCGGAGATCGCGGCACGGTTGCGGCTGCATCTCAACGTGGTCCGCGTCCTCGCCGAGGACCTGCGCGCCGCGGGGCAGCTGACGGTGCACGTGCCGCACACCGACGTCACGCACGACGCATCCGTCCTGCGCAGGGTTATCGATGGCCTCCGCGCCATCCCCGACTCCCGGGGGGTACTCCGTGACACCAACTGAAGCCGCCGCCCTCGGCACGGCGGCGCAGGCCGCCGAACGGCCGCCGCTGCCGGTCAAGATGGTGATCGCGGGCGGCTTCGGCGTGGGCAAGACCACCGCCGTCGGCTCGATCTCGGAGATCGAGCCACTGACCACCGAGGCGGCCATCACCGAGGTCGCGGCGGGCGTGGACGACCTCACGCACACCCCGCGCAAGACCACGACGACGGTCGCGATGGACTTCGGCTGCATCACCATCGACCCCACCCTGAAGCTGTATCTGTTCGGCACGCCCGGCCAGGAACGGTTCGGCTTCATGTGGGACGACATCGTGGAGGGCGCCGTCGGCGGACTCGTCATCGTCGACACGCGCCGCCTCGACGACTGCTACGCGGCGGTGGACTACTTCGAGCACCGGCAGATCCCGTTCGCGGTCGCCCTCAACGCCTTCGACGGCACGGTGGAGTACGACGTGGACCAGGTCCGCTGGGCGCTGGACGTCTCCGAGCACATCCCGGTGGTCGTCTTCGACGCCCGGGAGCGCGGTTCGGTCCGCGACGCGCTGCTGGTCGTCCTGGAGCTGGCGCTGGCGCGCACGGAGGGATGACGCGCGGGGGCCGGCGTCCGGCCCCCCGCTCCGTCCCCCGCTCCGTCCCCCGCCCGGTCCCCCGCTCCGTCAGGCGCTCCGGCGCACCCCCGGGGACACGACCGCCCGCGTCACCGCCCAGAACACCGCGAGCGTCACCAGCGCCAGCACGGCCACCAGGGTCGCCCCGCCCACGACCTTCTCGTAGTTCCTCTGGTAGAGGCCGTCGACGATGTACCGTCCGAGGCCGCCGAGACTGACGTAGGCGGCGATGGTGGCCGTCGAGACGATCTGGATGGCCGCCGAGAGCAGACCGCTCATGATCAGCGGCAGCGCCACCGGCACCTCCACCTGGAAGAGGATCCTCGGTTCCGTCATCCCCATGCCCCGCGCGGCGTCCACAGGGGCCGGGTCGAGGGAGCGCACCGCCTCGTACGTGGTCACCAGGATCGGCGGGACGGCCAGGACGACCAGCGGGATCATCACCGGCAGCAGCCCCAGCCCGAGCAGCACGAACATCAGCACGAGCAGACCGAAGCTGGGCAGCGCCCGGGCGGCGGTGGCGATGAGGGCGAGGGCGTTGCCGCCGCGCCCGGTGTGACCGGTGAGCAGACCGACCGGCAGCCCGAGGGCGGCGGCGATGCCGAGCGCCTCCAGCGAGTACTGGACGTGTTCGAGCAGACGGTGCGGGATGCCGTCGTAGCCGTGCCAGTGGGCGCCGTCGCTGAAGAACGCGTGGCCGAAGTGCAGTACGTTCACCGGACGGTGTCCTCCAGGGTGGGGGCGGCCGGCTCGGGCCGTCCGGTCGCCGGCCTCGGTCCGCCGCCCGCGCCGCGCGGCATCCAGGGCGTCAGCAGGAGCCGTACGAGCACCAGCGCGGCGTCCACGAGCATCGCCAGGACGGCCGTGGTCACCACGGAGTTCACCGCCAGCACGGGCCGGTGGTAGAACATCGCGTCGGCGAGCAGATTGCCGAGCGCGCCCTGGTTGCCGATGAGGGCGCCGACGCTGACGAGGCTGATGCTGGACACGGTGGCCACCCGCAGGCCCGCGACGATGGCGGGCACGGCGATCGGCAACTGCACCTGGAGATAGCGGCGTACGGGTCCGAAGCCCATGGCGGTGGCCGCGGCCAGCGTCTCCTGCGGCACCGAGCGCACGCCCTCCACGATCGCCGGGACGAGCACCACCAGGCTGTAGACGGCCAGCGGGATCATCACGGTGAGCTCGCTCTGGCCGGTGTAGTCGATGAGGACGACGAAGAACGCCAGCGAGGGGATGGCGTACAGAACCGTCGTCACCCCCAGCACGGGCACGTACAGCCAGCGAAAGCGCACGCACAGCTGGGCGAGCGGCAGGGCCGCGGCCAGACCGGCCAGGACCGGCAGCAGGGCCTCCCGCAGATGCAGCCCGATCAGACCGAGCCAGCTGTGCTGAAGGTCGCTCGGGATGTCGAAGAACCCGCTCATCCGGCGACCTTCTGGTCCGGGATGCCCGCGGTGTGGGCGCTGCGGATCGCCTCGCCGATGGTCTGCTGGGAGACGACGCCGACCACGCGGCCGGTGCCGTCCACGGCCACGGACCAGCCGGTGGGCGACAGCACGGAGCCGTCGAGCGCGGCGCGCAGCGAGTCCTCGCCGTACTCGAACGGCCGCCCGTACGGCAGCAGCCGCTCCGCCTCGACGCTCCCGGCGACCAGGTTCCCGGGCTCGCTCCAGCCGAGCGGCCTGCCGTCGAGGTCGATGACGAGCAGATACGGCACCCCGGGCGTGGAGCGGGAGGCGATCTGCTCGGCGGTGGAGTCGACGGCGACGATCGGCGTCGTCTCCAGCCGGAGGCTCTGCGAGGTGAAGAACGACAGCCGGCGGATGCCGCGGTCCGCGCCGAGGAAGTCCTCCACGAACGCGTCGGCCGGCGACGACAACAGCTCGGCGGGCGGCGCGAACTGGGCGAGCCTGCCGCCCGTGCGCATCACGGCGACCTTGGTGCCGAGCCGGATCGCCTCGTCGATGTCATGGGTGACGAAGACGATGGTCTTGCCCAACTCGCTCTGGATCCGCAGCAGTTCTTCCTGCAGACCCTTGCGCACGACCGGGTCGACGGCGGAGAAGGGCTCGTCCATCAGCAGCACGGGCGGGTCCGCGGCGAGCGCGCGCGCCACGCCGACGCGCTGCTGCTGTCCGCCGGAGAGCTGGTACGGGTACCGCTTGGCGAGCGACGCGTCGAGCCCCACGCGCTCCATCAGCTCCCGGGCGCGTGCGCGGGCCCGGTCCTTGCTCCAGCCGAGCAGCCGGGGCACGGTCGCAATGTTGTCGACGATGGTGCGGTGCTGGAAGAGCCCGGCGTTCTGGATCACGTACCCCATGGACCGCCGCAGGGAGTTCACGGGCTGCCGGCTGATGTCGACGCCATCCAGGGTGATGGTGCCCTCGCTCGGCTCGACCATCCGGTTGATCATGCGGAGGGTCGTCGTCTTGCCGCAGCCCGAGGGGCCGACCAGGACGGTGATCGAGCGGTCCGGAATCTCCAGCGACAGCCGGTCGACCGCCACCGTGCCGTCCGGGTACCGCTTGGTGACTGAATCTATCCGTATCAAAGCGCCGAATACCCTTCGGGTGTGGCAAGAGGCGGCCTGATCCCGGCCGTTGTCGCGCGGGCCGTTGCCGGGAAAGTCTAGACGCCGTGCGGAACGGCACCGCGGCCGTACGATGCACGAGAACCCGAAAGGGTTGTACGCCGGCCCCGGGTCCTGGCTGTGTCGATCGACACTTCCGCGACCCGTGATGCTCCCGGTACGCCGTCCGCTTGTTCAACCGTGGGCGGGGCCGGGCGACGTGCCCCGAGACGGCGACGAAGGGCGGGGCGCATGGACACCGTGCACGACCGCGTTCCGCGCGCGGACGGGACACGTCCGCCACGTCCCCGCGCCGCTGCCCTCGTCGCCCGCGTCACCGCCCTCGACCGGCTCACGCCCGGCCACTCGCGGTGGTGGACCCGCAGGGTCCTCGACCGCTGCCAGGCGGGCGGCCCCGAGGAGTCCCTGCACGCCTTCCGCCTGACGCCGCACGGACGGGCCCGGCGGACGGCGGTGGTCTGAGCGGCGGTGGTGGTCTGAGCGGCGGCGCCGGCTCGGCCGTCGCCACCCCGACCGGCCGCCCCCACCGGCGGCCCCGTGAGCGCGCGCTGCGCCGCCCGGCGACGGGGGCGCCCGGTCGTGCCGCCTCGGTGTGACAGAAGAGCGCCGCCGCACGCTGGGGCAGTCGACATGAGAAGAACTCCGCCAGAAACGACGACATACCGAACTACCGGTGGGCAAGGATGGATACGGGCATGGGGAACAGACCAAGCCGGGGCAGAACGTTCGGCCCCCGGCTCGCGTACCCCCGCGGCCATGTGCGCGGGGCCGGCGGCGAGGTCCAGGGCGCCGCGGCACCCCTGCTCACCCGCGCGCTGACCGAGAACGCCCTCACCCCGGAGTCCGAACGGCGGGCGACGGCCGCGTTCCGCGCCGCCCGTGACGCCGGAGTGCACAAGGGTGCGCACACCCGGCGGCGCGACGACTGGCGACCACACGCGCGGGGCAGGGTGCGGTGCCGGTGAGGGCCGCCGCACGGGAGTGCGGCGGCCACCGGTGGCCGGGGCGGACCTGCGGCCGCGGCCGCAGGCGCACGGGTCGTGGCGTCAGTGCGTGTCGATCCAGTGATGGGTGATGGTGGGACCGCCGGAACACCGCAGGCTGGTGGACGTGCTGGTCCTCTTCCAGGCGGACCACTTGTAGTCGCCGTCGGAACACCTGATGCCGAGCCTCCACATGCCGCCCTTCGACATGTCACTGCATGCCCCCCGGGCGAAGGTCGGGCTGGTCTGCTCACTCCAGCACCCCGCGGGCTTGGCGTAGGCCGGCGCGGTGATGCCGCCCACGACCAGGGCGGCACCGATCACGGCCCCGGCGAACGCTTGACGTAGACGCATGGGTCTCTCCTTGAGTGACGTTTTCCGTCTGGGATGTCCACTCCCGAGCGGCTTCCGTACGGCCGCTCGTTCGACAGCGAGACTGCTGGCCCGTGCCGGGACGGAGCAACACAGACCCGTGTCCCGGACGGGCCGACGGCTGTCCGGCCTGGTCGGGGCGTTGTCCGGATGACGTCCGGACAGCCGGGGGATGACGGAATCCGACGTTGTCCCGGTGCCATGACCGCAGCAGGATGACCTTTGTGGGGAACCTGGGGGAGTTGTCACCGTACGAAGCCCGCGACGCCGCCGGCTTCGTCGAGTCGATGCGGCGGCTCAAGGAGCGCTCGGGGCTGACATACCGCGAGTTGGAGGAGCAGGCCGCCCGCGGCGGCGATGTGCTGCCGCGCAGCACACTGGCCGACATCCTGCGTCGCACGAGCCTGCCGCGGCCCGACGTACTGGCCGCGTTCGTCCGCGCCTGCGGGGACGGGCAGCGGGTCGGCGCCTGGCTGGACGCCAGGGACCGGATCGCCGCGGACATCGCTGCCATGCCCGCCGCGGCACCCGGGCCCAGGACCGAAGCCCGGCAGCAGACTGCGGAATCCACGGACCCACGGCCGCGCCGGACCGGAGGCCGCACGGCCGCGGTCGCGGTCCCGCTCCTGGTCACGCTGCTCGGCCTGGCCGCTTGGGGGCTGCTCCCGGACGGCTCCGATGACCCTGGCGCACCGGCTGGTCCCGCCGCCGCTTCCCGAACTCCCGTCGACGGCTGGGTCACCATCCGCCCCGCCCGTACACCCGGCCTCTGCCTGACCGACGGACGCGACCGGCGCGCCGCCTATGCCAGCGCCGTCGCGGTCCAGCTCCCCTGCGCGCAGGCCACCGTGCCGCGCACCTACCTGGAACCGGTCGGCGAGGGTCTGTACCGCATCCAGTGGCACCATCCCCGAGAAGGGAGGGGATGCCTGACGGTCATGAGTACCGGCCCGGTCAAGGGCATGCTCGAACCCCGGGACAACTGCGTGCAGGCCACCCTGTTCCGCCTGGAACCCATCACCGGTGGCAGCACCGGTGGCAGCACCGGAGGCTTCCGGCTGCACCCGGCCGGCAGCGGCCGGTGCATCGGCATCTCCGGCGGCGACACCACCGAGGGGGCCGAGGCGGTCCAGGAACCGTGTACCGGCGCGGCCGGCCAGCGGTTCCTCGTCCGGACGGGGTGACGGCCCTCATCACGGCCGACTGCGGAAGCACGCCCCGGCCGCGTACGAGTGGCCCCGCCCGGGCAGGCCCGAACGAACGCGCGTACGACGTTTCTTCGTTATGATCACGCCTGGCAAGGCCGTAGCGCAGTGGTCGTCGCGCCCACGCAGCAAGCTGGAGGACGTCGGTTCGAATCCGACCGGCCTTGCCACCTTTTGCCATGGAGGAACGTCGATCGGTGTCGGTTCGTCCTGCCGCGGGCGGAGGACGGCGCCGTCCCCGCCGGTGGCCGGCGGCAGGGGACCGTGGAGTGGTGTTGACCTCCTCCCCCTCGTGAACGAGGGGGATTCCTACGGCTCGCGCCGTAGGGGTTTCTGCTTCATCGCCGACTGCCCGCCCGGAGAACTCCGTTGAGGTCTTACACCAGCTCCACAGACAGACACGGCCAGCCCGGCCGCCAGAAGGTTCTTCGCCGCGTTCACGTCGCGGTCATGGGTCGCGCCACAGTCGCACGTCCAGGTGCGGACGTTGAGCGGCATCTCTACTTGCAGGGTGCCGCAGTGGGAGCACAGTCTGGAGGAGGGGAAGAAGTGATCGACCGCGATCACTTCCCGCCCGTACCACTGGGCTTTGTACTCCAGCATGGAGCGGAACTCGCTCCAGCTCGCGTCCGAGATCGCTCGGGCGAGGGTGTGGTTCTTGACCATGTTGCGCACGGTCAGGTCCTCGATCACGATCGTTTGGATTTCACGAACGAGACGAGTGGTCAGCTTGTGCAGGCCGTCACGCCTGCGGTCGGCGATCTGAGCGTAGATCTTGGCGACCTTGCGCCGGGCCTTGGCCCGGTTGGCGCCGTCGCCCTCGGCCTTCTTCGCCAGCGCCCGTTGGGCCTTGGCGAGACGTGCCCGGTCGCGGCGCTCGTGCCTGGGATTGGCGATCTTCTCACCCGTCGAGAGGGTCAGCAGGTGATCCAGGCCGACATCGATCCCGACCGCCCGACCGGTGGCGGGCAGCGGCTTCACGGACGGGTCGTCGCACAGCATCGAGACGAACCAGCGCCCCGCCGCATCCTGCGAAACGGTCACGGTGGACGGGTTCGCCCCCTCGGGGAGCGGGCGCGACCACACGATGTCAAGCGGTTCGCTCATCTTTGCCAGGGTCAGCTTGCCGTCACGGAAACGGAAACCGCTGGTGGTGTACTCGGCGGACTTCCGCGACTTCTTCCGGCTCTTGAAACGCGGGTACTTCGCCCGCTTGCCGAAGAAGTTCGTGAACGCCGTCTGCAAATGCCTGAGGCACTGCTGGAGCGGCACCGAGGAGACCTCGGAGAGGTAGGCCAGTTCCTCGGTCTTCTTCCACACCGTCAGCATGGCCGAGGTCTGGTTGTAGTTGACCCTCTCCTGACGGGCCCACGCCTCGGTACGAGCGGCGAGAGCCAGGTTGTAGACCTTGCGGACACAGCCGAACGTGCGCGACAGCTCGGCTGCCTGCGCATCGGTCGGATGGAAGCGGTACTTGAATGCCCGCTTCACGCACGTCGTGGTCATGCTCACAAACTAGCGGGGCTGCAGCTTAAGACCAAATCTGCGCATCAGAGCACTGTGATCCGCCCAGGCGGCGAATCGCAGCCCCATGCCCCGCTCCGCAGGAGTCCGTTTCTCCCCCGCAAGCGGGAAGTACCCCCACCCCTGCCTGAAGGCAGGGGTATCCACGGAGGAACCCGATGACCCAGCAGACGCCCGTACGCTGCCCCGCGATCGAGCACCCGGACATCCCCCTCGCGGATCCGGTGCTCCTCGACCCGTTGCTGGACCGGCTCGCCTCGCCGGATCCGGTCCGGTCCGACGTCTCCTTCCCCCTCGGAACACTGCGTGCGGACGGCCGGGTCGACCTGTGCAAGCAGGGCCTCGGACCGGGCGGGGCCGCCCGGGTGTTGCCGGTGGCCGCGTCCTCGCCGCACGCCGTCCACGTCCTGCTCGGCACCAACTCCATCGGGGACGACGGCGCCCGCACGGTGGCCGGCGCCCTCACCGAGGGGCACGGCCTGCGCACGCTCTACCTGGGCTGCAACCGCATCGGCGCCGAGGGCGCGGGGGCGCTCGCCGAGGGGCTGGCGGCGGACGACACCGTCCGCGCCCTGTGGCTCAAGCGCAACCCGGTCCGCGACGACGGCGTCCGCGCACTCGCCGCCATGCTGCGCCGCAACACCGCCCTGCGCACCCTCGATCTGGTCAACACGGGGATCACCACCGACGGCCTGAACGCACTGCTCGCCGCCCTCACCGCGCGGGCCCGGCCCGTGGAACGCCTCTTCCTCGGCGGCAACGGGCTGACCCCCGAGGCCGCGCCGCTCCTCGCCGCCCTCGTCCGGGACGCGGGCGTCCGCGAGCTGTACCTGCCGGCCAACCACCTCGGCGACGAGGGCGCGACCGTATTGGCGGCGGCGCTCGACCCGGCCCGGCCGGTACGCCTGGGACTCGGCGGCAACGGCATCGGACCCTCCGGCGCGCGTGCCCTGGCCGATGCCCTCGGCGGGATCGAGACGCTCGACCTGGGCCGGCCGCCGTCCGAGCGGAGCCTCGGCGCCCCCGCGAACACCATGGGCGACGCGGGAGCCGCCGCGCTGGCCACGGCGCTCGCGGGCAGCCCGCTGCGCCGGCTCGAACTGCGCCACACCGGCCTGACCGGCCGGGGAGCGAAGACCCTCCTCGCGGCCGTGCGCGACGACTCGCCCCTGGAGTACGTCGGGCTGGGCCCCGGCCTGCCGCGCAGGGTGAAGCAGTCCTTCAACCGGCTCATGCGGCCGGCTTCCCGACCGCATCCCGATCTGCACGCGATAGGGAGTGCCTACCGTTGAGCCGTTTTCCCCCCGCCGAGGCGGCGGACTGGCGGCGGATACGCCGTTACGCGGTGCCCCGGTGGATGATCGAGCGCGCGACCGCCCGTCGGCTGGCCGGTGACTGGGCCGGCGCCTGCGCCGCGGCCGCCGTGGACGTGGACTTCGAACTGCCCCGGATCGCCGGGCAGTACGGTGCGGACGTCGCCACCGCCGTGGCCGACGACCTCCATCACTTCGCACCGGACCTGCTGCGGTGGCACCTTCCGCGGCTGCTGGGCGGACGGACGACGCTCGCCCCCAACCTCACCGTGCTGCTCTCGGGCCACCGCCCGCCGGACCAGGGCGCGGCACCGTACCTCTACGTCCTCACACCCGCGATGACCGAGGGACCCCAGCGGCTGGTCCTGCGGTTCGGGGAGCTGGGGGAGGAACACCGCCCGGGCGCCACGGACATCACCACCGAGGACTGGACGACGGCGCGGCACCTGTGGGACGTACGCCACGCCGCCGAGTTGCGCGAACACTGCGGCGGCAACGCCGAGAGGCCGCCGTTCCTCAACGCCGACGGCACCCCGCGCCCGCCGTCCGAGCTGCCCCGCTCGGACCCCGGCGACGATCCGGCGGCGCGCGCCGAGTGGGCCACCCTGCTGCACGAGGAGGGCGAGGTCGAAGCGGCCTTCGCCGCCGCGGGCGTCACGGCGGATCTGACGCCGCCGCCCTCCCGCAGCTGGTACCACACGGACCCGAAAGCCCTCCTCGCCGCACGGCCGTTCAGTCTGACCCGGCTGGAGCCGGAGATCCGGCGGCTCGCCGGGGCAGGAGCCGGGAACCGCTTCCGGATACCCAACGGATGGCGAAACTCCATCCTGCTGGAACTGACGGACCGGACCGGCCCCGGCGGCGGACTGCGGGTCAGTGTCGTCCAGGAGGACGACAGTCCGGTCATGCCGCGGGCGCTGTGGCGCGAGCTCCCGGACCTTGAGCTGCTGCGGTCCGGCCGGCTCGCGCCGGCCCAGCTCCACCCACTGGTCGGCGCCGCGCTGTTTCCGTCGCTTCCGGTCCCGGAGGGCCCTGAGGGACCGGAGGCACCCGTGCCGGTGCGGGTCAGGTGCCGCGGCTCCTGGCACCGGGTCGTCTCCCGCGGCGGCCGCCTCGACGTGCCGCACGGCGAGGAGGAGCAGCAGCGGGAACGGGCCATGCGCGCCTTCGGCGGCGCCGTGGCCGGCTGCTTCGCCGTCCAGCAGGCGTGGACGTCGGGCACCGGACGGCTGCCCCGGGCCCTGCACGACCAGCGGCGGGAGCTGTTCC
Organism: Streptomyces sp. PSU-S4-23; assembly: GCF_055632315.1. Classification (NCBI taxonomy): domain Bacteria; kingdom Bacillati; phylum Actinomycetota; class Actinomycetes; order Kitasatosporales; family Streptomycetaceae; genus Streptomyces; species Streptomyces sp. PSU-S4-23. The sequence goes on along the minus strand of NZ_JBVMUU010000002.1, from coordinate 6,815,107 downwards.
TGCGCGCCCAGCACGGCGACACCCCCGGAGTGCTGGAACTCCTGGACGCCGGGGTCGATCCCCGGATCCGGGACGGGGCCAGGCGCGGCCTGCTGCACGTACTCAACCTGCTCGACCACGAACCGCTGCTTCCCCGGCTGCTGTCGGCGGGACTCGATCTCGAGGGCAGGGACCACCGCGAGCGCACACCGCTGTGTGCCGCGGTCGGCCACGGCGGTTCCGTGGCCCTGGTGGAGGCGTTGCTCGCGGCCGGGGCGCGGATCGACGTGGTCGATGCCATGGATCTGTCGCTGGCCCAGATCATCCGCAAGTACAAGCGGCACGACCTGGCGTTCCTGCGGGAGCGCGTGGAGAAGGAACATCCCGGTATCGGCGCCGACTGGTGGGAGGAGTGGGAGGAATGGGAGCAGTGAGCGCACCCGGCAGGAGCGCCGGAGGCCGCGAGGCCGCCGGCCGCGACCTGCCCGCCCCGCTCGCCGCGGCCGACGACCTGCGGCGCAGGCTGCGCGGCTCGCGCACGGAGCCGTCCGCCAGCCCCCAACTGGAGGCGCTGGCACTCGCGGTGACCTCCAACCAGCCGGTCCTGCTGTGGGGTGAGCCGGGAATCGGCAAGTCGGCGGGCATGGAGCAGCTCGCCGCGGGCCTCGGGATCCGGCTGGAGACCGTCGTCGCCAGCGTCCACGAACCCTCCGACTTCGCCGGTCTGCCCATCATCGGTGACGACCCGGCGACGACCGGTGTCCCGATGGCGCCTCCCGACTGGGCGGTCCGCCTGGCCCGGGCCGGGCACGGTCTGCTCTTCTTCGACGAACTGTCCTCGGCACCGCCCGCCGTCCAGGCGGCGCTGCTGCGCGTGGTGCTCGAACGCCGGGTGGGCAGCCTGGTCCTGCCCGAGGCGGTGCGGATCGTCGCCGCCGCCAACCCGCCGTCGAGCGCCGCCGACGGCTGGCACCTCAGCCCGCCGCTGGCCAACCGGTTCGTCCATCTCCACTGGACGCACGATCCGCGCACGGTGGCGCGCGGCATGGCCGGTACCTGGCCGGCGATGACCGTTCCGGTCGTCGATCCCGCCAAGGCCGCCGGCGCGGTCGCGCGGGCCCGCGGCGCCGTCTCCGGTTTCCTGACCGCCCGGCCCGGCCTGGTCCACCACATGCCGGCCGACGCGGAGGGCCGCGGCCGGGCGTGGCCCTCTCCCCGTACCTGGGAGATGGCGCTGGCGCTGCTCGCGGCCGGCTACGCGACCGGCGCCGGCCGGGAGTCCGTGGCCGCGGCGCTCGCCGGGGCCGTCGGGGACGGCGCCGGCATCGAGCTGCTGTCGTACCTGGAGCACCTGGACCTGCCGGATCCCGACCGCGTGCTCGCCGATCCCGGCGCCTTCGCCCTGCCCGACCGCGGCGACCGGCAGCTCGCGTTCCTGATCGCCGTCGTCGCGGCGGTCCAGAGCGACCTCACCCGGGAACGCTGGGAGGCCGGGTGGGCCGTCCTGGGCAAGGCGGTCGAGGCGGGTGTGCCCGATGTCGCCGCGCGGGCCGCCGTCGATCTGGCGGCGATGCGCGACACCGACTGGCCGGTGCCCCAGGGCATCGACGGCTTCCTGGACCTGCTGCAGTTGTCCGGCGCCCTGCCCGGACACGGCTGAGGCGACCGGATGGCGGAGCGCGGCCCCAGCCTGGACATGACGAAGCTGCTCGCCGCGCGGTACCGGGCGGCGAGCGAACGGCCGTACCTCGCCTCGGCGTTGTACGCGCTGACCGTCGTGCCGTCGGCCGAGGTCCCGACGATGGGAGTGGACCGGCACTGGCGCTGCTATGTGTCACCCGGCTTCGTCGAGCGGACACCCGTGGCCGAACTCGCGGCCGTGTGGGTGCACGAGGTGGCGCACCTGCTGCGCGACCACCACGGCCGGGCCGGGCGGCTGCCCGCCGCCGACCAGCGCGACCGGCACCGCGTGAACGTGGCGCAGGACTGCGAGATCAACGACGATCTCCTCGCCGACGGACTGCCCCTGCCGGCCGGGCGGATGGAACCCAGTGGGTTCGGCCTGCCCGAGGGCCTGCTGTTCGAGGCGTACCTGGCCCTGTTGCCGCCCGAGGTGCGCTCGCCGGACTGCGGGTCGGGGGCCCACGGCCGCCACTCGCCCTGGGAGGCGGCCGGGCCCGGCGGTCCCGCCCGGCTGGGGCCGGTGGAGGCGGAGGCCCTGCGTCGGCACACCGCCGAGGCCATGCGCGCCCACCAGCGCACCCGCGGGACCCTTCCGGCCGGGTGGCGGCGCTGGGCGGAGGAGGTCCTGGAGCCCACGGTGGACTGGCGGCAGGTGCTGTCGGGTGCCGTCCGTGAGGCGGCCGCATGGGCCGGCGGTGCCGTCGACTACACCTACCGTCGCCCGTCCCGGCGCACCCCGGCGCTGCGTGGGGCCGTGCTGCCGAGCCTGCGCCGCCCGCTGCCGCGGGTGGCGATCGTCGTCGACACCTCCGGCTCGATGGGCGAGGGGGAACTCGCCGCGGCCCTGGGGGAGATCACCGGAGTGCTGCGCGAGGTGGGGGTGCGGGGCAACCGGGTCGCCGTGCTCGCCTGTGACGCCGATGTCCACGCCGTCTCCCGGGTGATGACCGCGGAGCAGGTCGCGTTGGACGGCGGCGGGGGCACCGACATGCGCGTCGGCATCGAGGCCGCCCTCGCGATGCGGGACCGGCCCCGCATCGTCATCGTCCTCACCGACGGGTTCACGCCCTGGCCCGCGGAAACCCCCTCCTGCCGTCTCATCGCCGCCCTGATCGGCGAGGAGGCGCCGGCACCGCCCTCATGGGTGGAGACGGTACGCGTGGACGCGGGCGGCGCCCCTGCCACCGGTGCCACCGCGGGCCCGTGACGCGCGGAACGCCGTGACCGCCCGCCCCGCTGGCGGTCCGCGGTCCGCGGCGCCCGGTCGCCGGCCTCCGGCACCACGGCCTCGGGCCACCGGCTTCTGGCACCACGGCCTCCGGCACCATGGCCTCCGGTCGCCGGCCTCCGGCATCCGCCCCAGGCACCCGCCCCAGGGCGGACCGCGACGCACCGTCCGCCGAGGGCGGTACGGCCCGCCGACCTCGTGATCCGCAAGGGCCGGACCGCCGACGGCAGCTGACGAGATGCGTGACACCAGGCGTTGGATCGATCTAAAGACCACCGGCCCGGAGCGCCGCCAACGAGACGCGCCAAGCCGTCCGCGCCTCCTGCGGCAGACGGCCGCCGGCCTTGGCCGGCCACCGCCGCACGAACCCACGGCACGAGTGCCGGGCATTACGGCGGCACCATGTCGGCCGCTCACCGAATACGTTACGTTCCAGCAGGTCAGATGCCATTCCCCGGCACCGGCGAAGGGCCGGTGAGCGGGCCCGGGTCACCGGTGCCCCGGGCGGCGTGCCCAGCCCTCCCGGCCCGGTCGCCGGACGGGCCCGGCGCCATGTTCGCCAAGTTTTTCGTGCAGGCCCCCTTGACGGTCGGGGAGCGCGGCATTTAGATCGCTCCAACGCGGATTTAGATCGGTCTAATAACCGGTCGCGAAGGAGTGAACGTCATGGTCGACCGCTTCACCTACGTGGTCGTGGGCGCCGGTGCCGCCGGGTGCGTGGTGGCGAACCGGCTCAGCGCCGACCCGGATCACCAGGTCCTGCTCCTGGAGGCGGGACCGGCGGACCGGTCGCCGCTGATCCACATGCCGGTCGGCTTCACCAAGCTCACCAGCCCGAAGGTCAACTGGCGCTTCGAGACGGTTCCCCAGCGTCATCTCGGCGACCGCCCGATGTACTACCCCCAGGGGCGGACGCTGGGCGGCAGCACCTCCATCAACGCCATGATCTACATCCGGGGCCACCGCCTGGACTACGACGAGTGGCGGGACCTGGGCAACAAGGGCTGGGGCTACCAGGACGTCCTGCCGTACTTCAGGAAGTCGGAGGCCAACGAGCGCTTCGCGGACGACTTCCACGGCACCACCGGGCCGATGAGCGTCGTCGAGCAGCTCATGCACAACCCCCTGACCAAGGCGTTCGTGCGGGCGGGCCAGGAGATCGGCCTCCCCTACAACCACGACTTCAACGGCGCCGAGCAGGACGGCGTCGGCTACTACGACGTCACCCAGCGCAACGCCCGGCGGGAGAGCACCGCCACCGCGTTCCTGCGGCCGGCGCGGCGGCGCCCCAACCTCACCGTCGTCACGGAGGCGACGGCCACCCGGGTGCTGGTGGAGCACGGCCGCGCCGTGGGCGTCACGTATCTGCGGGGCGGGAAGGAGCACACCGCGTACGCCGAGGGCGAGGTGGTCCTCAGCGGCGGCGCCGTGAACTCGCCCCGGCTGCTCCTGCTGTCCGGCATCGGACCGGGTGAGGAGCTGAGCCGGCTGGGCATCCCCGTCGTCCATGAACTCAAGGGCGTGGGCAAGAACTTCCAGGACCACATGGACGTCTACCTCACGGCGGAGACGGCCCCGGTCAGCTACAACCAGGAGGACCGCGCCGACCGCGCGCTGCGGCACGGACTGCAGTACCTCCTCTTCCGCACCGGCCCGGTCACCGCCTGTGTGGCGGAGGCCGGCGCGTTCCTGCGCAGCAGCGAGGAGGTGCGCTCGCCCGACATCCAGATCCACTGCCTGCCGGCGTACGTCGTCGACCACGGCCGGCAGCGCGTCAAGGGCCACGGGGTCACGATCAACACCTGCAACCTCCGCCCGCGCAGCATCGGAGAGGTGACGCTGCGCTCGGCCGATCCCCTCGTCCCGCCCGCCATCGACCCCAACTTCCTCGCGGACCCCTACGACTGGGAGGTCTCGATGACCGCCTTCGAGAAGGGCCGCGAACTGCTGGCCACCTCCGCCTTCGCGCCGCTGATCAAGCGTGAGCACATGCCCGGCGCCCAGGTGCGCACCAAGCAGGAGATCCGCGCCTACATCAAGCAGTGGGCCAAGACCGACTACCACCCCGTCGGCAGCTGCAAGATGGGCGGCGACGACACGGCCGTGGTGGACACGGACCTGCGTGTGCACGGGCTGGCGGGGCTGCGGGTGGTCGACGCGTCCATCATGCCGACGCTGATCAGCGGCAACACACAGGCGCCGTCCATCATGATCGGCGAGAAGGGTGCCGCGCACATCCTGGGCGAGGCGTGAACGTGATGGCCGGTCAAGTCGACGAAAGGCGGCGGGGGAATGGGCAGGAATAGGGTCACCCTGGCGGACGTGGCGGCGGACGCCAAGGTGTCGCGGGCGACCGTGTCACTCGTGCTGAGGGAGAGTCCGCTGGTCGCGGACTCGACCCGGGCGCGCGTGCGGGCCTCCATGGACCGGCTCGGGTACGTCTACCACCGCGGCGCCGCGAGCCTGCGCAGCCGCCGCTCGCACACCGTGGGACTGCTCGTCACGGACGTCTCCAACCCGTTCTTCGCCGAGCTGACCGTCGGCGTGGAGGCCGCCCTCGCGGACGCGGGCATCGTCGTGCTGCTCGGCCACAACTACGAGTCGACCGCCAAGCAGGCCGACCTGATGCGGGTGATGCAGGAGTACGGCGCGGACGGCCTGCTGATCACCCCGGCGCACGACACCACCGCCGAGGACCTGCGCCCCCTGGTGACCGCCCGGGTGCCGCACCTGCTGGTCGTCCGCTATGTCGACGGCCATCCCGCACCGTACGTGGGCGCCGACAACGTGGTGGGCGCGCGCGCAGCCACCGAGCACCTGCTGGCACACGGTGCGCGCAAGGTCGCCTTCCTCGGCGGGCCCGAGCACTCCTCGGCCCGCTACGACCGGCAGCGCGGCGTGGAGGAGGCGCTGGCCGCACGGCGGCGCACCCTCCCGGCGAGCAGGTCGGTGCCCAGCCCGGCGACCCGGCAGGGCGGGTACGACGCCGCACTGGCCGTGCTGCGCCGCAAGGACCGCCCCGACGCCATCGTGTGCTACAGCGACGTCGTCGCCTTCGGCGTCCTCCTCGCCTGCGAGGAACTCGGCATCCGTGTCGGCGAGGAAGTGCGCGTGACCGGCTTCGACGACATCACGGAGTCGGCCCTGCAGCACCCGGCACTGACCACCGTGGCCATCAGGCCGCGTGAACTGGGCGAACGTGCCGCCCAGTTGCTCATCAGGCGCATAGAGCGTCCGGACGGCCCCCCGGAGAGCGACGTGAGCGTGCCCCGGCTCGTGGTGCGCGCCTCCTGCGGCTGCCGCCCCGAGGAACACAGTGAGAAGGAGACCGTATGAACAGGCCCCTGAGATGGGTCCTGGTCGGAGCGAGCGACATCGCCGCCACGCGGATGATCCCCGCGATGCGGGCGCTCGGCCAGGAACCGGTGGCCGTCTTCAGCGGCAGCCCCGAGCGCGGCCGGCGGTTCGCCGGGCGTCATCAGGTGCCGGTCGCCGCGGAGACGCTCGATCAGGCCCTGTCGGTGCCGGCGGACGCGGTGTACATCAGCACCACCAACGAGCTGCACCACGAGCAGGCCGTCGCCGCCGCGGCGGCGGGCCGGCACGTGCTGTGCGAGAAGCCGCTGGCGATGACCCTGGACGACGCCGCGGACATCGTCCGCGCCGCCCGCGCCGCCGGCGTGGCACTCGGCACCAACCACCATCTGCGCGCCTCGCCCGTTATTAGATCGATCCAAAAGATGGTGGCGGGCGGGCACATCGGCCGGCCCCTGGCCGTACGGGTCCACCACGCCGTCGAACTGCCGCAGCGCCTGCGCGGCTGGCGGCTGAAGAACCCGGCGGCCGGCGGCGGAGTGGTCTTCGACATCACCGTCCACGACGCCGACGCCCTGCGCTTCGTCCTGGGCCGTGAGGTGCTCGACGTGACCGCGACCGCCGTGAACCAGGGACTGGCCGCGCCCGGCGTGGAGGACGCCGCCATGGCGGTGCTGCGCCTTGACGGCGACGTACTCGCCTGCGCCCACGACGCGTTCACCGTCCCGCACGCCGGCACCGCGCTGGAGGTCCACGGCACCGACGCCTCGCTGCTGGCCACCGACGCGATGACCCAGGACCCCGACGGCGAGGTCGTGCTCCGCCGCGGCGACACCACCACGCCCGTCGGCGTCGGCCCCCGCGACGACCTCTACGTCACCGGCCTGCGGGCCTTCGCCGACGCCGTCCGGGGCGAGGGCGAACCGCTGGCGACCGGCGCCGACGGCTTCGCGTCCCTCGCCGTCGCCCTCGCCGTCCGCGACGCCCTGCGCAGCGGCACCCGTACCCCCGTCATCCCCGTCGGCACCCTGGAGGGCGAGGCGCCGTGACCCGCACACCCGTGATCAGCGCGGCCGAGGCCGCCGCCCTCGTGCCGGACGGCGCGGTGGTGTCGGTCAGCTCCTCCAGCGGCCTCGGCTGCCCCGACGCCGTGCTGCGCGCCATCGGCGAGCGGTTCGGCGCGACCGGCGCCCCCCGGGGGCTGACCACCCTGCACCCCATCGCCGCCGGCGACATGTACGGCATCAGGGGCATCGACCACCTCGCCCAGCCGGGCCTGCTCAGCCGGGTGTTCGCCGGCTCCTACCCGAGCGGGCCGTCCTCCCTGGAGCCGCCGCTGATCCGCAAGCTGATCGAGGCCGGAGAGGTGCAGGCGTACAACCTGCCGTCGGGCGTGCTGTTCCAGATGCACCGCAGCGCGGCGACCGCTCAACCGGGCGTCCTGACGACCGTCGGCCTCGACACCTTCGTCGACCCGCGCCGCGAGGGCGGCCGGATGAACGCGGCCACACCGCAGTTCGTCCGTGTCGAGCGGTTCGACGGACGCGAGTGGCTGTTCTACCCCGCCATCGGCGTGGACGTGGCCGTCATCCGCGCCACCACCGCCGACGAGAACGGCAACCTCACCATGGAGGACGAGGGCTCGCCCCTGGGCGCCCTCGACCAGGCGCTGGCCGCCCGGGCGCACGGCGGCCTGGTGATCGCGCAGGTCAAGCGAATAGCCGAGGCGGGATCGCTGCCGGCGCAGCAGGTACGCGTACCCGGCATCCTCGTCGACCGCATCGTCGTCGACGCCGAGCAGATGCAGACCACGCAGACCCCGTTCGACCCGGCCCTGGCCGGTGGGCTGCGCCGCCCGCTGACGGAGGTGGAGCCCGCCGGGTTCGGGCTGGAGAAGGTGATCGCGCGGCGCGCCGCCATGGAGCTCCACCGCGGCGCCGTGGTCAACCTCGGCTTCGGCATATCGGCCCTCGTCCCGAGGGTGCTGCTGGAGGAGGGCCGTCACACCGACGTCACCTGGGTCATCGAGCAGGGCGCGGTCGGCGGGTTCCCGCTCACCGGCTTCGCCTTCGGATGCGCGCTGAACCCCGAGGCGATCCTCCCGTCCGCGGACCAGTTCACCTTCCTGCAGAGCGGGGCGTTCCACACCTCGATGCTGTCGTTCCTGGAGATCGACGCCGAGGGCAACGTCAACGTCTCCGCGCTGCCCGGCCGCTCCCACATCACCGCCGGCGTCGGCGGCTTCGCGGACATCACCGCCAACGCCCGCCACCTGGTCTTCAGCGGCTACTTCACCGCGGGCCGCAGCGACATCGCGATCGAGGACGGGGCGCTGCGCATCCACCGGGACGGCACCGCACCCAAGTTCGTCGAGGCCGTCCAGCAGGTCACCTTCAGCGGCAGCCGGGCGCGGGCCCAGGGCCGGCGCGTCACCGTCGTGACCGAGCGGTGCGTGATGAGGCTGCTGCCCGAGGGGCTGACGGTCACCGAGGTCGCCCCCGGAGTCGACGTCCAGCGGGATGTGGTCGAACGCGCGGGCTTCCCGCTCCGTGTCAGTCCTCGGCTCACCCTCATGGACGCCCGGCTGTTCCGTCCCGAGCCGATCGCGCTCGACCTCGTCCCAGGAGACCGCCATGAGTGACGCTCCTCCCCCGCCGCCCGAGGGCGCCGTCCGGCTGGAACGCCACGGCGACACGGCCGTGATCAGCCTGGCACGGCCCGAGAAGCTCAACGCGCTGACCCCGGCGATGCTCAAGCAACTCGCCGAGCACGCCGAGGCCGTCCACGCCGACGACACGATCCGCGCCGTCCTGGTCACCGCGGAAGGCGACCGCGCCTTCTGCGCCGGGGCTGACCTCGACGCCTTCGCGGACCACGACGCGCTGGCGGTGTGGCGGCACTGGGTGCACACCGGTCACGAGGCGTTCCGCCGGCTGGCGTCCCTGCGGCAGCCGACCATCGCGGTGCTCCAGGCCGGTGCCTTCGGCGGCGGTCTGGAACTGGCCCTGGCCTGCGATCTGCGGGTCGCCGCGGACACCGCGCGCCTGGGCCTGCCGGAGGTCGGCATCGGCACCCTGCCCGGCTGGGGCGGCACGGCCCGCCTCCCGGCGCTGATCGGCCCGGCCCGGGCCAAGCGGCTGATCCTGACGGGTGACCTCGTCGATGCGGCCACGGCCCTGAGCTGGGGTCTGGTCGACGAGGTCGCGCCGGCCGACCGGGTGCGGGAGACCGCCGATCGCCTCGCCGCCGCCATCGCCCGCCGCGGCCCCGTCGCGGTGCAGCTGGCCAAGCAGGTGCTCAACCACGCCACCCCGTCCAGCGCCGAGGCGTTCGAGGCCCTCGCCGGGGCGCTGTCCGCCGCCACCGACGACCGCGCCGAGGGCCTGGCGGCCTTCCGTGACCGGCGCAGTCCCCGATTCCTCGGCCGATGAACCACTGGAGATCCCTGCCATGACCACCACCGACACCACGGCGCCGCGCCGCTATCCGCTGCTCATCGGCGGCGAGCACGTCCACGCGCCCGGCGGGCGGCTGTTCACCCGCACCAGCCCGGCCCACGACCGCGTCGTGGGCGAATACGTCGAGGCGACCGCGGAGGAGGTCGACCTGGCCGTGGAAACCGCCAGGAAGGCGTTCGACGACGGCCGCTGGCGGGACCTGCCCGGCATGGAGCGCGCCCGCGTCCTGCGGCGTGTCGCCGCGCTCGTGGAGGAACACGCCGAGGAACTGGCCCGTGTGGAGGCGCTGGAGAGCGGCAAGCCCGTCGCCCAGGCACGCGGGGAGGTCGCCACCACCGCCGAGCTGTGGTACTACGCCGCCACCCTGGCCCAGCACGCCTACGGCGACGCCCACAACGCCCTCGGCGGCGACTACCTGGGCCTGGCCCTGCGCGAACCGGTCGGCGTCGCCGGCATCATCACCCCCTGGAACTTCCCCCTGCTGATCGTCAGCCAGAAGCTGCCCTTCGCGCTCGCCGTCGGCTGCACCGCGGTGGTCAAGCCGAGCCAGCTGACGCCGGGGACCACCCTCATCCTCGGCGACCTGCTGACCGAGGCCGGCGTCCCGGCCGGTGTGGTCAACGTCGTCACCGGCAGGGGAGACGTCGGGGCCCGGCTGAGCGAACACCCGCACGTGGACGTGGTCTCCTTCACCGGCTCCACGGAGGTGGGCAAGAAGGTCATGACCGCCGCGGCCCGGACCCTCAAGCGGGTCGAGCTGGAACTGGGCGGCAAGAACCCCCAGGTCGTCTTCCCCGACGCCGATCTCGACGCCGCCGTCGACGCCGTGGTCTTCGGCGTGCTGTTCAACCAGGGCGAATGCTGCAACTCCGGCAGCAGACTGCTGGTGCACCGCGACATCGCCGACGAGTTCGTCCGGCGCGTGGTGGGGCACGCCCGGCGGGTGGTGGTGGGAGACCCCCTCGACGAGACCACCAAGGTCGGGGCCATCGCCAGCGACGAGCAGCTGCGGGTCATCGAACGGCTCGTCGGCGAGGGCACCGAGGCCGGCGCGGAACTGCTGCTCGGCGGGCACCGCCTCGACACCCCCGCGGGACGGTTCTACGCCCCGACCGTCTTCGACCACGTCACCGCCGACATGTCGATCGCGACGACGGAGATCTTCGGGCCGGTGCTGTCCGTGCTGCGCTTCGGCTCCCTCGACGAGGCGGTCTCGATCACCAACTCCACCCCGTACGGCCTGTCGTCGGCGGTGTGGACACGGGACGTCGACACCGCCCTGGCCTACGCGCGCCGCAGCCGGGCCGGGACGGTCTGGGTCAACTGCTTCATGGACGGGTTCCCCGAGATCAGCTTCGGGGGCTACGGCGAGAGCGGCATCGGCCGCGAACTCGGACGGCACGCCATCGACGCCTTCACCGAGCTGAAGAGCGTGGTGGTGCACACCGGCCCACGGCGCAGCCCGTGGGTCCCCCTGGAAGGAACGGACAGACCATGACCGACACCGTCGCCGGCGCCGCGCGGGGGCTGAATCCGCCCGCCTCGCTGCGCGCCGCGGCCGAACGCGCCCTCGGGGTCGCCCAGGAGAAGGTGGACCGGCTGGTCACCTCGCACGGCGACTACTTCCCCCTGTACACCGAGAACGGCCGGTGGCACCACCAGAAGGAGTCGTGGACCAACTGGTGCGAGGGCTTCCTCGGCGGCCAGATGTGGATCTTCGCCGAGGTCACGGGCGATCCGCTGTGGCGGCGCCGGGCCGAGCACTACTCGCTGCTGGTGGAGGACCGCAAGCACGACCGGACCGTGCACGACCTCGGGTTCGTCTTCTGGCCCACCTGGAAGCGGTGGTACGACCTGACCGGCGACGCGTCCAGGAACGACATCGTGGTGACCGCCGGGCGCACCATGGGCCTGCGCTACAACCCGGCGGGACGGTACCTGCGGTCCTTCCTCGCCCCCGACAGCCTGTTCATCGACATCATGATGAACGTGGGCATCGTCTTCCACGCCGCCCAGCACAGCGGGGACGACGCCCTGCTGGACGTCGCCCACCAGCACTGCCGCACCACGCGGCGCCATCTGGTCCGCGGCGACGGCAGCACCGCGCACGAGGGCGTGTTCGACCTGTCCACCGGCGAGTTCCTGCGCCAGAGCACCCAGCAGGGCTGGCGCGCCGACTCCTGCTGGGCACGCGGCCAGACCTGGGCGCTGTACGGGTTCGGCACCTGTCACGCCCTCACCGGCGAGCGCGACTACCTGGACACCGCGATCGCCTGCGCCGAGCATTACATCTCCCGCACCGGGGACCGGCTCGTCCCGCCGAACGACTGGGACGAACCCGACCCCCGTCTGCCCTACGAGTCCTCCGCGGCCGCGATCGCGGCCAGCGGTCTGCTCCAGCTCGCGGAGCTGGTGGACGACGAACGGGCGGCGCGCTACCGCGGCCACGCGTTCGCCGCCCTGGAACGGCTGTGCCAGGAGGACTTCCTGGCCTCGCACGATCCGTCCTGGGAGGGCGTGCTCAAGCGCGGCTCCTACCACGAGTCCAAGGGACTCGGTGTCGACGAGAGCGTCATGTGGGGCGACTACTTCTTCACCGAGGCGCTCCACAAGATCCTCGGCGGCCCCCTGACCGCCGTGTCCGGCCCCCGGCCGGCCGTCTGACCGTCTCCCCGCACGGCCGCGGCCGGCCGCGCCGGCCACCGCCGCCGCGGTCGGCGGCCGGCCTGTCCGCTCCCCTCCCTTCCCCTCACTCCTTTCCCCTCCCCGGGCAACCCCCCACGCCCAGCCGCCCGCTGCCGTGGCACGCCCGCGCGTCCCCAGCCGGTGAACCCCGCACCCACCCGTACGCACAAGGAGCTCGACGACATGAGAAGGACGCCCCTGTGGGCCGTGGCGCTGACCGCCGCGGCCGCCCTGACGGCCACCGCCTGCGGCGGTGGATCGGTCGGCGGCAGTGAGAAGACCAACCAGGTGGAGGTGTTCTCCTGGTGGACCTCCGGATCGGAGGCCGCCGCCCTCGACGCCCTGATCGGCAACTTCAAGAAGGCCAACCCCGGCGCGACCGTCCGCAACGGCGCGGTCTCCGGCGGCGGCGGCTCCAACGCCCAGCAGGTCCTGCAGACCCGGCTGGTCGGCGGCAACCCGCCGGACACCTGGCAGACCCACCCCGGCAAGGCGATGAGCGAGATCCTCGACAACGGCCTGGCCCTCGACCTCACCGACGTCTACACCGCCAACAAGTGGACGTCCGTCATGCCGAAGCCGCTCGTCGACGCGATGAGCCGCGACGGCAAGGTCTACGGCGTCCTCACCGGCGTCCACCGCGGCAACGTCCTGTGGTTCAACAAGAAGGTCCTCGCCGACGCCGGGATCAGTGTCGGCGACCAGCTCACCCAGCAGGAGTTCGACCGCGCCCTGGACAAGCTCCGCGCCAAGGGCAGGACACCGCTGTGCCTGGGCGACAAGGACATCTTCGCCTCCGCCGAGGTGCTGGAGAACGTCCTCGTCGGCCGGCTCGGCGCCGACGGCTGGGACCGGCTGGTGAGCGGCCGCATGAAGTGGTCCGACCCGCAGGTCCGCGCCGCGGTGAAGGAGTACACCGGGCTGCTCGGCCGGGTCAACGGCGACCATTCCGCGCTGACCTGGGACCAGGCCGTCAAGCGGATGGCCGACGGCGGCTGCGCCTTCAACACCATGGGCGACTGGGCGTACGGCGAACTGGTCAAGGACGGCCAGCGCGACGGCAAGGACTTCGGGTACGTGCCCTTCCCCGGCTCGGAGCACGTCTTCGTCACCGTCGGCGACGTCTTCGTGGCCTCGGCCGCCGGCAAGAACCCCGACCTGGTGAAGAAGTGGATCGCCTCGGTCGGCAGCAAGGAGAGCCAGCTGGCCTTCAACAAGGCCAAGGGCTCCACGCCCGTCCGCACCGATGTCGACGTGTCGTCGCTGGGGGCCTACCAGCAGGCGGCCGCCCAGGACTTCCGCAAGGAGACGCTGGTCAGCACGCTGGTGCACGGTGAGGCCACGTCGCCGCGCTTCCAGCAGACCTTCTTCGACGCCGTCAACCAGCTGAACGCGAGCCACGACATCGACGCCTTCGTCGAGGCACTCGACGGCGCCGCCGAGAAGTGACGCACGGCGTCCGCAGCGGGGTGTCCTCGGCCCTCCCGGCCGAGGACACCCGACCACCGAACCCCCAGCGACAGAAGAGTCCACCATGACCCACACGAGCACGGTCCCGGCGCGGCGGCCCGCCCGCACCGGCCGCCTCACGAGCCACGGGCGCTGGGCCCGGCTGCGCCGCACCTGGCTCGGCCCGGCGCTCGTCGCCCCGAGCTTCATCCTGCTGGCCGTCTTCGTCTACGGCTTCATCGGCTTCACGGTCTTCATCTCCCTGACCCAGCGGTGGAACCCCTTCAACCGCGACACCACCCTGCGCGACTCCGCCCTGGGCAACTACGCCGAGCTGTTCGCCACGCCCCGGTTCCAGGCGGACCTGCGCAACACCGTCGTCTTCACTGTGCTGTTCCTCCTCGCCTCCGTCGCCCTGGGTCTGGTGCTGGCCGTCCTGGTGCACCACGTCGTGGTCGGGCGGGCCTTCTTCCGCAGCGTCTTCCTCTTCCCCTACGCCCTGTCGTTCATCGTCACCGGTGTGGTCTGGCGGTGGATCTTCACCCCGCAGACCGGCGCCAACCTGCTGCTCGACGCGACCGGCGTGTCGAGCGCCTACGCCTCCGTGACCGGCACGCCGCTGCGCCCCGACTGGATCAGCGACCAGCGCGTCGTCGGGCAGCTCAACGGCGTACTGGAGGCGGTCATCCCGGGCGGAACCTATCTGCACACCCAGGTGGGCATCCCCCTCGCCCTCATCCCCGTCGTGATCGCCGCCGCCTGGCAGCTCGGCGGGTTCGCGATGGCCATGTACCTCGCCGGTCTCGCCGCCGTCCCCGACGAGGTCCGGGAGGCCGCCCTGATGGACGGCGCCGGGCATCTGCAGACCTATCGCAAGGTGATCCTGCCGATGCTGCGGCCGGTCACCGTGACCACCCTGGTCATCCTGGGGCACGTCAGCCTGAAGATCTTCGACCTGGTGTACGCGATGGCGGGCAGCGGAGTCGGCTTCAGCACGGACGTCCCCGGCATCTTCGTCTACGAGCAGATGTTCCGCGCGCTGCGCTACAACGCCGGCGCCGCGGCGAGCGTGGTGATGCTGCTGCTGGTGTGCGCGGTCGTCGTGCCCTACCTCGCCCGCACCTACACCCGAGAGGACTCCTGACATGGCCGCCGTCACCCAGCTCCCGGCCTCCGTCGCCGCCGGACCGCCCGGCGGCCCGGGCCCCGGGGCGCCCGGCGACCGGACGCGGCGCCGCCGCCTGCCCCGCACCCCCGGCCAGTGGGCCGTCGTCGCGGCCCTGACCGTGGGCACGCTGCTGTTCCTGCTGCCGGTCTACGTCATGGTCTCCGCGGGGCTGAAGTCGCCGGCGCAGGCCGATGTCTCCACCATGTGGCACCTGCCGTCCCCGCTCAGCCTCGACGGCTACCACGAGGCGTGGTCGCGGCTGTCCGGCAACTTCGTCAACAGCCTGCTGATGGTGGTGCCCGCGACCGTCATCTCCTCGCTGGTCGGCGCGCTCAACGGGTTCGTCCTGTCGAAGGTGCGCTTCCCGAAGGCCAACCTGGTCTTCACGATCATGCTGCTGGGCATGTTCATCCCGTACCAGGCCGTGCTCATCCCGCTGGTGACGTTCCTCCAGCAGATCGGCTTGTACGGCACCATCCCCGGGCTCGTGCTCGTCCACGTCGTCTACGGCATCCCCATCGCCACCCTCATCTTCCGCAACTACTATGCGGCGGTGCCGCAGGCCATCGTGGAGGCGGCCTCGATCGACGGGGCCGGTGTGCTGCAGACGTTCTGGCGGGTGATGCTGCCGCTGTCGCTGCCCGGGTTCGTGGTCGCCGGGATCTTCCAGTTCACCAACATCTGGAACGACTTCGTCTTCGGCATCGTCGTCGTGCCCGACCCCGCGAGCCAGCCCGTCACCGTGGCGCTGAACAACCTCTCGGGCACCCAGTCCGTGAACTGGAACGTCGTCATGGCCGGGGCGGTCATCGCGGCCGTGCCGACCGCGCTGATCTATCTGCTGCTCGGCAAGTACTTCATCCGCGGCCTGACGGCGGGATCGGTCAAGTGAGCACCGCCGGCCTGTGGTCCGCCTCCTCCCCCGCCCTCGTCACGGGCGAGGTGGGCCCGGTCGTCGACTGCGATGTGCTGATCATCGGCACCGGCATGGGCGGGGGCACCCTCGCCCGCGCCCTGGCCGGCAGCGGAGCCCGGATCCTGCTCGTCGAACAGGGTGGCTTCCTGCCCCGGGAACCGCAGAACTGGTCCCCCGCCGACGTCTTCGAGCGACGGCGCTACAAGAACGCCCCGCCGTGGGAGGACCGGACGGGGCGCACCTTCACTCCGGGCGTCCACCAGTACGTGGGCGGCAGCACCAAGGTGTACGGGGCCGGCCTGCCCCGCTTCCGCGAGGAGGACTTCACCGCGGTGGAACACTGGGAGGGCACCTCTCCGGCCTGGCCGTTCTCCTACGCCGACCTCGAACCGCACTACGCGGTCGCCGAGCAGTGGTACCGGGTGCACGGCTCGCCCTGCGAGGACCCCACCGAGCCCCACCGCTCGGGCCCGTACCCCTTCCCCGCGCTCGGCCACGAGCCCTACGTGGCCGACCTCGCCGAACGGCTGCGCCGCCAGGGCCTGCACCCCTACGCCCTGGCCATGGGCGTCGACCGGGGCGAGGGCGGCGCCTGTGTGCGCTGCCGCACTTGCGACGGCTTCCCCTGCCTGGTGGGGGCCAAGAGCGACGCGGAGACCTGCGGGGTGCGCCCGGCCCTCGAAGGCGGCCGGGTCCGGCTGCTGACCGGGACACGCGTGGTGCGCCTGGACACCGATCCCTCCGGGCGCACCGTGGTGGCGGCCCGGGCCGAACGCGGCGGGGCCCCGCTCGAACTGCGCGCGGGCACGTTCGTCGTCGGCGCGGGCGCCGTGGAGTCCGCCGCGCTGCTGCTGCGCTCGCAGTCCGCGGCCCACCCCCACGGCCTGGGCAACTCCTCCGGTCTGGTCGGCCGGGGTTACATGCAGCACAACAACACCGCCCTGCTGGCCGTGGACATGCGCCGCCCCAACCCCACCTGGTTCCAGAAGACGCTCGCGGTCAACGACTACTACCGCCCCGGGCGGGGCGGCCCCTACCCGCTGGGCAACATCCAGCTGCTGGGCAAGCTGCAGGCCGCCATGCTCAAGGCCGCCCGGCCGCGGCTGCCGCGCCCCCTCCTGCGCACCGTGACCGCGCACAGCGTGGAGTGGTGGGTGATGTCGGAGGACCTGCCGCACGACGACAACCGGGTGGTCCTGGCGTCCTCGGGGCGTGTCCGGGTCCACTGGAGCCCGACCAACACCCGCGCCCACCGGGAACTGGTCGCCCGCGCGCGGCGGATGATGCGCCGGGCCGGCTACCGGTTCGTCGCCGCGGACACCTTCGGTGTGGAGACCAACTCCCACCAGTGCGGCACACTCCGCGCCGGCGAGGACCCCGCCCGGTCGGTCCTCGACCCGTACTGCCGCAGCCATGACGTACGCAACCTGTTCGTGGTCGACGCCTCGTTCCTCCCGTCGTCCGCCGCCATGAACCCGGCCCTGACCATCGCCGCGCAGGCGATCCGCGTGGCCCGTGAAGGAGAGGTACTGCCGTGAACGGGATCCTGGACGAGCTGGCCCGGCGCCGCGTGGTGGCGGTGCTGCGCGCCGCCGACGCGAGCGGCTTTCCGGCCGTCGCGCGCGCCCTGGCGGCCGGCGGCGTCACCTGCGTCGAGGTGACGATGACCTCGCCCGGCGCCCTGGACAGTGTGGCCGCCCTGCGGGAGCTGGGACTCACCGTGGGCGTGGGCAGCGTCATCGCACCCGCCCAGGCGGCGGACGCCTGCGCGGCCGGCGCCGCGTTCGTGGTGACCCCCGCACGGGTCGAGGGTGTCGTCGGCCGCTGCGCCCCGCACGGGGTCCCCGTGGTGATGGGCGCCCTGACCCCCTCGGAGATGCTCGCGGCCGCGCGTGAGGGTGCGGCGGCCGTCAAGGTGTTCCCGGCCGCCGTCTTCGGCCCGGACTATCTGCGGCAGGTACGGGCTCCGCTGCCGCACCTGCGTCTGATGCCGACCGGCGGCATCACCGTCGCCGCGGCCGCCGGGTATCTGCGGGCGGGTGCCTTCGCCGTCGGGCTCGGCACCCCGCTCGTCGGCGACGGCGGCACCCCCCTCGACGAGATCACCCGGCGGGCCGACGCCCTCGTCCGGTCCTGCACCGGGCCGCAGCGCCCCGCGCCCGCGGCCCGGCCCGGCGGTACGGAAGAAGGAGGACACGTATGAGCAACCGCCCCCTGGTCACCCTGGGCGAGACGATGGGCCTGTTGACCACGACCGGCGAGGGCCCGCTGCGCCACCAGCGGACCCTGGAACTCGGCACCGGCGGGGCCGAGTCCAACGTCGCCATCGGAGCGGCGCGGCTGGGCGCCCCGGCCGCGTGGATCGGGCGCGTGGGCGACGACGAGATCGGCAGGCTGGTCCTGGCGAGCCTGCGCGCGGAAGGCGTCGACACCAGCGCCGTCCGCGAGGACGCCGGGGCCCCCACCGGTCTGATGCTCAAGACCCGCAGGACCGTCGTCGACCGGCGCGTCACCTACTACCGGCGCGGCAGCGCCGGGTCACGGCTGTCGCCCGAGGACGTCGGCGAGTCCCTCGTCCCCGGTGCTGCGGTGCTGCACGTCACCGGGATCACCCCGGCCCTGTCGGCGTCGGCGCGCGACGCCGTCGAGTACGCGGTCCGGCTCGCGCGTGAGAACGGCGTACCGGTCTCGCTCGACGTCAACTACCGCGCCACACTGTGGTCCCGGCACGAGGCCCGGTCCTGCCTCGTCCCCCTCGCCCGGCAGGCCGACGTGCTGTTCGCCGGCGAGGACGAGGCGGCCCTGCTCGGCGCGTCCGGCGACCATGTCGCGCTGGCCGCCGGGCTGGCCCGGCTCGGGCCCGCGGAAGTGGTCGTCAAACGCGGCCCGCACGGCGCCTACGCGCTCGCGGACGGCGTCGCCCACGAGACCGCGGCGATACCGACCACCGTGATCGATCCGGTGGGCGCCGGCGACGCCTTCGTGGCCGGATACCTCGCCGAGCGCATCGCGGGCGCCCCCATGGCACGGCGCCTGCGCACGGCGGCGATCTGCGGGGCCGCCGCCTGCGCGGTCCGCGGCGACTGGGAGGGCGCCCCCGAACGCGCCGAACTCGAACGGCTCGCCCAGGCCGGCGCGGAGGTCCAGCGGTGATCACTCTCCCTCGGGGCGGCTATGCCCTGCTGGTGCGGTTCGCCCTCCGGGACGCGGCCGGGCCGGCCTTCGACGCCCTGGTGGCCCGCACCGTCGGCCTCGTCCGCGCCCACGAGCCGGGAACCCTCGTCTACGCCGTCCACACCGCCGCGGCACCCGCCGAGCGGATCTTCTACGAGCTCTACCGGGACCGGGAGGCGTTCGTGTTCCACGAGCGCCAGACGTACGTCCGGGAGTTCCTCGCCGCACGGGGCGCGTTTCTGCGGGAGCCGCCGGAGGTGACCGCGCTGACGCCGGTGTGACGTCA
This sequence comes from Streptomyces sp. PSU-S4-23, assembly GCF_055632315.1. Classification (NCBI taxonomy): domain Bacteria; kingdom Bacillati; phylum Actinomycetota; class Actinomycetes; order Kitasatosporales; family Streptomycetaceae; genus Streptomyces; species Streptomyces sp. PSU-S4-23. Next base: position 6,795,766 of record NZ_JBVMUU010000002.1, on the reverse strand, counting down.
GCGGGGCTGCCGCCCGCCGGCCGGGGGTGCGGGGGCGAGCCGGGCCACGCAGAGGGAGGGCTCGACGAAGGGTTCAAGACGCTCCGCGGCGATCGGGGCGCGCACCTCCGCCAGCACACCGCGCATCAGGCCCAGGTGGAGGGAGCAGACCACCTCCCGGTGCTGCTCGGCGATCTCCCGGAAGGGGCAGTGCCGGATGCGGATGACCTGCTGGTCCGCGTCCGCCGTGTCACCCGGTGCCGCTTCGGGCGCGAATCCGATGGTCTCAAGGACCCGCACCACCCGCCGGACCGCCTCGGCGGCGTCGAGGTGCTCCAGCGGCGCAGGGCGGTCGGCCAGATAGCGGCCCCAGGTCTCACCGGCCTCGACGGCGGCCTGCTCGGGCCGCGGCAGTCTGTCGATGACGATGCCGGTCAGCATCTCGGCCAGCATGCGGTAGCTGCGCAGCCCGCCGGCGGCGTCCACGGCGGCGGCGCGGTAGACCATGCGGGGCCGGCCGGGCTGGTCGCGCTCCTCCGTGTGGCGCGTGGCCAGCCCGGCCTCCACCAGCCCGTCGAGGTGGAAGCGGGCGGTGTTGGGGTGCAGGTCGGTGCGTGCGGCGACGTCCTGTACGCCCATGGGCTGCTGCTCCGCCCGGAGGATCTCCAGAACCCGGTTGCGGCTCTCTCCCAGGGGGGCCGGAGGACTGGGATCGGTCATGGGCTGTTCGGTCATGGACGCTATTTTATTTGACTTTGTTCGTAAATACAGGTGTGTGTTTCACGGGTGCCGTTCCCGTTCGGTGGATGCCCAGGTCAGGAAGTGTTTCCCCGCCTGTCTTCCGGACGGCGGGGGCGGCGCAGGCGCCGTTGCAGCCGGTGGACGACCACGGCGTGCGGGCCCCCTGCGGCGAGGAGCGCCAAGGCCTCCAGCGGCCGGTGGTTGCGCACCAGCTCCGCCGAGACCAGCAGGACCGCGATCGCCGCGACGAACAGGGACAGCACCCGGTGGAAGCGGCCCACCTCCGAGTGCGGCCAGTCGCCGGGGTCGGCCGGCCGGGGCGCGTCCGGCACGGCCCGCCGGTACCCGGCGAACACCTGCGAGGCCCATGCGCTCGTGGGCTGGCGGCCGTAGAACTCCAGCACGCCGACCACGGCGAGCAGGACGACGGCGTACAGGGCCACGAAGACCGCCTCGCCGCTCACGACTGCTCCTGGACCGCCGGCGGCTCGGCCCCGGCTGCGGCCTCGTCCTCCGCGGCCTCGTCCTGAGCCGCGTCGCCGGAGACGATCTCGGTGAAGAGCAGGTCCTGTCCGGGGGCGTCCGGGCTCCGCGACCCGCTGACCCGGTGGCGCACGCCCAGCCAGGTCATCCACAGCAGGGGAAGCACCCCGCCGGCGAGGAACACCACGTCACCGGGCAGCCGGAGCCATTCCAGGACGGTGTTCGCGTGCCCCTGCAGATAGCCGAGGCTGCGGGCGTCGGCGTATCCGGCGTCGAGGACCTTGTACAGCTGCAGCGCCCCGCCGGGCAGCAGGGTGGCGAAGCTCATCCACGCCAGGCCCAGGTTGAGCGACCAGAAGGACAGCCGCGGCCAACGGTCGTCCCAGCGGTCCTCGGGGATGAGGTAGCGCAGCGCGAACATCGCGAACCCGACGGCCAGCATGCCGTAGACGCCCATCATGGCCGCGTGCGCGTGGTTGGCCGTCAGCCCGGTGCCGATCTCGTAGTAGGAGACGATCGGCAGGTTGATCAGGAAGCCGAACACCCCGGCGCCCAGGAAGTTCCAGAAGCCCACGGCGGCCAGGAACATGACCGCCCAGCGGTGCGGGAACGGGGTCCCCGACGGGCTGTGCCGGCGGGCGCCGAGCTGCAGGAAGCTCCATGCCTCGACGGTCAGGAACAGCAGCGGCACCACTTCCAGCGCGGAGAACATCGCGCCCAGGGCGAGGTGCTCGGCCGGTTCGCCGGAGAAGTACAGGTGGTGCATGGTGCCGATCACGCCGCCCGCGCTGTACAGCACGATGTCGAGGTAGATCACGGCCAGTGCCACCCGCTCGCGGACCACGCCGAGCAGGACGAAGAGGTAGGCGACGGTGACGGTGGTGAACAGCTCCAGGAAGTCCTCGACCCACAGGTGGACGACGATGAACCGCCAGAAGTCGGCGGCCGTGTACGTGGAGTCGGGCGTGGCCAGCAGGCCGACCGCGTAGAAGGCGGGCAGGGCCAGGGCGGCGAGGAAGAACATCCAGGGCATGTTGGCCACGCTCTCGGCGGCCAGCCGCCGGCGCAGCCCGCGGAACAGGATCAGCGTCCACACGGCCAGCCCGGCCACCAGCAGCACCTGCCACAGCCGCCCGAGGTCGAGGTACTCCCAGCCCTGGTCGCCGAGCCAGCTCCACAGGCTGCCGAACCAGCCCCGGGTACCGGCCAGTTCACCCAGCAGCGAGCCGAAGACCACCACGGCGAGGGCCCCGAGGAGCAGCCGGGACAGCAGTGCCTGCCGGGCGGGCTCCCAGCCGCGGGAGATCAGCGGCGCCAGGAAGATGCCGATGGCCAGGAACGAGGTGACCACCCAGAAGATCGCCAGCTGTGTGTGCCAGGTGCGGGTGAGGTTGTACGGCAGCAGGCGGTCCAGCGGGATGCCGAAGAAGCTGCCCAGATCCGCACGGTAGTGCTGGGTGGCGGCCCCCAGCAGGGACTGGAGGAGGAAGAGCGCGGCCATGACGAAGAAGAACCAGGCGGTGGTGCGCTGAGCGGGGGTCAGCCGTACGTCCTTCGGCGCGTGGAAGCGCAGCATGCGCTGGTCGCGGCCGTGCCAGCCGAGGAAGTTCCAGCGGCCGAACGCCGCGAACAGGCCGCCCGTGCCCACCAGCAGGAAGACGAGGGAGAGCACGCTCCACGTCATCGTGTGGCCGGTGGGACCGTTGTCCACGAGGGACTCGGCAGGCCAGTTGTTGGTGTAGGAGTAGGTCTCGCCCGGCCGGTCGGCCGCCGCGGCCCACGCGGACCAGCCGAAGTACGCCGTCAGGTCGTGGACGGTCGCCGGATCGGTCACCGCGTTCGGGCGCAGTCCCTGCTTGGCCTCCGGACGGCCCAGCAGGTCCGCGTAGTGGGCGGTCAGCTTCCGGAACGCCTCGCCCTGTGCCTTGGACCACACCAGCGTGCCGGTGCCGGAGTCGTAGCGGTTGGTGCGGAAGTCGGCGACGGTACGGGCATGCGCGTCGCTCGCGGAGGCGCCGTCCGCGTACCGCTTCTGCACGTAGGTGGCGCTGCGGTGCAGGTAGTCGGCGGTGAAGTCGGGGCCCAGGTAGGCGCCGTGGCCGAAGATCGAGCCGTACTGCATCAGGCCGTTGCGGAGGAACGCCCGCTGGCCGTCCCGGACGTCGTCACCGGTGAACACCTGCTCACCGGTGGCGGTGACCACTCGGTCCGGGATGGGGGGCTCCGCCTGATAGGTGCGCATGGCCAGGAATCCCATGACCAGGAATCCGACGGCCGTCACCAGGATGGCCGCCTGCACCCAGCCGCGAGCGATCATGCGCGCCCGCTTGCGCCCGGGAGGACCGTTCGGGGAAACCTCTGGGTCTTCGGTCGTGTGCTGGGCCGTGGTGTCCGGCGTTCCCATGCGTTCTCCTCGAACGGACGTAGAGGTGGGCTCTGTCGCCCTGCCTCAGCGCGAGTACGCGATATTGACGATGCGAAGAATATAAACAACCTCCTCTTGTATAAATGGGCCGGGTGGCCTTGTGGCGGGGAGTGGCTTCGTGGTAGCCGGCGCGGAAGGGGGCGAACAGCGGCGCGGACGGTGAACCATTCGCCGCCGCCGTCCGTGCACACCCACAACCGACGCCGCCGCGGACAACGACGTCTCAGCAGAGAGGAGCGGCCTCGTGCCCACTGACTACGCCTGTCAGACCGCAGCCGAGCAGGCCGCGCGGGCGATCGCCCCCGTGTGTGCCGTGCTGGCGCCCCAACGAGGCCGCCCCTCCGCCGAGGACGAGGCCATGCCCGTCGTCCTGCGCTCGTACCTGGGCGTCGACCGCTCCGGCGCCGGACGACGACGCGGGCCGGAACCGCCCGCCGTCAGCGCGTCCATGGGCGCGGCCGTGCTGCTGCTCTTCCTCGACGGGGTGCGGGCGGAGCTGGCGGGCGCCCTGACGAACTGGCACGGCACGCTGCCCCGTCACCTCTCCGACGCGCTCGGCCTCCCGGCCGCCGGCGCCTCGGGCCGGCAGCGGACGGGCGGCTGGCAGAGCACGGCCGAGTTGCAGAAGGGGGCCGAGGACGTGCTCACCGCCCTGGTGGGCCGCGCACGCGGCGGCCCGGTCGGCCCGGCCGACCTCACCGCCCGCCTGGCCCTGATCGAGGACGTGATGTGCGGGGCACTGCGCCGGATGGCCGCACCGCCCGACACGGCGATCCGCTGCGCCGCGGAGCTCTCGGCCGCGGCCGGTTCACTGTTCGGGGTGTGACGCCTCACGGACCTTCGTACGCCGCCCGTACGCCGATCCCGCGGTCGGGACGTTCGGGCACGGCAGCGGGGCGGTGCTCACACGGACCCGGTGATCAGCTCGGGTTCGGTGGCCGCGCGGACCTCGGCCTCGGTGACCCCGGGCGCACACTCGACCAGACGCAGCCCGTGGTCGGTGACGTCCAGCACGGCGAGGTCGGTGATGATCCGCTGGACCACGCGTTCGCCGGTGAGCGGCAGCGAGCAGTCATTGACGATCTTGAAGGTGCCGTCCCGGGCGACATGCTCCATCAGGACGATCACCTTGCGCGCGCCGTGGACCAGGTCCATCGCGCCGCCCATCCCCTTGACCATCTTTCCCGGAATCATCCAGTTGGCGATGTCGCCGCGCGCCGACACCTGCATCGCCCCGAGGATCGCCGCGTCGATCCGGCCCGAGCGGATCATCCCGAAGCTGGCGCCGGAGTCGAAGAAGCTGGCGCCGGGGCGTACCGTGACGGTCTCCTTCCCGGCGTTGATCAGGTCGGGGTCCTCGTCCCCGTCGTACGGGTAGGGGCCGGTGCCGAGGATGCCGTTCTCGGACTGCAGCACCAACTCCACGGAGGCGTCGACGTGGTTGGGTACCAGGGTCGGCAGCCCGATGCCCAGGTTGACGTAGTCGCCGTCCCTCAGTTCCCGTGCGGCGCGGGCGGCCATCTCGTCTCTGGTCAGTGCCATGGTCACGCTCCTCGTCCCGCGCCCCGGCGGGGCCTGGTGGTCAGCCTTTCGATGCCCTTGTCCGCGATCTGCCCGGGCGTCAGCGGCAGGACTCGGTCGATGTAGATGCCGGGGAGGTGGACCGCGTCCGGGTCGAGTTCGCCGGGTTCGACGAGGTGCTCGACCTCGGCGACGGAGATCCGGCCGGCCATGGCGCAGACCGGGTTGAAGTTGCGGGCGGCCTTGCGGAACACCAGGTTGCCGTGCCGGTCGCCCTTCCAGGCGCGCACCAGGGCGAAGTCCGCCGGCAGGGCCCGCTCCAGCACGAACGGGACGCCGCCGAACTCGGCGGTCGGTTTGGCCGGCGAGGCCACCTCGACCCGGCCGTCGGAGGCGTACCGCCACGGCAGCCCGCCGGAGGCGACCGCCGTGCCGGTGCCGGTCCTGGTGTAGAACGCGGGGATGCCGACACCGGCCGCGCGCAACCGCTCGGCGAGGGTGCCCTGCGGGGTGAGTTCGACCTCCAGTTCGCCGCCGAGGTACTGCCGGGCGAACTCCTTGTTCTCCCCCACGTAGGAGGCGACGATCCTGCGGATCCGGCCGCGGTCGAGCAGCTTGCCGAGACCCACGCCGTCGGTCCCGCAGTTGTTGGAGAAGATCTCCAGCCGCTCCACGCCGGCCTCGACGACCGCGTCGATGAGCACGGCGGGGATGCCGCAGATCCCGAAGCCGCCCGAGGCGACCGACGCCCCGTCCCGGATGCCTGCCACGGCCTCGGCCGCGGTGGCGACCACTTTGTCCACCGTTGTCTCCTTCCCGGTCAGTTGAGCTTGGCGAGCTGGGCGAGGACGGTCTCCGGCGCGGCGTCCGCGGGGATGTCGGCGAGGAGGAAGTCACCGGACGGCAGCGCCGCGCCGTCCCCGTGCCAGAACTCCTGCGGGATCCGTGGTCCGGTCAGCCCGGAGCCGCCGACCGTCACGCCCTGCCCGGTCCGGCGGCCCAGCGTCCAGCGGTAGTGGTCGGTCACGTTGACGACCGGTGCGTAGACGCTGTCGTCGACCTGCGGCAGCCGTCCGGGGCGCGGGTCGCGTTCGTCGAGCAGCAGCATCGAGACCGGCGGTGCCGCCAGCCGCCGCAGCCAGTCCGCGACATACATCGCGGCGGTCTCCGCGTGATCGGCGGTCAGGTCCGTGAGCGGACCGGCGCCGCTGAGTTCGTGGGTCCGCGCCAGCCACAGCATCGGGGAGGGGATCTGCACGACGAGCGGGGCGGCCGAGGCCCGCGCCACGACCTCGGCCAGCTCGGCGGCGGCGACGGCGGTGGGCTCGTGGCCCAGCAGCGTGCGCAGGGCGTATCCGGTCCGCGGCCGGGCGGACAGGCCGGCGCGCAACGTGTCCTCGCGGGCCAGGGCGTCGTCGTAGTAGGCGCCCAGGTCCAGCAGGGTGGTGTCGGATCGCAGCAGGCCCTGGACCTGCCCGGTGTACTGGGCGAAGGCGACCGGGTCGGTCCACGGGACGGGGCGGCCCTGCAGGACGACCGCCCGGGCGTAGTGCTGGTGGTCGACGATCAACGCGGTCCGCCGGCCGGAGGGCGGGGCGGCGAGGAGGGTGGCGAAGTCCATGGCCATGGGCGTTCCTGGGGTCGGGGAGCGGCTCGGACGAGGGCCTGTTCCGGGTTCCAGGCGTCCGCGCGGAGCGCGGGCGCAGCGGCGTGCGTGCCGGGCGTCGGGGCGCAGGCGGGGAACTCGGAACAGGCCCTGGGGCGGGGAGCCTCGCTGCGGCTCCCCACCGGGTGGGGGCGACCGGCGAACCGGTCCACGGGCGGCTGCCCGTCGCGCACGGCGGGTCAGGACTTGCGGTGCACCTCCTCGCCGTGCTTGTCCTCCAGCTCGTGGACCCGCTCCTCAAGCTGGGCGATCTTGACCTCGCGCCGGTCGGGGACCATGACGATCGGGAGTTCCTTCAGCGGAGCCGTCACCCGCTGCGGGCCGTCGATGGTGAAGACCGTCGCCGTGATGTCGTCGGTGTCCGACCCCCAGGAGCCGTAGTAGTGCAGGTTCTCCGGCGGCTCGGGGGTGACGAACTCGGCACAGAACTCGGCATAGGGCTTGCCCCGCCGGAGCCTGGCCGCGCGGGCGGCCTCGCGCGCCGCCCGGGTGCCCTCGACGTCCAGCCGGAAGGTCTCCGGGTCGTAGCGCACCCCGAAGATCTCCTCGGCGGCCTTCTGGCTGATCCGGCCCAGTTCGGCGTCTTTGACGACCGATTCGGGGAGCCGCTCCAGGGGGTCGCCGTAGCCGCCGCCGGCCCCCTGGCTGATCATGTAGAGCTCGCCGTCCTTGGCGATGTCGAACTGCAGGCCCATGTGGTAGGTCGAGTAGCGGCCGTCCTCGAAGGGACGCTCGTTCATCACCTTCTCGATCGACAGGTCGAACTTCTTGCTGTCCCGGCGGATGTGCTCGTAGACGTTGGTCCCCTTGACCATGGCGAGCGGGTAGGTGCCGCAGCCGTAGCCGCCGTACATGCCGTAGATGGAGGAGAACTTCGCCCCCGAGGTCACGGTCATGAAGCCCCACTGCGGGGTGCCCTCGGCGGCGACGATCATCTCGTAGCCCATTCCGCCGGTGAACTTGCCGAAGCCCATGTTGTCGCGGACGAGCCGCTTGGACACGAGCTGCATGAAGGGGACCTCCTCCTCCATGACCTCCTGTTCGGCGGTGTCGGCCATCGCGCAGAAGAGCGGGGAGACCGCGTCCTCGCCGTCCCGGAAGGGCTTGGCGCCGCCCGGCATGCCGTTGAGGTCCGCGCAGAGGTTTCCGACCATGTCGCCGTGCTGGGTGATTCCGCCCCACAGGAACGTGTTGATCTGGTTGAACCAGTTCGCGACGACGTTGCTGTACTTCTCCGGGGTGGAGAAGGACATCCGGCTGTAGAGCGCCTGCGCGGCGGAGAAGCCGCGGAACGACGCCTGGAGCGACTGCCCCATCGGCGCGTCGTAGGAGGCGTCGGCCCAGGTGCCCTCGTCCGAGATGATCTCGATACAGCTCATGGCCGAGGTGCAGCGCGGCAGGTCGGGCCACCAGAAGGCCAGGATGGCCTGCATGATCATCGACTTGACCGAGCAGAGCGGGCTGTTGATGGCGCGGTTGAGGATCTCCGGGCCCGTGCCGCGCAGGTCGATGGTCATCTTCTCGCCCTTGACCGTCACCTTGCAGGCGAACTTGATGAGGATGTTCTCCTTCAGGGTCGAGTCCATGAACTGGTCGAAACGGTAGGTGCCGTCGGGCAGTTCGCTGATCCGCCGGCGCACCTCCACCTCGACGTCCTCGACCGTGGTGCGCAGGGCCGCGACGAAGGTGTCGACCCCGACCTCGTCGATGATCTTGTCGACCCGTTCCATGATCTTGCGTACGGCGGTGATCTTCACCTTGAGGTCGGCGAGCTGGAGCTTGGGGTCACGCACGGAGTGCTGGAGGAAGGTGAGCAGGTCGCGGCGGAGCCGACCACGCTCGACGATCTTGAAAGGGCTCATCCGCAGTCCGTCGTCGAAGGGCGTCTCGGACCCGGAGGGCATACCGCCCGGCTCGCAGGCACCGTTCTCGCCCTCGTGGATGGTCGCGGCGACCCAGGCGATGATCTCGCCGTCCCTGACGACCGGCATGATCATCGACTGGTCGGTGTTGTGGATGTTCCCGAACCGCGCGTCGTTGTGGATGAACCCGTCGCCCTCGTGGATCCCGACGGTGGGCTCGTCCTTCCAGTACTTCATGATGTAGCGGATCGGGTGGTGCAGGATCGCGCTGAAGGCGATGACACCGTGGCAGGAGAGGTAGGAGACGTCTCCGGCCGCGGTGTAGATGGCGGTCGTGAGGTCGCCCCACTTCGCGCCGGGCGCCGCTCCCTGCGCCTCGCACATCTCATAACCCTCGTCGAGGGCGCCGGCGATGCGCTTGCGGATGCGCTCGACCTGGAGTCGGTCGACGCCGGCGGCGATGGCCCGCTCCTCATGGGTGGACCTGGGCGCGATGCTGTGGTCGCGCATGATGGCCGGGTCGGGGCCGAGGAAGAGGGTCGTCTCGTCCATGAACTTGTCGACCCACTCCTGCTCCTGGGGAGTCAGGGGTGTCGGCGGCCTGTCGTCGATGGTGGTCATGTCAGTGGCTCCTTCTGTTTCGCGTGGCGGGTCGGCGGCCGGTGCCGGGTCAGTCCCGGAGGAACCAGACCGCACCCTGGCGCGTCGGTTCGAGCCGCCAGCCGGGCTCGACGAGGTACGTCGTGTTCTCCGTGGTGACGATCGCCGGACCTGGGACGACGTGCTCGTGGGTGAGCACACTGTGGTCGTGGACGGGCGTGCTGACCGGCTCGTCATGGCCGATGAAGACGACGTCGCGGCGGGAGACCTCGGCCGGGACCGTGCGCTCTCCCCCGGCTTCCAGGGAGTCGAAGCTCACCACGTCCCCGTCGACGTAGGACGCGACCCGGACGGTGTTGCACCGGATGCCGGCCTCCGGAGCGGCGCTCGACGCCCCGAAGCGGTGGCTGTAGACATCACCGAAGATCTTGATCATGGCGAGGACGTCGGCCACGCCGTTCATGCGGCTGATGTCCTCCAGCGCCACCGCCTGGGTGAGCAACTGGTTGCCGTAGCGCATGTCGAGTTCGAGCCGGTACTTCACGTCCTCGGCGGCGAAGCCCTGGCGGACCAGGTCCTCGCGCCCGCGCGCCTCCAGTTCCTCGACCACGGCGTTGAATTCGTCGTACTCGTCGTAGAGGTGCCGCGTCGTCGGGTTGTACATCGTCACGTGGACGCCGCGCTCGTGGAAGTGGAGCTGCTTCATGTTCCCGGCGCCGCAGGCGGAGAACACCGAGGAGAACGGCGGGGCCAGCACTCGTCTGATCCCCGCGTGGCGGGCGATGCCGCAGGCGTGCAGCGGGCCGTTGCCGCCGTAGGCGAGCATCGTGAAGTCCTCCGGCAGGTAGCCGCGGACCCGCAGCTCCTTGCCGATACCGATCGCCATCTGCTCGTCCACCCCGTCCTTGATCGCCCGCGCGATGTCCAGGACGTCCATGTCGAGCGGGTCGCAGAGGGTCTCCTCGATGGCGAACCGGGAGCGCTTCGGGTTGAGCTTGATGTAGCCGTTGGCGTAGTTGTCCGGGTCGAGGTAGCCGAGGAGGAGGTCGGCGTCGGTCACCGTCGGGCGCAGACCGCCGCGGTCGTAGCAGGCCGGACCGGGGTTGGAGCCGGCCGACTCCGGGCCGATCTTGATCGAGTCGTGGATGCGGTCGTACGTGGCGATCGAACCGCCCCCCGCACCGAGGGTGTCGAGGTGGACCATCGGCACCGAGACGAGCCAGCGGTCGATGGTGGGCAGGAAGTCGTAGTGCTTGACGCCGCCCTCGGGCACGAGGCCGATGTCGAACGACGTGCCGCCCATGTCGGTCGAGATGACGTGCCCGAGCCCCGTCTCGTTCGAGAGGTGCTCGGCGGCTCCGACGCCGGCGATCGGGCCGGAATGGATCGTCTGGAGGGCGTCGGTCGAGTTCATCTGCGCCATGCCGCCGGAGTTGTGGATCACCAGCATCGGCTTGTCGTAGCCCGAGTCGCGCAGGTTGTTCGACAGCTGGGACAGCGCGTGGAACATGATCTCGTGGAGGAAGCCGTCGATGATCGTCGACGTCGCCCGCACGTACTCGCCCTTGCGGCCCGAGACCTGGTGGCCGAGCAGGACGGGAATGGCCCCCAGCTCATGCGCGGGGAACTCCTCCAGGACGATCTCCTGGATCGCGAGCTCGTGGACCGGGTTCTCGGTCGCGTTGACGAGGGTGACGACGAGCGCCTCCGCCCCGGCGTCGACGAGTTCGCGCACGACCGTACGGACGTCCTCGGGGTCGAGCGGGGCGACGACCTTGCCCGCCGAGTTGATGCGCTCCTTGACCGAACGGATCATCTGGCGCGGCACGATCGGCTCCGGCCGCTCGGCCGCGGGCAGGTTCTGCTGCATCGAGTAGTCCAGGCCCTCGCCGTAACCGCGGCCCCGGGAGAGCGGGATCGTGTCCTCGAAGCCGTGGGTGACGATCGCGGCGACCTTGGGGCCCTTGCGTTCGATGAGCGCGTTGGTGCCGAGGGTCGTCGCGTAGCGGACCGAGTCGACCTCCTTGAGGGCGGTGCCGCGGTCGAGCCCCGCCCGCCGGCACGCCAGGTCGAGGGCCTCGTTGAAGCCGAGGGCGAGGTTGTGGTGGGTGGTGAGGGCCTTGGCCTCCACGTACTGGTCGTCCCAGACGAAGAAGCAGTCGGTGAACGTGCCGCCGATGTCGACGGAGATGCGCTTCATGGGCTGTCCCTGGGGTGTCGTGTGCGCGGTGCGGTCAGCGGACGTGGCCGATGGCCCTGAGGGCGGCGGTGTACTTCTGGGCGTCGTCGCCGGGGCCGTAGGTGTGGACCTCCTCGGGATCCACACCGCGCTCCTCCCACTGCGCCCGGAGCGCCGCGACGTCGATCAGCATGTCGACCGTCGGGGGGTGGCCCGGCGGGATGTACTCGGTCTCGATCTGGGTGCCGCAGCCGGGGCAGTAGTACTCGAGGATCCGGCAGTACTCCGGGTCCGGGGAGAAGGTGAACTCGTACCGCTCGGGGTCGATGACCGGCTGGTGGATCTCGCGGGGGTCCCGGTCGTGAACCAGGGTGCCCTCCTTGTAGTTGCCGTGCGCGCTGCCCATGTCCTGGTCGCAGACCCGGCACACCCAGCGTTCGGTGTCGAGGTCGATGACGAGGTACTCGGTCATGGGGACTCGCATGGGAGCCCTCCTTCGGGGTGGGAAGAACAAGGGGTCGAGGGTCGAGGGTGGGGGCGGGGGGCGGGGGCCGGGGGGGGGCGGCGTCGCGGGAAGGGTCAGAGCGTGTCGTGGAGCAGCAGGTCGCCGGCCGAGGTGACCCGGAAGGTCCAGCCGGGCAGGACCCGGGCCGTGAAGAAGGGACCCTCGACGATCGCCGGGCCCGCTGCGGTGTCCCCGGGGCTGAGTTCGGCCAGGACGTGGACCGGCACCTCGTCGACCCGGTCGGCCGCCGACCGCACCGAGCGGGTTCCGGCGACCGGGGCCGGCCGGGTCCCGGTCTCCTCCTCCGGGGTCACTTCCGGATGCGGCAGCGGGGCGGTGACGGTGAGCCGGAGGGAGACCTCCCGGCCCGGGTGGTCGACCGGATCGCCGGGGCGGTAGGGGGAGCGCGACACCGGCGTCCCGTCCTCCTCCTCGACGCTCAGCTCCCAGGTGGTCTCGCAGTCGGCGAGCGCGTAGCCCTCCTGGAACATGTCCCGCTCGGCCCGGACGAGCAGTTCGTCGTACGTCTGCCTCGCCGCCTCGGTCGTCGGCTTGGGCGCGCCGACCTCGTAGGTCTTGCCGACGTCGGAGAAGGCGATCCCGAACGCGGAGAAGACCGCCGCCGTACGCGGGACGAGGACCTGCCGCACCCCCGCGGGCCGGGCGGCGCCGGTCGCGCTCATCGGTCCTGCCCCACCGAACGCGGCCAGGGTCGTGTCCTCGGTCACGAGGTGCGCGAACGACGAGGACAGCGCCTCGAAGTACGCCTGCTCCATCCGGACCAGGGCCTCTTCGAGACCGATCCCGAGCGGGGTCGCGATGGTGTCGGTGATGACGGCCCGGGAGCGCTCCGCGTCCAGCCTGAACGTGCCGTCGAGATAGGTGTCCGGGTCGAGGACGCCGAGCAGCAGATTGACGTCGGTGATGGTCGCCTGCTTGCCGCCGAAGCCGAAGCACGCCGGCCCCGGGGCCGCCCCGACGGATGCGGGGCCGACCGTGATCCGCCCGTCCTCGACGGCGATGACGGAGGACCCGCCGACCCCCTTGGAGTGGACGTTGCTCATCGGGTAGGAGACCGGGACTCCCTTGATCGTGCCCCGCTCGTCCGCCGCGACCCGGTCGCCGACGACCACTCCGACGTCGGTCGTGGTGCCCCCGATGTCGATCATGAGGGTGTGTGCGAGCCCGTACGCCCTGGCCAGCGCCGCCGTGCCCTCCAGCCCGCCGCGGGGGCCGGAGGAGTAGGTCTTGAGCGCCACCGACTTGGCGACCCGCGAGGAAGCGCCGTCGTTGCGGTAGACGAGCAGCGGGTTGAGGACCTTGTAGGACTTCAGGCGCCGTTCGGCGCCGTAGAGGAACCGCTCCATCGTCGGGTGGAGGAAGGAGTTGATGACGCACGACCAGACCCGGCGGGGGTCGTTGCGGTCGCCCGCCAGGTCCCAGCTGTAGATGACCGGGATGGACCCGAGCAGATGCCGGGGGAACTTGCGGAGCAGGACCGTCCGCAGTCGGCGCTCCTGCTCGGGGTCACCCCCCGCGACGACCACGCGGGCGGCTCCGAGCGTGGCCAGCCGGTTGACCTGCTGGACGACCTCGAAATCGATCGTCTCGTTGTCGGCGTCCATGTCGATCGTGAGGAGGCGGTCGCCGACGAGGCTCTCGAAGAGCTCCTCCTCCGCGGCCGTGGCCCGCATCGCCGGTCCGAGGTCCGGCAGGGGCGTGAGGATGCCGATCATCGGGCCGCGGCGCTCGACGAGCGCGTTCGTCCCCTGGGTGGTCGAGTACCGGATGTGCTGGGTCGCGTGCAGCAGCCGCTCGATGTCGGGCGTGCCGTACAGGGCCGCCGAAGCCTTCTCCACGCCGGTGAAGAGGCATTCGGAGAGGTCGTGGGGGGTGGTGAGCGTCTTGGTGAAGGTGAAGCCGGTGCCGTCCCAGACGCAGATGTCGGTGAGGGTCCCACCGTTGTCGATGTTGATGAGGGTTTCCATGCCACTCCTTGGGCTGCAACTCGGGCTGCAACGGATCCGCGGGAGGGACGCGGCCGCCGCCCCCGGGGTGCACCCCCGACGTCCGGCCCGGCCGTCGCCCTCGACGGTGAGATCCAAGGTGCTGGCGTCCCAGGTTCCGCGGCCGTCCCAACTTGGGACATGCACGCCGGTTGGTTCGGGCCACCGGCGCAGGCATCATGAGGGCCCGGCGCGTGAGGGCCGCACGCGTCGGTGGCCGCGACAAGGAGGCCGTATGCCGGACAGGAACAGCAGGCTGCTGCGTATGGCGGCAGCCCGGGCCGACTTCCTGGAATACGGACAGCAGGGCGCCGCGGGCGTTCCCGACGTCCTCGCCGCGTCATGGGTGCGCAGTCAGCGGGCCGGGGTGGACATCTCCCGTCCGCCGACGGACTTCAGTGACGACATCGACACCAGCTCCCGTCTGGTCCGCTGCGCGGAGCCGGTCCTCGACCAGCTCGGCAACGACACCGCCGACCTGCCGCTGGTCATCGCCCTCACCGACAGCCACGCCCGCCTGGTGCAGCGCCGGGACTCCTCCTCGGCCGTCGGGCGGCTGCTCGACCGGGTCGATTTCGCCCCGGGGTACAACTACGCCGAGGGGAAGAAGGGCACCAACGGGGTCGGGACCGTCCTGGAGGCGGGACAGGCCGTGTCGGTGGTCGGTCCTGAGCACTTCACAGAGGAGCTGCAGGCGTTCGCCTGCACCGGCGCGCCGGTCATCGACCCGTTGACCGGGCGCATCGAGGGCATCCTCGACGTCTCCACACTGGCCGACGCGTGGAGCCCGCTCGTGCACACGCTCGTCAAGTCGGCGGCCAAGGACATCGGGCGCAACCTTCTGCTCGACCGGAACCAGGCCCAGCAGGCACTCTTCGAGACCTATCTGAGGGCCGACGCCCGCTCGGCCCGACAGGCGGTGTTCGCCTTCGCGGACTCGGTGTTCATGGCCAATGCCGCGGCCCAGGCCATGTTCGACCCGGTCGAGCAGCTGGCCGTCCGGGAACACGCGACCTTCCTCATGGCCCGCCGCGACCGTGTCAGCGAGACGATGGCCCTGCAGTCCGGCCGGATGATCCGGATACGCGGGACGCGGATCGTCACGGGCTCCGACACCGCGGGCATCGTCGTCGTCGCCGAGGCCGTGACCGACCAGGCGTCACATCCCTGGTCCCCCGCCCCCGGCCCGGAGTTCGACGACCGTGTCCTGCCACGAGTGGCGACGGCGGGTGCCGAGACCAGAGGGCTCGTCGGCGACCTGCGCCGGCCGCATGTGCCGATCGCCTCCGGCTCGTCCCCGGCGTGGATCCGCGCCTGCTCGGAACTGCGCGACGCCCTCACCGCGAAGGCCCCGACGATCGTCCTCGGCGAGACGGGGGCGGGCAAGTTCACCCTCGTCGCCGAGCTCTTCCACGCCGACCACCCCTGCGGCCGCAGCGTCGCCGTCGACGCGACCCAGCTGCACTCGGGGGCGGAGAGCGACCTCGACGCGCTGCTGGGCAGCACCCGTGAGCAGACCCTGTGCATCGTCCGGAACATCGACCAGGCGAGCACGGAGGGAGTCGAACGCATCGACGAGCTGTTCACGACCCTCGGTTCGACGAAGGCTCCTGTCACGTTCGCCGCGACGGTGTCGGACTCCAGCCTCGACTCCGACCTGCCGTTCCATGCGCTCCTCGGACACTTCGAGGTCGCCGTGACCATCCCGCCGCTCCGATTCCGCACCGAGGACCTGGCGCTCATCGTCAGCCGGGTCCTGGAGGAGATCGCGCCGGGCCGGCGGGTGCGGCTGTCCCCCACGGCCATGCGAACCGTCGCCCGGTACACCTGGCCGCGCAATGTCTCGCAGCTGCGCGAGGCGCTGACCCATGCGCTGCGCGCGCGGCCGGTGGGGGAGATCCAGGACCAGGACCTGCCGAACTACTGCCAGACCCGGTCCCACAAGATCCTCACACGCATCGAGGCCGCCGAACGCGACGCGATCATCGCCGCGCTGCGGGACAAGGACGGCAACCGCGTCGCCGCCGCGACACACCTCGGCATGTCGCGGAGCAGCCTGTACCGCAAGCTGCGGTCGTACGGGATCACGGCTTGAGAGGTGGCCGGGACTGTCCCACATTGGGACGGCCGGCGTGCCGCCGCTCTCCCTATCGTCGAGGGCATGGAAAGCCCGCAGACCTTCGCCGGCCTCTGGGACCGGGCCGTCAGGAACCACGCAGACCATCCCTTCCTTCTCTTCCGTGCCGACAGCGGAGCGGTGTCCACCTGGACCTACGCCGAGTTCGACGCGCTCGTCGAGGGCGTGGCGGCCCGGCTGACGGCGTGCGGTGTGCGCCCGGGCAGTCCGGTCCATGTCGTTCTGCGCAACTGCCCGGCCTTCGTCGCGCTGTGGCTGGCGACGAGCCGGCTCGGCGCGTGGATGGTGCCGGTGGACCCGGCGTCGTCAGCCCGGGACGTGGCCCGCCACGTCACCCGCACCCGCCCCGTCGTGACGGTGTGCGCCGCCGCGCGGCAGGCCACGGTACGCGAGGGCGCCGACGGCCGCGTCCCCTGTGTCCTCCCGCTCACCGAGACGGCCGCCGACCTCGCACCGGGCTCTTTGCTCCTCGCGGCTCCGCGTCCGCGCCCCGAGCGCTCAGCACGTCCTCGCCCCGAGGACCGGATCGCGGTCATGTTCACCTCCGGAACGACGTCGGAGCCGAAGGCGGTGGAGCTCACCCAGCGGAACTACCTCCATGTCGCCACGGCCATGGCGGACCTCTCGGGTCTCGGCCCCATGGATCGCTGGTACGTCTGTCTGCCGCTCTTCCACGCGAACGCGCAGTACTACTGCTTCGCGTCGGCCATCGCCGTCGGCGCCTCGGTGGGGCTGACCGCCCGCTTCACCGCGAGCCGGTGGCCCCACGAGGTCGCCGAGCTGGGCGCGACCCACGCGAGTCTGTTCGCCGCGCCGATCCGGATGATCCTGGCACGGCGGCGCGCCGACGCGCCGGCCCTCGCGCTGCGACACGTGTGGTTCGCGCAGAACCTCGCCCGCGGGCAGTGGACCGAACTGGCCGGGCTGTGCGGTGTGGCGCCCCGGCAGATCTACGGGATGACCGAGACCCTGGCCGTGGTCACGGCCGCCCCGCCCGACGGCCCCGACCCGGCGCGCATCGGCGCCGTGGTCCCAGGACGCCACGTCGTCCTCCTGGACCCGGTCACCGGCCGGCCGGTGCCGGACGGGGAGCCGGGGGTGCTCACACTGGCCGGGCGCCGCGGGGAGGATCTGTTCCAGGGGTATCTCGACGACCCGGCCGCGAACGCCCGTGCCTTCCCCGGCCTCGGTCTCCCCGTGCCGGAGAGCGGCCAGGTGTGGTTCAGCACGGGGGATCTCGTCCGCCGGGAGGCGGACGGCCGGTTCAGCTTCGTGGGCAGGGTCGACGACGTCATCAAGGTCGCCGGCGAGAACGTCTCCCTGACCGAGGTCGAGGCCGCTCTCGCCGAAGCCCCCGGGGTGCTGGAGGCCGCGGTGGTGGCCGCTCCGGACCCCGTCCGCGATCAGGTCCCGGTCGCCTACGTCGTCCCGAGCGACCCCGGACACCCGCCGACCGGGGCCCGGCTCGACGCCTGGGCGGCCGACCATCTCACCCCCGCCTCGCGGCCCCGGGCCTGGACCGTCGTGGACGCACTGCCACGCACCTCCGTCGGGAAGATCCGCCGTTTCCGCCTCACCCCGGGACCCGAGGGGACCTCCCCGGCTCCCCCGGGGAACTGCTCCGGCTCCGTCCACGTCCACGTCCAGGACACTCATGTCCGGGACACTCATGTCCGGGACCCTGCTGGAGCCGCCGATCCCACGAAGGACCAGTCCAGACCCATGGGAAGAAAGTAGGGCACCATGACTGCGGTTCCGCCCCTGCCCGCCCGCATCGGCATCGTCGGTACGGCCCACACCCCCTTCGGCAGGCTGCCGGCGGAGACGGTGGGCAGTCTCGTCGAGACGGTGACGTCCCAAGCCCTGATTGACGCGGGCATCGAGCCCGAAGAGGTCGACGAGGTCTTCGTCGCACAGTTCAACAGCGGCCTCACGCCGTTCGCGTTCCCGTCCTCCCTCCCGATCGGGGCTGCCGGCGGGCTCTGGGGGCGGCCGATGACACGGGTCGAGAACGCGTGCGCCTCCGGCTCGGCCGCCGTGCACCAGGGCGTTCGGGCCATCCTCTCCGGGCTCGCCGACACCGTGCTCGTCGTCGGCGTCGAGAAGATGACCCATGCGACGGGTCCCGAAGTGGCCCGGGCACTGCTGGGAGCCGACCCTCAGCTCGCCGGGACGAACTCGCCCACCGGCTTCGCCGGCCTCTTCGCGGACGTCGCGCAGGACTATGCCAAGCGGTACGCCGCCGACGACTGGCTCGGCGATGTCCTCGCTGCGATCGCCGCGAAGAACCACCGCAACGGGTGCTCGAACCCGTGGGCGCAGATCCGCAAGGACCTCGGCATCGAGTTCTGCTCGGCCGTCTCGGACGCCAATCCCCTGGTGGCCGGGCCGCTTCGACGCACGGACTGCTCACCCGTCAGCGACGGAGCCGCCGCCCTCGTCCTGCGCCGGGACCCGGCCGACCCGCTCGCTCTCATCGCCGGGGTGGGGCACGCCAACGACCACCTCGGCGCCCACCGACGCGACGTCCTCGAATTCGCCGCGGGCCGACTCGCCGTCCAGCGTGCCCTGGGTATGGCCGGGATCGAGGTGGACGACCTCGATCTCGCCGAGGTGCACGACTGCTTCACGATCGCCGAACTCCTCGTCTACGAGATGCTGGGACTCACGCCCCGGGGACAGGGCCGACGCGCCGTGGAGGAGGGTTGGGTGCACCGGGACGGCCGACTCCCCGTCAACGTCTCCGGGGGGCTCAAGGCCAAGGGGCACCCCGTCGGAGCGACCGGCGTGTCGCAGCACGCGCTCGTGGCTCTCCAGCTCTCCGGCAGAGCGGGCGAGATGCAGCTCGACGGGCCTCGAACCGGCCTCGTGCACAACATGGGCGGTGTCGCGGTCGCCAACTACGCGACGGTGCTCCGCGGATGACCGCTTGATCGCCCACCGATGTGCGTGGCGCCCTCGTCAGCCGTTCACGGGGACAGTGCGCGTGGTCATGTGTGCCTGCCGCATCCGGCCGTCAGGGCAGAACCGGCCGAAGAAGTAGACCTCTGTGGCGAGGTCTCTGCCGCGCTGAGAGGAGTGGAGGGTGTAGCGGGCGGCGATCCGGTCGCCGTCGGCGACGGCCTCGTGCACCTCCATGCGGATGGCGGGCCGGTTCTTGCGGACCGGGCGCGCGTGCGCAATGAGCTTGTCGCGGTCGATCCGGTGTCCGTCGGCGATCTCGACGATGTCCGGGGTGTGGTAGCGGTCGACGATCAGTGCCGCGTCCTCGTCCGTCTGCAGCAGGTCCTCGGTGAAGGAGGTGAAGAAGTCGGCGATGAACTGCTTGGGGTCGGTGTTGCCGAGTGGGCGCATGTCACTCCCGCCGGTCGATGCTCACACACGATTTTTTACGTACTGTAAAAAATACATGCCCCGATAAGTTTGGCAACATGTCAAAGGTGACGTCTTTCCCCGCCCGCAGCCGCCGTGCCGACGCCCGCCGCAGCAAGGCCGCCATCCTGGATGCCGCGACCCGGGTCCTCAACGCCGAACCCGGCGCAAGCCTGGAGACGATCGCGGGCGCTGCGGGCGTGACCCGCCCGACCGTCTACGCCCACTTCCCCTCACGGGAGCAGTTGCTGCTGGCCGTCGTCGACCGGATCACCGATGAGGCTGTCGCCGCCATGGATGCCGCCGACCTCGACACCGGCCCCGCCGCGGACTCCCTGATGCGCATGCTCGATGCCGGCGCGCAGGTGACCGGCCGCTACCCCGTACTGCTGCAACTGACAAGCGCCCACCCCGTCAGCCCGCAGGCCGACCACGACCGGCACGCGCCCGTCGCCGACCGGATCAGGCGGGTGATCCAACGCGGCCGGCAGGCCGGAGAGTTCGACGACCGGCTTCCCCTCGACTGGCTGGTGGCGGTGACCATCAGGCTCGGCCACGCCGCGAGCGAGGAGCAGGAAGCCGGCCGGCTGTCCGCCGAGGCCGCACGGGACGTCCTCCGCACCAGCCTGCTTCGTATGCTCTCTCGTCCGGCCTGAACCCGCCCGCCTCCGCGTGGTCCCCTCGGCGGGAACCGGCGAGTCACCGCGGAGGGAGTACGGCCGCCGTCGGTGATCCCGTGTGCGTGCGGTTGCGGGTCCGGATCCGGAAGATGGCCAGTCCGACCACGCCGAACGCGGCCGCCCAGCCCAGGCCGAGGGCGAGGTGGCCCCACAGCGCGGTCTCCCCGAAGGCGCCGCCGACGGCGAACTGCATCGGGCCGAAGGACGGGAACCACTGCAGAACGGGCTTGTTGGCGAGCGGGTTGCCCAGCGGGTTCTGCAGGAAGGTGTCCATCAGGCCGCCCATGATGATCAGGAAGAAACCCTCCAGGTCGTGTTTCACCAGGACGCCGAGGAACAGGCCGAGGGCGCCGTAGGTGAGGGCGATGACCGTGAACCCGGCCAGTACGGCGAACCAGCCGGCGAGGCCCGGTCGCCAGAAGAGCAGCATCGCGAGCGCCGTGTAGAGGGCGATCGCGGTGGCGACCACGGCGACGGCCAGAGACTTGGCGCCGACCAGGGTGGACTGCCGGTACCCTGCGAAGACCAGGCGCCGGTCGAAGACGAGCGCCTTGCGGACGGCGTCGAAGACGACGAACCCGGCGATCATCGTGACGGAGTTCAAACCGGCCGAGACCAGGGTCAGACGGCCGCCGTCGACATGCAGCACGTCGCCGGTCGAGTACAGCCTGAAGTTCAGCGGGGTGTGCCCGGCCATGGCGTCCATCAGCAGGTACCACACGGGGACGAAAAGCACGAGCAGCAGCCCGGCGAGGCGGTTGCGGGTCTGGTCGCGGACGCAGAACCGCAGGGCGGTGGGGAACTGCCCCAGCAGCGGCCGGGGCGGGACGGTGCTAGGCACGGACATCGTGCTGCTCCCTCGATGACGTACGCGGGGTGATCCGGCCGTCGGCGAGATCGGCCAGCAGGTCGAAGCGGTCCTGCTCGAAGACGAGATGAGTGATGATCACGACGGCCCTGCCGTGGGCGCGCAGGCCGTCGACGACATCCCAGAACCGCAGATACGTCTCCCAGTCGAACCCCTGATAGGGCTCGTCGAGAAGCAGCACGTCCGGGTCGTGGAGCAGGGCCAGGGTGAGGTTGAGCTTCTGCCGGGTGCCGCCGGACAGATCGCCGGCGGCCGCCCGCGCGTAGCGCTCGTAGCCGAGGAGACGGACGAGTTCATGGCCGCGGTCCAGGTCCGGCAGACGGTGGGCGGCGGCGAAGTAGCGCAGATGCTGCTCGACGGTGAGGTTGGCGTTCAGGACCGGGTCCTGGGGGCAGTAGCCGAGGGCCCCGGACAGGGTGACCTCGCCCCGGTCGACGGGCAGGGTCCCGGCCAGGACCTTCAGCAGCGTCGACTTGCCGGCGCCGTTCTCGCCGACGACGGCGACCAGTTGCCCGGGGGCGACCGTGAGGTCGGCGCCCCGCAGCACAGGGTGTCTGCCGTAGGACTTGTGGATGTCGCGGGCCTGAAGTACGGGGGATGGTGCTGGTGTCGAACCCGTCGCCATGCGCGGTCTCCCTATGAGTCGTCCCCTTGTGCTCCTTGCGGTGTCGCGTTCAGCCCGCCCGCGTAGATGCTCAGCACCTCGGGGGCCCAGCGGGCCATGCCCTCGGCCGACAGCGGGTCCGCGCCCAGGACCTCGGTGAGACGGTCACGCAGCAGGAAGACAGCCAGGTCGTTGCCGAGCAGGAAGGCGGCACGCACCGCCGGCTCGCGCCCCGGCGCTGCCAGTCCGGCGGCCGCCATGCCGTCGAGCGCCACCCGGCTCAGGTCGAACAGCCGCCTGAACAGCAGCCGCCCGGCACCCGTGTCGGACAGCAGAAGCCGTCGCAGGTAATCCGGCAGCGGTGATCCGGGCGGAAGATGCCGCGCGAACGCCTCACCCAGTGAGCCCGCTCCGGCGCCGGGATCCAGCAGCTCGGCTCCGCCTTCTCCCGTCAGTTCGCCGAGCATCGCCTCGAAGACGCCCAGCACATGGTGGTCGACCTCTTGGCGAAGCCCTTCCTTGGACCCGAAGTGATGCACGACAAGAGCGGGTGACACTCCCGCGGCGGCGGCGATCTGCCGCACGGACACCGTCTCCGGACCGTGCGCGGCGAACAGGCGCAGAGCCTCGTCACGGATGACCGCACGCGTGGTCCGGTCGTCACGGATTGAACGCATGTACAGCATACTAAACAATCGTTCAGCCCGTGTCTGTGGGGGTCAGTTGTCGGCGGTGCGCACCACGAGCACCGGGCAGGTCGCGTGCTGGACGCAGTGCTGACTGACCGAACCGAGGAGCATTCCGGCGAACGCCCCGTGTCCGTGGCTGCCGACCACCAGCAGGTCGGCGTTCCTGGCCGCCTCGGTCAGGACGAGCGACGGGTGGCCCTCCACGACGATCGGGACGACCGGGATGCCGGAGTGCTCCCCCAGTACCTCCTCGATGGTGCGGCGCAGCTCCTCGCGGGCCCGGCCCTCGAAATCCCCGCCCGAGTAGTCCACGGGCATCCCGTAGGTGACCGGCAGGCGCCACGCCTGTACGGGACGCAGTTCCGCACCGGTCAGCTCTGCCTGGCGAGCGGCCCACCGCAGCGCCGACTTGCTGGAGTCCGATCCGTCCACCCCCACCACGATCACTTCCCGGGATGCTGCGCCGTCCAATGCCCTCACCTCTCCGTGCCGCACGTTCTCCCTCGCTTCAGACTCCTGCCGGCGAGGGCACGCCCGAAAGGGACCTTCGGCCCAGACGCCTGCCCCGTCCGGCCCGGCGACCGGCCACGACACGGGGTCGGGCGGACCGGTCACGCCCGTGGCGGTTGCGCCACCGGGGCGTGGCGTGGGTGGCGGTCGAGCCAGTGGTGGGCGGCGAGCTTGACCCTGTCCTCGACCAGGAACCAGATCAGGGCGTAGCCCCAGACGGCGGCCGCCCAGGCCCAGCCGAGCGGGGTCATCAGTGCGCCGTAGACGGCGATGAGGGTGGCGATCAGCTGTGTTCCGAGAACCGCGCCCAGCAGGACCGGGGCGGGCGCGGGGCGGGTCCAGAAGGGGTCGCGGGTGCGGGTGACAAAGATGGTGAGGTGCCCGGAGACGGACAGTTTCAGATAGACCAGGGTGCGGATCAGCCCCCGGTCCAGGCCGATGGCCCGGTCGGCGAGGACGAAGAGCAGGAAGGTCTCGGCCACCCCCATGAGGCCGATCGCCGTGGCGATGGTCAGTACAGTGCGCATGTCCCAGGCCGCGGGCTTGTCCGCGCCGCGCACGTGGTCGTAGGCGATGGAGAGGATCGCGCCGTCGTTGAGCAGCGCGAGGAACACGATCATCACGGGGGTGACGGGGAAGAAGTCGAACGCGACGATCGCCAGCGCGATCAGGAGAAGGACCCTGATGGTCTCGGCGATGCGGTAGGTCGCATAGCTGATCATACGGGCGAAGATCTCCCGGGCCTGACGGATGGCGTCGACGATGACAGACAGGCCGGGGGCGAGCAGGACCACGTCGGCGGCGGCGCGGGCGGCGTCGGTGGCACCGGCCACCGCGATCCCGGCGTCGGCCTGCTTGAGTGCGGGCGCGTCGTTGACGCCGTCGCCGGTCATCCCCACGATGTGGCCCCTGGCCTGCAGGAGCTTCACGATCCTGTACTTGTGCTCGGGGAACACCTGGGCGAATCCGTCCGCGGACTCCACCACGGCCGAGGACGCGGACCGTTGCACGCTCTCCTCCGCCGGGCCGGGCGCGGCGAGAGTGCCGGCCGGGAGGATGTCCTCGCCGAGGCCGATACGGCGAGCGATCTCCCGGCCGATGGCGCCCTGGTCGCCGGTGACCATCTTCACCTTCAGCCCGAGTGCGCGGGCCGCGGAGACGGTCGCGGCCGAGTCGTCCCGGGGCGGGTCGGCCAGCGGAAGCACCCCCAGCAGCAGCCAGCTGCCCGTGGCGTCGGTGCGTGCCACGCCCAACGAACGGTAGCCGCGGGAGGCGAACTCCTGGACCACCGTGTCCAGTCGTCGTGCGGCGGGATCGCCCTCGCACAGGGCGGCGATCACCTGCGGCGCCCCTTTGCTGACTCTGAACCGTGCCCCACCGGGGTCGGTGACGGTGGCCTCGGTGCGCTTGGTGACCGGGTCGAACGGCACGAACTCCACCACCACCCGGCCGCGGGGCAGGCCATCGGGCGCCGCGGCGAGGACAGCCAGGTCGATCGGATCGCGGTCCTCCGCACGGGACGCCAACGCCGCCGCGCCGAGCAGGTCGGCCGCCTCGACACCCGGCGCCTGCCAGGGGCTCTGCACCGCGAGCCGGTTCTGGGTGAGGGTGCCGGTCTTGTCCGAGCACAGCACGTCGATGCCGCCCAGTTCCTCCACCGCGGGCAGGTGGGAGACCACCGCCTGTCGGCGGGCGAGCCGGCGGGCGCCGACCGCCATGGTCACCGACAGCACCGCCGGCAGTGCCACCGGCACCGAGGCGATGAGGACGACCAGGGCGAACTCCAGCACGGTCAGCACCGCGTTGCCGCGCGCCACCGACACCGCCACGGTCAACGCCACCAGCACGAGCGCGGCGACGATCAGGTACTGGCCGATCCTGATCACGGCGCGCTGGAAGTGGCCGGTCGTTCCCGCCGCCTGCACCAGTGCGGTGGTACGGCCGAAGAAACTGGCCGCCCCGGTGGCGTACACCAGGGCGTCGGCCTCGCCGCGCACCACCACCGACCCCGAGTACAGCACCTCCCCGGCACCACGGCCCACCGGCAGCGACTCACCGGTCAGCGCCGACTGGTCCACCTGGAGCGTGGCCCCGAGAAGGCGGGCATCCGCCGGGACCACGTCCCCCAGCCGGAGACGGACCACGTCGCCGGGCACCAGCTCCCGCGTCGGCACGGTGGCCCAAGTCGTGTCCCGCAGCACCCGCGCCGTGGTCGCCAGACGCTGTTTGAGCGCGGCGATCGCGCTCGCCGCCTGGTGTTCCTCGGCGAACGCCACACCGCCGTTCATCGCCAGCAGGACCGCGATGATCGCCGCGTCGGTCCAGTGCCGCACCAGCAGCGACAGCACCAGCGCCGCCTCGATCATCCACGCGATCGGCCCCCAGAAGTAGCCCAGGAACACCAGCAGCGCACTGCGGCGCTTCTCGGCGATCTCGTTGGGGCCCGCCTGCTCCAGTCGGGTGCGTGCCTGTGCGCTGCTCAGCCCCCGCGCGGAGGAGCCCAGTGCGGCGAACACGGCGGGCAGCGGCGCCTGCGCCAACTCCTCCGACGCCCGCCCGCCCTCACCGCTCACGAGGCCGCACCCCCTCGACGCCCCATGACGAGGGCGATGCGGCCGGCGCCGACCGCGAGGGCGAGCCGGGGACAGCCGCACCCCGGACGGTCTGCCGATCGGAAAGCGTGATGGCCATGGGCCTGGTCCGCCCTCCCTGGTCGCCTCCGTCCACCACCTTGCACCGGCCGGCGCGCGTCGGCATCTTCGCCGCCGGCGACACACTCGTCACCCCCCTCGGTCGTGATCGCACTCGCGCAGGAGGCGGGCGCCGGGAACGGAGGCGTGCGCGAGGGCCTTGTGCGGCATGCCGCCGGGCCGCCCCGCGATGACGCGAGCACGCGATGACGCTCCTGCTCCGGCGCCACGCCCATGCGGAGGGAGAATCCCTTCCCACTGCGCCATCGGGCCGGGAACAGGACGCGATAGAAAGGACGCATGCCGGAACGCACGAACCCCGCAGGGACCATGGACGATGTCGATGCGGTCACCCGAGCGGTGCTGACCGCTTCCCGGCTGCTGATCGCGGTCTCCGCCCGCTCCCTCGCCGAGGTCGAGGAGCGGGTGACCGTCCCCCAGTTCCGGATGCTGGTGGTGCTGTCCACCCGGGGTGCCACCAAACTGGTCGCGCTTGCCGATCTGCTGCAGGTGGCGCCGTCGACGGCGATGCGCATGGTCGACCGGCTCATCGCGGCCGGCCTCGCCGACCGGCGGGCCAATCCTGACAACCGTCGTGAGACGCTGCTGCAGCTCACCGAGGAGGGACGGCGCATCGTCGAGGACGTCACCGCCCGGCGTCGCGCCGAGATCGCGGCGATCGTCGAACGACTCCGCCCGATGGAGCGGCTGGCACTGGTCGAGGCCCTCAACGCGTTCAACGAGGCGGGCGGGGAGCCCCCGGCGCCCGCGGTGGACGACCCGGAGCCGCATCCGCTGGGCTGGGTGATGGACGGCGCGGTGGCGCACGAGGCGTGACGCTCCGTGATGTGCGGTGTCCGATCCCGGGCCGGCCTTCTCCAGCCCGCGGTCTTTTTGCATAATGCAAGCAACACGTGGAACGTGAGGCTTCGCAGCTGGACCACGATGCTTGCCGGCCCCACAGGTGTCCGCCGGACAGGTGTCCTCCTCCCCCGGCGGCAGCATGTGAAGCCGCAGACGGACGGGAACGACACTGGGGTGAGACGCGAGTGCGACGACGGCATCGGCTCCCGTCCGCGGCGGACACGCGTCTGATGGCGCATCTTCGGTCTGCGGTGTGGGGGCCTGCGGAGTTCGTCGGCCTGCCGCCGTGGTGGCTGATCGGCGAGGGGTTCCTCGCCGGGTTCCTCGCTGTCGGGGTGATCGTCGGCAGCACGCTGGTCGGCGCCTGGACCGGAAGACCCTCCCTGGCCGACGGCGAGGCCGGCCTCGTGTGCGCGGCCGCCCTCGCCCTGTATCTGGTTCTGGTGCGGGCCGGACGCGCGCTGATCGGCATCGTCGCGCTGCTGGGTGTGTGCCTGGCGCTCCAGGCCCCGCAGGCCGCGGCGGGCGTGGTGCTGGCGGAACGGGGGCGGGTGCAGTCCGTGGTGGTGACGGCGGTTCGGGAAGGTGGGGTGAGGGCCGACGGGCACGACCGCTACCTGTGCTCCGTGGAGGACCGCAACGGCGTACCACTCAAGGTCCGCATATGGCGAGGATGCCGGCAGACGACCCGCCCGGGAGACGCGCTGTCCGTCGTCTACGACCCCGAGGGGCATGTGCTCCCGCGCGGCGTGGAGGCCGGGGCAGGGGTGCCGGGGCCGCTGCGCGGCCTGGCCGGGTGGGCCGCCGCTCTCATGGCCGGGAGCATGGTCGCGGTCGTGCGCTCCTACCGGATGTCCGGGCCGTCCGACACCCTGACGCCTTCAGAGCGGGGCGGCGCCGATCGCAGCTGACCAGGCCGCCGGGGACGGTGCCGGAGCGGCGGTGTTCACGGGTTCCCCGTGGGCACCCCGTTCGTGGGTACACCGGGAGGCGGGCTGAGGACGACGACGGGTTCCCCCGACTGGGGCACGGGCGGGGTGACCTGGCCGGAGGGAAGCTTGGGCGGAGTGGTCTCCTAGAAGTCGACCTGGCCGAAGTTGACCAGGCCCGTGCGCTCCAGCACGGTGATGTGGTCCAGGACGATGTCGTTGGCCTGATCGGCCAGTCGGCGGACCAGAGTGTTGGTGGTGGTGGCGCGGATCTTGGCGATGGCCGGGAAGATCTGCCCGTGCGTCACCCGCAGGATGTTGGCCAGGTCGGTGTCGAACTGCTTCCCGGTGTCCGACTTCAGGGGCACCACGAAGCCCTGTTGCTGGGGGGGTGGGCTGGTTGGGCAGGGTGATGCCCAGTTCGGGTGCGATCCTGCGGCAGGTGGCGTCGAGCGCCGAGTGCCCGATCACCAGGTGCTGACCGGCGGTGCGGACGGCCGGGGTCGTGCCCTTCTGCAGGGCCATCTCTCCGGAGGGGAACTCCCACAGCCCGGCGGAGCGCACCTTGACGACGAAGTCGCGGTCGGCCTCGGTGAGCGGGCCGTAACGGGTGTTGGCGATCACGCGTGCGGTGTTGGTGCTCAGCGCGCCGCCCACGAAGACGGTTCCTGCCATGGTGCGTGATATGCGCATGCTGCCTCCCGTTGCGGACAGCATGGACGTCCGGGGGTACGGATGCACCGCATGCCGGAACCTTTGCCCCAGGTAAAGATTGCGTGATGCCAAGCACAAGCGGCCGGTTCACGCCGCTCGCGATGGTTCGCACCGGCCCGCGCCGACGACCGCCAGGGGCCGCGGTGCGGTCCTCACGCCTGACGCAGGCGGACCGATGCGACCCGTCCCGGCCGCATGATGCGGATGGTGCGACTCTCGCAGGCCGGGCAGCGTGGAGAGGTCAGGGGCGAGGGCACGCGCCTGCCGTCCAGGTGGTACGCGGCGCTGATCCGGGCGCGCTCGCCCAGGGTCACATCGATGTCATACGCGGCTTCCCAGCCGTGTCCGCAGTCGAGACACGCGAAGGAGCGGGCGCGGCGAACACGGACGGCCGCCGGGCATCAGGCGGAGGCGTGGACCGCGCGGAGCGCGCTTTGGTGGCTGAGCCAACCGACCGGTGTGCCGTGCGCGGAGTCCAGTACCGGCACTCCGGTGCCCGCCGCCGAGATGAGAGTGCGCAGGGCTTGGGAGAGGGGTTGGTCCGCCGCCACCGACGCGGGCGGTTCGGCGAGTTGCCCGACGAGCGTCGGCGCTGCCTCTGGTTGTTCGGCAAGGGCTTCGGCCACTGCCTGGGCGGTGACGATGCCGACGTACGCGCCGGCGTCGTCGACCACCGGCAGCGCACCGTGGCCGGACAGGCTCAGCAGGTCGGCGGCGTCCGCGAGCGAGGTGGACGCCGGCAGGGGCGAGGGCAGGGGTTCCATGACGGTGCCGACGCGCTGGGAGCCAATCTGCGCGCCGGAGGCGGGGCCTTCGAGATCGATGCCGCGTCGGCGCAGCTTGAGCGTGTAGATGGTGTCGCGGGTCAGCAGGCGGCTGGTGGCGGTGGCGAGCACGATCGCGAGCATCAGCGGCAGGATGATCGAGTACTCGCCGGTGAGCTCGAAGAGGATGACCACAGCGGTGATCGGTGCGCGGGCCGCGCCGGCGAAGACGGCGCCCATCCCGATCAGGGCGTACGCGCCCGCTGCGCCGGCCGACTGGGGCAGCAGATGGTGGACGCCCACTCCGTAGGCCGAGCCGAGCATGGCCCCGACGAACAGGCTGGGGGCGAACACCCCGCCCGAGCCGCCGATGCCGATGGTCAGGCTGGTCGCCAGCATCTTGCCCGCCAGCAGCAACAGCAGGAAGCCGACCGCGTACCCGCCGTGGGTCGCCTTCTGCAGCACCGGGTAACCGACCCCGTACATCTCGGGCAGGGCGAGCAGCACCAGGCCGAGTGCCACCCCGCCGACCGCGGGGCGCAGCCACTCCGGGCCGCGCCAGATCCAGTCGCAGGCGTCCTCGATCAGGTACAGGAACCGTGAGAAGCCCACTCCGACAGCGGCGGCGACGATGCCGAGCAGCGCGAACAGGCCGTACTGGGTGAGATGGTCGACGTGGAAGTCCGGCAGGCGCAGGAAGACGGCGTCACCGAAGGCGGCGCGTCCGATCACGCTCGCCGTCACGCTGGCCAGTACCGTCGCGCCGAACGCCTCCGCGCTGAAGGTGCCCAGGATCAGTTCCATGGCGAAGAAGACCCCGGCCAGCGGGGCGTTGAACGTCGCGGCGATGCCGGCCGCCGCGCCGCAGGCTACCAGGAGCTTCATCCGCCCTTCGGTCACCTTGGTCACACGGCCGAGGGTGGAGCCGAGCGCGGAGCCGATCTGCACGATGGGTCCCTCGCGGCCCACGGAGCCGCCCGAGCCGATGGTCAGCGCGGAGGCGAGCGTCTTGACCAGGGCGACCTTCGGACTGATACGGCCGCCGCGCTGGGTGACGGCCAGCATCACCTCGGGGACCCCGTGGCCGCGCGCCTCCTTGGCGAACCGGTTCACCAGCGGTCCGTACAGCAGGCCGCCGAGCACCGGGGCGAGGAGCACGAAGTACGGGCCGAGCCACGGCGCGTGCGGATTGCCCGTGCCGGGGGAGGCCGCGTAGTCGGCATGGCCGGAGAAGAGACGGGTGAAGGTCTCGATGCACCACCGGAAGACCACCGAGCCGACACCGGCTCCCGCGCCGACGACCACGGCGAGCGCCATCAGGGTCCAGGAGGCGGAACGCAGAGCCGCGAACGCCTGCGCAGGCATGAGGTCGCTCGTCTCAGGGCTTGTCGTCCGTTCCGTTCGCTTCGTGTCCTTGGCCGCCTCGATGGCACGCATCACTTCCCCCTCCTTAGTTTTGCATTATGCAAAACATGTCAAGGGGGCGCCAGGGCACCGGTTCAGCGTGGCGTCCCGAGCCGCCGCTCCCGCTCGGCGGGACGGGCTCATCCCGTGAAGCGCGAAGAGCCGAGGTTCACCTGATGACCGACCATGCCGATCTCGACCCCGTCGGCGGTGGCGCGCGCCGACGTGAAGCCGACGCCTTCCGGGAGCCGGACCCGCCACACGGCCGACGCCCGTTCGGCGCCGGGTACGTTCAGGGAGAGTTCCGTGCCCTGGGCCAGGAGTGTGCCCGTGCTGTTCAGGGCCGTCCCGCCGGCCGTGCCGGTGACCTTGACGCGTGCCGCCTGACCGGCCGACCCCGGGGCCTGTGACACCCTGACCGACCCCCCGTTGCCCGCCAACCGCGTCACCACACCGGACAGTTCCTCGTACGACAGGGTCAGCGTGCCGGTGGCGAGGTTCGCCTCCGCACGACGTGCCGTCAGTGATGTCACCCTCACACCCCGCAGGTCGAGCCGGAGTCGCTCGATGTGCAGGTAGCCGCCCGGGGCGTTGCTCGTGGTGCTGACGAAGAACCGCTGCGCCGTCAGCTTGACGTGGCTGAAGTCTTCGGCGAACGCCTGCGTCAGAAAGGGGAAGCCTTCGATCGACACGTCCAGACGGCCGTCGGTGGTGTTGCCGTAGCCGTACTTCTCCTTGACGAGCTGAGCGGCCTCGTCGTTCGCGTAGTGCACGCAGACGCGGTCGGCGACCGTGAAGAGCACGGCCAGCACCACAACCGTGATCGCCAAGACCTTGACCCAGCGACGTTTCATCCCGATCCTCCTGTGGCGCCCCGTGGTGACGTCCGTACCCCCGCGCGTGATCCGCGGCACGCGGAGCAATCATGCACGACCGGCTGCGCGAGGATGTTTCCCGGGTCCGCGGTGGTGATCCTCTCCTTCCTCGCGAGCAATGTGCTGTGCGGTGAGACCAGCCTGGAGGCGTCGTCGGTACGGGAGCCTGCAAGCCCGCAGTCGGAGCCGCCCTCCCGGCTGCGTGCTGATCACCCAGGGCCCGTTCTTCCCGGGACGACGGGAGCCGAGCGGTGCGGCCGCCGCTCGCACTTGACGTGCGAACCATGTACTAACGTTCGCTTCCGTGAGAAGCCATCTGCGCATATGGATCGCACTGGCGCTGTCCGCCGCCGGTCTCACCACCCTGGTGGACAGGCTCGCTCCCACAGCACACGTCCTTGCGGTCCTGCGCGACTGGTGGCCCCTCGCCCTCGTGGCCCTGGGACTCGGCGGCGCCCTCCGCCTTCTCCTCGCCACCAAGAACGTCCTCCGCGGTCCCCTGGCCGTCGCCCTCGTCGGCGGGCTGCTCCTCCTCCTGACCCGTGACCCCTTCCCCGACTCCGTCCACCGTTATCTGTGGCCACTGGTCCTGCTTCTCGCAGGCACGTTCATGCTCGTCGGCATGGCGATCGCGAAGCCCTCCGCCGACGGGCTGCTCGTGACGCGCCTGGTCTCGGTGGCGGAGGCGAGGAGGGTCGTATGGCCGCGCGGAGAGTTCTCCCTCGCTACGGTCATGGCGGTCGCCAGCGGGTGTGTGATCGACCTGCGGGGAGCGGAACTCCACCAAACCGTCGACAGCAACGGCAGGGTCGGACGCGAGGCCAGACTCGACGTGACGGCCGTGCTCAGCGGGATCGACATAGTGGTCCCGGCGGACTGGGATCTGAAGGTCGAACGCTACTCCGCCCGTTGGCGCCGACCGCGGCCGCTCGATCCCGGTCCACCGGCGAAGCCGACCCTCCACGTCAAGGGGCTCTCGCTGCTCGGCGGGATCGAGATCCGCACCTCTGACGGTACGTCAGGAACCGCCTGAGCCGCTCTGCCCGCCGGAGCCGCTGTCGCCGGTGTCGTACGTGAGCGAGCGGGGCCGTGGAGTGTCGTCGTCCCGGGACCAGTAGGCCATGAGCCGCTTGTTGAGCGCGCGTTCCTTCGCCGTGTCGGCCGGAAGACCGAGGTTCATCTCCTGCAACAGCTTCAACCGGTAGACGTCGAACACGGCCGCAACCGATTCCCCGTATGTCGTGGCCGCATGGACGGAAGCCCGGTAAGCACACCACGACAGCACGGCGAAGAGCGCCGGAAGCACCAGCCACCGGGGGTGCAACAGCAGCAGCCCGGTCGTGGCGGCCGAGGTGAGAGCGAAGGAGAGGCACAGCCGGGCTGCGGTGTCGAGCTGGTTGCGGTCGTCCGAGATCGAGCGCAGCACGTCTTGGGGAAGGACGTAGTACAGGCGGGGCCATGCCAGCAGGGCGTCGAGGTCGTAGGGGCGGCCGGCCCGTTCCTCCGCCGCGCGAAGCCGGTTGCCCAGGGTGGTGGGCAGCACGGGCGCTTGGTGTGGCATGAGAGCGAGCCGGAACCGCGCGATCTCGGTGCTCGGGTCTTCGGGCAGGTGGTCCTTCTGCCAAGCAAGCCTGGATCTGCGGTTCTCGTGCACCCATGTGCCCAGCCGGGCCAGCGGCCCAAGCGGGCCTGTGGGGCTGACATAACCTTCCAGCAGCCGGATGGAGGCGAGTTCGAGCGGCTGCAGCAGCAACCCGGCGATGAGCGCGCCGGCTGTTGCGACCACGGCACCGGTCCAGCCGTATGAACGGGCATTGTCGAGAAGCCGGTGCATGCCGGGGGCGTGGGAAGGCGCACCGCCGAGGACCAGCGCGACCACCACGGTGATGAGCAGGGCGGAGGGAAGGATGTTCACGAACTTCAGCCTGGGGGTGAGGTCGGCGTCCACGACTCCCAGCGCACCCAGTTGGCTCATCCGTTCTCCTCATGACTGGCACAGCGAAAGAAGGACGCATGGTGACGCGCCTCGTCGTAGCTTTCGATGTACGTTTCCTTCGTGCACTCGGGCTCCGGGCACTTCACGTCCAGGTCCCGGTCACCGTGCTCGGCCGGTTCGCGGGTGCTCAGACCGTGATCCAGACAGTGGTCACGGGCCGTGGGATGGAGCAGGAACCGGGCCCAGCGGCACCCCTCAGCCGTACAGATCCACAGGCGCGCGTCCGCGAGAGGCCAGGGGTGGCCTGGCATCTTGCCTCCCGAGAACCTCATCTGGAGGCGTAAGAGCAACCGCACCGCCGTGAGCGGCCCCGGTCTGAGCGACGGCATCTGAGTCCCCCTGCGCGGGAAGGACGGGAGACCTCGAAGGTAGGCCCCGCAGTGCCATCGCGTCGAGGGGACGGCAGAGGCGTGGGACTTCTTCATGTGATGCGGCTCCGCGCCCTTGATCCGGCCCACAGGCGGACGGCCCGGGGTGGGCCCCGACATCGACAAGGCGTCGATGGCACTCAACTCGTCGGGCCGGCATGCCGCTGGGCCACTCGCACCAGTGACACCATCACGACAGCCTCCGTGTCGCGCGGGTCGTAGAAGCTCGGCCAGCCGCTGTGCTTCTCGCATGCACACTCATCGGTGACGCATCGGGCCCTTCCTGTCAGTTCGCCAAGGCCAGTGCAGCCGCATGCCTCGTCCGGGTGACGGACCGCTCCGCGGCCAGTTCCGGCCCCGGGCCGGCATGTACCGGCGCGGATGCTGAGCCCCTCGCCGTACTCTGGTCGGGACATGACCAGGACAGGAACAGGAGGCGGCGAGGTCGGGGTGGATCAGGCACTGCGGGTTCCGGCCGACATGTTCCGGTTCACGACGGGCGAGCGGGCGCCGCTGTACAGCGCGATCCTGCGTGCCTTCGGGGAGGCGAACGAGCGGCTGGTGACCGCGCTGTCCCTCGACGAGGTGCGCGAACGCCTGCGCGGTGTGGGCTGGTTCGACGCGCTCGGCGACGAGGATCTGGTGGCGGCCCTGCGGCAGCTGCGGGAGTGGCGGCTGCTGGACGCCGTACAGAATCACGCGGGCAACTACCGCACGGCCGAGGAGTACGAGCGACGGAACCTGCAGTACTCCCTGACCCGCCGCGGCGAGGCCGCGTTCGCCGGAGTGCAGCACGCGCTGGCCGTGCTCGCCTCGTCCGGTGCCCTGCAGACCGCTGTTCTGGACGCGATCGCCGAACGGCTGCACGCCCTGGCGGCGCTGCTCACGGATCCCTCCTCGGGCGACCGGCAGGTCTTCACGACGCTGCAGGAGCTGGAAGGGCACCTGGACGCGCTGCGCTCCAACACCAGGCAGTTCAACGGCGAACTGCAGCGACTGCTGCACGCCGACGGCGCGGACATGGGCGTCTTCCGCGAGGTCAAGGCGGCGACCGTGGCGTATCTGCAGGAGTTCCTCAGCCACCTCGACCAGCGCGCGCACGCCGTCGCCGCGGCGGTGGCCCGCGTCGAGGAACTGGGCGTGGACGTGCTGCACGGGCGTGCGATGGCCGGGGCCGAGCTCCCGCCGCTCGCGGGCAGTGACCCGGCGCCCGCCTGGCTGCAGGCGCGGCGGGCCCGCTGGGAGGGGCTGCGTGCCTGGTTCCTGCCGGAGGACGGTGCCCCGGCCCGGGTGGAGCAGCTGCACCATGTGGCGCGCCGGGCGATCGTGACGCTGCTGCAGGTCCTGGACCGGATCAACCAGGCCCGGCTGAGGGCGTCGAGCGCCGCTGAGGACTTCCGGGAGCTGGCCCGCTGGTTCGCCCTCGCCCCGGCGGAGGAG
Source organism: Streptomyces sp. PSU-S4-23 (assembly GCF_055632315.1). NCBI lineage: Bacteria > Bacillati > Actinomycetota > Actinomycetes > Kitasatosporales > Streptomycetaceae > Streptomyces > Streptomyces sp. PSU-S4-23. Next base: position 6,760,895 of record NZ_JBVMUU010000002.1, on the reverse strand, counting down.
GACCTGCACATGCTGTGGGCGACGGCGTTCGGGCTCGGCTCCGCCCGCCACGCCCACCTCGTCCACCCCGACCCCGAGGTCGTGCCCGCCTCGATGGGCTGGGGCGAGGCCCCGCCGGTCGAGGTGTCGGCACTGCTGCGCTCCAGCGGACGTACGGAGCGGTTCACGCGGACGGGCCGGGTGCGCGACGTGGCAGCGGTGAAGGCCGCCCGCGCGGAGCGGGCCAGGGCGGAGCGGGCCGAGCTGGAGGCCGCCTGGGATCTGCTCGGCACTTCGGCGCCGGTGCGTCTGTCACACTTCGGGGAGCTGGACCACCGGGTGTTCGAGCGGCTCCTCGATCTGCTGGGGCGGGCCCTGGCGGTGCGCTCCGACCCCGAAGGGCTGCGGCGCGCGGTCACCGGGGACGGCCGGGTGGAGGTGCTGCTCCGCCCGCCGGACGGGCCGGGCCGAGCGGTCCTGCGCACCACGCACGGGCGGTTGACGGCCCCGGACTACGTGGTCGAGATCCGCCCGGCGGGCGGAGCGCCGCATCGCAGACCCGGCGGGGGTCTTCAGTCGGAGCGCAGAGCCGGATGAGCAACCTTGCCAACCAACTGGTCGTCGCCGAGCGTGAGGAGGTGGCCCGGGGTATCCGCACCCTGCTGGCCCGTCCGCTGCTCACCGAAAAGGACGACCCGGTCGCCTTCGACCTGGTGCGCCGCCGCCGCGAGCCGCTGACCCGGTGGTTCGACTACACGCTCGGCTGGCCGCTCGTGGTCGAGGCCCGCCAGGGCTACGCCCGCCTGTCCAAGGTCCGCACGTATGGCACCGCGGCCGGCGGGGACCGTCCGGCCCTCCGCCTGCGGTCGGGCCGAGCCCCGCTGGACCGCCGCCGCTACGTGCTGCTCTGCGTCACCTGTGCCGAGTTGTTGTCGGTGCCGGTGACGACCGTGGGGCTGCTCGCCGACCGGGTGGCACGGGCGCTGTCCGCCGACGAGGCACTGCCCGCGTTCGACACCGCGCAGCGCGGCGAGCGGATGGCGTTCGTCGACGTCCTGCGTCTGCTGGAGTCCTACGGGGCGGTCACGGTGCTCGACGGGGCGACCGAGTCGTACACGGAGTCGGCCGACGCGAAAGTGCTGTACCGCGTGCAGGCGAGTGTGCTGGTGCGACTGCTCGCGGCACCGGGCAGTCCCTCCCGGATCTCCGCCGCGACCGGGACCGGTTCCGGCGAGATACCAGGGAATTTCGGGGAGTTGCTGACCGCACTGACCAAGGAGCGGCGGTACGGCAGCGGAGAGGAGGAGGCGTCGGCGGCGCAGCACACACTGTGGCTGCGGCACACGGTGCTGCGCCGGCTCTTCGACGATCCGGTCGTGTACCGGGAAGAGTTGACGGACGCTCAGCTCGGTTATCTGTCCTCGCTGACGGGACGGCAGGTCATGCGGCGGGCCGCCGAGCAGGCGGGGTTCGTGCTGGAGGAGCGTGCCGAGGGCTGGCTGCTGGCCGACCCGGAGGCCGTGGCCACGGACGAGAAGTTCCCGGACGACTCCTCGCACGCCAAGGTCGCCGCCCTGCTCCTGCTCGACGCAATCGGTGAGACGGCCGACGGCTGCTCCGCCGCACGGCTGGCCGTCGAGGCGGAGGGCCTCCTTGCCCGTTTCCCGGCCTGGGGCAAGGCGTATCGCTCCGAGGACGGCGCCGCGCGGCTGGCCGAGGACGCCGTACGGGTCCTGGTCCGGTTCGGTCTCGCGCACAGCGACGCGGGCAGGGTCACCGCCCGTCCCGGCGCGGCGCGTTACCGGCTGTCGGGCATCGACCAGCGTGACGAAAGGACCGGGCGATGACGGTGACCGAGCTGGCCGGGGTCCCCGGCTCGCGCCGCCAGGAGGCGGGGCGCTGGCGCCCGTCGCGGGCCGGTGTGCTCAACGTGTGGCGGTACTACGACGAGGTGTTCACCTTCCACCGGGGACGCCTGCTGCTGCGCGGGCCCAACGGCACGGGCAAGTCGAAGGCGCTGGAGGTGCTGCTGCCCTTCCTGTTCGACGCGAGTCTGAAGCCCAACCGGCTGTCCACGTTCGGCGGCAGCGAGCGCACCATGCACTGGAACCTCATGGGCGAGGGCGCCGCAGGCGTCACCCGGGTCGGCTACGTGTGGCTGGAGTTCCGCACTGACACGGCCGACGGCCCCCGATGGTTCACCATCGGGGCACGACTCCAGGCCACCTCACGTACGACGTCGGTCGGCGTCGACTTCTTCACCGTACGGGCCCGTATCGCCCCGGACGACGGGCTGCCGCTGGTGGGCGAGGCGGGACAGCCGCTGTCCGTGGCCGCCCTGAAGGAGGCGCTGGCCGGTCGCGGCGAGGTGCACGACACGGCCGCCGACTACCGGGCGGCGGTGCGGCAGACGCTGTTCCCCGGGCTGCCCGAGCAGCGGTACGACGCCCTGATCACCGCACTGCTGCAGCTGCGTACCCCGAAACTCTCCGAGCGGCTCGACCCATCCCTGCTGTCCACGCTGCTCTCGCGCGCCCTGCCGCCACTGGACCGCGACGAGATATCCGAACTGGCCGACGGCTTCGAGCGGTTGGACCGTCGGCGGGAGGAACTGGCGCGCATGGACGAGCGGGTGGAGGCCGCCGGGCGGCTCGCCGCACGCCAGCGCGCGTACGCCCAGCGCGTCCTGCGGGCCCGCGCCGCCGAACTGATCTCCGCGACCACGGAGATGGACAACCGCACCCGCAGCGCCCGCGAGACCGAGGATGCCTTCGAGCGCGCGGTCACCGAACGAGCCGTGGCAGAACGGCAGTTGACCGAGGTACAGGAGCTGGCCGGGGAGCTGGTGTCCCGGATCGAGGTACTGACCGACTCGGAGGAGTACCGCCAAGGCCGTGAACTGGACCGGCTGCGCCGCCAGGCCGGCCAGGCCCGGGCCACCGCTCAGGAGCGGCGCGCCGCGGCGGACGCGGCACAGGCCGAGGCGGAGGAGGAGGCGGGCCGCGCGGCTCAGGCCCGTCGGGAGGCCGACGCCCAGCAGGGCCGGGCACGCGCCGCCGAGGAGGAGACCTGGCAGGCCGCGCGGGCGGCCGGTCTCACCACGGCCTGCGCCGAGACGGCGACGGTGCTCGCGGACGGCGAGGTCAACCGTGCCCGGCAGCTCATCTCCGGCGCGGTGCGCGGCCGGCTCGGGCAGATCGCCGAGGTGCGGGGCACGGTGGAGACGCACCGGGGCGCACTGCGGGCCCGGACGGCGGCCGAGGAGGCCCTGGAGGTGACGCGGGCGGCGCTGGCCGAGGCGAGCACTCGGCGAGAGGTGACGGCCGGGACGTACGCGACGGAGGTCGAGGCGCAGGCCGTACGGCTGGAGGAGTGGGCGCGCGGCTGCACGGAGCTGCGCTTCGGCGAGGCCGCCGTCCGGGAGCTGGCGGAGCAGGCTGCCTCCGAGGCCGAGGTGCTGGCGATCTCGGAGGCCGTGGCACGTTCCGTGGAAAGGGAGTTGACCACCGCCGAGACCATAGCGGGGCAGCGCCACCAGATCCTCGTCGCCGAGCGTGCATCGGCAGCCGAGAAGGCGGCCCGCCTGGAGGCGACGACCGATCTGCCGCCTGAGCCGCCGCGCACCCGCACTGCCGACCGCAGCGCACTGCCAGGGGCTCCCCTGTGGCGGCTGGTCGCCTTCCACGACACCGTACCGACCGCCCAACAGGCCGCCGTCGAGGCCGCCTTGGAGGCGTCGGGGCTGCTGGACGCCTGGGTCGGACCGTTCGGCGGGCTGGTGGCCGTCGGGCACGACACGTTCGCGGAGGCGGAGTGGTCCCCGGCGGCCGTGACCGGCCGGAACCTGACGGAGGTCCTGCGGCCGGAGCCCGACGCCCCCGTACATGCCGCGCGGATCGAGCGGCTGCTGTCCTCGATCGCGTACGGCGACACGCTCCCGGACGGCCCGGCGGCCGCCGTCGGTGCGGACGGCACCTGGCGGCTCGCCGCCGTGACCGGCAGCTGGGCCAAGCCCGAGTCGGCCCACATCGGAGCCGCGGCACGCGAGCGCGCCCGCCGTCGCCGTATCGATGAACTCGTCGCCCGCATCAAGGAGTCGGACGCATCGATCCGGTCCTGCGAGACCGATATCGCGCTGCTCGCCGACCGCCGCCGCACCCTGGACCTGGAGCGGCACGGCCGCCCCGGCCACGGTCCGGTGACCGCGGCCCGCCGTGCGCTGGACCGGGCCGAGGCGGATGCCGCCGCCCGCGACGACGCCGTACGAACCGCCACCGCGGTGCTCGCCGGCCGTGAGCGCGAGGTGGCCCTGGCCCGGCAGGCCCTCGACGCGCTCGCCGCGGAACACGGCCTGCCCGCCGACGAGAAGGCCCTGAGCCGGCTCGTCGAGCACACCGAGACGCTGCGCGAGGCGGCGGACCAGTGGCTGCTGGCCTCGGTGCGGCTGGCCGCCCTGCTCAACGCTGCCGCCGAGGTCGACAGGCGTGCCGAGCGCGCGGGACGCGGCGCCGAGGAACGCGAGGCCGAGACCCGGAGAGCGGAGGCCGAGGTGGGCTCCCTCACGGCCGCCCTGGAAGAGGCGGAGCGCACCGCGGGCGCTCAGTACGAGGACGTCCTCACCCGTATCGAGGAACTGCGCACCGAGGCCGGCCGGCTCGAACGCACCGGTCGGCAGCTGAACCAGACGCTCCTCGAACTGGCCACGATCATCGGCTCGTTGGACAGCCAGCGCACCACTGCGGCCGAGCAGCGCGATGCGGCGATCACCGTCCGCGACACGGCCGCCGAACGGCTGCGCCGCTGCCTGGCGCTCGGTCTGGGCACCGACGCCGACCTGGACGGAGTCGTGTTGGCACCCGACGCGAAGGTGACGGCCACACTGGAGGCCGCGCGGGCGACCGCCGCTCGCTTCTCCGCCGTACCGCACTCCCCCAAGAACATCGCGGACGCCCTGGAGCGCCTGGCCGAGACCCGGTACGCCACCGCCGAGACGATCGGCGAGCGCGCCGACGTCCATCTGGAGGCGCAGGAGGACCTGCACGTCCTCACCGCCTCGGTCGACGGCACGCTGCTGGGCGCGTCCGGTCTGCTCGCCGCGCTGGCCGAGGAACGCGACCGCGGGCAGGACGACATCACTGCCGGGGAGCGCGGCCTGTTCGACCGGATCCTGACCGGGGACACCCGGCGGCATCTCGCCTCCCGCATCCGGCAGGCGAACGAGCTGGTCGACACCATGAACGCCCGCCTGGAGCGGGTGCGCACCGCCTCCCGGGTCGCCGTGCAGCTCGTGTGGCAGGTCGACCCCGCGCTGCCGCCCGGCACCCGCGCCGCCCGCGACCTGCTGCTGAAGGACCCGGTCCGGCTCACCGACGCCGACCACGAGGCGCTGCACCGGTTCTTTCGCGAACGCATCGAGGAGGCCAGGGCGAGCCAGACGGCGGGCAGCTGGGAGGAACAACTCGCGCAGGTCCTCGATTACACGGCCTGGCACCAGTTCGTGGTCCGGCTCGACCGGGCCAGCAGCCACGGCTGGCAGCTGCTGACGAAGAAGCTGCACGGGGCTCTGTCGGGTGGCGAGAAGGCCATCGCGCTGCATCTGCCGCTGTTCGCGGCGGTCGCCGCGCACTATCACGCGGTGCCCGAGGCGCCCCGGCTGATCCTGCTCGACGAGGTGTTCGTCGGCGTCGACGCCACCAACCGGGGGCAGGTCTTCGCTCTGCTGTGCTCCCTCGACCTGGACCTGCTGCTCACCTCCGACCACGAGTGGTGCACCTACCGTGAACTCGACGGCATCGCCGTCCACCAGCTGATCACCGACAAGGACGACGACGCCGTGACCACCGCCCGCTTCGTGTGGGACGGCACCGGGCTGCTGCCGGACGAGGCCCCGGCATGAGCCGCCGGGCCCGACATGAGCTCGACCGCCCCGAACTCGCGGCCCTGTGGCGGGCGGTGCACGACCGGCTGTCCTCGGGCCGCCCGGTCAGCCGTGTGACGGTCGGCCCGCTCGACCTCCCGGCCCGGGAGGCGCTCGCCGATCTGCTCGGCCTGGACCGACTGCCCGACGCCCGTACGACGGTGCCGCTGGCCCGCCTGGACGAGGCGCTGCTCGCCGGCGTCGGCGCGGACAGCCGGGCCGTGGCCGAGGCCGTCCTCGGCCCGCTGGGCGACCGCGCGGCGGACCGGGAGGCCGACCGCGCCGACCGCGCCGCGCTGTGGCAGTGGCTGGAGTCCCATCCCGTGGTCACGGCCCAGCCCGCGCTCGCCCCGTGGACGGCACACCTGCGCCGCTCGGGCCTCGTACGGGGCTCGGTCGACGCAACCCGCCTCCTCCTGCGGGACGCCCTGGCCGTCCTCTCGGCCCTCCCCGCCCCCGGTGATCCGCTGCCGGTGTTCGCGGCCGCCCGCCTGGGCGACGCCCATGCCCTGGACGACGGCACCCGGCTGGCCGGCGTGGTGCTGCGCGCCCTGGCCGCCCTGCACGGCACCGACCCGTCCGCCTCTGCCGCCGACCGCCGGGCCCTGTGGAGCAGGGCCGGCATCGCCGACGACGCCCTGTCCACCACCGCCCTGACAGCCGGCCTGCGCCCCGCCGGCACCGGCCCGGTAGCCCGCGCCCTCACCGCGTACGCGGAAGCCGGCCACGCCACGCGCCTCACCCTGGCTCAGCTCCGCGACCCCGGCGACCTGCGACTGCGTCCGACGGCCGTCCATATCACCGAGAACCCGAGCATCCTCGCCCTGGCGCTGCGCCGCTACGGCCCCGCCTGCCCGCCCCTGGTGTGCACGGCGGGCTGGCCGAACAGCGCGGTTGTCCTTCTCCTGCGCCAACTCGCCGCCGCAGGCGCCCCGTTGCACTACCACGGCGACTTCGACGGCGAAGGCCTGCGCATCGCCGCACACGTCCTCGCGGCCACGGGAGCGAGCACTTGGCGCATGTCCGCAGCCGACTACGGCTCGGCTCGCGCGCTCTTCCCGGCCGGCCCGCCGCCAGGCCGTCTCACCGACGCCCCCTGGGACCCGGACCTCATGCCCGCCCTGCGCCGGTGCGGCACGGCCGTCCTCGAAGAACACATGGCGGATACCCTCCTGGACGATCTGGAACCCTACGCCCGGCAACCCGGGTGACAGAGCAGTGTGATCCGGGCCTGGGGCCCGCCGCCCAGCACCGAACAAGTCCCGGCGAGTGCTCTCCGCCAGGCGATGAGTTCGCCTCCACCACGGTGGCAACAGCCGCTCTTGTGAGGTGCGGTACAGGATGGCGTGGCAGAAACCCACGGGAACCGGTGCTGCGCGGCGAGCACGGCGGGCGTGCTGCTCCGGGTAGTCCACCAACCGCTGTCCCACTCCTCGCCGTCGAGGGGCGAGCGGTATCCCCGGGCGGCAACGCCTTGGCTGCGGTACTGCCTGATGCCACCCTCTTCGGTCCGTTCGGCGGTCGGCCGGGGGGTTACCAACTGCTTGGTGGGGAGCGTGCACCAGGGTCCGAGGCCGCGGTACTCCTGAGGTCGTTCCGAGGACGAGCACGGGCACACGCCGCCGATTCGGCGGCAACTCGCGCGGGCCGGCGGCGATCTGTTCGCCCGCCGGATCCCCCGGCGTCAGAAGCGTCGTCCGACACGGCCGGCACCCGCACGAGCGCCGCCGGCCTGCGCTCGTTGCGTCGGCCGGAGGTGGCCCCGGCGCCGCCTGCGCGGGCCGGCTCGATGCAGCACCAGCCCGGCAAGCGCGCTCGTGACGGCCGTCAGACCGGACGAGCGATACCCCGAAGCCTCGACCACCGGCGCGACGTGACGTGACGATGCCCGCGCAGAACCCCCTGTTACGGGCATCATCCGGTCCATCGTCAGCTGATTGCGTTCATCCCTCGTCCGGCGTCAGCCGCAACGAGATCGAGTTGATGCAGTACCGCTGGTCCGTCGGCGTCGGATACCCCTCGCCCTCGAAGACATGGCCGAGGTGAGAACCACAACGAGCGCACCGCACCTCCGTCCGCACCATCCCGTGCGAATGGTCGGGCACGAGTTCCACGGCCTCCGTGTCGCGCGGGTCGTAGAAACTCGGCCAGCCGCAGGGGGACTCGAACTTCGTGTCGGAGGTGAAGAGTTCGGCGCCGCAGGCGCGGCAGGAGTAGACGCCCTCGGTCTTGGTGTCCGTGTACTCACCGCTGAACGCGGGCTCCGTGCCGGCCCGGCGCAGGACCGCGTACTCGGCCGGGGTCAGCTCCGCGCGCCACTGCTCGTCCGGCTTCTCGACGTCGTACGTCATGCGTGTCAGCCCCTCACTTCGGCAGACGGTCCAGGATCCGCGGGCCCAGGTCCGTGACGTCACCCGCGCCCATGGTGAGAACCAGGTCGCCGGGCTTGGCCATTCCCGCCACGGCCGCCGGGACCTCCTCCCGGTCGTGGACGGCCTGCACGTCCGCGCCGGCCGCCCGGGCCGCCTCGATGATCAGCTCGCTCGTCACGCCCGGGACCGGGTCCTCACGGGCCGGGTAGATGTCCATGACGACCGACGCGTCGGCCAGGGCCAGCGCCTCGCCCATCTCCTTGCCCAGTTCCTGGGTGCGGGAGAAGAGGTGGGGCTGGAAGACCACGAGGATGCGGCCCTCGGCGGCGGCCCGCATCGCCTCCAGGTCCGCGGTCATCTCGGTGGGGTGGTGCGCGTAGGAGTCGACGACCTGTACGCCGGCCGCCTCGCCCTTGAGCTGGAGGCGGCGCTTCACCCCGGTGTAGGCGGCCAGGGCCGGGGCCAGTTCCGCGGCCGGGACGCCCAGCGCGACGCCCGCCGCCAGCGCGGCCACGGCGTTCTGCGCGTAGTGGCGGCCGGGGACGGAGACCGTGAAGGTCCGCTCCGAGCCGTCCAGGTCCACCGTCACCCGGCTCTTCAGGCCCTGCGGGACGATCGACAGGATGCGCACGTCGGCGGATTCCGACTCGCCGTACGTCACCGTCCGCACCGAGCCGTCCAGCCGCCGCGTCAGCTCGCGCGCGCCCTCGTGGTCCGCGGAGATCACCAGCGTGCCGCCGGGCACGATCCGCCCCGCGAAGGTCTGGAAGGACTCGTAGATCTCCTCCATGGACGCGTAGTTCGCGTGGTGGTCCAGCTCGACGTTGAGGACGATCGCGACCTCCGGGGCGTACGTGTGGAAGCTGCGGTCGCTCTCGTCGGCCTCCGCGACGAAGATCTCGCCGTCGCCGTGCAGGGCGTTCGAGCCGGGGGCGTCCAGGTCGCCGCCGATCGCGTACGACGGGTTCAGGCCCAGTTCGGTCAGGGACACCGCGAGCATCGACGTCGTGGTCGTCTTGCCGTGGGTGCCGGCGACCGCGATCGGGCGCAGGCCGTCCATCAGGCGGGCCAGGGCGTCGGAGCGGTGGACCACGGGAATGTTCCGTTCGGCCGCGCGCGCCAGCTCCGGGTTGTCCGCACGGATCGCGGAGGAGACGACGACGCAGGTGGCGTCGTCGGCGAGGTTCCCGGCCGCGTGCCCGATGTGCACCGTCACGCCCAGCGCCCGCAGGGCCGCGGCGGTCGGCGAGTCCTTCGCGTCGCTGCCCGCCACCTTCGCCCCGCGCTGCGCGAGGATCTTCGCGATGCCCGACATTCCGGCGCCGCCGATGCCGATGAAGTGCGGTCGGTCCATGGCGGTGGGGAGGCCGGGTGCCATGCATGTCTCCTGAGTGCTGGTACGGCGTGGGTTCAGCGGCCCAGCCTATGCCGTGGCACCGGGGATCATGTACACCGACGGCCCGCTACGCCTTGCGGTGCGAGAACAGCTTCAGCACCGGCACGCCCACCTTGTGCCGGGCCCTCGACGCCCAGTCCCGGTGGAAGAACTCCTCCACGTAGTGCGGGTCGGTCAGTACGAGCACCTCGTCCGCCTCGACCTCCTCGACCAGCGACTTGAGCGCGTCCAGGGGGTGGTCCTCGACGATGCGGCCCTCCGCCTCGCTGCCCGCCGCGCGCAGCGCGGACAGCGACACCTCCAGGGCCTGCCGTCCCAGGGCCGCGGCCTGCTCGCCCTCCGGGGTCTCCCGCTCGTGCGCCGCCTCGTCCAGCTCGCCCATGGCGATGTCGTCGATGGCCCGCAGCAGGCGGTCCGCCTGGTCGCCGCGGGGCTGCAGCAGGACGTGGAAGAAAACGGCTTCCTCCCCGTGCAACGTGGTGACGAACTCCACGTCGGCGGACGTGAGGGCCTTCTCGATCATCAGTACGCTCGTGAACACGACAGGCGCCCCTTTTCTCCTTCGAGGCCCGGGGCCTCTCTCCTCCGTGGGCCGTCGAGGCCCTGCGGAAACCATCCTGCCCCGTGAGGGCACGGGATCTGCGGCTTTTCAGTGTGCCCGCCACAGATCGAACGGAACGGGTAATTCCACGATGTCACGGATATACAGGCGCATATCGGAACAAACGGCCGTGACGGTCACGCTCCGTGCCGTCAGGTCCGGCGGTGACGGCCCTCAGGTCCGCTGGTAGCGGCCGAACAGGAACCCCTCGTCCTCCAGCAACGACACCAGCGCGAACCTCTTGGGCACCGCGACCGAGGGTCCCCCGGCGATCCGCTGCGCGTCGCCCGCCGTCAGCATCGGGGACACGGTCAGACACAGTTCGTCCAGCACCCCGGCGGCGACCAGCTGCCCCAGCAGGCGCGGGCCGCCCTCGGTCAGCAGCCGGGTCAGGCCGAGCTCCGCGAGGGCGCGGACGGCGCGGGCCGGCTCCACCCCCATGCCGTCCCCGGCGATCACCACCCGGGCGCCCGCCCGCTCGGCGGCCGCGACCCGGTCCGGCGCGGCCGCGGCCCCGGTGAGCAGAAGCGTGGGCACCAGGGGCGAGGTGAACAGCGGCAGCGAGAAGTCCAGCTCCAGGCTCGCGCTCACCACGGCGATCGCGGGCGCGGGGCCCTGCCCGGCCGCCTTCCGCAGCGCGGCGAAACCCTCACGCGCGCGGGCCGGGCGGTACCGCTCCTGCCGTACCGTCTCGGCGCCGACGATCACGGCGTCCGCGAGCCCCCGCAGCACGCCGAAGATCCGCATGTCGGCGGCGCCGGAGATGGGCTGGGAACGCCCCTCGTGCTGGGCGGCGCCGTCGAGCGTGGAGACCATGTTGGCGCGCAGCCAGGGCTCCCGGCCGCCGGGAGCGGGCTCGGGGTAGGCGTACGCCGCCGCCAGTTCCTCCAGGGTCCAGTCGCGGTCGACGAGACCGTCTCCGGGACGCGCGGCCGGCCGGGCCGCTGTCTCGTCGGTCACAGGGAACAGGCGTCGCATGCCGTGCAGTGTGTCACGGCCTTTAGAGTGGTGAACCGTGTCGTCTTCCACCGCCGCCTCCCGGACCGCACCGATAACCGAAGCGGCCCCGCTGTCCCTGTGCGCCCGTGAGCCGCACGTCCCCGCCGACCGGCTCGTGGCCGAGATGGTGCCGCCGCCGCGGTTCGACTCGGTCCGCTTCGCGACGTACATCCCGGACCCGGCCCGGCCCAGCCAGAGCGAGGCGGTGCGCGTGCTCGACGGCTTCGCCGCCGGTCTCGGCGGTGCGCAGGCGGCGCCCGCGCGGCGGTCGTTCTTCGGCTTCGGGAAGACGAAGGCCGCCACGGCGCCCGCCGGGCCCCGCGGTGTGTACCTCGACGGCGGCTACGGCGTCGGCAAGACCCACCTCCTGGCCTCCCTCTGGCACGCGGCCCCCGCCGAGCCCGCCCTCAAGGCGTTCGGCACCTTCGTGGAGCTGACGAACCTGGTCGGCGCCCTCGGCTTCCAGCAGACGGTCCGGACGCTCTCGGGCCACCGTCTGCTGTGCATCGACGAGTTCGAACTCGACGACCCCGGTGACACCGTCCTCGTCTCCACCCTGCTCGGCAAGCTCGTCGACGCGGGTGTCGCGCTCGCCGCCACCTCCAACACCCTGCCGGGCAGGCTCGGCGAGGGGCGCTTCGCCGCCGCCGACTTCCTGCGCGAGATCCAGGGCCTGTCGGCCCGCTTCCGCACGCTGCGCATCGACGGCGAGGACTACCGCCACCGCGGGCTGCCCGAGGCGCCGGCGCCGTACGGCGAGGAGCAGGTGACGAAGGCGGCGTACGCCACCGAGGGCGCCTCGCTCGACGACTTCTCGCACCTGCTGGAGCACCTCGCCCGGGTCCACCCGAGCCGGTACGGCGCGCTGACCGACGGGGTGCGGGCCGTGTGCCTGACCGGCGTCGGGCCGGTGCCGGACCAGTCGACGGCCCTGCGGCTCGTCGTGCTCGCGGACCGGCTCTACGACCGCGAGGTGCCGGTGCTCGCCTCCGGAGTGCCGTTCGACCGGCTGTTCGGCGAGGAGATGCTGAGGGGCGGCTACCGCAAGAAGTACTTCCGGGCCATCTCCCGCCTCACCGCCCTCGCCCGTGACGCCAAGGGCCTCGTCCCGGCGTAGCAGAGTCAAACACTCGTACGCCATCGACGAGTTCCGGTCATTCCCACCTCGGTTTTTGGGCTCTTCTTTACCCGCAGCGCAAAGCCGGCCCTGCAAACGGGCCGGCCGGGATACCGTGGTGCCGCGGCGGCCCCTCGGCGCACGCACCGAGGCCCACCGGCGGACGCCCCGAGCGGGGAGGGAGGCGCATGGTACGAGGTACGACGGTCCGGCTCGCCCCGACGATTCCCTCCGCCGTCCTTCCGGCCCCGTTGATCCCCGTTCCCGCCCCCGCCCCCGCCCCGCGTGCCGCCCGGCCCGTCCCCCCGCCGACATCCAGACCCCCCGCCGCTCCCGCGGCACTTCGGGTGTCCCGCCACTGAGCGGTTCACCGGGTACGGGCTGACCGCTCCCCTCCCTCACCCACGCCCCGTCGGCCGAGCGCGCCGACGCGGGGTCATGCCGTCGTACCCGCATCTGCCACGTTCTCGTACACCGACGCGCCGTCGGGCGCGCCAGGAGGAACTGACATATGCAGCCTCTCGTCGATCTCACCGTTGCCAGGCGGTTTCCGTATCTCAGGCAGGACGTCGCCGCCTCCCTGGTCGTGTTCCTGGTCGCGCTCCCGCTGTGCGTGGGCGTCGCCGTCGCCTCCGGCGTGCCCGCCGAACTCGGGCTGGTCACCGGCGTCGTGGGCGGCATCGTCACCGGGCTGATGCGCGGCAGCAGCCTCCAGGTCTCCGGGCCGGCGGCCGGGCTGACCGTGCTGGTCTTCGAGGCGGTCCGGGAGTTCGGGCTGCCGGTCCTCGGCGTGCTCGTGCTCGCCACCGGAGTGCTCCAGATCCTGCTGGGCGCGCTGAGGCTGGGGCGCTGGTTCCGGGCCATCTCGGTCTCCGTGGTGGAGGGCATGCTGGCCGGCATAGGTCTCGTCCTGATCGCCGGGCAGCTCTACTCCCTGGCCGGGTCCAGGGCCCCCGCCTCGGGCCTGCGGAAACTGGCGGGGCTGCCCTGGGTGCTCGCCGACGCCGCCACGAGCCCGCGCGCGCTCGCCTCGCTGGCGCTCGGCGCGGGCACCGTCGCCGTCCTCATGGCATGGCGGTGCGTGCCGCGCCGGGTGCGCTCGGTTCCCGGACCGCTCGCCGCCGTCGGTCTCGCCGCGCTCGTCGCCGCGGTGTCCGGCCTGCCGGTGGCCACGGTCGAGGTGCGGGGTCTGCTGGGCGCGGTCCAGCCGCCGCCGCTGGGCGCCTTCGGCGAGTCGGCCGGCGTGGGCCTGTTCGGCACGGTCGTCGCGTTCACCCTGATCGCGTCCGCCGAGTCGCTGTTCAGCGCGGCCGCCGTGGACCGGATGCACGACGGTCCGCGTACCGAGTACGACAGGGAACTGATGGCGCAGGGCGCGGGCAACACCGTCTGCGGGCTGCTCGGCGCGCTGCCCATGACCGCGGTGATCGTGCGCAGCGCGGCGAATGTGCACGCGGGCGCCAGGACCAGGGCGAGCCGGGTACTGCACGGCGTGTGGCTGCTGCTGTTCGCGGCGCTGCTCCCGTCCGCGCTGGCGTATCTGCCGGTCCCGGCCCTCGCGGGCGTCCTGGTGTACTCGGGCGCCAAGCTCATCCCCGTACGGGAGATCGTGGCACTGTGGCGCGAGTACCGGGGTGAGGCGCTGATCCTCGTGGTCACCGCGGTGTCCATCGTCGCCGTCGGGATGTTCGAGGGCGTGCTCATCGGTCTGGCGCTGTCCGTGGTGAAGACCGCGTGGCAGGCCTCGCACATCAAGCTGGAGGTCGTCGACAAGGGAGCGGGTCCCGTGCTGGCGTACCTGTCGGGCAACGCGACCTTCCTGCGGCTGCCGAAGATCCTCGACAGCCTGGAGGCGCTGCCGCGGGACCGGCCGGTCCGACTCGACCTGTCCGGGCTGCACCACCTGGACCACGCCGTCCGCAGGGCCCTGGTCGACTGGGCGCACCGGCACAGCGGGGACGGCACGGAGCCCGTACGGCTGACGCCCGGCCGCTGAAGGGCGGTACCGGTCGTCCCTCGCTTCCCCGTACCCGGGGGAATATCGTGGCAAGGGCAGGCACAAGGGACAACCATTGCCAGACCTCTCGGTGAGGGGGTCGTCATGCTCCAGGACCTGGTGAGTGCCCTCGTGGCGGCCGGTGCCGTCGGGCTCCTGTACTTCTGGGCGGCGGCACGGGTCGTCAAACAGTACGAGCGCGGAGTGGTCTTCCGTCTCGGCAGGCTCCTCGGCGACCCCCGGCCGCCCGGCTTCACCACGGTGATCCCCGTGGTCGACCGGCTGCAGAAGGTCAACATGCAGATCGTGACACTGCCGATCCCCGCGCAGGAGGGCATCACGCGGGACAACGTGACCGTGCGGGTGGACGCCGTCGTGTACTTCAGGGTGGTCGACGCGGCGAGCGCGCTGATCACCGTCGAGGACTACCGGTTCGCGGTGTCGCAGATGGCGCAGACCTCGCTGCGCTCGATCATCGGCAAGAGCGATCTGGACGACCTGCTGTCCAACCGGGAGAAGCTCAACCAGGGCCTGGAGCTGATGATCGACAGCCCCGCCGTGGGGTGGGGCGTGCAGATCGACCGGGTCGAGATCAAGGACGTGTCCCTGCCGGACACGATGAAGCGGTCGATGGCCCGCCAGGCGGAGGCGGACCGCGAGCGCCGGGCACGCGTCATCAACGCGGACGCGGAGCTGCAGGCGTCGAAGAAGCTGGCGGAGGCGGCCGCGGTGATGTCCGACCAGCCCGCCGCGCTCCAGCTGCGGCTGCTGCAGACGGTGGTGGCCGTCGCGGCCGAGAAGAACTCCACGCTCGTGCTGCCGTTCCCGGTGGAGCTGCTGCGGTTCCTGGAGCGGTCGACCCATGAGCACGAGGCGGTCCCCGCGAGCGACGCGACACGCTCGGCACCGGCGCCCTCGGTGAGCGACGCGACACGCTCGGCACCGGCGCCCTCGGTGAGCGACGCGACGCGCTCGGCACCGGCGCCCTCCGTGGAGGCACCGGCACCGGCCTCCGAGGCCGCCCCCGTGTCCCTCACGACCGACACGCCCGGCGACTGACCGCCCGAGGCACCCGCCGCCCCGCCCTCCGGCACGGGGCCGGGGCCCGGCGCGCGGCACCCGCCGGAAAATGCCGCGCGCCGCCGGGCGGCCGCCGTTAGTGTCACCGGTATGCAGCGCGCCCCCATGTGCACGACGACGCCGGAGAGTGTCCCGGCGCGCTGACTGCTGATCGAGTCCGAAGCCCCGGGGCGAGTGCCCCGGGGCTTCGCCGTGTGGCCGCACTCTCCCCCGATCTCCCGATCTCCCGGCTTCGCCCGAGCAGCGGGGTACCACCCGCCACCGAGAGGAGACCCGAGCCATGCACGACCACCGCCGCCTCGGCCGCGAACTGGAGCTGTTCGGCACCGACCCGCTGATGGGCGCGGGCCTGCCGTACTGGCTGCCCGACGGCGCCGTCGTCCGGCACGCCCTGGAGGAGTACATCCGGGATGCCGAGCGCCGCGCGGGCTACCGGCATGTGTACTCGCCGGTGCTCGGCAAGCGCGAGCTGTACGAGCTGTCCGGGCACTGGGCGCATTACAGCGAGGACATGTTCCCTCCCATGGAACTGGGCGGCGAGCAGGTCGTGCTGCGCCCCAGCCTGTGCCCGCACCATGCGCTGATCTACCGCTCCCGCGCCCGCAGCTACCGTGAACTGCCGCTCCGTATCGCAGAGTTGGGCGGCATGTACCGTTCCGAGCCCTCCGGTGTGCTCGGCGGGCTGACCCGCGTACGGGCGATCCAGCTCAACGACGCGCATGTCTTCTGCACCCTGGAGCAGGCGGTCGAGGAGGCGGAGAGCGCACTGCGGATGATCGGCGAGGCGTACGCGGCGCTCGGCATCCGGGCGGCCCGCCACCGGCTGTCGCTGCCCGGCCCGGGCGGCAAGTACGTCGCGGACCCCGAACTGTGGCGCCGGGCGTCGGCGATGCTGCGCGAGGTCCTGGACCGCGGTGGCATCGCCTACGAGGCCGCGGAGGGCGAGGCCGCGTTCTACGGCCCCAAGATCGATGTGCAGATCGCCGATCCGGCGGGCCGCGAGTCCACCCTCTCCACCGTGCAGATCGACTTCCACCAGCCGGAGCGCTTCGGCCTGCGCTACATCGGCGCCGACGGCGCCAGGCACCGCCCGGTGATGGTCCACCGCAGCGTCATCGGCAGCCTGGAGCGTGCCGTCGCCCATCTGCTGGAGGCACACGGCGGGGCCTTCCCGGCCTGGCTGGCGCCGACCCAGGTGGTGGTCCTGCCCGTCTCGGACGCCGAGTCGGAGCAGTCCGTGCGGCTGGTGCGCCGCTGTGCCGACCGGGGTCTGCGGGCCCGGCTGGCCGCCCCCGGGGAGGGCACCCTGGGCGCGCGCGTCCGGGCGGCGCGCCTGGTTCCCTACCAGGCGGTGATCGGTCCCGAGGAGGCCACCGGCGAGCATGTCGCGCTGCGGCTGCGCGACGGCCGCCGCCTGACCCCCCAGCCCGCCGGGGAGGTGCTGCGCCGCATCGAGGCCCTCGTCGCCCGGCGGGACACCCGCCTCTGGGACCGCTAGCGCGCGCCCGCCGGCCCGGCGCACCATCGGGGGAGGCGACGGGAAGAGATCCACGATGGCGAAGAAGCACGACGAGACTCCCCTGCGTGATCTGCTCCGGCTTCCCGTCGGGGAGTCCGTCGACCTGTCCGCGCACGACGCCCGCGCCACCCCCGGCGGGCCCGCGGGCAAGTCCGCCGGGCGCGCGGCCACCGCCCGGCTCGGCAAGGACCTCGCCGGTCTGCAGGAACGCCTGTGGGCCGCGTCGACCGCCGGGGACCGCCGCCGGATGCTGCTGGTGCTCCAGGGCATGGACACCAGCGGCAAGGGCGGCACGGTCAAGCACGTCGCCGGTCTGTTCAACCCGGCGGGCTGCCGTATCCGCGCCTTCAAGGCTCCGACGCCCGAGGAGCGGCGGCACGACTTCCTGTGGCGCGTCGAGAAGGCGCTCCCGCAGCCCGGCGAGATCGGCATCTTCGACCGCTCGCACTACGAGGACGTCCTGATCGCCAAGGTCCGCTCCCTGGCCCCGCGGGACGAGATCGAGAGCCGCTACGACCGGATCAACGCCTTCGAGGAGGCCCTGGCGGACGACGGTGTCACGCTCGTGAAGTGCTTCCTGCACATCTCCTACGACGAGCAGCGCCGCCGTCTGCTGCGGCGCCTCGACAGACCGGACAAGCGCTGGAAGTTCGACCCCCGCGACATCGAGGAGCGGGCCCTGTGGCCGGTGTACCGGCAGGCGTACGAGACGGCCCTGACCCGCTGCGCCACCCCCGCGGCCCCCTGGTACCTGGTCCCCGCCGACCACAAGTGGTACCGCAACTGGGCCGTCGCCGGGCTGCTGCTGGAACACCTGCGGGAGCTGGACCCCCGCTACCCCGAGGCGGACCTCGACGTGGCGGAGTGCCGGGCGCGGCTGCTGAAGGAGTCCTGAGCGGCACGCGAGCGCGCCGGCGGCTCACCGCAGCCAGCGCCTGCCCCGGACGAACGGCAACCGTGCCCAGGCCCGGCCCAGGCCCCAGGTGTCGCCGGAACAGGTCAGGGCCAGGGCGATGAGGGCCAGGGCGTAGACCGCGTGGTAGTCGACGACGGGGTTGGTCGACATGCTCGGCGCCCCGGCGGAGGTGTGCCGCGCTGGTGGCCATTCGGCCATCCACATGAGGACCAGCATCGCGGCGCCCGCGACGGCCGCGGGCAGCAGCGCGACTCCCACCACGAAGGCCACGCCGACGGCGATCAGGCCGATCATGAACAGCCAGTCGGCCCAGGCGGCGCCGGCCCAGTCGTGGAACGTGGACTCCATCGGCCCCACCTGTACGCGGCCGAGGTAGCCCTTGGTGGGGGACCCGCCCTTGAACCAGGCCTTCTCGGAGGGGGTGGCGTACCCCCAGCCGAACGCCTTGTCGGCGAAGGCCCACAGGAAGACGAAGCCGAGTGCGAGCCGCAGCAGGGCCAGGGCCCGGCTCCCGGCCGGAGTCATCACGGCACCGCGCGCGGCGGTGGCGTGAGCCCGGCGCCGGTACGCCCGTGGACCCTCCTGCGGCGTCCTTCCCTCTGCGGTCATGGGCCCGGTCTCCTCCCTGCCGGCCGGCAATCGGCGCGCGAACGGATCCCGTCACCATTGAGTACAGGGCCGGACCGGTACGCGACCCGGGGACCCGGTGTCCGGGGCGGACGAGTGGCCGGAGGGGCGGGCGGGGCGGGCCGGGCGGGCGGCGGGCCGGGCATCGGCCGGGCGGGTGACGTCATGGATGTTCCCGTCCGGCATCCGCGAAGAGTGGGATGCTGATCGGATTTTCTTGGTTACGTTCGCCCGGTGATCACATCTGTACGACGTACCGCCGCCGTGTGCGTCCTCGGCGCGGCACTGGCCGCCTGTGGGGCCTCCGGCACGCCCCAGCGCACCGCCGCTCCGGCCGCGCCCTCCGCGGCGGCCGTTCCCAGGACGGCCACGCTCGCGCCCGGACCCGGTGGACTGACGCCCGTCTTCACGAACGCGCCACGGCTCGACAAGACGGTCGCCCTCACCTTCGACGCGGACATGACCGCGGACCAGGGTCCCCGGGCGGCGGCCGGCGAGCACTTCGACAACCCCGGGCTGATCGGCGCGCTGCGGGCGCTGAAGGTGCCGGCGACGGTGTTCATGACGGGACGGTGGGCCGAGCAGTACCCCGATGAAGCCCGGGCGATCGCGGCGGACCCGCTCTTCGAGGTCGGCAACCACTCCTACAGCCACTACTCCTTCACCCCGAGCTGCTACGGGCTCCCGGTCCTGCCGCGGCAGCGGATGCGCTCCGACGTGGAGCGTGCCTTCACGGCCCTGCGCGCCGCGGGCGTGAGCCATCCGATGCCGTACTTCCGCTTCCCCGGCGGCTGCTACGACGACCAGGCGCTGCGGGCGATCGGCGCGCTCGGTGTCACCGCGGTGCAGTGGGACGTGGTGAGCGGGGACGCGTTCGCGACGCACGCGGACGCCGTCGCGCAGCAGGTGCTGGACGGGGTACGGCCCGGCTCCGTGGTCGTCCTGCACTGCACGCGCAGCGCCGCCCCGGTGACCGAGGACGCGGTCCGCACGGTCGTGCCCGAACTGCGCAAGCAGGGCTACCGCTTCGTCAAGGTCTCCGCGCTGATCGGGGCGTCGCGCGGACGGCGGTAGGGGGGCGACAGGGGCGGGGCCGGGGACGGGGCCAGGGACGGGGACGGGGCCGGGGACGGGGACGGCGGCACGGGACCGGCGCGGCGGCCTACGCTGGGGCCATGAGCGATGACCGCGCGACGGGGGCGGGCGAAGTGGCGGACGGGCCGGACCGGACGCCGTTCGCCGAGTGCGTGCTGTGCCGGGAGCCGACGGAGTACCCGGAGTCGTCCAGGGGGATCACGCTGTGCCCGGTCTGCGAGTGGCAGGAGGCGCAGCGCACGGCCTGCTCCGGGTGACCGCGCGGTCCTCAGGACGCGCGGCGCCTGGTGAGCGAGCAGGCCACCGCCATGGCCGTCGCCGCGCCCAGCGCGGCGGCGGCGAGCGGCAGCAGCGGGACCGGCACCCTGGACCACTGCGAGCCGGTCACCAGAGCGCCGACCGCCGCGTGCGCCGGGGAGCCGCTCACCACCAGCGCGAGCAGGGCCGCGAGCATCAGCGCGGGGACGGCGCGCCCCCGCGAGCGCAGCACCGGCCAGGTCGTCAGCGCGCCGACAGCCGTGCCGAGCAGCGCGCACACCACCGCCGCGATCAGTCCGGCACCGGCGGACCCGATCGCGGGCACCGGGATCCGGTGGTCGGCGCCGGTATGGCTGCTGATGAGCGTGACCACGGCGGTCGCAGCCGTGCCGAGGGCGGCCGAGGCGCCCAGCGCGACGAGCAGACATGCCAGGTGGGCGCGCCCGGGCCCGGCCGCCGCGCCGAGGCAACTCCGGGCAGCGGGCGGCTCGTTGGTCACACAGATGCGGACGAGCCAGGCAGCGACGGGCAACAGGGCGGCGGCAGCGTACCCGAGTGAGTCCAGCACCGGCTGCCCGCCCTGGACGCCGATCGCGAGGAAGACGGCGTACAGGAGGAACGGGGGAAGCCAGCGCTGGGAGCGCAGAAGGAGGGCGGTCTGGTAGCGCAGGAGCGGGATCATCGGCGGTCGTCGGCCTCTGGTTCTGGTGCGCGGGGTGCGGCGTCGGCAAGGAGGGGTGCGGCGGGGCCGAGGCTCACCACGTGCCAGGGTGGCCGTGCGCCCAGCAGGGCGCGCAGCAGCACGTCGGAGTGGCTCGCCGGCACGGTGAGACGCAGGGTGCCGGAGGGGGTCCGGGCCACCGACGTCGTCATCGCCAGCGCGTCGGCGGGCGGTTGGGCGTCGGCCGCTCCCCGAGTCTCGACGACCACGGACGGTCCGGCCGGGGACGGCGAAGTCCGGTGGTCCGGCAGCGGATCGAGTCCCCCGCCACCCACGCGGTACGCGGCGTCGGCCGCCCTCGCGAGCCGGTGCGGATCATGGTCGACGAAGACGACCGCGGCGCCGGCGGCGGTGCGCTCGGCGACCGCGCGGTCCAGTTCCGCGCGGGCGGCGGCGTCCAGACCGGTCCATGCCTCGTCCAGGACGAGCAGGTCGGGCCCGGCCAGCAGGGCCTGGGCGACGGCGACCTTCTGGCTGCTGCCCTTGGAGAGTTCCGCCATCGGCGTCCGGGCGTACACGGCGGCGCCGAAGCGTTCGAGCCACTCCTCGGCGGCGCGGGCGGCGGCGGGCCGGGACAGGCCGTGGACGGTGCCGAGGTGGGTGAGATAGCCGGACGCCGTGAAAGGAAGGGCGGCCGGGAAGCGTTCGGGGACGTACGCGGTGCGCGGACGCCCGGTGATGCGGCCCTCGGTGGGCGCGTCGATGCCGGCGAGCACGCGGAGGAGCGTGGAC
Organism: Streptomyces sp. PSU-S4-23; assembly: GCF_055632315.1. Taxonomy (NCBI): domain Bacteria; kingdom Bacillati; phylum Actinomycetota; class Actinomycetes; order Kitasatosporales; family Streptomycetaceae; genus Streptomyces; species Streptomyces sp. PSU-S4-23. The sequence continues at coordinate 6,739,570 of NZ_JBVMUU010000002.1, read as the reverse complement.
TTGCCGCTGCCGTTCGCACCCTCGACACGGACCAGCGAGCCGGGCGGCACCGTGAGGTCGACGCCCCGCAGCACCCAGGGGCCGCGGAGGCCGTAACGGCGGCCGACGCCCGTCAGGCGTAGATCACGGTGCATGGGGGCATCCTCGCGCACCCGGAGGAAGGTACGCAGGGTGATTGCGCCGCCTCCGTGCCCCGATGGCCCGATCTTGCGCCTGGCAGACTGGAGGCCGTGAGCAGTGACCGGACTCCGGCCGCCGCGGCGGCCTCCCCCCAGGACGGCCCCGTCCGCGCGGAGCACAACGCGCGCGACGAGGCGCCGCAGTTCGTGCTGCCGCTGGTCGTGCGTATCGAGCGCGCCGCTCCCCCGGCGCGTACGGACGCGCTGGAGACCGCGGCGCGCGCCGTGCTCGTGATCCTCAGCGACGAGCGCTCGCTGGGTGGGGGCGAGTGGGCCCGGGCGATGCGGGACTGGCAGGACGCGCGGATCCGCAAGGTGGTGCGGCGGGCCCGGGGCGCGGAGTGGCGGCGCGCCGCGGCGCTGCCGGGCATCACCGTGACGGGCAAGTCGGCGGAGGTGCGCGTCTTCCCGCCCGTCCCGCTGGACGGCTGGCCCAAGGACCTGGCCCGGCTGCAGGTGTCGGGCACGGACCTGGACGACCCCGAGCCACCGGTCGAGGCCGGCCCCGAGACCCCCGTGCTGTGGCTGAACCCGGAGCTGGAGATGTCGGCGGGCAAGGCGATGGCCCAGGCCGGCCACGGCGCCCAACTCGCCTGGTGGGCCCTGCCCGACGAGGGGCGTGTGTCCTGGCGCGACGCGGGCTTCGCCCTCGCCGTCCGCACCGCCGCCCCCGAGCGGTGGCGCGAACTCACCGGCTCGGGGCTGCCGTCGGTGCGGGACGCGGGGTTCACGGAGATCGCCCCCGGCAGCTGCACGGTGGTGGCGGACCATCCGGCCCTGCGCCGGGCCTGACGGGCCCGCGGCGCTCCGGCGCCACCGGTGCGCACCACCGCCCTCCGGCACCCGCCGGCACCCGTACGGCGGCGGGCAGCGCGGAGGCAACCTCAAATGTTGCTCTGAACGTCCCCGCAGAGGGGTTCGGGGCGGGCGGCCGGGGCCATGACTCGGTCACACCGGCAGCGGCAGCCCGTCGACGGGGACGTGGGGCCACCGCGGTGCGGTCGGGGACCGCACCCCACGTCCCGGTGGATCCGTGGTGGGAGGGGACGATGAAGCGACTGGGAACGGGCATCGGATGGCGGCCGGAGATCGCCGGCGCCGTGGAGCGCATGCCGGGCATCGACTGGGTGGAGACCGTGGCCGAGAACGTGTGCCCCGGGCACCTGCCCGAGTCGCTGCGGCGCCTGCGCGAGCGCGGTGTCACGGTCGTCCCGCACGGTGTCTCCCTCGGCCTCGGCGGCGCCGACCGTCCCGACGAGGCACGGCTGGCCGCCCTCGCGGAGCGGGCCGAGGCGCTGGGCTCGCCGCTGGTCACCGAGCACATCGCGTTCGTGCGGGCGGGCGGCCCGATGACCGCGTCGCCCTCGATGGAGGCCGGGCACCTGCTTCCCGTCCCGCGCACCCGCGACGCGCTGGACGTCCTGTGCGAGAACATACGCATCGCCCAGGACGCGCTGCCGGTGCCGCTCGCCGTGGAGAACATCGCGGCGCTGATCTCCTGGCCGGGCGAGGAGATGACGGAGGGCCAGTTCCTGTACGAGCTGGCCGACCGCACCGGCGTACGGCTGCTGATCGACGTCGCGAACCTCCACACCAACCACGTCAACCGGGGTGAGGACCCGGCCGGGGCGCTGGCCGAGCTGCCCGTCGAGGCCATCGCGTACGTCCATGTCGCGGGCGGCTTCGAACGCGACGGCGTCTGGCACGACAGCCACGCCCACCCCGTGCCCCGGCCGGTCCTCGACATCCTGGCCGACCTCGCGTCCCGCGCCACGCCGCCCGGTGTGCTCCTGGAACGCGACGACAACTTCCCCGAAGCGGCCGAACTGGAGCGGGAGTTGGCCGCCATCCGGGAGACGGTGGACACGGCGGTGGACACGGCGGTGATGAGGGCGGTGGTGACGGAGGGACGGCGGCCTGCCGCGCCGGGGACGGCGGACGGCACCACGGCGCCGGCCGCGGGCGGCGACACCGGCCCCGCCCGGCAGCGGATCGCGCTGGCCCAGGCCGCGCTGCTGTCGTCCCTCGTCGCCGGCACGCCCGTGCCCGAGGGGTTCGACCGCGTGCGGCTCGGGGTGCAGGCGCGCGCCCTCGCCGCCAAGCGGGCCGGCGTCGTGGCGAAGATCGCGCCGGAGCTGCCCGGGATCCTCAAGGAGGCGTACCGGGACGCCTTCCTGGCGTACGCCCAGGGCCGTCCGATGACCGGCGGCTACCGCCGTGACGCCCTCGACTTCGCCGGGCATCTGCTGCTCGCCGGGCGGCCCGAGGACGCCGAGGCGCGGCGCCGGCTGCGTGCCTGGTGGCTGGAGCGCTCCGGCCCGACCCCGCCGTCCCGGCATCCCGCGGCCCGGCTGGCCCGAGCCGCTCGCCGGGTCCTGCTGCGACGCTGAGCGGAGCGGATCTGCGCGCCGAGGGCACGGGACGCCAGGGGCACGGGACGGTGCCCGTGCCCCGGTGGGCGCGGTCAGGCGAGCCCGGCGACGAGTTCCGCGACCGACTTGCGGCGGCCCGTGAAGAACGGGATCTCCTCGCGCACGTGCCTTCGCGCCTCCGCGCCGCGCAGATGGCGCATGAGGTCGACGATGCGGTGCAGTTCGTCGGCCTCGAAGGCCAGCAGCCACTCGTAGTCGCCGAGGGAGAACGAGGCGACCGTGTTGGCCCGCACGTCCGGGAAGCCGCGGGCCATCTTGCCGTGGTCCGCGAGCATGCGGCGGCGGTCCTCCTCCGGCAGCAGGTACCACTCGTACGAGCGCACGAAGGGGTAGACGCTGACGTAGTTGCGCGGCGTCTCGTCGGCGAGGAACGCCGGGATGTGCGAGCGGTTGAACTCGGCGGGGCGGTGCAGCGCCATGTTCGACCAGACCGGCGTCAGCCCACGCCCCAGCCTGGTGCGGCGGAAGAGGTTGTACGCCTCCTGCAGCTGGTCGCTGCTCTCGGCGTGCCACCAGATCATGAGGTCGGCGTCGGCGCGCAGTCCGGACACGTCGTACGTGCCCCGGACGGTCACGTCCTTCGCGGCGAGCTGGTCGAACAGCTCCTGGACCTCGTCGGCGTAACCGGCGCGGTCCTCGGGCAGCACGTCCTTCAGCTTGAAGACGGACCACAGCGTGTAGCGGATGACCTCGTTGAGGTCCTTGGCCAGCTTGCCCTTGTTGGGGATCCTGCCGGACTCGGTGGTGGGGGCGTCGTCACTCATGCGCCTATTCTCCTGCTCCGCCGTGAAGGCTCTGCACCGGGTGGGCGGTGAGCTCCCGCGCTCCGCCCAGGTCGCCGTCGAGCTGGTCCACGGCGGCGTTCGCGCTCGCGATGCAGGCGGGGATGCCGACCCCGTCGTACGCCGCGCCGCACACGGCGAGTCCCGAGAGCCCGGCGATGTGCTCGCGGACACGGGCCACGCGCGCGTGGTGGCCGACCGGGTACTGCGGCAGGCCGTCGTGCCAGCGGGTGACGCGGGTCTCCAGCGGCGTGGCGTCCAGGCCGGTCGCCTCGCGCAGGTCGCTGCGCGAGACGGACACGAGGTCGGCGTCCTCGTGCTCCAGGATCTCCGTCTCGCCGTAGCGGCCGAGGGACGTCCTGAGCACGACCACGTTCGGGTCCTCGTCGGCGAGCCAGCCCCACTTCTGGGAGGCGAAGGTCGACGCCTTGATGGTGTGCCCGTCGACCGGCGGCACGAGGAAGCCGCTGCCCTCGGGCAGGGTGACGTCGGCGCGGTCGTAGGCCAGGGTGACGAGGGCCATGGAGGCGTATTCGACGGCGCGCAGTTCCGCGGCGGCCCCGGGGGACACGGTGCTCAGCAGACGGGCGGCCTCGGGAGCGGGAACCGCGAGGACCACCGCGTCCGCCCGCAGCGGGTCGTTCCCGACCAGCACCTCCCAGCCGTCGGGGGTGCGGTCGAGCCGGTCCGCCGTGGTCTTCAGCTGGATGTCGCCGCCCCGTGCCGCCACCGACTCGGCGACGGCGAGCGGAAGCGTGCCGACGCCGCCGTGGAGGCCCATGAACACCGGGCCCGTCCGCGGGGCCGCGGCCGCCTTCTCCTGCATCTCGCGGACCGCTTCCGTCAGCGAGTCGTGCGTGCGGGCCGCCTGGAAGAGCTGCGGCACCGCCGAGCGCATCGAGATGCGGTACGCGTCACCCGCGTACACCCCGCCGAGCATGGGCTCCACGAGGCGGTCGACGACCTCGCGGCCGAGTCGCTCCGCCACGTACTCCCCCACCGCCACATCGTCGCCGACCTCCGTGCGCGGCAGCTCCCTCTCGCGCTCGATGCGGCGCACCCCCTCCTCGGACAGCACGCCCGCCAGGGCGGACGCGGTGCCGGGGACGCCCATGACGTGCCCCTTGGGCATGGGGCGCAGCGCACCGCGGGTCCACAGGGAGGCGGCGGCGGTGGCCGGCGCCTGGAGGCTGTCCGCGAGGCCCACCTCACGGGCGAGCGCCACCGCCTCGGGCCGCCGCGCCAGCATCGACTCGGCGCCGAGGTCGACGCGCACGCCCGCGATCTCGCCGGGCAGCAGCTTGCCCCCGACCCGGTCCGACGCCTCCAGCACCGTCACGCGCGCACCGCGCTCCAGCAGCCGGTGGGCGGCGGCCAGGCCCGCGATCCCGCCTCCTATGACGACGACATGCCGCGCGCCCGCGCGGTTCTCCGTAGCGCTCATGCCCCCAGCCTCTCAGACCCGATAGGCCCTCCCCCATGGGCCAGGTGTCCCTGCCGAGTCCCGAACGTGACCCCATTGGGACCGGATCCGGCCAACGTTCCGCGCTGGCCCGGCGTCGAAGAGGCGTCCGTCACGACGACCCTCGGGGGTAGGACCACATGCACACTCCTCCACGCTCGGTACGACCGGTCAGGATGCTGGCCGCGGCGCTGCTCGCCGCCACGCTGGCGGTCGCCGGCTGCAGCGCCGGCGGCGCCGACGACAAGAGCGCCGCCGGTGGCGGCGGGGCCAAGGCCGCCGCGCCGGACGGCCGGCGGCAGGGCGCCGCCGACAGCGCCGGCGGCGGCGCCTCACGGGCGCGCACGGCCGCGCCGAAGCTGCCCGCGAACGACATCATCCGCACGGCGTCCCTCACCGTGCAGGTCGAGGACGTGCCCAAGGCGCTCGACGAGGCCCGGACGACCGTCGAGAACGCGGGCGGGTTCGTCGGCAGCGAGAGCACCAGCCGCGACGCCGAGGGCCATGAACGCACCCGGCTCGTGCTGCGCGTGCCCACCGCGAAGTACGACGAGGTGCTCACCGGGCTGCAGGGTGCGGGCAGGCTGGTCGACCGCACGGCGAGGGCCGAGGACGTCACCGGTCAGGTCGTCGACGTGGACAGCCGCATCACGTCGCAGCGTGCCAGTGTGGCGCGGGTGCGCGAGCTCATGGACAGGGCCACCAGGCTCAGTGATGTCGTCGCGCTGGAAGGGGAGTTGAGCTCCCGTGAGGCCGATCTGGAGGCGCTGCTGGCCCAGCAGGCGTCGCTGAAGGACCGCACCAGTCTGGCCACCGTCACGCTCTCCCTGTCGCAGACGCCGGTGAGGAAGGCGTCGAAGGACGACCGGCCCGGGTTCGTGGACGCGCTGGCGGGCGGCTGGGACGTCTTCGTGACGATGCTGCGCTGGATCGCCCTGGCGATCGGCGCGGCCCTTCCGTTCGCGGTGTTCGCGGCCCTGCTGGCGGTGGTGTGGGTGCGGTTCGTGCGCCCCAGGCTGCCGCGCCGCCCGGCGCCCGCGTCCGTTCCCGCTGCCGCTGCCACTGCCGCTGCTACCGCCGCTGCCGCTCCGGCCGCGCCTGGCCCGTTTCCCGTGGCCGGTACGGCACCCGGGCCCGTCCAGCGGCGGGAAGAACGGGGTGAGCGGAACTGAGACGGCCCGTCCCCGTAGCGTGTCCGCATGAGCATGAGCCGTACGAACCGTTCGCGGGAGCGCCTGGTCGTCATCGGCGGCGACGCGGCCGGCATGGCCGCCGCGTCGCAGGCGCGCCGCCTCAAGGGCCCCGACGAGTTGGAGATCGTGGCGTTCGAACGCGGCCACTTCTCCTCCTTCTCGGCGTGCGGCATCCCCTACTGGGTGGGCGGCGACGTCGCCACGCGGGACGAACTGGTCGCCCGGACGCCCGAGGAGCACCGGGCTCGCGGCATCGACCTGCGGATGCGCACCGAGGTCGTGGAGATCGACGTCGCGGGGCGGCGGGTACGCGCGCGGGACGTCGATTCCGGGACCGAGGGGTGGACCCGGTACGACAAACTCGTGATCGCGACCGGCGCCCGGCCGGTCCGCCCCGACCTGCCCGGCGTCGACGCACCGGGGGTGCACGGGGTGCAGACCCTGGACGACGGCCAGGCGCTGCTGGACACGCTGACCGCCACGCGGGGGCGCCGCGCGGTGGTCGTCGGCGCCGGCTACATCGGCGTGGAGATGGCCGAGGCGCTGATCAACCGCGGCCACGAGGTCACCGTCGTCAACCGCGGCAGCGAGCCCATGGCCACGCTCGACCCGGACATGGGCCGGCTCGTGCACCGCGCCATGGAGGGCCTCGGCATCACCATGGTGAACGACGCGGAGGTCACCAAGATCCTCACCGGGGACGACGGGCGGGTCCGGGCGGTCGGCACGGAGGCCGCCGAGTACCCGGCGGACGTGGTCGTCCTGGGTATCGGCGTACGCCCGGAGACGGCGCTCGCGAAGGCGGCCGGGCTGCCGCTCGGCGAGCACGGCGGGCTGCTCACCGACCTCGCGATGCGGGTGCGCGGCCACGAGGACGTCTGGGCCGGCGGCGACTGTGTCGAGGTCCTGGACCTGGTCTCCGGGCGCGAGCGGCACATCGCCCTGGGCACGCACGCCAACAAGCACGGTCAGGTCATCGGCACCAATGCGGGCGGCGGATACGCCACGTTCCCCGGCGTCGTCGGCACGGCGGTGAGCAAGGTCTGCGACCTGGAGATCGCCCGGACCGGCCTGCGTGAGAAGGACGCGCGCAGGGCGGGCCTGCAGTACGAGACGGTCACCATCGAGTCGACCAGCCGCGCGGGCTACTACCCGAACGCCTCGCCCATGACCGTGAAGATGCTCGCCGAGCGCGGCACGGGACGGCTGCTCGGCGTCCAGATCGTCGGCCGGGAGGGCGCGGCCAAGCGCGTCGACATCGCGGCGGTCGCGTTGACCGCGCGGATGACGGTCGAGGGGATGACGGCCCTGGACCTGGGCTACGCGCCTCCGTTCTCACCGGTGTGGGACCCGGTTCTGGTGGCGGCGCGGAAGGCGGCTGCGGCGGTGCGGAAGAACCGCGGGTGACCGGGCCGCCCCGTGCGCGCGGGACCGCGACGTCACGGGGCCGCGAACGGTCAGGCCGTCTCGTGCTGGCCGCCCCCGTTGATCCGCTCGATCGCCTGCCGGGCCTGCTCGGCCGGCGGCCGGGCGGGCAACGACGACACGGAGGCGCTGGAGGCCATGGCGGCCGGCTGCGGCTGGGCGCCCGCCGGCTTGGCGTGGGCCGCCGGCCGCGTGGAGCGCAGGCGGTGGCTGACGGCCTCGTCGAGGGTCACGGGGCGCTGCATCTGGGATGCGAGCCGCCCGGCCTCCTGACCGAGCCGGGCGACGTCCTCCCAGGGCAGACGGATCACCAGGGCGACCTCGGCCTCACCGTCGGGCAGAGCGTGGATCGGAGGAGTAACTCGGTCGTTCATCGCCTGTTCCTCACGTCGTCCCCGCGACACGCCTTCCCCGCACCGCGGGCGGTTGAGGAGACATACGGACGCGCGCGCCGCCGCGTTCACCGATTCGTCCGGCCGGTCCAGGGCACTACTTCCTTGTGGTCATCCCCGTCCGTGACGTGAACCCGGTGCGCCGTACGCCCTATGTGACGTACGCGCTGATCGCGGCCAACTTCGTCGTCTTCCTGCTCACCCCCGGTATAGCGGGCTCGGTGGCGGGCCGGAGCGATCTGTCGCAGCTGTGCCACCTGCAGGCGTTCCTGGAGCACTACGCGGCGGTGCCGAGGGAGTTGATCCACGACCAGTTGCCGCGGCTCGTCCCCACCGGCGAGATCGGCGTCGGTCCGCACGGCGCGGGCTGTGTGGTGGCGCCACCGGAGTACCACAAGTCACCGCCGGCGTCGGTCTTCACGGCGATGTTCCTGCACGGCAGCTGGCTGCATCTGCTGGGCAACATGCTGTTCCTGCTGATCTTCGGCAACAACGTCGAGGACCGCCTCGGCCATGTCCGCTTCACGCTGTTCTACCTCGTCTGCGGGTACGCGGCGGCGTACGGCTTCGCGTACTTCAACGACACCTCCAGCGACCCGCTGATCGGCGCGTCGGGGGCCATCGCGGGCGTGCTGGGCGCCTATCTGGTGCTCTACCCCCGGGCCAGGGTCTGGGTCCTGGTGCCGTTCCTGATCTTCCTGCCGCTGCGGCTGCCGGCGTGGATCGTGCTCGGCTTCTGGTTCGCGCTGCAGGCGGTCTACTCGTCCGGGGGCGGTGTCTCCTCGGCCGGGACCGTGGCCTATGCGGCCCATGTCGTCGGCTTCGTGGTGGGCATGGCCCTGGCCTGGCCGCTGCGCCCGGGCACCCCGCCGCCGCCCGAGCCGCGCGGCCTGCTGTGGGGCAGGCGCGCGCGGCCCGGCTGGTGAGCCGACGGGCGGTGTGCGCCGGAGGCGGTGTGCGCCGGAGCGGGTGCGGCGGGGGCGGTGTGCTCCGAAGCGGGTGCGGCGGGGCGGCTCAGCGCGCCGTCTGCGCGTGGACGTACTCGACGAGCCGGGTGAGGGCGTCCGGGTCGGTCGACGGCAGCACGCCGTGGCCGAGGTTGAAGACATGGCCCTCCAGACCGGCGGCGGCGTCGAGCACCTCGCGGGTCTTGGCCTCGACGGCCTCCTGCGGGGCGAAGAGGACCGCCGGGTCGAGGTTGCCCTGGAGTGCCTTGCCGGGGCCGACCCTGCGGGCCGCCTCGTCCAGCGGAACGCGCCAGTCGACGCCGACGACGTCCGCGCCGGCCTCGCCCATCAGACCGAGCAACTCGCCGGTGCCGACGCCGAAGTGGATGCGGGGGACCCCGTACCCCTCGACCGCGCGGAAGACCTTGGCCGAGGCCGGCAGCACCGAGCGGCGGTAGTCGGCGGGGGCCAGGGCACCGGCCCACGAGTCGAAGAGCTGGATCGCGGAGGCGCCCGCCTCGATCTGCACCTTCAGGAAGGCGGCGGTGATGTCGGCGAGCCGGTCCACCAGGTCCGCCCACAGCCGCGGGTCGCCGTGCATGAGCGCCTTGGTGTGCTCGTACGTCCGCGAGGGGCCGCCCTCGATGAGGTAGCTCGCCAGCGTGAAGGGCGCGCCCGCGAAACCGATCAGCGGGGTGGCGCCCAGTTCGGCGGTGAGCAGCCGCACGGCCTCGGTGACGTAGGAGACGTCCTCGGGGGTCAGGTCGCGCAGCCGGTCGAGGTCGGCGCGGGAGCGGATCGGCTGGGCGACGACCGGGCCGACACCGGGCTTGATGTCGAGGTCGAGGCCGATGGCCTTGAGGGGGACGACGATGTCGCTGAAGTAGATCGCGGCGTCCACGCCGTGCCGGCGCACCGGCTGGAGAGTGATCTCGGTGACCAGCTCGGGCCGCATGCAGGACTCCAGCATGGGGATGCCCTCGCGCACCTTGCGGTACTCGGGCAGGGAGCGCCCGGCCTGCCGCATGAACCACACCGGTGTGTGCGGCACGGGCTCGCGCCGGCACGCCCTGAGGAAGGCGGAGTCGTACGTCGCTGTGGGCTGGCCCGTCGCGGGGCGGTCGTTGACACTCACGCCAGAAGTCTCCCACGCCGCGCGGGTGAGGGGCGCCGGGGGCGGCGCGCTGCCGAGGGCCGGGACACGCCCGCAACGGCATCCCGCCGTTCCCGGCCAACCGCCGCAGGCAACGGGTGTCTCTCCCTGCGAACCCGCTTTCCTGCCCTTACTCTTCCCCGCATGGCTGCGGCTCAGGGACGACTGACGGACGGCGCTGGCGGAATGGACGACGCGACGGAGGGGGACCCGAATGCGATGGACACGGCTCCGCTGCCCTTCCGCGCCGCGGTCGACGCGCTGGGGGCCGCGCGGCTGCGGCCGGAGATCCAGGTCGAGCCGACGCGCCCGCCACAGCGCCTCGCCCCGTTCACGTACGCGCTGGAGGCCGCGGTCGTCGAGGGCGAGGACGACCTGGCCGACGGCCGCCTCGTCCTGCTGCACGACCCGGCCGGGCACGAGGCGTGGCAGGGCTCCTTCCGCCTGGTGACGCTGGTGCGCGCGGAACTCGAACCGGAGATGGCCGCCGACCCCCTGCTGCCCGATGTGTGCTGGTCGTGGCTGACCGGGGCGCTCCAGTCCCGCGGGCTGTCGTACGGCGAACCGAGCGGCACCGTCACGCGCGCGAGCTCGCACTACTTCGGCGGGCTCGCCGCGCGCCCGGCCGCCTCGCAGATCGAGATCCGCGCCTCCTGGACGCCCCGGGAGGGCATCGGCGGCGTCCCGGACACGGCCGCCCACCTGGCCTCCTGGTGCGACCTGCTGTCCCAGGTGGCGGGCCTGCCCCCGGCGGGCCCCGGAGACGGCTCGGTGGTGACGCTGCCGCAGCGGCGGGGGCCGCAGTCCCGCTGACGCCCGGCGTCAACCCATGGACGGGCCTCCTTGCCATCTCTTTGTCGATACGGCCACTTTCGGCCCCATATCGATAAAGGAGCGAACCGACTCGGTCTCAGTCGATCGCTCGCGCGTCCGAATTGCACGGATTGTTACTCACCAAATCGTGATCATTCTCTAAAGGAGCACGAGTTTGATGCCGAAGACGACTGTGACCTTGAAAGCACGGTTCGTCCCGGCTTCATCCCCAGAGCCGGCCCCGTCCCGCACCCCCAGGAGGCCTGGTGTCCGTTCTCCTCGAGCAGCCCGCAAGCCTGGTCGCCTACCGCCCGAACAAGCCGACCGCCATGGTGGTCGTGGCCGACCCACGGGTCCGTTCCACCGTCACCCGCCACCTCTGGGCGCTCGGAGTGCGCGACGTCATCGAGGCGTCGTCCATCGCGGAGGCCCGTCCTCGCATCGGCAACCCGCGCGACATCTGCGTCGCCGACGTCCACCTCCCCGACGGCTCGGGGCTCACCCTCCTGTCGGAGACCCGCGCCGCGGGCTGGCCCAACGGCCTCGCCCTGTCCGCCGCCGACGACATCGGCGCCGTCCGCAACGCCCTCGCGGGCGGAGTCAAGGGCTACGTCGTCACCGGCACCCGGACGAACGTCGGGCTCCCCACCCGCCCCGGCGCCGCCCCCATCGGCGCCGCCGCCGCACGTCTGCACCGCCGCCCCCCGGGCGCCCCGAGCCACCCGGGCGGGTACCGCGAGCTGTCCGGCCGCGAGGTGGAGGTGCTGCGCCTGGTCGCCGAGGGCCAGTCCAACAAGGCGATCGGCGTCTCCATGGGCCTGTCCGCGCTGACCGTCAAGAGCCATCTCGCCCGTATCGCCCGCAAGCTCGGCACGGGCGACCGCGCCGGGATGGTGGCCGTGGCCCTGCGCACCGGCATCATCCACTGACCCGGCCCCGCGGCACGCCCCGGCCCGCGTCCGTGTCGAGCCGCCGCCGACCCGATTCCGGGCCCCCTCCCGCCCTCGCCCGACTTCCCCACCCGCCGCCCCTCTTCCCGCCCCGCATCCCCCGCCGCCCCCGCGTCCCGCGGATCACCTGCCACACCGGAACCCTCGTTGACACGCATAACACATGACCGGTTTACGACCCTCCAGCACCCGCCGACGGAACGTTCCGTCGGCGGGTGCGGTCCATACACGGATACCCTTGACAGGTGACCGACGCCCAAGAGACCGCAGCAGAGATCCCACTGCGAGCCACCGGAGGCGCCCCTCCGGACGATGTCGAAGCGGCGCCGATCCCCTTGCTTGAGCCGCGGGACGGCATTCCGCCCGTGATCGCCGACCATGTCTCGCTGAACGAGGTGATCACCGCCTTCGCCGCCGGCACCGGCCCCGTCGCCGTGGACGCCGAACGCGCGTCCGGATACCGATACGGCCAGCGCGCCTATCTGGTGCAGCTGCGCCGCGAGGGCGCGGGCACGGCGCTGATCGACCCCACGGCCTGCCCCGACCTGTCGGGCCTGGGCCAGGCGATCTCCGGTACGGAGTGGGTGCTGCACGCCGCCACCCAGGACCTCCCGTGCCTGCGCGAGATAGGCATGATGCCGACGCTGCTGTTCGACAGCGAGCTGGCCGGCCGCCTGGCCGGGTTCCCGCGCGTGGGGCTGGGCGCGATGGTGGAGAACGTGCTGGGCTTCGTCCTGGAGAAGGGCCACTCGGCCGTCGACTGGTCGTCGCGCCCCCTGCCCGAACCGTGGCTGCGCTATGCCGCCCTCGACGTCGAGCTGCTCGTCGACCTGCGGGACGCCCTGGAGAAGGAGCTGGACCGGCAGGGCAAGCTGGAGTGGGCGCTGCAGGAGTTCGAGGCGATCGCCTCCGCGCCGCCGCCGGAGCCGCGCAGGGACCCCTGGCGCCGTACGTCGGGCATGCACAAGGTGCGCCGCCGCCGGCAGATGGCCGTCGTCCGGGAGATGTGGCAGACCCGGGACCAGATCGCACAGCGCCGGGACGTCTCGCCCGGCAAGGTGCTCGGCGACACCGCGATCATCGAGGCCGCGCTGGCCCTGCCGCCGAACATGCACGCCCTGGCCTCCGTGAACGGCTTCGGGCACCGCATGGGCCGACGGCAGCTGGAGCAGTGGCAGGCCGCGATCGACCGTGCGAGGGCGCTGCCCGAGGCGGAGCTGCCGCAGCCCGGCCAGCCGGTGACCGGACCCCCGCCGCCGCGTGCGTGGGCCGACAAGGATCCGGCCGCCGCGGCGCGGCTGTCCGCCGCCCGGGCCGGCGTCTCGGCGCTGGCCGAGCGGCTGAACATGCCGCAGGAGAACCTGGTCGCTCCGGACACCGTGCGGCGTGTGTGCTGGGAGCCGCCGAAGCCGGCCGACCCCGACACGGTGGCCGCCGCGCTGCTCGGCCACGGCGCCCGGCAGTGGCAGATCGAGCTGGTCACACCGGTTCTGGTGGCGGCGCTGTCCGGGAAGGACTGAGGGCGGTGCGCCCCTGAAGGGACGCCTGCCGGCCGGGGGCGACGGGCGGTCCGGAGCAGGCCCGGACCGGGGTCGCCTCCGCGGGGCGGCCCCTTCCCCGGCGGCGGCCCCTTCCCCGGCGGCGGGCGCACCCCCGGAGGCGGGCGCACCCCCGGAGGCGGGCGCGCCCCCGGAGGCGGGCGCGCCCCCGGAGGCGGGGCCGTCACCGCGCCCCGGCTGGCGGAGGGACGCCCGGAAGCGGAACACCGGCGTCGGGATCACGCCGGGATCCGCCGAGTGACCGGCACGACAGCGCGTCCGCGAGGGGCACGACATGCAGGGACGCGGGGGCCGCGGCGGCACGGACGCCGTCCGGCGCGACCGCCGGAGGTGTGACCTTCACCGCTTGGGGCCTCTGGACTGGGCAGCCTGGTTACTCGTAAGTAGCATAGTGCTGAGCGCGCGCTCAGCGCGTGGCAGCTGTGCCATCCCGCACCCTGGAGGAGAGCCATCGTGCCTCGTACCGTCAGGGACGTCGTCTTCGTCGACGGCGTCCGCACCCCGTTCGGCAAGGCGGGCCCGAAGGGCATCTACCACGAGACCCGCGCCGACGACCTCGTCGTGAAGGCCATCCGGGAGCTGCTGCGCCGCAACCCGGGTCTCGACCCGCACAAGATCGACGAGGTCGCCATCGCGGCGACCACCCAGATCGGCGACCAGGGCCTGACCATCGGCCGCACCGCGGGCATCCTCGCGGGCCTGCCCAAGTCCGTGCCCGGCTACTCGATCGACCGCATGTGCGCGGGCGCGATGACGGCCGTGACGACCACGGCGGGCTCCATCGCGTTCGGCGCGTACGACGCCGTCATCGCCGGTGGCGTGGAGCACATGGGCCGCCACCCGATGGGCGAGGCCGTCGACCCGAACCCGCGGTTCGTGAGCGAGAAGCTGGTCGACGAGTCCGCCCTGTTCATGGGCATGACCGCGGAGAACCTGCACGACCGCTTCCCGCAGCTGACCAAGCAGCGCGCCGACGAGTACGCCGTGCGCTCGCAGGAGAAGGCCGCCAAGGCGTACGCCAACGGCAAGATCCAGCAGGACCTGGTGCCGGTCTCCGTGCGCCGCACCGACCCGGACGGCGGCGAGACCGGCTGGGGCCTGGTCACGGCGGACGAGCCGATGCGCCCGGGCACGACCCTGGAGAACCTGGCCGGCCTCAAGACGCCGTTCCGCGTCCACGGCCGGGTCACGGCGGGCAACGCGGCCGGTCTCAACGACGGCGCCACCGCCTCGATCATCGCCTCCGAGGACTTCGCGCGGGAGAACGGCCTGCCGGTCAGGATGCGTCTGGTCTCCTACGCCTTCGTGGGCGTCGAGCCGGAGGTCATGGGCTACGGCCCGATCCCGGCGACGGAGAAGGCCCTCGCCAAGGCGGGCCTGTCCATCTCCGACATCGGCCTGTTCGAGATCAACGAGGCGTTCGCCGTCCAGGTCCTGGCCTTCCTCGACCACTACGGCATCGCCGACGACGACGAACGCGTCAACCAGTACGGCGGCGCCATCGCCTTCGGCCACCCGCTCGCCTCCTCCGGTGTCCGCCTGATGACCCAGCTGGCCCGCCAGTTCGAGGAGCAGCCGCAGGTCCGCTACGGCATGACCACCATGTGCATCGGCTTCGGCATGGGCGCGACGGTCATCTGGGAAAACCCGCACTTCGAGGGGGACAAGTGAGCACCACCGCTGAGCTGTTGAAGGGCGCGGCCGAGCTGTTCCCGGACGAGGTCGTCACCCAGGCGCACGTACGCCACTTCGACCTGCCGCTCGGGGCCGGGCGGTTCGCCCTCATCACCCTGGACAACGGCTTCGACCACACCAAGCCGACCACCTTCGGCCCGCAGTCGCTCGCGAACCTCAACTCCGCGATCGACCAGGTCGAGAAGGAGGCCGCGGCCGGCGAGATCGTCGGCGTCGGCATCACCGGCAAGCCGTTCATCTTCGCGGTCGGCGCCGATCTCAAGGGCGTCGAGCTGCTGCAGCGGCACGAGGACGCGCTGGCCATCGGCAAGGGCGGCCACGAGGTCTTCAAGCGGCTGTCGGCCCTCGCGGTCCCGACGTTCGCGTACTACAACGGCGCGGCGATGGGCGGCGGCGTCGAGGTCGGCCTGCACTGCACGTACCGCACGGTCTCGCAGGCGCTCCCGGCGTTCTCGCTCCCCGAGGTCTTCCTGGGCCTGGTCCCCGGCTGGGGCGGCTGCACCCTGCTGCCGAACCTGATCGGCGCGGACAAGGCCGTCTCGGTCATCATCGAGAACTCGCTCAACCAGAACAAGCAGCTGAGGGGCCGGCAGGTCCACGAGCTCGGCATCGCCGACGCCCTCTTCGAGGGCGCCGACTTCCTGGAGCAGTCCCTGCTGTGGACGGCGCAGGTCCTCAAGGGCGACATCGAGGTCGAGCGCCCGGTGATCGACCGCGGCGAGGCATGGGACCAGGCCGTCGAGCGCGGCCGCTTCATCGCCGACGGCAAGGTGCACGGTGCGGCCCCGGCCGCCTACCGCGCGCTGGACATCATCGCCGCGGCGAAGAACGGCGACCTGCAGCAGGGCTACGACGCCGAGGACCAGGCCCTCGCCGACCTGATCATGGGCGGGGAGCTGCGTGCCGGCATCTACGCGTTCAACCTGGTCCAGAAGCGCGGCAAGCGCCCGGCGGGTGCCCCGGACAAGAACCTGGCCCGCCCGGTCACCAAGGTCGGTGTCGTCGGCGCCGGCCTGATGGCCTCTCAGCTGGCGCTGCTCTTCCTGCGCCGCCTGGAGGTCCCGGTCGTCCTCACGGACATCGACCAGGAGCGCGTCGACAAGGGAGTGGGCTACGTCCACGCCGAGATCGACAAGCTGCTCGGCAAGGGCCGGATCAACCAGGACAAGGCCAACCGCCTCAAGGCGCTGGTCTCCGGTGTCCTGGACAAGGCCGAGGGCTTCCGTGACGCGGACTTCGTCATCGAGGCCGTGTTCGAGGAGATCGGCGTCAAGCAGCAGGTGTTCGCCGAGGTCGAGGCGGTCGCACCGGCGCACGCGATCCTGGCCACCAACACCTCCTCCCTCTCGGTGACGGAGATGGCGTCGAAGCTCAAGCACCCCGAACGGGTCGTCGGCTTCCACTTCTTCAACCCGGTCGCGGTGCTGCCGCTGCTGGAGATCGTCCGCGGCGAGCAGACCGACGACGCGTCGCTGGCCACGGCGTTCGCCGTCGCCAAGAAGCTGAAGAAGACGGCGGTGCTGGTGAAGGACGCCCCAGCGTTCGTCGTCAACCGCATCCTCACCCGCTTCATGGGCGAGATCCAGAACGTCATCGACGAGGGCACCCCGGTCGAGGTCGCCGAGAAGGCCGTCGAGCCGCTCGGTCTGCCGATGTCCCCGCTGGTGCTGCTGGAGCTGGTCGGCCCGGCGATCGGCCTGCACGTGTCCCAGACGCTGCACGGCGCCTTCCCGGACCGGTTCAAGGTCTCCCCGAACCTCAAGGCGGTCGTCGAGGCGGGCAAGCGCGGCTTCTACGTCTACGACAGCGGCAAGCCGGAGCTGGACCCGGAGGTCGCCGCGCTGCTGAAGCAGGGAGACACCGTCCTCACCGAGGAGCAGGTCCGCGCCCGGGTGCTGGACGCGGTGGCCCAGGAGATCGGCCTGATGCTCGACGAGGGCGTCGTCGCCGAGGCCCAGGACGTCGACCTCTGCCTGATCACGGGCGCCGGCTGGCCCTTCCACCTGGGCGGCATCACGCCGTACCTGGACCGCGAGGGTGTCTCCGAGCGCGTGAACGGCAGGAAGTTCCTGGCGCCGGGCATGGCGTCGGTTCCCGCGTAGGCACCGCACGCACGCGGCAGAGCCCCCGCCCGTGGCGGGGGCTCTGCCGTCGGGCCCGTCAGACCGTCTGCCAGGCCGCCAGTGCCAGCCCCGGCTCGTCCTTCTGACGGGCCAGGCGGAGCTCTCCGTCCTCGGTCAGCGACGCGGCCACGACGCGTCCCCCGGCGTCCTCGGCCACCGCCACCCGGGCACCCGCCGGCAGGTGCGGGCCCGACCCGGTCCACCAGGCACCGGACGACTCCTGTTCGGTGGGATAGGCGGCGAAGGCGACCCGTCCGTCGGCCGAGCGCTGGGAGAGCAGCGTGCAGTCATGGCCGTCGAGTGTGCAGCGAACGGCGGAGACCGGGCCGGGACCGGCGGCGGGGAGCAGGGCGACCGGCTTGCCGCCGGGGCGCCAGGCGCACAGGTCACCGGATCCGTCGGTGTAGAAGAGGGTGGTGCCGTCCGGGGACGTGGCGAGCGCGCGCAGCGTGCCCGGGCGTACCGGAACCTCCACCACCTCGTCCAGGACCGGCTGGGCCCCCGGTTCCTCCTGCCGCCAGTGCAGGATGCCGACGGGAGCGGCCGCGTACAGCTCCACGCGCCCGGACTCCCCCGTCACCGCCGCCAGATCCTCCCGGACGCCATCGCCCTTCAGGTCGCGCCACGGGTCCCAGCCGCCCGTCTCCTTCTGGGCGACCATGCTCACCCCGCCGCCCAGGTTGCGCACGAAGACATGAGCGCGCCCCTCGGCGTCGACGGCGACGGCCGGCATGCCGGTACGGTCGCCCTTCTTGTTGGGGTGGCCGACGGGGACCCAGTCCAGCGCCGCGAGATGGGGGCGGAAGTGCGTGGAGTGCACCAGACCGGACTCGCCGGGC
Source organism: Streptomyces sp. PSU-S4-23 (assembly GCF_055632315.1). Lineage (NCBI taxonomy): Bacteria > Bacillati > Actinomycetota > Actinomycetes > Kitasatosporales > Streptomycetaceae > Streptomyces > Streptomyces sp. PSU-S4-23. The sequence continues at coordinate 6,721,626 of NZ_JBVMUU010000002.1, read as the reverse complement.
ACCGTGGGCCGCCAGGACACCAGATGGGCGTAGCCGTCGGCGCCCTGGCCGACGGCCGGCCCGGGAAGCAGCTTCTGTTCGCCGCCCACACGGCGAGGGGCCTCCCAGGGGCCACCGGGGTGGCGCTCGGCCCGGCACAGGAGGGCGTCGCCCGACGGGATGTAGACGCTGAGCCGGCCGTCACGGCCGCGGATGAACCATTCGCCGTTCACCGGTTCACTGTAAGGGCGAGGGGCCGCGCGACGGGCTGCCGCCCGGCTCGTGCCACGCTTGCCCCATGGACGAGGACGCTCCCCTGCTCACGATCGTCGACGCGGCCAACGTCGTCGGATCGGTGCCCGACGGATGGTGGCGGGACAGGAAGGGTGCCGCGGAGCGGCTGCGGGACCGGCTGGCGGTGGACGGCGTCCCCGGCCGCCCGGACCCCGTGGAGATCGTCCTCGTGGTGGAGGGCGCGGCGCGCGGTGTGGCCTCCGTGCCGGGGGTGCGGGTGGAGACGGCGTCTGGCAGCGGGGACGACCGCATCGTCGAACTGGTCGCCGCGGCCGGCGGCCGCCCCTGTCTGGTCGTCACGGCCGACCGGGAGCTGCGGCGCCGGGTGACGGAGCTGGGCGCGCAGGTCGCCGGGCCGCGCGCGGTGCGCGGCTGAGCGGCCGGCGCCCGCGCGGGGAGGGCGCGCCCGGCGCTCCGCGTGCGGCGGCTGCTCACGGCGCCCGGTTGCCCGGCGGGCCCGCCGCCCCGTCGGCCGCAGACCCCTCGCCGGGGCTCAGGACACTGTGCGAGCGCCCGTAGAGGAAGTACACGGCGAAGCCGATGACCAGCCAGACCGCGAACCGCAGCCAGGTCTCGGCGGGCAGGTTCAGCATCAGCCACAGCGAGGCGCACACCGACAGGACCGGTACCACGGGGACGAACGGGGTGCGGAAGGCGCGGTGCAGGTCGGGGCGGGTCCGACGGAGGATGATCACGCCGAGCGCGACGACGACGAAGGCGAAGAGCGTGCCGATGTTGACCAGTTCGGCGAGTTCGCTGAGGCTGGTGAAGCCGGCGACGACGGCGATGACCACGCCGAGCAGGACGGTCGGCCGGTGCGGCGTCCTGAAGCGGGGGTGGACACGGGAGAAGAAGCGGGGCAGCAGCCCGTCGCGGCTCATCGCGAAGAAGACCCGGGACTGTCCGAGCAGCAGGATCATGCAGACGACCGTGAGGCCGATGGCGGCGCCGAAGCTGATCACACCCGCGTACCAGGGGTGCCCGACGGCCTTGAACGCGTCGGCGAGCGGGGCGTCCACGGTCAGCCTGGTGTAGTGCTCCATGCCGGTGACGACGATGGACACCCCCACGTACAGCGCCGTGCAGACGAACAGGGAGCCCAGGATGCCGCGCGGCATGTCGCGCTGCGGGTTCCTGGTCTCCTCGGCCGTCGTCGCCACGATGTCGAAGCCGATGAAGGCGAAGAAGACGACGGACGCGGCGGTGAAGATGCCCATCACCCCGAAGTTGGAGGGCGCCCAGCCGAACATCAGCTGGATGAGCGGGGCCTTGAGCGTGCCGCCCGCCTCCACCGCCTGGGCCTTGGGGACGAACGGCCGGTAGTTGGCGCCCGTGACGAAGAAGGCGCCCGCCACGATCACGATCAGCACCACGGTCACCTTGATGGCGACGACGACTCCGGTGAGCCGGGCGGAGAGTTTCATGCCGAGGACGAGGACGGCGGTCAGCACCAGGACCAGCGCGGCGGCGAGGATGTCGAAGCCGAACCCACTCGCCCCGTCCCGGCCGCCGAGCGCCGCGGGCAGGTGCCAGCCCGCGTTGTCCAGCAGCGACCGGACGTAGCCGGACCAGCCGACGGCGACCACCGCCGTGCCCAGTGCGAACTCCAGGACCAGGTCCCAGCCGATGATCCAGGCCGGCAGCTCGCCGAGCGTGGCGTACGAGAACGTGTACGCGGAGCCCGCGACCGGGACCGTGGAGGCGAACTCCGCGTAGCAGAGCGCGGCCAGCGCGCAGACGACGGCGGCCACCACGAAGGCGAGGGAGACGGCGGGGCCCGCGTTCTCCTTGGCGACCTTGCCGGTCAGGACGAAGATGCCGGTGCCGATGATGACGCCGACGCCGAACACGGTCAGGTCCAGCGCGGACAGCGTCTTCCTGAGCGCGTGCCCGGGTTCCTCGGTGTCCAGGATCGACTGTTCGACCTTCTTCGTCCTGAAGAGGGTGCTGCCCACGGACTGCCTCCCACGCTCGTCGTCCCCGACATGATCGGAAGGGGGTGACGACCGTGTGCCCCGCCTCGGGCGGATTCACGCGAACGGGCCGGTTCCGCCACCGTAAAGGATGGTGGAACCGGCCCGGGGAGACCTGCCCGGCGGTCGCGTCAGTCGCAGGCGGGCTCCACCGAGTCCACCGCCGTACGGTCGAACCGGCCGTCGAGCTTCGCGACGAGCCCGGTGACCTGGCGGGCGATGTCCGGTGCGGTCAGGCCGATCTCCGCCATGACCTCCTGGCGGGAGGCGTGGTCGAGGAAGCGCGGCGGGATGCCGAAGTCGCGCAGCGGGATGTCGACGCCCGCGTCGCGCAGCGCCTGTGCGATCGCCGAACCGACGCCGCCCACACGGGAGTTGTCCTCGACCGTGACGACCACGCGGTGCCGCTCGGCGAGCGGGGCGAGCGCCTCGTCGACGGGCTTGACCCAGCGCGGGTCGACGACGGTGGCGGAGATGCCCTGCTTGTCGAGGAGGTCGGCGACGTCCAGGCACATCGGCGCGAGGGCGCCCACGGAGACGAGGAGCACGTCCGGGGTGTCGGTGCCCGCCTCGCGCAGCACGTCCATGCCGCCGACGCGGCCCACGGCCGGTACGGCGGGGCCGACGGCGCCCTTCGAGAAGCGCACGACGGTCGGGGCGTCCTCGACCGCGACGGCCTCGCGGAGTTGGGCGCGGACCTGGTCGGCGTCGCGCGGCGCGGCGAGACGCAGCCCCGGCACGACCTGGAGGATCGACATGTCCCACATGCCGTTGTGCGAGGCGCCGTCGGTGCCGGTGATGCCGGCCCGGTCGAGCACGAAGGTGACGCCGCACTTGTGCAGGGCCACGTCCATCAGCACCTGGTCGAAGGCCCGGTTGAGGAAGGTGGCGTACACGGCGAAGACGGGGTGGACGCCGCCGGTGGCGAGGCCGGCCGCGGAGACGGCGCCGTGCTGCTCGGCGATGCCGACGTCGTAGACCCGGTCCGGGAACGCCTTGGCGAACTTCTCGAGGCCGACCGGCTGGAGCATCGCGGCCGTGATGGCGACGATGTCCTCCCGCTCCCGGCCCAGCCTGACCATCTCCTCACCGAACACCGACGTCCAGTCGGCGCCGGAGGAGGCGATCGGCAGGCCCGTGTCGGGGTGGATCTTGCCGACGGCGTGGAAGCGGTCGGCCTCGTCCTGGAGGGCGGGCTGGTAGCCGCGGCCCTTCTCGGTGAGGCAGTGCACGATGACCGGCCCGCCGAACCGCTTGGCCCGGGCCAGCGCGGACTCCAGCGCCTCGATGTCATGGCCGTCGATGGGGCCGACGTACTTCAGGCCCAGGTCCTCGAACATGCCCTGCGGGGCGATGAAGTCCTTCAGGCCCTTCTTGGCGCCGTGCAGGGTCTCGTAGAGGGGCTTGCCGACGACGGGGGTCCGCTCCAGGACCTCCTTGGTGCGCGCGAGGAAGCGCTCGTACCCGTCGGTCGTCCGGAGCGTCGCGAGGTGGTTGGCCAGGCCGCCGATGGTCGGGGCATACGACCGCTCGTTGTCGTTGACGACGATGACCAGGGGGCGGTCCTTGGCGTCCGCGATGTTGTTGAGGGCCTCCCAGGCCATACCGCCGGTCAGCGCGCCGTCACCGATGACGGCGACCACGTGGCTGTCGCGCCCGTGCAGCTGGTTGGCCTTGGCGAGGCCGTCGGCCCAGCCGAGGACGGTCGAGGCGTGCGAGTTCTCGATGACGTCGTGCTCGGACTCGGCCTGTGAGGGATAGCCGGACAGGCCGCCCCTCATCTTCAGCCTGGAGAAGTCCTGACGCCCGGTGAGCAGCTTGTGCACGTAGGACTGGTGGCCGGTGTCCCACAGCACCTTGTCCTTCGGCGACTCGAAGACACGGTGCAGGGCGATGGTGAGCTCGACCACGCCGAGATTGGGGCCGAGGTGGCCGCCGGTCTTGGAGACCGCGTCCACGAGGAAGGTCCGGATCTCCTCTGCCAGCCGGTCAAGCTGCTCCAGGCTGAGCCGGTCCAGATCGCGCGGTCCCCTGATGCGGGTCAGCAGCGGCACCCGTGCCTCCTTGCAGTAGGGCTGTGTCGAGCTATTGCCGGGCCCGTCGAGTCTAATGTTCCGCCCGGGCCGATCATGGACGGCCCTCACGTTCGGGGTCATACTTTCGGCCGCCGACGAACCCGTGCCCGGCACCGTCGTCGGTGCCGGGCACGGCTCGGGCGGTCACGGCCGCGGCGCGCCGTCCGGCGGTGCGCGGCGCGGCCGCGACCGGGTGGCGCCGGGACTCGGACACGGCGGGCACGGCGTCGCCGGGCAGCCGCCGGAGCCGGCTGCGCGCCGCGGCGCTCCCCCACTCCGCTCCCCGGCGCGCAGCCGGCTCCGCAACCCCGGCCGGGCCGGACGAACGCCACTGCCGCGCGGAACCACTCCCAGCCACATGGCCACTCCCACGCAGGTCCGCGGCGCGCACCCGGCTCCGCAACCCCGGCCAGGCCGGACGGACGCCACTGCCGCCCGCGGAACGACTCCCGGGCACATGGCACTCCCACGCAGGTCCGCGGCGCGCACCCGGCTCCGCAACCCCGGCCAGGCCGGACGAACGCCACTGCCGCCCGCGGAACGACTCCCGGGCACATGGCACTCCCACGCAGGTCCGCGGCGCGCAGCCGGCTGCGCGCCGTGGACCGAGCCCGATGGCACCTGACGCATGAGGGCGCGGCCCGGACCCGCGACCGGGCGGTCGTGGGTCCGGGCCGCGCCACCCCCGTGGGGGGACTCCCGCGCGGGGCCGCGGCCCGGAAGCCGGCTGATCCGGCGTGCACGGGCCCGGCGGCCGGGCCGCGGCCGGCCCTCGCCTGCGGGCGCCCGCGCTCCTGCCCACGGGCGCCCGGCAGCGGAGCGTTATGCGCGGCCGGCCGTCTTCTGCGTCTTGCGGGTGACGGCGTCGATGACCACGGTCGCCAGCAGAACGCCACCGGTGATCATGTACTGGACCGGCGAGGCGATGCCCTCCAGGGCGAGGCCGTACTGGATCGACACGATGACCAGCACACCCAGCAGCGCGTTCCAGGTGCGCCCGCGGCCGCCGAAGAGGCTGGTGCCGCCGATGACGGCCGCCGCGATGGCGTTCATCAGCAGGTCACCGCCGCCCGCGCCCTGGTTGGCGGACGCGATCTTCGAGGCGATGAACAGACCGCCGATCGCGGCGAACGTGCCGGAGATCGCGAAGACCGAGATCCGCACCATCTCCACGTTGATACCGGCACGCCGGGACGCCTCGACGCTGCCGCCGAGCGCGAAGATCTTGCGGCCGTACGGGGTGCGGCGAAGCACGAAGTCGGTGATCAGCAGAATGCCGATGAAGATCACCACGGCCAGCGGCAGACCCTTGTACTGGTTGTAGACCACCGCGACGGCGAAGGCGACGACCGCCAGCAGCGCGGTGCGCAGGATGGTCTCGCTCAGCGGCCGGGACGGCACACCGGCGGCCTCGCGCCGCCTGTTGCCGAGGAAGGAGCTGACGAAGTACAGCACGGTGACCGCGATGGCCAGCCCGTAGGCGGCGGCCACATCGGAGAAGTAGTAGCTGGTCAGCTTGGCCACGAGGCCGTCGCTGTTCAGGTTGATCGTGCCGTTGTCGCCCAGGATCTTGAGCATGAAGCCGTTCCAGAACAGCAGACCGGCCAGCGTGACCGCGAACGCCGGCACGCCGATCTTCGCGAAGAAGAAGCCGTGGAGCGCGCCCGCGGCCGTGCCCGTGAGGATGGCCAGCACGAAGGCCATCCACTCGGTCATGCCGTGGGTGATGTTCAGGACGGCGAAGGTGGCACCCGCGACACCGGAGACCGAGCCGACCGACAGGTCGATCTCGCCGAGCAGCAGCACGAAGACGATGCCGACGGCGATCATGCCCGTGCCGACCATGGCGACGGAGATGTCGGAGAGGTTGCCCGCGGTGAGGAAGTTGGAGTTCAGGCTCTGGAAGATGATCCAGATGACGGCCAGGCCGATGACGACCGGCATGGATCCCAGGTCGCCGGCCTTCATCTTGCGCTTGAACTCGGTGAGGTAGCCCGCGAAGCCGCGTTCACGTACCAGCAGCCGCGGGTCGACGGCGACATCGGCGCCGGTGGCCGCCTCGGGGTTCTCCACGATGTGGCTCTCGGGGGGCGTGGAGGTCTTGTCGATGCTGCTCACTTCTTGATCTCCCCATTGCTGCGCGCCGCACGACGGGTCACGGCGTTGTCCGTGGCGCCGGTGATGGCGGAGATGATCTCTTCCTGGGAGGTCGACTTGACCTCGAAGACGCCGTTGTTGCGCCCCAGACGCAGCACCGCCACCTGGTCGGCGACGGCCTTCACGTCGGCCATGTTGTGGCTGATGAGGATCACGGCGTGACCGCGTTCGCGCAGCCGCTCGACCAGGTCGAGGACCTGGGCGGTCTGCTCCACGCCGAGCGCCGCGGTGGGCTCGTCGAGGATGACCAGCTTGGGCTCGCCGAGCATGGAACGGGCGATCGCCACCGTCTGGCGCTGGCCACCGGAGAGGGAGGCGATCGGGATGCGCACGCTCGGGATGCGGATCGACAGCGTCTGGAGCAGCTCGCGGGAGCGGCGCTCCATCTCCACCTCGTCCAGGACACCGCGCTTGCGGATCTCGCGGCCCAGGAAGAGGTTGCCGACCACGTCGATGTTGTCGCACAGCGCGAGGTCCTGGTAGACCGTCGCGATGCCCAGGTGCTGAGCGTCGTTCGGCTTGCTGATCTGTACGGGCCTGCCCTCCCACTCGATGACGCCCTCATCGATGGGATGCACGCCGGCGATCGTCTTGACCAGCGTGGACTTTCCGGCGCCGTTGTCACCCACGAGGGCGACCACCTCACCGGCGTGGACCTCAAGCTCTACGTCGGTGAGCGCCTGAACGGCACCGAACCGCTTGGAGACCCCGCGCAACGCCAGCACGGGCGTAGCGGACACGTAAACCATCTCCTTCGCCGCCTGACCCGGCGGAAGGTTGCTTCAAGAAGTTTGGGAGTGTTCCGTCCGGCGCCCCGCACGAGCTTGCGGGGCTGGTGAACACGGGGCGCCGGACGAGCCTTCGTGCGCCGGCCCCGTACGGAGATTCAAGGGCGGAATTCCGTACGGGGAAAGGACGCGTAGCCGATTACTTCAGGCCGATCTTGTCGCAGGCCGCCTTGTACTGGGCGGTGCAGATGTCGGCGACCGTGTAGACGCCGTCCTTGATGACGGTGTCCTTGATGTTGTCCTTGGTCAGCGACTGGACCGGGACCAGGACCGACGGGATCTGCTTGTTGGTCGGGCTGTCGACCTTGTCCTTCGCTATCGAGTCGAGCGACTTGCCCTGGGCGAGCGCGACGGCCATCTCGGCGGCGGCGTCCGCCTCCGGGATGTACGGCTTGTAGACGCTCATGTACTGGTCACCGGTGACGATGCGCTGCACACCCGCGAGCTCCGCGTCCTGGCCGGTGACCGGGACCTTGATGCCCGCGGCCTTCAGGGCGGTGATGATACCGCCGGCCATGCCGTCGTTGGCGGAGTAGACGCCGATGATGTTCTTCTTGCCGAGGGCGGAGATGGCGCCCTCCATGTTGGCGTTGGCGTTCTCCGGCTTCCACTCCTTGGTGTCGTACTCCTTGCCGACGTTGACCTTGCCGTCGAGCACGGAGTGGGCGCCCTGCTTGAACTGCGCGGCGTTCGGGTCGGTGGAGGACCCGTTCATCATCACGATCTTGCCGGACTTGGCCTTGGAGCCGAGGGCCGCGAGGAGGGCCTCGCCCTGCGTCTTGCCGACGGTGACGTTGTCGAACGAGGTGTAGGCGTCGATCGGGCCCTGGGCGAGGCGGTCGTAGGCGACGACCGGGATGCCGGCGTCCTTGGCCTTCTGCACCGAGCCCTTGATGGCGGCGGCGTCGACCGCGTCCACGATCAGGACGTCCACCTTGTTGGTGATCATGGAGTCGACCTGCTGGTTCTGCGTGGTCGCGTCCTGCTTGGCGTTGGCGTAGACGATCTCGCCCTTGTTGTTCGTCAGCTCCTTGATCTTCTTCTCGATCAGCGGGCGGTCGAACTTCTCGTAGCGGGCCGTCTGGTTCTCGGGAAGGAGCAGACCGACCTTGATGTCGTCGCCCTTCTTCTTGGCGCCCGAGGACGAGGAGGAGCCCCCACCGGACTCCTTGGCGCTGCCACAGGCAGCCAGCGTGACGGCCATCGCGCCAGCGGCAACGGCAACGGCGGCACGACGCATGCGCATGTTCACTTCACAAACCTCCCTGACGAGGCCGCGTCGTTGCGGCCGAGGTGGCTGGAAGTCAACTCGGCCACACGTGCGACGTCAAGAAGTAAATCCTTAACGAGATGGCAACGGTGCCATCCGTTCTCTAAGTGAAGGCAGGGGCCGCCGCGGGAAGCGTGCCGTCCAAAAGGGTTGAATCACCCATCTCGCTGAGTGCGAGAGCAAGCGCCCCGAGCACCTCCGCACGGCCTCCGAGCGCCCCTGGCAACACCGAGAGCTGACGTGCGGCACTGGGGATCGCGTACCGGCCGACCGACTCCCTGATGGGCCCCAGAACCAGTTCCCCGGCCTCGGCGAGATCACCGCCCAGGACCACTCGGCTCGGGTTCAGCAGATTGCAGAGATTGGCGACTCCACTGCCGATGTGGCGGCCGACGTCGGCGATCACCCGACGACAGCCCGGATCACCGTCCCGCGCCAGCCTGACCACGCCCTCCATGGTCAGATCGGTGCCGTGGCTGGACTGGAGCAGCGGCAGGACGTAGCGCGCCGCCGCGAAGGTCTCCAGACAGCCCCGGTTGCCGCAGCGGCACACGGGGCCGGATTCATCAAGAGTAATATGCCCGATTTCTCCTGCGGTGCCACCGGGGCCGCGGTAGATCTTGCCGTCGATCACCAGTCCGGCGCCGACACCGCTGGCGACCTTGATGTACGCCAGGTCCTTGACCCCGCGGCCGCTGCCCCAGACCAGCTCGCCGAGCGCGCCGAGGTTGGCGTCGTTGTCCACGTACACCGGCACGCCGAGCCGCCCCCGCAGCTCCTCGGCGGGCTTGGCGCCGGTCCAGCCCGGCAGGATGGCGGTGGAGCCCAGCGTGCCCGACTCCACATCGATCGGGCCGGGCACACCGAGGCCCACGCCCGCGATCTTCGACCGGTCCACCCCGGTCGCCTCGATCAGCCTGCTGACCAGTTCCTCCGCCCGGTCGAAGCCCTGCGCCGCGGAGGCGTCCACATCCAGCGGCTCGGACTCCTCGGCGAGCACCTGATGGGCGAGGTTCCCGATCGCGACGCGCAAATGGGTGTGCCCGAAGTCGACACCGATGACGATGCCGGCGTCGCCGCTGAGGGAGACGCTGCGCGCCCGGCGGCCGCCCGCCGACGTGGGTGTGACCTCGACGGTCCCGCCTTCCTTCAGCTCCCGCACGATGTTGGAGACCGTGGCCGCGGACAGACCCGTCGCCCTCGCGATCTCCGCCTGTGTGAGCGACCCGGCAAGACGCACCGCGCGCACGACGCGCTCCAGATTTGCTCGGTGCAGCGACGACTGCGACCCCGGAGTCTCCATCGACCCATCCACTCCTGCCTCCAGCACCGGCGGCCACGTTGCCGCCCGTGTGACCCGGATCACGGCATGGAACCGGGTCACTTACAAGTTATGAACTCCAAGCTCCGCTGAACGGGTTACCGCAGTCAAGACCTTGAGGGAAATCGAGGGAGAACAGCGACGCGATCATGCGAACGCCGGCGCCCTCCCCGTTCACAGGAAGGACGCCGGCGGGCGTGATCGCAGACTCGTTCGGGCTTGCTACGGGGCCACGGGGGCGCCGTCGTACCGGGCCTGTGCCGGCCCGCGGGCCCGGTCTACCTGACCGGGCCTTCGTCTTCTTCCCCCGGCAGTTCGTCGGGCCGGTCCAGGATGGCCTCCCGGGTGTACCGGGGGTGCCCTGGGGGCGGGGCCGCCACCCCGGGGGCCATGAGTTCGGTCAGCAGCCCGCTCAGGTCGTCCGTGGACAGCGCCAGGCCCAGCGTCTGCACGATGCGCAGCGCACAGTCGCGGACGGCCTGGGCGTCCTTCCCGGGCGCCGCCGTGCTTCTGATCTCGTCGCACACCCGGCTGAACTGCTCAGGGCTGATCGTCGGCCGGCCCACCGGTTGCCCCATGGTGCGCTCCTCCCGGAAGAGCGGGCCGTTCCACCCGCTCTTCCAGAAAGCGCCCGGCACACCCCGACGGCAACCGGAGAGAGCGGCCGCGCGGCTACTTCAGCGTCGCCGAGGTCAGACCGGCCTGCACCTGACGCTGGAAGGACAGGTAGACCACCAGCATCGGGATCATCGCGATGGTCACGCCTGCGAACAGAACGGGGAGGTCGGAGGCGTACCCCTGCTGTTGCTGGAGCTGGATGAGGCCCTGGGTGAGGACGTAGCGCTCGGGGTCCGAGCCGCTCTGCGGCTGCATCAGGACCGTCGGCAGGATGAACTGGTTCCACTGACCCAGCGTGTTGAAGATCCCGACGCTGATCAGACCCGGCTTCGCCATCGGCAGCATCACCTGGAAGAAGGTCCGGGTGTGCGAGGCCCCGTCCAGGATGGCCGCCTCGAAGACCGCCGTCGGCAGCGTCCGGAAGAAGGCGTGCATGAAGAACACGGTGAACGGCATCGAGTACGCGATGTAGACCAGGACCAGCCCCTGGTAGGTGTTCAGCATGTCCAGCCGCTTGACCATGAAGAACAGCGGGACCAGGGCCAGGAAGACGGGGAACATCGCGCCCGCGACGAAGAAGTAGTAAAGGAGCCGGTTGCCCCAGAACCGGTAGCGGGCGAGCACGTACGCGGCCATCGAGCCGAACAGCATCGTCAGCGGCACGGAGAACGCCAGCACGATGACGGTGTTCAGGAAGTAGTCGCCGATGCCCTTGTCCCAGGCGCGGCGGAACACGTCGAAGGACCACGCCTGCGGCCAGCCGAAGGCCGAGCCGCCGATCTGCGCGTCGGTCTTGAACGAACTGATCACCAGCCACAGCAGGGGCAGCACGATCAGCAGCGCCCACACGGCGAGGAAGCCGTGCGAGAAGACGTTCAGGACGACGCCCTCGCTGCGCCGGTCACCGGGGCGGGCCGGGGCCGTGCCGGCCGAGGGCTGCGGGGGGACGGTGCCGCCGGTGGCGGCCGTTTCCTTCAGGGGTGCGCTCATCGTCGTCTCTCCCGCTCAGAATTCGATGCGCTCGCGGCGGGTGGCGCGCAGCGTGACCACGGACAGGATCAGGGTGAGCAGCAGCATGACGACGCCCATGGCGCAGGCGTAGCCGCTCTTCCCGTAGTAGAGGAAGTTGCGCATCATCACGGTGGACATGACATCGCTGTGGTGATCGGGCCCGCCTCCGTAGGCGCCCATGTTCTGGGTCATGGAGGAGACCAGGACGAACATGTCCATGGCCACGATGCCCAGGTACACCCATGCCGTCTGCACGGTGTCCCACAGCAGCGGCAGGGTGATGCGGAAGAAGGACTGGGAGCGGCCCGCGCCGTCGATGAGGGCCGCCTCGTAGACGTCCTTCGGGATGGACTGCATGGCGGCCGAGAACAGCACCAGATAGAAACCGACGCCGTGCCAGACCACGACCAGGATCAGCGCCCACAGCACCATGTTCGGCTCGTTGAGCCATTCGACGGGATTGTTCGCGTCGACCAGGCCGAGCTTGATCAGGAAGCCGTTGAGCAGACCTCCGCCGTCACTGCGGTAGACCGCGTTGAACAGCACGGCCAGAATCGCCAGCGACAGGACCTGCGGAAAGAAATAGATGATCTTGTAGAGCTTCGATCCGGCCACGCCCTGGACACCGCCGGCCCGGCTGCGCCCGCCCGCGTTCACCATGAAGGCGAAGAACAGGGCGAGCAGAATGGTGATCACCGGGATGAAGACCAGGAACAGGATGTTGTGCCAGATGGCCTGGAGGAAGACATCGTCCTGGAACAGCGCCCGGTAGTTGTCCAGGCCGACGAACGAGAAGGTCTGCGACTGGCCCTTCCAGTCGGTCAGCGAATAGCCGAACGTCTGGATGTACGGCCAGATGACGAAGATCAGGTAGAGCGCCACGGGCACGAAGAGAAATCCCGCGACGAACCTGTACTGCCCTTTGCGCATGGCGTTCCTGCCCCTGGTGTGCCCCTCCGGGCCGGACGCTCACGTCCGGCCCGGAACGCGGTCGGTCGAGCGAGCCTCAGTCGTGGTGGTTCTTCTTGCTGGCCGGGTCCTTGGCCTGCTTGTCGACCGCGGCCTGGCAGCGCTTCAGCCATTCCTTGGGCTGGATGCGCTTGGCCATCAGCTCGTTGGAGGCGTTCTGGAGAGCGGTGTCCATCTCGCTGTACCAGTCGGGGTAGAGGTAGCGGAAGGTGTTGGAGCCCGCGGCCTTGGACGCCTCGACCGTGGACTGCGTGCCCGGGCGCAGTGTCACGCTGGAGTCGACGCCGTCCTTGAGGATGGTCAGCGAGTTGGCCTGCTTGGCGAACAGCGTCGACCACTCCTTGGAGAGCATGCGGCGCATGAACTCCTTTGCCGCGGGCAGGTTCTTCGCCTTCGCGGGGATGATGAAGGGCTCGCCGGAGCCGGCGCGGATCGCCTCGAAGGGCATCTTGCTGCCGGCCAGCAGCGGCATCGGCAGGAACTTCATGTCGAAGTCGGACGGGGTCTGCTTGAGCTGCTCGTTCTCCAGCCAGGAGCCGCAGGTGATGAAGGCGGCCTTGTACTGGTTCCAGCGGGTCTGCGACTCGGTATGGGTGAGGCCGTTGGTGCCGGGCATCAGCAGGCCCTTCTCCACGACCTCGTAGACCGCCTCGATGCCCGCCTGCGCGGCGTCGGACCCGACGAACGCCTTCGGGTCGAGGTTGTCGATCGCCTTCACGGCGTCGATGCCGCCCTTCTTGGCGATCATGTCCATGATGGCGACATTGATGTAGTACGGGTACTTGCCCTGGTGGGCGAGGCCGCCGATGCCCTGCGACTTGGCGTCCTTGCAGATGGCGAGGAAGTCGTCCCAGGTCTTGGGCGCCGTCCAGCCCTTCTCCTTGAAAAGCTTGCCGGAGTACCACAGGCCCCACACCGTGTAGATGTAGTTGAGGGCGACGACCTTGCCCTCCTGGACGCCCGGGTCGAGGGTTCCGGGGATGAGGGTGTCGCGGACCTTCTTGGCCGGGTCGTCGACGGACGGCGCGTCGAGGACCTCGGCGAGGTCGAGCAGCTGGCCGTTCTTGTACAGCACGTCGACCTTGATCTGCTGGGCGCCGGAGTCGTCCACGATGTCCGGCGGGTTGCCGGCGTTGAAGCGCGGCTGCAGTTTGCCGGTGATCTCCTGGGTGCCGGTGTGGGTGGAGGTGATGCCGAGCTGCTTCTGGTAGTCGGCCTCCCACGCCTTGGCGTAGTCGTCGCCGTAACCGCCCTTGAAGATGACGACGTCGAGCTTGCCCCCCTTGGCCACACCGAAGGGGTTCGTCTTCGACGTCTTCCCCTGGGTCCCGTTGTTGCTGGAGTTGTCGCCCCCGCCCCCGCTGGCACACGCCGACAGGAAGCCCATCGCGGGGACGGAGATCAGACCGAGCGCGGCGGACCGCTTGATCAGATCGCGGCGGCCTACGCCCTCGGGGGTGGTGTTCGCTCCGGAAGTGGATCCCATGCTCAAGTCCTCGCCTTCTCCAGGACTCAGGCGGTGAACCGGATCCTCCCGGCACCGCGGTGATGGTGAAGCTGGGGTCGTGCACGAGGGATTCGGTGGAACGGCACGGCAGTCGGTCGTGCCCGAAACGGTGCGCCGCCTCCCGAATTCCCCCCGGTCGTGCCTGTCCACAGCCGCCGTACCGCTTGGTGACGGCTGCCCGGACGCCGACAGGTATAGTCCACTTCCCGCCAACGGAGCAAGATCGAATGCAAGGTTGGCGGTTTGCTTTTCCGAGTTGAGACCTCGCGGAAATACGGGATGTCAGTACGGCCCCCGAACGGGATATCCACCGCATAGGGCCCGAATGCCACGCTCAACACCCTTGACATCACTGGCCACTTGACCACCTACTGGTCCTTGCGCGATGAAGTGACAACGTTGTCCATTTCCTTTACGGCGCAGGGAGGGTGCTCGCGCATGCAGCACAGATCTCGGCACAGATGGTCTCCTACGGCGGTCGTGGCAACGGCCGCCTTCGCGTTGCTGGTGGCCGGGCAGGGCGCGGCAGAGGGACTGCCCGCCCGACCGGCGGCCGTCGACCGGGAGTTCGCCTCCTCGTTCGAGCCGGACGATCCGCCCCCGACATGGCTGAACACGGTGGACACGGCAGCGGACGGCACGAAGCGGGCGTCCGGCGTAGACGGAGGGTACACCACGGGCATTCCGGGCAATGTGACCGACGAGGTCACCGATGTCCGGGCCAGCGCGGAGAACACCGGCGCCGGCGAGGTCAAGGAGAACCTGGTCGACGGCGAGCCGGGCACCAAGTGGCTGGCCTTCGCGCCGACGGGCTGGGTGGAGTTCGACCTGGACGCACCGGTCAAGGTCGTGACGTACGCGCTCACCTCGGCCAACGACTACGCGGAGCGGGACCCGGCCGACTGGACGCTCCAGGGCTCGACGGACGGGAAGGACTGGAAGACCCTCGACACGCGCACCGGCGAATCGTTCAGCGAACGCTTCCAGACGAAATCGTACGACCTCGCCGAGCCGGGCCAGTACGCCCACTTCCGGATCGACTTCACCGAGAACCACGGCGCGGGCATACTCCAGCTCGCCGACGTGCAGTTCTCCACGGGCGACAGCTCCCAGCCCGCGCCCAGGGACATGCGCTCACTGGTGGACCGCGGCCCGAGCGGCTCCCCCACCGCCAAGGCGGGCGCCGGTTTCACCGGCAGGCGGGCGCTGCGGTACGCGGGAACGCACCGGGCGGACGGACGGGCCTACTCGTACAACAAGGTCTTCGATGTGAACGTGGGTGTCGCGCGGGACACCCGGCTGTCGTACCGGATCTTCCCGTCGATGGCGGACGGAGACCGGGACTACGACGCCACGAACGTCTCCGTGGACCTGGCCTTCACCGACGGCACCCGTCTCAGCGGCCTCGGAGCGCTGGACCAGCACGGCTTCCCGCTGAGCCCGCAGGGGCAGGGCGCGTCGAAGGCGCTGTACGTCAACCAGTGGAACAGCGTGGTCTCCCGGATCGGCTCGGTCGCGGCCGGGAAGACCGTGGACCGGATCCTGGTGGCGTACGACGCGCCGAAGGGACCGGCGCGGTTCCGGGGCTGGCTGGACGACATCTCGCTGAAGGCGGCGCCACCGCAGCGACCCGAGGCGCATCTGTCCGACTACGCGCTGACGACCCGCGGCACCAACTCCAGCGGCGCCTTCTCGCGCGGCAACACCTTCCCGGCCACGGCCCTGCCGCATGGCTTCAACTTCTGGACGCCGGTGACCAACGCGGGCTCGCTGAGCTGGCTGTACGAGTACGCAAGGGCCAACAACCCAGACAATCTGCCCACCATACAGGCGTTCAGCGCGAGCCATGAGCCGAGCCCGTGGATGGGTGACCGGCAGACGTTCCAGGTGATGCCCTCGGCCGCGTCCGGCACCCCGGACACCGGCCGCACCGCGCGGGCGCTGCCCTTCCGGCACGACAACGAGATCGCGCGTCCTTACTACTACGGCGTGACCTTCGAGAACGGCATCAAGGCGGAGATGACGCCGACGGACCACGCGGCCGTGCTGCGCTTCACCTATCCCGGAGACGACGCGAGCGTGCTCTTCGACAATGTCACGGAGCAGGCCGGGCTCACCCTCGACAAGGAGCACGGGATCGTCACCGGCTTCTCGGACGTGAAGTCCGGGCTGTCGACCGGGGCGACCCGGCTGTTCGTCTACGGCGTCTTCGACGCCCCGGTGACGGACGGCGCGTCCTCGGGGGTCAAGGGGTATCTGCGGCTGCGGCCGGGCGCCGGCCACACGGTCACCCTCCGGCTCGCCACCTCGCTCATCGGCATCGACCAGGCCAAGGACAATCTGCGCCGGGAGATCCCGGACGGGACGTCCTTCGACACGGTGAAGGCGCACGCACAGCGCGCCTGGGACCGGCTGCTGGGGCGGATCGAGGTGGAGGGCGCCACGGCGGATCAGCTCACGACGCTCTACTCCTCGCTCTACCGGCTGTACCTGTACCCCAACTCGGGTTTCGAGAAGGTGGGATCGGCATACCGGTACGCGTCGCCCTTCTCCCCGATGACGGGCCCCGACACACCCACCCACACCGGGGCCAAGATCGTCGACGGCAAGGTCTACGTCAACAACGGCTTCTGGGACACCTACCGCACGACCTGGCCCGCCTACTCCTTCCTCACCCCGGGCCAGGCGGGCGAGCTGGTCGACGGCTTCGTGCAGCAGTACAAGGACGGCGGCTGGACCTCGCGCTGGTCGTCGCCCGGCTACGCGGACCTGATGACGGGCACCTCGTCGGACGTGGCGTTCGCGGACGCCTATGTGAAGGGCGTGAAGTTCGACGCCGAGGCCGCCTACGACGCGGCGGTGAAGAACGCGACGGTCGACCCGCCGTCGTCCGGGGTCGGCCGCAAGGGCATGGCCTCCTCCCCGTTCCTCGGCTACACCACCACCGCCACCGGGGAGGGCCTGTCCTGGGCGATGGAGGGCTACGTCAACGACTACGGCATCGCCAGGATGGGGCAGGCGCTGTACGAGAAGACCGGCACGAAGCGCTACAAGGAGGAGTCGGCGTACTTCCTCAACCGCGCCCGGGACTACGTCCACCTCTTCGACGCGAAGGCCGGCTTCTTCCAGGGCCGTGACGCGCGGGGCGACTGGCGGGTGGACTCGTCGGCGTACGACCCGCGCGTGTGGGGCTACGACTACACGGAGACGAACGGCTGGGGCTACGCCTTCACGGCCCCGCAGGACAGCCGGGGCCTGGCCAACCTGTACGGCGGCCGCGCCGGGCTGGCGGACAGGCTCGACCGGTACTTCACGACGCCGGAGACGGCCTCGCCCGAGTTCGTGGGCTCCTACGGCGGTGTCATCCACGAGATGACGGAGGCGCGCGACGTCCGGATGGGCATGTACGGGCACTCCAACCAGGTGGCCCACCATGTGATCTACATGTACGACGCCGCCGGGCAGCCGTGGAAGGCGCAGGCGAAGGTCCGCGAGGCCCTCTCGCGTCTGTACACCGGCAGCGAGATCGGGCAGGGCTACCACGGCGACGAGGACAACGGCGAGCAGTCCGCCTGGTACGTGTTCTCGGCGCTGGGCTTCTACCCCCTGGTGATGGGCAGCGGCGAGTACGCCGTCGGATCGCCGCTGTTCACCAAGGCGACGGTGCACCTGGAGAACGGCAGGGACCTCGTGATCAAGGCCCCGGGGAACAGCGCGCGCAACGTCTACGTCCAGGGCCTGAAGGTGAACGGCCACCGGTGGACGTCGACGGCGCTGCCGCACGCGCTGCTCTCCCGGGGCGGGGTGCTGGAGTTCGACATGGGTCCGCGGCCGTCGGCCTGGGGCACGGGGAAGAACGCGGCACCGGCGTCGATCACGCGGGACGACAAGGTGCCCTCGCCGCGCGCCGACGTGCTGCGGGGTGAGGGTCCCCTCTTCGACGACACGTCGGCGACGGACGCGACCGTGACGAGCGTGGACCTGCCGGTCACGGGCCGCCCCCGGGCGGTGCAGTACACCCTGACCTCCTCGGCGGACCGCACGAAGGCACCGGCCGGCTGGACCGTCGAGGCGTCCCGGGACGGCACACACTGGAGGACCGTTGACCGCCGCACGGGAGAACCCTTCACCTGGGACCGGCAGACCCGGGTGTTCTCGATCCCGCGTCCCGGCGCGTACACGCACTACCGCCTGGTCCTGAACGCGGAGTCGACCCTGGCGGAGGTGGAGCTGCTGGCCTGACGGCGCCGTGGGACAAAGGGCGGGCGCGGAGATCCCTCCGCGCCCGCCCCGCTCGCGTACCGCCCGCCGCGCATCCACGGACACCCGCGCCCTCCCCGGCGGGTCAGCCAGACGGGTGAACGCCCTTGACACCGTTGTCCGTTGAGGGCGTACAGTCATCCGCGGGCCATGTTCGGCAGACCAGGTCCGACAACGTTGTCGCGTCCCATCGGACGCCCGCAAACCACGTTCCATCCGGTCCGGCCCCCTCCCCCGTGGGCCGGAACGGCTCGCGGACCGGGTGGCGCACACCCGCCACCCGGTCCGCCCCGAGCGCCTCAACCCACCTGGCAGGGAAGGCTGGTCGCCGGATCGTCACCCGGGCCCCGGACGACGCATCCGAACGTCGTGCTCTCGCCCGGATCCAGCACTCCGTTCCAGTCGGCGTTGCGCACCGTCGCGTCCGGACGTCCGGGCCCTTCGAGGAACTCGACGCGCCGTTGAGGGCCGCTACCGGGGTGCCGAGCGGGAGCGCGCCCGCGCGATCCGGGCAGGTTCCGGTCCACCGGGACCGCGAGCCAATGGGAGCGCTCCCACCCGCTGTGCGTGAAGCTAGCGCGCACAGCGCTCCCTGTAAACGTCTGACGCACAAGGGAGCGGCGGTCCCGTCGTGTTCGCACCTGCTCGGGGCAACGCCGGTGTCACGAGGGGTCACTCGTGGGGGCGGTGTCGGCCTCCCCCGGCGGCACGCGGGGCAACCCGAGTGCTCTCGTGGTCATCTACCTGTACGAACGCAACGAGCGGGGAGAGGGCGGGCTGTGCACGGTTCCGGCGCGGACGGTGGCCATGACAGGGGCACCGCCGGTTCCTGGTGGGCGGCCGCGGTGGCGAACCTTCTGATCGGGACGGTCGCGATCGTCCCGGGCGTGTGCGTCCGGTGGCTGCTGACCCGATACATACTCGCCGGCTGCGCCAACGGGCTGGGCTGCGGCAGGGGATCACCCGACAACACCGTCGGCATGGCCCTGGGCGCGGCGCTGGGCAGCGCGTTCGTCCTCGGGATGGTGCTGGTGGTGGACGTCCTCATGCCCTGGCAGGAGGGCAGACCGCTGGGCCTGTACCTGCGTCTGACGACCCTGATCCCCGCGCCCTTCGCGATCGCTCAGGCGGCCGGGTGGATCTGAGCGGTGCCGGGACGCCGTCCGACGGCCCTCGTCCCGGCACTCCCCCTCGTCCTCGGTGTCCCCCTACCCCTCGGTGTCCTCGTCCTCGGCATCGTGGTCGCCGCCGTAGTACTCGTAGTCGTAGTCGCCGAGATGGTCGTAGAGCTCGTCGACCAGCGGTGAGCGATCGGCCCACCACGGTGTCGGGTGTTCGCCCGAACCGCCCTCGACCAGTGAGGGATCGACGGCGTCCAGCCAGGGCTCGTCCGCGCCCTCCTCCAGTTCGCCCAGGTCGAGATCGGCGAGCGGGCTGATCCTGGGGACGGGGACGGTCGCCTGCCGGTGCTTCACCATCCAGGTGTTGCGGAAGAAGTCGAACTGCAGGCGGCGGCAGCCGTCCGTCTCGGAGAAGACGATCGGCGGGACGAGGAAGTGCGCCGCGCCGACGGTGGCCGCCACGCCGATGTAGTTGCCGGGGACTCCGCCGGCGTTCCAGCACGCGGCGAAGTTCACGGGGGTGAGCGACTCCTTGCCCAGCACATGGATCTGGTTGCCCCGGATCACGAACTTGTCGGGATCGAGCACCACGTCCTCGCCGAGCATCAGGATCGGCGCCGGCATGATGTGCGCCTTCGCGAAGCTCTGCGCGCGCTCGTTCAGGTCGACGATCTCATCCAGGCGTGTGGGGTCGAACCGGCCGCAGTCGTGGAACGGGCAGCACACGCCGTCCGTCAGCTCCGGCTCGGGGAACAACGCGGACTTGTCGAACGGCGCCACGGCGGACGCGCCGGCCCCGCCCCCGCTCTTCTCCCCGAGGAAGCCCGGTATCCATGTGTCGTCCTCCGCCTCGATCACGACCGATGCGCACAGGTCGCGGAAGGCGGTGTCGCCGAGCTTGCAGTTGAAGTAGTCGAGCAGCGTGATCGCGGCGCACTCGGCGAGGGAGAGCGTGTCGCTCTTCGCGAACCAGAAGTCGTAGCCGTTCGCGATGAAGTGCACACCGCGGAACTGCTTGTGGACATAGGGCTCGTGCGCGGGGCCGTGGGAGAGGCCGCCGTTCCAGTGCGCGGCGGCGACCTGGTTGTAGCAGGCGTCGGCGTGGCGGGCGAGCTCGGGGGCGAAGACGCTCTCGCCGGTCAGGTAGCACGCCTTGCTGAACAGCGCCCCGATCTCGGGGTCGTGGGTGACCTCGGGATCCTCGGCGAAGACGAGTTCGGTGCGCAGGAAGACCTTGCGGCCGTCGCGGAAGGGCGCGCCCTCGTGCTCGTAGCGCTGGTCGAAGATGACGCAGGTGAAGCTTTCGACGTCCTCGATCGACGCTCTCCCGGTCAGGTCGAGCGCGGGGTCTCCGCAGCCGCCGGTGAGGTAGAGCAGCAGCGTGTAGCGGGAGACGTGCCCGCGGGCGGCGTCGTAGTAGGGCGTGTCGCGGTGGCGGTGGAAGTTGGCGTCGCCGGGCTCGAAGCGGTTGCAGCGGAAGACGGGGTTCACGTGCGAGAAGCCGTCGAGCAACGGCTTGGGCATCGCCCCGGCGACCGCCTCGGTGAGTGCCTCGGCGAGCAGGGCCGAGTGGAAGATGAAGCGTTCGCCGCCGCGCGTGGCGGCGTTGAGCGGCGGGACGTACAGGCCCAGCGCGTCGAGACCTTCGAGGCGGGCGCGGCCCGCGTCGGGAAGCAGCAGCCGTGATGTGTAGGCGCCCCCGGTGAGCTCCACCGGCTCCGCCGGCTCGAACCGAAGCGGGGTGTCCGCGAACCAGCGGTCGAGCGGCACGATGTTCTCGAAGGTACGGAACGACAGCTCACGCGGATCGACGAAGACGGCGGCCAGGTGGGGTGCCGGCTCACTGGGCCGCGCGAACTGCTCGCGCACACCCTCGTCGATGCGCTCGGCGTCCACGAAGCGCACGGCCTTGAAGCGCGCGGTGGGGTGCCAGGAGATCGCGAGCCCGTCCAGTGTCGCGGCGGGCTCGGTGTCGGTGGCGTCGACCTCCGCGCGGTAGCGGGCGATCTCGTCCGCGTCGGCCCGCCCGGCCGACAGGGCGAAGAAGCGGTCGCGGAGTGCGGTGCTCATACGCTCCTCCAGAAGCTGCGCAGGGCCGTCGGAAGTTGCGGCGCGTGCGCCAGGGTGTGCACGCCGGCGCCGGAGACGTCCTCGCGGTAGAGCAGCAGGCGCCTGAGCGAGCCGGCGAACGGGGCCTCGGCCAGGGCCTGTGCCCCGTCCGCACCGATCCGGTTGTAGCGGAGGTCGAGCTGTTCCAGCCGCTCGAAACGGGCCAGCGCGCGCACGCCCGTGGCGGTGAGCCGGTTGGACTGGAGGTGCAGGCAGCGGACGGTGGTGAAGGCCGGGGAGGCGGCGAGGGCTGCCAGGCCGGCGTCGCCGATGCCGCAGTAGCGCAGGTCGAGCGTCTCGATCCGCCCGTGCGAGGACGCGGCGGCCAGGGCCTCGGCGCCGGGGTCGCCGATGCGGAAGTACTGGAGGCTGAGTTCGCTCAGCCCGCCGAGGTCGAGCTCCGCCAGGGCGCCGGCGTCATGGGGTGGCGGCGGCAGCGGCACACCGTCCTCGTCCCAGCCGGGCTCGTCGTTGTAGTACTCCTCGTCGGCCTCCTGCGCCTGGTCGCCAGGCCGGATGAGCAGCCCGGTCACAAAGCGGCCCCGCAACGCCTGTTCGATCAGCGCGGGCGCCTGCTCGGACCATTCGACGGCGACGCCGACGGCGAATCCGTGCCGGCGCGCCCGGACGGTCACCGCGGGCGGCAGCTCCGCGTCCCAGTTCTTCCCGTGCTCCTCGACCAGCAGATCGATCCGCCGCTTGAGCTCGTCCCGGTCGGCGGGCCTCGCGTGGGCGTGGCGTTGCTCCAGGCGGATCAACTCGCCCCGGGGATCGCCCTGTTCCCGCAACCAGTCGCCGTAGGCGCCCCACGAGGCTTCGTCGCCGGGGCGCTCGCGCAGCGTTTGTTCCAAGGCCATGACTTCCATGCGAGCCACCCTAGGGACGGCCACTGACAATCAGGCCGACGGCGTGCTCCGCCCCCCCTTCTCCGCGTGCTCCGCCCCCCCTTCTCCCGCCGAGAACGGCAGCGGGCCGCGGCCCCGTCGCCGGGGTCGCGGCCCAACCGCCGTGCCGGATCCCTTACTTGCGGATCAGGCTGCGCAGCACGTACTGCATGATGCCGCCGTTGCGGTAGTAGTCGGCCTCACCGGGGGTGTCGATGCGGACGACCGCGTCGAACTCGACCCCGGTGTCGGTGGTGACCTTGACCGTGCGCGGGGTGGTGCCGTTGTTCAGCTCCTCCACGCCGGTGAAGGAGAAGGTCTCCTCGCCGGTCAGGCCGAGGGACCCGGCCGAGGCGCCCTCCGGGAACTGCAGCGGCAGGACGCCCATGCCGATGAGGTTCGAGCGGTGGATGCGCTCGTACGACTCGGCGATGACGGCCTTGACGCCGAGGAGTGCCGTGCCCTTGGCCGCCCAGTCGCGGGACGAACCGGAGCCGTACTCCTTGCCGGCCAGGACGACCAGCGGGATGCCCTGCTCGATGTAGTTGCGGGAGGCGTCGTAGATGAAGGAGACCGGGGCGCCCTCCTGCGTGAAGTCACGCGTGTAGCCGCCCTCGGTGCCCGGCGCGATCTGGTTGCGCAGGCGGATGTTGGCGAACGTACCGCGGATCATGACCTCGTGGTTGCCGCGGCGGGAGCCGTAGCTGTTGAAGTCGCGGCGCTCGACACCGTGCTCGGTGAGGTACTTGCCCGCCGGGGTGTCGGCCTTGATCGCACCGGCCGGGGAGATGTGGTCGGTGGTGACGGAGTCGCCCAGCTTGGCCAGCACACGGGCGCCGGCGATGTCGGAGACCGGCTCCGGGTCCATGCCCATGCCCTCGAAGTAGGGGGGCTTGCGGACGTACGTCGACTCCGCGTCCCACTCGAAGGTGTTGCCGGTCGGGATGGGCAGCGCCTGCCACTGCGCGTCGCCGGCGAAGACGTCGCTGTAGGACTTGGTGAACATGTCCTCGCCGATGGCGCTCGCGACGACCTCGTTGACCTCGGCCTCGCTGGGCCAGATGTCCGTCAGGTGGACCGGGTTGCCGTCCTGGTCGGTGCCCAGGGCGTCCCTGGTGATGTCCACCTTCATGGAACCGGCGATGGCGTAGGCGACGACCAGCGGCGGGGACGCCAGGTAGTTCATCTTGACGTCGGGGTTGATGCGGCCCTCGAAGTTCCGGTTGCCGGAGAGGACCGAGACGACGGCGAGGTCGTGGTCGTTGACGGCCTTGGAGACCTCCTCCGGCAGCGGGCCGGAGTTGCCGATGCAGGTGGTGCAGCCGTAGCCGACGAGGTTGAAGCCGAGCTTGTCGAGGTACGGGGTCAGTCCGGCCTTGTCGAAGTAGTCGGTGACGACCTTGGAGCCCGGGGCGAGGGTGCTCTTCACCCACGGCTTGCGGGTCAGGCCCTTCTCGACCGCCTTCTTGGCCACCAGCGCGGCGGCGACCATGACGTACGGGTTGGAGGTGTTGGTGCAGGAGGTGATGGCCGCGACGGCCACCGCACCGTGGTCCAGCTCGTAGGTGGTGCCGTCGGGGGCGGTGACCGGGACCGGGTTGGCCGGTACGCCGTTGTGGACGGCCGGGGCGTCGGAGGCCGGGAAGGACTCCTTGCCCGCCTCGTCGGCGGTGTCGACGTAGTTGCGGACGTCCTGCTTGAACTGCTCGGCGGCGTTCGCCAGGACGATGCGGTCCTGCGGGCGCTTCGGGCCGGCGATGGAGGGGACGACCGTGGACAGGTCGAGCTCCAGCTTCTCGGAGAACTCCGGCTCCGCCTTCGGGTCCAGCCAGAGGCCCTGCTCCTTGGCGTACGCCTCGACGAGGGCGACCTGCTGCGGGGAGCGGCCGGTCAGGCGCAGGTAGTTGAGGGTCTCCTCGTCGATCGGGAAGATCGCGGCGGTGGAGCCGAACTCCGGCGACATGTTGCCGATGGTGGCGCGGTTGGCGAGGGAGGTGGCGGCGACGCCCTCGCCGTAGAACTCGACGAACTTGCCGACCACGCCGTGCTTGCGGAGCATCTCGGTGATGGTGAGCACCAGGTCGGTGGCGGTGGTGCCGGGCTTGAGCTCACCGGTCAGCTTGAAGCCCACCACGCGCGGGATGAGCATGGAGACCGGCTGGCCGAGCATCGCGGCCTCGGCCTCGATGCCGCCGACGCCCCAGCCGAGGACACCGAGGCCGTTGACCATGGTGGTGTGCGAGTCGGTGCCCACCAGGGTGTCGGGGTACGCCTTGCCGTCGCGGACCATGACGACGCGGGCCAGCTTCTCGATGTTGACCTGGTGGACGATGCCGGTGCCCGGCGGGACGACCTTGAACTCGTCGAAGGCGGTCTGGCCCCAGCGCAGGAACTGGTAGCGCTCCTTGTTGCGGCCGTACTCCAGCTCGACGTTCACCTTGAAGGCGTCGTTCGTGCCGAACTTGTCGGCGATGACGGAGTGGTCGATGACCAGCTCGGCCGGGGCCAGCGGGTTGATCTTCGCCGGGTCGCCGCCGAGCTCCTTGACGGCCTCGCGCATGGTGGCGAGGTCGACGACGCAGGGTACGCCGGTGAAGTCCTGCATGATCACGCGGGCCGGCGTGAACTGGATCTCCTGCGACGGCTGGGCCTGGGAGTCCCAGTCGCCGAGGGCGCGGATGTGGTCGGCGGTGATGTTCGCGCCGTCCTCGGTGCGGAGCAGGTTCTCCAGCAGGACCTTGAGGCTGTACGGCAGGCGGGCCGAGCCCTCCACCTTGTCCAGCCGGAAGATCTCGTACGACTCGTCGCCCACCTGCAGCGTGCTGCGGGCGTCGAAGCTGTTCGCCGACACGACAGTCTCCTTCATTGATGTGCGCGTACCACCGCAATCCTGCCGCCACGACGCCTCGGCCGCTTCGGCAAGGTAAGGCTAAGTTAGGTAACCCTTACCGCCGGGGCGGCTGCGGTGCGCCTCGGCAGATATCTCGATGTCGAGATAACTCTAGTACATGGGGGCCGGATGGTCATGCGAGACCCGGATCACGCCCCGCCCCGGCGCGGCCCCGCACCGCACCGCGACCCGCGCGGCCCCGGCACCCTCCGCCACCCGAACGGACCCCACAAGAGGCGCCATCTCATATCTGAGATAACCTCAGCCTCATGTCCGACGACTACCTCGTACGCATCGGCAAGCTCATCCGTGACGCCCGGCAACACCGGGGCTGGACCCAGGCGCAGCTCGCGGAGGCACTCGGCACCAGTCAGAGCGCCGTGAACCGGATCGAGCGCGGCAATCAGAACCTCAGCCTTGAGATGATCGCCCGAATCGGTGAAGCCCTGGACAGTGAGATCGTGTCGCTGGGGTATGCGGGCCCCATGCATCTTCGGGTGGTCGGCGGCCGCCGGCTCTCCGGCGCCATCGACGTGAAGACGAGCAAGAACGCCTGTGTGGCCCTGCTGTGCGCCTCGCTGCTGAACAGCGGACGCACGGTCCTGCGCCGGGTCGCCCGGATCGAGGAGGTCTACCGCCTGCTGGAGGTGCTCGGGTCGATCGGCGTGCGGACCCGGTGGATCAACGAGGGAGTCGATCTGGAGATCGTGCCGCCCGCCGGCCTCGACCTGGACGCCATCGACGCCGAGGCGGCCCGCCGTACGCGGTCCATCATCATGTTCCTCGGTCCGCTGCTGCACCGCATGGACCGCTTCAAGCTGCCGTACGCGGGCGGCTGCGACCTGGGCACGCGCACCGTCGAGCCGCATATGATCGCGCTGCGCCGGTTCGGGCTCGACGTCACCGCCACGGAGGGGCAGTACCACGCGGTGGTGGACCGGTCGGTCCGTCCCCGCCGCCCCATCGTCCTGACCGAGCGCGGCGACACCGTGACCGAGAACGCCCTGCTCGCCGCCGCCCGCCACGACGGCGTCACGGTCATCCGCAACGCCTCCTCCAACTACATGGTCCAGGACCTCTGCTTCTTCCTGGAGGCGCTCGGCGTCCGGATCGAGGGCATCGGCACCACCACGCTCACCGTGCACGGCGTGCCCACCATCGACGTCGACGTGGACTACTCCCCCTCCGAGGACCCGGTCGAGGCGATGAGCCTGATCGCCGCCGCGGTCGTCACCGAGTCCGAGCTCACGGTCCGGCGCGTGCCGATCGAGTTCCTGGAGATCGAGCTCGCGGTGCTGGAGGAGATGGGGCTCGACCACGACCGCACGCCCGAGTACGTGGCCGACAACGGCCGCACGCGGCTGGTGGACCTGACCGTGCGGCCCTCCAAACTGGAGGCGCCGATCGACAAGATCCACCCGATGCCCTTCCCCGGCCTGAACATCGACAACGTCCCGTTTTTCGCGGCCATCGCGGCCTCCGCGCAGGGCAAGACGCTGATCCACGACTGGGTGTACGACAACCGGGCCATCTACCTCACGGACCTGAACCGGCTCGGCGGGCGGCTGCAGCTCCTCGACCCGCACCGGGTCCTGGTGGAGGGCCCCACCCGCTGGCGCGCCGCCGAGATGATGTGCCCGCCCGCACTGCGGCCCGCCGTCGTCGTGCTGCTGGCGATGATGGCGGCGGAGGGCACGTCCGTGCTGCGGAACGTGTACGTCATCAACCGCGGCTACGAGGACCTGGCCGAGCGGCTCAACACGGTGGGGGCGCAGATCGAGACGTTCCGGAACATCTGACGGGCGGACGCTGCCGGACCCTGTCCGACCTGCGCTGAGGCGAGTCCGGAGCGGGCGCGGCGGGCCCCTGTGGGACTTCTCTGCGACTTCGGCCGGGGCCGAGCTACTGCCCGCTCGTCCAGGCTGTGCTCGAGCCGTCGTGGCCCGATTCGCCGTCTCGCTTGGCGTACTTTCTGGGGAGCGCGGCCGCATGAACCGGTTGTGGTTCATGCGGCCGCACCGCACTCATCCGAGGGGTTGGAGCCCGCGTCGGCGCATGAAGGCAACCGCCCTGCCCGTGTCTTGGCCGACTGGGCGGGCGGGGGAAGTGACCTCCCCCTTGATCACCTTGAACCTGTCGCATGTGGCGGTTGTCACGGCTGCCGAAAAGGCAACGGCGAGAACCTCTGCCAGCATGCTGTTGACGCCGGCTTCCGGGAACGGCGTGATGTTGTGGAACGCTTCGTGCTCGTGGCGTTCCAGCCAGTCCTTGTCAGCCGACACGGTCAGCCACTCCCCGGCGGACTGGATCCGGACATTCCCCGCGCCCAGGGTCAGAGCTTCGGTGGCGATCATGCCTGCCAGTTCGACGGCGTCGTAGGTACCCGAGCGGAAGAACTGGCTCTCATTCCTCCGCAGGTAACCCATCACGTCGGGTTGGGCGATGTCGTCAGGGTGATATCTCAATGCCGCCGTCCCGTCTGAGCCGATTGAAGAGGTTGAAAGCCGATGGGGGATGTGGAACTCGTAACCCTGGAATCTCGGCGACTTCGGTGATTCCGGAATCTTCCGGGTCACGGCTCCGGCCTCCTCGAGCTTGCTCATCGCCGTATCCGTGATCTTGACCTGCTGTCGGAGCATGTATTCGGCTCGGTAGAGCCGGTAGGTGGGGCGGAGGGGGAGGTATTTGTCAACGAAGGCTCCGGCGCCACCGTTCTGGCCGGTGAAGGCGTCGTGAGCGTCGCCGAGGAACTCGAAGGGTGATTTGAAGACCTGGACGAAGGCGTCACCGAAGATCTTGAGGGCCTGGCCGAAGCTGTGGACGTGCTCGTCGTCGGGGTCCTGCGGCGCCAGGCCACTGGGGTCGGTGAGGAAGGTGGGTGTGTTGTTGGCGTAGGCGTAGGCCGAGGTGTACGGGCTGGAGCGGTCGGGGGTGGCCGGGTCGGGACGGTTGAAGCGGCCTGTGGCCGGTGTGTACTGGCGGGCGTGCAGGTCGAGGTTGCCCGTGGTGGTCTCGTAGCGGGCGCCGGTGTAGGACGGTGTGCTCGCCGGTGCGCCGCTGGTGGTGGTGTTCAGCACCCGGGTGCCGAATGGGTCGTGGGCCCAGGCGCGCGACCTGGGCGCCTTCTTGTGGCTGCTGGCCGGCGGCTTCGGCCCCTGGGAGGCTGCCGCCTCGTACGAGCCCGACTGGGTTCCGCACCCCGATCGTGAACTGACGGCCATCGCCGAGCGATGCGCACCGGACCACCGGGCTCCGGCAGCTGCCGTGATCGAGGAGACCACGCGAGAGTTCCCGGACTTCGACGACTCCATCATGGAACTCTGCCGCTGAACCCGGTCCCCCGCGGCCCGGTCCCCCGCGGCCCGCTCCCCGGCGGCCGCACCCGTGGCCGCCCAGCAGGGCACCCCGCCTTCGTCCGTCCGCCGGTGGAGGCGGCCTCGCCACCGATCGATTCCCGCCAACAGGCGGCTGCGGCCCCGGTCACGTCGCCGTCGCCATGTGTTCGGGACCTGGCGCGCCGTCGTGATCCGTTTCCGTTCGACACCGTGACCGTCCCATGGTGAGCCGCCGTCCACGACTCGTTCCGGTTCTCTCCGGACTCTCACCTACAACCACCGGACATGACCTACTTAACCCGATATAGAGCCCCAGGCCGACATTGGGTCGTCCCCCCGCAACCTCCAGGCTTCCCGAGCGTCACCTGTGTGATAGTTGCGCCAACTGGGGCGACAGCCCAAAGCCGTGGCATCGGCGCCATGTCATGGCAACTCGGCTTTTCGCACCCAACAGATGACCAAGCAGGGGGAACAGAATGAAGAAGGTCAGATTCGTCGCCGCCGCGCTGCTCACCGCGGCGCTCGCCGTACCCACGGCCACGGCTGTCGCCGCCGACGCCTACGGCGGCGGTGCGCACGCCTGGTCACCGGCCGGCGGTGACAGCGGGAAGATATCCGTCAAGGACAACAGCAAGGACGGGGACCCGGTGAAGGCCGAGTACTACCGCACGGCCAGCCCGGACACGAAGCGGACGCTGTGGAACCACAGCGGCCCGGGCACCACCGCCACCTCGGGCGACGGCTCCCGGATCTACAAGTTCAAGGCGTGCGACGAGAACTACGGCAACCCGGACGACTGCTCCGGCTGGGTCATCCCGTAAGCCGGCACCCCACGGATGCTCCTGCCGCGCCGGCCCGCACGGGCCGGCGCGGCGTTCCCTTTTCTGACACAAGAGGCCAGATTCTGTGAAACCACGTGATTCGTCCGGGCTCCGGGTGAGCGGTCTGTGCTACCGGGTGGAGGGACGAACCCTCCTCGACGGCGTCGCGCTGTCCGTCTCCCCCGGCGAGTCGGTCGCGGTGACCGGCCCCAGCGGCTCCGGCAAGTCGACGCTCCTCATGTGCATCCTCGGCCTGATCAAGCCGCAGGCGGGCACGATCACCGCCGGGGGCCGGGAGATCACCGGACTCGGGTCCGCGCAGCTCGCCCGGGCACGGCGCGACACCCTCGGCATGGTGTTCCAGTTCGGTGAACTCCTCCCCGAACTCAGCCCGGTGGAGAACGTCGCACTGCCGGTCCTGCTCGACGGCGGCCGGCCCCAGGACGCCTACCGGCGCGCGGAGGAACTCCTCGGCGAACTCGGCGTCCCCGTCGGCACCACCCCCACCGGGATGCTCTCCGGGGGCGAGCGCCAGCGCACCGCGGTGGCCCGCGCCCTGATCACCGAGCCCGCCGTTCTCCTGGCCGACGAGCCCACCGGCGCCCTCGACCCCGAGGCCAAGGAGGGCGTGGCCCGCCTGCTGTTCAGCGCCGCCCGCGACCGCGGCTGCGCGCTGCTCCTGGTGACGCACGATCCCTCGGTGGCCGGTCGGGCGGACCGCCGCCATGAACTGCACGGCGGGATCCTGGCCGAAGCAGGAGCCGTCTGATGCTCACCCGAACGCGTACCGCGGGCACGCTGGTCCGGGTCGGGCTCGCCGCAGGCCGGTCCGGTCCCGGCGACCGCCTGCGCTGGTGGGGCCTGTTCGGTGCCGCCCTCGCCGTCGCCTTCGTCACTCTCGCGACCGTGGCCACCCTGGCCACGTACGACGGCCGCGAGAACCGCGCGGACGCCCGCGGACCGGTGATCACCGGCAGCGGTCATGCCGCGCTGCTGTACCGGGAAGGCGCCGACGCCATCGGCGCACGGCCCGTATCCGTCGTGTTCGTCCACCCCCTCACAGCCGACGCCCCGGTCCCCGCCGGCGTGCCCCGCTGGCCCGGGCCGGGCGAGGTACTGCTCTCGCCCGAACTCCTCCGTACCGGCGACACGGAGGGAATCCGCACCCGGTACGGGTCGTTCGCCGGAACCATCACCACCGACGGCCTGGTCACCCCCTCCGAGAGGATCGCCTACGTCCACGTGGCGCAGGCCCCGCCGAAGAGCGATCACCGATGGCTGCCCGTGGCCGCCTTCGGAGGCGGCGGCGGAGCGACCGGGGAAATGGCCGACCAAGCTCCCGTGACGTCTCCCCTCACGGCCATGTGGGCGCTGACGGGCCTGCCCGCCCTCGCCCTGGTCGTGATCAGTGCACGGGTCGGTTCCCGCTCGCGCGACCGGCGCAGCAGTCTGCTGCAGGCCCTCGGCGGGACATGGCGTCACCGCATGATCGTCAACATCGGTGAAGCCGCCCTCCCGGCGGCGCTGGGAACCCTCGCCGCATTCGTCCCGTACACCGTCGCCTCCGTGGCGGACATCCGCCTGGCGCCCACCGGATACCTCCTCGACCACCGCGACGTGGCGGACGCCTGGCCCACCGCCGCCGGGGCGGGAGTCGTCTCCCTGCTGGCCGTGCTGGGCATCGTCGTGGCCACGCACCGTGTCCACCGGGACGGCGGATCCACCCGCCCGACATCGTTCACCTCCCGTGTTCCCGCCTGGCGGCTGGTGGTCTGCGGAGCCGGTGTCGCGCTGGTCCTGGCCAGCCAGTACGTGCCCCGCAAGGCTCAACTGATCGTGTTCACCGGCGGAACCGTCGTGATGTGGGCGTTCCTGTCCTCCGTCGTGGCCCTCGCCACCCGCCGTCTGGGCGCCTGGCTCGCCGACAACGGCCGGCGCCGGGGCCACCCGGGCCGCATGATCGGCGGACGGTGGACCCACGCGCACCCCGGCGTCATCGTCCGCCTCGCGCTGGCCATGGTGATCGGCATCGGAATCGTCGCCCAGATGCAGGTGTGGACCAGCAGACTCGGAGAGCACGCACAAGCCGCGGTCGCCACCCACCAGCGCATCAAGGACACCGTGATCGAGCTGACCACCAGCGGCATGACCGCGGCGCAGACGGACCGGTTGCGCACCTCCCTTCCCTCAGGGTCGATTCTGCTGACCCGCACCCTGCACGACCCCGGACCGCCGAAGGACCCGTGGGTGTCGATCGAAGGGTCCTGCCGGGACCTGCGCACGCTGCACGTCGCCTGCACCGGCGGCACGAGGACCGCGGCCGCAGGCAGCGCGCAGGTGGACGAACTGCGCCGCTGGTACGGAGACATCGAGTTCAGCCCGGCATCCCGGATCACGGTGAAGGCGGACGGCACCCAGTCCCTCCTCGTCGTGACCCCCGCACCGGGACAGCTCGCCGCGGTCAAGCAGGCCGCGTACACGCTCCCCGACCCGTCCGTCCAGGTCACAGAGCTCGGCGGGACCTGGCTGGGGTCCTCCCGTACCCGCCTTCCGAACTGGATCCAGCTGTTCGGCGTCACCGGCCTCCTCTTCCTTCTGGTAGCCGGCGCGGTGAGCGCGGCGGCAGAGTTCGTACGGATCCGCCACGCTCTCGCCCCGCTGTCCGTCCTGACCGGCCGCCGCCGCGTGTTCCGCTCCGTGAGCTCATGGCACCTGACCGTTCCCCTGCTCATCTCCACAGTGGTGACGGGCGCAGTGACCGCATGGCATTCGGTGTTCTTCATCGCCCTGGTACAGGAAGGCTCCGTGTCCTGGACCGTCCTGGCGGCCGGCACGGCGACATGTGCCGTGGTCTCGCTCGCCGTCGGCCTCCTCGGTGCGCGCGCGGCGGCACGAGAGGCCGACCAGTGGAGGCCCACGGCCGACTGACTCAGCCGCCTCCGGGCCGGCCACGATGCGGATGACCGGGTCACGGTCGAGTTCACGGGGAGGCCGCCGGGGCCCTTCGTGGCGAATCGGCACCGGCCGTCCGCGAACCGTCAGGGAGTTGTCCGTATCGTGTCACGCTTCCCGGCCGGCGGTTCCGATGAGCCGGCCGGCGGAGCATGGTCGTGTCCAGGGAGGCGGCGATCCGGCCGCCCGCCCCTCACCCGGAGGTGCGCCATGTGTTCCCACCAGCCCACGTGCCACGCTGCCGGCACCACCGCCCCGCACGTCGTCGCCGCCCACCCGGAGCAGGGCTGGAGCCTTCTGTGCAACGGCGTGATCGTCTTCGACGACACCGGTGAACTGCTCCCCGACGGCAGTGTGATCGCTCCGCGCCGGGTGCCGATGGAGCGCCTCGCCATGGCGGCCTGACGCGCGGGCTACGGGAGCACGGCGAAGCCGTCGAGTTCCACGAGGGCTTCCTCGTCCCAGAGGCGGACGGCCCCCACGACGGCCATCGCGGGGTAGTCGCGGCCCGCCGAGTCCCGCCAGATGCGCCCGAGTTCGGCGGCGTGTGCGCGGTAGTCGGCCACGTCGGCGGCGTAGACGGTGACCCGGGCGAGGTCCGCGGGGGTCCCGCCGGCCGCACGCAGGGCGGTGAGCAGGTTGGTGAGCGCCCGCTCGAACTGCTCGGGCAGCGTGTCGCCGACCACCTTGCCGTCCGTGTCGAGGGCGGTCTGGCCCGCCAGGAAGACCAGCCGGGTGCCGGTGGCGACGACGGCGTGCGAGAAGCCGGTGGGCGGGGAGAGTTCGGGCGGGTTCACGCGTTCGGCGGTCACGGTGCGGCCTCCACGGTCAACCCGGTCGTCCCGGTTGCTGTGGTCGTCCCGGTCCCTGTGGTCATCCCGGTCCCTGTGGTCATCCCGGTCCCTGTGGTCATCCCGGTCCCTGTGGTCATCCCGGTCCCTGTGGTCATCCCGGTCCCTGTGGTCATCCCGGTCCCTGTGGTCATCCCGGTCTCCGTGCTCCGCACGGCCGCGTACAGCTCCTTGGCGATGATGCCGCGCTGGACCTCGCTCGCGCCCTCGTAGATCCGGGGGGCGCGCACCTCGCGGTAGAGGTGTTCGAGGAGGTGGCCGCGGCGCAGGGCGCGGGCGCCGTGCAGCTGGACGGCCGTGTCGACGACGTACTGCGCGGTCTCGGTGGCGAGCAGCTTGGCCATGGCGGACCGGCGTGGCACGTCCGGGGCGCCTTCGTCGTACGCGGTCGCCGCCGCGTACACCATGAGGCGGGCCGCCTCCGTGCGCAGGGCCATCTCGGCGACCTGGTGGGAGACCGCCTGAAGGTCCTTCAGCTTGCCGCCGAACGCGTCCCGTCCGGCGGTGTGGGCGAGCGTCGCGTCGAGGGCCGCCTGCGCCATGCCGACCGCGAAGGCGCCGACGCTGGGACGGAACAGGTTGAGGGTGGTCATGGCGACACGGAAGCCCCGGTCCGGCTCGCCGAGGACGTCGTCCGCGGTCACGGGCACGGCGTCGAAGGAGAGGACGCCGATGGGGTGCGGCGAGAGCATGTCGAGCGGGGCGCCGCTCAGGCCGGGGCGGTCGGCGGGCACGAGGAACGCGGTCACGCCCCGGGAGCCGGCCCCGGGGGTGGTGCGGGCGAAGACGGTGTAGAAGCCGGCCTCGGGTGCGTTGGAGATCCAGCACTTCTCACCGGTGAGCCGCCAGCCGGACGGGGGATCGGGCCGCGCCGTGAGGGTCAGCGCCGCCGCGTCCGAGCCCGCGTCCGGTTCCGTCAGGGCGAAGGCCGCCACGGTGGTGCCCGCGCGGACGCCGGGCAGCCAGCGGGCGCGCTGGGCCGGCGTACCGTGTGCGTGCACCGGATGCGCGCCCAGGCCCTGGAGGGCGAGCGCCGTCTCGGCCTCCGTGCAGGCGTACGCCAGGGACTCCCGCATCAGGCACAGCTCCAGCGCGCCGGAGGTGAACAGGCGTTCCAGCAGGCCGAGTTGCCCGAGTTCGGCGACGAGTGCGCGATTGACGCGGCCCGGCTCGCCCCGCTCCGCGAGCGGCCGCAGCCGCCGCACGGCCAGTGTGCGCAGCTCCGCGCTGCGGGCGGTCTGTGCCGGATCGAGCGAGAATGCGGTCATTGCCGGTCCCCTCTCCTGGCGGTGCATCAGGGGTGCGCGCCTCGACGACCCAGACCGTATCGCGGGCCATTGACTGTCGTCACCAACACGATACGCTCCCTGTGCGAGCCCACCACGACGAGGGGGCGAACCGCCATGGACCACAGGGACGCCACAAGCGCCACCACGGACCCGGACCCGGACAGCGGCACGGCCGCCGGAAGTGAGGCGGGCGCCCCCACCGCCCATCACGACACCTTCGCCCGCGACCATCTCCCGCCCCGTGAGCAGTGGCCGCGCCTCCGCTTCGACCTGCCCGGGCTGCGTTACCCCGAACGGCTGAACGCGGCCGCCGAACTGCTCGCCGGCACCGACCCGGTGCGCCCCGCGTTCCGCACGGCGGACGGCGGCGTGTGGACGTACGGCGAACTGCGCACCCGCGTCGACCGGATCGCCCACGCGCTCACCTCCCGCCTCGGTGTCGTCCCCGGCAACCGCGTCCTGCTGCGCGGCCCGACGACCCCCTGGCTCGCCGCCTGCTGGCTGGCGGTGCTCAAGGCGGGCGCGGTCGCCGTCACCGTCCTCGCCCAGCAGCGCCCGCACGAGCTGCGCACGATGTGCGAGATCGCCCGGGTCGGCCACGCCCTGTGCGACGTCCGCGCCGCCGACGACCTGGTGAAGGCCGGCGTGCCCGGGCTGCGCATCACCGCCTACGGCGGCGACGGCCCCGACGACCTGCTGCGCCTGCCGGCACCCGAGGAGCCCTACCCGCCGGTGGCCACGGCCGCGGACGACGTGGCGCTCATCGCCTTCACCTCCGGCACCACGGGCCGCCCGAAGGGCTGTATGCACTTCCACCGGGACGTGCTCGCCATCGCGGACACCTTCTCCCGGCACGTGCTGCGGCCGCGCCCCGAGGACGTGTTCGCGGGCAGCCCCCCGCTGGGCTTCACGTTCGGGCTCGGCGGCCTCGTCGTCTTCCCGCTGCGGGCCGGCGCCAGTGCTCTGCTGCTCGAACAGGCCGGTCCCCGGCAGCTGTTGCCCGCGATCGCCGAGCACCGCGTGTCCGTGCTGTTCACCGCGCCGACCGCGTACCGCGCGATGCTCGACGAGCTGAACGGACACGACGTCGCGTCGCTGCGGCGTTGTGTGTCCGCCGGCGAGAACCTGCCCGCCGCCACCTGGCGGGCCTGGCACGAGCGCACCGGGCTGCGCATCATCAACGGCATCGGCGCCACCGAGCTGCTGCACATCTTCATCTCCGCCGCGGACGACCGGATCCGCCCGGGAACCACCGGAGTTCCGGTGCCGGGGTGGCAGGCGCGCGTGCAGGACGCGCAGGGCAGGCCCGTGCCCGACGGCGAGCCCGGGCTGCTCGCGGTGCGCGGCCCGGTCGGCTGCCGCTATCTCGCCGACCCGCGGCAGCGGGAGTACGTCCAAGGCGGCTGGAACATCACCGGCGACACCTATGTCCGCGAACCCGACGGCTACTTCCGCTATGTCGCCCGCGCCGACGACATGATCATCTCGGCCGGGTACAACATCGCGGGTCCCGAGGTCGAGGACGCCCTGCTGCGCCATCCCGACGTGGTCGAGACGGCGGTCGTCGGGCGGCCCGACGAGGCGCGCGGACAGGTCGTGGTGGCGTACGCGGTCCTCCGCCCAGGGGCGCGGCGCGACCCGGAGGGGCTGCGCGCCTTCCTCAAGGCCGAGCTGGCCCCGTACAAGTGCCCGCGGGAGTTCGTCTTCCTGGACGCGCTGCCGCGCACGGCGACGGGCAAGCTCCAGCGCTTCCGGCTGCGGACGGAGCCCACGGCGCCCGCGCGGGCCGCCGGCGGTACGGTCGACGCGGCGGGCGACGGCACCGGCGTCAACTCCGCACGGGTACAAGGTGATCATGAGTGACGCGGACGATCTAGAGTGATCATCGTGTCCGATCAGCACGCTCCCCGCTCCCTCATCGTCACGTTCTACGGCGCCTACGGCCGCTTCACCCCCGGCCCGGTGCCGGTGGCCGAGCTGATCAGGCTGCTCGGCGCGGTCGGCGTGGACGCGCCGTCCGTACGCTCGTCGGTGTCCCGGCTGAAACGGCGCGGACTGCTGGTGCCCGAGCGCACCGCGGCGGGCGCTGCCGGGTACGCGCTGTCGCCGGACGCCCGGCAGGTGCTCGACGACGGCGACCGGCGCGTGTACGCGACGGCGCCCCCGCGGGACGAGGGCTGGGTGCTCGCGGTGTTCTCCGTGCCGGAGTCGGAGCGGCAGAAGAGGCACCTGCTGCGCTCCCGGCTCGCGGGACTCGGCTTCGGCACCGCGGCCCCAGGGGTGTGGGTCGCCCCGGCACGCCTGTACGAGGAGACCCGCCACACCCTTCAGCGGCTGGGCCTGGACGCGTACGTGGACTTCTTCCGCGGCGAGCACCTCGGTTTCGCGCCGACCGTGGAGGCGGTGACGCGCTGGTGGGACCTGGCCGCGATCGCGGGGCAGCACGAGGCGTTCCTCGACCGCCATGCGCGCGTGCTGCACGCCTGGGAGGACCGCGAGGACACCCCGCCCCAGGAGGCGTACCACGACTACCTGCTCGCCTTGGACTCCTGGCGCCATCTGCCGTACGCCGACCCCGGGCTGCCGGCCGGCCTGCTCCCCCACGACTGGCCGGGGGTCCGCTCGGCCGCCGTCTTCCGGGCGCTGCACGAGCGGCTGCGGGACGCGGGGGCGGTCTTCGCGGGCGTGGCGGACCTGGCGGGGTGAGCCTCAGCCACCGAGCGTGAGCCGGGGCTTCGGGGCGTCCGCGCGCCCGGTCTGCGGGCGCCGGCTGCCCGCCCGGTAGGGCGCGGGCCACGCCACGCCCGGCCCGCTGTACCCCTGCTCGGCCGCCGCGTGCACGGTCCAGTGCGGGTCGTAGAGATGCGGCCGGGCCAGCGCGCACAGATCGGTGCGCCCGGCCAGGATCAGCGAGTTGACGTCGTCCCAGGACGAGATGGCGCCCACCGCGATCACCGGGACGCCGGTCTCGTGGCGGATCCGGTCGGCGTACGGGGTCTGGTACGAGCGCCCGTACGCCGGCCGTTCCCCTGCCACCACCTGCCCGGTGGACACGTCGATCGCGTCGGCGCCGTGCGCGGCGAAGGCGCGGGCGATCTCGACGGCGTCCTCGGCCGTGGTACCGCCCTCGGCCCAGTCGGTCGCGGAGATCCGTACCGTCATGGGCTTCTCCTCGGGCCACACGGCCCGCACGGCGTCGAAGACCTCCAGCGGGAAGCGCAGCCGCTGCGCGAGCGTGCCGCCGTAGGCGTCCTTGCGGTGGTTGGTGAGCGGTGAGAGGAACCCGGAGAGCAGATAGCCGTGGGCGCAGTGGAGTTCGAGGAGGTCGAAGCCGCAGCGGGCGGCGCGCCAGGCCGCGGCCGCGAACTGCTCGCGGATGTCGGTCAGCTGGGCGCGGGACAGCTCGCGGGGCGTCTGGCTCGCCGGCGTGTACGGGATCGGGGAGGCGGCCACCAGCGGCCAGTTGCCCTCGTCCAGCGGCTCGTCCATGCCCTCCCACATCAGCTTGGTGGAGCCCTTGCGGCCGCTGTGCCCGAGCTGCACGCCGATCGCGGTGCCCGGCGCCTGGGCGTGCACGAAGCCGGTGATCCGCCGCCACGCCTCGGCCTGCCGCCCGGTGTAGAGCCCCGCGCAGCCGGGGGTGATGCGGCCCTCGGCGCTCACGCACACCATCTCGGTCATCACCAGGCCCGCCCCGCCGAGCGCCCGCGCGCCCAGGTGGACGAGGTGGAAGTCGCCGGGGACGCCGTCCACCGCCGAGTACATGTCCATCGGCGAGACCACGACCCGGTTGCGCAGGGTCAGCCCGCGCAGCCGGAAGGGGGTGAACATCGGGGGTGTGCCGGGCGGGCAGCCGAACTCGCGCTCCACCGCGTCCGTGAAGCGCGCGTCGCGCAGCCGCAGGTTGTCGTGGGTGACCCGGCGGCTGCGGGTGAGCAGGTTGAAGGCGAACTGCCGGGGCGGCTGGCCGAGGTGGAGGCCGAGGTTCTCGAACCACTCCAGGCTGGCCCAGGCCGCGCGCTGGGTGGAGGCGACGACCGGGCGGCGCTCCTCCTCGTAGGCGGCCAGTGCCTCCGGCAGCGCGGTGTGCTCCCGCAGGCACGCGGCCAGCGCCAGCGCGTCCTCGACCGCCAGCTTGGTGCCCGATCCGATCGAGAAGTGCGCGGTGTGCGCGGCGTCGCCGAGGAGGACCAGATTGCCGTGCGACCAGTGGTCGTTGACGACCGTGCGGAAGGTGGTCCAGGCGGAGTTGTTGGACCGCAGGGACCGGCCGCCCAGCGCGTCCGCGAAGATCTTGGCGCAGCGCTCGATCGACTCGGCGGTCTCCGTCTCGTCGAATCCGGCCGCCCGCCACACCTCCTCGCGCATCTCCACGATCACCGTGGAGGCGTCGGCCGCGAAGGGGTAGCCGTGCAGCTGCATCACGCCGTGCTCGGTCTCGGCGATCTCGAAGCGGAAGGCGTCGAAGGCGACGTCCGCGGCGAGCCAGATGTAGCGGCAGCGGTGCTCCTCGACCGAGGGCCCGAACGCCTCGGCGTACGCCTCACGGGTGGCGCTGTGCACCCCGTCGGCGGCGATCACCAGGTCGTACGTCTCCGCCAGCCAGGCCGGGTAGGGGGCCTCGGTCCTGAAGCGCAGTTCGACCCCGAGGCCGCGGCAGCGTTCGTGCAGGATCTGAAGGAGCCTGCGCCGGCCGAGCGCGGCGAAGCCGTGGCCGCCGGAGGTGTGCCGCACGCCCCGGTGCACGATGTCGATGTCGTCCCAGCGCACGAACTCGGCCTTCAGCGCCTCGTACACGACCGGGTCCGCGTGCTCGATGCCGCCGAGGGTCTCGTCGGACAGCACGACACCGAAGCCGAAGGTGTCGTCGGGTGCGTTGCGCTCCCAGACGGTGACCTCGCGGGAGGGGTCGAGGCGTTTGAGCAGAGCCGCCGCGTAGAGCCCGCCCGGCCCTCCGCCGATCACCGCGACGCGCACGGCCCCGTCACCTCCCCCGCCACTTGGGGGTCCGCTTCTCGGTGAAGGCGGCGTGGAACTCGGCGTAGTCCTCGCCGTTCATCAGCAGCGCCTGGGTCGAGGCGTCCAGTTCCACGGAGGCGGCGAGCGGCATGTCGAGTTCGGCGGTGAGCAGCGCCTTCGTCTGCGCGTAGGCGAGCGCCGGGCCCTCGGCGAGCCGGCGGGCCAGCGCCTGGGCGGCCTCGTCGGCGCGGCCCTCCCCGGTCAGCTCGCTGATCAGCCCGATCCGCTCGGCCTCGGGCGCCCGCACCTGCTCGCCGAGCATGAGCAGCCGGGTGGCGTGCCCGAGCCCCACGACCCGCGGCAGCAGATAGGCGGCGCCCATGTCGCCGCCGGACAGCCCAACCTTGGTGAAGAGGAACGCGAAGCGGGCGGAGGGGTCCGCCACCCGGAAGTCCGCGGCCAGCGCGAGGACGGCGCCGGCACCGGCGGCCGTCCCGTGCACGGCGGCGACCACCGGGAACGGGCACTCCCGCAGGGCCCGTACCACCTGCCCGGTCATGCGGTTGAAGTCGAGCAGCCGGGCGGTGTCCATGGACAGGGTGGCGCCGATGATCTCGTCGACGTCGCCGCCCGAGCAGAAGCCGCGCCCCTCGCCGGCCAGCACCAGGGCCCGCACGGACTTCTCCCGGGACAGCTCGGCGAGCAGGTCGCGCAGGTCGGCGTAGGCGCCGAAGGTGAGCGCGTTGAGTTTCTCGGGGCGGGCCAGTGTCACCGTGGCGACCCCGTCGGCGAACGCGCACCGCAGATGCCGCCAGTCGGAGGTGCGGGCGGCGGAACCGGTGAAGGGACTCATGACGTGCGGCCTCCTCGGACGGGGCGGCGGCTGTCTGCTGTGCTGTTCCCCCCCTGAAGTTATCACTCATTGGTGACTGTCGTCATGATGCCGCGATACAGGGTGGATTCGATCGTGATACGCCCGGATTCTTCGTGAATCCGGTGAACCGTCCCATGATCGGCTCCGTGGAACGGGAAGAGGCGGTCGTGCGCGGTGCGCGCAGGGCGCCGTGTGACAGAGCCGCCCGGCCTGCGTCACACCTTGTCGACAGGCCGGTAACGACGGGTCCGGCCGTGCGCGGCCGGGCGTCGGTAGGGGTACGCAGCCCGGTACCGGGGAGCCGACCGAGTTCCCGGGTCGAGCCCGCCGACCGCCCCTCGCGGGGTGCCCCGTACCATGCCCGAGTCGAAAGCAGGACAGCCTGCGCCATGAACGGACCCGCCTTGCACGAGCCACCCGCCCCCGCCTCCTGGCGGATCGCGCTGCCGCAGACCGCCGCGGCCGTGCCCGTCGCCCGGGCACTGGTCCGTACGGCACTGGCGGAGATCGAGCACGCGGCGGACAGCGACACCGCGGAGCTGCTCACCGCGGAGCTGGTGGCGAACGCCGTGGAGCACGCCACGGGCGACGGTCCGATAGAGCTGGTCGTCGAGCTGATGCCGACGGGGTGCACGGTCGAGGTGCACGATCCGGACCCGGCGCCGCCCGGCAATCTGACCCGCCCGGCCGCGGGGGCGCCCGACCCCTGGCAGGAGCACGGGCGGGGCCTGCTGCTGATCCGGAGCCTCAGCTCGTCCTGCGGTCACCGCGCCACCAAGTCCGGCAAGGCGGTGTGGTTCAGGCTGCCGTCGCTCCCGGGGCCGCGGCGCCCGGTGTGAGGGCCCCGGATGCCCGCTGGACTCAGGTCGGTTCGAGTGATTCGTTCGGTGGTGTGCTGGTCAGGGCGCGATAGACCTCTCGGGCGACGAATCGTTTGAGGCAGCACATGATGTCCTTCTTGTCCAGCCCCTGCTCGGTGCGGCGTTCGAACTGCGAACCCGGTGAGCGGGCGTCACCGGCCGCCGGGCGGCGCTCATCCGGGGTGGCGCCCCGTGGATCGCAGCTCCCAGCGGCGTTCGGCATAGGCCAGGTCGTCGCGCCAGAGCCGCCCCGCCGCGGCACGCATCAGGGGGCGCAACACCGGTGCGGCCCGGCGTGCGGCGGCGAAGCCGCGGCGGTCGGAGACCGCCACCACGGCCTCGACGACCGCCGTGCGCGGCCGGCCGTGCGCGTCCGTGCCGAGCGGGGTGGCGTGCGTCTCGACCACGGAGCCCGCGCCCTCGCCACGGGTGATGCGCATGACCACCGTGCGCGGCTCGGGAGCGGTGAACACGGCCCGCACCGGCACCACCAGCCGCCCCGCCACCTTGAAGGAGACGTCGACGGTGAACGCGTCCTCGCTGCCCTCCGCGCCGCCGTCCGGTGAACCGACGACCGTCAGGTCGACGAACGAGTACGGGTGGAACCAGGCCCCGTGCCACGGGTCCAGGCGATTGGCCACGACGTCCTCGGGCTCGCAGGTCCCCATCCCGACGTAGACGGCCGTCAGGGCGCGCTCCGCGTCGGGACGCACCGGCACGACCGGCGCGTCCAGCGGGGACTCCCCGCCGACCGCGTCCAGCCGCACCCACACCAGGACCCCGTCGTCGTGCACCGGCAGCGGCCGCCAGCCCGCGTACGGGCCGCCGCCGAGGGCGAGGCCGTGCCAGTGGCACACCAGGGTGCCGCAGCGCACGGGGCTGTCCCGCAGCGGCGCCCCCAGATGCGGGCAGATACCGGGGCCGGCCACGAGCCGGCCGTCGGCGGCTCGCCAGACGACCACCTCCTGCCCCGCGACGGTGCGCGCCAGCGGGCGGTCGGCGCGCAGGTCCCGGGTCGCGCCGACGACGTACCAGTTGCCCGAGGGGCGCGCCTGAGACCGCTTCAGCGCCTGCGCGATCAACGCGGGCTTCGCATCGCGCCAGGTGGACCGCTGACGGTCCCACGGCACCGGGCGGCGGCGCAGGGACAGCGGGATGGGGCGGCGCAGGCTCACGAGACCTCCTCCGTGACGGGCCGGCCCGGTACGGCGGACGCGGCGGTGGGCAGCGGGCACGCGGGAACGGGCACCGACCGCCGGGCCTGGTTCCGGGCGCGCAGCCGCGCGGCGGCCACCCGGGTGAGCCCGTCCGCGGCGACCACGGCACGGCGCCGGCGCGGGACCACTGCCCGGCGGTGCAGCACCGCGTACCCGTCCCGGGCGACGGCGTCCAGGATGCCGCCGTACAGCACGAACGCGGTGCGGATGCAGGGCCGTGACACCGGGTCGAGCATCGCGAGCCCCGGGGCCGCCTCCCGGTACACGCCCCGGGTCAGCGCCTCGAACTCCCTGAGCGCGGCGGTGATCCGCCGGTCCGGCCGGCCCGTGTCCCGGCTCCAGCGCAGCATCTCGCGGTCGACTCCGTGGTCGGCGAGCAGGTCCGCGGGCACGTAGACCCGGCCGCGGTCCAGGTCCTCGCCGACGTCCCGCAGGAAGTTGCTCAGCTGGAAGGCGACGCCCAGCGCGGCGGCGTGCGGCGCGGCCTCCTCGCGCGGCACCACCGTGCCCAGGACCGGCAGCATCTGCAGCCCGATCACGGCGGCGGACCCGTGCATGTAACCGCGCAGGTCGGCGTAGGTCGGATAGTCGGTGACCGTGAGGTCGGCTCGCATCGCGGCCATGAAGTCGCGGAAGTGCGCGTGCTCGATGCCGTA
This sequence comes from Streptomyces sp. PSU-S4-23, assembly GCF_055632315.1. NCBI lineage: Bacteria > Bacillati > Actinomycetota > Actinomycetes > Kitasatosporales > Streptomycetaceae > Streptomyces > Streptomyces sp. PSU-S4-23. The sequence goes on along the minus strand of NZ_JBVMUU010000002.1, from coordinate 6,678,586 downwards.
GCGGCGCGCGGTGTCGGCGAGGGCCAGCACCACCGGCTCCCGGCTGCGGCCGTCGCGCAGTCCCGTCTCCAGGGCGTCCTGCAGCGCCGCCAGCGCCTCGACGCGCGCGCTGGCGCCGTCGAGGGAGTCGACGATGTCGTCGGCCCAGCGGGCGAACCCGTACAGGGCGTGCACGGCGGGCCGGCGCTCGACGGGCAGCAGTCGGGTGGCGAGGAAGTACGTCTTGCCGTGCCGCGCGTTGAGGGCGCGGCAGTGGCGGTACGCCGCGCGCAGCGCCGGGTCGGCGATTCCCGCCGCGGCCAGTTCACGGTCGGTCATCCGGTGGTCTCCTTCACAGGCAGTGGTGCGTGCCCGCCGGCCGGGGCGCGGCCGGGGAGGCCGGTGACGCGCGCGGCGGCGAGCTTCCCTGACACGAGCACGGTCGGCACGCCCACGCCCGGGGTGGTGCCGCAGCCGGCGAGGACGGCGTTCTCGGTGCCGCGCACCAGGTTGCGGGGCCGGAACGGGCCGGTCTGGGGGAAGGTGTGGGCGGCGGAGAAGGGCGTGCCCGCCGCATGCCCCTGGGCGTGCCAGGTGGCCGGGGTGACGAGGCTCTCCTCCTCGATCGCGTCCTCGATGCCGTCGAGTCCGCGCCGCTCCAGCTCCCGCAGCAGCCTGGCCCGGTAGCGTGGGGCCAGTTCGCCCCAGGCGGCGGCCGTCGGGCCGATGTCGGTGTTGGGGCAGGGCGCGAGGATGTAGTGCAGGTGGCGCCCCGGGGGAGCGAGCCCGGGGTCGGTGGCGGTGGGACGGGTGATCAGCAGCGACGGGTCGCTCATCAGCCGCCCGGTGCGCGTCAGTTCCTCGAACGTGCCGCGCCAGGCCGCGCCGAACGACAGGGTGTGGTGGGCCAGGTGCGGCCAGGTGCGGTCAGTGCCCGCGTGCAGCACGACCGCGGACGGCGAGTGCCGCAACCGAAGCGGACGCCGGGGCCGGCGGTCCAGGAGACGGTAGGTGACCGGCAGGTCCGGGGTGAGGACGACCGCGTCGCAGGGGATGCGCTCCTGGTCGGTGACGACCGCGGTGACGCGTGCGCCGGACCGCTCCAGCCGGGTCACCTGCCGGCCGAACCGCAGGTCGGCGCCCGCCTCGGCGGCGGCGTCCGCCATCGCCCGCGGCAGGGCGTGCATGCCGCCGCGCGGGAAGTACACCCCGGCGACGGTGTCCATGTAGGCGATGACGGCGTAGGCGGCCAGGGCCCGCTCCGGGGGTACGCCCGCGTAGAGTGCCTGGAAGGAGAAGACGCGGCGCAGCCGCTCGTCGTTCAGGAAGCGCCCGATACGGGCGTCCAGCCGGCCGAAGCCGCCGAGCGCCGCCAGCCGGACCAGGTCGGCGCCCAGCAGACCGAGGGGCGAGTCGAAGTTGGCGTCGATGAAGCTGCGCATCTGCGCCCGGTAGAGCCGCTCCAGCCAGGCACGCAGCCGCAGGTACCCGGCCGCCTCACCCGCCCCGGCGAAGCGTTCCACCTCCGCGGCCATGGCGTCCGCCCCGGTGTGCACGTCGAGGCTGGTGCCGTCCGCGAAGTCGGCCCGGTAGGCCGGGTGCAGGGGGACCAGCTCGACGCGCCGGTACAGGCTGTCGCCGACGGCCGCGAACGCCTCGTCGGCCAGGTCCGGCATGGTCAGCACAGTGGGGCCGGTGTCCATGCGGTAGCCGCCGAGCTCCAGGCGTCCGGCCCGGCCGCCGGGCAGCGCGTCCCGTTCCACCACGGTGACCCGGCGTCCGGCGCCCAGCAGGTGCAGGGCGGCGGCCAGTCCGGCGAGTCCAGCTCCCACGACCACGACGTGGTCGGTGCGGCCGGGCAGCGTACGCGTCATCGCCGCGCCCCCCGGACACCCGGCACGTCAGGCGCCGCGGCGGAACCGGTGCCGCCGTCGGCCACCGAGCGGAGCAGCCGGCACAGCCGCCCGCCGCCCTCCGGGTCGAGCGGCGCGCCCTCGAAGTGGCGCAGCCCCTGCGCCACCAGACGGCTGATCTTCGTCTCGACCACGGCCCGCGCGCCGGTCGACTCGAGCACCGCCCGCACGTCCTCCAGGCCGGCCTTCGGCAACGCGGCGTCCCCGAGCGACCGGTCCAGCACGGCCAGCGCGCGGTGGTCGCCGGCCGCGGCGGCGCGGGCCCGCGCCAGGGCGACAACGTACGTGGGCTTGCCCTCCCGGATGTCGGAACCGGAGCTCTTGCCGGTCAGGCCGGAGTCGCCGAAGACGTCGTCCAGGTCGTCGCGCAGCTGGAAGGCCATGCCGACACAGCGGCCCGCCGAGCACAGGGCCCGCAGCGTACTGCCGTCGGCGCCGGCCAGGACGGCCCCCAGCGCCAGCGGCCGCTCAACCGAGTACAGAGCGCTCTTCAGGCACGCGGTGCGCAGGACACGCGACAGCGAGTGCGACGCCGTGACCTGGCCCTGCACGTCCAGGTACTGTCCCGCCACCATCTCGGTGCGCATGTCGCTCCACAGCCGCCGCACCTCGCGCGCCGTCGCCGGTTCCAGGAGGGTCTCGGCGACCAGGTCGTCCGCCCACACGAGCGCCAGATCGCCGGCCAGGATGCCGGCGGCGTCCCCGAACCGCCCGGCGCGCGCGGGGGACGCGGCCGTGGCGTACCGGGCGCGCAGGTCGGCGTGGAGCGCGGGCCGGCCGCGCCGCAGCACCGAGCCGTCCATGACGTCGTCGTGGACCAGGGCGCAGGTCTGCAGCAGTTCGAGGGCCGCGCCGATCCGGAGGGCGGCCGAGACGGTCGTCGGGGCGGTGTCGCCGCAGGCGCGCAGGGACCACCACAGCAGCTGGGGCCTGGTCCGCTTGCCTCCGGCGCGGGTGAAGCCGGCGACGCGTCCCGCTAGGTCCTCGGCGAACAGCTCGTCCGTCTCCCGTGCATGGGCGAGGCGTTCGTCCAGGACGTGGCCGAGGACCCGTCCGACGGCGGCGGGCACGTCGGCGTCGACGAGGCGCACGTCCTCGGCGCCGGCCGGGTCCACGGCTCCCGCCTCCTCCGGCCGGCCGTCGTCCGGTGCCCCGTCCGGGTGCGCCCGGACGGGCGATCCCGGTACGGGCAGCAGGCGCGGGACGGGCGGCGGCGCGGCGCCGTGGTGTTCCTTCGCCTGTGTGGGGCTCATCCCGGTTCCTCTCGTCGTGAACGCACTTCGCTCCGTCGCCACCTGCTTCGGCGCGGAGGCCGGACATGGATGCGGCACCACCCGACGGGCGGGATTCGCTGCTGCGGGATGTCTTTTCCCCGGTCGTTCACCGAAGGACGGCCGGCCGCCGCAGACGGGTGATCCGCATCCGTTCGGGCACACGGGCGGGAATACGGCAGGCGAGGCGAGCGGGGCACAGCCAGGAGGAGGCCGCGGTGCTGCAGGCGGAGGTGGCGGTGGTGGGGGCGGGAGCAGCGGGACTCTCCCTGGCCCACCGCCTGTCCGGGCAGGTGCCGGGGCTGCGGACGCCTTCCGTGGTCCTGGTGGGCGCACCACCCGGCCCCCTGAGCGCGCCGCGCCGCACCTGGTGCTTCTGGGAGCCGGAGGGCGGCCGGTTCGATGCCGCGGTGACGGCCCGCTGGCGCCGGCTCAGGGTGCGCCCGCCCACGGGTGACCCCCTCCAGGGCGACCTCGGGCCGCTGCGGTACAAGATGATCCGGTCCGACGACTTCGAGCGCCTGGTCGGCCGGGACCTGGCGGGCAGCCCCAACGTGCGCCGCCTGGAGGCCGCCGTCGACACGGTGGAGGACGTCACCGGCGGAGCCCGCGTACACCTGCGGGAGGCCGACGGCACCCGCCGCGTCCTGCACGCCCGCTGGGTCCTCGACTCCCGCCCCCTGGGCAGCCTGCCGGCCGCGCGCACCACCCTGCTCCAGCATTTCCACGGCTGGTTCGTGCGCACGTCCCGGCCGGTCTTCGACACGCGCGTCGCGGACCTGATGGACTTCCGCACCCCGCAGCCCGCCGACGGGCTCTCCTTCGGTTACGTGCTGCCCATCGGACCCCACGAAGCCCTCGTGGAGTACACCGAGTTCTCCCCGCGCACCCTGACGCCGGAGGGCTACGAAGCGGCCGTACGCCACTACGCCGACGACGTGCTGCGCCTCGGTGACCGGCGGATCCTCGCCACGGAGACCGGCGTCATCCCCATGACGGACGCCCCGATGGCCCGCCGGGCCGGGGCCTCGGTCTTCCGGATCGGCGCCGCCGGCGGCGCCACCCGGCCCGCCACCGGCTACACCTTCGCCGGCCTCCAGCGCCAGACGCGCGCCGTCGCGGCCGCGCTGCGCCGGGGACGCCGCCCGCTGCCGCCGCCCGCCCACTCCGCCCGCTCCCGCGCCATGGACGCCGTGCTGCTGCGCGCCCTGGCCAGCGGCCGGGTCGACGGCCCCGCCCTGTTCTGCCGGCTCTTCGCCCAGGTCCCCATGGACCGGCTGCTGCGCTTCCTCGACGGCGACACCCGACTGCACGAGGACCTCGCCATCGGCCTGCGCACCCCGGTCGCACCGATGCTGCGGTCGGCGCTGGAGCTGCCGGCCCTGCCCCGCCGCCCCTTCGACTGACCTTCCGAACCCGTACCCACCCGCCCTGGAGACCGCATGACCCTGCTGCGTGACGACGACCTCGCCGCCGCCTTCGACCACGCCTCCCGCAGCTACGACGCGCTGGTGGCCGCCAATCCCGGCTACCACGCGCACCTGCGGCGCTCGGTGCGCCGGCTCGGGCTGCCCGGGTACGGCGCGGGGCTGCGCCTGCTCGACCTCGGCTGCGGCACCGGCGCCTCGACCGCGGCGCTGCGTTGCGAACTGCCGGCCGCGCACATCACGGCCGTCGACGCCTCCGCCGGCATGCTGGAGCGGGCCGCCGCCAAGCCCTGGGCGGACGGCGTCGCCTTCGTGCACGCGCCGGTGGAGCGGCTCGCCGAGGCGGGGGTGAAAGGGCCGTTCGACGCGGTCTTCGCCGCCTACCTGCTGCGCAACGTCGAGGACCCCGACGCCGTCCTCACCATCGTGCGCGAGTTGCTGGCGCCCGGGGGACGGCTCGCCGTGCACGAGTACACCCTCAGCGGCCGGCGCGCCGACCGCGCCGTGTGGACCATGGTGAGCCGGGGCCTCGTCCAGCCGGTGGCGAGCGCTCTCGGAGACGGCGCCCTGTACCGCCATCTGTGGCGCAGCGTCGTCGACTTCGACAGCGCGGACCGCTTCACGGACCGCCTGCGCGAGGCCGGCTTCGACCGGGTGCGGGCCCTGCCGCTGCCGGGATGGCAGACGGGCATCACCCACACCTTCGTCGCCCGGCGCCCGGAGACCGCGCGATGACCGGCGCGGCGCGGCCGCCCGCCGCCCGCCGCGGGCGGGACCGGCGCGCCCGTGTCCTGCCCGGCCCCGCTGGGCGGCGCCGCATCGACGGCGCCCGTCCCAGCACCGCCGTCGTCGGCGGCGGCATCGCCGGACTGGCCGCCGCCACGGCGCTGGCCGAGCGGGGCGTGGCCGTCACGCTGTACGAACGCGAGCCCTACCTCGGCGGGCGGGTCGGAGGCTGGCCGACCCGCCTGAGGGACGGCACCGGGGCGACCATGAGCCGGGGCTTCCACGCCTTCTTCCGCCAGTACTACAACCTGCGCGGGCTGCTGCGCCGCACCGACCCCGCCCTGGCGCGGCTGACCGGCCTGCCGGACTACCCCCTGCTGCACGGCAGCGGAACGCGGGACGGCTTCCGGCACGTGCCGCGGACCCCGCCGTTCAGCGCGCTCGGCTTCGCCCTGCTCAGCCCCTCCTTCGGGCTGCGGGACCTGGGTGCCGTGGACCCGGTCGCGGCCATGCCCCTGTTCGATGTCCGCGTCCCCGACGTCTACGCGCGCCTCGACGGCATCAGCGCCCACGACTTCCTGGACGCCGTCCGCTTCCCGGAGAAAGCCCGGCACCTGGCCTTCGAGGTGTTCTCCCGGAGCTTCTTCGCCGACCCGCGGCAGCTGTCGGCGGCGGAGCTGGCGCTGATGTTCCACATCTACTTCCTCGGCTCCGCCGAGGGACTGCTGTTCGACGTGCCCCGCGCCCCCTTCCCGCACGCCCTGTGGAACCCGCTCGCCGGCTACGTGGAGCGGCACGGCGCCCGGCTGCGCACCGGCACGCCCGTCGAGCACATCGCGCCGGCGCGGGACGGCGGGTACCGGATCACCACCGACGGGGACGAGGGGCCGTACGACAGCGTCGTCCTCGCCCTGGACGCCGCCGGACTGCGCTCCCTCGTCGCCCGCTGCGACCGACTCGGCGACGCCCCCTGGCGTGAGCGCGTCGCACGGCTGCGCACCGCCCCGCCGTTCCTGGTCAGCCGCCTGTGGCTGGACCGGCCCGTCGCGCCCGACCGGCCCGGCTTCCTCGGGACCAGCGGCTTCGGCACGCTGGACAACATCAGCGTCCTGGAACGCTGGGAGGATGAGGCCGCCCGGTGGGCCGCGCGCACGGGAGGGTCGGTCGTGGAACTCCACGCCTACGCGGTTGCGCCCGAGGCGGCCCGGGACGTGGAGGAGAAGCGCCTCGTCGGCCGGCTGCACCGCGTCTACCCCGAGACGCGCGCGGCGACGGTGGTCGACGCCCGCCACGAGTGGCGCGCGGACTGCCCCCTGTTCCCGGTGGGCGGCTACCGGGACCGGCCGACCGTGCGCACCCCCGATCCCCGCCTGGTGGTTGCGGGCGACCTGGTGCGCAGCGAACTGCCCGTGGCGCTGATGGAACGGGCGGCGACGACCGGGTTCCAGGCCGCCAACGCCCTGCTGGAGCGGTGGGGCGTGCGCGGGCAGACCCTGTGGACGGTGCCGGACCGCGGCCGCAACGCCGTGCTCCGGGGGCTGGCGAAGTGGGCGAGCGGGTGAGGAGGCGCACGGGACGGAATCTGCCGGGACCAGCGAGGGGTCAGAGCCACCAGCGGCGTCACCACGTCACATCGTCACTGTCAGGCGAGGGTGGCGACCAGGACCGCCTTGATGGTGTGCATGCGGTTCTCCGCCTCGTCGAAGACGACGGAGTGCGCGGACTCGAACACCTCGTCGGTGACCTCCAGCTCGGTCAGCCCGTGCCGCTCGTGGATCTCGCGGCCCACGGCGGTGCCGAGGTCGTGGAAGGCCGGCAGGCAGTGCAGGAACTTCACGTCGTCGTTGCCGGTGGCACGCAGCACGTCCATGGTCACGGCGTACGGGCCGAGCAGCGCTATGCGCTCGTCCCAGACCTCCTTGGGCTCACCCATCGACACCCACACGTCCGTGGCCACGAAGTCGGCGCCGCGCACGCCCTCCGTCACGTCCTCGGTGAGCGTGATCCGGGCGCCGGACGTGCGGGCGAGCCGCTGGGCCGCCTCGACGACGGCGTCGTCGGGCCACAGCGGCCGGGGGCCGACGATGCGGACGTCCATGCCGAGCAGGGCCCCGGTGACGAGGTAGGAGTTGCCCATGTTGGAGCGGGCGTCGCCGAGGTAGGCGAAGGTGATGCCGGTCAGCGGCCTGCCGCTGTGCTCGGTCATGGTGAGCACGTCGGCGAGCATCTGGGTGGGGTGCCACTCGTCGGTGAGGCCGTTGTAGACGGGCACGCCGGCGTGGGCGGCCAGCTCCTCGACGACGGCCTGCCCGCTCCCCCGGTACTCGATGGCGTCGAACATCCGGCCGAGCACACGGGCGGTGTCCTTCACGGACTCCTTGTGCCCGATCTGCGAGCCTGCCGGGTCCAGGTACGTGGTGTGCGCGCCCTGGTCGGCGGCGGCGACCTCGAACGCGCAGCGCGTGCGCGTCGAGGTCTTCTCGAAGACCAGCGCGATGTTCCTGCCCTTCAGGTACCGCGTCTCCGCCCCGGCCTTCTTGGCCGCCTTCAGCTCGGCGGCCAGTTCGATCAGGCCGCGGAACTCGTCGGCGGTGAAGTCCAGCTCCTTGAGGAAGTGGCGGCCGGCGAGGGCGGTCGGGACTGTCGCCATGGGGCGCTCCAGAGTACGAGAGGGCAGGGTCGGACACGGGAATGAGCTGGAAGTCTATACGACTCCTCACATTTCTATGCGACCGTGTGATCCATCACAGCGGCACCGGTCACACCGTGACCGCTTCCCTCTCCACCGGGCAGCTCATGCACCGCGGCCCGCCCCTCCCCCGGCCCAGCTCACTCCCGGGGATCTCGATCACTTCGATGCCCTGTTTGCGCAGGTGTGTGTTGGTGGTCGAGTTCCGCTCATAGGCGACGACGACCCCCGGCTCGACCGCCAGGACGTTGCACCCGTCGTCCCACTGCTCCCGCTCCGCCGCGTGCACGTCCTGCGTGGCGGTCAGCACCCGGATCTCGCTCAGCCCCAGCGCCGCGGCGATCGCCCGGTGCATGTGCTCCGGCGGATGATCGGTGACCTTCAGCTCCGTGTCCACGGCGCCGGGCTCGATGGTGTACGAGCGGAGCATGCCGAGCCCCGCGTACTGCGTGAAGGTGTCCCCGTCGACCATGGTCATCACGGTGTCCAGGTGCATGAGGGCGCGCCGCTTGGGCATGTCGAGGGCGACGATCGTCCGGGCCGACCCGGCGGCGAAGAGCTTGTGCGCCAGCATCTCCACGGCCTGCGGCGTGGTGCGTTCGCTCATGCCGATGAGCACGGCGCCGTTCCCGATGACCAGCACGTCACCGCCCTCGATCGTGGAGGGGTAGTCGGCCTGCCCCTCGGACCAGACGTGGAAGTCCTCATCGCGGAACAGCGGGTGGTGCCGGTAGATCGCCTCGAAGTGGACGGTCTCGCGCTGCCGTGCGGGCCAGCGCATCGCGTTGATCGAGACGCCGTCGTAGATCCAGGCGGAGGTGTCGCGGGTGAAGAGGTGATTGGGCAGGGGCCGCAGCAGGAAGTCGTCGAGGTCCATCACATGGAACCGCACGGAGGTCGGCTCCGGGTGGGCGTCGAGGAACTCCCGCTTGGTCATACCGCCGACGAGCGCCTCGGCGAGCGCCGGGGCGGGCAGGGGCTCGAAGACGCCGCGCAGATGGTCGGTGGCGAGCGGCCCGTACTCCTTCTCGTCGAAGACGCGGTCCAGGACCAGGGACCTCGCCGCCGGGATCTCCAGGACCTCGGTGAGCAGATCGCCGAAGAGATGGACGACGACCCCGCGGTCGCGCAGCACGTCGGCGAACCCGTCGTGCTCGGCGCGCGCCCGGCGCACCCACAGCACGTCGTCGAAGAGCAGCGCGTCCTTGTTACTGGGGGTGAGCCTCTTGAGCTCGAGATCGGGCCGGTGCAGGATGACGCGGCGCAGCCGCCCGGCCTCCGAGTCGACGTGGAATGCCATGCCTCCATCCTGACCATTCGGGCGCGTGTTCACCCTCGTGTCCCCGCAACCGGGACCCGTCGATTTCGCCTCCCCGGCGACAAGCTGCGCCTTCTCGGGCGGGAAGCGGTTGCGTCGGGGGGCCGACACCAGGCGCACGGTCATTCGTCATACTGGTGCAGGTGCATGCACGACTGCCATGGCGAGTTCAAGACATCGGCCCTCAGCCCTTGGGGAAGGCAGAACCGGGTGGGGACATGCACGCCCCGCTTCCGGGCGGGTCATCGGCTTCGACGACCGAGAGCGGGGAGACAGCGTGAGCGCAGATGCCATGGTCACGCATTTCGTGGGCGCCGCGGCACTGATCCTGGTGGTGGCCCAGGCGGGGGGCTGGGCGGCCCAGCGGCTGAAACAGCCCTGCATAGTGGGCCAGCTGACGGCGGGCATCGCGCTCGGCCCCTCCCTGCTAGGCGGCGTGGCGCCCGGCGCCTATGAGGCACTGTTCCCTGAGGCCATCGGCCCGGCACTGACGGGAATCGCCCAGTTCGCGCTGGTGATCTTCTTGTTCGCGGTGGGCTACGAGCTGGATCTGAAGCTCCTGGGCACCCGGGCCCGTGCCTCGGTGACCGTGGCACTGGCGGCCTTCGTGGTGCCCATGGCTGTGGGCAGCGGCTGCGCACTGCTGTTCCGGGACACACTGCGCGACCTGGGTATGCCGCGGCACCTGTCCCCGTCCACGGTGGTGTTCGCCGGCGTCGCCCTGTCGATCACGGCGGTGCCGGTGCTGGCCGCCGTGGTGCGGGAGAACGGTCTGGCGCGCACGGTGCCCGGGGTGGTGGCGGTCTCCGCCGCCGGACTGCTCGACGTGATCGGCTGGACGGTGCTGGCCGGGGTGCTGCTGGAGAGGGGCGGCGAGCAGTCGCTCGGCCGACCGTGGCGGGTGACGATAGCGGTCGGCTTCATCGTTCTGATGCTCCTCGCGGCCCGGCCGCTGCTGCGCAGACTGCTGTGGGGCACGCGCATGGAACCCTCGCTGCGGGTGGCGCTGCTCATCGGCTTCGCCCTCGGCTCTGCCTGGGTGACCAACCTCATCGGGCTGCATGTGATCTTCGGTGCGCTGCTGGCGGGCGTCGTGGTGCCGCGTGAGGAGGGCGGCACGCTCGATGCCGATCTGCTGCGGCCCCTGCACGATGTCAGTTCGCTGCTCCTGCCGTTCTTCTTCGTGATCTCGGGCCGGTCCGTCGCCGTGAACAGCATGAACGCCACAGGCTGGGTCACTCTGCTGGTGGTGACGGTGCTGGCGGTCGCCACGAAGGTCGGCAGCGGCACGATGGCGGCGCGTATGGGGGGCCTGGACCGGCACGACGCGCGGACCGTCGGCGTCCTGATGAGCACCCGTGGCCTCACCGAGCTGATCGCCCTCAACGCGGGTCTCCAGGCGGGTCTGCTGAGCACTCCCCTGTACACCGTCCTGGTCTTCATGGCACTCGCCACCACGCTCCTCACCCAGCCGCTGCTGCTCCTGGTCCGCCGCCCGAGCGAGCGGGATCGGCACACACCGCCGGACCGCGATGCGGGCCCGACGTTGCTTCGGCACGCTCCGGACGGCACCCCGACGGCCCCCGCGGCGGACGTCGGCTGACCGGCCCGGAGCGGCCGCGGCGCAGCAGCCGCGGCCGAGCGGCCGGACCGAGGCGGCCGGGCCGGAGCGGCAGGAGCACAGCGGGCCGGGCCGAAGCCCTACAGCCGCGGGTCCACCGGCTCGGACTCCAGCGCCAGCACGCCGAACACCGCCTCGTGCACCCGCCACAGCGGCTCGCCCTCCGCCAGCCGGTCCAGGGCCTCCAGTCCCAGCGCGTACTCGCGGATCGCCAGCGACCGCTTGTGGTTGAGGAAGCGGGAACGCAGCCGCGCCAGGTTGTCCGGGCGCGTGTACTCCGGACCGTAGATGATCCGGAGGTACTCGCGGCCCCGGCACTTGACACCAGGCTGCGCCAGACGGCCGGCGGCGGTACGGACCACCGCATCCACCGGCTTGACGACCATCCCCTCGCCGCCCCGGCCCGTCATCTCCAGCCACCAGTCGATGCCCGCCCGCACGGACTCCGGGTCACCGGTGTCGACGAACAGCCGCCGGGTCGTCTGCAGCAGCCCGCTCCCGTCGTGTTCGACCAGCCGGTCGATGAGCGCCAGCTGCTCGTCGTGGGGCAGCCTGGTGAGGCTGCGGCCCTGGACCGCCAGCAGCTGGAACGGCGCCAGCCGGACGCCCTCCAGGCCCTGCGTCGGCCAGCAGTACCGCCGGTACGCCTCCGTGAACGCCGTCGCGGCCGACGCCCGCTCGCGCTGCCTCGACAGCAGGTCACCTACGTCGACGCCGCGCGCCGCTGCCCCCTCCAGCGCCGCCAGGGCACCCGGGAACGCCGCCCCGGACGCCGCCCCGACCGCCGCGTACTGGCTCCGCAGCAGCCCGGACGCCTTCAGCGACCACGGCATCAGCTCCGCGTCCAGCAGCAGCCAGTCGGTCTCGAGCTCCTCCCACAGACCCGCCGCCGACACAGCCTGCCGCAGCCGGTCAAGGACCTCCTCCGTCACCGCCGGGTCGTCGAAGAACGGGCGGCCGGTGCGCGTGTAGAGCGAGCCGGTGGGGCCGGCCTCGACCCCGAAGCACGCGCGGGCGGCGTCCGCGTCCCGGCACACCAGCGCCACCGCCCGCGATCCCATGTGCTTCTCCTCGCACACGACCCGCGCGACCCCGTCCTCCCGGTACTGGGCGAACGCCTCGGCCGGGTGTTCCAGATAGCCCTCGACGTGCGAGGTCGCGGTCGGGGCCATGGTCGGCGGCAGGTACGGCAGCAGCCGCGGGTCCACCGCGAACCGGCTCATGACCTCCAGGGCTGCCGCCGCGTTCTCCTCACGGACCGAGATCCGGCCCGCGTGGCGCGTCTCGACCACCCTGCGGCCGTGCACGTCCGCCAGGTCCAGCGGACGGCCGTCGTGCCCGCCGGGCGCCTCGGTGGCCAGCGGCCGGGCCGGCTCGTACCACACCCGCTCGGCCGGTACGTCGACCAGTTCCCGCTCCGGCCAGCGCAGCGCCGTCAGCCGGCCGCCGAAGACGGCGCCCGTGTCCAGGCAGATGGTGTTGTTGAGCCAGGTCGCCTGGGGGACGGGCGTGTGGCCGTACACCACCGCCGCCCGGCCCCGGTAGTCCTCCGCCCACGGATAGCGCACCGGCAGCCCGAACTCGTCCGTCTCCCCGGTCGTGTCGCCGTACAGCGCGTGCGAGCGGACCCGGCCGGAGGTACGGCCGTGGTACTTCTCCGGCAGCCCGGCGTGGCACACCACCAGCCTGCCGCCGTCGAGGACGTAGTGGCTGACCAGGCCGTCGATGAACTCCTTCACCTGCTGCCGGAACTCGTCGCTCTCCCGCTCCATCTGCTCGACGGTCTCGGCCAGCCCGTGGGTGGGCTGGACCTTGCGGCCCCTGAGGTGGCGCCCGTACTTGTTCTCGTGGTTGCCGGGCACGCACAGCGCGTCGCCCGACGCCACCATCGACATCACCCGGCGCAGGACGCCCGGGCTGTCCGGGCCCCGGTCCACCAGGTCGCCGACGAAGACCGCCGTACGGCCCTCCGGGTGCACACCGTCGGCGTAACCCAGCTTGCCCAGCAGCGCCTCCAGTTCCGAGGAGCAGCCGTGGACGTCGCCGATGATGTCGAAGGGGCCGGTGAGATGGGTCAGGTCGTTGAAGCGCTTCTCCGTGACGACCGCCGCCTTCTCGGCCTCCTCCACGCCCCGCAGGACGTGCACCTTGCGGAAGCCCTCCCGCTCCAGGTGCCGCAGCGAGCGGCGCAGTTCGCGGATGTGGCGCCCGATGACGCGGCGCGGCATGCCGGCCCGGTCGCTGCGGGCGGCGTTGCGCTCGGCGCACACCTCCTCCGGTACGTCGAGCACGATGGCTATGGGCAGCACGTCGTACCGCTTGGCCAGGTCGATCAGCTGGCGGCGGCTGTCCTGCTGCACACTGGTCGCGTCGACGACGGTGCGGCGGCCCGCCGCGAGGCGCTTGCCCGCGATGTAGTGCAGCACGTCGAAGGCGTCGCGGCTGGCGCTCTGGTCGTTCTCGTCGTCGGCCACCAGGCCGCGGCAGAAGTCCGACGAGATGACCTCGGTGGGCTTGAAGTGCCTGCGGGCGAAGGTCGACTTGCCCGATCCCGACGCGCCGATCAGGACCACGAGGGAGAGGTCCGTCACGGGCAGGGTGCGCCCCTCGGCGCGGGCCGGGGCGGATGCGCGGGTGGGTGCCTCGGTCATGCGGCGTTCTCCTCCTTCGCGGTCGGCATGGCGGTCGGCATGGCGGTCGTCGTGGTGGTCGTGCCCAGGGCGAAGACGGCCATCTGCGTGGGCGGCCCCACCTCGGGGTCGTCGGGGCCCACGGGCAGGAACTCCACGCCGTACCCGTGCCGCCCGGCCACCGCGCCCGCCCAGGCCCGGAACTCCTCCCGCGTCCACTCGAAGCGGTGGTCGCCGTGGCGGGCGTGCCCGGCCGGAAGGCTCTCCCAGCGGACGTTGTACTCGACGTTCGGGGTCGTCACGAGCACCGTGCGGGGCCGCGCCGAGCCGAACACCGCGTACTCCAGGGCGGACAGCCGGGGTGGGTCGACGTGCTCGACGACCTCGCTCAGCACGGCGGCGTCGTACCCCTTCAGCCGGCCGTCGGTGTACGCGAGCGAGCCCTGGAGCAGCTTCACGCGCGACGCCTGCCGCTCCCCCATGCGGTCCAGCTTCAGCCGCCGGGAGGCGATGGTGAGCGCCCGCATCGACACGTCGACGCCGACGATCTCCGTGAACCGCGGGTCCTTGAGCAGTTCCCGCACCAACTGGCCCTGGCCGCAGCCGAGGTCCAGGACGCGGGCGGCACCGGACTCCCGGAGCGCCGCGGTGATCGCGTCCCTGCGCTGCACGGCGAGCGGCGCCGGCCTCTCCTCCGTCTCGGTCTCCGCCCCGACCGCGTTGTCGATCTCCTCGACCTCGCTGTCGTCCGCCTCCGCGAGCCGGACCAGCTCCAGGCGCTCCATCGCCTGCCGGGTCAGCGACCAGCGGCGCGAGAGATAGCGGGTGGTGATCAGTTTCTGCTCCGGGTGGTCGGGCAGCCATCCCTCACCGGCCCTCAGCAGCTTGTCGACCTCGTCGGAGGAGACCCAGTAGTGCTTGGCGTCGTCGAGGACGGGCAGCAGGACGTAGAGGTGGCGCAGGGCTGCGGCCAGGGTCAGCGCGTCCGACTCCAGGGCGAGGCGCACATAGCGGGAGTCACCCCACTCGGGGAACTCGGCGTCCAGCGCGACCGGTTCGGCGGTGACCGTCCAGCCGAGCGGTTCGAAGAGGCGTCGTACCAGGTCGGGGCCGCCCCGGGCGGGCAGTGCGGGCACCTCCACGCGCAGCGGCAGCGGCTGCCCGGCGCGCTCGGGCCTGGCCTTGCACACGCCCCGGATCGCGCTGGAGAACACGTTGCTCAGCGCCACGGCGAGCAGTGAGGAGGCCGCGTACGGGCGGTCGTTGACGTACTGCGCGAGCGCCGCGTCGGGCGCGCCGCCGCGCCCCTTGCCCTTGCCCCGCCGGACCAGCGCCACGGCATCGACCTCCAGCAGCAGCGCCGCCGTGCAGCGCTGGGCGTCCGCTTCCGGGTAGAAGACGTGCGCAGTGCCGTAGGAGGTCGAGAACGCCTGGGACGCGTCGGGATGCTTGTGCAGCAGGAAACCGAGGTCGGTCGCCGGGCGTTCGGCTGTGCCGGTGGTACTGATCGTCAGGAACATGTCCCGAGTCTCCCGGCCCCGGGGTACCGGTGACCAACGGATTTCGAACAGCTGCCCAGCATCCGGTGCGCTCGGGGTCGGTGGTCGGTCCGGTGCCACCGTCGTGGGTGCGGCGCCGGACCGCGGCGCCGTGCGCCCCGCGCCCTGCCCGCACCCGCGGCCCGGGCATGGGCAGGGGGAGGGGGAGGGCGCGGGGGCGCGCGGGTCAGGTCAGGTCAGGTCAGGTCAGGTCAGGTCAGGTCAGCTGGGACTGGACCTGCGCGGAGATCAGTTCCAGGTGGTCCAGATCGTGCAGGTCGAGGATCTGGAGGTAGACGCGCCGGGAGCCGATCTCCGCGTACCGGCCGATCTTGTCCACGACCTCGGCCGGGGAGCCCGCCAGTCCGTTGGCCTTCAACTCGTCGACGTCGCGCCCGATCACGGCGGCGCGGCGGGCCACCTCCTGGTCGTCCTTGCCGACGCAGGCCACCAGCGCGTTCGAGTACGTCAGCGCGTCCGCGTCACGTCCGGCCTCGGTGGCGGCGGCACGGACACGGCCGAACTGGCGCTCGCTGTCCTCGATCGACGCGAACGGCATGTTGAACTCGTCGGCGTACCGCGCGGCCAGCCGGGGAGTGCGGGTCGCGCCATGGCCGCCGATGAGCACCGGGATCCTGGCCTGGGCGGGCTTGGGCAGGGCCGGTGAGTCGGTCAGGTCGTAGTACTCGCCGTGGAAGCTGAAGGCCGCGCCGGCCTCGGTCCCCCACAGCCCCGTGATGACCTCCAGCTGTTCTTCCAGACGACCGAACTTCTCCTTGGGGAACGGGATGCCGTACGCCTTGTGCTCCTCCTCGAACCAGCCCGCGCCCAGGCCCAGTTCGACGCGGCCGCCGGACATCTGGTCGACCTGCGCCACCTGGATGGCCAGAACCCCGGGGAGGCGGAAGGTCGCCGCGGTCATCAGCGTGCCGAGGCGGATGCGCCTGGTCTCACGGGCGAGGCCGGCGAGGGTGATCCAGGCGTCGGTGGGTCCGGGCAGGCCGTCCACGGCACCCATCTTCAGATAGTGGTCGGAGCGGAAAAATCCTTCGAAGCCCAGGTCTTCGGTGGCCTTGGCGACGGAGAGAAGGGTGTCGTAGGTCGCCCCCTGCTGGGGCTCCGTGAAGATGCGAAGATCCATGCCTCCATCCTGCACGCTCGGGCGGAGGTCGGACCCGGTGATCGCCCTGCGGCGCCGAGCCCGGCTCCGAGGGGCGGCCCCGCCCCGGCCTCCCGCCACCCGCAGCCCGCCTCTGCCCCGTCCCTCAGGCGGCGGGGCCCGCACCGCTCGCCCCGCGGCGACCGCGCAGCTCAGGTGAGCTGGACGCCGCCGTCGACGTCGACCACGGATCCGGTGACGTAGCCGTTGGTCATTAAGAACACCGCGGTCCAGGCGATGTCCTCGGGCAGCCCGACACGTGCGACGGGCACGCTGGCGATGTACTGGGACATCAAGCGATGCCGCACATCCATCGGGACGTCGTCGAAGGCGGGGGTCTCGACCAGGCCCGGGGCGATGACGTTGACCCGCACCGGGGCCAGGTCGACGGCGTTGGCCTTGCCGAAGGCCTCCAGGGCGGCGTTGATCGCAGCCATGGTCGGCCGGCCGGGGCCGTGCTTGCGGCTCGCGATGCCCCCGATCAGGACGATCGAGCCGTCCTTCGCGATGCGGTCCGCCGCGGCCCGCACCCCCTCGTAAGCGCCCCAGAACTTGGTGTCCATGAACGCCCGGGCGGCGCCGGAGTCCAGTTCCCGCACGGTGCCCAGCGCCGTCGTACCCGCCGACACCGCCAGGTGGTCGAAGGCACCGACACGCTCCAGCAGAGACTCGACCGACGCCGCGCAGGTGATGTCGACCTGCTCGACCGCCATGCCGGCGGGCACGGTGCCCGCCGCACGCCCGGGATTGCGGCTGGCCGCGGTGACCCGCGCCCCGGCGGCCATCGCGTGCTCGGCGATGGCCAGGCCGATACCGGAGGTTCCGCCTATGACGACTACGTGCTTGCCTGCCAGGGGACTGGCGATGTTCATCAGCGATGTCCTGTTCTCGCGGGGGGCACTTGCCCGCGGACGGTACTTCCCGGCGCCTGCGGATCGGTTTAGCCCGGCCGTGCCACCGGGCGCCGGAACGCCGGCCGGCCCGGCTCACCCCGCCGTCCGGTGCCGTTCCCGTATCTCACCGTCCCTCGCCGCCAGCCTGCGCAGCAGCTCTCTGACCCGGTCCCGCGACTCGTCCGCCGCGTCGATCGCCTCCATGCACTGCCAGTAGGTGCCCTCGTCGTCCGCCGCGCTCGCGACGGCGATGAGGGCCATGCCCAGCTCCGCGAGGAGGGTGCCGAGGTCGAGGAGCGCCCTGCGGGCGTCGCCCAGGTCCGTGAGCTGAGCGGCGCGCAGATCGGCCACGTCGAGGGGCGGCGTGTCCAGAACGCCGCACCCCCGGCCCGCCAGCTCCGTCAACCCCAGTGCCTCGCCGCGCAGTTCGGGCGGGCCCGAGACGGCGAGGCGGCTGCCCATCGCCTGCGCCAGGGCGTACGCCTGCCACGCCTCCGCCATGATCCTCGGCCCGTCCTCGCTCCCCGCCAGGGCACGCCTGCTCGCCACGATGAGCCGCACCGCGTCCATGCGCTGCCCCCGCTCCGTCCGACGCGCTGGTGCACGTCTGCCCGAACTCCGTTGTCCACTACCCAGAGTGAAGGCACACGGGACGAAAAGCCAGAGCTATTCCGAAATCTGTGGACAACTTGAGAGGTGGGGACCATTCCATAACTCCGGAGAGTGACGATCGGGTTCGGGGGCCGTCGTTCAGTCCGCGCCCGGTACCGGGAACCTCTCCTCATTGCGGTCGATCTTCGCATCCAGCGCCGCCAGCGCGTCGATGCCCAGCACCTCGCACAGTTGGAGCAGATACGCGAGCACGTCCGCGACCTCGTCGGTCACCCGGTGCGCCGTGCCCTGGTCCTCCATCACCCGGGCCGACTCCTCCGGCGTCAGCCACTGGAAGATCTCGACCAGTTCGGACGCCTCCACACTGAGCGCGGCCACCAGGTTCTTCGGGGTGTGGTAGCGCTGCCAGTCCCGCGCCGCGGCGAACTCCGCGAGCCGGCGCTGCAGCCGCGCCACATCCAGGTCGTTGTGCCGCCGGGGTTCTTCTGTCACGGGCTCAGGTCTACCACCGTCACCCCCTCCACCCCCGCCGCCCAGGACGCCTCGCTCACCGCGCCCACCAGCCGGATATGGCCGCGCTCGCACATCCGCGCCGCCAGCTCCAGCAGTCCCCGCGCCTGCCGCCGGTCCATGCAGCGGTCGAGGCCGTCCGCCAGCACCGTGAGCGTCTGCAGCGCCGCGGGCACCTCCCCCGCAGGGTCGACCTCCAGCACGCCGGGGCCGGTGAGGAGGACGAGGGCCAGGGCCGCGTACCGCAGTTCGCCGTCCCCCAGCGACTCCAGCGGCGTCCGCAGCCCGTCCCCGCGGTCGAGCAGCGCGCGCACCGTGCCGTCACCGAGCGGCTCCGCGAGCAGATCCACGACCCGTCCCGCGCACCCGGCCCCGACCGCCGAGGCCAGCAGCGCGTGCCGCCGGGCGCACTCCGCGCGCGTACGCCACAGCACGGCCGCCAGGTTGTCGCAGCCCGGCAGCAGCCGGCCCGCGGCCGACGGGGCGGGGGCACGCATCCGGCGGGGGCTCGGATCGCAGGCGAAGACGGAGCGCAGCGCGACGACCATCTGCTCGGCCGCGGCCAGCACCCGGCGCTGGCCGTCCGTCCGGCCGGCCACGCGCAGCGGCAGCAGGGCGGTGCCGAGGCGGTCGTCCGGGAGCGGAGCGCGGGTCACCGGGGAGGATCCCGCCGTGTGCCAGGCCGCCTGCACGCTCGCCCGTCCGGGGTCGCGCAGGGCCGTCTCCAGCAGGACCAGTCCGCCGGACGTCAACCGCTCGCCCACGACACGCAGATCGGGCTCGGCCTGGACGGCGACGTCGAGCCGGACCGGGCCCTGCGGGCCGTCGGCCGTGCAGCCGATGCGGAAGCCGCGCCGCCGCTGGGCGTCGGGCCGTGCCCGCTCGGGAACGCAGGCCGCCGGACGCGGGAACGCCTCGGCCAGCCCCGCCCCGCCTCCGAGCCGCGCCAGCGCCTCGTATGCCTGCAGCACCCGCGACTTGCCCGAGCCGCTCGGTCCCGTGAAGAGCGTCAGCGGTCCCAGGGCGAAGGCGGCCCGCCGGTGACCGGCGAACGCGGACAGCCGCAGCTCGGTGACGCACGGCCGGTCCGGCCGCGCATCCGCGAGACGGGCCGGGCGGGGCGGGGACGGCGCGAAGGAGACGGTCATGTCCGGACCGTAGGCCGTCGTGCTCGGGGCGAACCGTTCCGCCGTCGCGCGCTTCCCACGATCGAGCGAGCCGCCGGCCCGCCCTCGGACCCGGTCTCACACCCCGGGGACGCCGGCCCCCTCCATCAGCCCGCGTACCTCGGTCCCCGGCGGCGTCAGCAGGAACACGTTGCGGTCGACCCGGTGCATCCCGCTGGAGAGTCCGAAGACGACGCCGGTGCTGAAGTCCAGCACCCGCTTGGCGACCTCGGTCTCCGCGCCCGTGAGGTCGAGCAGCACGGGCACCCCCGCCATCAGCGTCTCGGCGACCTCGCGGGCATCCGCGAACACATTGACCCGCAGCACCACGAAGCGGCGTCGCGCCTCGGTCTCGGCCTCGGGTACGGACCGGTGGCCGACCGCCGACGGCCAGGCGTCCCGCCCGCGCAACGGAACGACCTGGGCGAGCCCTTCCCACTGTTCGTCGGTGACATCGCGACTGTTCACCGGCCCTCCCCGGGGTGGCTCGCACTCATCGTCTGCACCGGTCAATTCTTACGCATGGTCACCCGTTCGGCCCAACAGCGACACGGACCGCTACAGTCCCGGCCGTCACTTCGGCCGGAAGGCGCCCCTCGCGTGCCGCCCTCGCGTGCCGCCCTCGTGTGCCCACCCTCCCACCTCTCCCGCACCGGCCGCGCACCGAGGACAGATGCCTCTTACCGCCCTCACACCGGACTCTTCACCTTCATCGGCTTGATGTTCATCATGTCCGCTTACGTTCCCTGTCGTGCACTTGGCAGAAGTGAGGCCGCCGGCGAAGGGCCGGTGGACGCGCCCGCCCATGACCGCGCCGGACGGGCCGGACGGCCCGGACGCGCCGGAGGAGACTCCCGCTCAGTGGCATCGCGTCCTGACGCTGCTCGCGGACATCAGCCTGTTCATCGGCACCCGCGCGGTGTGGTCCTCCGCCGCCAGTCACCACCTGGCGGTCGCCGCGGTCATCTCGGTGTGCTACGCGTCGATCCTGGCCACCGGTGTGCTGACGCTGGTCGTGCGGAGCACCCGTGCACTGGCGCGCCTCGACCTGACGGTCCTGGTCACAGCAGTCACGCTCGCCTACTGCGCGCTCTCCGTGAAGCACGGGTTCAGCGACGAGTCCGTCCTCACCACACAGGCCGCCCGCGAACTGCTGCACGGCCGGCCGGTGTACGGGCAGCCGTGGCCCTGGCTGTTCGGTCACGGCGTCGCGTACACGGCGACGGTGCACGGCGGTTACGACTTCACGTACGGCTACCCGCCGCTGACCCTGCTGCTGACCGCGCCACTGCTGTGGGCCGGCCACGGCGCGCTGCCGGAGACCCTGGTCACCACCAGCGCGATCGTGCTGGGCGCGGTCGTCCTGCGGAGGATGCTGCCGGCACCGTGGCGTTCGGCGGCCACCATGGTGTGCCTGGGCTTCGGCATGGTCCCGACGTACGCCCGGCTCGGCTACCCGGCGGTGGTTGCGCTGGCCTTCCTCATCCCCGTGGTGGTGCGCTGGACCCGCATGGGCGAGGGCGGTCCGGCCGACTGGGCACGGGCCGCCTGTCTGGGGGCGGCCTGCGCGAGCCAGCAACTGCCGTGGTTCCTGGCGCCGTTCCTGCTCGCCGGGGTCTACGCACTGCGCCGCGGCGAACTGGGCGGGCGCGGGGCCGCCCTCGCCGTGGCGCGGATCGCCGGCACGGCCGCCGGCACCTGGCTGCTGATCAACGCCTACTTCATCGTGACCGAACCGCGCGGCTGGGCCGGGGGCATCGCCCTGCCGATCACCCAGGGCGCCGTGATCCACGGCCAGGGTCTGGTCGACATCTCGCTCTACTTCACCGACGGCAGCGACCGCCTGGTGTGGTACTCGCGCGCCGGCATGCTGCTGGCGGCGGGCCTGCTGGCGGTGTTCGCGCTGTTCGTGCGCCGGCTGGGCCCCGCCGCGACCGTGCTGCCCTGGTGCTCGTTCTTCCTGGCGACCCGTTCGCAGGACGGCTACTACCTGCTGATGACGCCGCTGTGGCTCGCGGCCGCCGTCACCGTGCCGCCCACCGCCTTCACCACCGCCTGGCAGCCGCGGCTGCTGCGGGGCCGCCCGGCGGCCCGGACGGCGCTGGCCGCCGCCCTGCTGCTGCCGTCCCTGGTGGCCGTCACGGTGGCGGCGACCGGCTCGCCGCCGTTGCGCATGCAGGCGCTCGGCTCGACCCGCACACCCCTCACCGTGGAGACGCTCACGGTCCGTGTGCGCAACACCGGCGACGCGGCTCTCCAGCCCCACTTCATGGTGACCACCGGGCAGGGCATGAGCCGCTACTGGACGGTGCTGCGCGGTCCGTCGTCCGTGCCCGCACACGCCACGGCCACCTACCGGCTCCGTGCGCCGGGCGGCCGTCTCGTCCTGCCCGCGAAGGGCACCCGCGTCCGGCTGCGTGCCTTCTCCGCGTCGCCGATGACGCTGTCGAGCCAGGACATCCTTCTGGAGCGCGGGACCGCGGCCCCGAAGTGACGGCCCGTCACGTGACTTGTTCCAGAAGCTCCAGCATCACCGAGTCGGTCACCCGGTAGCGGACGATCCGCCCCTGCTTCTCCCCCGCGACGACCTCGGCCGTCCGCAGCAGCCGCAGCGCCTGCGAGACGGCCGGGTCGTTCATGCCGGTCGCCACGGCGAGATCGGAGACGGCGAGCGGCCCGGCCCGGTGCAGGGCGAGCAGCAGGGCGAGCCGGCCGGGATCGGCGAGCAGGGAGAAGCGGTCGGCCCAGGCACGCACGGCTCCGGGCTCACCGATGGCTTCGATGGCCTGGCAGACCCGGTTGCCGTCGATGATGCGCCGGCCGGCGCGTTCGGCGGGGACGAGATGCATGCGGACCATTGTCCCAGGAGCCCCTGTGTGATCTTCGATACCTCGGGACATCTGCGCAACTGTGCAACCTTGCAGGCATTGCGGGGTCCGCCCTAAGGTGGGCGGGCCGTGGTGTTCGGGAAGACCGGTGAAAGCCCTCAGGGGCTCAGGCCGGAGCGGCCCTCGCCACTGTGATCGGGGAGTTCCCGTTCCGTGCCGCCCGTTCGCGGGTGGCGCCACTGGCCGTACGCGGCCGGGAAGGCTGGGACGGGCGCGGTGATCCGTCAGCCAGGAGACCGGCCACGGCATCTCACGAAGTGATCCACGAGGTGCTGGAGCGTGACCGTATGACCCTGCCCAACCCTGCGTCCTTCCGGTGGCGGCGCGAGGACACCCTGCGAACCGCCGCGCTGCTGGCGCTGATCGCGGCCCTGCACGTGGTCGCCTTCGGGATCCTGTTCCTCCTGGTGGTGCCGGGGCACTACGCCGTCGGCTCCAAGGCGTTCGGCATCGGGCTCGGTGTGACCGCGTACACCCTGGGCATGCGGCACGCCTTCGACGCCGACCACATCGCCGCGATCGACAACACCACCCGGAAACTGATGGCCGACGGCAAGCGGCCGGTGTCCGTCGGATTCTGGTTCGCGCTCGGCCACTCCAGCGTGGTGGTCCTGCTGGCCGTCATGATCGCGGCCGGCACCCAGCTCGCCGACCGGGTCACGAACGAGAACTCTCACACCCACCAGGTCCTGGGCTTCATGGGGACCACGGTGGCCGGCACGTTCCTCTACCTCATCGCCGCCCTCAACCTGGTCGCCCTCACCGGCATCCTGAGGGTCTTCAGGTCGATGCGCTCGGGAACGTACGACGAGAAGGAGCTCGAACGGCACCTGGACTCACGGGGGTTCATGAACCGCGTGCTCGGCCGCCTCACCAGGACGATCTCGCGCCCCGGCCAGATGTACCCGCTGGGCTTCCTGTTCGGGCTCGGCTTCGAGACGGCCACCGAGGTCACGCTGATGGTGATGGCGGGCTCGGGCGCGGCGGCCGGACTGCCCTGGTACGCGATCCTGTGCCTGCCGCTGCTGTTCACCGCCGGGATGTGCCTGTTCGACACCCTCGACGGCACGTTCATGAACTTCGCCTACCAGTGGGCCTTCTCCAACCCGGTGCGCAAGGTGTTCTACAACCTCACGATCACCGGACTGTCGATCGCGGTGGCCTTCCTGATCGGCACCATCGAACTGGTCGGCGTCCTGCACGAGAAGCTCGACCTGCGGGACGCGGTCACCGGCTGGATAGCGGGGCTCGACCTCGGCAACGTGGGCTTCGTCATCGTCGGGCTGTTCGTGGTCGTGTGGGCGGCCGCCCTCGCCTACTGGCGGCTGGCGAAGGTCGAGGAACGGTGGGCTCCCCGCCCCGCCGACGGGAGTTGACCGCCGGATCCGGCCGGACCGCGGGCGTGGCAGTGGCAGGTGCCGGCCGGTCGCCGTGATCGATGGCAGGCCGCGCCCGCGTCGATCGATCTGCTGCCCGGCGGCCGGCTCACCGTGCCCGTCGGGCGGCGGCTCAGACCCTGGGGTCCGGCTTCCAGTCCTGGGCGAGGAGCCCGAGCAGCACCATGTCCAGGAACTCGCCCATCACCCAGGCTGAGGAGCGCAGTACGCCCTCGCGGACGAAGCCGTTGCGCTCGGCGGAGCGCAGCATCGCGGCGTTGTCCGACAGCGTCTCGATCTGCAGCCGCTGCAGGCCGCGCACGACGAAACCGTAGTGGCACAGCACCGCGACCACGTCGGTGCCGTAGCCCTTGCCGCGCGAGGACGGCAGCAGCCCCACACCGATGTGCGCGGACCGGTTGTGGTTGTCGATGTTCCACAGCATCGCGTCGCCGACCAGCGTGCCGCCGTCCAGCTCCACCACGGAGAACGGGACGTGCCGCTGCTCCTTGTCGTCCACCACGAACTGCGAGTCCTTCGAGCCGGGCGTGATCGGCCGCCACGGCCGGCCGTCGGCCCGCGAGTGGTTGACCACGTCGTCGTAGAGCCCGGCCTGCAGGATCGGTATGTCGTCCTCGTGCCGGGCCCTGAGCCCGACCTTGGCGCCCCTCAGCATGCAGGCTTCCTATCCGACCGGGCCGGCCGGCGGCAACCCGATTAGCGGTCGTCGTAGCCGGCGCGGCGGCGGCTGCCACCGAGCCGGGCCATGGTGCGCTCGGCCACCCGGCGGTGGCGGCCCGGCGGCCGCGTCGGCACAAGTGCCCGACGACGATGGGCTCTCGCAGCCGCCGCGCTCTTTGCGTCTGCCGGGTCCCAGAGAGCGCGGCGGCCACACAACACCGTCACCGCGTCAGTCGTCGCTCTCCCCGGACGCCGAGGTGCGGGTGCGGCCGCGGACGATCGCGAAGCCCGCGGCGGCCAGGCCCAGGACGCCCACCACCAGGCCGGCGATGCCGAGGCCGCGGGCCGTGGAGTCGTCGGACGAGGCGGCCTTGGTGGTGGAGGTCCCCGTCCTCTCCGTGCCGGTGGAGGAGGACGCCGCCGGACCGACCTCCTCCGCGCCGCCCTTGGCGGTCAGCCGGAGCACCGGCGCCGGGTTCTCCGGCTCCTCCGACCCCTGTGTCTCCTCGATCCAGCGGGCGACCGTGCCGTCGGAGTAGGTCTGCAGCGTCTTGAAGGTCAACCGGTCGGTGTCGTCGGGGAGCCGGCCGAAGGCGACGTCGAAGTCCTGGTACTGACCGTGGCGGATGCGCCCGCCGGTCCAGGTGATCTGGGAGACGGCGTCGGTGATGGTGCCGTCGTCCGTGGTGACGGGCTTCTTGAGCTTGGTGGTGGTCACCTGCGCGGTCCAGCCGTTCTGCGGGCTGACCAGCACCCCCAGGACCGGGTGGTCGGTGGGCAGGAAGACCTCGACCTTGGTCGTGGCGGCGGTGTCCTGCTCGTTGGGGACCCGGAAGGTCAGCACGCCGTCCGCGGCACCCTTGGCATAGCTCTCGGGGTGAACGGTGACATGCGCGAAGGCCGCGCCCGCCGCGGTGAGGACGCAGGCGGCGGCGAGGGCGCCGACGGTGCCGGCGCGGCGCAGGGTGGTACGCATCGGGGACATGGCTGGGCACACTCCGTACTGGTGTTCGACAATGGGGGGTTCAGATCGCGTACGGGACGACCGGGGGCGGGCCGCGCCTGGTCAGGGCATGGCGCGGCAGTGCCTGCCTGAGCGGATGGCGCCTGCGGCCGTGCGGGCGCGGTGCTCTGACGCGGACGGGCGGCGGCGCCGTACGCCGCCACCAGGCGACCAGACCCGGAACGAAGGTGACCGCCTTGCGCAGCAGCGACCACAGGGCGGCCTCGCCGCGCCGCAGGCACCAGGAGGCGAGCAGCGCGGCGGCCAGGTGCGCGGCGACTGCGCGGGAGGCCGTCACACACGGCTCGCAGGCCGCGTGCATGGCGTGGGAGACGCCCGGCATACGCATCGGCGCATGCGACGGCCCGGCCGCCGCGAAGGCGAGGTGGAGGGCACCCTGCACGGTGAGCATCGCGGCGGCGATCGCACGGAGCGAGCACTCACGCCCGGCGAGCGCCACGGCGGCGGCGAACACGGGCAGGAAGGCGGCCGCGTCCGCCCACACCGGTGGAACGGCGCCGGTGGCCAGGGCATGGCCCCCGGCGGCGAGCAGCACGCAGACGACGGCGAACACCGCCGCGCGTACGCTCCGCACCGCCCAGGACACACCCATGCCGCCGGATCTTCCCATGCGGGTGAGGGCGGCCACGTCGGTTTCCACGGATCCGGCACGCCGGTGGTCACCCCGGGGCTGTTTCGGCCGGGGCGGTGCGTGCGCCTATCTTGGCGCACATGCAGTCCTACACAATCGGTCAGGCCGCCCGTCTGCTGGGGGTGAGCCCCGACACCGCGCGGCGGTGGGCGGACGCGGGGCGGGTGGCGACCCGGCGAGACGAGAGCGGGCGCCGCGTCATCGACGGCAGGGACCTGGCGGCGTTCTCGGTCGAGCTGGCCCGCACCGGCGACGAGGAGGTCCCCTCGTACACCTCGGCGCGCAACGCGTTCCCCGGCATCGTCACCGCCGTCAAGCTCGGTGACGTGGCCGCCCAGGTCACGATCCAGGCGGGGCCGCACCGTCTGGTGTCCCTGCTGACCCGGGAGGCCGTGGAGGAACTGGGCCTGGAGGTCGGGACGGAGGCCACGGCCCGTGTGAAGTCGACGAGCGTGCACATCGACCGGACCTGAGCCGTACGCAGCAGCGGGTGTGCCGCGGGCCGCGCGCCGGCTCCGTGCGCGCCCCGGAGCGCGATCCGGGGCGCGATCCGGGCGGGTGGATCAGGAGCGTGATGGCATGTGCACACCCTTCCAGACCCCCCAACCGGCTCGTGCCAGGCTGAAGGAGGATTCCAGCTGGCATCTGCGACAATGTGATCGATACATCGGAAGGTCCGCCGGGTTCCTTCCGCACGAGCAGAGGAAGTGGAGCCGAGATGACCCGTTCCGTACGCCGGGGTCGCCGGACCCTGCAGGTGACCGGTGCGGCGGCCGCCGTGCTGCTGGCCCTGAGTGCCTGCTCCGCCTCGTCCGGCTCCGGCTCCGGCAAGACATCCGGTTCCTCGGCGTCCTCGTCGTCGAAGCCGTCCGGCACGGTCACCGTCTTCGCCGCCGCCTCCCTCAAGGAGAGCTTCACCACACTGGGCAAGAAGTTCGAGAAGGAACACCCGGGCACGAAGGTGACCTTCAGCTTCGGCGGCAGCGACGCCCTCGCCGCGAGCATCACCGGCGGCGCCCCGGCCGACGTCTTCGCCGCGGCCAGCCCCAAGACGATGAAGACCGTCACCGACGCGGGCGGCGTCTCCGGCACGCCCGCCACCTTCGTGCGCAACCAGCTGGAGATCGCCACCCTGCCGGGCAACCCCGACAAGATCTCCTCCCTGAAGGACCTCACCCGGCCCGGCCTGAAGGTCGTGCTGTGCGACAAGACGGTGCCGTGCGGCGCCGCCACGCAGAAGACCCTGGACGCGAGCCGCCTCAGGCTCACTCCGGTCTCCTACGAGCAGGACGTCAAGAGCGCCCTGAACAAGGTCGAGCTCAAGGAGGCCGACGCCGCCGTCGTCTACCGGACAGATGTGAAGGCGGCCGGCGGCAGGGTGCGGGGCGTGGAGTTCCCCGAGTCCGCCGAGGCGGTCAACGACTACCCGATCGCCCTGCTCAGGAACGCTCCCAACGCCCCGGCCGCCGAGGCGTTCGTCGCGCTGGTGAAGTCCGCCGAGGGCCGCGAGGTCCTGACCGGGGCCGGGTTCCTCCGGCCATGACGCGGCCCCACGCGACCGGCACGGCGCCCGACACCCTGGCGGGCGGGCCGCCGCGCGGGCGCGTGCGCGGACCGGGCACACCGCTGCCGCTGCTGCTGCCTGCCCTCGTCGGCCTGGTGTTCCTGCTGCTGCCGCTGGTCGCCCTGCTCGTGCGGGCCCCGTGGCACAGCATGCCGCACCAGCTGACCAGTGCGGAGGTGTGGCAGGCGCTGCGGCTGTCCCTGGTGAGCGCGACCGCCGCCACCGCCGTGAGCCTGGTGCTGGGCGTGCCGCTGGCCTGGGTGCTGGCCCGCACGGAGTTTCCGGGCCGGAGCGTCGTAAGGGCCCTGGTCACCCTGCCGCTCGTGCTGCCGCCGGTGGTGGGCGGTGTGGCGCTGCTGCTGGCGCTCGGGCGCAACGGGGTCGTGGGGCAATGGCTGGACGGCTGGTTCGGGATCACACTGCCGTTCACCACGGCCGGGGTGGTGGTGGCGGAGGCGTTCGTGGCGATGCCGTTCCTCGTCATCAGCGTCGAGGGCACGCTGCGGGCCGCCGACCGCCGCTACGAGGAGGCCGCCACGACGCTGGGCGCCTCCCGCTTCACGGCGTTCCGCCGGGTCACGCTGCCGCTGATCGCTCCGGGCATCGGGGCGGGTGCCGTGCTGGCATGGGCACGGGCGGTCGGCGAGTTCGGGGCGACGATCACCTTCGCGGGCAACTTCCCCGGCCGCACACAGACGATGCCGCTGGCCGTCTACCTGGCGCTGCAGAACGACCCGGCGGCGGCGGTCGCCCTGAGCCTGGTGCTGCTGGCCGTGTCCATCGCGGTGCTCGCGGGGCTGCGGGACCGCTGGATGAGGGCGTCATGACCGGCCGCCGCCCGGATCTGCCGGCCCGCCGACGCGCCGGGGAGGCCGCAGAGGCCACGGAGGCCACGATGACCGACATCGACGACACGACCGCCGGCCCGGTGGCCGGCGAGACACACGGCGAGGGCCTCGACGCGCGGATCGTCGTCGAGCGGGGTTCCTTCGGACTCGACCTGGCGCTGGCCGCCGCGCCCGGAGACGTCGTCGCGCTGCTCGGGCCCAACGGGGCCGGGAAGACCACGGCCCTGCGCGCGCTGGCCGGACTGGTCCCGCTCTCCGGCGGCCATCTGCGGCTCGACGGCGTCGCGTTGGACCGTACGCCGCCCGAGTCCCGTCCCGTCGGCGTCGTCTTCCAGGACTATCTGCTCTTCCCGCATCTGACCGCTCTCGACAATGTGGCCTTCGGCCCGCGCTGCCAGGGCGCCTCCAGGGCCCGGGCGCGGGAGATCGCCGCCACGTGGCTGGAGCGCATGGGACTCGCCGACCTCGCCGGCGTCAAGCCGCGGCGGCTGTCGGGCGGCCAGGCCCAGCGTGTCGCGCTCGCCCGCGCG
Organism: Streptomyces sp. PSU-S4-23; assembly: GCF_055632315.1. Lineage (NCBI taxonomy): Bacteria > Bacillati > Actinomycetota > Actinomycetes > Kitasatosporales > Streptomycetaceae > Streptomyces > Streptomyces sp. PSU-S4-23. Next base: position 6,649,592 of record NZ_JBVMUU010000002.1, on the reverse strand, counting down.
CTCGCCGTCCGGCCCCGGCTGCTGCTCCTGGACGAGCCGCTCGCCGCGCTCGACGCCCGCACCCGGCTGGAGGTGCGGGCCACGCTGCGCCGCCATCTGGCCGGGTTCGAGGCGGTGGCCGTGCTCGTCACCCACGACCCGCTGGACGCGATGGTCCTCGCCGACCGGCTGGTGGTCGTCGAGGACGGCCGGGTGGTCCAGGAGGGCAGGCCCCGGGACATCGCCCGCCGTCCCCGGACGGACTACATCGCCCAGCTCGTGGGGCTCAACCTGTACCGGGGAACGGCCGACGGGCACACGGTGCGGCTCGACGCGGGGCCCGCGATCACGACCACGGAGGATCTGTCCGGGCCCGTCTTCGTGGCGTTCCCGCCGTGCGCCGTGACCCTGTACCGGGACCGGCCGAGCGGTTCCAGCGCGCGCAACGTGTGGCGGTGCGAGGTGACGGGGTTCGAGACCCACGGCGACCAGATCCGCGCGGAGCTCACCGGCGAACTGCCGCTCGCCGCCGACCTGACGACGGTCGCCGCGGCCGAACTCGGCCTCACTCCGGGCGCACCGTTCTGGGCCGCCGTCAAGGCGGTCCAGACGCACGCGTACCCGGCCTGACGCGGGCACGGCACGGGCACGCCGCCGGTGACCGCTGTCCGCGGCGCCGGGCAGTAGGGTCCGGTGGTGGCCGGTTCACTCGTCACGGTGATCGGGGAACGTCCACGGCGCCGACGTCGTCTACAGTTCGACAGACGGTCTACATGACTGTAGTCAGCCGCCGGGTGGCACCGTGCCGCGCCCGGCCTCCCGTACGGAAGGGCGCGCGACGATGGTCACACCCCTCTCACCCGCATCGCAGCTCGCGGTGAACGTGCTGGACGCCCAGTCCCTGCTCGCGGCCTTCGGCGTGCTGGGCGTGGGCGTCGTGATGTTCGCCGAGACGGGCCTGCTCGTCGGCTTCTTCCTGCCCGGCGACTCCCTGCTGTTCACGGCGGGCCTGCTGTGCACCGGCTCCGACCGGCACGCCGTGAAGCTGTCGCTGCCGCTGCTGCTGGTCGCCGCGGCGGCCGGCGCGCTCGCCGGGTCCCAGTGCGGCTATCTGCTCGGGCGCAGAGCGGGCGGCGCGCTGCTCGCCCGCAGCCGCTCCGCCCGGCTGCACGAGGGCGCGAGGCGCGCCGAGGAGCTCCTTGAGCGGTACGGACACGCGAAGGCGATCGTGCTGGCCCGCTTCGTGCCCGTGGTGCGGACGGTGCTCAATCCGATGGCCGGCGCCCTGCACGTGCCCGCGCGGACCTTCACCGTCTGGCAGGTGACCGGCGGCCTGCTGTGGAGCGTCGGGCTCACCCTCGCCGGGTACGCGCTGGGCTCCTCGGTGCCGAACGTCGACCGGTATCTGCTGCCGCTGATCGCGGCGATCGTCCTGGTCTCGCTGATCCCGATCGCCCTGGAGATCATGCGCTCCCGCCGGGCCGCGAAGGACGGCGCCCGCGGATGACGGACGCCGTCGCTCACAGCTCCTTGCGCCGTAGGAGCACGCCCAGTACCACCAGTCCGGGGACCAGCGGCAGCCACACCGTCAGCAGCCGGTAACCGATGACCGCCGAGGCGGCCGCGCTGCCCGTGGCTCCGACGAGCGTGAGCGCGAGGGCGAGCGCGGCGTCCAGGGAGCCGATACCGCCGGGGGTCGGCAGCAGGACGGCCGCGCTGGAGGCCGCGAGGTAGGCCAGCGCCACCCGGTCGGGCGGGAGCGCCAGCCCGAGGGCCCGGGTGACGGCGACCACCACCAGCGCGTGCAGCGAGGCGAAGGCCAGCGAGCCGCCCCACAGGGCGGCGGCCCGGCCGGGAAGCCGGTGCACCGCGCGTACGTCCGTGAGCACCGCCCGGGAGGCGCGGCGCAGCGGCCCGGGCAGCAGCACCACGAGGGCGACCACCGCCAGGAGGGCGGCGGCCACCGTGACCGTCGAAAGCCCCGGGCGGCGCAGCAGCCCGGGATCGGCGAGCGCGAGGAGGGCGATCAGCGCGCCGCGGGTCGCGGCCCCTGCGGCGGCCTTGACCGCGAGCGCGGCCGCCGAGCGGGGCACGGACAGTCCGCTGCGGGTCAGGAAGCGCAGATTGACGGCGCCCGCGCCGAGTCCCGCGGGCAGCACATGGTTGGCCGCGGACGCCGCGAACTGCACGGCCAGCAGCCGCCCCGCGGGCAGTGCCTCGGTCACCGCGCCCTGCTGGGCGAGCGCCGAACACGCCCACGTCGCCACCGTGGCGGTCGCGCCCAGCAGCAGCCAGCCCGGGTCGGCGCCCGCCAGCCGCTCGGCGCCGGCCTCGATCACGGGCCAGTGGTGCCCGGCGAGGAACACGGCGCAGGCGAACACGGCAAGGGTGACGGCGACGTGCCAGGGGGCCCGTGTGCGCACCCGAGGGGCGGCGGTGGCGGTCGGCACCGGCACGGCGGGTGCCGCGTCCGTGCCCGGGGAAGGGGTCATCGGCGCCCGCCCCCCGCCGCCGGGGCCACGCGGATGCGGATGCCCTCGAAGGAGTGGACAGGCCAGTCACGCGCGTACGACGGAGGGCGGCCGGTGGGGGTGCCGAGGTAGGCGGTGGGCTTGAGCCGTGCGGTGCGCACGATGCCGGCGGCGGTGGTGTTGGCGTTGCTTCCGCTGGTCGCGGCGGAGGAGCAGCCGGTGTAGAAGGCGATCGGCAGTGCCTCGTTCCCGGTCAGCAGACAGGGCGGCCGGACCCCGAGCCGGTGCAGTTCGGCCGCCGTCCGGGACCAGGCCCGCCGGTCGGCTGCCGAGCGGTCCACGGTGCCGTGCAGCACCGCGTACTGCGCCGCCAGATGCCCGGCGAGCCCGATCGCCACCAGGGTCGCGGTGACCGGCCGCCACCGGCCGTCCGGCGCCGTCACCACGTCGAGGAGCACATCGGCGACGGGGATGGCGAGCAGGGCGTAGGCGGGAAGCAGGAAGCGGGGCGCGGCGTACCCGATCATGAAGAGGTACGGAATGGCCGCCGTCGCCGCGCAGGCCAGCGGCAGCAGGGTGCGGGCGGGGCGCCCGGACCGCAGCGCGACGGCCGCCGAGAGCGCGGCGAGCACGGGCAGCACGAACCACCAGGCGGTCAGCGCCGGGTTGGGCAGGTCGCCGGTGCACGGGCGGCACAGGGCGCGCCCGCCGAGGCTGCGCACCTGGTCGACGACGGCGATGTTCCAGCCGAGTCCGCCCTGGATCCGGGAGCCGTCGGACAGGCGCTGCCAGAGCCCCCCGTAGCCGGCGTACGCCTCGGCGATCCACTCGGCGGCGCCCGCGGCCAGCCCGCCCACCAGCGCCAGCAGCAGCGGCAGGCGCCGCCACCGGCGGACGAGGAGCAGCAGGATCAGCAGCGGAGCCGACGCCCAGACGGCGTCGGTGGGCCGCATCCACATCATCAGCGCGGCACTCACCGCGAGTCCCCACACGGCCGCCCGGTCCGTGCCGTCCGCGTGGGCCCGCAGGAAGCAGCCGGTGCCGGCCAGGGCACCGATCGCGATCCAGTAGTTGGGCATGGCCTGCGGACCGTAGAACAGGGTCACCCACAGGGTCGCGAACAGCGCGCCGCCGAGGGCGAGTACACGGGCCGGGAACACACCCCGCCAGGAGCGCAGGGCGAGGAACAGGGCGGCCCCGGACAGCACCGCCAGATACACACGCAGCAGCCCCGTGGAGGAGGACCACGAGGTGACCGGGGCGACCAGCAGGGATATGCCGCGGGCGCGCGGCGCGCTGAAGTACGCCGCGGGGGCGTGGGCGCTGATCTGGCTCACGTATACCGTCTCGTCCCAGCCGAGTCCCAGACCCGGTCCCACGAGGACGAGTTGGGCCAGCGTGAAGGCGCCCGCGACGAGGGCGAGCAGGGCCTGGCCGCGGTCGCGCCACGACAGGCCCGCGACCGACGGCGCCGCGAGCCGGCGGACGTCCGCGAGCGTGGTGTGCGAGCTGTGCGCCATGACCACCCTTCACCCCCTGCAGAGCGTAGGGGCATCTCGCCCTACACGCCGTAGGGTTTCGGTGGATGCCGGGAAAGAAGTCGGTAAAACACGGACAAGTTAGCGCGGCCGGTCCGGGGGTGCAGCGCGGAGCCGGGCGCGATCCGGCCACCTTGCGGACGGCACTGCGCCACAGGGGTGAACAGGGCCCGCCCCGGGGGCGTTCGACGTCTTCCGCGGCCGGGGTCACCACTCCCCTACGCACTGTAAGGTTGCGGGCATGGCTGGCAGAGGCCCGCAGGGCAGGGTGGAACGACGCAGCGCCGGGGAGTTGGAGAGCGAGGTGCTCGCCGCGCTGTGGGCCACCGAGCAGGCACTCACGCCGGCCGAGGTCCAGTCGGAGATCGACGGCGACCTCGCCTACAACACCGTGCACACCATCCTCAAACGCCTTTACGACAAGGGACTTGTGCTGCGTGACGTGGACGGGCGGCGCGGCGCGTACCGGCCCGCGAAGAACGCGGCCGAACTGACCGCCGAGGCCATGCACAAGGCACTCGACCGGGGCCCGGACCCGATCGCCACGCTGCAGCAGTTCGTGTCCGGCCTGCGCCCCGAGGAGGAGCAGGCCCTGCGCGACCTCCTCGGCGGGGCCACGGACAGGCCGCGGGTTCCCGGCGGGGCCGGCGCATGAGGTTCGACGTCTACCTCCCGATCCTGCTCTCGCTCCTGCTGGCCGCGATCAGCCCGCTCGTCGCCCGGCGGGTGGCGCCCGCGCTCGCGGCCCGGGTGCTGACCGCGTCCGCCGTCTTCACCGCGGCGGCCACCACCTGGTCCCTCGTCCTGCTCGCGGCCACCCTGGTCAATCAGGCGCCACAGGTCGTGGCCGACGCCCACGACGACGGCCGCCGGCTGCCCGACCCGGTCCCGGAGGCGATCGCCCTCGCCGCCGTGCCGGCCCTGGTCCTCGTCGCCGTGCGCGTGTACCGCACCGCACGGGCCGAACGCGTCATGCGCCGCGCGCTGCGGGCCCTATGCGCCGGGCATCCGGCGGACACGGAGCTGGTCGTCGCCGCCTCGCCCGTGCCGCAGGCCTTCGCCATCCCCGGCGACGGCGGCGCGCCGGGCCGGATCCTGGTCACCTCGGGGATGCTGCGCGCCCTCGAACCGGCGGAGCGCCGGGTGCTGCTGGCCCATGAGCGGGCCCATCTCGCGCACCGGCACGCGCTGATGTCGAGGGCCGTCGCGCTCGCCGCCGCGGCCGATCCGCTGCTCGCACCCCTCCGCGCCACGGTGGCCTTCCTCGTGGAGCGCTGGGCGGACGAACAGGCGGCCGACGCGGTCGGCGACCGCACCACCACGGCCCGCGCCCTCGCCCGCGCCGCCCTGACCGCCGGGCGCCGCCCGCCGCCGTGCGCGCTGGGCTTCGCCCGGCACGCGGTCACCCGCCGCGTCGCCGCCCTCCAGGCCGGCCCGCCCCCGTCCCTGTGGCCGCTCGCGGCGACGACGCTCGCGCTCGGCGCGCTGCCCGCGCTGGGGGCCCTGGACGCGACGGGGGATCTGCTGCGCCTGCTGGAGCACGTACCGGTGTGAGCCGGCGAGCCGGACCACCGGCCGGCGCCACCGGTCGCCGGCACGGACACCAGCCGCCGGCACCCGCACCAGTCACCGGCCACCGGCCACCGGCCACCGGCCACCGGCCACCGGCCACCGGCCACCGGCCACCGGCAGCAGCTGACGACCCGTCAACCAGGGTGCGCGCAACCCCCCGGCCGGGTCACCGGTCACCACACGGGGGAATCGAACGCAGGGGCTCGCGCCGTTTCACCGGGAACGACCGGCCGGACACGGGCATCCCGAATCTTTGTCCGAGAATTAGCTCCCGCGCACCCGTTACGAGTCCATGATCAGGGCGGTTGTTCGGTCGCTTGTCCGCATCGGCGTGAACCCTGGAGGAATCATGAACCCCGTCCCCGCCCCTGCCGTCCTTCGCCCCCTGTTCGAGAACCGGCCCGTACGGCCCGCCGCCGCCGGGCACGCGGTTGACGCCGGGGCCCGCACCGAGACGGGCCGTGGTGGTACCCGCCTCGGCGGCCGTCCGTCCACATCACGCCCGGCACCGAGGTGGGGCGCATGACCCCGCACACCCCGATCCCGCCCGCCCTGGCGGAGTGGGCCGAGGACGTCGTCGGGCCCGTCCGGTCCGTGCGGGACGTGTCCCACCCCCGCCCCGAGTCCCGCGTCTGGGAGCTGACGTCCGCCAACGGCCGCACCTTCCTCAAGGTGGCGCCGACACCGAAGTTCTACGCCCGGGAGACCCGCGCCTACCGCGAAGCGGCCCCCTCCCTGGAACGGGGCACGGTGCCGCGGTTGGTGGAGACCGACGCACGGCACCGGGCCCTGCTGCTGACCGCGGTCCCCGGCCGCGCCGTACCGGCCCTCGCGCTCGCTCCGGCCCAGCGGCGGGCCCTGCACCGCAGGGCGGGTTCATGGCTGCGCCGGTTCCACGGCGACGCCCGTGACCTGACCGCCCGGGACCATGCGGAGGCGGCGGGCGAGGTCGAGCGCGCCGCCCGCAACGCCGAGGTCCACCTGGAGCGCGCCGGGAACCTGATCGGGGCGCGGGAGCGGGACACCGTACGCCGGCATGCGGCCGCGCTGGCGCTGCTCGGCCCGTTGCCGGCCGGTTACGTCCACGGCGACTTCCAGGAACGCAACTGGCTGTACGACACCGGGCCCGGCGCGCTCGCCGTGGTCGACCTGGAACGGGCCCGGCCGCACGCCGCGGTCTTCGACGTCGTCCGGCTCGTCTGCGGGCCCTGGGCCGAGGACCCGGGGCTGAGGACCGCCTTCTTCGAGGGTTTCGGGCGCCGGCTGACGGCCTCCGAGGAGGCGGCGCTGCGCTGTCTGTGCGCGGTGGACGCGGCGAGCGCCGTCTCCTGGGGCGTGCCGCACGGCGACGAGGAGGTCGTCGCCCGGGGCCGCGCCACCCTGGCCCGGCTGCTGGAGGGCGACGTCGTGTGAGGGGGCGGCGCACGGATGGCTGAGCCGCCCGGGGCCGGGGGACGCGCGTCCCCCGGCCCCGGGCGGCAGGCGGGGTCAGCGGCTGCGGAGTTGCGCGAGGACAGCCTCGAGGTCGGCCGCGCGGGGGCGGTTGTGGGGCAGCTTGGCCAGCATGACCGCCATGCCGCAGGTGTTGGTGAGGGCGGAGAACACCAGTCCGCCGGCGATGCCGGCCGAGAGCAGCAGGAAGGCGGGGTGGATCAGCAGTCCGAGGGCCAGGCCGAGGAGGACGACCGCGCCGGCGGTGAAGCGGACCTGGCGTTCCATGTTCCAGGTGGCGCGATCGCCGTGGGCGGCCGGCTGGTGGAGGTCGTGGCCCTCGGCGGCCCAGGCGCCGGTACCGCCGGCGAGCGCGGCGGTGGGGATCCCGTGCTCGGCCAGAAGCCTGCAGGCGTTCTCGGAGCGGGCGCCGGAGGCGCACACCACCAGCACGTCGCCGCGCTCGGCGGCGTCCCGGATGTCGGGCAGCGCGCGTTCGACGGCGTCCAGCGGGATGTTGAGGGCGCCGGGCAGGTGGCCGGAGGCGTACTCGCCGGGCGTGCGCACGTCGATGACGGTCAGCTCGTGCAGCCGGGTGCGTGCCTGGCCGGCGGCGAGGGTCACAGGGACAGGAGCGGTCATGGCAGAAGTAATCCCCTTGTGTCCTTATCGTCGATGCTGTCCCGATGCGGGACGTCGTACAGTACCCCGATGGGTATTTCCCCGAACGGGCGTTTCAAGGAGTGGTCATGCAGCTGGACCTGGTGGACACGGATCTGAAGGCCGTGCTGAACCGGCTGCGCCGCGCGCAGGGCCAGATCTCCGGCGTGATCCGCATGATCGAGGAGGGCCGCGACTGCGAGGACGTCGTCATGCAGCTGGCCGCCGCCTCCCGCGCCCTGGACCGGGCCGGCTTCGCGATCATCGCCACCGGTCTGCAGCAGTGCGTCACCGGCATGGAATCCGGCCGCGGTGACGGCGAGACCGTCGACGAGCTGCGCGCCCGTCTGGAGAAGCTGTTCTTGTCGCTGGCGTGACCGCGCCCGCCGGCGGCCGTCGCCGGGCGGACCGGGGTGCGTCACAGCACCGAGTCGATCAGCATGAACGCGGCGACCGCCAGCAGCACCACGGCGAAGATGCGCTGCAGCGTGGGCCCGGACACCTTGGCGGCCAGCCGTTTGCCGTCCCAGGCGCCGAGGATCGCGGCCGCGATGAACGGGCCGATGATCGCCCAGTCCAGCCGCTCGACCGTGCCGACCCGGGTGGTGAGCGCGGCCACCGAGTTCACGCTGATCACCAGTAGACTCGTGCCCACCGCCACCCGCATCCGCATGCCGAGGACGCCCACCAGCGCCGGCACGGCGAGGAACCCGCCGCCCACGCCGAGGATGCCGGTGACGGCGCCGAGCCCCGCACCGGCCGCCGCCGCACGGCCCGGCCGCACCGGCCCGGCGGTCTCCGGCCCCTGCCGCACGCGCAGCATCCGAAGAGCGGCGCCCGCCGCGACCACCGCGAAGGCCGCCGTCAGCGCCGCCGCCGGCAGCCGCGCGGCGACCACGCTGCCCAGCATCGCCGGGCCGATGCCCGCCGCCGCGAACAGGAGCCCTGTGCGCCAGCGCACATGACCGTCACGGGCATGCGCCGACAGGGCGGTGACCGAGGTGATGGTCACGATGACGAGACTCCCGGTGGTCGCCGCGACCGGGCTGAATCCGAGCAGATAGATCAGGGCGGGGACGGCGAGCACACTGCCGCCGCCCCCGAGCGCCCCGAGAGCCAGGCCGATGACGGCCCCGGCTGTCAGAGCGAGGATCACAGCACTCACGCGACCGTGCCGTCCTCGCCCCGCTCATCCACGACCCGCAGCCCGGCCTGCGACCACTCCTGCATTCCCCCGATCACGTCCACCACCTGGGCGCCCCGCTCCTCCAGCAGCTCGGCGGCCTTCTGGGAACGGCCGCCCGAACGGCAGATCACCACCAGCGGCCGCCCCTGCGCCTCGGGCGGCAGCGGCGAGCCCCCGGCCAGTCCCGACAAGGGCGCGTGGACCGCCCACGGGGCATGGCCCATCTGCCACTCGAGCGCTTCCCGCACGTCCAGCAACACGGCCCGGCCGGCGGTGTCGGGACCGGTGCGTTCGACGGCCTCGGCTATGGTGACCCGGTCGGGACCGGGGTGGAACACGTTCATGGGTGTTGCTTCTCCCTTCGGGCGAGTCGGCGTCGTGCCGATGCCCGATCAGTCGTTCCGGACGGTGAGTCCGGCCTTCTCGGCGTTGTCATAGGCGTCGTCGACGGCGACGACGCTGCGGCCGGCCGCGTCCAGCAGGGACGCGGCGATGGCGGCACGCATGCCGCCCGCGCAGTGCACCCAGACCTCGCCCTCCGGCACCTCGTCGAGCCGGCGGTGCAGGGTGTGGATCGGGATGTGGACCGAGCCCTCGACGAAGCCGTCGGCCCGCTCGGAGTCGCGCCGCACATCCAGCACGACGACGCCCTCGCCGCGGCGCCGGCCCGCCAGGTCGGCGAACGTGGCCCGCGGGAAGGAGGCCGGCGTCTCCCCCTCGCGCACCCAGGCGGACGGCTCGCCGGTGGCCGCGGCCGCCGGACGCTCGATACCGACGCGCACCAGCTCCCGCTGGGCGGCGCCCAGTTGCTCGGCGGACTCCGCCAGCAGGGTCACCGGCTTGCCCCACGGGATCAGCCAGGCCAGGTACGTGGCCAGCTGTCCCTCGGCCTCGAAGTTGAACGAACCCGCCACATGCCCGGCCGCGAACGCGACCCGGTTGCGCAGGTCCACCACCCACTCCCCCGCCGCGAGCCGGGCGGCGATCTCCTCGGCGTCGGCCACCGCGGGCGGGGTCAGGTCGACCGCTGCGGGGCCGGCCGCGTTCACCGGGCCCATGTGCGTGTAGTAGGCGGGGATGTCGTCCAGGCCGGCCAGGAGGCCGGCGACAAAGCTGTCCACGTCCTGCGTGAGCGCCTCGTTGGCCGTCTTCTCCCTGCCGATGGTCGTGTCCGTGCCCTCGGCCTGGCTGGAGGAGCAGAAGCTGCCGAAGCCGTGGGTGGGCAGCACCGCCGTCGCGTCGGGCAGCTCGGCGGCCAGCCGGTGGGCGGAGGCGTGCTGGGCCCGGGCGAGGTCCTCGGTCAGCCGGGGTTCGACCAGATCCGGCCGGCCGACCGTGCCGATCAGCAGCGAGCCGCCGGTGAACACGGCGACCGCCGCCCCGCCGTCCTGGAGCACGTAGGAGGTGTGGTGCGGCGTGTGGCCGGGGGTCGCGATCGCCCGCAGGGACACGCCCGCCTCGGCGTCGACGACCGTGGTCTCCCCGTCGCGCACCGGTATGCGCTCGAAGTCCACCCGGGCCCCGGCAGGCACGAGGTAGGCGGCGCCGGTGAGACGGGCCAGCTCCAGACCTCCGGTGACATAGTCGTTGTGGATGTGGGTCTCGACGACGTGCGAGATGCGTACCCCGCGCCGGGCCGCCGCCGCGATCATCCGGTCGACGTCGCGTGGTGGATCGACCGCCACCGCAGTCCTGTCGCCACCGGCCAGGTAGCTGCGGTTGCCGAGCCCCGCCACCTCTACGGTGTCCACGAAGAACACGCTGTGACACTTCCTTTCATACGGAAATTACCCCCGGGGGTATGTAATTGACACTAACATGAGTACCCCTTGGGGTATTCCAGCCATGGTTAAATCCCGGCCAACTCCCGAGTACCTCGAGTGACCTGGAACACCCGCTCCCACCTGACACGATCTGTTTCCGGAAAGGGGCAGCCCTCATGCGCTACGACCGCACAGTGCGCCTGAACACCGATTTCGCCACCACCGTGAGCCGGGTCCGCGAAGCCCTTGCGGAGCACGGCTTCGGCATCCTCACCGAGATCAACGTCACAGCCACCCTGAAGGCCAAGCTCGACCTCGACATGGAGGACTACGTCATCCTCGGCGCCTGCAACCCGCCGCTCGCCCACCGCGCCCTGCAGGCCGACCGCACCATCGGTCTGCTCCTGCCGTGCAACGTCGTCGTCCGCGCCGACGGAGACCGCACGGTGGTCCAGGCCCTGGACCCGGGCACGATGGTCGCCCTCACGGAACTCGACGCCATCCGCCCGGTCGCCGAGGAGGCCACCCGGCGCCTCGACGCGGCCCTCGCCTCCCTCACCACGCCCGGCACGGACACCTGACCCCGCGCGCACCGGGAGCGGTCGACCGAGGCCCGCGCACCGGGAGCGGGTCGGCCGAGGCCCGCGCACCGGGGGTGGTCACCCGGCACCCCGCGCCGCCCCGGGCGATCCTGGAGTGGGACGCCGCGAGCCGCCCCGGCCCGGCACGAGGTGAGGGCGAGACGATGACCGCCACCGACTACGTGGTCCCGCTGGACCGGGTGACCCGCGCGGACGTGGAGCTCGCGGGCGGCAAGGCCGCGAACCTGGGCGAACTGATCCGCGCCGGGTTCCCGGTGCCGCCCGGATTCGTGGTGACGACCGCGGCCTGCCGGCCCCCGGACACAGGCCGGCACGGCCGCGGCACGGCCGACGGCGCGGCCGTCCGTGCGGCCGTGCGCAACGCCGAGGTCCCCGGGGCGGTGCGTGCGGCGGTGTACGCCGCGTACCGGGAACTGGGCGGCGGCGCGGTCGCCGTACGGTCGAGCGCCACCACGGAGGATCTGCCGCGGGCGGCGTCCGCCGGCCAGCAGGACACGTTCCTCCATGTCGTCGGTGAGCGGGACCTGCTCGACGCGGTCCGCCGCTGCTGGGCCTCCCTGTGGACCGACCGCGCCATCGACTACCGCGCCGGCCACGGCATCGACCACCGCCGGGCCGGGATCGCCGTCGTCGTGCAGCGCATGGTGCCCGCCGAGTTCGCGGGGGTCGCCTTCACCTGCGACCCCGTGACCGGCGACCGGCACACGGTGGTCATCGACGCGAGTCCGGGGCTCGGCGAGGCCGTCGTCGCGGGACTGGTGACCCCCGAGCACATCGTGGTCGACACCCGGCGGCGGGCGCGTGTGGTCGCCCACAGCGCGGGAGGCGGCGAGGTCCTCGTCCGCCCGCGCGCCGTCGGCGGCACCGAGCGGGTGGCCGGGGACCGCCCGGCGACCGGGCTGCCCGCGCCCGCGGTGCGGCGGCTCGTCCGGCTGGCCAGGAGGGTGGAGCGGCACTTCGGCAGGCCCCAGGACATCGAGTGGGCCTGGGCCGGCGGCACCGTCCACCTCCTGCAGACACGCCCCGTGACCGCGCTGCCGGAGCAGCCCGTCACCCCGGGGCGCGTCCAGCGCCTCGTGGCCCCGATGCTCGCGGAGGTCGTGCCGGTGCGGCCGTACCCGATCGACCTCACCGCGTGGGTGGGCCCGCTTGTGCGCCTGTTCGAGAAGCCGGCCCGCGTCACCGGGTTCGCGCTGCCGCCCCTGGACCGGATGTTCGTCGGCGAGGACGCCGTGGTGGCCCGCGTGGAGTTCCCGATGCCGCGGCCCACGTGGCGCGCGCTGACGGCACCGGTGCACCTCGTGAGCGCGGCGGCCCGGTACGACCCCCGCCGCTGGAGGTCGGATCCGCTCCTCGACGCGGCGCGGCAGCGCGCCCGGGCTCTGCGGGAACGGGACCTGCGCGGCTGCTCCTGGCCGGAACTGCTCGCCGTGCTGCGGGAAGGGCCGCGCATCGCCGCCCAGGTGCTGGTGCTGCGGCTGCGCTATCTGCCCCGCACCGGCCTGGCGCTGGCGGGGCTGTTCGCGCTGCTGTGCGTGTTGCGCCGGCGCGGGCTGCTGGGCGCGCTGCTGACCGGAGTGGACACCCTGACCTCCGAGGCGAACCGCGCCCTGGAGGACCTGGCCGCCGCCGTCCGCGCCGACCCCGGCCTCCTGGACGCCTTCGCGCGCCACCCCGCCGGCGAGCTGCCCGGCGTTCTCAGGGCGTCGGCTCCGTCGTTCCTCGCCGATGTCGAGGCGTTCCTCGACCGCTACGGGCACCGCGACACGGTCACCCCGCTCCTCGTGTCCCAGCCGACGTGGCGCGAGCGGCCCGACGTGGTCCTCTCGCTGCTGACGGCGCTGGCCTCGCGGCCGCCGCCGCGGGAGGGCCCGTGCCCGGCCGCCGGGGCCGAGCGGGAACTGCTCTCCCGCCCCCTGCTGCGTCTGGGCCCGCCCGTTCTGCGGACGGCGGTGCGGGCACTGCTGGGCCAGGCCCGGTGGTTCCAGCAGGTGCGCGACGACACCCGCTTCCTGGCCATGCTGCCCCTGCCCACCATGCGGCAGGCCCTGCGGGAGGCGGCCCGCAGGCTCGCCGGGGCGAAGGCGCTGGACGGCCCCGAGGACATCGTCCATCTGCGTCTGGACGAGCTCGAACGCATCGGGACCTGGCCGCCGTCCCCCGCCCTCCGCGCCGAACTGCGCGCCCACGCGGCACGCCGGAAGGCGGCGCGCGCACGGCTCGCCGGTACACCGCTCGTACCGCTTGCGGCGACCCCCGCCGAGGCGGGTGCGGGCGTCGTGCTGCGCGGCACCCCCGGCAGCGCGGGCGTCGCGGAGGGCCCGGTGCGGATCGTCCACGACGAGGCCGGCTTCGGCGGCCTGCGCAGCGGCGAGGTCCTGGTGGCGCCCTACACCAGCCCCGCCTGGACGCCGCTGTTCCGCAGGGCCGCGGCCGTCGTCGTCGACACCGGCGGCATGGCGTCCCACGCCGCGATCGTGGCGCGCGAATACGGCATCCCCGCGGTCATGGCGACCGGCCGGGCCACGACCCGGCTCACCGACGGGCAACGGGTGAGAGTCGACGGCGGCCAAGGGCTGGTGCTTCTGTTCTAAACCTCGGGTAAATACCCCGGAGGGTATTTGACAAGCCCGATAACCAGCCTTTACCGTCGGTGGCGTAATACCCCAGGGGGTATCTGGAGGAAAGTATGACCCGCGACGTGGAGCTCTACGGTGTGCAGCACTCCCCGCTGTCCGCGCCGTCCGCCGCGGCTTCCGGCCTGCCCGAGGGGCGGCCGGTGTAGACGACCCGCAGGAGCCGACACTCCCGTCACTCCCGGCGCCACCCGCGCCCGCGTCCCGCGCGGGCCGCGCCGTCGTGGCGGTGCCTGCTCCCGGGCCGGCCGAGCCCTCCCCCTGCACACCCGCACCTATACCCCTAGGGGTATAGAGACCCCTTCCAGACGGAGGTATCCGTGTTCTTCGCCCAGTACTACCTGGACTGCCTCTCCCAGGCCTCGTACATGATCGCCGACGAGACCACCGGCCAGGCCGTGGTCGTCGACCCCCGCCGGGACATCTCCGAGTACCTGGCCGACGCCGAGGCGCGCGGCTACACCGTCGTCGGCGTCATCAACACCCACTTCCACGCCGACTTCATCGCCGGGCACCTGGAGATGGCGTCCCGCACCGGAGCCTGGATCGGCTACGGCCAGCGCGCCGAGACGGAATACGCCGTCCGGAAGTTCACCGACGGCGACCGCGTCGCCCTCGGCGACGTCACCCTCGAGATCATGGAGACCCCCGGGCACACCCCGGAGTCCATCAGCGTCCTGGTCTACGAGCACGCCGACGACACCGTCCCGTACGGGGTCCTGACCGGCGACGCCCTGTTCATCGGGGACGTGGGCCGTCCCGACCTGCTGGCCTCGATCGGCGTGACCGCCGACGAGCTCGGCGCCATGCTCTACGACAGCGTCCAGAACAAGCTGATGGGCCTGCCGGACGAGGTCCGCGTCTTCCCCGCCCACGGCGCCGGGTCCTCCTGCGGCAAGAACCTCTCGAACGAGAAGCAGTCCACCATCGGCGCGCAGCGCGCCACCAACTACGCCTGCGCCCCCATGACCGAGGCCGAGTTCATCGCCATCGTCACCGCCGGGCAGCCCTCCGCACCCGGGTACTTCGTCTACGACGCGATCCTCAACCGCAAGGAGCGGGAGCTGTACAACGAGGCCGCGGCGCCGCGACCGCTGACCACGGAGGAGTTCATGGAGCGGCGCGCGGCCGGCGCGGTGGTGGTCGACGCCCGCAGCATGGAGGAATACGCCGCCGGACACCTGCGCGGCGCGGTCAACGTGCCCGAAGACGGCCGGTTCGCCGAGTGGGTCGGCACCGTACTCGAGCCCGGCCAGGAGCTGCTGGTCATCGCGCCGCAGAACCGCGAGGAGGAGGCCGTCACCCGGCTCGCCCGGATCGGCTTCGACCGCGTGGCGGGCTACCTGCGCAGCCCCGAGGACGCCCTGATCGCCGCGGCCGACGAGGTCGTTCCCGCCAGCCGGCTGACCGCCACGCAGCTGCGCGATGCCCTGAAGGGGGAGCAGCCCCCGGTCGTCATCGACGTGCGCAACTGCGGAGAGCGCGACGCGAGCGGATCCATCGAGGGCGCCCTGCCCATCTCGCTGGGTGAGCTGCCGCGCCGCCTCGACGAGATCCCCACCGACCGGCCGCTGGTCCTGCACTGCGCGGGCGGCCTCCGTTCCTCGATCGCCGCCAGCCTGCTGCGTCACCGCGGCTACGAGGACGTCTCCGACGTGCTGGGCGGCTACATGGCCTGGGAGCAGCTCAACGCCCCCGCCGCCGTCTGATCCTCCCGACCTGAAACCGGCGGCCCGCCGGGCCCCTTGCCCGACCGGCCGCCGGTGCCCGGACCGGCCGCCCCGTACTCACCGCATTTCCTGCCTTTTCACAAACTCACGACGGAGCCATCATGACCACCGACGCCACTCGCGCCGCCGGCCTGACCCCCGCCGCCCTCGAAGAACTCATCAAGCACGGGGACGGCCCCCGCCTGCTGGACGTGCGCACGCCCGGCGAGTTCCGCACCGCTCACATCCCCGGCGCCTACAACGTCCCGCTGGACACACTGCGGGAGCACCGCGCCGAACTGCTCAACCACCTCGACCAGGACGTGGTCCTCATCTGCCTTGCCGGCGGCCGCGCGGCCCAGGCGGAGCAGGCGCTCGCCGAGGCCGGCCTGCCCAACCTGCGCGTCCTGACCGGCGGCATGAAGGCCTGGGAAGCTTCCGGTGGTCCCGTCACCCGGGGACCGGAGCGCTGGGACCTGGAGCGCCAGGTCCGCCTGATCGCGGGGTCCGTGGTCCTGGTCTCCGGGATCGCCGGCCTGTTCGTCCCCGGCGTGCACCTGATCGGCACCTTCATGGGCGCCGGGCTGACCTTCGCCGCCCTCAGCAACACCTGCGCCATGGGCATGCTGCTGTCCAAGCTGCCCTACAACCGCGGCCCGCGCACCGACATCCGGACCGTCATCTCCTCGCTGCGAGAGCATTCATGATCACCATCGTCCTCCTGGCCTCCGTGCTCATCGGGATCAGCCTCGGCATCCTCGGTGGCGGCGGCTCGATCCTGACCGTGCCGATCCTGGTCTACCTGGCCGGTCAGGACAGCAAGGAAGCCATCGCGACCTCCCTCTTCGTCGTCGGCGTCACCAGCCTGGTGGGGCTCGTCCCGCACGCCCGCGCCGGCCGGGTGCGCTGGCGCACGGGCCTGGTGTTCGGCGCGGTCAGCATGGTGGGCGCCTACGCCGGCGGACGGGTGGCCGAGTACATCCCGGGCACCGTGCTGCTCATCGCCTTCGCGCTGATGATGCTCGCCACGGCGGCCGCCATGCTCCGCAAGCCCCGCAAGGCCGCCGCGCCCAAGCCGGCCCACCACGAACTGCCCGTGAAGCACATCGTGATCGAGGGCCTGGTCGTGGGCGCGGTGACCGGTCTGGTGGGCTCCGGCGGCGGGTTCCTGGTCGTACCGGCGCTCGCCCTGCTCGGCGGACTGCCCATGAGCGTGGCCGTGGGCACCTCGCTCCTGGTCATCGCCATGAAGTCGTTCTCCGGTCTCGCCGGGCACCTCGCCGGGGTGCAGATCGACTGGAACATGGCGCTCATGGTCACCGGGGCGGCCGTCGTCGGCAGCCTCGTCGGCAGCCGCTTCGCCGGGCGCATCCCGCAGGACACGCTGCGCAAGGCGTTCGGCTGGTTCGTCGTCGTCATGGGTGTCTTCGTACTCAGCCAGCAGCTCGACACCGCCGTCTGGACCAACCCGCTGACCTGGGTCGGTATCGGTCTCGCGGGAGTGGTGGCGCTGGTCTGGCGGACCGTGGCGGCACGCCGCGGCGAGGCCCTGGCGGAGGCACGCGCCCACGAGCCGGGCACACGCGAGCCGGGCGCACGCGAGCCGAGCGCACGGTCGTGACCCTGCACGAGGGGCCTGCCGGACGGATGCGTCCCGCAGGCCCCTCGTGCTGTCCGGCCGACGGGGCCGGCGGGGACCAGCGCCCCGCGCCCCGGCCGGCCTCGGCGCCCATCGCGCCGCCGACCGCGGGGACGGCGTCCGGGTCGCCGGTGTGCGCGCACACCCCGGCTTCCGACTTTACGCACCGTCTGGATACTTGACGTAAAGTGCACAGGCTGCCGTCCGCCGGAGAAATCGCAGGTCGGACGGGGTTCTTCAGCGGAGGCGCGGACGACTTCGCCGAGTCCTCGGGGGCCGGTCAGCCCCCCGGCAGTATCGCGTCCCCCAGCCAGTGCGCCGCGACCAGCGCAAGCTCCAGCTCCAGGCGGTCGTCCTCCAGCGGGCGGCCGCGCTGGGCGACGGCGCGGGCGATGCGGTACTTGACGGTGTTCCTGTGCACGTGCAGGCGATCCGCCGCGGCGACGAGGCTCCCGCGTTCCTGGATCAGCACGAGCAGGGTCTCGCGCAGCCTGGCGGCGCTCTCGGTCCGGGCGGCCAGTTCGCCCAGCGAGGTGGTCACCAGGCGGCGGGTGCGGGGCAGGTCGGCCGTGAGGAGCGCGGCGGCGCCGACGCCGGGATCGGTGTAGCTCACGACCGAGGGCGGCTCGCCGGTGCCGAACGTGGCCACGCGAAAGGCCTGCAGGGCGTCCTCGTGGGTGTTCCGGAAGCCGGCCAGTCCCGGGGCCGGAGTGCCGAGGGCCGCGTGCACGCGTGGTGCGGTACGGTCCAGGGCCGCGGCGGCGGCCTCGGTGTCGGCCGCCGTCCCGCGGCCGAGCGGGAACCAGACCCAGGCCGAGGCCCAGTCCTTCGGCCAGAACACGGGGCTGCCCACGGCGCCCAGGGCCTGCCCGAGGCGGCCGGCCGCGGACTCCAGCCGCGGCAGGTCGTCCGGTGCGTCGTGCCCGCTCGCGGTCCACAGCACCGCACCCAGGTGGTGCCGGCGCAGCCGGATGCCCAGCGTGGCCTCGGCGGCGGACTCCTCGACCGCGTCCCCGGCCAGGATCCGCTCCAGGGTCTCCGCCCTGACCGTGTTGCGGTGGGAGAGCCAGCGCTCGCGCTCGGCCTGGTACTCCTCGATGACCTGCTCGGAGACGGTGTCGATGTAGACGAAGTTCAGCCCGAGCAGGGCGCGCACGGCGGCCAGCGCCCGCGCCGGGTCGGGGTACTCGCGGACCAGTTCCGCGACGGACCACGCCAGGTGCAGATGCTGCCCGAGCCGGTACGCGCGCACCAGCGCGGTCACGGCGGCGCCGCGTTGTGCCAGCCTGCGCGCGTACTCCCGGGCCTCCACGGGGGCCACCAGCTCGGCGAGTTCCAGCTCGCCGCGGTAGAGCGCGCTCGCCGCGCGCAGGTTGCTCTCCACGCTCCGCGCGAGCAGAGCCGCGGTCGTCCGGTCCTGCGGCAGCTCCGGGATCTGCTCCTCCATGGCGGCGGCCATGGCCGTGGTGAGGTCCACCAGTTGCTCGGCGAGGGCGGCACCGATCACGCCGACGTCGGCGGGCACCTCCACGTCGTGACGCCCCGCCATCCCGGCACCTCCACCAACTGCCCGTCCGGCCAAGGAATGCGGCCCGCCGGGACCATTCTGACCCCATTCCTTGTCTCCCGAGGACAGTGTCGCCCGTCACAACCCTTCCTACCTTCGACGCACCCCCTCGAAAGGCAGGAGCCATCCATGACGCCACCGGCGTATCTCCCCTGGTCCGCGGACCCGGCCCACGCCCACCGCCCGTGCGTCCGCGACGAACGGCATCAGCTCACCTACGCGGAGTTCGCCGCGTGGGTGGAGGCGGCGGCCGAGCAGTTCGCCGAGCACGGCATAGGGCGCGGGTCGGTCGTGGCGGTCATGCTGCCTAACCGCGTCGAACTCCTCGTCGCGATGGCCGCCGCGTGGCGGCTCGGCGCGGCCGCGACGCCGATCAACCCGGCGTTCACCGCCGAGGAGGCCGACTACCAGATCACGGACGCCGGCAGCGTCCTCGTCGTGAACCTCGGTCCGGGCACGCCCGACGGTGGCCGGCCCAGCCTCGCCGCCGACGAACTGCGGCGTGTGCCCGTGGGGCCGGTGCTGCCCGCGGCGCGGACCTCACCGGACGAACTGGCCCTGCTGGTCTACACGAGCGGGTCGACGGGCCGGCCCAAGGGGGTGATGCTGGACCACGCCAACCTTGAGTCGATGACCTCGATGATGGCCGACCTGATGCGGCTCACCGCCGACGACCACTGCCTGCTCTTCCTCCCGCTCTTCCACGTGAACGCGATCTGCGTCAGCTTCCTGTCGCCGATGCGCACGGGCTCCCGGCTGACGCTGATGAGCCGGTTCACCGTCGACGGGTTCCTCGACGCCGTGGAGCGGCAGCGTCCGACGTACTTCTCGGGCGTGCCCACGATCTACACCATGCTGCTCGCGCAGCCGCGCGACGCGGACTTCTCCTCGGTGCGGTTCGCCGTGTGCGGGGCCGCGCCGGCCTCGAAGGACCTGCTCGACGCGGTCGAGCAGCGCTTCGGCTTCGTGCTGGCGGAAGGCTACGGCCTGACCGAGTGCACCTGCGCGGCCACCAGCAACCGGTGGTGGGGCGAGCGCAGGGCCGGCACGGTCGGCCCGGCGTTCCCGGGGACGCGGGTGGAGATCATGGGCTCCGACGGAACGATCCTGCCCCGCGGCCGGCGCGGCGAGGTGGTCGTCCGGGGGCCCCACGTGATGCGCGGCTACCTCAACCGTCCCGAGGCCACGGCCGAGACCCTGCGCGGCGGCTGGCTGCACACCGGCGACGTCGGCGTCCTCGACGAGGACGGCTGTCTGCGCATCGTCGACCGGATCAAGGACATGATCATCCGGGGCGGCGAGAACATCTACCCCAAGGAGATCGAGACCGTCCTGCTCTCCCGCGAGGGCGTCTGCGAGGCCGCCGTGATCGGCCAGCCCGACGAGCGGTTCGGCGAGGTCCCGTTCGCCTATGTGGCACTGCACCCCGGCGCCGCCGTCACCGCTCAGGACCTCGTCGAGGCGTGTGGCGCGAACATGGCCCGCTACAAGGTGCCCGTGGGCGTGCGGATCCTCGACGCCCTCCCCAAGAACCCCATCGGCAAGATCGACAAGCCCGCGCTGCGCCGGCAGCACGAGACCGTCACCACCGGAGCGTGAGGCATGGCCTTCAAGACCCCCGTCCTCCCCGCCGTCGACCCCGAGGAGTTCCTGCGGCGCCCGTTCTTCGAGCGGGTGAGGGTGCTGAGCACGTTCTGGGCCGGAAACGGCTTCGGCAGCCCGTGGGTGCTGCACCTGGTCTACGTCCTCAAGCTGGTCGGCCTCTCCACGATCGGCGGTCTGCTGGTCGTGACCGCCACCTCCGACGTCGGCGGCCTGCTCGACGTCGGCCGGTGGTGGGACGAGCCGATCGTCTACCAGAAGCTCGTGCTGTGGGTGGCGCTGCTGGAGGCCGTCGGCGTCGGCGGCGCCTGGGGTCCGCTCACCGGCCACTTCAAACCGATGTACGGCGGGGCGCGTTACTGGCTGCGGCCGGGCACGATCCGGCTGCCACCGTGGCCGCGCGTGGTGCCGTTCACCCGCGGTGACCGGCGCGGTGTCGTCGACGCTGTGCTGTACGCCGCGGTCCTCGCCGCCCTGGCCGTGGCCGTCGTGCTGCCCGGGGCCGGCACCGCGGCACTGTCCGCCGCCCGCCCGCAGGTGACCGGGGGCCTGGTCCAGCCGGTACTGTTCGCGGTCCCGGCCGTCCTGCTCGTGCTCCTCGGCCTCCGCGACAAGGTCCCCTTCCTGGCGGCACGGGGCGAGCAGTACGTCCCGGTGATGGTCGTCTGCGCCACGCTCGACTTCACCGACATGATCATCGCCGCGAAGCTGATCATCGTCATCGTGTGGGTGGGCGCCGCCGTCTCGAAGTTCACCCGCCACTTCTCGTTCGTCGTGCCCCCGATGGTGTCGAACGCGCCGTTCATGCCGAGGGCGGTGCGGCTCGGGCACTACAAGAACCCGCCCGCGGACCTGCGTCCCTCCGGCCTGGCCCATTTCATGGCTCATGTGCTGGGAACGCTCGCCGAATTCGCCGTGCCGCTCGTGCTGCTGTTCAGCACCGACCGGGAGCTGACCCTCGTCGCCGTCGCGTGCATGGTGCTCTTCCACCTGTTCATCACCTCGACGTTCCCGCTGGCGGTGCCGCTGGAGTGGAACGTCCTGTTCGCGTACACCGCGATCTTCCTGTTCGCCGGGCACCCGGCCGGCGAGGGCTACGGCCCGCTCGACTTCAGCGAGCCGTGGACGCTGCCGGTGATCGCGGGTGCCCTGCTGTTCCTGCCCGTACTGGGGAACCTGCGCCCGGATCTGGTCTCCTTCCTGCCCTCGATGCGCCAGTACGCCGGGAACTGGGCGTCGGCGGTCTGGGCGATGGCGCCGGGTGCCGAGGAGCGGCTGAACGAACTGCCGATCCCGGTCGAGACGCACAACCGGCAGTTGCGGGCCCTCGGCTACTCCGCCCCGGAAGCCGAGATGGCGATGCAGATGTTCATCGCCTGGCGCTCGATGCACACCCAGGGCAAGGGGCTGCTGTCGGTGGCGCGGACCTACCTCGGCGACGACCTCGACACTTACACCGTGCGTGAGGGCGAGATCGGCGCCAACCTCGTCGTCGGCTGGAACTTCGGCGACGGCCACCTCCACGACGACCAGCTGATCGAGGCGATGCAGCGACGGCTCGGCTTCGCCCCCGGCGAGTTGGTGGTCTTCTGGGTGGAGTCCCAGCCGATCCACCGGCCCGTGCAGGAGTACTTCGTGATGGACGCGGCTCTCGGGATCGTCGAGCGCGGCCGGTGGGACGTGCGCGACCTCGTCGACCGGCAGCCGTGGCTGCCGGACGGGCCCGTCCCGCTCCAGGTCACCTGGCGGCACCCGCGGCACCACCCGGTGCACCGAACGGCGAACGGCGAGGGGGCGCTCGCATGACGACGGCGGTCGTGGTCGGCAGCGGGCCCAACGGGCTCGCCGCCGCCCTCACCCTCGCCGCCGCGGGCGTGCGGGTCCGCGTCATCGAGGCGGCGGACGTCCTCGGCGGCGGCACCCGCTCCAGCGAGCTGACCCTGCCCGGCGTGGTCCACGACGAGTGCTCCGGCATGCACCCCCTCGCGCCCGGCTCCGCCTTCGCCGAGCGGTTCGACCTGGCCGGGGCGGGCCTGTCCTGGCGCTGGGCCCCGGTCGAGTTCGCACACCCGCTCGACGGCGGGCGCGGCGCGGTCGCGATCCGGTCGGTGACCGCGACCGCCGCCGGGCTCGGGGAGGGCGGCCGGGCGTGGCGGCACACGTTCGGACCGCTCGTGAAACGGTTCGGCACCATCAGCCGGGAGTTCCTGCAGCCCGTGCTGCACCTTCCGCGGCACCCGCTCCACCTGGCCCTCTTCGGCGCCTACGCCGGCCTTCCCGCCACGCTGCTGGCGCGCCGCTTCCGCACCCCGGAGGCCCGGGCGCTCTTCACCGGCGTCGCCGCGCACGCCTTCCGGCCCCTGGACACGCTCGCCTCCTCGGCGATCGGGGTCGCGCTGACCACGGCCGCGCATGCCTTCGGCTGGCCGGTGGCCGAGGGCGGTTCGGCCGCGATCCGGGACGCGGTCCTGGTCCGCGCGGCCGAGCACGGCGTCCAGTTCGAGACCGGCCGCCGGGTGACGTCGCTCGACGAGCTCGGCGGTCCCGACCTGGTGATGCTGGACACCTCCCCGGCGGCGGCCACCCGGATCGCGGGCGCCCGGATGCCGGCCCGCGTGCGCCGCGCGTACCTGCGGTACCGCCATGGACCCGGCGCGTTCAAGGTCGACTTCGCCGTCGAGGGCGACGTGCCGTGGACGCACGAGGGTTCACGCTCGGCCGGCACGGTGCATCTCGGCGGCGGCATGGAGGAGATGGCGGCGGCCGAGAAGGACGTGGCCGCCGGCCGGATGCCGGAGCGGCCGTTCGTGCTCGTCGGCCAGCAGTACCTCGCCGACAGGACCCGATCGGCCGGCGACGTGCACCCCCTCTACGCCTACGCCCATGTACCGGCCGGCTACACCGGCGACGCGACCGAGGCGATCACCGCGCGGATCGAGCAGTTCGCCCCCGGCTTCCGCGACCGGATCCGGGCGACATCGGTGCGTTCCACGACGGAGATGAGCCTGCACAACGAGAACTACGTCGCCGGCGACATCGTGACCGGCGCCAACGACCCCTGGCAGCTGGCCTTCCGGCCACGCGCGGCGCTCGACCCGTACGCCACCGGCGTGCCAGGGGTCTACCTCTGCTCCGCCGCGACTCCGCCCGGCGCCGGCGCCCACGGGATGTGCGGCTACAACGCGGCGCGGCGCGCACTCGCCCGGCTCTGAGGCCGGGTCCGGGTCCCCCGCTGCCGGGCGGCCCTCGCGGGGCTCGGCACAAGCCGCCCGCGAGTCCGCCCGGCAGCGGGGGACCACTCGGCAGGCAGCGGCGCGCACCGGGCATCCTGTCCCGCTTTCGGGTCGGGTTCCACGCATGCCTCTAGGCCCGAGCGGACGCGCTCTTCGAGCTCACGGACGCGGTGCCGTGCACGGACGGACCGGTGAAGACCCTGGTCGAGTTGTCGCTGGCGGTCGAGCACCGGCGTGGGCACGGCGCCCTGTACGCCGCGCTGGACCGGGGCTGGATCGAACCAGCACGGCTGCGCCCCGCGTCCGGCCCTGCGGTGTCCGGTCTGGGCATACGGGGATCCAGCCGGGCCGCCTCCCACCACCAGGTCTCAAGCAGTTCGGCCTCGAACCCCGGCTCCACGTCCTCCGCCCGGTAGTACGGCTCGCCTCGCGTGCCGGGCTGCCGGTAGAGGTCCCCGTATCCGGCGCAGCCGATGTCGTCGTCCCTCAGCCGCCCGAGCGTGGGATTCGGCGCAGGGCGAGTCCGACCCACCACGCATCGCTGGTTCGTCTTCCGCCAAAGGGGTCTCGGGGCTGTCACGTTGCCGCCCCACCCCGTGCACCATGACAACCCGGCTCGGAGCCGGTCCCCGACCTGGGTGAGGTCGGTGAAGTCGTTGGAGACGTTGACGGCGACGCCCCTGCCCCGGCATAGACACGCACGCCCGCACCAGACCGCCACCGGCATCGGCCGGGCGCGGCGACGACCCCGTGCGCTCAGCCCCGAGCGGTGCCCGGAGCGGCCTCCGCTCTCCGCTCGCACCGCCTCCTGCCCGCACCCGACATGACCAGCAGCCGGTACCCGCCCGGCGCCACCCCCTCCCTCTTCCGGAACGCCCGACTGAATTCGGACGGCCGGGGAAACCCCCAGCGCGCCCCGATCGCGTGCACCGGAACCGCATGGAGAGCGGGGTCTGCCAGGTCGCGGCGGCAGCGGGCGAGTCGGTGTTCGCGGATGAGCGACGACGGGGTCGTGCCCTGTTCCCGGAAGACCTGCTGCAGATACCGCGCCGAGATCCCGTGCGCCTGTGCCACAACGGCCGGGGAGAGGTCCGGATCCCCGAGATGGCGCTCCACGAAGGCGACGCACTCCAGGAACAGAACACGGCGCCGTGATTCCGGAGGCAGCAATGGGGTGCGGTTGGCGAAGTGCCCCAGGACGACCGCGGCCAGGTCCACGGCATTCCGGCCGACCCGCGCCAGATCGCGCGGTGAAAGCTTCTGGTACTCCTCCGTCATGCCGCGGAGCAGCCCCGCCAGCAGCTTCCCGAGCCCCGCCGTCGTCGGCAGCGGCACTGCCAGCAACTCCTTCACCCGCGGTTCCGGCAACCGGATCGACTGCTTGGGAAACTGCAACACCAACGCCCTCGACAGGGTCCGGGTGACCGTGGCCGACGCCGTGAGCGGCAGCGAGCTGTCGTAGAGCACCATCTCACCGGGTCTGACCGTGGCCTGCCGCCGTGCCTGCTCAATGCCCTGAACACCGCTGGCGGGTATGGCGATCACGTACTGCTCCGGATCGTCGCGCCGGATGAGCCGTGGCGTCCGTTCCGCGATCAGCGCGCTGTAGCTGGTCTCCAGCACTTCTCCGGCCCCCAGGAACATGGACACCAGACGACCCCGGGAGTCCCCCGGGTCCAGGAAACGGCAGTTCATCGGCAGCGTCGCACGAGTGATGGCCTCCTCCCATGCGGACGCCCGGTCGGAGCGAGGCAAGTCCTCGAGATCGAACACAGCATGCACGACATCCCCCCTGAGCCCCGGTCCCATCGTGAGTGCCCGCGTCACCTGTACGACAGTGCGCCGTCGGCCAATCACAGTGCGCATCCGGCACATGCCCTCCGCACACCTCGACCGGCAGAGTGACTCCGACCACTCCGACCAATGCACCCCCTTCGTGCGAACAGGGATGAAAGGTCGGCGTATCCGACGTCCGCCCCATCCGTCACGGACGTAGGACCCATCCGTCACAAGACTGGAGACAGACATGCGCATCCGCAGAAGGCTAGGCCTCACCGCCGCCGCGGCCGCGATAGCCGCGACGGCCGGGTTGCTCGCAGGCGCCGCTCCGGCCTCCGCCGGCCCGAACTGCGCCTCCGGGTACCACTGCGTCTTCTACCTGGGGATCAACGATTCGGCCCGCCACTCGTACTTCGACTCCGACAGCAACTTCGCGGGCGACACCTTCAACCAGCTCACGTCCCGGACGGGCGGCGGCCTGAGCGTCAACGACAACACGGTGTCCGCCAGCAACTCCAGCACGGGCGGCTACGAGAGCCACTACTACTACAACTCCGGTTACAGCGGATTCCTGTTCTGCGTGAACCCGGGCTCCTACGTGGACTACCTGCCCAGCAGCCTGCAGAACCGGGCGAGCTCCCTGCAACTGCGGGGCACCACCACCATCAGCTGCTACTGAGTGGCCCGGCCGGTGGAGTGGGGGCGGCAGGCCACCGGGCCGCCCCCGCTCTCCGGACCCGCGCAACCCACACACCCGGGCCGGCTGCCCACTCACATCGCCAGCGCGGAGGAACGCCCCCATGCCACCGACGAGTTCACAGGCCAGCACGGCCAACTCACCCCAAACACCCCATCCCCAGTTGCTTTTGAGGTCACGCCGAAAGGCCGCCACCGCCGCCCTCATCACCGCATCCGTCGTACTGGCGGGGACGATCGGCTGGTCCCTCAGCCACGACGGCGCACCCCGACGGCCCCCGCAGCCAAGCGACTTGACGGCCCTCCACACCGCCCTTCCGCTGTACGGACTGCTCAACTCCTCGCCGGAAACGGCTCGCCAGGTGCACCGGGCGGAACAGTCACTCATCGCCGCCTGCATGGCACATCACGGCTTCCATTACGACCAAGCACCCGACCCCGCCCCGGCCGCAGCGGAAACGGCAGGCACCGCCAAGTCCTACTTCGGCATCGAATCCGTCGGCCCGGAGGGGGCGCCTGGGCAACAGCCGGTCGAACACAATCGGGGTGAGGACTTCGACCGCGCCCTCTACGGCGACCCCGCCCGACGGATCTCCGCGCAGAACAAGGTCATTCGTGTCACCCACCCTGCCACCGGCTGCCTCGCCGAGGCCGAGACCCGCCTCCTCGGCAAGAACGGCCGGCAACGGCATCTCACCCTGCGCCTCGTGCTCGACCAGGGAGAACGCGACGCGGTGGACGCCCTGGCCGACGCCCCCGCCCTGCACGCCGCCGACGCCGACTGGCGCACGTGCATGGCGGACGCGGGCATCAAGACCCCGAACCCTCGCGACTTCGCCCAGCACCTGCCCAAGGACACGGACCTCACCACCGATCGTTCGGTCACCGCCGACCTCACCTGCAAGAAGCGCACCCACTACCTGGAGCGCGCCTACGGCCGCCTTGCGGTGATGCAACGGACCTGGTTGACCCGCCATCAGGAGCAGGTAGCCGAATGGACATCCCTCCGCACCCATGAGGCCCGGGAGGCCCGCCAGGTCCTGCTGACCGCGGCGGACAACCGATGACGCCGGGGTGCCGATCCCGCCCGGCTTCGGGCCCTTGCCCCATCCGCGCTCGTGAGTCGGTGACAGCGCGGGGAGCTCAACGGGCGGCGGCCAGCACCCGGGCCGGCTCGGCCCCGTAGGCGCCGGTGCCCTCCACCCCGACCACGGCCAGCTCGCCGTGTGAGCGCATCCAGTCCCGCAGGTCGCGGTAGCCGCGGACGGTGGCGGGACCAGTCGGCCGGGTGCCGGCCCACCGGGATGACCTCATACGGCCTGGCCAAGCCGCGCCAGCGTATGGGCCTGTACCGCACCGTCCTGCACGAGGGCCTGCACGACGACCTGCCCCGCCACCTCAACCAGGACCTGCTCCTCCAGCTGTGGCCGGAGCTGCGCACCCTCCTCGGCCGCACCGTGCGCGCCGTATGGGACCTGCGCCCGCGCGCGGCGGCAGATGACGCTGCCATGGCCGCTCTCCGCACCTGGGCCGTGGAGTGGCCCAGCCCCGCCCATGAACCACCCTGGCCTGCTGCTATCTGGGCGTCAGGAGCCCTCAACCACCGGTTCGAGGACGGCGACGCACTCCACGTGATGCGTCATCGGGAACAGATCGAACGCCCGCAGCGTCCGCACCCGGTACCCCCCGTCCCGGAAGTACCCCAGGTCCCGTGCCAGGGCCGCCGGGTCGCAGGCGACGTAGGCGATCCTCCGCGCTCCCAGGGTCGAGAGGTGCTCCACCGTCCTGCGGCCCGCGCCCGCGCGCGGCGGGTCCAGGACGATCAGGTCGGCCTCCGTGATACCGGTGCGCGGGAGGACCGATTCGACCTTGCCCTGTTCGATGCGGACGCGGTCGAAGTCCGCCAGGTTGTGCCGGGCGTCCTCGACGGCACGCCTGCCGGACTCGATGCCGAGGACGGCGCCCTGCTCGCCGAGCCGGTCGGCGAGCGCGCCGGCGAAGAGGCCGACGCCGCAGTACAGGTCGAGCGCCGTCTCGCCCTTGCGCGGCAGCAGACCCTGCATCACCGCCGTGACCAGGGTGTCCGCCGCCTTCGGGTGGACCTGCCAGAAACCGCCGCCGCCGACGCGGTAGGTGCGGCCGTCGGCGCGCTCGCGGACGAAGGGGCGTCCGTGGACGCGGTGCACCCCACCGGACCTCTCGTCGACCCGCAGCACCGACACCGGCCGGTCCAGTTCGACCAGCGGCAGCCGTGCGCCCGGCTTCGGTGTCAGGATCACCTGGCGGTCCTGCGAGCCCGTCGCCGCGATCGCCTCGACGGAGTCCATGCCCGTCCAGTCCCGCTTCTCGATGCCCAGCTCGCTGACGCCCTCCGCGGCGATCATGCAGTGGTCGATCGGCTCCACCTCGTGCGA
This sequence comes from Streptomyces sp. PSU-S4-23, assembly GCF_055632315.1. NCBI lineage: Bacteria > Bacillati > Actinomycetota > Actinomycetes > Kitasatosporales > Streptomycetaceae > Streptomyces > Streptomyces sp. PSU-S4-23. Next base: position 6,621,115 of record NZ_JBVMUU010000002.1, on the reverse strand, counting down.
GCGGTGCCGGCGCAGGCCCGCCCTCCCGGACACGTCCACCGCGTACTGGACCCGCGTACGCCACTTCGGCACCTCACCGGCCGGCAGCTTGTCGCCCTCCGCCGGTACCACCGTGCCGTCCCAGCCCGTCTCCTCCGGCGTGAGACCCGCAAGCCGCCTCAGCTGCTCGGCGATCACCTCGCCCTTCAGCCGGCGCTGTGCGCCCGGCTTGGCGTGCTGCCAGTCGCAGCCGCCGCAGCGGCCGGGGCCCGCGTACTGGCACGGCGCCTCGATGCGGTCCTTCGACGCCTGCAGCACCCGCACCGCGTCCGCCCGCAGGAAGCGGTCCCCTTCCTCGCCCTCGGTCACCCGCGCCACGACCCGTTCGCCGGGCAGCGTGTGCCGCACGAAGAGGACCTGGCCCGCGTCCGTACGGGCGATGCAGTGACCGCCGTGGGCGACGGGGCCGATCTCGACCTCGTACTCCTCCCCCACCAGCGACTTCTTGGGTTCTGCCTGCATGGCGGGACGGCTCCAGGTACGAGAGGGGAACGGAAGGGGCGGCTGCGAAGCGGCGCGGCCGGACAACAGCCCACCAGTCTACGCGGGTGTCGTCCGGCCGGTCGCCACGAGCCGGAGGGGCGGCGGGCCCCTGCGGACATCAGCCCTTCGGGGCCGACGACTCCTTGGACCGCTGCTCCGCCGGCCCCCGCCGCACGGAACCCGGCGCGTTCCACTCCTGGCGCTTGCGGGCGCGGAGCCTCGCCGCCTCGGAGGACTGCAGCTGGTACGGCACGGAGGTCACCATGATGCCCGGCGTGAACAGCAGCCGGCCCTTCAGCCGCAGCGCGCTCTGGTTGTGCAGCAGGTGCTCGTACCAGTGGCCCACCACGTACTCGGGGATGATCACGGACACGGCGTCGCGCGGGGACTCCCGCCGCAGGCTCTTGACGTACTCGATCACCGGGCGCGTGATCTCGCGGTACGGCGAGTCGAGGATCTTCAGGGGCACGTCGATGCCGCGCCGTTCCCACTCGCTCCTCAGCGCCTTCGTCTCCGCCGGGTCGACGTTGACGCTGAGCGCCTCCAGGGTGTCGGAGCGCATCAGCTTGGCGTAGGCCAGGGCGCGCAGCGTGGGGCGGTGGATCTTGGAGATGAGCACCACGGAGTGCACCCGCGACGGGCGCACGGTGTCGTCGCTGCGGTCCTCGGGGGCGGCGATCTCGTCGGCCACGCGGTCGTAGTGGCGCCGGATCGCGGTCATCGTCGCGTAGAAGATGCACATGCCGAGCAGCGCGACCCAGGCTCCGTGCGTGAACTTGGTGACCAGGACGACGACCAGGACGAGTCCGGTGAAGAAGGCGCCGAAGGCGTTGATGGCCCGCGAGCGGATCATGTGGCGGCGCTTGGCCTGGTCCTTCTCGGTGGCCAGATGGCGGTTCCAGTGCCGGACCATGCCGGTCTGGCTCAGCGTGAACGACACGAACACACCGACGATGTACAGCTGGATCAGCCGGGTCGAGTCGGCGCCGTAGAGGACGATCAGCAGGGTCGCCGTGCCCGCCAGCAGCACGATGCCGTTGGAGAAGGCCAGGCGGTCGCCGCGGGTGTGCAGCTGGCGCGGGAGGTAGCGGTCCTGGGCGAGGATCGAGCCGAGCACCGGGAACCCGTTGTAGGCGGTGTTGGCGGCGAGGAACAGCACCAGCGCCGTGGCCGCCGCGAGCACGATGAACAGGAAGCTGCCCTTGCCGAAGACGGCCTCGGCCACCTGCGAGATCACCGGGTTCTGGACATAGCCGGAGCCCACCGCCACGCCGTTGTGGATCAGGTCGGTGGCCGGGTTCTCGGCCATGCGGACCTTGGTCGCCATGGCCAGGACGATGATGCCGCAGAACATGGTGACGGCGAGCAGGCCCATCGCCGCGAGCGTGGTCGCCGCGTTCTTCGACTTCGGCTTGCGGAAGGCCGGGACGCCGTTGGAGATCGCCTCGACGCCGGTGAGCGCCGCGCAGCCGGAGGAGAAGGCGCGCAGGAGCAGGAAGACCAGGGCGAAGCCCGCCAGGCCCTGGTGCTCGGCCCTGATGTGGTACGCGGCCGTCGGGGCCCGCATGGTGTCGCCGAGGGCCAGTCCGCGGAAGGCGCCCCATGCGATCATGATGAAGACGCCGGTGACGAAGACATAGGTCGGGATCGCGAACAGCGTCCCGGACTCCCTGACCCCGCGCAGGTTCATCAGCGTGAGCAGCACGACCACGGCGACCGCGCAGAGCACCTTGTGCTCGACGACGAACGGGATCGCGGAGCCGAGGTTCTCGATGCCGGAGGCGATCGACACGGCGACCGTGAGGACGTAGTCGACGAGCAGGGCGCTGGCGACGGTGAGACCGGCCTTGGGGCCGAGGTTGGTGGTCGCCACCTCGTAGTCGCCGCCGCCGCTCGGGTACGCGTGCACATTCTGCCGGTAGGAGGCGACCACCGTGAACATCAGGACGACGACCGCGAGCGCGATCCAGGGGCTGAAGTGGTAGGCCGTCACGCCGGCGATGGACAGCACCAGCAGCACCTCTCCGGGCGCATAGGCCACGGAGGAGAGCGGGTCGGAGGCGAAGACGGGGAGGGCGATGCGCTTCGGCAGGAGCGTTTCGGCCAACCGGTCACTGCGCAGGGCGCGCCCGATCAGGATCCGCTTGGGCACGTCGGTCAGTTTGGACACAACAGAGAATCGTAAAGCTTCGAACTGGAGGTCGCCCACCTACAGGTGGAGACATGCCTCACGAGTCAGACCGGGCGGGGCTGGAGTGCGGCTGATCGACAAAGCCGTCCGACGCACGTGCACGGGGGTGCCCCGCGCGGACCGTGCCTGTGTAGCTTGGGCGGCGGTCTGAGAACCTGAGGGAACCTAGCTGTCATCATGGACATCGGAAGGACGGTCGTGCACATCGTCATCATGGGCTGCGGAAGAGTGGGCTCCGCTCTCGCCCAGACCCTGGAGCAACAGGGGCACACGGTCGCCGTGATCGACCAGGACCCCACCGCCTTCCGACGACTGGGCTCCGGGTTCGGCGGCCGTCGGGTCACCGGAGTCGGCTTCGACCAGGACACGCTGCGCGAGGCGGGCATCGAGGAGGCCGGCGCCTTCGCCGCCGTCTCCAGCGGCGACAACTCGAACATCATCGCCGCGCGGGTCGCCCGCGAGATGTTCGGCATCGAGAACGTCGCGGCCCGTATCTACGATCCCCGCCGCGCCGAGGTCTACCAGCGCCTCGGCATTCCGACGGTCGCCACGGTCCGCTGGACGGCGGACCAGATGCTGCGCCGTCTGCTGCCGTCCGGCGCAGAGCCGCTGTGGCGCGACCCCACCGGTGGCGTCCAGCTCGCCGAGGTGCATGCCTCCCCGGCCTGGGTCGGGTACAAGATCAGCCGGCTCCAGGAGGAGACCGGCGTGCGCGTGGCCTTCCTCACCCGACTGGGCGAGGCGATGCTGCCGACCTCGCAGACGGTGCTGCAGGAGGGCGACCTGGTACACGTGATGATGCGGACGGACGACGTCGAGAAGGTCGAGGCGGCGTTCGCCGGGGGGCCTGAAGGAGAGGGCGGGCACTGATGAGGGTCGCCATTGCCGGTGCCGGTGCCGTGGGCCGCTCGATCGCGGGCGAACTCCTGGAGAACGGGCACGAGGTTCTGCTGATCGACAAGGCGCCGACCGCGATCTCGGTCGAGCGCGTACCGCAGGCGGAGTGGCTGCTGGCCGACGCCTGCGAGATCACCTCTCTGGACGAGGCGGCGCTGCAGCGCTGCAATGTGGTGATCGCCGCGACGGGCGACGACAAGGTGAACCTGGTCGTGTCCCTGCTGGCGAAGACGGAGTACGGCGTCCCGCGCGTCGTGGCCCGTGTCAACAACCCCAAGAACGAGTGGCTCTTCAACGAGTCCTGGGGAGTGGACGTGGCCGTCTCCACCCCGCGCCTGATGTCGGCCCTGGTCGAGGAGGCGGTGAGCGTCGGCGACCTGGTGCGTCTGCTCCGTTTCAGCCACGGCGACGCGAACCTCGTCGAGCTGACCCTGCCGCCGGAGTCGGCCCTGGCGGGCACACAGGTCGGCGATGTGCTGTGGCCCGAGGACACGTCCCTGGTGACGATCATCCGCGGTACCCGCGTTCTGACCCCGTCCCGGGAGGACTCCCTGGAGGCGGGCGACGAGCTGCTGTTCGTGGCGGCCCAGGCGCGAGAGGAGCAGTTGGAGGAGCTGCTGTCGGTACGGCGCGAGGACGCCTGAGCGCTCTGCGGGCAGTCCGGTGGACCACCTGCGGTCCGACGGGGGTGCCCCCTGAGAAGGGCGCGCGGCGACCGCCGGGCGCCCTTCTCCCGGACCTACGACTCCCGGCGGTGGCGCCCCGCGGGGGCCTCGTGCCCCTCGGCGGCGGCCTGCCGTGCCTTCTCGGCCTGCTCCTCGGCCTCCATCTCGGCGAACACGTCGATCGGCGCGGGTGCCTTCGCGAGGAACACCCAGGTGAGCCAGACGGCGAGCAGGAACGGCGGGATCTTCAGCGCCACCAGGACCCAGCCGAGCTGGGCGGTGTCGGCCCACCAGTACAGGGGGAACAGGATCGCGCACTTGCCGAGCAGGATCAGGCCCCACGCCCAGCTCGCCTTCGCGTACGCCTTCTTGCGGCCCGGGTTCCGGGTGCGCCAGGAGAGGTTCTCCTTGAAGACCGGGCCCAGGATCAGGCCGATCAGCGGGACTCCGGCGAGCGTGGTGACGATGTAGGCCAGGCTCAGGCCCAGCGTGTAGAGCATGCCCGGCAGGTAGAAGTCCTTGGCGTTGCCGGTCATCATCGCGAAGACCACGCCGAACGCGACGCCGAACACACCGCTGAAGGCGTGCTTGACGGTGTCCCGCATCACGAGGCGGACCACCACCAGCAGCAGCGACACCACGAGCGCGGCGATCGCCGACCAGTGCAGGTTCTTGTTGACGGTGAAGACGGTGACGAAGAGGAGGCCGGGCACCACCGTCTCGACCATGCCCCGGACACCGCCGAACGCCTCGAAGAGCGCGGCCTCGGTCACCGCCCGGGAATCGTGCTGGGCGTCTTCGGTCGGCTTCTCGAGTGACGTCACCGGCTACTCCCGTCCGAGCGGTCTGAGTTCGTACTTGGGGTTGAACAGCACTCTGCGGCCCCGGCTCATCGAGATCCGGCCGGAGGCGATCAGCTTGCGCCCCGGCTCTATCCCGACGATGGAGCGCCTGCCGAGCCACACGACGTCCAGCGCGGCCGACCCGTCGAACAGCTCGGCCTCCAGGGCCGGGACTCCGGCTCGCGGACGCAGCGTGACCGTGCGCAAGGTACCAGTAACCGTGACGATCTGCCGGTCGTGGCAGTCACCGATGCGCGTACAGCCTGCGGTCTCCGCGTCCTCCCGCAGTTCCTCGGACTCCAGGTCCTCCCGCGACGAGGAAAGCCGGTCGAGCATGCGCCGGAAACGGCCCACCGGCTTTTCGGAACGAGGAACAGCACTCATACCGAAAGCGTACCGGGGTGCGCTGACACCGACGTACCCACGGCACCCCCCGCCCAACCGCCCGCCGCCGCCCGCCGCCCGGGCCGCCTCACCGCTCGAACCGGTACCCCATCCCCGGCTCCGTGATCAGGTGCTTGGGATGCGACGGGTCCGCCTCCAGCTTCCGTCGCAGCTGGGCCATGTACACCCGAAGGTAGTTCGTCTCCGTCCCGTACGACGGCCCCCACACCTCCTGCAGCAGTTGCCTCTGGCCGACCAGGCGGCCCGCGTTGCGCACGAGCACCTCCAGCAGATGCCACTCCGTGGGGGTGAGGCGCACGTCCTTCCCGCCGCGGTTGACCTTCTTCGCGGCCAGGTCGACGGCGAACCCCGCCGTCTCCACGATCGCGTCCTCCTCGCCGCCCAGGGTCGGCTCGGCCCGGCGGACCGCGGCGCGCAGCCGGGCCAGCAGCTCGTCCATCCCGAACGGCTTGGTGACGTAGTCGTCGGCGCCCGCGTCCAGCGACTGGACCTTCTCGTCCGAGGAGTGGCGCGCGGACAGCACCAGGATCGGCACCCGGGTCCAGCCGCGCAGCCCCTTGATCACCTCGACGCCGTCCATGTCGGGCAGCCCGAGGTCGAGCACGACGACGTCGGGGTGGCGCGCGGCGGCGAGCCGGAGCGCGGTCGTGCCGTCGGCGGCAGCGTCGACCTCGTAATCCCGCGCCTTCAGGTTGATCACGAGCGCGCGTACGATCTGCGGCTCGTCGTCGACCACGAGCACCCGGGTCATGTGGTTTGCCTTTCTGGTTCGGCGAGTCGTCCGGGGCCGTGCGGGCTCCCCGCGGCCCGGAGGGTGAGGACCATCGTGAGCCCGCCGCCCGGGGTGTCCTCGGCGTCGAGGGTGCCGCCCATGGCCTCGGCGAAGCCACGGGCGACCGCGAGGCCGAGGCCGACGCCGGCACCGCGCGGCGCGTCGCCATGGCGCTGGAAGGGCTCGAAGATGCGGTCCTTGGCGTGGTCCGGGACACCCGGGCCGCGGTCGACGACGCGGACCTCCACACGGTCGGCGAGGGCGCTCGCGGCGACCAGCACGGGTGTTGCCCGGGGGTTGTACTTGACCGCGTTCTCGACGAGGTTGGCGACCGCCCGTTCCAGGAGCCCGGCGTCCACGGCGACCATCGGCAGGGTCTCGGGGACGTCCAGCTCCACGCTGTCCTCGGGGACCCCGCCCAGCGCCATGGGCACCACCTCGTCCAGGTCGATCTCCCGGATCAGCGCGGTGACCGTGCCGGTCTGCAGCCGGGACATGTCCAGCAGGTTGCCCACCAGGTGGTCGAGTCGGTCGGCGCCCTCCTCGATCGCCTCCAGCAGCTCCGCGCGGTCCTCCTGCGACCACTCCACGTCGTCCGAGCGCAGCGAGGTGACCGCCGCCTTGATGCCCGCCAGCGGCGTCCGCAGATCGTGGCTGACGGCGGCCAGCAGCGCGGTGCGGATGCGGTTGCCCTCGGCGAGCGCGCGGGCCTGTTCGGCCTCCTGCCTCAGGCGCCGGCGGTCCAGGACCACGGCGGCCTGTGCGCCGAACGCGGCCAGCACCCGCCGGTCGGAGGCGGGCAGGACGCGTCCGGACAGGGCCAGCGCCATGTGGTCGCCGACCGGCACGTCCACGTCGGCGTCCTCCGGGCGGGCGACCGACGCGCCCGGGCCCACGCTGCCCGCGCAGGTCCACGGGTCGATGTCGCCGGTCCGCTCCAGCAGCGCCGCGCTCTCCATGCCGAAGGTCTCGCGCACCCGTTCCAGGAGCGCCTCCAGACTGGTCTCGCCGCGCAGCACGCTGCCCGCCAGGAAGGAGAGGATCTCCGACTCGGCGCGCAGCCGGGCCGCCTGGTGGGTGCGCCGTGCGGCCACGTCCACCACCGAGGCCACCGACACCGCGACGGCGATGAAGATCGCGATGGCGACGATGTTCTGCGGGTCCGCGATCGTCAGGGTGTGGACGGGCGGGGTGAAGAACCAGTTGAGCAGCAGGGAGGCCACAACGGCCGAGGCGAGCGCCGGCAGCAGCCCGCCGAGCAGGGCCGCGGCCACCGTCAGCGCCAGGAACGCCGGCATGTCGTTGGCGATGCCGGGGCCGGTGCCGATGCCGGTGAGCAGGAGGGTGAGGAGCGCGGGGCCGGCCACGCCGACCAGCCAGCCGGCGACGATGCGCGAGCGGCCGAGCCGGGCGCCCCGGGCCACGGGCAGACCGCGCCCCTTGGCGGCCTCCTCGTGGGTGACGATGTGCACGTCGAGATCGGGGCCGGACTCCCGGGCGACCGTGGCGCCGACGCCGGGCCCGAAGACGTACTGCCATGCCTTGCGGCGCGAGGAGCCGAGGACGATCTGGGTGGCGTTCACTCCGCGCGCGAAGTCGAGGAGCGCTGCGGGGATGTCGTCGCCCACCACGTGATGGAAGGTGCCCCCCAGGTCCTCGACCAGGGTGCGCTGGACGGCCAGCTCCTTGGGCGAGCCCGAGGTCAGCCCGTCGCTGCGGGCGATGTAGACGGCCAGGACCTCGCCCCCGGCGCCCTTCTCCGCCAGCCGCACCGCCCGGCGGATCAGGGTGCGCCCCTCGGGGCCGCCGGTGAGGCCGACGACGATCCGCTCGCGTGAGCCCCAGATGGCCGAGACACGGTGCCGGCTGCGGTACTCGTTCAGGTACTCGTCGACGCGGTCGGCCACCCAGAGCAGGGCGAGCTCGCGCAGGGCGGTGAGGTTCCCGGGCCGGAAGTAGTTGGACAGGGCCGCATCGACCTTGTCGGACGCGTAGATGTTGCCGTGCGCCATACGCCGGCGCAGCGCCGGTGGCGACATGTCGACCAGTTCGATCTGGTCCGCCCGGCGCACCACCTCGTCGGGCAGGGTCTCGCGCTGCCGTACGCCCGTTATCGACTCGACGACGTCGCCGAGGGACTCCAGGTGCTGGATGTTGACGGTCGAGACCACGTCGATCCCGGCGGCCAGCAGTTCCTCGACGTCCTGCCAGCGCTTGGCGTTGCGGGAGCCCGGGACGTTGGTGTGGGCGAGCTCGTCCACCAGGGCCACCGCGGGGTCCCGGCGCAGGACCGCGTCCACGTCCATCTCCGTGAAGCGGCTTCCGCGGTACTCCAGTTCCCTGCGCGGGATCTGCTCCAGGCCGTGCAGCATCACCTCGGTGCGCGGCCGGTCGTGGTGTTCGACGACGGCCACCGCGCAGTCCGTGCCCCGTTCGACGCGGCGGTGGGCCTCGGACAGCATGGCGTAGGTCTTGCCCACGCCCGGCGCCGCGCCGAGGTAGATCCGAAGCTTGCCGCGTCCCATGGCCTCATCGTCTTCCCGTCACGGCTGTGTGCGCCGTTTCGACCCTACGGTCCATCATCACGGCAGCCGGGGCGTGGTGTGTGACGAAGGGTGTCCTTGACGAAACCCTGATGCGGGTCGGGGGCCGCCGCCGCGCCCGGGGGCCACGGCGGCGGGGGCGCGACCGTGCCGCACAGCGGTCAGCCGGGGTTGTCGCCGTGGGTGAGGGTCTCCCAGGCGACGAAGAGGTTGTTGCTGCCGGCCGGGCGGTTCCGCTCGGTCAGCGCCTGGGTGCTGGTCATCGCGATGCCCAGGCGGTTGTGCAGGGCGTTGTAGCCGACCTCGGTGACCGGGCCGAGACCGAGGGTGAGGGATCCGCCGCACAGCCAGCTCGGCACGGCCGCGCCCAGTTGGTACCTGGACTGGAATCCGAGCGCCTGCCGCAGCCGTTCGCCGACGTCGGTCCCGTACAGGTCCCGGCCCTGGATCCGGCTGGTCTCGGCGACGTGCGAGATCGCCGAGATGCCGTAGCCGGTGTGGGTGAGGTCGCGGCAGGTCTCCTGGGTGAGGCCGGTGACGAAGGCGGACTGTCCCTGCCAGTACTTGACGATCTTGTCCCTGGTGTCGAGGTTCTGGCTCGGCACGGTCCTGGGCAGGTCGCCGTCGGAGGCGAGGTAGACGTACGCCGCCGTCCGCGTCCGGAACCTCGCCATCGCCGTGTCGTACGACGCCCGGTCCCCGAGGAAGACGGAGATGCCGACGGCGGCCTCCATCATCGACAGCTCCCAGTTGCCGTTGGAGTGGGAGCCCCCGATCACCTCCGGCAGGTAGACGTCGCGGAGCATGGCGGCGAAGCGGCCCGCGTTCGCCCAGGTGCCCGTGTAGGTGTACTTGATGATCTCCGCGGCCTTGGGCCAGGAGGAGCCGGCCCAGCCGGTCTGCAGGGGCGCGTTGCTGTTGGTGTGGCTCCTGAGGACGGCCGACCAGGCGTCCATCAGCTCGATGGACTTCTCGGCGTACCGCTCGTCACGGGTGATGTACCAGGCGAGGGCGTCGGTGTACGCGGCGATCGCGTCCCCGCGTTCATCGGTGCAGCCGTGGTCCGGGTTGGAGTAGGAGCCGCACTCGACGGTGGCGCGGGGCTTCGGGGTGCGGTTCAGGTCGGCGTACGCGCTCGCCGTCATCTGGTCGAAGGCGCCCTTCCAGGGCTGGGCTCCGGCCGCGACCCTGTCGCGCGCGAAGTCGAGCTGGGCCCTGGAAACGGTGACTCCGGGGTGGACGAAGGCGGCGGGGGCCGCCTCGGCGCGACGGGCCGCCGGCTGGAGCAGGAGGCCGCCGGTCAGCGCGATGGCCAGTGTCAGGAACAGTAAGGCGTGCGATCTGCGGCGATGACGTGGGGGAGCAGCAGGCATACGACAGCCATCCGTTCTCACATGTGAACGATGAGCGTCCCCTTGAACGCTCGATGGCCCGAGACGATAGGTACAGACCAACTGCCGGTCAAGGGTCCGCACACGAAAAGGCCGCACCCCTGAACCAGGGGCACGGCCTGCCTGATCGTTCTGTCCCGCGAGGCGGTCAGCGGACCTCGGTGATCTCGGGGCCGCGCTGCAACTGGCCCATGCCGCCGGAGAAACGGGAGGCGCCCTCGTCCTGCTGCATGCCCTCGGGCACCATCTGGGCGTCGTTCGGCAGCTTCAGGACGATCGGATCGCGCGGCGCCATCGGGCCCTCGCCGCGCACCACGACCGTGTCCCGGAAGATCTGCTCCAGCAGGCCCGCGGCCTGCGGCTGCACGGCGCCCTGGCCGGAGATCACACCCCGCAGGAACCAGCGGGGACCATCCACACCGACGAACCGCACGACCTGGAAACCGCCCGTGCCGTCCGGCAGTTGCACCGGCACCTGTGCGCGCAGCTCCCAGCCCAGCGGGCCCTCGACCTCGTCGACGATGCCGCCCTGCTGGGTGATGCCGGAGGCGATCTCCTCGCGCACCTCGGCCCAGATGCCCTCGCGCTTGGGCGCGGCGAACGCCTGCAGCTGAACGGCACTGTCGCGCAGGACGACGGTCGCCGCCACGATCGCGTCACCCGCGACCTCGACCCGCAGCTCCATGCCGTCCACCCCGGGCACGAACAGCCCGCCGAGGTCCACGCGGCCCTCACCCGGCTCACGGATCTCGGAGCTGTCCCAGGGTCCGTCGGGCCTGGGTTCCGGTTCGAGCCGCACGCGCTCGCGCTCGCGCCCGACCTCTTCCTCCGCCTCAGTGTCGACACCGTCGACGACCTGCTCGGCCTCGCCGGCCGCGTCCTCGGCGGCACCCTTCTTCTTGCGACGTCCGAACACGTCACTGTCCTTCCCGGTCGGATACGACCGAAGCGTATCGATTCCCGCCCGCCTCGCCGCCCACAGCGGCATGACCGCCGGTGGACCCGAAGCCCCCCTCGGCCCGCGCCGAATCGGGAAGCTCCGCGACCTCCTGGAAGCGGACCCTCTCGACCTGCTGGACGACCAGTTGGGCAATCCGGTCGAAGCGCTCGAACCGCACGGACTCGCGCGGGTCGAGATTCACCACGATCACCTTGATCTCCCCACGGTACCCGGCATCAACCGTCCCCGGGGCATTCACGAGGCCGACACCGCAGCGGGCGGCGAGACCCGACCGCGGGTGCACGAAGGCCGCGTATCCCTCGGGCAGCGCGACGGACACGCCCGTGGGCAGCACGGCCCGCTCCCCCGGCCGCAACTCACAGCTCTCGGTGGTGCGCAGATCGGCCCCCGCGTCGCCGGGGTGCGCGTACGCCGGAAGCGGTACGTCGGGGTCGACGCGCCGGATCAGCACCTGCACGGCCTCACGGCTCACGGGTTCACCTCGAAGGCGCGAGCGCGCCGCACCTGGTCCGGGTCGTCCATGGCCGCCTTGATCTCCTGAGGGCGGCCGTGGTCGATGAAGTGGTCGACCTTCACCTCGATGAAGAGCGCCTGAGCCCGCACGGCGACGGGCCCGTCGGGGCCGCCTATCCGCCCGGTCGCCCTCGAATAGATCTTCCGTCCGGCCACCGCCGTCACCTCGGCCTCCAGGTGCAGCACGGTACCGACGGGGACGGGCCGCGCGAAGTCGGTCTCCAGCCGTCCGGTCACCGCGATGGTGCGCAGCAGCCAGTTCAGCGAGCCGAGGGTCTCGTCCAGGGCGGTCGCGAGGACCCCGCCGTGGGCGAGGCCGGGCGCGCCCTGGTGAGCGGGCTGGACGGTGAACTCGGCGGTGAGGGACACGCCCTCACCGGCGCGCGCCGCCAGGTGCAGCCCGTGGGGCTGCTCTCCCCCGCAGCCGAAACACTGCCCGTAGTGTTCGCCGAGCAGTTCGCCCGGGGCGGGAGCGTCAGGGTGCCGTATCGGCGCCACGGCATCGGCGGGGGGCATCAGAGCTGCGGAAGTACCACTCACAGCCGCAGACCTTACCCGCGCGTGAACGGGTCGCCGACACCGTGCCAAGCTTGGCTCCATGCAGCTCTCCGCGACACCGTACGAAGAACGCCTCACCGCGCCCCGCTCCTGGTGGCTGATGTGCCTCCTGACCGGGACCGCCGTGGCCCTGGTCCTGCTGCCCTTCGGCACGCTGCCGATGCTCGGCGGCCTGGTCGGCGGCACGGCGGTGTCGGCGGTCGTGGCCAGCTCGTACGGATCGGTCCGCATCCGCGTGGTGGGCGGCTCGCTGATCGCGGGCGAGGCGAGGGTCCCGGTGTCGGCGCTCGGTGACGCGCAGGTCCTGGACCCGGAGGAGGCCCGCGCGTGGCGCACGCACAAGGCGGACACGCGCGCCTTCATGCTGCTGCGCGCGTACATCCCGAAGGCCCTGAAGGTCGAGGTCACGGACCCGGCCGACCCGACGCCGTACCTGTACCTGTCGACCAGGCAGCCCGAGCGGCTGGCGGCGGCGATCGAGTCCGCGCGGGCGGCGGCGTAGCGGCCGGCTTGCCCGCGGCCCCTTCTGCGCGGCGCGGGCGGCGTCGCTGACGACCGCGAGAGGACGACCGCGAGAGGACGACCGCGAGGAGCGGCCGGAAGACCGGCCCGGTCGTGGGGTTCTCAGAGGTCTTCGCGTGCTTCGAAGCCTTCGCGTGCCTCGAAGCCTTCGGGTGCTTCGAAGCCTTCGCGTGCTTCGACGTCTTCGCGTGCCTCGAGTCTCTCGAGTTCCGGGGAGCGGGCCGGCTGCTCCAGCGGCGGCAGCTCGGGCAACGCCTCCCACGGGACCTGCATCCTGCGCAGATCCCTGCGGATCCGCTCGGCGACCCGTTTGGTGTCCCGCCGGTTCATGACCGCCCCGACGGCGGCCCCCACCATGAACGGCATCAGACTCGGCAGATCCCGCACCATGCGCTTGGTGATCTGCTGCCGCAGCTCGCGCCGCATCTGCCCGCCCAGGGCCGCGTCGATCGTCGACGGCTTGGTCACGTCGATCCCGCGCTCCCCGGACCAGGACCTCAGATACGCCACACTGCGCTGGGCCAGGCCACCGGGCGGCCGCAGCCCGTAGACCTCGTGCAGTTCGGCTATCAGCTTCAGTTCGATCGCCGCGACGCCGGTGATCTCCGCGGCCAGTTCGGTCGGCATGGCCGGCGGCACGGGCAGCATCGCCGCCGCCCCGATCCCGGCCCCGACCGCTGCGGTCGCCCCCGCAGCGCCGGCGACGAGCTTGTCCGCGAGCTCCTCGGGCCCCAGGCCGGGAAACTGCCCACGGAGCGTCCTGAGGTCCCGTACGGGTATCCGGGGGGCCGTCTCGATGATCCGGTCGGTGACGTACGCCAGGCCCTCCCTGGCCCGGCTGCCGCCCTTGCGGACGCCCTCCCGGATTCCGTCCCGGACGGCGGCAGCACGGCGTCGCGCCAGGGGTGCCGGGGGATCGGCCGGCACCACAGGCCCCACCAGTGCCGCAGGGGCGTCTGCCGGTTCGAGCGAGGCTGTTCCCCTGCCGGAAGAGCCTCGCTCGTCGTCACGCACGCCGTGGAAGCCGGAATCCGGCTCCGAGTCCGCTCCCCAGCGCGGGAAGCGGCGCTTCCGAGGAGGGGTCGAGCCGGTCACGGCCGACCCCGCCTCAGTCGCAGTCGCGGCAGATCGGCTGACCGTTCTTCTCGCGGGCCAGCTGACTGCGGTGGTGCACCAGGAAGCAGCTCATGCAGGTGAACTCGTCCTGCTGCTTCGGCAGCACCCGGACGGCCAGCTCCTCGTTCGAGAGGTCGGCGCCCGGGAGCTCAAGGCCCTCCGCGGCCTCGAACTCGTCGACGTCCACAGCGGAGGCGGACTTGTCGTTCCGCCGGGCCTTCAGCTCTTCAAGGCTGTCGGAGTCGACGTCGTCGTCGGTCTTGCGTGGGGTGTCGTAATCCGTTGCCATTTCGCTCTCCCCCTCTGGGTGTCTGCGGGTGTCTCCAGCGCACGTAACGCGTGAGAGGCCGGACTTGTGCCCGCCTCGAGGCGGAGATTTTGCCTCACATCAAGGTCTGTTACTCAATCGACACCCAACCGGACTCCTCAAGAGTGATCGGGTTGGATGGCGAACCGGACCGTACACGGTCTCCGTGCCACACTTCAAAGGCATCTCACCGTGTACTTCCCGTGATCAAGCCCCTGGAAAACCTGGATTTTTGCGGTCTTACGGGGGCAGAAAGCGTCACGGAGAGTAGATGGCCGGAATGACACGCGTGTGATCGATCACACAGGGTCCCGCCGGAGGGGCCGCCTGGAAATTCCGCGCAAAGCGAACACCAGCCCGGTTCGGCGGCGGGATCTCAGACGGGGAGGGTGACCCTCATGATCAGCCCGCCTCCTTCTCGGGGCTGCGCGGTGATGTGACCGCCGTGGGCGCGCGCCACGGACCTCGCGATGGACAGGCCGAGGCCCACCCCCTTGTCGCTGCCCGTGCGCTCGGTACGCAGCCGCGTGAAGGGCTCGAAGAGGTTGTCGATCTCGTACGCGGGGACCACCGGGCCGGTGTTGGAGACCACCAGGACCGCCTGGCCGTGCTGGACCGCGGTGGTCACCTCCACCCAGCCGCCCTCGGGGATGTTGTAGCGCACCGCGTTCTGGACGAGGTTCAGGGCGATCCGCTCCAGCAGCACACCGTTGCCCTGGACGACCGCCGGGGCGCGCTCGCCGCGGATCTCGACGCCCTTGGCCTGCGCCTCGGCGTGCACCTGGTCGATGGCCTGGGTGGCGACCTCCGCCAGGTCGACGGGCCCCCGCTCGACGATCTGGTTGTCGCTGCGGGCGAGCAGCAGCAGCCCCTCCACCAGCTGTTCGCTGCGCTCGTTGGTGGCCAGCAGCGTCTTGCCGAGCTGCTGCAGCTCGGGGGACGCCGAGGGGTCGGACAGGTGCACCTCAAGGAGCGTGCGGTTGATCGCGAGTGGCGTGCGCAGCTCGTGCGAGGCGTTGCCGACGAACCGCTGCTGGGCCGTGAAGGCCCGCTGCAGCCGCTCCAGCATGTCGTCGAAGGTGTCGGCCAGCTCCTTCAGCTCGTCGTCCGGGCCGTCCAGCTCGATGCGGCGGGAGAGGTCCGAGCCGGCCACCGCGCGCGCGGTGCGGGTGATCCGGCCCAGCGGCGACAGCACGCGGCCCGCCATCGCGTACCCGAACGCGAAGGCGATCACGGCGAGGCCGAGCAGGGCCAGCAGCGAACGGCTGAGCAGGTTGTCCAGGGCGTGCTGGCGCTGCTCGTTCACGCAGGCGTTCAGGGCGTTGTTGAGCTCGTCGGGCGTCGGCTGGGACGGGAAGTTGCAGGTGTTGCTGGCGACCTGGCCCGAGACGATCTTGAACGGCAGGTCGCTGCCCACGTTGAGCGCGTGCGCCGCGAAGAGGTAGATGATCGACAGCAGCAGGATGCCGGCGATCAGGAACATGCCGCCGTACAGCAGCGTGAGCCTTATCCGGATGGTCGGGCGCAGCCAGGGGAAGGGCGGCTCCGGCCTCCTGGGGTCCCAGGTGGGCTTGGGCGGCGCCGTGGGCGGTGCTGGGGTCGTGGCCACAGGTATCAGATCCGGTATCCGGAGCCGGGCACGGTGACGATGACCGGGGGCTCGCCGAGCTTGCGGCGCAGGGTCATGACGGTCACGCGTACGACGTTGGTGAACGGGTCCGTGTTCTCGTCCCATGCCTTCTCCAGGAGCTGCTCGGCCGAGACCACGGCGCCCTCGCTGCGCATGAGGACCTCCAGGACCGCGAACTCCTTGGGGGCGAGCTGGATCTCCCTGCCGTCGCGGAAGACCTCGCGGCGGTTGGGGTCGAGCTTGATCCCGGCACGCTCCAGGACGGGCGGCAGCGGCACACTGGTGCGCCGGCCGAGGGCTCGCACGCGCGCGATGAGCTCGCTGAACGCGAACGGCTTGGGGAGGTAGTCGTCGGCGCCGATCTCCAGCCCCTCCACACGGTCGCTGACGTCGCCGGACGCGGTGAGCATCAGCACGCGGGTGGGCAGGCCCAGCTCGACGATCTTGCGGCACACGTCGTCCCCGTGCACGAGCGGGAGGTCGCGGTCGAGGACGACCACGTCGTAGTCGTTGACGCCGATGCGCTCCAGGGCGGCCGCACCGTCGTACACGACGTCGACGGCCATGGCCTCCCGGCGCAGTCCGGTGGCCACCGCATCGGCGAGCAGTTGCTCGTCCTCGACGACGAGTACGCGCACGTCGCTGTCCTTCCTGTGTCCACCCGCGCGCCCGATACGGGCAGCCCGCGGGCAGGTCTGTCGTGGATGAGACCTCCATCCTGCCCTTTTCGGCCATAAACCGGCTGTAAGACAGGTCTGCGAACCGGGGCCCCGCGGTCCGGGGACCCGGGAATGCGAAATTTTCTCGCGCGGTTGAGGTTTCCGCGGAAGGAAGCGGGGGGAGGACGGCTTTACACCCCGCGATCACGCTCTGCATCCGGCACACCACCATGTGGTCGGCCGTCCATCGCTTCCACCACGGGCGGGCGTGGGTGTCCGGCACCGTCGCCGCCCGGCCAGGGCAGCGCTGGGCACCCAGTGGAGACGTGATCGCCCCTTCCCAGGGCACACCCCCGTGCCATCGACCCACGACCCAGGACGAGGGGGCGCAGCATGGACGCATTCACCACAGGACTTCTGCAGCGCATAAGGGCGACCGAGTCCGACCTGACGCGGGCTCGCGAGACAGGCGACGACTTCCTCGCGGATGTCGAGCAGTCGGAACTCGACGACCTGCACCGTCTCGCCGCCGAGCACGGTGTGGAGGTCGGCGCGATCCGCGTCTGATCGGCTCGCTCGGAGCGGGGCCCCGGCAGATCCAGGCCGGGGCCCCGCTTCATGTCCGTCCGGGAGGGCCCGGTCCGGATCGGCCGCTGCACGGCGTCGGCCCGGAGCGGCGTCGGCCGGGGTCGGCGTCGGGCGCGGACGGCGGCCTGACGGACGGCCGCCCCGCACGGCGAGGTCGCCGGGCTTGCGGGCCGGTACAGCGCCGGCCCGCTCGGCTCAGTCGTGCCACGCCCCCAGCTCGTCCAGCCGGCGCTGGAGCTGTTCGAAGAGGCCCGGCGCGGCCGCGACCGTCAGGGCCGGCGAGAGGGGCTCTCCGGGGCGGCCGCCGGTCAGGGCGCCCGCCTCGCGGGCGATGAGGTCGCCGGCCGCGTAGTCCCAGGGGTTCAGTCCCCGCTCGTAGTACCCGTCCAGACGGCCCGCCGCCACATCGCACAGGTCGATCGCGGCGGAGCCGCCCCGGCGGATGTCCCGCACCTCGGGGATCAGCCACCGGACCACCTCGGCCTGGTGGGCCTTGCGCTCGGCGAGGTAGCCGAAGCCGGTGCTCACCAGGGCGAGGCCCAGCTCAGGCGCCGGGCGCACGTGCACCGGGCGGTCGTTCAGGAACGCGCCCTGCCCGCGGACGGCCCGGAAGACCTCCCCGCGCAGGGGCGCGTGGACCACTCCGACGAGCGTCTCCCCGTCCTTGCGGGCCGCGATGGAGATCGCCCAGCTGGGCAGGCCGTACAGGTAGTTCACGGTGCCGTCGATCGGGTCGATCACCCACTGCACGCCGCTGCTGCCCTCGACGCTGGCGCCTTCCTCCCCGAGCAGGCCGTCCTGGGGCCTGCGGTCTGCAAGCAGCCCGGTGATCAGCTTCTCGGCGGCGATGTCCATCTCGGTGACGACGTCGATGGCGCTGGACTTGGTGGCGGCCACCCCGAGGTCGTCGGGGCGCCCGTCGCGCAGGAAGGCCCCCGCGCGGGTGGCGGCGTCCAGCGCGATCTCCAGGAGTTCGGCCTCCAGCCGGTCGGTCGGCTCGGGGTGCTCGGTCGGCTCTGGCTGCTCGGTCACGGTGCTCCTCACGCGTAAGGGCTGTCGGCGCCCGCGGCGGCGGGCTTGGCGGCGCGGGCGGGACAGCAGCCCACCGGGCAGACGTGGTGGCTCGGGCCCAGCGTGCCCAGGGCGCACGGGGTCACCCGCTGCCCGCGCTCGATCGCGGCGCGCTCCACGATCAGGTCGCGGATGGCGGCGGCGAACCGGGGGTCGGCGCCCACGGTGGCGGAGCGGCGCACCGGCAGCCCCAGTTCCTCGGCCTTCGCCGTCGCCTCCGTGTCCAGGTCGTACAGCACCTCCATGTGGTCCGAGACGAACCCGATGGGCGCCATCACCACCGCCGGGACCCCGGCGCCGTGCAGCTCCTCCAGGTGGTCGCAGATGTCCGGTTCCAGCCATGGGATGTGCGGTGCGCCCGAGCGCGACTGGTACACGAGCCGCCAGGGGTGGTCGGCTCCCGTCCGCTCGCGCACCGCGTCGGCGATCAGCCGCGCCACGTCCAGGTGCTGCCGCAGGTACGCCCCGCCGTCCCCGTGCCCCTCGGCCGGGCCGGAGGTGTCCGCGGCGGAGTGCGGGATGGAGTGGGTGGTGAAGGCGATGTGCGCGCCGGCCCGGACATCCTCGGGGAGGTCGGCGAGGGAGTCCAGGACGCCCTCGATCATGGGCTCCACGAAGCCGGGGTGGTTGAAGTAGTGCCGCAGCTTGTCGATACGCGGCAGCGGGCGGCCCTCGTCCGCCAGGGCGGCCAGGGCGGCCGCGAGGTCCTCGCGGTACTGGCGGCAGCCGGAGTACGAGGCGTACGCGCTGGTGGCGAGGACCAGGACGCGGCGGTGGCCGTCGGCGACGATCTCGCGCAGGGTGTCGGTCACATAGGGCGCCCAGTTGCGGTTGCCCCAGTAGACCGGCAGGTCGAGGCCGTGGTCGGCGAAGTCCTTGCGGAGGGCGTCGAGGAGGGCGCGGTTCAGGCCGTTGATGGGGCTGACCCCGCCGAAGAGGAAGTAGTGCCGCCCCACCTCCTTCAGGCGCTCCTTGGGGATGCCCCGGCCCCGCGTCACGTTCTCCAGGAACGGGACCACGTCGTCCGGGCCCTCCGGGCCTCCGAACGAGAGGAGCAGCAGGGCGTCGTACGGGCTGGCGTCGAGTGCGTCGGGCATGTCTCCGATCCTGCCACCCGCCGCCGACGGCACTCCCGCCGCCCACCCGCGCCGTCGCGAGTTCACGGGGAGCGGCCGGCGGCAGCGGGGGGAGGAGGAACCCCCGGATCCCGGCCGGTTCGAACACTGGCGCGAACCCGACGCCCGGCATACGTTGGGCTCGCCCCTCCCGTAAGGCACATGCCATGCTTCGCGCCTTACCGCATCTCCCGGAGATCCCGTGCCCAGCCCCTACCGTGCCCTGTTCGCCGCCCCCGGCTCCAAGGGCTTCTCCGCCGCCGGTCTCCTCGGCCGGATGCCGCTGTCGATGATGGGCATAGGCGTGGTCACGATGATCTCCCAGCGCACCGGGCGCTATGGGCTCGCCGGGGCCCTCTCGGCCACCCTCGCCCTCTCCGCCGCCGTGGCCGGCCCGCAGGTCTCACGCCTGGTGGACCGCTACGGGCAGCGGCGGGTGCTGCGCCCGGCGGCGCTCTGCGCGCTGACCGCGGCCGCGGGGCTGCTGCTGGCCTCGCACCTCGCCGGGCCGGACTGGCTGCTGTTCGTCTGCGCCGCGTGCATCGGCACGGTGCCCAGCCTCGGCGCCATGGTCAGGGCCCGCTGGGCCGCGCTGTACCGGGGCACCCCGCACCTGCACACCGCCTACTCCCTGGAGTCGGTGGTGGACGAGATCTGCTTCATCCTCGGGCCCATCATCTCCATCGGGCTGTCCACAAGCTGGTTCCCGGAGGCGGGCCCCCTCCTCGCCGCCGGATTCCTCGCGGCCGGCGTCCTGTGGCTGACCGCCCAGCGCGCCACCGAGCCCGAGCCGCATCCGCGCGAGCGGCACACCCGGGGCAGCGCGCTGCGTTCCCCCGGGCTCCGGGTCCTGGTGGCCACGTTCACGGCGACCGGAACCGTCTTCGGCGCGGTCGACGTGGTGACCGTCGCCTTCGCCGACGAGCAGGGCCACAAGGCGGCAGCCAGCGTCGTCCTGGCGCTGTACGCGGCGGGTTCCTGCGTCGCAGGCGTCGTCTTCGGGCTGCTGCGCTTCGCCGGGGAACCGCACCGCAGGTGGCTACTGGGCGTATGTGCCATGGCCGTGAGTATGATCCCCCTCCTACTGGTCGGAAACCTGCTGTTTCTGGCCGTGGCGCTGTTCGTTGCGGGCCTGTCCATCGCACCCACGATGATCACGACGATGGCCCTCGTCGAACGGCACGTACCACGCGCGCATCTGACCGAGGGAATGACCTGGGTGTCCACCGGGCTCGCGGTCGGGGTCGCGATCGGCTCCTCCGCGGCCGGCCGGGTGATCGACGCGGTCGGGCCGGGGGCCGGGTACGGGGTTCCGGCCGCGGCCGGGGCCGTCGCGGTCACGGTGGGTTTTCTCGGGTACCGCCGGCTGAGCAGGCCGGCTCCGCAGCGGGGAGGGTCCCATGAGCACCACAGTGAGCGAGAAGAGCGGCACGTGGCGTAACTGGGCGGGGAACGTCACCGCCCGGCCCGCACGGGAGGTCACCCCCGCTTCGGTCGACGAACTCGCCGCGGCCGTGCGGAAGGCGGCCGAGGACGGCCTCACGGTGAAGGCCGTCGGCACGGGGCACTCCTTCACGGCCGCCGCCGCGACCGACGGGGTGTCGATACGCCCTCAACTGCTCACCGGCATCCGCCGGATCGACCGGGAGGCGGGCACCGTCACCGTCGAGGCGGGCACGCCGCTCAAGAGGCTCAACGCCGCCCTCGCGCGCGAGGGCCTGTCGCTCACGAACATGGGCGACATCATGGAGCAGACCGTCTCCGGCGCCACCAGCACCGGCACGCACGGCACCGGCCGCGACTCGGGCTCGATCGCCGCCCAGATCAAGGGGCTTGAGCTGGTGACGGCGGACGGCTCGGTGCTCACCTGCTCCGAGCAGGAGAACCCGGACGTCTTCGCGTCCGCCCGTATCGGCATAGGCGCCCTGGGCATCATCACCGCCATCACCTTCGCGGTGGAGCCGATCTTCCTGCTCACGGCCCGCGAGGAGCCGATGCCCTTCGAGAAGGTGCTGGCCGAGTTCGACGAACTCTGCTCTGAGAACGAGCACTTCGAGTTCTACTGGTTCCCGCACACCGGCAACACGAACACCAAGCGCAACAACCGCAGCGCCGGCCCCGAGCGTCCGGTCGGGCAGCTGAGCGGCTGGTTCGAGGACGAGTTCCTCTCCAACGGCGTCTTCCAGGTGGCCAACTGGGTCGGCCGCGCCGTGCCCGCCACGATCCCGGCGATCGCCCAGATCTCCAGCCGCGCCCTGTCGGCGCGCACCTACACCGACATCCCCTACAAGGTCTTCACTTCTCCGCGCCGGGTGCGCTTCGTGGAAATGGAGTACGCCGTCCCGCGCGAGGCCCTGGTGGACACCTTGCGCGAACTCAAGGCCATGGTCGACCGGTCGGGCCTGCGGGTCAGCTTCCCCGTCGAGGTACGCACCGCGCCCGCCGACGACATCACGCTCTCCACCGCGTCCGGCCGGGACAGCGCCTACGTAGCCGTGCACATGTTCCGCGGTACGCCCTATCAGGCGTACTTCACGGCGGCCGAGCGGATCTTCACAGCGCACGCGGGGCGCCCCCACTGGGGCAAGGTGCACACGCGCGACGCGGAGTACTTCGCCGAGGTGTACCCGCGCTTCGGGGAGTTCACCGCCCTGCGGGACCGCCTCGACCCGGATCGCCGCTTCGGCAACGCCTACCTGCGCCGGGTGCTGGGTTCGTAGCCCGCGCACCCGGCGCCGGAGCGCACGAGAAGA
Source organism: Streptomyces sp. PSU-S4-23 (assembly GCF_055632315.1). Classification (NCBI taxonomy): domain Bacteria; kingdom Bacillati; phylum Actinomycetota; class Actinomycetes; order Kitasatosporales; family Streptomycetaceae; genus Streptomyces; species Streptomyces sp. PSU-S4-23. Next base: position 6,599,094 of record NZ_JBVMUU010000002.1, on the reverse strand, counting down.
AGAGGGGGACCCGAGCGAAGCGATTGGTTCCGTTTCTGGTGGTCGGGTGAGGAACGCCACGTTTGAGGGGCACGAAAGAGGCGCATCGGACGGTCAACTCGCCCCCATTGCCAGAAGTTGGGCGGCGCGCCGACCCACGGACATGGTCCGAATGGAGTACTGTTGCGAGCCCTGGGCCCGGCCTCCCACCAGGATGTCCGGGACCTTGCTGGACCGCCGGGAGGGGGCTAGGTGCACAGGGTGACGCAGTTGGTCACTTAGCGTTGCGAATAGGTAACCGTGCCATAACGGCGATCCAGGGCCCGTGCCCGACACGCCGGGCAACTCGGCAAGGTTGTGGCAGGCTGCACCCGGGCAGGCCACACTCGACTAGCGGAAGCAGCGACGCACGTGACGTCGGCAGGCACCACCCGGGAGGTCCCCATGCCCGAACTGCGTGTCGTGGCCGTCTCCAATGACGGCACACGGCTGGTGCTGAAGGCTGCGGACAGCACGGAGTACACGCTTCCGATCGACGAACGGCTCCGCGCCGCCGTGCGCGGCGACCGTCCTCGCCTCGGCCAGATCGAGATCGAGGTGGAGAGTCATCTCCGCCCGCGGGACATCCAGGCGCGGATACGGGCCGGCGCGTCCGCGGAGGAGGTCGCACAGCTCGCGGGGATCCCCGTCGACCGTGTGCGCCGCTTCGAGGGGCCGGTGCTGGCCGAGCGCGCCTTCATGGCCGAGCGGGCCCGCAAGACGCCCGTGCGCCGGCCCGGCGAGAACACCGGTCCACAGCTCGGCGAGGCCGTCCAGGAGCGATTGCTGCTGCGCGGCGCCGAGAAGGACACCGTGCAATGGGACTCCTGGCGCCGCGACGACGGCACCTGGGAGGTCCTGCTGGTCTACCGGGTCGCGGGCGAACCGCACTCGGCGAGCTGGACGTACGACCCGCCCCGGCGGCTCGTCCAGGCCGTCGACGACGAGGCGCGCTCGCTGATCGGCGAGGCCGACGACCTCGCGGCGCCCGAGCCGAGCTACCCCTTCGTGCCGCGGATCGCCCGCCTGCCGCGCGAGGGCCGGCTGGACCGTGCCCTGGACCGCCAGGCGGAGCGCCCGGTTCTGCCGTCGCAGTCGTCCGAGCCCGCGGAGGAGAGCACCGCCGAGCGTGACTCGCTCACCAGTCTCCTGGAGGCGGTGCCGAGCTTCCGCGGCGACATGGTGGTGCCCGAGCGGCCCGCGGAACCGCAGGAGGAGCCCGCCCAGGAACCCGCGGCGGAGGAGCCGCCCGCGCCCGCGGCCTCGGCAGGCTCCGCGTACGCGGACGTCCTCATGCCGCGCACGGTCGGCAGCCACCGAGACCGTCTGGTCGGTGCGACGGACCGTCAGGCCGAGGCGGACGGGGTCCGGCCCGGTCGCCGGGCGGCGGTCCCCAGCTGGGACGAGATCGTGTTCGGGACCCGGCGCAAGAAGCAGGAGTAGCCGGGCAGGTCCCACAGGTACGGGGGTCCACCCGACGACGGCGGGGCCCCGTACCGACGCGGCATTCACGGAACGGGCCACACATACGCGGACCGGTCGGCCGCCGGTACGACGGACCAGTCGGCCGCCGGTACGACGGACCGGTCGGCCCCGTGCGGCGAACCCGTCGGCCACCCGGCTACTGCGGGTCCGGGCCCACCGCCACCGGACGGCTGCCGTCCGCAGACCACTCCGACCACGACCCCACATAGAGCGCGGCCGGGATCCCCGCGATCGCGAGCGCCAGTACCTCGTGGGCCGCGGAGACACCCGATCCGCAGTACACACCGACCTCCGTGCCCTCCGTGACGCCGAGCGCCTTGAAGCGCTCCGCCAGTTCGGCGGCGGGCAGGAAGTGCCCGGACGCGGCCACGTTCTCCCCCGTCGGTGCCGACACCGCGCCGGGGACGTGTCCGCCCACGGGATCGATCGGCTCCACCTCGCCCCGGTAGCGCTCACCGGCCCGCGCGTCCAGGAGCACCCCCGTACGGGCCAGCGCCGCGGCACCGTCGGCGTCCAGGAGCCGCAACGCACCCGGCACGGGCCGGAAGTCCCCCGGGACGGCCTCCTCCGTCCCCGACGACACCGGTCCGTCCCAGGCGGCCAGCCCGCCGTCGAGCACCCGCACGTCCGGGTGACCCGTCCAGCGCAGCATCCACCACGCGCGCGCGGCGGCCCAGCACTGCCCGCCGTCGTACACGACGACCGGCCGGTCCGCGCAGACCCCGGCGGCCCGCATGGCGGCGCCGAAACGCCCCGTGCCGGGCAGCGGATGCCGTCCGGCACGCCCCGGGGGATCCGCGAGGTCGGCGTCCAGGTCCACGAAGACGGCACCGGGAATGTGCCCGGCCGCGTACTCGGCACGACCGTCGAAGGGCGCGGCGCCGACCGTCTTCGCGGCGGTCAGCTGCCAGCGGACATCCAGGAGCGTGGGCGGTCGCGCTCCCGCAAGGTCGCTCGCGAGTTCGGATGCGGAGATGATGGCCTTCATGGGGCCATCCTTGCGCACGGGGGTGGCCGCCTCGCCCAGGTCCGGCTACTCTGCTCCGCCGGACAGGTGCGATCACCCGGTGTACGGGATCGGGCACATGCCGTACGGCTGACGGACATCCCGCGGCAACCGCACCGAAGCGGACGAGAGACGGCGGATCGGTCATCCTCAGGCCGTGGGGCTGAACGGCCGCCACGAGGGCCGAGGAGAGAGTGACCATGACCGAGGCACGGGGGCCGGCCGGCCAAGACGGCACACCGCACGCTCGGCACGCGCCCGGCACACCGTGCTGGGTGAGCCTGATGGTGCACGGGATGGCCGCGACCCAGGAGTTCTACCGGGCGCTGTTCGGCTGGGAGTTCCGGCCGGGACCGCGCCATCTGGGCCCCTACGTCCGGGCCGTGCTGAAGAACCACGAGGTGGCGGGCATCGGTCAGCTGCCGCCCGACCGCCATCTGCCGATCGCCTGGACGCCGTACCTCGCGTCGGACGACGTGGACGCCACCGCCGAGGCGGTACGCAGCTGCGGCGGAACGGTGGGCGTCGGCCCCCTGGACGCGGGGGAGGCGGGGCGGCTGGCGATCGTCTGCGACCCGATGGGCGCGGTGTTCGGCGTCTGGCAGGCGGCCGGCCGTCTCGGCACGGGCCTGGCGGGCCGCCCCGGCACTCCGGTCTGGAACGAGTTGCTCACCTACGACACGGAGAGCGTCGCCAAGTTCTACCGGACCGTCTTCGGCTACGAGGTGGAGCCCGCCGTCTCCGCCGACGTCGACTACGTCACCCTGCACATCCGGGGCCGTCCCGTCGCGGGCATCCACGGCGTCGGTCATGCCCTGCCCCGGGACCGGGGCCCGCACTGGATGACGTACTTCCAGGTCGCGGACATCGAGGTGGCGACCGCCCGGGTCACCGAGCTGGGCGGGCATGTCGTGCGTCCCGCGTGCCACACGGCCCTGGGCCCCGTGGTCACCGTGGCCGACCCGGAGGGCGCGACGTTCTCGGTGGTCAGCCGGCCCGGCTGAGCCCTCGGGTGAATCCACGGGGCGTCAGCCGGACGGCATCGGCAGCACGTCCGGCGAGAGCGCCGCCGCCCGCGCCGCGGCGCTCGTCATCCAGGCAGGCCCGAAGAACGCCTCGGGCACCGCATCGGCCACGGTGTAGGGCCGGAACCCGGGATCGGTGAGGATCCGGTACAGGAACTCTGCGACGGTCATCTCGTAGCGGTTCCACTCCTCGGCGTCCTCCATCCTGGCGAGGACCGGCCATGCGTCCACCGCGCCGTCCGTGACCTGCCAGAAGAACATGTCGGCCGCGCGCGAGGTTCCCCATGGGATCAGGCCCCCGGTCGTGCCGGGCTCATGGATCCGACAGGGCGCGAACGGGCCGTCCGAACTGTCGTCGCCCTCCAGCAGTCCTCGCCACATCCTCAGCAGATCCCCCACGTGGGTCTCGTCGGCGCACAGCACCGGCTGCTTGCACGGGAAGCCGACAGACACACATGCCCCGCCGGGTGCCCGGACTGACTGCACACCAACTCCTGCCCGCCCGGCCGGGCCAAGGAGGCAACGGCCGCGAGCAGTTCCTGTTCGTCCATGGCCAGAGAGTGAACACATGCCACAGACAACGAGCGGGACCACCCGCAGCCCACGCCCCACCACAGCGGGGCGAAGGGAGTCCACCGGAGCCGCCCGGGTGGCGCACCACACCCTCGGCGGCCTCCGGCAAGGCCGGGCGGCAGGGAACCGCGCTCAGCGGCGAGCCCGCCGTGGTCAACGGCGACCCGGCTGTCGCCGTCCGCGTGAACGGCGGGATCGACGGTGTCGTCGCGGTCCGGGTGGAGGAGAGCCGAGACCCCGCTCACACTGCGGTAGCGGTTGCCCCGCGCGGGGACAGACGGCGTGCCGCCCGGCCCCGCGCGGATCTGACGATCAGCGCTTCATCAGGGCGAAGACTCCCCAGCCGAGATACTCACGCATGTAGCGCGCGTAGCGTGCGGGCTCGGTGGTGAGCTCGGCCCGTACCTCGGGCGCCAGTTCGTCGTCCGGGTTCCGGTCGAGCCAGCGGCGGAGGTTGAGCCACTGTGCCGCGCAGTACCGGTCCCAGCTGTCCTGGTCGGCCAGCATCATTTCCACGACGTCGTACCCGAGGTCGCCGAACTGCTCGATCAGCTCGTGCAGCGGCAGGAAGTCGGCCAGGCTGGTGGCGTGGCAGGCCTCCGCGGTCTCCTGGTCCGGCGGATTCCGACGCCAGTAGGGCTCGCCGATCAGCATCAGACCTCCGGGGCGGAGGCTGCGACTGAGCAGCTCGGCCGTTCCGGCGACGCCGTTCCCGATCCAGGTGGCGCCGACGCAGGCGGCGAGATCGACCGGCTCGTCCGTGACATGACCGGAGGCGTCGCCGTGGACGAACTCCACCCGGTCGGCGACGCCGAGCTCGATGGCGCGGGCCCGGGCCTGCTCGGTGAAGACCGTGCTGATGTCCACGCCCGTGCCCCTGAAGCCCAGGTCACGTGCCCAGGTGCACAGCATCTCGCCCGAACCGCTGGCCAGGTCGAGCACCCGTGTCCCGGGGGCCAGGTGGAGTGCCTGGCCCAGGGCGGCGAGCTTGCCGGGGGTCAGTGGGTTGTGGATGCGGTGGCTGCTCTCGCGGATGGTGAAGATGCGGGGAAGGTCCATGGTGGCTTCCTTTCCGTCAGGCTCGGCGGTCACTGGACCGGTTGATGGCGCGCCGCATGCGCGCGATGTTCCTCCTGGGTCGTTCCTGCTCGGCGCGCAGCCGCGCGTCGGTGCGGGATGCGGCATAGGCGTTCTCGCGCAGCACCCGGCGGAAACTGTCCAGGCGCCGCCGGGTGAGGTGACCGGACTCGACGGAGCGCGGTCTCCTGAACGTCGAGCAGTCAGGAGACGTCGATGCAGAGGTGCATCAGGCTGCAGCGGCTCCGTTGCCGCGCTGAGCGGGCGGTGCCTCGTCGGGGCACATCCCCGCCGTCACCGTGCAGCGCATCGACGGAAACGCGTCCGACGCGGCAATCGGCGGCTGGATCACCGATCGCGCCGCCGCCTCCTACGCCGCCGACCAGGACAGATGCCCGCCGGCCCGCCCGGTGCGGGCAACAGCAGCCGTAGATCGGGAACCGTTCGCCGGGAGGCAGCAGGTGCCGGGCCAGTACTCCGCCGCGCGTTTCCTCGGTTTCGAGGATGAGACTTCCCAGTGGATTGACGTAGGGCCAGGAGTCGGTGATGACGCAGCCGATGCCACGCAACCGCTGCGGCTCGGGCGGGAGCGGGGGGAGGAGAGCTGTAGGGCAACCTGCTCCAACTGGCTCGCGGATGGAGGTCAATTGCGGGGTGCTGCTTACTCGTCCGTGATCCTCGGCGTGCCGTTGCAGTTCCTCATCGATTCCCGACAGGGCCTGTCGGGTCGCCGCGCGGGCTCTCTGGGCGAGTTAATTCGGAGCCCCACCGTGCCCCGGGGGCGGCGTTGTCATCTCACCCAACCAAATGATATGCAGCAAACCCAAGGACTGCCGCCCCGACAGTTGAGAAAATCGCACCAAAGGCACGAATAAATCCCGGACCAGGAAATCCCTCTCTGGCCCCGGGGCCATAGGAAACTCGAGGTGTCTTGGCCTGCAGAGCCGTGGCTATCCGCTTCTGCGCGACCAGGAAGCATACGCCAACAATAAAGAAGACCAGGCCAATGAATCCAAAGAAGATGACCGAGGACGTTGAAACCTTCTGACTTTCGACTGCCATATCGACGAGAGATTTCATCGTCCTACTTTCAGATAGCGATGCCGATTCCGCGAGATCTTATCGCACGACACACACAACGTCAATGAGGTCACGGGAACCCCATACATACGCCACCAGGGACGAGAAACCGCCACGCACTCGAATACAGCATTGACCACTTCGGTCGCCGAGCTTCAAGTTCTCCATCATGGCGCTCACCGTCACACCCCCATCGATGTCGAGGTTTTTTCTCCACTCTGGGAGCGGCGTAGCGGGCTGCGAGAGCTTCCTGTCGGGTGATCTCGCAGCCCGCTACACCCGTCCTCTTCTAATTGAAGCGATGAAGTATGACGGTGTCAGATACTCCGCCAGTAATATTGGCCGGCAGGCCGGGGGGGATGAAGTCTACACCTCCACCGAGACCGACCTGACCCATATAGACCAACCCTCCATGGCTGTTTCGAGAGCCGCCAGTACCGATTGCCCCATGGCCGACAAGGCCCTCGCCGACGGTACCTTCGATTTGCCCTCCCCAGCCCGTCAGTTGACTGACATCGTCGGCATTTGTGTAGACAGTGTCGCCAGAGGCGGAAATCCCAAAGAATCCGAGACCCACGCCGCCGGATCCGGTCAGTGTCGTGTGACTTACACCGTCAGGTCCCTTAAGCGAGACGAGACAGAGGCTGACATTGAAAGACAAACCCGCTGAGACCCCAAAACTCCCGCAGAGTCCTTCGCCGTGGGGAAGGTATCGGTGCATGAGATTGGAAAGGCCGCACTTGCTGAATATGCCGCAACTGTTCTGCTTGGCTTCGGCTTGGCGTTGTTCGTTTGCCAGTTCCGCTGCCAGTTGCTCTTCCCGTGCGAGGGCTGCCTCTTCGCGGGCCTGGGCGGCTTCGGCAGCTGCGGCCAAGCGGTCGGCTTCGGCGTTGTGTGGCCAGTGCCCGGTGCCGGGGTTCCCTTCCTGTGCGTATTCCGAGGGGCGGAACCCATAGTCGTACCAGGGGTGGCAGTCGCCTTCGCAGTTGTCGCCGTTGGCTGAGTTGGCGGTGCCGGTGGACGGGTCGTAGCCAACCGCCTCCTGCACCTGGGACGAGCAGTACTTGAGGTCGTACTGGCAGGAGTGGGGGTTGGATCCGATTTCGAGACCGCTGGGATCACTTTGAGTGACAGGGTTGTCGCCGGCGTACGTGTAACCGCCGATCTGGTTGGGGTCGGTGGCTTCGAGGAGGGGGTCGGCGGAGAGGAAGCGGCCGAGCGCGGAGTCGTATTCGCGCGCGCCAAGGTTGGTCAGGCCGGTGGTGGGGTCTTGTGTTCCGCCGATCAGGCCCTTGTCGTCGGGCCAGGTGGGCTGGGTGCCGCGGGGGCTTCCGTAGGGGGTGAGGGCGCGGAAAGCAGCGTTCTGGGCGGTGTAGTCGAGGCTGAGGACACCGGTGCCCTGGTGGTTGTCGACGACGAAGCTGTAGTTGTTGCCGGTGCCGTAGCGTTCGGCGGTCACGCCGCCGGGAAGGGCGATCGATCGGGTGCCGGTGAGGGTGCTGGTAGCGGCGTGGTAGACGACTTCCTGGTCGGGCAGGAAGAGCGTTTTGTCACCGGTGGGGTCGGTGCGGATGAGGAGTTGGCCGTCGGCGCCGTACAGGTAACTGGTGGAGGCGGATTTGCCGTTGGCGGTCAGGCGGGAGAGGTGGCCTTCGTCGTCCCACTGGAGGGCGGCGGTGGGAGTGGTGGTCGTGTTCCCGACGTTGTCGTATCCGTAGTCGGCGTTGGTGGTGGTGCTGTCGGGATTGGTGGTCTGAACGCTGGTGAGGGTGTCGGGCTGCTGGGTGGGGTCGGTGGGCTGTCCGTAGGTGTAGGTGTTGGTCGTATTGCCCGTGGCACCTGCGACGGCGTGCTGTACCTGGGTTTTGCGGTTGCCGTCGGCGTCGAAGGTCCAGGTGGTCCAGTAGGGGTTGGGGCCGCCCACGGTCGGGGCCGATCCGCTGGTGCTGGGGGCTCCGGCGCACTGGTCGGTGGCGGTCCAGGCGTCTGTCATCCGGTCCAGCAGGTCGTAGCTGTAGCACTGGGTGTCGGTGGTGGTGCCGTTCTGGATGTCGGTGATGCGGGTGATGTTGCCGGCCGCGTCCCGGACGTAGGTGGTGTCGTCGACGGTCTGCGGTGTGCTGGTGCGAGTGGTGTTGACGTCGTTGAGTGCGCCGGTGTGCTCGTCGTAGGTGTCGGTGAACGTGGTGCGGTTGGCGAGCTTGCCGACGGTCATCTGGGAGACACGGCTGTAGGCGTCGTAGGTGGTGGCTGAGGTGTAGGTGTTCAGGCCTCCCACCGAGGTCATCTCGTTGAGGCTGTCGTAGCCGTAGGTGACGGTCTCGGCGGGCAGGCTGCCTGCGGCGGGAAAGGCCGTGCTGTAGAGCAGGCCGGTGTTGGCGGCGTAGGCGTTGGTGTAGGTGTAGGTGCCCGCCAGCCCGGTCTCTGTGCTGGGGATGGTGATGGTGGTGCCAGTGGGTTTACCCGTGGCGGTGTAACCCGTGGTGGCCTGGACGTAGGCGCTGCCGCCGGTGCCTCCGACGTAGCGAGTGGCTGCGGTGAGGCGGCCGATGCCGTTGGCGATCTTGGGGTCGTCGTAGGTCCAGCCGGTTAGTTGTGGGGCGGTGTCGCTGGCGCCGTCGTACTCCCCCGTCTGGCGCCCAAGCGCATCGTAGTCGTAGGAGATGGTCGCCTTGGCGTCCTGGAGCGACGTGAGGTGCCCGTCCGCGTCGTGGGTCAGCCTGGTGGTGCCGGTGTCGGGGTCGTTCTGGAGGGTTTTCTGACCGAGCAGGTTGTAAGTGTAGGTGCGCTGGTTGCCGCCCGGATCCTTGACGGCGGCCAGCTGGCCGTGGCTGCCCGCGGTGTCGTAGGTGAAGGTGGTGGGCTCCGGGTTCCCGCCGGTGACCTGGTCGCCGGTGATCGTCGGCATCGCGGTGTACTTGTCGGTTTCCACGGTGCGGCCGAGCGCGTCGGTGACCGTGGTGGTGGGGGTGCCGCCGGTCGAGGGGATGACCGTGGTGCGGTCACCGCCGTAGACGGTCTTCGTCTGGGACTTGACCTGGCCCTTGTCCTTGGAGACGTCCAGGGTCGGGTGTCCGAGGCCGTCAAAGGTGATCAGGTCCTGGTTGGTGACCTGGGTGTCGGTGGTGGCGGTGACGAGGGCGGTGTTGGGCGTGCTGGAGCCGTCGACGTATCCGTGGTTGATCTTGAACGCCCAGCCGCGGCTGTCGTAGAAGGTGTCGGTGAGGAGGCGGCCGCTGGCAGGGTTGGGGATCTGGGTCTGGGTCTGGCGGGTGCGCAGCAGGGCGTCGTAGAGCGTGATGCTGGTGGTGTAGTTGCCTTGTTCGTCGAGCTTGTTGGTGGTCACCGCGGAGGGGGCGGTGGCGGAGATGACGTAGGCGAACGTGTAGTCGGCGCTCTGGGTGGCTTTGGCGCGTCCGGGCAACCAGATGGCGGTCTTGCGGCCGAGGGCGTCGTAGGTGGTGTCGGTCTCGGCGTTGTTGGGGTCGATGACAGCGGTGGCCTGCCCGCGGGCAGGGTCCAGGGTGGTCTTGGTGGTCTGGCTCTTGGCGTTGGTGACGGTCTCAGCGGTGGTCTGGCCTGCCGTGGTGGTGTAGGCGGTGTGGGTCTTGTTGCCGAGTGCGTCCCAGTTGTCGGTGGTGCGGCCGAAGCTGTCGTAGGCGGCTGCGCCGGTGAGTTGGTAGGTGAAGGCTCCGCTGGCGTGGTCGGTGGCCTTCTGGGTCAGGGTCGGGTTGCCGTTGGTGGGGGCGGGCTGCGGCCAGGAGGGGACGCTAGGCGGCCACGTAGTGAGCGCGGGTGTGTCGTAGAAGGTGCGGGTGTCGGAGATGACGTCGGTGGGCCGGTTGACGCCGGTGGGCGCGCCGAGTCCGTCGGAGGTGGCGGTGTTGCCGGTGCTGCAGGGGCCGTAGTCGGTTTCGATCTCGGCGGGCAGGCCGATGAGGTTGGCGCTGGTGTTGGTCGGCGCGTAGGTGGTGGTGGTGCAGCGCTCCTGGGCGGGGACTGAGATGTCGCCGTGGTCGTCGGTGTAGAGGAGCAGGCCGGTGGTCTTGTCGTAGGCCTTCTGGGTCTGGGTGGTGCGCCATGCGGTGAAGGAGGAGGAGGTGATCGCGGTGGTGGTGTAGGTGGCGGCGGTCCGGACGATGTTGGCGGTCAGGTCGGGCAGCCCGGTGCGGGTGCGGGTGGCAGTGGGGGCGCTGATCCAGTAGTCGTCGACGGAGGCGCTGGCCACCGAGCCGCCGGAGCCCTTGTAGGTGACGGTCTCGCGAACGCTGCCGGCGAGTTGGTTGGTGTCGGGCACGCTTGTCTGTGCGCCGGGCACGGTCACGGCTGAGGAGAGGGCGACGGTGGCGGTGCGGGTCTTGCCGCCGGGCAGCGTGTCGCCGTCCATGCCCTGGTAGTAGAGGGTGTCGGTGAGGGGCTGGCCGTCGGTGGCGGTGCCGGTGCGGGTCTGGACCTCCGGGTAGCCGCGCCACTGGCCATACGTGCGGTACTTGGCTTTGACGATCTCGTTGTCGTCGTAGTGCCAGCCTGGGTTGCCCAGGTAGGTGTACGAGGTGACGGTGCCGGGCGAGCCGCCTGTGGTGTCGTTGTCCGAGACCGAGTTGACGACGTACTTGTTGAACCAGTCCAGGATGGGTGAGGGCTGTCCGGTCGGGGTCCAGTACACGGGGAAGCAGCGGCTGGTGTTGGTGGAGGGGTCCGAGGGGGTGGAGCAGGAGGCGGAGGAGTAGCTGACGCTGATGGCGTCGCCGGTCTCGGTGGTGATGCCGCCGATGCGGTAGCGGACCAGGTCGGGGTAGCCGTTGGACGTGTTGTAGCGGTTGGCGAGCTTGATGCCGGTGAAGTTGACCGCGGGGAGGGAGACGGCGGTGCCGTTGTTGCCGGTGTGGGTGATCGAGTTCAGCCACAGGGCAGGCTTGGTGTTGTCGCCAGGATCAAGAAAGCTCTGCACCAGGGCGTAGGTGTCAACCGCCTGATACTTGCTGGTGCTGGAGTTGTAGATCTGCGTGGTGATGGCCGTCAGGCGCTTTTCGCTCCAGAAGGACGGGGCGTGGTTGGAGCAGGTGGCACCGGAATCACAGTTCAGGTCGTAAGGGACATCCGGCCAGTTGGCGGCGTTGGACGAGATCGGGTCGCAGGTGGTGGCGGTGCAGCGGTCACCGACGGTGAAAGCGACGCGCTGGGCGGCCGTGGTGGAGCCGTTGCCGAGGCCGTAGTCGATGTGGTCCAGGTAGCCACCACGGGTGTAGGAGACGCCGGTGGTGCCGTTGTCGGCGCCGTAGTAGTTGGTCTCCTTGTTGTAGTAGTAGGCCATGGCGTTGCCGTTGATGTCGACGATCTCGTCCAGGTTCCACTGCCATGCCTGCTGGCAGGAGGCATTGGCGAAGGTGGCGTTGTAGCAGGGGTCACCGGAATGTGCGCCGTAGACGGGGGCGGTCCAGGCGGAGTTGGTGGTGCCGCTGTAGCCGGGGAGCTTGTTGCGGCCGAAGAAGTACTGGGTGCCGTCGGTGGTGGTGATCTTCCAGTAGTCGCCGTCGTAGGTGTCGTTCTGCCCCGATGCGGTCAGCAACTCGACCTTCGAGCCGTCGTCGTCGGAGAGCTTCCAGCCGGTGGTGGTGTGGGAGTCCTGGACGATGTCACCGGAGTGTCCGGTGAAGGACACGTGCAGGATCTGGCTGTCCCAGCAGTAGTCCGACGTCTTGGGCGCGGTGCCGGCCGGGTCGTCGGAACAGGCCATGTAGGACCGGGAGACAAAGCCGGGCTCCATGCTCCAGCCGTCGCCGATCCAGCCGGCCTGGTTGTTGGTCGAGGCCAGGCGGCCGTCCACGGACTGGGCGCTGTAGCTGAGCGACAGTTTGGGCGCCAGGCCACCCGGGGTGGGAGGCACCGCGATGGGGTACGAGTAGGTGAAGTCTCCGCTGTTCTTCCCGGCCGTCCAGGAGCCGGAGGGGGATAGGGGGGTGGCGGAGTAGTCGCCGGCCCCGCTGCTGTTGCTGGAGGTGGCGGCAAGGACGAGGGTCGTCGGACTGGCAGACATCGGTGCTGTGGCGGTGCGGGCCGGTCCGGAAGACGCGGTCGCCGGCTCCTTGCGCAGCTGCCCGGTGCGCCAGTTGATCTGAGCGGTGATCCTGGAATGGCGCGGGTTGTGCTTGGTGGGCAGCGGGGTCTGTTTCCGGCAGGTCTGCTTGGCCGGTGTGACCAGGGCGCAGGCTGGCAGAGCCACCAGGTGCAGACGGTTCGACCAGTCCCCGCCATAGGCGTCCTTGAAGGCCGAATAGTCAACCGTCAGCGAGACCGGACCACTGCCGCCTCCGGACTGGGCGGTGAACAGCACGCCGTTCACGCCTGCCTTGAGTGCGTCGGCGTGGTTGTACATCCGGATGGCAACCGGTTCGGGCTTGGCGGACGCGGCAGAGTGGGCACGATGTGCACGGGTGGCGACCCACACGGGCAGATGTCCGGCGCGGACGGCCACTGGTGCGGAGGCCCGCGTGCTGTTCGGAGTGGGGGGCAGCGTCACGCGTGCACTTCCGGCTTGCGGCCAGTCCGCAGCGGTGGGTCTCCAGCGGTTTGCGGTGGTTTGATCCGGCAGGGTGACGTGCCTGGCGGTTACTCGGCGCACGGTGACCGTCGGAATCTTCGGCGGTGCGGGCACGTGTGAGGCGTCGTGTTGCGCCTGGGCCTGTGCAGGGAAGGCCAGTGCGGCGCTGAGCAAGGCCAGGAACACCACCGGCCTGATGCCTGGTGCGCCATTCCGTCTCCGCAACGCCGAAAGTCGGCCGATGCGCGCACTCCCCCACAGCCTCATGGGCCCGCCCCTCCCCTGTTCGAATTAGAACGCCGGGAGCCTAGGTGTGGCGTTGACCGCCCCGGAAGGATGCTGGCGAGTATTTGACCATCTGCACGCCCAACCTTTCTCAAACGACCAGTCAGAATCGCTGCTGCTGCTCGCGGTTGACGCCGCTTTACGAATTGGGACAGGCGGTCCGGTACGCGGCAACACGGCACACGTACGCCATGGTGTTCATGGAGCCGTAATCGAATATCAGATGAGAGAAGTGGGGGGATCCCTTGAAGCATCACCGCAGGCCACCGAAACGGCGGCCTCACACCGGCAGTCCGACCCATGGCACGGCAAGCGCGCTCGCCGCTGTGTTGATAGCCATCGGCGGACTAGCGCAGTTGGCGTCTCCGGTTGCCGCGCAGGCCACGCCCCGACACTCCGCGAAGCCCGCCGCGATGTCGACTGCGAGTTCTAATCCCGGCGTTGCGGCGGCGGCCGCTGTCGCGCAGGCGAAACGGACCGGCAAGCCGGTCGGCATACCAGCGCTGACCACAGAGACTGAGACGGTGGCCGCAACCCCTTCAGGGGCGTTGGCGCTCACCCAGTCCGTCTACCCGACGCGCGTGAGGCGCCACGGAGCATGGACGCCGGTGAACACGACCCTGCACGTGCGCAGCGACGGCGCTGTCGAGCCGGCCGCGGTACCGTCGGGTGTCGTCCTGTCGGGCGGCGGGTCCGGGCCCCTGGCCACCATGACCTCGTACGGCAAGCAACTGTCCATCTCCTGGCCCGCCTCGCTGCCCAGACCGGTCATCGACGGCAACACCGCCACCTACCGCGAGGTGCTGCCTGGCGTGGACCTGCGGGCCTCGGTCAGCCCGATCGGCGGTTTCTCCGAGGTCTTGGTCGTCAAGAACGCCAAAGCGGCCGCCGACCCCCGGCTGAGCGCTCTCACGCTCACCACCGCCGCCAAGGGCCTGCACATCTCCCAGGACGAGGCTGGCAACTTGAAGGCCACCGACCCGACCCGGGCCGTCTTCTTCACCTCCCCCACCCCCGTCATGTGGGATTCCAGCACCACACCAGTGGCTTCAGCGCACACAACGAGCACGCCGACGCCATCAGCAAACCCTTCCACTGCCGCCGCGCCGTCCGCCGCACGGCGGCTTGCTCCCTCCTCTGCGGACGGGCCCGGCCCGAGCGCTCAGATCTCCCGGATTCCGGTCGGCCAAGTCGGGCACGACCTGCGTCTGAGGCCCAACAGCGGGATCCTGCGCGGGCTGAAGACGCACTACCCGGTATACATCGATCCCAGCTGGAACCCTGACTACGCCTCCACACCGAAGCAGGCTTACGACGAGGTGCAGCAGGGCTGCCCCGACAACAACGCCCTCAACTCCTCGACCATCCCCTACAACACGCCCGGCGTGGGCTTGAACAACTACTCCGGGTGCATCGGCGTCGAGCGTGCGTTCTTCCAGTTCAAAATGGACACGCGGCTGTGGAACAGCTCGGTGAAGGTCGTCGGCGCGACCTTCAAGGCGATGGAGGTCTACTCGGCCTCATGCTCGGTCACCTCCGACGTCCAGGCCTACCTGACCGGCACCATCGGCTCCTCCACGACCTGGAACAACCAGCCAGGCAAGGGCACCTGGCAGGACACCCAGTCCTTCGGCTCCGCCTGCTCCTCCAACCCCTCGCAGGGTTTCGACGTCACCAACGCCTTCACGCAGGCTGCCTCCGGGCGCTGGACTGCCGTCGCCCTCGGCCTGTTCGCATCGGACGAGTCCAGCGCCCTGGACTTCCGCCGCTTCGCCAATAACCCGACCGTGACGGTGACCTACGACTCCGTGCCCTCGGTGACCTCCGCGGCTACCAGTCCCTCCACAGCCTGCTCGGGCGGCACAGTCGGAAACACGTCCGTGACCCTGAACGCCCTTTTGAACGACGCCGACCAGGGTGCACCGCTCCAGGCGAAATTCACCCTTACCGGCAAAGACAGCTCCGGCTCCACGGTCTATCCCACCTCGGGCTCCCCGAGCCAGCCGGTCGAACCGGCCACCACCGTCACCGGTCACGGCTCCGTCATCTGGTACGTCGGCTATCTGCCCACCGGCTCCTACACGTGGACCGCGCAGGCCGACGACGGCAAGTACCTTTCCGCCCAGACCACCTGCCATTTCACCGTCGACTCCACCAAACCAGGCGTACCGGGCATCAGCTCCGCAACGTTCCCGCAAGGAGGCACCGGACCGTTCCGCACCGTCGGCGAGTTCGACTTCACCCCGCCCACCAACCTCCCCGCCGGCGTGAAGATCGTCAAATACGCGTACAACTGGGGCACGCCCCCGCCCACGGTCAACCCGCCCCTGACCGCGAGCGCCGACTCCAGCGGCAAGGCCGCCGTCACCCTCACTCCCCTCGGCTACATCCACGACGTGCTCTACGTCTACGACATCGACAGTGCCGGCAACCAGTCCGACGCCCAGTCCTACTGGTTCAACACGCAGCAGCCCACCACCGCCGACGTCACCGGAGACTTCAGCGGCGATGGCAAGCCGGACCTGATCGTGCCGGGCGTCGACGGCAACCTGCGGCTGTACACCGGCGACGGAACCGGTGCCGTCGACACGCCCCTGAACCTCACCACCGGAGCCTCCCTGAGGGGTTCCAGGCTCGCCGTCGGCGGGTTCCGTATGTGGGGCGAGCAGGACGTACTCACCCTCACCCCCAGCGGACAGGCCTACATCTACTTCGGTAACGGTGACGCCGAACCGCAGCCGGACGTCGCTCCTCAGTCCGCTCTTCTCTCCCCCGATACCACCTTCACGTGGTCACAGGTCACCTCCCTGACCGCCGACGACTCCCAGTACGCCGCCGCCAACCAGTCGAACCTGTGGGCCGTCACCAACGACGGCACACTGTGGTGGATCCCCTCCACCAGCGCCACCGGAGACTTCTCCACCCCGGTCCAACTGGCCACCGGCTGGCAGAACAAAACCCTCGCCTACGCCGGCATCGTCGGTGGCTACCCCGCACTGTGGGCCCGCGACACCTCCACCGGCGAAGTCGACCTGTACACCGGATCGGCCAACATCACCGCCGGCTCGCCCACCAGCACCAAGACCGTCGCCGCGGTCTCCGGCTGGACCTCGGCCGCCCACCCCGACCTGTACTCGGCGGGAGCCGCCAACAGCGGAAACGCCAGCCCTGACCTGTGGGCCACCGACAGCCAGGCCGTCCACAACGTCTTCTACTATCCCGTCGGCAGCCTGGGCTCGGGCGCTCGTGTGCAAACGCTCAGTCCCAGCGACGACTTCACCGGCAATGGCAATGCCGGCATGGCCGCCGAGTGGAGCGACGGCACACTGCACATGTACACCAGTCAGCCGGGAGGCAGCCTCACCGGCGGGTGGCAGGCCTGGGACTCCTCCTGGGGCGGCATGCACCTGATGGTGTCCGGAGACTTCAACGGCGACGGCAAAGCCGACGTCGTGGGCCTGTGGTCCGACGGCACGTTGCACCTCTACCCCGGAACCGGGACCGGCGGCCTGGACTCCACCCACGTCACCCAGCTGTACGGCGGAACCACCTGGGGCACCATGAAGCAGATGGTCGCCGGAGACTTCAACGGCGACGGCCAGACCGACCTGGTGACCATCTGGGGCGACGGCACCCTCCACCTGTACACCAACAACGGCCAGGGTGATCTCAACCCCTCCACCCAGCTCACCTCGGTCAGCTGGGGGAACATGAAGATCCTGGCCGCCGGCGACTACACCGGCGACGGCATCGCGGACATCCTCGCCGAGTGGGCGGATGGCACCCTCCACCTCTACAACGGAACGGGAACGTTCAGCTCCAGCACCCAGATGATCGACGGCAGCACCTGGTCCACCGTCACCCACCTCGTTCCCGGCGACTTCAGCGGTGACGGCAAGACGGACCTGGCCGCAGTCTGGGGCGACGGCAGCATCCACCTCTACCTCGGCGACGGCAAGGGCAACCTCACCAACGGCCCCGCCATGTGGCCCGACAACAGCTGGGGATCCATGAAACTCATCAGCTGACCCGCGGCGCGTGGCCGGTGCAGGCCAACGCCGCCGGACTGGACCCCTCTCACCGCTCAAGGGCTACGCCGGGCAGGCTAGAGGCCGGGTATCAGGAACTTGACACCCGGCCTCGGGGGAGCTCGGCCCATACCTGAGGAGTCGGCGGCGAATGCCGGGCAGGGTGACGGCGGAGGCGAGTTGGGCGGCGGTGACCAGTAGCAACCCCCGCCCGGCCCCGCCAACCCGGCTTCCCATTTTCTGCAGTTCCTGCCGGGGACTCGAACCTGAGGCCAACGACTTCCTGTGCCTCTCCAGTTGCCAGCCATCGATCGCACGGCCCCATCGCGGCCCCTGTCCGCCGCCCACGCGCAACGACACCGCCGCACTCCCACCCGGCCCCGACGCCACCGACAACGGCCCGCGCACCCCAGCGGCAATGAGATCCGCCCCGCCCAGCACGCCCGCTCAACTGACGGGCCGCCGACCCCATCCAGCACCGATCCGGCAGCGGTACGGATGATCAGGGATGACGACAGGTGACGGGACGTCAAGATATCCAGCGCGGATCCAGCAGCGTTTCCAGCGACAGGGCGCCCCCAAATGGGGCCGACCCCGCCTGACCTGCACATTTGCCACATCGGCCACGTCGATGCTATAGCGCCGACTAAATGTCGAAGCGGAACTCCACCACGTCGTACTGCCCGCCCGCCCATCCGTTGACGAGGGTCTCGGCCATCGAGCCTGCCCCACGAAGTCCTCAGCCCACACAGGACGACAAGTCAGCCGTGTGTCATCTCTACAAGGAAGCGTCAACACCGAGAAGATTCCGGTCCGCAGCCCCACCCCACAGCGCATGCCCCCCAGCCCAGCGGGATTCGAGTGCGAACACTCTCCGCAGGATCACCGTGGACCTCCCCCAGGACTCGAACGTGCGGCCAGGGTCACCCTCCCGAGCCTGCGGCTCAGAGCCTCCCGTCCCCATGGCCGGCGCGGCCGGCAAGCAAGCCGACGCGCTTCTCGCCGACCAGAGGTCACGTGGCGATGACCGGCAGCACGTCCGGCGACAGTGCCGCCGCCCTTGCCGAGGCACTCGTCATACGCCTGCGGTGATGGCGGCGGCACAAGACCTCGTAGCCGACCTCGCCCTCGGCCCGGTCCACGTCGCCCACCACGACCTGCTTCCCCTCCAGCACCATCTCCCCGCCCACCGTCCGGGCGTTGTGCGTGGCCCGCGCCCCGCACCAGCACATGGCCTCGACCTGCAACGTCTCGATACGGTCCGCCAGTTCGATCAGCCGCTGCGAACCCGGGAAGAGACGAGTGCGGAAGTCGGTGGTGATGCCGAACGCGAAGACGTCCAGGCCGAGGTCGTCAACCACCCGCGCCAACTGGTCGATCTGTTCCGGGGCCAGGAACTGCGCCTCGTCCACAATCACGTAGTCGACCTTGCCGCCCTGCGACAACTCTTCGACCACGTATCCGTACAGATCGAGCCCCGGGAGCGCCTCCACTGCGTCCGTCACCAGACCCAGCCGCGACGACAGCTTCCCCTCACCCGCGCGGTCGTCCCGCGTGAAAATGAGGCCCTGAAGTCCACGCGCGGAACGATTATGTGAAATTTGTAGCGCCAAAGTTGACTTCCCGCAGTCCATCGTTCCGGAGAAGAACACCAGCTCGGGCATGAGGAGTCGAGGACCTTTCGGAGCGGGAGCCAGCGCGTGTGGGGGCATCGTGAGCGTACGGCCGCGGGAGGCGGTCGCGATCAGGTGCGGACTTCCAGCAGCGGCACCAGCTGTTCCACGGGCGTCAGCGACCCGTGGTTGCCGACCATCGCCGACTCCTTCGGCTCCCGCTCGGACGCGATGATCAGCACGTCGTCATGGGCCGCCGCGACCACGTCCCCGATGCGCGCGTACACCCGTTCGTCGACGTGCGGACCGAACCAGCCCGCCGCGATCGCCTCGTCCCGCGAGGCCACCCAGAACTGCTCGCCGAGCACCTCCCGCCAGCAGGTCAGGACGTCGTTCTCGGCGCCCGGCAGGGCGTAGACGTGCCGGGCACGCCCCTCGCCGCCCAGCAGGGCCACCCCGGCGCGCAGCTCCCAGTCCTGGTCGAAGTCGATGCGGTGCCGCTCGTCGAACGCAACGTCGATCATCCCGTGGTCGGCGGTGACGTACAGGGCGGTGCGCGGCGGCAGCTGCTCGGCCAGGCGCTGCACAAGCCGGTCGACGTACATGAGCTGTCCGCGCCAGGCGTCCGAGTCGACCCCGAAGCGGTGGCCGGCACCGTCGAGCTCGGAGTAGTAGGTGTAGACGAGCGAGCGGTCGCCCGCGGCCAGTTGCTCGGCCGCCAGGTCCATGCGGTCCTCGCCGGTCAGCCGCCCGTGGAACGTTCCGCCGCTCAGCGCGACCTTGGTCAGCGGGGTGTTCTCGAAGGCGGGGGAGGACACCTGCGCCGTGTGGACACCGGCCGCGTCGGCGAGCTGGAAGATCGTGGGGTGCGGCTGCCAGGCGCGCGGCGAGGTCCACGGCTGCCAGCGGAGCTGGTTCATCAGCTCGCCGGTCTCCGGGTTGCGCACGGTGTAGCCGGGCAGGCCGTGCGCCCCGGGCGGAAGACCGGTGCCGACGCAGGCGAGGGAGGTCGCGGTGGTCGCCGGATAGCCCGCGGTGATCGGGCGTCCGGTGCCGCCGCGGGAGGACGGCAGGAGCGAGGACATGAAGGGGGCGTCGCCGGGGTGCGCCTTCAGCTGCAGCCAGCCGAGCCCGTCGACCAGGAAGACACAGGCCCGGTCGGCGGCGGCCAGTTCCGGTATGCCGGCGGTCCGGCCCGGTACCCCCATCCCTGCGGCGAGGGTGGGCAGCAGGTCGGCCAGCGAGCCGGTGCCGTACTCGGGGACGGGCGCGGAGCCGACGGCGAGCGGCTCCGGGTGGTGGTCCCAGGTGGGCAGTGCCATCAGCGGGTGAGGTCCGCGGTCGCTTCGGAGAGGGACTGCGCGAAGGCGAGCGCCTGGCGCACCGTCTCCGGACCGTCGCCGGCCTCGCTGACGCGGAGGCTGAGGTCGTCCGCCGTCGAGCTGCCCGTGTAACCGTGGTCCGCCTCGCAGTTGGGGTCGCCGCAGGCGGCGGGCTCCAGGTCGATGCGGGAGACGGCGCCCCAGCCGATGGTCAGGACGACCTCGCGGGGCAGCGTGCCCGGCGTGTACGACTCCGGGTGGGCGACGACGCGGCTGACGACAACCGACGAGATCCGGCCGAGCTTCACCGATTCGGTCGATGTCGTCGCGTACGGGGTCGGGGAGGTGTCGTCCGCGGCCTGCTCGTCGGTGTGGCTGACGATGAAGCGGTTGCCGGTGAGGACCAGCACGGTCACATGCCGGCGCACCTCGTTCGCGTCGAAGGTCGTCTCCTGGTGGACCAGATACGACCGGATGGGCTCGCCGCCCACGGCGGCCTCCACCGCCTCGGCCACGAGAGCCGGGTAGTAGCCGCTGCGCTCGATCGCCGCGCGCAGCCCCTGGGTCGTCGTACTGGTCTTGGCCATGACGTCCATCCTAGTCCGTGGGCCCGACCACTCCGGGACGGTCATGGGCATCCGGGCTGTTCGAACGGCGGGGCCGTGCACGGCGCCGCGGGCGGGCGCCGGAGACCGGTCCGTCAGTACACGGGGAGCGTCCTCGGGCCGAGGTCGTCGCGGGCGGGCGGGGGCCCGAGCCGCACGGTGGCGCCGAGGACGCTCAGGCCGTGGGGGGCGACGACCACGGGCTCCAGGGTGACCGCGACGACCTCCGGGTGATCGTCGACCAGCCGGGACACGCGCAGCATCAGCTCTTCGAGGGCGGATGTGTCGACGGGGTCGGAGCCGCGCCAGCCGAACAGGAGCGGGGCCGTCCGGATCGATCGCACCAGGGAGGCGGCTTCGCGGTCCGTGACCGGGATCAGCCGGTGCGCCGTGTCGCCGAGGAGCTGGGAGGCGGCCCCGGCCAGCCCGAACGACAGCACGGCACCGGCGGCGGGGTCGATGACGGCCTGGATGAGGATGTCGACGCCGCGCGGCGCCATGGCCTGGACGACCGGCCGGATCTCCTCGGGCGCCCCGAACAACTCGGTCAACTCGGCGTAGGCGCGCCGCAGCTGTTCCTCGTCGGCCAGCTCCAGGCGAACCCCGCCCAGGTCGGCGCGGTGCCGCAGATGGGGAGCGGTCGCCTTCAGGGCCACCGGGTAGCCGATCGCGCGGGCGGCGCCGACGGCGGCCTCGGGCGTGGGTGCCGGCAGCGCCTTGCGTACCTGGATGCCGTAGCGCGCGAGCAGGTCGCAGGTCTCGTCCGTGCCCAGGGTCGGCCCCTCGTCGCGTGCGAGCAGCCAGCCGATCAGCTCGGCGGCTCCCTTCTCGTCGATGTCGTCGTACTCGGGCACCTTGCCCGGCTCGGCGGCCTCGCGCCGCCACTGGGCGTACTCGACGGCTTCCGCGAGGGCCCTGACGGCGCGCTCGGCGGCGGGGTAGGCGGGGATGAGGCGGGCGCCGGGCGGTGCCACCGGGGTGATCGGCGGCTCCGCGGGGCGCGCGAGGTCGCTCCGCTGGGCCTGCGGTGACGTGCCGACCGCCGCGGACAGCGCCCCCGCGATCCCGCCCATCTCGACGTGCACCACGAGGACCGGCTTGGCGGGGGCCGCCGCCGCGGCCGAGCGGAGCGCCTCCGCCAGGGCCGCGTCCTGGTCGGAGTTCTCGCCGACCGCCGGTATCGCCGTCACGATGACGGCGTCGCACGAGTCGTCGGCCAGCGCCGCCGACAGCGCCCGGTGGAAGTCCTCTGCCGTGGCCGCCGTCGTCAGGTCCAGCGGCCGCGACGGCCGCAGCCCCTCGGTCAGGCACGCGTCGTACGTCAGCAGGCCCAGCGACTCGGAGTTCCCGAGGATGGCCACCCGTCCTCCCGCGGGCAGCGGCTGACGGGCCAGCAGCAGTCCCGTGTCCACCAGTTCGGTGATCGTGTCCACCCGGAGCACGCCGGCCTGCCGGAGCAGGGCGGACACCGTGGCGTGCGGCAGCCGTGTGGCCCGTACGGCGTGGCCCTGCGGCGCGCCCCCGTGCCGCGCTCCCTGCACGACGACCAGGGGCTTGGCCAGGGCCGTGCGGCGCGCGAGGCGGGTGAACTTGCGCGGGTTGCCGATGGACTCCAGGTACATCAGGGCGACGTCGGTGTCCGGGTCGTCGTACCAGTACTGCAGGACGTCGTTGCCCGACACGTCCGCCCGGTTCCCGGAGGAGACGAAGGTCGACACGCCCGTGACCCCGGTGACGCCTCCCCCGCGCCGCTGCAGCCGCGACAGCAGCGCGATCCCGATGGCGCCGGACTGGGCGAAGAGGCCGATGCGTCCCGGGCGCGGCATCTCGGGCGCGAGGGACGCGTTGAGCCGGACCGACGGCGAGGTGTTGATGATCCCGAAGGCGTTCGGCCCGATGATCCTCATTCCGTACGACCGGGCCTGGCGCACCAGTTCCCGCTGCCGCCGGCGTCCCTCCTGACCGCTCTCGGCGTACCCGGCGGAGACGACCACGAGCCCCTGCACCCCGTGCTCGCCGCACTCGGCGACGACCTCGGGAACGCACTGCGCGGGTACGGCGACGACGGCGAGGTCGACCGGCTCGGCGATGTCGCGGACGGAGCGGTGGGCGGGGACTCCGTCGAGTTCCTTCTGCCCTTCGGCGAACGCCGTGTTCACCGCGTACAGGCGGCCGGTGAAGCCGGCGTCCCGGAGGTGGTCGAGGATGCTGCGGCCCACTCCCCCGGGCGTGCGGCCCGTGCCGATGACGGCGACCGAGCCGGGCGCGAGTAGCCGCTTCACCGACCGCGCCTCGGCCCGCTGCTCCCGCGCGCGCTGCACGGCGAGCGACCGGTCGGTGGGCTCCAGGTCGAACTCCAGCCGGACGACGCCGTCCTCGAAGCTGCGCTTCTGCTGGTACCCGGCGTCCGTGAACACCTTGATCATCTTGGTGTTGGCGGGCAGCACCTCGGCGGTGAACCGGCGGATGCCGCGCTCCCGGGCCACCGCCGCGATGTGTTCGAGGAGGGCCGAGGCGACGCCGCGCCCCTGGTGCGCGTCCTGGACCAGGAAGGCGACCTCGGCCTCGTCGGCCTGCCCCGAGGCGGGCCGGCCGTCGGCGCCGATGCGGTCGTACCGTACGGTTGCGATGAACTCGCCGGCCACCGTCGCCGCGAGTCCCACCCGGTCCACGAAGTCGTGGTGGGTGAAGCGGTGGACGTCCTTGGCGGACAGGCGGGGGTAGGGCGCGAAGAAGCGGTAGTACTTCGACTCGTCCGAGACCTGCTCGTAGAAGCTGACGAGGCGCTCGGCGTCGTCGGCGGTGATGGGCCTGATGCGCGCGGTGCCGCCGTCGCGCAGCACCACGTCGGCCTCCCAGTGGGCGGGGTACTCGTGCCGGTCCGACGCGATCTGCATGGGCCCCAGAGTAAGGCTCGCGTGTGACAACGGCGCGAGGCAGTCTGGGGGGAACCGGTCCGGGGCCGCCCCGGACACGACCGGCGCCCCTTCCGGCGCACCTCACGGTATGGGAAACTGGTCTAGACAACATTGACACCTGAAGGGCAGCAACACATGGCTGAGCGCCGCGTCAACGTCGGCTGGGCCGAGGGCCTCCACGCCCGCCCCGCCTCCATCTTCGTCCGGGCGGCCACGGCCTCCGGCGTCCCCGTGACGATCGCCAAGGCCGGCGGCAACCCCGTCAACGCCGCGTCCATGCTGGCGGTTCTCGGTCTGGGCGCCCAGGGCGGCGAGGAGATCGTGCTCGCCTCCGAGGCGGAGGGCGCGGACGCCGCGCTGGACCGTCTGGCCAGGCTGGTCGCGGAGGGACTGGAGGAGCTTCCCGAGACCGTCTGACCCTTCACTCCTCGCGGTGCGGCGGAGCCGCGTCGGCCTTCACGGCGGACGCGGCTCCGCCGCGTCCGCTCCCGCCGGCCGCGAACCTCACCGCCGGTACCACCGCGCACGGCGCATTCCGCAGAATGCGCAAAAAATCCGCAAGCCACGCGCGAATCGCACACTCGGCTTTTTCCATGGCACGCGAAAAACGGGCAGCCGAAATAGCCCCCGCCGAATATCCCCCTCTTTGTATACGGCGCCCGTGTTAATTCCGCAGCCCTGAGATGTTTACGGCTTGTTGCGAAGTCCTCACACGGTCCGTCCGGTCTCCCGTGCCCGGGAAGCGGAGGCGGTGCGCGGCGGTCGCGCGCTCGGCGTGCAGCGCCGTGAGGGCCCGCGCCCGCTCGCCGTCCCCACGCGCGACGGCGTCCACGATGCCGCCGTGTTCCGCCCAGGACTCCACGGGGCTGGCCGGCGCCTCCACCGTGTACATCCAGGCGATCTTGTGCCGCAGCTGGGCGAGCGTCGACGTCAGCGCCGGGCTCCCGCATGCCTGTGCGAGCGTCTCGTGGAACCAGCCGCCCAGCGAGCGCAGATCGTCGCTACTGCCCTTCCTGGCCCGCTCCTGCCCCAGCCTGACCAGGCCCCGCAACACCTTCAGATGGGCCTCGGTGCGCCGCTGGGCGGCCCGCGCGGCCCCGAGCGGCTCCAGCAGCATCCGCATCTCCAGGAGGTCGGCGGCCTCCCGCTCGCTGGGTTCCGCCACGCACGCGCCGGCGTGCCTGCGGGTGACGACGAAGCCCTCGGCCTCCAGCGTGCGCAGGGCCTCGCGCACGGGGACGCGCGAGACACCGTAGCGACGTGCGAGGAGTTCCTCGGTGAGCCGGCTGCCCCGCTCGTAGACACCCGCGACGATGTCATCACGGATCGCCGTGCATACCGAGTGTGCCGGAATACGCATGTCCGACCTCCGCCTTAATCCCCGTGAAACGTCGCCGATTGACGCCTGTTCAACCGACTCTATTGCAGCGGGCCGGAATTTCCGACGGCGGGCCGGAATCCATGGATATTTTTTGGACAGCCGCCCTTGGAAACGACGATGACCCCGGCTCGCCGGCCGGGGTCATCGGGCACCCGCGCCCCGTTTCGGGGCGCGCGGTCAGACGTTCACACCGTGCGCCCGGAGGTAGGCGACGGGGTTGATGTCCGAGCCGTACTCCGGGCTCGTACGGGCCTCGAAGTGCAGATGCGGCCCGGTCACGTTGCCGGTGGCCCCGGAGAGGGCTATCTGCCGGCCGGGGGTGACCCGCTGGCCCACGGAGACGCCGATGGACGACAGATGGCCGTACTGCGTGTAGGTGCCGTCGTTCATCCTGATGACGATCTGATTGCCGTACGCACCGCCCCAGCCCGCCTCGACGACGGTACCGGCGCCGACCGCGTGCACGGGCGTGCCCGTGGCGGCGTGGAAGTCGATGCCGGTGTGGGTGCCGGAGGACCACAGGGAGCCGCCGGTGCGGTAACCGGTGGAGACGTACGAGCCGTAGACCGGCGCCACGTACGCGGTCAGGCGCCTGCGCTCGGCCTCACGGGCGGCGCGCTCCTTGGCCGCGCGCTCCTTGGCGGCCGTCTCCGCGGCCCTCCTGCGCGCGGCCTCCTCGGCCTTCTTGTGCTCGGCGGCCTGCTTCTGGGCGGCGGCCTGGGCGCCGATCTTCTCGGCGACCGAGTCGCCGAGCGTGACGGCCTGCATCAGTCCGGTCTGCTCGACCGGGTTGCCGGCCGCGAGGGCGGGGGCGGACAGGGTGCCGATGACACCGGTGGTGGTGAGCGCCGCGACGCCCATGGCGTTCGTGGTCGTGCGCTTCACGCGGCTCGGACGGCGGTGCTTCCCGGTGGCGCAGGTGAACGCCATGAAGTGACTGGTCCTTTCCTTCCCTCTCGCCTACCGGGTTAGCTGACGGGTTCGGAGCAGGAAGGTCTCCTACGGGCAGGGCCCGATTCACCCCAGGGACTGCGGTGGGTCCCCGGCTCCCCTGGCTCGCGCCGTACGGGGACTCGGCGATGACTGTCCGGTGCCGCGGACGCGGCCTACTGCCTGACGGACAGCCGGACAGACGCTAAGCGGGCCCCGATTCCCGCGACAAACCGAGCAGGGGATTTGTAGCGCATCCCACAGGGCAGAAGGGCAGCCTCCATGGCAATGCGGACAAATCCCCGACGGCAGGGCCCCGGTGACCGTGTGGTCACCGGGACCCCTCGGACGCCGCTGCCGTGCGCGCGTGTCCCCTCGGACGCCGCTGCCGTGCGCGGGTGTCCCCTCATGGCTGCACGCGCGCGTGCCCGCCGTGCTACTCGGCCGCCACGACGCTCACTTCACCGATGCCGAGCGCCCTGACCGGCTCCGCGATCTTCGCCGCGTCGCCCACCAGGACGGTCACCAGACGGTCCACCGGGAAGGCGCTCACGACCGCGGCCGTGGCCTCCACCGTGCCCGTGGCGGCGAGCGCCTGATACAGCGCCGCCTGGTAGTCGTCGGGAAGGTGCTGCTCGACCTGGTCGGCGAGCGTGCTCGCGACGGCGGCCGCGGTCTCGAACTTGAGCGGCGCCACCCCCACCAGGTTCTGCACGGCGACATCGCGCTCGGCGTCCGTCAGCCCCTCGGCGGCGAGGGTGCGCAGCACCTTCCACAGGTCGTCGAGCGCCGGGCCGGTGTTGGGCGTGTCGACGGAGCCGCTGATGGCGAGCATCGCGGCACCGGTGCCGTCGGGCGCGGAGCGCAGCACCTGGCCGAACGCCCGCACACCGTAGGTGTAGCCCTTCTCCTCGCGCAGGACGCGGTCCAGGCGGGAGGTGAGGGTGCCGCCGAGGCAGTACGTGCCGAGCACCTGCGCGGGCCACACGCGGTCGTGGCGGTCGGCGCCGACGCGGCCGATGAGCAGTTGCGTCTGGACCGCGCCGGGGCGGTCCACGATGATCACCCGGCCGGTGTCGTCGGCGGCCACCGGCGGCACCGGACGCGGTTTGGCGGGCGCCCCCGTCCAGGCGCCGAGCGTCTCGCCGAGCAGTGCGTCCAGGTCGACCCCGGTGAGGTCGCCGACCACGACGGCGGTGGCCGTCACGGGCCGTACGTGCCGCTCGTAGAAGGCGCGGACGGCCGCGGAGTCGATGCGCTCGACCGTCTCCTCGGTGCCCTGGCGCGGGCGCGACATGCGCGAGGCGGCGGGGAACAGCTGCCTGGACAGTTCCTTGGCGGCGCGACGGGCCGGGTTGGCGGTCTCGTGCGGGATCTCGTCGAGGCGGTTGCGCACCAGGCGCTCGACCTCGCTGTCCGCGAACGCCGGCGACCTCAGGGCGTCGGCGAGCAGCCCGAGCGCCTTCGGGAGGCGGGAGACGGGCACTTCGAGGGAGAGGCGGACGCCGGGGTGGTCGGCGTGCGCGTCGAGGGTGGCGCCGCAGCGCTCCAGCTCGGCGGCGAACTCCTCGGCGGAGTGCTTGTCGGTGCCCTCGGAGAAGGCGCGCGCCATGATCGTGGCGACGCCGTCGAGACCGGCCGGCTCGGCGTCCAGGGGCGCGTCGAGGAGCACCTCGACGGCGACGACCTGCTGGCCGGGGCGGTGGCAGCGCAGCACCGTCATGCCGTTGTCGAGCGTGCCGCGCCCGGGTGCCGGGAACGCCCACGGCCGGGCCTCGCCGGGCTGGGGCTGCGGGTGGAAGTCCATGGTCGCGAGCTCGGTCACTTCTGCGACTCCTCGTCGTTGCGGTTGCCTTCGAGGGCGGTGCTTTCAGCGGCTTCCTCGGCCTCGGCCGCGACCGGCTCGTACACGAGCACCGCGCGGTTGTCGGGGCGCAGCCGGGTCTGGGCGACCGCCTGCACCTCCTCCGCGGTGACGTCGAGCACGCGCTGGACGGCGGTCAGGGCGAGCTGGGGGTCGCCGAAGAGCACGGCGTAGCGGCACAGTTCGTCGGCGCGGCCCGCGACCGTGCCGAGCCGGTCCAGCCACTCACGCTCCAACTGGGCCTGGGCGCGCTCCATTTCCTCGGCCGTGGGGCCCTGCTCGGCGAACCGGGCGAGCTCCTCGTCGATGGCCGCCTCGATGACCGGCACCTCCACGTCGCCGGAGGTCTTCACATCGAGCCAGCCCAGGGACGGCGCTCCGGCCAGCCGCAGCAGGCCGAACCCGGCGGCGACGGCGGTGCGGTCCCGCCGTACCAGCCGGTTGTAGAGGCGGGAGGACTCACCGCCGCCGAGGACGGTGAGCGCGAGGTCGGCCGCGTCGCACGCGCGCGTGCCGTCGTTCGGCAGCCGGTAGGCGGCCATCAGGGCACGTGCCGGGACCTCCTCCTCGACGACCTCGCGCAGCTGCGAGCCGATGGTGTCCGGCAGGGAGCCGTCGCGGGGCGCGGGCTTGCCGTCGTGCGCGGGGATGGAACCGAAGTACTTCTCCACCCAGGCGAGGGTCTGCCGCGGGTCGATGTCGCCGACGACGGACAGGACGGCGTTGTTGGGCGCGTAGTAGGTGCGGAAGAACTCCCGCGCGTCCTCCAGGGTGGCCGCGTCCAGGTCCGCCATCGACCCGATCGGCGTGTGGTGGTAGGGGTGGCCCTCCGGGTAGGCGAGCGCGGTCAGTTTCTCGAAGGCGGTGCCGTAGGGGACGTTGTCGTAGCGCTGGCGGCGCTCGTTCTTCACGACGTCCCGCTGGTTCTCCATGGACTCGTCGTCGAGGGCGGCGAGCAGCGAGCCCATGCGGTCGGCCTCCAGCCACAGGGCGAGCTCCAGCTGGTGGGTCGGCATGGTCTCGAAGTAGTTGGTGCGCTCGAAGCTCGTCGTGCCGTTGAGCGAGCCGCCGGCGCCCTGCACCAGCTCGAAGTGGCCGTTGCCCCTGACCTGGGCCGATCCCTGGAACATCAGGTGCTCGAAGAGGTGGGCGAGGCCGGTGCGGCCCTGGACCTCGTGGCGCGAGCCGACGTCGTACCAGAGGCACACCGCCGCGACCGGGGTCAGGTGGTCCTCGGAGAGCACCACGCGCAGGCCGTTGGACAGGCGGTGCTCGGTCGCTGTCAGGCCGCCGGAGCCTGCCTCGGCTGTGGCCGTGTGACCCATGGGCATGTACGTCCCTTCGATCGCGGAAACTGTCGGGGAAACCGCGGTTTCCTGCCGGTCCTGTCACTGTATGCAAGCGTGCGCGCGGGTGGCCAAGTTCCCGTGCGCCGTACGCCGAGAGCGAGACCGGGATTACGGGGGGTGGAGGACGAGCACACGGTTGACGCGGGGCGGCCACCGGGTGCCGTCGTCCGGACGGCGGACCCCGGACGCCGGACCCCGGACGGCGGACCCCGGACGGCGGACCGCCGGGCAGCAGAGGACCACGGGCGGCAGAGGACCACGGGCGCGACCGTCCCGCGGCTGCTTCCGCGGCGCGCCGGGACGGGTGGGTGCGCCGCCGTCGGCACCGGCTCCCCGGCGGCCGTGGGCTCCGTACGGGGGCCTCCCGGCCCGGGGGTCCCGGGGGAGCCGGTCACGCGTTGTCGGTGCGGCGGTCCACAATGGTCCGCGTCAGATTCCGTTCATGCCCCGCGCAGAACTGTGAAGGAGCCGGCAGCAATGGCCCGCCGCAGCACGAGGACCCCGCCGCCCGGCGACTCGTACGAGGAGAAGATCCTCGACATCGACGTCGTCGACGAGATGAAGGGCTCCTACCTCGAGTACGCGTACTCGGTCATCTACTCCAGGGCCCTGCCGGACGCCCGCGACGGCCTCAAGCCGGTGCACCGGCGGATCGTGTACCAGATGAACGAGATGGGTCTGCGCCCCGACCGCGGTTATGTGAAGTGCGCCCGCGTCGTCGGCGAGGTCATGGGCAAGCTGCACCCGCACGGCGACGCGTCCATCTACGACGCCCTGGTGCGCATGGCACAGCCCTTCTCCATGCGCGTTCCGCTGGTCGACGGCCACGGCAACTTCGGCTCGCTGGGCAACGACGACCCGCCGGCCGCCATGCGGTACACCGAGTGCCGTATGGCCGAGGCCACGAGCCTGATGACCGAGTCGATCGACGAGGACACCGTCGACTTCTCGCCCAACTACGACGGTCAGGAGCAGGAGCCGGAGGCCCTCCCGGCCGCCTTCCCGAACCTCCTGGTGAACGGCGCGTCGGGCATCGCGGTCGGCATGGCCACGAACATGCCGCCGCACAACCTGCGCGAGGTGATCGCGGCCGCCCGCCACCTGATCAGGCATCCGAACGCGGACCTGGACGCCCTGATGAAGTACGTCCCGGGACCCGACCTGCCCACGGGCGGCCGCGTCGTCGGCCTGTCCGGCGTCCGCGACGCGTACGAGACGGGCCGCGGCACGTTCCGGATCCGTGCCACCGTCGCCGTGGAGGACGTGACGGCGCGCCGCAAGGGCCTGGTCGTCACGGAGCTGCCCTTCACGGTCGGCCCGGAGAAGGTGATCTCCAAGATCAAGGACCTGGTCGGGTCGAAGAAGCTGCAGGGCATCGCCGATGTCAAGGACCTCACCGACCGTGAGCACGGCCTGCGCCTGGTCATCGAGGTCAAGAACGGCTTCGTGCCCGAGGCGGTCCTGGAGCAGCTCTACAAGCTGACGCCGATGGAGGAGTCCTTCGGCATCAACAACGTGGCGCTCGTCGACGGCCAGCCGCTCACCCTGGGTCTGAAGGAGCTGCTGGAGGTCTACCTCGACCACCGCTTCAATGTCGTGCGGCGCCGCTCGGAATTCCGCCGCGGCAAGAGGCGCGACCGCCTCCACCTCGTCGAGGGCCTGCTGACGGCGCTGGTGGACATCGACGAGGTCATCCGCCTGATCCGCTCCAGCGAGAACTCGGCGCAGGCCAAGGAGCGCCTGATGCGGCGCTTCTCGCTGAGCGAGATCCAGACGCAGTACATCCTCGACACGCCGCTGCGCCGCCTCACCAAGTACGACCGCATCGAGCTGGAGGCGGAGAAGGACCGGCTCAACGCCGAGATCGAGGAGCTGACCCGGATCCTGGAGTCGGACGCGGAGCTGCGCAAGCTGGTCTCCGGCGAACTGGCCGCGGTGGCCAAGAAGTTCGGCACGGACCGGCGCACGGTGCTGCTGGAGTCCTCCGGCGCCCCGGCCCAGGTGGTCCCGCTCCAGGTCGAGGACGCCCCGTGCCGGGTGCTGATGTCGTCGACCGGGCTGCTGGCGCGCACGACGAACGGCGACCCGTTCGCGGAGGACACCGACGGCAGGCGCACCAAGCACGACCTGATCGTCTCCGCCGTCCCGGCCACCGCACGCGGCGAACTCGGCGTGGTGACGTCCTCCGGACGGCTGCTGCGCCTGAACGTGATCGACCTTCCGCAGCTGCCGGACACGGCCGCGCGGCCCAGCCTCTCGGGGGGCGCGCCGGTCTCGGAGTTCGTCTCCCTGGAGGCGGGCGAGACGGTGGTCTGCCTGACCACCCTGGACGAGTCCTCCCCGGGCCTCGCGCTCGGCACGGAGCAGGGCATCGTCAAGCGTGTGGTCCCGGACTACCCGGCCAACAAGGAGGAGTTGGAGGTCATCACCCTCAAGGAGGGCGACCGGATCGTCGGCGCGGTCGAGCTGCGCACGGGTGAGGAGGACCTGGTCTTCATCACGGACGACGCCCAGCTGCTGCGCTATCCCGCCTCCCAGGTGCGCCCGCAGGGCCGTCCCGCGGGCGGCATGGCGGGGATCAAGCTCTCGGAAGGTGCCAAGGTGATCTCGTTCACGGCGGTGGATCCGGCGGTCGACGCGGTGGTCTTCACGGTCGCCGGTTCGCGCGGCACGCTGGACGACTCGGTCCAGACGACGGCCAAGCTGACGCCGTTCGACCAGTTCCCGCGCAAGGGCCGCGCCACGGGCGGCGTGCGCTGCCAGCGGTTCCTGAAGGGCGAGGACTGCCTGTCGCTGGCATGGGCGGGCGCGACGCCCGCACGGGCCGCGCAGAAGAACGGCATGCCGGCCGAGCTGCCGGAGATCGATCCACGCCGCGACGGATCGGGCGTGTCGCTGCCGAAGACGGTGGCGGCGGTGGCGGGACCGGTGTAGGCCGGTCAGTCCTGGAGGTCGCCGGGGCCGACGGCGGCCTCGGCCTCCCCGTCCCGCACATAGCGAAGGACGCCCCACATACCGTGCTCGTCGGCGTGCGGGGCGTCGTCCGCGCACGCCTCCAGTTCCTTGCGGAGGGCGTCGGCGTCGATGCCGACCCCGATGAGGACGAGCTGGGTCAGCCGCTCGTCACCGGCAGTCCACGGCTCCGGCTGGAAGCGCAGGAACCGTCCCACGGCGTGTACGGCGTAGCGGTTGCGCGGGTCGGCGGCGCCGAAGTCGACGTAGCCCTTGATCCGGTAGAGGCCCTGCGGCCTGCTGTCGAGAAAGCTCATCAGCCGCCGGGGGTTCATGGGCAGGGTGGAGCGGAAGGGGAGACTGTCGTATCCGGCGTGCAGATGGATGCGAGGGGCGCTGTCGTGCCCGGGCGCGCAGGACGTGTGGTCGCACGACGTGTGCTCGCCGGACGCGTGGTCGCACGACGCGTGCTCGCCGGACGCGTGGCCATGAGGCCCGGGTTCGCCGAAGTCGGGCTCCTCGTACCGCAGATCGTCGAAGGACAGCTGCCCGAACCGTTCCGCGGCCGGTCTGCAGTCGAAGAGGAACCCGGGATCGATCCGCCCGTAGGCGGCCGGGACGACGGCGGCGCCGTCGGCGAGCGACCGGACGAGCCGCACGATCCGCTCGCCGTCGCCTGCCCGGTCGGTCTTGTTGACGACGACGAGGTCGGCGAGGGCGAGATGCCGGTCGAGTTCGGGATGTCTCGCCCGGGTCGCGTCGAACTCGACGGCGTCGACGACCTCCACGAGTCCGCCGTAGTGCACACGCGGCTGCTCGCTGGCGAGCACCATGCGGACGAGTTCCTGCGGTTCGGCGAGCCCGCTGGCCTCGATGACGATGACGTCGATGCCGGCTGCGGGGTCGGCGAGGCGGTCGAGGTAGCGGTCGAGTTCACCGGCGTCCACGGCGCAGCACAGACATCCGTTGCCGAGCGAGACGGTGGAGTCCCCGAGTGCCCCGGCGACGGCCATCGCGTCGATCTCGATGGCCCCGAAGTCGTTGACGATGGCGCCGACGCGGCTGCCTCCGCTGTGGTGCAGGATGTGGTTGAGCAGGGTGGTCTTGCCCGAGCCCAGGAATCCCGCGAGTACGACGACCGGGATCTGCTGCGGACCCGACGACTGGCTCAACGTGCGCCCCTTCTCACACCGATGCGTGCGCCGGATCGCATACCGACGGCCGTACGAGAACGGCGCACGGACCGGATCTCGCCGGAACGGAGCGGCTCTCGTTTGAGGATTGAATGCCGATCCAGGATACGAGCGGGTGGAAACCCCGTGAAGTGAACGATTGTTAGCGGCGCTCGCGGGGCACACGTTTGGCATGGCGCCGGGGAACGCGACCCGCACTTCCCTCTGTGCGCCTCCTCTCCGCCTCCCCGCCGATCAGAGCCGCTCGGCACCCTGGGAGACGGCAAGCGCGCCGCCCATCGCTCGCCGGTCCCCTCCAGCCGACCCGCGCCCGACGACCGGCGGACGGTCGCCTGATTCGGGGGTTGACATGGTCACACAGAAATTGGGGCTGCGGGGGCTGGGCTCCGCCGCGACGGGACTCGTGCTCGCGGCGGGGGCCCTCGCGGTCCTCACCCGGCAGCAGCGCAGGTGCATCGAACTGCGGCTGCGGATCGAGCAGCAGCGGATGCACTTCCATCTGCTGGGCAAGGCCATCGACGACCCCGAGCTGGCGGCCGTGATGAGCACCGTCGACCTCAGCAGCCGGCCCGAGGCGGAGCGGCCCCGGCTGCGGCGGCAGTACCTCTTCGCCAACGCGCTGTACACCCACGCCCTGCAGAGTTACCTCGCGGGATACATCAACTGGCAGGAACTGCACGGGCATCTTCGCGTACTCTGCCAGAGCCGCGCCGTCCGCGAGTACTGGGAGGCCACGCGCCACCACCGCGACAGCCTCGCGCGGGCTTCCACGGAGGCACACGTGGGCCGAATGATGGACCGCATCGTGCGTGATCTGGACGACGCCGACACGGACGAGTGGTGGGTGGTCGGCCAGCCGCTGGAAGAATAGCCCGGGAGGAGCAGCCCGGGAGGAGCGGCCCAGGAGCAGCAGCCCGTCCGGGAGCCGGCCACGGGCCGAATGAGTCACTTGGGCTAGCGGGGTCTGATCGCACCACCGGCATCAAAAGACTAACCTGACCCCGCAATCACCACCCACTGCTCTGAGGACCGGGATCACCTTTGAAGATTGTGCGCCGGATCGGTGCATCTCCCCGTGAACGCGGCAGCGTGACAGGCGAGACCTGCCCCGACATCTTCGAACTCAGCGACGGCAATTTCGCCGTCATCGGGACCGAAGCCACCGCGACGCTCGACAGCGAACTGCCCGCCGACGCCGCACGGGCCGACCACGAACGCATTGTGATCATCAGCCGGGAGACCTTGGTCCGCGCCAAGGCCGAGATCCCGGACGCCTGAGCCTCCACCCCGTCCGCTCCACGCGTCACCCCGCCCCGTTGCACGCCATCTGCGCGCCCAGGGGCCCTACCCGACCGAGCAGTACAACACCCGGTCCCTGCTCGGCGGCACATGTCGTCGGGCCCGGCGCCAGATCGGCTCCGGCCCTGCGCACGAAACACCGGACCGTGGCCTCCACCGAGTCCGGTGAAGGCCATGGCAGACACTCCTCGCCGGCCCTCCCCGAGGCCGGGCCGTGGGCGTGCACCGCCCTCGTGGTGCGCGCGCTCCTTCAGGCCACCGCCGGTACCGCCACAGGCGGAACCGGCCCCACGTACCGCGCCACCGGTCGGATGATCTTCGGGTCCTCCGCCTGTTCCAGGATGTTGGCGCTCCAGCCGACCACCCGGGCCGTCGCGAAGGTCGGGGTGAACATCTCGCGGGGCAGACCGCAGAGCTCCATGACCACACCCGCGTAGAACTCCACGTTCGTGTGGAGTTCGCGGCCGGGCTTCAGCTCGGCCAGGATGGCCTCCACGCGGTGCTCGACCTCGACCGCGAAGTCCACCAGCGGGCCGCCGAATTGCTTCGCGATGTCGCGCAGCATGCGCGAGCGCGGGTCCTGCGTGCGGTAGACGGGGTGGCCGAAACCCATGATGCGGTCACCCGCGAGGACGCGTTCACGGATCCAGGAGTCGATGCGGTCGCGGGTGCCGATGGCGTCGAGGGTGTCCAGGGCGCGGCTCGGCGCTCCGCCGTGGAGCGGCCCGGAGAGGGCGCCGACGGCGCCCACGAGGGCCGCCACGACGTCCGCCCCGGTGGATGCGATCACCCGGGCCGTGAAGGTTGATGCATTGAATCCATGGTCAATGGTTGAGATCAAGTACTGCTCGATCGCCCGCGCACGCGCGGTGTCCGGCTCCGAGCCTGTGAGCATGTACAGATAGTTCGCGGCGTGCGGCAGGTCCTCCCGGGGCTCGACCGGTTCAAGACCCCGGCCCAGGCGGTACAGGGCCGTCAGCAGGGTCGGGACGGCCGCGGCCGCCGCGATCGTGTCCTCGCGGCGCCGGTCGGCGTCGACGTCGTACACCGGCCGGAATCCCAGGGATGCGCCGAGCAGGGAGAGCGCCGTGCGCAGGCCCGACAGCGGGCCGGAGCGGGCGCTCGCCGCCGCCACCGCGGGAAGCGCCGCCCGTACGGCGTCGGGCAGGCGGCGCAGTTCCGCGGTCCGCGCGGCGAAGGCGGACCGCTGCGCGGCGTCCGGCAGCGCGCCGTGGACCATCAGGTGCCAGACGTCCTCGAAGCCGCGGGTCCTGGCGAGTTCGACGGCCGAGTACTGGCGGTAGTGGTAGAAGCCCTCCAGCCCCCTGACGTCACCCAGTGCGGTGTCGGTGACGACGACGCCCGCGAGCCCTCGCGGGACGTCGACGGAGGTCGACTCGGCCCTGCTGTTCGGCATGTTTCCTCCCTTGAATTGATTCGACTGTCCATGCTTGACTCAACTCATGTCAATATTGATTGAATCAATACAGCGTCCATGGGTACGGTGACCGACATGAGGGATCAAGAAGCGGCTCCCACCCGTCACGGCGAGGCCCGGCTCACCACGAGGGAGGCGGCCGAACTGCTCGGCGTGAAGCCGGAGACCGTCTACGCGTACGTGAGCCGCGGCCAGCTCGGCAGCCGTCGCGAGCCGGGCGGGCGCGGCAGCACGTTCGACGCCGACGAGGTGGCCGCGCTCGCCCGGCGCAACAGGCGCGGGCCGAGCGGCACTTCATCCACCGGCGGCGAGCTCTCGGTCCGTACGGGCATCACCCTGATCGAGAAGGACCGGTACTACTTCCGCGGCGTCGACGCGACGCAACTGGCGGCGCGCCACTCCTACGAGGAGATCGCCGAGTGGCTGTGGACCGGGCGCCTGCGGCCCGGGATCACCTTCACCGCCCCGGAAGCGTCCGTCGCCGTCGCCCGCCGCGCCGTGGACGCACTGCCCGAGCACAGCGGCCCCACCGACCGGCTGCGCGTGGCGGCCATCGCGGCGGCCACCGCGGACCCGCTCCGCTTCGACCTGTCGCCGGACGCGGTCCTCGGCACCGCCCGCACCCTCGTCCCTACCCTCGTCGCCGCTCTCCCACCGCTGCGGCGCGACCACCGCGACACGGGCCCGCTGGCCCGGCGCCTGTGGGGCCGGCTCACCGGCCGGATCCCGGACGAGGCGTCACTTCGCGTCCTGGACGCGGCGCTCGGACTGCTCGTCGACCACGACCTGGCAGCCTCGACCCTCGCGGTGCGCGTCGCCGCCTCCGCCCGCGCGCACGCGTACGCCGCCGTCTCGGCGGGACTCGGCGTCCTGGAGGGCCCCCTGCACGGCGCGGCCAGCGGGCTCGCGCACCGGATGCTCCTCGACGTCCTGGACCGGGGCACCGCCGCGCCCGTGGTCGCCGACGAACTGCGCGCCGGCCGCCGCGTGCCCGGGCTCGGGCACCGGCTGTACCCCGGGGAAGACCCCCGCGCGCGTGCGCTCTTCGCGCTCCTGGAGGACGTACCGGCCGCGGCACCGCCCCTGGCGGCGGCCCGGGACATCGTCGCCACGACGGCCCGCCACGCGCCCCTGCACGCCAACGTCGACCTCGCCCTCGCCGTTCTCACGGTCGCCTCCGGCATGGCCGCCACGGCGGGCGAGGCCGTCTTCGCCGTCGCACGCACGGCGGGCTGGATCGCCCACTCCCTGGAGGAGTACGAGGAGCGCCCGCTGCGCATGCGCCCGAGCGGACACTACGTGGGCGCGCGTCCCCCACAGCCGCTCCCCGAATGAGCCGGGCGCGCCGCCGCCCCTCACCGGCCTCCCTGTCGCACATCTTGGCGCCCCCACCGCACGCCGGACGCGCTCCGGATGCGCCCCTCCAGACGGACGGAAGTCGACGTCGACGAGTCAGGTTAGGCTCACCTCTGTGAGTATCTGTACGAGCGCGTCCCGGGACCTCGACGAGCCCCTCATCGGGACCGCGGCGACCGCGAGGACATGGCTGCTCCTGGAACAGCCCGGCCCTTGGGGTGCCAAGGCACTCACATCGAGTCACCTGGATCCGGAACTGGGCCGCGCCCTGGAAGCGGCCACGCAGGGCACGGGCGTCCGGATCGCGCTCATCCGCCGCCCCGGCCGGCACGCCGACTGCGGTGCACCCGCCGCGCGGCGGGTGTATGCGGCGCACACCGTTCCGGGCAGCATATGGCTGCACTCCGCCACGATCGCCGAGCCGGAACGGTTGCTCGACCTGCACTTCTCGGCGCTCGGCATGGGTGACCCGAACACCTTCGACACCACGCTCCAGGGACAGCCCCACACAGGCGACCCGCTGGCTTTCGTCTGCACCAACGGCAAGCGAGACCGTTGCTGCGCTCTTCTGGGCCGTCCGCTCGCGGCCGAGCTGTCCTCGTCCGGAGTGGACGGAGTATGGGAGGTCACGCACCTGGGCGGCCACCGCTTCGCCCCCACCCTGCTCGTCCTGCCGTTCGGTTACGCGTACGGGCGGGCCCAGGCCCCGCACGTCAAGGAGGTCCTCCAAGGAGTGCGCGAAGGCCGGGTCGTGACCGAGGGCTGCCGCGGCCGCTCCGCCTGGGAGCGGCCCGCACAGGCCGCGGAGCTCGCGGTGCGCACATCGGCCCACGAGTACGCCGCGGACGCGCTGACCGTCGTCCGCACCCGGGGCGCGGCACCGCGGTGGGAGGTCACCGTCGCCCACACCGACGGCCGGCTGTGGCGCGTCGTCGTGGCACAGGGCGCCTCTCTGCCACCGCGCCCGGAGAGCTGCGGCTCGGCACTGGGCGCGCCGGCCCGGATGGATGTCGTATCGGTACGGGAGATGCCCGCGCCGGACGCCGCGGGTCCCGGGCCCCGCTGAGGCGCCGGGCCCGCGAGCGGGGGGCACGGACGCGGTACCGGCCGCCGCGCGGTCGCGCGGAGCTACGGGGGCTATGCCACACAGAGCCACCGAGCCGACGCCACACGAAGCCACCGAGCCGACGCCGCACGAAGCCACCGGGCCGACGCCGCACAGGAGATCCGTGCCACACCCCCTGCGGCGCCGCGCCCCCGGCCCGTACCGTCGTACGCATGAGCCCGTCACCCCCGGTTCGACGCTTGCGCCTCGGCCTGCCGCGGCGGATGTTCTCGCAGGTCCTGCTGATGCAGGTGGCCATGGCCGCAGGCGTCGCGGTGCTCGCCACGGGGCTGTTCCTCGCACCGCTCAGCCATCAGCTGGACGATCAGGCGATGCGCCGGGCTCTCGCGATCGCGCAGGCCACGGCGGCCCAGCCGCAGATCGCCAGGGACCTGCAGTCGACGCCGCCGTCGCCCGACGGGCCCGTGCAGCGGGAGGCGGAGCGCATCCGCAGGGCCAGCGGGGCCGAGTACGTCGTGGTGATGAACATGCGCGGGGTGCGCTGGTCGCACCGGGACCCCGGACGGATCGGGAAGGTCGTCTCGACCGACCCCAGCCAGGCGCTGGCCGGCAAGGAGGTCATGCAGATCGACAGCGGCACCCTGGGCCGCTCGGCCCGTGGCAAGGTGCCGCTGCGGGACGCGCACAACAGGATCATCGGCGCGGTCTCCGTCGGCATCGAGTACGACAGCGTGCGGGCCCGTCTCTTCCACGCGATCCCGGGGCTGTTCGCGTACGCCGGCGCCGCCCTGGCCGTGGGCGCGCTGGCCGCCTACCTGATCTCGCGCCGGCTGCAGCGGCAGACCCGCGACCTCGCCTTCTCCGACATCTCGGCACTGCTCGCCGAACGCGAGGCGATGCTCCACAGCATCAGGGAGGGCGTCGTCGCCCTGGACCGCGGCGGCCGGATCCGCCTCCTCAACGACGAGGCCCGGCGTCTGCTGGGCCTCGGCGACGAGGCCGTCGGCCGGTCTCTCGACGAGGCGCTCGGCGAGGGGCGTACCACCGATGTGCTGGCCGGACGCGTCACCGGCACCGATCTGGTCACCGTGCGCGGGCACCGCGTCCTCGTCGCCAACCGCATGCCCACCGACGACGGCGGCGCCGTCGCCACCCTGCGCGACCGCACCGAACTGGAACGACTCGGCCGCGAACTCGACTCCACCCGCGGTCTGATCGACGCGCTGCGCGCACAGGACCACGAGCACGCCAACCGCATGCACACGCTTCTGGGTCTGCTGGAACTGGAGATGTTCGACGACGCGGTGGAGTTCGTGGGCGAGGTGGTCGGCGACCACCGGGCCACGTCGGAACAGGTCACCGAGAAGATCCACGACCCGTTGCTCGCGGCCCTCCTGGTGGGCAAGGCCACGGTGGCCGCCGAACGCGGCGTGGCCCTGTGGATCGCGGACCGGACGCTGCTTCCCGACCGCCTGATCGACCCGAGGGGCCTGGTCACCATCGTCGGCAACCTGGTCGACAACGCCCTCGACGCGGTCGCGGGCACACCACACGCGCGCGTGGAGGTCGAATTGCGCGCCGAGGGGCGTACCGCGGTCCTCAGGGTGCGTGACACCGGGCCGGGGATCCCGGCCGAGCGACGGGAGCTGGTCTTCACCGAGGGATGGTCGACCAAGCAGCCGCCGGCTCACGGTCAGCGCGGGATCGGCCTGTCCCTGGTGCGTCGTCTCGCCGAACGCCAAGGGGGAAGCGCTCAGGTGACCGAAGCCCTCGGTGGGGGCGCGGAGTTCACCGTCGTCCTGCCGGAGGCGTTCGAGGAGCCCGTCCCGGCGCCGCAGCCGGCCACCGCGGCCGGCCCGGAGGACGCCGTCGCCGGCCGCGAGGGGCCCGCGGCGTCCCCGGCAGGGGCCCGGGGCGCACCCGTGCCGGCCCCGCGGCAGGAGTACCGATGAACCGCCCGGTCGAGGTACTGGTCGTGGACGACGACACCCGGGTCGCCCGGGTCAACGCCGCGTACGTCGAACGAGTCCCCGGCTTCCGGGTGATCGGGCAGGCGCACACCGCGGGGGACGCGCTGCACCGGATGGAGCTGCCGCCTCGTCCCGATCTCGTGTTGATGGACCACTACCTGCCCGACGGGACGGGACTCTCGGTCGTCCGGGAGATGCGGCAGCGCGGTCATGAAGCGGACGTGATCATGGTGACGGCGGCCCGCGACGTGCGGACCGTGCAGGCGGCGATGCGGCACGGCGCACTCCAGTACCTGGTCAAGCCGTTCGCCTTCGCGGGCCTGCGCGCCAAGCTGGAGGCGTACGCCGAGCTGCGCCGTACCCTCGACGGCGGAGGCGAGGCCGAACAGGCCGATGTCGACCGGATGTTCGGCGCCCTGTCGGCGAGTGCGGCACCGGGGCTGTCCAAGGGCCACTCCCCCGCCACCGCGGATCTGGTGCGCCGTGCCCTGATGACCGCCGAGGGGCCGCTGTCCGCCCAGGAGATCGCCGAGCGGACCGGACTGAGCCGTCAGACCGCCCAGCGTTATCTGAAGCTCCTGGAGCGCACGGGGCGGGCCACGCTGACCCTCAGGTACGGCGAAGCGGGCCGCCCGGAGCATCGCTACGTCCGGGGGACCCGCCTCTGAGAGGCCGGCCGGCGGGCCTCAGCCGGCGGCCTTCTTCACGAACTCCGTGGTGAAGGTCTTGCTGAGGTCGATCGTGGCGTTCTTGATGTTGGGGTTGAACGCCTTGAGGACCTTCTCGACCGTCTCGGGACCGCCCTCGGGCATCACGCCGTCCTTGGTGAACATCGGCAGCGTGCTCTTGACGGCGCTCGCGTAGAGGGTCTTGTTGCCCTGGGAGTAGTCGGCCGGCATCTTGTCGGCGATCTCGTTCGCGGAGTGCGTCGACATCCACTGCAGGGTCTTCACGAAGGCGTTGGCCAGCTTCTGCACCGTGTCCTTGTGGCTGTTGACCCAGTCGGTCTGCATGTAGAGGCTCGACGACGGGTAGGGGCCGCCGAGCGCGTCCTGCGAGCCTTGGGGCGTCCTCATGTCGACGAGCACCTGGCCGAGGTTCTTCTGCATGACCGTGGCGACGGTCGGGTCGGTGGTCATGCCGGCGTCGATGGAGCCCTTCTGGAGGGCGGAGATGAACGTCGGGCCGGCGCCGACCGCGACCGGGCTGAACTCACTGATCTTCACGCCGTTCTTGACCGCGAGGTACTTGGTGAGGAAGTCGGTCGAGGAGCCGAGGCCGGTGATGCCGAGCTTCCTGCCCTTGAAGTCCTTGGGCGAGGTGATGTCCTTCGCATGCTTGCTGGACACGATCTCGACCTCGCCGGGCGCGTGGGAGAACTGCACCACCGACTCGACGTGCTTGCCCTTGGTCTGGAGGTCGAGGGTGTGGTCGTAGAAGCCCACGGCCCCCTGGACCTGGCCCGAGACGAGCGCGGTCTCGGCCTGCACGCCGGCCGGCTCGCTCAGCAGTTCCACGTCGAGGCCCTCGGCGTCGAAGTAGCCGAGCCGCTGGGTGAGCATGGCCGGCAGGTAGATGACCTTGTCCAGGCCACCGACCATGATCTTGACCTTCACGCCCTTGCCGTCACCCTTGCTGCCGGAACCGGACGAGGCGGTACCGGCCGCCTCGTTGGCGCAGGCGGTGAGGGAGGTGGCGGCGAGGAGGCCGGCCGCGGCGAGGGCGGCGATTCTGACGGACTTGCGCATGACGGTTCACGTCCTTGGGAGAGGCGGTGCGGAGCGGTGCGAGCGGAAGAAGAAGGGGTGCCCTGGGGCAGTGGGGAGCGGGGCCGTCCGTACGGGGCCTCGGGCGTCCCCAGGAGTCCGGTCAGTGCCCGGAGTCCGACGGCTTCCATCGGAAGATGCGGCGCTCGGCGAAGGTCAGGAGCCCCTCGGCCACCAGCGCGACGACAGCGAGGATGACCATCGCGGCGTACACACCGGCCGCGTTGAACGTGCCCTGGGACTGGGCCACGAGCAGACCGATGCCCTTGGTGGCGCCGATGTACTCGCCGACGATCGCGCCGATGAGAGCGAAGCCGAAGCTGACATGGAGGCTGGTGAAGATCCACGAGGTGGCCGACGGGATGACGACCTGAAGCGTCACACGGCGGTCGCTCGCCCCCAGGATGCGTGCGTTGGCGACCAGGCTGCGGTCGACCTCGCGGGCGCCCTGGAAGGCGTTGAAGAAGACCGGGAAGAAGACCAGGACGACGGCCGACGCGACCTTGGAGGAGGGTCCCAGCCCGAACCAGATCACGAAGATCGGGGCGAGGACGATCCTGGGTATGGAGTTGAGCACCTTGATGTAGGGACCGAGGATGTCGGCGAGGAAGGCGATCCGCCCCAGCGCGATACCGAAGACCACACCGGCCACCACACCGATGGCCCAGCCGAGCAGCGCCTCCTGCAGCGTGACCCAGATCTGCTCGCCGAGGGAGCCGAGCGCCGTGCCGTGCGTGACCCAGGTGGAGATCTGGTCCCAGATCTTCGACGGCATCGAGAAGTTGAACGGATCGATGACGCCGGTCCGCGACAGCACCTCCCAGAGCCCGAGCACGGCGACCAGCAGCAGCACGCGGACCAGCAGGACGACGGCCCTGCGCCGGCGCACCGCACGCGCGCGTGAGTGCGAACGGCCGGCTTTGGAGGTGTCGACGCGGGAAGGCGCGGAGATGACCTCAGGCGACATGGGCGGCACCCCTCTCGCGCGTGATGCGGACCTCTTCGCCCAGCGACTCCCAGATCTCCCGGTAGATCTCGATGAACCGCGGCTCCAGGCGCACCGACTCGACCTTGCGCGGCCGCGGCAGGTCGATGTCGAAGATCTGCTTCACCGTGGCCGGCCCGGCGGTCATCACGACGACCTTGTCGGCGAGCGCGATGGACTCCTCGAGGTCGTGCGTGACGAAGACGACGGAGGCCCCCGTGCCCTCCCACAGCTCGAGCAGTTCGTCCGACATCAGGGCCCTGGTCTGCACGTCGAGCGCCGAGAAGGGCTCGTCCATGAGCAGGATCTCCGGGTCGTTGACGAAGGTGGCGGCGAGGGCGACGCGCTTGCGCTGCCCACCGGAGAGCTGGTGGGGGTAGCGGTCCTCGAACGCCGCGAGGCCGACCCGGGCCAGCCAGTCGCGCGCCTTCCGCTTGGCCTCCGCCTTCGGCACACCGCGGAATCGCGGGCCCGCCATGACGTTGGACAGGACCGTGCGCCAGGGGAACGTGGCGTCCTGCTGGAAGACGAAACCGACCTTGTCGCCCACTCCGGCGACCGGCTCGCCCGCCACCAGGACCTCGCCCTCGGTGGGCTCCTCCAGACCGCTGACCAGGGTCAGGGTCGTCGACTTACCGCACCCGGTGGGTCCGACGACGGCGACGAACTCGCCACGCCCGATCCTCAGGTCCAGGTCCCTGACGGCCGTGTGCAGGGCCCCTGACGGAGTCCGGAAGGTCTTGCCGGCGCCCCGCAGCTCGATGGCGGGGCTGGTGTCTGTGCTCATGGCCCCGGACCGTAGATGCGGTGCCGGCCCTGGCAGCAGTCTTCTGGGCGCAACCCCTATTTCTGCCTACAGGGGGCTGTTGTGCTCGTTTTGCTCGCGCTACAACAACGGAGCCGAACACGGGCTTCACGCTCGCCTGGCCTTGAGGAGAGAGGCCCGATGATTGACGTCCTGGTCGTGGACGACGACTTCCGCGTCGCGGAGATCAACGCCAAGTACGTGGGAAAGGTTCCCGGGTTCCGGGTCGCCGCCCGCGCGCACAGCGCCGCCCAGGCGCTTGCCACGGTGGACCGCGCCCCGATCGACCTGGTGCTG
The DNA here is from genome assembly GCF_055632315.1 of Streptomyces sp. PSU-S4-23. Taxonomy (NCBI): domain Bacteria; kingdom Bacillati; phylum Actinomycetota; class Actinomycetes; order Kitasatosporales; family Streptomycetaceae; genus Streptomyces; species Streptomyces sp. PSU-S4-23. Next base: position 6,554,867 of record NZ_JBVMUU010000002.1, on the reverse strand, counting down.
CTCGACCACTACCTGCCCGACCAGACGGGCCTCGAACTGGTCCACAGGATGCGCGAACGCGGCCACGGCACCGATGTCATCATGATCACGGCGGCGGGTGATGTGGCGACCGTGCAGACCGCGATGCGCCTGGGCGCCCTGCACTATCTGGTCAAACCGTTCACCTTCGCGGCCCTGCGCACACGCCTGGACTCGTATGCCGCCCTGCGGCGCACCGTCGACCGCGTCGGTGGCCGCGGCATCGCGGGACAGGAGCAGGTCGACCGCATCTTCGGCGCCCTGCGCACCGCGCCCGCGGCCTCGTCGCCCGGGCTGCCCAGCGGTCACTCGGAGCCGACGACAGACCTCATCTGCGATGTGCTGCACCGGGCTGGCCGGCCGCTCTCGGCCCACGATGTGGCCGCCAGAACAGGTCTCAGCCGCTCCACCGCCCAGCGCTATCTGCGCCACCTGGAACAGGCGGGCCGGCTGCGTCTGTCCTTGAAGTACGGCGACACGGGACGTCCCGAGCACCGGTATGCGTGGGTGGCTCCGTAGAGCTCCGCCAGATGCGGAAAGGCCCCGTGGTCCCGCTCACGCCGCCCCCGCTCCCGTCAGTGAGCGCACCTCGGTCTCCGCGTGCCGGGCCTCGTCCGCCGGTTCCGCCGAGGTGACCGTGCCGAGCCAGCCCGCGAGGAAGCCGAGCGGGATGGAGACGATGCCCGGGTTCTGCAGCGGGAAGTACTGGAAGTCGACGGCCGGGAACAGCGATTCGGGGCTCCCCGAGACGACCGAGGACAGCAGTACGAGTCCCAGCGCGGGCACGAGGCCGCCGTAGACCGCCCAGACGGCGCCCCGTGTCGTGAAGCCACGCCAGAAGAGCGAGTACATCAGCACCGGCAGGTTCGCCGACGCGGAGACGGCGAAGGCAAGCCCCACCAGGAAGGCCACGTTCAGGTCGCGGGCCAGCAGCCCGAGCGCGACGGCGACCACGCCGATGCCGACGGCGGCGGCCCGCGCCACGGCCACCTCGCTCCCCGGGCCGGCGCGGCGGCGCCGCAGTGACGCGTACAGGTCGTGGGCGACCGCGGCCGACGAGGCGAGGGTCAGACCGGCGACGACCGCCAGGATCGTGGCGAACGCGACGGCGCCGACCACGGCGAACAGAACCGTTCCTCCGGTGGACTCCGCCCCACCGCCCAGCTTCAGCGCCAGCAGCGGCACCGCCGTGTTCCCGGCGGCGTTCGACCCCCGGACGGCCTCGGGTCCGACGACGGCGGCCGCGCCGAGGCCCAGCACGACGGTCATCAGGTAGAAGCCGCCGATGAGCCCGACCGACCAGACGACCGAGCGACGGGCGGCCCGCGCGGTCGGCACGGTGTAGAAGCGGGACAGGATGTGCGGCAGCCCGGCCGTGCCCAGCACGAGTGCCAGGCCCAGGCTGATGAAGTCGATCCGCGCGGACCAGCTCCCGCCGTACTTCAGGCCGGGCGCGAGGAACGCCGACCCGTGCCCGCTGCGCTCCGCCGCCGTGCGCAGCAACGCGTCGAGGTCCCCATGGAAACGCACCAGGACGAGCGTGGTCAGTACCATCGTGCAGCCGAGCAGCAGGACCGCCTTGACGATCTGGATCCAGGTGGTGGCGCGCATCCCGCCGAACGCCACGTAGACCACCATGAGCGTGCCGACCGCGATCACCGCCCAGGCACGCGCCGCCGTGCCGGTGTCCCCTAGCAGCAGCGCGACCAGGCTCCCGGCTCCCACCATCTGCGCCACCAGGTACAGCACTGACACGGTCACCGAGGACGTTCCCGCCGCGATCCGCACCGGCCGCTCCCCCATACGCGCGGCGACGACGTCGGCGAGCGTGAACCGGCCGCAGTTGCGGACCAGTTCGGCGACGAAGAACAGCACCACGAGCCAGGCCACGAGGAAACCCACCGCATACAGCAGCCCGTCGTATCCGCACAGCGCGATAAGCCCGGTGACGCCCAGGAAGGATGCCGCCGACAGGTAGTCGCCCGCGATGGCAAAACCATTCTCCATCGGAGAGAACAGCCGCCCTCCCGCGTAGAACTCCTCCGCCGACCCATGCCGGTTGCGGCTGACCCACGTCGTGATCGCCAGCGTGATCGCGACGAACACGCCGAACAGCAGCAGCGCCAGTGCCCGATGCTCCCCAGTCACCGTTCTCCACCCCCGAGTCCCCGCGTCGACTCCTCTGTGTCCCAGCGCAGATCGAGCGCCGCCCGGTCCCTGCGCAACCGGGCGTGCCGGGCGTACGCCCACGTGAACAGGAACGTGGTCAGGAACTGCCCGAGCCCCGCCAGCATCGCCACGTTCACGGCCCCCGCCACCGGGCGTGCCATCAGCCCGGGCGCCGTCTGGGCGGTCACCAGATAAGCCACGTACCAGGTGAGGAAGGCCGCAAGAGCCGGGATCACGAACCTGCGGTACCGGCTGCGCACCTCCTGGAACGCCGCACTGCGCTGCACCTCCAGGTAGACCTCGGCCGCCCGGGCCGTCCCTTCCTGTTCCCGGCGCGCGGGCGGCACGACGGGAGCGGGCGCGCCCGTTCCGTCCGCCTCGCCCCAGCCGGAGGCGAGGGCGTCGTACCAGGGGTCGCTGTACCCCGCGTCCCCGGCCGCTCCCGGGGCCGCGGAATCCGGTTCACGGCCTTCGTGGGTCTCGTCCGAACCCTCGGGACCACCCCCGCGCCCGCGGGGATGACCATCACTTGACTGCATGCCCAAGGATGGACAGAACGGAAAGTTCTCCGGCTCTTCTTCTCTGTGCTCTCACCCCATCAGGTGACTCACAGCGAGGGAGGCGTCACCAGTCCTCTGGCGTATGCGTAACGGACCGCCTGGGCACGGTCCTTGAGCCCGGCCTTGGCGAAGAGGTTGTTGATGTGGGTCTTCACGGTGGCCGTGGACACGTGCAGCCTGCGCGCGATCTCCTGGTTGGTCAGCCCTTCGGCGATCAGCGCGAGCACCTCCGTCTCCCGCGTGGTGAGTCCGTCCGCCACCTCCGCGACCGTCATCGGCACCGGCTCCGACAGCCGCTCCAGCAGCCGCCGCTGGATGCTCGGTGAGAGCCCGGCGGCCCCGGACAGCACGTCGTGCACCGCCCGCACGATCTCCTCACCGCCCGCGTCCTTGGTGAGGTAGCCCCGCGCCCCGGCTCTCAGCGCCGGGAACAGCGACTCGTCGTCTGCGTACGTCGTGAGCACGACGACCTGGGTGCCGGGATGCTCGGTGCGAATGCGCCGGGTCGCCTCGACACCGTCGCACCGCGGCATGCGCAGGTCCATCAGCACCACGTCCGGGGCAAGTTCGGCAACCAGCTTCACGGCCTCCTCCCCGTCCCCGGCGGCCCCGATGACCTCGATCCCCGGAAGGAGCCCGAGCAGCATCACGATGCCCTCACGCACCACCGTCTGGTCGTCGGCCACCACGACCCGGGCGGGTTTCCTCTTCCCCTCCTCCGTCATAGGGGTACCTTCAGCGTCACCACGAATCCCTCCTCGCCCGGCCCCGCCTCCAGCGAGCCGCCCAGCAACTCGGCACGCTCGCGCATGCCCAGCAGACCGTATCCGGCGCCGGACCCGGTCAGGTCTCCCGGCGAACCGCCGGAGTCCCGTACGTCCAGCCTCACTTCGTGCTCCGCGTACGCCAGCCGTATGTGCACCTTGGCGCCGGGCGCATGCTTGCGGACGTTCGTCAGGGCCTCCTGCGCGACCCTGCGGACCGCCTGCGATGCCTCGGCGGGCAGCGGCCTGCGCTCACCCGAGACGGTGACATCCGCGCCGGCCTCCGAGGTGACGAGCTCACTCAGGAAGTCCTCGACCGGGGACATCTCGCCGCGCAGCGCAGACAGCGCCTGCCGGGTCTCGGCGAGTCCCTCCCGGGCCATTCCCCGGGCCGCCACGACCCGTTCGAGGATCCTGTCCCGGTCGGCTCCTCCCTCGATCAGCAGCCGGGCCGCCTCCAGGTGCACGAGCTGGGCCGAGAGGCTGTGGGCAAGCACGTCGTGGATCTCCCGCGCGATCCGGGCCCGCTCCGCGAGGGCCGCGGAGGTCGCCTCGGCCGCCCGTGCGGCCCGCTCCTGGGTCAGCAACCGCAGGGCGCTGCCGCGTGCCTCGGCGTCGAGGCGCAGCACATATCCGGCGAGGGCGATCCCAACGGCGGTGATCGCCGTCGTCGTCCAGGCGTCGTTGTTGACCACCGCGTACGCCCCCAGGCCCGCCGCGGAGGCGGGCACCGCGACGGCGAGGGGCAGCCGCTCCATGGCGGTGACGGCGCACCCACACCACAGCACGACCGCCGGGATGCGCAGATCCGTGACATAGGCGGCCAGCGCCAGCCCCATCAGGGCCACGAGCAGGACGACCGAGGGCAGCAGCCGGTGGTGCAGCGTGGTCCGGAAGAAGGCCCACACCGCCCCTGCGCACACCAGGAGCCCGAAGGCCGCCGGGGCGATCCCCCACTCCGGCAGGCCGCCACCCGTGAAGGTCGTCCACAGGAGCATGGCGAGGGCGGAGAGCCGGCCGGACCAGGCGAGTGCGCGCCGGGCGCCGGAGACTCCCGCGCGGGAGAGTGCCTCTCGGGAGGGCCAGCGCGTCCACACGTTGTCCGTCACACCGGCTCCTTCCACGAGGGCTGGGGCACGCGGTCACCGTACGCCGCGCTCCGCACGATCGCAGGGGCCACGGACCGGGACCGCCGGACCAGGATCCCGCCGCGCACCAGCAGGGTGGCGGCCAGGGCGAGGACCAGTGCGGAACTGTCCTGATGCACGCCGAGTGCCGCGCCGACGCCGAAGAGACCGACGCGCAGGGCCACCCCGCCGAGCCACACGGCGACGCTGGCCTTGGTGCTCCGGCTCCAGACCGTGCCGTCCGGCTCCGTCCATATGCGCGTGGTCCAGGCCCAGCCCGCTCCGGTGGCCAGTCCTGTCAGCAGCTCGGCCCCGAGCAGGAGGGCGGACTCCGCGGGGTGGTGGTGGTCGAGGACGCCGGGCTTGCGCAGGGCAAGGAGGCCCAGGACGAGGGGGATGCTCCACCAGCGCCGGTCCGCGGTGATGCGGCGCGCACGGAACTGGCGCACGACGATCAGGACGACCGCCGCAGTGAGCAGCAGGGCATCGGCGAGCCCGGACATCTGGGACCTCCGGTGGCGGGTAAAAGCGGATGCCGGCGGCGGGTGCCGTCGACGCCTTCGACGCTACGGACATCGGTGATCCGGGAGATCGGAGCCTGGGTGGATCCCGGGTGGATCCGTGACGGCCCGCACGTCCACCCGCGGGTGGAGAAACCACCGGCGTGGCCGCGCGTGTACCGGCTACGCGGCGCGGGTGGGCGCGGCCGCGGTCACCCGTCCCGGCGCGCAGGCCCTGCGGACGTACCCGCCGTCGGGCGCACCGGCTGTTCGGGCGCACCGGCTGTACGGGCGCACCGGCCGCGCGGGCCCACCAGCCATACGGTACTGACCTCGGCTCGGCCGCCGTCGGGGCGCGTGCGTGCCCTGCCCTGTCGCCGACGTGCGGGGCCTCGCCAGCCGGCACCCGCGGTGTCACCGCCCGCCCCCGGGCCCGCCGCCGACACTCTGCCGGGCGACACCGGTCACACACAACCGGTCACGCGTAACCGCGCGCACGCCATCGCGCGCAATCAGTCGCGCGGCCCACGCCGCGGCGATCCCCGGCCATCCGGGCGGCAGGAGGGCGACACGGCACAGCCGGCCGCGCAACACGCAGGGCGGGCCACCCGACCAGCGGCGGCCCTCCCCTTCCCGCGGACCGGCCCCGCGGGGCACGGTCTACGCGTCGATGCGCGACCGGTCCAGCGTCGCCGCCGAGCCGGAGATGAACTCCTTGCGCGGCGCCACTTCGTTGCCCATCAGCAGGTCGAAGACCTGTTCGGCGGCCTCCAGGTCGGAGAGGTTGATCCGGCGCAGGGTGCGGTGGCGCGGGTCCATCGTGGTCTCGGCCAGCTGGTCGGCGTCCATCTCACCGAGACCCTTGTAGCGCTGGATGGAGTCCTTGTACCGGACGCCCTTGCTCTGGAACTCCAGCAGCTTGTCGCGCAGCTCGCGGTCCGAATAGGTGTAGACGTACTTGTCCTGGCCCTTCTTCGGCTGGACGAGTTCGATGCGGTGCAGCGGCGGCACGGCGGCGAACACCCGGCCGGCCTCGACCATGGGCCGCATGTAGCGCTGGAACAGCGTCAGCAGCAGACAGCGGATGTGCGAGCCGTCCACATCGGCGTCGGTCATCATGATGATCTTGCCGTAGCGGGCCGTGTCGATGTCGAAGGTCCGGCCCGAGCCGGCCCCTATGACCTGGATGATCGCCCCGCACTCGGCGTTCTTGAGCATGTCCGTGACGGACGACTTCTGGACGTTCAGGATCTTGCCGCGGATCGGCAGCAGCGCCTGGAACTCAGAATTGCGGGCGAGCTTCGCCGTACCGAGCGCGGAGTCCCCCTCGACGATGAACAGCTCGCTGCGCTCCACATCGTCGCTGCGGCAGTCGGCGAGCTTGGCGGGCAGCGACGAGGACTCGAGGGCCGTCTTGCGGCGCTGCGCGTCCTTGTGCTGGCGGGCGGCGATGCGCGTACGGGCGGCGGCGACGGCCTTCTCCAGGACGACGCGCGCCTGCTGGACCGCGTCCCGCTTGCTGGAGGTCAGGAACGCCTTGAGCTCCTTGGAGACCACGTTCGTGACGATGCGGCGGGCCGCGGAGGTGCCGAGGACCTCCTTGGTCTGACCCTCGAACTGCGGTTCGGCCAGGCGCACGGTGACGACCGCGGTGAGGCCCTCGAGCGCGTCGTCCTTGACGATGTCGTCCTCGGCGACCCGCAGCATCTTCTTGGCGCGCAGCACCTCGTTCATCGTGCGGGTGACGGCCTGCTCGAAGCCGGCGACGTGGGTGCCGCCCTTGGGGGTGGCGATGATGTTGACGAACGACCTGAGGGTGGTGTCGTAGCCGGTTCCCCAACGCAGCGCGACATCGACGCCCAGCTCACGGGTGACCTCGGTGGGCGTCATCTGGCCGTGCTCGTCCAGGACGGGGACCGTCTCCTTGAAGGTGCCCTGCCCGGAGAAACGGAGGACGTCGCACACCGGCTTGTCGCTCGCCAGGAACTCGCAGAACTCGCTGATACCGCCGTCGAAGCGGAAGGACTCCTCCCCCTTGCTGCCGCCCTCGCCGAGCCCGCACTCGTCGCGGACGACGATGGTCAGGCCGGGGACCAGGAACGCGGTCTGGCGGGCACGCTGGTGGAGCGTCTCCAGGGAGAGCTTGGCGTCCTTCAGGAAGATCTGGCGGTCGGCCCAGTAGCGCACGCGCGTGCCGGTGCGGGTCTTGGGGATCCTCTTGGTCTTCCGCAGACCGCTCGCCGCCTCGAACTTCGCGTCCGGACCGTCGGCCGCGAAGACGCCCGGCATGCCGCGCCGGAAGCTGATGGCGTGCGTGTGGCCGCTGCGGTCCACCTCGACGTCCAGGCGCGCGGAGAGCGCATTCACCACGGACGCGCCCACACCGTGCAGACCGCCGGAGGCCGCGTACGAGCCGCCGCCGAACTTGCCGCCCGCGTGCAGCTTGGTCATCACGACCTCGACGCCGGAAAGGCGGGTCTTGGGCTCGACGTCGACCGGGATGCCGCGCCCGTTGTCGCGCACCTCCACCGAGCCGTCGTCGTGCAGGATCACCTCGATGTGGTCGCAGTAGCCGCCCAGGGCCTCGTCGACGGAGTTGTCGATGATCTCCCACAGGCAGTGCATCAGGCCGCGGCTGTCGGTCGAGCCGATGTACATACCGGGGCGCTTGCGCACGGCCTCGAGGCCCTCGAGGACGAGCAGGTGCCGCGCGGTGTAGTTGGAACCGTCCCGGTCTGCTCCGGTCAGCAACGCGGTGGACGGCACGGACGTGTCGGCGGTCACGCGGTTCGCTCCTCGCTGAATTTCAGATGGGGCCCTCTGGGGTAAGGGGCCGGCTTCGGTTGCGGTCCGAGGGTACCGAGGCCAGGTAGAGCCGTTGTAACGCCACCCTCGTCCGCACTCAGACTAGTCCAGACTCGCACGGGCGTTCGATCCCTCGACAGGGTGAAGTACATATCACGTTCCCTTCGAGGCATGAACCATTTAGCCTCGGGGCACGTCCTCATCCACAACCGGCAACCCGCCGGGAGGACGGACAACCGACAGACAGCGCGAACCCGTACGACACACACCACGTAATACGGCACATTCGCCGCCAACCGGCAGCAGACAGCCGGCCCGGAAAGAATTTTTCGAGGAAGAGCCGCGAGCGGGAACGTTTTCGGCCTGGTTGGATGTTGACCCTGGTACGACAGCTCGTCGAGCTAGAGAAGAGGCGACGTGACTACTGTTCTGACCCCCGCGAGCCCGCTGACGGCCGCTGACCGCTGCGACCGCTGCGGCGCCCAGGCGTACGTGCGCGTCGTCCTCCTGAGCGGTGGAGAACTGCTCTTCTGCGCCCACCACGGCCGCAAGTTCGAGCCAGAACTCAAGAAGATCGCCGCTGAGATACAGGACGAGACGGAGCGACTCACCTCCGTTCCGGTAAGCGCTTCCAACGAGGAGCGCTGACACTTCACGTCGACGACGAGCCTGCACCGGCACCGAGGCCGGGGAACGGGCGGTCACCCCGATCACACGGGGTGACCGCCCGCATTTCTGCGTCTCGGCCGGTCGGTATCCTCATGACGTGTGCACGGCCCATATGCGCGGTGCCGCTCCTCGCGGCCCCGCCGCAGGGCGCCCTCCGGCACCCGTACGGCGCTTGCGGTACGAGGAAGGCCGAATCTCAGCGGCCATCGCCCAGCGCGCCGACGGCAGCCGACACCCTCGTATAGACCCCGGGCCTGCCGGGCTGTCCGCAGCCGTCGCCCCATGACACCAGGCCGATCAGGCGCCCCCCGGCGATCAGCGGGCCGCCGCTGTCGCCCTGGCAGGCGTCGCGGCCCCCCTCCGGCTCCCCGGCGCACAGCATGGAAGCGGCCACGTACTGTCCGTCCGCTCCGCCGGGATACGCCTGTTCACAGGTCGCGTCCGGCAGAACCTTGACGTTCGTGCCCCACAGGCTGTGGGCGTATTCTCCGCCCCCCGTGGTGTCACCCCAGCCGTACACCGTCGCGGCCGTGCCCGACGCGTAGCCACCGTCGCCGGCCGCCGCCATGGGGATGACCGAGCTGGCGGGCAGCGGCGACGCTAGGGTCAGCACGGCGAAGTCCCCGGCGTTCGTATAGCTGTTGTACTGGGGATTGACCCATGTGGCGGTCACGGGGATCTCCTGGCCCTGACTTGACGTCAGGTCGGTCCGCCCCGCGATGACCTTGAGGTCCCGCACCTGGCCGGGCGGCACCCCCAGGACGGCCATGCTCAGACAGTGGGCCGCGGTCAGGATCTTGGACTGGCCGACCACCACTCCCCCGCAGAACTGTCCCGCCCGCGTACCCCCGAACCGGTCACGACTGGAGAGGGCGACCGTCCACGGACTCTGCGAGATGTCGACCGGAAAGCCTCCGATGACGACGCTGTCCGCCGTCGCGGGCGCGGGGGATGTCAGCATTATCAGGGCGGCCGCGGCTCCGAGGGCCAGGGCTCGGGTGAAGGGACGACGCATGGGCACTCCTTACTGTGAGGTGTTCGTAGAACACCTACAGTGATCCAGCTCGCCCCATCGCGCACACGCAGAAGGCCCGACTCCGCTCAGGAGCCGGGCCCTTCGGCGTACACGGACCGAAACTTAGTCGAGGTAGTCGCGCAGCACCTGGGAGCGCGACGGGTGACGCAGTTTCGACATCGTCTTGGACTCGATCTGACGGATGCGCTCGCGGGTGACCCCGTACACCTTGCCGATCTCGTCGAGGGTCTTCGGCTGACCGTCGGTGAGACCGAAGCGCATGGAGACGACGCCCGCCTCACGCTCGGACAGGGTGTCGAGGACGGAGTGCAGCTGCTCCTGGAGGAGCGTGAAGCTGACCGCGTCGGCCGGGACCACGGCCTCGGAGTCCTCGATGAGGTCACCGAACTCGCTGTCGCCGTCCTCGCCCAGCGGAGTGTGCAGCGAGATGGGCTCGCGGCCGTACTTCTGGACCTCGATGACCTTCTCCGGGGTCATGTCGAGCTCCTTGGCCAGCTCCTCCGGGGTGGGCTCGCGGCCCAGGTCCTGGAGCATCTGGCGCTGCACGCGAGCCAGCTTGTTGATGACCTCGACCATGTGCACCGGGATGCGGATGGTGCGGGCCTGGTCGGCCATGGCGCGGGTGATCGCCTGACGGATCCACCAGGTGGCGTACGTGGAGAACTTGTAGCCCTTGGTGTAGTCGAACTTCTCGACCGCGCGGATCAGACCGAGGTTGCCCTCCTGGATGAGGTCCAGGAAGAGCATCCCGCGACCGGTGTAGCGCTTGGCGAGGGAGACCACGAGACGGAGGTTGGCCTCCAGGAGGTGGTTCTTGGCGCGGCGGCCGTCCTCGGCGATGATCTCCAGCTCACGCTTGAGCTTCGGGGCGAGCTTGTCGGCGTTGGCCAGCTTGTCCTCCGCGAAGAGGCCGGCCTCGATGCGCTTGGCGAGCTCGACCTCCTGCTCGGCGTTGAGGAGGGGGACCTTGCCGATCTGCTTGAGGTAGTCCTTGACCGGGTCGGCGGTGGCGCCGGCGGCGGCCACCTGCTGCGCGGGCGCGTCGTCCTCGTCCTCGTCGGAGAGCACGAAGCCGGCGCTCTCTGCGCCCTCGGGCTCCTCACCGGCCTTGCCGGGGGTCTCCTCGAGCACGTCCTCCTCGAGCAGCTCGACGTCGTCCTTCTTGGTGGTCGTCTTCTTCGCCGCCGTCTTCTTGGCGACGGCCTTCTTCGCGACCGTCTTCTTGGCGGTCGCCTTCTTGGCAGCGGCCTTCTTGACGGGCGCCTCCTCAGCCGGGTCGTCGGCGACCGGTACGGCCGGAGCGGCGGGGGCGGCGGCCTTCTTGGCCGTCACCGTCTTCGCCGCGACGGTCTTGGTGGCGGTGCGCTTGGCCGGACTCTTCGCTGCGACGCTCTTTCGGGTGCGCTTCGGTTCTGCGGCACTGACCATCAGCGTCACACCCTCTTCCTCGAGGATCTGGTTGAGGCTGCGCAGTACGTTCTTCCACTGAGTGGCCGGAATCTGGTCAGCTTCGAAGGCCCGACGCACATCGTCGCCGGCGATCTGCCCCTCAGCCTTTCCCCGCTCAATGAGAGCCATGACAGAGACGGACTCGGCGATCTCCGGCGGGAGCGTACGGGATGTGCTGGCCGACACGAACAACCTCTCGGAACGTTGGAAACGGCTTCCGGCCCCGTCCACAGCGGACAGGGGCCGACCGCCGGCTTGGGGATGGGCCGACGGCGCGGGCGGGGCCTGGAGGATGCACAGCGCCGTGAACGGCGTCCGTATTCCCTCCTCGGCTGTCACCTCTTAGGTCATCGCGCAGTCCCGTAGAGCGTTACGCCCAATCCGCGTGGCCCGAGTCACACCCCGCAACCACCCAAAGGCGTCCAGATGCGGGCAGAAGCGTTCAACCGGCGTCATGGTCAGGCCAGACGTACGACGCTTCACGACTCGCCACGCCGTGGAACCGATGTCGTGGAGCCAGTGCCGGGCACCCGGGATTCTCCGGGCCGGCACCGCCGTACCCACGGCCGGCACCGGCCATGGTGACGACGTCCGTCCGTGACCGCGTCGGCCGCGCGCGCCGGACGACGACACCAGGGGTCTCCGCCGGGCTCCGCCGGGCTCCGCCGGGCTCCGCCGGGTCCCGGGAGGATCCGACGGAGTCCGGCGGCGGGCGAGGGCCCCCGGAGGCGGCCGTCGACCGCGCGGACCGGGCGTCGACCGAAGAGGCTGCCCACTGCCGGTCGCACCGCTCGCGCCGTGCGGTCAGTGCTCGCGCGGCGCGGGCACCACGCGCTCCACCTCGGGGTGGACGGTGAGCAGTTGACGCATGGCCCCCTCGGCGGCCGCGCCGTCACCCGAGGCGAGCGCGTCGACGATGCGGGCGTGCTGGGCCAGGGCGGTCTCGTTCGGGCGCTCGCACCCCGTGACCGGGCCGCCGGAGACCTGAAGGGCCGCCGAGACGATCCCGGAGAGGTGCTCCAGCATGCGGTTGCCGGCGACCTGGATGAGCAGCGAGTGGAACTCCGCGTCGGCACGCGAGAAGGTCAGGGAGTCGCCCTGTCCCAGGGCATGGCCCATGATCTCCACCATGTCGGCGAGCCGCTGCTGCACCTCCTCGCGCCCGTGCCCGGCAGCCAGGCGCGCGGCGAGCGGCTCGATGGTCCAGCGCAGCTCGCTGAGCTCACGGCGCTGGTCGTCGCGCTGCGGCCCGAAGGCCCGCCACTCGATGATGTCCGGGTCCAGGAGGTTCCAGTCGCTCACGGGGCGCACGCGCGTGCCGACGTTCGGACGGGCGCTGACCAGGCCCTTGGCCTCCAGGACGCGCAGCGACTCACGGACGACGGTACGGGACACCTCGAAGCGCTGGCCGATCTCCTCGGGCACCAGCGGGCGATCCGCGCCCAGGTCACCGGAGACGATCATCTGGCCGAGCTGCTGGACGAGTTGGCCGTGCAGGCCGCGTCCGCGGCTGCCCGCGGCGCGCCGGCCGACACGGCCCAGCTCCGGATCCGAGCCCTCCCATGCGGGTGTGCCGACGCGGTCGGCGGGGGACGCCTCGGCGTAGGGGTAACGGTCGAGTTCGCCCGGTCCGGCAAGGCCGGAGTCTGCGGAGCGGGCGGCGGTCATCATGGTGTGCGCAAGGGTACTCACGGATCCTTTGTCGGCGCCCTCTCCAACTCCCTTGAGGTCTTTGGTGAAAAGCACACGAAAGGGTGATCGCTCACACCGTCGCAATTGACGCCTTATCGGAAAGAAATGGGCGCTTCTCGGGGAAGTTGTGCACACAGGGAGAACAGATGGGCACGCGGGTGGTCATCGGACCCTGCTGCGCAGCGTGGTGAACAGATACGCACAGAGCAGCACGGTCAGGGACAAAGCCAGTGCACCGCCCACGGGTTGCGTGATCACGCGCGCCATCGCGGCCACGTAGCGCTCGCCGCCGAAGGGCCACTGCAGCAGCATCAGCTCGCGCATGCGCGCGGTGAAACCGGCCGCGGCCCGGACGGACGGCCCCTCCAGTGCCTTCTGCAGGAGCGGTACGACGGCGACGGGCACCGCGAGCACCGCGGCGAGGCCGGCGGTCGTGGAGCGGAAGATGCCGGCTGCCAGCACGCCGGCCCAGGCGCACCCCACGATCAGGCCGATCCAACTCGTGGTCAGGGAGAGCCAGTCGGCGGGAAGCTCGGTGAGCTCCCGCCCGTGGACGAGGTAGAGCAGCTCGATGTCGACGCCGACGGCGAGGAGGGCCAGCATCAGCGCCGTGGCCCCGGTGACGAGGAGTTTCGCGGCAAGCAGCCCCAGGCGGCGGGGGACCGTTCCGCGATCCGCGGCCAGGGTGGGGTGCCGGAACTCGTCGCCGAAGGCGACGGCGCCGAGCAGTCCCGCACCGAGTGCCGCCGGCGGCAGCGGGAACTGCAGGGGCCAGGCGGCCAGCAGCCGGTCCTGGGGAGTGTGCCCACCGCGCGCGAGGAGGAGGCAGATGAGGGCGGAGGAAACGAGCACGGCGGCCGCGGTGGCGTAACCGGTGCCGATTCCCGCGGCGCGGCGCAGTTCGTACCGCAGCGGCCGCAGGGGACCGGCGGAAGGCCGCACGCTGATGGGTGGCGGGACCGGGGGCAGACCGTCCGGCTCCCATTCCTCGGACCGCGGTGCCGGGATGGTCTCGGCACCCACCGTCGGCCCCATGTCCCCGGTTTCGTCAGCCAGTTGGTGGAGGAGGACACCGTGCCGGAACGCGGTGTCGCCGATGTCGGCACAGGTACTGCCGTACACGGACAGCCGGTTGCCGCCCTCGTGGACGATTTCCACGGAACGCCGCGTCATTCTGGCCTCCTTGGCGAGCAGGGCGCCGAGGCGGGTGGCGTGCGGGCTGTTGACGGCCACGCGGGGCCGCAGACGGGTGCGGGCGAAGTCCACCCCTGCCTGATCGGCGACCACCTGTCCCCGGTCCAGCGTGATGACGTGGTCGGCGGTGCGCGCGGCCTCTCTGGGATCTCCCGTGGCGAACAGAACGGTGCCGCCCCGGTCCGCGTGGGCACGCAGAACGCCGTGCAGCCAGCGCCCCTCGCGCGCGGAGATCCCGTCGACGGGGTCGTCGAGCACCAGCGCGTGCGGGTCGGCGAGCAGGGCGCAGGCAATGCCGAGGCGCCGGTCCATGCCACGCGAGAGGGTGCCGAGCCGCTCGTCGCGCAGGCCGGCGAGCCCGACGAGTTCGAGAACCTCGTCGGCACGGCGGCCGGCTACTCCCGCCGCCGCGCACAGCATGCGCAGCTGGCCGCGGACCGTCCGCGCCGGATGACCTGGGACATCACCGAGGAGGACACCCACTTCTCGGGAGGGGTGGGCGATGCGGCGCAGCGGACGGCCCCGGAAGTAGGTGATGCCGCGACCCGGTTGGAGTTCGAGCATGAGCCGGAGCACCGTCGTCTTGCCCGCACCGGCGGCTCCGAGGAGGGCGGTGACACGGCCTGGGTGCGCCTCGAAGCACACGTCGTCGACGGCGGGCGGAAGGTCCTTGTGGGTTGTGCTGGTCAGTCCGATCGCCTGGATCACCCGAAGCAAGATAGCCCGATTTGTCCGGTTTTTCGGGCAGCGTGAGGAGTGGTGCGGCACAGACCCGCCTCCTCGGCCATTCTTGCTCGGCCATTTGCACGAGGCCCGTCGTCCGGGCGGTGTCCGCTCGGCGGTCAGACTTCGGGGCGCAGCATCGGCGGGTTGAGCAGGGTGGCACCACCCGCACGGAAGAGCTGTGCCGGGCGTCCCCCCTGCCGGGTCGTCGTGCCGCCCGCGGGGACGAGGAAGCCGGGCGTGCCGGTCACCTTGCGGTGGAAGTTGCGCGGGTCGAGCGCCACGCCCCACACCGCCTCATAGACCCGGCGTAGCTCGCCGACGGTGAACTCGGGCGGGCAGAAGGCAGTGGCCAGCGATGAATACTCGATCTTGGAACGGGCGCGCTCGACACCGTCCGCCAGGATCTGCGCGTGATCGAAGGCGAGGGGCGCCGTCTGCTCCCCGTCCCTGCCGTGGCCGCCCTGCTGCAGCAGTTCCTCCACCGGGGCCCAGCGCACGCTGTTGGCGTCACCGCCGGGACGGGGCGCGGGCAGGTCGGGAGCGAGCGCGAGGTGGGCGACGCTGACCACTCTCATCCGCGGGTCGCGCTTCGGGTCCCCGTAGGTGGCCAGCTGCTCCAGGTGGGCGCCGTTGTCCTGCGCCGGCGCGGACGGGTCGTGGGCGTGCAGCCCCGTCTCCTCGGCCAGCTCGCGGGCAGCGGCCTGCGCGAGGTCCTCGTCGGCCCGTACGAAGCCGCCCGGCAGCGCCCACCGCCCCTGAAACGGGGGCTCGCCCCTTCGCACCGCCAGCGCGCACAGGGCATGGCGGCGCACGGTCAGCACGACCAGGTCCACAGTGACGGCGAAAGGTGGAAAGGCTGACGGGTCGTAGGGCATGTCGCGATCATAGTCGTCTGCCTGACGATAAACACTCCTTTCTTGAACCGCTTCGACGACTGATCCACATCTGTCCGGTACGGCTCTCACCGACGCCCTCCGTCCACGGTCCGCATCCACGTCATCCGAGGTCACACGCCTAGCTGCAACCCGTCGGCAGCCTCCTCCACCATGGCGAGTCCGAGTCGCCCGACGCGCACGGAGAAGGGGGCGCCGGCGAGCCTCAGGCCCGTCAGAACGATCTCGCCGAGCGGGGCGCTGCGGACCGGGCGCAGGGTCACCGTCCTGGCCGGGACGTCCGGGCGGACACCGGCGAGCGCGGTCAGGAGCAGGACCCCCGCCGCGGCCGCCACGGCGGCGGGACGGCAGGCCACCGGGTGCGGCAGCGGAGCACTCCCCTCCGTACGCGGCTCGCCCGCGAACATCTCGGGCAGCCGGTAGCCGAACGCCTCCGCCGCCGCCAGCAGCCCGAGCAACAGGCCGCTCGCCTCCTCCTCATGGCCGGCGGCGGCCAGTCCCGCGACCGCCACCGCCGTCTCCTGGACCTGTACGGCTCCACCGCGGTGCCCGAACGGGTTGTACACCGCGGCCTCGGTGGCCAGGCCGCGCAGCCCCCACCCCGAGTCCACGGCCGGGTCGCAGAGCAGCCGCGCGAGCTGCTCCGTCCGCGCCTTGTCGAGCAGTCCGGGTGCCAGGGCACCGGATCCGAGCAGGCCGGTGTCGAGGAGATGGGCGGCGCCCGCGCCGAGGTGGGGCACGAGGCGCCCGTCCCGGGTGCGGACGGCCGCCGGCCTGCCGCCCGACCGGTCCTCGGTCCAGAAGCCCTCCGAGAACGCGTCGCGCAGCGTCTCGGCCCACTGGCACAGCTCCGGTCCGCCCGGGCGCCCACAGGCGTCGAGCAGGTCCGCGCCGAGAAGCGCCGCCCGGTGGGCGTACGCCTGTGTCTCGCAGCGCAGGGGACCATCCGGTTGCGGGTCGGGGACGTACACGCCGTCCCCGGCCGTGGTGCGCAGCCACCGCAGGCAGTGCTCGGCCGCAGGCAGCAGTTCCTCGGTCTCCCGGTCCGGAAGCCCCCAGCGCCGGGCCTCCGCGAGGAGTACGGGGAACAGCAGTGTGGCTTCGGTGCCGGTGCAGCGCGGGGGGAGGTGTGCCCCCGCGTTCCGCCGCGGACCCGGGATCATGCCCGAGCGGACGCCGGGGCCGCGGAATTGGGTGCGGGCCAGGATCCGCAGCGTGCCCGCGGCGAGCCGGGTGCCGAGCGGGAGGGCCATCCGGGCCGCCGCCAGTGACTCGGCGGGCGACGGGCCGCAGCGCCAGGGCGCTCCCGCCGCAAGCTGGATGTCGGCAGGGTGGGCCGGATCGCGCAGGAGCAGGGCCTGGAGATCCTCGACGCAGGTGCGCAGCAGCGGCTGGACCCGGGGGTCGTCGCCGGTGGCTTCGGCCCTCGCGAGCAGATTCGATGTGCCACGTCCTACGGCCCTGACGGGTCCGGCACCGCCCTGCCGTACCCGCAGCTCCACGCTCCGTGTCCCACCCGGCGGCAGTTCCAGCTCCCAGCGCAGCAGCCCGGCGGAGGCGAGGGCGTCGGTCGGCGGCGGATCGGCCGTGACAGCACAGTCGCCCTTCCGGCAGGACCAGCGCAGCCCCGAGCCGTGAACGGTGGCGGGGAGCTCGTGCCCCTTCCTGCCCGAGGCGATCGCGCGCAGGTCCGCAAGGTCCGTGCCGAGGGCCACCTCCACGGGCAGGCGCAGGACCCGCGGGGCCGCACTGCGCAGAATGATCCGCTCGGTGCCCTCCGCGGACCTGATGCGCTCCACGACGACGTCCGGGTCCGGTCCGGCCTCGGGAGCCGCGTGAAGGGTCCCCACAAACCGGGCTCGGTCGGCCGCCACCATCCGGGCCTGCACGGCGAGCGGTTCCCGCCCCGCCACCCGCACCTGACAGCGGGAGAGCAGACGCCGGCCCGCTCGGTAGAACCCCTCCAGACCGTGCCCCGTCAGCTGTCCCTGCTCGGTGGAGATGGCCAGTCCGGGGAGGGCGAGGCAGATCAGGACGCTGTGAACGGGTGGGAGGACGATCAGACCGTGCGGGGACGGCAGGGGCCGGACCGGGGCGGATCCCTTCCGCCCACCGGCCTGCATGGCGGGAACAGGCGTGGCGGGAACAGGCGTCCGCCCACACCCGATGAGGGCCGGCGGTGCGCCGCCCCTCGCCAACGGGGGTGCCGGGGGATCGTGTCGGGGAGGTCTGTCGCCGTCCGGGGAGAGGGGCGGCCTGGGCAAGGTCATGATGCGGTTTCCTCTGCACTCGGTACGCCTTTGGCGCGCCCGGCGCCGGGTGAGGGGCTCCGGAGGGCCGTGCACGGTGCGGTGGCACGACCCGATCACGGGTTCGGCCACTCAGGTGAACGGTTCGGGCTTGCTCCGGGTCACGCCCGGGGGCAGGGATGACGACCGAATGGCGGTGCGTCGGGGAGCACGGAGTTCTCATGTGCCCTCCTCACCCGAATGTGGAGTGGCGCCACGGCGCGGGGTTCCGGGCCGGCTGGACCGAGTGGGGCGAGTGGGCCGAGTGAGCCGGCTGGTCGCGCCCTCGGCCCGGCGCCGCGGCCCGCCGCCGCGGCCCGGGCCGTCGGACGGACGCCGGTGACGCGCCTCGGCCGCCGTGGGGATGCCGGGGGAACGGCGCGGCGGCCGGTTGCCGCCGCTCATCGGACGCGCCGCCGCAGGACCGTCGTGTCCCCCAAGGCGCTCCGGGTCCGCGCCGCACCCCGAGCCACGGGACGGCAAGGAGGTGTCAAACGACAGGGGGGTGTCACCCGACGGCGTCGTGACCGACCCCTCCATCGTCTCCTCCGCCACGGCCGCCTCCTCGGACTCCTCCGCCGCGGTCGCCTCCTCGGACTCCTTCGTCCCGCGGCCGGCCCTCTCCGACCGCAGGCAGCGGCGGACGGTCTCCGGGTCCAGGCCCTCGTTGCATGCCTGGTGCAGAAGACGGGCGAAGAGGTAGTCCGGGTCGGCGCCCAGGGCCATGGCGAAGGCTTCGCGGGCTTCGAGCTCGTCTCCCGTCGACCAGGCGACCCACCCGGCGAGCGTCAGGGGCGCGGCGGCGTGCTCGCCGTAGGAGGCGACGCAGCGGCGGGCCAGGGCGCGCCACAGTCTCAGGGCCAGGGGGGCCTCCGCCCCTTCCATCCACTCCGCGGCGCGGTCGCGGGTCGTGCGGTCCTGGAGACCGAGGATCAAAGCCGCGGCCTCGTCGTGCGCGAGCAGGTCGTCGTCGCGGAGGTCCGCCGGCAGGGTGCCGGACACGGGCGGGGCCTCGGCGAAGCGCGCCATGACGCGCTCCGCCAGTTCGAGCGTTTCCGCGGCGACCTCCTCACGGCTGCGGTCGCCCAGGATCCTCGGGACGAGTGCCAGGCTCGCGGCGTCCAGCGCGGCCTCCTGGTCGAGAGCGGCCGACGTTTCCCGGGGCGTGAGTCTCGCCCTGAACTCCTTGAGGCTGCCGCGCACCTGAAGGCCGGCGTAGGTCGCGGCCGCGGCCAGGACCGAGGTGCCGGGCAGGCCCATCGGCCGTCCTTCGGGTGGACAGCACCCCGGGCTCGGGCAGCAGTACGACCAGAAGCGGCCGTCGGAGATGCAGAGGGCCTCCACCACGGGAACGTCGAGGCGACCGCATGCCGTGCGCAGCAGCTGGGCGAGTGGTCGCAGACGCTCCATCACGTCGCGTCCTGTCTCGCCGTTCGCCGGTTCCTGTACGAGGTAGGCGACCATGTGCTCCGGCCGGAAGCCTCTGCGCTCGCTGCCGGTCACCAGCCCGTGCGCCAGCTGCTCGGCCACCGACGACCAGTCGCCGGGGTGGGCGGGGATGCCGAGTCGTGCGCGCCCGCCGAACCTCCCCCGCTTTTCCCCGTCGTGCAGCGCGACCAGCACGATGCTGTCCTCGGGGCGGTAGCCGAGAAGGTAGGGCAGGGCGTCTGCCAGCTCGGTCGGCGTGCGCAGCGTGACCTGGGGCTCGTCGCGGAGTCCGGCGGAGGGATCGTGTCCGCCGCGCACTGTGGGCTCACTGCTGTCGGGCGCGGATCCGCCCGTGTCACCGATGCCGGAGGAACCGGCCGCTTCGTCGTGGTTCGTCATGCCGTGACCATCTCGCGGATCTTGGAATTCCGCTTGGTCTGTGGATAACCCCAGCCATGAGCACGCCAGGAGTTCTCCACAGGTCACGGGGCCCGCTCGCACGATGTCCGACCGATCGGGTTGCATGGACGCCATGACCGATGAACACCCGCGTCCCACGACGGACGACACCGGGCCCATCGCGGCGGAGGATCCGCGCGCCACCGCGCAGGGCCTGCCCGTCCCGCCGGAGGATCCGCGCGCCACAGCGGACGGCCCGCACGCCGCGTCCGGGGACCTGCCTGCCCCGGCCGGGAACCCGAGCGCCGCGGCCGGGGCCGGCGGCCTGCGCGCCGCGGCCGGGGCCGGCGGCCTGCGCGCCGCGGCCGGGGCCGGCGGCCTGCGCGCCGCGGCCGGGGCCGGCGGCCTGCGCGCCGCGGCCGACGCCGTGCTCGCCCGGCTCGTCGGCGCGCGAGCGGGCGGTGCGCGGCTGCGCGAGGACCAGTGGCGTGCCATCCAAGCCCTGGTGGCGGACCGGCGCAGAGCCCTGGTCGTCCAGCGCACCGGCTGGGGCAAGTCGGCGGTGTACTTCGTCGCGACCGCGCTGCTGCGCGAGCGCGGCGCGGGTCCCACAGTCATCGTCTCGCCGCTGCTCGCCCTCATGCGCAATCAGGTCGAGGCCGCCGCCCGCGCCGGTATCCACGCGCGGACCATCAACTCGTCCAACACGGAGGAGTGGGAGACCGTCCAGGCCGAGGTGGCCGCGGGTGAGGTGGACGTACTGCTGGTGAGCCCGGAACGGCTCAACAACCCCGACTTCCGCGACCGGGTGCTCCCCCGGCTGACGGCCACGACCGGTCTGCTCGTGGTCGACGAGGCCCACTGCATCTCGGACTGGGGTCATGACTTCCGCCCCGACTACCGGCGGCTGCGCACGATGCTCGCGGACCTCCCGTCCGGCGTGCCCGTCCTGGCGACGACGGCCACGGCCAACGCACGCGTGACGGCCGACGTGGCGGAGCAGCTCGGCACCGGGGCGGGGGCGGACGCTCTGGTGCTGCGCGGATCTCTGGACCGGGAGAGCCTGAGGCTCGGCGTGCTCCGGCTTCCGGACGCCGCCCACCGGTTGGCCTGGCTCGCCGATCACCTCGGTGAGCTGCCCGGGTCCGGGATCGTCTACACGCTCACGGTGGCGGCCGCCGAGGAGGTCACCGCGTTCCTCCGGCAGTGCGGGCACACCGTGGCCTCCTACACCGGGAAGACGGAGAACGCGGACCGCCGGCAGGCAGAAGAGGACTTGCTGGCCAACCGGGTCAAGGCGCTGGTCGCCACGTCCGCCCTCGGCATGGGTTTCGACAAGCCGGACCTCGGCTTCGTGGTGCATCTCGGCTCGCCCTCGTCCCCGATCGCCTACTACCAGCAGGTGGGACGCGCGGGACGCGGTGTGAAACACGCGGAGGTGCTGCTGTTGCCGGGCAGGGAGGACCAGGCGATCTGGGACTACTTCGCCTCGATCGCGTTTCCTCCCGAGGAACAGGTGCGGCGCACTCTGGAGGCCCTGGCCGAGGCGGGCCGCCCCCTGTCGCTGCCGGCCCTCGAACCGCTGGTCGAACTGCGCCGGTCCCGGCTGGAGACGATGCTCAAGGTCCTCGACGTGGACGGGGCGGTGCGCCGTGTCCAGGGCGGCTGGGTCGCGACGGGGGCTCCGTGGACGTACGACGCCGAGCGGTACGCCTGGGTGGCCAAACAGAGGGAGGCCGAGCAGCAGGCGATGCGCGACTACGTGACGACGTCAGGGTGCCGGATGGAGTTCCTGCGACGGCAGCTGGACGACGAGGCAGCGGCGCCCTGCGGGCGCTGCGACATCTGTGCCGGACCGCGGTTCACGGACGCTGTCTCCCCCGCCGCCCTGGACGCGGCGCGGGGTGAGCTGGGCCGCGCGGGCGTCGTGGTCGAGCCGCGGAAGATGTGGCCGACGGGCCTGCCGGCGATAGGTGTGGATCTGAAGGGTCGCATCCCGGGCGGGGAGCTGGCGGCGCCGGGGCGGGCCCTCGGCCGGCTCTCGGACATCGGCTGGGGCAACCGGTTGCGGCCGCTGCTCGCGCCCCAGGGCCCGGACGGGCCCGTGCCGGACGATGTGGCGCGTGCCGTGGTCGACGTGCTGGCCGACTGGGCGAAGGGACCTGGCGGCTGGGCCTCGGGCGAGCCCGGTGCCCAGCCACGCCCGGTCGGCGTGGTCACCATGGCCTCGCACAGCCGTCCGCGGCTGATCCAGACCCTGGGTGAGCGTGTCGCCGAGGTCGGACGGCTGCCGCTGCTGGGATCCGTGGAATACGCGGGCGATGTACCGCGGGTGCCCAGAAGCAACAGCGCGCAGCGGCTGAAGGCACTCGACGGGGCGCTGACCGTGCCGCCCGCGCTGGCTGCAGCCCTCCGGGAGGCGCACGGACCGGTGCTGCTCGTGGACGACGCGACGGAGACGGGCTGGACACTGTCGGTGGCCGCCCGCATACTCCGACGTGCCGGAGCGGAGGGGGTGTTGCCGCTGGTCCTCGCCGTGCAGGCGTGACCCGTCCGTTCCCGGGGAACACACTGGGCAGTGACGGCAGGGGATATAGGTCACGCATCACCAGGAACCGGTCGGCCCCACCAATTGCTCGTTGCCGCATTCCAGTTCGGCGGGAACAATTGAGTTCCGCTCCCCGCGCGGCTCGTCCGTGATCCGGTAGGGCTCTCTGCGGTGTGGGCTCCCCAAGTCAGACCCCGCCCGCAGTGTGGGCGTGTAGCCGAAGGGAGGATCGTGACCTTCGGATTCGCTCCGTCCTCAGCGGCATCCATGTCGGCCTCGGCCGAATCGTCCGCCGTGTCTGCCAATCCCATGGCCCGGATGCTCGAACCCGCGGAATGGGCCGCCGCGGGAATCCCGCTGCTGCGCAATCCCCGGGACATCGTGAGCGGACTGCACTCCCGGCACCGGCCGCGGCCTTCCACCGCCATCGTGGCCGTCCTGGATCCGGACGAACGGCTGCGGGCGAGCGCCTCGTTCACCCGGCGTCCGGCGCCGGCGGACGGCTGGGTGCTGCGCAACGCGCTGCTCGCCCAGCTGCGCCGGGTCATCCCGCACGACCTGCGGCGCCGTACCCCCGTGCGGACGGCCGTGCTGCTCTACTGCCGAGAGGGCGACACGCGGTGGACGGAGGAGGACGGGGCATGGATGTGGGGCCTGCGCGATGCGTGCACGCTGCACGGGCTGCGCTGCGGTGCGTACATCACGCTGACGCGTGACGGCTGGCAGGTACTGGGCGAGGGCCGGGGCGGACGCCGCCCCAACGCGGACTCGCCGCCGGAGGCGTTCGGTCTGGCAGGAGCTCCGCCGCCTCAGCCGCGCACGGGAGGCGTGACTTCCGAGGTACTGCGCCGGGCCGCCGCCCGCTGAACGCCGCCGCCCGCTGAACGGTGCGGCGTCATGGCCGGCTCAGCGACGCAGTGCACGCGGGGGAGGCCATGATTCAGCGACGTACGACGGCGCACGCCATGGCAGCGCCCCACGGCAGGAGCAGGAGCAGGATCCGGGGCGAACGCGGCGCGGGCACGCCGACGCCGTCGCCCTGGCGGTCCCGCGCAGGCGCCGTGCGTCCATGGAGGATCGGCCGGGAAGCCGAGCAGCCGCGTCCGCGCCGCCCCGAGGCACCGGAACCGGGCCGGCCGCCTCGTGGAAGGGCACGCGGAAGCGACCGCCGTACCGGTGCCGCCGCGGCGGCACCACATCGGCTGTCGGTGCCCGGACCGCACAGCCGGACAGGGCCTCCGGCGCAGCGGGCGGCGGGAGCGAAACCGGAACCGGGTCCGGATCGCTCAGACGCCCGCGCCGAGCACCGAGTTGATCTGCTGCGGGTCGCCGCAGACGATCAGCAGGGCACCGGCCCTGGCGAGCGCCAGGGGAAGCGTGGCGGCGACGGTGGAGTCCGGGCCGCCATTGACGGCGACCACGACCACCGAGCGGGCGGCGGCACGGGACGCGACGGAGGCATCGGCATAGAAGATGTCGTCGCCGGCGTCGTGCTGCGCCCAGTAGGCGGCCTCGCCGAAGGACAGTTCGTGCGCGGCCCATGGGTGCGGCGCGCCGGTGGTGATCACCAGCACGTCGCCCGGGGCACGGCCGGACTCCAGCAGCAGGTCGACGGCTTCCTCGGCGGCGTCCAGGGCACCCTCGAGCGAGGCCGGGATCAGCTGGATCTGCGGAGTCGCGGAGGGAGCGGACGGACCGGGCTTGGGCGTGGCCGGTTCGCGCGTGGTGCGCTGGGCCGGCATCGGCCGGGGCCCCGGACGGCCGGGACGCGCGGGGGCCGCGGGGCGCGGGCCGGGTACGGGACGAGGGGTCGGCGCGGTACGGCCGCTGGCCGGGGTGGCGCGGGGACCCTGGGCACTCTCGTGAATCTGAGGCTCCTCGGGAATGAGAGGCATGAGCTGATGTTTATCAAACGCCGGTGCGACGCGTGTCGGCGGGTGGCACACGAGTGCGACCGGAACCGGTCAGAAGTCGAAGCCGAGCTGGCCCTCGATTTCCGGCACGCTTCCGTCCGCCCGGTTGCGGACCTTCTTGAGGTGCCGCCACTGGGGCAGCGCATCAAGATACGCCCACGACAAGCGGTGGTACGGGGTGGGGCCCCGCTCCTCCAGCGCGGCCTTGTGCACGGGTGACGGATACCCGGCGTTGGCCGCAAAACCGAAGTCTGCATGGTCGATACCCAGTTCGGCCATCATTTTGTCGCGGTGAACCTTGGCGATCACCGAGGCCGCCGCGACCACCACGCACGACTGGTCGCCCTTGATCACCGTACGGACCGTCCAGGGCGCCCCCAGATAGTCGTGCTTCCCGTCGAGGATGACCGCGTCGGGCCGGACGGGCAGCGCCTCCAGGGCACGCACCGCGGCGAGCCGCAGCGCGGCCGTCATCCCGAGGTCGTCGATCTCCTCGGGGGAGGCATGACCGAGCCTGTAGGCCGTCACCCAGTTCTCCAGTCGCCCGGCGAGCTCGGTGCGCCGCTTGACGGTGAGCAGCTTGGAGTCGGTGAGGCCTTCGGGCGGTCGGCGCAGGCCCGTAACCGCCGCGCAGACGGTGACGGGTCCGGCCCACGCACCGCGCCCCACCTCGTCGACACCGGCGACGACCTTCGCTCCGGTCGTTGCGCGCAGGGAGCGCTCGACGGTGTGGGTAGGGGGTTCGTACGGCATGGCGCCCCTAGCGTACGCCGCCGGGATGACCGTGCGACACCCCGGTTTCCCGGGGCAACGGCACATCCCGCGACGCCGCCTGCGACGCCCGTTCCCGGGGTGGGCCGCTCGCCGCCCCAGCCCGCGTCGGCCGGGGCCTTCGAGCCCCGGGCGGCCTCGCTACGGCCGAAGCAGCGGGACCATCAACTGGTCGACCATCTCCTCGATATCCTGGTCGCTCCATTCACTTCCGCACATTTTCGCGCGGTACATCATCATCGCCGGGATGGCGTCGTAGACGTATCCGTTCGCAGCGTCGCGGCGCACCTCTCCCCGTTGGATTCCACGGTCGATGACTTCCCGCAGCAGCTTTATGGTGGGCTCCACGACTCCCTGGTAGATCACGCCATGGAAGCGCTCGGCCTGCATGGTGTCGCATTCGTGAATAACCGAGCGGAGCGCGAACCCGGGGCGCGAGTACATCGCCTCGCGCGCCCGCCGGCACAGCGCGAGCAGATCCTCCCGCACACCTCCGAGGTCGGGCGCCTCGTCGAAGCGCGGCAGGCCGGCCTGCAGCGCGTCCGCGACAAGATCCTCCTTGGACTGCCAGCGGCGGTAGACCGCGGCCTTGCCGGTCTGGGCGCCGGCGGCGACACCCTCCATCGTGAGGCCGTTCCACCCGACCGTACTGAGTTGTTCCAGCGCGGCGTCGAGGATCGCGCGCTCGAGCACGGCACCGCGCCGGCGCAGGGACGCCGACTGCGTCGAGGGGGCCATCGGGGACGAAGTACCCATCTGTGTATCTCCGTTGGGCATGGGGAAGCGGGGGGGTTGCGGGGAAGTTGGTGAGCGGTCGAGCGGAGCCGCACGGCAACGAAGCCAGTGAACGCTTGCGTTCACTGAAGGGGACTCACTACCGTTTGACGCGACAGTGAACGCAAGCGTTCACTAACACACTTGTGGGGGACCCATAGTGACAACCTCTCCGTTGATCCAGGAACAGAAGCCGGGAGCCGCCCGCCGGGAGGGGCATCCCGGCATCGCGCTCACCGTCATCGCGGCCTGCCAACTCATGGTGGTACTCGACGCGACGATTGTGAACATCGCCCTCCCGCACATTCAAGACGCGCTGAAGTTCAGCACGACCGACCTGACATGGGTGGTCAGCGCGTACACGCTCACCTTCGGTGGCCTGCTGCTTCTCGGCGGCCGGGCCGGCGACATCCTCGGCCGGCGCCGGGTCTTCATGACGGGCATCCTGCTGTTCACCTTCGCCTCGCTGCTCGGGGGACTGGCCCAGGAACCCTGGCAGTTGCTCACCGCGCGCGCCTTGCAGGGGATGGGTGGCGCGATCGCGTCGCCCACCTCGCTGGCGCTCATCACCACCACCTTCCCCGAAGGCCCGGAGCGCAACCGGGCATTCGGAGTCTTCGCCGCCGTTTCGGCCGGTGGCGGCGCGATCGGTCTGCTGGCCGGCGGCATGCTCACGGAGTGGCTCGACTGGCGCTGGGTCCTCTTCGTCAACGTGCCCATCGGTGTGCTGATCGCCTCGCTCACCCCCCGGTACATCAACGAGTCCGAACGCCATCCCGGGCGCTTCGACATCGCGGGCGCGCTCACGTCGACGACCGGCATGGCGTCCCTCGTGTACGGCTTCATCCGCGCCGCCGGGGAGGGCTGGCGCGACAGCATCACGATCGGGGCCTTCGGTGCGGCCGTGGTGCTGCTGCTGGCGTTCGCCTTCATCGAGACGCGGGCCAAGGAGCCGATCACACCCCTGCGCATGTTCGCCGACCGCAACCGGTCCGGCACGTACGTGATCATGCTGAGCCTGGCAGCGGCGATGTTCGGCATGTTCTTCTACATCGTGCTCTTCGTGCAGAACGTACTGGGGTACAGCCCGATCTCGGCCGGCGTGGCCTTCCTGCCGGTGACGGTCGCGATCGTGATCGGCGCCGGACTGTCGCAGCGGTTCCTGCCGGTCCTCGGCCCCAAACCGTTCATGCTGGTCGGGGCGAGCCTTGTCGTGCTCGGACTCGGCTGGCTGACGTTCATCGCACCCGACAGCTCCTACGTCGGAGGAGTTCTCGGCCCGATGCTGGTGTTCGGCTTCGGCATGGGCCTGAACTTCGTGACGCTCACGCTCACCGCGGTCTCGGGCGTCGCCCAGCACGAGGCGGGTGCGGCGTCGGGTCTGCTGAACACCACCCAGCAGGTGGGCGGATCGCTCGGCCTGTCCATCCTGACCACGGTCTTCGGAACGGCCAGCCGGAACGAGGCCGACAAGCAGATACCGAAGTTCCTGGCGAACGGCACGGCCGAGCAGAAGGCGGAGTTCGCCAGGGCCCACCAGCTGCCGGCCCCCTGGGGCCACGAGGTCCTCGCCCAGGGCATCTCGACGGCGTTCGTCCCGGCCGCCGCGATGGCCGCACTGGCGCTGGTCACGGCCGCGGTGGTCATCCGGGTCCGCAGGAGCGACCTGGAGGCACTGTCCGGCACGGCGGGACCGGCCGGCGGCTGAGGATCCCGTCCCGCCCCTGCCTCTGGCCCATCGAGCGGAGGCAGGGGCCGGCCACCCGAGAGCCCGCATGGGGACCGACGGCGAGGGCGTCGGCGGGGAAGCCGGCGACACGACGCCCGCCGTACCCGTCACATCACCGGTCACGTCACGGGGGCCGCGCTCCGGCCATCCGTCCACGGCCATCCATCCGCGGCTATCCACGGCCATCCATCCACGGCCATCCACGGCCATCCGCGGTACGGCCGCGTCAGGCGCGGCCGTACCCACCGCCTACGCCGACGGCGACACCCAGTCCGGCAGGGGCTCCGTCCGCTCCAGCCATTCCGCCGGGGGCTGCCCCGCCTTCCCCGAGGCGATCACTCCGCCGACGATGGCGCAGGTCGCGGACACGTCACCACCGGCCCGCGCGGTCGTCCAGAAGCCCGGTTCATAGTCACCGAGGGCGCGCGCCGCCGACCAGAGGGCGAACGGCACCGTGTCGTGCGCCGTCCGGCGCCGTCCGCAGCCGAGGACCGCCGCGACGGTCCCCGTGTCGCCGTAGTCGAGCATGTCCCGCGCCCGGCGCAGCCCCGCTCCGACCGCGCTCTTCGGGATGAGCGCGACGACGCCGTCGAGAAGTGCCCCGGGGCTGGGCGGGCCGGCGGGATCCGCGACGAGGGCCGCCGCCGCGGCGACCGCCATGGCGCCGACCACGGCCTCGCGATGCTGGTGGGTGGGGTACGCGGAGATCTCCGCCTGATACGTGGCGTGCTCCGGGTCGTCGGCGTACCAGGCGCCCAGAGGCACGGTGCGCGCCGCCGCGCCGTTGCCCCACGATCCGTGGCCCTTGAACAGGGCCGCGGCCTGCTCGCGCCAGTCGCCGCCGCGGTGGACGCTCTCGAGGAGGCGGTCGATCGGGGGCTCGTAGCCGCGCCCCGCATCGTGGTGCTCGGCGAGGGAGCGGGCAAGCACATCCTGGTCGATGCGGTGGTGCGCGGCCAGGACGGCCACGACGGAGCAGGCCATCTCCGTGTCGTCCGTCCACTGCCAGGGGTGCGGCGGCAGCTCGCGGCGTGTGAGCAGCACATGGCTCTCGGGCGCGAGGAACCGTGCTCCGAGCGCGTCCCCCACCGCCAGCCCGCGCAGGACGGCCAGGGCGCGCTCCAGGCGGCCGGCGGAGGAGAAGTCACTGGTCATCGCCCTGCCACTCTATCCGGTGATCCAGTAGGGCTCCGGGTCGCGCCAGCGTTCGAACGGTCGGTCGAGGCTGTACTTGCCGTCCTCTCCGAGGACGAGCATGCGCGTCTCGCCGTTCCCGGGGTTCGAGAGCGATTCGAACTCCGCGACGGTCCAGTGGAACCAGCGCATGCAGAACAGCCGCATGGCCAGGCCGTGGGTCACCAGGAGCACGTTCGGCGGGTGGTCCGGGGCCTCGAAACTGCGGTACAGGCTCTCCAGGAAGCCGCCCACCCGGTCGTACACGTCGGCACCGGACTCGCCCTGGGCGAAACGGTAGAAGAAGTGTCCGTACGCGTCGCGGTACGCCTTCTGGAGCTGTACGTCGTCGCGGTCCTGCCAGTTGCCCCAGTCCTGCTCGCGCAGCCGGGGCTCCTCCCGCACCCGGACGCGCCCGGGGTCCAGGCGAAAGGCGTGGAGCGTCTCATGGGTACGGCGGTACGGGGAGACGTACACGCTGACGCGCTCCCGGCCGAAGAGCTCCCGCAGTCGCTTTCCCGTCTCCTCCGCCTGCCGCCATCCCCTCTCGGTGAGCGGCAGGGCGTGGTCGGGTTCGCGTTCGTACACGGAGTCATCGGCATTGCCCACCGACTCGCCGTGCCGGACAAGGACGATGCGCCGTGGTCGTGCCATGCCAAAACCCTAGATCGGGTGACGCCCGAACGAGCACTCGAGGGACGCCCATACGGCGCAGCTCACACCTGAGCCGCTCCCCACCGGCTCCATCCGGTTTCCGGACTCACACGATCCAGGTGGGCTCCAGGTCCACGATGTCGCCCGTGAGCGCCGCGACGTCCGCCTCCGTCTGCGCCCTCAGAGCCAGGCGCTCCACACGCTCCTCGCGGTACTTGCCGTGCTCGGCGGCCGACTGCCACATCGAAAGGATCATGAACTCATGGCCCGGCGCCTCGCCGAACAGTCCGCGGACCATGCCCGGTGAGCCGGCCATGGCCGGGTTCCAGACCTTCTCCTGCATCAGCGCGAAGTGCTCGGCCCGCTCCTCGTGGACCCGGCAGTGCGCGACGCGGACCAGGTCGGCGTCCGTGAAGCGCGGCTCGAATCCGGTCTTCACGTCGAACCGGTGGTCGAACAGCCTGACCTGCTGGTCCTTGAAGGTGCCCGACTGCGACGCGGCCAGCCGGTCGTGGGAACGGGCCATGAACGAGTCGTAGAACGCACGGCTCTCCCAGAACGCGAAGATGTGCGCCACACCGGGCCTCGCCCGGCTCCAGCCCCCGCCCTGTCCCCGGAAGCCCGGCTCCCCCAGAAGCCCCGCCCACTTTCGCTGCCCCCGCTCGAAACCGCGGCGGTCCACCACGGTGCAGCGAATCCACTTGACCAGCACCGCGCCATCGTAAGGCCCCTGTGCGTGGCGTTGGTCACGCTCTGGTGGAGTGCACCCGCGCGAGCGCCCCCACGCAGGAGGCACAATGGACAACTGGCCCTCACAGCACGCAAGTTCATACGGAGGGCACATGACAACGGGGAGGGGATGGGGTGAGCGGTCTCAACAAGGGCATCCGCAAGGTGGAACTGGCGGTGAAATGGGACCCCAGTCCGGCCGGGCAGCCGCCCACCGATCTCGACATCGTGGCCGCGACGTACCGGGCGGAAGATCCGTACGGGGATCCGGCCTATGTCGTGCACTTCGACCACCGCTCCCCCGACGGCACGATCTACCTGAACCGCGACAGCGTGGACGGCAAGGGGTTCGGCTGGGACGAGGTCATGACCCTCGAACTCCACCGGCTCGACAGCGGTTACGTGCGCGTGGTGGCCGGCGTCGTCATCCAGCAGCGCACCGGCCGCAAGACGTTCGTCGGCGTCCTGAACCCCGGGCTGCGCCTGCGCGAGGGCTACACGGTCCTGGCCGAGGACGACTTCGGCGGCGTCCTGGGCTCGACGGCGGCGACCGTGGCCGAGTTCGTGCGCGACGCCTCGGGCGAGTGGGCCTACCGCCCGGGCATCCACGGCTACGACACCGACCCGTCGGGCTTCGTCCGCGTGATGGGCAGCCCGCAGGACGCCTGAACGCCCTCCCTGGGGGAGCGCCGCCGGCGCGTCCTCCCGGTAAGGGCGCTCGACGCTGGAGGGCGGCACGGCCGGTGGCCGTGCCGCCCTCCAGGGGTCCGGGTACTGGCGCAGGGGGTTGTCTCGATGCGCCGCCTGCGCCGGGCCCGCCGAAAGCGACGCACCGGGCTGCGGCCGGTGACCGCGCGCTCGCAACAGCGGCGGCGCCTCCATTCCCTGATTCGCTACCTGTCGGTGTGCCGGGCCATCGCGGGCAGCTCCACGGTGATGCGCATCCCCCCGGCAGAACGCGGGGTGAGGGCGAGTGTCCCGTCGTGCGCGTGGGCGATCGTCTTCACGATCGCCAGGCCGAGGCCGACGCCCGCGTGGTCGGCGTGCATGCGCTCGGTGCCGCGCTGGAATGGTTCGGTGAGTGTGGAGACCAGCTCTGGAGTGAGCTTCTCGCCGGTGTTCTCGACCGTGAGCACCACGGTCTCGGGGCGGAGGCTGGTACCGACCCATACGGTCCCCTGTCCCGGCAGGTTGTGGACGATCGCGTTGTGCACGAGGTTCGTGGTCAGCTGCAGCAGGAGGGCTTGCGATCCGGGTGTGGGGGTGATGTCGCCGGAGGTCTCGATGGTGACGCCGTGCTTTTCCGCGAGGGGGAGAAGGGTTTCGGTGACCTCATCCACGAGCAGGGACAGGTCGACAGGGTCAGGGTCGCGGTTGAAGGACCGCTGGTCAGCACGGCTGAGCAGGAGCAGTGCTTCAGTGAGGTCGATCGCTCGGGTGTTGACGGCGTGGAGACGGTCGATGACTTCGCCGGCGTCGTGGTCCGGATCGCTGCGGGCTACGTCGAGAAGCGCCTTCGAGATGGCCAGCGGGGTGCGCAACTCGTGAGAGGCGTTGGCTGCGAATCTCCGCTGTTCGGCGACGTGTGCTTCGAGCCGTGCGAGCATCGTGTCGAAGGCGTCGGCGAGCTCACGGAACTCGTCCTTGCGGCCCGGTAGCCGGATTCGGTGGGAGAGCGATCCGGTCGAGGCCAGACGGGTGGCAGCGGTGATGCGGGTCAGCGGGTCGAGCATCCGGCCGGCGAGGATCCACCCTCCCACGAGGCCGAACACCAGCAGCAATGCCAGCACTGCGGCTGCCCTTGGAGCGAAAACGCGCAAGAGGTTGGACCGGATGGGAAAGACACCGTGGGTGGTGCCGGTGGAGCCGGGGACGATGAGCGCACGGTCGGGCACGTAACGCAGGAGGAACACCCACACCGCCGCGAGCAGCAGGACACCGGCCAGCGTGAGGAAGCCGGCATAGCTGAGGGTGAGTTTGAGGCGAACGCTCAGCCCGGGTGTTCTATCCACGCCCGCCTCCCTCGTGTCCGGCCTCTGGTTGCGGGCCGTGCGGGCCGATGCGGTAGCCGACGCCCGGCACGGTGGCGATGATCCAGGGTTCACCGAGCCGCTTGCGCAGTGCCGAGACGGTGATGCGCACGGCGTTGGTGAACGGGTCTGCGTTCTCGTCCCACGCGCGTTCCAGGAGTTCCTCGGCGCTGACGACACCGCCCTCGGCGGCGGCGAGGACTTCGAGCACGGCGAACTGCTTCCTGGTCAGCGCCACGTAGCGGCCGTCCCGGTAGACCTCTCTGCGGAACGGGTCCAGCCGCAGGCCTGCGATCTCCCGCACGGGTGGCCTGTCGTGTGCGCGCCTGCGGTCGAGTGCTCTGAGCCGGAGCGCGAGCTCACGGAGTTCGAAGGGTTTTGTGAGGTAGTCGTCGGCGCCGAGTCCGAACCCGGAGGCCTTGTCGTCGAGACGGTCGGCCGCGGTGAGCATGAGGATCGGCATGCCGCTGCCGGAGGCGACGATGCGTCCGGCGATCTCGTCACCGGAAGGTCCGGGAATGTCCCGGTCGAGGACGGCGATGTCGTAGGCGTTGACGCCCAGCAGTTCCAGAGCGGTGTCGCCGTCACCTGCGATGTCGGCCGCGATCGCTTCCAGGCGCAGGCCGTCGCGGATGGCTTCTGCCAGATAGGGCTCGTCCTCGACGATCAACACACGCATGCCGGTGATGCTACGAGCGGGCGCATATCGTCGGCGTATCGAAAATCCCATATGTGCCGGCAACACCGCGCCGCCTTGACTGGCCGCATGGCCAGAACCCCACCATCAGCACGGACGACGGCCCGCCGGATTCACCGGCCCCTCGCCATCGGCCTGGCAGTCGTCATCGCAGCGGTCAGCGCAGCCTTCGGCCACCCAGGGCAGAATCCCCCCGGCTCCTCGGCCGCACCGCCCGTGCAGCCCTCCTCGGCCGCACCGCCGTCGAAGCCGCCCTCGGCCCCGTCACCCCGTGCTCATCGCTGGGGGCACCGTGGTGCGCCTGGCGAGGCCGACGGTGTCGTCCCCGCCGGCGTGACCGTCTTCGACGACGCGATTCCGGCTGTGGCCGACCTCGATCCAGATCTCCTCAGGGCCCTCCGTCAGGCCGCAACGGACGCAGCGGATGACGCAGCGGACGACAAGGTCGAGTTCTACGTCGACAGCGGCGGGCGTTCCCCGGAGTACCAGAAGCGGCTTCTTCGCCAGGCCATCGCCGAGTACGGGTCCGCAGACGAGGCCGCCCGACGGGTGGCCACCGCGGTGACGCCTCCTCATGTGGAAGGGGACGCGGTCGACATCGGGCGCTCCGATGCGACGGCCTGGCTGTCCGGACATGCTGCCGGGTACGGGCGGTGCCAGATCTGCAGGAACGAACCCTGGCACTGCGAACTGCGCCCCGAAGCGATCGGTCGTGGCTGCCCGCGCATGTATGCCAACCCCACCCAGGACCCGAGGATGCAGCAGTGACCGGCAGTGCGCGAGGACGGACGATGACGCAGGTGGACACGGCGGAGGCCGGACAGGGCAGCGCCGGCCGCCGGGACACCGGCTCCGGGGTCCGGGACGCGCGCATCCGCCGGGCGGTCCGCATCGTCTCGCGGCCGGAGCCGTGGAAGCGTGGCCCGGTGCTCGCGGTGCTGGCGCTGCTGCTCGGCCTGCTCATGCTGCTGCACGCGGAGATCCCGAACCGGATCGGAAACCTAGGCAGCCTGACGGAGACCGTCCTGCCGTGGTTCGGCCTGTTCGTCCCGGTGCTGCTGGCCGGGGCGCTGTGGCGCCGCTCCGCCTCCGCGGTGGCCGCACTGCTGCTGCCGGTCGTGGTGTGGCTGAACCTCTTCGGCGGGCTGCTCGGTGACAAGTCCCGTCCGGGCGGCGACCTCACCGTGGTCAGCCACAATGTCGGCGCCGACAACCCCGACCCGGCCGGCACCGCCCGAGCCCTGGCCGCCTGCGGCGCGGACGTGCTGGCCCTGGAGGAGATCACCCCGCAGTCGAAGCCGCTGTACGAGAAGGAACTGGCGAAGGCGTACCCGTACCACACGGTGCAGGGCACGGTCGGGCTGTGGAGCAGGCTGCCGCTGGCGGACACCCGGCCGGTCGACGTCAAGATGGACTACGGGCCGCTGGCGGACACCAAGCCGGCCGGCGTCAAGATGGCCTACACCCGGGCGCTGCGCACCACGGTGGCCACGCACCAGGGTCCGCTGGCGGTGTATGTGGCCCACCTGGGGTCCGCGCGGGTGAATCCCCGGGCGGGCTTCTGGACGGACTCACGGGACAGAGGCGCGCGGGCGCTCGGCGAGGCCGTCGCCGCCGAGCGGAATGAGCGGGTGGTGCTGCTCGGCGACCTGAACGGCACCATGGACGACCGCGCGTTCGCCGGCATCGCCTCGCAGCTGCGCTCGGCCCAGGACGCGGCCGGGAACGGCTTCGGCTTCAGCTGGCCGGCGAAGTTCCCGGTGGTGCGTATCGACCAGATCCTGGTCCGCGGTGTGACGCCGGAGAGTTCGTGGGTGCTGCCGGCCACGGGCAGTGACCACCTGCCGGTGGCGGCCGGAATCAGCTGGTGAACACCGCATGAGGGCCGGCGCTCCACCTGCCGCCCGTAATCGGGCGACCGGCCCCCGCAGGGCCGGGCGCTCGTCGTTCTCCAGCAGCGATCGCGGCTGGAAGCTCCGGGAGAACGACTGCAGTGAGGGGCGCCGGCCACCGGGCTGACGCCCCTCCTGTCGTCGGTGTTCAGCGAACCGCGTCGAATGGTGCAGCCAACGCGATTCCGCTCATTCTCAGCTGCAGCCGCTCGTCGAGCCGCAGCCCTCGCAGATGTAGCAGGAGCCCGCTCGCTGCATCTTCGTGCCGCAGGAGAAGCACAGCGGGGCGTCCGCCTGGATGCCCAGCTGCATCTCCACCAGTTCGGCGCTGGTGTGCGCCTGCTGCGGGGCCGGCTTGGCCGCCGCGGTGTCGGCCTTCGGGGTGGCGATCGCCTTCAGCTCCTGGGCGCGCGGGGCCGACTGGGCCAGGCCCTCCACATCGACCTCGTCGTCGGCCGGCTCGTACGAACCGGTCTCCAGGTGGCGCTGGCGCTCCTCGGCGGAGTGGATGCCGAGCGCGGAGCGCGTCTCGAAGGGCAGGAAGTCCAGCGCCAGCCGGCGGAAGATGTAGTCGACGATCGACTGCGCCATCCGCACGTCCGGGTCGTCCGTCATACCGGCCGGCTCGAAGCGCATGTTGGTGAACTTCGAGACGTACGTCTCCAGCGGCACCCCGTACTGCAGACCCACCGAGACGGCGATCGAGAAGGCGTCCATCATGCCCGCGAGGGTCGAACCCTGCTTGGACATCTTGAGGAAGACCTCGCCGAGCCCGTCGTCCGGGTAGGAGTTGGCGGTCATGTAGCCCTCGGCGCCGCCGACGGTGAACGACGTGGTGATGCCGGGACGGCCCTTCGGGAGGCGCTTGCGGACCGGGCGGTACTCGACGACCTTCTCGACCTTGGTCTCCGTGGCCGCCTCCTGCGCCTGCTTCTCGGCGGGCTCCTTCTTCTTGGCGGAGAGCGGCTGGCCGACCTTGCAGTTGTCGCGGTAGATCGCGAGCGCCTTGATGCCCATCTTCCACGCCTCGAAGTAGATCTCCTCGACCTCCTCGACGGTCGCCGACTCCGGCATGTTGACCGTCTTGGAGATGGCCCCGGAGATCCACGGCTGGATCGCGGCCATCATGCGGACGTGGCCCATCGGGGAGATCGCGCGCTCGCCCATGGCGCAGTCGAAGACCTCGTAGTGCTGGTGCTTGAGGCCCGGCGCGTCGATCACATTGCCGTGCTCGGCGATGTGGGCGACGATCGCCTCGATCTGCTCCTCCTGGTAGCCCAGGCGGCGCAGCGCCTGCGGCACGGTGCCGTTGACAATCTGCATGGAGCCGCCGCCGACCAGCTTCTTGAACTTGACCAGGGCGAGGTCCGGCTCGACGCCGGTGGTGTCGCAGCCCATGGCGAGACCGATGGTGCCGGTCGGCGCGAGGACGGACGCCTGGGAGTTGCGGAAGCCGTTCTTCTCGCCGAGGCGGAGCACGTCCTGCCATGCCTCCGTGGCGGCGGCCCACACCGGGGTGTCCAGGTCGTCCATGCGCACGGCGCGGGCGTTGGCGTCGGCGTGCTGCTTCATGACGCGCAGGTGCGGCTGCTCGTTGCGGGCGTAGCCGTCGTACGGGCCGACGACCGAGGCCAGTTCGGCGGAGCGCTTGTACGCGGTGCCGGTCATCAGGGAGGTGATGGCGCCGGCCAGGGCCCGGCCGCCGTCGGAGTCGTAGGCGTGGCCGGTGGCCATCAGCAGGGCGCCGAGGTTGGCGTACCCGATGCCGAGCTGGCGGAAGGCACGGGTGTTCTCGCCGATCTTCTGGGTCGGGAAGTCCGCGAAGCAGATCGAGATGTCCATCGCGGTGATGATCAGCTCGACGACCTTGGCGAAGCGCTCGACGTCGAAGGACTGGTTGCCCTTGCCGTCGTCCTTGAGGAACTTCATCAGGTTCAGCGAGGCGAGGTTGCAGGACGTGTTGTCCAGGTGCATGTACTCGCTGCAGGGGTTCGAGCCGTTGATGCGGCCGGACTCCGGGCACGTGTGCCAGTGGTTGATGGTGTCGTCGTACTGGATGCCGGGGTCGGCGCAGGCCCAGGCGGCCTCGGCCATCTTGCGGAAGAGCGCCTTGGCGTCGACCTCCTCGATGACCTCACCGGTCATGCGGGCGCGCAGGCCGAACTTCCCGCCGTTCTCGACGGCCTTCATGAAGGTGTCGTTGACGCGGACCGAGTTGTTGGCGTTCTGGTACTGGACGGAGGTGATGTCGTCGCCGCCCAGGTCCATGTCGAAGCCCGCGTCGCGCAGGGCGCGGATCTTCTCCTCCTCCTTGACCTTGGTCTCGATGAAGTCCTCGACGTCCGGGTGGTCGACGTCCAGGATGACCATCTTGGCGGCGCGGCGGGTCGCGCCGCCCGACTTGATCGTTCCCGCGGAGGCGTCGGCGCCGCGCATGAAGGAGACGGGGCCGGAGGCGTTGCCGCCGGAGGAGAGCAGCTCCTTGGAGGAGCGGATGCGGGAGAGGTTCAGGCCGGCTCCGGAGCCGCCCTTGAAGATCATGCCCTCTTCCTTGTACCAGTCGAGGATCGACTCCATGGAGTCGTCGACGGACAGGATGAAGCAGGCGGAGACCTGCTGGGGCTGCGGAGTGCCGACGTTGAACCAGACGGGGCTGTTGAAGCTGAAGATCTGGTGCAGGAGGGCGTACGCCAGTTCGTGCTCGAAGATCTCCGCGTCGGCGGGCGAGGTGAAGTACTTGTAGTCCTCACCGGCCTTCCGGTACGTCTTCACGATGCGGTCGATCAGCTGCTTGAGGCTGGTCTCGCGCTGCGGGGTGCCGACGGCACCGCGGAAGTACTTGCTGGTGACGATGTTGACCGCGTTCACCGACCAGAACTCGGGGAACTCGACGCCACGCTGCTCGAAGTTGACCGAGCCGTCGCGCCAGTTGGTCATGACGACGTCACGGCGCGCCCACTCGACCTCGTCGTACGGGTGCACGCCGGGGGTCGTGTGGATGCGCTCGATCCGCAGTCCCCTGGCCTTGGTGCCCTTCGCCCGGGAACCTCGTGCCGGACCGCTCGCCGTCTCTGTCATGCCGCCTCCCTGTATCGGGCGAAAACGCCCTGAAGTGCCCTTTTCTTCCCATGGCACGGTGTTGTGTCTGCTTGTCACGCGCGTCGTGCGGGAGCACGCGTGACGGGTCTGTGTGCGCCACCGACGGGGCCGGTCCGGGCCGGCCGCCCGTCAGTCGGCGGCGGTGGCGGGCACGGGGACGTCGGCCGTCCCTCCGGACCCGCGATCGGTTCCCCGGCGCTCCGCGGCGGCGTTCTCGTGCCCGCCG
The DNA here is from genome assembly GCF_055632315.1 of Streptomyces sp. PSU-S4-23. Lineage (NCBI taxonomy): Bacteria > Bacillati > Actinomycetota > Actinomycetes > Kitasatosporales > Streptomycetaceae > Streptomyces > Streptomyces sp. PSU-S4-23. The sequence continues at coordinate 6,516,915 of NZ_JBVMUU010000002.1, read as the reverse complement.
CCGTCCACGGCCGGGTGCTCCGCCTGGTGTTCCCTGAGTTCCGCGATGGCGGCCTCGAAGTCCTCCAGCGAGTCGAACGCCCGGTACACGGACGCGAACCGCAGGTAGGCGACGAGGTCGAGTTCCTGCAGGGGGCCCAGTATGGCCAGCCCCACGTCGTGGGTGGTCAGCTCGGCGCTCCCGGTGGCCCGCACCGCCTCTTCGACCCGCTGGCCGAGCTGGGCGAGTGCGTCCTCGGTGACGGGCCGCCCCTGGCACGCCTTGCGCACACCATTGATGATCTTGGTGCGGCTGAACGGTTCGGTGACCCCGGACCGCTTGACCACCATCAGCGAGCACGTCTCCACGGTCGTGAAACGACGGGAGCAGTCGGGGCACTGGCGGCGCCTGCGGATGGACGTGCCGTCGTCGGTCGTACGGCTGTCGACGACGCGGCTGTCAGGGTGCCTGCAGAAGGGGCAGTGCATGGCTCCAACCCTCCTTTTCAGCACGACTCATTGACCTCGTGGGCCCCATGGGCCCCTCGAAGCAGCCCCAAGCATAGGCGATCGACGGGACCGCGAAAGTCCGGGGGACCACAACTTCTGGGCTGCTACCGTCATCCAACCACTACATCTAGCGATTGGCTCGTACATTCGCCGACGACACGCCCACGTCAGGCGGATTGGCATGTGCCGTGCGGCCACACCCGATCGGGTCATGCGCGGATTCGGTGGACGCGGCATGAAGACGGGGGCCGATACCCCGCCCGGGGGGCGTCGGGTGGCAGACTGGGCGCCGGACACGGCGGCCCACAAGGCCTTCTCCCCGGCGGTGCAGAGTACAGCAATGAGCACCTCCGCCCGTCGGCGAGACGTCAGCCAATACACCCGGACACGTGATCGCGTCAGGTAATTCGCGGAATTTCACTCGAACGTGTGTTTGGCGCAACCTTTCGAAAGCAACTACCGTTGTGCTGCACGGGAGACCATCGAGAGGGGCCGACGTGACCACCACCGCAGACAGTGCCACCATCACTGCCCAGGACCGCTCCCAGGGCCGACTCGAGCCGGTGCATGCCATGAACGAAGCCACGAACCCCGCAGGGCCCAAGAGGTCCCTGCCCGGCCGACCTCCAGGCATCCGGGCGGACAGCTCCGGGCTGACCGACCGGCAGCGCCGGGTGATCGAGGTCATCCGGGACTCAGTGCAGCGACGCGGCTACCCACCGTCGATGCGGGAGATCGGCCAGGCCGTGGGCCTCTCCAGCACGTCCTCCGTGGCACACCAGCTGATGGCACTGGAGCGCAAGGGCTTCCTGCGGCGCGACCCGCACCGGCCCCGTGCGTACGAGGTGCGCGGCTCGGACCAGTCGTCCTCCGTGCAGCCCACCGACACCGCGGGCAAGCCCGCCGCGTCGTACGTCCCGCTCGTCGGCCGCATCGCGGCCGGTGGCCCCATCCTCGCCGAGGAGTCGGTGGAGGACGTCTTCCCGCTCCCCCGGCAGCTCGTCGGCGACGGTGAGCTCTTCGTCCTGAAGGTCGTCGGCGACTCCATGATCGAGGCCGCCATCTGCGACGGCGACTGGGTCACGGTCCGCCGCCAGCCCGTAGCCGAGAACGGCGACATCGTCGCCGCGATGCTCGACGGCGAGGCCACGGTCAAGCGCTTCAAGCGCGAGGACGGCCACGTCTGGCTGCTGCCGCACAACTCCGCGTACCAGCCGATCCCCGGCGACGAGGCGACGATCCTCGGCAAGGTGGTGGCGGTGCTGCGACGGGTGTGACCCCGCCGCGGCGGGCGGGCCGTGCGACGCCCGCCCCTGATCCGGGCCCCGGGACCCCTGCGCCGGTTCCGGGGCCCCATGCTGTCCGGGGGTCCTCGCCGTATGACGGTCGGCTGCCCGAAAGAGCCCGGGAGCCGGTCAGGCTTCGCCGGCCTTGGCGGCCGCGTCGATCGCGGCCAGCGACTTCCGCACCTGGTTGCGGTCCGTCGTGTACCAGAAGTCGGGCAGCGACGCCTTCAGATAGCTGCCGTACCGGGCCGTGGCAAGCCGCTGGTCCAGTACGGCGACCACACCCCGGTCCCCCGACGCCCGTACGAGACGACCCGCGCCCTGTGCCATCAGGAGCGCCGCGTGCGTCGCGGCGACGGCCATGAAGCCGTTGCCCCCGGCGTCCTCCACCGCCTTCTGCCGAGCGCTCATCAGCGGGTCGTCGGGGCGCGGGAAGGGGATCTTGTCCATGACGACCAGCTGGCAGCTGGGGCCGGGCACGTCGACGCCCTGCCAGAGCGACAGCGTGCCGAAGAGGCAGGTCCTCGGGTCGGCCGCGAAGTTCTTGATCAGCTCCCCCAGCGTCTCCTCGCCCTGGAGAAGGATCGGGAACTCGGGGATGCGGGTGCGCAGTTCCTCGGCGGCGAGCTGGGCGGCCCGCATCGACGAGAAGAGGCCCAGCGTGCGACCGCCGGCCGCCTGGATCAGCTCCGTCAGCTCGTCCAGCATGTCCGCCCGGTCACCGTCACGAGCGGGGCGCGACAGATGCTTCGCCACGTACAGGATGCCCTGCTTGGGATAGTCGAAGGGCGAGCCGACGTCGGCGCCCTTCCACTGCGGGACGTCCTCGCCCTCCGTGCCCTCGGGGGCGAGGCCGAGGGACGCGCCGACGCCGTTGAAGTCGCCGCCCAGTTTCAGCGTGGCCGACGTCAGGATCACCGAGCGGTCCGCGAAGAGCTTCTCCCTGAGGAGCCCCGACACGGACATCGGGGCGACACGCAGGGACGCGCCGAAGCGGTCGTGCCGCTCGTACCAGACGACGTCCCATTCGGAGCCGTTGGTGATGCGCTCCGCCACGTCGTGCACGCTCTCCACGGACGCCAGCGCCTGCTTGCGGACCGCGTCCTCGTCCTGGACCGACTTGTCGCGGGTGGCGCCGAGCGCGGAGATCACCGTGCGGGCGGCGTCACGCAACGCCATGAGGGCGTATCCGAGGTCCTCCGGAATCTCCTCCAGGCGGCCGGGAAGGGCCAGCTCCATCAGCCGCTCGAAGCCCTCGGCGGCCGTCTGGAGCTGGTCGGCGGCCTTCTCGTTGACGAGCTTCGCCGCGCGGCGCACCGCACGGTTGACCTGGCCGGGAGCGAGCTCGCCGGTGGCCACGCCGGTGACCCGGGAGACCAGCTCGTGGGCCTCGTCGACGATCAGCACCTCGTGCTGCGGAAGGACCGGCGCGCCCTCGATGGCGTCGATCGCGAGCAGCGCGTGGTTGGTGACGACGACCTCGGCGAGCTTGGCGCGCTCGCGGGCCGTCTCGGCGAAGCACTCGGCGCCGTACGCGCACTTCGAGGCGCCCAGGCACTCCCGCGACGACACCGAGATCTGGGCCCAGGCCCGGTCGGAGACGCCGGGTGTGAGGTCGTCCCGGTCACCGGTCTCCGTCTCCTGGGACCAGTCACGCAGCCGCAGCAGGTCCTGACCCAGCTTGCTGGTGGGCGCGGCGGCCTCGAACTGGTCGAAAAGGCCGTCCTCCTCGTCCTGCGGCACGCCCTCGTGCAGGCGGTGCAGGCACAGGTAGTTCGAGCGGCCCTTGAGCATCGCGAACTCCGGCCGGCGGCGCAGCAGCGGGTGCAGTGCCTCGACCGTGCGCGGCAGGTCCCGCTCGACGAGCTGGCGCTGCAGCGCCAGGGTGGCCGTCGCCACGACGACGGGCTGGCCGTGTGCGAGCGCGGGGACCAGATAGCCCAGCGACTTTCCGGTGCCGGTGCCGGCCTGGACGAGCAGATGGGAGCCGTCGTCGATGGCCTCCGCGACGGCTTGGGCCATGGTCACCTGGCCGGGGCGCTCCGTGCCGCCGACGGCTGCGACGGCTGCATGCAGGAGTTCGGGGAGTGAGGGCTTCGTCATAGCGCGACCACCCTACGGCTCGTCAGTGACAACGGGGGGATGGAAGCGGTGGCACCTGGCGCGCTGATGGGTGGTGCGGGAGCGGGCCCGGTTTCTCTGGTTGCCGGCGGGAACCCGCGCAAGGCCCGCTTCGTTACGCAGAGTGATGGATCTAGAGCAGATGGCGCAGGCTCCGGTCCCGGACCATGAGGGCGGCCCGTTTCCCGGGCAGGTCGACCTCGGCGGCGTACCGGAAACCGGCGCTGAGGAAGGCGGCGACGGAGGGCGTGTTGCGAAGGTCGGGTTCGGCGACGACGCGCGCGCAGGAAGGACGCCGGTCGAGGACGAGATCGGCGACGGCACGCAGCAGTGTGGCGCCGAGGCCGTGACCGCGGTCGGGGACACCGCCGATGAGGAGGTGGATCCCGGTGTCATGAGGACGGGCGGGGTAGTGGCGGGCCAGCAGGTCGAGGTCTGCTCGGTAGATCTCCCAGTAGCTCATGGGGGTGCCGTCCAGCAGGCCGAGGCAGGGGACGCTGCGTCCGTCGCCGGCGAGTTGGGCGCGCAGGTGCCGCTCGGTCACCGACCCGTCTCCGGCCAGGTCCCAGAACGCCGCGACGGCGGGGTCGTTCATCCAGCGGGTGATGAGCGGGAGATCACGGCCGGGGTGCACGGGGACGAGGCGGAAGTCACCGGCGGGGGTGGTGGTCGCGCCCCAGCGGGCGACGTGGTCGAGGAGGCCGGCGTCCCGTCGGGTGGCTGCCGCCTCGGCCGGAGCGGCGTCGTCCGCCCTGGTCCGGCCCGCCCCGTCGGCCGGGCCGAGCGCCATGAACCGGTCGGGCAGCCGTAGGTCGAGGGTGTCCTCGACGTCCGGGCCACCACCGCGGCCGGGGCCGGCCCCGTGGTGCTGGCCGGACCCCCGGTGGGGGCCGGGCCGGGGACCGGTTCCGGAACCCCGGTCGGTGCCGGCGCCTTCGAGGGCGGAGACGATGCCGGCGTCGGTGCTCGCATCGGTGGGAGGCACGGCGACGCTCCTCTCGGAAGAGTTCTTCAGGAACGAAGGGGGTTGGTGATGGTGACGTAGACGGACTGGGTGTCGACCGGGCCGGCGAGTTCGTCGAGGCCGTGCAGTCTGGTGAGGAGGTTGGCCTTGCAGCGCAGGACGGGAGAGTCGAGCAGGCGTGCCGGCAGCGGCGTGCGCAGCCGGTCGGGTCCGAGTACGGCGTCGGCGAGGAAGCCCCGGAACGCGGCGAGCAGCAGCCGCTCGTCGGCGAGGCGCTGGGAGCCGAACGCGCCGATGAGACCGAGCACGTTGTTGATGCCGAGGTAGTAGGCGAAGCGTTCGTCGGTGACCTCGTCGGAGACGAACGTGTCGCTGTGCTCGCCGATGCCGGGCAGCAGGGCGTCGAGTTCGGCGCGGCGGGACTCACGGAAGTAGTACCCCTGGTTGTCGCGGTAGCGGCCGCCCGCGGGCCAGCCCTCGCGGTCCAGCAGGAGCACGGTGTTCTGCTGGTGTGCCTCCAGGGCGATACCGGCCTCGCCGTCCAGCCAGAGCACCGGACGCACCACCCGTTCGAGGTAGCGCAGGAACCACTCGGTGGCGACGGCGCCGCGCGAGTGTCCGGTGTGCCCGGCGAGGCGGGTGATGATCTCGGCGAGCCGGGAGCGCAGGGCGGGGCAGCGTTCTCCGGCCGCCGGCGCGCAGGGGCGGAGCGCGACGAGCCCGGCGACGCAGGAGGCGTCGTCGGACGGGGCGAACGGGTTGTGGCGGATCACGACGTCCAGCCCGGGGACGGGCCTGCCGTCCCGGTCGTCGACGGCGACCCAGGCGGGGTCGCGCACGATGTCGAAGCAGGGGTGCGCGGACTGCCACCGCCTGCCGAGGCCGCCGCGCAGCAGACGGTGCACCTCGACGCCCCGGTGGAGTTCCTTGCGGAGGTTCTCGCGGCGGGAGTTGGTGATGCGCAGGCCCAGCGACAGCTTCAGCATCGCGGGGGCTCCCGGGCGGCGGACGGTGCGGACGGAGGACGTGGGACACCAGCGCTCGCCGTGCGGGCCGAGGTCGCGCAGCAGTCCGGCGTCCAGCAGGGCCGCGACCTCGGGGCGGTGCCGGACCTCGCGGGCCTGCCAGGGGTGCAGGGGCAGTGCGGCGAAGCCCTCGGGCAGCGGCAGCCCGGGGCCGGCGAGCCGTGCGGTCAGCCGGACGGCCGGCACGGGCCGGCCCCCTTCCGTCCACGCCGAGTCGGCGGCGAGGACCGAGGGCGCGACCGCCAGCCATTGCAGCGGGAAGGAACCACGTGTTTCGGGCGAGTAGAGCAGGGTCTCGGAGTCGGAGAGGCCCTCACGGCTCTTCGCCGTGGGGTGCAGGGGGTGCCCGAGCAGCAGCGCCTGCTCGGCGGTGAGGAAGAGGTCCGTTCCCTCGTCCGTGGGGTGCGCGCGGCGTTGCGCGATGAAGGTCGCGGTGCGCAGCACGGAGTCGGCGACGCGGCCCACCAGGTCGGCGCCGCGGCCCGGGGCGAGGTCTGCCGCCGGGCCCTGCGCAGAGCGCCGCGCGGAGACCGGCGCGGAGCCCCGCCCGCAGTCCGGCGCGGATTCCTGCGGGGGGCGGGCTCCCGTCGCCTCCCGCGCCAGCAGGGCCGCCACGGTCACGGCGTCCACCGGCGGGGCCGCCCCAGGCGCGCCGGACAGGTACGGCGGGCCGAAGCGGTGCCAGCCGGCCGGGGACCAGTGGCGGACCGGCACGAGGAGCGCCGTACCGCTGGCGGGGAGCGGGATGCACAGCATGCCGTCGCCGGGAGCGGGGAGGTCGTTCTCGCGGACCCAGCAGCGCAACAGGTTCTCGGCGGTGGCGGCCTCGGCCGCCGCGTACGGATCCGGGTGGTCCAGCGGGTCGGCGCCGGTGCCGTGCGGTGCTTCCCCCTGCGGTGGTGCCGCCTTCTGCCGCGGGAGCGCGCCGGTCTCCCGCTGGAGGGCATGGGAGCCGCGGTCGGGGGTGGGGGTGGCGTTCAAGGGCGTTCCTCGGGAGGTCGTTCCGGCTCGCCCGCCTGTTCCGGCGGTGCGGCGGGGCACGCGGGCGGAGGCTCGGTGGAATCGTGCTCAGGGGGCGGTCGGAGGACGTGGCGTGCGCGGTCTCAGGGGCGGACAGGCCCCCGGGCCACCTCGGCCACCGCGTCGGCGAGCCGGTCCAGCACGGCGTTCGTCTGCTCGTCACTGATCGTCAGCGGCGGCAGCAGGCGGACCACGCTCGCGTCCCGTCCGCCGAGTTCCACGATCAGGCCGCGCCGCAGGCACTCCCGCTGGACGGCGGCGGCCAGTGCGGGCGCGGCGGGGCGGGGCCCGGTGCCCCGGGGGACGGCGGTCGAGGGGGCCGGGGGCGCCTGTCCGGGCACGGCCTCGGGGTCCACCAGCTCGACGCCGAGCATCAGTCCCCGGCCGCGTACGTCCCCGATGCACGGGAACTCGGCGGCCAGCGAACGCAACTGGTCCAGTATGCGGGCGCCGAGCGTGGCGGCGCGCTCGGCGAGGCGGTTCTCCCGTACGTGGGCGAGGGTCGCGGTGCCGGCGGCCATGGCGAGCTGGTTGCCGCGGAACGTGCCGGCGTGGGCGCCGGGGCGCCAGACGTCGAGCTCGTCGCGGTACACCACCACGGCGAGCGGCATGCTCCCGCCGATCGCTTTGGAGAGGATCATCACATCGGGCACCACACCGCTGTGCTCGACCGCCCAGAAGCGTCCGGTGCGGCCCACCCCGGTCTGCACCTCGTCCACGACCAACGGGATCGACCGGGCCTCGGTGATGCGCCGCATACGGCGCATCCACGCGTCCGGCGCGGGGTGGACCCCGCCCTCGCCCTGGACGGGTTCGAGGATCATCCCGGCGGGCTGCGGGACACCGGACCTGTCGTCGTCGAGGAGGGATTCCGTCCAGCGTGCGGAGAGTTCGGCGCCGCGGCCGCCGCCGATGCCGAACGGGCAGCGGTAGTCCTGTGGATAGGGCAGGCGTGTCACGCGTACGTCGGTCGCGCCCCCGGACACCTCGAGGGCGCCCGCCGTCATCCCGTGGTACGCGCCGGTGAAGGCGAGGATCCCCGTCCGGCCGGTCGCCGCCCGTACCAGCTTGAGCGCCGCCTCGACGGCGTCCGTGCCGGCCGGTCCGCAGAACTGCACGCGGGCGCGCTCGGCGAGGCCGGACGGGAGCGTGCGGAACAGCTCGGTGGTGAAGGCGTCCTTGACGGGCGTGGCCAGGTCCAGGACGTGCAGGGGCGCACCGGAGTCGAGGACCTTCCGGATCGCCTCCAGGACGACCGGGTGGTTGTGGCCGAGGGCCAGCGTGCCCGCGCCGGAGAGGCAGTCGAGGTAGCGGCGCCCGTCCGCGCCCTCGACGATGAGCCCGCGCGCCCGCACGGGCACGATCGGCAGGGCGCGCGCATAGGTGCGCGCGGCGGACTCGCGCACCGACTGCCGCCGCAGAATGCCCTCGTGTGCGGCATCCGCTCCCACGGTTCCGCGCGCGCCCTCACGCGCCGAGCGCTCCCCCTCCGCGTCCCCGCGCCCTTCCGGCTCGCCGTCCACCGGCACCACCGCAGTCTCCGTCACGGCCACGACGTCAGTTCCTCCCGCTGTCCCGAGGCGATGGGCGAGGGCCTGAGCACCGACGGCAGGTCGCCCGTACGTACCAACGACGCGGGAGGCCCGGGGAAGCGGGTGAACGGGAGATCCCTGTCGCGTGATCGCGGACGCGGAAACGGTGATGCCGCCGCCCGGGGAGGAGTGCATCGGTGATCAGTGCCGTGACGGAACCGTTGCCGTTCCGTCGGAACTCCCCCACAGCGACCGCATAGTGTGTGGTGCCGTTCGGTGGAAGCGGTGATCACGTACGAGAGCGCCGTGCTCCACGGCCGTGCGCCGCTGCCTTCACACAGGTTCGTTCCAGGGGGAGTTCACACCATGCGACCCATACGCCCGTTCTTCGCCCCCGCCCGAGGAAGAGGCGCGCGCCGCGCAATCTCCCCCGTACCGGCGGCTCTCGGCCTCGTCGCGGCGCTGGCGCTGACCGCGACCGCGTGCGGCCCGGGCGAGGACACCAAGGCGAGCGGCCAGGCGAGCGCGTCCGCGTCCTCGGCCGGCGACGACAAGATCAAGATCCCGGACGACATCAGGCGGAAGCTCAAGGAGCACGGGATCGACATCGACAAGTGGAAGAACGGCGCCTGGAAGAACTGGAACAAGGACGACTGGCTGCGCGAGGCCGACGACTTCATCAATCCCATCATCAAGGGGCTGTGGGACCCGGGCCGGATGCGCGACGCCAACGATCCCGACAGGGGCGTGAGCGACAACGACCTCTCGGGCGACCAGGGCGTCACGGACCCCACTCCGGCGCCGGTGAAGGCGCAGGCGGTACCGGCCGTGTACCACGACAGCGCGCCCACGGCCGGCAAGGTCTTCTTCGACGCTCCCGGGGGCACCATGGTCTGCTCGGCGACCGTGGTCGAGGACCCCGCCCATCCCGGCAAGTCCAACCTGGTGTGGACCGCGGGGCACTGCGTGCACGCGGGCAAGGAGGGCGGCTGGTACCGCAACATCGCGTTCGTGCCGGCGTACAACAACGCCGGGAAGACGGCGCCCGAGCTGCAGAACGCGACGAAGCAGCAGCTCGCGCCGTACGGCGTCTGGTGGGGTGACTGGGCGCAGACCTCGGACCAGTGGATCGAGCAGGGTGGGGAGACGGGCGGCCAGGGCGCGTCGTACGACTTCGCCGTCATCCATGTGACCCCGGAGAAGGGCAACGGCGGCAAGTCCCTGGAGGAGACGGTCGGTTCGGCCCTTCCCGTCAACTTCAGCGCGCCTGCCGTGCCGAAGGTCGACAGCATGAAGGCGATCGGCTACCCGGCCGCGGCGCCGTACGACGGGCAGAAGCTGTACCAGTGCCAGGACAAGCCGGGCCGGCTCTCGCTCGCGAAGGCGGATCCGACGATGTACCGCATCGGCTGCACCATGACGGGCGGCTCCTCCGGCGGCGGCTGGGTGGAGACGGGCTCGGACGGCCGGCCCGCGCTGGTCTCCAACACCTCCATCGGCCCGGTGACATCGGGCTGGCTGGCCGGTCCGCGGCTGGGGGCGGTGGCCAAGAGCGTCTACCAGGCGGTCAGCAAGAAGTTCGCGAACCAGTGAGGCGCTTCGCGAACCAGTGACGCGCCCCGCCTGACGGACGGGACGGCCGGCGGCGCGGCGGCTCACGGGAATCTTCACCGCCTCGCCGCCGTTCGTCCTCGCCCGCACGGGCATAGTGGGGGCTCGCGCCCGAGCGGACCCCGCGCCCAGCGGCCCCGCCGGCATCTGACAGAACATCACCACGTTTTCACGGGGGTCACAGCAGCATGCGTTCCCTATCCACGCCATCCACGCCCTTCGCGCACCGGCGCGGGAGGCGGACCGTTCTCGCCGCCACCGTAGCGGCGCTGGCGCTGACCGCCTCCGCCTGCAACGGCGATGACACCGGTGCGAGCGACAAGCCCGGCTCGGCCGCCTCTCCGTCGTCGCCGGGCCAGGACAAGCTCCATGTACCCCGTGACATAGCCGACAAGCTCAAGAAGCACGGGATCGACGTCGACCAGTGGGCGAACGGCGGCTGGAAGGACTGGGACAAGGACAAGTGGCTCAGCGCCGCCAAGGACTTCGTCAACCCCGTCATCAAGGGGTTGTGGAAGCCCGAGCGGATGAAGTCCGCGAAGGACCCGGACAAGACGATCTCGGCGAAGGACGCGTCGGCCGACCAGGGTGTGAGTGACCCGGATCCGGCGCCGGTGCAGGCCGCGGCCGAGAAGACCCCGTACCACGACTACGCCGCCCCGGTGGGCAAGGTCTTCTTCGACTCCCCCGAGGGCTCGATGGTCTGCTCCGGCACGGTCATCAAGGACGTGAACCACCCCGGCAAGTCCAACCTGGTGTGGACAGCGGGCCACTGCGTGCACGCGGGCGGCGGCGGGGGCTGGTACCGCAACATCGCGTTCGTGCCCGCCTACAACGACCGGGGCAGGCCCGCCTCCGAGCTGAACAACGCCTCCGCGTCCGAGATCGCACCGTACGGCCAGTGGTGGGCGGACTGGGCCTCCACGACCAGCGAGTGGATCCAGGGCGGCTCCGAGTCCGGCGGCGCCGGCGCCCCGTACGACTACTCGATCCTGCATGTGAAGCCCGAGTCCGGCACCAAGTCCCTGGAGGAGACGGTCGGCGCCGCCCTGGACGTGGACTTCTCCGCCCCGTCCGCGACGGAGGCCGGCAAGATGGGCGCCTGGGGTTACCCGGCCGCTCCGCCGTACGACGGCCAGAAGATGTTCAAGTGCATCGACCGGCCCGGCCGTCTGTCGCTGTCACCGAGCCTGCCGACGATGTACCGCATCGGCTGCACGATGACCGGCGGCTCCTCCGGCGGCGGCTGGTTCCGGGTCGTCGACGGCAAGACCGAACTCGTCTCGAACACCTCGATCGGCCCGTCCGACAACACCTGGCTCGCGGGTCCGCAGCTGGGCCAGGAGGCCGAGGCGCTGTACCAGAACATGAGCCGCCAGTACGGCGGTCAGTGACCCGTCGCCGTCGGGCGCGTCCGGCGCGTCAGCGCGTCGGCTCCGCTGGAGCGGTCTCCCGGCCGCCCGCGCCATGTGGCGCGGGCGGCCCTGCCGCGGCGCACGCCGGAAGACGCCGGAAGACGCCGGAAGACGCCGGAAGACGCCGGAAGACGCCGGAAGGGCGCGCTCCCCGCGACGGGGAGCGCGCCCTTCCGATGTGGTCATGACCGCGGGTCAGAGCGCGGAGGCCGGCATGTACGGCGCCAGCTCCGCCGCCAGTTCCTCGTGCACCCGCGCCTTGAGCAGCGTGCCCTCCGGGGTGTGCTCCTCGGAGATCACCTCGCCCTCGGAGTGGGCGCGCGCCACCAGCCTGCCGTGCGTGTACGGTACGAGCGCCTCGATCTCGACGGACGGCCTGGGCAGCTCGTTGTCGATGAGCGCCCGCAGTTCCTCGATGCCCCGGCCGGTGCGGGCGGAGACGGCGATGGAGCGCTTCTCGACCCGCAGCAGCCGCTGGAGCGTCAGCGGGTCGGCCGCGTCCGCCTTGTTGATCACGACGATCTCGGGGACACCGGTGGCGCCGACGTCCCTGATCACCTCGCGCACGGCGGCCAGCTGCTCCTCCGGCGCCGGGTGCGAGCCGTCCACGACGTGCAGGATCAGGTCGGCGTCGCCGACCTCCTCCATCGTGGAGCGGAACGCCTCGACGAGGTGGTGCGGCAGGTGCCGGACGAAACCGACCGTGTCGGCCAGCGTGTACAGCCGCCCGCTCGGGGTCTCGGCCCGGCGCACGGTCGGGTCCAGGGTCGCGAACAGCGCGTTCTCGACCAGGACGCCGGCGCCCGTGAGGCGGTTGAGGAGGGAGGACTTGCCCGCGTTCGTGTACCCCGCGATGGCGACCGAGGGAACCTTGTGTCGCCTGCGCTCCTGGCGCTTGATCTCGCGGCCGGTCTTCATCTGCGCGATCTCCCGGCGCATGCGCGCCATCTTCTCGCGGATCCGCCGCCGGTCCGTTTCGATCTTGGTCTCACCGGGACCACGGGTGGCCAGGCCGCCGCTGCCGCCGCCCATCTGCCGGGACAGCGACTGACCCCAGCCCCGCAGCCTCGGCAGCATGTACTGCATCTGCGCGAGCGCGACCTGCGCCTTGCCCTCGCGGGACTTGGCGTGCTGGGCGAAGATGTCCAGGATCAGGGCCGTGCGGTCGATGACCTTGACCTTGACGACGTCCTCGAGGTGGATCAGCTGGCCCGGGCTGAGCTCTCCGTCGCAGATGACGGTGTCGGCGCCCGTATCGAGGACGATGTCCCGCAGCTCGGTGGCCTTGCCGGAGCCGATGTAGGTCGCCGCGTCCGGTTCGTTGCGGCGCTGGATCACGCCGTCGAGGACGAGCGCGCCCGCGGTCTCCGCAAGCGCTCCCAGCTCGGCGAGCGAGTTCTCCGCGTCCCGCGCGGTCCCCGAGGTCCACACGCCGACGAGCACGACGCGCTCCAGGCGCAGCTGCCGGTACTCGACCTCGGTGACGTCCTCGAGCTCGGTGGAGAGGCCCGCGACACGGCGCAGGGCCGCGCGGTCGGAGCGGTCGAACTGGTCGCCGTCCCGCCCTCCGTCGATCTCGTGGCTCCAGGCGACGTCCTCTTCCATCAGGGCATCGGCCCGAAGACCTTCGGGGTAGGCGTGCGCACTGCGCTTGGTGTCCTGGGAAGGGGAAGAAGAGGAGGTCATTGGGTCCTTACGTCGTTGGGGATTCCGATGGCGGCGACGGAGCGCGGGCCTTTCACGGCCCCATGACTCGTCACCGGTCACAACGCTGGGGTACCCCGGGAGATTCCCGGTCACCCGCCCTGGGGCCGCGCCGCGGACCTGACGATGGTCGCACGGCACGGCCCGTCTCGTCATCCGACTTGTCGCGCCGCCCCCGCGGCCTGGACGGGGCCGCTCTTCCAGTCCGGGTGTCCCGGCATCGGCGGGGTCTTCTGCCCGTGCAGCCAGGCGCGGAGGAACCCGCTCAGGTCGCGTCCCGCGACGGCGGACGCCAGGCGTTCGAAGTCCGCCGTGGTCACCGTACGGTCGCGGTACCGGCTCGCCCAGAGCCGTTCCAGGCGCTCGAAGGCGGGACGCCCGATCTCCTGGCGCAGCGCGTACAGCACGAGCGCGGCACCGTCGTAGACGCTCGGCCGGAAGATGCCGATCTTCAGGCCGGGCTTCGGCGCCCTGGGTGCGGCCGGTGGGCCCCCGTCGGCGCGCCACTGGTCCGAGACGGCGTACGCCGCCTTCATACGCGTCTGAAGGGACCTGCCGGCGGTCTCCTCCGCGTACAGGGCCTCGTACCAGGTGGCGTGTCCCTCGTTCAGCCACAGGTCGGACCACGTACGGGGGGTGACGCTGTCGCCGAGCCACTGGTGGGACAGCTCGTGCACCATGACGGACTCGACGTACCACGAGGGGTAGGCGGGCTCGGTGAACAGCCCTTTCTCGAAGAGGGAGAGCGTCTGCGTCTCGAGTTCGAAGCCGGTCTGCGCCGAGGCGATCAGCATCCCGTAGGTCTCGAAGGGATACGGCCCGAGCTTCTTCTCCAGCCAGGCGATCTGCGCGGGGGTCTTCTCCAGCCACGGTTCGAGGACGGCCCGGTCCGCGGCGGGGACGACGTCGCGGAGGGCCAGGCCGTGGGGCCCTGCGCGGTGCAGCACGGTGGTGCGGCCGATGGAGACCTGGGCGAGTTCGGTGGCCATGGGGTGCGCGGTGCGGTAGGTCCAGGTGGTGGTCCGGCCGGCCCGCGCCCTGCCCGCCGGCAGACCGTTCGCCACGGCGGTGAAGCCCTCCGGCGTGGTCACGCGGATGGTGAACATCGCCTTGTCGGACGGATGGTCGTTGCACGGGAAGACCAGGTGGGCGGCGTCGGCCTGGTTGGCCATCGCGAGCCCGTCGTCGGTCCGCACCCAGCCGCCGTCGTGGCCGTCCGGCGACGCGGGGTCGCTGGTGTGCCGCACCGTGATGCGCAGGGTGCTTCTCCTGGGGATCGGGGTGGCCGGTGTGACCACCAGGTCCTCCCCCGCGGTGGCGAAGTCCGCGGGCGCCCCGTTGACGGCGACGGACTGCACCGTGCCGTGCGCGAAGTCGAGGTTGACACGGTCCAGACGCTCGGTGGTGCGCGCGCGGATCGTGGTGACCGCGGTGAGCGGCTCGCTGTTGCCGCCGGGATAGGTGAAGGACAGGTCGTACGAGCGGACGTCGTACCCGGGGTTGCCGAGCGTCGGGTAGAGCCGGTCGCCGACGCCCAGGGGCACCGCGGGCGCCGGGGCGCTCGCGGCGACGAGGCAGCCGGAGAGGGCGGAGGCGAGCACGGCCGCCCGGGCACGACGGGCACGCGGGACGACGGAGCGGAGGCTGTGCGGCATGGACCACGGCTACCAGCGCGTGCGGGCCGCACGGTGACGGCGCGCGCCGGTCCCACCCGAACGGGGTCGCCGCCGAGCGGCCGTAAGCGGGTGATTGCCGGGTACTCGGCGCAGGGTGCCGGATCTGCACGGCAGACCCGGCCGTCCGCAGTCGGTCAGTGACAAGGAGGCGCAGTGATGAGCACCGTCAAGGAATCGGTCGAGGTGGAGGTGCCGGTCCGCACCGCGTACAACCAGTGGACGCAGTTCGAGGAGTTCCCGAACTTCATGGAGGGCGTCGAGGAGGTCAGGCAGCTCGACGACCGGCACAATCACTGGACCACCAAGCTGGGCGGAGTACGGCGGGAGTTCGACACCGAGATCGTCGACCAGCTTCCCGATGAGCGGATCACCTGGCGCACCACCGGCGGCGACGCCCGGCAGAAGGGCATGGTCCGCTTCCAGCGCGTGGATGACACGCACACCCGTGTCGAGCTCGTGATGGACGTCGAACCGAGCGGGGTGATGGAGAAGACCGCGGACATGCTGGGGATGGTCGACCGGCGCATCAAGGGGGACATGCGGCGCTTCAAGGAGTTCATCGAGCACCGCGGAGGCGAATCCGGATCCTGGCGCGGCCGTATCACACCCGGTTGACGCGGGCCGGACCACGGGTGTCCGGGTGTCCCGGCCCGGCCTCCACGGGCGGGCCGGGCCTCTCCGGCCGTCTTCGGGCGGAGTCGGGGTGTCGGGCGGAGTCGGGGTGTCCGGCGAGTCGGCGTGTCGGGCGGAGTCGGGGAGTCGGCGTGTCGGGCGGAGTCAGCATGTCCGGCGGAGTCCGGCCTCTCCGGCGGGAGCCGCCCCCGGCCGTCCCGCAGGAGCCGGCCGGGGTGTTCGGCCGCGGCGGCCCGGGGTGTTCAGCCGGGGCCGTCGCCCGCCGCGACGGTCGCCGCCGCCGGTTCGTGGGCGTGCAGGTGGTACACGTTGAACGCCCGCCGGATGACCGGTTGTGCCACGTTGCGCACCCTGACGCCGCCGCTCGTCATGCCGTGTTCCGTGCCGGCGTGGGCGTGCCCGTGGACGGCGAGGTCGGCGCCGGAGGTGTCGATGGCCTCAGCCAGCAGATAGCTGCCGAGGAACGGGTAGATCTCCAGCGGCTCGCCGGCGAGCGTCTCCGGCACCGGTGAGAAGTGGGTCAGGGCGATGCGCACATCGCAGCCGCGGCGCTCCAGTTCGTCCAGCGACGTCCGCAGGCCGTCCGCGCAGCGCCGGGAGTACCGGACGAACTCCTTCATGAGCGGTTCCCCGAACTCCCCCGCACTGCGGCCCACGAAGCCGCCTCCGAACCCCTTCGTGCCGGCGACGCCGATGCGCGCGCCGTTGCCGTCCACCACCGTCGCCCGCCCCTCGAGCACCCGGACGCCGGCGTCCTGGAGGACCGCGGTGACCTCCTCGGGGCGCTCGGCGTGGTGATCGTGGTTGCCGAGGACCGCGACGACCGGCACACCCAGCTCCTGGACCTCCTTGGCCACCACACGGGCCTCCTCCGGCGTGCCGTGCCGGGTGAGGTCGCCGGCCAGGAGCAGGACGTCGGCGCAGTCCGGCAGCGTCTCGAACGCCGGCCTGAGCAGGCCCTGGCTGTCGGGTCCCATGTGGATGTCCCCGACGGCCGCGACCCGGATCATGTCACCTCCTCCGCGTGGTCCGGGGAGGAGGTCTCCGCGACCACGATGTCGCTGTGGACGGCGAGTCCGGCCAGTTCCTCGTGGACGATGCGCAGCACCTCCTCCCGGCACTGCGCGGAGGGAACGGTGCCGGTGAGCATCACCGCCCCGCCGCGCGCCTCGATGCGGACGCCCAGCTCGGCGAGGTCCCCGACGGCGAGCCGGTCCTGGAGGTGGGCGATGCGGTAGTCGGTGTTCCAGGCGGCCGGAGTTCCGCCCCGGTGCTCTGCGCCGTGCTCGCTCATGGCTGCTCCTGCTGCGGAGGGCTCGGCTGCCGCCGGGGGATGACGTTCAGACGCTCCAGGAGGAACAGGAAGGCGGCGGGCATCGGCGCCTTCCCGGTGGCGCGTCGTACCTGTTCCCAGTCGATCTTCTCGCGCAGGGAACGCGCGATGGGCAGGACCGCGCCGAAGTCGCAGTAGTGCTCCGAGAAGGCCGCGAGCAGGCTCTCCATGAGGTCGGTCGGCGCCAGCACCGGCATGCGCACCGAGTCGACCGGCAGTTCCGCCGCCCGCTCCAGCATGGCCGTGGTGACGGGCCGGTGCGCGAGGGTGAAGATGATGTCGACGTCCTGGCCGAAGCACTTGGCCTTCAGCAGCCAGTCCTCCGGGGGCGTGTGCACCTGCAGGCCGGCTTCCCGCAGTGTGGCCGCGACCGCGTCCACGTCGTCGGGTCTGACGCAGAAGTCCGCGTCGTGCTGGAGGTTCTCGCTTCCGCCGTGGGCGTAGACGGCGACACTGCCCGCCAGGGCGAAGGCGTGCCCCTTCCGCTTCAGGAGGGTGCCGACCTGTTTCGCCGCCTCCAGAATCGCCTGGTTCCGGTCCCGCGGCAGATCCTGCTCCTGCTCCTGGTCCCGGAGGGCGCGCGGTGGTGGATGCTCAAGGTGTTCTCCGGCGACACGCAGATCGGGAACGCGCCCACTCGCGCCCACAGCTGCGTCGTCCGCGTTCGGCGTCATTGCCATACCGTCTACCTGCCGAGGTCGGTCCGTCACGCGGCGCGATGAACGGCGCCCGTACGGGCTGCGAGTACCCGGGGCGTCGGCTTCGACACGGTGCCCGGGTGCCGGGCCGCCGCTCGTCTCGCCGGGCCCGTGGAACGGACGGCAGGCCCCGGTGGACGGCCGGACGGGTCCTAGGGGGCGGCCGCCGCGGAGTGCTGCGCCCGGCTCACGTCGTACACGCCGGGCACGTTCCGCATCGCCCGCATCAGGGCCGGCAGACGCGCGGCGTCCGGGAGCTGGAGCGTGTAGGTGTGGCGCACGCGCTGCTGGCTGGGCGGTTCGACGGTGGCGGAGACGATCGCGACGCCTTCCAGGGCGATGGCCTCGGTGAGGTCCGCGAGGAGGTGCGGGCGCCCGAAGGACTCGGCCACGAGGGTGACCCGGCACTCGGTGGTGTCGCCCCAGCGCACACCGACCTCCGCGCGCCCGGCGCTCTTCATGCGCGCCGCTCCGGCGCATCCGACGCGGTGGACGGTCACCACGCCCCCACGCACGGCGAAAGCGGTGACCTCGTCGGGCGGCACGGGCGTGCAGCAGCCCGCGAGGCGTACGGAGGCGCCGGGCAGGTCGACGACGGCGTTGGCGGCGCGCTCGCCGGGCGCCTCCACGGTGGGTCTCGCGGGGAGCGCGGGCGGGCGGGCGGCGGGCCCGAGCATGGCGGCGCCTTCGGCCGGCGCTGCGGCGCCCGGCCGCAGGTCGCCCGGCTCCGGCGCGCCGCCGGACGGGTCCCCGTGCGCCGGATGCGCCGCCAGCCGGCGCTGGATGGCGATCCGCGCGGCAGGGGTGTGCGCGTGCTCCAGCCACTCCCTGGAGGGCTCCGAGGCCGGATCCTGGCCCATGAGGAGTTCCACGGTGTCGCCGTCCCTGAGAACCGTGCTCAGCGTCGCCAGCCGCCCGTTGACGCGGGCGCCCATGCACGCGTGGGCATCCTCGCCGTACTGCGCGTACGCGGCGTCCACGCAGCTCGCGCCCTCCGGAAGGCCCAGCGCACCGCCGTCGGGCCGGAACACGGTGATCTCCCGGTCCTGGGCGAGGTCCTCGCGCAGCGTCGACCAGAAGATGTCGGTGTCGGGGGCCGCCTCCTGCCACTCCAGGAGCCGGGAGAGCCAGCCGGGGCGGGTGGGGTCGACGCGCTCGCCGTCGGCGGGGTCGTCGGACGCGGGAGCGTAGGGGTTGCCGAGCGCGATCACACCGGCCTCGGCGACCTTGTGCATCTGGTGGGTGCGGATGAGGACCTCGGCGACCTCGCCGTCCTCGCGCGCCAGCGCGGTGTGCAGCGACTGGTACAGGTTGAACTTGGGGACGGCGATGAAGTCCTTGAACTCCGAGACCACCGGGGTCATGCACGTGTGCAGTTCGCCGAGGACCCCGTAGCAGTCGGCGTCCTCGTTCACGAGCACCAGGAGGCGCCCGAAGTCGGCGCCGCGCAGCCGGCCCCGTCTGCGGGAGATCCGGTGGACGGAGACGAAGTGCCGTGGCCTGATGAGGACGTCCGCCTGGATCCCGGACCCGCGCAGCACCGTGCGCACCTGGTCGGCCATCTCGGCGAGCGGGTCGTCGCCGTGCGCCGCGTTCTCGGCGATCAGCTCTCTGGTGTGCTCGTACTCCTCGGGGTGCAGGATCGCGAAGACGAGGTCCTCGAGTTCGGTCTTCAGCGCCTGGACGCCGAGCCGTTCGGCGAGCGGGATGAGCACGTCCCTGGTGACCTTGGCGATGCGTTCCTGCTTCTCGGGGCGCATCACGCCCAGGGTGCGCATGTTGTGCAGCCGGTCGGCGAGTTTGATGGACATCACCCGGACGTCGTTGCCGGTGGCGACGAGCATCTTGCGGAACGTCTCGGGTTCGGCCGCGGCACCGTAGTCGACCTTCTCCAGCTTGGTGACGCCGTCGACGAGGTAGCGCACCTCCTCGCCGAACTCCTCGCGCACCTGATCGAGCGTCACGTCCGTGTCCTCGACGGTGTCGTGCAGCAGGCTTGCGGTCAAGGTCGTGGTCTCCGCGCCGAGTTCGGCGAGGATCAGGGTCACGGCGAGGGGGTGGGTGATGTACGGCTCACCGCTCTTGCGCATCTGTCCGCGGTGCGAGGACTCGGCCAACAGGTAGGCGCGCCGCAGGAGTTCGAGGTCGGCGTCGGGGTAATGGGCGCGGTGCGCCTCGGCGACGTGGCCGATGGCGTCGGGGAGCCTGTCGCGGGTGGCGGATCCGAGCAGCGCGGCACGGCCCAGACGGCGCAGGTCGATCCGGGCGCGGCTCTTCCTGCGGTACGCCCCGGGCGTCGCGGGGGCGGGGGTGGCAGGGTTGCTGGCCTCCGCACTCATTGGGCACCTCCGGCTGCGTGGACCGGCGGACGGGTGCCCCATGGCATACGCGGCGCAGGGGATGGCAGCGGTCCCCCGTCCGGGCCGGTGCTTGATGCTACCGAGCCCATCACACGCACCTGACCGGCTCTCGCCGAGCGTGAAACGGATCACCCATTCGAGCGAAGGTCTGAAGGTTTACGGTTTCGAGCCATGGGCAGAGACCCACGCCGTGGATTCGAGCCTTCTCGCACATCCCGGGCTGCGGATCGGAGCGTCAGGGGCGGCCCGAGCTGTGATATGAGGACGGACGACGGTTCGGCCGACTGCTGTTTCCGGCCACCCGGCGCCGCGGAGCATGGGCGTCCGCGTGCCACACCGTGCTTCGACGCGCTGCCCGTTCGCCCCCAAGGGGCCGCTCCCGGGCCCCTGTTCGCGCGTTCGGCGGCTCAGCGGACGGCCGACTCCAGCCACTGGGCGTCGATCTCGCCCTCGGCGACGATCACCGCCGGGCCGGTCATCTCGATCCGGCCGTCCGGCTGCTCGGTGATCACCAGGGTGCCGCCGAGGACATCGACGGTGTACGTCGCCGGAGTGCCCGTCACGGCCGGGTCGGCGCCGTCGCGGCGGGCCGCGGCGACCGCCACCGCGCACGCGCCCGTGCCGCACGAGCGGGTCTCGCCGGAGCCGCGCTCATGGACGCGCATCGCGACGTGCCGGGGGCCGCGGTCGGCGACGAACTCGACGTTCACCCCGTCCGGATAGGCCGCGGCCGGGCTGAACGGAGGCGGAGTCAGCAGGTCGCCCGCGTGCGCCAGGTCGTCGACGAAGGCGACGGCGTGCGGATTGCCCATGTTCACGTTGCGCGCGGGCCAGCTGCGCTCACCGGCCCCGACCGTGACGTCCCCTTCGGGGAGGAGCGCCCTGCCCATGCCGACGGTGATGTCGCCGTTCTTCGCGATGTGCACGGTCTTCACACCGCCGCGCGTGGCGACCGTGAGGTCCCCCTCGCCCGCGTGGCCGGAACGCTGGAGGTAGCGGGCGAACACCCGTACGCCGTTGCCGCACATCTCCGCGATCGAGCCGTCCGCGTTGCGGTAGTCCATGAACCACTCCGCCTCGGCGGCCATCCCCCGGGCCTCGGGGTGCGCGGCGGAGCGCACGACGTGCAGCAGACCGTCGCCGCCGATGCCCGCGCGGCGGTCGCACAGGGCGGCGACGGCGGCCGGGGGCAGGTCGATGACGTTCTCCGGGTCCGGGACGATCACGAAGTCGTTCTCGGTGCCGTGACCCTTGAGGAAGGCGATCCGCGTGCTCATTCCTCGATCGTACGGGTTCGGCGCGGCACTCCGGTCGGACGGTCCGTCCCGCGGATCACGGCCGGGGGCACGCCCTCCGGCGCACGCCCCGGCGCACGCGGGGGCACGCGAACCGCGGGCTCAGCGCAGCCGGGCGACGCGCCACACGGCCAGCACGACCACCGCGGCGACCACCACGGCGTACCCGGCGACGACACGCCAGTCCGGGCGCCGCCCGGAGCCGCGCTGCGGCAGGCCCGGCCAGGTGTAGCCGACCCGGCGGGCGGCCATCATGCCCCAGCCGGCCGCGCAGGAGCAGATCAGCAGGCCGAGCATGGCGACCACGGCACCGCCGTCGCCGAACTCGAAGGCCAGCGGGAAGGCGAACATCAGAGAGCCGACCGCCGCCAGCGCCACGATGGGGGCGAGCTGCCAGATGCGCAGCCGGCGCTGCGGGCGCAGCTCCACCTCGACCTCGGGCCCGCCGGACAGCTCGTCCATCTCCGGCCCGTCGGCGGTCACACCGCCCGGCGGCTGGTCGTCGGGACCGTCGGAACTGAGGGTGTGATCCCCGTCCTCCGCGGTGTCGTGCACCGCGCCGTGTGCGGTGTCGCGAGGGCCGGCCTCCATCGCCACGCGCCCTCCCAACTCGGACTCCACTTGGTCGATCGAAGCACGATGATGGCATGCCGCCGGAGGCCCGGATGGCGGCCGGGGCGTCCCGATGCCATCACGTGATCAGGCTGTAACCGGTCGTTCGACCAACGCC
Organism: Streptomyces sp. PSU-S4-23; assembly: GCF_055632315.1. NCBI lineage: Bacteria > Bacillati > Actinomycetota > Actinomycetes > Kitasatosporales > Streptomycetaceae > Streptomyces > Streptomyces sp. PSU-S4-23. The sequence goes on along the minus strand of NZ_JBVMUU010000002.1, from coordinate 6,495,024 downwards.
AGCGCGAGGCGCGGAAGTTCCGTGCGGTCCGCCGCCGCGCCGCTGAGCCAGTGCACACGCGGGTCGCGCCGGAACCATGAATCCTGACGGCGCGCGAAGCGCTTGGTGGCGCGTACGGTTTCGGCGCGCGCCTCCTCCATCGTGCACTCCCGCGCGAGCGCCGCGAGGACCTGCTGGTACCCGAGCGCGCGCGACGCCGTGCGCCCGTGGCGCAGACCCCGTGTCTCCAGCGCGCGCACCTCGTCGACGAGCCCCGCCTCCCACATCCGGTCGACCCGGCGGGCGATGCGCTCGTCGAGTTCGGGGCGCGCCACGTCGACGCCGATCTGGATGGTGTCGTACACCGAGTCGTGGCCCGGGAGGTTGGCGGTGAAGGGCTTCCCGGTGATCTCGATGACCTCCAGGGCGCGCACGATGCGGCGGCCGTTGCTGGGCAGGATCGCGTGCGCGGCCTCCGGGTCGGCGGCGGCCAGACGGGCGTGCAGCGCTCCGGAGCCGCGCACCGCGAGCTCCTCCTCGAGCCGGGCGCGCACCTCGGGGTCGGTCCCGGGGAACTCCAGGTTGTCCACGGCGCCGCGCACGTACAGCCCCGAACCGCCCACCAGGACGGGCCAGCGGCCCTCGGCCAGCAGCGCGTCGATGCGGGCGCGGGCGAGCCGCTGGTACTCGGCGACGGACGCCGTGACCGTCACGTCCCAGATGCCGAGCAGGTGGTGCGGGACGCCGCCGCGCTCCTCATGCGTCAGCTTGGCCGTGCCGATGTCCATCCCCCGGTAGAGCTGCATGGAGTCGGCGTTGACGACCTCACCGCCGAGACGCTGCGCCAGGAACACGCCCAGATCGGACTTTCCGGCCGCGGTCGGCCCGACGACGGCGATGACCCGCGGCGCGGGAGCTGCACTACTCACCGCAACAGTCTCGCAAACCTCCCGGCCTCACCTCGAACGAGTTACGTGACGCCCCGTGCGCGAGGTCGTTGCCAGATGCGAGGTTCCCGGCCGCCGGTTCGAGAACAGGTGACTCGGACGACGCAAACGGACACACCGGACCACGCGGTATTTCGCCCGCACGAGTAACGTATGGAGTTGATATGGGCGTTTTTGCACGGCTTTTTCGGAGGTCGAGGACGGCCGAGGAGGCGCAGTCCGCCGAGGCGGAGATCCCACAGCCGGCGGCCACCGCGGCAACGACGGCGGCAGCGGAGGCCACGGACGCGGCGGCTGCCGCCGAGGGTACGGCCGAGGCCGACGCTGAGTCCGGGCCGCGGCCGACGGCGGCGGAGACCGCACGGCCCACCGCCGACGGGGGCGTCGCGATCCCCGGGCAGCAGTCCGCCAAGGACGTCGCCGACAGCGAGTCCGACGAGAGCGCCCGCACATGACCGCCGTCGCGAGGAAGGGTGCACCCATGGGTCTCATGGACAGGATGAAAGCCAAGCTCTCCCCCGCCAGGGAGAAGGCCGCACACCTCGCGGACCAGCACGGGGGAAAGGTGGAGCGGGGCCTGGACAAGGCCGCGAAGCTGGTCGACGAGAAGACCAAGGGCAAGTACAGCGACAAGATCCACACGGGCGCCGACAAGGCGAAGCACGCGGTGGAGCGCCTCGGGCACCGGGACACCGGCACGACGGGCGGGGAGACGCCGCCGGGCGGCACCCGGCCGCCCTCGGCATCCTGACCGCGCTGCGACCACGGAGGAGCACCTCGGCGGACGGCCGCGGGGCGCACCGCCTCCCGGCCGTCGGCGTGTCCGGGAGGCGGTCCCGGGCGTCCGAGGGCGCACAGGGCCCGCGGGGGCGTGCACGGACATGCGGGGCCGGCGGCGCGCCAGCGCCATGCCTGCGACGAGGACGTGGTGGCCTGGGCAGCGCGGTGTCCGGACCGGCTACGACCAGGCCGCCACCAGGTACCCGACCCCGTACGGCGCGTCGTCGTACAGAAGCGCACCCGACAGGCCCGCGCCCTCGGCCGCGCCGGCCAGTACCTGCCAGGACGCCCGGCCGCCGGCCTTCAGCTCGTGGGCCAGTGCCGCGTCCAGCGCCTTCAGGGCCGCCACGTCCGCCGCCGCCAGCGCCCGCGCGACCTGCGCGTCGAACCCGGCCGCGCGCTCGTCCAGGTAGCCGGGCGCCTTCAGCGTGCGGCACGCGCTGGCGTCTCCCATGACCAGCAGGGCCACCCGTTCGTCCCGCCCGGCGAGGCCGGCTCCGGCCTCGGCGCACCCCTCGGGCGGCAGGGACTCCGGGACACCGAGCCCTTCCACGGGCGCGTCGGCCCAGCCCGTCCGCTCCAGCAGCCACGCGGCGACGGCGAGCGACGGCGGCAGCTCGCGCCACGCCGCCGCCTGGTCCGCCGGGCGCGCGCCCAGCCGTACGCCGACATCCACACCGAAGCCGCGGAACGACCCCCGGCTCCCCTCCGGGTACGGGCACGGCGCGCTCTCCCCGGCGGGACCGACGACCACCAGCCGGCCGGGCCGCGCGGCGGCGAGCACGCCCAGGGCGTCGGCGCAGGCGGCACGGGCGCCGTCCAGTTCGGGCGCGGCGCCGGCGGCGACCTCGGGCACCAGCAGCGGCGGACAGGGGCAGACGGCGGCGGCGACAAGCATGATCCGCAGCGTAATCCCGTCGGGCGGCGGCGTGTGAGGCCGGGGCGACCGCGGTCACTGCCCGGTCGGCACGTCCGTGAGGTCGATCGCGGTGACGGCGAGGCCGACGGGCCTTGTTCGCACTCCGGCGAAGGTGGGTGCGTCAGTCGCAGCCGCACGCGCCTGCGGTCGCCGCCGACAGGGGTTCCGGGGCGCCGATCGACGGCAGCCCGAGCATGACACCGGCCGGCTTGGCGGCCTCCTCGGCGTTCCGCTTCGCCCAGGCGTCGCCCGCGCGCGTGCGGCGCACCCCGAGGGCGGGGCCCTCCGCGAGCAGATGGTGGGGGGCGGCGTACGTGACCTCGACCGTGACCACGTCCCCCGGGCGGACCTCCCCGTCCGGCTTGGTGAAGTGCACCAGGCGGTTGTCGGGGGCGCGGCCCGAGAGGCGGTGGGTGGCACCGTCCTTGCGGCCCTCGCCCTCGGCGGCCATCAGCTCCAGGGTGCGGCCGACCTGCTTCTTGTTCTCCTCCCAGGAGATCTCCTCCTGGAGGGCGACGAGCCGCTCGTAGCGCGCCTGGACGACCTCCTTGGGGATCTGGCCGTCCATGGTGGCGGCCGGCGTGCCGGGCCGCTTGGAGTACTGGAAGGTGAACGCCTGCGCGAACCGCGCCTCGCGCACCACGTGCAGCGTCTGCTCGAAGTCCTCCTCGGTCTCCCCGGGGAAGCCGACGATGATGTCCGTGGTGATCGCGGCGTGCGGGATGGCGGCCCGCACCTTCTCGATGATCCCCAGGTAGCGCTCCTGGCGGTAGGAACGGCGCATCGCCTTCAGGACCGTGTCCGAGCCGGACTGCAGCGGCATGTGCAGCTGCGGCATCACGTTCGGCGTCTCGGCCATGGCCGCGATGACGTCGTCGGTGAAGTCGCGCGGGTGCGGCGAGGTGAACCGCACGCGCTCCAGGCCCTCGATCGCCCCGCAGGCGCGCAGCAGCTTGCTGAACGCCTCGCGGTCGCCGATGTCGGAGCCGTACGCGTTGACGTTCTGCCCCAGCAGGGTGATCTCGGAGACGCCCTCGGCGACCAGGGCCTCGACCTCGGCGAGGATGTCGCCGGGGCGGCGGTCCTTCTCCTTGCCGCGCAGGGCCGGGACGATGCAGAAGGTGCAGGTGTTGTTGCAGCCGACGGAGATCGACACCCACGCCGCGTACGCGCTCTCCCGCCGCGTCGGCAGCGTCGACGGAAACGCCTCGAGCGACTCGGCGATCTCGACCTGCGCCTCCTCCTGGACGCGGGCGCGCTCGAGCAGGACGGGCAGCTTGCCGATGTTGTGGGTGCCGAAGACGACGTCCACCCAGGGCGCCTTCTTCACGATGGTGTCGCGGTCCTTCTGCGCCAGACAGCCGCCGACGGCGATCTGCATGCCGGGCCGTCGGGCCTTCTTCGGCGCGAGGCGGCCGAGGTTGCCGTAGAGCCGGTTGTCGGCGTTCTCCCGGACGGCGCAGGTGTTGAAGACGACGATGTCCGCGTCGCCGTCCGACCCCTCGGGCGCCCGCACGTATCCGGCGCCTTCGAGCAGCCCCGCCAATCGCTCGGAGTCGTGGACGTTCATCTGACACCCGTAGGTGCGGATCTCGTAGCTCTTGGGTGCTTGGGCGTCCACTGCCGGGCTCCGGTCGCTGCTGGTGGTCATGGCTCAAGGGTAGGCGGTTCGGGAACGCCACCGGCCCGCATCGGCGCCTGGGGCAGGCGCTCCGGACGGCCGCCGCCACGGACGCCGCCACCGTCCCCCAACCCGGCACCCCGGACCGACGTGGCGCAGGTCACAACGGTTTACAGAATGCGCAACTCTAAAGTACGGACATGGATCTTCATGTCGCCACGAAGTGGGAGACCGCGGTGCTCGCCGGAGGACCGGCCGACGGCCTGCGCATGCAGGTCGCGGGCCGGCCGCCGGTGCTGCAGGTCACCTACCCCTGCCGGGTGGAGAGCCCGGCGGACGGTGTCCGGGTCGAGGCCCTGTACGTCTACCGGCGCCAGCTCGGCGCCCGCGAGCCCTTGACATACGGCTTCGACGGCGCCAGCCCCTGACGGAAGGCGTGGCCGGACCCGGGGTCCGCTACGCGCCCGGCGGCGTCCAGCCCTGGCGGCGCAGGACCGCCGGGACGTCCGGGGCGCGGTAGTGGTCGCCCTTGAGGACCTTGCCGTCGGACCGGCGGGAGACCGTGCCGTCGGGGCCGATCTTGGTCATGTTGGCGCGGTGGATCTCGGCGATCACGGCGTCGAGGTCGATGCCGTGCACGAGGGCGGTGCCGTACGCCACGTACACGAGGTCCGCGAGCTCGTGTGCCAGCCGGTCGAGGGGGCCGGTGACCGACACCTCGGCGACCTCCGCGGCCTCCTCCGCGAGCAACTCGCCGCGGTGCGCGGCCAGCTCCCGGGAGACCTCCGTCGGCACGGACCGGGCGTCGAGTCCGAAGGCCAGGTGGAATTCACGGACGAGCGAGGCGGGAGAAGCGTGCATCCGGCGACCCTACCGTCACCCGCCCCGGGCCCCAGCGGTCCCCTTGTCGTCCTCTTGTGACCCCTGCCCTGGTCAGCGACGCGCACGGCCTGGCAGGATCGCGCGCATGGTCCAGGCACTCCTTCGTACCCGAGGGCGCCGCGCGCTGCTGGGCTCGACGGCCGTGTGCGCGGTCGTCGGGCTGCTGCTGTGGTGGCTGCTGCCGCTCGGCGAGGAGTCCCCGGGCGGCACGGTCACCTTCAGTACCGGCTCCCCGAGCGGCGTCTACGAGAAGTACGGCACCCTGCTGCGGCACGCCATCGCCAAGGACATGCCGCGGCTGGACGTACGGCTGCTGAACAGCGACGGGTCGCAGGAGAACGTGCGGCGGGTGGCCACGGGGAAGGCGGACTTCACCATCGCGGCGGCCGACGCGGTGGAGACGTACAAGCTGGCGAACGAGCCGGGCGCCGATCGGCTGCGCGGCTGCGCACGGCTGTACGACGACTATGTGCATCTGGTGGTGCCGCGCTCGTCCACCGTGCAGTCCGTGGCGGATCTCAAGGGCCGCACGGTCGCCGTGGGGCCGGGCGGTTCGGGGGTGCGACTGATCGCGGAGCACGTGCTCAAGGCGGCCGGGCTGGACCCGCACAAGGACATCAGGCCGGTGTCCGACGGCATCGGAACCGTGCCCGGGCTGATGGAAGGCCGCCGGATCGACGCGTTCTTCTGGTCGGGCGGGCTGCCCACCGGCGCGGTCACGGAGCTGTCGAAACGCTTCCCCGTCCGCCTGGTGCCGATCGGCAGCGACCTGGTGGCGAAGCTGCACGCTCAGGGCGGCGCCTCCCGCTACTACCGGGCCGCGGTGATGCCCGCCGACGCCTACCCGCAGGCCGAGCACGGCTCCTCCGTGCAGACCGTGGCGGTGGCGAACCTGCTGATGACCCGCGAGGACATGAACGCGGACCTCACCGAGAAGCTCACCCGCACGGTGATCGACAGCCGCGACGGCATCGGCGCCCGGGTGCATGCGGCCCAGCTGGTCGACCTGCGCACCGCGATCTACACGGATCCGCTGGAGCTGCACGAAGGCGCACGGCGCTACTACCGGTCGGTCAAGCCGTAGGTCCCTTGCGCCGCGGTCCGCGGGACGGTGACCGTCACCTTCAGCCCGTGCGGCTCTTGGTGCCCGTAGGAGATCGATCCGCCGCCCGCCGCCAGCAGGGCACGCGAGATGGACAGCCCGAGCCCGGAGCCCTTGATGTTCTGGTGTGCGGCGCTGCGCCAGAAGCGGTCGCCGACGCGGGCCAGTTCGTCGTCCCCGAGTCCCGGGCCGCCGTCGGTGACCACAACGGTGGCGCTCTCGCCGACCGCCGCCACCTCCACCCCGACGCTCTCGCCCTCGGGCGTGAACTTCACCGCGTTGTCGATGACCGCGTCCAGCGCGCTGGACAGCGTGACGGGGTCGGCCCAGGCGGTGGTGGCCGGGCAGTTCCCCGTGAGCCGTACGCCCTTGGCCTCCGCCGCCGGGCTCCATGCCTCGACGCGCTCGGCGGCCAGCGCGCCGATGTCCGTGATCTGGAGGTCCGCCTCGGCGTGCTCGGCGAGCGCCAGGTCGAGCAGATCGTCGAGGACCTGGGCCAGGCGCTTTCCCTCGGTGCGGACCGACGCGATCTCCTCGTTGTCCTCGGGCAGTTCCAGGGCGAGCAGCTCGATGCGCAGCAGCAGCGCGGAGAGCGGGTTGCGCAGCTGGTGGGAGGCATCGGCGACGAAGGCGCGCTGCTGCTCCAGGACGCTCTCGACGTTGTCCGCCATCTCGTTGAACGAGTGGGCCAGGCGCCTGAGTTCCGGCGGCCCGCCGGCGGCCGCGACACGGGACTTGAGGCGTCCGGTCGCGATGTCGTGGGTCGTCGCGTCCAGGATGCGTACGGGCCTGAGCACCCAGCCGGTCAGGCGCAGCGCCGCGCCGACGGCGAGCAGCATCGCGGCGATCTCGCCGGCGCCGATGAGCAGCCAGCCGCGCAGGGTCTTCGAGCGCATCTGCCCGGTGGGCGAGTCGGTCACGACGACCGCGACGACGTCGCCGTCGCGGATGACGGGGGAGGCGACGACGAGCCCGGAGCGCTGCCAGGGCCACACCTGTTCGGGATCGTGGCTGCGGCGTCCCAGGAGCGCCTCGTTGAACGCGTCGCGGCCCTCGCCCTCCTCGGGCAGGTACCAGTTCTCGGGCGCGTTGGCCATGGGCAGGCCGTCGCGGTAGAAGACGCCGGCCCGGATGCCGTACACGCTGTAGTACATGGCGAGCTCCTTGCGGAGGGTCTCGCCGCGCTCGTCCCGGTCACCCGTCCGGGAGCCGCTGGGCCGGTCGGTGACGAACTGCGCGAGGGCCGCGAAGCGCGCGGTGTCGTCGATGCGGTCGACGACGACACGCTGCTGCTCCGCGGCCGCGAGGCTCACCGCGAGCGGCAGGCCCAGGGCGAGCAGCACGGCCGCCATCAGGACGATGAGCAGCGGAAGCAGACGTGCGCGCACCCGTGACCCGCTAGGCGGCGGGGGCGACGAGCCGGTACCCGACGCCGCGCACGGTCTCGATCAGCGCGGGCATGCGCAGCTTGGAGCGCAGGGAGGCGACGTGCACCTCCAGGGTGCGCCCGGTCCCCTCCCAGCTGGTGCGCCACACCTCGCTGATGATCTGCTCGCGGCGGAACACCACGCCGGGGCGCTGGGCCAGCAGGGCGAGCAGATCGAACTCCTTGCGGGTCAGCGGGATCACCGAACCGTCCACGCTGACCCTGCGGGTGGGCAGTTCGATGTGCACGGGGCCGAGGCGCAGCGCGGTCCCGGTGCTGCCGGTGTCGTCCGGGTGCGGGGTGCGCCGGCTGACGGCGTGGATGCGGGCGAGCAGCTCCCCGGTGTCGTACGGCTTGACGACGTAGTCGTCCGCGCCGAGATTGAGGCCGTGGATCCGGGAGCGCACGTCGGAACGCGCGGTGACCATGATCACCGGGGTGCTGGTGCGCTTGCGGATCTTGCCGCAGACCTCGTAGCCGTCCTGGTCGGGCAGCCCCAGGTCGAGCAGGACGACGCCGAAGCCGGAGCCCTCGGGAACGAGCGCCTGCAGGGCCTCCTCGCCACTGCGGGCGTGGGTGACGTCGAAGCCGTGCCGGGCCAGTACGGCGGACAGGGCGGCCGCGACATGGTTGTCGTCCTCGACGAGAAGCAGTCTCATGCCGGCCCCCTCCGGTTCCTCTCTCCTGCCGTTCCTGTGCGTTCCCAGTCCGTAGAAGTCACGCCGATGAACAAGGACGACGTCAAGAGGGTTCGGGTTGCGGACGGCTTCCGTTACCCAGCCGGTACGCTCCCCGCGCGCGGCAGCTACGACAGGTGTCCGGCTGCTACCGGATTGTGATGCTCAGATCTCCCTCAGATGTAATGACGCTGGTCGTACGCCGAAACTACTGTCCTCCGAAACCGAGTGAGGACGGAGCCAGTCAGCAATGACCGAAGTATCGGTGGCCAAGGACTCGGTGGCCACGACCGACGAGCTGGTCGTCCTGAAGAGCGTCAACAAGCACTTCGGCGCGTTGCACGTGCTCCAGGACATCGACCTGACCATCGCCCGCGGTGAGGTCGTCGTGGTCATCGGTCCCTCGGGGTCGGGGAAGTCGACCCTGTGCCGCACCGTCAACCGCCTGGAGACCATCGACTCGGGCGAGATCCTGATCGACGGCAGGCCGCTGCCCGAGGAGGGCAAGGAGCTGGCCCGGCTGCGCGCCGACGTCGGCATGGTCTTCCAGTCCTTCAACCTCTTCGCGCACAAGACGGTGCTCGAGAACGTGATGCTGGGGCAGGTCAAGGTCCGCAGAACGGGCAAGCGGGAGGCCGAGGAGAAGGCGCGCGGCCTGCTCGACCGGGTGGGCGTCGGCGCCCAGGCGGACAAGTACCCCGCACAGCTCTCCGGCGGCCAGCAGCAGCGCGTCGCGATCGCCCGCGCACTGGCGATGAACCCCAAGGTCATGCTCTTCGACGAGCCGACCTCGGCCCTGGACCCCGAGATGATCAACGAGGTGCTGGAGGTCATGCAGCAGCTCGCCCGGGACGGCATGACCATGGTCGTCGTCACCCATGAGATGGGCTTCGCCCGGTCGGCCGCCAACCGGGTGGTGTTCATGGCCGACGGCCGCATCGTCGAAGAAGCCGCCCCGGAGCAGTTCTTCAGCAATCCGCGCAGTGACCGCGCCAAGGACTTCCTGTCGAAGATCCTGCACCACTGACCCCTGGACCCTCGCCCCGCCGCGCCCGGCGGTCTGCGCCACCCGCAGCCCGCACCCGGCAACCCGCCGCACACCACGCGCCACGCACCACGCACCATCTGCCACCCGCCGCTCGTGACCGACGGTCCGCGACCCGCCACGGACGGTCGGCAACGCCCCTCCTTCCGGTCCCCGGCCGTGTCCCGGCTCCCCGGCCCGTATCTCCTCACCACGCAAAGGACGTTCACCATGAAGCTCCGCAAGGTCACCGCGGCCACGGCCGCCGTGCTCGCCCTCGCCACCGCCGCCACCGCCTGCGGCTCCGACAACAAAAGCGACGGCGGTTCCTCCTCCGGGAGCGGCGGCGGCAAGACCATCAAGATCGGCATCAAGTTCGACCAGCCCGGCATCGGCCAGAAGACGCCGCAGGGGTACGCCGGCTTCGACGTGGACGTCGCCACGTACGTCGCCAAGCAGCTCGGCTACGACGCGGACCAGATCGAGTGGAAGGAGTCGAAGAGCGCCGACCGCGAGACCATGCTGCAGCGCGGTGACGTCGACTTCATCGCCGCGTCCTACTCGATCACCCCCAAGCGCCAGGAGAAGGTCGACTTCGCCGGCCCGTACCTGCTCGCCCACCAGGACGTGCTGCTGCGCGCCGACGACGACGCCGTCAAGGCGCCCTCGGACCTGAACTCGAAGAAGCTGTGTTCGGTGACGGGCTCGACCTCGGCGCAGAACGTCCACGACAAGCTCGCCCCGAAGGCCAACCTCCTGCAGTACCCCACGTACTCGGCCTGCCTGACGGGCCTGCAGAGCGGCGCCGTCGACGCCCTGACGACCGACGACTCGATCCTCGCCGGTTACGCCTCGCAGGCCGCCTTCAAGGGCAAGTTCAAGCTCGGCGGCTTCAAGATGACCAACGAGAACTACGGCATCGGTGTCAAGAAGGGCAGCGACCTCAAGGCGAAGATCAACAGCGCCCTGGAGAAGATGGTCTCGGACGGTTCGTGGCAGAAGGCCGTGGAGAAGAACTTCGGCCCCGCGAACTACAAGAACGAGCCCGCGCCGAAGATCGGCAACATCGTCCAGTAAGCAGGGCCCGACGGGGAGCGCCGCCCTCGGAGGGCGACGCTCCCCGGGCCTGTCCGACACGCGGGAGCGCGGGACCTCATGTTCGACTTTCTTGATCGCTACGACCTGCTGGGAGCGTTCTGGACGACGGTGCAGCTCACCGTCCTCTCCGCGATCGGCTCCCTGATCTGGGGCACCGTCCTGGCCGCCATGCGGGTCGGTCCGGTGCCGCTGATGCGCGGTTTCGGGGCCGCCTACGTGAACATCGTGCGGAACATCCCGCTGACCGTGATCATCCTGTTCACCTCGCTCGGGCTCAACCAGACCCTGGGCGTCGGCAGCGGCTCGACCGACTTCGCGGCCCTCAACTTCAAGCTCGCCGTGCTCGGTCTGGTCGCCTACACCTCGGCGTTCGTGTGCGAGGCGCTGCGGGCAGGCATCAACACGGTGCCCGTCGGACAGGCGGAGGCGGCCCGTGCGCTCGGGCTCGGCTTCACCCAGGTGCTCACGCTGGTTGTGCTGCCGCAGGCGTTCCGCTCGGTCGTGGGCCCGCTCGCGAACGTCCTGATCGCACTGACCAAGAACACCACGGTGGCGGCCGCCATCGGCGTCACCGAAGCGGCCCTCCTGATGAAGGAGATGATCGAGAACGAGGCCCAGCTCCTGCTGATCTCCGCGGTGATCGCCTTCGGATTCGTGTGTCTGACCCTGCCGACCGGCCTGATCCTCGGCTGGGTGGGCAAGAAGGTGGCGGTGAAGCGATGAGTTCCGTGCTGTACGACGCCCAGGGCCCCCGGGCCAGGCGGCGCAACGTCGTCTACACGGTGCTGTTCCTGCTCGCCATGGCCGCGGTCCTGTGGTGGGTGTTCACCAGCCTCAACGACAAGGACCAGCTCGCCTGGGACAAGTGGAAGCCGTTCCTCGGCGGTACGGAGGCGTGGTCGACGTACATCTGGCCGGGTCTGCAGAACACCCTGGAAGCGGCGGCCCTGTCGATGGTCATCGCGCTGCCGCTCGGTGCGGTGCTGGGCATCGCCCGCCTCTCCGACCACGCCTGGATACGCGTACCGGTCACCGTCGTGGTGGAGTTCTTCAGGGCCGTTCCGGTGCTTGTGCTGATGATCTTCGGCCTCGCCCTGTTCGCCCAGTACACGAGCGTCGGCTCGGACGACCGCCCGCTGTACGCCGTGGTCACGGGACTCGTCCTGTACAACGCCTCGGTGCTCGCCGAGATCGTCCGGGCGGGCATCCTCTCGCTGCCGAAGGGCCAGTCCGAGGCCGCGCTGGCGATAGGGCTGCGCAAGAACCAGGTGATGCGGTTCATCCTGCTGCCGCAGGCGGTCACCGCGATGCTCCCGGCGCTCGTCAGCCAGCTCGTGGTCATCGTCAAGGACACGGCGCTGGGCGGCGCGGTCCTCACCTTCCCCGAGCTGCTGGCCTCCGTCTCGCCGATGAGCTCGTACTACGGTGCCAACACCATCGCCAGCTTCACGATCGTGGCGCTCGTCTACATCGTCATCAACTTCTCCCTGACGACGTTCGCCGGCTGGCTGGAGAAGCGGCTGCGGCGTGGCAAGAGGTCGACCGGGGCGGTACTGCCTCCGGCGGCGGTCGCCGGGACGGAGTCGGCCGGAACCGCGGATTCCCTGACCGTGTGAGGGATTCCCGTTCCTCCTGCTCTCCGAGGGGCAGTGGCATGATCGCCACTGCCCCTCGTCGCTTGACGCAAGCAGCGGCAGTGGGTTGCATACGTTCTGTGATCGTGCACCTCGCTCCAACTGCCCGTTTCCGTACGTCTCCCAGCACACCGCTCAGGGCAGGGGGCGCCACGCCGTGGATCCGGTGATCATCGTCGGAGCGGGGCCCGTCGGACTCACGCTCGCGCTCGCACTCGCACGCCAGGAGGTCCCGTCCGTGGTCCTCGACGAGGGCCCGGGCAAGGACGAGCATCGGGCCGCGCGCACCGTCGTGCTGCGCGAGGACACCACCGCCCTGTTGGAACGGCTGACCGGAATGCCCCTCGCCGACGCCGGACTGCGCTGGAGCGGATGGCGGTCGATGCGGCGCAGGCAGGTGATGCGGGAGGTCGTGTTCGAGCGCGCCAGCGCCGTCGAGGAGCCCGCCCGCGGATACGCGGGGGGCAACGGCGGCGGATACGGCGGTGTCGCGGCACGGCTCGCCGAGGGCCCGAAGGACACGGACGGAGGGCCCGTCGCCGCCGGGGGGCCGGCCCCGCTGCACATCGCCCAGCACGTGCTCACCGGCGCGCTGCGACACGCCATCGCCGGCGAGCGGCTGGTCAAAGTCGCCGTGGAGAGCCGGCTGGACTCCCTTGAGCAGGAGCCGTCGGGTGTCACGGCGCACACGCGCGGCCCCCGGGGCACGTGGTGGCGCGGCAGTCATCTGGTCGGCTGCGACGGACCGCGCTCGACGGTGCGCAAGCTGCTCGACATCCGCTTCCCGGGCCGCACGGCCGTGGAACGCCACGCCGTGGCGGCGCTGCGCACCGAACTGCCCTGGACCGGTGAGGCGTTGCTGCACCGCATGCCACCGTGGCGGACGTCGGGTCCCTCGGGCGCGGAGGTCATGGCGCGTCCCCTGCCCGACGGTGTGTGGCGCCTGGACTGGCTGCTGCCGCCCGGCAAGGACCTGGTCACGCCCGAGCTGCTGGTGACCCGTGTCCGGGAGACCCTCGCGGGCTGGAACGGGGGCGCCACCCCCGCCTACGACCTGCTCGACACGGGCGTCCATCTCGTCCATCACCGGCTCGCCCGCCGCTGGCGCGCCGGCCGTGTCTTCCTCGCCGGAGACGCCGCGCATCTGCTCGGCGCACTGGGCACACAGGGCCTGGACGAGGGACTCAGGGACGTCGACAACCTCGCCTGGAAGCTGGCGCTGGCCTGGCACCACGGGCCGCGCGAGGCGCTGCTCGACAGCTATCAGACGGAGCGCCGCGCGGTGGTCGCGGCCCGGCTGCGCGCTGCCGACCAGGCGCTGCCGCTGCTGCGCGGCGGAGGGGGACTGCGGTCGTACGTGCCCGGATCCGCACGTGGCCATGATGTGCTGTTCACGGACGGCCACCTGGGGCGCGGCGTGCTGGGCGCGCCGGGGTCGTACGCCGGCTCGCCGCTCATGCCCCCGCACAGCGAGTCCACGACGCCGGTGGACACCGAGCCCGGAACCCAGGTCGTGGACGTACGGGTGACGGCGGAGGACGGCTCGTTCGTACGGCTGCGGGACCGGCTGGGGCGCGGAGCACTGCTTGTGGTGCTGATCGCGCCCGGTACCGGTGTCTGGGAGCGCAAGCACTGGGTGTCGGCGGGAATCATGCCCCGGCTGGCGGCGGCGGTGATGGCCCTGCCGCACACCGCGGAGCTGCTGGTCGCCGAGGGCTACCCGGGCGCCGCCGCCCACACCGTGCTGCTGATCCGTCCGGACGGCCACCTCGTCACGGCGCTGAGCGGGGTGCGCCCGGCCGAGCTCTACGAGGCGGCCGAAGCGGCGCTGGGCGGTCCGGCGATGGAGCAGGCGGCCGCGAACGCGGGCTGAGGGAACGCGACTACTGCATCCCGACGCCGCCGACGTCCGGCGAGGTCTGCTCGGGCATCTGCTGCTCCGGCTGCTGCTCGGGCATCTGCTGTTGCTGCTCCGGCTGCGCCTGCTGCTGCTCGGGCTGCTGCTGTTGCTCCGGCTGCTGCTGTTGCTGCTGTTCGGGCTGCTGCTCCGGCTGCTGCTGCTGTTGCTCCGGCTGCTGCTGTTGCTGCTGTTGCTGCTGTTCGGGCTGCTGCTGTTGCTGCTCGGGCTGCTGCTGTTGCTGCTGTTGCTGCTGTTCGGGCTGCTGCTGTTGCTGTTCGGGCTGCTGCTGCGGGGTCTGCTCCTGTTGCTGCTGCGGGGTCTGCTGCAGCCGCAGCTGCTCCTGCCGCTGAATCACATTGATGCCCGGGACGTTGTTCACAAAGATGGGCCGCGGGTAATTCAGGGGCGTGGCCACCCGAATGACAACCGGTACATAGATGATCCGACCGTCTATGTAATGGCGCCTGTGGTGAATCCGGTAACAGATGATCACCCGCGGATCGTGGTAAGTCCGGTAGCAACGGATCAGACTCGGCGTCAGTTCGGGCTTCTGCGGTGACGCGGAAGCGGACGTGGCGGATATCCCCAGTGCGCCGGCGACCAGGGAGGAGGCTGCCACTGCGACGCCTATGCTCCGGAAGAGCCTCTTACTCATGTTCCTCACCTCAGGGCTCGGATTGGGCTGGACCATTCCCGTCGTGAGGCGTCGCGCAGTGAACAGCCGGACGCCTCCTTGTTCAAGACTCCGTCCACGCATTTCGCCCATCAAGAGGCAGAACAACCGACGGCGTGGGAAGAAATACCCCTTGTCCACCGCTCATCCGGATGCGACGGCGATGCGCCGCCCGTAATGCATCCGAGCCCTGAACGCGATCGGCGCCCCCGCGCGTCCACCGTGTCCAGGGCCCGCGTTTGTGCGGACCGCGCCGGGCGGCCCGACCCGACGGTCCCGGAACCCGTCTTGGGATTCCGTTGCTCCGATGCCGACGTCACCGAACGCCGAAGCGGCCCCGCCGCTTCAGCAGCCCCCCTCGTCCAGCCCTTCCGTGTCCTCGCCCTCGGTCTCCAGCGCCTGACGGACCACCCGGAGGGCCATGCCCTCGGAGTAGCCCTTGCGGGCAAGCATCCCCGCGAGGCGGCGCAGTCGTTTGTCGCGGTCGAGACCTCGCGTCGCGCGCAGCTTGCGGGCGACGAGTTCGCGCGCCGTCGCCTCCTCCTGCTCCGCGTCGAGCTGCCCCACCGCCTCGTCGATGAGCGCGGAGTCCACGCCCTTCGTCCGCAGCTCCCGCGCGAGCGCCCGCCGGGCCAGACCCCGGCCGTGGTGCCGGGACTCCACCCAGGCGTCCGCGAATGCGCTGTCGTCGATCAGGCCGGCCTCCTGAAACCGCGACAGCACCTCGTCCGCCACGTCCTCGGGGACCTCATGCTTGCGCAGGGCGTCCGCGAGCTGTTTCCGCGTGCGCGGGGTCCCGGTGAGCAGGCGCAGACAGATCGCCCGCGCCCGCTCAGCCGGGTCCCCTGGGGGCTCTCCCTTCTCGGCCCTCGACGAGAAAGAGGAACCTCCACCCTGTGGGTCGTCGGCCGGTTCCCCGGCACCGCGCCGCCGCCCTCGTCCACGTCCCCCGCGTGCCCGGCCGTCGCCGCGTGACGTGCCCCCGTCGTACGCGCCCCCGTCTCCGCACGCCCCGTCGCCGTCCCCGACAAACCCCCCGGCGTCCCGGCCGCCCCGCTCCTGCGGGACCACGGGGTGGACGTACTCGGCCCAGTCGGTTCGTCGTGTCATGGGCTAGCTCTTGGCCGACGGCGCCTTGGACCTGGCCGCCTTGGCCGCCGGGGCGGACGCCGTCTTCGCGTCCCCGGCCGCGGGCACGGTGCTCGCCGCGTCCGCACCCGGCTCGGGGGTGGGCTCCTCGGGGCGCACGCCGACGCCCAGCTTCTCCTTGATCTTCTTCTCGATCTCGTTGGCCAGGTCGGGGTTGTCCTTCAGGAAGTTGCGCGCGTTCTCCTTGCCCTGGCCGAGCTGGTCGCCCTCGTACGTGTACCAGGCGCCGGCCTTGCGGACGAAGCCGTGCTCGACGCCCATGTCGATCAGGCCGCCCTCACGGCTGATGCCCTGCCCGTAGAGGATGTCGAACTCGGCCTGCTTGAAGGGCGGCGCGACCTTGTTCTTGACGACCTTGCAGCGCGTGCGGTTGCCGACCGCCTCCGTGCCGTCCTTCAGGGTCTCGATACGGCGGATGTCGATGCGCACCGAGGCGTAGAACTTCAGGGCCCGGCCACCGGTCGTGGTCTCCGGTGAGCCGAACATCACGCCGATCTTCTCGCGGAGCTGGTTGATGAAGATCGCCGTGGTCTTCGACTGGTTGAGCGCGCTGGTGATCTTCCGGAGGGCCTGGCTCATCAGACGGGCCTGCAGACCCACGTGGCTGTCGCCCATCTCGCCCTCGATCTCCGCGCGCGGGACGAGCGCGGCGACGGAGTCGATGACGATGAGGTCGAGCGCGCCGGAGCGGACCAGCATGTCCACGATCTCCAGGGCCTGCTCACCGTTGTCGGGCTGGGAGAGGATCAGGTTGTCGATGTCGACGCCCAGCTTGCGCGCGTACTCGGGGTCGAGGGCGTGCTCGGCGTCCACGAAGGCCACCTGGCCGCCGGCCTTCTGCGCGTTGGCCACGGCGTGCAGGGTCAGGGTCGTCTTGCCGGAGGACTCCGGGCCGTAGATCTCCACGACACGGCCGCGCGGCAGACCACCGACACCGAGGGCCACGTCGAGCGCGGTCGACCCGGTCGGGATGACCTCGATGGGCTCCTTCGACCGCTCGCCCATGCGCATGACCGCGCCCTTGCCGAACTGTCGTTCAATCTGCGCGAGCGCGGCGTCGAGCGCCTTCTCGCGGTCGGTTCCTGCCATGGGTTCCACCCGGTTTGCTTGAGTCGATCGCTTCACGTCAAAGACGCTAACGCCTGCCACTGACATTGCGCCCCGACGCCCGTCCGGCCTGTGGATAACTCGGGCACTTCTCCGCGAAAACGGAACGAAATCCCCGCCGTTGGCCTCGCCGGAGCTTCCATAAGAATGGATGTTCGATTTATGTGTCAAGCGCATCACGGGTACCGCCGAGACCGCGTTCGCTGCCTTCGGGATCTGGCGGCGGCCCGCGCGACGCACTGCTCCCCCCGGCGTACGAGCGGTGTCTTCGGCCGGAGGACGACGGCACGGACCGCTCCCGCCAGGCTTGACCCCATGGACAACGAGAGGATCGCCCGGGGCGGCCGCGCAGCCGCCCCCGCCGGCTGCGACCACCCGCCGGTACCGCCCGTACCGCCCGGCACCGTCATCCCGCCCGTGGCGGCCGGCCCGCCCGGCGTGCGCGCGAACCACCGGACGCTCTCGTCGGGTGACGCCCGGCTCGTCGCCCCGGCCGTCGCCCGGCTCGCCGCCCCGTCCGGGCTGATCGTCGCCGCGGGAGCGGCCCTGCTGCGGCATGGGGCACGGACCTGATGGACGGATCCCTCACCTCCGTCGCCCCACAACGGCCCTCGCCCACGCCGGCGGCCGGGCCCCGGGTGCGCGCCGCCGAGCGGCTCTGCCACACGACCGGCGCCCTCCTGGTGCTGTCCGGACTGCTGCATCTGGTGGTCTTCTTCGTCGACGGCGGCCCCTGGGACGGCCCGGTCTCCTGGCGCAAGCCCGTCACCTTCGGGCTCTCCTTCGGGCTGACGCTGAGCGCGGTCGCCTGGGTGACGTCGTACCTGCGCATCGGCGCGCGGCCACGGACCGTCCTGCTCGTCGTGTTCGCCGCTGACTGCGTCGTGGAGGTGGCCGGGATCACCCTCCAGGCGTGGCGCCACGTGCCCTCGCACCTCAACAGGGGGACGCCGTTCGACGCCGCGGTCGCGACGACGCTCGCGCTGGGCGGCGGTGTCCTGGTCGTCGTGCTCTCGGTGTTCACCGCCGCCGCCTTCCGGCACCGGCCCGATGGGCCCCCGGGCATGGCGCCCGCGCTGCGCTCCGGGTTCGCGATCCTGGCCGTCGGGCTGCTGTCGGGGGCCGCGATGATCGCGCGCGGGGTCCTGCTCTCGCGCGCCGGGCACCAGCAGGCGGCGTACCACTCCACGGCGCCGCTCAAGCCGCTGCACGGGGTGAGTCTGCACGCCGTGCTGGTGCTGCCCGCCCTGGCCTGGCTGCTGTCGCGCACTTCCTGGAGCGACGTCGCGAAGCAGCGGATCGTGTACGGGGCGGTCGGCTGCTACGCGGCCGCCGTGGCCGGCGCCGCGATCCGGGCGGCCCTCACCTGGTGAGTCCTGCGGGCGCCTCCCTCATCCGGGGAACAGCCGTCGCAGGCGCGCGGTGAGCCCGCCGGGGGCGCCCGTCCGGTGCCCGTGGACACGGGGGTCGTCCGTGACGTCGTACCGCTTCACGTACGCCCCCAGGAACGCCTGCAGGGTGGCGACCGCGGGGATCGCGATCAGCGCGCCGACCGCGCCGAGAAGCGCGGTGCCCGCGACGACCGACCCGAAAGCGACCGCGGGATGGATGTCCACGGACCTCGCGGTCAGCTTGGGCTGCAGCATGTAGTTCTCGAACTGCTGGTAGACCACCACGAAGACGAGCACCCACACCGCGTACCAGGGCTCCACGGTGAAGGCGATCAGCATCGGCAGCGCGCCCGCGAGGTAGGTGCCGATGGTGGGGATGAACTGCGAGACCAGACCGACCCAGACGGCGAGCACGGGCGCGTACGGGATGTCCAGCGACGCCAGCAGGACGTAGTGCGCCACGCCGGAGACCAGCGCCATCAGGCCGCGCGAGTAGAGGTAGCCGCCCGTCTTGTCGACGGCGATCTCCCACGCGCGCAGCACCTCGGCCTGGCGTGCGGGCGGCAGCACGGAGCACAGCGCCCGCCGCAGCCGCGGCCCGTCGGCGGCGAAGTAGAACGAGAACAGCGCGACCGTCAGCAGCCGGAAGAGGCCGCCCAGCACCTGCGCGGAGACGTCCAGGACCCCGGTGGCGCTGTTCTGGACGTACTTCTTGAGCCAGGCGGAGTGGATCAGGCTGTCCTGCACGTCCACCCGCCTGAGGTCGGTGTGGAACGTCGTGTTGATCCAGCTGATGACGGAGTCGAGGTAGTCCGGGAAGCCCTCGGCCATCTTGATGATCTGGCCCGCGAGCATCGAGCTGAGCAGCGTGACGAACCCGGCGGCGACGACCATCAGGCCGAGGAAGACCAGGAAGGTGGCCAGCCCGCGGCGCATGCCGTGGGCGGCCATCCGGCTCACCGCGGGCTCGATGGCCAGGGCCAGGAAGAACGCGATGAGCACGTTGATCAACAGGCCGGTGAGCTGGTGGAACGCCCAGCTGCCCAGCTGGAACGCGGCGATGAGGGCGAGGGCCAGCACCATGGCGCGCGGCAGCCAGCGCGGCATGCGGGCGCCCGGCACCGCGCGCTCGTCGGCCGGAGGGCGGGTGTGCGGTGCCGTGCCGGGCGGCGGTTCCTGCCGGGGGACCTGCGAGGTCTCGTCTGTCGGGGCCACGGGGCAAGTCTCACCCACGTCGCCGGATCCGCGGAGCGCCTGGGGATCCTCTCGGCCTTTCAGCGCTTCTCCCGCGGAACGTCCACGGCCGTGCACACCGCGCGCCACACGTCCTTGGCCTCCCAGCCGGCGTCCAGCGCCTCGCGCACCGTGCGCCCGCCGAGCTCCGACATCACGTGATCGCGCGCGAAGGTTTCGGCGTACGCCTCACCGAAGTGATCCGCCATCCGCTGCCAGAAGACCGTCAACCGCATGACCCCAGTATCCCGCCCCTGAGGGTGGGCCGGAGGCGGGACCACTTGCCGGGAGCCCTTTTCGTCCTACGGTCTGACCCATGGCCGAATCCGGAGCTTCCCCACCCCCCGTCGCGCCCCCCGCGCGCTCCCCGCTCTCCCCGCTCTCCCGCGCCGAGCAGTTCGTCTGGCTCACCGCACGCGTGCTCGAACAGCACCGCTTCGCATACCACTTCCTGGGTGGCGGCGCCGACCCCGTCGAGACCGCGCTGGCCGCCTACCGCACCGAGGACGAGGGGTACGGTCACGCCCTCGAACCCGACCTGCGCGGACCGGTCAGCCAGCCCCTGCACACCGCGCACGCACTGCGTGTCCTGGACTCGATCGGGCGCTGCGGCGGGCAGCGGGTGGAACGCGTGTGCCGCTATCTGACCGCCGTGTCGCTGCCGGACGGCGCCCTGCCGACGATCCGTCCCGCCCAGCGCGGCTACCCGGCGGCCCCCTTCGTGCCGATCGTCGACGATCCGCCGAGCGACCTCCTCGCGACCGGGCCCGTGGTGGGTCTGCTGCACCGCAACGAGGTGTGGCACGCCTGGCTGTTCCGGGCCACGGACTTCTGCTGGCAGACGGTCGAGTCCCTGGAGACGTCGCATCCGTACGAGATCGAGGCGGCCGTGGCGTTCCTGGACTCGGCGCCCGACCGTCCCCGCGCGGAGGCGGCCGCCGCCCGGCTCGGCCGCCTGGTGCGCGAACAGCGGCTCGCGGTCCTGGATCCGGAGCGCCTCGACGCGTTTCCGGTCGCACCCGGATACGCGCCGGGCGAGCACCACTTCCCCCACCACTTCGCGCCCACCCCCGGCTCCCTCGCGCGCGCGTGGTTCACCGACGAGGAGATGGCGCGCGCCCTGGACTTCCTCACGGCCGAGCAGCGCGAGGACGGGGGCTGGCCCATCGGCTGGCGCCAGTGGGCCCCGGGCACGGCCCTGGAGTGCCGCCCCATCGTGACCATCGAGGCGCTGCGCACGCTCCGGGCGTACGGAAGGGCCGTCGGCTGACCCGCACGCCCGCACGCCCGCACGCACCGGCGGTCCCGGGCCGGCCGGCACCCGGCCCGCTCCCCCGGTGCGCGGTACCGGCCGGCCCGGGACTCAGCCCGCCGTCGCGCGCACCCCCGCCGTCACCACCACGGCCGCGGCGACGACGAGCAGGAAGGGAGCGCGCAGGACCAGCGCGACGGTGGCCGCGGCGAGTCCAGCGGCCCTGGCGTCCAGCACCAGGGCGCGGCCGTCGGCGAAGGTCTGCTGGGCCGTGAGGGCGGCCAGGAGGGCCACCGGCAGCAGCGCCGCGAGCCGCTGCACGCGCGCCCGCTCCAGGACCCGGGCGGGCACCAGCAGGCCGATGAGCTTGACCGCGTAGCAGCCGGCCGCGGTGACGCTGATCGCGATCCAGATGCCCAACGTTCCTGCCCCCGTGGTCAACGGTCCTCCCCCCGGGCGTCACCGGCGGTCGTGCCCGTGCCGTGGCCCCGGCCGGCCGCTCCCCTGCGCCGGCCCTCCGCCCAGAGCACGGCCGGAGCCGCCAGCGCCGCCGCCAGGACGGGCACTCCGGCCGGCAGGACCGGCAGCAGGCCGAGCCCCAGCACCACGGCGCCGCCCGCCGCGGCCCGCTCCGTGGCCGTCTTCAGCATCGGCGCGAGCAGCGCCAGGAAGACCGCGGGACCGGCGGCGTCCAGACCCCAGGCGTCGGTGTCTCCGGCGGCCTGCGCGCCGACGGCCCCCAGGAGCGTGGTCAGGTTCCACAGCACGTAGAGGGCGAGTCCGGTGACGGTGAAGCCGATGCGGACGCTGCGCCGCGTGGGCTGGGCGAGCGCGACGGCGGCGGTCTCGTCGATGACCCACTGCGCGGCCAGGGGCCGTACCGCACGCGGGAGGGCCAGCACCTGCGACAGACGCAGCCCGTAGAACGCGTTCCGCACGCCCAGGAAGAAGGCGCCCGCGGCCGCGGTGAACGGATTGCCTCCGGCCGCGAGGGCGCCCACGAGGGCGAACTGTGAGGCGCCGGTGAACACCAGGAGGCTGAGCGCGCAGGTCTGCAGGAGCGTGAGCCCGCTGCCGGCCGAGGTCACCCCGAAGGCGATGCCGGACAGCCCTACGGCGACCCCGACTCCGAGGGCGTCCCGGACGACGGCGGCGTCCGGCTTTCCGCCGCCGTCCCCGCGTATGTCTGTGAGAGCGGTCTGTTCTGCCACGCCCCGGACGGTACGGGCGTCCGCCCCCGCGCGTCTTGTACGTTCTTGCGCCGCGGGGCGCGCGCACCATCGCCCAGTCGCTCGCGCCGGTACGCCCCCGGAGGCACGCCCACGATGCGGGTGAAGTGGCGGTTGAGGTGCGGCTGGTCGGTGAAACCGACCGCGACGGCCGCCTCGGCGGGTGCGGTGCCGGCGTCCAGGAGGCGCCGGGCCCGGCGGACGCGGGCGTCGGTCAGCCAGGTGTGCGGCGGCATGCCGTAGGCCTCGCGGAAGGCCCGCAGCAGGGCGAAGGGGCTGGTGCCGAGCTCGGCGGCGAGCCGTTCCAGTGTCGGAGGGCAGGCCATGCTCCCCTCGAGCACGGCACGCGCGCGTGCGGCGACGCGGGCACCGGCGGTGCGCACGGCACGCTGCGGCATCGGCGTGCCGTTGAGCCGCAGCAGCCGGGTCACGGCCACCCGCAGCACGGTGTCGGCGGCGAGCGCGTTGCCCTCGTCCGCGGCCCGGAGCACCTCGTGGACCAGTCCCACGGTGTACGGGTCCTCGAACACGGGTCCGGCGAAGGAGGGGGTGCCGCGGATGGCCGTGGTCTCGGCGGCGATCTCGGCCACCAGCTCCGGCGAGGGGTAGACGGCCCCGTACCGCCAGCCCTCGGGTCCGCCGGCCCGGCCCGTGTGCGGGGTGTCGGGGTTGACCAGCGCCAGGGCTCCGGGGCCCGCGTACTGGTCGGCGCCGCCGTGGTGGAAGATCTCGACGCCGTCGGCGATGGCCGCGATCACGAAGTTCTCGTGGGTGTGCCGCACAAAGGTCTTGCGGATGTACCGGGCGCGCAGCAGATCGACGCCGGGCAGTTCCTCGTACCGCCAGTGCCGTGCCCGCTCCCCGGAACCTGCCATGGCCCCATTCTGACCGAAGCCCGGGGCGGCCCGGCCCCGCCCGCCCGACCTTCGCGGGACGTCCGCGCAGGTCGGGGGCATTGTCAGTGGGCGGGTGCAGGATGGACGCATGGTCAGCTCCGCGCACCGGGCCCTCGACGGCTTCTCACCCGCGACCCGCGGCTGGTTCACGGGGGCGTTCTCCGCGCCCACCGCGGCCCAGGCCGGCGCGTGGCGCGCCATCGCCGAGGGCTCGGACGTGCTGGTGGTCGCCCCGACCGGGTCGGGCAAGACGCTGGCCGCGTTCCTCGCCGCCCTCGACCAGCTGGCGTCGGCCCCGCCACCGGCCGACCCCAGGAAGCGCTGCCGCGTCCTGTACGTGTCCCCGCTGAAGGCGCTCGCGGTCGACGTCGAGCGGAACCTGCGCAGTCCGCTCACCGGCATCCGCCACGAGTCGGTCCGGCTCGGCCTGCCCGAGCCTGAGGTGAAGGTGGGCATCCGCTCCGGCGACACCCCGGCCGCCGAGCGCCGCGCCCTGGCGACGCGCCCGCCGGACATCCTCATCACCACCCCGGAATCGCTGTTCCTGATGCTGACGTCCGCCACGCGCGACGCGCTGACGGGCGTGGAGACGGTGATCCTCGACGAGGTGCACGCGGTGGCCGGCACCAAGCGGGGCGCGCATCTGGCGCTGACCCTGGAGCGGCTGGACGAGCTGCTGCCGCAGCCCGCCCGCCGTATCGGCCTGTCCGCCACCGTGCGCCCGGTGGACGAGGTCGCCCGCTTCCTCTCCCCGCGCCGCAAGGTGGAGATCGTCCAGCCCCCGTCCGGCAAGGAGTTCGACCTCTCCGTCGTCGTCCCCGTGGAGGACCTCGGCGAACTGGGCGGCTCCCCGGTGGCCGACGGCACCGAGGGCACGGAGCGTCCGTCCATCTGGCCCCACGTCGAGGAGCGGATCGCCGACCTGGTGCAGGCCCACCGGTCCACCATCGTGTTCGCCAACTCGCGCCGTCTCGCGGAGCGGCTGTGCAACCGGCTCAACGAGATCGCCTACGAGAGGGCGACCGGCGAGACGCTGGAGGAGCACCACGCCCCCGCGGAGCTGATGGGCGGCTCGGGCGCGGCCCGGGGGGCGCCCCAGGTGCTCGCCCGCGCCCACCACGGTTCCGTCTCCAAGGAGCAGCGCGCGCTCGTGGAGGAGGACCTCAAGGCGGGCCGGCTGCCCGCCGTGGTCGCCACCTCCAGCCTCGAGCTGGGCATCGACATGGGCGCGGTGGACCTCGTCGTCCAGGTCGAGTCGCCGCCGTCCGTGGCCTCCGGGCTGCAGCGCGTGGGCCGCGCGGGACATCAGGTCGGAGCGGTCTCCACGGGTGTCGTCTTCCCCAAGTACCGCGGCGACCTCGTGCAGGCCGCCGTCGTCACCGAGCGGATGCGCACGGGCGCCATCGAGTCGCTGAGGGTCCCGGCCAACCCACTGGACGTGCTGGCTCAGCAGCTCGTCGCCATGACGGCGCTCGACACCTGGCAGTTCGACGAACTCCTGGCCACGGTCCGGCGGGCGGCGCCCTTCGCCTCGCTCCCGGAGTCGGCGTTCACGGCGGTGCTGGACATGCTCGCCGGCCGCTATCCCTCCGACGCCTTCGCGGAGCTGCGTCCGCGCGTGGTGTGGGACCGGGTCGCGGGCACGATCACCGGCCGGCCCGGCGCCCAGCGCCTCGCCGTCACCTCCGGGGGCACGATCCCGGACCGCGGGCTGTTCGGGGTCTTCCTCGCCGGTGCCGACCCGAAGAAGGGCGGCGGCCGGGTCGGCGAGCTGGACGAGGAGATGGTGTACGAGTCCCGGGTCGGGGACGTCTTCACGCTCGGCACCAGCTCCTGGCGGATCGAGGACATCACACGGGACCGTGTCCTGGTCTCCCCCGCGCCCGGCGTGCCCGGCCGGCTGCCCTTCTGGAAGGGCGACCAGCTGGGGCGCCCACTGGAGCTGGGGCGCGCGGTGGGCGCGTTCCTGCGCGAGGTGGGCTCGCTGGACCGGCAGGACGCGCGGCTGAGGCTGCTGGCCGCGGGGCTGGACGCCTGGGCCGCGGACAACGTGCTGTCGTACCTGGAGGAGCAGCGCGAGGCGTGCGGCCACATCCCGGACGACCGCACCATCGTGGTCGAGCGCTTCCGCGACGAGCTGGGCGACTGGCGGGTCGTGGTGCATTCCCCGTTCGGCGCCCAGGTGCATGCCCCGTGGGCGCTCGCGCTGGGCGCGCGGCTCGCGGAGCGGTACGGCATGGACGCCCAGGTCATGCATGCCGACGACGGCATCGTGCTGCGCCTGCCGGACGCCGATCTGATGGGCCTGGACCTGCTCGACCAGGAGCCGGTGCCGGCGGGCGCCCTCCTGGGTGCGGCGGCGGGCGCCGAGCAGCCGCCCGTCGGCGCCGCGGACGTCGTCTTCGACAAGGGCGAGGTCGGCCAGATCGTCACCGACCAGGTCGGCGGCTCGGCGCTGTTCGCGTCCCGGTTCCGTGAGTGCGCGGCCCGCGCGCTGCTGCTGCCGCGCCGCAACCCCGGCAAGCGCACCCCGCTGTGGCAGCAGCGCCAGCGCGCGGCGCAGCTGCTGCAGGTGGCGAGCGAGTTCGGCTCGTTCCCGATCGTCCTGGAGGCCGTCCGGGAATGTCTGCAGGACGTGTTCGACGTCCCGGGGCTCACCGAGCTGATGGGCGACGTCGAGTCCCGGACGGTGCGGCTCGTCGAGGTCACCACCCCGGAGCCCTCCCCGTTCGCCCGCTCGCTCCTGTTCGGGTACGTCGCGCAGTTCCTCTACGAGGGGGACTCGCCGCTCGCCGAGCGGCGCGCCGCCGCGTTGTCCCTGGACTCCCGGCTGCTGGCCGAGCTGCTGGGCCAGGCGGAACTGCGCGAGCTGCTCGACGCCGAGGTCCTGACCGAGCTGGAGCGGGAGCTGCAGTGGCTCACCGAGGACCGGCGCGTCAAGGACGTGGAGGGGGTCGCGGACGTACTGCGGTTGCTGGGCCCGCTCACCGGGGCCGAGCTGGCGGAGCGGGGTGCCGAGCCGCACTGGGCGCCGGAGCTGGCCGCCGCCCGCCGCGCGATCAGGGTCCGTGTCGCGGGTGCCGACCACTGGGCCGCGGTCGAGGACGCGGGGCGGCTGCGGGACGCGCTCGGCACGGCGCTGCCGGTGGGCGTCCCGGAGGCGTTCACCGAGCCGGTCAAGGACCCGCTGGGCGACCTCCTCGCACGGTACGCGCGCACGCACGGCCCCTTCACGTCGGTGACCGCGGCCGCGCGGTTCGGGCTCGGCGTGGCCGTCACCGAGGGCGCCCTGCAGCGGCTGGCGGCATCCGGGCGGATCGTCCAGGGGGAGTTCCATCCGGCGGGCATCGGCCAGGAGTGGTGCGACGCGGGGGTGCTGCGCAGACTGCGCCGCCGGTCGCTGGCAGCGCTGCGGCACGAGCTGGAGCCGGTTCCTCCGGCCGCGCTGGCGCAGTTCCTCCCCCAGTGGCAGCACATCGGCAACGGTCACGGGCTCAGGGGCGTCGACGGACTGGTGCGCGCCGTCGAACAGCTGCAGGGCGCGTCCGTGCCCGCGTCCGCGCTGGAGAAGCTCGTCCTGCCGTCCCGTGTCTCGAACTACACGCCCGCGATGCTGGACGAGCTCACGGCCGCCGGCGAGGTGGTGTGGGCGGGCGCGGGCGCGCTCCCCGGCAAGGACGGCTGGGTCTCCCTCTACCTGGCGGACGCGGCCCCCCTGCTGCTGCCCGCGCCGCACCCCTTGGAGCCCACGGCGCTCCACCAGTCGGTCCTGGACGCCCTCTCGGGGGGATACGGACTGTTCTTCCGCCAGATCGCCGACCAGGTCCGCGCCACGACGCACCCGGACGCCACCGACTCCCAGCTGGCCGACGCGGTCTGGGACCTCGCCTGGTCGGGACGGCTGACGAACGACACGCTCGCACCGATGCGCTCGCTGCTCGGCTCGGGCCGCACCGCCGGTTCCACGGCACACCGCGCCAAGCGTGCCGTCCCCCGCGGGCGGTACGGCTCCCTGACGTCCGCCGCCCGCCCCCAGTCCCGTACGGGCCCTCCGACCGTGGCGGGCCGCTGGTCGCTGCTCCCCGCCCGCGAGAGCGATCCCACGGTGCGTGCCCACGCCGTGGCCCGGACGCTGCTGGACCGGCACGGGGTGGTGACGCGTGGCGCGGTGGCCACGGAGGGCGTGGAGGGCGGTTTCTCGGCCACGTACCGCATCCTCTCCGCCTTCGAGGAGAGCGGTCAGGCCCGGCGCGGCTATGTGGTCGAGGGACTGGGCGCGGCGCAGTTCGCGATGGACGGCGCGGTGGACAGGCTGCGCGCCGTGGCGAACGCGCGCGAACGGGGCGAGCCGCTGCCGGGCGCGGGGGCGGGTACGGGGCCCGGCGCGGGGAATTCCTTCACCGGGGACCAGGCCCACCCGTACGCACCGACCGGGGCCCCGGGCACCGGGCATGCCGCGTTCGACGACCCGCAGGACGAGGACGGCCTGTTCGGCGCCGGCCCGGCCGATGCCTTCGACTCGGGCCGTGCCCTGCCGGACACGCTGTCCGCCCCCGGTTTCGGAGGTCCGCGGTCCGGTTCGGGCTTCTCCGTCCGGGAACCAGGATCCGGGCCCTCGTCCCGAGGGGCCCTCCCGCCGCACCGGACCCGCTCCGGCGGCCCCTCCCGGGTCGTGGTCCTGGCGGCCGCCGACCCGGCGAACGCGTACGGCTCGGCGCTCCCCTGGCCCGAGCCGCCTACGGGTGCCGGGCACAAGCCGGGGCGGAAGGCGGGTTCCCTGGTGGTCCTGGTCGACGGAGAGCTGACGCTCTACATGGAGCGCGGCGGCAAGACCCTGCTGGCCTGGCCCTTGGACCAGCAGGCCGCGCCGGCCCAGGACGCCCGCCTGCGCGCGGCCGCCGACGCCCTCGGCGCCGCCGCCCGGGCCGGCTCCCTCGGCACGATCACGGTGGAGCGCGTCAACGGCGCCTCCGCCCTCTCGTCCCCGTTCGGCGTCCTCCTGGAAGGAGCGGGCTTCATCGCGACCCCGCGGGGTCTGCGCATACGCGCCTGAGCCCCGGCGCCCGGCGTGTCACCCTGGACGCATGCCTGAAGGCGACACCGTCCACCAAGCCGCGAAGCGTCTGCACGGGGCACTCGCTGGCAAGGTGCTGACCCGCTCCGACCTCCGGGTGCCGAAGTACGCCACGGCCGATCTCACCGGCCGTACCGTCCTGGACGTCACCCCGCGCGGCAAGCACCTCCTCGCCCGTGTCGAGGGCGGACTCACGCTGCACTCGCACCTCAGGATGGACGGTGCGTGGAAGATCTACGCGGAGGGTCAGCGGTGGAGCGGCGGTCCGGGCCACCAGATCCGGGCGATCCTCGGCACGGCCGACCGCACGGCCGTCGGCTACCGCCTGCCCGTCCTGGAACTGCTCCGCACCGCCGACGAGCACCGCGCCGTCGGCCACCTCGGCCCCGACCTGCTGGGCCCCGACTGGGACGCCGGTACGGCGTTGGAGAACCTGTTGCGCGACCTCGCCCGGCCCGTCGGTGAGGCCCTCCTCGACCAGCGGAACCTCGCGGGCATCGGCAATGTCTACAAGAGCGAGCTGTGCTTTCTGCTGCGGGTGACCCCGTGGCTGCCCGTCGGCGCCCTCCCTGCCGAGCACGCCGCCCGGCTCCCGGCTCTCGCCAGGCGGCTCCTGGAGGCGAACCGCGACCGCCCGGCCCGCAACACCACGGGACGGCGGGAGCAGAACCTCTTCGTGTACGGCCGCGCGCCCCGCCCCTGTCTGCGCTGCGGCACCCCGGTCCGGGCCGCCGGCCAGGGCGACGGCGCCCGCGAGCGCCCCACCTACTGGTGCCCGTCCTGCCAGCACGGCCCGGCTCCGGCACCGGGGACGGCGGACCACCGCGGTATCCGCCGCCGCGCAACTAATTGACGACCCGTCAGAAACTCTCGTACCGTCGCTGTCATGCCCGTCACGGCGTACGACCTCACCGGACGCACCGCATTCGTCACCGGTGCCGCCAGCGGCATCGGCCGCGCCTCGGCCCTGCTGCTCGCGGAGGCGGGCGCGACCGTGCACTGCGCGGACATCGACGCGCAGGGCCTGCACGCGACGGCGACCCTGATCAAGGACCGGGGCGGCCTGGCGCACACCCACCACCTCGACGTGACCGACCGGTCGCAGGTCAGACAGGCGGTCGGGACCTGCGAGCGCCTCGACGCGATGGCGGCGGTCGCCGGGATCATGCACAGCAGCCCCGTCCTGGAGACGCGGGACGAGGATCTGGACCGCGTGCTGGCCGTCAACTTCAAGGGAGTCCTCCACGCCTGCCAGGAGGCGGCCCGCCGCATGATCGAGGACGGTACGCGCGGCAGCATCGTCACGATGGCGTCCGGCGCCGTCGACACCGGTGGTCCGGGTCTGCTCTGTTACGGCGCGGCCAAGGCGGCCGTGGTCCAGCTGACGAAGACCCTGGCGACCGAGGTGGGACCGCACGGCATCCGGGTCAACGCGGTGGCGCCCGGCTGGACGCGGACGCCGATGACCGATCACCACGGTCAGAGGCAGGCGCAGACGGAGGCGTTCATGGCCCGGCTGTCACCGCTGGGCCGGGTCGGCGAACCGGAGGACGTCGCCCATGCCGTGCTGCACCTGGCGTCCGACGCCGCGTCCTTCACCACGGGCCAGATCCTCCGCCCGAACGGCGGCGTGGCGATGCCCTGGTGAACCCTCCGCCCGGCGCGGAGGGAACGGCGTCCAGGGCCACCACGAGGTGGTGCGGCGCCGGCATCCGGCGCCGCCCGCAGAGCCGCTCGCGGCCGGGGCGGCCGTCCGACCGCTCCCGGGAGTCCCCTGAACACCCCGGGACGCCGTGCCCGCCGACCCCGCCCGCTTCCCCCCGTCAGCCCCTCACCCCGGGTGCGCGCCCCTCTCGCGCCCCCTCGCGGCCCGCCACCGCCGCCAGGACTGCCCCCACCGGTCCGACCCGGCCGCCCCCACGGCCCGGGTCTTCGGCACACAGTGCACCGGCAACAGGCTCAGTCCCCACCCCCCGGTCGCGACCGCCCCCTCCAGCACCCCCGCATCGGGTGCCAGCACGAGCCGGAGTACCCCCCACCACCACAGCGCTCCCAGCGCCAGCGCCATCCCCCAGCGCGCCGTGCGCCCCGCCATGGCCGTCACCTCCAACCCGAGGAACCAGACCCTAGACCGCACCGTCACCACCAGGGAGGGCGCACCAGCGGCACACAGGCGCACCGGAACCAGCGCATGCCCACGGCGTCCGCCGTACCCGGCGCACCCCGCGCGCACCCTCTCCTGCCTGCGGCCACGCCCGGACACCGGCGCACCGAAGCCCCTCATGGCGCCGTGCACTCAGCCGTTCTCCGCCTGGAACATCCAGTGGTGCTTCTCCAGGTCCGCGGTGATCCCCAGGAAGATGTCCTGGCTCACCGGATCCGCCTCGGCGGTCGCCACCACCCGCTCCCGCATGCGCGCGATCACCGAGCCGAGCGCCGACACCAGCGTGCCCACCGCGTCCGTGTCCTTGACCCATCCCTGGGGCACGGAGCCTATGCCGCTGCCCTGGGCCACGGTCGCGGCGCGCGCGTCAGGCGGGACACCCAGCGCCGAGGCCCGTTCCGCCACCGTGTCGGAGTGCCGGCGCGCGGTGTCGACGACCTCGTCGAGCTGCAGGTGGATGGAGCGGAAGCGGGGCCCGATGACGTTCCAGTGCACCTGCTTCGCCACGAGGGAGAGGTCCACCAGGTCCAGCAGGGCGCCCTGCAGCGCCTCGGAGACCGTCTTGAGATCCGTGTCGGCCAGCGGGCTCTTCACGACGTACATCGGCTCCTCCGCGATCCTCGTACGGCCCCGAGCCCCCGCCCTTCCACCATGACGGCCCCGGATGGGCGCGGCAAACGGGCGACGGCGCGGCAGAGGCCCCCCGGGCGCCCGCCGCTCGCGGGGCCGGGGCGCCGGCCGCCCCCGGACACGCGAGAGCCCCGGCCGCGCCGCTCCGGGCCTTCCCGGAGTGGCCCCGGCCGGGGCTCTCGCACATGTCACCGCCTCACCCGCCCACGTGTGCGAGGATCAGGCGGCGACCACGTCCACTGCCTCGGTGGGCGCCTTGATCGTGACCCGCTCCGGTGGGACACCGGTGACGGACACGGAATTGAGCATGGGACGACGCACCGGTGCGGGCACCGGCTCGGTGGCCGCCGCAGACTGCGCCAGCTCGGCGAGCGCGAGCTCGTCGCTCACTTCCCGCATGAGCTCGGACATCCGTACGTCCAGCGCGTCGCAGATCGCGGAGAGCAGCTCGGAGGACGCCTCCTTCTGCCCCCGCTCCACCTCGGAGAGATAGCCGAGCGAAACCCGGGCGGTCGAGGAGACTTCGCGCAGAGTACGGCCCTGGCGCTGGCGCTGCCGACGCAGCACGTCACCCAGCAGGCGACGGAGCAGAATCATCGGTGGCTCCCTCCTCGGACCGCGAAACCGCATCCTTCACGCCCCACCGTACCGCCTTGCGCCGCGGCCGTGCGGGGAGCGCTGTTGTGTTCACTAAGGGCTGCAAACATCAAGTCCCCCCGTTCTGTTCCGTATCCTGTGCCCGCTCATTCCCGGCCTGTTCGCCCGTAAGCTCTTTCAGGAGCAGTGTGAGTACGCTCCGTACACTCTCCATACGGATTTCCGCACGGTCGCCGTTCAACCGCAACGAGGCCACTTTTCCGCCAGCGTGTTCGCCGGAAACCTCTTCGAACGGCCCGTCGACGGCCACGAAGACCGTGCCGACCGGCTGCCCGTCCTGCGGTTCGGGCCCGGCCACGCCGGTCGTCGCGAGGCCCCAGTCCGCGCCGAGCGCCGTGCGCACACCGGCCGCCATCTGGGCCGCGACCTGCGGATCCACCGCTCCGCGCGCGGCCAGCAGAGCGCCGTCGACACCCAGCACGTCCCGCTTCAGATCTGTGGCGTACGCGGTGACGGAACCACGGAAGACCTTGGAGGCGCCGGGCACCGCCGTGATCTCCGCGGCCACCAGGCCACCGGTCAGCGACTCGGCGACGGCGAGCGTCTCGCCCCTCACCGTGAGTAGTCGCAGCACGTCGGCGGCCACGGGATTCACCCTTCCGCCTCCTCCGCCGCGGCTCGGCGCTCGGCGATTCCGCGCCTGCGCAGCACAATGGCCTGTCTCACATAGTCGAGACCGCTGACGACCGTCAGGACGATCGCCACACCCATCACCCAGAAACGCAGCGTCGCAAGCCACCCCGTCAGCGCCAGGACGTACATTCCGACGGCCACGCCCTGCGTCAGCGTCTTCAGCTTGCCGCCGCGGCTCGCCGGGATGACGCCGTAACGGATCACCAGGAAGCGCAGCAGGGTGATGCCCAGCTCCCGGCCCAGGATCACCACCGTCACCCACCAGGGCAGGTCACCGAGCGCGGACAGGCAGATCAGCGCCGCGCCCATGATCGCCTTGTCGGCGATGGGGTCGGCGATCTTCCCGAAGTCCGTGACGAGGTTGTACGTGCGGGCCAGATGTCCGTCGAACAGGTCGGTGATCATGGCGATGGCGAAGGCCGCCCAGGCGAGCGCGCGCCACGCCGGGTCGTATCCGCCCCCCGCCAGCATCAGTGCGACGAAGCCCGGCACAAGGAGCAGGCGGAGCATCGTCAGGAGGTTGGCCACGTTCCAGACGCTGGCCTGGTTGACCGCGGCGGCCGTCAGCTTGCCGCCCCGCACCGACCGCGCGCCCTGCTCGGCCCGGGCCGCGTCCGCGACGCCGGAGCCGCTCTGGGCGGCCTCGCCCTGGGCCGCGGCGCCCGCCGCGGACGCCGCTCCCCGCGCACCGGAGGAGGAGCCGCCCGCCGCGGATGCCGGGATTCCGGTCATCTGCCCGCCTCCTCAGCACACCCGGCTGAACCCGCGAGGGGCTCGGCCACCAGGTCGACACCCTCCGTACCGACCACCTTCGCCTCGACCATACGGCCGACGGCGAGACCTTCCGCCATGGTGAACAGCACCTGGCCGTCCGTCTCGGGCGCCTGGTGGGCGGCGCGGCCGCAGGCGCCCTCCTCCTCGTCCAGGGACTCCACGAGCACGTGCACGGTCTCGCCGACGCGCTCCTCGGCGCGCTGCGACACCAGTTGCTCGGCGAGCCGGGAGACGCGGGCCAGCCGCTCGGCGACGGCGTCCTCGTCGAGCTTGCCGTCGTACGTCGCCGCTTCCGTCCCCTCCTCGTCGGAGTAGCCGAAGACACCGATCGCGTCCAGCCGGGCACCGTTCAGGAAGCGCTCCAGTTCGGCCAGGTCGGCCTCGCTCTCGCCGGGGAAGCCCACGATGAAGTTGGAGCGCACCCCGGCCTGCGGGACCCTGCCGCGGATGGTGTCCAGCAGCTCCAGGAAGCGGACGGTGTCGCCGAAGCGCCGCATCGCGCGCAGCACGCCGGGCGCGGAGTGCTGGAAGGACAGGTCGAAGTAGGGCGCCACCTTCGGGGTGGAGGTCAGCACGTCGACGAGCCCGGGGCGCATCTCGGCGGGCTGCAGATAGCTGACACGGACGCGCTCGATCCCGTCCACCTCGCACAGGTCGGGCAGCAGTGACTCCAGGAGGCGGATGTCACCCAGGTCCTTGCCGTAGGAGGTGTTGTTCTCGGAGACCAGCATGATCTCCTTGACGCCCTGCTCGGCCAGCCACCGCGTCTCGTTCAGCACGTCGCTCGGGCGGCGCGAGACGAAGGAACCGCGGAAGGACGGGATGGCGCAGAAGGAGCAGCGCCGGTCGCAGCCGGAGGCGAGCTTCACCGAGGCGACGGGTGAACCGTCGAGCCGGCGGCGCAGGGGCGCACGGGGGCCGGACTGCGGAGCCACGCCTTCCGGCAGGTCGGAGGGCGTGCCGTGCCCCGGGAGGGCCACACCGGAGACGGACTGCCGCTCCACCGGGCTGACCGGCAGCAGCTTGCGCCGGTCGCGCGGGGTGTGGGAGGCGTGGATGCCGCCGGACAGGATGGTCCGGAGGCGGTCGGAGATGTCCGCGTAGTCGTCGAAGCCGAGCACGCCGTCCGCCTCCGGCAGGGCCTCGGCGAGCTCCTTGCCGTACCGCTCGGCCATGCAGCCCACCGCCACGACGGCCTGGGTTCTGCCGTGGTCCTTGAGGTCGTTGGCCTCCAGCAGGGCGTCGACCGAGTCCTTCTTCGCGGCCTCGACGAAGCCGCACGTGTTCACGACGGCGACGTCCGCCTCCGCGGCGTCCTCCACGAGCTGCCAGCCGTCCGCCTCCAGACGGCCCGCGAGCTCCTCCGAGTCCACCTCGTTACGGGCGCAGCCAAGGGTGACGAGTGCGACGGTACGGCGTTCAGGCATGGGCTCAAGACTACTTCGTCCCGCTGACGGCCCACGTCGACGGGGTTGGCCGATCTTGGCCAACCCCGTGTGTCCCTGCTCCTTGAGTACCGCCTGGGCACCTGCGGGTGCCGCGGGCGTCCGTCAGCCGGAGACGGGGTCGCCCTTCGTGTAGGTCAGGCGCTCGACCTGACCGGGCTGGAAGTCGTCCTGGATCTTCTTCCCGTTGACGTACAGCTCGATGGCGCCCGCGTCGCCGAGGACGAGGTCGATCTTCTCCTTGTCCTGGAAGGTCTGCGAGTCGCCCTGCTTGAGCAGTCCGTCGAAGAGGGTCCGGCCGTTGTGGTCCTTGGCGGAGATCCAGCTGCGGCCGTCGGCGGCGCTCACCTGGACGGTGACCTTGTCCCGGGGCGCGGCCGCGATTGCGCTGTCGGACGGCTCGGGCTTCTGGCCGGCGGGCTTGCTGCCCTTGGGCGAGGGCGAGGCGGACTTGCCGGCGCTCGGTGTGGAGCCCTTGGCGACCTGTGTCTTCGTGCCGTCCCCGCTGCCGCCCCCGTCGATCAGGGTGAACCCGACGAAGCCGATGACCACGACGATCGCCGCGACCATGGCCGCGGTCCAGTTGGGCCCGCGGCGCTCGGGGCGGATGCGTTCCGCCTCGAAGATCGGGGTCGTCGGGGTCGGGGCGAGCCGTCCGCCGTGCTCGGCGGCGTACTGCTCCAGCAGCGGGGCCGGATCGAGGTGCACCGCCCGCGCGAGCGTGCGGAGGTGGCCGCGGGCGTAGACGTCACCGCCGCAGGGGGCGAAGTCGTCGTGTTCGATCGCGTGCACGATGGCGATACGGACCCGGGTGGCGTTGCTGACGTCGTCGACGGTCAGCCCGGCCGCGATGCGCGCCTGTTGCAGAGCGCGGCCGATGGAGGGCCGGTCCGACGAACCGGCGCCTTCACGGTGTTCTTCGAACGGACGTGCGTCCTCAGGGGAGTTGCCGTCAGGGGAGTTGCCGATGGACACGGGGGGCGCCTTTCGAGCGTGTAGCCACCTGTGCTGGAAGTTCAGTCTAGGGGTGGTACGAAAGGGTGGGGCAACCCGGCGGTAGGACTTTGTACGCCATCAGAATGGCCGGTCATCCTGATGCTAAGACATATATCTGATCCTTCCCCCAACTTGACGTGCGACAAAGGGAAACGGTTGCTCACGGATCACTTACGAGTGGGTCACGGTCGGGCGTCCGGGTGCGGCGCGGACTCCGTACGGCCGCACCCGGACGGCCCAGCCGCCCACCCGTACGGCGGTGCGCGGCCGTACGGATCCCGCTACGGCCCGGGCTCTCCGCGGATCACGGCGAGCACGCCGTCCAGTTCGTCGGGCTTCACCAGGACGTCACGTGCCTTGGAGCCCTCGCTGGGGCCGACGATGTTCCGCGACTCCATGAGGTCCATCAGCCGACCGGCCTTGGCGAACCCGACGCGCAGTTTCCGCTGGAGCATGGAGGTGGAGCCGAACTGCGTGGAGACGACCAGTTCGGCCGCCTGGCACAGCAGGTCGAGGTCGTCGCCGATGTCCTCGTCGATCTCCTTCTTCTGCTTGGAGCCGACGGTGACGTCGTCGCGGAAGACCGGCGCCATCTGGTCCTTGCAGTGCCGGACGACGGCCGCGATCTCGTCCTCGGTGACGAACGCGCCCTGCAGGCGCACCGGTTTGTTCGCGCCCATCGGCAGGAAGAGCCCGTCGCCCTTGCCGATCAGCTTCTCGGCACCGGGCTGGTCGAGGATGACGCGCGAGTCGGCCAGGGACGAGGTGGCGAAGGCGAGGCGGGAGGGGACGTTCGCCTTGATCAGGCCGGTGACGACGTCCACGGACGGCCGCTGCGTGGCGAGCACCAGGTGGATGCCGGCCGCCCGCGCGAGCTGCGTGATGCGCACGATCGCGTCCTCGACGTCGCGCGGCGCGACCATCATCAGGTCGGCCAGCTCGTCGACGATCACCAGCAGGTACGGGTACGGCTGCAGCTCGCGCTCACTGCCCTCGGGCGGCTTGGCCTTGCCGTTCCTGATGGCCTCGTTGAAGTCGTCGATGTGCCGGAAGCCGTACGCCGCCAGGTCGTCGTACCGCAGGTCCATCTCCCGTACGACCCACTGCAGCGCCTCGGCGGCCCTTTTCGGGTTGGTGATGATCGGCGTGATCAGATGCGGGATGCCCTCGTACGCGGTCAGCTCGACGCGCTTGGGGTCGACGAGGACCATGCGCACGTCCTCCGGGGTCGCCCGGATCATGACGGAGGTGATCAGGCAGTTGATGCAGGACGACTTGCCGGAGCCGGTGGCGCCGGCGACGAGCACGTGCGGCATCTTCGCGATGTTCGCCATCACGTAGCCGCCCTCGACGTCCTTGCCGAGCGCGACCAGCATCGGGTGGTCGTCCTCGGCGGCCTCCGCCAGGCGGAGCACATCACCGAGGTTGACCATCTCGCGGTCGGTGTTCGGGATCTCGATGCCGACCGCGGACTTTCCGGGGATCGGGCTGATGATCCGGACATCGGGGCTGGCGACGGCGTACGCGATGTTCTTGGTGAGGGCGGTGATCCGCTCGACCTTGACGGCGGGGCCCAGCTCCACCTCGTAGCGGGTGACCGTGGGGCCCCGGGTGAAGCCGGTGACGGCCGCGTCGACCTTGAACTCGGTGAAGACGTTCGTGAGCGAGGCGACGACGGCGTCGTTGGCGGCGCTGCGCGCCTTGCCCGGCCCGCCGCGCTCCAGCAGGTCAAGGGACGGCAGCGCGTAGGTGATGTCACCGGAGAGCTGGAGCTGCTCGGCGCGCGGCGGAAGGGCGCGGGGCTCCTGCGGGGCGTCCTTGGTCAGGTCGGGCACCGCGGACACGGCCGGGAGCTTCTCCGGCTGGGGACGCGCGGCCGGCACGGGCGTGGGCGTCGTCTCCACGCGGTCGCCCACGCTGACGCCCTGGGTGAGGTCGGCGACGATCGGGGACGGCGGCATGCCGTGCAGAACGGCGCCGTCGAGGGCGGCAGCGGCGGCGGCCGCGACATCCACGGCGTCCATCCGCCGGCCCAGGGCCGGCTGCTGCGCGGCGGGGCGCCGCGGACGGTTCCGGCGCCTGGACAGGGCCTCCCGCTCGGCTCCGTCCGGGTCGTACGCGTCGGGGGCGGGACCGCGCCGCCGCGAGCGGGGCAGCGCCTCGCGCCACTGCTCCTCGTAGCGTTCGTCGTCCCCGGTGTGCAGGTCGTCCTCGGTGTCGTGCAGGATCCCGAGCTTCACGCCGAGCAGCCGCAGCCGCTGCGGGATGGCGGTGACGGGCGTGGCGGTGACCACGAGCAGGCCGAAGAACGTGAGCAGCGCGAGCAGCGGTACGGCGAGGACGGCCCCCATGGTGTACGTCAGCGGGGTGGCCGCGCCCCAGCCGATGAGCCCGCCGGCGTCCCTTATCGCCTGCATGCCGTCGCTGCGCGCCGGGCCGCCGCAGGCGATGTGCACCTGGCCGAGCACGCCGATGACCAGAGCGGACAGCCCGATGACGATGCGCCCGTTGGCGTCGGGCCGCTCCGGATGCAGGATGAGGCGCACGGCGATCGCGCCGAGCAGGATCGGCACGAGCAGGTCCAGGCGGCCGAAGGCGCCCGTCACCAGCATCTCGACGAGGTCTCCGACAGGGCCGCGCAGATCGGCCCAGGTGCCCGCGGCGACGACCAGCGACAGACCGAGCAGCAGGAGCGCGAGCCCGTCCTTGCGGTGCGCCGGGTCGAGTCCCTTCGCGCCCCGCCCTACACCGCGCAGCATGGCTCCGACGGCGTGCGCGACGCCGAGCCACAGGGCGCGCACGAGTCTGTACACGCCCGCGGTCGGGTTGGGCGCCGGCGCGGGGGCCGGCTTCTTCGCCGCGGCCTTCCTGGCGGGCGCCTTCTTCGCGGCGGCCTTCTTCGCGGGGGCCTTCCTCGCCGGAGCCTTCTGCGGAGCGGCCGCCTTCTTCGCCGGCGACTTCTTGGCTGCGGGACGTGGGGCCATGAGTGTGAGGTTACCGGTGGAGACGACGGTGGACACGCGTGCCCACTGTTTCACCCGTTCGTGTCGCCTTATAGGAGGCACGAAACTGACGCGGGATCAACCAAGGTGCCACGCCCGGCCGACGGGCCGACAGACGGCAGGGCCGTGCGCCCGCTGGACCCGGCGACGCGTCAGTTCTGCGACGCCACCGGCGGTGTCCCGCTGCCCGCGCCCGGCTCCAGGGCGTCCAGCGCCCTGCGCAGCCCCGTCAGTTTGCGTTCGAGATGGGCCGCGGTGGCCACCGCCGCAGCGTCCGCCGAGTCGTCGTCGAGCTGCTTGGACAGCGCCTCGGCCTGCTCCTCGACCGCCGCGAGCCGCGCGGAGAGCTCGGCCAGGAGCCCGGCCGCCTCCTTGTTCTCGCCGCCCGCGGACTTGCCGCCCTCCAACTGCAGCCGGAGCAGCGCCGCCTGCTCGCGCAGCTGGCAGTTCTTCATGTAGAGCTCGACGAACACCGAGACCTTGGCGCGCAGCACCCACGGGTCGAAGGGCTTGGAGATGTAGTCCACCGCGCCCGCCGCGTATCCCCGGAAGGTGTGGTGCGGGCCGTGGTTGATGGCGGTCAGGAAGATGATCGGAATGTCACGGGTCCGCTCCCGGCGCTTGATGTGCGCGGCGGTCTCGAAGCCATCCATACCCGGCATCTGGACGTCCAGCAGAATGACCGCGAAGTCGTCCGTCAGCAGCGCCTTGAGTGCTTCCTCCCCGGACGATGCCCTGACCAGCGTCTGATCGAGCGCGGAGAGGATGGCCTCCAGCGCCAGCAGATTCTCCGGCCGGTCATCGACCAGGAGGATCTTGGCCTTCTGCACCATGGCCCGCCCTCCTCGCCCCGGCTTGGGGCCTCCCCTGTCCGCAGGACTCTGGATGACGCCACCCGGCGCCGCCCCAGGGGACGACTCCCTTGCGCCGCCCGTCCTTGTGCCGGTCATCGTAGCCGTACCCCGCCTGTCGCCACACCCTGTCACCGCGATGTCACTGTGCACATAGCAGAAACGCGACGGGAGACCAGAAGGTTCCCCGCACACCGCACTTCTACACGGCTCCCACCACGCTCCGTCAGGCACTCCACATGAACATTAGGGGCCCCCGTCACTGCTCACGCATCCACTTTTCCATCACGGACAGCAGATGGTCGGGGTCGACCGGCTTGGTCACGTAGTCGGAGGCGCCCGACTCGATGGCCTTCTCCCGGTCGCCCTTCATCGCCTTCGCCGTGAGCGCGATGATCGGCAGCCCGGCGAACTGCGGCATCCGCCGGATCGCCGTGGTCGTCGCGTACCCGTCCATCTCCGGCATCATGATGTCCATCAGGACGACCGCGACGTCGTCGTGCTGCTCCAGGACCTCGATGCCCTCACGCCCGTTCTCGGCGTACAGCACCGACAGGCCGTGCTGTTCAAGG
Organism: Streptomyces sp. PSU-S4-23; assembly: GCF_055632315.1. NCBI lineage: Bacteria > Bacillati > Actinomycetota > Actinomycetes > Kitasatosporales > Streptomycetaceae > Streptomyces > Streptomyces sp. PSU-S4-23. Next base: position 6,455,307 of record NZ_JBVMUU010000002.1, on the reverse strand, counting down.
ACGCTGGTGAGCGCGAAGACGTTGCGGATGTCGTCGTCGACGATCAGCACCTTCTCGCTGTCGAACCGGGCGCCCTGCCGCGGCCGGGCCGCCTGCTGCTGCTCGCCGGGCCACTGCTCCTGGACCGCTCCGGTGCCCGTGCCGGTGCCCCGGTGGGCGCCCGCGGAGGCCGCCCTGCGGCGGCGCCTGAAGAGCGCCGCGGGCCCGTTCTGGGTCTCGTGGTACGACTTCACCTCCGCCGGGGTCTCGATGTCCGGCGCGGACAGCTCCGCCTCGGACGCCAGCAGTTCCTCGGCCTCCATGGGGGGCGCGAGCTGCGCGTAGCCCTGCGGCGGCAGTTCGCTCGGGTGCAGCGGCAGGTACAGGGTGAACGTCGAGCCGCGCCCGGGCTCGCTCTGCGCGTGGATCTCGCCGCCGAGCAGCCGCGCGATCTCCCGCGAGATGGACAGCCCCAGGCCCGTGCCGCCGTACTTGCGGCTGGTGGTGCCGTCGGCCTGCTTGAACGCCTCGAAGATCACCCGCATCTTGCTGGCCGCGATGCCGATGCCGGTGTCGGCCACGGAGAACGCGATCAGGTCCCCGTCCGGGTCCCGCAGCGAACCGGCCTCCAGCAGCTGCTCCCTGATCGCCATCGGGACGTCGCCGCCCGCGGGCCGGATGACCAGCTCGACGGCCCCGGTGTCCGTGAACTTGACCGCGTTGGACAGCAGATTGCGCAGCACCTGCAGCAGGCGCTGTTCGTCGGTGTGCAGCGTGGCGGGAAGCTCCGGCGAGACCCGTACGGAGAAGTCGAGGCCCTTCTCCGCGGTCAGCGGCCGGAAGGTGGCCTCCACGTAGTCGACGAGCTGGACCAGCGCGATGCGGGTCGGGGAGACGTCCATCTTGCCCGCCTCGACCTTCGACAGGTCGAGGATGTCGTTGATCAGCTGCAGCAGGTCGGAGCCGGCGCCGTGGATGGTCTCGGCGAACTCCACCTGCTTCGGGGAGAGGTTCCCCTCCGCGTTGTCGGCGAGCAGCTTGGCCAGGATCAGCAGCGAGTTGAGCGGGGTGCGCAGCTCGTGCGACATGTTGGCCAGGAACTCGCTCTTGTAGCGCATGGAGACCGCGAGCTGCTCGGCGCGCTCCTCCAGGACCTGCCGGGCTTCCTCGATCTCGGTGTTCTTGACCTCGATGTCGCGGTTCTGCTGGGCCAGCAGCTCGGCCTTCTCCTCCAGTTCGGCGTTGGACGCCTGCAGGGCCTTCTGCCGCTGCTCCAACTCCTCCGACCTGAGCCTGAGTTGCTCGGTCAGCTCCTGCGACTGCTTCAGCAGCACCTCCGTCTTGGTGTTGACGGAGATGGTGTTGACGCTCGTCGCGATCATCTCGGCGATCTGGTTGAGGAAGTCCTTCTGGATCTGTGTGAACGGGGTGAAGGACGCCAGCTCGATGACGCCGAGCACCTTCCCCTCGAAGAGCACCGGAAGGACGATGACCTGCGCGGGCGGCGCCTCCCCGAGTCCGGAGGAGATCTTCAGGTAGCCGCTCGGCGCGTTCTCCACCAGGATGGTGCGCTTCTCCTTGGCCGCGGTGCCGATCAGGGCCTCACCCGGCCGGAACGACGTCGGCATGGAGCCCATGGAGTAGCCGTAGGACCCCAGCATGCGCAGCTCGTACGCGTCGGCCGCGTCCGCGGCCAGGTCCTTGCCGTCGACGAGCGGCATGGCCAGGAAGAACGCGCCGTGCTGCGCGGAGACCACGGGCGTCAGCTCGCTCATGATCAGGGAGGCCACGTCCTCCAGGTCGCGGCGGCCCTGCATCAGCGCGGAGATACGGGCCAGGTTGCCCTTGAGCCAGTCCTGCTCCTTGTTGGCGATCGTGGTGTCGCGCAGGTTGGCGATCATCTTGTTGATGTAGTCCTGCAGCTCCTGGATCTCGCCGGAGGCGTCCACGTCGATCTTCAGGTTGAGATCACCGCGGGTCACCGCGGTCGCCACGCGCGCGATGGCGCGCACCTGCCGGGTCAGGTTCCCGGCCATCTCGTTCACCGACTCCGTCAGGTCGCGCCAGGTGCCGTCGACGTCCCGCACCCGCGCCTGGCCGCCGAGCTGGCCCTCCGTGCCCACCTCGCGGGCGACCCGGGTGACCTCCTCGGCGAAGGAGGAGAGCTGGTCGACCATCGTGTTGATGGTCGTCTTGAGCTCCAGGATCTCGCCGCGCGCGTCGATGTCGATCTTCTTGGTCAGATCACCCTTGGCGATGGCGGTGGTCACCATGGCGATGTTGCGCACCTGGCCGGTGAGGTTGGACGCCATCTGGTTCACGGACTCGGTGAGGTCCTTCCACGTACCGGCCACGCCCGGCACGTACGCCTGGCCTCCGAGGATGCCGTCCGTGCCCACCTCACGGGCCACCTTGGTGACCTGGTCGGCGAACGAACTCAGCGTCTTCACCATGGTGTTGAAGGTGTCGGCGAGCTGCGCGACCTCGCCGCGCGCCTCGATCGTCACCGTCCGCGTCAGGTCGCCGTTGGCGACGGCGGCCGCCACCTGGGAGATGTTGCGCACCTGCATGGTCAGGTTGTTGGCCATCAGGTTGACGTTGTCGCTGAGGTCCTCCCAGATGCCCGTGACACCCGGCACGTGCGCCTGGCCGCCGAGGATGCCCTCGGTGCCCACCTCGCGGGCCACCCGGGTCACCTGCTCGGCGAAGGACGAGAGCTGGTCGACCATCGTGTTGACGGTGGTGACCAGTTCCAGGATCTCGCCCCTGGCGTCCACGGTGATCTTCTTGGAGAGGTCGCCCTTGGCGACGGCGGTCGTGACCTCGGCGATGTTGCGCACCTGGATGGTCAGGTTGTTCGCCATGAAGTTCACGGACTGGGTGAGGTCCTTCCATGTGCCCGAGACACCCTGGACCTCGGCCTGACCGCCCAGGATGCCCTCGGTGCCCACCTCGCGGGCCACCCGCGTGACCTGCTCCGCGAAGTTCGAGAGCTGGTCGACCATCGTGTTGATGGTGTTCTTCAGCTCCAGGATCTCGCCGCGCGCGTCCACATCGATCTTCTGCGACAGATCGCCCCGGGCCACCGCGGTCGCCACCTGGGCGATGTTGCGCACCTGGGTGGTGAGGTTGCCCGCCATGCCGTTGACGGAGTCGGTCAGATCTCGCCACACGCCGGCGACGCCCGGCACCTGCGCCTGACCTCCGAGCCGGCCCTCGGTGCCCACCTCACGGGCCACCCGCGTGACCTGCTCCGCGAAGGCGGAGAGCTGGTCCACCAGGTTGTTGACGGTGTTCTTCAACTCCTGGATCTCGCCGCGCGCGTCCACGTCGATCTTCTGCGACAGGTCACCGCGGGCCACCGCCGTGGTGACCTGGGCGATCTGCCGCACCTGGGAGGTGAGGTTGCCCGCCATGAAGTTGACGGAGTCGGTGAGTTCCTTCCACGTGCCGCTGACGCCCGGCACCACGGCCTGGCCGCCCAGGCGGCCCTCCGTGCCGACGTCCCGGGCCATGCGCGTGACCTGGTCGGCGAACGCGGAGAGCTGGTCCACCATCGTGTTCACGGTGTTCTTCAGCTGGAGCATCTCGCCGGAGACGTCCACGGTGACCTTCTGCGACAGATCGCCGTTGGCCACCGCCGTCGTCACCTGGGCGATGTTGCGGACCTGGCCCGTCAGGTTGCGGAAGGCGGTGTTCACCGAGTCGGTGAGGTCCTTCCAGGTGCCGGCGGCGCCGGGCACCTGCGCCTGGCCGCCCAGCTCGCCCTCGACGCCGATCTCCCGCGCCACCCGGGTGACCTCGGAACCGAAGGCGGACAGCTGGTCCACCATCCCGTTGACGGTGTTCTTCAGCTCCAGCATCTCGCCGGCCACGTCGACGGTGACCTTCTGCGACAGATCGCCGCTGGCGACGGCCGTCGTCACGGCGGCGATGTCCCGCACCTGGGTGGTCAGATTCCGGAAGACCGTGTTCACCGAATCGGTGAGGTCCTTCCACGTCCCCGCCGCACCCGGCACATTCGCCTGGCCGCCGAGCCGGCCCTCGCCGCCGACCTCGTTGGCGACGCGGGTGACCTCGTCCGCGAAGGTGCGCAGCGTCTCGGTCATCTGATTGATCGTCTCGGCGAGCTGGGCGACCTCGCCGCGCGCCGAGACGGTCACCTTCCGGGACAGGTCGCCGTTGGCGACCGCGGTCGTCACCTCCGCGATCCCGCGTACCTGAGCGGTCAGATTGCCCGCCATCAGGTTCACCGAGTCGGTGAGGTCCTTCCACACGCCGGCCACCCCGGGCACCTGCGCCTGGCCGCCCAGCTCGCCCTCGGTGCCCACCTCACGGGCGACCCGCGTCACCTCGGAGGAGAACGAGGACAGCTGGTCCACCATCGTGTTGACGGTGTTCTTCAGCTCCAGCATCTCGCCGGCCACGTGGACCGTGACCTTCCGCGACAGGTCGCCCTTGGCGACGGCCGTGGTCACCAGAGCGATGTCGCGCACCTGCGCGGTCAGCCGGTAGGCCATCGTGTTGACGGAGTCCGTGAGGTCCTTCCAGGAACCGGACATCCCGCGCACCCGCGCCTGCCCGCCCAGCTTGCCCTCGGTGCCCACCTCGCTGGCCACCCGGGTGACCTCGTCGGTGAACGTCGACAGCTGGTCGACGAGATTGTTGACGGTGCGGCCGACCTTCAGGAACTCGCCGCGCAGCGGATGCCCGGTCCCGTCCGGCCCCGCCGTCCGCAGCTCCATGCGCGGCGACAGATCACCCTCGGCCACCGCGGTCAGCACCCGGCCGACCTCGGAGACGGGGCGTACGAGATCGTCCACGAGGGCGTTGGAGGCGTCGATGGCGGCCGCCCAGGAACCCTCGCTGGCCCCCGTCTCCAGCCGCTCCGTGAGCTTGCCCTCGCGCCCCACCATACGCCGCACCCGCGCCAGCTCGCCGGTCAGATGCAGGTTCCGGTCGGCCACCTCGTTGAAGACTGCGGCGATCTCGGCCATCACCCCGTCGCCGGAGACCGTCAGCCGCTTCCGGAAATTGCCGTCCCTCATCGACACGAGGGCCGCCAGCAGCCGGTTGAGGGCCGCCGTGTCCACCGCGGTGGTTCCATTGCGCTGTTTGCGCTGGTTGCTCAGGGACTGTCCGCCTTTTGCGCGCGTCTTCGTGGCCCGCGTCGCTGCGCCAGACTCCACTGTGTCCCTCCCGCAGGGGTCGACCTTCACTGCTGTGCTCAGAGTTACCGCTGGACATACCGGTCACCGACGCGTAGCGCCGCCCCACATGTACCAGGCGCACGCGCGTGCTCCTGCCCGGCCTGACAGAAGTCACTCGGCCTGCCCGGACCCACACCTCAAGCTTGCCCAGTGTTTCACCATGCCCGAACCAGGCCATAACAGTTCGGCAGCTTCGCACACGCTCCGCACACCCTACGGACGTAAACACCCGCGACCGGCATCCGCATGGACCGCGAAGGTAAGTAACCTTGCATGCGGCTGTCCAGCCGCACCGGTCCGACCGGTCTGGGCGGTGGCACGAGCACGAGCGGGCAGGCATCGGAGGGGCACCGCACCATGACCACCGGACTGCGTCCCGGGGGACCACCCCAGGATCCCCGGCAGACAGGAGACCAGCAGCTGCCTCGGCAGGAACGGGTCGGCACGGGAGCCCTGCACGTCGACAACCGGACGAGGAGTTCTGTGATCACCGCGCGCGCGGCCGCCAGCTTCGAGCCCGTCGGACGATCGGTCGCGACCGCCCGCTCCTTCGTCCGCGACACACTCCAGGGCTGGGGCTTCGCCGACATCGTCGACGACGCGGTGGTCCTCACCAGCGAGTTGGTCACCAATGCCGTCGTCCATGCGGGCACCTCCGCGGACGTGCTGTGCCTGCGCAGCGACGACGGCGTCCGCATCGAGGTGGCCGACCGGTATCCGGAACGCGAGATCCCACTGCAGTCGACCGCAGTCAACATGGGCAGCCCCGACCGCGAGGGCGGCCGCGGCCTGCAGCTGTGCGCCGCCCTGGCCGGCCGCTGGGGCGTCGAGTACACGCCCACGCACAAGCAGGTCTGGTTCCAACTCGATCTCCCCGAACGCCCGGTGGGCACACGCGCGGCGGGTCCCTCGCTGCCCGCCGACCTGCTGCCGCTCGCCGACGGCCGGGTCCGCGTCGCCGTCCTCCAGATCGACCGCGCCGGCTGCCTCACCTCCTGGAGCGAGGACGCGGAGGACCTGTTCGGGTACGTGGCCGAGCAGGTCACCGGCAAACCGCTCACCGACCTCGCGGCGTGGCCGCACACCCCCGGCACCGGCACCGGCATCGCCGAGGCACTCCAGCTCTCGCGCTGGGAGGGCAGCTACGGCGTCCGCGGCGCCGACGGCCGTGTCATCCCCGTCTACGCCTCGCATCTGCGCGTCCGGGACACGGCCGGCGAACCGTCCACGGTCTGCCTGCTCGTACGAGACCACGAACGCGCCGTCCTGCAGACCCCGTTGCGCGGACCCGCCCCCGACCCGACGACCTCCTCGGACGGCCAGGCAACGGACCCCTTCGAGGTCTTCATCGGCTCCCCCGCACCGGACGACCTCGACGGCCTGCTGCAGCGCACGGTGGAACGCGCCCGCGACATGCTCGACGGCGACGCCGCCTTCCTCCTCCTGGCCACCGACGACGAGACGGAGCTTGAGGTCCGCGCCTCCACCGGCCTGCCCTCCGCCCGCCAGCGCTTCGCCCGCGTCCCGGTCGAGGCCGGCCCCGGCCGCTACGGCTCGGCCCGCATGCCGGCCGTCCACGACGACCTGACGGCCGTCCCGGGTGCCGTCCCGCTGCTGTCCGGCACGGGCATGCGTTCGGTGGTGACGGTGCCCCTGAAGGTGGAGGGCCGCCTCACCGGTTCCCTCGGCGTGGCCGCCGAGGCGCCCACCCGCTACTCCAACGAGGAGGCGCTGCGCCTGCAGTTCGCGGCCGACCGCATCGCCCTCGCCGTGGAATCGGCGCGCCTCGGCGAACTGGAGCGGCTGCGCCGCGGCTCCCTGAGTTTCCTCGTCGAGGCGTCCGACCTCCTCGCGGGCACCCTGGACCGCGACCAGACGCTGGCGCTCATGGCCCAGATGACGATCCCGACCCTGGCCACCTGGTGCGCGGTCTACACCATCGCGGACCAGGCGTCCGAGCCCTACCTCTCGTACGTCCTGCACGAGGACGAGGAGCGCATCGACGGCCTCAAGGCCCTCCTGGCGAAGATTCCGCCGCCGGAGCCGATCCCCACGCCGGGTGCCCGGGTGTGGACGGCGCCCGCGGAGGCCGCGCACCGGGCGGCGCTCCGCACCTCCATGCGCAGCCTGGGCCTGGGCGAGCCCACGACGGTCAGCTCCGGCATCGGCACGACGTTGTCGACGGCCTCGGCGGTGGGCGGGGAAACCGTCGTCCTGCCTCTCGTCGCCCGCAACCGCGTCATCGGCATGCTGACGCTGGGCAAGCCGACGGACGAACACTTCCGCCAGGAGATCCTGGAGTTGGCCGAGGACCTGAGCCGCCGGGCCGCCCTGGCACTGGACAACGCCCGGCTCTACTCGGAGCGCACGGCCATCAGCCAGTCCCTCCAGCGCAGCCTGCTGCCGCCCGAGCTGCCGCGCGTCGACGGGGTCGAGGTCGAGGTCATCTACCGCGCGGCCGGCGAGGGCAACGAGGTCGGCGGCGACTTCTACGACCTGTTCCCGATCCGCGACGGTGCGTACGGCTTCGCCATCGGCGACGTCTGCGGTACGGGACCGGAGGCGGCCGCCGTAACGGGCCTCGCCCGCCACGCCCTGCGTCTGCTGGCCCGCGAGGGCTTCGGCGGCCCGGCGGTCCTGGAGCGCCTCAACTCCGCCATCCTCGACGAGGGCGCCCGCAGCCGCTTCCTGACGCTGCTCTACGGCGAGCTGTGGCCGCAAGAGGACGGCAGCGCGCTCCTGAAGGTGGTCTGCGCGGGCCATCCGCTCCCCCTGCGGCTGCGCCAGGACGGCACGGTGGAGCCGGCCGCCGAACCGCAGCCGCTGCTCGGTGTCATGGAGGACCTCGAACTGTACGAGCAGACGGTGACGCTCGATCCGGGTGATGTCCTGCTGTGCGTCACGGACGGCGTCACCGAACGCCGGGAGGGCACGCGCATGCTGGGCGACGACGGTCTCGCGGACGTCCTGACGACCTGCACGGGCCTCACGGCGGGCGCGGTGGCCGCCCGCATCATGCGTGCGGTGGAGCGCTTCGCCTCCGACGCCCCCTCGGACGACATGGCCATTCTCGCGATGCGCGTTCCGGGCCTTCCGAAGGACTGAGGGAAAGTCCCGGACCGGGTGACCCGGTCCTCACATGGAAAACGGCCCCGCCCTGCCGGGCGAGGCCGTTTCTGCCGGAGCCCCCAAACGGAATCGAACCGTTGACCTTCTCCTTACCATGGAGACGCTCTGCCGACTGAGCTATAGGGGCCTGTCGCCTTTTCGGGGATTCCCGGCGGCAACGGAAGAGAGCATACCCCGAACAGACGTGTGCTCCCAACCGCTGGCAACGTCTCAGAAGGCGGGTTGCAGCAGTCCGCCCAGCGCGTTGCACACGGAGACGATCCGCTGCATTTCACGCTTCGTCAGCGAGCCGTCCACCGGCAGCGAGAGCGTCTCGCCGGCGGCCCGCTCGGTCTCGGGCAGACAGACATCGCGACGGAAGCCCGGCATACGGTGCACGGGTGTCTTCACCGGCACCCCGCACGCGACTCCCCTGGCTCTCACGGCCCCGGCGAAGGCGTCCCGGTCGGGTCGCCCGTTGCCCGGTACGCGCACGACGTACTGCTGGTAGGTGTGCCCACCCGCACTCTCAGGCGTCCGCACGCCCCGCAGCCGCCGGTCGAGATAGGCGGCCCGCTCGCGGCGCTGCGCCACCTCGGCGTACGGCGTCTCGGACTCCCCCTGCTCCAGCACCAGAAGCCCGTGCCGCTGCCCGACCTCGTGCAGCCCCGTGACGTCGGCTGGCCGCCCGAATCGGTGGACCACCACGACAGCGGCGGTCCGCGGGGTCACCACGGCCTCGACGGCGGCGGGGTCGAGGCAGTACGTCAAGGGGTCGATGTCGGCGAAGACCGCTGTCGCACCGGCCAGGGTCACGGCCTCCGCCACCTCGATGGTCCCGAAGGCCGGCACGATGACCTCGTCACCGGGACCCACGCCCGCGGCCCCGAGCATTCCAGCTGTACCCATGGCTCGGATGCTGATACGGCAAAGTGAACGCAAAGTGACGCGCAACGCAAAAAAGCTGGTCCCCGAACCGAAGTTCAGGGACCAGCTCTCACTATTCGTTCGGCGGCGTCCTACTCTCCCACAGGGTCCCCCCTGCAGTACCATCGGCGCTGTAAGGCTTAGCTTCCGGGTTCGGAATGTAACCGGGCGTTTCCCTCACGCTATGACCACCGAAACACTACGAAACACACAACCCACCGCGTGACAGCGGGATTGTTCGTGGTTTCAGAACCAACACAGTGGACGCGAGCAACTGAGGACAAGCCCTCGGCCTATTAGTACCGGTCACCTCCACCTGTTACCAGGCTTCCAGATCCGGCCTATCAACCCAGTCGTCTACTGGGAGCCTTACCCCATCAAGTGGGTGGGAGTCCTCATCTCGAAGCAGGCTTCCCGCTTAGATGCTTTCAGCGGTTATCCCTCCCGAACGTAGCCAACCAGCCATGCCCTTGGCAGAACAACTGGCACACCAGAGGTTCGTCCGTCCCGGTCCTCTCGTACTAGGGACAGCCCTTCTCAAGACTCCTACGCGCACAGCGGATAGGGACCGAACTGTCTCACGACGTTCTAAACCCAGCTCGCGTACCGCTTTAATGGGCGAACAGCCCAACCCTTGGGACCGACTCCAGCCCCAGGATGCGACGAGCCGACATCGAGGTGCCAAACCATCCCGTCGATATGGACTCTTGGGGAAGATCAGCCTGTTATCCCCGGGGTACCTTTTATCCGTTGAGCGACGGCGCTTCCACAAGCCACCACCGGATCACTAGTCCCGACTTTCGTCCCTGCTCGACCCGTCGGTCTCACAGTCAAGCTCCCTTGTGCACTTACACTCAACACCTGATTGCCAACCAGGCTGAGGGAACCTTTGGGCGCCTCCGTTACCCTTTAGGAGGCAACCGCCCCAGTTAAACTACCCATCAGACACTGTCCCCGATCCGGATCACGGACCCGGGTTAGACATCCAGCACGACCAGACTGGTATTTCAACGACGACTCCACCCCAACTGGCGTTGGAGCTTCACAGTCTCCCAGCTATCCTACACAAGCCGAACCGAACACCAATATCAAACTGTAGTAAAGGTCCCGGGGTCTTTCCGTCCTGCTGCGCGAAACGAGCATCTTTACTCGTAGTGCAATTTCACCGGGCCTATGGTTGAGACAGTCGAGAAGTCGTTACGCCATTCGTGCAGGTCGGAACTTACCCGACAAGGAATTTCGCTACCTTAGGATGGTTATAGTTACCACCGCCGTTTACTGGCGCTTAAGTTCTCAGCTTCGCCCACCCGAAAGTGAGCTAACCGGTCCCCTTAACGTTCCAGCACCGGGCAGGCGTCAGTCCGTATACATCGCCTTACGGCTTCGCACGGACCTGTGTTTTTAGTAAACAGTCGCTTCTCGCTGGTCTCTGCGGCCACCCCCAGCTCACGGAGTAAATCCGATCACCAGGCATGGCCCCCCTTCTCCCGAAGTTACGGGGGCATTTTGCCGAATTCCTTAACCATAGTTCACCCGAACGCCTCGGTATTCTCTACCTGACCACCTGAGTCGGTTTAGGGTACGGGCCGCCATGAAACTCGCTAGAGGCTTTTCTCGACAGCATAGGATCATCCACTTCACCACAATCGGCTCGGCATCAGGTCTCAGCCACACACAAGGCGGATTTACCTACCTTGCGGCCTACACCCTTACCCCGGGACAACCACCGCCCGGGATGGACTACCTTCCTGCGTCACCCCATCACTCACCTACTAACCGCTTGGTCCGGCGGCTCCACCACTCCGAGATTGTCCGAAGACGCACCCGGCGGCTTCACGGCCTTAGCATCACGATGCTCGATGTTTGACGCTCCACAGCGGGTACCGGAATATCAACCGGTTATCCATCGACTACGCCTGTCGGCCTCGCCTTAGGTCCCGACTTACCCTGGGCAGATCAGCTTGACCCAGGAACCCTTAGTCAATCGGCGCACACGTTTCCCACGTGTGAATCGCTACTCATGCCTGCATTCTCACTCGTCAACCGTCCACGACTACCTTCCAGTGCCGCTTCACCCGGCAGACGACGCTCCCCTACCCATCACAACAGGCGTTAACCCTCATGCTGCAATGACACGACTTCGGCGGTACGCTTGAGCCCCGCTACATTGTCGGCGCGGAATCACTAGACCAGTGAGCTATTACGCACTCTTTCAAGGGTGGCTGCTTCTAAGCCAACCTCCTGGTTGTCTGTGCGACTCCACATCCTTTCCCACTTAGCGTACGCTTAGGGGCCTTAGTCGATGCTCTGGGCTGTTTCCCTCTCGACCATGGAGCTTATCCCCCACAGTCTCACTGCCGCGCTCTCACTTACCGGCATTCGGAGTTTGGCTAAGGTCAGTAACCCGGTAGGGCCCATCGCCTATCCAGTGCTCTACCTCCGGCAAGAAACACACGACGCTGCACCTAAATGCATTTCGGGGAGAACCAGCTATCACGGAGTTTGATTGGCCTTTCACCCCTAACCACAGGTCATCCCCCAGGTTTTCAACCCTGGTGGGTTCGGTCCTCCACGAAGTCTTACCTCCGCTTCAACCTGCCCATGGCTAGATCACTCCGCTTCGGGTCTTGAGCGTGCTACTAAAAACGCCCTCTTCGGACTCGCTTTCGCTACGGCTACCCCACCCGGGTTAACCTCGCAACACACCGCAAACTCGCAGGCTCATTCTTCAAAAGGCACGCAGTCACGAGACACCAGCAAGCTGATGCCCGACGCTCCCACGGCTTGTAGGCACACGGTTTCAGGTACTATTTCACTCCCCTCCCGGGGTACTTTTCACCATTCCCTCACGGTACTATCCGCTATCGGTCACCAGGGAATATTTAGGCTTAGCGGGTGGTCCCGCCAGATTCACACGGGATTTCTCGGGCCCCGTGCTACTTGGGTATCTTCCAAACGAGCCGCTGACGTTTCGACTACGGGGGTCTTACCCTCTACGCCGGACCTTTCGCATGTCCTTCGCCTACATCAACGGTTTCTGACTCGTCCCACGGCCGGCAGACCGCAGAAGAAAGAACCCACAACCCCGCATGCGCAACCCCTGCCGGGTCTCACACACATACGGTTTGGCCTCATCCGGTTTCGCTCGCCACTACTCCCGGAATCACGGTTGTTTTCTCTTCCTGAGGGTACTGAGATGTTTCACTTCCCCTCGTTCCCTCCACACTGCCTATGTGTTCAGCAGTGGGTGACAGCCCATGACGACTGCCGGGTTTCCCCATTCGGAAACCCCCGGATCAAAGCCTGGTTGACGACTCCCCGGGGACTATCGCGGCCTCCCACGTCCTTCATCGGTTCCTGGTGCCAAGGCATCCACCGTGCGCCCTTAAAAACTTGGCCACAGATGCTCGCGTCCACTGTGCAGTTCTCAAACAACGACCAACCACCCACCACCCCGAACCACCACGGTCCGAGTTCACTGGGGCCGGCGACTGAGGAGAAATCCATTCCCTCAGACACCCAACAGCGTGCCCGACACCCTCACCCCTCCACCTTCCGTTCCACGCCGAAGCAGTACTAGGAAGAAGAGCAGACCGAGTGTGCCGAGTAGTCAACGTTCCACCCATGAGCAACCGTGCAGGACATTTGCCTGCAGTCGGCTATGTGCTCCTTAGAAAGGAGGTGATCCAGCCGCACCTTCCGGTACGGCTACCTTGTTACGACTTCGTCCCAATCGCCAGTCCCACCTTCGACAGCTCCCTCCCACAAGGGGTTGGGCCACCGGCTTCGGGTGTTACCGACTTTCGTGACGTGACGGGCGGTGTGTACAAGGCCCGGGAACGTATTCACCGCAGCACTGCTGATCTGCGATTACTAGCGACTCCGACTTCATGGGGTCGAGTTGCAGACCCCAATCCGAACTGAGACCGGCTTTTTGAGATTCGCTCCACCTTGCGGTATCGCAGCTCATTGTACCGGCCATTGTAGCACGTGTGCAGCCCAAGACATAAGGGGCATGATGACTTGACGTCGTCCCCACCTTCCTCCGAGTTGACCCCGGCGGTCTCCCGTGAGTCCCCAGCACCACAAGGGCCTGCTGGCAACACGGGACAAGGGTTGCGCTCGTTGCGGGACTTAACCCAACATCTCACGACACGAGCTGACGACAGCCATGCACCACCTGTACACCGACCACAAGGGGGCACCCATCTCTGGATGTTTCCGGTGTATGTCAAGCCTTGGTAAGGTTCTTCGCGTTGCGTCGAATTAAGCCACATGCTCCGCCGCTTGTGCGGGCCCCCGTCAATTCCTTTGAGTTTTAGCCTTGCGGCCGTACTCCCCAGGCGGGGCACTTAATGCGTTAGCTGCGGCACGGACCACGTGGAATGTGGCCCACACCTAGTGCCCACCGTTTACGGCGTGGACTACCAGGGTATCTAATCCTGTTCGCTCCCCACGCTTTCGCTCCTCAGCGTCAGTATCGGCCCAGAGATCCGCCTTCGCCACCGGTGTTCCTCCTGATATCTGCGCATTTCACCGCTACACCAGGAATTCCGATCTCCCCTACCGAACTCTAGCCTGCCCGTATCGACTGCAGACCCGGGGTTAAGCCCCGGGCTTTCACAACCGACGCGACAAGCCGCCTACGAGCTCTTTACGCCCAATAATTCCGGACAACGCTTGCGCCCTACGTATTACCGCGGCTGCTGGCACGTAGTTAGCCGGCGCTTCTTCTGCAGGTACCGTCACTTGCGCTTCTTCCCTGCTGAAAGAGGTTTACAACCCGAAGGCCGTCATCCCTCACGCGGCGTCGCTGCATCAGGCTTGCGCCCATTGTGCAATATTCCCCACTGCTGCCTCCCGTAGGAGTCTGGGCCGTGTCTCAGTCCCAGTGTGGCCGGTCGCCCTCTCAGGCCGGCTACCCGTCGTCGCCTTGGTGAGCCGTTACCTCACCAACAAGCTGATAGGCCGCGGGCTCATCCTGCACCGCCGGAGCTTTCCACCCAAGGAGATGCCTCCCCGGGTCGTATCCGGTATTAGACCCCGTTTCCAGGGCTTGTCCCAGAGTGCAGGGCAGATTGCCCACGTGTTACTCACCCGTTCGCCACTAATCCACCCCGAAGGGCTTCATCGTTCGACTTGCATGTGTTAAGCACGCCGCCAGCGTTCGTCCTGAGCCAGGATCAAACTCTCCGTGAATGCTTACCCGGCCGGTAAATGAATACCACCGGTCGACACCACGAGAGCGGAACCACCAGAGGAATAACCCAGTGGTTCACAGCGTCCTCGCTGTGTTGTTTCAAAGGAACCTCGACCATCGGAACACAACGCTCCGACAGACGGGGCATCAACATATCTGGCGTTGACTTTTGGCACGCTGTTGAGTTCTCAAGGAACGGACGCTTCCTTCGTACTCACCACGAGAACCACTCTCACGGCTTTCCTCCGGGCGCTTCCCTTCGGTGTTTCCGACTCTATCAGATCTCTCTCGATCCGATTTCCTCGGCGCTTTCCAGGTTCCCGCATTCGCGTTTCCCTTTCCGGCGATCCCGACTTTATCAGAGGTTCTGAGTCGGGATTTCCGCCCCGCAGGGTCGGGTCCCGGACGCACGACTGCGCCGGGTTCCCCTGGTGGCGGAGTCGTAAACGTACTGGAGCGGGGCGCCTCGATGCAAATCGAGGCGCCCCGCTCCGAGTTCACCCGCGCGGCGTCGTGACGAGGTGTCAGACCTCTACGACCACGGGCAGGATCATCGGCCTGCGCCGGTAGGTGTCCGAGACCCACTTGCCCAGGACCCGGCGCACCAGTTGCTGCAGCTGGTGGGGTTCGACGACCCCGTCCTGCGCCGACCGTTCGAGCGTCTCCGTGATCCTCGGGATCACATCGTTGAAGGCCGAGTCCTCGATGCCCGAGCCTCGCGCATGGACGTGGGGTCCGCCGGTGATCTTGCCCGTCGACGAGTCCACCACCACGAAGACGGAGATGATGCCCTCGTCCCCGAGGATCTTGCGGTCCTTGAGCGCGGGCTCGCCGACGCCGCCGACGGAGAGGCCGTCGACGTACACGTAGCCCGCCTGGACCTTGCCGGAGATCCTCGCCTTGCCCTCGACGAGGTCGACGGCGATGCCGTCCTCGGCGATGACGATGCGGTCGTGCGGCACGCCCGTCAGCGCGCCCAGCTCGGCGTTCGCCCTCAGGTGGCGCCACTCGCCGTGGACCGGCATCAGGTTCTTCGGCCGGCAGATGTTGTAGAAGTACAGCAGCTCGCCCGCGGACGCATGGCCCGAGACGTGCACCTTGGCGTTGCCCTTGTGCACGACGTTCGCACCCCAGCGGGTGAGGCCGTTGATCACGCGGTACACCGCGTTCTCGTTGCCGGGGATGAGCGACGACGCGAGGATCACGGTGTCGCCCCCGACGATGCGGATCTGGTGGTCCCGGTTCGCCATCCTCGACAGGGCCGCCATCGGCTCGCCCTGCGAGCCCGTGCAGACCAGGACGACCTCGCTGTCCGGCAGGTCGTCCAGGGTCTTGACGTCCACCACCAGTCCCGGCGCCACCTTCAGATAGCCCAGGTCCCGTGCGATGCCCATGTTGCGGACCATGGAGCGGCCGACGAAGGCGACCCGGCGGCCGTACTCGTGTGCCGCGTCCAGGATCTGCTGGATGCGGTGGACGTGGCTGGCGAAGCTCGCCACGATGATCCGCTTGCGGGCGCCCGCGAAGACCTGGCGCAGGACGTTGGAGATGTCGCGTTCGTGCGGGGTGAAGCCCGGGACCTCGGCGTTGGTGGAATCGGCGAGGAGGAGGTCGATGCCTTCTTCGCTCAGCCGTGCGAACGCGTGGAGGTCCGTCAGACGGTTGTCCAGCGGCAGCTGGTCCATCTTGAAGTCGCCCGTGTGGACGACCATGCCGGCCGGGGTGCGGATGGCCACCGCGAGAGCGTCCGGAATGGAGTGGTTGACCGCGACGAACTCGCAGTCGAAGGGGCCGATGCGCTCGCGCCGGCCCTCGGCGACCTCGAGCGTGTACGGGCGGATGCGGTGCTCCTGGAGCTTCGCCTCGATCAGGGCGAGGGTCAGCTTGGAGCCGATCAGCGGGATGTCGGGCTTCTCCCTCAGCAGGTACGGGACGCCGCCGATGTGGTCCTCGTGGCCGTGCGTGAGCACGATGCCCTCGACATCGTCCAGGCGGGAGCGGATGGACGAGAAGTCGGGCAGGATCAGGTCGATCCCGGGCTGCTCCTCCTCGGGGAAGAGCACTCCGCAGTCGACGATCAGCAGGCGGCCCCCGTATTCGAACACGGTCATGTTCCGGCCGATTTCCCCGAGGCCGCCGAGCGGGGTGACCCTCAGACCGCCTTCGGGGAGCTTCGGCGGCGGGCCGAGTTCAGGATGCGGATGACTCAAAAGACTCTCCTCACCACGCGCGCCACGTCCCTGTAGGGCACGTGGCGCGCGTGACGTTCGTGCAAAAGCAGTTGTCGGTGTGGGGTGCAGGCGCGTGTGCCCTGCCTATTCAGTTGTGAAGTCCGTGTCAGAGCTGTACCCCGCCGGCGGCAAGATCGATCTTGAGCTGGGCGGTCTCATCGGCCGTGAGCTCGACCATGGGCAGACGCAGCGGTCCGGCGGGCAGGCCCTGGAGGGCGAGCGCGGCCTTGGTGGTCATGACGCCCTGGGTGCGGAACATGCCGGTGAAGACCGGGAGCAGCTTCTGGTGGATCTCCAGCGCCTTCTGGACGTCACCGCTCGCATAGGCGTCGGCCATGGCGCGCAGCTCGGGTGTGACGACGTGGCCGACGACCGAGACGAAACCGACCGCGCCCACGGAGAGCAGCGGCAGGTTGAGCATGTCGTCACCGGAGTACCAGGCGATGCCGGACCGCGCGATGGCCCAGCTGGCGCGGCCGAGGTCGCCCTTGGCGTCCTTGTTGGCGACGATCCGCGGATGCTCGGCGAGACGGACGATGGTCTCCGTGTTGATCGGCACGCCGCTGCGGCCCGGGATGTCGTAGAGCATGACCGGCAGGTCGGTCGCGTCGGCGATGGCCTTGAAGTGCCGGTAGAGACCTTCCTGAGGGGGCTTGTTGTAGTAGGGCGTGACGGTCAGCAGGCCGTGCGCTCCGGTCTTCTGCGCCGCGCGCGCCAGCTCGACGCTGTGGTGGGTGTCGTTCGTGCCGACCCCGGCCACGACGTGGGCGCGGTCGCCGACCGCCTCCAGAACGGCTCGTACAAGATCCGATTTCTCCGCGTCGCTGGTGGTGGGGGACTCGCCGGTGGTGCCGTTGATGATCAGGCCGTCGTTGCCTGCGTCCACCAGATGGGCGGCGAGCCGCTGGGCGCCGTCGAGGTCGAGTGCGCCGTCCGCCGTGAAGGGCGTGACCATGGCGGTGAGGATCCGCCCGAAGGGGATCTGCGGAGTGGAGGTCGGAGCCATGGGTAACACGCTACTCGCTGCCCCGGGCGCGGTCCTCCCTCGGGTTGCGGCAAAAGTCCGGACAAAGATGGAACCCGGCACTGCCTGCTCGGGGGTTCAGGCAGTGCCGGGTCCGTTTGATCAGGCTAGATGAACTTCTCGAAATGCCGCAATACGGACACTTCGCTCGGCTGATCCGTACATCTGTCCTCGGCCGGGCTCGGGGCGCGCTACGGGGCCACGCGCCCGTTGGCGTTGAAGGCGGCGTGCGTGAGCGGCATGAGCCCGGCCCACTCCGCCTCCATCCTCTCGCCCACCATCTCGATCTCCCGCTGCGGGAAGGAGGGCACCCTGGCCAGCTCGTGCTGGGTCCGCAGGCCGAGGAAGTGCATCAGCGAGCGGGCGTTGCAGGTCGCGTACATCGAGGAGAACAGGCCCACCGGGAGGACCGAACGGGCGACCTCGCGGGCGATGCCGGCCGCGAGCATCTCCTGGTAGCGCTCGTACGCCTGGATGTACGACTCCTGCATCGAACGCTGCATGACCTCGTGCTGCACCTCGGTGCCCGACACGAACTCGTACTTGCCCGGGCGACCCTGCTGGACGAGCTTGCGGTCCTCTCCGGGGACGTAGAAGACCGGCTGGAGCTCCCGGTAGCGGCCCGACTCCTCGTTGTAGGACCAGCCCACCCGGTGCCGCATGAACTCGCGGAAGACGAAGATCGGGGCGCTGACGAAGAACGTCATCGAGTTGTGCTCGAAGGGGCTGCCGTGCCGGTCCCGCATCAGGAAGTTGATCAGGCCCTTGGAGCGCTCGGGGTCCTTGCTCAGCTCCTCCAGGGACTGCTCGCCGGCGGTGGAGACGCGGGCGGCCCACAGCACGTCGGAGTCGGCCGCGCTGTGCTTGACCAGCTCGACGGTGACGTCGCTGCGGAAGCTGGGCTTGAGGTCGTCGGCGGGGGTGTCGGTCACGGCGTAGAGGGTCCTTCCCATCACAAGCTCGGGCGGCGCCCACTCTACGGCCCGTCACCGACAACGGGGCGATCGGTACCGGGCCGCGACATTCACCGGCGAACATCAGCGAAATCGGCGAAAGAGGGCACCTTTTGCGATACTCGCTCGTCCGTGTAAGTGACGGCTGTTTGTTCGCATCCGTCGCTCTTCAGGTACACCGGATCCCACGACCCTCGAAGGAGAAGCGCTCCCATGTCCCGTCGGCGCGAGCACGTACCGTTCGCCTTCCTCGCCGAAGCCGACTCGTTCCGCAGCAATGTCGCTCCCCCGCCCCGCCGACGCGCGTCCGCCGGTGAGACGGCCGGGCGGTGGCTGCTGGGGCTCACCGTCGTCGCGGGGCTCGTGGGCGCCCTGGTGATCGGCCTGCCCTCCATGTCGCACGAGTCGCCCGCGGCGACGCAGCGCTCCGTGGCCTCCCACGGACGCTGAGGCACCCCGCCGCCGGGCCGGCGCCGGAGGCGGCCCCCTCCGGTACCCCCTTGGACCCCCGAGGGTGGTGGGGGCGGACACGGCTCGATAGCCTCACCAGGCACAGCCGCCCCATGGACCGAGTGAGGATCAGTCGTGCCCCTGCCTTTCCTGACGGCCGACCGTGCTTCCGACCCGGCAGCGGACGATCTCCCGCTGCCCTACGACGACCGCGACCGCTGGCGGCGCCCCTACCGCCCCGGCCCCTGGCGGGTGGGCGCGGCCGCGCTGCTGCTGCTCCTCGCCTCCTTCGTGCTGTTCGCGGCGGTCATCATCGCGCTCACGGGCACACCGAGCGGCGCCGGCATGGTTCTCGGCATAGCTCTCGTCGTCATCGCGGGCGCCCTGCGGCTGCTGCGCATGGGCGTCTGGGTGAGCGCACGGGGGCTGCGCCGCGTGGGCTTCTTCGCCACGCGTACGGCGCCCTGGGCGCAGGTCGTCTCGGTACGGACGGTGCAGCAGCCGGTGCGCTGGCTCGGTCTGCCGCGCACGGTGCAGGGCCAGGCCCTGGTCCTCGTGCGCAGGAGCCGTTCTCCCGAGGACGTGCCGCCGCTGCTGACCACGCACGGCGCCGACTTCCTGGCGCGTCCGCAGGCCTTCGACCGCGCGGCGGACACGGTCGAGGCGTGGGCCGCGGAGTACCGCAGGGGCTGACACGTCCGGCGAGAAGGGGCCGGGCCGCCGAAGCCGCCGGGAGGCCCGAGCGTGCCGACGGTCCCTTCGTCGGAGCACCCTCCCGGGCGCCCCTCGGGCGCCCTCGCCGCCCGCGGGCCCGGTGCCCGTGCGGGGCGTCCTACGGACCGGGGGCCCGATGAGCGGTACCCGGTCCGGTGCCGCTCACGCCTCGGCCGTCTTGCCGTCGTGCAGGGCGATCGCCCGCTGCATCGCCTTGCGGGCGCGAGGCGTGTCGCGGGCGTCGTGGTAGGCGATCGCCAGCCGGAACCAGCTGCGCCAGTCGTCCGGGGCCGCCTCCGTCTCCGCCTTGCGCCTGGCGAAGACCTCGTCGGCCGAGTCGCGGTCGATCCGGCCGCTCGGGGTGCGCCGCAGCTCGTCGACGGGCAGGCCACCCTCGGCGTCCAGCTCGGCGGCGAGCCGGTTGGCCTTGCGCACGAACTGCGTGTTCTTCCAGAGGAACCAGACGCCGATGACCGGCAGGATCAGCACCGCGATGCCGAAGGTGACGGTGACCGGGGTTCCGTTCTGGATCAGGAGCACGCCACGGCTGCCGACCAGACCGAAGTAGACGACCAGGACGGCGGCCGTGACGGCGTAGGAGATCTTCGCGCGCATGCCGACTACTTCAGATCGAGGAAGTGCTCCAGGCCGAAGGTGAGGCCCGGGGTGGTCACGATGCGGCGGACGCCGAGCAGGATGCCCGGCATGAAGCTGCTGTGGTGCAGTGAGTCGTGGCGGATGGTGAGGGTCTCCCCCTCGCCCCCCAGCAGCACCTCCTGGTGGGCGAGCAGACCGCGCAGGCGGACCGCGTGCACCGGGACGCCGTCGACGTTCGCGCCGCGGGCGCCGTCCAGGGCCGTCACCGTGGCGTCGGGCTGCGGGGCGCTGCCCGCCCGCTCCCGTGCGGCGGCGATGAGCTGGGCGGTGCGCGTGGCGGTGCCGCTGGGGGCGTCCACCTTGTTCGGGTGGTGCAGCTCGACGACCTCCACGGACTCGAAGTACGGGGCCGCCGCCTCCGCGAACTTCATGGTCAGCACGGCGCCGATGGAGAAGTTCGGGGCGATCAGCACGCCCGTCTCCGGGGACTGGTCCAGCAGGCCCTTCAGGTGCGCGAGGCGCTCCTCGGTCCAGCCGGTCGTGCCGACGACGGCGTGGATGCCGTGCCGTACGCAGAAGTCGAGGTTGCCCATCACGGAGGCCGGTGTGGTCAGCTCGACCGCCACCCGGGCGCCGGTCTCGACGAGCGTCTCCAGCCTGTCGCCGCTGCCGAGGGCGGCCACCAGCTCCAGGTCCTCGGCGGCTTCCACCGCCCGTACCGCCTCCGAACCGATCCGGCCCTTGGCGCCGAGGACCGCCACGCGCAGCTTGCTCATGTTGTTGATTCCTTGGTCGTACTTATCGAGCTTGTCGAGGGCCTACGCGACCGCGTCGTGCAGACGGGCCGCCTGTCTGTCCCTGAGCGGGCCGATGACCGACAGCGAGGGCCGCTGTCCCAGGAGGTCCCGCGCCACGGACCGCACGTCGTCCGGGGTGACGGCGGCTATCCGGGCCAGCATGCCGTCCACGGACATCTGCTCGCCCCAGCACAGCTCGCTCTTGCCGATACGGTTCATCAGCGCGCCCGTGTCCTCCAGCCCGAGGACCGTGGAGCCCCTCAGCTGGCCGATGGCGCGGGCGATCTCGTCGTCGGACAGGCCGTGCTCGGCGACGTGGTCCAGCTCGTCCCGGCAGATCTTCAGCACGTCGTGCACCTGGCTGGGACGGCAGCCCGCGTAGACGCCGAAGAGGCCGCAGTCGGCGAAGCCCGATGTGTACGAGTACACGCTGTAGGCCAGGCCCCGCTTCTCCCGGACCTCCTGGAACAGGCGGGACGACATGCCGCCGCCCAGTGCCGTGTTCAGCACGCCGAGGGCCCAGCGGCGCTCGTCGGTGCGGGACAGGCCGGGCATGCCGAGGACGACGTGCGCCTGCTCGGTCCTGCGGGCGAGCAGTTCGACGCGGCCGGCGGTGCGGATGGCGCGGCGGCCGGCGCGGGGGGTGACGGGGGTGGCGTCGCCCCGCGTGAGGGCGCCGGCCTTCTCGAAGGCGGCACGCACCTGCCGTACGACCCTGTGGTGGTCGATGTTGCCGGCGCACGCGACCACGAGGTGGGTCGGGTCGTAGTGCTTCTTGTAGAAGCGGCGGATGCGATCGGCGGTCAGGGCGTTGACCGTGTCGACGGTGCCCAGGACGGGGCGGCCGAGCGGGGTGTCGCCGAGCATCGTGTGCGCGAACAGGTCGTGCACGCAGTCGCCCGGGTCGTCCTCCGTCATCGCGATCTCCTCGAGGATCGCGCCGCGCTCCACGTCGACGTCCTCTTCGAGGATGAGGGAACCGGTCAGCATGTCGCAGACGACGTCGATGGCGAGGGGGAGGTCGGCGTCGAGCACGCGCGCGTAGTAGCACGTGTACTCCTTCGCCGTGAACGCGTTCATCTCGCCGCCGACCGCGTCGAGCGCGGAGGAGATGTCGAGGGCGCTGCGGCGGTGCGTGCCCTTGAAGAGCAGGTGCTCCAGATAGTGCGTCGCGCCGTTCAGGGCCGGGGACTCGTCGCGGGAGCCGACGTGCGCCCAGATGCCGAAGGTGGCCGAACGCACGGACGGCAGGGTCTCGGTGACCACGCGCAGACCACCCGGAAGGGTGGTCTTGCGGACGGTGCCGATGCCGTTCTCGCCCTTGATCAGCGTTTGGGTACGGGCGACGGCCCGCGCCTCCGGAGAGGTGCGGGCCGTCGCCTTGGAGCCGCGCGACGTCACTTGGCTGCGTCGTCCTTCGCCGCCGCGGCGTCACCGCTGTCGGATTCCTTCTCCTCGCCCTCGATCACGGGGATGAGGGAGAGCTTGCCGCGGGAGTCGATCTCGGCGATCTCGACCTGGACCTTCTGGCCCACGCCGAGCACGTCCTCGACGTTCTCCACCCGCTTGCCGCCGGCGAGCTTGCGGATCTGCGAGATGTGCAGCAGACCGTCCTTGCCCGGGAGCAGCGAGACGAACGCGCCGAAGGTGGTCGTCTTGACGACCGTGCCCAGGTAGCGCTCGCCGACCTCCGGCATGGTCGGGTTGGCGATGCCGTTGATCGTGGCACGGGCGGCCTCGGCGGACGGGCCGTCGGCGGCGCCGATGTAGATCGTGCCGTCGTCCTCGATCGTGATCTCGGCGCCGGTGTCCTCCTGGATCTGGTTGATCATCTTGCCCTTGGGGCCGATGACCTCACCGATCTTGTCGACCGGGATCTTGACGGTGATGATCCGCGGGGCGTGCGGGGACATCTCGTCGGGCCGGTCGATGGCCTCCATCATCACGTCGAGGATGTGGAGCCGGGCGTCGCGGGCCTGCTTGAGGGCCGCGGCCAGGACGGAGGCCGGGATGCCGTCCAGCTTGGTGTCGAGCTGGAGGGCGGTCACGAACTCCTTGGTGCCGGCGACCTTGAAGTCCATGTCGCCGAAGGCGTCCTCGGCGCCGAGGATGTCGGTCAGGGTCACGTAGTGCGTCTCGCCCTCGATCTCCTGGGAGATCAGGCCCATGGCGATGCCGGCGACCGGTGCCTTCAGCGGCACACCGGCGTTCAGCAGCGACATGGTGGAGGCGCAGACCGAGCCCATGGAGGTCGAGCCGTTCGATCCGAGGGCCTCGGAGACCTGGCGGATCGCGTACGGGAACTCCTCGCGCGCGGGCAGGACCGGGAGCAGGGCGCGCTCGGCGAGGGCGCCGTGGCCGATCTCGCGGCGCTTCGGGGAGCCGACGCGGCCGGTCTCGCCGGTGGAGTACGGCGGGAAGTTGTAGTTGTGCATGTAGCGCTTGCGCGTCACCGGGGAGAGGGTGTCGAGCTGCTGCTCCATGCGCAGCATGTTCAGCGTGGTGACGCCCAGGATCTGGGTCTCGCCGCGCTCGAAGAGGGCCGAACCGTGCACCCGCGGAATGGCCTCGACCTCGGCGGCCAGGGTGCGGATGTCGGTGACACCGCGGCCGTCGATGCGCTTCTTCTCCTTGATGACGCGCTCACGGACCAGGGTCTTGGTCAGCGAGCGGTACGCGGCGGAGATCTCCTTCTCGCGGCCCTCGAACTCCGGCAGCAGCTTCTCGGCGGCGAGCTGCTTGACGCGGTCAAGCTCGGCCTCGCGCTCCTGCTTGCCGGCGATGGTGAGCGCCTGGGCCAGCTCGGGGCGGACGGCGGCGGTCAGCGCCGCCAGGACGTCCTCCTCGTAGTCGAGGAAGATCGGGAACTCGCCGGTCGGCTTGGCGGCCTTGGCGGCCAGGTCCGCCTGAGCCTTGCACAGCACCTTGATGAAGGGCTTCGCGGCCTCCAGACCGGCGGCGACGACCTCCTCGGTGGGCGCCTCGGCGCCGCCCTGGACGAGCTTGATGGTCTGGTCGGTGGCCTCGGCCTCGACCATCATGATCGCGACGTCGCCGTCCTCCAGGACGCGGCCGGCGACGACCATGTCGAAGACGGCGTCCTCGAGCTCGGTGTGCGTCGGGAAGGCGACCCACTGGCCGTTGATCAGCGCGACGCGGACGCCGCCGATCGGGCCGGAGAAGGGCAGGCCGGCGAGCTGCGTGGACGCGGACGCGGCGTTGATCGCCACGACGTCGTACAGGTGGTCGGGGTTGAGCGCCATGATCGTGGCCACGACCTGGATCTCGTTGCGCAGGCCCTTCTTGAAGGAGGGGCGCAGCGGGCGGTCGATGAGCCGGCAGGTGAGGATGGCGTCCTCGGAGGGACGGCCCTCACGGCGGAAGAAGGAACCGGGGATCTTCCCCGCCGAGTACATCCGCTCCTCGACGTCGACCGTCAGCGGGAAGAAGTCGAGCTGTTCCTTGGGGTTCTTGGACGCGGTGGTGGCCGACAGGACCATCGTGTCGTCGTCCAGGTACGCGACGGCGGAGCCGGCGGCCTGCTTGGCCAGGCGGCCCGTCTCGAAGCGGATCGTGCGGGTGCCGAATGAGCCGTTGTCGATGACGGCCTCGGCGTAGTGGGTCTCGTTCTCCACTAGCGTTTTCTCCTCGTCTTCGTCCCTGGGCTGCCCGTGTGGCAGGGGGACGGTGGCGGAGAAGCGCTCCGTCTGGTGCGGGCCGGTCTTCGATCGAAGCACCCGGGGCTCGCTTCCCCCCGGGGGCCACTACCGAGGACCGGCGGCGGCGAGGTGCGCTTCTCCTCGTTCGGTGTGCGGGACGGCGCCCGGCATGTCCGGGCACTGTCACACTGCGTCTGCGTCGTACGTATTGCGTTGTGCTACCACACTACAAAGCGGCGGTGACAGTCCGCACGTACAGCAAAGGGAGCGGCTCCCTTCGTATGGGAACCGCTCCCTCCACGGCGTCTTACTTGGCGCCCGCCGCACCACGGCGGATGCCGAGGCGGTCGACCAGCGCACGGAAGCGCTGGATGTCCTTCTTGGCCAGGTACTGCAGCAGGCGGCGGCGCTGGCCGACCAGGATCAGCAGACCACGGCGGGAGTGGTGGTCGTGCTTGTGGGTCTTGAGGTGCTCGGTCAGGTCGGAGATGCGGCGGGACAGCAGCGCGACCTGGACCTCGGGGGAGCCGGTGTCGCCCTCCTTGGTACCGAATTCGGTGATGATCTGCTTCTTCGTAGCGGCGTCGAGCGACACGCGTACTCCTCGTGGTCTTCGGAGTGCCACCGAGTGCCCCTGGTCGTCTTCTCAGGGGAGCTTCCGTGACTCGGGAGGCGGGGATCCGCTGGGCGCGGCCTCCAGGTCCCTGGACGCCCCTGGTGCAGGACTGGGGGCGGGCTCCGGAGGTGCGTACACAAACGGCCGTCCCACAGCGTACCAGCCTGGACGGACGCGTTTGGCCGCGGCCCGCCCGCGCACACCGGCCGAGGGAAGGGTACG
Source organism: Streptomyces sp. PSU-S4-23 (assembly GCF_055632315.1). NCBI lineage: Bacteria > Bacillati > Actinomycetota > Actinomycetes > Kitasatosporales > Streptomycetaceae > Streptomyces > Streptomyces sp. PSU-S4-23. The sequence continues at coordinate 6,429,620 of NZ_JBVMUU010000002.1, read as the reverse complement.
GGCGGAGCACCGCTCAGTCGTCCGCCGTCGATCGCTTGACCGCCCAGACGACGAGGACGACGACCACGACGGCGACCAGGACCCACAGCCACGTCGTTCCTCCGCCGCCCGTGCCGCCGTGGTGGTAGTGGGAGTGGTACCGGCCGCGCCGCCCCCCGGCCGCGGCCGCATACGCCAGGTTGAGAGTCATGGCCGGGAATGTAGTGGCACCGCGTGATGGCATGGGCATGGCTATGAGAGTTGTGACAGCCGTGTGACACTCTGTTATGGGGCCGTCGTCTCCGTCCACCGGCAGACGGCGTCCGGCGACCACAAGTAATGTGGTCGGTCGCTCGGTGGCACATCGCGAAAGGACCACTCCACCATGGCTGATGCCCTGGAGAAGAACGTCAGGGAACGCAAGGAGCGGGAGAAGAACGAGCTCTACGCCCTCGACATCTCGGGGGTCGAGTGGCACAGCGCACCGGGGACCGAGGAGCACGAGGAGCGGGTCGAGATCGCCTATCTGCCGGGCGGCGCCGTGGCCATGAGATCGTCCCTGGATCCCGGCACCGTGCTGCGGTACACGGAGGCGGAGTGGCGGGCCTTCGTGCTGGGTGCGCGGGACGGGGAGTTCGATCTGGAGCCGGCGCCGCACAACGGGGGGCTCGCGGCGGAGTGACGGGAGCACGAGAGGGACGGCGCGCGCTGCGCCGTCCCTCTTCCGCCGTGGCGTCCGTCAGTGAGCCACCCCGGCGCTCCCCAGGCCGATCGCCGCCTGCGCCTTGTGCCACTTCCCGTCGGCGGTCAGTTCCCGCTTGGCGAAGAAGACCCTGCCCTGCTCGACGATGATGTCGGACTGTTCCGGATCGCTCAGGTTCCCGTCGTCGTCGTCCGGCAGATTGAAGAGCAGGAACGGTGTCTCCTCGTCCGTGCCCGGATTCCAGCTCACCACGGCCGACGGTTCGATGTCGCTGTAGCTCTGCCGGTACACCAGGAGCCGGTCCCCGCTCATCCGCAGCGGAACCACCGGCTCCATGGGACGTCCCTCGAACTTCCGCACCGTCTTCCCGGTCTTGAGGTCGAAGGCCATGATCCAGTTCTCCGGCTGGTCGATCTCGCCGGTCTCCTTGCTCTCGACGTAGACCTGGCTCGCCCCCACGACCATTCCGTCGCAGTACTCCACCTCACCGAAGTACCCCGCCCCGAAGTACCGGTCGCCGCACTTGGGGTCGTAGCGCCCGCCCATGGAGACCGTGGCCAGGTGCCTTCCGTGGCGGTCGAGCGTGATCAGGTCGGTGACCAGGCTGTCCCCGGCCGCGACGGCCAGCACCGGCGGGTCCGACGAGGGCAGATAGACGTCCTGGACCCCTCCGGCGACCTTGTACGTCCACTCGGCCCTGCCCGTGCGCGGGTCGAGCCTCTGCACCTTGTAGGTGGTGCCGGACGGCCCCCCGCAGCTTTCCAGGGCGAGCAGCGCGCGTCCGCCGGCGAACCCCTTGTCCTCGCACGCGGAGACGGTGGTGCCGTTCCAGAGCTGCCTGCCGTCCCTCATGTCGTACGCGACCGAACCGTGTCCCCAGGCCACGGCCACCACGCCGCGGGTCAGGGTCAGGTTCGTGTTCGTCACATAGGCGAAGTCCGCCGAGGGCATCTTCTTCTGCCAGAGCTTCCTGCCGGTGTTCAGGTCGAAGAACACCACCTCGTCGCACACGCCCTGAGCGCTGGTCCCCTTGCGTTGGCCGGGCTGCACGACGACCGCCGTGCGACCGTCGACGGTGACGTGGCCGCTGGTGGCGCAGATGTGGCCGTCCAGCTTGAGGGTCCATGCCTTCTCGTCGTAGTGGGGCTCGATCTTGAGCCCCACCACGGTGTCGGCGATGCCCTTGGCGAAGATCCTGCCCGTGGCCCAGGTGCCGGGCGCGTACCGCGGGGCGGGGTCGGTGGACTTGGGGAGGTTCTCCTCGGAGTGGTCGATCACCACCTGGCCCTCGGGGGTGACCGGGATCTTCTCGACGGTCTCCCTGATCTCGTCGGGGCCCGGGGCCGCGGCCGACGCCTTGCCCCCGGCCGGCCCGCCCTCGCCCGGGCTGGACAGCAGGAGCCAGCCGCCCGCGCACACCACGGTGAGCAGGACGGCCGCCCCCGCGCCGAACAGCCGTATGCGGCGCTTGTTGCGCTGGTCGTCCGCCGCCAGCGCGGACTGCGTGTAGATGGACGGAGGCGGGCCGTAGCTCACGCGGAGATTCCCTTCTTCGACGGCTGCCTCCCTCCGGCAGCCGTCATCCAGCCGTGAAAACACGGGTGTTGACGCGTCGGCGCGTCGGCGCTTGAGGCGTGGAGGTCTGACGCGTAGACCGTGGAACGGGCCTGGTCAGCCGGTCATCGACCGGACGGTCGCGTACACGTCGAAGACGGCGAGCGCCAGCGGCACCAGCGTGAGCAGCACGAAGCTCTCGGCGATCTCCAGGAAACGTCCCCAGAAGGGGGTCAGGCCGCGGCGCGGGACGATCAGGCCGATCGCGGTGATGAGCGCGGCCGCCGCTGCGATCGCCGCGACGAGCCAGATCGTGCGGATGTCGAGGCCGGTGCGGGCCCCTGTGAGGGCCTCGCGGACCAGCGCGTCCGGCGGGTCGAGCGCCAGACCGAGGCCGAGCAGCACCAGGGAGGCGAGGCCCGCGCCCAGGACGGCGGCGACCTGCGCGGTGTAGCGGAAGAGATGGGCGCGCATCGCCAGCGCGACACCGGTCGCAAGGGCGAGCAACTGGGGCCAGACGTCACCGGAGAAGCCGAGGACGGCCGAGGCCGCGACCGCGACCATCGCACAGCCGCCGACCAGGCCGACCAGGAGTTCATGGCCGCGCCGGGCCTGGGCGGCGACGCGCTCGGCGTCGACCGGCTCCTGGAGAGCGGGGTCCGCGCCGTACGCGCTGCGCGGAGCGGTGTCCGGGGCGTCGAAACCGATCGGAAGGCGGGCGAAGCGCATCGACAGGCCCGGCAGGAAGCCCAGGGCTCCCACGGCGATCGGCGCGCACAGCGCAGCGATCTCGGAGGCGCTCCAGTGCTCCAGGATCGCGGTGAACACCACGACCAGGCCGATGGCGGACGCGAAGACGACGGCGACGAACGGGCCGTCCCCGCTCGGCGAGCACAGGGTGAGGAGGACCGCGGCCAGGAGCACCGCCGCACAGGCGAGGAGGAACTGCAGCTTGCCGATGCCCTGGCCGTCGGCGAGCGGCAGGAGTCCGGAGCCCGCCACCCCCAGGTTGGGCAGGGCGCCGAGTCCCAGGGCGACGGCCGAGGAGCGGTCGTCGTAGATCCGGGCCCGTACGCAGGCGAGAACGACCAGGAGCACGCCGGCGATCGCGGCGAGGATGCCGGGCAGGCCGTGCATGTCGTGGCGCGGGTCGGCGGTCCAGGCCACGAAGGCGAGCAGTAGCGGCAGGACGCCGCCCCCGACGAGGCCCGCGGCCCGTGTCAGATCACCGTCCCACAGCATGTGGTCCCGTGTGACGGCCGAGGCGACCGCTTCGGACACGTCGTCGAAGACGGCTGGAGGCAGCGACTCGGAGAAGGGGCGCAGCGCGAGCAGTTCACCGTCGAGGATGCGCTGGGCGGCGAAGGACCGGGAGCTGTCGAGGACGGTGCCGTCCCGGCGTACGAGGTGGTAGCCGACCGGGGCGCCCTCGGCGGGGCTCTGCCGGGACAGCCGCAGGATCTCCGGATAGATGTCGGCGACCGGGACGTCGTCGGGCAGCGCCACGTCGATCCGGCTGTCGGGCGCGACGATCGTGACCCGGCAGAAGCCGAGCCCCGTGCCCACCCCGGAAGACGCTCCCGTACCGGGCCCTCCTCCGGTGGCCGCCGTGGAGGCCGTCATGCTCACCTGCTGCTCCCCCTCAGTGATGGTTCCGCGTCTGCGGCATCGGTGATGTCCGCGACCGGTCCGCCGGCCCAACTCGCGTGTGCGCACGCGAACATCCGGCACCCTACCGCCCCCTCGTCCCGCGTGCAGTCAGTAGGATCACGCGGCGGCCTGCGTCCGCCTGACACGGGGCGGCGGACGAACTCTGGGGGCCCGTCGAGGGAATTGGTGAGCAGTGAGCCACATCGTCGTGAAGCGTCCGCCTCGGTCGCTGCCGTCCGAAGTGCCCACGGGTGAGATCGTCCTGCAGCCTCCGCCCGAATTGCCGCGGGGGCATCAGGAGAGCGTTCTGATGCAACTGCTGCCGACGCTCGGCATGGGCGGCTCCGTGGTCTTCTTCTTCACGAACGGACAGCCGTTCATGAAGATCATGGGCATGGTGATGATCGCCTCGACGGTGGCGATGTCCATCGCCATGGTGGTCCGCTTCCGCCGCGGCTCGCAGGGGCAGTTGGCGGACATGCGCCGCGACTACCTGAGCTATCTGGCGCAGACCCGGCGCACCGTCCTGGACACCGCGAGGACGCAGCGCGACGCCCAGTACTACCTGCACCCCTCCCCCGACCAGCTGTGGGCCCTGATCGCCGAGGGCAGCCGCGTGTGGGAACGACGCCCGGGCGACGAGGACTTCGCCCAGGTCCGCATCGGCCTCGGCGCGCAGTCGCTCGCCACCCCGCTCGTCGCGCCCGAGGCCGCCCCGGTCGAGCAGCTGGAACCGCTGACGGCGGGCGCCATGCAACGCTTCCTGGCCGCCCACGGGACCCTGGACGACCTGCCGATGGCGGTCTCCCTGCGCGCCTTCTACCACGTCACGATCAGCGGTGACGCGCAGTCGGCACGGTCCTCCGCGCGCGCCATGGCCGGGTCGCTGGCGGCGCTGCACTCCCCCGAGGACCTGATCATCGCGGTCGCCGCGGGACGGGAGGCACTGGCGCACTGGGAGTGGGCGAAGTGGCTGCCGCACGTGCAGGCGCCCGGTGCGGTGGACGGCGCGGGCAGCCGCCGGCTGATCGACGGCGACTCGCGCGAGCTGGAGGACCTCCTCGCCTCCCGGCTGACCGGCCGCCCGCGCTTCCACCCGAACGCGGCGCCGCTGCCGGACGAGCCGCACATCGTCGTCGTACTGGACGGCGTTTCACCGGCCCCGGACTCGGTGCTGGCCAACCCCGAGGGGCTGCAGGGTGTGACCGTCCTCGAGGTCGCCCCCGGCGAGCCGACCGGGGCCGACGGTGACCTCTCCATCGTCGTACGCCCCGGCGCGCTGCATCTGGAGTCGGCGCACGGTGCGGTCTACGAGGGCACTCCCGACGCGCTCTCCTACGAGTCCGCCGAGGCCCTGGCCCGTCAGCTGGCGCCGCTGCGGGTGGCCTCCGGCGGGGACGACGAACCGCTGCTCGCCAACCTGGAGTTCACCGACCTGCTCAACCTCGGTGACGCGGCCTCGGTCGACACCAAGCGCACCTGGAGGCCGCGTTCGCTGGCCGAGCGGCTGCGCGTACCGATCGGCGTCGGCGAGGACGGCCGGCCCGTCATGCTGGACCTCAAGGAGGCCGCGCAGGAGGGCATGGGCCCGCACGGGCTGTGCGTGGGTGCCACCGGTTCCGGCAAGTCGGAGCTGCTGCGCACGCTGGTGCTCGGCCTCGCGGTCACACATTCGTCGGAGACCCTGAACTTCGTACTGGCGGACTTCAAGGGCGGTGCGACCTTCGCCGGCATGGCTGCGATGCCGCACGTGGCGGCGGTCATCACCAACCTGGCCGACGATCTCACGCTGGTCGACCGCATGGGCGACTCCATCCGCGGGGAGCTCAACCGCCGCCAGGAGATGCTGCGCGACGCGGGCAACTACGCCAACATCCACGATTACGAGAAGGCGCGGGCGGCGGGTGCGCCGCTGCAGCCGATCCCCTCCCTCGTGCTCGTCATCGACGAGTTCAGCGAACTGCTGACGGCGAAGCCGGACTTCATCGAGATGTTCGTGCAGATCGGCCGTATCGGCCGCTCGCTCGGCGTGCACCTGCTCCTGGCGTCCCAGAGGCTGGAGGAAGGCCGGCTGCGCGGCCTGGAGACATACCTGTCGTACCGGATCGGCCTGCGGACCTTCTCGGCGGCGGAGTCACGGGCCGCGCTGGGCGTGCCGGACGCGTACCAGCTCCCGAACGTCCCGGGTTCCGGCTTCCTGAAGTTCGGCACGGACGAAATGGTGCGGTTCAAGGCGGCGTACGTCTCGGGCGTCTACCGATCGGGCGGCCGGCAGGCGGGGCCGGGCGGCGGCGCGCTGCCGGTGGACCGGCGGCCGGTGCTGTTCACGGCGGCGGAGGTACCCGTCCGGTACGTGCCGGTGCCTCGGCAGCGCACGGACACGGCCGACGTCGACGAGGCGCTCGCGGACACGGTGCTCGATGTGATCGTGCGCCGGCTGGAGGCACAGGGCCCTGCGGCGCACCAGGTGTGGCTGCCGCCGCTGGACAGCCCGCCGTCGCTGGACGAGCTCCTGCCCGGGCTCACCGCGGTGCAGGGCCGCGGGCTCACGCAGCCCGACTACGAGGGCGCGGGCCGTCTGATCGTGCCCATCGGCCTGGTGGACAAGCCGTACGAGCAGCGCCGTGACGCCCTCTGGGCGGACTTCTCCGGCGCGGCCGGCCATATGCAGATCCTCGGCGGCCCGCGGTCCGGCAAGTCGACGCTGCTGCGCTCGCTCATCTGCTCCTTCGCCCTCACCCACACGCCCTACGAGGTCCAGTTCTACGGCCTCGACTTCGGCGGTGGAGGCATGGCGGCGGTGGCCGGCCTGCCCCACGTGGGCGGGGTGGCCTCGCGACTGGACCCGGAGCGGGTACGGCGGACGGTGGCCGAGGTGTACGGCGTGCTGACGCGCCGCGAGGAGTACTTCCGCTCGTCGGGCCTCTCATCGATCGCGGAGTACCGGGCAAGGCGGGCCCGCGGCGACATCCCGGTAGCCAGCCAACCGTGGGGCGATGTCTTCCTGGTCATCGACGGCTGGGGCAACTTCCGCGCGGAGTACGAGGCGATGGACCAGGTCATCCTGGACATCGCGGCGCGAGGGCTCGGCTACGGCGTCCACCTGATCCTGACGGCCTCGCGTTCCATGGAGATCCGATCCGCCCTGAAGGACCACCTGATGAACCGGCTGGAGCTGCGGCTCGGCGACACGATGGATTCCGAGCTGGACCGGAAGGTGGCCGCCAACGTGCCCGCGGGCGTGCCCGGTCGCGGGCAGTCGCCGCAGAAGCTGCACTTCATGGCGGCGGTACCGCGCATCGACGGTCTGACGTCCGACACAGACCTTGCCGACGCCACTCAGGCGCTGGCGACGGAGGTCTCCCGCCACTGGCAGGCGCCCGGCGCGCCCGAAGTGCGGCTGCTGCCCCGCGAGTTCGCCGCCGAGCAGTTGCCTGCGGGTGACCGCTTCCCGCGGCACGGCGTCGCGTTCGGACTGGACGAGGACAACCTCGAACCGGTGTTCGTCGACTTCGAGCAGGACCCGTTCTTCCTCGTCTTCGGCGAGAGCGAGTCGGGCAAGTCGAACCTGCTGCGGCTGCTGATCAAGCAGCTGACGGAGCGCTACCCGGGCGACGAGTGCAAGCTGTTCATCGTGGACAACCGGCGTTCCCTGCTGGACGTGACACCCGCGAGCCACCTGGCGGAGTACATCCCCATGTCCAACGCCATGGACCACCACATGACCGCCCTGGCCAACCTGATGCAGCGCCGCACACCGACCGCGGACGTCACCGCACAGCAGTTGCGGGACCGCAGTTGGTGGCAGGGGCCGACGGTGTTCGTCGTCATCGACGACTACGACCTCGTGTCGACGTCGAGTGGCAACCCGCTGGCGGGACTGACGGAACTGCTGCCGTTCGCCCGGGACGTGGGCGTGCGGTTCATCATCGCGCGGTCCTCGGCCGGCGCGGGCCGGGCCTCGTACGAGCCGTTCATGCAGCGGATCAAGGAGCTGGGCGCCCAGGGCGTGGTGCTGGCCGGCGACCCCGGGGAGGGGGACATCCTCGGCGGGGTACGGCCGCGGCCGATGCCTGCGGGGCGGGGGGTCTTCGTTTCACGGCGGCGGGGGAAGCCGTTGGTTCAGGTGGGGCTGGTGGCGGAGTAACGATATTGATGCGCAAACTGATGGGACTCGGTCAGTTCCGGCCGATAGATTCGCGACACTCCCCGTCCGCACGGGGTCAGGACCGGGGGAACACCCGGGCCTCATGGGGCAGCGTTTTCTTACAGGACGTCATATTTGCACGATCCTTGTCACGTTCCGATTATCCATCTGAATGTTTGCCTTTCAGCGTGTCCCTTTCCTTGATCACTTGGGGTGGATTCCGTAATGACCAAAGCCCGCTTGACCCTGACAACCTGGGGCCTCTCGGCCGCAGCCGCCGGCGTACTACTCGTTGGCTGCTCGGCCTCGGTCCACGTCGAAAGGTCCACGCCGCGGATGTCTGCCGACAAGCTGGCCACCATGCTCGCCGAAAGGCTTGCTGCCACGACGGGTCAGCCGAAGCCGCACATCACTTGTCCCGAGGACCTCGTAGGCAAGGTCGGTACCACCACCCGATGCAAGCTCACAGCGGAGGATGGAAGCACCTTGGGCATATCAGTCACGGTGTCCTCTGTCGATGGAGACCAGATCAACTTCGACTTCAAGGCCGACGACACAGCGTCCCCGGCTGTGAACTGACCCCACGATGTTCTGCACCAGGGCTCGGATAGTGTTCCGTGAGGTCTCGCCGGATTTCACCAACTCGTAACTGTGCAGGTCAAGGCAGAGCCGCAGGATCTGCTGCCGAGGTGCCGAGCTTGGGTAGGGTCTGTCCAGCCAACGGTGTAACTCGGGTGGTGTGAGTTACTGACATTGTTGCCGTGATGTCGTCAAGGTGAGGCCGGTTTCGGCGAGACATCCGTCGATGAGGTTGCTGCGGTACTGGATCTGGCGGAGACCGTGGCGAAGCGCGCTCATGAGGTGGTCCGGGTTGGTGAATGCGGTGTTGGCCTGGCTGCTGCGTCGCAGCAGTGACCAGATGCCCTCGACGGGGTTGAGGTCGGGTGCATAGGACGGCAGGAAGTAGCAGGTGATCCAATCGTGAGTGTCAATGAACTCCCGCAGCCGATGGTCTTTGTGGACGTTCAGGTTGTCCCACACCAGCACGATCGGTGCGCCAAGCTGCTGGTGGGCGGCGATGAGCAGGTCGCGGTAGTCGGTCCAGGTGAAACTGCGTCTGCCGCCCCGCTTGTGATCGACGTGGCGTTTGGGCCGGTAGACCAGGCGTGAGCGTTCACCCTGCTTGTAGCAGGCCAGGGCGGCGATGGAGAAGCGGCGCTGGGAACGTCCCCGCACCCGGATGACGGGTGTGTGGCCGCGCCGGGCCCAGGTGCGGGCGGTGGGCGGCGTCATCGAGAAGCCGGCCTCGTCTTCGAAGCACAGCCAGGCCCCGAGCGCCGCCACGGACCTTCCACCTGCGGCCAGGTTCCCTTCACCCAGCCGGTGACGGCGTCCTCGTCCCGCTCTACCGCGCGGCGGGCGGGGACCTGATGGCTGAAACCGTGGCGGTGCAGCATCTGCGCGATGGCCGACAGCGTCATGCTCTTGTGGAACCGGCGCCCGATCAGCGTCTTGATCCGCGCGAGCGTCCACGTCTGGTCCGGCCAGCCGTGCGCTACCGGCCCCCTGGCCAGCTCCTGCTCGAGCGCCGCAAACAGTGCCTCACTCAGCTTGGGCTGGGACGCCTGCCCCTTCGACTCCAGGGCCGGTGTTCCGCCGTGCTCCCATGCCTGGTGCCACCGCTGTATCGACCGCACGCTGACACGTAACTGCCTGGCGATAGCTGCATTGTCGTGTTCCAGGGCGAACAACTCGGCCGCCTGCATCCGGATGTGCTCGCGAAACGCCCGTCGCTCCGCGGTCAGCCCGCCCCCTTGCGGATACCTCATGTGACCGGCCTACTGCGACAAGCACAGCTTGTCGACCCCCACGACATCACGCCAGCAAGGTCAGTAGCGGCGGCCGACGGAGAGTCGGCCGTCGAAGGCGATGTCGAAGGCCTGCAGGGCGGGCTTCCAGCGCATGGTCCAGCGTTTGCGTCCCTGGCCGGTGGGGTCCAGGCTCATGACGGCCATGTAGACGCATTTGAGGGCTGCGGCCTCGTTCGGGAAGTGGCCGCGGGCCCGGACGGCTTTTCGTATGCGAGCGTTGACCGACTCGATCGCATTGGTGGTGCAGACGACACGGCGGATCTCGGTGTCGAACTGGAGGAACGGTACGAACTCGGCCCAGGCGTTCTCCCAAAGCCGCACGATCGCCGGATATTTGGCGCCCCACTCCTCCTGAAACTCCAGGAACCGGTCTTCCGCCGCACTCGCGGTCGGAGCGGTGTAGACCGGCTTGAGCGCGCGGGAGATCTTGTCCCAGTCCTGGCGGCCCGCGTAGCGGAACGAGGCCCGGATCAGGTGAACGACGCAGGTCTGGGTCACCGCCTGGGGCCAGACCGCCGAGATCGAGTCGGGCAGGCCCTTGAGCCCGTCGCAGACGACCATGCACACGTCCTCGACGCCGCGGTTCTTGATCTCGGTCAGGACCTGGAGCCAGTACTTGGCGCCTTCGCCGCCATCGCCGGCCCACAGACCGAGAATGTCGCGCGTGCCGTCCACCGTTACCGCGAGTGCGACGTAGATCGGCCGGTTCGCCACCTGCCCGTCTCGCACCTTCACGTGCACGCAGTCGATGAAGATCACCGGATAGACCGGGTCCAGCGGCCGGTTCTGCCACTCGGCCATCCCGTCCATGATCTTGTCGGTGATGGTCGAGATGGTCTGCTTGGACACGCTCGCGCCATAGACCTCGGCCAGGTGGGCGGAGATGTCACCGTGCGTCAGACCACGCGCGGACAGCGACAGGACCATCTCGTCGACACCGGTCAGCCGCCGCTGCCGCTTCTTGATGATCTGCGGCTCGAAGCTGCCGTCGCGATCACGCGGCACCGTGATCTCCACCGGACCGACGTCGGTCAGCACGGTCTTGGACCGGGCCCCATTACGGCTGTTGCCGCTACCGGCACCGGCCGGGTCGTGCTTCTCATAGCCGAGGTGGTCGGTGATCTCGCCTTCGAGAGCGGACTCCAACACGCGCTTGGTGGCCTGCTGCAACAGCCCGCCCTCGCCGGTCAGCTGCAGGCCGCTCGCGCGGGCCCGGTCGACCAACTGCCCGATCAACTGCTCGTCTAGCACGTCCGCCTGCAACTCGGCCGGCCAGACCTCTTCAACCGCCTCGGCAGAGACAGTCACGTCGCTCATCAGGTGCTACTTCCATGATCGGGAGTTACACCGAAGACCGTACAGACCCGGCGGGCCACGCGCCGGTGGTGAAGAGCTGCTCCAGCGTCCAGTCCCCACTTTTCAACGGTGGACAGGTAGGACTGGACGACGGCGAAGTCGGCCGGGCCCTGTTGCGTTCTCCAGCAGCCGCCAGAGGTGCGTTGCTGGACCGTGACGGGCTTTTGGTCCCTCTCGGCCAAGTTGTTCGAGAAGGGGACCGCGCAAGACCTGAGGATGAGGTCGTCAACGCACTCAAAGCGCCGGATAAGTGTCCGAGCTTCGTCGGCGGGGGCCGCACCAGCCGGTGGTAGCGGTGCGGCCGTGGGCGAGTGCGCCGAGGCAGCGGTTGCAGATCTTTGCCGGTCGTGCGCGGTCAGGGCGTCCAGACCGCAGGCGCCGGCTTGCTCAGCGGCGTGCTCGGCGTCCAGCAAGATGTCGGCCGTGCCAGGCCCCCAGCTGGCTGGCGGGGTCGCAGTCGTGGATGGAGCGCAGGTCGCGCAGCAGGCGCCACACCATGCGTGCAGAACATGGTCGAGGTGGGTGCAGCCGTCGCGGACCAGCACGGCGTCGGAGGCGGGTCAGATGCCTCCAACGTCGATAGTGCCCTTGGTACGGTCCCCGACGTGCACGCGGTGGGCGGCGAGACCCGACGTTTACGCCCCCTGGGCTTGCCTGGGCGTGGGCACCGGCCTCGCCGCGAGACATCCCTGGTGACCACCTGTCAGAGCAGCGGATGAGAAACTGGCTTGGGCAAATGATTCGACGACTACTGGCCCCCGATCGGTTGACCGGCGGAAGCGCTCCCTACCGCTTATGGAGGTAGGCAAGTTGCTAGCCTGGCCAGTGCACGCCAATCGAGCGCACTGGGGGGCAGGGACTCATGACAGAGCCCGTCGGAGAGCAGTATGGGGGCAACCGCGAAGCTGCACATACCATCGGCATGCAGCTGAATCAGTATCCCGCCGATTCCGGGGGTTCCTCGGGGGCTCCCTGGGGTGGCCAGAAGGACCTGGCGTCGAGTCCCTCAGAGAAGCAGGCCGCCGCACGGGCCATCGAGGATCACATCGAACCTGACGCCAAGAAGGCCGGCGACTGGGCGGACGGCGAGACGAACGCCCTCGTGAAGGAGTTCCAAGCCAAAGACGGGGACGGATGGCTCACGTCGAGAGCCGTCAAGAGCGCCCACAAGACGTGGGGCGAGCAAGTTCAAAACCTGATGAACCGGCTCGCGTCTGAAAAAGCTGCACTGCGGGCGACCAACACCGTGCTGCAGAGCACGGACCTCGGGGTCGGATCGGGAGTTCGCGCGTCCTCGTCGCTCGACGAATTCTGATCACATCAGGCCCGGACTATGGGGCCGCAACGTCATCCGGACACGCCATCACACGCAACGGGGACTCATGCCGACGTACCACGAGATCATGACGACCGACCTGTCCGCACTCACCACGGCCGCCGAACGCTGGGATGGCATGGCGAAAGAGTTCCACAAGCAGGAGACGGCGTACAGGCGGGATGTGCACGGCATATCCATGGGGCGGACCTGGACGGGCCTGAGCGCGGACGCCGCCAACAAGCGCTTCGACATCACGTTGAAGGAATTCCAGAAGGCCCAGGTCGAGGCGAAGGCCATCGCCTGCCTCTTCCGGGACGCGCACACACACTTCACAAGCCTGCGTGGCAAGCTCGAATCGGCTCGAAAGGACGCCGCGGAAGCGGGCATGAAGGTGTCCGACCAGGGGCTGGTGTCCTTCGACGCCGACAAGCTGAGCCAGGCCGAGCGCACGGCCTGGGTCCACGATCCCGACTACCAGGAAAGCGTCCGCGGGTCCGTCAGCTCCTGGCAACAACTTATCGATCAGTGCGTGAAGAACGTGAGCGACGCCGACAAGGATGTTCAGACCGCGCTACAGGCCGCGGTGGTTGACGGCGACCTCGCCGACGGCACGCTCACCGGCTTCAACGGGCAGGCACAGGGCGACATTGACGCGTACGCGAACCAGAAGCCCGTAGGCATGAAGACCGACGGTTGGGTCGCCGAAGGAAAGGCCAAGCTGACCGGTCCCGGTGCTGGCTTCTCCGTCACCACTGACCCCAAGTATGGCAAGGAGGGATCAGTCAAGGCGTACGCCGACCTCTTCCACGCGACCGCGGAAGGGACGCTGACCAATGGAGACTGGAAGCTTGCCGGGATAGCCGACGGCTATGGGGGAGCCAGGTCCACTGCGAACTACGGATTCAACAACAAGGGCGTCGTGGGCAAGGCCGAGGCGTCCGTGGGGCTGCGGGCATTGGCCGAAGGCCGGACCGAGTACGGACCCTACGCCGGTGTCTACGGGCGAGCCGACGGATTCGCCGGTGCCGAGGCGGGGATCAACGTTAAGGCGACCAAGGACGAGCTCACCGTTGGCGCGAAGGCGTTTGCCGGGGCGAAAGGCAGCGTCGCCGGAGGTGGGGAGGTCGCCGGCATCGGTGTCGGGGCGACGGCCGAGGGGTGGGCCGGTCCCGGTGCGGAGGCGTGGTGGGGCTACAAGAGAGACGACGACGGCAAGTTCCACCTCGGCGGTAAGGCCGGCGTCTCGCCCGTCCTCGGCGGTGCAGCGGGAGTCGAGATCACTGTCGATCCGGACAAACTGAGCAAGACCGTTGGCGATGCGGCCGACGCGGTGGGCGACGCGGTCGACTCGGTCGGCGACAGCATCGGCTCCGTCAAGGACAGCGTCACCAACTGGTTCTGATCTACTTTCCCCTGGAAGGAGGGCCCGCAATGCCCACGACACTGCCGATGCCCATCGAGTTCCGATTGCCGGAGGGCTGGCTCCCGGCCCGTCCGAAAGGGGTCGATGCCGTCGGCGTGGCCTTCGCTGCGGTGCACCCGCAGCCGGATGCCGGGTTTGCCGCAAACATCACCATCGACTTCGAGGTGCCATCGGACACGGTGACGCTGGCCGACCTCGCGGACCAGTCGGTGGAGCGCCTGCGCGAGGTCGCCGAGTCGGTGGTGTTGGCACACCGCCGTGAGCTTGGCTCCGCCGACGCGCCCGCCCTGACCCAGCGGCTGACATTCTCCACCGTCATCGACGGCGTGCGTCGCGATCTCGTCCAGACACATGTGTACTTGTCCCTCTCGGACGTCGAAGATCCACACAAGCGTGCCGTGATCCGGCTGGCTCTGACCGCCACTGCAGCCCAGCACGACGCCGTCCTGGGAGACTTTCAGGACTTTGTTCGCACGGTTCGCCCGGACAATGGGGCGGGGGCTTAGCGGTGGAGAATCTTTGGGACAAACTGACCGGGACCAAGCACCCCGACAGCAGTGTGGCACCGCTGCCGAACATGCAGCTCCGGGCCGCGCTGCTGGCGCTCAACGGGCCAGACGTGCCGTACCGCGTGCGCAATGCTCTCCCTGCGGAGAGGGCTGACCTGGTGGCGGAGTGTGAGATACGGCGGGTGGGCGTGAGGCTCAAGACCCGGATGCGCCTGATTCCTGAGAAGCGGGAGGTGCGTTTCCTCGCTGAGCGGTGGGAGAACCGTTCGTCCGACAATGCCAATGCACAGTATGGACGTGGAAACGCGCCTGCGGTGTACCGGCACTGGGAGGTCGAGCAGGGCCCCGATGGCCGTCGGCACAAGGTCGAGACGTTCCGCTTCGACACCCGAGAGATGACGGACCCTCTACGAAACACGGTCCTCGGCGCCGGATGGACCTGGCGGGGAGTGTTGTTCCGGCTGTGAGACCGGGCCGGTGAGAAACCGGGTCTTCGAAGTTGAGCGGTCGCCAGCCGTTCGCGAGATGAATCCGTTCCAACCCGGCGCGGATAGGAACTGAGCCCAGCCCCCGGACCTGGCAACGCCGCCGATCATCGTCTCGCTCATCAGCCACATCGCCCTGCCACCAGGACGCTTGCACCGCTCAACTTCGAAGATCGAGAGACGGCGCTGGACAAACATCCCCAGCCACTCGCTCCTGAGCGGTGACCACGGCCACCTCACCTCACGCCATGTGGCCGGACCCTGTCCGGCCACCGATCCCGCCGCTCATCACAGCGCCTTTCCATCCTCATCCGTGAGACGTCGTGGGAACGCGGTGAAGGCATCTCGCGACACAGTGAGGTTGTTCCCGTCGGGAACCTTTGGATCCCGGACGGGAGCCTCAACCTGGAGGTCCGCGATCTCCACGCAATCATTGCCCTCGCCGCCGCTGTAGCTGCTCTTGCACCAGGTCACAGCCATGGGTTCGGCAGGGGAAGCGCCTATGCCGGTCATAGGGACAACTCCAGCAGCGCTCTGGTGACAAGACGCAACGAGGCCGTGGTGCTGGCGGCCTGCGAACGAAGGTAGTCGAACGTCAGCTTGTAGGCAGCCATGTCCTCCGGGTCGTCCAGAAACAGTCCGCGTCGGCGCATCGAGATGTAGTCGACCGTCATGGAGTTGAGCGGTTTCCGCTCGCCGTCCCGTCCGAGGATCACGAAGTGCCCGGCACCCGCAGAGTGCGCCCCGGCACTGAACAGCAGGATCTGAATGTCGCTGTTGGGGCTCTGGGCAGCTTCGTGAAGGTGTTTGAGCTGCTGGGCCATGGTCTCGGCGTCACCGGCCATTCTGCACAGAACCGCCTCGTCCAGTACCACCCACAGATGCAGGTCCGGTTCCCGGCGCAAGATGCTCTGACGCTTGACGCGCGCTTCCACCATCCGGCTTGATCGCTTCGTTCGAGCTGCATGTTTCACGTGCCTGGTGGATTGCGCGGGCGTACTCCCTGGTCTGGAGCAGGCCAGGGATCATGGAGCTCGCGAAGACGTGCTCGTATGCCGCCCCGTAGTCGCAGGCGACGAGCGGGTCCCGCCACTCCGGTACCGCGCTGTTGCCGACCCACCATCCGTGTAGGACTCCTGCCCTGGACGGGGCCCAGGCCAGCCCTGCCTTCTCCTCACAGACGGCAACGGGTCCGTTTCCCGGCTTGCCAACCGGATCGAAGACGTACAGCTCGACCTCGCGCGCAGGCTCCTCAGCCGTGTGCGAGACGTCCTGGCCAGGCAGGATCCGAAGGCCGATGAACTCGCCTTCCCGGCTGCTTAGTTGACCGAAGTGCTCGCGGAGCGCTGCTGATCGCTCAGTCCCGCGATGCCCGTTTCGGAGGAGAGGCGAGAGCCGCTTCTCATGGAGCCTGTATCCCATCGCCATCAGCAGAAGACACCACGCGGCTCCGGCCTACGGCCCGACCGAAGCCCCGAGCGCTCAGTCTGGCGAACTGCCGAACAGCGCATACAGCACAGGGTGGGCACCTCCCGTGCGTGCCCACCCTGGTTCCGCGTTGTACGCGCCTCTACATGAAGTAGCTCGCGCCCTTCAAGTCCCCGCCCCGGTAGTCACCACCGGCGGTGTGGACCCGCTGCGAGATCTGGACCAGCGCCGAGTGGATGGCCCGGGCGTGGCCGTCCCATACATGGGCCTTCTTGGCGAACTCGTCGTGCGCGTCGCCGCCCCAGCCCGCGGACACGTCGAGCACGGCCTTCTTCAGGGCTTCGAGGTCCTCCTCGAGCTTCTTGGCCTGGTCGCCGAGCTCGGTGGCGAGCGCG
This sequence comes from Streptomyces sp. PSU-S4-23, assembly GCF_055632315.1. Taxonomy (NCBI): domain Bacteria; kingdom Bacillati; phylum Actinomycetota; class Actinomycetes; order Kitasatosporales; family Streptomycetaceae; genus Streptomyces; species Streptomyces sp. PSU-S4-23. The sequence continues at coordinate 6,412,802 of NZ_JBVMUU010000002.1, read as the reverse complement.
TCCAGGGTGCCGTACTTGACGGCAAGGTCCTCGTAGTGGGCTCCGGACATGTTTCCCTCGTTTCATTGACGTTTTTCAGCCGGACGTGACGGCCCGAACGGCGGTGCGGCTCAATCCCGCCAATGGCTCGTCAGTAGCTGTTGAGCGCCGACGTCTTCCCACCGAGATCCTCGACCGAGATCTTGGCCATGTCGGCCTGGATCTGGTCCTCAAGGTTGCGCTTGTCGGTCTTGGTCATGTGGATGCCCTCAAGGAAGTCATCGAGCATTTTGCCGATCCCGACCATGTGGGTGTTGATCTCTGACTGCTTCGAGTTGAACGCGTTGGCGCCCTGGCCCGTCCACGCCCTCTCGATCATGTCGATCGTTCCCTGCAGCTTCGCGAGCGACTGCCTGATGCTGTCGTATCGATCGATGACTTCCGTCTGAAGCCTCTGAACCTGACCTTCGTCAAGCTTGCGGCCGTCGGCCATTTCGGCACTCCCTTTCGTGAGAGCTGTGGTTCGTTTCCGCGCGTCACCGAGTGGGGTGCCGCGTTGCTCGCCGCATTTCCGCCGGCCGACGTCAGGACCGTTCCGTGTGACTGGTCAGTTGTGCGGGCGAGTCGTGCGTGGGACGTCATGCACCTCGCCGTGAACGGATCACCGCGAAGGCACCGCCTCCGATCACCAGTACGGCCGCCACGGCTCCGAGGGCCGTCCACAACGTGGTGTTGTCGGAGGTGCCGGAGCTTGATTCTGCCGCCGAGGCCCGGCCGCCTGAAGGGTTCTTTGCCGGCTGGGACGAGGTTGAGGCGGCAGAGGGTGAGTCGTCTGTGACGCCCGCCGCGTTCTCCTTGACAAGCGGGTCGGTGTCGGCCGCACCGGGGTTGAAGCGGGGGTTCCCCAACACCTTGCGGGGGCGGATCAGTCCGTAGCCGAGGTATGTGCTCGGCTTGTCCTTCGGCCAGTCACGTCCGGCGGTGTCGATCAGGCTGGCGAGCACCTGGTTGGCCGTCCAGTCGGGGTGGGCGGACCAGATGAGGGCGGCGGAGGCTGAGGCGATGGCCGTGGCTTGGCTGGTGCCCTGGCCTGGGCAGTAGGAGCGGAACGTGTTGTCACACCAAGTGGGTACGTTCAGACCAGGGGAGGCCAGATCGACGTAGTTACCATGTTCTGAGAATTTTCCGACCCTTCCAGACTCGTCTGCTGCGGCAACCCCTACTACGTAGGGGTAGGCGGCTGGGTACCCGATGAAATTCTTCCCTATCGCGTCATTACCAGTGCCCGCAATCATCAACTTGCCTTTGGACTGGGCATACTTGATTGCCGCCAGGACGTCTGGCCTACTGATGTCCTCGGTGAAAGACATGCTGATGATCTTGACATCGCTATCTGCGATTGCTCTGATCACATCCGTCAGTGCAGGGGCCTTCCGGGTCTCGCTTGCACTCTTCAATCCGTGCGATGCAATCCGATAAGGAACCACCTTCGCCCCGGGAGCCAGTCCCCTCAAGCCGCCATCGGCGCCAGTACCAACGATCAGTTCGGCCATACTCGTCCCATGGCCGTCGTAGTCCTCAGTCGCCTTGTAGCCGACGGATTTCGGCACCTCGCCAGCGAGCACCTGCCCCTTCAGTGAAGGCGTATCGGGGTTGACTCCCGAATCGACAACAGCCACCTTGACGCCCTGGCCGGTGCTCACCTTCCACATTTCGTCAGCCTTCATCGCCGACAGGTACCACTGCTGGGACCGGCCATCGGCAGCCATCGCAATCGGTGCGAGGCCTACCGACAGTACGGCCAAGGCGCCAAGCATTGAACAGACGGTGGATACCCGTCTTCCGTTTCGTCCCACGAAAGGCGCACTCCACCCGCCGCGTCGGATGATCCCTGACACCATGCCTCTGTCTGTCCTCGCTCTTGTCCGGTCAGTCGGTCGATGACGGCCCGTCGCGCCGCTCCTCACGTCGCGAACGCGTCTCACCCGCCCCCTGATTGCCTTCAGGGCCATACGCCGCGCCGGCACCGCCAGGCTTGACTCCACTGCTCCTGGTCCCGGCAGTTCGTCCCTTCGGCGTCCCGACTACGCCCTCAGAACTGGCGACGGGGCGGCGAGATGCCTGTCCCGCGCCCGTCGTCGGACTAGGGGCTCCGACCACCCCACGCCGGCCGGGCCTCTCGCCCGTGACGCGCGAGGCCGGCACACCCTCACCACCGACTACCGTGCCACGTGGCACCCTGGAACCGTTGGCTCCAGGGGCAGACCCGGTAACGGGCTTCCCACCGACGACGCCATCGGCAGGAAGCCCCATACCGCCGCGCCCAGAGCCTGTACGCCCAGGATTCGTGGCGCCCATGCCGGTGACTGGACCGCGTGGCACTCCGCCAGACTGCTTGGCCGCTGGTCCCCCAGCCTTCGGCACCCCGCCGACCACGCCTCGCCCCATCGGACCAGCCGTACGGCCGCTTGCCTGCCCGGGCACGGCGGCACGTCCCATCGGTCCCATCGGACCGGTTCCTCGCCCTATCGGGGCGCGGCCCGTCGTACCGCGGACTCGGCCCTGCGCCGAAGCAGTAGCTTTGGTTCCCGGGATGCCGCCGAACCCGGACGTACGCCTGGTCGGCCCTTGCGAGGCAGGGGGGCCCACAACAGGCAGCAAGGGAGGGGCCATTCCTAGATTATTCGCGGTGGGACCTGTCGTCGACGGCGGAGTGATTGACGTCGGCTTCACGGTCCCCTGTGGCGGCAACGTACCGACGCTGTCGATCTCTGTGCCGACGTGGTGTTCCAGGTGCCCGACAGGCTCGCCCACGGACCTATGGGGCGAGGACAGATCCTGCGCACGCGGTCGCGTCACCGCTGAGTCTGCAGGTTGATGGCCTGCGCTTCCAGGCTCACTCACAGCCGGAAGAAACGTCGGGATCGGTTTGCCTCTGATCAAACCAATGTCCGGCGGCGGCGCCGGCACCCCCGCATCCGGCATCTTCGGAAACACCGGCTCCTCAGCCGCCTGCATCGCCCCGCCCGACACCGTGTAGTACGACGCCAACCGGTACATCTGGTTGATGGCTTCCTGCCGGTGGCTCTCGGCCTTCACCGCCGCCGTGTACGCGTCGTTGCTGTCGACCTGCTCCGCCTCGGGAATGTCGCGGAGCGGCGTGCGGTCGGTGCGGGTGTCGCGCGGTGGCATGGACTTGCGTACCGAGGCGAGTCCGGAGCCGGCCGCCATGACCTGTGTGCCCACCACGTCGGCGTAATCGGCGAGCGCCAGGGCCGTGGTGACCAGGTCGTTGCCCCAGGTCGAGAACGCGGTGTGGGCCTCGCCTTCCCAGTCGACGCCTCCCAGGTTGGTGCTCAGTTCGTCGGCGGCCTTGCTGATGGCGTCCCGGGCGTCGACGAGGGCCGTGCCGGCGTTCTCCAGAAGCTCCGGATTCGCGGACTCGACGATGTCGATCATCTCGTTGAGGTCGTAGTCCTCGAAGCTGGTCCCGCCGAAGTGGAAACCCTGCTTGGGGCCCCAGGGGTTGATCACCTTGGTCATATCCATGACCGCGTCGAGGGTGCCGTTCTGCTGGGCGGCCTTCTGGTGTTCCGCCTTGTGGAGGTCCGGCTGCTTCTCGTCGCCGCTCATCAGTACCCCGCGTCAGTGTGGTCGGCGTTGTTATCGCGTTTGGTCCGCTCGTTCAGCATCTCTTCGCGTGCCTGGTTGACCTCGGTGCGGATCTCGTGGAATCGGTATCGGAGGTCTTCTTCGAGGTTGTCGAAGGTGACGTCCACGCCGTGGACGGCGATCTGCATCGCCTCCAGCTGGAGGCCGAGCGACTTGGACAGCGCCGTGATGCGCTCGTGGACTCGCTCGTACTCCCGGTGGAGCGCCTTCGCTTCCGGGAACTCGCCCATGCCGAACGCGGACTCCGACAGGCTGTGAGCCGCGACCTTCGACGAGCCGCCCGCCGAGTTCTCGAAGGCGGTGAGCAGGTCGTCCACGCGCTTCTTGAACGTCGACAGCGCCATCAGGCCACGCCGCACGTCGGCAGCGCCCCCGCCCATGTCCGCAGGAAGCACGATGCCTTCCCTCCCCGTTGTTCGTCGCCCGCCCCGGGCGACTGCACCGCTCAAGCGTTCGCGTCCGCAGCCAGAACACTCTAGTCTTTCGCACCGACAGCCCCAACTGGCTTACCAGAGGGGTGTGTCACAAGCTGATCGGGCTTCAGCTCATCGCCTCCATGCCTCGGCGCGCCAGTGCCCTTGGCGTCTGCACTCCACACTAGGCCAGCGCCGGCGGCGGGTGCCTGAGTACGGGTACTCAAGCTGACGTGGAGAAGGGCGACCGCCGTCGGGTCCTTCGGCGTGCGTCCCGGATCGCCACCGCCGCGCCCGCGAGGCCGGCCGCCGACACCGCAGTGCCCACTGCCACGTACGTGGCCAGGCGTGCGTTGCGTTCGTCCGGTGTCTCGCCGAGGTGGAGGGGCGGGACGTAGGGGCCTTCGGCCTTCGTCATGCCCTCTTGGGCCTGGGGGGACTCCACGGGTTTCACCGGGTCCACGTCCGTGAGGGCCTTGACCGGGTCGACCACGCCCCAGCCGACCAGGCGGTCGTGGCCGGCGATCGAGCGTTCCGCCGTCTGCTCGATCTGGGCCACGATCTCGCGGGCCGTCCACTTGGGGTACTTGGCCTTCAGGAGGGCGGCCACCGCCGCCACGTAGGGGGCCGAGAAGCTGGTGCCGTTGTCCGCGCAGTGGCCGTTGCCGGGGACGGTGGAGATCATGTCGACGCCGGGGGCGGCCACGCCCACGAAGTCTCCCGACTGGGAGAACGGGGCTCGTTCGTTGTTGCGGTCCGATGCCGCCACCGCCAGGACCCCCTCGTACGAGGCTGGGTAGGTGACCTTGACGTTGCCGCCCAGGCCGTCGTTGCCCGCCGAGGCGACGACCACGACCTGTCGGCTGAGGGCGTAGTCGACCGCCTGCTTCAGCCGGGAGTCGGGTTCGACGGCGTTGGCCGTGTCCTGGGAGATGTTGATGACGCCGGCGCCCGCCTGGACCGCGTAACGGATGGCTGTCGCGAGGGTGGCGGCCGTGCCGTCACCCTCCGCGTCGTTCTGCTTGACGGGGATGACCGTCGCGTCGGGGGCCAGGCCCACGAAGCCGGTTCCCCTGGCGGGGCGGGCCGCGATGATGCCGGCCACGCGGGTGCCGTGGCCGACGGTGTCGGTGGTGCCCTGGTGGTCGCCGCGGTCGATCTTCTCGCCCTTGGCGTTCTTGGGTGGCAGGTAGTTCCTGCCCCTGGACGCGTCGACCGCGTGGGCGAGTTGGGGGTTCTTGATGTCGACCCCGGTGTCTATCACCGCCACGCTGACGCCCTTGCCCGTGGACTGGGCCCACAGTTCGTCGAGATTGACGCGTTGCAGCGCCCAGGGGCGGCCCTCGTACTTCTTCGAAGGAAAGGTGCACTGGTCACCGGCGTCCGCGCGGGCCGACGACGGCGGCAGGGAGAGAACCGATGCCGCCGCCGTGAGTGCCGTGGCGGCGGTCGCGACCACGGCGCGCGTCGTGGCGGTACGCAGCGGTTCCCTTGTGCCGTTCATGAGGTGGCGCTCCTGCATGGCCTCCTGCTCCCTGCCAGTCGTCGTCTCAGGAACCTTGCGGCTGCCGCGCCGCCGCTTCCGACAGCCGTGGGCCCGTCGGCAGGAACGTCGACCACTCGGCCGGGATCGGTGCCGGGTCCACGTCCGCGTATCCGAGGCGGGTCTGGGCGATCCTGGACTGGTTCAGCTCCTCCTCGCGCTGCCGGGCGGAGGTGCCGATGCCCTGGTCGTCGGTGGCGCTGTCGCTGTTGGACTGCAGGGCGTAGCGCAGGCCCGTGTCGGTGACCAGGAAGACGCTGCCGGCCTTCGTCTCGGTGCCCTTGAACTGGCGGAAGAGCTGGCCCGAGCCCGGAGTGACGTAGGCGCTGGTCGACCCGGTGGCCAGCACCGCCGGGAAAGCGGTTCCCGCCCATGTGCTCAGCGTGGTGGAGCCGTCGTGGGGGTCGACGTCGCGCAGCACGTTGCAGATGGTGTTGCGGCCGCCGCCCGTGGCCGACGCGTCGTTGACGGCGGTGGACTTCTCGGTCGGCCACTTGTGTTCGGCGCCGAAGGCCGCCCCGGGCTCGATCGCGCCCGGACTCACCTCCTGTGCGTGTCCGGCCTGACCCAGCCTGACCAGGTCCTCGCTGGCCAGGAGCAGTTCGGCGACGAAGTCGGAGACGGGCGCGACGCGGCCCTGCAGGACCACGTAGTACTGCTCCTTGGTGTTGACCGGCGCCCGGAGCACCATGCCGACGCGGTTGGCCCGGGTGTCCAGCTGACCGGGGGCCCCGGCCGCGGCGCCCGGCGTGCCGTTGATCGCCGGGAAGGTGACCGGATCACCGGTGTGGAGGGTACCGATCCATTCCTGCGTCACCCGCTGAGGTTCGCGGTCCGCACCGACGATGGTGCTGAGCAGCAGCTTGTCCGCGGGGTTCACCTTGTAGGCCGTTCCGCGCGCGTCGACGACGTAGCGGGTCCCGTCCGGCGCCACGACGTACAGGAGGTCGCCGCCGCGCAGCTTCTCCTTGCGGCCCTCGGTCTTGTCCTTGTCGCGGGCCGCGAGGACGAACGCGGCCTTCTGGATGGTCCTGCCGCCGGGGCCCGGGCGCTCGCAGACGGCCCAGCGCTTCGCGGCGCCCGCCTCCTTGCCGGAGGGCAGCCGGTCGGGGGCGTACGGGATGCCGATGGTGACGCCGTGCGGGATGCCGCCGTTGTCGAGGACCGACTCGTCGACAGTGACGACGTCGCCCTTGCCCGTGTCGAGGACCAGCTTCGCGGACGCCATGTTCAGGACCGGGTGGAGCTGGACGGTCTTGCCGGTCTTGAGCACGACGTAGCGCGTGGTGGACTTGCTCGCGATGATCACCTTCTCACCGGGGACGTCCCAGCCCTGCGGCGCCGTGGGTTTGAACATCCCCCAGGCCCCGAACACGGCCATGACGACCACGCCCACGATGACACCGGGCAGCACCGCGCGCAGCGGTCTCGGTGCGCCTTCGTCCGAGCCGTCGGGTGAAGGCTGCAGAAAGGCCGCGAGCATGCGTCGCTTCGCGAAGGTGTAGGCGTTGAGCTGGTCCCGCCGAGATGCCATCTGTGCCCGTTTCTCCCCGTGGTTCGCGCGGACGGCGCCCGGGGATCACGTTCCCCCGCCTCCGTTGTCGGACCCGCCCCCTACTATGCCTGGTACGGGGGCGCCTTCCTGGAGCGGGTAGGGTACCTGGGCCCTCAAGGGCCTTCTGCGGTGGTCTGGTTCCGGCGAGTTGTGAGCACAAACGGGGGGATGACGTGATGGCTTCGGGCATGCGGACGCGCCCACGCGACCGGGCCGGGTCGCGTGATGGTGCTCCGTCGGGTTCGGCGCCGCAGCGACAGGCGCCGAGCTCTCAGGGTGCCGCGCGGGGCGCCGTCTCACCCGCCCTCACCTCCCGCACGGGCAGGGGCGGTTCGTTCCGTCTGCAACGGGTCGTGCTGCTGGAGCTGGCGGCTGCCGTGCTGCTCGTCGGCTGGGCCTCGGGTCCCCTGGGGCTGGTCCCCGCGGCCGTGGTGGCGTCGGCGCTGGTGCTGCCGGCCGTCGTGCGTCGTCGGGGTCGCTCGCTTCCCGAATGGCTGGCGACCGTACGGGCGTTGCGGGCCCGCCAGAGGAGGACCGCCGATGTCCCGCCGGGCACCGAGCCGGGCCTGGCGCCCGCCGTCGAGTGCGATCCGAGTCTGCGTACGTACGCGTACGGCGGCAGGGACCGGCGGCCCGTCGGGATCATCGGGGACGGGACCTTCGTGACCGCCGTGCTGCAGGTCGAGGCCGACGCAACGGCGCTGCGGGCCGAGCGGAACCGGCAGCCGTTGCCGCTGCGGCTGGTGCGGGACGCCCTCGACGTGGACGGCATCCGCTCGGAGTCCGCGCAGATCGTGCTGCACACCCAGCCCTCCCCCGCGATACATCTGCCGCGGCAGTCCGTCGCCGTCAGCAACTACGCACCGTTGCAGGCCGAGACGGGGGCACCCGCCGTGCGGATCACCTGGATCGCGCTCAAGCTCGATCCGGAGCTGTGTCCGGAGGCCGTCGCCGCGCGGGGCGGCGGGCTGACGGGGGCGCAGAAGTGCGTCGTGCGGGTGGCCGACCACCTGGCCAGTCGGCTCACCGGAGCCGGATTCCGGGTCACGGTACTGAACGAGGAGGAGCTGATCGCCGCCGTCGCCACCTCCACTTGTGCCAACCCCCTGGTGACGGCCGAGGCGGGACGGGCCGATGTGCCGCAGCGGCGGACCGAGGAGTCCGGCCGGAGCTGGCGCTGCGACAACCGCCGGCACACCACGTACTGGATACGGCGCTGGCCTCAGCTCGGCGGCCGGGGGCCTTCGTTGCACCAGCTGGTCGCGCTGCTCACGGCCGTTCCGGCGCTGGCCACGACGTTCAGTCTCACCCTCGGCCGCGGGGAGCGCGGGGAGGTGGCGCTCGCCGGTCATCTGCGGGTGACCGGCCGCAGCGACGAGGAACTGGTCGCCGCGCGCAGGGCGTTGGAGGACGCCGCGCGCCGGGCCGGTGCGGGGCTGGCCCGGCTCGATCGCGAGCAGTTGCCCGGCGTGCTCGCCACGCTGCCGCTGGGAGGTGCCCGGTGACCGCCGACGCCACGGCCCCGGTGGCGGGCGCGCACGGCTCCCCCGCCGGGGAGCCCCGGGCCGGGGGCCGGTTGCGCGACCGGGTGCGCAGCGGGTTCGGGCTGGTGGGGCCCCGGCACGGGCGGCATGCGCTGTCCGCGGTGGAACTGGACTCCCTCGCGCTGCCCGTCGGGGACGACGGGGTCGTCGTCGGCGTGGACGGCGAGGGGCAGCCCGCCGTGCTCGGGCTCAACCGGCCCACCCCGTACGACGTCGTCCTGATCGGCGGGCTGTGGACCGCCCAGGTGCTCGCCCTGCGGGCGGCGGCGACCGGTGCCCGGGTGGCCGTGGAGACCGGGCGGGCCCAGCACTGGATGCAGATGGTGCACGCCATGGGCGGCGGGCAGAACGGCCTGAGCGTGTACGACGTGGGGCGCGTGCCGCCGCAGGGCGCGTCGGCGGGCCAACCGGTGCTGGTGGTGCGGGACTGCGGGATGCGGCCGCCGCGCGGGCGTGTCGTCTCCGGCCCCTGGCAGGCCGTGCTGACGCTGCTGCCCTATCTCAGCCCGGCCGCACCGCGGCTGATGCGGCAGGCGAGGCTCGTCGGGGTGCAGCGGGTCTCGCCGGACGAGGCGGCGGAGGTGGGACGCACCTTGGGCCTGCCCGGGGCCGATGTCGAGACGCTGCCGACCCTGCACGACGGCGTCACCCTGTGGTGTGGCGCCCGCGACCGGCAGTATGTGGTGACGCGGCCGACGGATGCCGAGACCGGATTGTTGGGTACGCCACGGAGGATGGACTGAGCGGGAGCGGCAGCGGATTCGACGGGCCCTGACCGCCGCCGGTCCTGCGGTGGTTGCGACCGGTTCGCTCCCCGTCTTTCGCCCGGTTTGTTCACCGGTGGCGCCCGGCCGGTGAACGGCCGGTGTCCGAACGCCCGTCAGGTGCGGGCGGGTTGCGGCCCGCCGGGCGGGTACGGAGGGACGGACAGACCTGCCGTGGGGGCGCTCGTGGTGATTAGGCTGGGAGTGGGCGTCCCACCGGAACCTGTGGCGGGCCGTCCGCGCCCCAGGGGGATTGCCGGGCGGAATCGGACGGCGTCGGACGACTTCGTACAACGAGAGCGGTCGCCCCAGCACGGCATGAGGGTGCTCGACCACACCAGGAGGAACTGTGAACAGCGATCGGAACGGGATGCGCGCGGGCTGGGGTTCACCCGACGATGACCAGTCCGACGCCGAGTCCGCCATCGACATGACGGGCGAGTTCACCATCGACTACGCGCCACCCGCCTGGTACACGCAGAACGCGTCCGGGGGTGCGGCGGACACGGCGGCCTCAGCGGAGTCTCCGGCCGGACCGGTTCCGCCCGCGCCACCGGCACCCGTTCCGTCGGAGCCCGCGCCACCGGCACCCGTTCTGCCGGAGGCCGCTCCGTCGGCGCCTGTTGCCCCGGCACCGCCGGCTCCCTCCGCAGACGCCGGCGTGGCCCCGCCCCCGCCCGCCGTTCCGCCGGCGGCCGCGCCTCCGGTGCCGGTGCCGGTGCCGGTGGGCGAACCGGTCGGCGGTCTGCCCGACGCCGCGTCCGGCGACGGCTTTCCCGTGTGGACGCCGCCGGCCGACGCGCCCGCGGCCGAGCCGTCGGGCGGAGACGTGGAGAGCGGCGCCACCATGCGGTTCTCCCCGGTCGCGCTCAAGCGGGAGTTCGAGCATCTCGCCGCGGCGGGCGAGGCCGCAGGGGACGTCGGGGCCGACGCGGCCGGCGCGGCCGACGCCTCGCCCGGGGAACCGGAGTCGGGAGAGGCCGGCGACTTCGAGTTGACCGCGCCTCCGGCGGGCGCCGCCGCTCCGGCGTCGGACGAGCCCCAGGGGCCCGGCGCCTCGGCGGCCGAGGACGGCACCGGTGCCGCAGGCGGCGCGGGTTCCGCCGCGCGGGACGCGGGCAAGGCGGCCGACGCCTCCGGTGATGCCGCGGGAGACAACGGCCCGGCGGCGGAGGCGGCGCGAGGAGGCGAGGGTGAGGCCGGGCCCACCGGTGATTCCGTGCCCTCTGAGGCCACCGGGGCGGGGATCACGCCCCCGGCCCCCGCCGCCGGGACCTCGGAGGACTCCGACGACGCCGGTGGGTCCGGCTCCCCCTCCTCGGACGCCGCGCCCGCCGCACCGCAGACGGACACGCCCGCCGCACCGCAGCCCGACGCGGCCGCCGGGCCCCCCGCCGTGCCCACCGCTTCGGACACCCCCGGGAGCGCGCAGCCGTCGCAGGGCTGGACGCCGCCGCCGGTGCCGCAGAGCACGGTTCCGCCGTTGCCGCCCGCCTACCAGCCGGCCGCGCCCGGTCCGGCGGCGCAGTGGCCCGCCGGACCGCAGCCCGCCGACGCGGTGCCGCCCGCCCCGCAGCCCGCCCCGGCGGCGCAGGCCGGCGTTCAGCCGCAGCCCCCGGTGCCGCCGCAGCAGCAGCCGTTCCAGCCGCAGGCGCCCCAGTCCGCCCCGGCCGCCTGGCAGCAGGCCGCGCCGGGCACGCCCGCCGGCGCACCGCCCGCGCAGGCCGGCTACGGCTTCCCCCCGTCGGGAGTCCCGGCTCCCCCGGCGCCCAACGCCTCTGCCCAGCAGCCCGGTTACGGGTTCCCGCAGCAGGGCGCCGCCCCGGTCCCCCCGCAGGGCGGCTATGGCTTCCCCCAGCAGGGCGTCCCCCAGCAGGGCCCGGGCGCTCCGGCGCCCACCCCGCCCGGTCCGCCCGCTCCGCCCGCCCAGGCTGCCCCTGCCCCTGCCCCAGCTCCGGCCCCCGGCACCCAGGCACCGCAGCCGGCCGCCCCGCCGCCCCCGGTCCCCCAGGCCGGTTACGGGTTCCCGCAGCCGGCCGCCGCCCCCGTGCCCCCGCAGGGCGGCTATGGCTTCCCCCAGCAGGGACAGCAGGGACAGCAGGGCGGCGCCCAGCCGCAGCCCCCGGTCGACCCCCGCACGGGTGCCGCCTGGCCGCAGCCGGTGCAGCACGACCAGCGGCAGCCGACCAACCCCGGTGCCGCGCCCCTCGGTTACACCGCCGCGGTGGAGCTGTCCTCCGACCGGCTGCTCAACAACAAGAAACAGAAGACGAAGAGCAGCCGTCCGGTCGGCGGCGGTGGCCGGTTCAAGCTCGGCGGCAAGAAGGAGGAGGCCGAGCGGCAGCGGAAGCTGGAGCTGATCCGCACGCCGGTGCTGTCGTGCTACCGCATCGCCGTCATCAGCCTCAAGGGCGGCGTCGGCAAGACGACCACGACCACCGCGCTGGGCGCCACGCTCGCGACCGAGCGGCAGGACAAGATCCTCGCGATCGACGCCAACCCGGACGCCGGTACGCTCGGCCGCCGTGTGCGCCGCGAGACCGGCGCCACCATCCGCGACCTGGTCCAGGCGATTCCGTACCTCAACTCGTACATGGACATCCGGCGGTTCACCTCTCAGGCGCCCTCCGGCCTGGAGATCATCGCCAACGACGTGGACCCTGCGGTCTCCACGACCTTCAACGACGAGGACTACCGCCGCGCGATCGACGTGCTCGGCAGGCAGTACCCGATCATCCTCACCGACTCCGGCACCGGTCTGCTGTACAGCGCGATGCGCGGGGTGCTGGACCTGGCCGACCAGCTGATCATCATCTCAACCCCGTCGGTCGACGGTGCGAGCAGCGCGAGCACGACGCTGGACTGGCTGTCCGCGCACGGGTACGCGGATCTGGTGGCGCGGTCCATCACCGTCATCTCCGGGGTCCGCGAGACCGGCAAGATGATCAAGGTGGAGGACATCGTCGCGCACTTCGAGACCCGCTGCCGCGGTGTCGTGGTCGTGCCGTTCGACGAGCATCTGGCGGCGGGCGCGGAGGTCGACCTCGACATGATGCGGCCGAAGGTGCGGGAGGCGTACTTCACGCTGGCCGCGATGGTCGCGGAGGACATCGCGCGGCACCAGCAGTCGCACGGCCTGTGGACGTCGGACGGCAACCCGCCCCCCGTCGCCGCCCCGCCGCTGCCCGGCCAGATTCCCGGACAGCCCCTGCCCGGGCATCCCGCGCCCGGCCAGACGCCGGGGCAGCAGGTCCCCGGTCAGCCCGCCCCGGGGTACCCGCAGCCCGGCCAGGCCGCACAGCCCCAGCACCAGCCCGGGCAGCACTACGCTCCGGCCCAGCCGTATCCGCCGCAGCCGTATCCGGGCCAGACCACGCCTCCGCCCCCGTCGCCGCCCCAGCAGTAGGCGGCCGCCGCTCTCCCGGGTGGGGGGCGACGGTACGAGAGGGGGCGGCCCACGCCGGCAGGCACGGGCCGCCCCCTCTCGTACGACGATCGAGCGAGGCCGTTCGCCGGCTCACCCCACGTCGTGTGCTCCGTCACGCGTCCCGTCACGTGCCGCATCGTGGGCGGCGATCAGCTCCCGGCAGCGCTTCACGTCCTCGGCCATCTGTTCCATCAGGGCGTCCAGCGACTCGAACCTGGCCTGGCCGCGGACGAACGCGAGGAAGTCCACGGCCACATGCAGCCCGTACAGCTCCAGTCCCACCCGGTCGATGGCGTACGCCTCCACCGTCCGCTCGGTCCCGTCGAACTGCGGGTTGGTGCCGACCGAGATCGCGGCCGGCATCGCCTCGCCCCCGACGTGCAGCCAGCCCGCGTAGACGCCGTCGGCGGGGATCGCGGTGTGCGGCAGCGTCTCGACGTTGGCGGTCGGGAAACCGAGCTCGCGGCCTCGCTGGGCGCCGCGCACGACCACGCCCTCGACCCGGTGCGGACGCCCGAGGATCTCGTGCGCGCCCTCGACGTCGCCCTCGGCGACGAGCCGCCGGGTCAGGGTGGAGGAGAAGGGCTCGCCCCCGCCGGCATCACCGGTCACATAGAGGTCCACCACCTCGACCTCGAAGTCGTAGGTCTTGCCCAGTTCGGCCAGGAACTCCACGTTCCCGGCGGCCCTGTGGCCGAAGCGGAAGTTCGGGCCCTCCACCACGGCCTTGGCGTGCAGCTTGTCCACCAGGACCTTGACCACGAAGTCGGCCGGCGAGAGCCGGGAGAACTCCGTGGTGAAGGGCAGGATGAGAACCGCGTCGACGCCCAGCCCCGCCATCAGTTCGGCGCGGCGGTGGTGCGGGGCGAGCAGCGGCGGGTGGCTGCCGGGGCGCACGACCTCGCTGGGGTGCGGGTCGAAGGTGACGACCACCGAGGGGACGCCCAGCTCGCGGGCGCGCTCCACGGCGTGCCGGATGATCAGCTGGTGTCCCCGGTGGACCCCGTCGTAGGAGCCGATGGTGACGACGCTGCGCCCCCAGTCCTCGGGGATGTCCTCCAAGCCACGCCAGCGCTGCACTGTGACCGCTCCTCGTCGAACCCGTGTCCGTCTATGCCTCTTACGCAGGTCTAAGGGTGCCATGCCCGGGGGCCTCGGCCCGCATCGGCATCATGGCTGTGACGGGGGGCACGCGGGATTCCGGGGCGGCGGTGATCAGTCCGGGACCCCTGGGATCGCAAGGCTCTCGATCACGCGGCGGGCGCCCGGACCGACCAGGGCGGCCCTCCACCGCGATCTCCCCGACGGTCCTTCGTGGTGGTCCCTGATCGCCTCCCCATAGCGTTCACTTCTCACTCATTGCAATGACCAGGACGGATTTCGTTGCATTATCACCAAGGCGATTGCAATGAATTTACGACCTCTGCCTGCACGATCGACGATTCCATGCAACTTAGACGTTGTCATGACCCGGAAAGCAACGTAGCGTTTCCAATAGAGGAAAGCAGCGAGCCACCAACGGGAGAGCACGATGCAGAAGTTCGACACCCCCGCCCCGATCTCCGCCGTCCTGGACATCCCCGCCGGACGCGTCCAGTTCATCGGCGCCGACCGCGCCGACACCGCAGTCGAGGTCCTGCCCGCCGACTCCTCCAAGAGCCGCGACGTCCAGACCGCCGAGCAGACCACCGTCACCTACGCCGACGGCGTTCTGCGGATCCGCACCCCCGAGCCCAAGAACCGCCTCCTCGGCCCCTCCGGGTCCCTGGAGGTCACCGTCCGGCTGCCCGCGGGGTCCCGAGTCGAGGCCAGGGCCCTCGCCTCCGAGCTTCGCGGCGTGGGCCGCCTCGGCGACGTCGCCTTCGAAGGCGCGTGCGGCCAGATCAAGATCGATGAGGCCGCGAGCGTCCGTCTCACCGCGGTCGACGGCGACATCGAGGTCGGCCGGCTGGGCGGCCCCGCGGAGATCAGCACCACGAGGGGCGACATCCGGATCAACGAGGCCACGCGCGGCGCGCTCGTGCTGCGCACCCAGTCCGGCGACATTTCCGTCGGCGCCGCCGTCGGCGTCTCGGCCGCCCTGGACGCCGACACCGCCCGCGGCCGCATCAGCAACGCCCTCAAGAACGACGGCACCACGGCACTCGACATCCGCGCCACCACCTCCCACGGCGACATCACCGCCCGCAGCCTCTGAAGAAGCAGACCGAGACCAGGACCGTCCGGCCGGATCCAGCGATCGACCGATCCACCGCGATCGAGATCCTGCCGTCACGTAACCAGGGGGAACACATGACGAAGAGCAGCACTTCCTCGACCGGTTCGAAGTGGACCGGCATGGTGCCGGTCGACGACACGGCCCTGGCCGTCACCGACACCGGGGGTCCCGGTATCCCGGTGGTCTACCTCAACGGCCAGTTCGCCACTCAGGGGTACTGGCGGCGGGTCATCGCCGAACTGGGGACCGGGTGGCGGCACATCACCTACGACGAGCGCGCTCGCGGCAGGAAGTCGAAGCGTTCGGCGGACTATTCCTTCGAGGCCGCCGTCCGGGATGTCGATGCGGTTCTCGCGGCCAGGGGTGTGGACCGGGCCCTGGTGGTGGGCTGGTCCTACGGGGCGTTCGTCGCGGCGCACTGGGCCGGCCGGAAGCCGGAGCGTGCCCTGGGCGCGGTTCTGGTCGACGGTGCCTTCCCGTACGACTGGCTCGACGAGGCCATGGAGCGGCGGATCCGAAAGCAGTTCCGGCAGTGGGCCTGGTGCATGCCGCTGCTGCGCCCGACGGGACTGACCCCGCGGATGAACGCCGAACAGATGGCGAACAGCAACATCGAGCTCGGCGTGATCTCCCGCGAGGGTGAGCTGGGCCCCGTGCTGGACGGCATCACCGTGCCGGTGCGATACGTGGTCGCTTCGGGGACGTCCCTCGGCAGCCGCGGTGACGAGCAGGAACGGATACGCACCAGCCTCGGTGCGGTGACCGCCCGCAACGCGAACATCCAGATCAGCGCGAAGGTCACCAGCAACCACGGCGCGATCCTCAAGAAGGACTCCCCGGCCGTCGCCGAGGCCGTACGGGAGGTCGCCGCCCTCGCCCGCGGGGGGCGGTGACCCGGTCCCGGCGGTCTGGTCGTTGACGCGTCGAGCCGGGTCACACCGGGTTTGCAGCCGTAGTACCTGGGCGAGGGGGCAGCCGGTGATCAGCGGGACAGCTCAGCGGGGCAGAGCTCGTGACGAACGCGCCCCCTTCCGCCCCCTCGGTTCACTCCGAGCGCCTGCTCGATGGGGTGAATAGCCCGGTGGGGATGGATACACCTCTGGAGGGGGAACCGAGGGGGACCGTGGAGCGGCGGCTCGGCCCCGTGACCGCCGCTCCACGGCAGGCCGTCAGCCGAACACGGCCAGGCTCTTCGCCTTGCCCTTCTGGTCCTCCACGAGCGCGACGAACCGGCCCTGCGGGTCGAACGCGGCGACGGGTCCGGCGCCCGCATACGCGTCGGGCATCTCCAGACGCACGCCGTTGCTGAGCAGCCGTGCCCGCCTGGCGTCCAGGTCCCAGCGGGGGAAGGCGGCCTCGGCGGCCTCGGCGACCGGCATCACGGTCAGCTCCTGCTGGAGCTGGTCCAGGGTGCGCGCGGAGTCGAGCTTGTAGGGCCCGACCCGGGTGCGCCGCAGTGCTGTGAGGTGTCCGCCGACGCCCAGGTCGGCGCCCAGATCGCGGGCGAGGGCCCGGATGTAGGTGCCGGACGAGCAGACCACGGACACCAGCAGGTCGCGCACCGGGGTGCCGTTCTCGGCGACGGCGTCCCGCACGTCGTGGACCGCGAAGGAGGAGACGGTGACCGGCCGCGCCGGGATCTCGAAGTCCTCGCCGTCCCGCGCCCGCTTGTACGACCGCACCCCGTCGATCTTGACGGCGCTGACCTTCGACGGCACCTGCATGATGTCGCCGGTCAGCTTGGCGATGCCGGCGTCGACGGCGTCGCGCGTGAGCCCGGAGGCGTCCGCCGACGAGGTGATCTCCCCCTCGGCGTCGTCCGTCACGGTGGTCTGGCCGAGCCGGATGGTGCCGACGTACTCCTTCTCCGTGAGGGCGAGGTGCCCGAGGAGCTTGGTGGCCCGTTCGACGCCGAGGACGAGCACTCCGGTCGCCATCGGGTCGAGGGTGCCGGCGTGGCCGACGCGCCGCGTCTTCGCGATCCCGCGCATCTTGGCGACCACGTCGTGCGAAGTGAAGCCCGACGGCTTGTCGACGATGACGAGGCCGTCGGGCGCGGTGTGCTTGTGGGTCATTCGGCGGTGTCGTCCGTCTCGTCGGGGGAGCCGGGCTTGCGGTACGGGTCCGCGTCACCGGCGTACGAGGCGCCCGTGGCCGCCTCGCGTACCTTCGCGTCGGACTCACGCGCCTTGTCGAGGAGGTCCTCGATGGTCCGGGCGGTGTCCGGGAGTGCGTCCGCGACGAAGGTGAGGGTGGGCGTGAACTTCACGCCGGCCGCCCGTCCGACCTCGGAGCGCAGGATGCCCTTGGCGCTCTCCAAGCCGGCCGCGGCGGCCTTCCGCTCCTCCTCGTCCCCGTACACGGTGTAGAAGACGGTCGCCTCCCGCAGATCTCCCGTCACCCGGGTGTCCGTGATGGTGACATGCGAGCCGAGCCGCGGGTCCTTGATCCCGCGCTGCAGCTTCTGGGCCACCACCTCTCGGATGAGGTCCGCCAGCCTCTTCGCCCGCGCGTTGTCGGCCACTGGTCCGTCTCCCGTTCTTTCCTGTCTGTGTTCTCGGTTCAGTCGTCGTCGCCGTGGAAGCGCCGTCTGACGGACAGCAGCTCCACCTCGGGGCGCCCGGCGACCAGCCGCTCGCACCGGTCCAGTACGTCGGTCAGGTGCCCGGCGTCGCCGGAGACCGCCGCAAGGCCGATGCAGGCCCGCCGATGGAGATCCGTGTGGTCCACCTCGGCCGCGCTCACCGCGTACTTCCGCTGGAGTTCGGCGACGATCGGGCGGACTATGGAGCGCTTCTCCTTCAGCGACCGTACGTCGCCGAGGAGGAGGTCGAAGGACAGGGTCCCCACGTACATGGATGTATCCGGATGACCCGCCGGTACGGGATCGATGGCCCCGCCGCCGCTATGGGCAGGGACACGAAAACCGTACAACGAACACCGGATCGACTCGACGGGGTTTTCCCGGGCGGGGGAAGGCCCGCCCGGCGGCGCGGACGAGGCCGTCCGGGCCGCCGGGGGGTGGGCTCACCCGCCGCACCGCCGTCGGTGAACGGCACCCGGGGGCGGCAGCCCCCGGGACGGCAAGGGGCGGCCGACGGGGAGGTGTGTCCCCGCCGGCCGGCCCTGTGCATCGGCCCCGCCCGCCGTCAGGCGCGCGGCTTCTCGCGCAGCTCGTACGTCGCGATGACGTCGTCCACCTTGATGTCGTTGAAGTTGCCGAGGTTGATACCGCCCTCGAACCCTTCGCGGATCTCGGTGACGTCGTCCTTGAAGCGACGCAGGCCCTCGATGGTGAGGTTCTCCGCGACCACCTTGCCGTCGCGGATGAGGCGCGCCTTGCTGTTCCGCCTGACCTCGCCGGAGCGGATGAGGACACCCGCGATGTTGCCCAGCTTGGACGACTTGAAGACCTCGCGGATCTCCGCCGTACCGAGCTCGACCTCCTCGAACTCCGGCTTGAGCATGCCCTTGAGGGCCGCCTCGATCTCCTCGATCGCCTGGTAGATGACCGAGTAGTACCGGACGTCCACGCCCTCGCGCTCGGCCATCTGCGCCGCGCGGCCCGCCGCGCGCACGTTGAAGCCGATCACGATGGCGTCCGAGCCCATCGCCAGGTCGATGTCCGACTCCGTGACCGCACCGACGCCGCGGTGCAGGACCCGGATGTCGACCTCTTCGCCGACGTCGAGCTGGAGCAGGGAGGACTCCAGTGCCTCGACCGAGCCGGAAGCGTCGCCCTTGATGATCAGGTTCAGCTGCTGGACCTCGCCGGCCTTCAGCACCTTGTCCAGGTCCTCCAGCGACACACGGCGCGTGCGCTTGGCGAACGCCGCGTTCCGCTCGCGGGCGGCGCGCTTCTCCGCGATCTGGCGGGCCGTACGGTCCTCCTCGACCACGATGAAGTTGTCGCCGGCGCCCGGGACGTTGGTCAGACCCAGGACCTGGACCGGCATCGACGGGCCGGCCTCGGCCACGTTGGTGCCGTTGTCGTCGAGCATCGCCCGGACGCGGCCGTACGCGTCGCCGACCACCATCGTGTCGCCGACCCGCAGCGTGCCCCGCTGCACGAGGACCGTCGCCACGGCGCCGCGGCCGCGGTCGAGACGGGACTCGATCGCGATGCCCTGCGCGTCCTGGCCCGGGTTCGCCCTCAGGTCCAGGGTGGCGTCCGCGGTGAGGATGACGGCCTCGAGGAGGCTGTCGATGTGCAGGCCCTGCTTGGCGGAGATGTCGACGAACATCGTGTCGCCGCCGTACTCCTCGGCCACCAGGCCGTACTCGGTCAGCTGACCGCGCACCTTGGTCGGGTCCGCGCCCTCGACGTCGATCTTGTTGACCGCGACCACGATCGGCACCTCGGCCGCCTTGGCGTGGTTCAGGGCCTCGATCGTCTGGGGCATCACACCGTCGTTGGCCGCCACCACGAGGATCGCGATGTCGGTCGACTTGGCACCGCGGGCACGCATGGCGGTGAACGCCTCGTGACCCGGGGTGTCGATGAAGGTGATCTTCCGGTCCTCGCCGTTGACCTCGGTCGTGACCTGGTAGGCACCGATGTGCTGGGTGATGCCACCGGCCTCGCCCGCGATGACGTTGGTCTTGCGGATGGCGTCGAGCAGGCGGGTCTTGCCGTGGTCGACGTGACCCATGACGGTGACCACCGGCGGACGGACGACCAGGTCCTCCTCGGAGCCCTCGTCCTCACCGAACTCGATGTCGAAGGACTCGAGCAGCTCGCGGTCCTCCTCCTCGGGGCTGACGATCTGAACCGTGTAGTTCATCTCGCCGGCGAGGAGCTGCAGCGTCTCGTCGGAGACGGACTGCGTGGCCGTGACCATCTCGCCCAGGTTCATCATGACCGCGACGAGGGACGCCGGGTTGGCGTTGATCTTCTCCGCGAAGTCGGTGAGCGAGGCACCGCGCGACAGGCGAATGCTCTCGCCGTTGCCGCGAGGCAGCATCACACCGCCGACCGACGGGGCCTGCATGGCCTCGTACTCCTGACGGCGCTGCCGCTTCGACTTGCGGCCAC
The DNA here is from genome assembly GCF_055632315.1 of Streptomyces sp. PSU-S4-23. Classification (NCBI taxonomy): domain Bacteria; kingdom Bacillati; phylum Actinomycetota; class Actinomycetes; order Kitasatosporales; family Streptomycetaceae; genus Streptomyces; species Streptomyces sp. PSU-S4-23. Next base: position 6,392,652 of record NZ_JBVMUU010000002.1, on the reverse strand, counting down.
GGCGTGCCGGACCGCCGGGACGGCCGAACGCACCCTGCGTGCCACCACGGCCACCCGGACCACCGGGACGACCGCCGAAGCCGGGACGGCCACCGCCGCCGCCGGCGAAGCCGCCGCCACCGCCACCGGGACCGCCGCCACCCGGACGGCCGGCGAAGCCGCCGCCACCGGGACGACCGCCACCGCCACCACCGCCGGGACGGCCAGCGAAGCCGCCGCCACCGGGACGACCGCCACCGCCACCGCCGGGACGACCGGCACCGGCCGGGCCGCGGCCGCCGGGGCCGGGACGCGGGCCGGCAGCGGGACGCTGCGGCATCATGCCGGGGTTCGGACGCGGGCCGGCGGGACCGCCGCCGGGACGCGGACCGCCCTGCGGACGGGGCATGGCACCCGGCGTGGGCCGGGGACCGCCCGGGGCCTGGGGACGCGGGCCACCGGCCGCACCCTGCGGACGGGGACCGCCCTGGCCGGCGCCCTGCGGACGCGGTGCGCCCGGCGCACCGGGGCCACCCGGACGCGGAGCCTGCGGACGGGGCGCCTGCGGGCGCGCCATACCGGTGGAGCCACCGGAGGTGAAGGGGTTGTTACCCGGACGGGGACCGGCCGGACGCGCACCCGGGCGCGGACCCGAGGCACCCGGACGGGGGGCACCGGTGCGCCCGCCCTGCCCGTGGCCGGAGCCGGCCGGACGTGCGCCGGGCTTCGGCGCGCCCGGACGGGCAGCCGGGCGCGGCGTCGGGGCGGCCGGAGCCGACGGCGGCGCCGTGAACTCGGGTGCACCCGGAGCCGGGGACGCCGGAGCGGGCCGCGGCGCGGGCTTGGGACCCGGGGTGGGACGCGGACCCGGAGCCGGGGCCGCGGGCCTCTCGGCCGCGGGCGGCTTGGGCGCCGCCGGGCGAGGGGCAGCCGGACGCTCCCCCGCTGCCCTGGGGGCGTGGGAGGGGGCCCCACCCTGCGCCGGGGAAGGCGCGGCCGGCTTCGCCGGAGACGCCTTGCGGGCGGCGGGCTTCGCGCCCCCGCCGTTGCCCTGCTGCAGGGCATCGGTCAGCTTGCGTACTACGGGCGCCTCAATCGTGGAGGACGCCGAACGGACGAATTCACCGAGTTCCTGGAGCTTGGCCATGACGACCTTGCTCTCGACACCGAACTCCTTGGCGAGTTCGTAGACCCGGACCTTAGCCACTTCGCTCCTTTGAGGTCCGGGTTGCGGCCGGACCGTCGCTAGTTCATGGGCGTACTCATCGCGTACTCATCGAGTGCTCATCGCAATCTCGACCTGCTTTCGACTCGCGAGGTACCAGGCCGCACGGGGTTTTCCGTACGGCACATCGTGCGGTGTTGCGTGCTCAGCGAGGTGCTGTTCAGCAACCTTCTGTCTGCTCGACGCAACGGCGCAACGCCTTTACGTCGAGCCCCGGGACGCGCAGCGCCCGCGGGAGAGCCCGGCGGCGGACCGCCAGGTCGAGACAGCCCATGGCGGGGTGTATGTACGCACCCCGGCCGGGCAGCGTACCGCGAAGATCGGGGACACAGGCGTCCTCGACCGCCACGATGCGCAACAGTTCGACCTTGGCCGCCCGCTCCCGGCACCCCACGCAGGTGCGTTCAGGGCGTGCGCGGGCACGCGTCCGGCCAGACACGGTTCAGTCTACCTCCCCGCGTCGACCTCACCCCTTTGGGGCAAGAATCGAACGGTTGTTGTCGTGATCTCAGCGCCGCACGGCCGGGATCTATTCCCGGCCGAGGCCGCCCTCTCAGTCCTGGCTCTCAGTCCCGGCTCTCAGTCCTGCTTCTCGGCGGGCTGCTCCGTGTCGGGCCGGATGTCGATCCGCCAGCCGGTCAGCCGGGCCGCGAGGCGGGCGTTCTGCCCCTCCTTGCCGATCGCCAGCGACAGCTGGTAGTCGGGGACGGTCACCCGCGCGGAGCGGGCCGCGAGGTCGACGATGTCCACCTTGGAGACACGGGCCGGGGAGAGCGCGTTCGCCACCATTTCGGCCGGGTCGTCCGACCAGTCGACGATGTCGATCTTCTCGCCGTTCAGCTCGCCCATGACGTTGCGCACCCGGCCGCCCATCGGACCGATGCACGCGCCCTTGGCGTTCAGGCCCGACCGGGTGGACCGCACGGCGATCTTCGTGCGATGGCCGGCCTCGCGGGCGATCGCGGCGATCTCGACGGAGCCGTCGGCGATCTCCGGCACCTCCAGCGCGAAGAGTTTCTTCACCAGGTTCGGGTGCGTGCGGGACAGCGTCACGGACGGGCCGCGCACACCCTTCGCCACCCGGACGACATAGGACCGGATGCGCTTGCCGTGCTCGTACGTCTCGCCCGGCACCTGCTCCTGCACCGGCAGGATGGCCTCCAGCTTGCCGATGTCCACGAGCACGTTCTTCGGGTCGCGGCCCTGCTGGACCACACCGGTGACGATGTCACCCTCGCGCCCCGCGTACTCGCCGAGCGTCGCGTCGTCCTCGGCGTCGCGCAGGCGCTGCAGGATGACCTGCTTGGCGGTGGTGGCGGCGATCCGCCCGAAGCCCGACGGGGTGTCGTCGAACTCGCGCGGCTCCTGCCCCTCCTCCAGGTCCTCGGGGTCCTCCTTCGCCCACACAGTCACATGGCCGGTCTCCCGGTTGAGCTCCACGCGCGCGTGACGGCGGCTTCCCTCCGTGCGGTGGTAGGCGATGAGGAGGGCCGACTCGATCGCCTCGACGAGCAGGTCGAAGGAGATCTCCTTCTCCCGAACCAAGCCCCGCAGGGCACTCATGTCGATGTCCACGGCTACGCCTCCTCCTCTTCCTTCATGTCCCTGTTGTCCTTGCGGTTGAACTCGACCTGGACGCGCGCCCTGGCGATGTCCGGGAAGGCGAGTCTGCGGGTGGTGGCCTTGCGGCCCTTCACACCGGGCACTTCGAGGTCGACGCCGTCGTCGTCGACCCGCAGAATCCTGGCGACCAGCTCGCCGCCCTCGGCCAGCTGGAACCGCACCAGCCGGCCGACGGCCCGCACGTAGTGCCGGCGTTCTCTGAGGAGGCGTTCCGCGCCCGGGGTTCCGACCTCGAGGTCGTACGCGCCCTGGCCCATCGCCTCCGTCTCGTCGAGCTTCGCCGAGAGCGCACGGCTCACATCGGCGATCCGGTCCAGGTCGGCACCGGTGTCGGAGTCGACGACGACGCGCAGCACACGCTTGCGTCCGACGGAGTCCACGGCGATCTCTTCGAGATCAAGGCCCTGGGAGCTGACGAGCGGTTCCAGCAGTTCTCGCAGCCTCTCGCTCTGGGTGGTGCTCATCCGGGTGACTCCTCGGCCGCGTGTGCTGTTGTGGGAAGGTCGCGTGTCAGGTCAAAGGGTATCCGGTCCCGGGCGGTGATGCCGTCCACCTGCGCGTCCCCTCGGGCGGGCGTGCGATCGGCCGAGCCGATGGCGAGCGGCGGGGCGGCGCACCGGTACGGTGATCACGGGCGAGGGTCCGTGCGACACCCCCTGGCCGCCCACCCCGTTCGCATCCCGTTCGCATCCCGTTCGCATCCCGTTCGCATCCGGTCATCGAGGACGTCTGCCGTGCCGTTCCCACCGCCCCCGCGCACCCTCCTGCGCAGAAGGAACCTGCTCGCCTCGGCCGCCGGGGCCGCGCTGCTGACCGGCTGCTCCGGGACGCCCGACGCGGCCGCCCCGGCCGCCCCGTCGGCCGCCGACCGGGCACGCGCGCGTGCGGCGCGCGACAGCGAGGCGCTGGCCGGGCAGTACGCGGCCGTGATCGCCGCCCATCCGGCGCTGGCGGCGCGGCTGCTGCCGCTGCACGCGGAGGTCGTCCGGCACGCCCGGGCCTTCGGCGGCGGCTCCGGCGCCCCGGCGTCCCCGTCGGCCGCGGCGTCCGCGTCCCGGTCCGCCTCTGCCGCGGCCTCCGCCTCCGCCCCGTCGGGTCCCTCCCCTGTTCCCGCGGACCCCAAGTCCGCCCTCGCCGGGCTGGCCACGGCGGAGCGGACCCTGGCCGACAGACGGGCCACGGCGCTGCTGGACGTGCCGGGCGAGCTGGCCCGGCTGCTGGCGTCCGTCTCGGCGGCCGGGGCCGTGCACGCGTATCTGCTGACGGAGGGCGGGAGATGACCACCACCGGCACGCGGCGGGAGATGACCGCCACCGGCACACCGGAGGAGCGGGACGCCGAGCTGTCGGCCCTGCGCGCGGCCCTGCGCGCCGAGCACGCCGCGGTCTACGGCTACGGCGTCGTCGGCGGCCGCATCGAGCCGTCCCGGCGAGAGCAGGCGCGGGCCGCGTACGACGCCCACCGCGCCCGGCGGGACGAACTGACCCGGACGGTGCGGGACCTGGGCGGGACACCGGACGCGGCGGCGGCCGCGTACGCGCTGCCGTTCCCCGTCCGCGACTCCGCCGCCGCGGTACGGCTCGCCGCCGAGTTGGAGGAGCGGCTGGCCGGGGTGTACTCCGACCTCGTCCGCGCGTCCACGGGCGCTCGGCGGCGCTCGGCGGCCTCGGCGCTGCGCGAGGCGGCGGTGCGGTCGGTGCGCTGGAGCGGCGAGAGCGTAGCCTTCCCTGGTCTCGCCGAACGGGCGGCGGCCGGCCCCACCGCGTCGGCGGCACCGCGGACCTGAGGCGTACGCGCGCACCGCACGCGTGCGAAGCCGACCTGGAAGGGAACACCTCGCGCATGGCTTTGGAACCGCCGCAGCGCCTCGTACGGGCCCTCGGCGAGACGCGGCGCGACGGTGGCGCCGAGTGGCTGGAGGAGCTGCCCGAACGGGTCCGGCGGGCGGTCGCTCCACGCGCGCTCACCGTGGAGCGGGTGCAGGCGCCCGGTGGTCGCAGCAGCCTGGTCCTTCTGGTGCGGCAGGCCGACGGCACCCCCGCCGTGCTGAAGCTGGCGCCGCCGTGGGCCCGTCCGGAGAGCGAGCGGGCGGCGCTCGCGCACTGGGGCGGCTCCGGGGCCGTACGGCTGCTGGAGGCCGGCGCCGAGGAGGGCGTCCTGCTGCTGGAGCGGCTGCACCCGGAGGTGTCCGTGCGCTCGCTCCCGGAGGCGAAGGCCCTGCTGGAGGCGGCGGGCACGCTGCGGCGGCTGTGGGTCGGGCCCCCGGCCGGTCATGTCTTCGAGACGGTGGCCGTGCGGACCGGGCGGCAGGCCGGGGCGATGCGGGCGGCCGCCGCGACGGACACCGAGGCCACACCCCTGGTCGAGGCGGCGCTGGCCGCCCGTGAGGAGCTGCTCGCCTCGCCACCGGAGGAGCGGCTGCTGCACGGCACGTTCCGGCAGAGCAAGGTTCTCGCCGGGGAGCGGATGCCGTGGCTGGCCGTGGGCCCCGACCCGGTGGTCGGCGAGTGCGCCTTCGATCTGGCGCGGCTGGTGCGCGACCGGGTGGAGGACCTGATCGCGGCGCCCTCGGGTGCGGCGATCACCCGCCGCCGGGTGAAGCGGCTCGCGGAGTCGCTCGACCTGGACGAGGAGCGGCTGCGCGGCTGGACCCTGTTCCGGGCGGTGGAGTCCGGCGTCCGGGCCCGCCGGGTCGGCCGCCTGCAGGACGCGGACCTGCTGCTGGAGTTCGCGAGCTGGCTGTGAATCCTGCCCGTGCCGCCCGGGGACCTCACGCGGCGCGAGCCCGAGCGGCACGGGACACGGGACAGGGACAGGGCCAGGCACGGGACACAGGGCACGGGCCTCAGCGACCGCTCCCGGCGGGCAGCAGGAGACCCCCACCCGTCGTGTCGGGTTCGCCCGCCCCTGGGCCGCCGGTGGGCCCGCGAGGATCCGCCCCGCCCGCCCCACAGCGGTGGGCCCGGCCGGCCCGGGGCGGCTCGCCCGGCCGGCCCGGGGCGGCTCCGGACCGCCCACCACCGCGCGCCGGTCCCCGGCCGGCCGGGGACCACGGCCGCACACCGGGCGGCCCCGCCCGTCGAGCCCGGACCCGTCGTCCTTCGGCCCGCTCTCGCCCGGCGAGGCGTCAGCCGCGTCCTCCCTGCACCGCCCCGCCCCGGCGGGTCCCACCCGTACGGGCCGGCCGCCGGCCCGCCGGGCGACCCGGACGGGCCGAACCGCCCACCGGCGCGCCCGGACGGTCGTCGTCGTGGCGGAGGCGGTGGACCAGAGGTCAGGCCGTCAGGCGGGCTACCGCCTCGGCCACCGTCAGCTCCTCGCGCTCGCCGGTCTTGCGGTCCTTCAGCTCCAGGACGCCCTCGGCGGAGCGGCGGCCCGCCACCAGGATCTGCGGCACTCCGATCAGCTCGGCGTCCGTGAACTTCACGCCCGGCGAGACGCCGGCCCGGTCGTCCACCAGGACGCGGACGCCGGCGTCGGCCAGCTTCTGCGAGACGTCGAGGGCCAGCTCGGTCTGGAGCGCCTTGCCCGCCGCCACGACGTGCACGTCGGCCGGGGCGACCTCCTTGGGCCAGCACAGGCCCTGCTCGTCCGCGTGCTGCTCGGCGAGCGCCGCGACCGCGCGGGAGACGCCGATGCCGTACGAGCCCATGGTCACGCGGACCGGCTTGCCGTTCTGGCCGAGGACGTCGAGGTGGAAGGTGTCCGCGTACTTGCGGCCCAGCTGGAAGATGTGGCCGATCTCGATCGCGCGGTCCAGCTTGAGGCCGGTGCCGCACCGCGGGCAGGGGTCGCCCTCCTCGACCACGACGACGTCGAGGTAGTCGTCGACCTCGAAGTCGCGGCCGGCGACGACGTTCTTCGCATGCGTGTTGATCCTGTTGGCGCCGGTGATCCAGGCCGTGCCCGGAGCCACCCGCGGGTCGGCGATGTAGCGGACCTTCTCCAGGCCCTGCGGGCCGACGTAGCCGCGGACGAGGTCCTCGCGGCCCTCGAAGTCCTCGGCCGTCACCAGCTCGACGACGGCGGGCGCGAGGTGCTCGCCCAGCTTGCCCAGGTCGACCTCGCGGTCTCCCGGCACGCCCACGGCAACGATCTCGCCGTCGACCTTGACCAGGAGGTTCTTGAGCGTGGCGGACGCCGGGACGCCCAGGAGCTCGGCGAGCGTCTCGATGGTCGGGGTGTCCGGGGTGTCCAGTTCCTCGACGGGCGGGTGCCCGGCGCCCTCGGCCGGCTTCAGCGCGAAGGTGACCGCCTCGGTGTTCGCCGCGTAGTCGCAGTTCGGGCAGTCGACGAAGGTGTCCTCGCCCGCGGCGGCCGGGGCCAGGAACTCCTCGGAGGCCGAGCCGCCCATCGCACCCGAGACCGCCGACACGATCCGGTAGTCGAGGCCGAGGCGCGCGAAGATCTTCTGGTACGCCTCGCGGTGCAGCCGGTAGGACTCGGCCAGGCCCTCGTCGGTCGTGTCGAAGGAGTACGAGTCCTTCATCTGGAACTCGCGGCCGCGCAGGACGCCGGAGCGGGGGCGGGCCTCGTCCCGGTACTTGGTCTGGATCTGGTACAGGATGATCGGCAGGTCCTTGTAGGACGCGGCCTGGTCCTTCACCACGAGCGTGAAGATCTCCTCGTGGGTGGGGCCGAGCAGGTACTCGGCGCCCTTGCGGTCCTTGAGGCGGAACAGCAGGTCGCCGTACTCCTCCCAGCGCGCCGACGCCTCGTACGGCTCCTTGGGCAGGAGCGCGGGCAGCAGCACCTCCTGGGCGCCGATCGCGTCCATCTCCTCGCGCACGACCCGGGAGATGTTGTCGAGGACCTTCTTGCCGAGCGGCAGCCAGGTCCAGATGCCCGCCGAGTTCCGGCGTACGTAGCCGGCGCGGACGAGCAGCTTGTGGCTGAGCGTCTCGGCGTCCGCCGGGTCGTCACGCAGTGTCTTGACCATCAAACGGGACATGCGCTGGACCTGGGCCATGATTCTCGACTCCTGCTGGGTAAGGGTGATGGCCACGAGGTTAGCCGGGCCGCCTGTGCGGGCGGTAATCGGTTAGGGCCGGCGCAGCGGCAGCGGAGCGCCCATCACGGCATACGGCTTCGGCGCGCTGGGGAAGAGCACCTGCCGCGCGAGGTCCTCGTAGCCGAGCGAGTGGTACAGGCCGCGGGCCGGGCTGTCCGTGTCGATCGCCGACAGGATGGAGCGGGGTTCGTCGGCACCGTCCGTGATGGTGGTGATCAGGGCCCGGCCGATGCCCCGGTTCTGGTACTGCGGATGGACGTGCAGCTCGGTGATCACGAAGGAGCGGTCGAGCCAGTCCTCGTGGCCCTGGGCGCGCAGATACGGTTCCACGACGGTGGACCACCAGTGGGTGCGGTCGTTGGGCATGCCGTAGACGAAGCCGACGAGCCGTCCGTGGCCGGTGGTGGCTCCGAAGGCGCGGGCTCCCGGGTGCGTCATGTGCCGCTGCACGATCTGGCGGCGTACGGCGATCTCGTCGGCGCTGAGCCCGAAGGCGACGGCCTGCACGGCGAGCGCCTCGTCGACGCGCGCGGACAGGTCCAGGGGGCCGATCACGACCTCGTCGGGGCTGGGGTGACCGTGACCGGGGATGCGCAGCATGCGGGGAGCCTACCGGGGCGCTTCGAGGGGTGGCGCCGGGTACCGCGCAGACCGTCCGGCCGGGGCCGGCCCGGAGCGGCACGGAGCGGCACGGAGCGGCGCGGGTCAGAACAGCACGCTCATGAACGCGCCGACCTCTGTGAAGCCCACCCTGCGGTACGTCCGCCGGGCCGGTGTGTTGAAGTCGTTGACGTACAGGCTCACCACCGGCGCCACATCCGCCAGCGCGTAGCGCAGGACGGCCGCCATGCCGGGAGCGGCCAGGCCCTGGCCGCGGTACTCGGGGGCGACCCACACGCCCTGGATCTGGCACGCCTGGGGCGTCGCGGCGCCGATCTCCGCTTTGAAGACGACCCTTCCGTTCTGGTCGAGGCGGGCGAAGGAGCGGCCGGAGCCGACCAGTTCCGCGACCCGTGCCTGGTAGAGCAGTCCGCCGTCGCCGGCCAGCGGCGAGACGCCGACCTCCTCGGTGAACATGGCCACGCACGCCGGCATGATCGTGTCCATCTCGTCCTTGCGGATGCGGCGGACATACGGATCGGGGACGATGTCGTCCGGCATGCGGTCGGTGACCATGAGCGGCTGGTGGGCGCGAACCTCCCGGGCCGGACCCCAGCTCGGTTCCAGCAGCCGCCACAGCAGGGCGGTGGATTCGGCGGGGCCGACGATCGAGGAGCAGCGGCGGCCCGCGCGCCGGGCCCGGTCGGCGAAGGCGCGCACCGCGCGGGCGTTCGCACAGATCGGGACGAGGTTGGCGCCGGCGTAGCACAAGGACGTCAGCATGCCGTCCTCGTACCAGCCCCACATCTCGCCGCCGAGCCGCCAGGGGTCCAGGCCCGCGACCTGGACCCGGGACGTGACGAAGGCGTTCGCCACCGGCTCGCGGTCGAGGACGGCGAGCGCGGCGTCCAGGTCGCTCGGTTCGAGGACCCGGGTGGTGGTCTGCGTCAACACGTACGGCGAGCCTTCACCCTGGAGTCTGCTGATCTCCGCACTGTACCTGGCCGACAACCACCGCGCCGCCCGGTGCCCGAGCAGCGGACGGCGCCGGCGAACCCGTGGGCCCGCCGTGGTGCACGGGGCCGCTGTGACCTCCCCGGCCCGCGCGTCACGCCGTACACGGTCCGCGGCATCCGGGCGCCGCGCATCCGGGCCGCGCCGACGAGCGCACGGCCGCGGCTCGCGGCGGTCCGGCCCGCCCGGTCACGCTCCCGCGCAACTCGCGTCCCGCCGCACCACGGTTGCCGCCGCTCCCCGCGAAGTCGCCGTCGCGCACGGCGGATCGGGCGACCGCGGCGGGCACACACGCCAGCGCCCCGTCACACACCGCGTGACGGGGCGCCATGGGCGTACGGGAGACGCGGAGTTCAGCTGGCCACCGACACCGACGGCTCGCCGGAGGCCGCGCCGTCCTTCTCCATCTGCTCGGCGATCTTCATCGCCTCCTCGATCAGGGTCTCGACGATCTGCGACTCGGGGACGGTCTTGATGACCTGGCCCTTGACGAAGATCTGGCCCTTGCCGTTGCCGGAGGCGACGCCGAGGTCGGCCTCGCGGGCCTCGCCGGGACCGTTGACGACGCAGCCCATGACGGCGACCCGCAGCGGGACCTCCATACCGGTCAGGCCCGCGGTGACCTCCTCGGCCAGCTTGTAGACATCCACCTGGGCGCGGCCGCAGGAGGGGCAGGAGACGATCTCCAGGCCGCGCTCGCGCAGGCCGAGGGACTCCAGGATCCGGGTGCCGACCTTGACCTCCTCCACGGGAGGCGCGGACAGGGAGACGCGGATGGTGTCGCCGATGCCCTGGGACAGCAGCGCGCCGAAGGCGACGGCCGACTTGATCGTGCCCTGGAAGGCGGGACCGGCCTCGGTGACGCCCAGGTGCAGCGGGTAGTCGCACTGGGCGGCCAGCTGCCGGTACGCCTCGATCATGACGACCGGGTCGTTGTGCTTGACCGAGATCTTGATGTCCCGGAAGTCGTGCTCCTCGAACAGGGACGCCTCCCAGAGGGCGGACTCGACCAGCGCCTCCGGGGTGGCCCTGCCGTACTTCTGCAGCAGCCGCTTGTCCAGCGAGCCGGCGTTGACGCCGATCCGGATCGGGGTGCCGTGGTCCTTGGCCGCCCTGGCGATCTCCTTGACCTTGTCGTCGAACTGCTTGATGTTGCCCGGGTTGACGCGGACGGCCGCGCACCCGGCCTCGATCGCCGCGAACACGTACTTCGGCTGGAAGTGGATGTCGGCGATCACCGGGATCTGCGACTTGCGCGCGATGGTGGGCAGGGCGTCCGCGTCGTCCTGCGTCGGGCACGCCACCCGGACGATCTGGCAGCCCGATGCCGTCAGCTCCGCGATCTGCTGGAGCGTCGCGCCGATGTCCGACGTACGCGTCGTCGTCATCGACTGCACGGACACCGGAGCGTCTCCGCCCACCGCCACGGATCCGACCTGGATCCGCCGGCTCTTCCGGCGCTCGGCGAGCTTGGTCGGAACGGACGGCATGCCGAGTGAAATCGCAGTCATCTGCTGTGCAACCCCAAGTTGTGGATCAAGGTCCGGTCCCGGAAGACGGGCTCCAGGGTTTGAGATTACGGCACGGGTGTGGCCGCAGGCACATCACCGGTCCGTCGCCGCGCCTCATGGGCGACGGCCGGGAAGGAAGTGTTCCCGGCCGCCGCGAACTCCGCGTGACTACGAGATTTTCACCGGGTTGACGACGTCCGCGATCAGCACCAGGAGGGTGAAGCAGACGAAGATCCCGGCCACCACGTACGCCACCGGCATCAGCTTCGCCACGTCGAAGGGGCCCGGGTCGGGGCGGCGCAGCACCTTGGCCACGGTGCGGCGCAGCGACTCCCACAGGGCGCCCGCGATGTGCCCGCCGTCCAGCGGGAGCAGCGGCAGCATGTTGAACAGGAAGAGGGAGAGGTTGAAGCCCGCGACGAGCAGCAGCATCATCGCGATCTGCTGGGACGGCGGGATGTCGAGGGTGAAGACCTCACCGCCGACGCGGGCCGCGCCGACCACGCCCATCGGCGAGTCCGGCGCGCGCGGGCCGTCGCCGAAGGCCGCGTCCCACAGCGCGGGGATCTTGCCCGGCAGGGACACCAGCGACTCGACGCCGTTCTGCATCATGTCGCCCATGCGCTGCAGGGACTGGTCGAAGGACTGCTGGACGATGCCGGTGGCGGGCGTGAAGCCCAGGAAGCCGGCGTACACGTACTTGCCCTCGACGTAGCCGCCCTTGCCGTCCGTCTTGCTCACCTGGTTCTTGATCAGGTGGGCCCGCAGATCGATCCGCTGCCCCTTGCGCTCGACGGCGATCGTGACGTCCTTGCCGGGGTTGGCGCGGATGTCGGACTGGAGGGTGGACCAGTCCTTCACCGGCTTGCCGTCGAACGCGACGATCGTGTCACCCGGCTTGAGCCCGGCGGCCCGGGCGGGCGCGGCCGGGTCGCCCTTGGCGCACTTGGTGCGGTTCTCGCCCTGCTGGATGACGCAGTCGGAGACCTTGCCGACCGTGGTGGTCTGGGTCTGGACGCCGAAGGTCATCATCACGCCGAGGAAGATCGCCACGGCGAGGACCAGGTTCATGAAGGGGCCCGCGAACATGACGATGACCCGCTTCCACGGCTTGCGCGTGTAGAAGAGGCGGCTCTCGTCACCGGGCTGCAGCTCCTCGAAGGACTGCGCCCGGGCGTCCTCGATCATCCCTCGCCACGGCGAGGTGGAACGTGCCTCGATCCGGCCGTCCGGACCCGGCGGGAACATGCCGATCATGCGGATGTAGCCGCCGAGCGGGATCGCCTTCACGCCGTACTCGGTCTCGCCCTTCTTCCGCGACCACACGGTCGGGCCGAAGCCGACCATGTACTGCGGCACACGGATGCCGAAGAGCTTGGCCGTCGACAGATGCCCCAGCTCGTGCCAGGCGATCGAGACCAGCAGGCCGACCGCGAAGACCACTATGCCGAGGATCATCATCAGGGTCGTCATGCACGAGCCTCCGCGGTTGCCGTCTGCGCCGTCAGTTCCCTGGCCCGGGCGCGTGCCCAGGTCTCCGCTTCGAGGACGTCCGCGACGGTCAGGGAAGTTCCCGTCCGAGGGGTGCCGTGCTCCTCCACCACCCGGGTGACCGTCTCCATGATGCCGTTGAACGGCAGGGCGCCCTTCAGGAACGCGTCGACGCACTCCTCGTTGGCGGCATTGAACACCGCCGGGGCCGTGCCTGCGAGCTGCCCCACGTGCCGGGCGAGTCCGACCGACGGGAACGCCTCGTCGTCGAGCGGGAAGAACTCCCAGGTCGACGCCGTGCTCCAGTCGAACGCGGGCGCCGCGTCGGGCACCCGCTCGGGCCAGCCGAGACCGATGGCGATCGGCCCCCGCATATCGGGGGGCGTCGCCTGCGCCAGGGTCGATCCGTCCGTGAACTCCACCATCGAATGGACATACGACTGCGGATGCACGACGACCTCAATGCGATCGAAGGGAATGTCGTACAGCAGGTGTGCCTCGATCACTTCCAGGCCCTTGTTGACCAGGGTCGCGGAGTTGATCGTGATGACCGGCCCCATGGCCCAGGTGGGGTGGGCGAGGGCCTCCTTCGGGGTGACGTCCGCGAGCTCCGCCCTGGTCCGGCCGCGGAACGGGCCTCCGGAGGCGGTGACGACGAGTTTGCGCACATCGGCGCGGGTTCCGGAGGCGAGCGCCTGGAAGAGGGCGGCGTGCTCGGAGTCGACGGGGATGATCTGCCCGGGCTTGGCCAGCTCCTTCACCAGCGGGCCGCCGACGATGAGCGACTCCTTGTTGGCGAGCGCGAGCGTGCGGCCCGCCTCCAGGGCGGCGAGGGTGGGTGCGAGGCCGATGGAACCGGTGATGCCGTTCAGCACGGTGTGGCAGTCGGAGGCGGCGAGCCGGCCGGCCGCGTCGGGTCCGGCGAGTATCTCGGGAAGGGGTTCTCCGGGGCCGTAGCACGCCGTGAGCGCCTCGCGCAGGGCCGGTACGACGTCCTCGCGGGCGACCGCGACCGTGCGCACGCGCAGGCGGTGTGCCTGCTCGGCGAGCAGTCCCACCCGGCCGCCGTTGGCGGAGAGGCCGGTGACCTTGAACCGGTCGGGGTTGCGCAGCACGAGGTCGATGGCCTGGGTGCCGATCGAGCCGGTGGAGCCGAGGATCACGACGTCCCGCACTCCGTCCACGGGGTCGAAGACGAGATGGGGGTCGGCAAGAGGGGCTGGACTGTCGCTCATCCCTCCATTGTGGCCGCACCGCGGCGCCGGAAGGACAGGGTCCTCGGGGTGTGCCGTATCGGTCCTCGCCGCCGGGCGCGGAGAATCGACCGTTGTGAAGACCAAGTGAAGGTCATGTGATAACACTTCAGTCCTGACCGGCGAACGACCGACCGCCGGACGACATCCCTGGGGGGATCTCCATGCGCAGACGCGCTGTCCTGCCCGCGCTCGCGGGCGCCGCGGCCCTGACCGCCACCGCGTTCCTGGCCACTCCGGCGCAGGCCGCCGGCGGGGTGACCATCTACCACGTCTGGTTCGACAGTCCCGGCAAGGACGACCGCTCGAACAAGAGCCTCAACGCCGAGTGGGTGCAGATCAAGAACAACGGCTCCTCGGCGGTCTCGCTGAAGGGCTGGGTCCTCAAGGACGCCTCGAACCACAGGTACACGTTCCCCAACGTCACCCTCGGGGCGCACAAGACGATGAAGGTGCACACCGGCCGGGGCAGCGACACCTCGGCGGACAAGTACCAGAACCGCCGGGCCTACGTCTGGAACAACACGAGCGACACGGCGACGCTCACCAAGGCCGGTGGGAGCAAGGCCGACTCGTGTTCCTGGACCACGCGGGACCCCAGCGACAAGTACTGCTGACGTCCCGGGTCCCGCGGCGCAGCCGGACAGGGAGCAGCCCCGTGCCCCGTGCCCCGCGCGGAGCACGGGGCACGGGACGGTGCGGGAGAGGGGTCAGCGGATGGGGCGGTGGACGTTCTCCCGCAGGGTCGGCCCCGGGGTCGCGTCGGCGATCCACGGTCCGTCTCCGGACGGGTCGTGGACGCCCTGCTCCAGCCACTCGTAGGTGCCGGACAGCACGCCCTTGACCACCCTGCGGTCCAGGTCGTCGGTGTTGGCCCACAGCCGGCCGAACAGTTCGTCGACACGGACGCGGGACTGCCGGCAGAAGGCGTCGGCGAGCTGGTACGCCTCGCGCCCGTGCTCCCCGCTCCCGCGCAGGTGCTCGGCGCGGACGCACGCCGCGCTCATCGCGAACAGCTCGGCGCCGATGTCCACGATCCGGCCCAGGAAGCCCTGCTTGGTCTCCATGCGGCCCTGCCAGCGGGACATGCCGTAGAAGGTCGAGCGGGCGAGCTTTCGCGCGCTGCGCTCGACGTACCGCAGATGCGTGGAGAGGTCGATCTGCCGGCGGAACGCGCCGTACGCGCCCGGGATCCGGCCCTGTCCGACGACCAGCTTCGGCAGCCACCTGGCGTAGAAGACGCCGGCGTTCGCGCCCGCCTTCGCCTTGTCGGCCAGGGACTTCTCGGGGTCGATCAGGTCGCCGGCCACGGACAGATGGGCGTCCACCGCCTCCCGCGCGATCAGCAGGTGCATGATCTCCGTGGAGCCCTCGAAGATGCGGTTGATGCGCAGGTCGCGCAGCATCTGCTCGGCCGGCACCCCCCGCTCGCCGCGGGCCCTGAGGGACTCAGCCGTCTCGAAGCCGCGGCCGCCGCGGATCTGGACCAGCTCGTCGGCCATCAGCCAGGCCATCTCGGAGCCGTACAGCTTGGCCAGGGCGGCCTCGATGCGGATGTCGTTGCGGTCCTCGTCGGCCATCTGCGAGCACAGGTCGACCACGGCCTCCAGGGCGAAGGTGGTCGCCGCGATGAAGGAGATCTTCGAGCCGACCGCCTCGTGCAGCGCAACCGGCTTGCCCCACTGCTCACGGGCTCCCGTCCACTCGCGGGCGATCTTCAGACACCACTTGCCCGCGCCCACGCACATCGCGGGCAGCGAGAGCCGTCCGGTGTTCAGCGTGGTCAGCGCGATCTTCAGGCCCGCGCCCTCCGGGCCGATGCGGTTGGCGGCCGGGACGCGGACGCGGTGGAAGCGGGTGACGCCGTTCTCCAGGCCGCGCAGGCCCATGAAGGCGTTGCGGTTCTCGACGGTGACGCCCTCCGAGGCCGCCTCCACGACGAACGCCGTGATGCCGCCCTTGTGGCCCTCGGACCTCGGCACGCGCGCCATGACGACGAGCAGGTCGGCGACCACGCCGTTGGTGGTCCACAGCTTCACCCCGTCGAGGACGTAGTGTCCCCCGCTCTCGGCTTCGCTCGAGCGGGAGGTGCCCCCATCGTCCGGTACGGCCGTGGTGGCCAGGCGGGCCGGGTCGGAACCCACGTCCGGCTCGGTCAGCAGGAACGCCGAGATGTCGGTGCGGGCGCAGCGCGGCAGGAACGTGTCCTTCTGCTCCTGGGTGCCGAAGATCTTCAGCGGCTGCGGTACGCCGATCGACTGATGCGCGGACAGCAGCGCGCCGATCGCCGGGCTCGCGGAGCCGACCAGGGCCAGCGCCTTGTTGTAGTACACCTGGGTGAGGCCGAGACCGCCGTACTTGGTGTCGATCTTCATGCCGAAGGCGCCGAGCTCCTTGAGCCCGTTGATCGTCTCGTCCGGGATCCGCGCCTCGCGCTCGATGCGGGCGGAGTCGATCTGCGTCTCGGTGAAGTCGCGCAGCTTGGCGAGGAACTCCTCGCCGCGCTGTACGTCCTCGTCGGCGGGCAGCGGGTGGGGGTGGATCAGATCGAGCCGGAAGCGCCCGAGGAACAGTTCCTTGGCGAAGCTGGGCTTGCGCCAGTCCTGCTCGCGCGCGGCCTCGGCGACCTGACGGGCCTCACGCTCGGTGACGGTGGGCTTGGGGGTCGGTGCTGTTGGGGCGGACATGAGGCTCACCTCGCCGCGAATCGGGGTCTTGTGGGACGTACACCGATCAAGCTGCTGTACGACGATCAAGAGTGCCGTACGGCGATCTTGCGGACGTACGTTACTGATCGGTGCTACTCGATCGTTCGTACCCGATTCCGGGCGAGGCCACCAGTCCTCGCGCAGCCACCGGGCCGGGAAACGCCCACGGTTCGCGTCCCCCGGGTGCGCCCCGCCGTCAAGTCGGCCCCTCCGCGCGGGAATCCCGGTTCCCAAGAGCAGTCGAAGCGCTTCGACTGCGCCTGGCTGCGCCTGGACAGCCCTCCCCGGCCACGCTACTGTCGATCCACCCTCACGCGCCCGTACAGAGGATCGAAGCGCTGTCGAAGCGCTTCACAACGCTTGGAGAGCCGGATGGTCACCCTCGCCGAGGTCGCTCGCCACGCCGGAGTGTCGGCGAGCACGGTGAGCTATGTCCTCAGCGGCAAGCGGTCCATCTCCGCGGCCACCCGGCAGCGGGTCGAACGCAGCATCCGGGAGCTCGGCTACCACCCGAACGCCGGGGCCCGCGCCCTGGCCAGCAGCAAGTCCAACATCATCGCGCTGATGGTCCCGCTGCGCACCGACATGCACGTCCCGGTGATGATGGAGATCGCCATCGCCGTGGCGACCACCGCGCGCACCCACGGGTACGACGTCCTGCTGCTCACCGGCGAGGAGGGTCCCGACGCGGTGCGCCGGGTCACGGGCAGCGGGCTCGCCGACGCGATGATCCTGATGGACGTCGAACTCGACGACGAGCGGCTGCCCCTGCTGCGCGGTGGGGGCACCCCCGCCGGAGCGAAGCCGGGAGCGGGCGAGGACCGGCCGTCGGTGCTCATCGGACTGCCCGCCAGCACCTCCGGGCTGACCTGCGTCGACCTCGACTTCGGGGCCGCGGGAGCGCTGTGCGTCGAGCATCTGGCGATGCTGGGCCACCGCGACATCGCCGTCATCGGCGAGGCACCCGCCGTCTACGAACGGCACACGGGATTCGCGGAGCGCACGCTCGACGGCCTCAGGTCCCGTGCGCGGGAGCTGGGCCTGCGGGCCCTGCACCGCCCCTGCGAGGGCGGGTACGACGCGATGGCCGTCACCCTGGCCCGGATCCTCGACGAGCGGCCGGGCACCACCGGGTTCGTCGTGCAGAACGAGTCCGCGGTCGAGCCCCTGCTCGCCCTGCTGCGCCGGCAGGGCCGCGCCGTCCCCGAGGATGTCTCCGTGATCGCCGTCTGCCCGGACCAGGTCGCCACACAGGCGTCGGTGCGGCTGACCTCCGTGGCCATCCCCGCGCAGGAGATGGGGCGGCGCGCCGTCGAGCTGGTGGTCGCCAAGCTGGACGGGCGCGGTACCGACGAGGTGGTGCTGATCGCGCCCGAGCTGACGGTCCGGGCGAGCACGGGTCCGGTGCCGTCCGCCTCCTGAGCCGCCGCCTCTCGTACGGGCGCGCGGTTCAGCCGCCGCCGACGGCCGGGCCGGCGGGGCCAGCGGGGCCGGGGGTGCCTTACGGGCCGGTCCCGTGGACCGTCCGCAGCGGCGCACCGCGCACGGCGACGGCCGGAGCCCGCCGGGCGGGGGGCTCCGGCCGTCGGGTGGCCGAGGGGTTCAGAGGGCGAGGCCCGTCAGGACGAGCACCCGCTCGTAGGTGTAGTCCTCCATCGCGAACCGCACGCCCTCACGCCCGACACCGGACCGCTTGGCGCCGCCGTACGGCATCTGGTCGGCGCGGTAGGACGGCACGTCGCCGATGACGACGCCGCCCACCTCCAGGGCGCGGTGCGCGCGGAACGCCACCTGGAGGTCGTGCGTGAACACGCCCGCCTGGAGGCCGTACTTGGAGTCGTTGACGGCGGCGAACGCCTCGGCCTCGCCGTTCACCTTCTGCACGGTGAGGACGGGGCCGAAGACCTCCTCGCACGAGACGGTCACGTCGGCCGGGACGTCGGTGAGGACGGTCGGCGCGTACGACGCCCCGTCCCGCTTGCCGCCGGTCAGCAGCGTGGCGCCGGCGCGCACGGCCTCGTCGACCCACGACTCCACGCGCCGCGCGGCGTCCTCGCTGACCAGCGGGCCGACGTCCGTCGCGGCGTCCGAGGGGTCGCCGGTGACCTGGGCCTCGACGGCGGCGGCGATGCGCGGCAGCAGCCGGTCGTACAGGGAGGCGTCGGCGATCACGCGCTGCACGGAGATGCAGGATTGTCCGCCCTGGTAGTTGGAGAAGGTGGCGATGCGGTTCGCCGCCCAGTCCAGGTCCTCGTCGCTCGCGTAGTCGGCGAGCACGACGGCCGCGCCGTTGCCGCCCAGCTCCAGGGTGCAGTGCTTGTGCGGCACCGACTCCATGATCGCGTAGCCGACCTTGTCGGAGCCGGTGAAGGAGATGACCGGCAGACGCGGGTCCTGGACGAGTTCGGGCATGCGGTCGTTGGGGACCGGGAGGATCGACCAGGAGCCGGCGGGCAGCTCGGTCTCGGCCAGCAGGTCGCCGATGACCAGGCCGGACAGCGGGGTGGCGGGCGCCGGCTTCAGGATAATCGGGGCGCCGGCCGCGATGGCCGGCGCGACCTTGTGGGCACACAGGTTCAGCGGGAAGTTGAACGGCGCGATACCGAGGACGACACCCTTCGGGAAGCGGCGGGTCAGCGCCAGGCGGCCCTGGCCGCCGGGGTCGGTGTCCAGGCGCTGTGCCTCGCCGCCGTTGAAGCGGCGGGCCTCCTCGGCCGCGAACCGGAACACGGAGACGGCGCGGCCGACCTCGCCGCGGGCCCACTTGAGGGGCTTGCCGTTCTCGGCGGAGATGAGCCGCGCGATCTCCTCGCTGCGCTCGGCGAGCCGCTTCGAGACATGGTCGAGGGCGGCGGCACGGACATGGGCCGGGGTGGCGGCGAACTCGTCCCGCACGGCGTACGCGGCGGCCACGGCCTCCTCGACCTGGGCCTCGGTCGGCACGCTGACCGTGCCGACGAGCCGGCCGTCCCACGGGGACGTGACGTCGAAGGTGGTCTCGCCGGCGGCCTGGCGGCCGGCGAGCCAGAAGGCGTGGGTGGAGGTCATGGTCGGGTCCCGGCCCTTCACGTTGGGTGTTCCTGAAGTTCGTGGTCCACGGTAGGGCCGGGGCAGCGACGGGTCGTTTGTCCGGGGAGTAGCAGTGCGGTGCGGGAGCAGGACGGGTTGTACAGCCGATGCGGTGCCCGGTGCCGATGCGGTGCCCGGTGCCGGGACGATGCCCGGGCCTTCCTTCCGTCACTCGCCCGCCGCGGCCGTGGCCTTGAGCGCCAGCCACAGCTCCATCCGGACGTCCGGATCGTCGAGCGAGCGCCCCAGGATCTCCTCGACCCGGCGCATCCGGTAGCGCAGGGTGTGCCGGTGCACACCGAGGTCGGCGGCCGCGGCGTCCCACTGGCCGTGCCGCGACAGCCAGGCCCGCAGCGAGGCCACCAGGTCCCCCCGCCCCGTCGCGTCGTGCTCGCGCAGCGCCCGCAGCAGGCCGTCCGCGAAGGCGCGCACCGCGTCGTCCGCCAGCAGCGGCAGGACCGAGCCGGCCGCCAGTTCCTCGTGCTCGACCAGCGACCGGCCGCGCCGCCGGGCCACCGACAGCGCCTGTTCCGCCTGCTTGTACGCCGCGGCCGCGGCGATCGGCCCGGCCGGTGCCGACATCCCGACGACCAGCTCGTCCTCGTCGCCGGCCGGCTGCTCCCGGGTCGCGGCCCGCGCCGCCTGCACCGCGAACGCGTACTCCTGGCACGCGGCGACGGCCGCGCCCCCGTCCACGGCGAGCACCACCAGCCGCTCCCCCTCGGGCACGACGAGGACGGCCTCGCCGGCGCGCGCGGCGGCGGACTCCACGGCCTCGGCGAGCCCCTCCAGCGGATCGCCGTCCGTGTCCGCCGCGGCGAGCTGCGCGGCGGCCTGCGGAGCGGGCGCCACACGCGCGTGCCCCTCGGCGTGCGCACGGGCCGCGGAGGCGGACGCCGACTCGGCGAGGATCAGCCGGAAGGGCGCGTCGAGCAGATCGCCGTACAGGTCACCGGCCACCGCCCGCGCGTGGTCCGGCTCCCCGGCGAGCAGCATGCGCAGCACGGCCGCCCCGATCCGCTGCTCGGCGGCGTGCAGGGACCGTGACCGCTCGGTGGTGAGCGTCAGCAGGGCCACGGCGGAGTGGACCGCGTACCGCTCGGCGGTGCCCGGCGCGGCCGCCGTCCCCACGGCGAGCGCGCCGCGCGGGCGCCGCCCGGTGCCCAGGGAGTGCAGTTCGACCCGGTCCTCGCCGCTCGGCCCGCCGACCACACAGCTCGCCGGCGCGGTCCGCTCCCGCAGCCGTTCCACATCGGGGGTGAGGCGCCCGGCGCGCCGCCCCGCCCACTCGGGCGCCGCCGCGACGACGGCGCCGGACGCGTCGTACAGCGCCGCCCAGCCGTCGACCTGTGCGGCGAGCGCGGCGAGCAGCCCCTCGGGCCCGTCGCTCAGCGCCTGCCTGGTCAGCTCGCGCTGCGCGGCGAAGCCCGCGGTCACGGCCCGGTACTGGTCGGCGGCGATGGCGGCGGAGACGGCCTTGCTGATGGCGATGAACGGCGTGCGCCGGGGCACCTCCAGCAGGGGCAGCCCCTCCTCCTCCGCCGCGTCCACGAGCGCCTTCGGGGTCTCCTCGTAGTTGACGCCGACGGCGAACCCGAGGCCGACCACGCCGGCGGCCACCAGCCGCTTCACATAGCGCCGCATGGCCGCCGGGTCCTCGGCGTCCAGTTTCAGCGCGGTGATCAGCAGCAGTTCGCCGCCCTCCATGTAGGGCACCGGGTCGGCGAGCTCGCTGACGTGCGCCCAGCGGACGGGGACGTCCAGGCGGTCCTCGCCCGCGCGCACGGTCAGCTTGAGCGCCGAGTGGTGGACGAGCGAGGCGAGCGTGGGGGGCATGGGGCCTTCAGGTCTGCACGGACGGGGTGATCCTCGTGATCCTTTGGCCGCCGCGTATGAACGGCCACTGTCGATTCTGCCTCACCGTACGGTCGCCTCGTGCTCTGATGACCGGACGCCCCGCTCAGCGCCCCTCAGCCGCGCAGATTCACCAGCAGCGGCGGCGCGTGCTCGCCCCTCACACCGGTCAGCGAGAGCACCGCGTGCCCCGGCGGCACCGCGTGCGCCAGCTCGGAGGCGGACCACCG
Organism: Streptomyces sp. PSU-S4-23; assembly: GCF_055632315.1. Classification (NCBI taxonomy): domain Bacteria; kingdom Bacillati; phylum Actinomycetota; class Actinomycetes; order Kitasatosporales; family Streptomycetaceae; genus Streptomyces; species Streptomyces sp. PSU-S4-23. Next base: position 6,371,084 of record NZ_JBVMUU010000002.1, on the reverse strand, counting down.
CTCACGCTCGACCTGGCGGACGGTCACGGCGCGCGCGGTCGGCGCGTGCCCGGTGATCACCCGGCGCAGCATGTGCAGGGCCTTGCCCGCCGGGGTCTCCGCGATGATCTGCCGGTCGGTGACGTCCCGCGTCTCGGTCCACTCCTTGCCCCACACCTCGGCGAAGTCCTGCCCGTCCCAGGGGGTGAGCCCGGACAGCGCCATCCGGCACCCGGTGGCGCCGAGGAGGGGCCCGCGCAGCGGCCGCGGCACGTCGTCGAGGGTGCGCAGCGTGAGGACGGCTCCGGCGTTCACGGAGCGCAGCCGCTGGATGGCCCGGACGGCCTCGGGGGTCACCACGCCCGTCGCGTCGTCGAGCAGCAGACAGGCGAACAGCGACCGGTCCTCGCGGGTCGCGACACTGGCCGTGAACTGGGCGAGCACCAGCCGCGCGAGGATGCGCGAGGCGTCGGCGTGGCCGCGCTCGGGCAGGTCGATCCGGACCCGCACGGGGTGGTCGAGGGCGCGCAGCGAGAACGGCCGGGAGTGCCCGGAGGTGTCGAAGAAGTGGGCGAAGGCGGGCCGGTCGAGCAACGCGACCCGGTCGGCGAGGACTCCGCCCAGGTCGCCGGGGTGCCCCGACTGCCGTGCCCGCGCGTCGAGTTCGCGCAGCAGTGAGTCCTGCCCCGAGTCCTCCAGGGCCTTGCGCAGCGCGGCGAGCGGGCCGGGCGCGCCGTCGAGGAGCTGACGCAGCTCCGGGACGGACGGGAAGCGGCCGTGGACGGCCCGGTAGGGCCCGAGGAGCTGCGCGAGCACGGTGGTGGAGCGGCGGCTGTCCCCGCCGGGGTGCGGGTCGGCGAGATCACCCACGAGCGCCTCGGCGAGCACGGCCGCGGCCTCGTCCGGGTCGGTGGTCCCGCCGTACAGGTCCAGGTCGTACACCGACTCGGGGTGCCCGACGCGCACGACGACGTCGTAGCCGTCCGCCGGGCCGAGACCGGCGCCAGCCGCACCGACGACGACCACGGCGGCCCGCCCGGCGAGTGCGTGCAGGCACAGGGACTCGGCCAGCGGCCACACCACGGTGCTGGTCTTGCCGGAGCCCGCGGGCCCCACGGCGACCAGGGAGGTGCCGAGCAGCTCGGGACCGACGCCGAGGCCGGTGCCGCGGTACGCGTAGGGATTGCGGGGGTCGTCGAGGGTGGTGCCGAGCCGTACCTGCCCGGTGATCAGGTCGTGCCGGGCCAGCCGGGCGGGCAGGTCGCGCTTCCCCGAGGGGTGCAGGCAGGCCGTGGCGCCGTCCTGGAGCACGGCGCCGGTGAAGTCGGCGAGGCTGTGCCGGCCGTTGAGGACGCCCTGCCAGGCGCGGGCGATCCGGGCGTGGTCGACGTCGCGCATGAGCCCGGCCCGGGCCTCGGCGGCGAGCCGGTCGGCGGCGTCGTGCGCACCCGCGGCGCGCAGCTGGTTCCACTGGGCGGGGTCGTCCTCGGGGGCCGGGGGCCGCTCGCCCACCGGGGCGGCGGGGCGCCAGGCGGGCGGTCCGAAGCGCCGCCAGACCTCGCCCCAGCGGCCGAGCCTGCCGACGGCGATCATGATGGCGAGGGCGATGACCGTGTAGTAGCCGTACCAGAGGAAGGCGTTCTGGACGCGGTCGTTGCCGTGCAGCCACGAGTCGGGGGTGAACAGCTCCAGGGGCAGCACCCACCAGCCGCCGAGGTAGCCGTTCCACAGCAGCGACCAGATCAGCCAGCCCACCAGGAACGAGATCAGCGCCCCGCTGAGCAGCTGCCGCGTCGGCGTCCGTTCGGGCTCCTGCTCCGGCCGCGGCCGGTGCCCGAAGCGCCACACGCCGGGTCCCGCCGGCGGGCGCGGTGCCCGCAGCCAGGCCAGGAAGGACGAGCCGTCCGGCAGCGGGGGCGCCCCGGGGGCGTTCGCGGGCCGGGGCGGGATCCGGGGCGGCCCGGCCGGACGCGGCAGGGGATCCGCCCGTGTGACCCGCGCGTCCTGCGTCCCGTCGCTGTCCATCGCCGCTGCCCCCTGACCAGCCGTTCCGTCCACCATTGCGAGTCAATCTAACGCCCCTGCAAGGGGAGTTCACCGCATACGCGGCCGGGCGCGCGCCGACGCGGCCCGCTCCGCTATGTCCACGACGGACAAGCGGGTGCGCCCAAGGCGCCCACATGGAGCATGCCCACCCTCCGCGACCCGCTCTAGCCTGCGAGAAAAGAAGGCAAGCGTCCGAAAAGCACCCCGCCCGGAACACCCGGCCCGCCGGAACCCCCGGTTTGCCGGAACCCCCGGTCCGCCGGGCCGGCCGCTCCACCGCGACGGCCGGTCCCCCGGAACACCGGGGCCGGGACCTCTCGGTCCGCACGATCATCAGGGAGCCCCCATGACCGCACTTCCCCAGGAGCGCCGCGTCGTCACCGCCATCCCCGGCCCGAAGTCGCAGGAGCTGCAGGCCCGCCGCGCCGCCGTGGTCGCGCAGGGTGTGGGCTCCGTGCTGCCGGTGTTCACCGCGCGCGCGGGCGGCGGGATCATCGAGGACGTCGACGGCAACCGTCTGATCGACTTCGGCTCCGGCATCGCGGTGACGTCCGTGGGCGCCTCCGCCGAGGCCGTCGTACGCCGGGCCTCGGCCCAGCTGCAGGACTTCACGCACACCTGCTTCATGGTCACGCCCTACGAGGGCTATGTGGCCGTCGCCGAGGCGCTGGCCGAGCTCACTCCGGGTGACCACGCCAAGAAGTCGGCGCTGTTCAACTCGGGCGCCGAGGCCGTCGAGAACGCCGTCAAGATCGCCCGCGCCTACACCAGGCGCCAGGCGGTCGTGGTCTTCGACCACGGCTACCACGGCCGGACGAACCTGACGATGGCGCTCACCGCCAAGAACATGCCGTACAAGCACGGCTTCGGCCCGTTCGCGCCCGAGGTGTACCGGATGCCGATGGCGTACGCCTACCGCTGGCCGACCGGTCCGGACAACTGCGGCCCCGAGGCCGCCGCCATGGCCGTCGACCAGATCACCAAGCAGGTCGGCCCGGACAATGTGGCCGCGATCATCATCGAGCCCGTGCTCGGCGAGGGCGGCTTCATCGAGCCGGCGAAGGGCTTCCTGCCCGCGCTGCGGAAGTTCGCCACCGACAACGGGATCGTCTTCGTCGCCGACGAGATACAGTCCGGCTTCTGCCGCACCGGCCAGTGGTTCGCCTGCGAGGACGAGGGCATCGTCCCGGACCTGATCACCACGGCCAAGGGCATAGCCGGCGGGCTGCCGCTCGCCGCCGTCACCGGCCGTGCCGAGATCATGGACGCGGCGCACGCGGGCGGCCTGGGCGGCACCTACGGAGGCAACCCGGTCGCCTGCGCGGGCGCGCTGGGCGCGATCGAGACGATGAAGGAGCTCGACCTCAACGCCCGGGCGAAGGAGATCGAGGAGACCATGAAGGCCCGCCTCACGGCGATGGCCGAGAAGTTCGAGGTCATCGGTGACGTCCGCGGCCGCGGTGCGATGATCGCGATCGAGCTGGTCAAGGACCGCGCCACCAAGGAGCCGAACCCCGAGGCGACCACCGCCCTCGCCAAGGCGTGCCACCAGGAGGGGCTGCTGGTCCTGACCTGTGGCACCTACGGCAACGTGCTGCGTTTCCTGCCGCCGCTGGTGATCGGCCAGGAGCTGCTGAACGAGGGCCTCGACATCATCGAGCAGGCGTTCGCCCGCATCTGAGCCGGCCGGCAGCCGCCGTCCGCCACGGGAAACCCGCAGCTGGGCCCAGTGGCCCGCACGTGTGGCGCCCCTCCCGTCCCGGCCCCGTCCTTCACCGGGATTCCGGCCCGGGGCGGCGGGCGTCAGAGGGTGTGAAGAAGGTGTGCGAGGTGGATGGCGGGACCCGTTTCCGGCTGTCGGAGCGGTTTTCCCTGCCGTAGGTTCTATGCAGATGAGAGATACACCCCGCCCACAGGGGACTGTGGGCGACACCTGGCCGCGGCATCCCCAGCCTCGACCCGGTCGTGCCCTCGCGCACACACCCGGAGCTTCCGGCTCTGGATCTCCTCACCGATCGGACGGCCGCACGCCCCAAACCCCCCGGGGCGGGCGGCACACCGATCCGGATGGCCGCCTCGGAACCGCCCCCCTGTTCCGGGGCGGCCGACGTGCTTCCCGGACGGCCTTCCAGGGCCCTCGCAGACCAAGGACATGACCGGCCCGGCGTCGTCGACCCGGTCTCCCGGCCACTTTCCTGCCAAGCTGAGCGGCGTGTCGAGCTTCCCGGACCCGGACATCCAGAGTGCACCGGCCGCGCGGGCCGGAACGTGCCCCGTTCCCGCACGGCCCGCCCGCGTCGTGGCCGGCGCGGCCGTCCTCCTGCTCCTGATCACCTGGCAGGTCTTTGCCCACGGACCGCTCGCGCGTGCGGACGAGCGGCTGAGCGAGGCCGTGACCGGGCCGGGCCGGCTCTCCGGGCTGCTCGCCGACCTGGGAAGCGTCCCGGTCGCCGTGCCGGTCCTGGCCCTCGTCCTGGTCTACGCCGCCTCGCAGGCGCGGCGCTTCGGTGCGGACCGGTGGTGGCTGCCGCCCCTCGCCGCGGCGGTCTGCATGGCGGCCGTCCCGGCACTGGTCGTCCCGTTCAAGGAGCTGATCGCCCGCTCGGGCCCCATGGCCTCGGGCCCCGGCTCCGGCACGGGCTTCTACCCCTCGGGGCACACGGCGACAGCGGCGGTCGCGTACGGCTCCGCGGCCCTGGTCCTGTGGCCCTGGCTGCGCTCGCCGTACGCCCGCCGTGAACTCCTCGTCGTGTGTGTGGTGCTGAACCTCGGCGTCGGCCTCGGCCTGGTCCGCCAGGGCTTCCACTGGCTCCTGGACGTGCTGGCCAGCTGGTGCCTGTGCGCGATGCTGCTGACCGGGCTCGCGGTGCTCCTCGGCCGAAACGGGCGCCGCACGCCCTCGGGGACTCCCGGCCCCCCGGCCGGTCCCGGCTGACCGGGCACGTCACCTCGCGTCACCGCCCGCCGGGGTGCCCGGCGCCCGGCGTCAGCTGTCGAAGCCCAGCCCCAGTCTGTCCATCGTCCGCAGCCAGAGGTTGCGCCGCCCGTTGTGCGCGTCGGCCCGGGCCAGCGACCACCTGGTCAGCGCGATGCCCGTCCAGGCGAAGGGCTCCGGCGGGAACGGCAGCGGCTTCCTGCGGACCATCTCCAGCTCGGTCCGCTCGGTGCGCTCCCCCGCCAGCAGGTCCAGCATCACCTCCGCGCCGAAGCGGGTGGCGCCGACGCCCAGGCCCGTGTAACCGGCCGCGTACGCCACCTTCCCCTGGTGTGCCGTCCCGAAGAACGCCGAGAAGCGCGAGCACGTGTCGATCGCGCCGCCCCAGGCATGGGTGAAGCGCAGGCCCTCCAGCTGCGGGAAGCAGGTGAAGAAGTGCCCGGCGAGCTTGGCGTACGTCTGCGGGCGGTCGTCGTACTCGGCGCGCACCCGGCCGCCGTAGGGGTAGATCGCGTCGTAACCGCCCCACAGGATGCGGTTGTCGGCCGACAGCCGGAAGTAGTGGAACTGGTTCGCCGAGTCCCCGAGTCCCTGGCGGTTCTTCCAGCCGATCGATGCCAGTTGGCCGGCCGTCAGCGGCTCGGTCATCAGCGCGTAGTCGTAGACCGGGACGGTGTACGGGCGCACGCGCCGGACCAGGTTGGGGAAGATGTTTGTGCCGAGCGCCACCCGCCGGGCGCGGACCGAGCCGTAGGGGGTGCGTACGGCCATGCCGGCGCCGTACGGCTTCAGGGTGAGGGCGGGCGTGTGCTCGTAGACCCGGACGCCGAGCCGGAGGCAGGCCCGCTTGAGCCCCCAGGCGAGCTTGGCCGGGTTGAGCATGGCCACGCCCCGGCGGTCGTGCAGACCGGCGAGGAAGGTCGGCGAGTCGACCTCCTCCCTGACCGCCTCCGCGTCCAGGAACTCGGTGCCCTCTGCGAGGCCCCGGCGCTCCGTCTCCCTGTGCCATTCGCGCAGCTCCCGAGCCTGGTACGGCTCGGTGGCGACGTCGATCTCGCCGGTGCGCTCGAAGTCGCAGTCGAGCGAGTGGCGGGCGACCGCCCTCTCGATCTCGTCGAGGTTGCGGGCGCCCAGCTCCTGCAGTGTGTGGATCTCACCCGGCCAGCGGGCGAGCCCGTTGGCCAGACCGTGGGTGAGGGAGGCGGCGCAGAAGCCGCCGTTGCGGCCGGAGGCGGCCCAGCCCGCCTCCCTGCCCTCCACCAGCACCACGTCCCGCTGCGGATCGCGTTCCTTGGCGATGAGCGCGGTCCACAGTCCGCTGTAGCCGCCGCCGACGACCAGCAGGTCGCAGGTCTCGGCGCGGGTGAGAGCGGGCTCGGGGCGGGGCCTGGCGGGATCGTCCAGCCAGTACGGGACCGGCCGGGCTTCGGAAAGAGATGTCGTCCAACGGGTCATGGCGCTTGGGGCCATGATGTCAACTCCCTACGGTGCGTTACGCCTTCTGGCGGTTGCGGCGGTTGCCGAGTGCCATCGAGGCCAGGACCAGCAGCACGGCGACGATGAACATCGTCGTGCCGATGACATTGATCTGGACGGGCGTGCCGCGCTGGGCCGAGCCCCACACGAACATGGGGAAGGTGACGGTCGAGCCCGCGTTGAAGTTGGTGATGATGAAATCGTCGAAGGACAGCGCGAACGCGAGCAGCGCGCCCGCGGCGATGCCGGGTGCCGCGATCGGCAGGGTGACCCGGATGAACGTCTGGACCGGACCGGCGTACAGGTCCTGCGCCGCCTGCTCCAGCCTCGGGTCCATCGACATGACGCGTGCCTTGACGGCGGTCACGACGAAGCTGAGGCAGAACATGATGTGGGCGATCAGGATCGTCCAGAAGCCGAGCTGGGCACCCATGTTGAGGAACAGGGTGAGCAGCGAGGCCGCCATGACGACCTCGGGCATCGCCATGGGCAGGAAGATCAGCGAGTTGATCGCGCCGCGCGCCCGGAAGCGGTAGCGGACCAGCGCGAAGGCGATCATCGTGCCCAGGATCGTGGCACCGATCGTCGCCCACACGGCGATCTGGAGGCTGATCGACAGGGAGCCGCACATGTCGGCGACGCCGCACGGGTCCTTCCAGGCGCTCAGCGAGAACCGCTGCCACTCGTAGTTGAAGCGGCCCTTCGGCTGGTTGAAGGAGAACACCGTGACGATGACGTTCGGCAGCAGGAGATATCCGAGCGTCAGCAGTCCCGCGATGACGACGAGATGGCGCTTGAGCCAGTTGACGAAGGCCATTTAAACCAGATCCTCCGTGCCGGACCTGCGGATGTAGACGGTGACCATGATGAGGATCGCGGCCATCAGGATGAACGAGAGTGCCGCGGCCGTCGGGTAGTCGAGGATCCGCAGGAACTGTGTCTGGATGACGTTGCCGACCATGCGGGTGTCGGTGGAGCCGAGCAGGTCGGCGTTCACGTAGTCGCCGGCGGCCGGGATGAAGGTCAGCAGCGTGCCGGAGACCACGCCCGGCATCGACAGCGGGAAGGTGACCTTGCGGAAGGTCGTGAAGGGCTTGGCGTACAGATCGCCCGCCGCCTCGTGGAGGCGTCCGTCGATGCGCTCCAGCGACGTGTACAGCGGCAGGATCATGAACGGCAGGAAGTTGTACGTCAGACCGGTGACCACCGCGAGCGGTGTGGCCAGCACCCGGTCGCCGGCCGTCCAGCCGAGCCAGTTGGTGACGTCCAGGACGTGCAGCGTGTTGAGGGCGCCGACGACCGGGCCGCCGTCCGCGAGGATCGTCTTCCAGGCGAGCGTGCGGATCAGGAAGCTGGTGAAGAACGGCGCGATCACCAGGATCATGATGAGGTTGCGCCAGCGGCCCGCGCGGAACGCGATGAGGTACGCGAGCGGATAGCCGAGGACCAGGCACAGGAGCGTGGCGGCGGCCGCGTACAGGACGGAGCGCACGAACTGCGGCCAGTACGCGGACAGCGCGTCCCAGTACGTCGCGAAGTGCCAGGTGACCTTGTACCCCTGTTCCAGGGATCCGGTCTGCACCGACGTGGACGCCTGGTAGACCATCGGCAGCGCGAAGAAGACCAGCAGCCACAGGATGCCGGGCAGCAGCAGCCAGTACGGGGTCATGCGGCCCCGTCTGCGCGGTGGTCTGCGCTCCGCGTCGGCGGGGGCGAGAGGCGGGGGAGCCTCGGTGAGTGTCGACATCAGGCCGCCTCTTCCTCGACGGTCTCCACACCGGCGTCGATGTCCTGCGCCGCGTCCAGGCCGAAGGTGTGGGCCGGGTTCCAGTGCAGGACCACCTCGGCGCCGGGCACCAGACGCGGGTCGCGGTCGATGTTCTGGGCGTAGACCTCGAACTCGGGACAGACCGGGCTGTCGACGACGTACTGCGTGGAGACGCCGATGAAACTGGAGTCGGCGATCCTGCCGGTGATGCGGTTGCGGCCCCCGGGGATCTCGCCCGCGTCGTCGGCGTGGGCGAGGGATATCTTCTCCGGGCGGACGCCGACCAGCACCTTGCCGCCGGCCGCCGCCGGCGCGGAGCAGCGCGCCTCGGGGAGCACGAGCTTGCTGCCGCCGGCCTTGAGCACGATGTCGCCGCCGCTCCTGGTGTCGACCTCGGCCTCGATGAGGTTCGAGGTGCCGAGGAAGTTGGCGACGAACGTGGACTGCGGGTTCTCGTAGAGGTCGGTGGGCGAGCCGAGCTGCTCGACGCGGCCCGAGTTCATCACGGCGACCGTGTCGGCCATCGTCATGGCCTCCTCCTGGTCGTGCGTGACATGGATGAACGTGATGCCGACCTCGGTCTGGATGCGCTTGAGCTCCAGCTGCATCTGCCGGCGCAGCTTGAGGTCGAGGGCGCCGAGCGGCTCGTCGAGGAGGAGCACCTTGGGGTGGTTGATCAGCGCGCGGGCCACCGCGACGCGCTGCTGCTGGCCGCCGGAGAGCTGGTGCGGTTTCTTGCGGGCCTGCTCACCGAGCTGCACCAGGTCGAGCATCTCCTCGACCTGCTTCTTCACCGACTTGATGCCGCGCCGGCGCAGGCCGAAGGCGACGTTCTCGAAGATGTCGAGGTGCGGGAAGAGGGCGTAGGACTGGAAGACCGTGTTCACCGGCCGCTTGTAGGGGGGCAGGCGGGTCACGTCCTGGTCGCCGAGGTGCACGGTGCCGGAGGAGGGTTCCTCCAGGCCGGCGATCATGCGCAGGGTGGTGGTCTTGCCGCAGCCGGAGGCGCCGAGCAGCGCGAAGAAGGAGCCCTGGGGCACGGTCAGGTCGAGCGGGTGCACGGCGGTGAAGGAGCCGTAGGTCTTGCTGATCCCGGCGAGGCGGACGTCGCCGCTGGTGTCTGTCGTCATCTTCGTCACGCCCCTGTCAGCTTTGCGAACTTCTCTTCGTAGGCCGTCTCTTCCTTCTGCGTCAGCGCGCGGAAGGCGTGGGACTTGGCGGCCATGGCCCTGTCGGGAAGGATCAGCGGGTTGTTCGCCGCGCCCTCGTCGATCTTCTCGAGGTAGGGCTTCACCCCGTCGACGGGGCTGACGTAGTTGACGTAGGCGGCGAGTGCGGCGGCCTGGTCCGGCTCGTAGTAGAAGTCGATGAGCCGCTCGGCGTTGGCCTTGTGGCGCGCCTTGTTCGGGATCAGCATGTTGTCGGTCGACGTCATGTAGCCGCTGTCGGGGATGATGTAGTCGACGTCCGGGCTGTCCGCCTTCAGCTGCACGATGTCGCCGCCCCAGGCCACGCAGGCGGCCAGGTCGCCCTTGGTGAGGTCGGACGTGTAGTCGTTGCCGGTGAAGCGGCGGATCTGGCCCTTGTCGACGGCCTTCTGCAGGCGGGCGATCACCGCGTCGTAGTCGTCGTCGGTGAACTTCGCCGGGTCCTTGCCCATGTCGAGCAGGGTCATGCCCACGCTGTCGCGCATCTCGGACAGGAAGCCGACCCGGCCCTTGAGCTTGGGGTTGTCGAGCAGGTCGGAGATCGACCTGACCTCGATGCCGTCGAGCGCCTTCTTGTTGAAGGCGATGACCGTGGAGATGCCCTGCCAGGGGTAGGAGTAGGCGCGCCCCGGGTCCCAGTCGGGACTGCGGAACTGGCTCGACAGGTTGGCGTACGCGTGCGGAAGGTTGGAGGGGTCCAGTTTCTGGGCCCACCCCAGGCGGATCACCCGGGCGGCCAGCCAGTCGGTGAGGACGATGAGGTCCCGTCCGGTCTCCTGGCCCGCGGCGAGCTGCGGCTTGATCTTGCCGAAGAACTCGTTGTTGTCGTTGATGTCCTCGGTGTACTTGACCTGGATGCCGGTCCGCTTGGTGAAGGTCTCGAGCGTCGGGCGGTGTTTGCCGCTGTCGTCGACGTCGATGTACTCGGGCCAGTTGGAGAAGTCGACGACCTTCTCCTTCGCCGAGTGGTCCTGGGCGGCCGTGCCGCCCTGCGTCTTGCCTGCCGCGGGGATCCCGCAGGCGCTCAGCGCCCCGAGTCCACCCACCGCGAGCACGCCGCCCGCGGAGGCGCGCAGCAGCGAACGGCGGGTGAGGGAGGCCCTGCCGTTCCGGAGGCTGCGCCGCACGGCGGCCACTTGGGCCGGGGTCAGGCGGTCGGGCTCGTACTGCTCCATGCGCGTGGTGCCCTTTCGGGAGGGTACGGCCGCGGGTCAGGCGGCCTGTCTGCTATCGGTCCCCGAAGATCGTGCGGTGCCAGTCCTTCCTGGCCACCGCTGTGTTGTCGAACATGACGTGCTTGATCTGCGTGTACTCCTCGAATGAATACGCGGACATGTCCTTACCGAAGCCGGACTGCTGGAATCCGCCGTGTGGCATCTCGCTGATGATCGGGATGTGGTCGTTGATCCATACGCAGCCCGCCCTGATCTCGCGGGTCGCGCGCCCCGCCCGGTAGACGTCGCGGCTCCAGGCGGACGCGGCGAGGCCGTACGGGGTGTCGTTGGCGAGCCGGATACCGTCGTCGTCGCCGTCGAAGGGCAGCACGACGAGCACCGGCCCGAAGATCTCGGACTGGACGATCTCGCTGTCCTGGGGCGCGCCGGCCACGAGGGTGGGCCGATAGTACGCCCCGCCCTTGAGATCCCCCTCGGGAGCCTCGCCGCCGGTCACCACGCGCGCGTAGGCACGCGCCCGGTCGACGAACCCGGCCACGCGGTCGCGCTGGACGTGCGAGATCAGCGGGCCCAGGTCGGTGCCGGGGGCGAACGGGTCGCCGAGCCGGACGGTCTCCATGAGGGCGGCGGTCCTCGCCACGAACTCCTCGTAGAGGGGGCGCTGCACATACGCGCGCGTGGCCGCCGTGCAGTCCTGACCGGTGTTGATGAGCGCGCCCGCGACCGCTCCGTTGACGGCGGCGTCCAGGTCGGCGTCGTCGAAGACGACGAAGGGCGCCTTGCCGCCGAGCTCCAGATGGAGCCGCTTGACGGTCGCGGTGGCGATCTCGGCGACGCGCTTGCCGACGGCGGTGGAGCCGGTGAACGAGGTCATGGCCACGTCGGGATGGCCCACGAGGCGCTCGCCCGCCTCCTTGCCGGCGCCGGTGACGACGTTGATCACACCGTCCGGGATGCCCGCCTCGGTGGCGGCCCGGGCGAACAGCAGCGAGGTCAGCGGGGTGAGCTCGGCGGGCTTGAGGACGATCGTGTTGCCCGCGGCGATCGCCGGGAGGATCTTCCAGGCCGCCATCTGCAGGGGGTAGTTCCAGGGCGCGACGGAGCCGACGACGCCGATGGGTTCGCGACGCACGTACGAGGTGTGGTCGCCGGAGTACTCGCCGGCGGCCTGCCCCGTCAGGTGCCGGGCGGCACCCGCGAAGAAGGCGGTGTTGTCGATCGTGCCCGGCACGTCGAACTCCCGCGTGAGCTTGAGCGGTTTGCCGCACTGGAGGGACTCCAGGCGGGCGAGGTCCTCGGCGTGCCCGGCGAGGACGGCGGCGAAGCGGTGCAGCGCGTCGGAGCGCTCGCCCGGTGTGGCGGCGGACCACTCGGGGAACGCGGCGCGGGCGGCCGCCACGGCTCGGTCCACGTCCTCGGCGCCGGCCAGCTCGTATGTGAACACCTCGGCGCCGGTGGACGGGTCGACCACCGCGTGGGTGCGGCCCGACGTGCCCCTGACGGGCCTGCCCGCGATGTACTGCGCGCCGTCCGCGAAGCGTTCGCGCAGTTCCTCCTGCGTCCGGAGGCGGATGTCGGCCTCGCCGGTGTTGCCCGGGATGTCCATGTCGCTCTCCCTCGCCGCCGACCCGCGTCCACCGCGGGGGCTGGCGTAGCTCCAGCTCGATTTGAGTGCCGATCCTGACAGAGGAGAAGGACACCAACAAGGGATTCCGTTGTTGCCTTTTGGTTACGCGACGGAATCTGTCGACCGGGGTGTCGAGTCGCACCCGAAAAGCCGAGACGTAGTGTCAGTGGCGCGTGCCACACTCACCGGCATGGGGAAGATCGATTCTCGGGAGACCCTGGTCAGGGAGCTCCAGGAGGGGGCCAGGGTCAAGTACCTGCACTTCTGGGGGCACCGTCCGAGGCCGGACGGGCGGATCGGGGCGGGCTGTCTGAGCCAGTGGTGGCCGTCGCCCTTCGTGGTGGACGGCGTGGAGTACGCGACGGCCGAGCACTGGATGATGGCGTCGAAGGCACGGCTCTTCCACGACGCGGAGGCCGAGCGCAGGGCCGTGGCGGCGCCGAACCCGGCGCTCGCCAAGAAGGCGGGACGGCTGGTGCGCGGCTTCGACGAGGCCGTGTGGGAGCGCGAGCGCTTCGGGATCGTCGTCGAGGGCAGCGTCCACAAGTTCGCCGCGCATCCCGGTCTGCGCGCCTTCCTGCTGGGCACGGGCGACCGTGTGCTCGTCGAGGCGAGCCCGGTGGACCGGGTGTGGGGCATCGGCCTCGCGGCGGACGACGAGCGGGCGGCGGACCCACAGCGGTGGCGGGGACCCAATCTCCTGGGGTTCGCGCTGATGGCGGCGCGGGAGCGGCTGGCGGCGGCCTAGCCGAGCCGGTGGGCCGTCAGCGACGTCGAATAGCCGTCCTCCGTGCCGGGCCAGGGATCGTCGTCACCGTTCGGGGCGATCAGGATGACGACGAGGAGCGCGACGCCGAGGACGACGCCGACCGCTCCGCAGATGAGGCCGGCCAGGGCCATGCCCCCGTTCGTCGCCTCGCCGCGGCGCGCCTTGCGGCGGCCGATGACGCCGAAGATCACGGCGAGCACGCCCGCGACGATGGCCACCGGCCACAGGCAGAACACGGCGGCGGAGACGATCCCGAGGACGAGCGAGGCGGTGCCCATGCCGTTGCTCGGCATGAGGGGCGTCCCGGACCAGCCGTAGCCGACGACGCCGCCCTCGGGGCCGTACCCCGGATAGCCGGGGTACGCGGGATAGGCGTACGCCGTGCGGCCGGGGCCTTCGGGGGCGATGGGCGGCGGCGGCACGGGCTCACCGGCGGCGGGCGGGGCGAAGGGGTCGGCAAGGGCGCCGGGCGCGGGCCCGCCGAACGACGGGAACGCGCCCGCGGGGTCGCCCGGCACGGAGGAGGTGGGGCCCGGCGGGGCGAACGGGGCGTTCCAGTCCCCGGCCGGGGCCGGGGCGCCGGTGGGCTCGGAGCCGGGCAGGGAGACGACCGTGGGCTGGTCGTGCACGGACGGCGGGCCGCCGCCAAAGACCACGGTGTGCCGGGGAGCGGCGGGCACCGGCCCGCCCGTACCGGCGGTGCCCGAACCGGGCGCCTGGCCTGCGGGCGGCGCCCACGGGTCCGGCGCGGGACGCGGACCGGCGGCGGGCTTGTCGAGGGAGACCTCGGACGGTGCCGGGCCCGTCCCGTCACCCGGGGAAGCCCACGGGCCCGGGGCGGCGTCCTCCGGCGCCCCCTGCTGCGCCTGCGCGTCGTCGGACATGCGTTGGGCCCCCTCCGTCGTACGTCTGTCGTACGTCCCGTCATGCTACGGTCCGCGCCTCCCCGGCATGACCGCGCTCTACGATGATCCCCGAGTCACCGATCAGCCGATCACCCGCGTCCCGCCCGAGTCCGGTGCGGGGGCGCCGTTCCGGGGAGGAACCCTTGACCGACCACCGCGACACCGCCGGCGCGCGCGATCTCCACGCCTTCATCGCCGGGCTGCCCAAGGCCGAACTCCATGTGCACCACGTCGGCTCCGCCTCCCCCCGCATCGTCTCGGAACTGGCCGCCCGCCACCCCGACTCCAAGGTGCCCACCGATCCCGGGGCCCTTGCCGACTACTTCACCTTCACGGACTTCGCCCACTTCATCGAGGTGTACCTGTCGGTCGTCGACCTCATCCGGACGCCCGAGGACGTACGGCTGCTGACGTACGAGGTCGCCCGCGACATGGCCCGGCAGCAGGTCCGCTACGCCGAGCTGACGATCACCCCCTTCTCCTCCACCCGCCGAGGCATCGACGAACGCGCGTTCATGGACGCCATCGAGGACGCCCGCAAGGCGGCGGAGGCCGAGTTCGGCACCGTCCTGCGCTGGTGCTTCGACATACCGGGCGAGGCCGGCCTCGAATCCGCCGAGGAGACCATCCGGCTCGCCACCGACGACCGGCTGCGCCCCGAGGGCCTCGTCTCCTTCGGGCTCGGCGGACCCGAGATCGGCGTTCCCCGGCCGCAGTTCAAGCCGTTCTTCGACCGGGCCAGGGCCGCCGGGCTGCGGTCCGTGCCGCACGCGGGCGAGACGACCGGGCCCGAAACGGTCTGGGACGCCCTCGGCGAGCTGCGTGCCGAGCGCATCGGGCACGGCACCAGCGCCGCCCAGGACCCGAAGCTGCTCGCGCACCTGGCCGAGCAGCGCATCCCCCTGGAGGTCTGCCCGACCTCCAACATCGCGACCCGAGCCGTCCGCACCCTCGACGAGCACCCCATCAAGGAGTTCGTGCGCGCGGGCGTCCTCGTCACCGTCAACTCCGACGACCCGCCGATGTTCGGCACCGACCTCAACAACGAGTACGCGGTGGCCGCCCGGCTGCTCGACCTCGACGAGCGGGGTCTGGCGGACCTGGCCAAGAACGCGGTCGAGGCGTCCTTCCTCGACGCCGCGGGCAAGGAGAGGCTGACGGCGGAGATCGACGCCTACACTGCGGCCCGGCTCACCCCCTGACCCCCGTCCTTCCGTCCGCCGCCCCGGCGGGGCGCCGCGCGGCGCCCCGCCGCCACAATGGGGCCCATGCGAACCGTGACCGCCGTGGCCCATCGCGGCGACCCCTACCGCCACCGCGAGAACACGATCGACTCGCTGCGTTCCGCGCTCCGCCGGGGCGCGGACGCGGTCGAGATCGATGTACGGCTCACCCGTGACGGCGTCCCCGTACTGCTGCACGACGAGACGCTGAAGCGGCTGTGGGAACAGGACCGGCGGCTCACCGCGCTCTCCTCCGCCGAGGTGGAGGGGCTCACGGCGGGCCGGGTGCCGACGCTGGCGGACGCCCTGGCGGCGACCGACGGCAGCAGGGTCATGATCGACCTGCCCGGCACACCCTCGGTCCGTGCCACCCGCCGGATCGTGGGTGTCGTCCGGGCGTGCGGGGCGGAGGAGCGGGTGTACTACTGCGCGGGGGCGCAGACCATGCTGGCGGTCCGGGCCGCCGCTCCGTCGGCGGAGATCGCCCTGACCTGGTCGACCCTCGCCCCGCCGCGGCCCGCCCTGCTCGATGCGGTACGCCCGCGCTGGCTGAACTACCGTTTCGGCCTCCTCAGTGAGGAGTTGACGGCCCGGGCGCATCGCGACGGCTACCTGGTGTCGGCCTGGACGCCCGACACCAGGCGCTCCATGCGCCGTCTCCTCGCCATGGGCGTGGACTCGATCACGACGAACCGCATCGACGCGCTGCGCACGGTGCGCGGCGGCTGAGGCGGCGTCACCCACGGCGGCCCGCGGCCGGTCAGCCGCCGACGGCCGCGTTGGCCAGGGCCGGTCAGCCGCCGACGGCCGCGGCCGGGGCGGCCGGCGGCGCCGACGCCGTCAGCCCCTCCAGCCGCTTGATCTTCCTGCGGACCACGTACAGCGGGATCACGCCGAAGACCCCGAACGACATGTCGATCAGCGACCACCAGAAGGGGATTCCGCGGATCGGCCCGCAGATCAGGGCGAGCGGGATGACGCCCGCGCACGCGATCATCGCGAACTCCACCACCCAGATGTTGCGGACGGGATCGCGGTACGGCCCGTAGAAAGCCACCGCGATCACGAGGTGCGCGAACGCCAGCCAGTCCGTTCCGTAGAGGACGAAGGGCTGCTCGGCGTCGGTGGCGTCGAGTCCGCGGCGCACCCGCTCGATCCAGTCCGTGAGGGCGGGGAGGTGCTGCGGCACCGACAGCGAGGTGAGCAGATCCTCGGCCCAGTGCAGCTCGTGCACCAGGGGGAAGGCCGTGGCGCCGCTGAGCACCAGACAGACGACGAAGACAACCAGCCAGACACGAATGCCCTTCAGCAGGGCGGCTCTGTCGCTCATGCGAGGAGCGTACGCCTTGAATTGAACACGTTCAAAAACTTCTTCTTGCCGTGGGAGGCGAACGGGAGGAGCTTGAGAGGGGGGTGGACGGAGGGAAGGTCCGCCATGGACACCGCCGAGATCGTCGTGGTGGCCCTGGCCGCCGTGCTGATCGGCGCCCTGGGCTGGTTCTTCTTCGGCCCGCGCCGCGCCCGCGGCGCACGCCTGGAGGGCGGGGTGCAGCGGGCGGAGGTGACCGTGCGGGGCGGCTACCGCCCCGACGTGATCCGGGTGCGGCAGGGCGTTCCGGTGGAACTCGTCTTCGACCGGCAGGAGTCCGGCGAGTGCACCAACCGGGTCGACTTCCCCGACCTGCACGTCAGCGCGGGGCTGCCCGCCTTCCGGCGCACCACCGTGCGCCTGCGCCCCGAACGGCCGGGCTCGTTCGGGTTCGTCTGCGGGATGAGCATGATCCACGGCACGCTCGTCGTCACCCCGGCGGAGGACGTGGGCGGCGGCCCGTCCGCTCCCGCTCCGGCCCCCGGCGGGACGGCCGCCGTGACGGTGGACAGGCTCCAGGAGGGCGCGCCGGCCGCCGACGCCGAGGCCGCGGAGGCCGGCGAGCGCCGCGCGGAGATCGCGGACCTGGGCCGCCGGGTCACCGTCGGCGCGGTGCTGACGCTCCCGGTGCTGTTCTCCGTGATGGCGCACGAACTCTTCGGTGCGGACTGGGTGCCCGGCTGGCTGCTCGGCCACTGGCTGCAGTTGGCCCTGATCACCCCCGTGATGTTCTACACGGGTTGGCCGATCCACAGCATCGGCTGGCTGACCCTGCGCCACCGCGGCGCCGACATGAACTCCCTGATCACGCTGGGCACCTCGGCGGCGTACGGCTACAGCGTGCTGGTCACCCTGGCGCCGGGGCTGCTGCCGGCGGACCTGCGCGAGGTCTACTTCGAGGCGGTCGGGGTGATCCTCACCCTGATCCTGCTCGGCCGACTGCTCGAGGCCCGTGCCAAGGCCGGCACCGGCGAGGCCATCCGGGCCCTGCTGGGGCTCCAGGCCCGAACCGCCCGGGTCGTACGGGACGGGTCCGAGACCGACATCCCCGTGGACGAGGTCGTGGTGGGCGACGAGATCGTCGTACGGCCCGGTGAGAAGGTCCCGGTCGACGCGGACGTACTGTCCGGCACCTCGGCGGTGGACGAGTCGATGGTCACCGGCGAGCCGATGCCGGTCACCAAGCGCGCCGGGGACACCGTCATCGGTGCGACGGTGAACGGCACCGGAAGCCTCAGGGTGCGGGCGGCCAAGATCGGCGCCGACACCATGCTGGCGCAGATCATCCGGCTGGTGCGGCAGGCCCAGGCGTCCAGGGCACCGATCCAGCGGCTCGCCGACGCCGTCTCCGCCTTCTTCGTGCCCGTGGTCATCGCGGTGGCGATCGCCGCCTTCGCCCTCTGGTACACCGTCGGCCCGGCGCCCGCGCTCACCCTGGCGCTGGTCTCCGCGGTCTCCGTCCTGATCATCGCCTGCCCGTGCGCGCTGGGGCTCGCCACCCCGCTGTCGGTGATGGTCGGCACCGGCAAGGGAGCCCGTGCGGGCATCCTGATCCGCTCGGCCGAGGCCCTGGAGACCGCCCACAGGCTGGACACGGTCGTGCTCGACAAGACGGGCACCGTCACGGTGGGAAAGCCGGTGCTGACCGATGTGCACGCCGTGGAGGGCTTCACGGAGCAGGAGTTGCTGCGCCTGGTGGCCGGCGCCGAGGCCGACAGCGAACACCCCCTCGCCGCCGCGATCAGCGACGGGGCCCGCGACCGCGGCCTCACGGTGCCCGCGGTCTCCGGCTTCGACTCGGTCACCGGCAAGGGAGTCCGGGCCACCGTGGACGGCAGGACACTGCTGGTGGGCACCGCCCGGCTGCTCGCGGACGCCGGGATCGCCGCCGCGCACCTCACCGCGACCGCCGACACCTTCTCGGCACAGGGCAGGACGCCCGTCCTGGTCGCCGTCGACGGACAGCCGGCCGGAGTGCTGGCCGTGGCCGACACCGTCAAGGACGACTCCGCCCGGGCCGTCGCCGCCCTGCACCGGCTCGGCGTCCGGACGGTGATCCTCACCGGGGACAACGCCCGCACCGCCGCCGCCATCGCGCGGCAGGTCGGCATCCCGCGCGTGCTCGCCGAGGTGCTGCCGGAGCACAAGGCCGACGAGATCCGCCGCCTGCAGAGCGAAGGCCGTACCGTGGGCATGGTCGGCGACGGCATCAACGACGCCCCCGCGCTGGCCCGGGCCGATGTGGGCCTGGCCATCGGCACCGGCACCGACGTCGCCATCGAGGCCGCCGACATCACCCTGATCTCCGGCTCGCTGTCCGGCGTCGTCACCGCGATCCGGCTGTCGCGCGCCACCCTGCGCAACATCAAGCAGAACCTGTTCTTCGCCCTCGTCTACAACGCCGTCGGCATTCCCGTCGCCGCCGGCGCCCTCTACCCCGTGTGGGGCATCCGGCTCAGCCCGATCATCGCCGCCGCGGCCATGGCGCTGTCCTCCCTCTCGGTCGTCACCAACGCCTCCCGGCTGCGCCGCTGGCACCCCGCGCCGCTGCCGGAAGCCGACGCCGCGGACGTACGGCCGACGGTCGAACCCGCCGCGGGCGGACGGCCGGCGGCCGAGTCCGCCGCGGTCCCGGCCGCGGGGCGCGACGCGCGGACCGCCCCGGCGGCACGGCACCCGCGCCACGGGGGCACGGCGACGGCTGAGCCGCGCGATCGCCCGGACGCCTCGACCGCCCGGTCGGACTGAACACGGTCCCGGCCCCGGCCGTATGCATCAGGGGCACCGACACCGGGCCCCCGTGCCGCCTAGGATGATCCCGATGCAGAGCCACGAGCAGCACCAGCCACCGCGACCGCCCGTGCCGCGGTGGACGGCGCTGCTCGTGCTGGGCCTGCTGGCCGGGCTCCTGGGCATGCACGCCCTGGCCCCCGGAGGCGTCACCCCGCACCACGCTCATGCCCGGCCCGCGCCGGCCGCGGCGGAGGCGGCAGTGGAGTGCGACTGCGCCGACGGGCACTGCGGCCGAACCCATGTCCAGCACGCGGACACCACCTGCGCGGCGGCCGCCGTCGGCGGGGGCCCGAAGACGCCCGCGCTCACGCCCGACCCGACGGCCCGTCCCGCGCACGCCGACGTCCTGTGCCCGCACCCGGCCGCGAACCCGGACGGCGGACGCGCGCCACCGTCTCTGGCCGAACTCCAACTCCTGCGGATCTAGAGGCCGCCACGGCACCGGGTCACGACCCGGCCCGGCGCCGACGCACGCCCGGATCCTCTTCCCTTTCCCACCGCAGGAGTTCCAGCATGACCGTTTCACGTGTCCTCATCCGCCGCGCAGCCCTGGTCGCGGCCACCGCCACCGCCACGGTGGTGCTCGCCGCCTGTGGCGGCGACGGCGGCGGCGACCGCTCCGGCAACGGCTCGGCGTCGTCGTCCACGGGCACCGGCGCGAGCGCCGGAGCGCACAACACCCAGGACGTGTCCTTCGCGCAGGGCATGATCCCGCACCACCGGCAGGCCGTGGAGATGGCGGGGCTCGCCGCCGGCCGGGCCTCCTCCGCCCAGGTCAAGGACCTCGCCTCGCGTATCGAGAAGGCGCAGGACCCGGAGATCACGACCATGACGGGCTGGCTGAAGTCCTGGGGAGAGGACGTGCCGGCGTCCGACGACACCATGGGGTCCATGCCCGGCATGGACCACTCCGGCCACTCGGGCATGCCCGGCATGATGACCGCCCAGGACATGGACCGGCTGAAGAAGGCGTCCGGCAAGGACTTCGACACCATGTTCCTGACGATGATGGTCGAGCACCACAAGGGCGCGATCGAGATGGCCACCGCCGAGAAGGACAAGGGCACGTACGGGCCCGCCACCTCCTTGGCCGGCGGGATCGTCTCCGCGCAGACCGCCGAGATCACCGAGATGGACAAGCTGCTCGGCAAGGGCTGACGGCGACCGGCCCGGCCCGGCGGAGTCCGCGGGGCCTCCGCCGGGCCGGGCCGCCCGTCTCACCCCGGCACCGGAACCGGCCCGGGCGCCAGGTGGCCCGCGCGGTGCAGTCCCGCGACGACCCCCGCGCAGACCCCACCGGTGGCGGCCAGCGCCGCCCACGGCAGCCATCGGATCCCGGTGTCGAACAGGGCGCCGACGGCGAGGTTCCCCAGTGAGACCGCGATGCCGGAGGCCGTGTTGTAGGCGCCGTAGTACGTCGCGACGAGCCGGTCGCCGGAGAGACGTACGACGGTGTCCATCTCGAACGGGTAGAGCAGCGCCCCGCCCCAGGCCAGCAGGGAGGCGCACAGCAGGAGCGCGAGGAGGCTCGCGGCGCGGCCGGGGACGCCGGGGTACGGGCGGGGCAGCAGCGGCAGGAACGCCGCCCCCATCACCACGAGGCCGTACGCGATGGCCTGCGGACCGGCCAGGGTCCGCTTCGCCCATGCGGTCAGCTTCAGCTGGCCCGACAGCGCGGCGAGCGCGGAGACGGCGAAGACCGCGCTGGTGACCGGCCCCGTCTGTGCGCCGAAGAGTTCGCGGCCTCTCAGCGGCAGGGCGAGGTAGACCTGGAAGGCGAGGACGTAGGAGCCGGTCATCGCGGCGGCGAACAGCAGGAAGGGCCGGTCGGCGGCGATCGTGCGCCAGTCGGCGGCGACCGCGCGCCAGGCGGGCCCGGTGCTCCGGTTCACCGCGGCGGTCGCGGGCAGGGCGCGGGCCTGGAGCAGGGCCAGGACCGCGAAGACGAGTGCCGCGACGGTGCACACCGCGCTGAAGTCCCAGGCCAGCAGGGCGAGTCCGGCCAGCGGCCCGACGAGGATCCCGGCCTGGTAGAAGACGTTGAAGGCGGCGAAGGCTTCGACGCGGCGCTCCTCGCCCGCCGCGGCGGCGAGGTAGGCGCGGACGGCCGGGTTGAACAGCGCCCCTGCCAGACCCGTCAGCGCCGAGGCGAGGATCAGGGCGGGCAGGGAGCCGGCCACCGCGAGCAGCCCGAAGGCGAGGGTGCGCATCGCGCAGCCGGTGAGGATCATCGGCTTGCAGCCGTAGCGGTCGGCGAGGGTGCCGCCGATGAGGAACATGCCCTGCTGGGAGAGGTTGCGCACGCCGAGGACCAGGCCGACCGCCCAGGCCGCGAGGCCGAGGCCGTGGGCGAGGTGGTCGGCCAGGTAGGGCATGAGCATGTAGAAGCCGAGGTTGATGGCGAACTGGTTGGCCATCAACAGCCGTACCGGCCGGTCGAAGGAGGCCACCTGGGCCCGCAGGCCCCTCATCGGGCACCCGCCTTCGCCAGGTCGCGGCCCAGCGGGTCACGGACCCGGCCGCACCGGGTCCAGCGGGTGACCGCGCGGGCGTCGGGCTCGGCGATCTCGTCGGGTTCCTCCGCCGGTACACGGCCGAGGAACCCGTGCTCGCGGCACCAGGCGTCGTTGTAGACGGTCTCCAGGTAGCGGTGCGGGCCGTCGGGGAAGACCGCGACGATCCGGGTGCCGGCCGGCATGGTCCGGGCGGCCCATCCGGCCACGAGCGCGACCGCTCCGACGCTCCAGCCGCCGGACGCGTAATGATGCCGGGCCAGCCGGCGGCACGCCCACACCGCCTCGGCCGGAGCCACCCAGTGGACCTCGGCGAAGGCGGCGTAGTCCACGTTCCCGGGGTGGATGCTGGAGCCGAGCCCACGCATCAGCCGGGGCCCGGCGGGCTGCCCGAAGATGGCCGAGCCGACCGCGTCCACGCCGATGAGCCTCAGCCCGGGGAGCGACTCGCGCAGCCCGGCGGCGACACCGGCCGAGTGGCCGCCGGTGCCGACGGCCGCCACCAGGACGTCGATGCGTCCGAGCTGGGCGACGAGTTCGGCGGCGAGGGGCCGGTAGGCGGCCGCGTTGTCGGGGTTGTGGTACTGGTCCGGGCAGTACGCGCCCGGAGTGCGGCTGAGCCACTCGGCCACACGTGCGCGGCGGGCCTCCTGCCAGCCGCCCTCCGGATGCGGGGCCGCGACCTGGTCGACGCGGGCGCCGAGGGCGGTGAGCAGGCGCACCACGGAGGGTTCCATGCCGGGGTCGGTGACGACCGTGACCGGGTGACCGTATGTCAGCCCGGCCAGGGCGAGCCCGAGGCCGAGGGTGCCGCTTGAGGACTCCACGATGGGCGCGCCCGGCGCGAGGTCGCCGCGCTGCCGTGCCTCGGCGACCATGTGCAGGCCGGGGCGGTCCTTGATGCCGCCGGGGTTGGCGCCCTCCAGCTTGGCGTGGAAGCCATGGCCGGGCGGGGCGAAGGGTTCGTCGATCCACAGGACAGGGGTGTTGCCCACGAGCTGGGCGGGACGGCGGGCGATCACGGGGAGCGGGGCGTGCGCCCCCAGGGGTTCGAGCAGGGAGAGGTGCATGGGGGTACGTCTCCTTCGCACCACGTCCGGTACGGGCGGGTGCGGTCGTCGTGGGTCGGCGGGCGCGCCCGCACGCCCCGGCCACCCGGTACGGGCGAGGCCGGAGCGTGCGGACGGCGCCTACTGACGCCAGACGCAGTGGAGCACGAAGGTCCCGGAGCCGTGCGGCACCGGGGCGGTGCCGGGCGGGCGGGCCCGGGCAGCGTATGCCTCCCCCGGCCCCGCGGTCGGCGACGGCACAGCGGCCGGAGGCTCGTCGCCGGCTCCTGCGACCGCGCCGTGGACGGCCTCCCGGGGCCGGTCCGCCGCGTGATCGAGGTGCCCGTCGGCCTTGTGGTCGTGGCCGGGCGCCGATGTGAGCCCGTGATCGGTGTCCCCGCCGGCCGCGGAACAGCCGGCGGCCACGGCGGTCATGGGCAGCCCGGTGAAGGACGAGGAGTGGACGGCGCCCGCGAGATGGGCGGTGATCAGCACGACGAGGCCCAGGAGCAGGCCGGTACGGCCTCGTCGCCCGGGGTTCCGTGCCCCCGTCCGCACACCCGTCACAGACGCATCGTAGGTGATCGGTCACGCTGCGCGATGTCAGCCGCGCCTCGCGGCGTCCTGCGCCGCGGGGTGCACGGCCTGCACATAGGTCAGCCAGGGCCTCACATCCCCGCCGCCCCGCAGCTCGAAGCCCGCGTCGCGGACGAGCCCGTCCAGCAGGTCGACCCGGTTGTGGGCCATGGTGTGGCCCACTCCCCCGTGCACCAGGCGCCGGCCGAGCCCGCTCGCCGGCGGCCGGAACTCGACGACCAGGAGCCGTCCGCCCGGCCGCAGGACGCGGCACATCTCGCGCAGCGCCACGGGCCGTGCGGCCTCGGGCAGGTGATGCAGCATCAGGCTGGTGACGACGGTGTCGAACGAGCCGTCGGGCAGGTCGAGGTTCTCGGCGATCCCCTCCCGGTAGGTACAGGGAGCGCTGTTCCGGCCGCCGCGCCTGCGGCGGGCGTAGGCCAGGACGGGCGGGGAGGCGTCGACGCCGGTCACCGCGCCCGAGGGCCCGACCCGGGCGGCCATCCGGCGCGTGAGGAAGCCGGTGCCGCATCCCACGTCCAGGACGCGGTCACCCGCCTCGGCGCCGCTGAGTTCGGCGAGGCGGGTGAAGGCGCGACGGCGCCTGCCGGCGAAGCAGACCGCACCGCACAGCTCGTACGCACGGGGGGTCGCGATCGTCGCGCCGTCGGTGTCGGTTCGCGGCCGGCCCTGCATCAGGCGCCCCAGAGACATGACCACTCACTCCTCAACTTAGTGGCGACTAAGTACACGCCAACAACTTAGTCCTGACTAAGAAAGCTGGCAAGGGGCATTACGATGACCACGTGACCGAGTCCGAGACGCCCGCCGAGCACATGTCCGACGCCCGGGCCGGGAACCGCGGCCGGGCCCGCCCTCGCACCCGGCTGCCGGCCGCCGAGCGCCGCGCGTCGATCCTGGCGGCGGCGGTCGAGGTGTTCTCCGAGGTCGGTTACCAGCGCGGAAAGGTGTCCGACATCGCGCGCCGCGTCGGGGTCACGGAGCCGGTGGTCTTCCAGAACTTCGGCTCGAAGTCCGCCCTTTACCAGGCCGCCCTCGACCACGCTGCGAACGCGGTGACCACGCTCCTCGTCCGGGCCGCCGAGGCCGGACGCCCGGTCCCCGAGGTCCTCGCCGTCTTCCTGGACCCGGCCCACATGGAGCGCTTCCACCAGCCCGGCGCCCACGGCTTCCTCTTCGCGGACGCCGCCGCCCTGGCCGGCGACCCGGCCCTCAACGAGGCCGCACGCCGTGTGCACCGGCACTTCGCCGGGGCCCTCGCGGATCTGCTGCACCGCGGCCAGGCCGACGGGGACGTGCGGGCCGACGTCTCCCCCGAGGCGGGGGCCTGGTGGCTCGTCTCCCTGCTGGCCGGCCGGGGGTTCCGCGCCGCGGTCGTACCGGATGCGGCGGCGGTGGAGGGCCGGCTGACCGAGCTGACGCTGCGTGCGCTGCTGACGGGGGATCACCGGGCAACGGGCACCGGCTGACGGGTCACGCGCCGGAAATATGACCACGATCGGCAGTTGGCACCACGTAACGTTCGCGACCTGGGCTGACCTGCCCCACGGTTGGGGTTCCAGCTGCGATGGCCAACTGGCGGCGGGGATGGTGTCTTGTTCGGAGAGTAGTTCGTACTCGATCGGGGTGCGGTAGCCCAGTGCTGAGTGGCGACGGTGTCGTCGCCGAAGACCTCGCCCCAGCGGCCGAAGGGTTACGGGCGACCTCCACCCCGTCGCAGGTCACCAGGACCTGGTCCGGGTCGGCGGCGACCTCGATGCGGCGGCCGACAGCCAGCGGATGGACCGAGCAGTCGCAGGTGTCCAGGCGAACCCAGTGATCCCGCGGCAGCCGCAGCGGTGTCTTCCACCAGCCCGTCGAAACCGGCGACGAACCTACAACCCCACGATCGCGTTCCACCGCTTCGCGAACTCCACCCGCTCCGTGGACGTGATGTCCCGGGCGATCGCCAGGCGCCGCCGCAGCCGCGCGTCCGGGAAGATCAGCGGGTTGTCGGCGAGGGCGGCGGTGTCCGCGTCCTTGTCCGCGGCCAGGACGTCCCTGGCCGCCGGGACGGGGCAGACGTAGTTCACCCAGGCGGCGAGCCTCGCGGCGACCTCCGGCTCGTAGTAGTGATCGATCAGCCGCTCGGCGTTCGCCTTGTGACGGGCCTGGTCGGGGATCATCAGCGAGTCCGACCACAGTTCGGCGCCCTCCTCGGGCACGACGAAGCGGATGTCGGGGTCGTCCGCCTGGAGCTGGATCACATCACCCGAGTACGCCTGGCAGGCCAGCACGTCGCCGCTGACCAGGTCCTTGGTGTAGTCGTTGCCGGTGAACCGCCGTATCCGGCCGTCGCGCACGTGTCGCTCGACCTGGTCGCAGACCGTGTGGAAGTCGTCCGCGGTCCACTGCGTGATGTCCACGCCGTTGCCCTGCATCAGCAGCGCGAACGCCTCGTCCAGACCGGACAGCAGGGTGACGCGCCCCTTGAGGTCGTCGGCCCAGAGGTCCGAGATGTGCCGGATCTCGCGGCCGACCCTGCGGCGGTTGTACGCGATGCCCGTGATGCCGGACTGCCACGGCACCGTGAATATGCGGCCCGGGTCGAAGGCGGGCGCCCGCAGCAGCGGATCGAGGTACCGCGTCACGTTCGGCTGCCGGGGGCGGTCCATCCTCTGCACCCAGCCCAGGCGGACGAAGCGCGCGCACATCCAGTCACTCATGACGATCAGATCGCGGCCGGGCCGCTGATGGTTCATCAGAGCCGGGCTGATCTTGCCGAAGAACTCGTCGTTGTCGTTGATCTCCTCGATGTAGTCGACCTCGATGCCGGTGCGCTTCTCGAACGCTTCCAGGGTCGGACGCCGATTCGGGTTCTTGTCGTCCGTGTCGATGTACAGAGGCCAGTTGGCCCAGGTCAACCGCTTGTCGTGGGCCGACAGATCGGCTCCGGCCCGGTCGCCGGGTGCCACGTACGCGGCGGGCACGCCACAGCCGGCGAGCACGCCCGGTACCGCTGCCGAGCCGAGGGCGCGCAGCAGCGAACGGCGGGAGGGAGCGGGCGCCTTCGGTGTCCGGGGCATGCCTGGCAGCATCCCGTGCGTGTCCGCGGCCGGACAATGGACAGCACGTCAAGCCGACCCGCGGGAACCGGACACCCTGTCGCCCGGACGCCCGCCGTCACGCTCCCGGCGAAGGGGTCGGGTCCGCCTCCGCGCGGCCGGACAGCGCGGCCCCGGACGGGGAACTCCCGCCCGGGGCCGCGTTCATGAGGCAGTGGCGCCTACGCGTCCAGCGACGTCATCACGTGCTTGATCCGCGTGTAGTCCTCGAAGCCGTACGCCGACAGGTCCTTGCCGTAGCCGGACTGCTTGAACCCGCCGTGCGGCATCTCCGCCACCAGCGGGATGTGCGTGTTGATCCACACGCAGCCGAAGTCGAGGACCTTGGACAGGCGCATGGCGCGCGCGTGGTCCTTCGTCCACACCGAGGAGGCGAGGGCGTACTCGACACCGTTCGCGTACTCGATGGCCTGTGCCTCGTCCGTGAAGGACTGGACGGTGATGACCGGCCCGAAGACCTCGTTCTGGATGATCTCGTCGTCCTGCTTGAGGCCCGAGACGACGGTCGGCGCGTAGAAGTAGCCCTTGTCGCCGACCCGGTGGCCGCCGGCCTCGACCTTGGCGTGCGCGGGCAGGCGCTCGATGAAGCCGGAGACCTGCGCCAGCTGGTTCGGGTTGTTGAGCGGCCCGTACAGCACGTCCTCGTCGTCCGGCAGGCCGGTCTTCGTCTCGGTGGCGGCCTTGGCGAGCGCGGCCACGAACTCGTCGTGGATGGACTCGTGGACCAGGACCCGGCAGGCGGCCGTGCAGTCCTGGCCCGCGTTGAAGAAGCCGGCCACCGAGATGTCCTCGACGGCCTTGGCGATGTCGGTATCCTCGAAGACGACGACCGGCGCCTTGCCGCCCAGCTCCAGGTGGACGCGCTTGACGTCCTTGGAGGCGGACTCGGCGACCTGCATGCCGGCCCGGACCGAGCCGGTGATGGAGGCCATCGCCGGGGTCGGGTGCTCGACCATCATGCGGCCCGTCTCGCGGTCGCCGCAGATGACGTTGAAGACGCCCTTGGGCAGGATCGCGCCGATGATGTCGGCGATCAGGACCGTGGACGCCGGCGTGGTGTCCGACGGCTTCAGGACGACCGTGTTGCCCGCCGCGATCGCCGGGGCGAACTTCCACACCGCCATCATCATCGGGTAGTTCCACGGCGCCACCTGGGCGCAGACGCCCACGGGCTCGCGGCGGATCATGGAGGTCATCCCCTCCATGTACTCGCCGGCCGAACGGCCCTCGAGCATGCGGGCCGCGCCCGCGAAGAAGCGGATCTGGTCGACCATCGGCGGGATCTCCTCCGACCGGGTCAGCCCGGCCGGCTTGCCCGTGTTCTCGACCTCGGCCGCGATCAGCTCCTCGGCCCGCTCCTCGAACGCGTCGGCGATCTTGAGGAGGGCCTTCTGGCGCTCGGCGGGCGTGGTGTTCCGCCAGGCCGGGAAGGCCGCAGCGGCGGCCGCCATCGCGGCGTCGACGTCCGCCTGCCCGGACAGCGGCGCGGTCGCGTACGCCTCGCCGGTCGCGGGGTTGACCACCTCGGTGGTCCGTCCGTCGGCGGCGTCACGGAATTCGCCGTCGATGTAGTTGCGCAGACGACGCAGCTCGGTGCTCACTGCGGGCCCTCCAAGCTCAGTTTCGGGTGTCCAATCGCTGAGACACCCACCCTAGTGTGTGGCCCCACGTTTTCAACACCCCCGCTCGCATTGAAGCTACGAAATCCGCAGGGTTCGTGCACAGAGACAACGAATTTCATCGATCGAGCCTTGCGAAACTGCCGAGACGTCGTGCACAGTGAGGTCGTGGCCAGTCGAAGTGCAGACCAGAAGGACTCCCGCGAGTCCAGGAGCGGCGGCACCCCCCAGTTGGACGCCGTCTCCCTCGCCATCATCGAGCAGCTCCAGGAGGACGGCCGCCGGCCGTACGCCGCGATCGGCAAGGCGGTCGGCCTCTCCGAGGCGGCCGTGCGCCAGCGCGTCCAGAAGCTGCTCGACCAGGGCGTGATGCAGATCGTCGCCGTCACGGACCCGCTCACCGTGGGCTTCCGCCGGCAGGCGATGGTCGGCATCAACGTCGAGGGCGAGGTGGAGCCGGTCGCCGACGCGCTGGCCGCCATGTCCGAATGCGAGTACGTGGTGATGACCGCAGGCTCGTTCGACCTGATGGTGGAGATCGTCTGCGAGGACGACGACCACCTGCTGGACGTCATCAGCAAGGGCATCCGGGCCCTCCCCGGAGTGCGCTCCACCGAGAGCTTCGTCTATCTCAAGCTCAAGAAGCAGACCTACATGTGGGGAACCCGATAGCCGTGAGTACCAACGACCTCAGCAAGACCGCGTACGACCACCTGTGGATGCACTTCACCCGCATGTCCTCGTACGAGAACGCGCCCGTTCCCACCATCGTCCGGGGCGAGGGCGTCTCCATTTACGACGACAAGGGCAAGCGCTACATCGACGGTCTGTCCGGTCTGTTCGTGACCCAGGTGGGCCACGGCCGCACCGAGCTGGCCGAGACGGCGCTGAAGCAGGCGCAGGAGCTGGCGTTCTTCCCCGTGTGGTCCTACGCCCACCCCAAGGCGGTCGAGCTGGCGGAGCGCCTCGCCGACTACGCGCCGGGCGATCTGAACAAGGTCTTCTTCACCACCGGCGGCGGTGAGGCGGTCGAGACCGCCTGGAAGCTCGCCAAGCAGTACTTCAAGCTGGTCGGCAAGCCCACCAAGCACAAGGTCATATCCCGCGCGGTCGCCTACCACGGCACCCCGCAGGGCGCCCTGTCCATCACCGGCCTGCCGGCCCTGAAGGCCCCGTTCGAACCCCTGGTGCCGGGCGCCCACAAGGTCCCGAACACCAACATCTACCGCGCCCCGGTCTTCGGCGACGACCCGGAGGCGTTCGGCCGCTGGGCCGCCGACCAGATCGAGCAGCAGATCCTCTTCGAGGGCCCGGACACCGTGGCCGCGGTCTTCCTGGAGCCGGTGCAGAACGCGGGCGGCTGCTTCCCACCGCCGCCCGGCTACTTCCAGCGGGTGCGCGAGATCTGCGACCGGCACGACGTGCTGCTCGTGTCGGACGAGGTCATCTGCGCCTTCGGCCGTCTGGGCACGATGTTCGCCTGCGACAAGTTCGACTACGTCCCGGACATGATCACCTGCGCCAAGGGCATGACGTCGGGCTACTCCCCGATCGGCGCGTGCATCGTCTCCGACCGCCTGGCCGAGCCGTTCTACCGGGGCGACAACACCTTCCTGCACGGCTACACCTTCGGCGGCCACCCGGTGTCCGCCGCGGTGGGCCTCGCGAACCTCGACATCTTCGAGCGCGAGGGCCTCAACCAGCACGTGCTCGACAACGAGTCCGCGTTCTTCGCCACCCTGCAGAAGCTGCACGACCTGCCGATCGTCGGCGACGTCCGCGGCAACGGCTTCTTCTACGGCATCGAGCTGGTCAAGGACAAGGCGACCAAGGAGACCTTCAACGAGGAGGAGACCGAGCGCGTCCTGTACGGCTTCCTCTCCAAGGCCCTGTTCGACAACGGCCTGTACTGCCGTGCCGACGACCGCGGCGACCCGGTCGTCCAGCTCGCCCCGCCGCTGATCTCCGACCAGCGGACGTTCGACGAGATCGAGTCGATCCTGCGCGCGACGCTGACGGAGGCGTGGACGAAGCTCTGAGCCGGCAGGCCCTCCGGCTCCGGACGGCGGGCGCCGGCGGTTCCGGTCTGTTCCGGTCTGCCTTCCGGATGATCAGAAACGGCCCCGTGCCGACCGTTCGAGTGAGAAACGGCGGTCCGGGGCCGTTCGCTGTCCGGGCTCGCGGCGCGCGCTGCCTAGCGTGACAGCGAGTGATCGGCCCTGCCTTCGTCCCCCGAACGGCTCCCCCGCACGGGGACCGCACGGGCCAACGGAACCGAACCGAGGTGTACGCGATGGTGGCCCCGCCGGACAACGACGTGCTCTGGGCACGCGCCCTGCACTTCCAGCACAACGGCTCACCCGCTCTCTGCGGCGTCTCGCTGGAGGTGCGCGAGAGTGAGATCCTGGCCGTCACGGGCCCCCGGGGCAGCGGCAAGACGACCCTTCTGCAGTGCCTCGCGGGGCTGCTCCCGGCCCAGGAGGGCGAGGTCTGGTTCAACAGCACACCGGTGCACACCTTGAGCCCGCCGGCCCGCGAACGACTGCGGCGCGACCGCTTCGGCTGGATCGACACGACGCCCCTGCTCGTGCCCGGGCTGAACGCCTGGGAGAACGCCGCCCTTCCGCTGATGCTGCGCGGCACGAGCCGCCGGCGGGCCAAGGCCGCCGCGATGGAGTGGCTGGAGCGCCTCGACATCGGCGAGCGCGCCCGCACCCGCCCGCACCGGCTCGTCCAGGCCGAGCGCCAGCGGGTCGCCGTCGCGCGGGCGCTCGCCGCCTGTCCGACCGTGCTCTTCGCGGACGAGCCCACCGCCGCGCTGCACCGGGGCGAGGGGGCACAGGTGCTGCGCACCCTCACCACGGCGGCCCGCTCGCACGGCATCACGGTCGTCCTCGCCACGCACCACGCGGAGGAGGCGGCCCTGGCCGACCGCACGGTGTCCCTGCTCGACGGACGGCGCGTCACCACCGTGCACCTGCCCCCGGCGGCCGAGGCGGAAGGCCGGGCCGCGTGCTCGCTCTCCGCCTAGCCCGGGGGGCCCACCCCCTCGTCCAGCTCCGCCGGCTCCTGGTCGCAGCGGCCTCGGCGGGCACGGGCTTCCTGCTGCTGTGCACGCTCGGGTACGCGATGGGGCACCCCGAGGCACCGGGCGGCTCGGCGCTGCGGCTGGCCTGGTGCGCCGCGCCCCTGGCCGCCACGGTGTACTTCGCGGTCGCGGTCGCCCGTACCGATCCGGGCACCCGTCCGCGCTCCGGCCTCGCGGCGATCGGACTCGGACCGGCCCGGCTGATGGTCTTCTCCGCGGTGACCACGGCCCTGTCGACGCTGCTCGGCTCGCTGCTGGCGCTGCTGGTCTTCCTGCACCTGCGGGGCGACCTGCGGGGCATGCCGTTCGACGGTGCCCGTGCGGAGTTCCTCGCCGCGGACCGGCCGCTGCCGCTGCCCGCGGCGCTCACGCTGCTCGCGCTGGTGCCGATGGCGGCGTCCGCGGCCGTCGCGCTGGTCCTGCGCCCCGGGAACGGACGGCCGCGCCCGGCCGTGCGGCGCGCCGGAGCGCGGACCGCCCGCGACGGTGACGGCACCCCGGACGCAGCGCGGACCGCCCCCGAAGGTGACGGCACCCCGGAGGCAGCGCCCACCGGCCCGGACGAGGTACGGGTACCGGATCCGCCGGCCGTGTCCCGGCCCGCTCCGGGCGGCCTGCCCTGGGGCGTGGCCGCGCTGGCCGCCGGGCTCGCCGTGCAGACGCACGCGAGCCGTCCGAATCCGGCCCCCCGGTTGGCCGACGGGCTCCTGAGCGGACAGGTAGGGGTGTCGGCGGGCTGGGCGCTGACCGCGCTGGGGCTGGCGCTGGCCGCGCCCGCGGTCGCCTATCTGTGCGGCGGGCTGCTGCAGGCGGTGCGTCCGGGTGCGCTGCGCCTGCTGGCCGGGCGCGGCCTGCAGGAGGACGCGCGGCGGATCGGGCGGCCGCTCGGCGTGGTGTGCGCCGTGGCGTCGGGGACCTACGCGATGTCGGTGTACGCCGACGCGCGCCCGTCCTTCGGGCCGCTCACCACGCTGGGCGCGGTGCTCGTGACGGGCTGCACGCTCGCCACACTGGCCACGGCGGCCGTCGAGGCTCGGCAGGCGCGCGCCGACACGGCCGCGGCGCTGGTACGGCTGGGAGCGCCGGCGACGGTGCTGCGCACCGCGGCGCTGCTGCGCGCGGGCGTGCTCGTCGCGGTGTTCGCCCCCCTGACCTGGGTGGTCGCCGAACTGGCGGCCGTGCCGATCGGGGGCTGACCGCTCCCGCGCGAAGACCGGGGATCCGGCGGCCGGAAGAAGTTCTCACCCCACCGATGAGTTCCGCGGCGCCACGCGGTCCATCCCTGCGTACGGCATCCGCGTACGGCACCCGCGTACGACCCGTCACACCCTGGGAGAGACCGCTCATGTACCAGCAGATGATCTTCGTGAACCTTCCGGTCGCCGACGTCGACGCCTCGAAGAAGTTCTTCACGGAGCTGGGCTACTCGCTCAACCCGCAGTTCACCACGGACGACTGCGCCTGTGTCGTCATCAGCGACACGATCATCGCGATGCTGCTGAGCCGGCAGCGCTACGCCGACTTCACGGCCAAGGAGATCGCGGACGCCACCAAGACCAGTGAGGTGCTCGTCTGTCTGAGCGCCGAGAGCCGGGAGAAGGTCGACGAACTGGTCGGCAAGGCGATCGCGGCGGGCGGCACGAGCAGCCGGGAGGCGACGGACCACGGCCATATGTACGGCCGCGCGTTCGACGACCTGGACGGCCACACCTGGGAGGTCGTGTGGATGGACCCCGCGGCGGTCGAGGGCTGAGCCCGCCCGGGTGAACGGCGCGGCGGCTGCGAGGGGTTGAGGGCACGTCCGGAATGCGTTCAAACGCGGCCACGGTTAATGAGAAGGCAAAGGCGACCGTCATGCCGGACATCGACGTTGACAGCACTTAGCCGACGCTTATAGACCTGTGGTTCTCCTGGGGACGCTGTTGCGCTGTTGCTGCAGCAACGGTCCCGACACCCCCCGCAGTTGCGCATCCCGTGAAGGGCAATCGTGACCATATCTCCCCGCACCGCACGCTCGGTGCGCATTCTCGGCATCGCCTCCGCCACCGCAGCGCTCGCCCTCGGTGCCGCCGGCAACGCCCTCGCCTGCAACATCCGTGACTTCTCGGCTGCCGCGTCCTGCGACGGCAACGGGAAGGGCACCATCACCGTCACCGACAAGGACGCCTCCGGCAAGGAGGCGACCGTGTCGGTCTACCTGGAGTCGAACGGCGCGGACGCCAAGAAGGTCGGCGAGCAGACCGTCACCGGCACCCGCGAGGGCGCGACCGTCACGTTCTCCGAGGACTGGGCGCCGAACGCGCAGTACCGCGTCCACATCAAGGCCGGCAACATCGTCGACGCGGACATCAAGTCGGGCCTGACCACGCCGTCCGAGGCGTGCAAGAGCGAGACCACCCCGTCGGCCTCGGTGACCCCGAAGCCGTCGGAGACTCCGTCGTCGTCCACGACGCCGTCGGCGTCCGGCAGCACGGCCCCCGCCACCACCGGGGACAACTCCCCCTCGCCCGCGGCCGGCAGCTCCAACCTGGCCGAGACCGGCGCGAGCTCCAGCACGCCCCTGATCGCCGGTATCGCCGGCGGCCTGGTCGTCATCGGCGGTGGCGCGGTGTTCTTCGGTATGCGCCGTCGCGGCGCCGCGAAGGCCGACTGACGCCCCATCGGTTCACTCCACCACGACGGCCCGCCCCTGACCGGGGCGGGCCGTTGTGCTGCCGGGTCACCCCGTTCCACCGGGTGGGAGCACGACGATCTCGGCCGCCTCGAACACCACCCCGACCTCGTCCCCGGCCTCCGGCGCCTCCCGCAGGGCGCACGCCGCCTCCAGATCCGGCGCCTGACGGGGCAGCAGCCGCACGGTGACATGGGTGCCGCGGAAGGTGCGTGTGGCCACGGTGCAGCGCAGGCCCTCGGCGGCGTCCACCAGCCGTACGCCGGCGGGCCGGACGAGCAGCGTGCCCGGCCCCTGCGGGGAACCCTCCGGAACCGGGAGCTTGCCCCACGGCGTGTCCGCCGCCTGACCGGAGACGGTCGCCGGCACCACGTTGTCGAAGCCGAGGAACCGCGCCACGAACTCGTCCGCGGGGCGCTGCCACACCTCAAGGGGCGTACCGGACTGGGCGATCCGTCCGTCGCGCATCACGACGACCCGGTCGGCGAGCGCGAACGCCTCGCCCTGGTCGTGGGTGACGGCCAGCACCGTGGTGCCCAACCGCTCGAACAGATCGCGCAGTTCGACGACCAGGCGCTCTCGCAGCGACCGGTCGAGCTGGCCCAGCGGCTCGTCCAGCATGAGCAGCCGCGGCCGGGGCGCGAGGGCGCGGGCGAGCGCGACGCGCTGCTGTTCGCCACCGGAGAGCGAGGCGACGGCCCTGCGCGCGGCCCCCGGCAGCCCGACCAGGCGCAGCAGTTCGCCGACGCGCGCGTCCCGTTCGGCGCGCGCCATGCCGTGCATACGGAGCCCGAAGGCCACGTTGCCGCCCACATCGCGCTGCGGGAACAACTGGTGGTCCTGGAACATCAGCCCGACACCGCGCCGGTGCGCGGGCACCCCGTCCAGGGACCGGCCGTCCAGGATCACCCGCCCCTCGTCGAGGGGCTGCAGTCCGGCCACCGTCCGCAGCAGCGTCGACTTGCCGCTGCCGCTCGGCCCGAGCACACACACCACCTCGTGCTCGGCGACGTCGAGGCCGACTCCGTCGAGGACGGCGCGCCCCGCGAAGCGCACGGTCGCCCCGTTGAGACTGAGCATCGTCACCACTCCCCCGCCCGGTCCGTGCGCAGCCGTTCCAGGACCAGCAGCGCCATCGCGCACACCACCATCAGGATCGTCGAGAGGGCCATGGCCTGGCCGTAGTTGAGATCACCCGGCCGGGCGAGCAGACGCGCCACCGCCACCGGCAGGGTCGGGGCGCCGGGCCGCGCGATGAAGACGGTCGCCCCGAACTCGCCCAGCGACACGGCGAACGCGAACCCCGCCGCGATCAGCAGCGCCCGCCGCACGATCGGCAGGTCGACCTCCCGCCACACCCGCCACGGCGACGCCCCGAGCACGGCCGCCGCCTCCCGCAGCCGCTCGTCCACGGCCCGCAGTACCGGCAGCATGGTGCGTACGACGAAGGGGGCGCCCACCAGCGCCTGCGCGAGCGGCACCAGGATCCATGAACCGCGCAGGTCCAGTGGCGGCCGGTCGAGGGCGATCAGGAACCCGAAGCCGACAGTGACGGCGGACACGCCGAGCGGCAGCATCAGCAGCGCGTCGAGGCCGCGGACCAGACGCCCGGCGTCCCTGCGGGCGAGGGCCGCGGCGGCCAGGCCCCCGATCAGCACGGCGATGAGCGTGGCGGCGACGGCGTACCGCAGCGAGGTGCCGACCGCGTCGACGGGCGGGACGAGGAAGGTGCCGCCGTCCGTGCGGGTCAGCGCCCGGTAGTACCCGAGACCGGGGGCGTCGAGCGACCGCAGGACGAGGACGGCCGGCGGCAGCACCAGCAGCACGCCCACGGTGACGAGGACCGAGGCGAGCAGCGTCCACTGGCCCGCCCCGCGCGGCCTGCGCGCCGTGCGGGAGGCGTCGACCAGCCGCAGCGCGCTCTCCCGGCGGCGCACGGTCCACGCGTGCACGACGAGGATCGCGCCCACCGCCGCGAACTGGACGAGTGTGAGCACGGCGGCCGTGGACAGGTCGAAGATCTCCGAGGTCTGGCGGTAGATCTCGACCTCGAGCGTGGAGAAGGAGGGGCCGCCGAGGATCTGCACCACGCCGAACGAGGTGAAGGTGAACAGGAACACCATCAGCGCTGCGGCGGCCACGGCGGGGCCCAGCGCGGGCAGGGTCACCTGCCGCCAGGCAGCGAACCGGGAGGCGCCGAGGACACGGGCTGCCTCCTCCTGGTGCGGGTCGAGCTGCGCCCACAGCCCGCCGACCGTGCGGACGACGACCGCGTAGTTGAAGAAGACATGGGCGAGCAGAATGGCCCACACGGTCGTGTCGAGCCGGATTCCCCACAGGTCGTCGAGGAGTCCGCCGCGGCCGACGAGCGCCAGGAAGGCCGTGCCGACGACGACGGTCGGCAGCACGAACGGGACGGTGACGACGGCGCGCAGCACCTCCTTGCCCGGGAAGTGGAAGCGTGCGAAGACGTAGGCACCGGGGAGCGCGACGAGAAGCGTGAGGACGGTCGAGGCGAGCGCCTGCCAGGTGGTGAACCACAGCACGTGCCGCATGCCCGGCTGCGCGAGGACGTCCAGGACGGCGCCGGGGTGCCACACCCCGTCGACGCGCAGGCCACGGGCGACGATCGCGGCGACGGGGTAGGCGAAGAAGACCGCGAAGAACGCGACGGGCAGGGCCATGAGCCCCAGCCGCGCCGCGCTCCCCCGTCGCTTCGGGGCTACTTCAGTACGAGCGACGTCCACGCCTTGACCCACTGGTCGCGGTGGGCGGCGACCTCGGCCGGGGCCATGGTCTCGGGGTTCTTCGCCGCGGGCCCGTAGGCGGTGAACTCGGCGGGCACCGCGGCACCCTGGACCACCGGGTACACGAACATGTTGAGCGGCATGTCCTGCTGGAACCTCGTGCCGATCAGGAAGTCGATGAACGCCTTGCCGCCCTTGGTGTTGTGCGCGTTGCTCAGCAGGCCCGCGAACTCGATCTGCCGGAAGCAGGTTCCGCCGGCGACGCCCGTCGGCGCCGTCCTGGGGCGCGGCTGGGCGTAGACGACCTCGGCGGGCGGGGAGGAGGCGTACGAGACGACGAGCGGCCGGTCGCCGCCCGCCTTCCTGCCGCCGGCGGATCCCGAGAACTCCTGGTTGTACGCCTGCTCCCAGCCGTCGACCACCTTCACACCGTTGGCCTTGAGCTTCTTCCAGTACTCCGGCCAGCCCCGGTCGCCGTACCGGGCGGCGGTGCCGAGCAGGAAGCCGAGGCCGGGCGAGGACGTGGCGGCGTTCTCGGTGACGAGCAGGTTCCGGTACGCGGGCTTGGCGAGGTCGTCGAAGGAGGCGGGCGGGGTCAGCCTGTGGTCGGCGAAGTACTTCTTGTCGTAGTTGACGCAGATGTCCCCGAAGTCGACCGGTGTGACCCGGTGCTTGTCCCGGTCGAGCTGGTACTGCGTGCCGACCCGGTCGAGGCCCTCGGCCCGGTAGGGCTGGAACAGCCCGTTGTCGAGCGCCCGCGACAGCAGGGTGTTGTCGACGCCGAAGAAGACGTCGCCCTGCGGGTTGTCCTTGGTGAGGATCGCCTTGTTGACGGCCTGGCCGGCGTCGCCGTCCTTGAGGACCTTGACGCGGTAGCCGGACTCCTTCTCGAAGGCCGAGACGACGCCCTTGGAGGCGGCCCACGAGTCGTGACTGACGAGGGTCACGGTCTTGGAGTCGCCGCCGCTGCCGCCGGCGGTACCGGACGAGCCGCACGCGGACAGCGTGACCATGCCCAGCCCGACGACCACGGCCGCGAACTGCCTGCCGATGATGCTCACTGACATTCCTCCTGGAGGTGACCAGGAAGAGACGCGGCCCCGCCCGGGATCACGGAACGGAACCCGGGCAGGGCGCAACAGCCTGAATGGAGACCGAACTTCCTACCCAGAATGACCTGGGCGAGGTTCAGAGGGTCTGCGGTCGTTCCCGCACTCTCAGCGCTGTGGCGCTCCCCTGTCGGAATATGAAGATGTGCTTACGGGGGTCAGACTACCGCCCTACCGCTCGCCGGCCGCCAGCTGCCCGCACGCTCCGTCGATCTCCTGGCCCCGGGTGTCCCGGACGGTCACCGGCACGCCGTGGGCGGCGATCGCCTCGACGAACGCCTTCTCGTCCTCGGGCCGTGAGGCGGTCCACCGGGAGCCGGGCGTGGGGTTCAGCGGGATCAGATTGACGTGCACGGGCTTGCCCTTGAGCAGCCGGCCGAGCAGATCGCCGCGCCACGCCTGGTCGTTGATGTCCCGGATCAGCGCGTACTCGATGGACAGCCGCCGCCCGGACCTGGCGGTGTACTCCAGCCCGGCGTCCAGCACCTCGCGCACCTTCCACCGCGTGTTGACGGGGACGAGGGTGTCGCGCAGCTCGTCGTCCGGGGCGTGCAGGGAGATGGCGAGGCGGCACTTGAGGCCCTCGTCGGCGAAGCGGTGGATGGCCGGCACCAGTCCGACCGTCGACACGGTGATCCCGCGCTGTGAGAGCCCGAGCCCGTCCGGCGCGGGGTCGGTGAGGGCGCGGACGGCGCCGATGACACGCCGGTAGTTGGCGAGGGGCTCGCCCATGCCCATGAAGACGATGTTGGACAGCCGCGCCGGACCGCCCGGGATCTCGCCGTCGCGCAGCGCCCGCATACCGTCCACGATCTGGTGCACGATCTCGGCGGTGGACAGGTTGCGGTCGAGGCCGGCCTGCCCCGTGGCGCAGAAGGGGCAGTTCATGCCGCAGCCCGCCTGCGAGCTGATGCACATGGTGACCCGGTCGGGGTAGCGCATCAGCACGGACTCGACGAGCGTGCCGTCGAACAGCCGCCACAGCGTCTTTCGGGTCGTGCCCCGGTCGGTCGACAGATGCCGGACGACCGTCATGAGCTCCGGCAGCAGCGCCTCCTGGAGCCTGGCACGGGAGGAGGCCGGGATGTCGGTCCACTGCGCGGGGTCGTGTGCGTAGCGCGCGAAGTAGTGCTGCGCGAGCTGCTTGGCGCGGAAGGGCTTCTCACCGATCGCGGCGACCGCCTCCTTGCGCTCGGCGGGCGTGAGATCGGCGAGATGCCGCGGCGGCTTCTTGGCTCCGCGCGGCGCGGTGAAGGTCAGTTCTCCGGGCTTAGGCATGGCGTTATCAGTGTCGCAGATCCAGTCGGGTGACCTGGGCTGCCGCCGGCTACGGCTGTCGTTAGCGGTCGTCACCGGTCGCCGAGTGCTACCTCATCACCGGATGGCGGGAAGATCCCGTCGAGCGGTGACCCGTCCCACCAGGCCCCTCTCGGCCGATGCAGCTCACGGCCCTCCGGGGGTGACCGAATCCGTACACCTCATGCACAAAGCGTTCGGGATGGTCCATGTCGGTTCCTTAGGGTCCATGAAGGGCGTGGCCAGCTTCAAGTCCAGCCCCACGACTCGGTCGGACAACGACCTGCGCAAGAACTGCGGTACGTACCGGCCCTGGGAGGAGCCATGCCCGACGTGCCCCGGAAGCACTCCCCCGAAGGAACACCACTCGCCCCGCTGTCGGACTGGCAGCACGTGCCGAGCGTCGACCACACGGCAGACACGCCGGTGGTGGTGCGGTGGTGGCGGCACATGCGGGATGTGATGCCGTGGCCACGTCGGGCACACCGCCTGACGCACTGACAACCGCAGACGCTGACGGCGGCAAGGTGACCTGCGGACCGGTCAAGGCATCGACGGTGATGCAGGTCAGCCCCATCGATCCGGCGTAGTAGGCCACGGAGGTCACACGACCAGCAAGCCCCCTTCCGGCCCTTGCCCGTACTGGTGCGCCGCCGGTGCCCCTACCGCCCGCGGTGACTGGCATGATCCGCTGGACAGGCCCTGGTGCCCCTGGCACCCCGGAGCAGCCCACGCAGGTCGGCCGGGCGGCTTTGGGCTGGAGCTGCTTTGGCGCGAGTGATCATGCCCCCTTGCGCTGGCCCGCGGATCGGGTGGGAAGGCCGTGGATCGGGTGCTTCTGCCGGTCCCGCGCGAGCCTGACGCCCAGAGGCGGCCCAGCGACCCGCCCCAGGCCCCTATCCGCGCCGCCGGACCCGCCGGCAGCGGGCGTGTTGCTGCCCGGCTGCTGCCGGTTCTCCGGG
The DNA here is from genome assembly GCF_055632315.1 of Streptomyces sp. PSU-S4-23. Taxonomy (NCBI): domain Bacteria; kingdom Bacillati; phylum Actinomycetota; class Actinomycetes; order Kitasatosporales; family Streptomycetaceae; genus Streptomyces; species Streptomyces sp. PSU-S4-23. Next base: position 6,331,056 of record NZ_JBVMUU010000002.1, on the reverse strand, counting down.
CTTGGGCACGGTCCTCCCGGTGTCGCAGACACGCACGCGGGTACTCCCGGCCCATTACCGGGCATATTGTGATAAAAGCCGCATCACAGGGCCGACGCCAGGGCAGCCGGGGTCGCCAGGGCGTGAACGTGGAGGTGATCGGGGTGCCGGACCTCGTCGGCCGGGTGTCGCGCGCCGGTATCTGGCGCCACCCCGTGACCGTCGGGCTGCTGGTGTCGCTCCTGCCGGTGATCCTGCTGGTCGTGGACGTGCTGACGCCACCCGTCATCCGCTTCGGTTCCCTGATGGTGGCGGCGCCCGCCCTCGCGGCCGTCTTCTGCACTCCTGTCGGCGTGCTGATCGTGATCGCGGTGACGCTGCCGTGTGTGTGGGTGGCCGACGTGGTGGGCCGGCAGCTGGGGGGGTCGTACTTCGTCCCGGTGCAGATCGCCACCATCGTGCTGGTCAGCGCGGCCGCGCTGGCCGCCAGCGCCGTACGGCTGCACAAGGAGCGGCAGCTGGCCCAGTCCCGCTGGGTGGCCGAGGTGACCCAGCGGGTCCTGCTGCATCCGCTGCCGCACCGGGTCGGCCGCTTCGACGTCGCCTCCCTGTACCTGGCGGCGGACGAGGAGGCCGCCATCGGCGGGGACCTGTACGCCTTCGCCCGCGGCGGGACCTCCGCGAGGATCCTGCTCGGCGACGTGCAGGGCAAGGGGCTGGCCTCGCTGGAGATGGTCAGCTGTGTGCTGAACACCTTCCGGCAGTCGGTCCGCCAGGGCCACACGGTGCCGGAAGTGGTGCACGAGCTGGAGACAGCCTTCCGCCATGACATCCAGGAGCTGTCCGCCGCGGCGGCCGGAAGCCGGCCCCTGAACGGCCCGTTCGAGGAGGAGGCGTTCGTCACGGCGGTCGTGCTGGACCTGCCGGACACCGGGCCCCTCCGCCTGGCGAACCTGGGACACCCGCCGCCCCTGCTCGCCCACGAGGGGAACGTCACCGTCCTGTATCCGACGGTGGCGGTGCCACCGCTGGGCCTCGGCGACCTCATCCGTGGGGAGGTGCCGGTGGACACGGTCGACTTCCCTCCGGGCGCCACCCTGCTGCTCTACACCGACGGCGTGACCGAGGCCCGCGGCCCGGACGGCGCCTTCTATCCGCTCGAGGACAGGCTGACGCGCTGGACCGCCCTGGCGCCGGACGCCCTCCTCGCCGCCGTGCACGACGACCTGCGCGAGTACGTGGGCGCCCGGCTCACCGACGACGTGGCCATGGTGGCCGTCCAGCGCCCCCCGTCCCCGGTCCGTCCCAGCTCGCGGGCCGAGGGCCCGGCGGACGTGCGCAGGACAAGCTGACCGGACCGGCCGACCCGGCGGGTCAGCCGGTTCCGACGAAGAGCACCATCAGCAGCCACACCACGGGCGCCGTCGGCAGCAGCGAGTCCAGCCGGTCCATGATGCCGCCGTGCCCCGGCAGCAGCGTGCCCATGTCCTTGATGCCCAGGTCCCGCTTGATCATGGATTCGCCCAGGTCGCCCAGTGTGGCGCTGGCCGCGACCGCGAGGCCCAGGACCAGCCCCTGCCACCATGAGCCGCCGTCGATCAGGAACTGCATGCACAGCGCCCCCGCCGCCATGGCGAAGGCGACCGCCCCGATCAGTCCCTCGCGGGTCTTGCCGGGGCTGATGCGCGGCGCGAGCTTGTGCGTGCCGAAGCGCCAGCCGACCGCGTACGCGCCCGTGTCGCTGACGACCGTCAGCAGCAGGAACGTCAGGACGCGCTGCGGCCCGTCCTGCGCCGTCAGCAGCAGGGCGACGAACGTGGCCAGGAACGGCACGTAGAAGGCCGCGAAGACACCCGCCGTGACATCCCTGAGATAGCCGTCCGGCGGCTCCGTCATGCGCCAGACGAGGACCGCGAGCGCGGTGAGGGCCATCGCCGCCCAGGCGCCCTCGGCCCCCCGCACATAGCCCGCGACGACCATCGCCGCGCCGCCGACCACCAGCGGCACGAGCGGCGCCTTGACGTCCTTGCGCTCTTCCAGCCGCTTCGTCAGCTCCCACAGGCCCACCACGACGGCGACCGCTATCACGCCGACGAACACGGCCTTGACGATGAACAACGACACGACGATCACGACGCCGAGCCCGACGCCGACTCCTATGGCGGCGCCCAGGTCACGGCCCGCGCTCTTCTTCTGCGGTGCGGGCGCCGGCTTGGGGGCGTCGGGCATGGGCTCCGGATTCTGCGACGCCGCCCGGGGGTGCGGCGCCTGCGGCGTCTCGTCGCGGAACAAGGGGCCGCTCAGCCGAGCGGCCCCCCGGTCGTCATCCTGGTCTCCGCCGTGTGCGGCTACGTCGGGCACGATGGGCATGGGGCGCGTCCGCTGCGCGTCATGCGCATCGTACGCGGGGCCCGCCGGGCCGGCGCCCGGCACGGGCCCCTGGTCGGTGGGCGCCCAGTACCCGGCCTGTGGCGGCGCCCCCCAGGAAGAATCGTTCATCAGACCTCGAGCAGCTCCGCTTCCTTGTGCTTGAGGAGCTCGTCCACCTGGGCGACGTACTTCGCGGTGGTGTCGTCGAGTTCCTTCTCAGCACGGCGGCCCTCGTCCTCGCCGACCTCGCCGTCCTTGATCAGCTTGTCGATGGCGTCCTTGGCCTTGCGGCGGACGGAGCGGATCGAGACCTTGGCGTCCTCGCCCTTGCCCTTGGCGACCTTGATGTACTCACGGCGGCGCTCTTCGGTGAGCTCGGGGAACACCACGCGGATGATGTTGCCGTCATTGCTCGGGTTGACGCCCAGATCCGAGTCGCGGATCGCCTGCTCGATGTTGCGCAGCGCGCTCTTGTCGAACGGCGTCACCACGGCCATGCGCGGCTCCGGTACCGAGAACGAGGCCAGCTGGTTGATCGGGGTCGGTGCTCCGTAGTAGTCGGCCACGATCTTGTTGAACATCGCCGGGTGCGCACGACCGGTGCGGATCGCGGCGAAGTCCTCCTTGGCGACCACGACGGCCTTCTCCATCTTCTCCTCGGCCTCGAGGAGGGTCTCTTCGATCACCACTTGCTCCTGCGTGTCTTGAGTAGGCCCGGCATCCGTGGGCGGCGGCCGGCTGCGTCGCGTCTTCTTCCTGCACGGTTCCGGACCGGCAGGACATTGTCCATCCTCCGGTCAGGGCCCGTCGCCCGGACGGAGTTCACCCCTCGCGGAGTTCACCCCGGGCAGGTCGGCCCCGGTCAGTCCCGGCCTCCTTGGTCACCCACGAGTGTGCCGATCTTCTCACCCTTGACGGCGCGGGCGATATTGCCTTCCGTCAGCAGTTCGAAGACGAGGATCGGCAGCTTGTTGTCACGGCACAGGGTGATCGCGGTGGCATCGGCGACCTTGAGGTCACGGGTGATGACCTCGCCGTAGCCGAGGGAGTCGAACTTGACCGCGTCCGGGTTGGTCTTCGGATCGGAGTCGTAGACCCCGTCCACGCCGTTCTTGCCCATGAGCAGCGCCTCGGCGTCGATCTCCAGCGCCCGCTGGGCGGCGGTCGTGTCGGTCGAGAAGTACGGCATTCCCATACCGGCGCCGAAGATCACCACACGGCCCTTCTCCATGTGGCGCACGGCCCGCAGCGGGATGTAGGGCTCGGCGACCTGGCCCATGGTGATGGCGGTCTGCACCCGGCTGTCGATGCCCTCCCTCTCCAGGAAGTCCTGGAGGGCGAGGCAGTTCATGACCGTGCCGAGCATGCCCATGTAGTCGGAGCGGGCCCGGTCCATGCCACGCTGCTGGAGTTCGGCGCCACGGAAGAAGTTGCCACCGCCGATGACGACCGCGATCTGGGCGCCGTCGCGCACCACGGCCGCGATCTCACGGGCGATGGCGTGCACCACATCGGGGTCGACACCCAGGCCCCCGCCACCGGAGAAGGCCTCTCCGGACAGCTTCAGCAGAAACCGGCCGTGTACTTTGCCGTCGTCGCTCTTCTGGGCCTTGGTGGTCATGGAGATCTCCTCGTGGTGCACATACGAAGAAGGCCATTGCCGGTGGGGCGTGGTTCGCATCCCATGCGCGGCAATGGCCTCCTCGTCATATCTGCTGTCGCCCGCCGCACCGGTGTGCGGGACGGCCTGCGCGAACAGCACGGACGACTGCTGTCGACCCTATCGGGGTCGCGCGTCGATCGCGGTACGGACTCAGATGCCGACCTTGATGCGCGTGAAGCGCTTCAGGGTGACACCCGCCTCGTCCAGGACCTTCTGGACGGACTTCTTGTTGTCGAGCGCGTACGGCTGGCCGAGCAGCGTGGCGTCCTTGAAGAAGCCGTTGAGCCGGCCCTCGACGATCTTCGGGAGGGCGGCCTCGGGCTTGCCCTCGGCGCGGGTCGTCTCCTCGGCGATACGGCGCTCGGCCTCCACGACCTCGGCCGGCACGTCCTCCTTGGAGAGGTACTTCGGCGCGAAGGCGGCGATGTGCTGGGCGACGCCCTTGGCGACCTCGGCGTTCGGCTTGTCGAACTCGACCAGGACACCGATCTGCGGCGGCAGGTCGGGCATGGTGCGGTGCATGTACGCCGTCACATAGCCGTCCGCGAACTGCGCGAAGCGGTCCAGGACGATCTTCTCGCCGAGGTTGGCGTTGGCCTCGTCGACGAACGCCTGGACGGTCTTGCCGGGCTCGATCTCGGAGGCGAGCAGGGCCTCCAGGTCGGCCGGGGAGGTCCTGGCGACGTGCTCGGCGATGGCCTGGGCCGCGGCCTGGAACTTCTCGCCCTTGGCGACGAAGTCGGTCTCGCACTTCAGCTCGACGAGGACGCCGGAGGAGTTGTCGTCGGCGATGATGGAGACCACGGCGCCGTTCTCGGCGGAGCGGCCCTCGCGCTTGGCGACGCCCTTCTGGCCCTTGATCCGGAGCGCCTCGACGGCCTTGTCGACGTTGCCCTCGGCCTCGTCCAGCGCCTTCTTGCAGTCCATCATGCCGGCGCCGGTGAGCTCACGGAGCTTCTTGACGTCGGCGGCGGTGTAGTTCGCCATGATTCTGTGAATCTCTTCTCGGAGTTCGAAGTCTCGAAGTCGGCGGCCGCCGCAAGGTGAGCGGACGGCCGCCAAAGATCTACGGGCTACGAAGATCTAGGGGCTGCGGGTGAACGGCGGGTGGCGCCGTCGGTGCCACCCGCCCCCACGTCAGCCGAACGGCCCGAGGGTCAGCCCTGCTCGCCCTCGGCGGCCGGGGCCTCCGCAGCCGGAGCCTCGGCGGCCGGAGCCTCGGCGGCCGGGGCCTCCGCAGCCGGGGCCTCGGCGGCCGGGGCCGCGGCCTCGGCCTCGGCAGCCTTCTTCTCGCCCTCGAGCAGGTCGCGCTCCCACTCGGCGAGCGGCTCGCCCGCGGCCTTCTCGCCCTTGCCCTCGGCGGCGACGCCGGAGCGGGCGATGAGGCCCTCGGCGACGGCGTCCGCGATCACACGGGTGAGCAGGGTGACGGAGCGGATCGCGTCGTCGTTGCCCGGGATCTTGTAGTCGACCTCGTCGGGGTCGCAGTTGGTGTCGAGGATGGCGACGACCGGGATGTTCAGCTTCCGGGCCTCGCCGACCGCGATGTGCTCCTTCTTGGTGTCCACGATCCAGACGGCGCTCGGCACCTTCTGCATCTCGCGGATACCGCCGAGGGTCTTCTCCAGCTTGGCCTTCTCACGGGAGAGGACCAGGAGCTCCTTCTTGGTCAGACCGGAGGACGCGACGTCCTCGAAGTCGATCTGCTCGAGTTCCTTCAGCCGCTGCAGACGCTTGTACACGGTCGAGAAGTTGGTGAGCATGCCGCCCAGCCAGCGCTGGTTGACGTACGGCATGCCGACGCGGGTGGCCTGCTCGGCGATGGCCTCCTGCGCCTGCTTCTTCGTGCCGACGAACATGACCGTACCGCCGTGGGCGACGGTCTCCTTGACGAACTCGTAGGCGCGGTCGATGTACGACAGCGACTGGAGCAGGTCAATGATGTAGATGCCGTTGCGCTCGGTGAAGATGAAGCGCTTCATCTTCGGGTTCCAGCGACGGGTCTGGTGACCGAAGTGGACGCCGCTCTCCAGCAGCTCCCGCATCGTGACGACGGCCATGGCCGTTCTCCTTGAGTTTTCTCGGTTGTGCCGCGAGTGCCGGATGACACTCGCGCCTGACGCCCGCGTGCGCCGTGCCGCAAAGGACCGAGGAGCGCTGACACCGGCCTCGTGAGGGCCTGGTGCCGGGGCGTGCGAAGTCGACCCGGTGACCCGGATCGCCACAAGAAGTGTACGGGACCGGCGGGGTGGCGGGTGACGCCGCTGTCCACAACCCGGCAGTTGTCCACAGATTCCGCCATGATCGCTCGATATGCGGGACGGTTCTCGCATGCGAGCGAAACGATGTGCGTGGCCATGGCCCGCGCTGCTGCTGGTCCTCCCGGTCGTGCCGGCTCCCGTGGCCCGGGCCGGCGCGCTCGCGGGGCGACCGCCGCCCCCGGCCGCCGTGCCGGCACCCCGCGGGGCGGTGCCGGCCGTCGCCCGCGTCTGGCCGGTGGGCGTTCACCCCCTGGTCGTACGGGGCTGGGAGCCTCCGGCCACCCCGTACGGCCCGGGTCACCGGGGCGTGGACCTGGCGGCGGCCCCCGGCGACCCGGTGCGGGCGGTCGCCGCGGGCCGGGTGGCCTTCGCGGGCCGGGTGGCGGGGCGGGGCGTGGTCGCGGTCGACCTGGCGGGGACGGGCGATCCACCGCTGCGGACGACGTACGAGCCCGTCCGCGCCTCGGTGCGCCTGGGCGAGGAGGTCGGGCCGGGCGAGGTCCTGGGCCTGCTGGAGCCGGCGGGCGCCCACTGCGGCGGACCGTGCCTGCACTGGGGCCTGCGCAGCGGGGAGACGTATCTGGACCCGCTGTCCCTGCTGCCGCCGTGGCTGCTGCGCGCCGGACCGTCGCGGTTGCTGCGGGTGGACGGGGTGCCGCTGCCGCCGGGCCGGGGGCCGGTGGCGTGGCGTCCGCGCGGGGCCCCCGCCGTGGGCGCCGCCGGCCGCGGAGCGCTCAGCCCCGGACGCCCCGCAGGGCCATCGCCACCGCCGCCTCGGTGATGGCGGCCGGGTCCTCCGCGGCCCCCAGCTCGATGCGCCGCACCGCCGCGTCGACCACGCCTTGGAGCAGCATCGCCGCCAGCCGGGGTTCACGGTGCCCCATCTGGCCGAGCGCCCCGACGATCATCGCGACGAGCCCTCCGTGCGCGGCCCGGATCTTCTCGCGCGCCCCCGCGTCCAGTTCGCGCGCGGAGATGGCCACCACGGCGCGGTGCCTGCGGTCCCCCACGAGCGCCAACTGCTGCCGCACATACGCCTCGACCTTCGCCTCGGGCCCGTCCACCGCGGCCATCGCCGCCTCGACCTCCGCCGCCCAGACCGGGAAGTCGACGGCGCACAGCTCCTCGACGACCGCCGCGCGGGAGCGGAAGTACTCATAGACGGAGGACCGCGCCAGGCCCGTTCGCTCGGCGAGCGCCGGGAACGTCAGCGCCTCCGTACCGCCCTGGGACAGCAGGGACCGTGCCGCATCCAGGAGGGCGGCTCGCTGCATCGACCGGTGCTCGGCCACGGAGGCCGCTCGAATCCTTGGCACGTCCACCACTGTACGGACGGACCACCGCCGGCGGGAGCCAGTTCCCGCCCTGCGCGCCGGTCGCGGCTCCCCCGCCGGGGCGCGCCGGCCCATCCGTGCCGGCGACCGGGTCGGCGGCCGGGTCAGCGGCCGAAGCCGGCCAGCTTGGCCCTCAGCTGCAGCACCGACTTCGTGTGGATCTGGCTCACCCGGCTCTCGGTCACCCCGAGCACATTGCCGATCTCGGCGAGCGTGAGGCCCTCGTAGTAGTAGAGCGTGACGACGGTCTTCTCCCGCTCGGGCAGCGTGTTGATGGCGCGTGCCAGGAACCGTCGCAGCTCCCGGTCCTCCGCCACCTCGACCGGGTTGTCCGCGGCGGTGTCCTCCAGGGTGTCCATCAGGCTCAGCCGGTCGCCGCCCTCGCCCCCGACGTGCAGCAACTCCTCCAGGGCCACCACGTTCGCCAGCGACAGCTGGCTGAAGACGGCGTGGAGCTCCTCCACGCCGATCCCCATCTCCTGCGCCACCTCCGCCTCGGTCGGCGTCCGCCGCAGCCGCGCCTCCAGGGTCGCGTACGCCCGCTCCACGCTGCGCGCCTTCTGCCGCACCGACCGCGGGATCCAGTCCAGCGCCCGCAGTTCGTCGATCATCGCGCCGCGGATACGGGTGATCGCGTACGTCTCGAACTTGATCTCCCGGTCGATGTCGAACTTCTCGATGGCGTCGATCAGCCCGAACACGCCCGACGACACGAAGTCCGCCTGCTCCACATTGGCCGGCAGTCCCACACTCACCCGACCCGCCACGTACTTCACCAAGGGTGAGTAGTGCAGGATCAGCTGCTCCCGCAACCGCTCGTCCCCCGTCTCCTTGTACGACCGCCACAACTCGTCGAGTGTCGAGGGAGCGGGCGGGCGCACGCTGCCGCCGTCACGGGCGGCTGGGGGGAGCGCCGCCCGGTCGGACCCGGAGGTGTGCTGGGGCATTCGTCGCCTTGTGCCGTTCTGCTGTGAACTGGGGATACCTGGGTGAGCTGTCGGTCTGATGTCGAGATGCCTGTCTGAGTCGGGATCCTCGTGAGCGTAGCGTGACTGTGGTGTCGCAGTGTGCGAAGAACAGTGCATCACCCCCGCGCGAACGGGCACGGCAGACTTCCCGCGGAGAGCGGGGTCGTCGCCCTGCGTGACCGCCGAAGCGGTCAACTACGGGAATTGCCAAGGCTGTCGGGCATCGCCCGGACGGCCGATCACTCTGGGTCAGCATCCGCCGTGATCTTGTCGGACCGCGCTCACCGCCTGGCGTGTCAACTTCCAGCCATCGTCGTGTCGTTCGACGAATCCAAGTGATCGGAGTTCGTACAGTCTCCCGACCGCGTCGTCGTCGCTCGTCCCGGCCCCGCGGGCGATCTCCCGCACCGCGGCCGCGCCGCGGGCCGGCAGCGCGGCGAGCACGCGGGCCGCGGCGGGGTGGAGGAGATCGCGTGGCAGGACGGGTCCGCGCCGGTCCGGGGCCAGCTCACCCATCTCCCCGACCAGTTCGGCGACCTCCGCGGCGTCGGAGACCAGGACGGCCTCCCCCCGCAGCAGTTCGTGGACGCCGGCGGAGAGTCCGCTGGTGACCGGTCCGGGCACACCCATCGTGTGCCGGCCCAGCCGCTGTGCCGCGCGTGCCGTGACCAGGGCGCCGCTGCGGTAGGCCGCCTCGACGACCACGGTGCCACGGGTGAGCGCCGCGATCACGCGGTTTCTGAGGATGAACCGGCTGGGCGTGGGGTGATCGCCGGGTGGCAGCTCGCCGACGACCAGCCCCTGGTGCGCGATCCTGGTGATCAACTCGGTGTGCCCGCGCGGGTAGGGCCGGTCGACCCCGCAGGCCAGCACGGCGATGGTGGCGCCGCCGGCCGCGAGGGTGCCGCGGTGGGCTGCCCCGTCCACGCCGTAGGCACCGCCGGAGACGACCACCCAGCCGCGCTCCGCGAGCCCCGCCGCCAGGGTCGCCGCCGCGTGCGCGCCGTACTCGGTGCAGGCCCGTGCGCCCACGACCGCGACCGACCGCAGGGCCCACAGGCGCAGGCTCGGCCGCCCGCGCACCCAGAGCCCGACGGGCCGGGCGTCCCCGAGGTCGTCGAGCTGGGCTGGCCACTCGGAGCCGCCGGGGCACACGAATCTCGCCCCCGCCTCCCGGGCCGCGGCCAGGTCACGCTCCGGCTCGGCCCGGACGGCCCGCGCCCGCAGCCCCGCCCACCGCTCGTCCGACACCCCCGGCAGCCGCGGCCCACCCTCCCGCAGCCGCAGCGCCACCTCCTCGGCTCCGTGCTCGCGCAGCCAGCGTCCCGCCACCTCGTCCCCGGGCTCGATGACCCGGGTGAGGAGGGCGCGGGCGCGGTGCGCGCCGTCCGGGGCGCCGTCCCCGCTCATGCCGGCGCCCCGAGGGCCATCGGTACGCCCCGCGGCACCCCGGTGCGCAGATGCAGCGCGCGGGCGACATCCGTCGCGTCCGGCCGGTCGTGGCCCACGAGATCCGCGACGGTCCAGGCCACGCGCAGCACGCGATCCAGTCCCCGGGCCGTCAGCACGCCCCGCTCCAGATGGCGCTCGGCCTCGTCCATGGCGCCGCTCGCGGCACACCAGCGGCTGCGCAGCTCCCGTCCGGGCACGTCGCTGTTGGTCCGCCACGGCGTGCCCGCGAGGCGTGCCGCCGCCCTCTCCCTGGCTGCTCGGACCCGGTCGGCGACCGTCCGGGTGGACTCGCCCCCGGCGCCGCTCCCGGTGAGTTCGGCGCGGGTGACCGGGTCCACCTCGACGCGCAGGTCGACCCGGTCCAGGAGCGGGCCGGACAGCCGGGCCTGGTAGCGGCGGATCGCCGCGGGCGGGCACTCGCACACCGTGTCGCGCCGCGAGAAGCGCCCGCAGGGACAGGGGTTGGCCGCGAGCACCATCAGGAACCTCGCCGGGAACCGCACGACGCCCGCGCTGCGGGCGATCACGACGTGCCCGGCCTCCAGGGGCTGCCGCAGCGCGTCGAGGGCCCGGCTGCTGAACTCGGGCGTCTCGTCCAGGAAGAGCACCCCCCGGTGGGACAGCGACACGGCGCCGGGCCGGGCGATACCGGGGCCGCCGCCGACGAGGGCCTGCATGGTGGCGGAGTGATGCGGGGCGCAGTAGGGGGCGACGTCGATCAGGGGCTTGCCCGGGGGCAGCAGGCCCGCCACCGAGTGCACCGCTGTGACCTCCAGCGATTCCGTTCTGCCGAGCCGGGGCAGGATGGCGGGGAGCCGCTCCGCGAGCATCGTCTTGCCCGCGCCGGGCGGCCCTTCCAGGAAGAGGTGGTGGCCGCCCGCCGCGGCCACCTCCACCGCCGTACGGGCCGGGATCTGGCCCACGACGTCGGCGAGGTCGTGGCCGTGGTCGTGGTCGTGCAGTGCGGCGCCCGCGCAGTGCATGCCCGTGGCGGCGCCGGTGCCGGGCACGCGCAGGCCGGCCAGGAGCGGATCGGGGCGGCCCTGCTCGTCCGGGGCCTCCTCGGGCACGGGCTCGTCCGCGAGGACCGCGATCAGCTGGCGCAGGCTGCGGACGCCCAGCACGGACACGCCGGGCACCAGCGATGCCTCGGCGGCGGCGCACTCCGGCACGACCACCTGCTCGTACCCCGCGTCCGCCGCCGCCAGGACCGCCGGCAGAATGCCCCGGACGGGCCGCACCCGGCCGTCCAGGCCCAGCTCGCCGATCATCACGATGTCGGCGAGCACCCGGGGGTCGATCCGCTCCGAGGCGCCGAGCACCGCGCACGCCACGGCGAGGTCGAACCCGCTGCCGGCCTTCGGTACGGAGGCCGGGCTGAGCCCGACCGTGAGCTTCTTCTGCGGCCATTCGCCGCCCGAGTTGACGACCGCCGCCCGCACTCGGTCCCGGCTCTCCGTCAGGCTCTTGTCGGGCAGGCCGACCAGGGTGAACGCCGCCACGCCCGGTTCGAGGTCGGCCTGGACCTCGACCACCACGCCCTCGACGCCGACCAGGGTCACGGAGCACGTACGCGCGAAGCCCATCAGGCCACCCCCCGCACATGCTCGACCACGGCGGCGCCGCGCTCGGGCAGGACGACCCCGACCACGTCGATGCGCACCCCGCCCGGTGGCGCCCCGCCGTGCGCCTGGATCCAGCGCTCGGCGAGATCGCGCAGCCGCCGGGCCTTGCCCGGGGTGACGGCGGCCATCGGGTGCTCGAAGCAGCCGCGCCTGCGGGTCTTCACCTCACAGACGACCAGGACGTCACCGTCCCTGGCCACGATGTCGATCTCGCCGCTTCTGCCGCAGCGCCAGTTGCGCTCCAGGAGCGTCATCCCCGCGCCGATCAGCCGCCGGGCGGCCAGTTCCTCCCCGTACCTGCCGAGTGCACTGCGTGCCAGGTGTGTGGTCATGTCGGCACCACCTCCGGCGCCAACCGTCACGCATCCTGCCCCAAGAAGTAGATCTTGGTGGACAACTCAGCGGTTGTGGACAACTCCGTCACCCGGTCGGTGACCCTCACCCGCCCGGCAGCTCCAGATCGGTCTTGTTCAGCTCCTCGATGTTCACGTCCTTGAACGTGAGCACCCGGACCTGCTTCACGAAACGAGCGGGCCGGTACATGTCCCACACCCAGGCGTCGGCCATCGACACCTCGAAGAACACCTCGCCCTGGACGGAGTGCACCTGCATCTCGTAGTCGTTGGTGAGGTAGAAGCGCCGTTCGGTCTCGATCACATATTTGAACAGACCGACGACATCGCGGTACTCCCGGTAGAGCTTCAGCTCCATCTCGGTCTCGTACTTCTCGAGGTCCTCGGCGCTCATGGCATGTTCCCCTTCAGCCGTGCGATCCCACCATTGTGCGCCAGTCCCGTGAGCCTCTAGACGATTTCGGTGTCGAGGACCTCGGGCCTGGCCGGGGGACCATCGTCGAGCAGCGTGCGCAGCAGCTCGGCGAGTCTCGTCGGGTACACCGTCTCATGCGCCTCCACGAGTTCCCGCCACGTCCACCACCGTGCTCCGACGACACTGCGTTTTTCCAGGTCGGTCAGGCCCAGCGCGGCCGTGGCCGTCTGGGCCGTTCGGGCCAGGTAGTACCACTCGTCCTGGTCCCAGCGGCGTCCCGCGAACGGAAACGAGCACACGCGCTGCCACAGCACCGGGCCCAGTTCGATCTCGGTGATGCCGGTCTCCTCGGCCAGTTCCCGCAGCGCGGCCTGCGCGCGTGTCTCGTCGCCCTCCACACCGCCACCGGGCGTGAACCACCAGTCGTCGGCCGGATCGTCCGGCTCGTGCCCGTGCAGCAGCAGGATGCGGTCCTGCGGGTCGAGCAGCACCACCCGCGCCACCCTGCGCAGCCCGCTCTCCGGGACGGAGGGCGCCGGGACGTCAGCGGGCACCGGCCGGCTCCATCCGCGCCCCGCTGCGCCCGCCGCGCCCGCGGCTCACGCGCTTCGCGACCGGGCCGTACGCCGCGCCCGCCATCACCAGCACCGCGCCCGCCACGATCGCGCCGACGACCAGCCGAAGGGGGCCCGGCGACGAGATCGGGCCCAGCGTCTCGAAGCCGGTCGGACGGGCCAGCATGCCGTTCATGGGCCAGACCACGGCATCCACACGGGCGTCCACCGCGCTGCGCGGCACCGTTCCGCTGAACGCCTCCGTGAGGTGCGCGGTGGAGTCGAGGGAGCCGCTGCGCTCGTCGCCGAGCAGGAACAGGCGCCCCTCGGGAACCGTGACCGTGGGGATCTTCTTGGACTCCGCGACCTGCCCCTTGGCCAGGTACGACTCCTTGATCTGCTTGCCGTTCACGGTCAGCCTGCCGTCGGTGCAGCACCCGACGGTGTCGCCCCCGACCGCGACGACCCGCTTGACCATCGGCAGGTTGCCCCAGCTCTTCTGCCGGAAGACGACGACGTCGCCGCGCTTGATGTCGGCGCCGTCGACGCGCTGGGCCAGCACCCGGTCACCGGCGACGATGGTGGGCGACATCGAGTCGGTCGGCACGGTGTACGGCTTGTAGACGACCGCGCCCCAGGCGAACCCGCCGAGGAAGAGCACACAGCCGAGGGCCACGGCGAGCCCCGACAGCGCGCTGCCGAGCCGTCCGCGGCCCTCTTGCGTACGACCAGTCCCGCTCATCCCGTGCTCCCAGGTCGGAGGATCGACCCCGCGGCCCGCTGCCGGGTCGCGGAAGATCGGCGATCTGGGACGGCACCCTACCCGGCGGTACGGCTGCCAGAAACCCTCGGGTTTCCGGCGGTGAGCGGCGCGGTGAGGCGGCGCCTGCGCCACAGCACCAGCGGCACCGCGCCGGTCACACCGAGCGCCCCGGGGGCCATCGCGCCGAGGCCCTGGTCGAAGGTGTCCGGGATCGGCAGCGTGTCCCAGCGGGTGGGCGGCCAGGCGATGACGATCGCGCGGCCCACGACGTTGCCCACGGGGACGAAGCCCTGGTTGCTGTCCTGCTGGTGGTAGCGGGAGTCCAGCGAGTTCTGCCGGTGGTCGCCCATGACCCAGATTTTGCCCGCGGGAACGGTGACCTTGAACTGGCCGCCCTGCTCGTCCACGCTGCACGGCGTGTTGCCGGGGTAGACATACGGCTCGTTCAGCGCCCTGCCGTTGACCGTCAGCGGGCCCGTGCCCTTGCACTCGATGGTGTCGCCGGCGACGCCGATGACCCGCTTGATCAGGTCCTTCTCCTCGGCGGACGGCATCAGGCCGATCCAGCTCAGCGCCGTCTGGAGGGCGTTGGGATTACTGGTGGGCTCGCCCGCCAGCCAGTTGTCCGGGTCGTGGAAGACGACGACCTCGCCGCGCGAGGGCTGGGAGCCGAACCAGGGGGTCAGCTTGTCGACGAGGACACGGTCACCCACCTGGAGGGTGTTCTGCATCGAGTCGGAGGGGATGGAGAACGCCTGGACCAGGAACGTCTTGATCAGCAGCGCGAGCACCAGCGCGATACCGACGAGGAGGGGCAGTTCCTTCCAGAAGGAGCGCTGCTTCTTGGGCGTGCCGCCCTGGTCGCCGCTCTCCGGCGTGCCGTCGTCGGGGGAGTCACTCCCGGCGCCGACGTGTTCCCGCGCGGCCGGGGCAGCCGTCTCGTCGGGCCGCTCCGGCTCTTCGGGGCCATCGTGTCCGGATCGTGCGCCGACCGCCAAATCCCCCACATCCACTCCTCACTCCGTACCGCCGCCGGCGCCCCAGTCGACGCAGGCTCACCACTCCCATAACGAGCGGGAGTTCCGCAGGGCTCGGGAGGGGGACCAATCCGTATCGATCCGCTGAGGCCACCCTATGCGACGGGCCGAGTGCAGTGGTCGACCCGCTCGGCACCGACGCGTAAGTGTCAGGCTCCTTCAGGCGCGCCCAGTGCCCCAAGGGCCAGGCGATGACCATGGCGCGGCCGACGACCGAGCCCTCGGAGACGGTGCCGCTGAACTTCTCTGTGCGGTGGTAACGCGAGTCGGCCGAGTTGGCCCGGTGGTCTCCCATGACCCACAGCCGGCCCGGCGGAACGGTCACGGAGAACGCGAAGTCCGAAGGTTTGTTCCCCGGGTGAATGTACGGCTCGTTCAGTGGGATGCCGTTGACGGTGACGCGGCCCTGCGTGTCGCAGCACTTGACGGTGTCGCCGCCGACCGCGACGACCCGCTTGATGAGGTCCTTGTCGTTGTCGGACGGCAGCAGACCGATCCAGGTGAGCCCTTCCTTGATCTGCTTGACGACGACCGGGTCGTTGTTCTTCGTCGTCTTCTCGCCCGCCAGCCAGTTGCCGGGGTCCCGGAAGACGACGACGTCACCGCGCTGCGGCTTGGAGCCGAACCAGGGGGTCAGCTTGTCGACGAGGACGCGGTCGCCGATCTGGATGGTGTTCTCCATGGAGCCCGACGGGATGACGAACGCCTGTACGAGGAAGGTCTTCAGGACCAGCGCTATGAGAACGGCGACGCCGACGAGGAGCGGTATCTCCTTGACCGCGGAGCGCCTCCGCCTGCGCTTGACCTTGCGCTGGAGCTTGCGCCGCTCGGCACGGCTGCGCCCGGTGGGGCCGGAGCCGGTGGCACGCCGCGAGCCGGTGGGCAGGAGGTTCTGCAGGGCGGTGTCGGCCGGGTCGCCACGCCGTTTGCCGCGGTTACCCATGGACACCGTCCGCGGGGGGTACGCGCGCGTAGGCGCCGGGGCGGGTGAGGCGCGCCCAGCGGGAGGAGGGCCAGGCGATCCAGTCGGCCCTGCCGATCACGGCACCGACGGGGATCATGCCACCGCCCGGTGAGCCCAGGTGGTCGCGGGAGTCGCTGGAGGCCCCGCGGTGGTCGCCCAGCACGAAGAGCCTGCCGTCGGGCACGACGACGTCGAAGGGGGCGTCGGACGGGCTGTCCCCGGGATACAGGAACGACGACTCGTCGACCGACCGGCCGTTCACCTCGAGCTTCCCCTCCTTGTCGCAGCAGACCACGTGGTCTCCGCCCACACCGACCACGCGCTTGACGTAGTCCGCGTCACCGAAGTACCCCGTGCCGTCGAACACGATGGTGTCTCCCCGCCGCGGCTTCGATCCGAAACGGTACGCCAACTTATTTACGAGCAGGCGGTCCCCAACCCTCAATCCGGGCTCCATCGAACCGCTGGGGATGTCGAACGGCTGCACCACGAAGGTGGTCAGAGCGAGGAAGGACAGCAGACCGGCCAGCGCGGTCAGGGTGATGCGCCCGCCGGGCAGCCGGTCGACGGCCCGGGACACCAACGCGAAGCGCGACCGTCCCTCCGGGTCCGCCGCCTCCGAGGTCTTCTCGGGTCCAGCGGGGCCGGAGGAGCGGTCGCGCTCCACGTGCTGTGCTTCGGTGTCCATCGGGGGCAGATGCTATCCGGCCCGGCTGTGGACGCCGCGCGGGAGAACTCAGCTCTCGCGCTTCTCCTTGATCTTCGCCGCCTTGCCGCGCAGCTCGCGCAGGTAGTACAGCTTGGCGCGGCGCACGTCACCCCTGGTGACGAGCTCGATCTTCTCCACGATCGGGGTGTGCACCGGGAAGGTGCGCTCGACGCCGACGGAGAAGGAGACCTTGCGGACCGTGAAGGTCTCGCGCACGCCGGAGCCCTGGCGGCGGATCACCACACCCTTGAACTGCTGCACACGGGAGCGGTTGCCCTCGATGACGCGGACGTGCACGTTGACGGTGTCACCCGGGCGGAAGGCCGGGATGTCGCTGCGCAGCGAGGCGGCGTCGACGGAGTCGAGCAGGTGAGACATGTCGTCTGCTTTCTTCACCGATGCCACAGGTCATCGGCGGTACGTAGTTTTTCGGTAAGAGTTCGCCGGCCGCGTCGGAGTGGACGTCGTCTCCCCCTGTGGCAGGGGCGTGCACCGGAGCGCGGACAACAGCGGCCTATTCTTCCACGTCGGTGGTCCTGCGCCAAAATCGGCCGTACGGCTCGCCGTCCGGGTCGGGGGCCCAGCCGAGGACGGAGAGCGTTTCGCGGTCCTTCCGGTCGAAGGCCGTGGGCTCGCAGCGCTCGATCAGGTCGGGCCGGTGGGCCGTCGTGCGCTTGAGGGCCTCGTCCCGGCGCCAGCGGGCGATCCTGCCGTGGTGGCCGCTGAGGAGCACCTCCGGGATGTCCCGGCCGCGCCAGGCCGGCGGCTTGGTGTAGACGGGCCCCTCCAGGAGGTTCGCCATCGCGCCGGGCGCGAAGGAGTCGTCGCGGTGGGACTCGACGTTGCCGAGGACCCCGGGCAGCAGCCGGGCCACCGCCTCGGTGACGACGAGGACGGCCGCCTCTCCGCCGGCGAGGACGTAGTCGCCGATGGAGACCTCGTACACGGGTATCCGCGTCGCGTACTCGTCGATGACGCGGCGGTCGATGCCCTCGTAGCGGGCGGGTGTGAAGACCAGCCAGGGGCGCTCGGACAGTTCGACGGCGAGCTTCTGGGTGAAGGGGCGGCCGCTGGGCGTGGGGACGACCAGGGCGGGCGCCGAGGAACCGGTCTCGTAGCCGTCGGCCAGGATGTCGTCCAGTGCCTCGCCCCAGGGCTCCGTCTTCATGACCATGCCGGGGCCGCCGCCGTACGGGGTGTCGTCGACCGTGTGGTGGCGGTCGTGCGTCCAGCGGCGCAGATCGTGCACGTGCACGTTCAGCCGTCCACGCGCGCGTGCCTTGCCGACCAGGGAGACGTTCAGCGGTTCCAGGTACTCGGGGAAGATCGTGACGACGTCGAGCCGCATCACGCCTCGTCCCGGGAGGAGGCGATCTCGGCGCGGTCGTCGATCAGCCCGGGCGGCGGGTCGATCACCGCGCGCTGCTCCCGCAGATCGACGTCGGTGACGATCTCCTCGACGAACGGGACGAGGACCTCACTGCCGTCGGGGCGCTCCACCACGAACAGGTCCTGCGAGGGCAGGTGGGAGATCTCGGTGATCCGGCCGACCTGGGTGCCGTCCTTGGTGACGACGTCCAGGTCGATGAGCTGGTGGTCGTAGTACTCGTCCTCGCCCTCGGGCAGTTCGTCCGGGTCGACCTCGGCGATCAGCAGGGTGTTGCGCAGCGCCTCGGCGGCGTTGCGGTCGCCCACCCCCTCGAACCGCAGCAGGAGGCGGCCGCTGTGCACCCGGCCCGTCTCGATGGTCAGCGGTCCGGTCGAGGCCGGGTCGGTGGCCAGGACCGCGCCGGGCGCGAGCCTCAGCTCCGGCTCGTCGGTGCGTACTTCGACGGTGACCTCGCCCTTGACGCCGTGGGCGCGGCCGATCCGTGCGACTACCAGCTGCACTGTGCTTGCTCTCCTGTCCTGCCGGGTCCTGCGTCATGCGGCCCGGTGACGACGACGGGCCGGGGACGGCCCAGTGGCCCTCCCCGGCCCGAGCCGGTGCTGCGTTGCGTTCAGCGGACGTGGTCCACGTCGACGAGGTCGACGCGGACACCGCGGCCGCCGATGGCACCTACGACGGTGCGCAGGGCGCGTGCGGTGCGGCCGTTGCGGCCGATCACCTTGCCGAGGTCGTCGGGGTGCACCCGGACCTCGAGCACACGCCCGCGGCGCAGGGTGCGCGAGGACACCTGCACATCGTCAGGGTTGTCGACGATGCCCTTCACGAGGTGCTCGAGAGCCTCCTCGAGCATGCTCAGGCCTCGGACGCGGAGGACTCGGCTGCGGCCTCGTCCTTCTTCTCAGCCTTCTTCTTCTGGGTGATCGCCTCACCCTTGCCCTCGTCGTCACCGCCGAGGGCCTCGAACGACGGCCGCGCACCCTTGGCCTCGGGCTGCAGCAGCGGCGCCGGGGCGGGCTCGCCCTTGAACTTCTGCCAGTCGCCGGTCTTCTTCAGGATGGCGAGAACCGGCTCGGTCGGCTGGGCGCCGACGGAGAGCCAGTACGCCACGCGCTCGGCGTCGACCTCGATGACCGACGGGTGGTACGTCGGGTGGTACTTGCCGATCTCCTCGATCGCCCGGCCGTCACGGCGCGTGCGGGAGTCGGCGACGACGATGCGGTAGTGAGGCGAACGGATCTTGCCCAGACGCTTCAGCTTGATCTTGACTGCCACGGGAGTGGGTTCTCCTGGATTTGACGTGGTTGGGCACGGCGGAGCGGCCGCGTGGGGTTGCGGTACCCGAGTGCCCGATGGACGCGTCAGCCGGAGGAGAGAGGGGTCCTGTGCGGCTGTCGAGTACAGCTAGCCATTGTGCCATACCCCGGGGGTCGCCCTGAGCCGCGAGCGCACGCGGGCACGCCTGAGAGACACCCGGCGCCGGGCTCCCCGGGCGTGGGTCACGCCGCCCGGCGCTCGCAGGGTGCCTGCGGCCCGCGGTGCGGCGGACCGAGTGCGGCTGCCACGAACAGCCGCTCCTCAGCCCGCCGCCGCCCCCACGGGCTCCGGCTCGGGGATGCGGAAGGGCTTTCCGCATCCGCCGCACACAATCGGGGCCTGGGCCAGGACCGACGGGACGACGCGGACGTTGCGGCCGCAGTCACAGACCGCCTTGACGCGGACGCCGCCGCCGGAGGAGCCGTGACGGGCGGCCGGGCCCCGGAACGTGCGGGCCGTGTCGTCGGCGGTCGCCGCCGAATGGGCCTTCAGCGCGCGCTGGAGCCGCTCCATCGTCGGGCGATAGCGCCGCTTCGCCTCGGGGCTGAGCGTGACCAGGGAGAAGCCGCTGCTCGGATGCGGCTCCTCGGGATGGTCCAGGCCCAGCTCCTCGGCGATCGCGAGGAATCTGCGGTTGTGATAGCGGCCGGCACGGGAGGTGTCGCGCACCCCTCGGGCGGCCGCGATGCCATGGACTGCCTCATGGAGCAGTCGCTCGAAGGAGAGTTCGTGTCCGCAGGCGGACGACGACTCTCCGATCAGGGACTCGGGCGCGGCAAGATCCGGCAGCTCGGGGTGGTACCGCTGAATGTCGGCCCACGCCTGCGCCAGCTCTGCGGCGAGAACAGGTGGTGTCGTGCTCACGTAATGACAACGAGCCTGGGGGCCCGTGTGTTCCTATTCCGGGCCATCCCAAATAATTTGCACGTACCCGTCAGTTGCCCCTGATGCATCCCGAGGAGGGCGCGTGCGCCGATCTGTGGAGAAGCCGTGCAGCTCGTCCCAAGGTGGTGCGTAGCGATGCGTACGCCCACCGGCTCTCCCACACGGGCGCCTGTCTTCCGCTGGTACGCAAGAGACGTTTCGGCCGCACTCCTCGTACCTCAGTAAGCGCGCGCCACGACAGCGACGTTACCGGGTGCGTCATCGGCGTCGGGGACCGACCCGTCCTCGGCGACCAGACATCGTACGGTCACCCCGTGCTCGGCCAGTCCGGCCTCGCCGTCCGCCCCCAGCAGGGCCCACGGGATACGCGCCCAGCCGCCGGACCCGGCCGCCTCGACGGCCTCCTCGATCGTCGACACGTCCGCCGTACGGGACTCCCGGCGCTCACGCGACTGCGCCAGGAGCAGCGCCTGGTCCTCCTCGAGGATCCCGGGAATCAGCCGGTCGAGCGATTCCAGCGCCACCGGCTCCTTGCCGCCCGGGATGCGGCGGGCCAGCATCGCCGTGCCGCTTGCCAGGTCACGGGGGCCGATCTCGATGCGGACGGGCACGCCCTTGAGCTCCCAGTCGACCGCGCGGCGGCCGAACGGGATGTCGGTGCGGTCGTCGACGTGGACGCGGATCCCGGCCGCCGTCAGCCGGTCCCCGAGTTCGCGGACCGTGGCCAGAACCGCTTCGTCGCCCTTGATCGCGAGGACCACGGCCTGGACCGGCGCGAGCCGCGGCGGGACCCGCAACCCGTTGTCATCGCCGTGGGACATGATCAGGCCACCCACCATGCGCGTGGACGAGCCCCAGGAGGTCTGCCAGACGAACTCCTGTCTTCCGTCCTTCGACAGGTACTGCGTGTGGAACGCCTTGGCGAAGTTCTGGCCGAGTTCATGGCTGGTGCCCATCTGGAGCGCCTTGCCGTCGCCCATCATCCCCTCCAGGGTGAGGGTGTTGACGGCACCGGCGAAGCGCTCGCTCGCCGTCTTGCGGCCGAGGACGACATCGATGCCGAGGACGTCGGCCATGAAGCCGGCGTACACCTTCTGATGGATGTACGCGGCGTAGTCCCTGGCCTCCTCGTAGGTGGCGTGGGCGGTGTGCCCCTCCTGCCACAGGAACTCGGTGGTCCGCAGGAACACGCGGGGGCGCATCTCCCAGCGCACCACGTTCGCCCACTGGTTGATCAGCAGCGGCAGGTCGCGGTAGCTCTGCACCCACTTGGAGAAGTACTCGTTGATGATCGTCTCGGAGGTGGGGCGGACGACGACCGGCTCCTCCAGGGCCTTGCCGCCGCCGTGGGTGACGACCGCGAGCTCGGGGGCGAAGCCCTCGACGTGCTCGGCCTCCTTGGCCAGGTACGACTGCGGGATGAACAGCGGGAAGTACGCGTTGGAGGCGCCCGCCTCCTTGATGCGGGCGTCCATCTCCTGCTGCATCCGCTCCCACAGCCCGTACCCGTACGGTCGGATGACCATGGTGCCGCGCACCGGCCCGTTGTCGGCCAGTTCGGCCTTGTTGATCAGGTCCTGGTACCAGCGCGGGAAGTCGTCCGCCCGGGGTGTGAGAACGGGTGCCTTGGCCATGGCGCGATCGTACGGGGACGCCTGCCCACGGCGTGCGCCAATTGTCACCCGGGGTGGCAGGGGGCGCACGGACGGCTCACATGGAGTGCTCCGCACCCCCTGGACGCCACGGCGGGCGCGCAGTTTCCTGGCATACGGGCGTCACGGGAGGGAGCGCGAGCGGACGTCACGGGGCCATGGGATCGGACACGGCGGCACGCCTTTGAGGATGGGGGCGCTTTCGATGACACCTACGCTCGCGGGGCACCGCCTCCCCCCTGCGGAACCCGCTCCCGGCACGGACCGGTGCGCACGCGCGCGTGACTGGGCCGAGATCCAGGAGCGGATGCTCGTACCGCTCTACGAGGCGGTCTACGAGCGGCTGGAGGTGGGGTCCGGGACGCGGCTGCTCGGGCTCGGCTGCGGTACCGGACTCGCCCTGTTCCTGGCCGCCTTGCGCGGTGCCGCGGTCACCGGAGTCGATGGCGGCGCCCCCGAGCGGCTGGCCCTCGCCCGCGAGCGGCTGCTGCCCGCGGCGCCGGCGCCGCGGGCACCCGCGCGTGCCGGCGCCCGGATCGTCCACGGCGGTCCCCGGGACGCGGCACCGGCCGCCGGGGAGCCGGCCTACACCCTGCTGACCTCCTTCGAGCCGATCGGGTGCGCGGTCGGCGACCACGAGGGTCTGCGGGCCCTGCTGGCCGAGGCCACGCCTCTGGCCGAGCACGGGGCGCCCGTGGTGCTCGCCGCATGGGGTCCGCCGGAACGGTGCAGCGCCTCGTCCGTGCTCCGCGCCGTCAGCCGGCTGGCCGACCCCGAGCACGGCCGGGGCGGTTGGCGTCCGGCCCGGCGCGACGACCTGGAGGAGGCAGCGCAGCGCTGCGGGCTCAGCCCGGACGGGTCGGGGCGGGTCGCCTGCCCCTTCGGGTACGCGGACATGGACAGCGCGGTGCGGGGGATGCTGTCGACGGGACTGTTCGACGCGGCGACCGCCGCGACGGACCGGGAGCAGGTCGGCAAGGAACTGACGGAGGCGCTGCACCCGCACCGGCGGGCCGATGGAACGGTGTGGATGCCCAATGTCTTCCGGTACCTGATCGCGCGGGTCCCCTAGTCCGCCGGACGGTCCGGTCGCGGGCGGGGAGGCAGGCGTGGGGCGCCTCTGCGGAGAGAGGCGCCCCACGCGTGGCCGACGGACCGTCGTGGGCGTCAGCCCATGAACTTCTTGAACTCGTCCGGCAGCTCGAACTCCTGCCCAGCCTGCTGGGGCAGCCCGAAGGCGCCCCCGCTCTGGGCCGCGGCGGCGCGGCGCGCGGCGGCCTCCTGCTCCTGCTGCTTGCGCTTCATCGGGTTGCCGGAGCGCTGCTTGCCCTTGGACTTCTTGGGCTGCTTCTTGGCGCGGCCGGGACCGCCGCCCATGCCCGGGATCCCCGGCATGCCGGGCATGCCGCCGCCCTGGGCCATGCGGGACATCATCTTGCGCGCCTCGAAGAACCGCTCCACCAGGTTCTTGACCGCGCTGACCTCGACGCCGGACCCCTTGGCGATACGGGCACGGCGTGAGCCGTTGATGATCGTCGGGTCCTGGCGTTCGGTCGGGGTCATCGACTTGATGATCGCGGCCGTGCGGTCGACGTCCCGCTCGTCGAGGTTGTTGATCTGGTCCTTGATCTGCCCCATGCCCGGGAGCATGCCGAGCAGCTTGGAGATCGAGCCCATCTTCCTGACCTGCTCCATCTGGGCCAGGAAGTCATCGAGGGTGAAGTCCTGGCCCTTCTTGGAGGCCAGCTTGGAGGCCATCTTCTCGGCCTCGGCCTGGCTGAAGGTCTTCTCCGCCTGCTCGATCAGGGTGAGCAGGTCACCCATGTCGAGGATGCGGGAGGCCATCCGGTCCGGGTGGAAGGCGTCGAAGTCGTCGAGCTTCTCGCCGTTCGACGCGAACATGATCGGCTTGCCCGTGATCTGGCGGATCGACAGGGCGGCGCCACCGCGGGCGTCACCGTCGAGCTTGGAGAGGACCACACCGTCGAAGCCGACGCCGTCGCGGAACGCCTCCGCCGTGTTGACGGCGTCCTGACCGATCATGGCGTCGACGACGAACAGGATCTCGTCGGGGCCGATCGCGTCCCGGATGTCCGCGGCCTGCTGCATCATCTCCTGGTCGATGCCCAGACGGCCGGCGGTGTCCACGATCACGATGTCGTGGACCTTGGTCCGCGCGAAGTCAATGGAGTCCTTGGCGACCTTGACCGGGTCGCCCACGCCGTTGCCCGGCTCCGGAGCGTAGACCGCCACGCCGGCGCGCTCGGCGACGACGCTCAGCTGGTTGACCGCGTTGGGGCGCTGGAGGTCGGCGGCGACCAGCAGCGGCGAGTGGCCCTGTTCCTTGAGCCACTTTCCGAGCTTGCCCGCGAGGGTGGTCTTACCGGCGCCCTGGAGACCCGCGAGCATGATCACGGTCGGGGGCTGCTTGGCGAAGCGGAGACGGCGGGTCTCACCGCCGAGGATGGTGACAAGCTCGTCGTTGACGATCTTGAGGACCTGCTGGCTGGGGTTGAGAGCCTTCGAGACTTCGGTGCCGAGGCACCTCTCCTTCACGTTCTTGATGAAGGAGCGGACCACGGGCAGGGCCACATCGGCTTCGAGGAGCGCGATGCGGATCTCGCGCGCCGTGGCGTCGATGTCCGCTTCGCTCAGCCGGCCCTTCCCGCGGAGGTTCTTGAAAGTCAGGCTAAGTCGGTCGGAGAGGGTATCGAACACGGCGGCGTCGGTCCTCGGGGTCGGAGTCGTCTTGGGCTGCCCTCCAGAGTATCGGGCCCGGCAAGCGAATCGTCCCCGCCCGCCGTCTTCCGGCGGGCGGGAACGCGACAGCGTGCCGGCGGGGACCGCACCGGGTGGACCCACCGCGTGTCGGCAAGGTCACGCCCGCAGCGTCTCCTCCAGCATCCGCGCCACCGAGACCGCCTCCTCCCCCGGCAGCGGCGCGCCCGTGCCCGTCGTGACATAGAACGCATCGACGGCGTTCGCGCCCAAGGTGCTGACGTGAGCGCTGCGCACCCGTACGCCCGACTTCTCCAGCGCCCGCCCGATCCGGAACAGCAGCCCCGGCGCGTCCTGGGCCCGCACCTCGATCACCGTGGCGTGCCGCGAGGCGGCCGGCGCGACCGTCACACGCGGCGGGGGCGGCACCACGCCCCGGCGCCGGGGGTAGGCCGCGTCGCGCTCCGCCAGGCGCCCCGCGATGTCCAGGGAGCCGTCCAGGGCCCGTACGAGGTCGGCGCGCAGCCGCGCGGCCTGCGGCAGGGAGCCGTACTCCGCCGCCACCCGCCAGTCGAGCAGCAGCACCGAGCCGTCGTGGACACCGTCCGGGAGGTCGAGGGTCCGCAGTTCTGCCGTGCGGACGGTGAGGCGGTGCGTGGCCAGGACGCCGGCGACCGCGGGCAGCACGCCGGGCTGGTCCGGTACGGCGATGAGCAGTTCCACGCCGAGGGGTTCCGGTTCGCCGGAGGGCTCCTCGGACGGCGGCTCGGTCTGGGCGCGCAGCGCCAGGACCGGGCCGCCCGTGCGGATGGCCTCGATGGCGAGCCGTTCCTGCTCGGCGGTGGGGGAGGCGGCCTCCGGCTCGGCGGGCTCGTCGCCGGCGAACACCGCCGAGACCCGCTTGACCAGGTCCGTCACCAGCGAGCCCCGCCAGGACGACCAGGCCGCGGGCCCGGTGGCCAGCGCGTCCGCCTCGGTCAGGGCGTGCAGCAGCTCCAGCGTGCTCTGCGAGCCGACCGTCTCGGCGACCGAGCGCACGGTGGCCGGGTCCTCCAGGTCGCGCCGGGTCGCCGTCTCGACGAGCAGGAGGTGGTGGCGTACGAGGGTGGCGAGCACGGCGGCCTCGTCGCGGTCGAAGCCGATGCGGCCCGCCACGTCCCGCGCGATGATCTCGCCCGCGACGGAGTGGTCGCCGGGCCAGCCCTTGCCGATGTCGTGCAGGAGCGCGGCGACCAGGAGGAGGTCGGGGCGGCCGACGCGGCGGGTCAGTTCCGAGGCGCGTACGGCGGTCTCGATCAGATGCCGGTCGACGGTCCAGATGTGCACCGCGTTGCGCTGCGGGCGGCAGCGTACGCGCTCCCAGTCGGGCAGCAGGCGGGTGATCAGTCCCTCGGCCTCCAGGGCCTCCCACACCTCCACGGTCGGGCGGCCGGAGCCCAGCAGGGTCACGAGCTGTTCGCGTGCCTCGGCGGGCCAGGGCGTGGGCAGGGGGCGCACCCCGGCCGCCATGCGCCGTACGGCGTGCAGGGAGAGCGGAAGGCCGGCCTGGGCGGCGGCCGCGGCGGCGCGCAGGGGGAGCACGGGGTCGCGCTCCGGGCGCGCGGCGCGGGCGAGCACCACCTCGCCGTCCTGTTCCACCACGCCCTCCGCCAGCGGGGACCGCTCCGCGACCGCCTTGCCGCCGCCCAGGATGGTGCGCAGCCGCGGCCGCGCGGCGCGCGACCGCAGCACGCGCCCCACTTCGCGCCAGGTCACATCGCACGCGTACGCGATCACACGCGCGGCCTCGTACACCTCGCGCAGCAGTGTGTCGGCGTCCAGCAGTCCGAGCTCGGCGGCGACCTGGTCCTGCTCCTGCAGGGCCAGCCGGTCGGTGGCGCGCCCGGTGGTCAGGTGCAGCGCGTCCCGTACGTCCAGGAGCCTGCGCCGGGCGTCCGCCAGTCCTTCGCGCGGGGCGTCGGCGAGCCAGGAGGCGGCGACCGCGCGCAGGGCCGTGGCGTCGCGCAGCCCGCCCCGCGCCTCCTTGAGGTCCGGTTCCAGCAGGTACTGCAGTTCGCCCTGCCGCTCGGCCCGTTCGGCGCACAGGTCCCGCAGTTCGGGGAGACGTTTCGGCGCCTGGTTGCGCCAGTCGGCCAGGACGGTCGTGCGGAGGGCCGCGGTCATCCCGAGGTCACCGGCCAGATGCCGGGCGTCCAGCAGGCCGAGCTGCACCTTCAGGTCCTCGCCGGCCGTCTTGCGGGCCTCCGCCGGGGTGCGGACGGAGTGGTCGAGGGCGAGACCGAGGTCCCAGACGGGGTACCAGAGGCGGTCGGCGAGGGCGGCGACCGCCTTGGGGTCGCTGCCGTCGTGCAGCAGGAGCAGATCGAGATCGCTGCGCGGGGACAGCTCGCCGCGGCCGTATCCGCCGACCGCGACCAGACAGACGCCGGGCAGTTGCCCGGCACCCGTGGTGAACAGGTCCGCGAGCCAGCCGTCCGTCAGTTCCGCGAGGGCCGCGCGGCGCGGCGGCCCGGACCGCGCCCCCTCCTGGAGGAGGCGCAGCCGGGCCGCCGCGTAGCCGCCGGGTCCCGAGTCCTCTGCTTCCGTACGTGCGTGCGTACTCGTCACCCGGCGACTCCTTGTTCCTTGTGGTGCCCTACAGCGCGTCGGGGCCGCGCTCACCGGTCCGGACCCGGACGACCGTCTCGACCGGGAGGGACCAGACCTTGCCGTCTCCGATCTTGCCGGTACGGGCCGCCTTGACGATGACGTCGATGAGCTGTTCGGCGTCGTCGTCCTCGGCCAGCACCTCGATGCGGATCTTGGGGACGAGGTCCACGGTGTACTCGGCGCCGCGGTAGACCTCGGTGTGTCCCCGCTGCCGACCGTAACCGCTCGCCTCGGTGACCGTCAGTCCGTGCACCCCGAAGGCCTGGAGGGCCTCCTTGATCTCGTCGAGCCGGTGGGGCTTCACGACGGCGGTGATGAGCTTCATGCGTCCACCTTCTTGGTCTCCGTGGCGGCCAGGGCCGACGCGGCGCTTCCGACGACCCCGCCGCCCGCGCCGCTGAAGTCGTATGCGGTCTCGGCGTGCTCGGCCTGGTCGATACCGGAGACCTCCTCGTCCTCGGAGACCCGCATCCCGATCGTCTTGTCGAGGACGAAGGCGAGGACCGCGGAGGCGACCAGCGAGTAGGCGAGGACCGCGAAGACACCCGCGCACTGCTTCCAGAACTGGTCCATGCCGCCGCCGTAGAAGAGGCCCTTGACGTCGGACTGGCCCTTGCCGCTGGCGAAGAAGCCGATCAGCAGCGAGCCGACGACACCGCCGACCATGTGGACGCCGACGACGTCGAGGGAGTCGTCGTAGCCGAACCTGTACTTCAGGCCGACGGCCATGGCGCACAGGACACCGGCGATGGCGCCGACGGCGATCGCGCCGAGCGGGGAGACCGCGCCGCCGGACGGGGTGATCGCGACCAGGCCGGCGACGGCACCGGAAGCGGCGCCCAGCGTGGTGAACGCGCCGTGGCGGATCTTCTCGTAGGCCAGCCAGGCGAGCATGGCGGCCGCGGTGGCGACCTGTGTGTTGACGAACATCAGCGGGCCGACGCCGTCGTCGTTGCCGAGCCACGAGCCGGCGTTGAAGCCGAACCAGCCGAACCACAGGAGACCGGCGCCGAGCATGACCAGCGGGAGGCTGTGCGGACGCATCGGGTCCTTCTTGAAGCCGACGCGCTTGCCGATGACGAGGATCACGCCGAGCGCCGCGGCACCCGCGTTGATGTGGACCGCCGTACCGCCGGCGAAGTCGATCACGCCCAGCTCGAAGGCCCAGCCGCCGGTGCCCCAGACCCAGTGGGCGACCGGGAAGTACACGAGGGTGGCCCACAGCACCAGGAAGAGCGACCAGGCCGTGAACTTCACCCGGTCGGCCAGCGCGCCGCTTATCAGGGCGGGCGTGATGATGGCGAACATCAGCTGGAAGACGGCGAAGACGAAGACCGGGATGGTGTAGCCGTCCCAGAGGTCCGCCTTCCCGATGCCGCCGAAGCCCACGAAGTCGGAGGTCCACCCGACGATCGAGCCCTTGTCGGTGCCGAAGGCCATGGAGAAGCCGTAGAGCACCCACAGGATGGTGACGATGCCCAGGCTGATGAAGCTCATCATCAGCATGTTCAGGGTGCTCTTGACGCGGACCATGCCTCCGTAGAAGAAGGCCAGGCCCGGGGTCATGAGCATCACCAGGGCGGAACAGATCAGCATGAAGCCTGTGTTGGCGGACGACAACTTGGGTGCGTCCGCCGCAAGCATGATGGCTGGTGCCATCGGCGTCTCCTCGTCGGTTGGTACGGCCCCGTGCGGGCGAAGCCTGAGCGGTCCGGTGTCATGAGGGGTGGGCCGGTTATGCGCCATGAGATTGGCGCAGCGCGGTTTCGGTCGACTGCCCTCGATGTTTCGCCGCAGTGACGAAGGCGCCGGGCGTGTTACGCATTGATGAACTGCCGGATGGCGGCCGCGTCGATCGTTATCGTGACGCAACCTTCTGTGAATGGCATGGCCAAATGCCCCCGACGGATCACCCGTGATGTCCGGCCGCGTCTCCCGGCGCCGTCGCTCCGCGGGGCGTGGCAGACGGATCCGGCCGCGGCGGCCATCCGATGACCTGGCATGGGGGAGCCGAGTCGGGCAGTTCGGGACGGCCGCCGCGGCCGGGGTCGTTGGGGCCCTTGGGGTCCGGCGGGCGTGGGAGGGTCAGACCGCCTCGGCGGTCTCCGGCAGCCGGGCGGCGAGGTGATCGCTCAATTCGACGATCTGGGAAAGATCACCGAAATCGCGTACAGCCGTGTCGACGGTTTTTCGAATACGAGTGTTGACGCGCTCGGAGCGCACTTTTCCGGCGATGTCCATGGCCTTCTTGGCCACCACCGCGCTCTGCTCGGGTTCGCGCTGGAGAAGGTGCACGGTGGCCATGCCGATGAGGTTGAGGGCGTACGACCGCTGGTGCTCGGCGTCCGCCTCGAAGAGGTCGACGGCCTTCTGCATCAGGGGCTCGGCCAGGCAGGCGTAGGTGGGGCTGCGGCCCGCCACATAGGCGAGGTCGCGGAAGGAGTGGGAGTTCTCCGCGTACAGCTCGGCCTCGGAGAAGAAACGGATCCAGTCGGGCTCGGGCTCGTCGAACTCCAGCGCGTCGGCGAAGGTGTCCTCGGCCATCCGGACGGCACGCTTGCACTTGCCGGGCTGGCCCATGTTGGCGTAGGCGCGCGCCTCCATCGCATACAGCATCGCCTGGGTGCGCGGGCCCGCGCAGTCCCGGCTGCCGTACTGGGCGAGGTGGATGAGTTCCAGGGCGTCCTCGGGCCGGCCGAGGTGGATCATCTGGCGGCTCATGCTGGAGAGGATGTACGACCCCAGCTGCTTGTCCCCCGCTTCCTTGGCGGCGTGCAGCGCGAGGACGAAGTACTTCTGCGCGGTGGGCTGCAGCCCGACGTCGTAGCTCATCCAGCCGGCCAGCTCGGCGAGCTCGGCGGCGACCTTGAAGAGGCGCCTGGCGGTGGCCTCGGGCTGGGACTCCTGGAGGAGGTCGGTGACCTCGTGCAGCTGGCCGACGACCGCCTTGCGGCGCAGTCCGCCGCCGCACTGCGCGTCCCACTGCCGGAACATCACGATGGTGGTCTCGAGGAGGTCCAGCTCGGGCTTGGAGAGCCGGCCGCGGACACGCCCGGACGACACGGGCCGCGCTTCGTCACCGGGGGCCGCGGGGCCCGGCACCAGCCAGCGCTGCAGGGGCTCGATGAGGGACGGGCCCGCGGACAGGACCAGCGAGGTCCCGAGGAAGCCGCGCCGCGCCAGCATCAGGTCGCTGCGCGAGAACTCGCTGATCAGCGCCACCGTCTGCGGGCCCGTCCAGGGCAGGTCGATGCCTGACACGGAGGGTGACTGGTGGGCGGTGCGCAGCCCGAGGTCCTCGACCGCCACCACACACCCGAAGCGCTCCGAGAACAGCTCCGACAGGATCCGCGGGATCGGCTCGCGCGGGTTCTCCCCGTCGAGCCAGCGGCGCACGCGGGAGGTGTCCGTGGAGATGTGGTTGGCCCCCAACTGGCGTGCCCTGCGGTTCACTTGACGCGCCAGCTCACCCTTCGACCAGCCGCTGCGCACGAACCACGAGCCGAGCAGCTCATTGGGGCGCTTGTCAGCGTTCGCACCACTCTCGCCGTTGCCGCCCACTGGAACGCCCCCATCCCTGAAACCACTTGTGCGCTTGCGTGCGCCAAGCCCTACCAGCATGCCGGTGGATACGGTCCCGCGTCCGGCACTTCTCACCCGCCGGACGGGACCCGACTTGCCTCCGGCATACCCACGCGTGCACGCGTTCCTAGGAACCGTGCACTCAAAGTAGTCTCACGATCACCCGTCCAGCCATGGCGGTTCAAGAATCGCCACCATTCGCCACCCCTTCGAATGAACCCACACACGCCTCCGCACGATTCACTTGACACATGCCGGACGGAAGCGGGTGGAGCGGTGCACTCACCGGCGCGCGCCGCCGACCGCACCACCCCGGGCGCAACGGGGCGCTGCCCGAACCCCGCGGGACGACCGACGGGAAGGAAACACAGAGTCACGCCCTGCTTTCGCCCCGTAACCACCGGCTCGCTGGAACCGTTGGAGGGGGCATGGGCTTCACGATCGGCGGCACGCGGGGGATCCGCGAGATCCGGCCCGGCGCTCGACGCCGGGGCCGCTCGCCGGAGTGCACCGCCGTGGCCGAGTACACGGGCCTGTGGGGCTGGGACGTGGTGCCCGGCGCACGGGCGGCCGCGGGAGCGTGCTCGTGCGGCAGGGCGGACTGCGCCGCACCCGGCGCTCATCCGCTGGACTTCGCTCCCGTCGTGCGCGCCGGAGCCACCCTCGACGAGGCGGCCGAGACCTGGGCGGAGGTGCCGGGCGCCGCGGTGATGCTGCCGGTCGGCCGCGGCTTCGACGTGATCGAGGTCGCCGAGGCGGCGGGACGGCGCGCACTGGTCCGGCTGGAGCGCATGGGCGTCCCCCTCGGCCCGGTGACGGCGACCCCGGACCGCCGCGCCCACTTCTTCGTCGCCCCGGGGTCCGCGGCGCAGCTCCCCGAGCTGCTGTACCGCATGGCGTGGGACGACGCGGCCCTCGACCTGCACGCCCTGGGCCCCGGTGCCTGCATCACGGCCCCGCCCTCGGACCGCGGCGGCCTCGGCCCGGTCCGCTGGCTGCGCTCCCCCGACCTCGACTCGGCGACGAACCCGCCGGCCGCCCGTCTGCTGATCGGCACGCTGGCGTACGTGGCCCACCGCTCACGGGTGTGAGGGCGGCGACGGCGAAGGGCCCCTCCCATCCGCTGAACCGGATGGCGGGGCCCTTCTGCGGGTACGCCGCCCGCGGCGCCGTGCGCCCCGGGCGTGCCGTCAGTCTCCGATAAGCGCATCCACGAACGCTTCCGGCTCGAAGGGAGCCAGGTCGTCGGCGCCCTCGCCGAGACCCACCAGCTTCACGGGCACGCCCAGCTCGCGCTGGACCGCCACGACGATGCCGCCCTTGGCGGTGCCGTCCAGCTTCGTCAGCACGATGCCGGTGATGTCCACGACCTCGGCGAAGACACGGGCCTGGACGAGACCGTTCTGCCCGGTCGTGGCGTCGAGCACGAGCAGTACCTCGTCCAGCGGGGCGTGCTTCTCCACGACGCGCTTGACCTTGCCCAGCTCGTCCATGAGACCGGTCTTGGTGTGCAGACGGCCCGCGGTGTCGATGAGCACGACGTCGTAGCCCATCTCCTTGCCTTCCTTGACCGCGTCGAAGGCGACGGAGGCGGGGTCGCCGCCCTCCGGCCCCCGCACGGTGTAGGCGCCGACCCGCTCGCCCCAGGTCTGCAGCTGGTCGGCGGCGGCGGCACGGAAGGTGTCGGCGGCGCCCAGCACGACGGTGCGGCCGTCGGCCACCAGGACCCGGGCGAGCTTGCCGGTGGTGGTGGTCTTGCCGGTGCCGTTCACGCCGACGACCATCACGATGCCGGGCTTGCGGGCCTCGGGCTCCGTGCGCAGGGTGCGGTCCATGCCGGTGCCGACCAGGGTGAGCAGTTCCTCGCGCAGCAGCCGGCGCAGCTCGGTGGGCGTCCGGGTGCCGAGCACCTTCACGCGCCCACGCAGCCGCTCCACCAGTTCCTGGGTGGGCTGCACACCGACATCGGCGGTGAGCAGCGTGTCCTCGACCTCCTCCCAGGTCTCGTCGTCGAGGTGCTCGCGGGACAGGAGCGTGAGCAGTCCCTTGCCGAGTGCGTTCTGCGAGCGCGACAACCGGGCGCGCAGGCGGACCAGCCGGCCGGCAGTGGGCTCGGGGATCTCGATCGGGGGCGCTTCGACGACGGGCGGCTCCTCGACGGCGACGGGAGCGGAGCCCTCCGGCAGGCCCACCTCCTCGATCGTCCGGCGCTCCTCGTCGCGCGGCGCCTCGGCCTCCTCGCCGACGTGCGGCTCGGCGGGAGGGGCGGTGATGTCGGGCGGCGTGGGGGGTGCCGGGGGCAGCGGCTTCTTCCGGCGGCTGCCGACCAGGAGCCCGCCGAGCACGCCGAGCACGACCACGGCGATGACTACAGCAAGGATGACGGTTTCCATAACGGGTCCAGTATGCGCGACCGGGCACCGGGTCGTTCGGCGGCGGCTCCGGGGCGCGCAACCCCTGGTTGTCTGACGCCCCGTCAGCTAACGTCGCCCTGCAGACCCGCCCGGCGACGGTGAAAGGGGCTCCCCATGCCCGTGACGGTCGTACGTTTCAACCTCGTCGAGCCCGGCGCCACAC
Source organism: Streptomyces sp. PSU-S4-23 (assembly GCF_055632315.1). NCBI lineage: Bacteria > Bacillati > Actinomycetota > Actinomycetes > Kitasatosporales > Streptomycetaceae > Streptomyces > Streptomyces sp. PSU-S4-23. Next base: position 6,297,842 of record NZ_JBVMUU010000002.1, on the reverse strand, counting down.
CCGCCTCGCTCGGCGCCCGCTACCGGACCGCGGTGGAGATGGCGGCCTACGCCGACGACCGCGGGATCACCACCGTGCAGACGGAGGAGCACCACGGGGTGGCGAACAACTGGCTGCCGTCGCCGTTCGCCTTCGCCGGGGCGGTCTTCGGCGCGACGCAGGGACGTTCCGCGGCGCGCGGCGCCCCGTCGAGGGGTGGTGGCCGGGAGACGGGTGGGCGGATCGTGGTGACCGTCTCGGCGATGATCGGCCCGCTGCACGACCCGCTGCGGCTGGCCGAGGACATCGCCGTGCTGGATCTGCTCAGCGGCGGCCGGCTGGTCACGGTCGCGGGCATCGGCTACCGGCCCGAGGAGTACGCGCACTTCGGCGTCGACTGGAGCCGGCGCGGCAGGCTCCAGGACGAGCTCCTGGAGACCCTGCTCATGGCGTGGACCGGCGAGGAGTTCCGCTACCGCGGCCGTACCGTGCGCGTCACCCCGCGCCCCTGCACCCGGCCGCACCCGCTGCTGCTGGTCGGTGGCTCCTCGAAGGCGGCGGCCCGCCGGGCCGCCCGCCTCGGCCTGCCCTTCTTCCCGAGTGCGCACCTGCCGGAACTGGAGGCGTACTACAAGGAACGGCTGGCCGAGTACGGCACCGAGGGCTGGACGATGATGCCCACGGCCGAGACCCCGCTGCTGCACATCGCCGAGGACCCGGACCGGGCGTGGGCGCACTACGGCGAGCACTTCCTGCACGAGGCGCGCACCTACGCGTCCTGGCAGTCGGACGGCATCCGGTCGGCGGTGAGGTCGGCGGCCACGACGGTGGACGAACTGCGCGCGGAGGGCGTCTACCGGATCCTGACGCCCGACGACTGCGCGGCTCTGGGCCTGGACAACTACGTGCTGCACCCGCTGGCCGGCGGGATGCCGCTCGACGAGGGCTGGCGCAGCCTGCACCTGTTCGCCGAGCGGGTGCTGCCCCGGCTCGACGGCTGATCCCCCCGCGCCCCGGGGCGCGGGCGTCCCGGGCGGCCGCGACCGCTCGCCGACCGCGGCACGCACGGCGCCGCCGTCCGGCCCGGGCAGTGACCGGACCGGACGGCGGCAGGGCACGAGGAGAAGGGCGGCGGGGACGGGTGGCCCCTCTCCTCGAGTTCGACGGCCTCCTGGCGAGGCTCAGCCCATCTCCTCCAGCGTCTTGCCCTTCGTCTCCTTCACGAACTTCAGGACGAACGGAACGGACAGCGCGGCGGAGACCGTGTAAATCACGTAGGTCGCGGAGAGGTTCCAGTCCGACAGGGACGGGAAGGTCGCGGTGATGACCCAGTTGGCGATCCACTGGGCGAAGGCGGCCACACCCAGGGCGGCGGCGCGGATCGTGTTCGGGAACATCTCGCCGAGCATGACCCAGACGACCACGCCCCAGGACAGGGCGAAGAAGAGGACGAACAGATGCGCGGCGATCAGGGCGATCCAGCCCTGTGTGCCGGGCAGCCTGCCGTCGACCAGGTGGGAGGAGAACGCCCACGCCTCCAGCGCGAGGCCGATCACCATGCCGACCGAGCCGATGACCGCGAGCGGCCTGCGGCCGACGCGGTCCACGAAGACCATCGCGATCACGGTGCCGGCGATGTTGATGACCGACGTCGTGAAGGAGTAGAGGAAGGAGTCGGCCGGGTCGACGCCGACCGACTGCCACAGCGTCGAGGAGTAGTAGAACGCGACGTTGATGCCCACGAACTGCTGGAAGACCGACAGGCCGATGCCGGTCCAGACGATCGGCCTGAAGAAGAAGCCGCCGCCGAGCAGGTCCTTGAAGGCGGGCTTGCGCTCGCTGCTCATCGCGCGTTCGATCTCCGCGACACGGGCGTCCAGGTCGCCGTCCTGGCCCTCTACCTCGGCGAGGATCTCCCGGGCCCGCTGGCGCCTGCCGACGGAGAGCAGGAAGCGGGGGGACTCGGGGATGGCCAGGGAGAGCAGGCCGTACAGGACCGCAGGGACGACCATGACGCCGAGCATGACCTGCCATGCCTCCAGGCCCAGCAGCCGGCCGCGCTGGTCGCCGCCCGCGGCGTTCAGCAGGCCCCAGTTGACCAGCTGTGAGACGGCGATGCCGGCGACGATCGCGGCCTGCTGGAAGGAGCCCAGCCGGCCGCGGTAGGCGGGCGGCGCGACCTCGGCGATGTAGGCGGGCCCGATCACGGAGGCCATGCCGATGGCGAAGCCGCCGATGACGCGCCACAGGGCGAAGTCCCACAGGGCGAAGGGCAGCGCGGAGCCGACGGCGCTGGCGGTGAAGAGGACCGCGGCGATCTGCATGCACCGGATGCGGCCGATGCGGTCGGCTATGCGGCCGGCGGTGGCCGCGCCGACGGCGCAGCCGATCAGGGCGATGGCTATGACCTGGGCCAGCGTCGCGGAGCCGATGCCGTAGCGGTCACGGACGGCCTCGACCGCGCCGTTGATCACGGAGCTGTCGTAGCCGAAGAGGAAACCGCCCATCGCGGCCGCCGCCGCGATGAAGACGACTCGCCCGAGATGGTCGGGCCGATCCGTCCTGGCTCCTGGCCGGGCCGCCTGCGCTGTGCTGGTCACGTGTGTACTCCTCGGGCCCCTGGCAACGCCGCCGGGGTGGGGTGGGCCCTCGAAGTGGCGGCCGGACGGCGGCACCTGAAGGCGAAAGCAACGTTGCAGAGACTAAGGCTTCAAGTCTCGAAGTCAATAGGGCAAGTGATGTGACCTTTAAGACCCAGCGAGGGAGTTTGCATTCATTGCTTGAACTCGACCCGGGGCTCGCCCTGGCTCCGGAACGGCGTCAGCGCAGCCGCTGGGAGATCACCTTCGACACCCCGTCGCCCTGCATGGAGACGCCGTAGAGCGCGTCGGCGACCTCCATCGTGCGCTTCTGGTGCGTGATCACGATCAGCTGCGAGGACTCCTGCAGCTCCTGCATGATGCGGATCAGCCGCTGCAGGTTGGTGTCGTCGAGGGCCGCCTCCACCTCGTCCATGACGTAGAACGGGCTGGGCCGCGCCTTGAAGATCGACACGAGCAACGCGACGGCGGTCAGCGACCGTTCCCCGCCGGACAGCAGGGAGAGCCGCTTGACCTTCTTGCCCGGCGGACGCGCCTCGACGTCGACGCCCGTGGTGAGCATGTTGTCCGGGTCGGTCAGCACGAGCCGCCCCTCGCCCCCGGGGAACAACCGGCTGAAGACACCCTCGAACTCCCGGGCCGTGTCCCGGTACGCCTCGGTGAAGACCTGCTCGACGCGCTCGTCGACCTCCTTCACCACCTGAAGCAGGTCGGCCCGGGTCTTCTTCAGGTCCTCCAGCTGCTCGCTGAGGAACTTGTGGCGTTCCTCCAGCGCCGCGAACTCCTCCAGGGCGAGCGGGTTGACCTTGCCGAGCTGCTGGTAGGCCCGCTCGGCGGCCTTGAGCCGCTTCTCCTGCTCGGCGCGCACGAACGGCCGGGGCCGGTTGCGCGGATGCTGCGGGTCCTCGGGCGCTTCCTCGCCCTCGGCCGGCGGCGAGGGCGGCACGAGCTGGTCGGGGCCGTATTCGGCGATCAGGCCCGCCGGCTCGACGCCGAGTTCCTCCAGCGCCCTGGTCTCCAGCTGCTCGATGCGCAGCCGCTTCTCGGCGCCGAGCACCTCGCCGCGGTGGACGGAGTCGGTGAGCTTGTCGAGTTCGGCCTTGAGGTCGCGGCCCTCGGTGCGGGCCGCGGCGAGTTCCTCCTCGCGGCGGGCCTTGGCGCCCTCGGCGGCGACGCGCTCCGCCTCCGCCCTGCTCAGCGACGCCTCGACATGGGCCAGGAGCTGCCGGGCACCGGAGGAGACGGCCTGAGCCACGGCGGCCTCGTGCCGCAGCCGGGCCCGCAGCCGCTCGGCACGCGCGCGTGCCTCCCGTTCGGCACGGGCGGCCCGGTCGAGGGAGTCGGCGCGGCCGGCCAGGCCCTTGACCCGCTCCTCGTGCGTACGGACCTGGAGCCGGGCCTCCATCTCGGTCTGCCGTGCGTTGGCCCCGTCCGCCGCCAGCCGGTCGCGCACGGAGGTGTCGGGCTCCTCCTCGACCGGCATCTCCTCGGCGACGGCCAGCCGCTCGACGAGTTCCTCGACCTCCTGCCGGGCCTTCTCCAGAGCCTCCTGTGCGCGGGCCGCGGCCGCGGCGGAGCGCTCGGCCTCCCCGGCGGCGCCCCGGGCCTGCCCGGCCAGCCGGCCCAGCTGCTGCGCGACCGCGGACTTCTCGCGTTCGGCCGCCCGCCGTCGTTCCCCCAGGTCCTCGACGAGCGCGGCGCACTCGGTGCGGCGCTCGGCCGCCCCCTGTTGCGTCTCGGCCAGCTCCTCGCACCGCACGGCCAGTTCGTCCAGCTCGGCGGCTGCCTCGTCGACGGACGCCTGCACTTCGAGCAGGCTCGGCGCCCCGGCCGACCCGCCGTGGGCGAGGTGTGCCCCCAGGAGGTCGCCCTCGGCGGTGACGGCCGTGAGACCGGGTCGCGCGTAGACGAGTTCCTCGGCGTCCTCCAGGGTGCCGACCACGACGATGCCCCGCAGCAGCCGCCGCAGGGCGGGCATCAGCTCGGCGGGAGCGCGGACGAGGTCGGCGGCGTACGGGCCACCCGCCGCGGGCGGCTGCTCCGCCGCGTCGTCGGGGGCGCCGCCCAGCAGCAGTGCGGCCCGCCCCGCGTCCTGCTTGCGCAGCAGGCGGATGGCCTCGGCCGCCGCGGCCGGGGTGGCGACCGCGACGGCGTCCGCCGCCGCGCCGAGGGCCGCCGCGAGGGGGACCTCGTAGCCCGGGGTCACGGACAGCAGCTCGGCCGCCGGGCCCAGGAGCCCGGAGAGGCGGTCCGTCGCCTCCAGGAGGGCGCCCGTGCCGTCCTTGCGGCGCAGTCCCAGGGCGAGGGCCTCGTGGCGGGCCGCGAGCGCCGCGCGCTTGCGCTCGGCGGCGGTGAGCGTCTCGCGTGCGGCCGACAGGCCCGCCTCCGCCGCGGCCAGCGCCTGCTTCGCGGTCTCGTGCTGCTCGGCCAGGTCGGCATCACCCGCGTCCAGGCCGTCGACCTCCGCCTTGAGCGCCTCGTACTCCTCCTGGGCGGCGACGGCGCGCTGCTGCGCCTCGTCGCGGGCGGCGGCCAGACGGTCGATCTCGGCCTGGGCGGAGGCGGCGCGGGAACGGGCCGCGCCCACCTGTCCGTTCAGCCGGGCCAGCCCCTCACGGCGGTCGGCGAGGGCGCGGGCCGCGTCCTTCAGGCGCCGCTCCTCGACGGCCAGTTCGCGCTCCAGCTCGGCCCGGTGCGCGACGGTGTCCTCCAGGGCGCGCTCCGCGGCCTCCAGGGCGGCCTCCAGCTCGGCCTCCTGCTCGCGGATGCGCGCGGCCTCGCGTTCCATGTCCTCGGGGTCGCGTCCGCGCCGCTCCTCCGGGGGTGCGGAGGTGGCGCTCTTCACGCGCGCGTCGGCCAGCGAGATCGTGCCGCGCACCCGCTCCGCGAGCTGCGACAGCTCGTACCAGGTCTGCTGGGCCCGCTGCAGACGCGGCGTCAGCCGCCGTACCTCGTCCTCCAGGAGGGCCTCGCGCTGCAGTGCCTTCTTCAGCTCGGCCTCGGCCGCCTCCTTGCGCTCCTTGAGTGCGGCCTCGTCCGCGATCTCGGCCCGGAGTGCCTCCCGCAGGCGTACGAGGTCGTCGGCGAGCAGCCGCAGCCGGGCGTCCCTGAGGTCGGCCTGGATCACGGCCGCCCGGCGCGCGACCGCCGCCTGCCGGCCCAGCGGCTTCAGCTGGCGGCGCAGCTCGTCGGTCAGGTCCTGGACGCGGGCGAGGTTCGCCTGCATGGCGTCCAGCTTCCGCAGCGCCTTCTCCTTGCGCTTGCGGTGCTTGAGCACGCCCGCGGCCTCTTCGATGAAGGCGCGGCGGCCCGTGGGGTCGGCGTGCAGGACGGAGTCGAGCTGGCCCTGGCCGACGATCACGTGCATCTCGCGGCCGATGCCGGAGTCGGAGAGCAGCTCCTGGATGTCCAGCAGGCGGCAGGTGTCGCCGTTGATCTGGTACTCGCTGCCGCCGTTGCGGAACATGATCCGCGTGATGGTGACCTCGGCGTACTCGATCGGGAGGGCCCCGTCGCCGTTGTCGATGGTCAGGGACACCTCGGCGCGGCCGAGCGGCGGGCGCCCGGTGGTGCCGGCGAAGATGACGTCCTCCATCTTGCCGCCGCGCAGCGACTTGGCCCCCTGCTCGCCCATGACCCAGCTGAGCGCGTCCACCACGTTGGACTTGCCCGAGCCGTTCGGCCCCACGACGCACGTGATCCCCGGTTCGAACCGGAGCGTGGTCGCCGAGGCGAACGACTTGAACCCGCGGAGGGTCAGGGCCTTGAGGTGCACGCCGCTGGACTCTACCTTCCGCCCGTATCTCACACTATGAACCCCGGCAACCCCGCGGTTTCACGTATGAACATGCAGGGCACACCATCCGTTAAGGAGACTGGAAGGGTGCGCGGGGGCAAGAAAGAAGGGACGCCGAGGCGTCCCTTGCATATCTGACAACTGAGCGGTTGATACGGGCGGCCCGTCCACTGCCTGTGCTGTCGTGGAGCGATGCAGTGATCAGGTGAGCGCAGGCTCCGCCTGGTGTGCGTCGATGCTCTCCATGATCCTGTCGTGAGAAGCGGCAGCCGTCAGCGCGTCGTTCTCCGCCTGGATTCGTACGAGCTCGGACTCGAGCTCCTGGACGCGCTGCTGGAGCCGTCGCATCTCGGCGAGGAGTCGAGGGTCGGAGCCGCCGACGTAACCGAGAAGCGCCTTTGCCATGATGGATGGTCCTCCACACTGAGTGACCGACCGATGCGGTGTGGGTCGTGAGGGATTCGCACCCGCGGTGCTTGGCACTCTTGAGTTGTGCTGCCGTTCTGCCATGCCAAACAGCTAAGGTGCGCGGGGCTTTCAGCGTCTCACCAAAAAGTTTGACGGTCAACACGATCACACCCTGCGCCGGCGGGTGGCCCGGGGCGGGCGGCCCTCTGCGGGCGACACCGCGGCTCCTGCGGACCCCGGAGGGCGTGGAGATCATCCTGTCCCGCGGAGCCTGCCACGACAAGCCGTTCTTGGCAACCACCAGGCCGTTTTCGCTTCGGGCGGGCACTTCTGGCACACCGGTCCGATTCCGCGCCGCGCCCGGCGGCCCGGCGCTCACCGCACCGCGAAGCCCTCGTAGCCGCCGCGGGGCGTGTCCCAAATCTCAGTGACCCCGTCCACGCGTCCGGGTGTGTCGTCGCTCCGCAACCACTCCAGCAGGCCCTCGCACCCCCGACGGGGGCCCTCCGCGACCACTTGGACGCGTCCGTCGTCCAGATTGACGGCGAAGCCGCTCAGGCCGCCGATCTGCAGTGCCTTGGCCCGCGTGAACCAGCGGAAACCCACACCTTGGACACGCCCGCGCACCCATGCGACGAGCCGTGCATCGTCATTCATGGCTGCACGCTAACCGGACAATGTCGCACCGGGCACTTCCTCCCCGGGCGCCATGCGGTACCGTCCCGACCCATAAATCTCATGTGAAACTCACTCGATCGAGTGAGTCGCGCTGACCGCAAGACCAGGAAGGCCAGGAGATTGGGACGCCACCGACGCTCCGCCGCCGGACACGCCGCCACCGGCCGCCCCGCCAGGGTCACCCAGAAGCACGAGATCCCTCCGGAGGGTTACGGCCCGGAGAACCTCTACGGCTTCGCCGCGGTACTGGAGGCCGAGCGGCGCGCGACCCGCACGCACCGCAGGAAGAAGGCCGCGACGCCGGTACGCACGGGCCTGCTGGGCGTCTCCGCGGCCGTCGCGCTCGGCACCGTGGCCGTGGCCACCGGAGTGCTGCCCGGCGGCAAGCAGTTCACGGTGAGCGGCAGCCCCGGCGACGCGGAGGCCGGCGGGAGCGCCCCGTCGGGGTTCGCGACCCAGCAGGGCGGCACGAGCGGCTCCGCGGACGACCGCGACTCCACGTCCACGAGCCGCGACGCCCACCGCTCGACCGCCCCGGTCACGACGCCCTCGACGCCGGCGTCCCCGACGACGCCGAGCGCGGAACCGTCCGCGACGGCGACGAAACCGGCGACGACCGCACCGCCGGCCGCCAAGCCCACCAAGAAGCCGAAGCCCGTCACCCCGCCGGCGAAGGTGTCCGCCGAGGCCGCGACCGAGGCCGAGGTGATCAAGCTCGTCAACCAGGAGCGGGCCAAGGTGGGCTGCAGCCCGGTGACCCAGAACGGTGATCTGAGGAAGCTGGCGGAGGCGTTCAGCCTGGACATGGCCGTGCGGAACTTCTTCGACCACACCGATCCCAGTGGCCAGGACCCCTGGGACCGCGCGGCCGCGTTCGGCATCACCAGCCTGGGCGGCGAGAACATAGCCCGCGGCCAGGCGACCGCCCAGGACGTGATGGATGCCTGGATGAACAGCCCCGGGCACCGGGCGAACATACTGAACTGCGACTTCAAGACGCTGGGCGTGGGGGTGCACTTCGGGGCCGGCGGGCCCTGGTGGACGCAGGACTTCGGCTACTGAGGCATGCGGGCGCTCGCATACGCTTGTGTCATGACCACCACGCAGGAGCAGGACCTCCCGTACGACGTGTTCTCCAAGGCGTGTCCGTCGCGCGGAACGCTGGAACACGTCACGGGCCGCTGGGGGGCCCTCACCCTCGGGGCGCTGCACGAGGGCTCGTTCCGGTTCAACGAGCTGCGCCGCCGCGTCGACGGCGTGAGCGAGAAGATGCTGTCCCAGACCCTGCACGCGCTGGAGCGCGACGGTCTCGTGCACCGCGAGGCACAGCCGACGAACCCTCCGCGCGTGGACTACGAACTCACTCCGCTGGGCCGCGAGGTCGCCGAGCGGCTGCTGGCCCTCATCCACTGTGTGGAGGGGCGCATGGACGACATCCTCTCGGCGCGCCGCGGCTACGACGAGGCACGCGCGGCCCGGGCGCCCCTCACGGGCTGACGCGCGGCGCCCGCTGGCACCTGGGGCAGAAATAGCTGGAGCGGTTCATCCAGGAGCGGCGGCGGATGGGCGCGGCACAGCGCCGGCAGGGCAGTCCCTCACGGCCGTAGGCGTTCAGCGACCGGTCGAAGTAGCCCGACTCCCCGTTGACGTTGACGTAGAGGCTGTCGAAGCTGGTGCCGCCGACGGCGAGCGCGTCGCTCATCACCTCCCGTATGCGGCCGAGGAGTTCGGCCGTGCGCGGACGGGTGAAGTGAGCGGTCGGGCGCTCGTAGTGGATCCGGGCACGCCACAGCGCCTCGTCCGCGTAGATGTTGCCGACGCCGCTGATCAACGACTGGTCGAGCAGGGCGCGTTTGATGGTCGTGCGCTTGCGGCGCAGCGCCTGGTGGAACGCCTCGTCGTCGAAGAGCGGGTCGAGGGGGTCGCGGGCGATGTGCGCGATGACGTCGGGCAGCCCGTCGGCGGTGGTCTCGTGCAGCGAGAGACCGCCGAAGGTGCGCTGGTCGACGAAGCGGAGTTCGGTTCCCGGGCCGTCCTGGAACCGGATGCGGACGCGCAGGTGCTTCTCGTCGGGGGCGTCGTGCGGCCGGACCAGGAACTGGCCGCTCATGCCGAGATGGGCCACGATCGCCGTGCCGGAGGTCTCGGCCGGGATCCAGAGGTACTTCCCGCGGCGGCTCGGGGTGCCGAGGCGCTGCCCCGTCAGCCGGTGTGCGAAATCCTCGCCGCCCGCGAGGTGCCGGCGCACGGCGCGCGCGTGCAGCACCTCGACGTGGGCCACGGTCCGGTGGGCGACCCAGCGCTCCAGGCCACGCCGCACGACTTCGACCTCGGGCAGCTCGGGCACAGGGCTCCTTCGCGGGGTGATCCGGGGACGACGTACCCCGCCGCGGCGCGTTCGCCGGGCGGGGTCCGTGAGGAGGGTCAGGCCGTGGCGGTGCCGCTCGCCGGGGCCACGGTCGTGCCGCTGCCCTCGCCGGGGGAACCGTCTGCCGCGGCCGCCGCCTTCACACGCTCGTCCGCGGCGGCGCGGATGGAGCGCCAGGCGGCCTCCGCGGCCTGCTGCTCCGCCTCCTTCTTGCTGCGGCCGGTGCCGGTGCCGTACGAGACGCCTCCGACGCGGGCGGCAGCAGTAAAGGTCTTCTCGTGGTCCGGGCCGGCCTCCGTGACCAGGTACTCGGGCACGCCGAGCCCCTCGGTCGCGGTCAGCTCCTGGAGACTGGTCTTCCAGTCCAGGCCGGCCCCGAGATTCGAGGACTTCTCGATCAGCGGGTCGAACAGGCGGTGCACCAGCTCCGCCGCCGAGTCCAGACCCTGGTCGAGATAGACCGCGCCGATCACCGCTTCGAGGGTGTCGGCGAGGATGGACGCCTTGTCCCGGCCGCCCGTGCCCTCCTCGCCCCGGCCGAGCCGGATGAAGGAGCCGAGGTCGAGCCCCCGGCCCACCTCCGCCAGCGCACGAGAGTTGACCACCGCGGCCCGCAGCTTGGCCAGCTGGCCCTCGGGCAGGTCGGGGTGGGTGCGGTACAGCGTGTCGGTGACGACGAGGCCCAGCACGGAGTCCCCGAGGAACTCCAGTCGCTCGTTCGTCGGCAGACCGCCGTTCTCGTACGCGTACGAACGGTGGGTCAGCGCACGCACCAGAAGGGCGGACTCGACCTTGTAGCCGAGCCGCCCTTCCAGAAGCGTGTGGGACGAGGCCGAGTTGTCCGCCGGACCACCCCCGCTGCGGCGGGGACCGTTCTTGGCGTCAGACATCAGACCTCTCACCAGCCGTTCAGACCTCGAGGACCTGGCGCTTGTTGTAGGTGCCGCACGAGGGGCACGCGATGTGCTGCAGCTTGGGCTCGTGGCAGCGCTCGCACGCAACCAGGGTGGGGACCGCAGCCTTCCACTGCGACCGGCGGTGGCGCGTGTTGCTGCGCGACATCTTCCGCTTCGGAACAGCCACGGCTACTTCTCCTGCTTCTCGTCGACGCCCGCTTCGGCGCCGCTCATCTCGTCCTTATCGCCGGCTTCGAGTGAAGCGGCGAGTCCCTGCAGTGCCGCCCAACGGATGTCGACGGCGTCGTGGTGGTGGTCCGGGTCGTCCGCGAGCCGCGCTCCGCACTCGGAGCACAGGCCCGGGCAGTCCTCCCGGCACACCGGCTGCATCGGCAGTGCGAGCACCACCGCATCGCGCAGCACGGGTTCGAGGTCGAACAGGCCGTCCTCGAGGAAGAGCCTGTCCTCGTCGTCCTCGGCGTCGACGGCGTTCTTGTCGGGGCCCGTGATATCACGGCCCCGGTCGTCGGCGTCAGGGTACGAGAACATCTCCTGGAAGTCCGCGTCGAGCTCCAGCTCCAGCGGCTCCAGACACCTTACGCACTCCCCCTCGGCCGTGGCACGGGCGGTGCCCGTGACGAGCACCCCTTCCATGACCGACTCGAGCCGGAGCTCCAGCTCGACCGGGGCGCCTTCCGGCACTCCGACCACCCCGTGGATCCCGAAGTCCTTCGGGGCGTCGACCGTGCGGGTCAGGCGCTGCAGCGCACCAGGACGCCGACCCAGCTCGTGCGTGTCGAACACGAGGGGGTTGCGGTGGTCGAGGCGGGCGTTCAGGGCCGTTCCTGCTTTCGGTCTTCGGGGCTCATGGGGAGGTGCGGCCCGGCACCGGGGATCCCGGTGCACCCGTGGGGTACGGGCAGCGTCGATCGCGGATGCCGACGAAACCGGCGTCGGGGCATGCGCGACCGAAGAGCCAGGATACTGGACCTTTCGCTGTGGGCCCAATCCGGTGCGCCGGGACGTCCCGGGCGGAGGATCCGGGACGCTCAGTGACCGCCGCGTCCCTGTTCGTACGCCCGCAACTGCTCGGCGCTGATCATGCTGGTGTCGAAGAGGCTGGTCTCGTCGAGGGCGTTGCCCTGGTCGTAGCCCTGGCGGCCCTGGGACTGGCCGTAGGCGTCCTGCCGGTCGTACGCGTCCTGCTGGTCGTACGCGTCCTGCTGGTCGTACCCCTGCGCCTGCGGGTAGGCGGCGGCGTAGGGATCGGCCTGCTGGTAGCCGTACGCGTCCTGCTGGGCGTACGTCTGCTGGTAGCCGTACGGGTCGGCCTGCTGCTGGTAGCCGTACGGGTCCTGCTGCTGGGCGTAGGCGGGCTGGCTCTGCTGGGCCGGGATCACGGGGGCCTGGGCCGGCGGCGCCGGGGTCCGGTCCGGGGTGTCGGAGAGCGCCGCGAGATCGGCGAGGTAGTCGGCGTCGCTGGAGTGCCGCACGGTCGAGGTGTCGTCGGCGAGGGCACCCAGGTCGTCGGTGGCGATCCGGCCGTGCAGCTTCTGGCGGCCCTTGCCGACGGCCTCCAGCGTCTTGGCGAGGACGGCCTCGAAGGCACCGAGCTTGGCGTCCACGTACGCGTCGGCGTCGCGGCGCAGCGTCTCGGGGTCGTGGCTGCGCTCGGGGGCGTCCTCGTCCTCGTAGCCGTGCTCGTCGAGGCCGGGACCGGTGCCGAGGAGCTTCTCCCGGCCCCGGCCGACCGAGCCGAGGGTCTTGGTGAGGACGACCTCGAAGTTGGCGAGCTTGGAGTCGACGTAGTCGTCGGCCTCCGCGCGGACCTCCTCCGCCTCCTGGCGGGCCTCGGCGAGGATGCGGTCGGCCTCGTTCTGGGAGCGGCGGGCGACCTCCGTGTCGGAGATCAGGGAGCCGCGCTCGGCGTGCGCGTGCTCGATGATCCGCTCGGCCTCCTGGCGGGCCCGCTCGACCATCTGCTCGCGGTCGCCGATCAGCTCCTGGGCCTGGGCCAGGGAGTCGGGCAGCGCCGCGCGCACCTCTTCGAGCATCGAGAGCAGCTCGGCGCGGTTGACCACGCACGAGGCCGACATGGGCATGGACCGGGCGCTGGAGACCATCGCGACGATCTCGTCGAGCTTCTTCTGCACGTCCACCGTGTGCTCGCCACTCTCTACAGCTGTGTTGGAGACGGACGGATCGACTGTACGACCACTCCCGCCCCACCCGACACCGGATGACGGCCTGTCAGATCCGGGGGGGGTGCCCCCGCGGAAGAGCTCAGTCCTGCCTGAGCCGCCTGGTGAGCGCCTCCAGGACGACCGGCGGCACCAGATGGGAGACGTCCCCGCCCCAGGCCGCGACCTCCTTGACGAGCGAGGAGGACAGGAAGCTGTAGGTGGGGTTGGTGGGGACGAAGAGGGTCTCCACACCGGAGAGACCGTTGTTCATCTGGGCCATCTGCAGCTCGTAGTCGAAGTCGCTGACGGCGCGCAGCCCCTTGACGATGGCGGGGATGTCGCGCTGCTTGCAGAAGTCGACCAGGAGACCGTGGAACGCCTCCACCTGGACGTTCCCGAACTCGGCGGTGACCTGGCGGATGAGATCGAGCCGCTCGTCGATCTCCAGCAGGCCCTTCTTGGACTTGTTGATCATCACCGCCACGTACACCTCGTCGTACAGCTTCGAAGCACGGGCGATGATGTCGAGGTGTCCATTGGTGATCGGGTCGAACGACCCGGGGCATACGGCGCGGCGCACTTGTGATCCCTCGCTCTCCGGTCCGGTCATCGTGCGTCTTCGCACGTAGAGGCGGCGCGACCGTACCAAAAGGTTCCTTCGCCGTAGCGACGGGCCCGGATCGCGTCGAAGCCGTCCGGCCACCGGAATTCTCCGCCTCTGGTGCTGCGCTCCACGGTGACGAGGGCATCGGCCGCGAGCCAGCCTCCCGTGCGGAGTGTGAGCAGAATCTCGCGAAGATCGTCGTCGGAGACGGCGTACGGCGGGTCCAGGAAGACGAGGTCGTACGGCCGCTGCGGCGCCGGCGTGCGGATGATCTGTTCCGCCCTGCCCGCTCTCACCTCGGCCCCGGGCAGGCCCAGTGCCCTGACGTTCTCGCGGACGGTGCGGGCGGCCCGGGCGTCGGCCTCGACGAGGAGGGTGTGGCCGGCGCCGCGGGAGAGCGCCTCCAGGCCGACCGCGCCCGAGCCGGCGTACAGGTCGAGCACGCGCTCGCCGTCCAGGGGGCCGCCGAGGAGGGACTGCCAGGTGGAGAAGAGGCCCTCGCGCGCCCGGTCGGAGGTGGGACGGGTGCCGTTCCCCGGCGGTACGGCCAGGCGGCGTCCGCCGGCCCGGCCGGCGATCACGCGGGTCATCTCTGCGGTCCTTGTCGGTGTGCGTGGGCGGTGACTTCTCCAGTGTCTCAGCCGTGCACGGCAGCCCGCCCGCCCGGACGGGCCGGGATCAGCCCTTGTCCAGGTAGCGCTCCCGCTCCTCGTCCAGGAGTGCCTCCAGGGCCGTGCGCAGGCCGGGCAGCCGCCGCAGGTCCGGGTCGCCGTCGACCACCGCGGTGGCCTCCCGGCGTGCCTCGGCGATGATCTCCTCGTCGTCGATGACGGCGAGCATGCGCAGTGAGGAGCGGGCGCCGGACTGCGCCTGCCCGAGCACGTCGCCCTCGCGGCGCTCCTCCAGGTCGAGACGGGAGAGCTCGAAGCCGTCGAGGGTGGAGGCCACGGCGTCCAGCCGCCGGCGGGCCGCGCTCGCCCCGGGCATCTCGGTGACCAGGAGGCACAGCCCGGGTGCCGAGCCCCGGCCGACGCGGCCGCGCAGCTGGTGCAGCTGCGAGACGCCGAAGCGGTCGGCGTCCATGATGACCATGACCGTGGCGTTCGGGACGTTCACGCCGACCTCGATGACCGTCGTAGCGACCAGGACGTCCGTGTCACCGGCGGCGAAGCGGCGCATCACCGCGTCCTTGTCGTCGGGCGGCATGCGCCCGTGCAGCACCTCGACCCGCAGCCCCCGCAGGGGGCCCGTGGCGAGCTGGTCGGCCACGTCGAGCACGGCGAGCGGGGGCCGCTTCTCCGCCTCGTCCTCGGGCTGCTTCCCGGCCTGCCCGGGGGCGCCGGGTTCGTCGATGTCGTCGCCGATGCGGGGGCAGACGACATACGCCTGGTGGCCGCCGGCGACCTCCTCGCGCACCCGCTCCCACGCGCGTGCCAGGAAGTGCGGCTTGTCGGCCGCCGGCACCACATGGCTGGCGATCGGCGAGCGCCCGGCCGGGAGCTGGTCGAGGACGGAGGTCTCCAGGTCGCCGAAGACGGTCATGGCGACGGTCCGCGGAATGGGCGTGGCGGTCATCACCAGCAGATGGGGCGGCTGCTTCCCCTTGCCGCGCAGCGCGTCCCGCTGCTCCACCCCGAACCGGTGCTGCTCGTCCACCACGACGAGGCCGAGGTCGTGGAACTGCACCTTGTCCTCGATCAGCGCGTGCGTGCCGATCACGATCCCGGCCTCCGCGGTGACGAGGTCGAGCAGTGCCTGCCGTCGCGCGGCCGCCCCCATGGAGCCCGTGAGCAGCACGACCCTGGTGGCCTGCTCGGCCCCGCCGAGCAGGCCACCCTCGGCGAGCTCCCCCATCATCTCGACGATCGAGCGGTGGTGCTGCTGGGCGAGCACCTCGGTGGGCGCGAGCATCGCGGCCTGCCCGCCCGCGTCGACGACGGCGAGCATGGCGCGCAGGGCCACCAGGGTCTTGCCCGAGCCGACCTCCCCCTGGAGCAGCCGGTGCATGGGGTGCTGGGTCGCCAGGTCGTCGAAGATCTCCTTCGAGACCTTCCGCTGGCCCTCCGTGAGCGTGAAGGGGAGCTTCGCGTCGAAGGCCGCGAGCAGGCCGTCCCGGGCGGGGACGCGGGCGACGGCCGGGAGCTGGGCGTCGGCGTGGCGGCGGCGGGCGAGGGCGACCTGGAGGACGAATGCCTCGTCCCACTTCAGGCGGGCGCGGGCGTCGGCGATGTCCGCCTTCGTGTGGGGGCGGTGGATCTTGAGGAGGGCCTCGGGGAGGGAGACCAGGCCCCGGCCGTCGCGGAGGGAGTCCGGCAGCGGGTCGATCGCCTCCCGGGCGCTCGGCAGCACCGTCTGCACGGCCTTGGCGATCTTCCAGGACTCCAGCTTGGCGGTGGCCGGGTAGAGGGGGATCAGGGCGCCGGCCCAGCTGTCCACCGTCTCGGCGACGTCGTCGCCGCGCAGCAGCTCGTACGCCGGGTGGGCGAGCTGGAGCCTGCGGTTGAAGACGGAGACCTTGCCCGCGAACAGGGCGCGGGTGCCCGGCAGGAGCTCCTTGTGCGGTTTGTGCACGCCGTTGCCGAAGAAGACCAGCTGGAGGCGGCCGCTGCCGTCGGTGATGGTGACCTCCAGTCGCTGCCCCTTGCCGCGCGGCGCCTTGGCCGAGGCGAAGGTGTGCAGACGGGCGTCGGCGACCTGGGCGACCACCGTGACGTGCTCGTCCATGGGGAGGTCGGCGAGGTGGGTGAGCTGGCCGCGCTCCTCGTACCGGCGCGGGTAGTGGTGGAGCAGGTCCGAGACGGTGTGCAGGCCGAGATGCTCGGCCATCACCTTCGCGGTGGCGGGGCCGAGCACCTTCTTCAGCGGTTCTTCCAGTGCGGGCACGAGATCCATTGCACACCACGCCACCGACAATGCCGTATACGTCTTGCGAATCCGCTGGTCAGCGGGATGGCTCGCGGCCTAGGATGACCCACTTCCCGGCTCGCCCCGCGGTCACCGCCCCACCGGGACCGCCCGACCCCGCGCCGTCGACCTCCCCCATCCGCGGCGCCGTGACGATGGACTCCCAGACCTCACAGTCATCACAGGCACCTCAGTCACCTCAGTCACCTCACTCACCTCATACGTTTCAGGTCGACCTGCGCGGTCTGGTGGACCTGCTGTCCCATCACCTCTACTCCAGTCCCAAGGTCTATCTGCGCGAGCTGCTGCAGAACGCCGTGGACGCGATCACCGCCCGCCGGGCCCGGCAGCCGGACGCGCCCGCCACGGTCCGGCTGTACGCCGAGGGCGGCACCCTCCGTGTCGAGGACTCCGGCATCGGGCTCACCGAGTCGGACGTGCACAGCCTCCTCGCCACCATCGGGCGCAGTTCCAAGCGGGCGGACGGGCTGCAGGAGGTCCGCTCCGACTTCCTGGGGCAGTTCGGCATCGGTCTGCTGGCGTGTTTCGTCGTCGCCGAGCGCATCCGGGTCGTCAGCCGCAGCGCCCGCACGCCCGACGCGGCGCCCGTGGAGTGGACGGCCTCCGACGACGGGTCGTACGTCGTGCGGACCCTGCCGCACGACGCCCGGCCCGAACCCGGGACCACCGTGCACCTGGCGGCGCGTCCGGGCGCCGCCGACTGGCTCTCCGCGGACCGGGTGCGGTCCCTGGCACGGGACTTCGGGTCGCTGCTGCCGTACGACGTCCGGGTCGGCGACGAGCCGGTCACGGACCTGCCGGCACCCTGGGACCGCGCGTACCCCTCCCCCGCCACCCGCAGGGTGGCCCTGGCCCGTCACTGCCACGACCTGTTCGGCTTCACCCCGCTGGACACCATCGACCTGGACGTACCGCTCGCCGGGATCCGGGGCGTGGCCCATGTGCTGCCCAGCGCGGTCAGCCCGGCACAGCGGGCCAGCCACCGCGTGCACCTGAAGGGCATGCTGCTGACCGAGCGGGCCGAACAGCTGCTGCCCGACTGGGCGTTCTTCGTACGCTGTGTGCTCGACACGGACAGCCTGCGGCCCACGGCCTCCCGCGAGTCGCTGTACGAGGACGAGACCCTGACGGCCGTGCGGGAGGCCCTCGGCGAGCGCATCCGGTCGTGGCTGACCGGGCTCGCGGCCGGCGACCCCGAGCGCCTCGCCGCCTTCCTGTCCGTGCACCACCTGGGGGTGAAGTCGCTCGCGCGGCACGACAAGGAGATGCTGCGCACGATGCTGCCGTGGCTCCCCTTCGAGACGACGGACGGCCGGCTGTCCCTGGAGGAGTTCGCACAGCGGCACCCGCTCGTGCACTTCACGCGGACCGTGGAGGAGTACCGGCAGGTGGCCCCGATCGCGTCCGCGCAGGGCGTCGGCGTCATCAACGGCGGCTACACGTACGACAGCGAGCTGGTGGAGGCGCTGCCGTCGGTGCGCCCGGGGACGGTGGTCGCGGAGCTGGACGCGGACACCGTGACCGCGCATCTGGACGCCGTCGACCCGGCCGAGGAACTGGCCCTGTCCGCCTTCCTCGGGGCCGCGCGCGCCCGGCTCGACCCCCTGGGCTGCGATGTGGTCCTGCGCGCCTTCCACCCCCTGTCCGTGCCGGCGCTGCACCTGGACGACCGGGCGGCCCGCCACGAGCAGGCCCGCGCCGAGGCGGAGGAGCAGGCCGACGACCTGTGGGCCGGCATCCTGGGCTCCCTGCGGGGCAGCGCACCCCGTGCGCGCCTGGTCCTCAACCATCTCAATCCGCTGATCAGGAGGATCGGCGCGCTGGGGGACCCGGAGCTGATCGGCACCGCCACGGAGTCCCTCTACGGGCAGGCGCTGCTGATGGCCCAGCGCCCGCTGCGTCCCGCCGACTCCGCGCTGCTGAACCGGGCGTTCATCGGCCTCCTCGAGTGGGCCACCCACACCAACTCACCGGAGGGCGGTTCCCGATGAGCGAGGTCATGGACTTCGAGTCGCTGCGCCGGGCGATGGCGGACAACTACGACCAGCCGGAGGGCCCGGCGCGCAACGCGCGTGCGGAGCAGCTGCTGGTGGAGGCCGAGAAGCTGGACATCCCGCTGGCCGTGATCGAGGCGCTCGGACACCAGCTGAAGGTCTACAACTACAGCTCCGAGAAGGACAAGATGTTCGTCCCCTTCGCGCGGCTGCTGCGCATGTGGGACGAGCGCCCGGAGGACTTCGACGAGTACGAGGTGCACTCGCTGCACTGGGTCTTCAAATGGATGTCGGCGGGCATGCTGGGCCAGCCGCACATCCCGCTCGCCTCCATCGAGAAGTGGCTCGGCGAGATGGAGCACCGCTACCGGCTCGCCGGGCACTCCGAACGCGCCGTGCGCAGCGCGGAGTTCAGCGTCGCCGCGCACATCGGGGACCTGGAGCGCGCGGAACGGGCCTATGCGGCGTGGCTGGCCGCCGACCGTGACGAGATGGCCGACTGCCACGCGTGCGAGCTGCACGACCAGGGCTGGTGGCAGACGCGCAGGGGCGAGGACGAGCGGGCGCTGGAGCTGTGGCGGCCCGTTCTGGAGGGCGAGTACGTCTGCGCGCACGAACCGCACGCCGTGCTGGCCTCCTCCCTGCTGCCGCTGCTGCGCCTGGACCGCCCGGACGAGGCGCGGGCACACCACCTGCGCGGCTTCCGGCTCGTGCGGGCCATGGAGAGCATGCGCGGCTCGTACGCCGACCATGTGGAGTTCTGCGCGCTGACCGGCAACGAGGCGCGCGGGCTCGAACTGCTGGCCGAGCGTCCGGCGTACTTCACGGACTCCGGGGAGCCGCGCAGCAAGCTGGACTTCCTGGCCGTGGTGGCGCTGCTGATGGGGCGGCTGGTCGAGCGGGGGCTCGGGGAGCGCACGGTGCCGGGGCCGGCGGGCCGGGAGTGGACCGCCCGGGAGCTGGCCGCCCACGCGCGCGGTGAGGCGCTGTCGCTCGCCGCCCGCTTCGACGCGCGCAACGGCACCTCGTACGTCAGTGAGCGCACCCGGGAGCGGATGGACCGCCGCCCGCTGGTGGACCGGCTGCCGCTGGGCGTGCGCGTGGTGCGGGCGGCGCCCGTGGCGGCGCCGGCGCCGGCCGCGCCCGCCCCGGAGCGCGGCCTCGTGGAACTGCTCGCCGAGGCCCGGCGCCTGTCGGACGCCCTGCACCCGGCGTCCATGGACGCGTGGGCCGCGGTGGCGCGGGCCGCGGCCGCGGAGGGCACGGAGCTGGCCCCCCGCGACCAGGCGGACCTGGCCGACCACGAGGCGCTGAGCCGCGGCCCCGAGGGCGCCGCGCTCTTCGACCGCGCGGCCGGGTTGTACGAGGCGGCGGGCGACCCCGGCGAGGCGCTCGCGGCACGCGCGCGTGCCACGTTCGTCCGCGCCCTGACGGGTGAGGCCGACGATGGGCCGGAGACCGTCGCCGGGCTGCGCGAGCGGGTGCTCGCGCTCTTCGAGGAGGGCGCGACGGAGGTACGGCCGACGGCGTCCGTGCTCGTCGGGCGGGCCCGCATCCTGATGCACCGGCTGCGGGAGGACGAGAGCGTCGCTCAGGCCGCCGAGGAGGCCGTGCGGGAGCTGCTGGCGTTCGCCGAGCCGCACACCTGCGATGTGCGCCTCGCGTCCCGGGCCGCCGAGGCGAAGGCCATGCTCGGGGAGCTCGCGGGGCGCGCCGGGGACGCCGAGGCGGGCGCGGAGCTGCTGGCGCGGGCGGCCGAGGAGTACGTGGCGGCGGGCCTGCCGTGGTTCGCGGTGGAGCACGAGGCGCGGCTGGCCGGGCTCGCGCGGCAGCTCGGCGACGCGGAGGGGGCCGAGCGGGCGGCCCGCGCGGCGCTGGAGCACGGCCGGGAGCATCTGGAGCCGCTCGGACAGGCGCAGCTGCACCTCCAGCTGGCGGAGGTGCTGGGGGCTTCGGGGGAGTTCCCGGAGGCCGCCGAGCACGCCCTGGAGGCCGCGCACTGGGCCGACGAGGCGGGCGAGGGTCCGACGCTGGGCGCGTGGGCGCGGTATCAGCTGGGCGGATTCCTGCTCCGGCAGGGCTGCTTCGCGGAGGCGGCCGAGGTACTGGAGTCGGCGCTGCCCGATCTGACGGCCGAGACGCACGGTGACGGGGCCGTCGTGCAGACGCAGTGGTGGCTCGGCGACTGCCACACGGAGCTGGGCGAACACCGGGCGGCGGCCGAGCGGTGGCTCAGGGCCGCGGAGATCGCCCGGCACTGGCCGGAGCAGCGCGATCACGCGATGCTCGCCCACCTGGCCGCCGAGGCGCTGGGCCGCGCGGAGCTGCCCGCGGAGGCGGAGCGGGCGTACGCGCGCGCCGGCGACCTGTGGCGGGAGCTGGGCAACACCCACGGCCTGGTACGCGCCCTGCGCGCCCGTGCGTGGCTCGCGGCGCGCGGGGAGGCGGGTCTGGAGGCGGCGCGGGAGCTGATGGCGCAGGCCGCACAGGAGTGCGTCTCGGCGGCGGCGTCCGCGGCGGACGACGGCGCCCGCGACGGCCTGCTCACGGAACTCGGGCACACCCACCGCCAGTTCGGCGACCTGATCGCCCGCTCGGCCGGTGAGGACGCGGACGAGGAGACGATGCGGACGGCCTTCGACGAGGCACTGAGGCATCTCACGGAGGCGATCGCGGCCTTCGAGTCCGCCGGCCCGGGCGCGCGTGACGCCCGTACGGGCGCGGAACTGGCGGCGGGCTGGCTGGAGGCCGACCTTCGGCGCCCGGACGCGGCGTCGGCACGCGCGCGTGCGGTGCTGTCCGCCTACGAGGACGCGGAGGCCGACGGCGACGCGGAGGCCGACGGCGACGCGGAGACGGCGCGGGCGCGGCGGGCGGAGGCGGAGCGGATGCTGGAGCTGATGGCGGCCCACCGGGAGGAGTGAGGTCCGGGCCGGGTGCCCTCGGCGGCGAGCGGACGGTGCCGCGTCCTCCGGCTCCCCTCGCCGCCACCCGGCTTCCGCTTCCCTCCGGCCCCCCTCGCCGCCACCCGGCTTCCGCTTCCCTCCGGCCCCGCTTCACCGGCCTCCGGCGGGCCTCACTCGACGCCGATCAGCAGCAGCGCCCCCTGGCGGCCGCCCCGGTACACCACCGTGTCGACCGCCAGGTACGCCTCGCGCACCCGGGCCTCCAGCCGCGCCGCGGCCGACTCCGGGGCGCCGTCGCCCAGGACGAGGGTGACCATCTCGCCGCCCGCCGCCAGCATGCGGTCCAGGACCGCCTCGGCCGTCGCCGTGACGTCGGAGCCGATGACCGCGACGTCGCCGTCGATCAGGCCGAGCACGTCGCCGGCCTGGCAGATGCCGGCCGTCGTCCAGGACTGGCGCTCCGCGACGGCCACCTCGGCGTACCGCGTGGCCCCCGCCGCCGACGTCATCGCCACGACGTCCTCGTCGAAGCGCCGCTCCGGCTCGTGCACGGCCAGCGCCGCGATCCCCTGCACCGCGGCCCGCGTCGGGATCAGTGCCATCCGGACGCCCTCGGCGCGCGCCTGCTCGGCCGCGGCGGCCGCGGTGTGATGCAGGTCCGCGTGGTTCGGCAGCAGCACCACCTCGCGCGCGTGCGCCCGCCGCACCGCCTCCACCAGTTCCCCGCTCGCCGGCGGCTCCCCGGGCCGGGCGAGCACGGTCGTCGCCCCGGCCTCCTGGTACAGCCCGGCCAGTCCCTCCCCCGGCACCACGGCCACCACCGCCCGCCGGACCCGCTCCCGCGGCGGCCGCACGGCGCCTGAGGTGTGCACGTCCCCGGCGGCGAAGTGCGTGATCCGGATCCGGTACGGCCGCCCGGCCTCCACCCCCGTCTCGACGGCGGCGCCCGCGTCGTCGACGTGCACATGGACGTTCCACAGCCCGTCACCGCCGACCACGACCAGCGAGTCCCCGAGCGCGTCGAGCCGCTCCCGCAGCCGCACCACGGCCGCGTCGTCGGCCTCCAGGAGATAGACGACCTCGTACGCGGGCCCGCCGCCCCCGTCCCCGGGGAGGTCCGCGCACTCCTGGGCCGCGATCGAGGCGACCACGCGCGCGTGGACGTGCCGCATCGACCCCTCGCGGGCGTGCGGCGCCTCCCCCGTGAGCGTCTCCACCAGGGCCGCCAGCACGGCCACCAGCCCCTGGCCGCCCGCGTCGACCACACCGGCGCGCTTGAGGACCGGCAGCTGCCCGGGGGTCGCCGCGAGGGCCGCGCGCGCCCCCTCGTAGGCCGCCCTCGCGACCGACCCACAGTCGCCCTCGGCGCCGGTGACCGCGTCGGCTGCGGCGGAGGCGACGCTCAGCACGGTGCCCTCCACGGGGTGCGCGACGGCCTCCCGCGCGGAGTCGGCGGCCCGCCGGAGGGCGAGCCGCAGGCCCTGTGCGCCGCCGGGTGCGCTCTCGCCGTCGGCGGAGAGCACCTGTGCCATGCCGCGCAGCAGCTGCGCGAGGATCGTCCCGGAGTTTCCGCGGGCCCCGATGAGCGCGCCGTGCGCCATGGCCCGCACGGCGTCGGCCAGCGTCGGGCGCCGCACCGCACCCGCGGCGCCCGTCTCGTACCCGGCGAAGACCGCCTCGACGGCCGCGGCGGCCGACTCCACGGTCAGATAGAGGTTCGTGCCGGTGTCCCCGTCGGCCACGGGATAGACGTTGATCGCGTCGATCTCCTCCCGGGCCCGCCCCAGCGCCTGGAGCGCGAGACCGCACCAGGTGCGCACCGCGAGAGCATCCAATGGCTGCGGCACCTGCGCCACCTGCGCCTCCTCGAGCTGCTGGACGTGGAGCAGCGTAGACCCAGAAGGGCTCCGTACCGGAAGAGGGCCTGACGGGGCCCGGCACGATGTGACGGGGCGGGCCGCCCCCGAGGGCCGGAGCGGGGGCCCGGTCGACCGTGGTAGTTTCGTTCCACGGGCGCAGCCGTTGTATGCTGCTCCGGTTGCCCGATCCAGATCGGGCCTTCCCCCCGGCAGCGCCACTCAGATCCCACGATCTCGATCCCGGCGTGCCGGGATCAACCGTAAGTGCATCTGAAGTCTTTGGAGTGACCCGTGGCTGCCAACTGCGACGTCTGCGGCAAGGGGCCGGGCTTCGGCAACAACATCTCGCACTCGCACCGCCGTACGTCCCGCCGCTGGAACCCGAACATCCAGCGTGTGCGTACCGTGGTGGGCGGGACGCCGAAGCGCGTGAACGCCTGCACCTCGTGCATCAAGGCCGGCAAGGTCTCGCGCTGACGCAAGGCGGCGCGCGGCCCGCTGGTTCGCCGCACTGAGCCGGTCCACGGACGTGGGCCGGCTTTTTGCTGTGCCCGCGCGGCGCCGCCCGACCGCGCCCCGCCCGGCCGCGCCCCGGAACGGTGGTGGGTGCCTCCCTGCTCCCGCCGGGAGGCACCCCCGCCCGCGGCCGCGCCACGGGCCCCTACGACTCGATGTCCGCGAAGTGGTCCCAGCCGCCCCTGCTGGTCCACGGCGCCCCGTCGACCGTCACCTGGGGCAGCGCCGACGGGTTGAGCACCTCGCCGATCACCTTCCAGCGGGCGGGCAGCTTCACGTCCGGCGGGAAGGTCGCCACGATCGCATGGTCCTCGCCGCCCGTCAGCACCCACTGGATGGGGTCGACACCCACGGCCTGCCCGATGTCGTTCATCTGGGACGGGATGTCGATGGCGCCGGAGCGGATGTCGATCCGTACCTTGCTCGCCTCCGCGATGTGCCCGAGGTCGGCGATGAGGCCGTCGCTGACGTCGCACATCGCGGTCGCGCCGAGGCCGGCGGCGGCCGGACCCGCGTGGTAGGGCGGCTCGGGGCGCCGGTGCGCCTCGACGAAGGCGCGCGGCGAGCGGAAGCCCCGGGAGAGCACCGCGTGCCCGGCCGCGGACCAGCCCAGCCAGCCGGTCACCGCGACGACGTCGCCGGGCTGGGCTCCGGCGCGGGTGACCGGCTCGTGGTTGCGCAGATCCCCGAGCGCGGTGATCGAGATCATGATGGTGTCGCCGCGCACCACGTCGCCGCCGACCACCGCCGCGCCCGCGACCTGGCACTCGTCGCGCAGGCCGTCCATCAGCTCGGTGGGCCAGGTGGCGGGCAGTTCGGCGGGAACGACGAGACCGAGCAGCAGCGCGGTCGGCACGGCGCCCATCGCCGCGATGTCCGCGAGGTTCTGCGCGGCCGCCTTGCGCCCGACGTCGTACGCCGTGGACCAGTCGCGGCGGAAGTGCCGGCCCTCCAGAAGGATGTCGGTGCTCGCCACCACCCTGCGGTCGGGCGCGGCCACCACCGCGGCGTCGTCGCCGGGCCCGACCCGGACCGCCGGGGTGGTGGTGAGCCGGGAGGTGAGCTCCCTGATGAGCCCGAACTCGCCGAGCTCGCCCACGGTGCCCTTCATCGTCGTAGGTCCCCTTCTCTTGCCTGCCGGGCCCGGTCGCGAGCCGTCATCGTGGTGGATACGGTCGAGTCGACCGTCAACTTGTGTCGCCGGTGTTCCCCGGCGATCACGCCACAGCCCCCGCGGGTCTCCCCCTGGCGAGCGGCGGCGCGATACCGTGGCGTCCCTTCTCCCCCCATGATCCTCGTGGCCGCCCTGGAGGTTCCGTGGTACAGGCGTACATCCTGATCCAGACGGAGGTCGGCAAGGCGTCGACCGTCGCCGAGACGATCAGCAAGATCCCTGGGGTCATCCAGGCCGAGGACGTGACGGGTCCGTACGACGTCATCGTGCGCGCCCAGTCCGAGACCGTCGACGAACTCGGCCGGATGGTGGTGGCGAAAGTCCAGCAAGTGGACGGCATCACCCGCACCCTGACCTGCCCGGTGGTGCACCTGTAGCCCCCGTCTACCCTTGGCCGGTGACTTCTTTCCGCCGCCGGCTCCATGGACTGCCCGCCCTCGCTCTGCTGATCGCGGCGGCGGGCTGCTCCTCAAGCGACGACAGCCCCTCGGCCGCGGTTCCCACCCCGGACGCGAAGGTCACGAAGCTGTGCCGGAACCTGGACAAGGTGCTGCCGCGGAAGGTGGACGGCCTCAAGCGGAACGATCCCGAGCCCCGGTCCGCGCTCACTGCGGGCTGGGGAAGCCCGGCGATCATACTGCGTTGCGGAGTGGCGAGACCCCCGGAGATGAGAGACCCGGAGGCGGACGGCGTGGAGGTGAACGGCGTCGGCTGGCTGCTGCAGAAGCGGGACGACGGCTCGTTCCGCTTCACCACGACCCTGCGCAGGGCCTATGTCGAGGTGACCCTCCCCGAGGAACGCACCGGCGACGGGCTGGCCCCGCTGACCGACCTCGCCGGTCCCGTCAAGAAGGCGATCCCCGAGGGGATCGCCTTCTGAGGGGGACGCGCTTCAGCGCAGGCCCGTCGAGCGGTTCAGCGCCGCCTGGATCAGGCGGTCCACCAGTTCCTGGTAGCCGATCCCGCTCGCCTGCCACATCTGCGGGTACATCGAGATCGGGGTGAACCCGGGCATCGTGTTGATCTCGTTGATCACGAACTCGCCGTCCTCGGTGAGGAAGAAGTCCGCGCGCACCAGTCCCTCGCAGGAGGCGGCCTCGAACGCCCCCACCGCGAGCCGCTGGACCTCGGCGGTCTGCTCCTCGGTCAGCGGGGCGGGCACGATGCCGGGGGTGGAGTCGATGTACTTGGCCTCGAAGTCGTAGTACGCGTGCGCGTCCGGCGGCGGGATCTCGGCGGGCACCGAGGCGCGCGGCCCGTCCTCGAACTCCAGGACGCCGCACTCGATCTCGCGGCCGCGCACCGCGGCCTCCACCAGGATCTTCGGGTCGTGCCGCTGGGCCTCCGCGATCGCCTCGTCCAGATCCGCCAGACCGTCGACCTTGGTGATGCCGATCGACGACCCGGCGCGGGCGGGCTTCACGAACAGCGGCCAGCCGTGCTCGCCCGCGAAGTCGACGATCTTCTTGCGGGCGGCGGACTCGTCGCGCTGCCACTCGCGCGGCCGGATCACCACGTAGGGCCCGACCCTGAGCCCGAACGAGGTGAACACGTGCTTCATGTACTCCTTGTCCTGGCCCACGGCCGAGGCGAGCACACCCGAACCCACGTACGGGACGCCGGACAGCTCCAGGAGCCCCTGCAGGGTGCCGTCCTCGCCGTACGGGCCGTGCAGCATCGGGAAGACGACGTCGACCTCACCCAGCGCCTTGGGCACCGAACCGGGCTCGCCGTAGACGACTTCGCGGCTCGACGGGTCGACCGGCAGGACCACTCCGCCCTCCTGCGACTCGGCCAGGTCCTCGACGCTGGGCGTACGGCGCTCGGTGATCGCCATGCGGTCCGGTTCGTCGGCGGTGAGCGCCCAACGGCCGTCCTGGGTGATCCCGATCGGCAGGACGTCGTACTTCGTCCGGTCGATGGCGCGCAGCACCGCGCCGGCGGTGACCACGGAGATCCCGTGTTCGGAGCTGCGGCCGCCGAAGACAACGGCAACGCGGGGCCTGCGAGGCGGCTGCTCGGGGCTCTTGGGGAGGTTCTCGCTGCTCATATCGCGTTGAGCGTACCCGGTGGCAGAGCCCTGAGACAGCGTCCGTCTCCGTGAGTGGGCCGAAGGGACGCCCCGGAGGCGAACGAGCCGGGAACGGGGCCCGGCGTGGCTCAGCGTCGTTCGGGTTTCGCGCTGCGCGACATGAGCTCCTTGAGCGCGACCACCGGCGGCTTTCCCTCATGGACGATGCCGACGACCGTCTCCGTGATGGGCATGTCGACCCCGTGCCGGCGGGCCAGATCCAGCACGGACTCACAGGACTTGACGCCCTCGGCGGTCTGCTTGGTGACCGCGATGGTCTCCTCCAGGGTCATGCCCCTGCCGAGGTTGGTGCCGAAGGTGTGGTTGCGCGACAGGGGCGAGGAGCAGGTGGCCACCAGGTCGCCCAGGCCCGCGAGCCCGGAGAAGGTCAGCGGGTCGGCGCCCATGGCGAGCCCGAGCCGGGTGGTCTCGGCGAGGCCGCGGGTGATGAGCGAGCCCTTGGCGTTGTCCCCGAGGCCCATGCCGTCCGCGATGCCGACGGCCAGGCCGATGACGTTCTTGACCGCGCCGCCGAGTTCGCAGCCGACCACGTCGGTGTTGGTGTACGGCCGGAAGTACGGCGTGTGGCAGACGGCCTGGAGCCGCCGGGCCACGGCCTCGTCGGTGCAGGCGACCACGGCGGCCGCCGGCATGCGGGCGGCGATCTCCCGCGCCAGGTTGGGCCCGGTGACGACGGCGATGCGTTCGGGGCCGACCTTGGCGACGTCCTCGACGACCTCGCTCATCCGCATGGCGGAGCCGAGTTCGATGCCCTTCATCAGGGAGACGAGGACGGTGTCGGGCGCGAGCAGCGGCGCCCATTCCGCGAGGTTCCCGCGCAGGGTCTGCGAGGGGATCGCGAGTATCGTGAAGTCGGCGTCGCGGGCGGCCTCGGCGGGGTCCGTGGTGGCCCGCAGGTTCTCGGGGAGTTCGACGCCCGGCAGGTAGTCCGGGTTGGTGCGGGTGGAGTTGACGGCCTCGACGAGTTCCGCGCGGCGCGCCCACAGGACGACCTCGCACCCCGCGTCGGCGAGCACCATGCCGAAGGCCGTTCCCCAGGATCCCGTTCCGAAGACGGCCGCCTTGACCGGCTTGCTCACTTGTTCTCCCCCTCTTTGCGCCGCGGCCTGTGCCGCTCGGCGGCCCTGCGGCGCTGTTCGATGCGCACCTCGCGCGGATCGTACGGCTTCTCGGGCGCCTTCTCGCCGCGGATCTCCTCCAGCTGGCGGGTGATGGCGGCCATGATGGCCTCCGTCACCTCCTTCAGCAGCTCGGGAGTCATCTCCTTGTCGTAGAAGCGCGTGAGGTCCACGGGCGGGCCCGCGAGCACGTGGTGCGTCTTGCGCGGAAGGAGGTGGGGCTTCTTGGCGTACGGAGGCAGCAGTTCGTTGGCGCCCCACTGGGCGACGGGGATCACGGGGCACCTGGTCTGCAGGGCGACGCGGGCGGCGCCGGTCTTGCCGGTCATCGGCCAGCCGGCCGGATCACGGGTGAGGGTGCCCTCGGGGTAGAAGGCGACACACTCGCCGCGCTCCACGGCGTCGATCGCGGCGCGGAAGGCACTGAGCGCGTCCGTGCTCTCCCGGTAGACGGGGATCTGCCCGGTGCCGCGCATCACGGCGCCGACCAACCCCTTCTTGAAAAGCCCGGCCTTGGCGAGGAATCGCGGAACGCGCCCGGTGTTGTACTGATAGTGCGCGTAGCCGAACGGGTCCACATGGGAATTGTGGTTCACCGCCGTGATAAATCCGCCGTCGGCCGGAATGTTCTCCATTCCGCGCCAGTCCCTCTTGAGCAGAACCACCAACGGCGGTTTGCAGAGGACCGCTGCGAAGCGGTACCAGAAGCCGATTCTGCGGCGGGGCACGCGGACACCTTCCTCTAGGGACCCGGCACGGGGGCCTGGCACTGGCTGTGGGACGCACAAGTGTCGCCCCAGGCCGCCTGTCTGTCGAGAACACCGTACGCCCGCCCGTCTCCCGCCACCGCCCTTGTACGGGGCTCGGGCCGCCTTCCCGCCGTGCCGCCCGCCCTGCGGGCCGCCGGGGGCCACCGGTGCGGCCGGGTGACAATGGACGCGACAAGACAGGGACGGAGCGCTCGTGCAGTGGACTGTGGTCGTACCCCTGAAAGCCCTGGCGCGGGCGAAGAGCAGACTCTCGGACACCGCGGCCGACGGACTGCGCCCGGGGCTCGCCCTCGCCTTCGCGCAGGACACGGTGGCCGCGGTGCTGGCCTGCGCGGCGGTGCGCGATGTGGCGGTCGTCACGGACGACCCGCTCGCCGCGCGCGAGCTGGCGGCGCTGGGCGCGCGGATCGTCGCGGACGAGCCCGGGGACGGCCTGAACGCCGCCCTCACACACGCGGAGGCGGGGGTGCGGCGAGCCCGGCCCGGCTGCGCCCTGGCGGCGCTCAACGCGGATCTTCCGGCGCTGCGCCCCGGGGAATTGGCGCGGGTCCTGGACGCGGCCGCCGCATTTCCGCGCGCTTTTCTGCCCGATGCCGCGGGAATCGGCACGACGCTGCTGGCCGCCGCTCCGGGCCGGGCACTGCGGCCGGCGTTCGGCCCGGATTCACGGATGCGGCACCGCGCCTCGGGTGCGCGGCAGCTCGCGCTCGACGCGGTGGACTCGGTTCGCCAGGACGTGGACACCGGCGACGACCTGCGCGCGGCGCTGGCACTGGGCGTGGGGCCCCGCACGGCGGCGATGGCGGCACGGCTGCTCATCCCGGACGGGCCCGCCGGCTGAGGGGAAAGGCCCGCGGCCGGACCGCGGTGCACCGGGCGTCCGGGACGGAGGCCGGAGAAGAGGGGTCCGCCGCTCCCCGCCGCGGCGGGCGTGAGGGCGATCCGGCGGCCGAGAGGCTCCCGTGGCGGTCGATAGGCTTGCGTCATGCAGGCGACCGCGTACACCTACGATCCCGAGACCCGCACCGGCCAGGTGCTGCTCGACGACGGCACGCCCGTCCCCTTCGACGCACCGGCCTTCGACGCGGGCGGGCTCAGGCTGCTTCGTCCTGGGCAGCGGGTGCGGATCGAGACCGAGGGCGAGGGTGACGCCCGGCGCATCACGCTGGTGACCCTGCACACCTTCTGATCCCGCTGCCGGACACACCGCGGGCCGGCCTCCCCATGGGAGCCCGGCCCGGCGCGTGAGTGCCCGTGCGCCCCGTCTACCTGCGGGCGGTGGTCTTCTTGGCGGTGGTCTTCCGGGCGGTGGACTTCTTGGCCGGGGCCTTCTTCGCGGGGGCCTTCTTGGCCGCCGCCTTCTTGGCCGTCGTCTTCTTCGCGGTGGCCTTCTTCGCGGCCGCGGTGGTCTTCTTGGCCGTCGTCTTCTTCGCGGTGACCTTCTTCGCGGGTGCCGCCTTCTTGGCGGTGACCTTCTTCGCGGTGACCTTCTTCGCGGGCGCCGCCCTCTTGGCGGTGACCTTCTTGGCCGCCGCCTTCTTGACCGTGGCCGCGGCGCCCCCGGTGAGGCTGCCCTTGGGTGCCTTCTTGACGGCGACCTCACCACCGCGCGGGAGCTTCTTGGACCCGCTCACCAGGTCCTTGAAGCCCTGACCCGCACGGAAGCGCGGCACAGAGGTCTTCTTGACCCGTACCCGCTCGCCCGTCTGAGGGTTGCGGGCGTAACGGGCCGGACGCTCGACCTTCTCGAACGAACCGAAGCCGGTGACCGAGACCCGGTCGCCTCCGACGACCGCGCGGACGATGGCGTCCAGGACCGCGTCGACAGCATCGGCGGCCTGCTGGCGGCCGCCCATCTTGTCGGCAATCGCTTCTACGAGCTGCGCCTTGTTCACGTCTTCCCCTTCGGAGACATCGCCAGAACGAAAGTGTTCAAGCTTTTTCGCACGTTAGGCAGATATATACCGCAAATCAAACACGAAACGGGCTTATCACCCTCGTGCCGCAACGGACTCGGCCGTTTCAGACTTCCTCTTCGGGGATTCGCTCCTCGTCGAGGTCGCTCATGAACCGCTCGAGACGCCTGGCCGCTTCGGCGGGATCGTGCTTGGCCGCGGCCGTAAGGACCAGCAGCTTCCGGGTCAGCGCCATCCGTACGCCCTCCGGGACTTGCAGTGCGCGCACCCTTGCGTGCGCTTCCTTGAGTTGGGCCGCGACCGCCGTATAGAGCTCGAGTTGGCCGTCGTTGTCCATGCACAGATTGTGCCATCTGGGGCGAGTTGTCGCCCCCGCTGGGGGGCAACTGCCGTCTCCCAGGGGCCCTTGGGGTGCCTTGGGGCAGCGCGGCGCCGAGACGCGCGTACCCAGGCAATGACCCTTGTAACCAGGGAAGTTGAGGCCGTTCGCGGCAGCACGCCGAGCCGGTTGCCCGCAGGAACGGCTGTACCCCCAACCGTCCACGATTGGGGGTACAGAGAGGTGTCGTGATGGCCGAAAGCAGCCCTTGCGGAGCCGGGTGTCAGACCGGGAGGGTCCGCGGCTTGTACGCCGGGCGGCCCGCCTCGTACGCGGCGATGTCGTCCTCGTTCCGGAGGGTGATGGAGATGTCGTCGAGGCCGTTCAGCAGCCGCCAGCGGGAGTTCTCGTCCAGCTCGAAGGCGGCGGTGATGCCCTCGGCGCGCACCTCGCGGTTCTCCAGGTCGACCGTGATCTCCGCCTCGGGGTTGTGCTCGGTGAGCTCCCACAGGGCGTCCACGGTCTTCTGCTCCAGGACGACCGTGAGCAGACCGTTCTTCAGCGAGTTGCCGCGGAAGATGTCGGCGAACCGGGAGGAGAGGACCGCCTTGAAGCCGTAGTTCTGCAGCGCCCAGACGGCGTGCTCACGGGAGGAGCCGGTGCCGAAGTCCGGGCCGGCGACCAGCACGGTGGCGCCCTGCCGCTCGGGGCGGTTGAGCACGAAGGCGGGGTCCTTGCGCCATGCCTCGAACAGCCCGTCCTCGAACCCGTCCCGGGTCACCTTCTTGAGCCAGTGGGCGGGGATGATCTGGTCGGTGTCGACGTTGCTGCGGCGCAGCGGGACGGCCCGGCCGGTGTGCGTGGTGAATGCTTCCATGGTTCTCAGACTCCAGCGGGCGCAGGGGCGTCGGACAGATCGGCCGGGGAGGCCAGGTGGCCGAGGACCGCGGTGGCGGCGGCGACCTGCGGCGAGACCAGGTGCGTACGCCCGCCCTTGCCCTGCCTGCCCTCGAAGTTGCGGTTGGAGGTGGACGCGGAGCGCTCGCCCGGGGCCAGCTGGTCCGGGTTCATCCCGAGGCACATCGAGCAGCCCGCGTGCCGCCACTCGGCGCCGGCCTCCTTGAAGACCACGTCCAGTCCCTCGGAGACGGCCTGCAGGCCCACCCGCGCGGAACCCGGGACGACCAGCATCCGTACGCCCTCGGCGACTTTGCGGTTCTTGAGGACCGAGGCGGCGGCGCGCAGGTCCTCGATGCGGCCGTTGGTGCAGGAGCCTACGAAGACGGTGTCCACCGTGATGGAGCGCAGCGGCCTGCCCGCCTCCAACCCCATGTACTCCAGGGCCTTTTCGGCGGCGAGGCGCTCCGAGGCGTCCTCGTACGAAGCGGGGTCGGGGACGGTGGTCGACAGCGGCGCGCCCTGCCCCGGGTTGGTGCCCCAGGTGACGAACGGGGACAGCTCGGCGGCGTCGATGCGGACCTCGGCGTCGAATTCCGCGTCGTCGTCGGTCCGCAGCGTGCTCCAGTACTCCACCGCGGCGTCCCAGTCGGCGCCCTCGGGGGCGTGCGGCCGGCCCTTGAGGTAGGCGAACGTGGTCTCGTCCGGGGCGATCATGCCGGCCCGGGCGCCGGCCTCGATCGACATGTTGCAGATGGTCATCCGGGCCTCCATCGAGAGCTTCTCGATGGCCGGGCCGCGGTACTCCAGGACGTAGCCCTGGCCGCCGCCGGTGCCGATCTTCGCGATGATCGCCAGGATCAGGTCCTTGGCGGTGACGCCCTCGGGCAGCTCGCCGTCGACCGTGATGGCCATGGTCTTCGGGCGGGCCATCGGCAGCGTCTGGGTCGCCAGCACGTGCTCGACCTGGGAGGTGCCGATGCCGAAGGCGAGCGCGCCGAAGGCGCCGTGCGTGGAGGTGTGGGAGTCGCCGCAGACGACGGTCGTGCCCGGCTGGGTCAGGCCCAGCTGCGGGCCGACGACGTGCACGACGCCCTGCTCCACGTCGCCCAGCGGGTGCAGCCGGACGCCGAACTCGGCGCAGTTCTTGCGCAGCGTCTCCAGCTGGGCGCGCGAGACGGGGTCCGCGATGGGCTTGTCGATGTCGAGGGTGGGGGTGTTGTGATCCTCGGTCGCGATGGTGAGGTCGAGCCGGCGCACCCGGCGGCCGCTCTTGCGCAGGCCGTCGAACGCCTGGGGGCTGGTCACCTCGTGCAGCAGGTGCAGATCGATGTAGAGGAGGTCGGGCTCGCCCTCGGCGCGCCGGACGACGTGGTCGTCCCAGACCTTCTCCGCGAGTGTCCTACCCATCGCTTTCCCTCCGGCCGGCACGAGCGCGCCGGCCCAACTAGAGATCGTGTGGAAGCGGCGCCCGCACCCCCTGATTCCGGGCGTCCGCCGCCGGACCCGTCGGTCCGCGGGCCGCTGTGACTCCAAGGGTGGCGCGTTCCACGGAAAATTGAACTTGCGTTTCACAGAGTGAGACGTGAGTATCGTTGCATGGACAACAGTAGCGGCGTCGGCGTTCTGGACAAGGCGGCCCTGGTCCTGAGCGCCCTGGAGTCCGGTCCGGCCACCCTCGCGGGTCTGGTCGGCGCCACCGGACTGGCACGACCCACGGCACACCGCCTCGCCGTGGCACTGGAACACCACCGCATGGTGGCGCGCGACATGCAGGGCCGTTTCATCCTCGGCCCCAGGCTGGCCGAGCTGGCCGCGGCGGCGGGTGAGGACCGGCTGCTGGCGACGGCGGGCCCGGTGCTGACCCACCTCCGCGACGTCACGGGCGAGAGCGCGCAGCTCTATCGCCGCCAGGGGGACATGCGCATCTGCGTCGCCGCCGCGGAGCGCCTCTCGGGCCTCAGGGACACGGTTCCGGTGGGCTCGACACTCACGATGAAGGCGGGCTCCTCAGCGCAGATCCTGCTGGCCTGGGAGGAGCCCGAGCGGCTGCACCGAGGTCTTCAGGGCGCCCGCTTCACGGCCACGGCCCTGTCGGGGGTGCGGCGCCGCGGCTGGGCACAGTCCATCGGGGAGCGCGAGCCGGGTGTCGCCTCCGTCTCCGCACCCGTGCGCGGCCCCTCCAACCGCGTGGTGGCCGCGGTCTCCGTCTCCGGCCCCATCGAGCGGCTGACCCGGCACCCCGGCCGTATGCACGCCCAGGCGGTCATCGACGCGGCCGCCCGCCTCTCCGAGGCGCTGCGCCGCTCCGGCTGACCCGTCCCGCCGTCATCGGGGAGGGGCCCGCCTCAACGCCGCGGCGGGCCCCTCCCCGATCCCCCGTCTCCCCCGTCTTTCCTGTCTTTCCTGTCAGGCGGCCTCCCCGGCCTTCCCGGACGAGCGGTGCGCGAACCTGTCCGCGGCCCGCCGTCCCCGGCTCTCGACCGGCAGCACCCCCGTGGCCGCCGCGAGTCCGAAGGGCGGCATGTCGAAGTAGATCGACTCGTACGAGCCCTCGGGCACGACGTACGCCTCGTGCCACAGGCCGACGTGTCCGCGCACCTTGCCCGCGCGCTCCTTGCGGTTCACGATCCCCCACACCCGGTGGTGGAACATGTCGGGCGAGGCGGCGTAGGCGTAGAGCTTCTCCTTGGACTCCCAGTACTGGACCACGTAGTAGGTCCGCGGCGACGCCGTCAGCAGGACACGTCCCAGCAGCCCCCGGTCCCTGTCGCGGGCAAGCTCCCCCAGCATGCGGAACATCGACAGCATGACCGGGAGCCACTGGTGCACCGCCCAGAAGTGGTTGACGCGCATACCGATCAGCAGCACCACGGCGTCGCCTTCGACGGCCGCGGTGGTGCGTCCCGGAATCGGTTTCACGAACATGAACGACCCCCGACTCGATCGGATAGCGGCACTATCTTCTGTGGCGATGCTTGGATAGTGGCACTTACCAAGGAAGGGCGCAAGAGATGCGGCTGGCCCAGCTGAGCGAACGCAGTGGCGTGTCCACCGCGACGATCAAGTACTACCTGCGCGAGGGGCTGTTGGCGCCGGGCCACCAGATCAACGCGACGACGGCCGAGTACGACGAGAGCCATCTGCGCCGGCTGCGGCTGGTGCGGGCGATGATCCAGATCGGCCGGGTCCCGGTGGCGACGGTGCGGGAGGTGCTCGGGCACGTCGACGACGACTCCCTGGGGCGCACGATCCGGCTGGGCGCGGCGCTGTGGGCGTTGCCGCAGGTGGCCGAGCCCGACGAGGAGGACGATCACATCCGGGCCGCGCACCGCGAGGTGGACGACCTGCTGGACACCCTGGGCTGGCCGCACGCCAAGGCGCTGATCACCATCTCCCCGGCCTACCGTTCGCTGGTGGTGGCGGTGGCCGCGTTCAGACGGCTCGGCTACGACTGGGGCCCCGAACTGCTCGCGTCGTACGCACGGTTGATGCACCAGGTGGCCATGCTCGACCTGGACTTCGTGGAGACACATCCGTCGGAGGCAGAGAAGGCCGAGACCGCGGTTCTGGGGGTGGTCCTCGCGGAGCCGATCCTGCAGGCCCTGCACCGGCTGGCACAGGAGGAGGAGGCGGCGCGGCGGTACGGGTTCAAATAGGCCCTGCCACGGGAACGCCGATGGGCCCCCGGCCGGAACCGGAGGCCCATCGATCGTCGTACGTACCCCCGACCGGATTCGAACCGGCGCTACCGCCTTGAGAGGGCGGCGTGCTAGGCCGCTACACAACGGGGGCGAGGATCCTGCGTCTCCGCAGGCCCGAGCTGGTCTACCTGGACTCGAACCAAGACTAACTGAACCAGAATCAGTCGTGCTGCCAATTACACCATAGACCAAAGGTGGTTTAGACCTTTCAGTACCCCCGACCGGATTCGAACCGGCGCTACCGCCTTGAGAGGGCGGCGTGCTAGGCCGCTACACAACGGGGGCCTTGGCGATCCCCACCCGGCGACAGCCGGGTTTTGTCCACACGGGGACAACGGGAGCGACCCGAGCTGTCCTCGCGGGAAGGATCTGTACCCCCGACCGGATTCGAACCGGCGCTACTGCCTTGAGAGGGCAGCGTGCTAGGCCGCTACACAACGGGGGCTTGCGGATGAGATCCGCGGGTGCAGAAAAGCTCTGCGAGCTGGCCTACCTGGACTCGAACCAAGACTAACTGAACCAGAATCAGTCGTGCTGCCAATTACACCATAGGCCACTGGAACGCAAGCCCCGGAGGGGTTCTTGTTCTAGCTCGCGCTTCCGGTGACCGGCCCTTCGGCCCGACCCCGGCGGCGCAGGAAGAACATTACCCGAAGGTGGACGGCGCTCCAAAACGGGTATCCGCGCCGAGGACCGCGGGGAGTTCGGCGAGGGAGGCGATCCGGCGCAGGCCCGCGGGTACTTCGGGCCGCGACGCCATCGGCGTGTCCGTGACGGTGCTCACGCCCGAACGGTCGATCCACACGGACAGCAGCCCGGCCTCGGCGGCGCCCCGGCCGTCGATCTCCGGATGGTCGCCGACGTACGCCACCCGGTGCGGGGCGAGTTCCAGGGCGTCGCAGGCCGCGCGGAAGGCCCGGGCGTCCGGCTTGGAGAAGCCCAGTTCGGCGGCGCACAGGACGGCCTCGAAGCGGTCGCGGACGCCGAGGGCGCGCAGCTTGGGGTCCTGGACGTGGAGGCTGGAGTTGGACAGCACGGCGTGCCGGTGGCTGGCGGCGAGGGCGTCCAGAGCGGGCAGGACGTCGGGGAAGAGGGCCCAGGCCGTCTCGTAGTGGTCCAGGTAGCGCCGGAACCAGGAGTCGGCCTCGTCGTCGGTCAGCTCCTCCCCCAGGAAGACCCGCACGCGGTCCCGGCGCTGCCCCTCGAACGAGATCTCCCCGGCCGCGTACCGCGCCCACTGCCGGTCGGTGATCTCCCGCCAGCGCGCGAGGGCCTGCTCCACGGTCTCGTACGCGTCGAGCAGGCCCTCGGCGGCCAGGTGCCCGCGCATGCCGGCCCGGTCGGCGGTGGTGTAGTCGAAGAGGGTGTCGTCGACGTCCCACACGACAGCTGTGATCGCCATGCCTTTGACGGTACCGCCGCGGACGACGAGGGGCGGCACCCGATCGGGTGCCGCCCCTGCATCCGGACGGGTCAGGCCGTCAGCTTCGCCAGCGCCGCATCGAGGCGGGCCAGGGTCCGCTCCTTGCCCAGGACCTCCAGGGACTCGAACAGCGGCAGGCCGACCGTGCGGCCGGTGACGGCGACGCGGACCGGGGCCTGGGCCTTGCCGAGCTTGAGGCCGTGGGCCTCGCCGGCGGCCAGGACGGCCTCCTTCAGCGACTCGGCGGAGCCCCAGTCGGCCGCGTCGAGGTTCCCGCGGGCCGTGCGCAGCAGTGCGTCGCTGCCCTCCTTCATGGCCTTGGTCCAGGACGCCTCGTCGGACACCGGCTCCGGCAGGAACAGGAAGTCGACGTTGTCGGTGATCTCGGACAGGACCTTGACGCGGGTCTGTGCGTGCGGGGCGATCGCCAGCCACTTCGCCTCGTCGAAGTCCTCGGGCGCCCACGGCGCGAACGGGGCCTTCAGCCAGGGCGCGCAGCGCTCCGTGAAGTCCTTCACGTCGAGCAGCCGGATGTGGTCGGCGTTGATCGACTCGGCCTTCTTCAGGTCGAACCGGGCGGGGTTGGGGTTCACGTCCGCGATGTCGAAGGCGGCGACCATCTCGTCGATCGTGAAGATGTCGCGGTCGGCGGCGAGCGACCAGCCCAGCAGGGAGAGGTAGTTGAGCAGGCCCTCCGGCAGGAAGCCGCGCTCGCGGTAGAGGTTCAGCGAGGACTGCGGGTCGCGCTTCGACAGCTTCTTGTTGCCCTCGCCCATCACGTACGGCAGGTGCCCGAACGCGGGCACGGCCTTCGCGATGCCCAGCTCGATCAGCGCCTTGTAGAGGGCGATCTGGCGCGGGGTGGAGGAGAGCAGGTCCTCGCCGCGCAGGACGTGGGTGATCTCCATCAGGGCGTCGTCGACCGGGTTCACGAGCGTGTACAGGGGTGCCCCGTTCGCCCGTACGATCCCGTAGTCCGGCACGTTCTCCGGCGTGAAGGTCAGTTCGCCGCGGACCAGGTCGGTGAAGGTGATCGTCTCGTCGGGCATGCGGAAGCGGACGATGGGGGCGCGGCCCTCGGCCTCGTACGCCGCGACCTGCTCGGCGGTCAGCTCGCGGCAGTGGCCGTCGTAACCGGAGGGCCTGCCGGCGGCCCGGGCGGCCTCGCGGCGGGAGTCCAGCTCCTGCGTCGTGCAGTAGCAGTGGTAGGCGTACCCGCCGTCCAGGAGCCTGCGCGCCACGTCCTGGTAGACGTCCATCCGCTGGGACTGGCGGTACGGCGCGTGGGGGCCGCCGACCTCGGGTCCCTCGTCCCAGTCGAAGCCCAGCCAGCGCAGCGAGTCCAGGAGCTGGACGTACGACTCCTCCGAGTCGCGGGCCACGTCCGTGTCCTCGATGCGGAAGACGAACGTACCGCCGGTGTGGCGGGCGAACGCCCAGTTGAACAGGGCGGTGCGGACCAGGCCCACGTGGGGGTTGCCGGTCGGGGACGGACAGAAACGTACGCGGACGTTCGCGTTAGCCACGCTTGATCACCTTGTTGGTGAGAGTGCCGATGCCTTCGATGGTGACGGCGACCTCGTCGCCGACATGGAGGGGGCCGACCCCCGAGGGGGTGCCCGTGAGGATCACGTCGCCGGGGAGCAGCGTCATGGCCTCGGAGATGTTCACGATCAGGTCCTCGACCGGGTGGATCATCTCGCTCGTCCGGCCGAGCTGGCGCTGCTCGCCGTTGACCGTGAGCTGGATGGTGAGGTCGGCCGGGTCGAGGTCGGTCTCCACCCAGGGGCCGAGCGGGCAGGAGGTGTCGAAGCCCTTGGCCCGCGCCCACTGCTTCTCGCGCCGCTGCACGTCGCGCGCGGTGACGTCGTTGGCGCAGGTGTAGCCCAGGATCACGTCCTTGACCCGCTCGCGCGGGACCTCGCGGCACATACGGCCGATCACCACAGCCAGCTCGGCCTCGTGGTGCAGTTCCTGGGAGAAGGACGGGTACGCGATCGCATCGCCGGGGCCGATCACCGAGGTGGAGGGCTTGAAGAAGGCGAACGGGGCCTCGGGCACCTCGTTGCCCAGTTCCCTGGCGTGCTCCGCGTAGTTGCGCCCGAAGGCCACGACCTTGTTGGGGAGCACCGGCGGCAGCAGCCTGACCTGGCTCAGCGGCACCTTCGTGCCGGAGAGCTCGAAGTCCGCGAACGGGATGCCCTTGATGATGTCGAGGACGAGTTCGTCCGGCTTGTCGCCCTCGACCGCGCCGAAGGCGACGTTCCCGTCGATGGAGAACCTGGCGATGCGCACGGGATCCTTGCGCCCCTCACTGAGCTGGCTGGAGTCTGACGCTCCAGGCTAACGCGGCAGGGGGCGGGCGCCTCGCGCATTACGGGGCCTGCGGCCGCCGCGTGCCGACGGGCGCAGGCGAAGCGGTGCGCGGCCGGCGCGGAGCCGCGAGCGCCCGGCGCGGGCCGCTGAGCCCGCTCCTCCGCTCGCGCGCTACTCCGCGACGGAGGCCGGGACCTCCATGAGGACGGTGCGCTTGGGGTTGGCGGTCTGCGCGGGAAGGTCGACCGAGGGTTCCGGCACCGCCGGGGCCTGCAGCTCGTCGGCGTCGGCGAGGTGCGCCAGCGTCGTGCGCCGCGGGTTGGCTATCGTGCGGAACATCATCGTGGTCTTCACTGTTCTCGTTGACCTCGTCGTTGAAGGGCACCCGGTGGGCCTCAAGGGCCGCCGCCGAAGCGCAGGTTGTCGGATTCGCCATCCCTGTAAAGCGTCAGGCTAAACATGCAATTCCCGCGCGAGGCCCCGGGGAGGGGCCGATCGGCGTGTGAGTTTGCTCACTGCCTTGCGAACAAAACGGTCAATTCAGACCGTCGACCGGCCCCTTCGAAACGGACATTGCTCTATTGAAGCCCGCATTCCGCTCCTGATCATGGCGACTGGGGCACTGGATACGCTCCAGCGGCTCGCGGAGATAAGTCCGTTATGTACGAGATAAATCTCCACTCTTCGTGACGCCGCCCTCACAACGTGTCACGGTGGTCACGGGCTCGCCCATTGGCCTTGTTGGAGATCCGGCACTGTGCTGGAATTCCACGGACCGCCGCGGGATCCAACCGGCGCGCAGGGGCGCAACGCAGCGCCGAGGAGCGGCGGGAAGGGGGAGCCTGCGCCGGTCACTCACGACCAACAGAGGGGCGTGCTCAGAGCGCCCCTCACGACGCCGACACCGCCCCGCCGTTCGCGCGGAGGGGCGCCTGGTCCAGAGGTTGCGACGCTAGTGCAGGGACGTTTCAAGAGGGATGGCAGCGCTTCGGCGGAGCCGGAGCCGCACGGCGGGACCGACCGTGGTTCCTCGCCCCAGCACGCCCAGAACCCGGGATCGGCACCGGCCGGCGGTGGCCCCGAGCGGCCCGGGCGCTCCGGTGCGTCCGCGGACTCCCCACCGCCGCCCCCACCGCCCAAGACCGCTCCCCCGGTCACACCGGGCACACGAATAGCCCTGCGCAACTGGCGTATCTCGACCCGTCTGGTCTCGCTGCTCGCGCTCCCCGTGGTCGCCGCCACCTCGCTCGGCGCCCTGCGCATCAGCGACTCGATGGACGAGATCCAGCAGCTCGACAACATGAAGCTGCTGACCGACATGACCAGGCAGGCGACCCAGCTGGCCGAGGCGCTCCAGGAGGAGCGGGACCAGTCGGCCGGCCCCCTCGCCAACGGCGCGCCGGGGACCGACCTGGGGGTCAAGGGGGTCCGCGACAAGACGGACAGGGCCCGCTCCTCTTTCCTGGAGGGCACCCAGGCGCTCAGCGACGCCTCCGACAAGGGCCAGCTGTCCGGTGTGCGCGACAACGTCGTGGGCATCGCGAGCGAGCTGAGCAACCTCAGCGCCATCCGGGCCAACGCCTACAAGGACCCGAAGAACTCCACCCAGACGGTCGAGGCGTACCACCGCCTGATCGCACAGCTGCTGAGCCTGTCCCAGGACATGGCGCAGGCCACCAGCAACCCCGAGATGATCCAGCGCACCCGCGCCCTGTCGGCCTTCTCGACGGCCAAGGAGTACGCGTCCGAGCAGCGCGCCGTGATCGCGGCGGCCCTGCCCGACAACAACCTCACGTTCGGCAAGCTGTCCGAGAACGACCGTCAGTACGCCCTGTCGGCCCTGGACAGCCAGGGGTCCGAGCTGGACAGCTTCAAGAGCATCTACGGCACCGGTGCCGAGGAGCTGACCAAGCCGATCGACCAGGGCAGTCCCACGATCGTGGACGCCGACAACTACGCCAGCCGTGTGCTGAAGAGCTCGACCGGCCTGCGGTCGCAGAACAAGCGCTCGTACCGGGACTGGGTCGACGCCGACACGTCCAAGATCGAGCAGATGAAGAAGATCGAGGGCACGCTCCTGGAGGAGATGGAGCAGAAGGCCCGCGAGCTGCGCAGCGCCTCGGAGCGCGAGGCCCTCATCTCCGGTGCGCTGATCCTCCTCGTCCTCGGTGTCTCCCTGGTCGGCGCCTTCGTCGTGGCCCGCTCCATGATCCGCTCGCTGCGCCGGCTGCAGGAGACCGCGACCAAGGTCGCCCAGGAGCGCCTGCCCGAGCTGGTCAAGCAGCTGTCCGAGGCCGACCCGCAGGACGTCGACACGTCCGTCGAGTCGGTCGGTGTGCACTCCCGTGACGAGATCGGCCAGGTGGCCGCGGCCTTCGACGACGTCCACCGCGAGGCGGTCCGCCTCGCCGCCGAGCAGGCCCTGCTGCGGGGCAACGTCAACGCGATGTTCACCAACCTCTCGCGCCGCTCCCAGGGCCTGATCCAGCGCCAGCTGTCGCTGATCTCCGAACTGGAGTCCCGCGAGGCCGACCCGGACCAGCTCTCCTCGCTGTTCAAGCTCGACCACCTCGCGACGCGTATGCGCCGTAACGGTGAGAACCTCCTCGTCCTCGCCGGTGAGGAGCCGGGCCGCCGCTGGACCCGCCCGGTCCCGCTGGTCGACGTGCTCCGCGCCGCCGCGTCCGAGGTGGAGCAGTACGAGCGCATCGAGCTGGCCGCCGTCCCGGCCACCGAGGTCGCCGGCCGGGTCGTCAACGACCTCGTGCACCTGCTCGCCGAGCTGCTCGAGAACGCCACGTCGTTCTCCTCCCCGCAGACCAAGGTCAAGGTCACCGGTCACGCGCTGCCCGACGGCCGCGTGCTGATCGAGATCCACGACACCGGTATCGGTCTGTCCCCGGAGGACCTCGCCGCGATCAACGAGCGGCTCGCCTCGCCGCCCACGGTGGACGTCTCCGTCTCCCGCCGCATGGGCCTGTTCGTGGTCGGCCGGCTGTCGCAGCGCCACGGCATCCGCATCCAGCTGCGCCCGTCCGACTCCGGTGGTACGACCGCGCTGGTCATGCTCCCGGTCGACGTCGCCCAGGGCGGCAAGAAGCCCGGTGCGGGCAAGCCGGGCCAGGGCGCCCCGCAGTCCGGCGGCCCGGCCGCCGCGCAGGCCGCCGCCGGTGTGGCCG
The DNA here is from genome assembly GCF_055632315.1 of Streptomyces sp. PSU-S4-23. Classification (NCBI taxonomy): domain Bacteria; kingdom Bacillati; phylum Actinomycetota; class Actinomycetes; order Kitasatosporales; family Streptomycetaceae; genus Streptomyces; species Streptomyces sp. PSU-S4-23. The sequence goes on along the minus strand of NZ_JBVMUU010000002.1, from coordinate 6,255,222 downwards.
CGGCCCGTCGCCAGGCCCAGCAGGGCGGTCCGTCCGTCGGTGCCGGCGCGTCCGCGGGAGGTCCCGCACTCGGCGGCCCCCCGCAGCGCGGGCAGGTGGGTGGCGGCCAGGGGCCGCGTGCCGCGCTGCCCGGCAGCGCGGGCGGCCGTCCCGGCGGCCCGCAGGGTCCCGCTCCGCAGCAGGGCCGGCCGGCCCCGGCGGGCGCGGGCGCGGGTGCCGGCGCCTTCGGCCAGGGCGCGCCCGGCGCGCCGCAGGGACTGCAGTCGGCCCAGGCCTTCCAGGGGCCGGGCTCCCGCCAGGGCGGCTTCGGCGACGGCGGCTCGGGCATGCGCCCGGCCGGCTTCGGTGATGACGCGCCCGCGGCGGCACCGCAGCAGGGGACCCAGCAGCAGGGGACCCAGCAGCAGGCACCGCAGCAGCAGCCCAAGGGGCGCATCGGCCGTCGTCGGCCGCAGCTGCCCGGGCGCGGCGGTCCGCGTGCCGAGCTTCCCGGTGCCGGCCCGCAGCAGCAGCGCACGCCGAGCTGGAGCGACGAGAACGCGCAGCCGCCGGTGCCGCGCGCCTCGCTGGACGCTCCGCGCGGCCACGAGGAGCCGGACGCACTGTCCGCGACCTCGCCGATGCCCCGCGTCGACGACCGCCAGGGACCCGGCTCGACCGCGGAGATCCCGCGCGTCGACGACCGCCAGGGGCCCGGCTCCACCGGCGGGTTCCGGCGACCGGACTTCAGCGCCCAGCGCCCCGGCGCGACGGCGCCGAACGACGGAGGGCCGTTCGTCCGCTCGGACGTCTTCGGCGGTGCGGGCGGCGGAACGGGCCAGTTCCCGCCCGGCCGCGGTCAGGACACGGGTGGCTTCCCCGCGCCCGGCCGTGCCCAGGACCCGTCCTCCACGGGACAGTTCGCCTCGCAGGGCTACGACAGCTCCTCGACGGGACAGTTCGCCTCGCAGGGCTACGACAACTCCTCGACGGGACAGTTCGCCGCCCCCGGCTACGACAACTCCTCGACCGGCCAGTTCGCCGCCCCCGGCTACGACAACTCCTCCACGGGACAGTTCGCCTCGCAGGGGTACGGAGGCGGCCAGGACCCCGCTTCCACGGGCCGGTTCGAGCGCCCGCAGCCGGACGGCTACGGCGGCTACCGGCCGCCGGCCCAGCAGCAGCCCCCACGCCGCCAGGAGCCCGAGGCCCTGCCGCCGGCGACGGGCCCCGGCGACGGGCGTACCCCGCTGTACGACACGCTGGAGACCAACTGGTTCCGCGGTGACCAGCGGCAGAGCAACGGCTCCGCCGCGCCGCCGGCCCAGCAGCAGCCCTCCGGGGCACCCCCGCGCCCGGCCTCCCCACCTCCCCCGGCCTGGCGCAGCTCACCGAACGACGAGCTCGTCCGCCAGGCCGAGCGCGTGCGGCAGCCCGCCGCCGGAGGCGTGACCACCTCCGGCCTGCCGCGCCGGGTCCCGCGCGCGAATCTCGTACCGGGCACGGCCCAGCAGCAACAGCACCACAGTGGTCCGCAGGTCTCGCGTGCGCCCGACGACGTGCGCGGCCGGCTGACCAATCTCCGACGGGGCATCGCACAGGGTCGCCAGGCCGGTGGCCCCCAGACCGGCAGCTTCCCCAGCCCCTCTCACCAGCAGGAGCGTTAGTTGAGCCAGATGAGCCAGGCGGCACAGAATCTCAACTGGTTGATCACCAACTTCGTGGACAACACCCCTGGGGTGTCCCACACCGTCGTCGTGTCCGCCGACGGTCTCCTTCTGGCCATGTCGGAAGGCTTTCCACGCGACCGCGCCGACCAGCTCGCGGCGGTGGCCTCCGGGCTCACCTCGCTGACGGCCGGCGCCTCCCGGATCTTCGAGGGGGGCGACGTGGCACAGACGGTCGTCGAGATGGAGCGTGGCTTCCTCTTCCTGATGTCCATCTCCGACGGATCCTCGCTCGCCGTGCTCGCCCATCCCGAGTGCGACATCGGCCTCGTCGGCTACGAGATGGCCCTTCTGGTCGACCGCGCGGGAGCGGTGCTCACGCCCGACCTGCGCGCCGAACTCCAGGGCAGTCTCCTCCACTGATCGGCTCCGGTACTACCCACCTCACCAAATCACCGTCCGGCCGCCACAATCCCCCCACCGGCCTCGTCCGACGGCACGACTGACCGACTTGCTGTCCCGCCCGGAGGATTCATGACCCCGCCCACCGCCTCTCACGATCCGTACGCAGAGCCGTACGGGGACGAGGGCGACCAGCCGCTCGTACGTCCGTACGCGATGACGGGCGGCCGGACCCGGCCGCGCTACCAGCTCGCGATAGAGGCGCTGATCAGCACGACGGCCGATCCGGCCCAGCTGATGGGACTGCTCCCGGAGCACCAGCGGATCTGCCACCTGTGCCGCGAGGTGAAGTCGGTGGCGGAGGTGTCGGCACTGCTGGGCATGCCGCTCGGCGTGGCACGGATCCTCGTCGCGGACCTCGCCGAGGCCGGACTTGTCGCGATCCACCAGCCGGGTGGCGACGAGAACAACGGCGGCGCGCCGGACGTGACACTGCTCGAAAGGGTGCTCAGTGGACTTCGCAAGCTCTGACGGAGGTCGGGCGACCACCTCCGCGAAGATCGTGGTGGCGGGCGGCTTCGGCGTGGGCAAGACCACGTTCGTCGGCGCCGTCTCGGAGATCAACCCGCTGCGCACGGAGGCCGTCATGACGTCCGCGTCCGCGGGCATCGACGACCTCACCCACACCGGGGACAAGACCACCACGACCGTGGCCATGGACTTCGGCCGCATCACCCTGGACCAGGACCTGATCCTGTACCTGTTCGGCACGCCCGGCCAGGACCGCTTCTGGTTCATGTGGGACGACCTGGTCCGCGGCGCGATCGGCGCGGTGGTGCTCGTGGACACCCGGCGCCTGGCCGACTGCTTCCCCGCGGTCGACTACTTCGAGAACAGCGGCCTGCCCTTCGTCATCGCCCTCAACGGCTTCGACGGGCACCAGCCCTACACGCCCGACGAGGTGCGCGAGGCACTCCAGATCGGCCCCGACGCGCCAATCATCACCACCGACGCCCGCCACCGCGCCGACGCCAAGAGTGCGCTGATCACGCTGGTGGAGCACGCCCTCATGGCACGCCTGCGGTAGGGCAAGTCGGCGGAGCCATACGGAAGTTGTCGTAGATCCCGGGGAGCCGGCTGTGGCGTTTGACACGGTCGGCCCCGGTGTTCATAACGTTTCGACAGAGATATCGGATGGTACCGCCACGCGTCGCGGTCGGCCGGTGCCGCTGCGCTCACAAAAGCCCCGCCTTTTGGCGGGGCTCGCTCTTTATGACCGATTTATCTGGGGCTTACATCGTCGGGAACCACCGCTTCCGAGTGTTTGGAATCGTCAGGCTGACGTGCTGGAATGCCTGAACTGCCCAATCGTCAGAGACGTACTGGTCGGGGACAAGGCCCTGGAGACACCGCGGCACGACGTAGGTGCCGTCGCCGAGAGGTTGTTGGTCGAGTGAGGCGAAGCAAGAACGGTCCCGAGCCGTCGGCACGGGGCAACTTCACCCCGCCGCCGCGCGGAGCGGCACCCGCGCACGTGCCCGGCCCGGAGGCAACGGCTCTCCCGCCGGGCGGCAGCCGCTTCTCCCCGCGCAACTGGCGCGTGCCGACCAGACTGAACGCCATCCTGCTCATACCCGTGCTGGTCGGCCTGGTCATGGGCGGATTCCAGGTGAAGAGCTCCATCGACACCTGGAAGCAGGCACGGGACGCGGAGAACACCGCGCGTCTCGTGCAGGCGTCCCTGACCTACGCCGACCGGCTCTACCAGGAGCGCGACGCCTCCGCCGCCCCGCTGCTGTCCGGCGAGGGCGACAAGAACTCCATGGTCGTCCAGGTCCGCGCCGCCACCGACGAGGCCGCCGACGCCTTCGACCAGGCCGCGCAGAACATGCCGGACACCGCGAGCCTGCAGCGCCGCCTCGCCATCTTCCGCAAGGCCGAGACCAAGCTGCAGGCGCTGCGCCAGGGCGCGTACACCTCCCGGCTGACCGGTGTGCAGACCGAGGAGGGCTACGTCGAGGTCGCCCACCCGCTGATGGAGTTCGCCAACGAGCTCGGACTCGGTACCAGCAACATCACCAGCTACGGCCGCACCGTCTACGCCATCTCGCTCACCAAGGCCGCGCTCTCCCTGGAGCGCTCGATCGGCATGCACATGCTGATCAAGCCCGGCCCCGACGACACGAGCCTCGCCAAGCAGCGCGTCGCCCTCTCCTCGTACGCCTATCTGGAGGGCATCGCCGTCGAGGAGTACCTGGGCGGTGGCACCTCGGAGGACGCCGCCAAGCTGGAGGCGGCCAAGAAGAAGCTCAAGACCGACGGCGCCGCCGCGGCGGAGAAGGCCGCCGCGCGGGCGAAGGCCCAGGGCAAGACGTACGTGCCGCCGCCGTCCGACCCCACCAAGATGGTCGCGGCCGTGGCCACGCTGCAGTCCACCGGCGACGCCGCCCGCGCCGAGATCGCCCAGCAGGGCGTCACCCCGCAGAACTGGTGGGCGGTGAACACCCTCAAGTACGACGCCTACCGCGCGATCGAGTCGGACATGGCGGACAAGGCCGTGGCGGAGGCGTCGAAGATCGCCGACGACGCCAAGCAGTCCGCGTTCGTCACCGGTGCCGCCGTCCTCGTCGCCCTGCTCGCCGCGTTCGTCCTGGCCGGCCTCATGGCCCGCCAGATGAGCCGCTCGATGCGCCGGCTGCGCAACGCCGCCTTCGGTATCGCCGAGCAGCGCCTGCCGATGCTGGTCGACCAGCTCTCGCGTACCGACCCCGGCCGCGTCGACACCCGTGTGGCACCCATCCCGATCTCCTCCACCGACGAGATCGGCGAGGTCGCCCGCGCCTTCGACCAGGTTCACCGCGAGGCCGTCCGGCTCGCCGCCGAGCAGGCCCTGCTGCGGGGCAACATCAACGCGATCTTCACCAACCTCTCGCGCCGCAACCAGTCGCTGATCGAGGGCCAGCTGACCCTGATCACCGACCTGGAGAACAACGAGGCCGACCCGGACCAGCTGGAGAACCTCTTCAGGCTGGACCACCTCGCGACCCGTATGCGCCGCAACGGCGAGAACCTCCTGGTCCTCGCCGGCGAGGAGCCCGGCCGCCGCTGGGACCAGCCGGTCCCGCTGGTCGACGTGCTGCGCGCCGCCTCCTCCGAGGTGGAGCAGTACGAGCGCATCGAGCTGTCGGGCGTCCCGGAGGCCGACATCCACGGCCGCGCCGTGACCGACCTCGTGCACCTGCTCGCCGAGCTGCTGGAGAACGCCACCACGTTCTCCTCCCCGCAGACCAAGGTCCGTGTGACCGCCACCCGGCTGCCGGACGGCCGGATCATGATCGAGATCCACGACAAGGGCATCGGCCTGACGGCCGAGGACTTCGCGGACATCAACCACAAGCTGGCCAATCCGCCGACCGTCGACGTCGCGATCTCGCAGCGCATGGGCCTGTTCGTGGTCGGCCGGCTGGCCGACCGGCACGGCATCCGGGTCCAGCTGCGCCCCTCCGGCGAGCAGGCCGGCACCACCTCGCTGGTCATGCTGCCCGACGCCATCACCCACGGCGGTGGCGGCGAGCAGTCGCCGGAGCGCGACGAGTTCACCGTCTCGCAGATCATCCCGGAACAGCAGCCGTTCCAGGGCGAGAGCTTCGAGGAACCGTCGGCTCTGACGGCGGCGGACTTCGGCTTCGACGACAGCCGCTATGCCGACGTCCCGGACGACATACGGGAGTTGGACCCCGTAGGCCGTTCGCTGATGCGTGAGGGCCGCCGTGCGGCCCTGGAGGCCCAGGCCCAGGGCCAGGACCACAGCCGGCCGGAGGAGGCGGCCCAGGAGCCCGCCGCCGCGTCGTACCAGGACGAGTTCCAGGCGCAGCAGCCCGCCTTCGACAACGGTCAGGGTGCCTACGACGGCGGACAGCCCGTCTACGACAACGGACAGGTCGCGTACGACAACGGGCAGAGCCCGTACGAGGAGCAGCAGGCGTCGTACGACCAGCAGACGGCGTACGGGGAACCGCAGCAGCCGGCGTACGAGGAGACGTACTTCCCGTCGGGCGGCGGTCTGCCGCAGGGCGACGGCTTCCCGTCCGGTGGCTACCCGGAGTCCGCCTATGCGGAGCCCGCGCAGGACAACCGCGCCGCGGCCCAGGCCACCACCTCGGAGACGTTCCCGGCCTTCGACGAACAGCCCTACCAGGGCGACTGGCCCCAGCAGGACAGCTATCAGAGCCCCTACCGCTCCGAGTACGCTCCCGAAGCGGAATCCGTGCAGGCCGCTGACGTGGACAAGGGGGACCGCGTAGGCTTCGACCGTCCGGGACCGGCCCCGTCCGCCGTCCACGAGCTGACGGACGCCGGACTGCCCCGCCGCGGCACCTCCGCGAAGGGCGCCACCGGCCGGCCGCAGGCCATGGCCCCGGACGCGCCGGCGGCCACGGAGACGGGCGACGACTGGCGCTCCGCCAACGACCAGCGTTGGCAGCAGGCGTCGCAGCTCCGGAAACCCAAGGCGGGCGGGGTCACCTCCTCCGGTCTGCCTCGGCGGGTCCCCAAGGCGAACCTGATGGAGGGCGCCGCGGAGACCACCCCGCAGGGAGGCCCACAGGTCTCCCGTGCCCCGGAGGACGTCCGGGGCCGGCTGAGCAACCTGCGTCGAGGCGTCCAACGCGGACGCAACGCAGGCAGTGAAACGAACGGCCAGGGCTTCGGTCCTGACAGCACCTACAACCAGGAGCGTTAGTGTGAGCCCGATGAGCCAGGCGGCACAGAACCTGAACTGGTTGATCACCAACTTCGTGGACAACACCCCGGGGGTGTCCCACACGGTGGTGGTCTCCGCCGACGGACTCCTTCTGGCGATGTCCGAAGGCTTTCCGCGCGACCGCGCCGACCAGCTGGCGGCCGTCGCGTCCGGTCTGACCTCGCTGACAGCGGGTGCGTCCCGCATCTTCGAGGGCGGCAGTGTGAATCAGACGGTTGTGGAGATGGAGCGGGGATTCCTCTTCATCATGTCCATCTCCGACGGTTCATCGCTCGCGGTTCTCGCACACCCCGAGGCGGACATCGGCCTCATTGGGTACGAGATGGCCCTCCTGGTGGACCGTGCCGGTACGGTCCTGACCCCCGACCTCCGGGCGGAACTCCAGGGGAGCCTTCTCAACTAGAAGACGGACGGTGCAGGCCCGCGTTCCGGGGTCGTAAGGTTTCGGGACGCGGCGTCCAGCGATGGTGCCCGGCACAGTCGGAGGAGGAGAGAACGTGGCAACACCCCCAGGCGGTTCGTCCGCCGGTAACTGGTCCTATGGCCCTGACCAGGGTGAGCAGAACCGGTACAACTTCCCCTCCGCACCAGGCCACCGGCGTCAGCCCTACCCGCCCCAGGGTCCTGGTCCGTCCCCCTACGACCAGCCGCCGGCGCCGCGCATCCAGCCCGTGCAGCCGCAGCGCCGTACTCCCGAGCCGGCGCCCGCGGGGTCGTCGAACAACCCTCTGGTGCGTCCGTACGCCATGACGGGCGGCCGCACCAGGCCGCGCTACCAGCTCGCCATCGAGGCGCTGGTGCACACCACCGCGCAGCCGCACCAGATGCAGGGCCAGTTGCCCGAGCATCAGCGGATCTGCCATCTGTGCCGGGAAATCAAGTCGGTGGCCGAGATCTCGGCGCTCCTGACGATCCCTCTCGGCGTGGCCAGGATCCTCGTCGCCGACTTGGCGGAGGCGGGCCTGGTCGCCATCCATCAGCCCGGCGGCGACGAGAACGCCGGCGGCCAGCCAGACGTGACACTGCTCGAAAGGGTGCTCAGTGGACTTCGCAAGCTCTAGCGGCGGTCCTTCCCGCTCCACCACCTCCGCGAAGATCGTGGTGGCGGGCGGCTTCGGCGTGGGCAAGACCACGTTCGTCGGCGCCGTCTCGGAGATCAACCCGCTGCGCACGGAGGCCGTCATGACGTCTGCTTCGGCAGGCATCGACGACCTCACCCACACCGGGGACAAGACCACCACGACCGTGGCCATGGACTTCGGCCGCATCACCCTGGACCAGGACCTGATCCTGTACCTGTTCGGCACGCCCGGCCAGGACCGCTTCTGGTTCATGTGGGACGACCTGGTCCGCGGCGCGATCGGCGCGGTGGTGCTCGTGGACACCCGGCGCCTGGCCGACTGCTTCCCCGCGGTCGACTACTTCGAGAACAGCGGCCTGCCCTTCGTCATCGCCCTCAACGGCTTCGACGGCAACCAGCCGTACGGCCCCGACGAGGTACGCGAGGCACTCCAGATCGGCCCGGACACCCCGATCATCACCACCGACGCCCGCCACCGCGCCGACGCCAAGAGTGCGCTCATCACTCTGGTGGAGCACGCGCTGATGGCCCGGCTCCGTTAGGCGCCGGTCGCCCGGTACCCCGCGTCCCCGTCCCGGGGCGCGGGGTTCTTCTTTCGCCGGGCCGCCGCCCTCCCCGTGCGTGCGCACCACGAAGGGCCCCTCTTCGGCAGAGGGGCCCTTCGGCGAACGGGGTGCGGCTCGGTCTAGCCGTGCCAGCTGTGCGGTGCCCGGAAGCCGGGTTCGCGCTCCAGGCGGCGCCAGCCGGCCTTCGGGCGGCCCCGGTGGGGGTGGGTGGTGGCCGGCGACTGGGCCGCCGCGCGGGCCAGGAGGATGGCCGTGATGGCGGCCACTTCCTCGGGCTCGGCGTGGCCCTTCTCGACGCGGATGTCAGGGGTGCTCATGGGATCAGTCTCCGTGAGAGAGGGGTCCGCGGGGTTGCCGCGGCGGGTCCGCTCGGTTACTGCGGGGGGTTGCCGTGCTTGCGGGAGGGCAGGTCCGCGTGCTTGGACTGCAGCATCGCAAGTGACTTGATCAGGACCTCGCGGGTCTCCGCGGGATCGATGACGTCGTCGACCAGGCCGCGCTCGGCCGCGTAGTAGGGGTGCATCAGCTCGGACTTGTATTCCTTGACCATGTTCTGCCGCATGGCCTCGGGGTCCTCGGCCTGGGCGATCTGACGGCGGAAGATGACGTTGGCGGCGCCCTCCGCGCCCATCACGGCGATCTCGTTGGTCGGCCAGGCGTAGGTGAGGTCGGCCCCGATGGACTGGCTGTCCATCACGATGTACGCGCCGCCGTACGCCTTGCGCAGGATCAGGGAGATCCGCGGCACCGTCGCGTTGCAGTAGGCGTACAGCAGCTTCGCGCCGTGCCGGATGATCCCGCCGTGCTCCTGGTCGACGCCGGGAAGGAACCCCGGCACGTCCAGGAAGGTCACCAGCGGGATATTAAAAGCGTCACACATCTGGACAAAGCGCGCAGCTTTTTCCGACGCCTCGATGTCCAGGACCCCGGCGAGGGTCTGCGGCTGGTTGGCGATGATGCCCACCACCTGCCCGTCCAGACGGCCCAGGGCGCAGATGATGTTGCGGGCCCAGCGTTCGTGGACCTCCAGGTACTCGCCGTCGTCGACGATCTCCTCGATGACCTTGGCCATGTCGTAGGGCCGGTTGCCGTCGGCCGGAACCAGGTCCAGCAGGGCCTCACCGCGGCGGTCCACCGGGTCCGTGCACTCCACCCGCGGCGGGTTCTCCCGGTTGTTCTGCGGCAGCAGCGACAGCAGGTAGCGCACCTCGGCGATGCACGTCTCCTCGTCGTCGTACGCGAAGTGGCACACGCCGCTGGTCTCCGCGTGGACGTCCGCGCCGCCCAGGCCGTTCTGCGTGATCTCCTCACCGGTGACCGCCTTGACCACGTCCGGCCCGGTGATGAACATCTGCGACGTCTGACGGACCATGAACACGAAGTCCGTCAGCGCCGGGCTGTAGGCCGCTCCCCCCGCGCACGGACCGAGCATGACGCTGATCTGCGGGATGACGCCCGAGGCCCTGGTGTTGCGCTGGAAGATGCCCCCGTATCCGGCCAGCGCGCACACGCCCTCCTGGATGCGGGCCCCCGCGCCGTCGTTGAGCGACACCAGCGGCGCTCCGGCCGCGATGGCCATGTCCATGATCTTGTGGATCTTCGTGGCGTGGGCCTCGCCCAGCGCGCCGCCGAAGATCCGGAAGTCATGGGCGTAGACGAAGACCGTACGGCCCTCCACCGTGCCCCATCCGGTGATCACACCGTCGGTGTACGGCTTCTTGGCCTCCAGGCCGAACCCCGTCGCCCGGTGCCGGCGCAGCTGCTCGACCTCCTGGAACGACCCCGCATCCAGCAGCAGCTCGATGCGTTCCCGGGCGGTCAGCTTCCCCTTGGCGTGCTGCGCCTCGGTCGCCTTCTCGCCCGGACCCGCCAACGCCCGCGCACGGATCTCGTGCAGTTCGGCGACCCGTCCGCGCGCGTCCGTGGGCTCACTCCCGGAATCTACAGCCTCGTCCAAAACGGTCATGTAGCGACCTTACGAAGTCCAACGAGGAAAGCGGGCCGTCGACTCCGTACAGTCTCCAGGCCGTTTTCCTGGTGCCACTGAACAGAATCCTGTCCCACAGCAGCCCATCTGACTGCTCAAGGGGGCCGGACGTTGTAGGTGCCTGACAAAGTCGTCAGGTGAGAGCCACCTCACATTGATGGGTCGCACATGCCATCCCCGGGGTGACACGGAACCTCGAACGGCCGCCCCACGACACGACGTCGACGGTCGGGTCGGCGTGGACGACGGCCCCCACCGGACGGTCCCAGACGATCTCCAGGGACTCCCCCGTTCGGGGCGGCTCGCTCACGCAGATCGTCGCCGTGCGCCGCCGGCGGCGCACGAGCACGCTCGCCCCCGCCGATGCCGTCAGCCCGTCAACCGTACCGGCCGCCCAGAAGTTGACCGCCGTCAGGCCCAGGGAGGGCACGCGGACCGCCTGGCGCCGGGCGTCGTTGGCCGGCACCGTGCACCACCGACGGTCGGCGGCACGGGCGGCGACCTGCCAGCGCGTCGCACCCGGCATCACGAGGTACACGTAGCGGGCGTCCACCGGGTCGGTGCCGTGGTCGAGCCAGAGCGTCTGCCAGCGCCGGGTGCGCCGTTCGGTGGTACCGCTCGTGTTGATGTCGGACCAGGCGCCGGTGCGGTCCTCCCGGAGGGTGCGCAGTTCGCCCCCGGCGCGGAGCACCCAGCCGCCGTGGCCCTCCAGGTGGGCCCACCCGTCTTGGTGCGTGAAGGACGGCGTGCCGCCCCCGCCCAGGTTGCGGTTGTCGACGACCGTCTCGACGGGGACGCCGTCCGCGCAGGTGATCGCGGCACCCAGGCAGAGCACCGCGTCGTCGAGGAAGAACCACGACGTGCGGGCCTCCAGCGTGGACTCCAGGCCCTTCAGATGCCGGCCGACGGCCGCGTACGTGCCGTCGGTGGTGCCGCCCACCCACCGCACGTCCGGCTTCGGCTCGCCCCACTCGCCGCCCGCCCGGTCGGCGAGCCGCTTGGTGGAGACGGTGGTGCCGGGCAGCCGGTACCAGTCGACCGTGGGCCAGTACCAGTCCGTGTACTGGTCCGGGCGCCCGGCCCACCACAGCAGCATGCCGGAGCCGGTGTGCCAGCCGCGCGGGTTCTCGCCGTTGCCGCACTCGTAGTGCGCGATGCGGTTCGAGGACATCGAGAGGTTCGCGGCGAAGCCGCGGCCGCGGTGGACGGCACGGTCCATGGCCGGGAAGAGGCGGTGGCCCGGAGGTTCGGGCACGGCGGCAGCCGGGGAGCGGGCCGCCCTGTGCAGACGGGCCAGGTCCGCGACATCGAACTGGGGTGCTGCGAGGATCGGGGTCACCGTGTCGCGGGCGATCCACCCCTTGATCATTCCGTGCCAGCGCTCGCGCTCGGCCTGGCTCGCCGCGTCCGCGAGGAGGGCGATCGCGGCGATCAGCTGCCCGCCGTGGAAGTGGTCGCCGCGCATCACGTGCAGGTCGTCGCTCGTGAGGCAACCGCGGCTGATGGCACGTCCGTTGACGCTGTCCATGACGAGTCCGTCGTGGATGAGGGGCGCGTACGCGTGCTCGACGCTGTCCAGGATGATCTGCCGGCCGGGATCGGTGACGTCCCAGGCGGACCCGGCGAGGAGGGTGAACAGCCGTCCGAGGCCGTCGAGCAGGACCTGGCCGTACGTGCCGGAGTAGGCGACCTGGGTGTGCTGCACGAACGAGCCGTCGGCGTAGAGCCCGTCGCCCCGGGTGACGTACGGGAAGACCGGCGAGAGGGCGTCGCGGGCGAGGGCGATCCGGTCGGGCGCTCGGCCCAGGATGCCGCGCAGGGCGACCGAGCGGCACAGGTCGACGCGGTTGGCTCCGGTGGAGGTGCCCGAGTAGTCGTGCAGCGCGGAGTCGGGGATGAAGTGGTCGACGGCGGCGAGGGCGGCCTCCCTCGGGGCGTCGCCCAGGTGCTCGTACAGCGCCGCCGTGATGTCCATGAGCGGTCGGGGGCCGCCGATCCGCCAGTGCCACCAGTTGCCGTACGGAGTGGTGGACGGGTTGAAGACGGTGGTGAGGACATGGCCGAGGCCGCGCGTCACCCCGGCGAGCATGCCCTCGTCGCCGGTCGAGCCGGTGCCGTCCTGGACGTAGGCGCGGGTCATGGTCCACAGCCGGTCGAGGCTCTGGGTGATGCCGGCGGGCGGGTCGAAGGGGTACTGCGGCCACAGCGAGCCGGGCGCCGGGGCCATGGCCGCGCGCAAGCCGCGGGCGAGGTCGCCGGTACGCGCGAGGCGGGAGGCGTAGGGCTCGGCGGCCGGGTCGTAGCCGGCGCCCAGGGCCAGGGTGAGCCAGCGGCGGCGCAGGGCGTCGAACTCGTCGGTGGCGGACGGGACTTCGCCGGCCGGGGCGAGGACGGGGACGGGGACGGCTCCGGCAGCGGTCGCCGAGAGGGTCGCGGCGAGGAACGTACGGCGGTCGGACGCCATGGGCGGGCCCCGCTTTCCGTGAGACGGCCGCGCCGAGGCTACACGGCTACGCACCGCGACGGAACCGACACCTTGCGGATGATGTTGAAACTTGAATGGAATAGGACTACGGTCACTCCTGTTCATCTCGTTGAACGTTAAACAGTTGGCGGCCTCCGGCTCCCGCCGCAGTCCGCGCACCCGTCATTCCAAGGAGCACCCCATGGGCATCTTCGGCCGCAAGACCGACACCGACACCGCCGCGGCCACCGGCGTGAGCCCCGACCTCGCCGAGCTGACCGGCGACTACACGCTGGACCCCGCGCACACCACCATCGGCTTCGTGGCCCGCCACGCGATGGTCACCAACGTCAAGGGCAGCTTCCAGACCTTCGAGGGCACACTGCACCTGGACGGCTTTGACCCCTCGAAGTCCACCGCCTCGATCGACGTCACGATGGACAGCATCGACACCGGGAACTCCGACCGCGACGGGCACCTCAAGAGCGCGGACTTCTTCAAGACGGACGAGTTCCCCGCCATGACCTTCCGCTCGACCAAGGCCGAGGCCCTGGGCGGCGACGACTACCGCATCACCGGCGACCTGAGCATCCTCGGCGTCACCAAGCCGCTCACCATCGACCTGGAGTTCAACGGCGCCGCGAAGGACCCCTTCGGCAACGAGCGCGTCGGCTTCGAGGGCAAGGCGGAGATCCTGCGCTCCGACTGGGGCCTGACCTGGAACGCGGCACTGGAGACGGGCGGCGTGCTGGTCTCCGACAAGATCAAGCTGGTGTTCGACATCTCGGCGATCAAGAAGGCGTGACCCGGCCCGGGGGGAGCCGGTGCGCCGGGAGCCACCGGCTCCCCCGCACGTCGAACTCGCACCACACCACCTTCCCGGGGTCCCGCTCCCCCACCCCCCACTCGTCCGCGAGCGCGGCGACGAGCAGCAGACCGCGGCCACCTTCCGACTCCGGTGACGCGCAGTCCGGCGCGCGGACCTCACCGGGCCCGCCGTCGTGCACCTCCACGCGCAGGACCCCGTCGCCGTACAGGCGCAGGTACAGGGCGAAGCTTCGGCCCGGCGGGACGCCGTGGACCAGCGCGTTGGTGGCCAGTTCGCTCACACAGAGCAGTACGTCCTCCGTGCGGGGGCCGACGGCCCAGTCGGCGAGGGCGTTGCGCGTGAACCCGCGGGCGAGACGGATCGACCTGCGGTCCCGGCGGTAGAACGCCTCGCGGGTGTGGGGGTGTTGGGGTTGTGCGTTCACGAGGCGACTGTCACAGGGTGTCACTAGAGTGGAGCAGTGAGTGAGTCCGTAGCACTCATTGCTACGGGCCCACTACGAGGACGTCGCACGTGAACGGGGGAAGGGGACGGCCATGCACTCGGCGAGGAAGTCCAAGAAGGTCGGTTCCTGGCAGGCGATCGGCGCGCTGGTCGCGCACTACCGGCGGCAGGCGCGGCTCACCCAGGAGCGGTTCGCCGAGGTGGCGAGCCTGCACGTGGACACGGTGGGCTCCATCGAACAGGGCAGACTCGCGCTCCAGCCCGACCGGGCGGAGCAGTTCGACGAACTGCTCGGCACGGGCGGGGCGTTGGCGGTGCTGGTGGCCAAGTTGCCGGTACGGGAGCGGATCGTCCAGTTCGCGCAGGGGCTGGTGGATCACGAGCAGGAGGCGTTGAGCATCCTCTCGTACCAGACCCAGGTCGTACCGGGACTGCTCCAGACGCGGGAGTACTGCCGTGCCGTTTGGTGCAGCGCGCCAGTTTCCTCGTTGATGGCCCCGACGAGGTCAGCGACTATCACCTCCAGTATGGGATGCTGCGGTCACAGGCCCTCTCTCCCGACGAGAGCCTGCGCCTCCTGAACGGACTTCTAGGAGAGTCATGAACACCGCAGCACGGCGGCAGAACCGCCCGTACGGCCTGACATGGTTCAAGTCCAGTTACAGCGGCAGTCAGGGCGGCGATTGTGCCGAAGTCGCCACCCACTCCTCCTCCGTGCACATCCGTGACTCCAAGGCCCCCCACGGCCCCGTCCTCACCGTCTCCCCCGCCACCTGGAGCGAGTTCCTTGAGCAGCTCACCCGCTGATCGCACGGAGTGGATCGCCGTCGCCACGTACGAGAACGCGCCGGGGCGTCCCGTGCCCCCGGCCGCCCTGCGCGCTTGACTGCGTGAACGCGGCATCGACTGGATGCCGTTCGTGGACGGCGAACTACGCTGGGACCTCGCCTGCGGGCCCGGGTCCGACGGGCGGTGGCACGGGTGGATCACCGTCTTCGTCGACGCGCGGGCCCTGTGGCGGCTCGGGCTGCATCCCCGTCAGCCGACCGCGGTCGTCGACGGACCGTCGCCGCCGGGGTGGTGGCATGCCGCCGGCGAGCGCTACGCGGCGATGAGTGCGCCAGGCGGCCGGCAGGGCTCCGCGGTCAGTACTCGGTGTTGAGGTCCGTGCCCTTGGGTGCCCGCCAGCAGCCGGAGACGACGGTGACCGCGAGGAGCGGCTCCTGCTCGTGCGGATGCGTCGGGGTGGACACGATGAGCACGGCGTTCACCGAGAAGCGGTCCTTCTCCGAGTCCGCTGTGAGGGAGAGCGACTTGGCCTTGCTGTTGTCGGGACCGTAGGCGACGATCTTCCAGCCCTTCTTGGGCAGCTCCTCCCGAAGTCGCTGGAAGCCCGCCTTCAGGTCGTCCTCGGAGACGTTGTAGACCGACCAGGGATGGCGGGTCTTGTAGAGGTGCTCGGGGTCCTCGTCGCAGGTCGAGACGGCGGGACCGCGCTCGGTGACCTTGCCCTTGCGGATGCCGATCATCTCGTAGATCGCGCTGGAGGCGGCCTTCGCCTTGTCGCGGGCCTTGTCCACGTCCAGCGTGGGATACCCGGAAGCCGACTCCGAGCCGGATGTCTGCTGCGTCGAGGGGGGCTGTCCGTTGTCGTCCACGGTCTTCGAACATCCTGCCGTGAGGAGGGAAACTGCGAGTGCGGCGGCGGTCAGGCCGATGGAAGCCGCTCGGTACCGGTTCCTGGCTGGGGTGTGCGTCATCCTACGGCTCCACTACTCGGTCGTACCGGCCCGTTACCACGGCCGCCTGATTCCAGAGACTGGTCGAATCGTGGTCCCAGTAGCCACTGTGGCCGCCCGTGTCCACGGCCATGCGATGCGCGCCGAACGCTTCGTCGGTCGGGACGGTCTGGATGTAGCCCGCGTTGTACGGGAGTCCGTGCCATGTCTCGACGCCCCACTTGTACCCGCCGAGTCCGGCGACCTTGCCTCCGAGCGGGACCGGGTCGTCGTGTGCGCCCTCGGCCCACACGTGGTTCTTGCCGACGTCCAGGTCGCCCGCATCGCCGACCAGCATGCCGGGGCTGCCTGCCACCACGATCTCGTCCGCGGCCAAGTGCCCGGGGGCCTTGGACGCGGCGCCCACCGTAGTGGATCCGTAGCTGTGGCCGATGACGGTGGTGTGGCTGGCGTCCGGGCCGCCCTGGACCGTCTGGAGGCCGTCCAGGAAGTTGTTGAGTTTCGGCGCGCCCTCGTAGGCCCAATGCTTCTCCATGGCCTCGGGCACGATGCTCTGCGGGGCGTCGTACCCGATCCAGGTGATGGTGGAGGTGGACTTGCCGGGCGACAGCTGATCGCTGGCGTCCCAGATCTCCTGCATGCGCTTGATGTCGCCTCCGGCCCCCGCCAGTCTCGATGTCGTCCCCGGCACATACACCGCCGTGTTGTCGGCCGTGTCCGGGTTGCCGTTGGCGAGGATCACGTGGCCGTTGCCCTTGAGGTCGAAGCCCAGCAGGTATGCCTCGGGCAGGTGGTCGACGCCGGTGCTGTCGAAGCGGGACCGGATGGCGTCCATGCCCTTGAGCTCGTCCTTGAAGCGGGTGCCGCCCATGGCGTCCCAGGCGGTCCATTCCGGGTTGCGGATCACTCCGGCCGCGGTGACAACCGTCTTGGGCGGCTCCGGACCCAGTGCGGTGAGGTCGTGCTGGACCTGGGCGTGGGCCTCGTCCAGCACGATCCGGTTGGACGAGTCACGGACCACCGTCGGCAGCCCGTCGAGCGCGCCGATCTCGGCGGGGTAGAGCGTCTGGTACTCCTCGCGCTGCTCCTGCGTGAGACCAGCCCACCACTTCTTGTTGTCGGCGGGGGACTTGCCGTGCGGAATGCCGCCCTCGCCGAGGTAAGTGCCCACCGCCTTCCGGACGTCGCCCATGTCGCGGGCCTCGTCGATGAGCATGTCGTCGGTCACGGCCAGGCCGTCGGGGGCCTTGAGCTCGCGCAGGACCGCGGCATACCGGGTGTCGATCTCGTGGGCGCTGCGCACCGCCTGTGCGATGCGCTCGGCGATGTCCTCGGCCTTGCCCTTGTTGGGATCTCCGTTCGCCTCGCCCGCGCCGGGCAGGAAGGGGACCGGGGCGCCCGGCTCCGCGACGCCGTCGCCGGGGGCCAGGGGCACGACGGCCGCTCTCGGGTACTCGACCGAGCCGTCCTCGTTGACCGTGAACTTCAGGTCCGCCGCTTCTTGGAGAGCCTGCTTCAACCTCTTCTGGGCATCGGCCAGTTCCGACGCCAGGGCGTTCAGGGTCGTGCGGATGAGGCCGCATTCACCGTGCAGGTACTGGTAGTTGCGGCTCAGCCGGGTCAGGTCGCGCTCGGCGGCGGTCTGCGCCTCACCCTTCTGAGTGGTGTGGATCGGGGCGGCCATCTCCTGGTCGACCCGGACGCGCGCGGCGTCGGCCCGGTTGCTGACCTTGCCCCAGCCGTCGGCCGCCTCCTCGTACTCGGAGAACCTGGCATCACGCAACTGCTGCCACGTGGGCATGTCCGCCTCACCGGGCCCATTCGGGCTTGTCGCCGACGTGCACCCCGTTGACCTTGCCGGCGACGGCGGGGTCGATCTCGCCGAAGTCCCGGCCGGTCCTGGCGAGCGCGCCGTTCAGCCTGTCGCACTCGTCGCGCACCGACGTCAGCCGCTTCTCCCAGGTGGGCAGGATCTCGTCGAGCGCGGCGGTGCTGGTGAAGCCGTCGGTCCCGCCCTTGACGCCCTCATGGGCGGTCTTGAGGTCGGTGAGCCCCGAATGCGTGGCGGTGCGCAGTTCGTGAGCCACCCCGGAGGCTTTCGTCCACGGCCCGCTCGACGCCTTCAGGTCAGGACCCGGCCCTCCGGCGGATCCGCCCGGACCCGCGCCGCCTCCCCCGCCCCCCGGGTCGGCCCAGTGGTCGATCTGCATCCGCTCGGAGTGCTGCTGGGCCGCACCCGCCTTGAGCTGCTCCCACTCGTCCCACACCATCAGCGCTTTCCTCCCCCTGCCTGTGGCGGCGATGCGGCGTGTGCCGTGTCCAACCGTGTCGCCGCGAAGGCCACCCTATGGGTGCGGCTCAGGGAGCACATGAGTGCGGGTACTCAACTCCCGCCCCTGGTGCCCGCGTCGGCCGGTGCACTGGGGCTGGAGTCGCGCCGCGGGGTCAGAACCCGCCGCCGAAGTCCCCGCCGCCGCCGAAGTCCCCTCCCCCGCCGTCCCCGAAGCCGCCGCCGAAGTCCCCGGGGTCGAAGTCGGCGCCCGACACGTCCCCGCCCTCGTGGCCGCCGAAGTCGCCGTAGCCCGCGCCGTAGCCGGCCGCGTACGACGGGGTGGCCATCATGCTGCCGAGCAGCGTGCCGACCAGCAGGCCGGGCAGGATGCCGCCGCCGAAGTAGCCGCCCGCCCAGGGGCCGTAGGCGGGGCCCGCCTCCCAGTACGGGCGGCGGCCGTGGTCCGTGTCCACCTCGCGGACCAGCGGGTCGCGGCCGTCGGCCAGCCGGGCCCGGTCGGCCGCGCACACCGGGACCTCGCGCGGGGCGCCGCCCGCGGGCGTCCAGGTCGCGTCGGCGACGGACGGGCCGTGGCGCGGGTCGAAGAAGCAGGGCGGCCTGCGCTCGGGCAGCGGCCGGTGCTCGCGGCGGGCGGCGAGCAGCACCAGCGAGAAGCGTCCGTCCTCCAGGGCCTGGGTCACCGCCTTGACGTCCTCGGGGCGCCGGGCGGCCGCGATGGACGACTTCGCCTGTTCGTACGCGTCCAGCGCCCGCTCGTAGTCCGCGCGCATCGCGTCGTCCGCGCCCGGTTCCGCGGGGTGGAAGTCGAGGCGGTCCAGTTCCTCGCCGAAGGCGGTGATGTCCTCGTCGACCACGACCCGCAGCTTCTCCAGCGCGGCCCGCTGCTCCTCCTCCCGCCGGCGCCGGCCCCGTCGCATGAGCGCGAAGGTGCCCACGCCCGCGGCCAGCAGCACCGCGCCGGCCGTGATCAGCCCGGTGTACGAGACGCCGCCCGAGGTGCCCCAGCTGGACGGGGCGTGGCCGCCGATGTCCGCCACGGCGCGGTCGGTGAAGTCGTTCAACTGGGCCGTGGCGCTCTCCCCCCGGACGCTGGAGACCAGGTTCCGGACGGCGGTGCGGGGCATGACCGAGGAGTCGGCCCTGGCGTCGAAGCGGTCGCCGAGGCGGATCGCGTACAGGCCGGTGATGCCGGTGGCCGTGCGCAGGTCGGAGAAGAGGTTCCGGGTCGGGTAGCCGGCGGGCAGGACCGTGATGAAGACCGGCTTCCCGGCGTCCTTGATCTTCTTCGCGAGGACGTCGGCGTCCCGCGCGGACACCTGCCCGGAGGCGGCCGGATCGACGTACACGGGATCCTTGCGCAGCGCCTCGGCGATCACCGAGACGTCCGTGACCGCGTGGGCGCGGGGCGCACCTGCGAACAGCACCGTCAGGACCGCCGTGACCAGGGCGATCAGCGGAACGGCGATTCCTCGGACCAGCACGGCCTTCATACGTCGAAGCTACCCGAATCCGGGTGAATCCGGGCGCATAAAGCCATCACACCTGATACAGGCATATACGGCGGGTGGTGCGTGCCGTGCGCACGCACCACCCGCCGCAAGCGGCTCCCGGAGCGTCACGCCGCCCGGTATGCCTCCGTCAGCTTCGCCACCGCCGCCGCGTACTTCCCCGTCAGCAGCAGATGGTCCGCGTCCGCGAACGGTCCCGCGAACGCCTCCGTCATGACGGAGCCCGCCTTCCGCTGGACGATCAGCCGGGCCCGGGTCACGATCGCCCGCCCCGCGTGTGCCGATCCCGTCCGCTCGGCCGCGGCGGCCGCGCGCGCGAGCGCCTTGAGCGTCGCCGTGCCGCCCTGCGGGACCCCGGTGAGCGTGGTGAGGCCCCAGCCGTACGGGAACTGGGGGTCGTAGGAGGCGTCGCCGACGTTGATCGGCAGCTGGTCCTGCGACCTGGGCCAGGTGACGGGGAGCTGACCGGTGAAGGGACGCCTGCCGTACAGGACGTCCGCCACGCCGTCGCCCTCGGTGCCCGGCAGCCAGGAGGCCACGAGCGCGTCGATGCCGCCGAGCCGGTCGCCGATGAGCTGCGGGCGCCCGGAGACGATCAGCACGGCGCACCGCATGGCGCCGCACACCCTGTCCACGGCGGCCTTGTCGGCGGCGGACAGCTCCAGGTCGTTGCCGTTGCCGACGTCGCCGACGCCCTCGGCGTACGGGGTCTCCCCGACGACGACCACCCCGACGTCGTAGCCGTCCAGCGGCGCCGAGGCGTCCTTGGAGTAGGTGATCGTCGCGTCCGGGGCCGCCCTGCGCATGCCCTGGAGGACGGTCGTGCCCTGGGTGTGGGTGCCGGAGGCGCCCTGCCAGGTGATGGTCCAGCCGCCGGTCTGGTTGCCGAGGTCGTCGGCGTTGGACCCGGCGACGTACACCTTCTGGTCCTTCTTCAGCGGCAGCACGCCGTGCGCGTTCTTCAGCAGTACCTGGGACTCGGCGGCCGCCCGGCGGGCCACGGCCCGGTGCGCCGGGGAGCCGATCCGCGCGGCCCCGCTCGTGTCGGCGTAGGGGTGCTCGAAGAGTCCCAGCCGGAACTTCTGCGTGAGGATGCGGGAGACGGCGTCGTCGATCCGCCGCTCGCTGACGCGGCCCGCCTTCGCCTCGTCGGTCAGGGTCGTCAGGAAGTCCTTGTACGCGTACGGGACCATGATCATGTCGAGGCCCGCGCCGACGGACGTGCGGACGTCGCTCGCGTAGTCGCCCGGGAGCTGGTCGATGGCCGCCCAGTCGCTGACGACGAAGCCGTCGAAGCCCATCCGGCCCTTGAGCACGCCGTCGATCATGTCGGCGCGGGCGTGCATCTTCACCGGGCCCCGGCCGTCGCCGAGGATGTCGAGGGACGAGTACGACGGCATGACCGAGCCGATGCCGCGGTCGACGGCCGTCCGGTAGGGCGCCAGGTGGACGGCCTCCAGCTGCTGCCGGGTCACCTTGGTGACGCCCTGGTCGATGGTGTACGAGCCGGTGGTGGAGGAGCCGTACTCCGTTCCGCCGTCGCCGACGAAGTGCTTGGCGGTGGCGAGGACCTTGTCGTCGCGGCTCAGGTCCTTGCCGTTCGCGCGCCCCTGGAGGCCCTGGATGATCGTCTCCATCGACTCCACGAGGGCCGGGTCCTCGCCGAAGGACTCGTAGCTGCGGCCCCAGCGCTCGTCCCGCGAGACGCACAGGCAGGGTGCGAAGTCCCAGGGGACGCCGGTGGCGCGGACCTCACTGGCCGTCACCTCTCCGGTCTGCTCGGCGAGCCGGGGATCCCTCGTGGCCCCGATGCCGATGTTGTGCGGCATGATCGTGGCGCCGGCGAGGTTGTTGTGGCCGTGGACCGCGTCGACGCCGTAGATCAGCGGGATCTGGAAGCGGGTCGCCCGCGTCCTCAGCTGGAACGAGTCGATCATCTTCGCCCATGCCTCGGGGGTGTTGGGCGTCGGGGTCGAACCGCCGCCGGACAGGAGCGAGCCGAGGCCGTAGGCCGCGATGTCGCCCTGTGAGGTGAGGGCGGCGCGCTCGGCCTGGGTCATCTGGCCGGCCTTCTCCTCCAGGGACATGCGGGACAGGAGGTCGGCGACGCGCTTGCGCACCGGAAGCCTGCTGTCGAGGTACGGCAGTCCGTGGGCGTCGATGACGGCCTGCGGGATCTCGGCGGGGGGCTTGGCGCCGGTGACGGTCAGCTTCAGCGGGACCGTCTCGGCGGGTTCGGCGGCCTTGTCCCGCAGGGTGGGGACCTCGACGGTGCGGGTGGTCCCGGAGGCCGTACCGGCCGGGAAGGTGAGGGTTCCGCCGACGGGGGTGTAGTCCGTGCCCGGCTCCGCGGTGCCGCCGGCCGTGGCGTAGGTGACGGTGACCGGCTCGTCGAGGGGGACGCTGCCGGTGGTGGCGACGGTGACCTTCACCTGCGCCGTGCCGCCCTCCTGCACCGGGTAGACGGCGGAGTCCGTGGTGACCGAGGCGCGCAGGGACTGGTCGGCCTTCCCGTACAGCTCGACGTCGTCCATGGCGAAGCGGCCCTTGACGCCGACGGGCAGGGTGACGGCATAGCCCCACATCTCCGTGAGGCCGAGGACGTGGTCGATGCCGCCGACGGGCTGGTAGTCCGTGCGGTACGTGAAGTCGGTAAAGGGGATCTCGATCTGTTTCCAGCCGGTGAAGTCGTCGGTGAAGGAGGTCGTCCACAGCTCCGACGCCTCGCCGTTCGCGCCGCCGTCCTTGATCTCGAAGGCGATCTTCTTGCCGTTGTCCTGGCCGTCCCACCAGAAGCGGATGCCCTTGTGGGCGGACCAGTCGTGGGCGGGCCGGTCGGCCGCGAAGTCGTGGGTGAAGCCGCCGTAGCCGCTGATGTCGTAGCTGCCGCTGAGGACCTTGGCGCCCTCGGGGGCGTCCGCGCGGTCGGCGAGCTGCAGCGCGGGCGGGTCGTCGGCGTCTCCGCCCCAGGTGAAGATGCCCTCGGCGGGCTGGCCGGCGAAGGGCACCTCGCCCTCGAAGCGGTCGACCGGGACGGGGGGCGGGTCGTCGGCACCGGACGCGGTGGCGGCGGTGGTGAGCGGGAGCAGGGCGGTGAGCAGGGTGGCGGAGGCGAGCAGGGCGGTTCTTCGCATGGGCCTTCCCTTTGGCTGTCGTGGTCCACATGCTTGACTTACGACTTAGATCACGGCGTGAGTTAACTGGGACCCCTCGAAGCCGTCAAGACTTCACGTCAGAACCGATACAGAGTCAAGTTCTGGCAGGAACACGGCCGTTGTTCCTTCGGAAGCTGAACGCGCACCCTCTTGACGCCGTGTCGGTGCCGTCATTTACTCACGCATCGCACGCCTCCCGACCCCCACTCCCCAGAAGGGCGGCGCACCATGAGAAGGCCCCTCCGTGCGGTCCGTGTGCTCCTCGCCGGACTGCTGACCACCGCCGGGCTCACCGCCGCGGGCGGCCTGCCCGCGCACGCCGCCGGCGAGCAGATCACCGCCTGGCTGACCACGACCGACGACGCCGGCGGGCGCCATGTCGTGCGGGGTCTCCAGGCGCAGGCCCCGTTCGCCTTCCAGCCGGGAACCGGCGGCGACGGTGAGAACATCACGGTCGACGAGAACACCCGGTACCAGACGTTCACCGGCGGCGGGGCGTCCTTCACGGACACCGCGGCCTGGCTGATGAACGGCAGCGGGGCGCTCTCGCAGGCGACCCGGGACGCGACCATGCGGAAGCTGTTCTCGCCGGCGGACGGGATCGGGCTGTCGTTCCTGCGCAACCCGATGGGCGCCTCCGACCTGGCGCGGTACGGCTACACGTACGACGACGTGCCGGCCGGGCAGAGCGACCCGGGCCTGACGCGGTTCTCGATCGCGCACGATCTGGCGGACGTGGTGCCGCTGACGCGGCAGGCGCTCCGGCTCAACCCCTCGCTCACGGTGATGGCCACGCCCTGGACGGCGCCGGCCTGGATGAAGGACAGCGGGCAGCTGAACGGGGGCTGGCTGAAGGCAGAGGACTACGGGGCCTACGCGTCGTACTTCGTGAAGTACCTCCAGGCGTACCGGGACCAGGGCATCCCGGTTGCCTACGTCACGGCCCAGAACGAGCCGACGTGCTGCTCGGGCTATCCGTCCATGAGCTGGAACGCCTCCGGGCTCGCGTACTTCACCGGGAACGAACTGCTGCCGAAGCTGCAGGCGGCGGGCCTGGCGACGAAGGTGCTGGCGCACGACTGGAACTGGGACGCCTACGACTCCTACGCGGCGCAGACGGTGGACGACGCGGCGATCCGTTCGCACCCGAACTTCGGCGGGGTCGCCTGGCACGGCTACGGCGGCGACGTGACGAAGCAGTCGGCCGTGCACGACCGGTACCCCGTGCTGGACGCGTTCGGCACGGAGCACTCGGGCGGCACCTGGATCGCGAACCAGCAGCGCGAGGACATGCTCGACATCGTCGACTACACGCGGAACTGGGCGAAGTCGGTGACGAAGTGGTCGCTGGCGGTGGACCAGGACATGGGCCCGCACAACGGCGGGTGCGGCACCTGCACCGGACTGATCACCGTCCACAACGGGGACGGGGCCGGCGGGACCGTCGACTACACGATCGAGTACTACACGATGGGCCATCTGACGAAGTTCGTCCGGCCGGGCGCGCAGCGCATCGCGTCGACCGCGAGTTCGGCGGTGCCGAACGTGGCATGGCGCAATCCCGACGGTTCGAAGGCCCTGATCGCCTACAACGACGCGTCATCGGCGAGGACGGTGACGATCGGCTGGGGCGGGCAGCACGCGACGTACACGCTGCCCGGGAAGACGTCGGCGACGTTCACATGGTCGGGCACGCAGTCGGGCGGCGGCGACCGGTCGGGGGTGTTCGTTGGTCTCGCGGACAAGTGCCTGGACGTGGCCGGGGCGTCGAGCGCGAACGGGACGGCGGTGCAGCTGTACGACTGCAACGGCACGGACGCCCAGCGGTGGACGGTGAAGGCCGACGGGTCGGTCCAGGCGCTCGGGAAGTGCCTGGACGTTTCGGGGGGTTCGACGGCGGACGGGGCGAGGGTGCAGCTGTACGACTGCAACGGGACGGGGGCACAGCGGTGGTCGTACAACTCTTCGACCGGTGACGTGGTCAATCTCGCGGCGGACAAGTGCCTCGATGTGACGGACGGTTCGTCGGCGAACGGGGCGCGGGCGCAGATCTGGTCGTGCACGGGGGCGGCCAACCAGAAGTGGCGGTTGCAGTAGTCCGTCCGCGGGGGCCGGGTCGCGGGGGCGGTGTCCCGTCCGGTGAACCGGCCCCCGGCGACCCTGGCCGCACGGGTGGCTACTCCGCCGGTTCCACGCCCGCGCGCAGCAGCCCGTAGGTGTACGCGTCCTCCAGCGCCTGCCACGACGCCGCGATCACGTTCTCCGCCACGCCGACCGTGGACCACTCGGCCTTGCCGTCCGACGTGGAGATCAGGACGCGGGTCGTGGACTGCGTGCCGTGCCTGCCCTCCAGGATGCGGACCTTGTAGTCGACCAGGTCGAGGGCGGCGAGCTGCGGGTAGATCTTCTCCAGGGCGACGCGCAGGGCGCGGTCCAGGGCGTTCACCGGGCCGTTGCCCTCCGCCGTCGCGACGATGCGTTCGCTCTTCGCCCACAGCTTGACCGTCGCCTCGTTGGCGTGGGTGCCGTCGGGGCGGTCCTCCACGATCGCCCGCCAGGACTCCGTGCGGAAGTAGCGCAGCGGCCGGCCCGCCGCCTCCTCGCGCAGCAGCAGTTCGAAGGACGCGTCCGCCGCCTCGTAGGTGTAGCCCCTGAGTTCGCGTTCCTTGACGCGTTCGACCACCCTGCCGACCAGCTCGCGGTCGCCGCCCAGGTCGACGCCCAGCTCCTTGCCCTTGAGCTCCACGGAGGCGCGGCCCGCCATGTCGGAGACCAGCATCCGCATGGTGTTGCCCACCAGCTCGGGGTCGATGTGCTGGTACAGGTCGGGGTCCACCTTGATCGCGGACGCGTGCAGGCCCGCCTTGTGGGCGAAGGCGGACACGCCCACGTACGGCTGGTGCGTGGAGGGGGTGAGGTTGACCACCTCCGCGATCGCGTGGGAGATGCGCGTCATCTCGCGGAGCCTGCCCTCGGGCAGCACCTTCTTGCCGTACTTCAGTTCCAGGGCCGCCACCACCGGGAACAGGTTCGCATTGCCCACCCGCTCGCCATAGCCGTTGGCGGTGCACTGCACATGCGTCGCGCCGGCGTCGACCGCGGCGAGGGTGTTCGCGACCGCGCAGCCCGTGTCGTCCTGTGCGTGGATGCCGAGGCGGGCGCCCGTGTCCGCCAGCACCGTGGAGACGACCGCCTGCACCTGCGCGGGGAGCATGCCGCCGTTCGTGTCGCAGAGGACGACCACGTCCGCGCCCGCCTGCGCCGCCGTGCGGACCACCGACTTCGCGTACTGGGGGTTCGCCCGGTAGCCGTCGAAGAAGTGCTCGCAGTCGACGAAGACCCGGCGGCCCTGTGCCCGCAGGTGGGACACCGTGTCGCGGATCATCTCCAGGTTCTCGTCGAGGGTGGTGCGCAGGGCCAGCTCGACATGGCGGTCGTGGGACTTGGCGACCAGGGTGATCACCGGCGCGCCCGAGTCGAGCAGTGCCTTGACCTGCGGGTCCTGAGCCGCGTTGCCGCCCGCCCGGCGGGTGGCGCCGAAGGCGACCAGCTGGGCGTGCTTGAACTCGATCTCCTGTTGCGCGCGGGCGAAGAACTCGGTGTCCCGCGGGTTGGCGCCGGGCCAGCCGCCCTCGATGAAGCCCACGCCGAAGTCGTCCAGGTGCCGCGCGATGGTCAGCTTGTCCGCAACGGTGAGGTTGATGCCCTCGCGCTGCGCGCCGTCACGGAGCGTGGTGTCGAAGACGTGGAACGAATCGTCGAGCTCGCTGGATGCGGTCATGGTCTCAAGGCTCCTGTGTTGAATCTCGGTCTTACCGGAATGACCGGCTCCACCGTCCCCCCAATGGTCCCTCGCGCTTCCCTCCTGGCGTGGGGTGGTCCAGGAAAACGAAAAACCTCTCGCGGGTGCGAGAGGTCTGCGCGCGGGTCGAGGACGACGGTGGCCGCCCGTACCTGGTCGTACGTGGCGGTCACTGCGGACCGGCGCGCCTGCTGCCAATAATCATGACGAACGAGAGCACGGGGACAGTCTGGCACAATCCGCCCCCGCGCTCACAGCCGTCTCAGGATGCGGTCGTCGACCACGTGTTCCGCCGTGCCGCCCGGGGTGTCCGGCCACCCCGGGCGCGGGATCCGGGGCGGCCCCGGCGGTGTCCGGGGTCTAGCCCAGCCGGTGCATCCAGCCGTGCGTGTCCTCGCGGGTGCCGCGCTGGAGGTCCAGGAGGGCCTCACGGAGCCTGAGGGTGACCTTGCCCGGCCCGCCGTCCGCCTGCTTCCACTCGGCGCCCGTGCGCTTGACGGTGCCGACCGGGGTGATGACCGCCGCCGTGCCGCAGGCGAAGACCTCGGTGAGGGAGCCGTTCTCGGAGTCGGCCTGCCACTGGTCGACGGAGACGCGGCCCTCCTCCGCCTCGTAGCCCAGGTCGCGGGCGACCGTCAGCAGGGAGTCACGGGTGACGCCCTCCAGGATGGAGCCCGTCAGCGACGGGGTGACGATCCTGTTCCCGTACACGAAGTACAGGTTCATGCCGCCGAGTTCCTCGACCCACTTGTGCTCCACGGCGTCGAGGTAGCAGACCTGGTCGCAGCCCTTGGCCGCGGCCTCGGCCTGGGCGAGCAGGGAGGCCGCGTAGTTGCCGCCCGTCTTGGCGTCGCCCATGCCGCCGGGGACGGCACGGACGCGGTCCTCGGAGAGCCAGATGGAGACCGGCTTGACGCCGCCCGCGAAGTAGGCGCCGGCCGGGGAGGCGATCACCAGGAAGAGGTACTCGTTGGCCGGCTTCACCCCGAGGCCGACCTCGGTGGCGATCATGAACGGGCGCAGGTAGAGCGACTCCTCGCCCCCGTGCGCCGGGACCCACGCCTTGTCCTGCTGGACGAGCACGTCGCACGCCTCGACGAACGTCTCGACCGGCAGCTCCGGCATGGCCAGGCGGCGGGCGGAGCGCTGGAAGCGCCGGGCGTTCATCTCCGGGCGGAACGTGGCGACCGAGCCGTCGGGCTGCCGGTACGCCTTGAGTCCCTCGAAGATCTCCTGCGCGTAGTGCAGGGTCATGTTGGCGGGATCCAGGGAGAGCGGGCCGTACGGGACGAGCTGGCCGTCGTGCCAGCCCCGGCCCTCGGTCCACTTGATCGTCACCATGTGGTCGGTGAAGTGGCGGCCGAACCCGGGGTTGGCCAGGATCGCCTCCCGCTCGGCGTCGGAGAGCGGGTGGGCGGAGGGCTTCAGCTCGATCGTGGGCGTCGTCATGAATGGTTGTCCTTCACCGGTTGTTGTGACGGGCCGCGCTCACGCCCGTACTGTCAGTGGCCAGTGCTAGGACGTCCGAGCATTCCCTCATTCCGCGGCTCCGCGCTCGATTATCGCAAGCGGGGAGGGCGGGAGAAACAGTGTGAATGCGGCCCTTGGTTGCGCAGGGGTGGGTTGATGGTGGCACCCGGCGAGGGCATGGGAAAGCCGCCGGGTGCGGATGGCGACCCGGCGGCCTTCTCAGGAGGGGTGAGCGGCGCGGGGTCAGCCGGCTACTCGTACGGCGAGGGCGTCGCCGATCTCGTCGGTGGTGCGGGCGGGCCTGCCCACGCGCTCCGCGAGGTCCGCGGAGACGGCGTCCTCGATGCGCGCCGCCTCGGCCTCATGGCCGAGGTGGCGCAGCAGCAGGGCGACGGACAGGACGGTGGCCGACGGGTCGGCCTTGCCCTGGCCCGCGATGTCGGGCGCCGAGCCGTGCACGGGCTCGAACATCGACGGGAACGCGCCGGAGGGGTTGATGTTGCCCGAGGCCGCCACGCCGATGCCGCCGGAGATGGCGGCGGCCAGGTCGGTGATGATGTCGCCGAAGAGGTTGTCGGTGACGATCACGTCGAAGCGCCCGGGCTGCGTGACGAGGTAGATGGTCGCCGCGTCCACGTGCATGTACTCGGTGGTGACCTCGGGGAACTCCTCACCGACCTTGTTGAAGATGTCCGTCCACAGGTGACCGGCGTGCACCAGCACGTTGTTCTTGTGGACGAGGGCCAGCTTCTTGCGGGGGCGGGCCTGCGCGCGGGCGTAGGCGTCGCGCACGACGCGCTCGATGCCGAAGGCGGTGTTCAGGGAGACCTCGGTGGCGACCGCGTGCGGGGTGCCGGTGCGGATGGTGCCGCCGTTGCCGGTGTACGGGCCCTCGGTGCCCTCGCGGACCACGACGAAATCGATCTCGGGCTGGCCCGCGAGCGGGGTCTCGACACCCGGGAGCAGCTTGGAGGGCCGCAGGTTGACGTGATGGTCGAAGGCGAAGCGGAGCTTGAGCAGGAAACCGCGCTCCAGGACACCGGACGGGACCGACGGATCGCCGATCGCGCCGAGGAGGATGGCGTCGTGCTGCTTGAGCTGCTCCAGGTCGGCGTCGGTGAGGGTCTCGCCGGTGGCGTGGTAGCGCCGGGCTCCGAAGTCGTACTCCTTGGTCTCCAGCTTCACATCCTGCGGGAGAACGGCGGAGAGGACCTTGAGCCCCTGGGTCACGACCTCCTGGCCGATGCCGTCACCGGGAATCACTGCGAGATTGATGCTGCGAGACATGACGGCACCGTACTCCTTGTCCCATGGGATGACACGAGGCGTCCGGGATACGGACATGCCCCGGTCATCCGGAAGACGGTACGGCTCAGTGGCCCGTCTCGCCGCCGTTGTCCCGGCGGTCGAGGGCGCGCTGGAGGGCGGCGGCGGCGTTCTTGCGGTCGGACTCACTCGTCCGGGAGACATGACGGACTCGGCGGCGGGCGGTCGTCTCGGCCATGGGGGATCGACTCCTTCGACAATCCTGGAGTGCGGAGAAAGGGGGGGTACGAGACGCCGGAGGGGCGGGGAGCGGTGCCGCAGGGGTGGCCTGCGCAGGGCCCGGCTCACGACCGCCATTCGCTTGGTCGAGCGAGACGTTCGGCTCCTACAAAGTTAAGCGAGGACCGCGCCTGTGTCTCCACAATTACTCGGACTTCCTACTATCTGAGACGGCCGATCCGGTCACACCGCCGTGACCTGCGGAAACTTCGGGACCGTCAGAGAACGTCCCCGTCCCTCCAGTCGAAGACCAGCTCGTGCGCCGGGTCGAGGGAACGCGCGGGCGTGGTGCGTACGAAGGTGCAGTCCTCCTCGTCGGGGAGGCGCACCACACCGCCGGGGCCGAGAGCGCAGACGCGGCCGCGCCACAGCCGCCAGCCGCGGGCGTGGTACAGGGCGGCGCCGTCGTCGCCGGCGGAGAGCGCGCCGAGGTCGTAGGCGCGCTCGGTGATGCGCTCCAGCTCGGCCATGACGCGTCCGCCGAGTCCCCGGCGCCGCACGTCGGCGCGGACGCCCACGGCCTCGACGTATCCGACGCGCAGCCACCGCCCCCGGTGGCAGGCACGCCGCTGGACCACCGAGCCATGGGCGGCGAGCCCCCGCTCGTCGTGCACGAGCACATGCAGCCCGCCCAGCGCGTGCTCCCAGTCCTGGTCGCCGAAGTCCCCCTCGAACACAGCGTCGAGAAGGTCACGGGCGGCCCGGAGTTCGGCGCGGTCGAGGTCGGCGGTGTGGACGGTACGGACCCGGAAGGTCATCGGCCCAGTGTTCCGCACCGGAATGCCCCCCGTCGCCGGCTCGGCGCCGCCCCCGGCCCGGAGGGGAGTCCGGGACGGGGGCGGGGCTTCACGGTCCGCCGGCTGTCAGCCCATGTGCGGGTACGTGTAGTCCGTCGGCGGGACCAGCGTCTCCTTGATGGCGCGGGTCAGGGTCCAGCGCAGCAGGTTCTGCGGGGCGCCCGCCTTGTCGTTGGTGCCGGAGGCGCGGCCGCCGCCGAAGGGCTGCTGGCCGACCACGGCACCGGTCGACTTGTCGTTGATGTAGAAGTTGCCCGCCGCGTAGCGCAGCTTCTGAGCCGTGTACGCCGCCGCGGCGCGGTCGTTGGCGATGACCGAGCCGGTCAGCGCGTAGTCGGACACCGACTCCATCTGGGTCAGCATCTCGTCGTAGCGCTCGTCCTCGTAGACGTGCACCGCGAGGATCGGGCCGAAGTACTCGGTCCGGAAGACGTCGTTCTCCGGGTCGGCGCACTCGATGACGGTCGGGCGCACGAAGTAGCCGGCCGAGTCGTCGTAGGTGCCGCCCGCGACGATCGTGCAGGCCGGGTCCTCCTTGGCGCGGTCGATCGCCGCCTTGTTCTTCGCGAAGGCGCGCTCGTCGATGACCGCGCCGATGAAGTTCGACAGGTCGGTCACGTCGCCCATGGTCAGGTAGTCGACCTCGGCCGCGAACTCCTCCTTGAAACCGGAGTTCCAGAGGGACGCCGGGATGTACGCCCGGGAGGTGGCCGAGCACTTCTGGCCCTGGTACTCGAAGGCACCGCGGGTCAGCGCCGTCTTGAGGACCGCCCGGTCCGCGCTCGGGTGCGCGACGAGGAAGTCCTTGCCGCCGGTCTCGCCGACCAGGCGCGGGTACGAACGGTACTTCTCGATGTTCTGGCCGACCGTCTTCCACAGGTACTGGAAGGTCTTCGTCGAACCGGTGAAGTGGATGCCCGCGAGGTCGCGGTGGACCAGGGCGACCTTGGAGACCTCGATGCCGTCACCGGTCAGCAGGTTGACGACGCCCTTCGGCAGGCCCGCCTCCTCCAGCAGCCTCATCAGCAGCACGGCGGCGTGGGTCTGGGTCGGGGACGGCTTCCAGACCACCACGTTGCCCATGAGGGCGGGGGCGGTGGGCAGGTTGCCCGCGATCGCCGTGAAGTTGAACGGGGTGATCGCGTAGACGAAGCCCTCAAGCGGACGGTGGTCGAGGCGGTTCCACACACCCGGGGAGTTGGCCGGGGGCTGCTCGGCCAGGATCTGGCGGGCGTAGTGGACGTTGAAGCGCCAGAAGTCGACCAGCTCGCAGGGGCTGTCGATCTCCGCCTGCTGGGCCGTCTTGGACTGGCCGAGCATGGTGGAGGCGGCGATGGTCTCACGCCACGGTCCGGCCAGCAGCTCGGCGGCGCGCAGGAAGATGGCGGCGCGGTCGTCGAACGACATCGCGCGCCAGGCGGGCGCGGCGGCCAGGGCCGCGTCGATGGCGTCCCGCGCGTCCTGCTGGGTGGCGTTGCGGTACGTGCCGAGGACCGCCGAGTGGTGGTGCGGCTGCACGACCTGGAAGGGCTCACCGCCGCCCATGCGCTTCTCCCCGCCGATGGTGCACGGCAGGTCGACCGGATTGTCGGCCAGCTCCTTGAGCCGGGCCTCCAGACGGGCGCGTTCGGGCGAGCCGGGGGCATAGCCGTGCACCGGCTCGTTGACGGGGGTGGGGACCTGGGTCACAGCGTCCATCAGCTACCTCTTCCGAGTGAATCCCTGGCTTCAGCCCGGGAGAGCCGAAGCCGTGTGCGTATGTTGGGCGGCGGTCAGGGCTTGACCGTCACCAGCTCGCCACGCGAGCGAGCGAGAAGCCCCCACGGGGGCGGAGTCACGGGTTCCGTAACTCCTTCCGGAGCCGGGTCGGCTCAGCCGGCCGAGGGGCGGTAGCTGCCGACACCCAGGATGCGCTCGGATGCCGACAGCTGCCGCTCACCCTTTGCTGACCATCGAGCGGGCGAAGAAACGAAGGTTGGCCGGCTTCTCCGCGAGGCGCCGCATGAAGTAGCCGTACCAGTCGGTGCCGTACGCCGTGTAGACGCGCATGCGATGGCCCTCGGCGGCCAGCCGCAGGTGCTCCTCGCTGCGGATGCCGTACAGCATCTGGAACTCGTACTCGTCGGGCTTGCGCCCGGCACGCCGGGCGAGCTCCTGCGCGATGGAGACGATCCGCGGGTCGTGGGAACCGATCATCGGGTATCCCTCGCCCTCCATGAGGGTCTTCAGGATGCGGACGTACGCCCTGTCGATCTCGTGCTTGGTCTGGTACGCGACCGACGCGGGTTCCTTGTACGCCCCCTTCACGATACGCACCCGGCTGCCGCCGGCGGCCAGCCGCCGGGCGTCGGCCTCGGTGCGGAAGAGATACGCCTGGATCACACAGCCGGTCCGCGGGAAGTCCTTCCGCAGCTCCTCGTGGACGGCGAACATCGAGTCGAGGGTGGTGTGGTCCTCGGCGTCCAGCGTGACCGTGGTGCCGATCGCGGCCGCGGCCTCGACGACCGGGCGCACATGGGCGAGGGCCAGCTCGTGTCCGTGCTCCAGCGCCTGGCCGAACATCGACAGCTTCACGGACATCTCGACCCTCGGGCCGAGTTCGAGGTCCTTGAGGCGGTCGATCAGCTCCAGGTACGCGTCGCGGGCGATGGTGGCCTGGCCGGGGGTGGTGATGTCCTCGCCGACCACGTCCATGGTCAGCTCCAGTCCCTTGCCGGTGAGGTCCTCGATCACGGGGACGATGTCGTCCACCGTCTCGCCGGGGACGAAGCGGTCGACGACCTGCCTGGTCACCGGGGCCGCCGAGATCAGGCGGCGCATCCGGTCACTGCGCGACGCGGCGAGAATCACGGGACCCAGCACGGGGCACCTCCACAAGGGCGACGGGAGGCCGAATCCCGACCACGCGGGTACGGCACGGAGAACCACCGTGAAACCTAGGGATCCCTCCGATCGTCGGCCATCGACAGCTGTCACGCATCCGTCCCCCGGATCTCAGACATCTGTATGAACGGGCGGGGATCGTGCGGGAGAATGGCCGTGTGGCGGACGTTTTCACGGCAGGGCGGGGCGACTACCAGGAGCTCGTCGACGAGATCTCGGCCCTGCTCGGCGCCCCGGCGACCCTGGAGAACCGGGACTTCGAGCTGATCGCCTTCGCCGCGTACGACAGCGACGGCGAGTTCGACGAGGCGTCCCTCGACCCCGTCCGCACCCGCTCGATCCTCACGCGTCGCTCCACGGCCGCGGTGCGCGCGTGGTTCGAGGGCTTCGGCATCGCGCGCGCCACCGGCCCCGTGCGTATTCCGGCCACTCCGGAGGCGGGCGTCTACCGGGGAAGGATCTGTCTGCCGGTACGCCATCGGGGTGTCGTCCTCGGGTATGTGTGGTTGCTGGCCGACGAGCCGGGCCCGACCGAGGGGCAGCTCTCGGCCGCGATGGAGGTCACCACCCGTATCGGGGCGCTGCTCGCGGACGAGGCGCAGGCGGGCGCGGACCTGACGCGCGAACTGCGGGCGGTCCTCGTCGCCCGCAGCGGCTGGCAGCGGGACATGGCGCTGGCCGAGCTGCGCATGGCGCTGGGGCCGAGGGGCGACGGCCTCCACACGGTGGTCTGCGTCGCCCCCTGGCCCTCGGCCGATCCGGACGACGCCCCCTCGGTCCGCACGCTGCCGGCGGCCACCGCGCTGTGCACCGTGCCGTGGGACGGGGGCGCCTCCCCCGCCCCCGAGGCGGTGGCGGAGCGGGGCCAGAGCCTGGCCCTGCTGGTGCGGCTGCGCTCGACGGACGTCCTGGCCCCGGCGCTGACGGCGGCCACGCGGCTGCTGCGGGAGGCGGAGGGGCGCGGAGGGCGCGGGCGGGCGGCGGCCGGGGTGGCGGGCGCGCGCCACGGTCTGGCCGAACTGGGCACCGCCTGGCAGGAGGCGTCCGCGGCGGCCCGCGCGGCCCTGGCGGAGGCCCGGCTCGGCCCGGTCGCACAGTGGTCGGCCATCGGGCCGTACCGCCTGCTGACGTCGCTGTCGCCGCGGGCGGCCCACGATCCGGCCGTGCGCGCCCTCCTGTCCCCCGCCCACCACGAACTGGCCCACACGGCCGAGGTGTTCCTCGACTGCGCGGGCCAGGCCGGGCGGACGGCGTCCGAGCTGGGCATCCACCGCCAGACGCTGTACTACCGCCTGTCCCGGGTCGAGCAGCTCACGGGGCTGGACCTGGACGACGGGGAGGACCGCCTGCTGCTGCACATGGCCCTCAAGGCGGCACGGCTGCACGGGGCCTGAGACTAGGGGGCCCCGGTGCTCTCCGTGGCGCCCGCGATCACCCGGCGCAGCCCCTCGGTGAGTTGCGCCGCGTCGGTCGCCGCGTCGGCGTCGAAGACCCACTGGACCATCAGTCCCTGCAGAAGGGTCTGGTAGAAGCGGCCCTCGGTGTCGATGGCCTCCTTGGTCTGCGCCTCTTCCGGGATGTCGTTGAACAGGGGCAGGAGCCCCGAGCGGCCCTGCTCCTCGGCCTCGCTGAGCATGCGGCGCACCTCCGGGAGACGGTCGCCCTGGAGGACCAGCTCGAAGCTCAGCAGCCAGATCGCCCGGGACTCGGGCAGCGAACGGATGATGTTCGCCCACACCTCCTGGAAGCGCTCCAGCGAGCCCGCCGGCGACCGTGTCCCGTCACCGGCACCCCAGCCGGGGGCGAAACGGTCGCCCATCCCCTCGATCAGCGAGACGTACGCCTGCACCAGCAGGGCGTCCTTCGAACCGTAGTGGTAGCCGATCGACGCCAGGTTGGTCCCCGACTCCTTGACGATGTCGCGCGCCGTCGTGCGCAGGAAGCCCTTCTCCAGCAGGCAGCGCTTGGCGCCCTGGAGCAGATCCTCACGGTGTCCCATGACGTCACCCTACCCGGATTCAGACAGGCGTCCCATACAAATGATTTACACGGGCGTCATAGACAAGCGTTCTAGACAAGCGTTTAAGACGTGCGTACAGTCCCTGTCATGACGAACCCGACGAGCACGAACGATCAGCGGGGCGCGCACCGCGCCCCCGCCCCGGCTCGCGCCGGCCGCCGCGAATGGACCGCCCTGGGCGTTCTGATGCTTCCGCTGCTGCTGGTCTCGATGGACGTCTCGGTCCTCTACTTCGCGATCCCCGCGATCACCGCGGACCTGGAGCCGAGCAGCACCCAGCAGCTGTGGATCTTCGACATCTACGCCTTCGTCCTCGCCGGACTGCTGATGACCATGGGCTCGCTCGGCGACCGCATCGGCCGCCGCAGGCTGCTCCTGATCGGGGCGGCGGCCTTCGGGACGGCCTCGCTGGTGGCGGCGTACGCCGCCAGCGCCGGGACCCTGATCGCGGCGCGCGCCGTCCTCGGCATCGGCGGCGCGACCCTCATGCCGTCGACGATGGCGCTGATCCGCACCATGTTCACGGACCCGGGCCAGCGGGCGAAGGCGATCGGGCTGTGGTCCGGCGTCATGACGGCCGGGATCGCGCTCGGCTCGGTGATGAGCGGGGTCCTCGTCGAGTACTTCTGGTGGGGCTCGGTGTTCCTGGTCAACCTGCCCGCGATGGTCCTGCTCCTGGTGCTCGGCCCCTTCCTGCTCCCGGAGTCGAAAAACCCCCGGCCCGGCCGCTTCGACCTGATCAGCGTGCCGCTGTCGATGGCGGGGGTGCTGCCGGTGATCTACGGCCTGAAGGAGATCCCGTCGCAGGGCTGGAACATCCGCTATGTGATGGCGGTGACGGTGGGCCTGCTGTTCGCGGCGCTGTTCGTGCACCGGCAGCGCACGGCGGCCTCCCCGCTGATCTCACCGGCCCTGTTCCGCGCCCGGGGCTTCACGCCCGCGCTCGTCCTCAACCTCATCTCGTCCTTCGCCATGCTCGGCTCGGCGTACTTCACCACGCAGTACCTGCAGTCGGTCCTGGGCAAGAGCGCACTGGAGGCCGCCCTGTGGGCGCTGCTGCCGTCGGTCCTGATCGGCTTCGCCGCACCGGTGACGACCCAGCTGGTGCAGAAGGGCGTGAACAGGGCCTACGTGGTCATGGCCGGCTTCGTGGTCGCGGCCTGCGGCTACGGCATGCTGGCGCTCGCCGGAACGGACTCGATGTGGCTGGTGCTGGCCGGAGCCGGCGTGCTGGCCTCCGGCATCGTCACCGTGATCTCGCAGACGACGGACCTCGCGATGGGTGCCGCGCCGGTGGAGAAGGCGGGCGCCGCGTCCTCCCTCATGGAGACCGGCGGTGAGTTCGGCGGTGCACTCGGCATGGCGGTCCTCGGCTCCATCGGCACGGCGGTCTACCGCCACGGCATCCCCGCCCCGGCCCCGGCCCCGGCGCACGAGACACTGGGCGGAGCGCTCGCGGTCGCCCACGGGATGCCCGGGAGGGCGGCGGCCGAGCTGCTGGCCACGGCCCGCGAGGCGTTCACCCACGGCATGCAGGCGGCGGCCGTGACCGGAGCGGTCCTGCTGCTGGCCTCGGCGGCACTGGCCGGGGCGAGTCTGCGGGCCGTACGGGTGCGGGAGACCCGGGAGTAGGACGACGGACGAACGAGCGGGGCCCGGCCACCCCAGGTGGCCGGGCCCCGACTGCCGTGTTGCCGTGTTGCCGTGTTGCCGTGTTGCCGTGTTGCCGTGTTGCCGTGTTGCCGTGTTGCCGTGTTGCCGTGTTGCCGGACTCGGACGAGCCGGACTCAGGCGAGGTTCACCGAGCGTGCCGAGGTGGCGCCGATCTCCTCGGCCACCTCCGTCAGGACGCTCTGCGACACCGTGTCGTCGACCGTGAGGACCGCGAGGGCCTCACCGCCGGCGATCGCGCGGGACACCTGCATGCCCGCGATGTTGATGCCCGCCTCGCCGAGGATGCGGCCCAGCGTGCCGACCACGCCCGGGCGGTCGGTGTAGCGCAGCACGACCATGTGGTCGGCCAGCGCCAGGTCCACGTCGTACTCACCGACGGCCACGATCTTCTGGTGGTGCTTCGGGCCGGCCAGCGTGCCGGACACCGAGACCTCCTCGCCGCCCGCCAGCGTGCCGCGCACGGTGACGACGTTGCGGTGGTCGGTGGACTCCGAGCTGGTGGTCAGGCGCACCTCGACGCCGCGCTCCTGGGCGAAGAGCGGGGCGTTGACGTACGAGACCGTCTCGTCCACGACGTCCTCGAAGACGCCCTTGAGCGCGGACAGCTCCAGCACCTTCACATCGTGCTGGGTGATCTCGCCGTACACCTCGACATCGAGCCGGACCGCGACCTCGCCCGCGAGCGCGGTGAAGATCCGGCCGAGCTTCTCGGCGAGCGGCAGGCCCGGCTTGACGTCCTCGGCGATCACACCGCCCTGGACGTTCACCGCGTCCGGCACCAGCTCACCGGCGAGGGCGAGGCGCACGGACCTGGCGACGGCGATGCCGGCCTTCTCCTGCGCCTCGTCGGTCGACGCGCCCAGGTGGGGGGTGCACACGACCTGGTCCAGCTCGAACAGCGGGGAGTCCGTGCAGGGCTCCTTCGCGTACACGTCCAGGCCCGCGCCGGCCACCCGGCCCTCCTTGAGGGCCGAGTACAGCGCCTCCTCGTCGATGACCCCGCCGCGCGCGGCGTTGACGATGCGGACGCCCGGCTTGACCTTGTGCAGCGCCTCGGTACCGATCAGGTTGACCGTTTCGGGGGTCTTCGGGAGGTGGACGGTGATGAAGTCGGAGACGTCCAGCAGCTCGTCCAGCGACAGCATCTTGACGCCCATCTGCGCGGCCCGCGCGGGCTGCACGTAGGGGTCGTAGGCGACGACCTTCATGCCGAAGGCGGACATGCGCTGCGCGACCAGCGCGCCGATGCGGCCGAGGCCGACCACGCCGAGGGTCTTCTCGGCGAGCTCCACACCCGTGTACTTGCTGCGCTTCCACTCGCCGTTCTTCAGCGCGGCGTTGGCCTGCGGGATGTGGCGGGCGGTGGCGACGAGCAGACCGCAGGCCAGCTCGGCGGCGGTCACGATGTTCGAGGTGGGGGCGTTGACGACCATCACGCCGGCCTTGGTGGCGGCGGAGACGTCCACGTTGTCCAGGCCGACGCCGGCTCGTGCGACGACCTTCAGCTTGCCCGCGGCCGCGATGGCCTCGGCGTCCACCTTCGTGGCGGAGCGGATCAGAATGGCGTCGACATCGGCGATCGCCGGCAGCAGCTCCGCGCGGTCCGCGCCGTTGCAGTGCCGGACCTCGAAGTCGGGGCCGAGGGCGTCGACCGTCGCCGGCGACAGCTCTTCAGCGATGAGTACGACGGGTTTCGAGCTCACGTGAGTCCTCACATGTCCAGTGCGGACGGCCGTCCCGACGGCCGCAGGCGGTGGAGGGGAGTGGCACCGGGGCGGCGCGGGGCGTGCCTGCACTTCCTCGGTGTCGCTTAGCCGCGTGGAAGACGCACGACGCTGTGGGCCTGACGCGTTCTTAGTGCAGCAGTGTAGTGGCGTCGCACGCGTCGTATTACGCCGCTGCGGAAGGATCACCCGTCCGTGATGGACGGGCTGGACAACGCCCGTCTCCAGGCGTTACCCACAGTTCGCCGAAGGGGCCGGAGCGTTCGGCTCCGGCCCCTCGGGCGCACGGCTTACGCCTCCTCGTTGACCCAGCTCATGAGCTTGCGCAGCTCCTTGCCGGTGGTCTCCAGCAGGTGCTCGGAGTCCTGCTTCTTGTACTCGTTGTACTTCTTCAGACCGCCGTGGTACTCGTCCATCCAGTTCTGGGCGAACGAGCCGTCCTGGATCTCCGCGAGGACCTTCTTCATCTCGGCCTTGGTGGCGTCCGTGATGATGCGCGGGCCGGTGACGTAGTCGCCCCACTCGGCGGTCTCGGAGATCGACCAGCGCATCTTCTCCAGGCCGCCCTCGTACATGAGGTCCACGATCAGCTTCAGCTCGTGCAGGCACTCGAAGTAGGCGATCTCCGGCTGGTAGCCCGCCTCGACCAGGGTCTCGAAGCCGGCCTTGACCAGCGCCGAGGTGCCACCGCACAGAACGGCCTGCTCGCCGAACAGGTCGGTCTCGGTCTCCTCGGTGAAGGTCGTCTTGATGACACCGGCCCGGGTGCCGCCGATGCCCTTGGCGTACGACAGCGCCAGCGCGAACCCGTTGCCGGAGGCGTCCTGCTCGACGGCCACGATGCAGGGGACGCCGCGGCCCTCCTCGTACTGGCGGCGCACCAGGTGGCCCGGGCCCTTCGGGGCGACCATGCAGACGTCCACGCCGGCCGGGGGCTTGATGAAGCCGAAGCGGATGTTGAAGCCGTGGCCGAAGAACAGGGCGTCGCCGTCCTTCAGGTTCGGCGCGATGGACTCCTCGTAGACCTGGGCCTGCACCGGGTCCGGCACCAGGATCATGATCACGTCTGCCTCGGCGGCGGCCTCCGCCGGGGTCACCACGCGCAGCCCCTGCTCCTCCGCCTTCGCCTTCGACTTGGAGCCCTCGGGCAGACCCACCCGGACGTCGACGCCCGAGTCGCGCAGCGACAGCGCGTGGGCGTGGCCCTGGCTGCCGTAGCCGATGACCGCGACCTTGCGGCCCTGGATGATGGACAGGTCGGCGTCAGCGTCGTAGAACAGCTCGGCCACTTTGGGTTCTCTCCTTGGAGTGCAGATGTTGCGTCCCACCGTATGACGGTGGGGGGAAGGGACGTCTCGGGGTCTCGGAATACGGGCGGCCGGCCACTGGGGCGGCCGCCCGTTTCCGGCCGTACGGGAGATCTTCGCCGGGTCCTACGCCGAGCGGTCGAGGGCGCGCAGCGAGCGGTCGGTGATCGAACGGGCGCCGCGGCCGATCGCAATCGTGCCGGACTGGACCAGCTCCTTGATGCCGAACGGCTCCAGCATCTTCAGCATCGCCTCCAGCTTGTCGCTGGAGCCGGTGGCCTCGATGGTGACGGCCTCCGGGGAGACGTCGACGGTCTTGGCGCGGAACAGCTGGACGATCTCCACGATCTGGGAGCGCGTCTCGTTGTCGGCGCGCACCTTCACCAGAACGAGTTCCCGCTGAACGGCCGACGACGGCTCCAGCTCGACGATCTTCAGCACGTTGACGAGCTTGTTGAGCTGCTTGGTGACCTGTTCGAGCGGCAGGTCCTCGACGTTCACCACGATGGTGATGCGGGAGATGTCGGGGTGCTCGGTGACACCGACCGCCAGCGAGTCGATGTTGAAGCCGCGGCGGGAGAACAGGGCGGCGATCCGGGCGAGGATGCCGGGCGTGTTCTCGACGAGGACCGAGAGGGTGTGCTTGGACATGGTTCTCACTCAGCTCTCACTCAGTCGTCTTCGTTGTCGCCGAAGTCGGGGCGGACGTCCCGCGCGGCCATGATCTCGTCGTTGGAGGTGCCGGCGGCGACCATCGGCCACACCATCGCGTCCTCGTGGACGATGAAGTCGACGACGACGGGCCGGTCGTTGACGGCGTTCGCCTCCTGGATGACCTTGTCCAGGTCGTCCGGGGACTCGCAGCGGATCGCGTGGCAGCCCATGGCCTCCGAGAGCTTCACGAAGTCGGGCACGCGGGTGCCGGCGCTCGGCTGGGTGCCGTCCGCCTCGGGACCGGAGTGCAGCACCGTGTTGGAGTACCGCTGGTTGTAGAAGAGGGTCTGCCACTGGCGGACCATCCCGAGGGCACCGTTGTTGATGATGGCGACCTTGATCGGGATGTTGTTCAGGGCGCAGGTGGTCAGCTCCTGGTTGGTCATCTGGAAGCAGCCGTCGCCGTCGATCGCCCAGACCGTGCGGTCCGGGGCGCCGGCCTTCGCGCCCATCGCGGCCGGGACCGCGTACCCCATCGTCCCGGCGCCGCCCGAGTTGAGCCAGGTGGCGGGCCTGTCGTACTGGATGAAGTGCGCGGCCCACATCTGGTGCTGCCCGACGCCCGCCGCGAAGATCGTGCCCTCGGGCGCGAGCCGGCCGATGCGCTCGATGACCTGCTGCGGGGAGAGCGTGCCGTCCTCGGGCAGGTCGTAGCCGAGCGGGTACGTCTCGCGCCAGCGGTTCAGGTCGTTCCACCAGGCGGTGTAGTCGCCCTTGTGACCCTCGCTGTGCTCCTTCTGGACGGCCTGGATCAGGTCGGCGATCACCTCGCGGGCATCGCCGACGATCGGCACGTCGGCGATGCGGTTCTTGCCGATCTCGGCGGGGTCGATGTCGGCGTGGACGACCTTGGCGTACGGGGCGAAGCTGTCCAGCTTGCCGGTGACGCGGTCGTCGAAGCGGGCTCCGAGGGCGACGATCAGGTCGGCCTTCTGCAGCGCCGTGACGGCGGTGACCGCACCGTGCATGCCCGGCATCCCCACGTGCAGCGGGTGGCTGTCGGGGAATGCGCCGAGCGCCATCAGGGTGGTGGTGACGGGCGCTCCGGTGAGTTCCGCGAGGACCTTCAGCTCGGCGGTGGCGTGCGCCTTCAGGACGCCGCCGCCGACGTAGAGGACCGGCCGCCGGGCGGAGGTGATCAGCTTGGCGGCCTCACGGATCTGCTTGGCGTGCGGCTTGGTCACCGGACGGTAGCCGGGCAGGTCCGTGACGGGCGGCCAGCTGAAGGTGGTCTGCGCCTGGAGGGCGTCCTTGGCGATGTCGACGAGGACGGGGCCCGGGCGGCCGGTGGAGGCGATGTGGAACGCCTCCGCGATCGTCCGGGGGATGTCCTCGGCGCGCGTCACCAGGAAGTTGTGCTTGGTGATCGGCATCGTGATGCCGACGATGTCCGCCTCCTGGAAGGCATCTGTGCCGATCGCCTTGGAGGCGACCTGGCCGGTGATCGCGACCACCGGCACCGAGTCCATGTGGGCGTCGGCGATCGGGGTCACCAGGTTGGTGGCGCCGGGGCCCGACGTCGCCATGCAGACGCCGACCTTGCCGGTGGCCTGCGCATACCCGGTGGCCGCGTGGCCCGCGCCCTGCTCGTGCCGCACCAGCACGTGGCGCACCCGCCGGGAGTCCATCAGCGGGTCGTACGCCGGAAGGATCGCGCCGCCGGGAATACCGAATACCGTCTCGGCGCCGACCTCCTCGAGAGAGCGGATGAGGGACTGCGCACCCGTGACGTGCTCGGGGGCGGAGTGCTGTCCTCCGGATCGGGGCCGCGGCTGCGGATGGTGGGCCCCGGTGGCCTGCTCGGTCATCGGCATTCTCTTCTCGATGCTGAGGGTTTTTGCGAAGTTCGGGCGTTGTACGGCTGGTGCCTGTGCAACAAAAAACCCCTCGTGCCATGAGGCAAGCGAGGGGAGCGCGCCGGGTGTGGTCGCTGGGTGTTCCGGTGCATGTCCGGTCGGTCCAGCTCAGCCGACGCGCTGTCCAAGTACGAGAATTCGGGTGCGCATGGCACTGACCCTCCCCCCGCACGCCGCCGATGTCAAGTTGGTGGGACAGGAGTCTCATTATGTGAGCGTAAAGCCGCTCCGCCTCCGAAGACGGCGGCCACACCGCTGGTGTACACCCCTGCGCCACCGCCGGCAAACGCCGGCTCCGCCGGGCCGTACGGCACGGGATAGTGGCCGGACGTGAGCGCCCGGCGCAGCCGGTACTCGTCCAGCGGACCGGAGAACGCCATGCCCTGGCCATGGGTGCAGCCCATCGCGCGCAGCGCCACGACCTGCTCGGGCAGGTCCACGCCGTCGGCGAGCGACTGCAGCCCGAGGTCGGTGGCGATGCGCAGCAGCCCACTGGTGATCTTGTGCAGCCGTGCCGACTCGACGACCCCCTCGACGAGACCGCGGTCCAGCTTCAGGACGTCGACGGGCAGCCGGCGCAGCGCCGTGATGGCCGCACAGCCGCTGCCGAGGCCGTCCAGGGCGACCCGCACCCCGATCCTGCGCAGGGCGCCGAGCCTGCGCTCCAGATCCTCCAGGGAGATCC
Source organism: Streptomyces sp. PSU-S4-23 (assembly GCF_055632315.1). Classification (NCBI taxonomy): domain Bacteria; kingdom Bacillati; phylum Actinomycetota; class Actinomycetes; order Kitasatosporales; family Streptomycetaceae; genus Streptomyces; species Streptomyces sp. PSU-S4-23. The sequence continues at coordinate 6,211,869 of NZ_JBVMUU010000002.1, read as the reverse complement.
TCGGCTCGACGCCCGACAGCTCGATCAGGAGGGCGCCCGAGGCCAGGCCGTGCCGAGTGAGCAGGGCCTCCACCGAGCCCAGCGGCAGGGACCGGTCGAGGAGGCGGCGGGCGCTCATCCGGACGGCGACGGGCACGGCGAGCCCGGTGGCCGTGCGCTCGGCGGCCTGCTCGACGGCCTTCTCCAGCATCCAGCGCCCCAGCTCGGCGGTCCTGTCACCGTCCTCGGAGACGCGCAGGAACTCCTCGGGCGTGAAGAGCACCCCCTGGGAGGAGCGCCAGCGCGCCTGGGCGCTGACCGACGCGATCCGGCCGTCCGCGAGAGACACCACGGGCTGGTGCAGCAGAGTGAACTCGCCGTCCTGCAGGGCGGACCGCAGCCGGGTGGCCAGCTCCGTCCTCCGTACGGCGTCCTGCTGCATCTGGGGCCCGTAGAGCTCGACGCGGCCCTTGCCCGCGGCCTTGGCCCGGTACATGGCGAGGTCGGCGTTGCGCAGCAGCTCGCCCGCGTCCAGGCCGGGCTCGGAGAAGGCCACGCCGATGGACGCGGCGACCCGGACATCGTTGCCGTCGATGTCGTAGGGCTGGGAGAGGGTGACCCGGAGCCGGTCGGCGAGTTCGAGGATGTGGCGTTCGCGCGCCGAGCGGTCGCGGGTGCCGTCGCCGACGATCAGGGCGGCGAACTCGTCCCCGCCGAGACGGGCGGCGGTGTCGCCGTGCCGCACCGCGTCCTGGAGTCTGCGGGCGGCCTGGACGAGCAGCTCGTCCCCGGCCTGGTGCCCGATCGTGTCGTTGACGGCCTTGAAGCCGTCGAGGTCGATGAAGAGGACGGCGGTGCCGCGGTCGGAGGCGCGGCGGCCGGACAGCGCCTGCCGGACGCGCCTGGTGAACAGGGCGCGGTTGGGCAGGTCGGTGAGCGGGTCGTGCTCGGCGTTGTGCTGCAGCTGTGCCTGCAGCCGCACCCGCTCCGTCACGTCCCGGCTGTTGAAGATCAGGCCGCCCTGGTGGCGGTTGACGGTGGACTCCACGTTGAGCCAGCCGCCGTCGCCCGACCTGAAGCGGCACTCGATGCGGGTGGTGGGCTCCTCCGCGTGGCCGGCGGTGAGGAAGCGGCGCACTTCGTGCACCACGCAGCCGAGGTCCTCCGGGTGGATGAGCGCGGCGAGCTCGGTGCCCACGAGTTCCTCGGCGGGCCGTCCGTAGACGCCGGCGGCGGCCGGCGAGACGTACCGGAGGATGCCGTTGGGCGCGGCGATCATGATGACGTCGCTGGAGCCCTGCACCAGGGAGCGGAAGTGGTTCTCCTTCTGCGCGAGTTCCTGGGTGAGTGTGATGTTGTCGAGCAGCATGATGCCCTGGCGCACGACGAGCGCGAGCACCACGGCGCCCGCGGTGATGAGCACCACGCGGTCGACCCGGTGGCCGTTGAGGACGTTGTAGAGGATCCCCAGGGTGCAGACCGCGGCCGCCAGGTAGGGCGTGAGCGCGGCCAGCGATCCGGAGATGGGGCGCGTGGCCGGATACCGGTCGCGGTCGGGGTCCTGCGGCAGTCCGCGGTCGGGGGCCGGGTCCGGGGCGGGCGGATGCGGGCGCCCTCCCTGGTGGTCCTCTCCGCGCGGTGCCGTGTGCCACCGGCCCGGTACGTGCTCGTGCACCACGCGCGTGTGCCCTCCGCCGTCCGGCTGCCCCGGCCGGGGGCCGACCCAGGGGGCATAGGCGAGGAGGAGCGAGCCGGAGAACCAGCCCGCGTCCAGCAGCTGACCCGAGTGGTAGTTGCTGTGCAGCAGCGGCGAGGTGAAGAGGGCGTCGCACAGCACGGTCAGGGCGAGCGCGCCGATGGCGGTGTTCACCGCGGAGCGGTTCACCGCCGAGCGCCGGAAGTGCAGGGCGACCACCATGCTGATCAGGGCGATGTCCAGCAGCGGGTACGCGAGCGAGAGCGCGGTGTGTGCCACGCTGGGGCCCTCGAACGTGGCCGCCTGGGCGAGCGCGAGGCTCCACGAGAGGGTGAGCAGCGAGCCGCCGATGAGCCAGGCGTCAAGCACGAGACATACCCAACCCGCCTTGGTGACGGGCCTTTTGGCGAGCACGAGCAGTCCTATGATGGCGGGCGGAGCGAAACAGAGGAAGAACAGGTCGGCGCAGCTGGGCGAGGGGACGGGACGGTCGAGGACGACCTCGTACCAGCCCCAGACGCCGTTGCCGAGCGCCGTCATGGCGGAGGAGAGCGAGAACAGCAGCCAGGCGGGGCGAAAACGGCCCTGACGGCTGCGGGCGTGGAAGAGGCACGAGACCGACGCGACACCCGCAGCGGCGCTCAGCCCGAAGTCACCCATGAAGAGCGCCAGCTCCCGGGAGCCCCAGCCGAGCGCGGAACCGACGGCGTAGGCCGCGCACACCAGGGCCACGGCGAGCGGCGGTACCAGGCTCGTCCGGTCTCTCCGCACCGGACGCCGGGCCAGCAGCGCTCCCGGGGAACTCACCGGGCCCTCCCGGTCCGGGGCACCGCCGCCTCCCGCCGGTCGCGGCGCGCTGGGTGGGCAGGCCTCTTGCGGCCGCCGGGCCGGCGGTGGTGATGGTGATGACCGCCGTGGCCGCCGTGGCCGCGTCTGCGCGTCGCCGCTCGCCAGAGTCGCCGCCCGCGGCCTCGCCGCGTCGGATGGTTGGTCCATGGGCCGTGCATCGCCGTCGCCCCCCTCGCGTGTCTCAAAATTCCATCCCCGGCGCCGAACCGTCGCGGCGCCACCCCTGTCGGGACGATACACCAGTCTCGTCACTCAGGGACATACTCTCTCTACGCTCCGTGACGAACAGGGGAGTTGCGTACACATACCGCGTACGAGGGACTGCGGAGTGTGCCCGAAGCGCGCACGTAGCGAGCGGGATTCGACGCGCGCGCCGGTGGTGCGACCGGAGGGCAGCCGAGGCAGGGGGCGCGGGCATGGCTGGAAACGTGCGCCGCACAGTTCTTCGCACGCCTGCCGCTTCTTTGCGCGCCGCCCGCGCCCACCCGCCGTCACGTGCCGGTCGTCCGCACCACGTTCGCCAGCGGTTCTCCCCGTGCGAAACGGTTCAGCTGGGCGCTCAGGAGGCGCTTGGCCCGGGGCCAGAACGCCGAGGTGGGACCGCCCACATGAGGGCTGATCAGAACGCCCGGCGCATGCCACAGGGGATGGCCCGCCGGCAGCGGTTCGGGGTCGGTGACGTCCAGGGCGGCCGTGATCCGGCCGGTCTGCAGCTCGGCCAGCAGCGCCTTGGTGTCGACGACACCGCCGCGGGCCACGTTGACCAGCAGCGCACCGTCCTTCATACGGGCCAGGAACTCCGCGTCGACCAGGCCCCGCGTCGCATCCGTGAGCGGCGTGACGAGCACCACGACATCGGCACCGGGAAGAAGTTCGGACAATCGGGAGACGGGATGCACAAGGCCGCGCGCCGTCTCCCGCTCGCGGCGCGCGACGCGCGCCACCCGCGCGAGTTCGAACGGCGCGAGCCGGTCCTCGATCGCGGCGCCCACGGACCCGTATCCGACGATGAGGACGGACTTGTCGGCGAGCGCCGGGCGGAACCCGGCCCGCCACTCCTCGCGATCCTGCCCGCGGACGAAGTCGGGGATGCCGCGCAGCGAGGCGAGGATCAGCGCCAGCGCCAGCTCGGCGGTGCTGGCGTCGTGCACCCCCGCCGCGTTGCACAGCCGCACCCCTCCGGGCAGCAGGCCGAGGCCCGGCTCGACGTGGTCGATGCCCGCGGAGAGGGTCTGCACGACACGGACGGATGTCATCGCGGACAGGGGACGCAGCGCGACCTCGCCGCCCTTCATATAGGGCACGACGTAGAACGCGCAGTCGGCGGGGTCGGCGGGAAAGTCCTCGTCACCGTCCCAGAAACGGTAGCCGAGGCCCTCCGGGAGCCCCTCTATCTCGTCGGCGCGGAACGGGAGCCACACATCATCGGTCATGGTCGGGAGGCTATGCGAAGGACCCCGCACCCCATTGGTTAGTTTGGGACGCGGGACGAGGGAGGACACGGCCAGGTGGAGCGCAGGACGATCGGCGCGGCAACGCTCGAAGTGGGGGCCGTCGGACTCGTATGCATGCCGATGAGCTGGGCGTACTCCGGTTCGCGGCAGCGGGGCGACGAATCGCTGCGGACGGTGCACCGGGCACTCGATCTGGGGACGACACTGCTCGACACGGCCGACATGTACGGGCCGTTCACCAACGAGCTGCTGGTCGGCCGGGTGCTGAGGGAGCGGCGCGCCGAGGCGTTCGTGTCGACCAAGGTGGGACTGCTGGTGGGCGAGCAGCACATCGTGGCCAACGGCCGCCCCGCCTATGTGAAGCGCGCCTGCGACGCGTCGCTGCGCCGGCTGCAGACGGACGTCATCGACCTGTACCAACTGCACCGCGCGGATCCCGAGGTCCCCGTCGAGGAGACGTGGGGGGCCATGGCGGAGCTGGTGCGGGCGGGCAAGGTGCGGTCGCTGGGGCTGTGCGCGGTGGGCGCACGGGGCGGGCGGCGGACCGGGACTCGGCTGTACGACGGCACGATCCGCCAGCTGGAGCGGGTGCAGCAGGTGTTCCCCGTGAGCGCGGTGGAGGCCGAGCTGTCGGTGTGGTCGGCGGAGGCACTGGACGCACTCGTGCCCTGGTGCGCGGCGCGCGGGATCGGCTTCCTGGCGGCGATGCCGCTCGGGAACGGCTTCCTGACCGGCACGCTCACGCCGGGCGAGGGCTTCGAGGCGGACGACCTGCGCGCCCGGCACCCCCGCTTCACGGCCGAGATGATGGCGGCCAACCAGCCGATCGTGGCGGGGCTGCGCCGGGTGGCGCACCGCCACGGCGAGGACGTCACGCCCGCCCAGGTGGCACTGGCCTGGGTCCTGGCGCAGGGGCGGCACGTGGTCCCGCTGCCGGGCGCCAAGCGGGGGCGGTGGGTCGAGGAGAACGCGGGCGCGGCCGGGCTGCGGCTGACGCCGCGGGACCTGGCGGAGCTGGCCGGGCTGCCGCCGGCGCAGGGGTCGTGGGACTGACCGGGCCGGAGAACGGTGGATGCGGCGGGTTCCGGCCGTCATGGGGAACGCTGCGGGCGCGAGCGGTGTAGGAAGGGAACAAGCCCCGCGTCGAAGGGACCTGGAACGTGCACCATCGAGCTGTGTGGGCCGTGTCGGCCGCGACCGCGCTCCTGCTGACGGCCGGCTGCTCGTCCGGCGGAGGCGGCACGCCGGGCGGCGGCAGGAGTGTCCCGCCGACGGGCACGGGACCGGCGTCGCCGTCCTCAGGGTCGCCGGCCGAGTCGACCCCGCCGGCGAGAGGGGCGGTCCGGGTGGTGCGTACGGTCGCCGGGAACCTCAGGACACCCTGGGGCCTCGCCCCGCTGCCCGGCGGCGGGCTGCTGGTCTCCTCCCGCGACGACGGGACGATCACGCGGATCGACGAGCGGACCGGCAGGACGACGGAGCTGGGTTCGGTGCCCGGGGTCGCGGCCGCCGGCGAGGGCGGTCTGCTGGGCATCGCCCTCTCCCCCGGCTACGCCTCGGACCATCTGGTCTACGCGTACCTGACGACGGACTCGGACAACCGCATCGTGCGCATGCTGTACGACGCGAAGAAGCCGGCCGGACAGCAACTGGGCGCGCCGGACACGGTCTTCAAGGGCATCCCCAAGGGCCTCATCCACAACGGCGGCCGGATCGCGTTCGGTCCGGACGGCATGCTGTACGCGGGCACGGGGGAAACGGGCGATCGGGGTCTGGCCCAGGACAGGAACTCGCTGGGCGGCAAGATCCTGCGCATGACCCCGGACGGACGGCCGGCCCCCGGCAATCCGTTCGTCGGCTCGCCCGTCTACTCCTATGGCCACCGCAACGTCCAGGGGCTGGCCTGGGACGGCAGGCAGCGGCTGTTCGCCTCGGAGTTCGGCCAGGACACCTGGGACGAGCTGAACGCGATCAGGCCGGGCGGCAACTACGGCTGGCCGGAGGCCGAGGGCCGGTCCGGCAATTCCGCGTACCAGGACCCGATCGCCCAGTGGCACACCGACGAGGCGTCCCCCAGCGGCATCGCCTACGCCGAGGGGTCCATCTGGATGGCGGGCCTGCGCGGCCGGCGGCTGTGGCGCATCCCCTTGAAGGGGACCCGGGCTTCCGCGCCGCCGCAGGCGTTCCTGACCGGTGCGTACGGGCGGCTCCGCACGGTGGTCGCGGCCGGCGGCGACAAGCTGTGGCTGATGACCAGCAACACGGACGGGCGGGGCAGGCCGTCGAAGAGCGACGACCGGATCCTGGAGCTGGAGGTGTCGTAGGGCGGGCGGCGCCGTTCAGGTCGCGTCGGCCTCGGGCTCGGCGGGAGCCGGGCCGGGCAGGCGGATGACCACCTTCCCCGACGCCAGGTCTATGGGGCCGCGGCCCGGGTCGCCGTCGGTCGTGTCCACGCGGGTCAGTTCCAGGCGCCGCTTCTCGTCGTGGGTGTGCTTGCGGCCCGGTGCGAACAGTTCCTCGAACATGTTGAACACGGCGCCTCCTCGGCCCGGATCCGGACAGCCTATGCCTTACCCCGCCGCCTGGACAGCGGCCGTCTCGGGCGGGAACAGCCGCAGCCGGTGGGCCAGTGCCGCCGCCTCGCCCCGGCCGGAGACGCCCAGCTTCGCCAGGATGTTCGACACATGGACGCTGGCCGTCTTCGGGGAGATGAACAGCTCCTCGGCTATCTTGCGGTTGCTGTGGCCGGCCGCGACCAGGCGCAGCACGTCCCGTTCGCGGCTGGTGAGCCCCAGGGACTCGGCCGGGTCGACGACGGCTGCCCGCCCGGCGGCACACGTCAGCGTGAGACGGGCCCGCCGGGCCAGCAGGGCCACCGCCTCGGCGAGCGGCCGCGCACCCAGATGGTCGGCCACCGCGCCTGCCAGCCGCAGCAGTTCCGCGGCACGGTCCCTCGCGTCCTCGTCGGCCCCGGCGGTCAGCAGGGACTCGGCGAGACGGTGGCGGACACGGGCGAGGTCGTACGGGCGGTCCAGGGGTTCGAACGCGGTCACGGCGTCCGACCAGGCACCGGGGTCCGCGCGTCCCTCCGCGCGCATCAGCTCGGCGCGCACCCACCGTGCGTACGCCTGCCACACCGGCACGTTCGCGACGAGCGTCCTGGCGGTGTCCCGGATCCGCTCCAGGGCCTCGGCGCGGCCCGGCTCCGCGCCGGGCAGGCCCCGGGCATCGGCCTCGGCGGCCGCTCCGGTGAGCAGCAGCGGCCAGCCGTAGCGCTGGGTGCCCGGCGGGAAACCGGCCGCCAGCACACGGCGGAGGGCGGTGCGGGCGTCGGCGAGGCGCCCCTCGCCCGCGGCGATGGCGATCTCGATGCGGACCAGCGGCAGCTCGTGCTGCGGCGTCACGTCGTGCGTACCGAAGTACCCGCGAGCGGCGACCAGTTGCCGCCCCGCCTCGGCCAGGTCGCCCCGGGCGAGCGCGAGATGGGCGTGGATAGCGGCCCGGAAGCCACGGGGTCCGGCGCTGTTGCTGACGCGCTCGGCGTTGACGCCCGCCTCGGCGGCCTCGTCCCACCGGCCGAGGGTGAAGAGGGATTCGCCGATATTGCCCCACACCCATGCCTCGGACTCCCTCAGCCCCAGGTTCCGGGTGACCTCGACCCCCTGGCGGAGCACCTCGAGTGCCTCCCGGGAGCGGCCGATGCCGTCCAGGTGCGACGGCAGGTTCACATGGACGCGCCCCGTGACGGAGGCGTTGCCGGCGGCCGCCGCCTGCTCCTTGACCTCGTACACCTCCGCGAGCCCGGTGTCGATGTCGCCCGACTCGATCATCAGGCCGCCCAGGGTGAGCCGTGCGTTCAGCTCGATGTCGCGGGCGTCCACCATGCGCGCGTACTCCACGGCGCGCTCGGCGGCCGTGACCGCCTCGGGACCCGGGACATGCACCATCGACCAGTTGGCGACCGCGGCGAGCACCTCGGCGTGCACCTCGGAGGGCGGCAGTCCGCGCACCAGTTCCTGGGCGGTGGTGAGCTCGTGCCGGCCGTCGCCGCGGGCCGTGTGCTGGACCAGCCGGGAGCGCTGCACCCAGAACCAGGCGGCGCGCAGGGGGTCCTTCTCCTCCTCCAGGAGGCGCAGGGCCCGCTTGGTGATCTTCAGGGCGCGTTCCCGCTGCCCGCTCAGCCGGCCGGCGACGGCGGCCTCGGCCATCAGGTCGAGATAGCTCAGGGGTGTGGTCGCCGGGCCGCAGCCGCAGGCCGGATACGCCTCGGCGTAGTCGAGGGGGCGCAGGTCGGCCCGCACGGCGTCGGGGGCGACGTCCCACAGCTCCATCGCCCGCTCCAGCAGCCGCAGTTGCTCGGAGTGGGCGTGCCGGCGGCGGGCCTCCACGGCGGCGTGGAGGACGGCGGGCAGGGCCTTGGCGGCGTCGTGCGCGTGGTACCAGTAGCTGGCCAGGCGGGTGGCGCGCTGGTCGGCCGGCACGAGGGTGGGGCCGGCCTCCAGCACCTCGGCGTACCGCCGGTTGAGGCGGGAGCGTTCGCCGGGCAGCAGGTCGTCGCTGACGGCCTCGCGGACCAGGGAGTGGCGGAAGCGGTAGCCGTCGCCGTCGGGCGTGGCGAGCAGGATGTTGGCTCCGACGGCCGCGCGCAGGGCCTCGATGAGGTCGTCCTCGGCGAGCCCGGCGACGGCCGCGAGCAGGCGGTACTCGACGGTGGAGCCGCCCTCGGCCACGATCCGGGCGACGCGCTGCGCGGTCTCGGGCAGCTTCTCGACGCGGACGAGCAGAAGGTCGCGCAGGGAGTCGGTCAGTCCCGTGCAGCAGCCCTCGTGGGCGGCCACCGCCAGTTCCTCCACGAAGAAGGCGTTGCCGTCGGAGCGGGCGAAGATGTCGTCGACCTGGGCCGCGTCCGGTTCGGCGGCGAGGATGCCGGCGATCTGGCGTTCGACCTCGGCGCGGGTGAACCGGGCCAGTTCCATGCGGCGGACCGTGCGGAGGCGGTCGAGTTCGGCGAGGAGGGGGCGCAGCGGGTGGCGGCGGTGGATGTCGTCGGAGCGGTAGGTGGCGACGACGACCAGGCGGCCGCTGCGCAGGGTGCGCACCAGATAGGCGAGGAGGTTGCGGGTGGAGGCGTCGGCCCAGTGCAGGTCCTCCAGGGCGAGGACGACGGTGCGGCGGGCGGCGACCTTTTCGAGCAGCCGGACGGTGAGCTCGAAGAGGCGGGCCATGCCCTCCTCGTCGTCGCGGGGGCCGCGGCGCGCCTCGCCCAGTTCGGGCAGCAGCCGGGCCAGCTCCTCCTCCTGCCCGGCGGCGGCCGCGGCGAGCTCCCCGGGGAGCTGCCGGCGCAGGGCGCGCAGGGCGGCGGAGAACGGGGCGAAGGGCAGCCCGTCGGCGCCGATCTCGACGCAGCCGCCGAGCGCGACGACCGCGCCCGCGCGGGCCGCGGCGGCGGCGAACTCCTCGATCAGCCGGGTCTTGCCGACCCCCGCCTCACCGCCGACGAGCAGCGCCTGCGGCTCTCCCCCCGTGCCGGACGCCCGGGCGGCGCCCCCGCCGGCGGCGCGGGCGAGCGCATCGTGCAACACCCCGAGCTCGTCGGCGCGGCCGACGAACACGGGACTGACGGACCTGGTCTCCACGCCCCCGAGGATGACACGGGGGTCCGACAACGCGGCACCGAATATCACCGGCAGGGTGCCCGGGCCGCCCCGCCGGGGCGTGATCGGTCCCGCCCTGCTCCCGGGCGCCGAGCGCGGCACGGCGGCCGCCCCGGACGGTGCCGGGGCGGCTTCCACGCCGAGGGTGCCGGGCTCGGCGGCCGCGCCGCCGTCCTCCCGTGGCCGCGCGTTCATGCGGCGCGGGCGAGGCGGGGGCGGCCGTGCCGAGCCCGGCCCTCCGGTTCGGGGTCTTCCCCGGTCGTGCGGGCGGCGCGCCGGCGGCGGAGCGCTTCGCGGCGCAGCCGGTAGGCGTCCGCCTGGCGGATCAGCTCGGCGGAACGGATCCGGTGGAGCTCGTACTGCAACATGGTGTGTCCCTCCGGGAGAGGTTCGGGGCTTCGCAGTTCTGCGATGCCTCGACCCTCGTCTCCCAGGGGGGTGCGCCGCATCGGGAGGTTTCCGCATCTTCCGCGGCGGCCGGGGCCTTAGACGCCCGCCGTGGGTCCCGGGTCCTCCCTAAGCATCGGGCGGAGGGCCTAGGACCCCCTCGGGGGCCGCACCGTTCAGCCGGCGGACGGCAGTCCGAGCAGGACGTCGGTGTACTTGAGGACGGCCAGGAACAGGCCGACGAGGCCGAGCGCCACGCCGCCCCAGGCGACCGACTTGATCCAGGGCTGCTGCGGCTTTCCGGGCACCCCGAAGGCCGGGCGGGCCAGCACCACGACGCCCACGATCAGCGCGGCCAGCGCGAACAGGCCGCCCCACACCGCCGTGGCGTGCCAGGCGTCGCCGTACACCTCCTTGACCTGCCGGGCGACGCTCGCCGACGACGACGTCTGGAGCTGGCCGACGAGGGTCTCGCGCGCGGAGGCCACCGTGCCGACCCAGCTGCCGCTCAGGGAGACGATGCCGAGCCCGGCGGAGACGACCGCCCCAGCCCCCTGGCCGACGCCGGAGGGGCCCTTCGGCGCGGTCTCCTCCGCGGCGGCCCCGCCGGAGCCGCCCTCGGCCTCCGGCTCCGTCGCCCCTGCCGCTTCCCCGGCCATGGCGGCCTCCGGCTTCTCGTTCTTCTTCGCCGCGGCGCCGTCTGCGGCCCCGGCCTCGTCAACTGTTGTGGTTCCCATGCCTCGCACCGTACGGACGCTGTCTGAGAGGTCTCTTAACGATCGTCGCGGGCGTCACGCGCGCGTGCCGCCCGCCATTCGGGCGCGAGCACCGACCACACCTCGGTGTCCTGGCGTACGCCGCGGTACAGATAGCTCTCCCGCAGCACGCCGTCGCGGCTCATGCCCAGCCGCCGCGCCGCGTTGACGCTCGGTACGTTCGCGGACGACGCGTACCACTCCACACGGTGGATGCCGCGCTCGTCAACCGCCCAGTCGATGAGCACCCGCATGCCGCGCGTCACCAGTCCCCGGCCGGTCGCGGCGGGCTCCAGCCAGCAGCCGACCTCGCAGTTGCCGCCCGCCGCGTCGAACACGCGGAACAGGAGGCCGCCGACCAGCTTTCCGTCCAGCCACAGGCCGTGCAGGCTGCCGGTGTCGGCGGCACGCTTGTCGGCGTAGGACTGCAGGACGGCCCGGGCCGAGTCGGCGTCCGTGGCCTGCGCCCCGAAGGGGATGTGCCGGTTGATGAACTCCCGCCCGCGGTCGAGGTGCGCCAGGAACTCCTCGGCGTGCCAGGGCTCCAGGGGGCGCAGTTCCGCTCCGTCGTCACCCAGGGATATCGCGTACATCCTGCTGCCGCTCCTTCACCGGTACGTCCACCGGCACGTGTTCGGCCACGCGCCGTCCCGGAATCGTCGCACGGCACTCGGGCGGCTCGATGCTGATACGCGGCAGCCGGCGCTCCAGCCAGGACGGCAGCCACCAGTTCGCGCTGCCGAGCATGTGCATCAGGGCGGGGACGAGGAGCGTGCGCAGCACGAAGGCGTCGAGGGCGACGGCCGAGGCGAGGGCGATGCCGAACATGGCGATCACGCGGTCGCCGCTGAGCACGAAGGCGAGGAAGACGGAGATCATGATGACGGCCGCCGAGTTGATCACCCGGCCGGTCTCGGCGAGGCCGACGCGGACGGCCCGCCGGTTGTCGCGGGTCTCCAGCCATTCCTCGTACATCCGGCTGACCAGGAACACCTGGTAGTCCATGGAGAGACCGAAGAGCACCGAGACCATGATCACGGGGAGGAAGGGCTCGATCGGCCCGGCGCGGCCGAGGCCCAGCAGCTCGCTCCCCCACCCCCACTGGAAGACGGCGACGACGACGCCGAACGCGGAGGCGACGGCGGCGACGTTCATCGCGGCGGCCTTGAGGGGTATGCCGAGGGAGCGGAAGGCGAGCAGGAGCAGCACGCAGCCCAGGCCGATCACCACGCCCATGAACAGCGGCAGCTTGCCGACGATCACGTGCGCGAAGTCGTCGTAACCGGCCGTGATCCCGCCGACGTGCAGGTCGAGCGTGGTGCCCTGCTCGGCGCGGGGCAGCACCTCGGAGCGCAGGCGCTGGACGAGGTCGCTGGTCTGCTGCGACTGGGGGGCGGAGTCGGGTACGACGGTGAGGTAGGCCGTGGTGCCGCCGCTGTTGTACGTCGCCGGGGAGACCGAGGCGACGCCCTCGGTGGCCGTGAGCGTGCCGCCGAGGTTGTCGAGGGCGAGTTTGTCCTGGGCGCCGTCGACGTGGGTGACCAGGGTGAGCGGGCCGTTGACGCCGGGCCCGAAGCCGTCGGCGACGAGGTCGTACGCCTGCCGTGTGGTCGTCGTCCTCGGGTCGTTGCCCTGGTCGGAGGTGCCCAGGTGCAGGGAGAGCGTGGGCAGCGCGAGCAGCGCCATGACGGCGACGGCGACGGCGCCCAGCTTCTTGGGGTGGCGTTCGACGAAGGCGGACCACCGGGCGGACAGCCCGGCCGGCACCTCCGGCTCGGGTCCGTGCAGGGCCAGCCTGCGCCGCTCGCGCCGGCTGAGGGCGCGGGGACCGATGAAGGACAGCAGGGCGGGCAGCAGGGTCACGGAGGCCGCGACGGTGAGCAGGACGGTCAGACAGGCGGCGATCGCGACACCGTTGAGGAAGCCGAGCCGCAGGATCAGCATGCCGAGCAGCGCGATGCACACGGTGGCACCCGCGAAGACCACGGCGCGTCCGGTGGTGGCGACGGCGCCCACGGCCGCCTCGGTGACCGGGGTGCCGCGCTTCAGGTTGCGGCGGTGCCGGGTCACGATGAACAGGGCGTAGTCGATGCCGACGCCGAGCCCGATCAGCAGGCCGAGCATCGGAGCGAAGTCGGCGACGGTCATCGCGTGCCCGAGCAGTCCGATGCCGCCGTACGCGGTGCCGACCCCGATCAGGGCGGTCGCGATGGGCAGCAGGGAGGCGGCGAGCGAGCCGAAGGCGAGGAAGAGGACCACGGCGGCGACGGCCACGCCGACGGCCTCGGCGAGGTGGCCGCCCTGTGACTGGGTGAGGCTGACCGCGCTGCCGCCGAGCTCGACCTGGAGCCCGTGGGTCTCGGCGGCCTTGGCGGTGTCGACGACGGCCGCGGCCTCGCCCTTGCCGATGTTCTGGGCCTCCTCACGGAAGGTGACCGTGGCGTAGGCGGTGTGGCCGTCCCGGCTGATCAGGCCGCTGTGGCCGCCCTCGTAGGGGCTGGTGACGGAGGTGACGCCCGGCAGGTCCGCGATGCGGTCCAGGGTGCGGGTCATCGTCTGCTCGACGTCGGGGGCGCGCACGCTGCCGCCAGGGGTGTGCCAGACCACGGTGTCGCTGTCGCCGCCGAGACCGGGGAAGCCCTCCTGGAGCAGCTGGGTGGCGCGGCCGGCCTCGGTGCCGGGGACGGAGTAGTCGTTCGAGTACGCGGACCCCGCGACGGACGCGCCGACGGTGATCCCGGTGAAGGCGATCAGCCAGAGCAGGACGGTGACGAGGCGGTGGCGGACACACCAGCGTGCAAGGGCTGCCACGAACGTGCTCCCTGAGCCGAATTGAGCATCCTTGACCGGGAACAGCCGCAAGTGGAACTGAACAGCCCGCAAAGAACGCGTGAGTAATGCACTTCCACTGTTACATCCGGAAGCGATCGTTTGTCGGGTTCGTGGGCCCGCTCACGTGAGTGGGATCCAAATCACAGGAGCCCCGGCACAACCGTGTCGTCCCGTGCGGCGTCCCCCGGACACGCCTCGGGGGCGGTGCACCGGATCCGGTGTACCGCCCCCGAGGCCCTGCGCCGTGCTCTCTCAGCCCTCGTCGACGCCCAGCTTCTGAAGGATCAGCTCCTTGACGCGGGCCGCGTCGGCCTGGCCGCGGGTGGCCTTCATGACCGCGCCGACCAGGGCGCCGGCCGCGGCGACCTTGCCGCCGCGGATCTTGTCCGCGACGGCCGGGTTGCCGGCGATGGCCTCGTCGACGGCGGCGGTCAGCGCGCCCTCGTCGGAGACCACCTTCAGCCCGCGCCGGTCGACGACCTCGTCCGGTGTGCCCTCGCCCGCGAGGACGCCCTCGATGACCTGGCGCGCCAGCTTGTCGTTCAGGTCGCCGGAGGCCACGAGCTGGGCGACCCGGGCCACCTGCTGAGGCGTGATGGCCAGCTCGTCCAGGGCCTTGCCCGACTCGTTGGCGTTGCGGGCGAGCTCGCCCATCCACCACTTGCGCGCGGAGGCCGCGTCGGCACCCGCCTCGATGGTGGCGACGATCGGGTCCAGGGCGCCGGCGTTGAGGATCGCCTGCATGTCGGTGGCCGAGACGCCCCACTCCTGGCGCAGCCGGCTGCGCCGCACCAGGGGCAGCTCCGGCAGCGCGGCGCGCAGCTCCTCGACCCACTCACGGGAGGGGGCGACCGGCACCAGGTCCGGCTCGGGGAAGTAGCGGTAGTCCTCGGCCTCCTCCTTGACACGGCCCGAGGTGGTCGTGCCGGTGTCCTCGTGGAAGTGGCGGGTCTCCTGGATCACGGTGCCACCGCCGCCGAGCACGGCGGCGTGGCGCTGGATCTCGTAGCGGCAGGCGCGCTCCACGGAACGCAGCGAGTTGACGTTCTTCGTCTCGCTGCGGGTGCCGAACGTGGCGGAGCCCTTGGGCATCAGCGACAGGTTCACGTCGCAGCGCATCTGGCCCATCTCCATCCGGGCCTCGGACACGCCGAGCGCCCGGATCAGCTCGCGCAGCTCGCGGACGTACGCCTTCGCCACCTCGGGAGCGCGGTCGCCGGCGCCGGCGATCGGCTTGGTGACGATCTCGATCAGCGGGATGCCGGCGCGGTTGTAGTCGAGCAGCGAGTGCTGGGCGCCGTGGATACGGCCGGTGGCGCCGCCGACGTGCGTCGACTTCCCGGTGTCCTCCTCCATGTGGGCACGCTCGATCTCCACGCGGAAGGTCTCGCCGTCCTCCAGCTGCACGTCGAGGTAGCCGTTGAACGCGATCGGCTCGTCGTACTGGGAGGTCTGGAAGTTCTTCGGCATGTCCGGATAGAAGTAGTTCTTCCGGGCGAAGCGGCACCACTCGGCGATCTCGCAGTTCAGCGCGAGGCCGATGCGGATCGCGGACTCCACGCCGGTCGCGTTGACGACCGGGAGCGAGCCGGGCAGGCCGAGGCAGGTGGGACAGGTCTGCGAGTTCGGCTCGGCGCCCAGCGCCGTGGAGCAGCCGCAGAACATCTTGGTCCTGGTGCCGAGTTCGACATGGACCTCAAGGCCCATGACGGGGTCGTACGACGCCAGCGCGTCCTCGTACGACACCAGGTCGGTCATGGTGGTCACGGTGAAACTTCCCTCTCAGCCCAGCAGGACGTCGTCGTCGCCCAGGCGCTTCAGCTCGCGGTAGAGGATGGCGAGGCCGGTGACGATGGCGGCGGCGGACACGGCGGCGTCGATCAGGCGCAGCGTGTCGTGTTCGAGGCGGGCCTTCTTGACCTGCTTCGCGACACTGATCGCGCCGAACGCGGTGGTGGCCATGGACAGGTACGTACCGGACTTGGACTTCTTGAAGCCCTTGGCCTTGGACAGTGCCTTACTCACAGCGACGGAGCCTCCTCGAGCAACGGGTGCCCCCACTGTTCCACGTAGGCGGCCTCGACGGCGGCGCCGACCTTGTACAGCCGGTCGTCCTTCATCGCCGGGGCGATGATCTGCAGCCCGACCGGGAGGTTGTCCTCCGGAGCGAGGCCGCAGGGCAGCGACATCGCGGCGTTGCCCGCCAGGTTGACCGGGATGGTGCACAGGTCCGCCAGGTACATCGCCATCGGGTCGTCGGCGCGCTCGCCGATCGGGAAGGCGGTGGTGGGCGTCGTGGGCGACACGATCACATCGACCTGCTCGAACGACTTCTCGAAGTCGCGGGTGATGAGCGTGCGGACCTTCTGCGCGGAGCCGTAGTACGCGTCGTAGTAGCCGGAGCTGAGGGCGTACGTGCCGAGCATGATGCGGCGCTTGACCTCGGGGCCGAAGCCCGCCTCGCGGGTGACGGAGGTGACCTCCTCCGCGGAGTGCGTGCCGTCGTCGCCGACGCGCAGGCCGTAGCGCAGTCCGTCGAAGCGCGCCAGGTTGCTGGAGCACTCGCTCGGGGCGATCAGGTAGTACGCGGCGAGCGCCAGGTCGAACGAGGGGCAGTCCAGCTCGACGATCTCGGCGCCCAGTTCCCTGAGGAGGGCGACCGTCTCGTCGAAGCGCTGCAGCACACCGGCCTGGTAGCCCTCGCCGCGGAACTGCTTGACGACGCCGACGCGCATGCCGGCCACGCTGCCGTTGCGCGCCGCCTCGACGACCGGCGGGACGGGAGCGTCGATGGAGGTGGAGTCGAGCGGGTCGTGCCCGGCGATGACCTCGTGCAGCAGGGCGGCGTCCAGGACCGTGCGGGCACAGGGGCCGCCCTGGTCGAGGCTGCTGCTGAAGGCGACCATGCCGTAGCGGGAGACGCCGCCGTACGTCGGCTTGACGCCCACCGTGCCGGTGACGGCGGCGGGCTGCCGGATGGAACCGCCGGTGTCGGTGCCGATGGCCAGGGGGGCCTGGAAGGAGGCGAGCGCGGCGCTCGAACCGCCCCCGGAGCCGCCGGGGATGCGGGTGAGGTCCCAGGGGTTGCCGGTCGGGCCGAAGGCGCTGTTCTCGGTGGAGGACCCCATGGCGAACTCGTCCATGTTGGTCTTGCCGAGGATGACGACGTCGGCGGCCTTCAGCCGCTGGGTGACGGTGGCGTCGTACGGCGGGATCCAGCCCTCCAGGATCCTGGACCCGGCGGTGGTGGGCACGCCCTCGGTGGTGAAGATGTCCTTCAGCGCGAGGGGCACACCGGCGAGCGGGCCCAGTTCCTCACCGCGCTCGCGCTTGTCGTCGACGGCGCGGGCCTGTGCGAGGGCACCCTCGCGGTCGACGTGCAGGAAGGCGCGCACCTTCTCGTCGACGGCCTCGATCCGGGCGAGGTGTGCCTCGGCGACCTCGACGGCGGTGAGCTCGCCGGACGCGATCTTCGCGGCCGTCTCGGCGGCGGTGAGCCGGATGATGCTGTTCTTGTCCGTCATGGCGGGTTACTCCTCCCCCAGGATCTGCGGCACCTTGAAACGCTGCTGCTCCTGGGCCGGGGCGCCGGACAGCGCCTGCTCGGGGGTGAGCGAGGGACGGACCTCGTCCGGGCGCATGACATTGGTCAGCGGCAGCGGGTGGGAGGTCGGCGGTACGTCTTGGTCGGCGACCTCGCTGACGCGGGCGACCGCGCCGATGATGTCGTCGAGCTGGCCGGCGAAGTGGTCGAGCTCTTCGGGCTTCAGCTCCAGACGCGCCAGCCGGGCGAGGTGGGCGACCTCCTCGCGCGTGATGCCAGGCATGCAGCGATCCTCTGGGGTGAGTGTGTGTGGTTTGGCCCAATCCTATGGGTCCGGGCCCCGTGCCCGTGAAACGGTTTCCCCCGCTCCGCCCCTCAGCGGCGCCCCTCCCAGGCGGCGCTGCGCAGGAAGTGGTTGTCGTACAGCTCCTGCACCTCCAGCAGGCTCTCCGGGGTCACCTCGCCGAGGGCCACGCGCTGCAGATGGCGGAAGTACTCGAAGCGCTCGACGCCCGGAGTGATCACGACGAGGATGTCGGCGTCGGCCCCGGGCACGGCGGCGAAGGCGTGCGGCATGCCGGGCGGGACGACGACGAGGTCGCCGGGCCCGGCGGTGACGATCTCCTCGCCGGAGAGGAGTTCGGCGGCCCCGTCGAGCATGAAGAACATCTCGGCGGAGTTGTCGTGCCAGTGCGGTCGGGCGCCGTCCGCGCCCCCTGTGAGCGTGATGCGCTGGGTGGACAGCGCCCCGCCGGTCCGGCTGCTGTCGGCCAGCAGCCGGATGGTGACGGGGGCGCGGCCGACCACCTCGGCCTCGGCGTCACGGACGATCACGGTCGAGTCGAACTGCGGGACGATCAGCGACATGGCACGGCTCCCTGTCTGGTTCCGGGCGTTCCTTCCGGGCGGTCGTCCCGCATGCGCGGCGGACGCCTCCCGGCCCAGGCCCGTGAGCGCCGGCTCGCCCTGCCGGCCGGGCACCTCGCCGGGGGGGAGCCGATCACGCGCGGGCGCGCCCTCCGGGCGTGCTAGCCGAGCCGCCCCTGGTCGTCCGCGGCGGCCGCAGGCAGTGCGGCCCTGGGGCGCTGCCATCCGCGGGAGCCACGGGCCAGCAGCCATGCCGTGGTCTCCTCGGCCGGCATCGCGGCGGCGACCAGCCACCCCTGCACGGCGTCGCAGCCCAGGTCGCGCAGGTGCTCCCAGGTCTCGTCGTCCTCGACTCCCTCCGCGACGACGAGCAGGCCCAGCGAGTGCGCGAGGTCCACGGTGCAGCGCACGATCTCCGCGTCCTCCGCGTCCACCGCGAGCCGTGCCACGAACGAGCGGTCGATCTTCAGCTCGCTCACGGGCAGCCGCCGCAGATGCACCAGCGACGAATACCCCGTGCCGAAGTCGTCCAGGGACATCTTCACGCCGTGCCCGGCCAGCCCGGCGAGCGTGTCGGCCGCCCGCTGGGGGTCCTCCAGGAGCACATGCTCGGTGATCTCCAGCTGCAGCGCTCCCGCGGGCACCCCGTGCCGGGCCAGCCGCGCGGCCACCGAGCCCGCGAAGCCCGGCGTGTGCACATCCCGCGGTGAGACGTTCACGGCCACCGGCACCTCCAGGCCCTGTGCCCGCCACCGCGCCACCTGGCCGAGCGCCGTCTCCAGCACGTACTCCGTCAGATGCGGCATCAGCCCGGAGGACTCGGCGATCGCGATGAACTCGTCCGGCGGCACCTTGCCCCGCTCGGGGTGCACCCACCGTACGAGTGCTTCGAGGCCGGCGACCTTCCCGTCGAAGCGGACCTTCGGCTGGTAGTGCAGCTGGACCTCGTGCGCGTCCAGGGCGCGCCGCAGATCCCCGAGCAGACCGAGCCGGTCCGGTGTGTTGGAGTCCCGCTTGGACTCGTACACCTCCACGCCCGTGCGGTCCCGCTTCGCCTGGTACATCGCGACGTCCGCCCGCTGCAGCAGCCCCTCCGCGTCGAGCGCGTGGTCGGGGAAGACCGCGACGCCGGCGCTGGCCTCGAGGACGAGCGTGAGCCCGTCGAGGTCGAGCGGCGAACCGAGCGCCGCGACCAGGTTGCGGGCCGCCCGGGACGCGGACGTGGTGGAGTCCGCGACCGGCAGTAACACCGCGAACTCGTCCCCTCCCAGGCGCGCCGCCTCCGCGCCGCGGGGCAGCGCCAGCCGCAGCCGGTCGGCGATCTGCAGGAGCAGCCGGTCGCCGGCGAGGTGGCCGAGGGTGTCGTTCACCGACCGGAAGCGGTCGAGGTCGATCAGCATCAGGGCGGCACGGGCCCCGACCCGCTCCGCGTCGTCCAGGGCCGTCCAGGTGCGCTCCAGCAGCCACTGCCGGTTGGGCAGCCCGGTCAGCGGGTCGCGCAGCTGCTCCTCGGCCCGGGCGCGGGCGATCCACAGGGTGGAGTCGAGGGCGATGAGGGGGATCGCGAACAGCGGCAGCAGGACGGGGAGCGCCACCGCGACGACGCAGATCAGCGGCGCGATGCCGAGCAGCGCGACGGCCACGAGCCCCTGCCGGACCAGCGCGGTGCGGGCGACGGTGGGCAGCCCGCCGGAGCGGGGCGCGTGCAGGTACCACAGCAGCACCCGGGTGACCGCGAGGTAGGCGGTGGCGACGAGGACCACCTCGGGGGCGGCGTAGACGGTCCAGCTCTGCGGATTCCAGGGCGTCTCGACGGTCGGGACGTTCCCGAAGGCGGCCAGGACGAGGGCCCCGGCCCCGATGCCGAGGATGTCGACCGCGCCGTGCAGGATGCCCTGCCGCCAGCGGCCCAGCCGGGCGATGCCGACCAGGACGACGACGGTGAGGCTGACCATGCCGGCGGGCACCCAGCCGTACAGCAGCAGGACGGCGAGGGTCAGGGCGGCGCCGGAACCGGTGCCGCCCCACCAGCGGGCGCGGCCGAGCGCGACGAGGTGGCCGACGATGATGCCGGTGAGGACGGCCAGGGACCAGCCGACGGTGCCGCACGGGAAGAGCGCGTGCTGTCCGCCGAACGCGCGATAGAAGCCGGCGCCGAGGACGAACCCGGCGGACGCGACGACCGCCGCGGGCAGCGCGGGCCACGACATGTGCCGCTCGCCGTCGTGACCGGGCAGGGCCGGCGCGCGGCCGGTGACGATGTCCCCGGGGCACAGGGCGACGCCCTGCAGGGGCCCGCCGATTGGGGCGCTTCCGAGCGCCGCAGCGGTGCCGGGGGCGGCACGGGGTGCGGGAGTGACCCCGGAGACGGTGCCCGGCACGGCGCCGCGGCCGCCCGCGGCCACACGCGCCGGCAGCCGCACCGCCCGGCGGCCCGCCCGCCAGACGCCGGTCATCCGGCGCAGGCGCAGCCGTGAGTCCGAGGCGACGCTCTCGGTCGGTTCCATTCCCGTCCCTCTCACAGCCGGCGGTGCCCACGCCACACGGCCCGCTGCCCGACGAACCGTCAACGGCACCGCGTCTGAAAACCCACCACGCGACCGGGCACGGCAGGCGCACATCTCAACAGTAGGCCGCGGAACGCGTCCACGGGCAGCGGTCGTCGACGGTTGCCCGAATGCGCCCCGGTCACCCCTATGCATCCGATATGCGCCGAACGGGTGATCTTCGCCCCCTACTCCCCGGCCCGAAGCGCGACGTCCGCCGCCGCTTGCGGTCCTCGCTCCAGCAGCACGGCGAAACCGTCCTCGTCGAGCACCGGGACCTTCAACTGGACCGCCTTGTCGTGCTTCGACCCCGGGTTCTCGCCGACCACGACGAACGACGTCTTCTTGGACACCGAACCGGTGACCTTCGCCCCGCGGCTCTGCAGCGCCTCCTTGGCGCCGTCGCGCGTGTACTGCGCGAGCGTTCCGGTGACGACGACCGTGAGGCCCTCCAGCGGGCGCGGCCCCTCGTCCTCGCCGGAGCCCTCCTCCTCCATGCGGACGCCCGCGGCCCTCCACTTGCGGATGATGTCGCGGTGCCAGTCCTCGGCGAACCACTCCTTGACGGAGCGTGCGACGATCTCCCCCACGCCGTCCGTGTTCCTCAGCTCCTCCTGGGTGGCCTGATCGATGCGGTCGATCGAGCGGAAGGCGCGGGCCAGCGCCTCCGCAGCGACCGGGCCGACATGACGGATCGACAGTCCGGTCAGGACGCGCGCGAGGGGGCACTCCTTGGCGGCCGCGATGTTCTCCAGCATCGCGATCGCGTTCTTCCTGGGCTCGCCCTGCTGGTTGGCGAAGACCGTGGCGATCTTCTCCTCGCCGGTCTTCGGGTCGCGCTTGGGCAGGCCGCTGTCCTGGTCCAGGACGTACGCCTTGATGGGCAGCAGCCGGTCGACGGTGAGGTCGAACAGGTCGCCCTCGTCCTTCAGCGGCGGCTCGGCGGGCTCCAGGGGCCTGGTGAGGGCCGCCGCGGCCACGTACCCGAAGTGCTCGATGTCCAGTGCCTTGCGGCCCGCCAGGTAGAACAGCCGCTCACGCAACTGGGCGGGGCACGTGCGCGCGTTCGGGCAGCGGAGGTCGACGTCGCCCTCCTTCATGGGCCGCAGCGGCGTGCCGCACTCGGGGCACTCGGACGGCATCACGAACTCGCGCTCCGTGCCGTCGCGCAGATCGACGACCGGGCCGAGGATCTCCGGAATGACGTCACCGGCCTTGCGCAGCACCACCGTGTCGCCGATGAGCACGCCCTTGGCCTTGACGACGTCCTGGTTGTGCAGGGTGGCGAACTCGACCTCCGAGCCCGCGACCGTGACCGGCTCGACCTGCGCGTACGGTGTGACCCGGCCCGTGCGGCCCACGCCCACGCGGATGTTGACGAGCTTCGTGTTCACCTCTTCCGGCGCGTACTTGTACGCGATCGCCCAGCGCGGGGCGCGTGAGGTGGAGCCGAGGCGGCCCTGGAGCGGGATCTCGTCGAGCTTCACCACCACCCCGTCGATCTCGTGCTCCACGGAGTGGCGGTGCTCGCCGTAGTACGCGATGAACTCCCGTACGCCGGCGAGGTCGTCGACCACCCTGTTGTGCCGGGCGGTGGGCAGGCCCCAGGAGTGCAGCAGTTCGTACACCTCGGAGAGGCGGGCGGCGCCGTCGAGGCCCGCCAGGGCGCCGATGCCGTGCACCACCATGTGCAGCGGCCGGGTGGCCGTGACGCGCGGATCCTTCTGGCGCAGGGAACCCGCCGCCGCGTTGCGCGGGTTGGCGAAGGGCTTGTCGCCGCCCGCCACCAGGCGGGCGTTGAGCTTGTCGAACTCCTCCATCGGGAAGTACACCTCGCCCCTGATCTCGACCAGATCGGGGACGCGGTGGCCGCGCAGGCGGTCCGGGATCTCCGCGATCGTACGGACGTTGGGGGTGATGTCCTCGCCGGTGCGGCCGTCGCCGCGGGTCGCCGCGCGGGTGAGGCGGCCGTGCTCGTAGGTGAGGTTGACCGCGAGGCCGTCGACCTTCAGCTCGCACAGGAAGTGGTACGCGGAGGTGCCGGTCTCCTTGGCGACCCGGTCCGCCCAGGCGGCCAGCTCCTCGTCGTCGAACGCGTTGTCCAGGGAGAGCATGCGCTGCCGGTGCTCGACGGCGGTGAAGTCCGTCGCGTAGGCCCTGGCGACCTTCTGGGTCGGCGAATCGGGGGTGCGCAGCCCGGGATACCGCTCCTCGAGAGCTTCCAGGGAGCGCAGGAGCCGGTCGAACTCCGCGTCGCTGATGACGGGAGCGTCCTTCACGTAGTACCGGAAGCGGTGCTCCTCGATCTGCTCAGCGAGCTGCGCGTGCTGCTCCCGTGCCTCGGCGGGCACCGTCGTCTCCGCTTGCTTGTCGCCGGCCACCGTGTCGTCCTCCCGTCACTCTGGGTTGTCCGCGAGGGATCTCGCCGCCCGGACGCAGTGGGCGAGCGCCCTGCGCGCGTAGTCCGGGGAAGCGCCCGCGAGCCCGCACGTCGGCGTGATGGTGACCGCGTCCGCGAGAAGCCCCGGACGCAGGCCCAGCCTGCGCCACAGCGTCCTGACACCCATGACGCTACCGGCCGGGTCTGACAACGGGGCGTCCGTGCTCGGCACCACTCCGGCGAAGAGCCGGGTACCCCCTTCCACGGCCTCCCCGATCGCCTCCTCGTCACGCTCGGTGACGATCGAGAGGTCGAAGGAGACCGCGGCCGCGCCCGCCCTGCGCAGGAGCGCGAACGGGACGTCCGGCGCGCAGGAGTGGATCACGACCGGGCCGCCGGAGTGCACCCCGACGAGGTCCCGCAGCGTGGCCTCCACGACCTGCCGGTCGACGGCCCGGTGGGTCCGGTAACCGCTCGCGGACCTCACCTGCCCGCGCAGCACCGCCGTGAGCGACGGCTCGTCGAGCTGCAGCACGAGCCGGGCTCCGGGCACGCGCCGCCGCACCTCGTCGAGATGGAGCCGCAGGCCCTCGGCGAGCGACCCGGCGAGGTCGCGGCAGGCACCCGGGTCCGACAGCGCCGCCTCACCGTTCCTCAGCTCCAGGCCGGCGGCCAGCGTCCACGGCCCCACCGCCTGCACCTTCAGCGGCCCCTCGTACCCCTGGGTGAACTCCTCCAGCGCGTCGAGGTCCTCGCCGAGCCAGGAGCGGGCCCGCTTGGTGTCCCGCCCCGGCCGGTCCCCGAACCGCCAGCCGCTGGGCTCCACGCGCGCGTACAGGTCGACGAGCAGGCCGGCCGTGCGCCCGATCATGTCCGCGCCGGGCCCCCGGGCGGGCAGTTCGGCGAGGAACGGGAAGTCCTCGAAGCTCCCGGTGGCGGTCTTGGCCGCCTCCCGCGCGTCGCCGCCGGGCAGGGACCCGACGCCGGTGGCGGCGCCGAAGGTGAACTCGCTGTTTTCACTCACCTGGGCAGCCTACGGAACGGCCCGGCGGGGGTCAGTGCCCCGGCCGTACCGTCAGGTCGTTGACCTCGGCGTCCCCCGGCAGGTCCAGGCACATCAGGATCGCCGTCGCCACCGACTCCGGGTCGATCCAGCGGGACGGGTCGTACTCCTTGCCCTCCTGGCGGTGGACCCTGGCCTGCATCGGGCTCGCCGTGCGGCCGGGGTAGACCGAGGTGACGCGGACGCCGTTCGGATGCTCCTCGTGGCGCAGGGAGTCCGCGAGGGCCTTCAGACCGTGCTTGGAGGCCGCGTACGCCGACCACTCCGCGTGCGCGTTCAGGCCCGCGCCCGAGTTCACGAACACGACGTGGCCGCGCGCGGTACGGAGCTGCGGCAGGAAGTGGCGGGTCAGCTCGGCGGGGGCGATCAGATTGACGTTGAGCTGGTGGCGCCAGGACTTCGGGGTCAGCTCGCCCACCCGGCCCAGGTCGACCACGCCCGCGATGTGCAGGAGGGAGTCCACCCGGTCGGGCAGGGTCTGGAGGGAGAACGCCCAGGACAGCTTGTCCGGATCCGCGAGATCGCCCACCAGGGTGTGCGCCCCGGGGAACTCGGCCGCCAGTTCCTTCGCCCGCCCCGCGTCACGCGCGTGCAGCACGAGGTCGTCCCCGCGGGCGTGCAGGCGGCGGGCGACGGCCGCGCCGATTCCGGAGCCCGCCCCGGTGATCACATGAGTAGCCATGTGCGCCATGCTCGCACCACCGCGCTAGCGGATTCCGAGCGCCTCCTCCAGGTACGCCAGGGCGCCCACCGGCTCCTGCGCGAAGAACACCAGGTCCGCGAGCGGCCTCGGCAGGAAGCCCTCGTCCTCCATACGGCGGAACTGCTCCCGCAGGCCGTCGTAGAAGCCCGCCGTGTTCAGGAGCACCACCGGCTTGTCCGCCCTGCCGTGCTTCTTGAGCTCCAGGATCTCCGTGGCCTCGTCCAGCGTCCCGGTGCCGCCGACCATGACGAGCACCCCGTCGGCCTTCTCCAGCAGCAGCGCCTTCCGCTCGGCGAGGTCCCGCGCGATCACCATCTCGTGCGCGCCGGCCCGCGCCTTGTGGGCGAGGAAGCCGACGGAGACGCCCACGAGCCTGCCGCCCGACTCCTCCACCCCGTCGGCCACCACCTTCATCAGTCCGACGTCGGAGCCGCCCCAGACCAGGGTGTGACCGCCCTTGCCCAGCAGTTCCCCGAACTCCCGGGCGGGCCGGGTGTAGTGGGGGGCGAGGTCGGCGGCGGAGAGGAAGACGCAGATGTTCATGCCGCCACCGTACGCGGGAAGAACCGGGGCGCCGCGAGTGCTTTTCCGGTATGACCCAAGGACACACCATCACCATCGAGCAGAGCGACCGGCACGTGCGCGTGGTGCACGGCGGACAGGTCCTGGCGGAGAGCGACCGGCCGCTCGTGCTGCGCGAGACCGGCTGTCCCGAGCGGTACTACATCCCCGCCGAGGACGTGCGCCTGGACCTTCTGACCCCGTCGGACACCCACACGCACTGCCCCTTCAAGGGGACCGCCTCGTACTGGTCCCTGCCGGATACGCCCGACCTCGTCTGGGCGTATCCCGAGCCCGAGCCGGACGTCGCCCGGATCAAGGACCACTTCTGCTTCTACGAAGCAGAAGTGTCGTGACCGATGAACGCCGGGCTCTGCGGCAGTCTTCACTGGCATGGACAAGCAGATCATCTCCCGCGACGGCACCCCCCTCGCGTACCGACGCACCGGACAGGGCCCGGCGGTCGTCCTCGTGAGCGGTGCGATGTCCACGGGCGCCACGGTGGCGCACCTGGCCGCGCACCTCTCGGACCGCTTCGGCGTCATCGTGTACGACCGCCGGGGCCGCGGCGCCAGCGGTGACACGGCCCCGTACGCGGTGGCCCGCGAGGTGGAGGACCTCGCGGCGCTCATCGAGGCGGCGGGCGGTGAGGCGGCGCTGTACGGCGTCTCGTCGGGCGGCGCGCTGGTGCTGGAGGCGGCCGCGAGCGGTCTGGCGGTCCGTCGGGCCGCCGTCTACGAGGCGCCGTTCGCCGACTACGGGGGCGGCGCGCAGGAACGCGCGGAGTACACCCGGAATCTCGGCGAGGCCCTGGCCCAGGGGCGGCGCGGGGACGCGGTCGAGCTGTTCCTCCGGCTCACCGGTCTGGCGCCGGAGATGATCGCGAACGCCCGCCGGTCCCCCATGTGGGCCGGCATGGAGGCGATCGCGCCGACCCTCGCGTACGACGACGCCGTGATGGGCGACGGGCTGGTGCCGCGCGACCGGCTCGCCTCGATCGGCGTCCCCGTGCTGGCCGTCGCGGGCGGCGCGAGCCCCGAATGGCTGCGCAGGGCCGCCGAGGCGATCGCGGAGTCGGCCCCCCAGGGTGTGTACCGCGTCCTGGAGGACCAGAACCACATGGTGGAGCCGCAGGTGCTCGCTCCGGTGCTGGCGGAGTTCTTCAGCGCCTGACGCGCCCGTCCGCGTGCCGGGCCGCATGCCGAGCCCGACGCCGGGCCCCACGCCGGGGCACATGGCGGGGCGCACGGCGAGGCACATGGCAGGGCGCTCGGCAGGCAGCCACACCGGGCCCGACGCCGGGGCACATGGCGGGCCGCTCGGCGAGGCACGCGGCAGGCCGCACGACGAGACGCTCGGCAGGCAGCCACACCGGGCCCCGCGCCGGGGCACATGGCGGGCCGCTCGGCGAGGGACGCGGCAGGCCGCACGGCGAGGTGCCGTGCGGGTGTGCCCCGTCGTGGCGCGGCACACCCGCGTGCCGCGCCGCCGGGTCAGACCTGGGCTCCTTCGGGGGCGTGCCCCGCCGGCCGGGCGGCGTGGGCGCGGGAGGGCAGGGGCACCGTGCCGGCGACCGGGTCGTGGCGGATGCGGTCGGCCGGCAGCCCCAGACCGGCCAGCCGCCATACGACGGCGGTGACCATGGCCGGCGGGCCGCTGACATAGGCGACGTGATCCGCCCAGTTCCCCTGCCGGGCCACCGTCTCGACCAGTGAGCCCTCCATGGACGCGCCGGGGCCCTCGCCGATCACCGGGACGACCCGCAGCCACGGGCAGCGCTTCTCCAGCCGGGCCAGGGCCGGTGCGTCGTACAGGTCCTCGGCGGTGCGGGCGCCGAGGAAGAGGTGCGCCCTGCGGCCCGGCGCGCGCCGCGCGGCCAGTTCCTCCAGCAGCGGCCGGGCGGTGGCCCATCCGGTGCCGCCGGCCACGATGAGCACGTCGCGGCTCAGCTCGTCGTCCAGGGCCATCGCGCCCTGGGCGGGGCCGAGGCGCAGCGTGTCGCCGACGCGGGTGCGCAGGGTGAGGGCGTCGCTCACCCCGCCGGAACCGGTGCGGCGGACATGGAACTCCAGTTCGCCCTCCGGTGCCCAGGCGGAGGCGATCGAGTAGGGCCGCCAGGTGTGCGGCAGCAGCGGGGACTCCAGGCTCGCGTACTGGCCGGGGCGGTACGGGTAGGGCTCGGCCGTACGCACGCGGAGCACCGCCAGGTCCGGACGGCGCAGCTGATGGGACGTCACCGTGCCGGTCCACGCGGCCGGTTCGGCCAGCGCGTCGTCCGAGCCCGCCACCATGCCCGCGGCGGCGAACCGCACCATGCGCAGCCACGCCTGCTCCACCTCGGGGTCGAGCGCCCCGCGGGCGGACCGGCGCAGCGCCTCGGCGAGCGCGGACGCGAACACCTCGTAGTGCACGGGCCGCACCCCGAGCTTGCGGTGGTCGCGGCCCAGCCGGGCACAGAACGCGGTCAGTTCCTCGGGCTCGTGCAGGTGCTCGATCAGATACCAGAAGGCACGCTCCAGGTGGCCCCGCTGGAACTCCATCGAGTCGGGGAACAGCTGCCGCAGATACGGGTGCTGCTCGAACAGGGCCTCGTAGAGGTGGGCGATCAGGTCGCCGAACGGGGTGACGAGCGCCAGGTTGCGGACGATCACCTGCTGGTCGGCGGCCCCGTCGTAGGCGCGGCGCGGGGGACGCGCCGTGCTCGTGGGCCGGGCCGGGGCGAGCAGCCGTTCGCGCAGGCGCATGGCGTCCTGGCGCGCGAGCAGTGCGTGGTAGTCGTCGCCCTTGACGCCGCCCCTCGTGCTGGAGTCGCAGTTGATGTCGATGGTGCTCTCCTCGTGGGCGCGTCGCCCCGGCGCAGGGTTCGGGGTGATCATCAGCGGGTCTTCATCTCGCACAGACCGCACGCGTCACAGGCGGTGCGCTCTCGGCATGCCTCGACCGGGGCCGCGGACCGGGCCGCGGACCGGGCCGCGATCATGGATCCGCGCCTGGCTCGACGGACCTGGTACCAGGCCATGTTGGACGTGAGCCCGGCCAGCAGCACCCAGACGATCCCCACCCAGGCGCCTCGGGCGAAGGACACCACGGCGGCGGCCGTGGCCAGGACGCAGACGGCGAGGGCGAGGACGGCGGGGCGGGACATGGAACGGCTTTCTGTGGGGTGGTACGGGGCGCCGCCCGTACCCACGCCGGACCGCCTCTCGCGGCGGCACGGGCCGATGGCACACGTGGGCGCGTCGGCGGCGCCCTCCGGCCGACGGCCGGACAGCGCGTTCGTATTACATCGCCGGCAAGGCCCGGGGGGACGTGGCCGAAGGGCCCCTCCACCGCTCCGAAGGACCTGGTCAACAGGGCCGACAGGCCCCTGTTCACACAGCGGGTGTCAGGCTACGGAGGGCGCCGTGGCGCGTGTGGTCGACGCGATGGTAGCCGAACCCACCACGCGCGTGCCGTCGTACAGGACGATCGCCTGGCCAGGTGCCACGCCGCGCACCGACTCGGTGAAGCGCACCCGCAGTTCGCCGTCGACCGCCTCCGCCGTCACCTCCGTCTCGCCACCGTGGGCGCGGAGCTGGGCCGTGTACGCACCGGGGCCGGCCGGGGCGGCGCCGCACCAACGGGGCTTGACGGCGGTCAGTGCCGCCACGTCGAGGGAGGACGCCGGGCCCACCGTCACGGTGTTGGTGACGGGCGAGACGTCGAGGACGTAGCGCGGCTTGCCGTCGGGCGCCGGGGTGCCGATCCGCAGGCCCTTGCGCTGGCCGATGGTGAAGCCGTACGCGCCGTCGTGCGTGCCCAGCCTGGTGCCCGACTCGTCCACGATGTCACCCTCGGCCCTGCCGAGCCGCCGGGCGAGGAAGCCCTGGGTGTCGCCGTCGGCGATGAAGCAGATGTCGTGCGAGTCGGGCTTCTTGGCGACCGCGAGGCCCCTGCGCTCGGCCTCCGCGCGGATCTCGTCCTTGGTGGTGACGGTGTCGCCGAGCGGGAACAGGGCGTGCGCCAGCTGCTTCTCGTCGAGCACTCCGAGGACGTACGACTGGTCCTTCGCCATGTCGGAGGCGCGGTGCAGCTCGCGGGTGCCGTCGTCGCGGGTGAGGATCCTGGCGTAGTGGCCGGTGCAGACCGCGTCGAAGCCGAGGGCGAGGGCCTTGTCGAGCAGCGCCGCGAACTTGATCTTCTCGTTGCAGCGCAGGCAGGGGTTGGGCGTGCGCCCCGCCTCGTACTCGGCGACGAAGTCCTCGACCACGTCCTCCCGGAACCGCTCGGCGAGGTCCCAGACGTAGAACGGGATGCCGATGACGTCGGCGGCACGACGGGCGTCGCGCGAGTCCTCGATGGTGCAGCAGCCGCGCGCACCGGTGCGGAACGACTGCGGGTTCGCGGACAGCGCGAGATGGACTCCGGTCACCTCGTGGCCCGCTTCGGCGGCGCGAGCGGCGGCGACGGCGGAGTCGACTCCGCCGGACATGGCGGCGAGGACGCGGAGGGGGCGCTGCGGGGTGTCAGTCATAGCCCTTCAAGGGTACGGGGCCGCGGGAGGCGGGGCCCGCGCATATCCGCCGACGATCACCGGGGATCGCGGGGCCACGGGGTCCCGCCGTCAGGACAGCCCCGCGGCGCGGGCGCGTTCCACCGCGGGCCCGATCGCCTTCGCGACCGCCTCCACGTCGGCCTTCGTCGACGTGTGTCCCAGGGAGAAGCGGAGGGTGCTGCGGGCGAGGCGCGGATCGGCACCGACGGCGAGCAGGACATGGCTCGGCTGGGCCACGCCCGCCGTGCAGGCGGAGCCCGTGGAGCACTCGATGCCCTGGGCGTCCAGCAGCAGGAGCAGGGAGTCGCCCTCGCAGCCGGGGAAGATGAAGTGGGCGTTGGCCGGGAGCCGCTCCACCGGGTCCCCGCCCAGGATGACGTCCGGGACGGCCGCACGGACCGCGGCGATCAGGTCGTCGCGAAGGGCGCCGATCTCCCGGGCGAACCACTCGCGGTGCGCGACGGCGAGCCGCCCGGCGACCGCGAAGGAGGCGATGGCCGGCACGTCGAGGGTGCCGGACCGCACATGGCGCTCCTGGCCACCGCCGTGCAGGACCGGTACGGGGCTGTGCTCGCGGCCGAGGAGCAGCGCGCCGATGCCGTAGGGGCCGCCGATCTTGTGGCCGGAGACCGTCATCGCGGCGAGGCCGGACGCGCCGAAGTCGACCGGGACCTGGCCGACCGCCTGGACCGCGTCGGCGTGCAGCGGGACGCCGAACTCCCGCGCGACTTCGGCGAGTCGGCGGACCGGCAGGACCGTGCCGATCTCGTTGTTCGCCCACATCACGGTGGCCAGGGCGACGTCGTGGGGGTTGCGGGCGATGGCCTCGCGCAGTGCCTCCGGGTGGACGCGGCCCTGCGCGTCGACCGGCAGGTACTCGACCGTGGCCCCCTGGTGCTCCCCGAGCCAGTCGACGGCGTCGAGGACCGCGTGATGCTCGACGGGGCTGACGAGGATGCGGGTACGGGCGGGGTCGGCGTCGCGGCGGGACCAGTACAGGCCCTTCACGGCGAGGTTGTCCGCCTCGGTGCCGCCGGAGGTGAAGACGACCTCGCTGGGGCGGGCGCCCAGCGCTTCGGCGAGGGTCTCGCGGGCCTCTTCGACGGTTCGCCTGGCACGGCGGCCGGATGCGTGCAGCGAGGAGGCGTTGCCGGTGATGCCGAGCTGCGCGGTCAGCGCCTCTGCTGCCTCGGGGAGCATCGGGGTCGTCGCGGCGTGGTCGAGGTATGCCATGGTGCGGTCAATTCTATGACCGGCCGTTTTCCGCCCGGGGCGCAGCCCGGCTCCCGCGCAGGGCGCACAGCCCGGCTCCGCGCCGGGCGCGCGGCCCGGTGCGCCGGAGGCCCCCGGGGACTACAGGCTCCAGGACACCGTGTGGTCCAGCTGCATCATGGTCACCAGGACCACCAGGTCCGCGAGGCCGAGGCCGAGGCCGAGGAAGGCACGGCCCCGGCGCCGGGTGCCGCGCCACAGGGAGACGACCGCCAGGGTGATGGCGACCGGCCCCAGGAAGACGTTCAGCACGAGGAGGCCGAGCAGGCCCAGGATGAAGGACGCGACGGCCATGCCGTCCGCGTCGCGTGCGCCGTCCCGGCGGGCGGGGGCGGTGGTGTGCTCGGTGCGTGCGGCGATGAGATGCATGGTGCGGTCAGCTCCAACGATCGGTCGGTGCGGGGCGGGTCAGCGGGCCGAGGTGTGCCGCCGTCGGCCGTGCCGCTCACGGACCGCGAAGACCACGAGCCACACGGCGATGACGGACGCGGCGGCGAGGGTGAAGGAGAGCGGGGCGTGGGCCACGGTCCCCAGGACGGTGCCCAGCAGCAGAAGTGCGGCGACGAGGAACAGCATGGGATGAGATCCCCCTCCGAGATGCCTCGGTCGACGTTGGACGAACAGTTGAGTGAACAACTGTGGTTACAGTTGTTCACTGACTTCACAGTCTAGCGCGTCGAACGGGTTCCCAATTCCAGAGAACAGTTGTTAACTGCATGGCATGAGTCACACCCTCGGCATCCGGCAGGCCCAGAAGCAGAAGACCCGGCAGGCGCTCCTGGACGCCGCGCTGACCCTGCTGGAGGAGCAGAGCCTGAGCAGCCTGGGTCTGCGCGAGGTCACCCGCGCGGTCGGCGTCGCCCCGACCGCCTTCTACCGGCACTTCCGCTCGACCGCGGACCTGGGCGTGGAACTGGTCGAGGAGGCCCTCGGCAGCCTCCACCCGATGATCGGGGCCACGGTCTCCGCGGCCGGCGACAGCGACGAACGCATCACCCGCGCCGTCGCCCTGATCGCCCGCCACGTGGACGCGTACCCCGCGCACGTGCGGTTCATCGCACGCGAGCGGCACGGCGGTGTGCAGCCGGTGCGGGAGGCGATCCGGCGTCAGCTCGCCCGGTTCGCCGAGGAGGTGAAGGCCGCACTGGCCGACCGCCCCGAGTCCGCGGGGTGGAGCGACGAGGACCTGCTGATGCTGGCCGGCCTGTACGTCGACCAGATGCTGATGACGGCCTCCCAGTTCCTGGAGTCGCTGGAGGGGCCCGCCGACGAGCGGGACCGCGTGACCCGGGTGGCGATCCAGCGGCTGCGGCTGATCGACATCGGCCGCCGCCACTGGAAGGAGTAGTGGCCGCGGCCGCCCCGCTCACGACGGCCGCGGCACCCCTTCCGGCTGCCCCCGCGGCCCACCGCGGCGACGCCCCCCGCGCCGGCACAGCTCCGTGACGGAGGCCGCCGCCCCGGCCAGTTCCCCGCGCGCCCCGGGCGGCTGGAGGACCTCCACCCAGTCGCCGAACATGAGGAGCCGGCGCACCTCGCGGAGGGAGCCGTACGACAGCCGGGCGGTCGCCCAGCCGCTCCCGCCGTCGTCCTGCGGCAGGGCGCGTCGCCCTCCGGCAGCGCGACGATCGGCGCGGGCGGCGACGGGCTCGCGCTGCGGCCCTTCGCCGACGGTGTCGCGGACGACGCCTTGGCGGCCGCGTACCAGGAGGCCGCGGCCGAGGTCCGGCGGGCCTGGGCGGACGACGCCCGGCTGGACGCGCCGGTACGCGTGCCCTGGGGCGAGACGCCGGGCCGCAACGCGCTCTCCGGCCATGTGATGGAGACGGTGACCCACACCTGGGACCTCTGGGAGGCCCTCGGCCGCCCCATCGGACTCGACCCCGAGCCGGCCGAGTTCGCGCTGGCCGTCGCCCACGTCGTGCTGCCGGAGGAGCGACGCGGCGACGACGTGCCCTTCCACCCGGCCCGGCCGGCCCCCGAAGAAGCCGACGTCTACGGCTGGCTGGCGGCGTTGCTGGGCCGCAGGCCCATGGCCACCCTGTGACGGCCCGGAAGACACCCGGCCGCACCGCGCATCCGCCCCGGTGAACCCGGCACCGGTGAGGGGACCGGCCCCGCGTGTACCGGCCGCGGCCCCCGGCCCGGCCGAGCCGTGCCGGGCCGGGGGCCCCTCCGTCAGCCGAGCCTGACCCGGGCCAGCTGGCGGGACTGTGCGACCAGACGGTCCGCGCTGTCCCACACCTCGGCGTCCTCCTCCAGGAAGCCGCCGGCGAGGTTGCGCGTCGTGATGGACACCCGCAGCGGTCCCGGGGCCGGGCGGGACCGGACGTGCACCGTCAGCTCGACGGTCGGCACCCAGCCGGAGAGCCCGAGTTCGAAGGCGGTGGGCGGCAGCGCGTCCACCGCGAGGAGCAGCGAGAGCGGGTCCGCGTCGCGGCCGTCGGCGAGCCCGAACCAGCCCCGCATCTCACCCTTTCCGGACGGCGAGCCGAGCGCCCAGCCCAGCGTGGCGGGGTCGAGCTTGAGCATCAGCCGGTCGGCGATGGCCGAGCTGCCGGAGACCGGCGCCGGACCGTCGCCGGCGCCGAAGCAGCGGTCGATCGGCGGGAGGGCGGGGGGTGTCGCGCTCGTACGGACGTCGTCGGGCAGGGAGTCCAGGTCGCCGAAGGAGGCGAGCACGCGGATCCGCTCGACCTCGCGCCCCTCGTCGTCGTACTGGAGGAGCGACGCCTGGCCGGTGGAGAGGGTGCGGCCGGTGCGGACGACGTCCGTGCGGACCACCGCGGGGCCCGGCTGGGACGCGGTGAGGTAGTGCGCGGAGATCGTGAACGGGTCGGAGTGCGGCAGGGCGTCCCCCAGGGCACGACCCAGAACCGCCAGCAGATACCCTCCGTTGACGGCGTTGACGATCGCCCAGCCGCCGGAGAGGTCGATGTCGTAGACGCCGGGTTCTCGGCGGGTGACCGCGGTGTCGCGGTCGAACTCACTGTTGCCGATCGTGGCCCGGGCGGCCCGTGCGGTAGCTGCTTCTGACATGCCTGAACCGTACAAGAAGAAATTACTAAGCAGTAGCTTTCAAGGGTTTCGGCTTCATGACGTTCCGCCCGGCCACCCGCCTGCTTCCGGCCACCGATGGGTGAGATTTTGGCAATTTCTCGGTAAGTGTCCGCACTCGTCCGTCACCAACGGGCCTGGTTCTCCCTCTCACAAGACGCACGACCAGCCCTGCCCGTTCACAGGAAGAGCCGCACACGCCGATGAGCCTGACCGGGACGCCGTTCCTCCTCACCTCGATCGCCCTCGTGGCGGTCGCCCTCATCCTGCCGCTGTTCCTGTGGTCCCGGATCCGCGGCCCGCTGATCCTCCGCCACGCCGCCCGGATGGTCATGCTGCTGTTCGCGCAGGCGACGGCGATCACCCTGGTCTTCGTCATGGTGAACAACAGCAACAACCTGTACGACAACTGGTCCGACCTGCTCGGCACCGGCAACCACGTGGCCCAGGCCGCCGACCTCGGCCCGGACGGTACCGGCGGGATCCAGGTCAGCACCCTGCCGAAGGTCCACCAGACGTTCAAGCAGGCCGACGGGCCGGGCATGCACGCGGCCGGCGGTGTGCGCGTCACCCAGCTCAAGGGGCGGGTGTCGGGCGTGGACGCCGAGGTCTACGTGTGGCTGCCGCCGCAGTACAACAAACCCGCCTACAGAAACCGCAAGTTCCCGGTCGTGGAGCTGCTGTCGGGCTACCCGGGCTCGGCCAAGGCGTGGTTCGGGTCGCTGAAGGTGCACGAGCAGCTGCTGCCGCTGATGCGCAGCGGGCAGGTGGCGCCGTTCATCCTGGTGTCGCCGCGCACCAACCTGATCGCCAAGGTCGACACCGGCTGCGCCAACATCCCCGGCGCCGTGAACGCCGACACCTGGCTCAGCATCGACGTGCCCAAGATGGTGACGGACAACTTCCGCGCCCAGGCCGCGCCCAACGGCTGGGCCACGGCCGGCTACTCAGCGGGAGCGCACTGCGCGACGAAACTCACCGTCGCGCACCCCGACCGCTACCGGGCCGCGATCAGCCTCTCCGGCTACAACGACCCCATCGGCGAACGTCACTCGCTCGCCACCCAGAGCCTGCGGCTGCGCCGGGAGAACAACCCCTACTTCCTGCTCAAGGGCCGCCGCACCCCGCCGCGCATCTCGCTGTACCTGTCCGGCCAGTACGGCGACGGCTACCAGGCGGCCGCGGCGCTGGAGGCGATCGCCAAACGGCCGACGGTGGTGCGCGCGGTGCTGATCCCGCGCAGCGCCGGCGGGCACAGCATGGCCCTGTGGCGGCCCCAGATCCCGACGGTGTTCACCTGGCTGACCCGGCAGATGTCGGGCCGGCCGGGCACCGCGGCTACTCCTCCGCAACGGTTGAGCGACGGTTCCAGGCGCGCGGCGCTCGCCAGTGGAACCTCATCGCCAGCAGGCGTAGTGCGAAAGCGGTGACGACCGCGAGGCCCGAGGTGAACGGGGTCAGCGCGTCCCAGCGGATGCACAGCGCGACCATCGTGGCGCCCACGATCGCCGGCACCGCGTACAGGTCGCGGTCCCAGCGCAGCAGCGAGGGCACGTCGTTGGCGAGGACGTCGCGCAGGACGCCACCGCCCACGGCCGTGGCGAGGCCGAGGGCCGCGGACGGCGTCAGGCCGAGCCCGTGGTCGTACGCCGTCGTCGTCCCGGCGACGCAGAACAGGCCGAGGCCGGCCGCGTCGAAGACGTTGACGGCGACCTGGATCCGCTCCACCTGCGGGTGGAGGAAGAAGACCAGGAGCGCGGCGAGCAGCGGGGTCAGGAAGTACCCCAGGTCCGTGAAGGCGGCCGGTGGCACGGCGCCGATGACCAGGTCGCGGAACAGCCCTCCGCCCAGCGCGGTGACCTCGGCGAGCACCGCGATGCCGAAGACGTCGAAGTTCTTGCGGACGGCCAGCAGCGCACCGGAGATCGCGAAGACGAAGATGCCGACGACGTCCAGCGTGTGCTGGACGGAGGGGCTGAACAATTGCTGGAGCACCCTTACATTCTCACCCATCGAAGGGTGTGCGCCTTACAAAGGCAAGGGCCTCAACCTGCAAGGCTAAGAATACAAGGGCAACGGGCAGTCCCTACAGGGCATCGCAGATGCTGCGGAAGACCCGGGCGTGTGCCTCGGACCAGTAACCGCTGGTCGCCGTCGGCAGGCAGGAGAACTTCACGATGACCACCTCGGCCGTGGGATCTATCCACAGGTACTGCCCGTAGATCCCGGTCGCGTAGACGCTGCCGTGGTCGTCACCGGTCACCCACCAGTGGTTGCGGTAGGAGCCTCGGGGGTGCACGGTCCGGAAGACGGTGCCGTCCGCGGCGGCCGGGTCACCACCGCTCAGGGTCGCCGCTATCCAGTCGGCCGGGATCACCTGGCGGTCGCCGACGGCTCCCTCGTCCAGGATCAGGCGGCCGACCAGGCTGAGGTCACGCGCCGTGGTGGACATGCCCCCGTTGGCGAAGGCGAAGCCGGCCGGGTCGACCGTGATCTGGGCGTCCTCGTGGGTCGGAAGGCGCCGCCAGAGCCGTGCCGAGAGCAGATCCGGGTAGCGGACGCCGGTCACCCGCTCCGCCACCCAGGCGAGCACATCGGTCGCCGCCGAGCAGTACTGGAAGCGGCCGCCGTGCTCACCCGCCGCCCGGAGCGAGGCAAGGAACTCGAACGTGTTGCCGGGGTCGCCGTCGAGGCGCGGCCGCCAGCCCGCCAGCCGGTCCTGCATCTGCACATGCGAAGCCGGGTCGTGGTAGTCCTCGCTGTACTCGACCGCCGCGGTCATGTCGAGGATCTGCTGGACGGTGGCCGTTCCGAACGCCGAACCGGCCAGTTCCGGCACATACCGGTGCGCGGGCTCGGTGGGCTCCACAGCCCCCTCGCCGACCAGTTGCCCGACCAGCAGCGCGCACAGCGACTTGGAGACGGACATCAGCAGATGGCGGCGGCGGCGGTCCATGAAGCCGCCGTACATCTCGTACCGGACACCGGAGCGGTCGCTGATCACCAGAGCGTCCGTGGCCGAGACGGCCAGGAACCGCTCGAGTGTGACCTGCGATCCCTCCAGAGGGACCGGGAGCCGGGCGATGTCCCGGTCCTCGGAGGCCGCCGGCCCTTCCTCCGGCCAGGCGGCGCCACGGATCGTCGCGGCGGGAACGATCTCCTCCACGTGGGCGAAGCCCCACTGGCTCAAGGGCGCGTCCTGCCAGTTGTCCAACGTGATGGGCCAGGGGTGCCCTCCGATGTCCACCTGGACACGACCGCTGCCGACCGGCCGGCCCATGACCGGCTCGGTGTCCTTGGTGCGGGTCACGCGGAACTCCTCTTCGTGGCGGGACTGGCCTCATCGGCCAGGTGGCAGGCGACGTCGTGGCCGTTGACGGGCCGCAACAGCGGAATGGCGGTGGTGCAGGAGCCGGCGGGCGCGGCCCGCGCCACCGGGCATCGCGGCCGGAAACCGCATCCGGTGGAGGGGACCTCGGCTCCGCCGGTGTCGACGGGATCCGCGGCCGGGGCTCCCGCGTCGAGCAGGCGCTGGCGCCCCTGCCCGGGAATGGCGTCCAGCAGGTTGCGGGTGTACGGGTGGGAGGGCGCCGCGAGGACGCTGTCCGCCGGTCCCTGTTCGACCAGGCGCCCGCGGTACATCACCCCGACCGTGTCGCTCATATGGCGAATGACATCGAGGTCGTGGGAGATCAGCAGATAGGTCAGACCGTGCTCCCGCTTGAGGTCGAGCAGCAGGTTGAGGATCTGCGCCTGGACCGACACATCGAGGGCCGAGGTGGGCTCGTCGAGGACCAGGAGATGCGGTCGGGTCGCCAGGGCGCGCCCGATCCCCACCCGCTGGCACTGGCCGCCGGACAGTTCGTGCGGCATCCGCTCGCCGTGGCCGCCGGTCAGGCCCACCTGGTCCAGCAGGACGGCGACACGCCGCTCGACCTCGTGGCGCGGCAGCCCCTGCAGCCGCAGGGGCTCGGCGATACTGGCCGCCGCGGTGCGCCGCGGGTTGAGTGCGGCGACCGGGTTCTGGAAGACCATGGCCGCGTCCCGGCGCAGCCGGCGCAGCGTGCTGCCGCGCGCGCCGCCGACATCCGTCCCGTTCACGGTGGAGCGGCCGCCCGTCGGACGGATCAGCCCCAAAGCGGCCCTGGCCAGGGTGCTCTTGCCCGAACCGGACTCTCCGACCAGCCCGAAGGTGGTGCCCTCGGCCACGGAGAGGCTGACGTCTGCCACCGCCCGGGTGATCCCCTGGGTGCGGGCGGCACGCGACCTGAACTCGACGACGAGGCTGTGCACCTCGAGGACTGCCCGGCTCACGGCGTCGTCTCCGCGAAACATGCGACCTCCTGGGTGGTCCCCACGGCGGTCAGCCGCGGATCGGAGTCTGTGCAGATGTCCCGCACCGCCGGACAGCGCTCCGCGAAGGCGCAGCCGCGCAGGCCCCCCGGATCGCTCGGCACGGAACCGGGGATCGCCGTGAGGGGCCGTCCCGGTGTGCCCTGTCCGGGTACGGCACCCAGCAGGCCCCGGGTGTAGGGGTGCCGGGGGTGGTGCAGCACCTCGCCGGTCCGCCCGTGCTCGACGACCCGGCCCGCGTACATCACGGCGGTGGAGTCGCAGACATCGGCGACCACACCGAGGTTGTGGGTGATCAGCAGGACGGTGAAGCCCATCTCGGCCTGGAGTTCCAGGACGAGCCGCATGATCTGCTGGGCCACGGTGACATCGAGAGCGGTGGTCGGCTCATCGAGGATGAGCAGGCGGGGGCCGCTGATCAGAGCCATCGCGATCATCGCGCGTTGCAGCATGCCGCCGGAGAGCTCATGGGGGAACGACGCGGCCACCCGGGCGGGGTCGGGCAGTCCGACCCGGCCGAGGTAGTCCAGGGCGACGGCGTCGGCGCCCTTGCGGTCCACCTCCAGGTGTCGCCGGGCGACCTGCCGCAGTTGCCGGCCGATGCTCAGCACGGGGTTGAAGGCGGCGCCGGGGTCCTGGAAGACCAGCGAGATCGAGCCGCCGCGCAGCGCCGCACGCCGGGCCGGCGGCAGCGTGGTCAACTCCGTTCCGTCCAGGCGGATGCTCCCCGTCACCCGGGCCTGTGCGGGCAGCAGGCCCAGGATCGCCATTCCGGTCAGGGACTTGCCGCACCCGCTCTCGCCGACGATCCCCAGGACCTGTCCGGACGGCACGGCC
Organism: Streptomyces sp. PSU-S4-23; assembly: GCF_055632315.1. Classification (NCBI taxonomy): domain Bacteria; kingdom Bacillati; phylum Actinomycetota; class Actinomycetes; order Kitasatosporales; family Streptomycetaceae; genus Streptomyces; species Streptomyces sp. PSU-S4-23. Next base: position 6,172,546 of record NZ_JBVMUU010000002.1, on the reverse strand, counting down.
AGGTCGACGCCGCGCACCGGCCGGCTGGGCGGCAGGTCCGGGCGGGGGAAGGCCACGGCGAGGTCCGTCACTTCCAGCAAGGTGCTCATGAACGTACCGACCTGGGGTCGAGGAGGTCTCGCAGGGAGTCTCCGAGCAGATTGAAGCCGAGCACCGTCACGAAGATGGCCAGGCCCGGGAAGGTGGAGATCCACCAGGCGTCGAACAGGGAGGCGCGGCCCTCGGCAACCATCAGGCCCCAGTCCGGGGAGGGGGCCTGGGCACCCAGGCCGAGGAACGCGAGGGAGCCGGCGGCCAGGATCACGGAGCCCAGGTCGACGGTGGCCTGCACCAGGACCGGGCCGACGCAGTTGCGCACGATGTGGCGGTACAGGATGATCCACACCGGCACGCCCATGGAGCGGGCCGCCTCCACGAAAGGCCGGTCGCGCAGCGAGCGCGCCTCGGCGCGCACCAGGCGCGCGTACCACGGCCACCAGCTCACCGCGAGGGCGATACCGGCGTTGAACAGTCCGGGGCCGAGGAGGGCGACGGTGACCATGGCCAGCAGCAGCGGCGGGAAGGACTGGAACAGCTCGGTGACGCGGGAGATCACCTGGTCGGCCCAGCCTCCGCGGTAGCCGGCGAGGGCGCCGAGGGGCACTCCGATCAATGCGGCGAACGCCACGACGGCCAGCGAGACCAGCAGCGCCGGCTGGGCACCGAAGACGATACGGGACAGTACGTCCCGGCCGACTTCGTCGGTGCCGAACCAGTGGGCCGCGCTGGGGGCGAGGTCGCGGGCCGCGACGTCCGCGCTGCCGCGGCCCTGTTCGGGATAGGGGGCGAGCAACGGTGCGCAGAGGGAGAGCACGACCAGGCCCGCCACGATCAGCACGCCCGCGGTCCCGAAGCGGTCCCGGCGCATGACGCGCAGCAGTCGCCGGACGGTGCCGGGCGGGGACGGGGGAGCACCGGGGGCTTCGGCGGTGGCCGCCTTGGCGGGGCTGGAGGTCATGACGTCCTCACTCGTGGGTCGATCTTCGCCTGGAGGAGGTCCACGGCGGCATTGGCGATGAGGTAGCCGGCCGCACCGAGAAGGGTGATGGCCATGATGGACGGATAGTCCACGGCCAGCATCGTCTCGGTCGCGAACTGCCCGATGCCGGGCCAGTTGAAGACCGTCTCGACGAAGAAGGTTCCGGTGAGCGAGTAGGCGACGGCCATGCCGAGGACGGTCAGCGCGGGCGAGAGCGCGTTGCGCAGGGCGAGCGACCAGACGATGACCGGTTCCCGCAGGCCGTAGGCGCGGGCCGCGGTGATGTGGCCCTGCGACAGCACCTCGATCATGGAGGCGCGCGTCATCCGGGCGACCAGCCCCAGCGGGTAGGCGGCCAGGGTGACCGCCGGCAGGATCAGATGGCCGAAACCGTCGCTGAAGGCCGTCCAGTTGCCGGTGAGCACGCTGTCGAGCAGCGGGAAGCCGGTGACATGGCTGACGGGATCGGTGAACTTCAAGGTGCTGCTGAACTCTCCGGTGGCGGGGAAGAGGTGCAGCCGGTCCACGAAGAGCACCTGGAGCAGCAGCCCCAGCCAGAAGGCCGGCATCGACACCCCGCCGATCGACAGCAGGCGGATCACCGCGTCGAGCCTGCCGCCGGGGCGGGTGGCCGCCACCACTCCGAGGGCTATGCCGAGCAGGGCGGCGAGCAGCATGGCGGCGCCGATCAGCTCCAGAGTGGCGGGCAGCCTGCTCCCGATCTCGCCGAGCACGGAGCGTTTCGTGGTCAGGGAATAGCCCCAGTCACCGCGCACCAGCGCGGCCAGGTACTTCCCGTACTGGACGGTCAGCGGCTGGTCGAGGCCGAGATCGGCGCGCAGCCGGGCGGTCTGGGCGGGGGTCGCCTTGGGCCCGATGTACGCCACGGCGGGATCGCTGGGCAGGACCCTTGCCAGAACGAAGGTGACCATGGTCAGGGTCAGCAGGACAGCCGCCGACGAGGCCACCAGCCGTGCGAGATGTCGGAACATGTCCTTCGGTTCTCCAGTGTTCGGTCTGCGAGGGTGTTCCGGCGCCGGGACGCCGGAACAGGGTCCGCGGTCACGCCCCGGCGGGCTTCATCGAGGCGAAGAACACCGTGAAGGGATAGTTCTCGTTGAACCGGAATCCTTCAATCCTCTTGGGGACGACATAGACGGCCCGCGAGTCGTAGAGGGAGAGTCCGGGCGCCTCGTCGTAGAGGACCTTCATGGCCTGGCCGTACAGCTCCTTGGCCTGGGCCGGGTCGGTTCCGGTCAGCGTGCCCGCCTTGTCGACGAGGCCGTCGTACCGGGCGTTCTTCCAGTAGCTCAGGTTGAAGGAGGGCTTGGCGCTGCTGTGGTAGAGCGAGAACAGGTTGTCCGACCCGGCGTCGCTGTAGGTGGGCCAGTAGTAGAGGACGAACATGTCCTGGGCGGTGGCGGGGCCGGCCTTGGCGGCCTCCCACTGCTGGTTGAAGAGCTTGGACGTGACGTTCACGGTCACGCCGACCTTGGCGTAGGCGTCCTTGATCAGCGGAACGAACCGGGCCTCGGCCTGGTTCTCCGCGGCGTAGGTGAGGTTGAGGGTGAAGCCGCCCTTGGGATGGCCCGCCTCGGCGAGCAGCGCCCTGGCCTTGTCCAGGTCCTGGGTGTAGGCGGGGACGGTGGCGTCGGAGGGGAAGATGCCCTGGGGCACCGGACCGTGCGCCTGCGTTCCGTAGCCCTGGGCGCCGACCGTGATGATGTCCTTGTACGGGGTGGCGTAGGACAGGGCGCGGCGGACCCTGGGGTCCTTCAGCGGTCCTCGGGTGGTGTTGAAGAAGGCGACGAAGTTGAACGGCGAGGCGTAGTCCCGGACGGTGTAGTCGGGCTTGCCCTTGAAGTCCTTCACGTTCTGCAGCGGGAAGGAGGTGGTGAAGTCGGCCTCCTTCGCGGTGAGCATCTGCTGCGCGGTGACGGCGTCCGGCGTGATGCGCACGTCCACCGTGCGGTAGGTGGGCGCGTGCGCCTTGTTCCAGTACCCGTCGTAGCGGTCGAGCACGACCTCCTTGCCGGGAGTGTAGGAGGCGAGCCGGTAGGGGCCGGTACCGCCGTCGACGCCCTTGCTCTCGTAGTACGACTTGTTCTTCGCGGCCGCTGCCAGCGCCTTGGGTGCGACGATCCAGGAGCCGTAGGTGGAGGAGGCTATGAGCTCCATCGGAGCGGCGTACTTGAGGTGCATCACGACCGTGTGGCGGTCGGGGGTGTCGATGGAGGCGAGCGGTGCCCAGATGAAGGATGCGCCGCTGTCCTTCTGCGCGGCCAGGATGCTCGCCTTGACCGCCGCGGCGTCCACCTTCTCACCGTTGTGGAAGGTGAGCCCCTGGCGGATCTTGAAGGTCCAGGTCTTGGCGTCCTCCGACTTGGTCCAGGACTCGGCGATCGCGGGGGTGTACTCCTCGACCGATCCCACCGGGTTCTTCCACAGCAGCGGCTCGTAGATGTTGCCGAGGTACATGGCCTCGGTGGAGAAGGACTTCACCGGGTCCAGGGTGGTGACGGCGGCCGACGACGCCACGGTCAGCACGGTGGCCCCTCGCCCGGTCGAGTCCGAGCCGGCGCAGGCGGTCAGGGTGAGGCCGCCGGCGGTGACCGCCGCCACGGCCGACAGGCCGAGTCGGCGCGGGGGAAGACGTCTCGGATGCACGGGGCACCTCCAGGGATCACAGCAGGTGAGGGATGGGATCCGGCCGCCGAGGGCGGCGTTTCGGACAGTGTTGACCTGGGCGGTATAACTTGCAAATACCTGTCTTCCGCACTTCCCATGCCCTGGAGGCATAGTGGAGCTCCGCGTCCTTGAGTACTTCCTGTCGATCGTGGACCTGGGTTCGGTCACCGCCGCCTCCCAGGAGGTGCATGTCACGCAGCCGTCGCTGTCCCGGCAGATACGGCAGCTGGAGCACGAGCTGGGGCTGACGCTGTTCCGTCGCGGTGAGGGAGCCCTGCGGCTCAGCCCGGCCGGCCGGGCCTTCCTTCCCGTCGCCCGGGACCTGACCGCCCGGGCCAGACTGGCCCGGGACACCGCGCGTTCCATGGCGTCCGGCGCGGGCATCCCGCTCACCGTCATCGCCCCGGCCACCACCGTCACCGACGTGGTCGCCCCGTTCATCGTCGCCGGCGGTCCGCAGGGGCAGATCGTCGACGTCGTCGAGGCGTCCCCGCACGGTGTCTATGCGGCGCTCACCGTCGGCCAGGCCGACTTCGCCATCGGCACCCGGCCACCCGGGTCGGACCTGGCGTACATCGTCCTCGCCCAGGCCCCGGTCTGGGCCCAGGTCGCGCCCGACCACCCGTGGGCCGGCCGCGACCGGGTGGACCTCACCGACATCAGCGCAAGCCGGGTGATCGTCATGGACGAACTCCACGGAGTGCGCCGGGTGCTGGACGAGGCGGCAGCCAAGGCCGGCCTCGGTTACGACGCCGCCTATGTCGCCAGGGCGCCGGCCGTGGCACAGGCCCTGGCGGCGGCCGGCAAGGGGGCCTGCATCCTCTCCGACGACCCCCGCTTCGGGTTGCGGTCACTGCCGATCGAACTCGCCGACGGGCCCCTGCATGTCACGTTGTTCGGCGCCTGGGACCCGACCCACTACGCGGCCTCGCAGATCCGGGCCTGCCTGGACGATCTCGCCGGGTTCTGCCGGGGGCTGTTCGGCTCCGGCGGGTGACTGGCCGTCACATCTCCATGCACCAGCGGCATGAGGCACCGCCATGACAGGCATTCGACAAACTTCACCGGGCCGGAGCACGGTTCTGCATCACAGATGCCCGCGCCGCACAAGAACGGTGGAGCAGCATGAGAAACAGCAGAATCAGCAAGGCCCTTGCGGCCCTGGTCGTGGTGGTGTGCCTGCCCGTCACCGGCGCCGGCACGGCGTCGGCCACCACGATCACCCCTGTCCCGGGTGATCCCCTCACCGGCAGCGGATCGGTCAGCCGCACGCTGCTGACCCGTACGGACCTGACCACCGGAAGCAGCACGGCACCGGTCGACGACTCCGCCTTCGCCCTGCCGGCCGGCGCGGCGCCGCCGAGCCACACCTTCGAGGGCACCCTCACACTGAACGGGACCGCGACCGGCGGCGGCTTCAGCGAGCTGGTCGACACCTACAACAGGACCTCGTTCAAGGACTCGGTGTGGAAGCACCTGCCGCCCGTGTCGGTCACCTTGGTCCAGAACGGCAGCCATCTGATCCCCACGGTCCGCGGCCTGACCTATACGGGATCGACGGTCTGGAACCTGGCCGTGGGCCCCGGCAGGGTCTGGGACGAGAACGCGGACAACGGGATGACCCGCGCGTCCCTCCCCTTCGCTCTCGTCGAGCGGAACGCCAACTGCGTCCACAACGGCGAGATGACCTTCCTGTTCGACTCCAGCACCATCAGCAAGGTGCGCTACCAGGTCACCCAGGAGACCTGCGAGTACCAGAAGTTCAACATGTGGGGCCAGCTGTCCGCCGGCTACACCCGTGCGACGGTCCCCGACGGCCCCGCCGTCGAGAACGCCTACGCGGCCGAGGTCGCCGACCGGCTGCCCACGAAACCGATCAGCGCGCTGGCCACCGACTACCCCGGCGCCGGCATCGACCTCACCCAGTTCGGGGCAGGGGTCACCCCCGCCGACATGACCTCCTACGGGCTGTTCGTCAACGGCGTCAACTACACCTCCGGCTGCACCACCCGCTACGGCACCTACGCCTTCTGCTCCGAGATGCTGCTGCCGTCGTACTCCACCGCGAAGACCGCCTTCGCCGGCGTGGCCGCCATGCGACTGCAGCAGCTCTACGGCGACGGCGTCACCCAGGAGCTCATCAGGACGTGGGTGCCCGAGACGGCCTCCGGTTCAGGTGACTGGTCGAGCGTCACCCTGAACAACGCGCTGGACATGGCGACCGGCAACTACAACTCGTCCGGCTACGAGGTCGACGAGGGCGGAAGCCTGATGTCCAGCTTCTTCACCGCCGAGGCGTACACGTCCAAGATGGCCGACGCCCTGGCCTTCCCCCATAAAGCGGCCCCGGGCACCCAGTGGGTCTACCACAGCTCGGACACGTTCCTGGCCGCCCGCGCCGAGAACAACTACCTGCAGTCCAGGGCCGGCGGCGGAGCCGACATCTTCAACCTCCTCCGCGACGACGTACTCACCCCGCTGCACGTCGCTCCCGACTCGCTGGTCAGTGAGCGCACCGGCAACTCCGCCACCGGCGCCCCCTTCGGCGGCTACGGAATGTTCTGGACCCGGGACTCGATCGCCAAGGTCGCCAAGTTCCTCAACAACGACTCCGGCCGGATCGCCGGGGCCCAGGTGATCAGTCCCACGGCGCTGGCCGCCACCATGCAGCGCGACCCGGCCGACCGCGGGCTGGTCACCACGGGCACCACGCCCTTCCAGTACAACAACGGCGTGTGGGCCAAGCAGTTCACCCCGGCCGCCTACCCGCAGTACAGCTGTTCCTTCTACGTACCGTTCATGTCCGGCTTCGGCGGCATCACCGTGGCCATGGCGCCCAACGGCGCCACCTACTACTACTTCAGCGACAACGACGAGTACTCCTGGTCCGGCGCCGTGAACGAGACCGACAAGATCAACCCCATGTGCTGACCCCGGTCCCGGTCATGAGACCGGCCGGGCACCCGGCACGGATCCGGGCCGGGCACGCCGAACGGGAGAGTGCGCGAGTCGTCCTTCGGGCGTTCCTGCCGATCGGGTCGATCGGACGGACGCACCGGACTCGGCACTCTCCCGTTCGGGCATGCACAGGTCTTCGTCACCGGTCATGCGCTATTTGCCGGTCGGCTCCTGGCCGTCGGCCGCGGCCTCCTCCTCGGCGGCCGCCGGCTCCTCGGCGGCTCCCCCAGCGGTCGCGGACCGCTCGGAGGACGCCTCGGCCGGCTCCTCCGCGGAAGCCTCCGCCTCGTCCGGCTCCTCCGCGGAAGCCTCCGCCTCGGCCTCCACCTCCGCGGCCACCGCCGCCGACGTCTCCGCCGACTCCGCGAGGACCTCGTCGGCCACCAGCTTCGCCGCCTCCTTGGCGTCGGACAGCAGCACCGTGTCCTGCGGCGCCTGGTCCTCGAAGTTCTCCGGGTGGTGGCAGGCCACCCGCTGCCCCGGCTTCAGCTCCAGCAGTTGCGGCTCGGTCGTCCGGCAGATCTCCGTCGCCTTCCAGCACCGCGTGTGGAAGCGGCAGCCGCTCGGCGGCGCGATCGGCGAGGGGACGTCGCCCTGGAGCAGGATGCGCTCGCTCTTCGCCGTCTTGCGCCTCGGGTCCGGGATCGGCACCGCCGACATCAGCGCCTTGGTGTACGGGTGCATCGGCGCCCGGTACAGCGACTCGCGGTCGGCGAGCTCGACGATCTTGCCGAGGTACATCACCGCGATCCGGTCCGAGACATGCCGGACGACCGAGAGGTCGTGCGCGATGATCACGTACGTCAGGCCCAGTTCCTCCTGGAGGTCGTCCAGCAGGTTCACCACCTGCGCCTGGATCGACACGTCCAGCGCGGAGACCGGCTCGTCGGCCACGACCAGCTTCGGGTTGAGCGCGAGCGCGCGGGCGATGCCGATGCGCTGGCGCTGGCCGCCGGAGAACTCGTGCGGATAGCGGTTGTAGTGCTCGGGGTTGAGACCCACGACCGACAGCAGCCGCTGCACTTCCTTCTTGATGCCGCCCTCGGGCGTGACGCCCTGCAGCCGGAAGGGGGCGCCGACGATCGTGCCGATCGTGTGCCGCGGGTTCAGCGACGAGTAGGGGTCCTGGAAGATCATCTGCACATCGCGGCGCAGCGGTCGCATCCCGCCGACACCCAGGTGCGTGATGTCCCGGCCCTCGAACTCGATCGTGCCGGCGGTCGGTTCGAGCAGCCGGGTGATCAGCCGGCCCATCGTCGACTTGCCGCAGCCGGACTCGCCCACGACGCCGAGCGTCTCACCGGCCTTGACCTCGAAGTCCAGACCGTCGACCGCACGCACCGCACCGACCTGCCGCTGGAGCAGGCCCTTGCGGATCGGGAAGTGCTTCTGAAGCCCGGTGACCTTCAGCAGGGTCTCACCGGGGGCGGCGTCCTTGGTGAGGGTCGCACCGCCGCTCTGCGCAGGAATCGTCACTGCCGCGTCTTTGGGGTTCTCGCTCACAGCTTCGGCGCAATCTCTTCGGTCCAGATACGCTCCCGCTGCTCCTGCGTCAGGTGGCAGGCGGCCCAGTGCCGGCTGCCGACCTCGGTCAGCTCGGGCCGGACCGTGCGGGTGACGTTGTCCTTCGGGATGTCGGCGTACGGGCAGCGCGGGTTGAAGGCGCAGCCGGACGGGATGTTGATGAGGGAGGGCGGGGAGCCCTTGACCGGGATGAGGCGGTCCTGCTGCTCGCGGTCGAGGCGCGGCATCGAGCCGAGCAGGCCCCAGGTGTAGGGGTGCCGCGGCTCGTAGAACACCTTGTCGGCCGGGCCCCGCTCGACACAGCGTCCGCCGTACATCACCAGGATGTCGTCCGCCAGTTCGGCGACGACGCCCAGGTCGTGGGTGATGATGATGACCGCGGAGCCGAACTCCTTCTGCAGGTCGCGGATCAGGTCGAGGATCTGCGCCTGCACGGTCACGTCGAGCGCGGTGGTCGGCTCGTCCGCGATGAGCAGCTCGGGGTTGTTGACCAGCGCCATCGCGATCATCGCGCGCTGGCGCATACCGCCGGAGAACTCGTGCGGGTAGCTGTCGACCCGCTTGTCCGGCTGGGGGATGCCCACCCGGTCGAGCATCTCGATCGCCCGCCTGCGGGCGGTCTTCTTGTCGACGTCGTGGTGGATGCGGTACGCCTCCACGATCTGCTGGCCGATCGTGTAGTACGGGTGCAGCGCGGACAGCGGGTCCTGGAAGATCATCGCCATCTCGCGGCCGCGCAGCTTGCGCACGTGGTCCGGGTCGGCGGACAGCAGCTCCGTGCCGTCCAGCCAGATCTCGCCGGAGATCTGCGCCTTGCGCTTGCCGTACTGGCCGGCGGTGTGCAGGCCCATGATGCCGAGCGAGGTCACCGACTTGCCGGAACCCGACTCGCCCACGATGCCGAGGGTCTTGCCCTTCTCCAGCTGGAAGCTGAGCCCGTCGACGGACTTGACCAGACCGTCGTCGGTCGGGAAGTGCACCTTCAGGTCGCGCACTTCGAGGAAGGCGCTCGGCGCGGGCGCACCGCTCGTGGGCTCGCCCACGGCCGATCCGCTCTTGCTGAGTTCGGTCATGCGAGCCTCACTCGGGGGTCGATCACGGCGTACAGGACGTCCACCACGAGGTTGGCGATCAGCACCGCGAGAGAAGTGATCAGGGTGACGCCCAGGATGATGGGCAGGTCCTGGTTCCTGATGGCGTCCAGCACGGCCCGGCCGAGACCGGGCAGGTTGAACGTGGACTCCGTCAGGATGGCGCCGCCGATGAGCGCGCCGAGGTCCATGCCGAGCATGGTCAGGATGGGCGTCATCGTGGAGCGCATGGCGTGCTTGCCGATGACGACCTGCTCCTTGAGGCCCTTCGCGCGCGCCGTGCGGATGTAGTCCTCACCGAGGATCTCCAGCATGGTGGCGCGGGTGATCCGGGCGTACATCGCCGCGTACAGGAACGCGAGGGTGATCCAGGGCAGGATCATGCCGCCGAACCAGCCGCCGAAGCTCTGGTCGAGGGGCACGTACTGCGCGTCGATCCACTTCAGGCCGAAGGCGAAGATCGCCAGGCTGAGCAGACCGGTGAAGTAGATGGGGAGGGAGACACCCGCGAGGGCGACGACCATCGCACCGCGGTCCCAGATGCTGCCCCGCTTGAGCGCGGAGAGCACACCCGCCGCGACACCGAAGACCAGCCACAGCACGGCGGCACCGAGCGCGAGGCCCAGGGTCACCGGGAAGCGGTCGGTCAGCACCGGCCAGACGGCCTGCTCGCTGCGGAAGGAGTAGCCGAAGCACGGGGCGGCGCACTGGGTCACGTCCCCGCCGCCCGAGTAGGTGCGGCCGACGAAGATGCCCTTGAAGAACTCCCAGACCTGGGAGTAGATCGGGTCGCCGAGTCCGAGCTTCTGCCGCACCGCCTCGACGGCGGCGGGGTCGGCCTGCTTGCCCACGAAGCTCGAGGCGATGTCCACGCCCGCCCACTTGGGGACGAGGAAGAAGATGCCGAAGACCACCATGACGATGACCACGAGCATCACTGCGGCGGCGAACAGCCGCCTGATGAGGTAAGCGAGCACAGCTAACGGCCCGCCGCGGACCGCGGGCCATCGGAGGTCGTCCGATGGCCCGCGCTCACGCCGCGCCGGCCTTCACCTGCCTTTCGTGCCGTACGGCGGGTGTGCCGGGTTTACTTCGCGGACTTCAGACCGAGGTTGACGAAGTCGTACATGCCGCTGTAGCCGTCGGTCGTGTAGACGTTCGCCAGGTTGTCCGAGCGCCAGTTGATGAACTTCTCGAAGACGAAGGGCAGGTAGTAGCCGCCCTCCATGACCTTGTGGTTGATCTCCGTGGAGATCTTGGTCTTGGCGGCGTCGTCCAGGGTGTTGACGTACTGGTCGAACAGGCCGTCGATCGCCTTGTCCTTGATCAGCGCGTAGTTGGAGTTACCGCTCGGCAGGATGTACTTGCTGTCCCACAGCGGCAGACCGAAGCCCTGGACGGACGGGAAGTCCGGACCCCAGCCCATGATGATGATGCCGTAGCCCTTCTTCGCGACGTTCGCGGGGCTGCCGATGATGCCGGTGGTCTGCGAGCCGTCGTACTGGTCGATCTGCGCGGTGATGCCGACCTTCTTCAGCGACGCCTGCAGGGACTGGGCGGTGGCCACCTCGACCGGCTTGTTGTTGCGGACCGCGATGGTGGTCGAGAAGCCGCTGGGCTTGCCGCAGGCCTTCAGCTCTTCCTTGGCCTTGGCGACGTTGCCGTTCTTGTTGGCGCCGGCGAGCTCGTACGGGTCGTACTTCTGGCCCTCGGCACCCGCGACGGACGGGGGCAGCATGTTGGTGCCGATGTCACCACCGGCGACCGGGCCGCCGCGGGCGGTCTGCAGCGACACGTGGTCGGCGCCGTAGATCACGGCCTTGCGGCAGTGCTCGTTGTCGAACGGCTTCACGCTCTGCGGGAAGACCGCGTAGCGGATGTAGCCGGAGACCGGGTTGTCCAGGTTGCCCTTGTGCTCCTTCAGGGCGGTGGTGCGGCCCTGCGGCGACATGCCGGTCTGGTTGATGTCCAGGTCCAGGTCGCCGTTGAGCAGGCGCTGGTCCAGCTGGTTGGCGTCCGAGAAGAACTGGACGGTGATCTTGTCCGGGTACGCCTTGCGGATCGGGTCCGAGGACTGCTTCCACTGGGTGTTGCGGACCAGCGTCAGGTTCTTGCCCGGGCTGTACGACTGGAACTTGTACGGACCGGAGGAGAAGGGGTGCAGACCGTACTTGGACTTGGTGTCCATGTCCTGGCGGACCGGGGAGGCCGAGACCAGGGCCAGCATCTCCTCGAAGTCCGAGTTGGCCTGCGGGATGTGGAAGACGATGGTCTTGTCGTCCGGCGTGTCGATGGCCTTCAGGCCCAGCTTGTCCTTGCTGGTGTCCTTGTAGGGGCCCTTGTACTCGCCCTTGGGGTCGAGGACGTCCTTCAGGTACACCGGGCCGCCGGACAGCACGTCCTGCGCCCACACGCGCTCGATGCCGTACTTGATGTCCTTGGACGTGACCGGCTTGCCGTCCTCCCACGTGACGCCGTCACGCAGGGTGTACGTGTAGGTCTTGCCGCCGTCGGTGACCTTGGCGAGCCCGGTGGCGAGGTCCGGGGTCAGCTCGGCACCGGCCTTGCCCGGCTGCGTCTGGTTCGTGACGAGCTGGCGGCTGTAGTAGCGGGCGAAGTTCCACATGAAGCCGTAGTAGCCGCGCGTGGTGTCCCACGAGTCGGCGTCCTGGGCGCCGCCGAACTTCAGCGTGCCACCCTTCTTGGCCGCGGAGGCCTGGGCGACCTTGTTGTTGGCGGCGTCGAAGCCGGCCGCGCCGGTCTTCGACCCGCCGCCGTTGTCATTGCCGCCGCCGCACGCCGCCGTGGTCAGCAGCGCGGCGACCGCGGCAGCAGCGGCCAACGCCTGCTTACGCCGCCCTGAGGTGCGTTGGGTAGTCACGATCTCGGATCCTCCGGATTGATGAGAGACCCCGTGCAAGTGCCACGGGACGCTTGGTGTACGGCAGTCAGCGGGAGCCCTTCGGGTCCAGCGCGTCCCGCACGCCGTCGCCGAAGAGGTTGAAGGCAAGAACGGTGATGAAGATCGCCACACCCGGGACCACCATGTACATGGGGTCCGACTCGTAGTAGTCGATCGCGCTCGAAAGCATCTGCCCCCAGGAGGAGGTGGGCGGCTTGACGCCCACGCCCAGGAAGCTGAGTGCCGCCTCGGTGAGGATGTTGGTGGGGATCATCATCGTCGTGTAGACGATGATCGGCGCGACGAGGTTGGGCAGCAGCTCCTTGAACAGGATGTAGAACCGCCCCGCGCCCAGCGATCGGGCGGCCTCGACGTACTCGCGCTCGCGCATCGAGAGCGTCTGGCCGCGCACCACGCGTCCGATGTAGGGCCAGCCGAAGAAGCCGATGACCAGGATCATCACGAACACGCGCACGCTGGACCCGGTCAGGCCCAGCATGTTGTTCGGCATGACGGAGACCAGGGCGATCGTGAACAGCAGCTGCGGGAAGGCCAGCAGGCCGTCCATCACGCGGCTGATGAGCGAGTCGACCCAGCCGCCGAAGAAGCCGGCCAGGATGCCCAGCACGGTGCCCAGGACGACGGCGACCATGGCGGACAGGAAGCCCACCAGGAGCGAGACACGGGCGCCGTAGAGGATGCGGGCGAAGATGTCGCGGCCGTTGACCGGCTCGACGCCCAGCAGGTGATCGCCGCTGATGCCGCCCAGCGAGCCCCTCGGGGTGCCGAACAGCGGGTCGATCAGGTTCTCGTGGTAGGCGTCCGGATCCTGGCCGACCAGGTGTGTGATCACCGGGGCGAGCAGGGCGAGCGCGATGAGCACGAGCACGACGACGCCGCCCGTGAGGGCGAGCTTGTCCCGCTTGAGGCGCTCCCAGGCGATCCGGCCCAGGGAACGCCCCTGTACGGCCTTCACCCCGGCGCTGGCAACCGCAGCCTCCTCGGCAGCGCTCGGGGCCGCTTCCGCGGTCGGCTCGTGCAATGGTGCCGTCATGTGGCAGGGACCCCTCTCAACCGGCGGTGGCCGGCCCGCACTCGCCGCGGTAGCGGCGTCTTCAGTCCGTCGTACGAAGGGGTGAAGCACCCCTGGAGCGGGAGTCTTCAACGGTTCTGCGATCTGTTGCCAGACTTGGCGGTGAATGGATGCGTAAACGTGATGCGAGCAGGAGGGTTCCGTTATCCGGACAGTGGGTAACGCGGGGCGGACGAGAGCGAAAGGGACACACAGGGCGAAATCCGCCCCATCCACCCTCATCTACGCGCGAAGAGACGCTGCCACCGCCGGACACGTCCGAGGACCGGGAACCGTCCGGGTCAGTATGCGCCAGGGACGGGCGGATAGCCGTAGCCGCCGACCGCGGGGGCCTGGGCCGGTGCCGCGTGGGCCTCGCGGTCGTAGAAGGGGCGGGCGCGGGCGCGGAGCCACATCGCGACCGGGTCGTACTCGTCGGACATCACGACGGTCGACACCGGCAGTCCCTCGGGAACGGCGACGACGGACTGCTGCATCATCGCGCGCACCGAGTCGACGGCGGGCGGCGAGGTGTCGTACACGTCCAGGCCGATCGCCAGGTACGGCGCCCCCAGCGCGGGCTGCACCCAGGCGCGGCGCAGTGAGCGCACGGCGGGCGTCCGGTGCGCGTTCTGCGCGAGCAGGGCGTAGAACTGCGGGATCTCGATGGCCGGTTCCGACAGTCTGAGGGGCCCCGCGGGCTGGCGCTCCAGGCCGGTGGCGATGCGGCGCAGATCCAGCCAGGGGATGCCGACGCCGCCGCCGGGCGCGTGCGGGTTCAGCCAGAGGCCGTAGTGGTCCGGGTAGAGGGTGCGGGCCACGTCGAGGCCGTCGACCACCTCGTACGAGCGGTTCCAGCCGCTGGCCGACAGTTCCTGAGCGGAGGTGACACAGGGGGCGTAGCCGTGGCCGCCCACCTCCATGGTCCCGTACTGGGCGTCGGGCGAGCCGGCCTGGCCGTGCCACAGCAGCATCCAGACCTGGCCGGACGACGGGGTCGCCAGCACGTGAAGGAGCGCCTCGTAGGCGTCGTAGCGCCCGGGCGTCACCTGGCGCAGCATGTGCTCGACCTGCCCGGCCGCGGCCGTGCCCGACGCGCTCACCCTCTACCGCCCCTTCACGACAAACCCGACAGTCCCCACGGATGTCTCCCGCGCGTTGCGCGCGGATGTCAGCCGCACCACCCCGACCGGGCCATTCTCCACTGTCCGGGAGCCGACCCGGCCCCCGGCCGGGAGCGCCTCCCGCTCCGGTCATGAAACCAGGTTACGGCGCGCCTGCGACAGCAACGCGACGCGCGACGCGCCGCCGTGGGCCGCGCCGCGCCCCGCCCTGGGGGCGCGCCGCCCCCCCCGCCGCCGGCCGCGTGCCGTCCACCGCCGGCGGGCCGTTCAGTGACCGCGCTGGTAGAACGGCCGCACCCGCTCCCGCAGCCAGTCGCCCACCGGGTCCTGGACCATGTCCAGGAACACCATGTTCACCGGCGTCTTGACCGGCACCTTGCCGAGCGCCCGGCCGAGTGCCTCCAGCGGAAGCGCGTGCGGGTCGGCCTCCGTGGAGGCGAGTTCGACTCCGATGAACATGACCGGGTCGGCCGTCTCGATCACGGCCAGGCAGCGGCGCGCGGTGACCACCACACCGGTCCCGTCGAACTCGGCCGACGCGGCGGCGAGGAAGTCCACCGGGTCGTCCTGCCAGTCGGGTTCGAACAGGCGGACGCGGCCGCCGCTCGCCGGGCCGTCGAGCGGGGTGCGCCCGGCCCGGCACAGCTCGGCCACCGCGTCCGGCGGCAGCGGCACCCCGACCACGCCGCCCGGGTTGACCGCGATGCCGGCCTGCGGGGGCAGCCCGCGGGCGAACTCGGCGGCGGGCGCGATCGTGTACGACATGTGGTGGCCGACGGCCTGCCGGAACTGCTCCTCCGAGCTGAACACCGGCACGTACGCCTGGCCCTCGATGTCCAGGGTGGGCAGGTCGAGGGGGCCGCTGTGCGGGCCGCCGCCGTCCGGCAGCGGCACCCAGAGGAAGCTGCGGCCGAGGACCTCGAGGATCCGGCCGGCGGCCGAGGGGACGCCGAGCGAGGCGGAGAGCACCTCCTCCAACTCGTTGCCCGGCCATCCGCCGTGCGGATGGGGGTGCGCCTGTGCGGGGAAGTCCGCGGGAAGATCCGCCGGGAAGTCCATCTGCCTACCGCCTGCTCAGAACCACTGCTGTGGCTGGAAAGGCTAACGCCTGCGCGCCCGGGGCCGGTCAGCCGGCGAAACCGATCCGGCGCAGGGTGTCGGTCGCGTCCCGGTCGAGCAGGACCGCCGAGCCGCAGCCCCGCGGCAGACGGCCCCGCTCGACGGAGCGCAGCAGCCGCCGCGTCGCCCGGCGGTGCCTGAGGAACGCGTAGCGCGAGACACCGCGGCCGCGGCTGCGCTGGCCCGCCAGGGCCGTGTCCGCGCCGACGTCGAGCACGAGCAGGTGCAGCGTGCCGCCGCGGCGGCGGGCCTCCCGGGCCAGCCAGCCGCGCACCCACGCCTGCGTACCGCAGTCGTGCACGACCACCGCCGTGCCCGCGCGCAGTGCGCGGCGCAGGCCCGCGTAGTGGGCGAGGCGGACGAGGGGGCGGTAGACCGCGTAGGGCAGGACACCGGCCAGGCGGGTGTCCCAGCGGTCGCGGGTGTCCTGGGAGTCGATGCGGGTGCCCCGCACGGCGCGCCGCATGAGCGTGGACTTGCCGCTGCCGGGCAGCCCGGTGACCACGACGAGGTCGGCCGCGCCGAAGGTGAGCCCGCGCGGGCTGCGGCCCGTGCGGTCGCGCAGATCGCGGACCACGGCCGCAGGCAGCGGGCCGCGGTTCTCCAGGGCCGTGGCTCCGGGCTGCTTGTGCACCGCGACGCCCGAGGTCGTGGCGTATGCCGTGGTCCTGTTCACCGTGATCGTCCTCCCTTGGGGCCGGGACGTACCTGTCCCCGTCGAGCGTAAAGAGAAGGTAATGCACGGTGTCTCGCGTTTTCGTGCCCGTAGCGCCACAAGCCGGTTACAGATGCGGCCTGCCACGAGCGGGCGCGGCATGCGATGATGAGCGCGCCAACTGCATACCGGCCGCTTGAATCCGCGCGGGAGAGTTCCGGGTACCGACATGTGCCCGGGCGCCGAAGGAGCAAGTCCCTCCCTTGAATCTCTCAGGCCCCGTACCGCGCGGGCGAGGCACATCTGAAAAGCGGGCCGCTGACCAGTGGCTCCACCCAAGGTGCAAGCCGTGACGACCCGCCGCGGGAGTCATGGCGAACCTCTCAGGTTCCGATGACAGATGGGGAGGAACGACCCCGTCCTCCCCACGCCCGGCTCCGCCGCGCGGGGGACTCCATCGCCCTGGGAGCACAACCGATGAGCAGCAGCCCCCCGCGCCGTACCGCGCTCGATGCCCTGCATCGTTCGCTCGGCGCGACGATGACCGACTTCGCCGGCTGGGACATGCCCCTGCGGTACGGCTCCGAGCGCGAGGAGCACGTCGCCGTCCGGACGAAGGCGGGTCTCTTCGACCTCTCGCACATGGGCGAGATCACGGTCACCGGACCCGGGGCGGACCGGTTCCTGGACCACGCCCTGGTGGGCAGCATGTCCTCCATCGGCGTCGGCCGCGCCCGCTACACGATGATCTGCCGGGAGGACGGCGGCATCCTCGACGACCTGATCGTGTACCGGCTGGCGGAACAGGAGTACATGGTCGTCGCCAACGCCTCCAACGCCCAGGTGGTGCTGGACGCGCTGGTGGAGCGCTCCTCCGGCTTCGACGCCCGGGTCCGCGACGACCGGGACGCCTACGCCCTCGTCGCCGTCCAGGGCCCCGAGTCCCCCGGCATCCTGAAGTCCCTGTCCGATGCCGACCTGGACGGCCTCAAGTACTACGCGGGCCTGCCCGGCACGGTCGCCGGCGTCCCGGCGCTCATCGCGCGCACCGGGTACACCGGCGAGGACGGCTTCGAACTGTTCGTCGCCCCCGAGCACGCCGAGAAGCTGTGGCAGGCGCTGACCGAGGCGGGCGCGCCCGTCGGCCTCGTCCCGTGCGGGCTGTCCTGCCGGGACACGCTGCGCCTGGAGGCGGGCATGCCCCTGTACGGGCACGAGCTCAGCACGTCCCTGACTCCTTTCGACGCCGGGCTCGGCCGGGTCGTGAAGTTCGAGAAGGAGGGCGACTTCGTGGGGCGCGCGGCGCTGCGCGAGGCCGCCGAGCGGGCCGCGCAGAACCCGCCGCGCGTGCTGGTCGGCCTGGTCGCGCAGGGCCGGCGGGTCCCGCGGGCCGGGTACCCGGTCGTCGCCGGTGGCGAGGTGGTCGGCGAGGTCACCTCCGGTGCCCCCTCCCCCACGCTGGGCCGGCCGATCGCCATGGCGTACGTCGACGCGGCGCACTCCGCGCCCGGCACCACCGGGGTCGCGGTGGACATCCGGGGCAGCCACGAGCCGTACGAGGTCGTGGCGCTGCCGTTCTACAAGCGCCGCAAGTAGACACTGGGCGCGGGCCGGACGTGCCACCGCGCCCGTCCGCCCTGCTCACGAGCACCTCCAGCAGTCCCCCACTCACCACCCCTCCCGCGCGTACAGGAGAATCCAGGCCATGAGCAACCCCCAGCAGCTGCGTTACAGCAAGGAGCACGAGTGGCTGTCGGCCGCCGAGGACGGCGTCGCGACGGTCGGCATCACGGAGTTCGCGTCCAACGCGCTCGGCGATGTCGTGTACGTCCAGCTCCCGGAGGTCGGTGACACCGTGACCGCGGGCGAGACCTGCGGTGAACTGGAGTCCACCAAGTCCGTGAGCGACCTCTACGCCCCGGTCACCGGCGAGGTCACCGAGATCAACGAGGACGTCGTCAACGACCCGTCGCTGGTGAACTCGGCCCCGTTCGAGGGCGGCTGGCTGTTCAAGGTGCGTGTCACGGAGGAGCCGGCCGACCTGCTCTCCGCCGACGAGTACGACGCCCACACCGCCGGCTGAGGAGCCGTGGCACACATGTCCGTTCTCAACACGCCCCTGCATGAGCTCGACCCCGAGGTGGCCGCCGCGGTCGACGCCGAGCTGCACCGTCAGCAGTCCACCCTCGAGATGATCGCCTCGGAGAACTTCGCCCCGGTCGCGGTCATGGAGGCACAGGGCTCGGTGCTGACCAACAAGTACGCCGAGGGCTACCCCGGCCGCCGCTACTACGGCGGCTGCGAGCACGTCGACGTGGTCGAGCAGATCGCCATCGACCGGGTCAAGGAGCTCTTCGGCGCGGAGCACGCCAATGTGCAGCCGCACTCGGGCGCCCAGGCCAACGCGGCGGCGATGTTCGCGCTGCTGCAGCCCGGTGACACGATCATGGGTCTGAACCTCGCGCACGGCGGGCACCTGACCCACGGAATGAAGATCAACTTTTCCGGCAGGCTCTACAACGTGGTGGCCTACCACGTCGGCGACGACGGCGTCGTCGACATGGACGAGGTCGAGCGCCTGGCCAAGGAGTCCCGGCCGAAGCTGATCGTGGCGGGCTGGTCCGCCTATCCGCGCCAACTGGACTTCGCCGCCTTCCGCCGGATCGCGGACGAGGTCGGCGCCTACCTCATGGTCGACATGGCGCACTTCGCCGGCCTGGTGGCGGCGGGCCTGCACCCGAACCCGGTGCCGCACGCCCATGTCGTCACCACGACGACCCACAAGACGCTGGGCGGTCCGCGCGGCGGTGTGATCCTCTCGACGTCCGAGCTGGCCAAGAAGATCAACTCCGCGGTCTTCCCGGGTCAGCAGGGCGGTCCCCTGGAGCACGTGATCGCCGCCAAGGCGGTCGCGTTCAAGGTCGCGGCCTCGGAGGAGTTCGGGGAGCGGCAGCGGCGGACGCTGGAGGGGGCGAAGATCCTCGCCGGGCGCCTGGTCCGGGACGACGTCAGGGCCGTGGGTGTCGACGTGCTGTCCGGCGGCACCGATGTGCACCTCGTCCTGGTCGACCTGCGCAACTCCGAGCTGGACGGCCGCCAGGCCGAGGACCGCCTCCACGAGGTCGGCATCACGGTCAACCGGAACGCGATCCCGAACGACCCGCGCCCGCCCATGGTGACCTCCGGCCTGCGGATCGGCACGCCCGCCCTGGCCACCCGCGGCTTCTCGGCCGAGGACTTCACCGAGGTCGCGGACGTCATCACGGAGGCGCTGAAGCCGTCCTACGACGCGCAGGCGCTCAGGGCCCGGGTGAAGGCCCTGACCGACAGGCATCCGCTGTACCCCGGTCTGAAGTAATTTCGCACGCTTTCTGTCGCACATACGTCCGGGGCACCGCGCACACTGGTGGGTGAGCGCGGTGCCCCGCCTCATGAACCACTCGTCCATCCCTCCCCCTCCGGGCGCCTCGCGCCCCCGGATCCCAGCTCCCACGACGGACAACGGCGTCCGTCGAGACCCTAGGAGACCTCCGTGGCCATCTCGGTCTTCGACCTGTTCTCGATCGGCATCGGCCCGTCCAGCTCCCACACGGTCGGCCCCATGCGGGCGGCGCGCATGTTCGCCCGCCGGCTGCGCAACGAGGGGCTGCTGGACTCCGTCGTGTCGCTGCGCGCGGAGCTGTACGGCTCCCTGGGCGCCACCGGCCACGGCCACGGCACGCCCAAGGCGGTGCTGCTCGGCCTGGAGGGCGCCTCACCGCGCACGGTGGACGTGGAGACGGCCGACGACCGGGTGGAGGCGATCAAGGAGTCGGGCCGGATCCGGCTGCTCGGCGAGCACGAGATCGCCTTCTCCTTCGACGACGACCTGGTCCTGCACCGCCGCAAGGCCCTCCCCTACCACGCGAACGGCATGACCCTGTGGGCGTACGGCGCCTCGGGGGCCGAACTGCTGTCGAAGACGTACTACTCGGTGGGCGGCGGGTTCGTCGTGGACGAGGACGCGGTCGGCGCGGACCGCATCAGGCTGGACGACACGGTCCTGAAGTACCCCTTCCGCACCGGCGACGAGCTGCTGACGCTGGCCCGCGACACGGGCCTGTCCATCTCCTCGCTGATGCTGGAGAACGAGCGGGCCTGGCGCACCGAGGAGGAGGTCCGCACCGGGCTGCTGGAGATCTGGCGGGTGATGCGGGCGTGCGTGGCGCGCGGCATGTCCCGCGAGGGCATCCTGCCGGGCGGCCTGAAGGTGCGCCGCCGGGCCGCGGTCACCGCCCGGCAGCTGCGCGCCGAGGGCGACCCCACCGCCCGCGCGATGGAGTGGATCACGCTCTTCGCGATGGCGGTCAACGAGGAGAACGCGGCCGGCGGACGGGTCGTGACCGCACCCACCAACGGCGCCGCGGGCATCATCCCGGCCGTCCTCCACTACTACATCGACTTCGTGCCCGGCGCGGACGAGGACGGGGTGGTCCGCTTCCTGCTCGCCGCGGGCGCCATCGGCATGCTCTTCAAGGAGAACGCCTCCATCTCCGGCGCCGAGGTCGGCTGCCAGGGCGAGGTGGGCTCGGCCTGCTCGATGGCGGCAGGCGCCCTGGCGGAGGTGCTGGGCGGCACGCCGGAGCAGGTCGAGAACGCGGCCGAGATCGGCATGGAGCACAACCTCGGCCTGACCTGCGACCCGGTCGGCGGCCTGGTCCAGATCCCGTGCATCGAGCGCAACGGTATGGCCGCGGTGAAGGCGGTCACGGCGGCACGGATGGCGATGCGCGGCGACGGCTCGCACAAGGTCTCGCTGGACAAGGTCATCAAGACCATGAAGGAGACCGGGGCGGACATGAGCGTGAAGTACAAGGAGACGGCCCGGGGCGGGCTGGCGGTGAACATCATCGAGTGCTGAGTGCAGAGGGCCCGAACGGTACGGCCCTGGCGGCGGTCGCGAGCCATCCGGACGGTCCCCCGCACGCCCGGTCTGGCTACGGCCCCATGTGCACCATGGCGGCGCGGGCGAGCAGCGCACGGCCGGAGCCGGCCTCATCCGCGCGCCGCAGGGCGTAGTGCAGCGCCCGCGCCGCGAGGTCCGGATGCAGTCCCCCGCCGGAGTCCGAGAGCGCTTCGTACACATGGCCCGCGATGCGGGTGGCGGTGTCGTCTTCGATCCTGCCCAGCACGGCGATCACATGGCGATAGCCCGCGGCGTGAAAGCACGCGGCGAGTGAGGGGCCGCCGCCCGCGATCGCGGCGCCGGGACCGGCCGTGTTGTCGGCCGACAGATAGGCCAGGGCCCCATCCTCGACCAGGCCCTCGGGAAGGGGGCTCCGGCCGAACGCCCCGTCGCCGGCATCCGGTCGGGGCGCACCGTCGGCGAGGTCGCCGGGCCCGATGTAGTGGACGAGCGGATGGACGGCGAGTTCCGCCCTGACCCTCGCGGCCGTGGCGTCGCCGCCGCTGAGGAGCGTGACGCCGGGGACGGTACGGCGGATCTGGTCCAGTTCCCCGGACCCGTAGGACGTCCCGGGTTCGATCACGACGAGCAACGGCCCGGTGGTGCCGACGGACGTGTACCTCTGCCGCACGTCCCACGACCGGGCCTCCACGAGTGCCCGGATGCCCGGCGTGTAGGAGTGCACCGCGTAGTCCATGGCCGCGTTGCCCGGACCCGCCGCATGCAGGGGCAGCAAGGCGAACGGGCCGGTGGGGCACCACCAGATCCTGGATAGAACCGCCTCGGGCGGCTGCGCCGACCGGTGGAGCGGTTCGGTGTCCTCCGCGCTCTCCGGTGGCCGGCGGTGGTCAGGGGCCCTCAGGGGCCGGGCGGGTCGGTACGCGGTTGTCAGTCCCGCGGCTGTCAGCACCGGTCGCACCACCGTGAACCACAGCCGTTCGAGCAGACTCGACGCTTCGGCGGCCCGCGGCGCCCGGCTGCGGTCGAGCGCCAGGCCGCGGTAGCGCTCCGCCTGTTCGGTGACGTCGGCCAGGTCGGGCAACGGCACCGACGAGATCCCCTGGCGCGTGACGATCAGTGCGTCACAGCGGCGGGCGGCCGCGTTCAGAACGACGAGGGGACCCTCCACCGCGGCTGCGATCATCTCGCCAGCGGGCATCGAGGTGAAGAGGTGCTCGAAGCCAGGAGTGGCCCGGATCGCCGCGACCAACCGGTCCGCCTGGGCCGCCACCCGGCGCCTGTGGAGCAGCGCCGGCGGTTCGGCCGCTCCGGTCTCCAGGTTGAGCAGCGCCCACAGCCACCGCAGCTCCGCCGCGAGGCTCGGTGCCATCCCGGCCGGCCGGTCCACCTCGGCGCGGGACAACGCGGTCCGGGCGGAGAGCAGCGAGCCGCGCTGTTCGAGGAACGCCAGCGCGCGTTCGGGTTCTCCCGTCTCGAGCGCGCAGGCGGCGGCCTCCCCACAGCGTTCGGCCCACTCCTGCACGACGTCCCCATGGGCGTCGCCGGACAGCAGCACGAGCGCCGGGATTCCTTGGGTGGCCTCCTCGTGACTGCGGATGAAGTCGCCGAGAGCTCCGAGCCGCAGGGCCAGCCTGCCCCACAGCAGCGCGGCCCTCAGCCGCAGCACAGGGGAGGCTTCCGGGCTTCGCGCGACCTCTTCCACCTGGTCCGCCGTGGTGCGCAGTTCCGACCCCGGGACGCGATACCCCGCCTCGGCGCGCACGGCGATGGCCGCTGCGCGCACCAGCAGCACCTCGTCGGCGCGGAGCCCGGCCTCCAGCGCGTCCCGCCATCCCGAGCCCAGCACGTCCAGCGCCCGGCCGGCATCCACCTCCGAAGACCACAGCGCCGCCCGCTCCAGCAGGACCGAGCCGAGGGCGATGGCATGATCCGCCCGAACGGAGGGTGACACGAGCCGGAAATCCTTCGGGGCGCGGTCGAGGACGCTGATGGCCTCGTCGAGGAACGCCTGGGTACCGGTCGCCTTGTACTGCCGTTGCAGCGAGTCGGCGAGCCGGGCCCGTGCCGTGTGCCACTGCGCCGACCCCGGTCCGGCGCTGAGGCCGCGCGTGGCCTCCCGGGCGGCCACGACGGCGCGATCGAGATCGGCCTGCTCCCCGTACTCGTGATGGGCTGCGACCAGGCAGCGGTTCAGGCAGCTGAGGGCGGCGCGCCGCCACACGGACGCCTTCGGCAGCAAGTCCACGGCCTTCAAGACGAGTTCCCGTGCCCGGTCCAGGTCCGCACGCTCGCTCAGCAGCCGGAACCGCAGCCGCAGTACCTCGGCGAGGTCGACCTGCAACCGGGCGCTCTGCAGCCGTGCCTTCGACGGCACCATGTGGAGCGCGGTCTGCAGCCATTCCGCGGCCGTGTCGAGTCCGACGCGGTCGCCGTCCGTGCGGAACCGGGCCAGGGACACGGCGGCGAGAACCGCTCGTGCCTCTGCCCGCTCCGACTCGCACCGCTCGGGCTCGCGGCTGAAGTAGGCCAACATCTCGGCCCGTTCGAGGTCGGCCGCCGTCCACGTCGTCTCGTACCGCGCAAGATGGATGCGGGCCAGCGGCAACGCCACGGCCGTGGCCACCTCTGCGCCGCGGTCCGCCCACTCGGCGACGTCCAGGGCGCGCCGCAGATGGTTGCCGTGGGCACCCGCCTCGTGCAGCGCCAGATGGGTACGCAGCAGTTCGGCGGCGAGGCGGTCGGTGTCCCCGTCGGTCACCGGCGGCCGTGCACGGCGCGCCGTGTGCGTCAGGTGCCGCCGCGCATGGCGTTCGAGGGCCTTCAGGGCCTCGTTCAGTTCGGAGATGTCCTCGCTGTACGCGAAGAGTTCGCGGTGCGCGGCCCCGTACGTGGTGTCGGCCCGAAGGATCGCGCCGCCATCGGCGTCGGCGAGCGTCCGCACCTCGTTGCTGATCCGGACGGCACGGTTGAGGGCCTGCGGCCTGCCGAGGTGGAGACCACTCAGGTACTGCGCCTCGGCCGCCAGGACGCCGAGTTCGGGAAAGCGCCGCGGGGGGTATCCGTCGCGCAGGGCGTTCTCGGACAGCCGGACCGCCCTGGTCAGCGCCTCGTAGTCGTCCTGGGCACAGAACCGGCGGATGAGGTTCCGGAGCTCCTGCACCATGCCGAGAGCCGCCTGCGCCCTGATCTCCCCCCGCTCGGGCAGCACCTCCCGCTCGGGTGCCCTCTGCGGCGTGCCCGCAGCCGGGTCCCGGACGCGCCGTTCGATCGCGTAGACGTGCCCGGCGCCGGTACGCAGCTCGACCGCGCCGCCACCCGCCTCGATGCGGGCAACGGTCCCGCCCGCGACCTGGACGGCATGGCTCCCGGCGTCGGTAACCACCTCGACGATGCGCGGATGCGTGTCGGGAACGAGGATCGCCATGGCACCGGGCCCCTCGACGTCTCCGAGCAGCAGACCGCCGTCCGCCTCGCGGAGCACCCCGAGCCGCGTCTGTGCGACGGCCGGCACGATCGATGCGACCGCGTCGAGAGCCAGATCCGGCACGGTGCCGGGGTCGAGGGACGGGGCATGAGCACGGGCCGCGTTGGCCAGGCTCCACGCGGCCGCGGTCGAGCGGGTCTCCGCGGGCAGCCGCTGCCACGACTCCGCGAACCAGCCGGCCAGGCCCGTGCGGTTCTCCCGTACGAGCGCGTGCAGGGCCCGGCCGAGGTGGCGTGAGGCGGCGTCGGTGTCGCCGTTGATGCCGAACCAGGTGATCTGTTCCTCGAGGAACAGCGCGGGAGACAGATCGCGGTGGAACGCGGAGACCACCTCCGTGACGCGCCCCAGGCGGGGATTGTCCCGCAGGTTCCGCACCAGGCCCGCCCGCAGGTACGGCAGGCATTCCGGCAGCAGGGCGATCGCCTCGGGAGTACGGGCGCCCACCCAGGCGCAGAACCACAGGTCGGCCTCGGCACCGGCGTCGAGATGCGGCAGGATGCGAAGTCGCACCGCCCGGATCAGCTCGGGTTCGATGCGGGTGGCGAAGCTCAGGGCCATGGCGAGTTCGAGAGCGCCCGGCGGCGGCGGGGGCGGCAGCTTCCGGAGCGGTTCGCTCATGGCGTCCTCCGTCTCACGGTCACACCGGTCCGGCCCGCGGTGGTGACGCGGTCCCACGTCACCACGGGCAGGAGCCGCGACATCCAGGTGGGCCGGCGTTCCGGCGGATACGGGGACAGCGCCACGACGGGGCAGCCGGCTCGCGTGACGCAGGTGACGAACTCCTCCCAGTCCCGGCGTGTGCCGCCGGTGCGGTCGTGTGCCGGGCCCCCCAGGCCGAGGTCGGACAGGAGCAGGACGCGGGTGTCGCGGGCCGGGGGCTCGTACGGGGTGCGCGTCCAGCGTGCGCCGGGTCCCGTTCCTCGTTGCGGAACGCCGGAGAAGTAGCCGACGTCGACAAGGCCGGCGCCGACGACCGCGCGGATCCGGGCGACGAGGTCGTCCTGGTCACGCCGGAACGGCTGCATGCCGATGCTCCGGTCGACCAGGACCTGCACGCCGAAGCGCAGGGTCGGCACGGGGCGGCGCGGCAGCCGGGTGACGGGGCGGCCGTGCGCCAGCGTATCGATCAGTGCCGGGATGTCGACGGGGCCCTCGTCGACCTGGCGGGAGAGGGCCGCCCTCAGGATGGAGGCGGTCCACCGGGGTTCCAGGAGAGTCAGGTGCGGCAGCGACACCCGCCCGGGAGCCGGACCGGCGAGGGGTTCGCCCGGTTGCGCGGGCGCGTCGGCCGGTTCGGTGCGTATCGGTTGCAGCAGGGGCAGTCCGTCCACTGCGGCATTCGGTTCCGGCCGATGCGCCTCGTCGGCGTGCGGCTTGGGCGGATCCGCGTCGGGAGCCGGTGGCGGCGGCTCGGCTGCGTGCCGGGGGGCCGCTTGGGCGTGCGGGGCCTTGGAATGAGCCCCTGACGGGGACATCGAGGCGCCTGCGGTCCGCGGGGTGTCGGACGGCGGTGCGACGGATCCCTCGTAGCCGAGCAGGTGCAGGACTTTTGCCTGCTCCCTCTCGTCCCGGGCCACGGCGAGGGCACGGACGACGTCGCCGATCCAGATCCGCGAGCGCACGGTCAGCCTTCTCGGTGCTGCGGCTTGAGCAGGGTCAGGTTCCGGACGAGTTGCCAGTGAGGGTCACCCGGGTGGAGGTTCATGGTGCGGCAGGCTCGCAGCGCGTCCAGGTACTCGGCCGTGCTGGGCAGCCGGTCGCGGCGGGCGTCCTTGTCGTGACGGGCCTTCATGAGTTCCTCGGCCAGCATGATGACGAGTTCCATGGTCGCCTCGTCCAGTTCCACGTTCTCGTACTTGAGATGGAGCTCGGCGATCCGCGCCAGGCTGTCCTCGGTGGGTGCGGGCAGTTCGAAGGTGATGCACCGGCGCAGGAACGCCTGTGGGAGTTCACGCTCACCGTTGGTGGTGATGACGACCAGATGCGTGCCGACACCGGGTTCCCGGCACACCGTCGTGCCGGTCTCGGCGACCGTGAACTCCTGGGAGCCCAGGGGCACCAGGAGGCTGTTGGGCACGTCCGGGTCCGCCTTGTCGATCTCGTCGATGAGGACGACGGCGCCCTTGGTGCCGTGCTGCCGGTACAACCGCTCCAGGGGATCGTGGTGGTCGAGCGGCTTCAGCAGGCCGCCGCGGGTGCATGCCGACACGGGGGCGAGCGACCACCACAGGACGCCGGGCTGGATGTAGTGGGCGTCGTTCCACTGCATGCGATGCGCCTGCGCATCCGCTAGCCGGCGCACGCTGTCGAAGGTCCACAGCAGATCGGTCGCCTGGGTGCGGGAGGTCACCACATGCTCGTAGTACCGCAGGTCCCTCTCACGAGCGATGTACGGTGCCAGGGACGACTTGCCCGATCCGGGTTCGCCGCTCAGCAGCAGCGGGCGGTCGGTGGCCAGCGCGACGTCGATGGCCAGACGGAGGTCCTCCGGCATGTCGTAGACCCGGCCGTCCCTGGGGTCCGGGCCGTGAGGAACGTGTGCGGTCACCGAAACTCCTAATCGACGCGGGTGAGTTGCTCGGGCAGTTTCTTCAGGCGCCGGTTGCGCAGCTGCGCGGTCGCCTCATCGGACTCCGTGAGGAGCGGCTCCAGCAGGACGGAGTTCTTGAAGGCTGCCCGCACGTCGTCCTCGGGAGCGGCCTTGCCGGTCGTCACCAGGACTATCAGCCAGGAGAAGATGCCGTGCAGGCGTGCGACGGCCTCGGCGAACTCGGAGTCGGGTCGGCCGAACTTGTCGATCACCAGGTAGTGGGTACGCTCGTAGAGATCGTCCGGCAGGATGCGGTCCTCTTCGGTGACGGCGTCGAAGAACTGGACCCACACGGCCTGCTCCCAGTCGCGGACCCGCTCGCCCACCCGGTCTTCGCCGGTCGGCAGGTCTCCGACCGACTGGACTTCGTAGCCCCATGTGCTTCCGCAGGTGGCCCGCAGGATGTACTGCTGTGCCGTGCCGCGGCGGGAGGCATTGAGCAGAACGGTCATCTCCTGCGGTAGTGCGCCCGATGGAGGCAGCACCTTGCGGGCGGCCTCCGCGTCAACCCAGGTGGCGACGAGGTCCCGGATCAGCCGGCGCAAGGTGGTCTCCGACAGCGTCGGAGCCAGGCTGTTCAGCGCCTTCTCCACCCGGTCGGGCGGCGCCACCAGGAACTGGTGGGCCAGGAAGAGGCAACCGCCCTGCTGGGTGGTCACCTTGGGGAGATACTTCTGCGGCAGCCCCAAGGCGGTCGCCGCCTTGACCAAAGGGTCGCCCCGCCGGGCCTCGGACAGATAGGTGTCGAGGCGGTCGAGCCACTCGCTCATGGCACTGCCGTCGGGGCCGGCGTCGGGCAGGTCCGCGAACCGGGCGAGCACCGCCCCGGCGAGGCCCTCGGCGTCCTGCGCGGCCCCGGCCCGTGTGCGCGCGAACTGAATGGGCCTCAGCTCCTCCAGCCCGGCCTGTTTCACCACGCCGGTCGAGGGGACGCCGAGCAGTACCGGCACCACGAACACGGGTGCGCCGAGAGCGCGGCGCCACATGAGGATGTTGACCTCACGCCGCACCCAGTCAGAAGACAGCGCCTTGTCGTTGAGCAGGACGACGGCCGCATCGCAGCGCGCGAGCCAGTCGACGACGTGTGGGCGCCACTCGTTGCCGGGCGGGATGTCGTCCTGGTCCACCAGCGGCCGCAGATTCTTCGTCGCGAGCCCGTCGACGAGCCTCTCCAGCACGGCCGTGGCGAAGGCGTCACCGCGCGCACTGTGGCTGATGAAGACATCCCTCACGCCCCGATTGTGATCCATCGTCCGTCGCCACGGGACGTGGTCTCCCAAATGCGTCCGCGTAAAGGGGATTTCACAGGCCCGCGTCAAACTCGGGCTTGGCCACGGTGATCCGCCAGCGGCGTAGTTCCTCGGTCAAGGCCGACTCGACCCCGACGGCGAGCGCGCGGAATGCGGCGCCGGAGTCGTCGGCCGTGTGCTCGCCGATGAGCCTGCGCAACGTGTTCTCGTGGCCGAGCAGTTCCTGGCGGACCTCCCGGTACGACGCGGCCAACCGCTGGGAGGCGAGGAGGTTCTGCACCGCCAGCACGCTGTTGCACAGGGGTGGCAGCCCCGCCGCGAGCAGCGCGATCACCAGGGACACGGCGGACGGCTGGGCTGCACGGGGCCCCGCGGCCAGAAGTACCGCATAGCCGAGCGCGACGGCGATACCCGCGAGAATGGCCCCCTTGGCGACCCTGCCGAGCAGCTTCTCGGTGCGTTCGCACTTCACGGCGGCGAGTTCGAAGAACAGGGCCTGCCGCCGGATCCGGTGGTCGAGGTAGGTGCGCATGCGCTCCGCGGTGTCGGGGCGGGCGGAGCCGGTATGACGCCACACCTCGTCGCGCCAGTGCCTGTCCACGCCGTCGGCGCCCCGGTCCCGCAGACAGAGTAAGTCGTCGAGTTGGGCGGGACCGGCATGAGCGAGGAGGTTCAGCCGGGCGTCCCGGACCGGCGGGACCTCGTCCGGTGCCAGGCCCAGGTACGGACCAGTCTGCGCGAGGATGAGGAACATCTCCCGTCGGAAGAGTTCGGCTCTGGTCCGGTTGACGACCCAGGGTCGGGAGGGCTCCTGCTCGGTCCACACCGTCCAGATCATGGCGAGCAGCAGCAGGCACTCCGCGAAGACGAATCCGAGGGCCAGCTCGCCCCCGGGCCGCAGGAAGACGGTCTGGACGGTGAGGAAAAGCACCGCGAGCGCGGGCAGCACGGCGAGCCGGATGCCGGTCGCCCGAAACCGTCCCTGCCGGTCGACGGCGTCATCGGCAGCGCCGGGGCCTCCCGTCCCGGGACGCCGTATGACGCCCGGGTAGTCAAGGGGCCCAAGCACCTCGGGCGCGGGGGTCCAGGCAGCACGCTTCGGCTCGCTGGCGCGACGCCGCCGACGGTGGGCCCACTCACGGCCGAGCAGATAACCGCTGTCCAGCAGCACCAGCAGCCACAGCGCACCGGCCATCGGGGCTCCGACGAGCAGCACCGGCGCCCGGGTGAACATCGCGACCACGGTCCAGCCTGCAAGGACACCGGTGGTGCCGACGACAGCTCCGACCCGCCCGGCAGCCGACATGCTCCGTCTCCCCTCCCTGAACAACGCGGAGTTGACGTTAGCCGAGATCGCGCCTGCCACGACGAGGGCGACGCCACGACCGGGGCCGATGTTCCCCCTGGGGCTACCGATCGGTAACCGCTCCCTCCTAAGCTGCCGTCAACTTATCGGCAGCAAAAGGGAGTTGACACGTGTGGGCGATGAGACGGCTGGCGGCACTGCTGGGTGCCGCCGCGATGCTGATGTCGGCAGGAGGCAACGCCCACGCGGCGGCGCCCTCGTTCTCCGGCACGACCACGATCGGGACGCACAACGCGTACGAGAAGGACAAGTACACGTACTTCGCGCAGGCCCTCGACTCCGGCGCCTCGCTGCTGGAGCTGGACGTCTACACCGACATCCTCAGCAAGCGCTGGCGGGTCAGCCACAGCAATCCGCTCGGCAACGACAACAACTGCGAGGCGGCGAAGACCCCGGCCGAGCTCTACAGCAAGAGCCGCAACCAGGATCTCGGCAGCTGCCTCGACAACATCGCCGCCTGGCACCAGCTCCACCCCGACCACCGGCCGATCATCTTCAAGGTGGAGATGAAGGCCGGCTTCTACGACAAGGGCGGGCTCGGCCCGGACGAGTTCGACGCGCTGGTGTCCTCGAAGCTCGGCGACATCGTCTACAAGCCGTCGGACCTGCTGGGCTCCACGTACCCGACGCTCGACGCGGCCACCAGGGCCGGTGCCTGGCCCTCCCGCGACGATCTCCGGGGCAAGGTCTTGTTCGAACTCATCCCCGGCACGGTCGAGATGAACAACCCGTTCGACTCCTACTGGACGGACGAGGAGTACGGCGACCATCTGCGCGACCTGTACGCCGCGGGGAACATCTCCAGCGCCCAGGCGTTCCCGGCCGTCCTGGGCGCGGCCACCGGTGATCCCCGCACCGGCCGCTACGACGCCTCGATCCGCCCGTGGTTCGTGTTCTTCGACGGGGACGCGGCGGCGTACGTCAACGGCGGCTACGACACGTCCTGGTACGACAGCGGTCACTACATCCTGATCATGACGGCCGCCGCCGACGTGTCGCCGGCCATCTCGTCCACGAACCCGACCGACGCGGAGGTGGCCGCGCGGTTGTCGCTGCTGGCCCGGGACCACGCGAGCGTCATCACCTCCGACTGGTCCGCGAAGTCGGCCTCGGTCCTCAGTTCGGTCGCCGAAAGGGGCTGACTCCCGCGCTGATGGGGCATATCACCCGTGCCAGATGATTCAGGCGGGCCCTGATTCCCCCACCAGCACGCCAGGGAGCCCCCCATGCTGCGAGGCGTAGACGTCAGCGCGCGGGGAGGGCGGGGCGGGGTGGCCCGCCGCACCGGCGGGCCACCCCGCGCCCCGAGACAGTCCGGCGCGCCGGACGGCACGGTCATGTCGTCGCTGTGCGGTGTGGTCGCCGGTCGTGTGCCCGACCCCGCCCGCCGGACTCCTCGGCGGGCGGCCCCGGGCGGTCGCCGTCGGCGAGGTGGCGGTCGAGTACGGTGCGCAGGGCGCGGAAGTCGAGGGGTCTGCCGGATGCCACGGCCCCGACGGGACGTCCGTTCGCGGTCGCCAGGGCGGCGAAGTCGAACCCGTCGACGTCGCCCTGCACGGTCAGGGCATCGGCGTCGGCGGGATGCCCGGCGATCTGCAGCAGGACGCCGTACTGGTCGGTCCATGACCAGGGCACCGCGGTGAACGGTGTGGCGGCGCCGAGCATGTTCCTCGCCACGGCGGCGGCGTGCTGCTGGGCGTGGTTCCACTGCTCGTTGCGCACCCGCCGCCCCAGGAGGGGGTCGGGGCAGCGGGCCACGTCTCCGGCCGCGAAGACGTGCGGACGGCTGGTGGCGCCGTAGGCGTCGACGAGGATTCCGTCGTCCACCTCCAGACCGGCCCGGGCGGCCAGTTCCGTACGGGGCAGGATGCCCACGGCGATCAGGACCGTGTGCGCCTGCCAGCTCCGTCCGTCATGGGCGGTGGCCACCAGGGTGCCGCCGCGCCGGACCAGGTGCTTGATCGTGACACCGGTGTGCAGCCGGGTCCCGTGCGCCCGGTGCAGTTCCAGGACGGCCCTGCGCAGATGTGCCGGCAGCACCCGGCGCAGGGGCTCGGGCGCGGCCTCCACGACGGTGACGTCCAGTCCCATCGAGCGGGCGCTCGCGGCGACCTCGAGTCCGACCAGTCCGGCGCCGATGACCAGCAGGGGTCCACCAGACTCCAGGTCGGCGCGGAGGGCGGGCACGTCCCCGAGGTGGCGCAGCGTGTGCACATGGTCGTGCCCGGCGGCGTACGGCAGGGTGCGGGCGCGTCCGCCGGTGGCCAGCAGCAGCCTGTCGTACGGCTGCCTGCTGCCGTCGGCCAGTTCCAGGGCGCCGTCGCCGATGCCGGTGACCTCGGTGCCGGTGCGCAGTTCGATGTCCAGCTCCTGCCAGACCGCCGGCGCCTTCAGACGGATCCGCTCGGCCGGTACGGCCCGCTTGAGGAAGTCCTTGGACAACGGCGGGCGCCGGTAGGGCGCGTGGGGTTCGTCGCCGATCAGCAGGACGCGGCCGTCGAAGCCCTCCTCGCGCAGCGTGAGCGCGGCGGTCGTCCCGGCGATTCCCGTGCCGACGACGGCGATGGTGCGGGGCGTGGTCTCAGGCACGGGACGCCTCGGCCATCCGGAAGTCGGCCTTGGCGGCGCCGCAGTCGGGGCAGCACCAGTCGTCCGGGACGTCCTCCCAGCGGGTGCCGGGAGCGATGCCCTCCTCGGGCCAGCCCTTGGTCTCGTCGTAGACGAAACCGCACACCAGGCACTCCCAGACCTTCACGGCAGCTCCTTGAAGTCGATCTTCTCGCGCACCCCGCAGTCGGGGCAGCACCAGTCGTCGGGCACGCCGGCCCAGGACGTGCCCGCGGGGAATCCCTCGCGGGGCGCGCCGGTGTCCTCGTCGTAGACGTAGTCGCACACGGGGCACCGGTAACGGCTCATCGACGCACCCCGTGGCGGGTCAGGACCCTGTTCCTGGTACGGGGGTGGATGTTGGCCCGGGTGACATCGCCGTCGTAGTGGGCGAGCAGCCTCGGGTCCATCACGCGCCGCCACAGCGGGGGGACGACGGCGAGAAGGATCATGCCGGCGTATCCGGTGGGCAGTTGCGGGGAGTCCTCGAAGTGGCGCAGCGCCTGGTAGCGGCGGGTGGGGTTGGCGTGGTGGTCGCTGTGCCGCTGGAGGTGGTAGAGGAAGACGTTGGAGGCGATGTCGTCGCTGTTCCAGCTGTGCTGGGGGGTGCAGCGCTCGTAACGGCCCGAGGGGGTCTTCTGCCGCAGCAGGCCGTAGTGCTCCAGGTAGTTGACGACCTCCAGCAGGCAGAAGCCGATGACGGCCTGCACCCCCAGGTACGGCAGCACACCGGGACCGAACACGGCGGTCAGGGCGGCGAAGAGGACCGCCGACATGGCCCAGGCGCCGAGCACGTCGTTGTGCAGGGTCCACGGGCCCTTTCCGAGCCGGGCGAGCCGTTCCTTCTCCAGGCGCCAGCCCGAGCGGGCGCTGCCGTACACGGACCGGGGGAGGAAGGCCCAGAAGGACTGGCCCACGCGGGAGCTGGCCGGGTCCTCGGGGGTGGCGACCCGCACATGGTGACCGCGGTTGTGCTCGATGTAGAAGTGGCCGTAGCAGGTCTGGGCGAGGGCGATCCGCGCGAGCCAGCGCTCCAGCGCATCCTTCTTGTGACCCAGCTCGTGCGCGGTGTTGATGCCGAAACCGGCGACGATGCCGAGGGTGACGGTCAGCCCCGCCTTGTCCACGGCCGACAGGCCGGGACGCGACCACAGCCAGCAGGCCAGGACCAGCCCCGCGTACTGCAGTGGGAGGAACAGGTAGGTGCACCAGCGGTAGTAGCGGTCCGACTCCAGCCAGACGAGGACGCTGTCCGGAGGGTTGGCGGAGTCCTTGCCGACCAGCAGGTCCACCAGCGGTATCACGCCGAAGACGACCAGCAGCAGCACCCACCAGAAGAAGCCCTGCCCGGTGGCCGACGCCAGGCCCCAGGCGGCGAACGGAAAGGCGGGCAGCACGAGCCCGAGCAGCCACAGATACCGCTTGCCGTCCCGCCAGGTCACCTGCGACACCGACGGCCCGAGCGGGTACGCGGTCCCCGCCATGACACCACCTCCTGGACACTTTCGCCTTTGAGTGTCCAGAAACTAGACAGTAACTTCAGTGACCGTCAAGAGAGCGGACGAGGCTCGTTAGGATGGGCCCGAGATGACGCGCTATCGAGAGTCGGTCCGTTCCCTGCTCAAGGAGCGGATCCTGGACGCCGCCTACGAGCGGGTCGCGGCCGAGGGCTGGGACCGGCTGAAGATGACCCATATCGCCACCGCCGCCGGCGTGAGCAGGCAGACCGTCTACACCGAGTACGGGTCCAAGGGAGCCATCGGGCAAGCCCTGGTGATGCGCGAGGTGGAGCGCTTCCTCACCGGCATCCAGGACCAACTCCTCGCCCACCCCGACGACATGAAGGCGGCGGTGACCGCCGCCATCGGATACACCCTGCGCACCGCGGCCGACAACCCGCTCCTCAAGGCCATCCTGACCAGCCCCCGCGGCGGTGAGGGGGATCTGCTCGCCCACCTCACCACCCGCTCCGAGCCCCTCCTGGAGACGGCCACCACCATGCTCACCGCCTACGCGGCGGAGGTCTGGTCCGACATCGACGCCCGCTCACGGGACCTGGCCATCGAGGCCGTCGTGCGCCTGACGGTCAGCCACCTGGTCCAGCCGGTCCTGCCGCCGGATCTCACCGCGGAGCGCATCGCCGAGATCACCATGCGGGTCACCGGACACTGAGCGCCCCGGTAGCCCGGGACACCGGGCCCCGGAAACCACATCGGGACTCCGCGCCCCGGCCGCGCGAAGCCCCGCGTGTCCCGCCGCGTCGTCCCCTAGGCGCGGAAGTCCGCGGTGCGCTCGGGTGACGCCTCCGCCAGCGCCTTGGTGACGGCGCCGGCACCTGCCCGCAGCCCGTACACCGGGGTGCCGGGCTGCTGGCGCCAGGAGTCGTCGATGCCGCCGGCGTCGACCGTGTCGAAGCCGAGTTCGTCGATCAGGTCCCGCACCCGCCGCTTGGCCGCCTCGTCGTCGCCCGCGACCGGGAGCGCCATGCGCTCGGGATCGCCGGCCGGACGGGGACGCTCCAGGATGTCCTGGGCGTAGGTGCCGTTGAACGCCTTGACCACGGGATGGCCGATCTGCCGTTCGGTCCAGCGGCTCTCGGTCAGGCCCTCGTCCTCGATCGCCGCGATCCGCCCGTCCCGCTGCCGCGGGTAGTAGTTGCCGGTGTCGATCACCGCGACGTCGTCGGCCGCGCCGTCGAGCAGCCCGGACGGCAGGTCCGGGACCGCCCTGACGGGGATCGTGACCACGACGACCTCGGCGCCGCGGGCCGCCTCCCCCACGGTGACGGGGGTCGCGCCCGTCTCCTCGGCCAGTGCGGTCAGCGTGTGCGGGCCGCGGGAGTTGGCGACGGAGACGTCGTGGCCGAGGGCGGTGAGCCGCCGGGTGAGGTTGCCGCCGATGTTGCCCGCTCCGATGATGCCGATCTTCATGTCCTGACTCGCCTCGCCCTTTCCGGGGATGTGTCCGGCGGAGCCCGATGGCCCCGTCGCTGGGCAGCACCAACCTCCGGGCGGTGCGGGCTATTCCGCGTCTGCGCCGTACGGGTGACGGCGGCCCGCGGGGCGCCGCGGGGGCTCGCGCAGCGCCAGGCGCAGGGGCGGGCCGTAGATCCGGACTATGTCATCGGGCGCCATGGAGGCCACCGGTTCCAGGCGGAGGATGTAGCGCGTCACCACGAGGCCGGCGATGTGCGCGCAGAACGCGCCGGCGCGCGTGCGGGCGTCCGCCCCGCCGATCCGGGCAGCGATCGTGTCGATCATCTCCCGTTCCATCATCTCCTTGACCAGATCGGTGATGGCCTGGTCCTGGGTGGCCGCGGCGATCAGGGCGCGCAGGGGCGCGCCCGACTCGGGGTTCTCCCACAGGGCGAGCAGGTCGCGCAGGGCGCGCTGGGGAAACGTGGCCGGATCACCCGCCACCGTGCGGGCCAGGGTCTCGGCGGGGTTGCCGGCCAGGGCGAGAGCCGCCCCGAAGAGGCCCTTCTTGGAGCCGAAGTAGTAGCTGACCAGGGCGACGTCCACATCCGCCTCGGCGGCGACGGCACGCAGCGTGACGGCCTGGTACCCGTCGAGGAGGAAGCGCCGGCGGGCGATGTCGAGGATCTGGGCGCGTGTGTCGGGCTTCCCGGACCTTCTCCCCCGCGCCGCGGATTTCATCATGGTTGAGATTCTACGACGCGGTGCCCGCCGCGTGCCCGGGGACACCCGGCCGTTGCCGGCGCGGGCGTCCCCGCGGCGCCGGGGTCACTTGTTCAGGTAGGTCCAGAACTCGTCGAAGGACAGCACCTTGTCGCCGTTGAGGTCCCTCGTCCTGATGACGGCCTCGGCCACCGTCTCGGTGACGTTCCAGTCGCCCTCCTGGGCCAGTGCGGCCTTGAACTCGGCGGCGGTGATGAACCCGTCACCGTCCGCATCGATCCGCTGGAACTGCTTGCGTGCTTCCTCGATGTCCGCCACCGATCCGCCCCTTTGTGTCGCGATTTATCTGTCCTACTGTCGTACCGACGCAGGTCAGACTAACGGCCCGTGCGAGCCCTCAGTGCGGCGACCACCCAGGCGAAGTCCTCCCGGTGGACGGGCTCGGACCGGCCGTTGACGACGGACAGCAGCTCGCGGTAGCGGGCGACCCGCCCGTTGAAGGCCGTCTCCATGCGGTCCAGCACCGCGGACGGGTCGGCGTCGCCGAGCAGTTCGCGCAGCACCCCGTCCGCCTCGGGCGCCCCGGGCGCGATCCCGCGCTCCCGTGCCGCCCCCACCAGCCCGACGAGGCGCCTGACGAACCACAGGGACGCGCCGGCCGGTACGCCGGGGCCCCGGTCGGCCGCGTTGAACTCGGCCGCCTTCCGCATCAGGGCCCGGAACTCCGGGTCCTGGATCATCTCCGCCAACTCCACCCAGGCGTCGACCTGCTCGGGTGTCGGATCCTCCGGCAGGTCCACCGAGGTGCGCCGCATCCGCTCGCGGATGTCCGGGTCCACGGTGTCGAGCTCGTGCAGCGTCTCCTCCACGAACTCGTCCACGATCCGCTGCCGCTCGGCCGCCGACAGCCGCGCCAGCCTGTTCATCAGGGTCATCTCCTCTGCGGTCGAACCACGTCGCGCCACGGTCGACAGCACCGCCCGGGTCACCCTCAAGGAACGGATCTGCGCGTCCAGGGCGGCCACATGCCGCGCGGCCACCTCCGCCGCCGTCGTCTCGCCGGCCAGCACCCTGCGGACGTCGTCCAGGCCGAGGCCCAGTTCGCGCAGGGTGCGGATCAGGTCGAGGCGCGCCACGCACTCCGTGTCGTACAGGCGGTAGCCGCCCGGGGAGCGGGCCACCGGGGGCAGGGCGCCCTCGTCCGACCAGTACCGGATGGTGCGCACCGCGAGTCCGGTGGCGCGGGCCAGTTCGCCGATGGTGAAAAGGCCGGTGCCGTCGTCGATCATGTCTGCGAGTGTGGGCCTTCCAGTGGGTGGAGACTCAAGCCGGAGGAGACGACCGACTCATGTCCGACAGCCTGCGGGACATCCTGGACGCGGCGGCCCGCGGGGTCTTCCCCCCGGCGGACGGCGGCACCACCGTGGTACGCCAGCACTCGCCGCGCGACGCCGGGGTGATCGCCCTCACCGCGCACTCCGTGGTGTTCACGGACGAGGACCCGCGGTGGGTGCGCGAGACGCTGGGCTCCGTCGGCTGTGACACGCTCGCCGCCACGATGAATCCGCGGTTCCTGGAGGCGTTCATGCGGCGGACCGGCCGGTCGCACGACACCATCGACCTGCTCACCGTCGCAGCGCCGCTGCCGGGGGAGCCCCCGCTGGCGCTGAGCGCGATCGACGATCCCGGCCACGACCGGGTCGCCCGGGCGCGCCGGCGCCGGGACGCCGTGCGCGTGTGGGCCGCGGACGGCGGTGTGCTGGTGCTGGGGCGTGGCGTCGCCGGGCGGCTGGAGGTCGCCGTGGAGGTGGACGAGGCGGTACGGCACCGGGGACTGGGCCGGGCGCTCGCAGCGGCGGCGCGGCACCTGGCCGGCGAGCCGGTCTGGGCCCAGGTGTCCCCGGGCAACGCCCGCAGCCTGCGGGCGTTCCTGGCGGCGGGTTACCTTCCGGTGGGTTCGGAGGCGCTGCTCCTCGCCCCGTAGGCCCCGGCGGACGGTGCCGTCCGCGGCCGGTGCCGCGCGGCGGCTC
The DNA here is from genome assembly GCF_055632315.1 of Streptomyces sp. PSU-S4-23. NCBI lineage: Bacteria > Bacillati > Actinomycetota > Actinomycetes > Kitasatosporales > Streptomycetaceae > Streptomyces > Streptomyces sp. PSU-S4-23. Next base: position 6,134,524 of record NZ_JBVMUU010000002.1, on the reverse strand, counting down.
CCGGGGTCCGCGGTCGTGGGGCGGCACGGTCCGGTCAGCGGAAGACGCCGGTGTGTCCCAGCGAGTAGCGGCCCGGCTGCGGGAAGACGGCGAGGCCGTGCGGCCCGCTGCCCACCTTGATGCGGGCGAGCTGCTCACCGGTCCGTGTGTCGATCGCGTACACCTCGGAGTGGTAGCGGCCGGACAGCCACAGGACCCTGCCGTCGGCCGAGACGCCCCCCATGTCGGGGCTTCCGCCGTCCGGCAGGCGCCACTTCCTGGTCAGCCGGTTGTGTGCGAAGTCGAAGACGGAGATGGTTCCCTCGCCCCGGTTGGAGATGTACATCTCGCGGGAGTCGCGGCTGACGTAGAGGCCGTGGGCGCCCCTGCCGGTGGGGATGAAGGACGGCGGGGCGAACCGGGCGCCGTCCAGCACCCACAAGCCGTTCGCCATCATGTCGGCGACATAGAACCGCCTGCCGTCCGGGGAGACCTTCACGTCCTGCGGCATGGCGTCGTGGAACGGCAGCCGCTGCCGGCCGATCACCTTCATCCTCTCGGTGTCGACCTTGAGCAGTTCGCCGCTGAACTCGCAGGAGACGACGAAGTAGCGGCCGTCGAGCGAGAAGTCCGCGTGGTTGACGCCGTAGCAGCTCACGGGAACGGCCTTCACCACCTTCATCGTGTGCGCGTCGCGGAAGACCAGTTCCCGGTCCTTGGACGCCATCACGACCGCGTGTCTGCCGTCCGGCGTGAAGTAGAGGTTGTACGGGTCGTGCACGGCGACCGGGGTGCCCGCCTCGCCGGTCCTCGGGTCGATGGGGGTGAGGGAGTTGCCCAGGTCGTTGTTGACCCAGAGCGTCTTGAGGTCCCAGGAGGGGACGACGTGCTGGGGCTGGCGGCCGACCGTGATGGTGTCGATGACCTCGTAGGTCTCCGGGTCGATGACCGAGACGGTGCCGGAGTTGGTGTTGGGGACGTACACGCGCGACGGGACGTCCTTGACCGCCGGGGAGAGCCGACCGGGCCGGTCGGCCGCGTAGACGTCCTTCGGGTCGAGCACGGGCGGCATGCCCGGCAGGGCCTGGACGGCCCGCTGCTGCGGCTCGGCGCGGCCCATGGGCGATCTGGAGGCGAGCGCCCGGTCCTTGTGCGGAGAACCGCCGGTGCAGCCGGCGAGCACGGCGAGGGCGGCGCCGGCGACGAGTACGCGCGCGATGGTGGTGGGGTTCATCAGCTCAGCAGCTCCGTGGTGGTCACCACGGCCAGGCCGCGGCGGTCGAGTTCGTGGAGAAGGGCGGGGAAGGCGGTGCGCGTGTCCGCGTACCCGAAGTGCAGGCTCACCACCGATCCGTTGCGGACCTCGCCGATGACCTTGCGGGTGACGGCCGCGGCCCCCGGCGAGGTGTAGTCGAGCGAGTCGACGTCGTACGACAGGACGTGCGGGTAGCCCGCGTCGCGGGCCAACCGTTCGACGAGCCGCGTGGCGCGCGGGGCGCGGGAGGGCCGGAACCAGGTGCCGATCGACCCGGTCAGCCGCCGCAGCCGGTGGGCGCATCCCTGGATCTCCGCGCGGGCCTCGGCCTCGGGCATGGTGTTGATGCCGAGGTGGCGCAGGGTGTGGTTGCCGAGCTCGTGACCGCCGTCGAGGACGCGGCGGGCGACGCCCGGGTGCTCGTCCAGCCAGGTGCCGACCGCGAGCACGGTGATCTTCGCGCCCGCCCTCTCGGCCGTGTCCAGGATCGACGTGGCGAGGGCGGGGTCGCCCTGGCCGTGGAAGGTGAGGGCCACCCGGGGACGGTCGCGCGGGCCGTGGGCGATCTGGGCGGGCTGCCGCGGGAAGGCGCGGGGCGCGGCCGCCGGGTGCGAGCCGGCGGAGGTGTTCGGGGCCCGGGAGGGGGCCCGGCGCGAGGGGCGTACGGCGGCGTCGCCGGGGGAACAGCCGGTGGCGAGGACACCGGCGAGCCCGGCGCCCGCGCGCAGTGCCGAGCGGCGGTCGGGCACCGTCGGCGCGGTGCCCGTCGCACGGCCCGGCGAGGTGGAGGGGGCGGGCGTGGTCACGCTTCCCATTTAAGGGCGAAGCGGTGTGAAATCCGTCGATTGGGTCGTGGACGTCAGGGGCGGGTCGCGACGGCGCCGGTTCCCCGTACTACGCACGGGCCCCGGACCGGTGCGGTGCGCCGCCCGGATCGAAACCGGTTTCCGGTCGGCCGCACTCGTCTGCGATAGTCGATCGTGCGGCAGCCACCCATTGACCCGGGCACCGGTTCGTCGCAGATGCCGCGGCGTACACCCCAACTCCGCCCGCGGCGCCCGAGGAGGCCCCGGCCGCATGGCGGTCGGGGCTTCTGCGCCGGGGGGTCAGCGGTCGGCGACCCGCATCTCGAACCAGGTCGTCTTGCCGCGCGGGAGCAGGTCGACGCCCCAGCGGTCGGCGAGTCCGTCGACGAGGAAGAGGCCGCGGCCGCTCTCGTCCAGCTCCTGTACCGGCATCAGACAGGGCAGCCCGCGGGAGGGGTCGCGCACCTCGACGCGGGCCCAGCCCCGGCGCCGCCGCATGCGCAGCCCGAAGACCCGCGCGCCGGTGTGCCGCACGGCGTTGCCGACGAGTTCGGAGACGAGCAGGACCGCGTCCTCGGCCACCTTCGGGGAGAGTCCCCAGTGGCGCAGGATCACGACCTGGGCGAGGCGGCGGGCGGTGGCCGCCGACTCGGGGAGGGACGGCAGGGGTACCTCCGCCTCGGCCGGATTGCCGAACAGCTCCAGTGCTCTGAGCGCTCGTTCGTCCTCGACCGCCGGTGACCAGCGTGCCGCAGTGGCACTCCCGCGCCGCCGCGGCTGTTCGACACCCTCCAGCCCCGCCATGCCCCCCATCATGGCCGTCCACAGGGTCACCCGGAGGCGTTACCAGGGAGTAGCCATCCCGGAAACATACCTTCCGATTCTTGCGATCGGCATATGACATATGCAATCCGGAATCCGTCACACCCCAACTGGCCTGCGAAAACAGGCCAGTTGGAGGCAATAACCGGGTGCGCTCGAACACGGCCGGCTTAAGGGTGTCTTAAGGCTCCGATAAACCGCCCCTTCGGGGGACGCCGGGCAAGACGTCTCGTCAACGGCAAGCGCGCCGGCCTGAAGAGGGTGACGGACCGCGGCGGGGTCAGACGAACTTGGCCTTGCCCGGCCCCTCCTCCACGAAGCTGCGCATCCCGCGCTCGCGGTCCTCCGTCGCGAACAGGCCCGCGAACCAGTTCCGCTCCACGGTCAGACCCGTCTCGATGTCCGTCTCCAGGCCCGTGTCGATGGATTCCTTGGCGGCGCGCAGCGCGATCGCGGGGCCCTGCGCGAGCCGCGCGGCCCAGGTGTGCGCCTCGGCGTACACCTCCCCGGCCGGCACCACCCGGTCGACCAGGCCCAGCGTCAGCGCCTCGTCCGCCTTCACCATCCGCCCGGTGAAGATCAGGTCCTTGGCCTTGGACGGGCCGATCAGACGCGCCAGCCGCTGGGTGCCTCCGGCGCCCGGGATCAGGCCCAGCAGGATCTCCGGCTGCCCCAGCTTCGCGTTCTCGGCGGCGATGCGGTAGTCCGCGCACAGCGCCAGCTCGCAGCCGCCGCCCAGGGCGTAGCCGGTGATGGCGGCGACGACCGGCTTGGGGATGCGGGCGACGGCGGTGAAGGAGTCCTGCAGGGCGCGCGAGCGCAGGACCATCGCGGTGTGGTCCATGCCCTGCATCTCCTTGATGTCCGCGCCCGCCGCGAACACCTTCTCCCCGCCGTGGATCACCACGGCGCGCACGTCATCGCGGCGCGTGATCTCCTCGGCGAGTTCCTTGAGCCGGTCCTGCGTGGCGACGTCCAGCGCGTTCATGGGCGGGCGGTCCAGGCGGAGGGTGCCCACACCCTCGGCGACTTCGAGATGCACAGTCATGCAGGAAGGTTAACGGGCACTAACGGCAACGGGCCCGGTGTGCTCGCTCACAGCGGCACACCGGGCCCCAAGGCGCGGGTGACTACTTGATCCACTCGTCCCAGGACATGTTCCAGCCGTTCAGCCCGTTGTCGGGCGCGACCGTCCGGTCGTGGGAGTTCTTCACGACGACGACGTCACCGATCATCGAGTGGTCGAAGAACCAGGCGGCCGGCACCGACTTGTCGTAGCCGCCGCGGACATCGCGCAGGCCCACGCAGCCGTGGCTGGCGTTGTAGTTGCCGAAGGCGCCGCCACCCCAGTAGTTGCCGTGGATGAAGGTGCCGGAGTCGGTCAGGCGCTGGGCGTGCGGCACGTCCTTGATGTCGTACTCGCCGCCGTAGCCGACGGTGTCGCCGTTCATCCGGGTCACCACGAGGCGCTCGCTGATGACCATCTGGCCGTTCCAGGTGTCGTAGCCCGGCTTGCCGGTGGTGATCGGAAGGGTCTTGACGACCTTGCCGTCGCGCCTGACGACCATCTTGTGGGTCTTGGCGTCGACGGTGGAGACCTGGCTGCGGCCGATGGTGAAGGTCACCGTCCTGGCCTGCTTGCCGTAGACGCCGGGCCTGCCCTCGACACCGTCGAGGTTGAGGTTCACGGTGACCTTGGTGCCGGCCTTCCAGTACGCCTCGGGCCGGAAGTCGAGACGGTCGTTGCCGAACCAGTGGCCGCGTACCTCGACGGCCGGCTCGGTCTTGAAGGTGATGGCCTTCTCCACCGCCTCGGGGTGGGTGATGCCCCGGGTGAAACGGATCGAGAACGGCATGCCGACCCCGACCGTGGAGCCGTTCTCGGGTGTGTAGAGGCCGACGAAGGTGTTCTTCGGGGTGAGCGTGGTGAAGGAGGACTCCTCGGCGGAGGTGAGACCCGCCGGGTCCTTGGCGACCGCGTGGACCTTGTACGTGGTGGCCGCGGCCAGATGGGTCGAGGGCGTCCAGGTGGCGCCCGAGCCGGATATCGTCCCGGGGATCTCGTGGCCCTTGGGGTCCTTGACCGTGACCTCGGTCAGCTTGCCCTTGGCGGCGCTCACCTTCAGGGCGCCGCTGGTCTCCACGGCCTTGGCGCCGTCCTTCGGGGCTATGGTGACCACGGCCTGCGACTGCTTGGTGCCGGTCCTGCCGGATTCCCCGCCCTTGCCGGAGCCGGCCGTGCCGGAGCCCCCTCCCCCGCCGCACGCGGTGACGGTGAACAGGAGGGCACCGAGTATCAGTGCCGGCAGTCCCCTGCGTCCCCGCTTCCGCGCACCAACCGACGCCCCCGATATCGGTCGCCCGTTCACGTTCCCGTCTCCCCTCGCACGGCCTGATGAGGCCCGCACTTCAGCGCGACCCACGCGCGCATTGCGCCAATTAATCACACCCCCCGGCCCGATGACTCCCCGCGATTGTCACCGTTCAGTCCCAAAGCGGACCGCGCGGAGAAGCATCGGGCGGGTGCAGGCGCGCACCCGGCGTACCCAACGTGCAGCGCGTGCAGCGCGTGCCACGCGTGCCGTGTGCGCCGGGACGCTAGGCGGCCGCGCCGCCCGCCTTCCACCGGCTCCAGGTCATGTTCCAGCCTCCCAGCCCGTTGTCGGGAGCGACCTTCTTGTCGTCGCTCCCGACGACCTCGACCACGTCGCCGACGAGGCTGCGGTCGTAGAACCAGCCCGCCGGGGTGTCCGAGCCGCCGCCCCTGACGTCCCTGAGGCCCACGCAGCCGTGGCTGACGTTGACGTGTCCGGGGGCGTCCGGGGCCCAGTAGTTGCCGTGCAGGAAGGTGCCGGAGCCGGTCAGGCGCAGGGCGTGCGGGACGTCGGGGATGTCGTACTCCCCGCCGAAGCCGACCGTACGGCTGTCCATGCGGGTGACCTTCAGCATCTCCATCACCACCATCTTCCCGTTGTAGGTGGTGGTCCCCGGGGCGCCCGCCGTGATCGGCACGGTGGCGATCAGCTCGCCGTCGCGACGGACCTTCATGGTGTGGGCGGTCGCGTCGACGAGCGAGACCTGGCTGCGGCCGACGGCGAACGAGACCGTCTTGTACTGCAGTCCGTACACACCGGGGGCGCCCTCCACGTCGCGCAGCCGCAGCGCGACGGTGACCGTGGTGCCCGGCTTCCAGTACTCCTCGGGCCGGAAGTCGAGACGGTCGTTGCCGAACCAGTGCGGGCGGATCTCGACGGCCGGCCGCGCGGTGACCCGGACCGCCCGCTCGACCGCGGCCCGGTTCTCGATCGCCCGGTTGAACTGCAGGGACACGATCATGCCGGTGCCCACGGTCGAGCGGTCCTCCGGGGTGAGGTACCCGATGAACCGCCGGTCGGGCACGAACGTGGTGAAGACGGCGTGACGGGCCGAGCGGCGGCCCTGGACGTCGAGGGCCACCACGTCGACCGTGTACTTGGCGGCGAGGACGAGGCGGGGGTCGTCGGGCTCCCAGAGCAGGCCGTCGGCGGAGAGGTGCCCGGGCACCGGGGAGTCCTGCGCGTCCAGGGACCTGACGACGGCCACCGACTCCAGGCGGCCGCTCGGCACCCGCACCCGCAGCCGGCGGCCGGCGGGCACGGCCGTGCTGCCGTCGTCCGGGGTGACGCTGATGAACTCCTCGGGCGCGGGCGCCTTGCCGAGCACGTCGTCGAGTCCGTGGGAGGTGCAGCCGACCAGGAGGCCGGCCCAGGTCAGTGCGGCGGCAAGTGCGGCTGCTGCGCGCCGCGCGCGCATCTGTACGTGCATCACGACCATCCCAACGACCCGGCCCCCGCTGGGGAAACGTGAGTGCGAGCCACGCTCTGGGCAGAACAGTGGGGAGGACGACACGACGGGGAGCCGCGCCGCCCGGGCGCAGGGGCGCGCTCGGGCACCCCCGGGGCGAACGGGCCACGAAGGGGCGGGGCACCGCGCGCCCTTTTCCGTGCCGTCCCACCGAGCCGCGGGAGGCCGACAGGTGTCGAGCGCAGCCGAGCAGGAGGCAGTGCAGCAGGGGCGGGCGGACGGGGTACGGTCCGCGCGCCCGGCCGCCGTGCTGAACGGCAGCCGACACCCGGTGCCGGCCGTGCCCGTGTGGCCGGGCGCGCCCACTCCGCTCGGGGCGCGCTTCCACGCGGGCCCGGACGGTGCCGTGGGCACCAACTTCGCGCTGTGGGCGGGCGGCGCGGAGGCGGTCGAGCTGTGCCTGTTCGACGGGCGCGGCGCCGGGAGCCGCGAGACGCGGGTGCGGCTGACGGAACTGACGCACGAGATCTGGCACGGCTTCGTGCCGGGCGTGCTGCCGGGGCAGCGGTACGGCTACCGGGTGCACGGCCGCTGGGACCCGTGGACCGGCGCCCGCTGGAACCCGGCGAAGCTCCTCCTCGACCCGTACGCGCGCGCCGTGGACGGGGACTTCACCCTGCCGCCGGAGGTGTACGGGCACGTGCGGGACTGGCCCGACCAGCGGGTGGCGGACACGGTGCGGGACGAGAGGGACTCGGCGCCGTTCGTCCCCAAGGGCGTGGTCGTGCACGATGACGACGACTGGGCCGACGACCACCGCCCCAAGACGCCCTGGGCGGACTCGGTGATCTACGAGCTGCACGTGCGCGGCTTCACCCGTCGCCACCCGGGCGTCCCCGAGGAACTGCGCGGCACGTACGCGGGCCTCGCGCACCCGGCGGCGATCGAGCACCTGGTGACGCTGGGCGTGACGGCCGTGGAGCTGCTGCCGGTGCACCAGTTCGCGCACGAGGACCATCTGCTCGCGCGGGGCCTGCGCAACCACTGGGGCTACAACTCGATCGGCTACTTCGCGCCGCACGCGGCCTACGCGTCCAGCGGCACCACCGGCCAGCAGGTCGGCGAGTTCAAGCGGATGGTCCGGGCGCTGCACGCGGCCGGGATCGAGGTGATCCTGGACGTCGTCTACAACCACACCGCGGAGGCGGGCGAGCTGGGCCCCACGTTGTCGCTGAAGGGGATCGACAACCGCGGCTACTACCGCCTGCAGTCGGACGCGCGCCGGTACGCGGACTACACGGGCTGCGGCAACACACTGCACGTGGTGCAGCCGCAGGTGCTGCGGCTGATCACCGACTCCCTCCGCTACTGGGTGACGGAGATGGGCGTGGACGGCTTCCGCTTCGACCTGGCGGCGGCACTGGCGCGGTCGATGCACGACGTCGACATGCTGTCCCCGTTCCTCGCGGTGATCGCCCAGGACCCGGTGCTGCGCCGGGTGAAGCTGATCGCGGAGCCGTGGGACGTGGGCTCGGGCGGTTACCAGGTGGGCGCCTTCCCACCGCTGTGGACGGAGTGGAACGACCGCTACCGGGGCGCCGTGCGGGACTTCTGGCGCGGGGCGCTGCCGGACGTGCGGGACCTGGGATACCGCCTGTCCGGTTCGAGCGACCTGTACGCATGGGGCGGCCGGCGCCCGTACGCCTCCGTCAACTTCGTGACGGCGCACGACGGTTTCACGCTGCGCGACCTGGTGTCGTACGAGCGCAAGCACAACGAGGCCAACGGGGAGGGCAACCGCGACGGGTCCGACGACAACCGCTCCTGGAACTGCGGGGCGGAGGGCGAGACGGACGACGAGCGGGTACGGGCGCTGCGCCGCCGCCAGATGCGGAACCTGCTGACCACCCTGCTGCTGTCGACGGGCGTGCCGATGCTGGTGGCGGGCGACGAGATGGGCCGTACCCAGCGCGGCAACAACAACGCCTACTGCCAGGACAACGAGACGGGCTGGCTGGACTGGAGCCTGCTCCAGGACCCGGGCTGGCGGGCGCTGTTCGACCTCACCTCCCGTCTGGTCGGGCTGCGCCACCGCCACCCGGTGCTGCGCCGCCGGGCGTTCTTCTCCGGGCGGGCCCACTCCGCGGACGGCCTGCGGGACCTGGCGTGGTTCACGGCCCGCGGAACGGAGATGACGGAAGGCGACTGGTACGCGCCGGCGGCGAGCCTGGGCATGTACCTGTCCGGCCGCGACATACCGGGCCGGGACTCCCGGGGCGCGGCGGTGGTGGACGACAGCTTCCTCACGGTCCTGCACGCCGGGGACCGCCCGGTGGACTTCGTGCTGCCCGGGCCGCCCTGGGCGCGGCGGTACGAGCTGGTCGTGGACACCTCCCGCGAGGAACAGGCGCAGCCGCCGGGCACGCCGCACCGGGCGGGGACCGCGGTGACGGTGCCGGCGCGGTCGGTACTGCTGCTGCGGGTGGCGGACTGACGGCCGGCCGGCTGACGGTGCGGTGCCGCTCCCGCCGGCCGCGGGTGGCCGGGCCGCCGCGGACGCGCAGGTCGCAGGACTCGCGGCGGATCCAGGTCCGGCCAAAACTCGGTGGGCACTGTCAGTGCCGATCCGTAGGCTCGCTGCTGATGCCGATGACACCTGCACCCGCCGAGGACCGCTCCGCCGTCCGTACCCTGCTGCGTCTGTGGCCGTATGTGCGGCCGGTGCGGGTGCGGCTGCTGACCGCCGCGTTCGTCGCGATCGTGGCGTCGTGCACCGGTCTGGTGATCCCGCTCGTCCTGAAGTGGATGGTGGACGGGCCGGTGGCCGACCGGGATCCGGCCGGCGTGTGGCTCGGCGCGCTGTACCTGCTGCTGCTCGGCGTCGCCGAGGCGGTGCTGTTCGGGATACGGCGCTGGCTGGTGGCGCGGCCGCTGTCGCGGGTCGAGGCGGACATGCGGGCGGATCTGTACCGGCACCTGCAGCGTCTTCCGGTCGCCTTCCACGACCGGTGGGCGTCCGGCCAGTTGCTCTCCCGCGGCACCACCGACCTGATGCTGCTGCGGATGTTCCTCGCCTTCCCGCTGACCTTCCTGCTGGTCAACGGGGTGACGATCCTCGTCGGCGTGCTGATCCTGCTGGCGCAGGACTGGACGCTGGGGCTGGTGATCCTGGGGCCGGCCGTCCCGGTGATGGTCACCTGCGCGATCTTCGAAAAGCGCTACGCCGGGGTCGCCCGGCTCGCACAGGACCAGGTCGGCGACCTGACGACGGTCGTCGAGGAGAGCGTGCTCGGCATCCGCATCATCAAGGGCTTCGGGCGGCACCGGAGCCAGGCACTCGCCTTCCGGGAGCTGTCGGGGACGTTGCGCGGGACGGAACTACGCAAGGCCCGGCTGCTGGCGGCGATCTGGGCCGTCATCATCACGCTGCCGGAACTGGCCATCGGTGCGGCGCTGGTGCTGGGGACGGTGCGCGTGGCGGACGGCGGCCTGTCCGCGGGGACGCTGGTGGCGTTCCTGTCCACGGCGCTGGCGCTGCGGTGGCCCGTCGACTCGATCGGCTTCCTGCTGGCGATGAGCCAGGAGGCGGCCACGGCGACGGAGCGGTACTTCGAGGTGATGGACGAGGAGCCGGAGGCGGAGACCGCTCCCGCCGTCCGGCCGGCCGCCTCCGCCGACCGGGGGCTCCGCTTCCACGGTGTGCGGTTCCGCTACCCCGACGCTCCCCCCGGCTCCCCGCCCGTCCTCGACCACATCGACCTGCACGTCCGCCCCGGTGAGTCCATGGCGCTCGTCGGGGCGACCGGGAGCGGCAAGACCACCCTGACCGCCCTCATCCCCCGGCTGCACGAGGTGACGTCCGGCCGCATCACGCTGGACGGCGCGGACATCACGGCGATGACCCGCGCGGAGCTGCGCGCCAAGGTGGCCGTCGCCTTCGAGGAGCCCACCCTCTTCTCCGCCGGTGTCGGCGACAACGTTCTCATGGGGGCCCCGGACACCGCGGGCGCGGCCGAGCTGGAGCGCGCCCTCGCCGTCGCGCAGGCCGACTTCGTGCACACCCTCCCCGAGGGCACGGACACCAAGGTCGGTGAGCAGGGCCTCAGTCTCTCCGGCGGGCAGCGGCAGCGGCTGGCGCTGGCCCGGGCCGTCGTCGGACGGCCCGGTTTCCTGGTGCTGGACGACCCGCTGTCCGCCCTGGACGTCCACACGGAGGCCGCCGTCGAGGCCGCCCTGCGGCAGGTGCTCGCCGACACCACGGCCCTGATCGTGGCGCACCGCCCGTCCACGGTGCTGCTGGCCGACCGGGTAGCCCTCCTGTCGGGCGGCCGCATCGCCGCCGTGGGCACCCACCATGAACTGCTGCGCACGAACGCCGAGTACGCCCACCTGATGTCCGGGTCCGGGGAAGGGGAGGACGAGCGATGACGGCGCCGACGACGCCTTCGACCACCGCGCAGACCGCCGACGACGACCCGGAGGCCCCCCGCCCCCAGGGCGACGACGCCTTCGACCGTGATGTGCTGCCCACCCCGCCCGGTGCGACGGCCGCGCTGCTGCGCTCCCTGCTCGCCCCGATGAAGGCGCGTGTCGCCGTCACGACCCTTCTGCTGCTGCTCCAGCAGGCCGCCGTCCAGGCGGGCCCGATGCTGGTGGCGTACGCCATCGACGACGCCGTGCCCGCCTTCCGCGGCCACGACCACGGCCCGCTGATCGCGGTGGCGGCGGGCTATCTGCTGTGCGCGCTGGCCTCCGGCGGACTCCAGTACGCGTTCATCGTGGCCTCCGCCCGCGTCAACCAGGACGTGCTGCTTGACCTGCGCGGCCGGATCTTCCGCCATGCCCAGGCGCTGAGCGTCGACTTCCACGAGCGCTACACCTCGGGCCGCCTGATCTCCCGCTCCACGACGGACGTCGAGTCGCTGCGCGAGCTGCTGAGCGAGGGACTGCAGGAGCTGGTGACGGTCATCCTGTCGTTCGTCTACATCGCGGCGATGCTGCTCTGGCTGGATGTGGGGCTGGGTGCCGTCGCGGTGGCCTCCTTCGTGCCGCTGTACCTGCTCGTGCGGGACTACCGGCGGCGTGCCGGGCGGGTGTACCGGCTGCGGTCCACGGCGATCGCCGCGGTCATCGTGAAGTTCGTGGAGACGATGAACGGCATCCGTCCGGTGCGCGCCTTCCGCCGCGAGGAGGCCAACGACGCCGGCTTCCGCGTCCTCAACAGGCGGCACGAACGGACCAACGGGGACGCGCTGCTGGAGATGGCCCGCTATGTCACCGCCTCCCGGCTGGTGGCCAACACGGCGGTGGCCGGAATCGTGCTGTGGGGCGCCTACCGGGTGGCGGCCGGCTCGCTGGCCCTCGGGGTGCTGGCGGCCGCGGTGCTGTACCTGCGGCGCCTGTACGACCCGATCGACCGGCTCGGCATGTTCCTGAACTCCTACCAGTCGGCGTCGGCGTCGCTGGAGAAGATCGCGGGGCTGCTGGCCCAGACGCCCTCCGTGCCCGAGCCGTCCGTGCCCCGGCCCCTTCCGGCGCTCCAAAGTGAGCAGCCGGGCCGCGAGGTCGTGTTCGAGGACGTCCGGTTCGCCTACCGCACGGGCGGCGAGGTGCTGCCCCGCTTCTCGCTGACGCTCCCGGCCGGGCAGACGGTGGCCGTGGTCGGCGCGACGGGCGCCGGCAAGTCGACGCTCGCGAAGCTGCTCGCCCGCTTCTACGACCCTTCCGGGGGCCGGGTCCTGCTGGACGGCGTGGACCTGCGCGACCTCGCCCTGCCCGAACTGCGGCGCGGGGTGGTGATGGTGACGCAGGAGGCGTTCCTGTTCTCCGGCACGGTCGCCGAGAACATCTCCATCGGCCGCCCGGACGCGACCCGCGAGGAGATCGAGCGGGCCGCCAAGGCGATCGGCGCCCACGACTTCGTCAGCGCACTGCCGGACGGCTACGACACGGACGTCCGCAAGCGCGGCGGCCGGATCTCCGCCGGGCAGCGCCAGCTCGTGGCGTTCGCGCGGGCGTTGCTGGCCGACCCGGCGGTGCTGATCCTCGACGAGGCGACCAGTTCCCTGGACGTCCCCGGCGAACGGGCGGTGCAGCGGGCGATGGCGACGGTGCTGCGGGGCCGTACGGCGGTGGTGATCGCGCACCGGCTGTCGACGGTGGAGATCGCCGACCGCGTCCTGGTCATGGAGGACGGCCGCGTCGTCGAGGACGGCAGCCCGGCCGAACTGATCGCGGGGACCGGGCGGTTCGCGGACCTGCACCGGGCCTGGCGGGACAGCCTGGCTTGAGGGAACGGGGGAACGGAGACGGATGATCGACGCGTACGAGGATCCCGGGACGCCCGACCGCCGCGGCGGTGTCCGGTACCTGTGGTGGCTGGTGGCCCGGCAGCCGGGCCGGTGCGCGGCCGGTGCGCTGCTCGGCAGCATGTGGATGGTGCTGCTGGCGGCGACGCCGTACCTGATGTCCCGCGCGGTCGACGAGGGACTGGAGCCGGGCGACATGGGCGCGCTGGCCGGGTGGACCACCGCCTTGTTCGCGGTCGGCTCGTTCAACGCCTGGCTGAGCATCATGCGGCACCGCACGATGACCCGGGTGCGGATGGACGCCAACTTCCGCACGGTCAAGGTCGTCGTCGGGCAGGCGGTCCGGCTGGGCGCGGCGCTGCCCGGCCGGGCCGGGGCCGGAGAGGTGGTCACCATCGGGGTGGGCGACGTCCAGACGATCAGCCAGTCCCTGACCGTCGTCGGCCCCGGCATCGGCGCGGTCGTCGCCTACCTGGTGGTCGCCGGGCTGCTGCTGTCGGTCTCCGGGCAGCTCGCCGCGGTGGTGCTGCTCGGGCTGCCGCTGATCGCGCTGCTCGTCGGGCCGCTGATGGGACGGCTGCAGGGGACGGAGTCGGAGTACCGCGAACGGCAGGGCGCGCTGACCGCGCGGATCGGCGACCTCGCGGGCGGTCTGCGCGTCCTCAACGGCCTCGGCGGCAAGGAGCTGTTCGCCGGCGCCTTCCGCCGGGACTCGCAGCGGCTGCGGGAGCAGGGGTACCGGGTGGGGGCGGTGACCAGCTGGATCCAGGCACTCGGGGTGGGGCTGCCGACCCTGTTCCTGGCCGTGGTGACCTGGCTGGCGGCCCGGTTGACCGCCCGGGGGGACATCACCGTGGGCGAGTTGGTGTCGGTGTACGGCTATGTCGCCGTCCTGGTGGCTCCCGTGGCGTTCTTCGTCGAGTCCTGCTACCAGATCAGCCGGGGCGTGGTGGCGGCCCGGCGCGTCGTGGGGCTGCTGCGACTGGAGCCGGCGCCGGACGACGGCACCGCCGACGCGCCCGGGGCGCCGTCGGTGCTGCACGACCCGGAGTCCGGGGTGCGGGTGGAGCCGGGGCGGCTGACCGCCCTGGCGGCCGCCCGCCCCGGTGACGCCGCAGCCGTCGTGGACCGCCTGGGCCGCTACACGCCCTCGGCGGCGACCTGGGGCGGCGTGCGTCTGGACGAGATCCCCCTGCCGCAGGTCCGCGCACGCATCCTGGTCGCCGACCACGAGGCCGATCTGTTCGCGGGTACGCTGCGCGAGCTGGTGTGCGGACGCCGGGACCACGACGACGCGGCCGTCGGGCGGGCGGTGCACGCGGCCGCCGCCGACGACATCGTCCTCGGCCTGCCCGACGGCCTCGACTCGCCGGTCGCGGCGCAGGGCCGCAGTCTGTCCGGGGGCCAGCGGCAGCGGGTACGGCTGGCGCGGGCGCTGCTGGCCGGCCCCGAGGTGCTGCTGGCCGTCGAGCCCACCTCGGCGCTCGACGCGCACACCGAGGCGACGGTGGCCGGCCGGCTGCGCGCGGCCCGCGAGGGCCGTACGACCCTCGTCACCACCACCTCGCCCCTCGTGCTCGACCGCGCGGACACCGTGCACTACCTCGTCGACGGCAAGGTGACGGCCACCGGCGGCCATCGCGAACTCCTCGGCCGCGAGCCGGGATACCGGGCGCTGGTGACGCGGGACAGCGAGACGTCCGCCGCCGAGGAGGTCGTGGGATGACGCGGTCCGGGGACCACCTGCCCATCGCCGGGCGCGCCGACGTACGGCGGGCCGCCGTGCGGTTGGTGCGGGCCGACGGGCGTGCCTTCGGCGTGGTCCTGGCCCTGAACGCGGCGGCCGCGGGCGCGGGGCTGGCCGGGCCCTGGCTGGTGGGGCGGATCGTCGACGAGGCCCGGGCCGGACGCGGCGTGGACGCCGTGGACCGGCTGGCGCTCGGCATCCTGCTGTGCTCGCTGGCCCAGTTGCTGCTGGCGCGCTGGGCCCGGTACGTGGGGCACCGCTTCGGGGAGCGGACGCTGGCGCGGGTGCGCGAGCAGTTCGTCGACCGGGCCCTCACGCTGCCCGCGTCCGTGGCGGAGCGGGCCGGGGCGGGCGATCTGACGGCGCGCGGCACCGCCGATGTGGCCACCGTCGGCACCACGCTGCGCGACGCCGGCCCCGAGCTGCTCATCAGCGCGGTGCAGGGGCTGTTCCTGCTCGGCGCCGTGTTCGCGCTGAACCCGGTGCTCGGTGCCGTGGGGGTGCTCGGCCTGACCCCCGTCTGGTGCGCGCTGCGCTGGTATCTGCGCCGGGCGCGGGACGGCTATCTCGCCGAGGGCGCGGCGACCTCCGAGGTCGCCGAGATCCTCGCGTCGACCGCCTCCGGTGCCCGTACCGTCGAGGCGTTCCGGCTGGAGGAGCGGCGGATCGCGGCGAGCAGGGAGGCACTGGACACGTCGCGACGCACCCGGCTGTACACGCTCTGGCTGCGCACGGTGTTCTTCCCGGTGGTGGAGGTCTCCTACCTCCTCCCGGTGGCGGGGGTGCTGCTGGTCGGCGGGGTGCTGCACGCGCGGGGGGCGATGAGCCTGGGCGCGGTGGTGGCGGGTGCGCTGTATCTGCGGCAGTTCACCGAGCCGCTGGACGAAATCCTGGTGCGCGTCGAGCAGTTGCAGAGCAGCGGCGCGTCCTTCGCCCGGGTGGAGGGCCTGGCCCGGGCCCCGCGCACCGCACCGGACGGCGGATCCCGGGCGCCGGCGGACGACCGGATCGACGTGAGCGGGGTGCGCTACGCCTACGACCGCGGGGGCGAGGTGCTGCGCGGGGTCGACCTGACCGTGCGGCCCGGGGAGCGGCTGGCGGTGGTCGGCCCCTCCGGAGCCGGGAAGACCACCCTGAGCCGGCTGCTGGCCGGGATCGACGCGCCGAGCGCGGGATCGGTGACCGTGGGCGGGGTGCCGATCGCCGGCCTGGGCCCGGAGCGGCTGCGCCGCCAGGTCGTCCTGGTCACCCAGGAGCACCATGTGTTCCTGGGCACGGTGCGCGACAACCTGCGGATCGCCGAGCCGTCGGCCGGGGACGAGGAGCTGTGGGCGGCCCTCACCGCTGTGGGCGCCGCCGGCTGGGTGCGCGAGCTGCCGGAGGGGCTGGACACCCCGCTGGGCACGGAAGGCACCCGTACCGACGGCTCGCAGGCCCAGCAGCTCGCCCTGGCCCGGGTCGTGCTGGCGGACCCGCACACCCTGATCCTCGACGAGGCGACGGCGCTGCTCGATCCGACGACCGCCCGCCGCACCGAGCGCGCGCTGGCCGCCGTCCTCGAAGGCCGGACGGTCATCGCCATCGCCCACCGTCTGCACACCGCGCACGACGCGGACCGGGTGGCGGTGATGGAGGACGGCCGGCTCACCGAACTCGGTTCCCACGACAGCCTGGTGGCGGCGGACGGGGCGTACGCGGCGCTGTGGCGCTCGTGGCACGGCGCACGACCGTCGGCGGGTTGAGCGGCCCCGGGCCCCGGCGTCGCGGGGTGTGCTCCGGCACCGCCTCCGGTGACGCCTTTCTGAATGGTCCGTATAGCGAACATGACCATCCGGGCAACGAACGATTTCCGGCCAAGTTATTGATGCGCTCCTGACAATGCAGGCGCCCTCTGCGACGCTTCCCACGGCCCCGTCGCGGCAACCCCACAGCACCACCGCCGCGCCGTACGGCCCGTGACCTTGATGCACCTGGTTCCGCGTTCCGCCTGTTCTGCCCGGACGGCCCACCCTCCGTCCGGTCTCCCCTGGCCGCGTGACCCGCGGCCACGCAGAAGGAGTCAGTGTTGAGAAGCAGTTCCTCTCGCAGACGCACCCCCCACACCCCTTCCCGCCGTGCCGCGGCCGTCGCCCTCGTCGGCGTCTCCGCCCTGCTGGCCGCCGCCGTCCAGGCGGGCGCCGCGAGCGCCGCCCCGGCCCGCCCCGCCGCCGGGAAGATCAACCCCGCCCACGCGGCCCTGAAGCTCTCCCCCTCGCAGCGCGCCGAACTGATGCGCGACGCCGACACGGCGAAGGCGGGCACCGCCCGGTCGATCGGCCTCGGCGCCCAGGAGAAGCTGGTGGTCCGCGACGTCGTCAAGGACGCCGACGGCACCCTCCACACCCGCTACGAGCGCACCTACGCAGGGCTCCCGGTCCTCGGCGGCGACCTGGTGGTCGACACATCCAAGTCCGGGAAGACCGAGCGGGTCGTGAAGGCCACCCGGGCCGCCGTCAAGGTGGCCTCGCTCAAGCCGCAGATCACCGCCGCGAACGCCGAGAAGCAGGCCGTGAAGGCCGCGCAGTCGGCGGGCTCGAAGAAGGCCGGCGCGGACCGCGCGCCCCGCAAGGTGATCTGGGCGGCGAGCGGCAAGCCGGTCCTCGCCTACGAGACGGTCGTCGGCGGGCTGCAGGACGACGGCACCCCGAACGAGCTGCACGTCATCACCGACGCCGCCACCGGCAAGAAGCTGTACGAGTACCAGGGCATCGAGACCGGCGTCGGCAACACCCAGTACAGCGGCCAGGTCACGCTGACCACCACGCAGTCGGGCTCGACGTACACGCTGAACGACGGCGCGCGCGGCGGCCACAAGACCTACAACCTCAACCACGGCACGTCCGGCACCGGCACGCTGTTCTCCCAGTCGAGCGACACCTGGGGCGACGGCACCACCTCGAACGCCGCGACCGCGGGGGCCGACGCCCACTACGGCGCCGCCGTGACCTGGGACTTCTACAAGAACACCTTCGGCCGCAGCGGCATCAAGAACGACGGCGTCGCGGCCTACTCGCGGGTCCACTACGGCAACGCGTACGTGAACGCGTTCTGGGACGACAGCTGCTTCTGCATGACCTACGGCGACGGCTCCGGCAACGCCGACCCGCTGACCTCGCTGGACGTGGCCGGCCACGAGATGAGCCACGGCGTCACCTCCAACACCGCCGGCCTCAACTACAGCGGCGAGTCCGGCGGCCTCAACGAGGCCACCTCGGACATCTTCGGCACCGGCGTCGAGTTCTCCGCCAACAACGCCTCCGACCCCGGCGACTACCTCATCGGCGAGAAGATCAACATCAACGGCGACGGCACCCCGCTGCGCTACATGGACCAGCCCAGCAAGGACGGTGCGTCCAAGGACAGCTGGTACTCGGGGATCGGGTCGATCGACGTCCACTACTCGTCGGGTCCCGCGAACCACTTCTTCTACCTGCTGAGCGAGGGCAGCGGCGCCAAGGTCATCGGCGGCGTCAGCTACAACTCGCCGACGGCGGACGGCCTTCCGGTCACCGGCATCGGCCGCGACAAGGCGCTGCAGATCTGGTACCGGGCGCTCACCACCAAGTTCACCTCGACCACCAACTACGCGGGGGCGCGCACCGGCACGCTCGCGGCGGCGGGCGAGCTGTACGGCACGTCGAGCGCCGAGTACACGGCCGTGCAGAACGCGTGGGCGGGCGTCGGCGTCGGTTCGCGCCCCGGCTCGGGCACCGGCACGTCGTACGAGAGCACGACCGCGGTGTCGATTCCGGACAACGGGCCGGCGGTCACCTCGTCGATCACCGTGAGCGGCCGCACCGGCAACGCGCCGAGCAACCTCCAGGTCACCCCGAACATCAGCCACACCTGGCGCGGGGACCTGGTGATCGACCTGATCGGCCCGTCGGGCACCGCGTACCGGCTGAAGAACTTCAGCTCGTCCGACTCCGCGGACGATGTGACCGACACCTACACGGTCAACGCCTCCTCCGAAACCGCCAACGGCACTTGGCAGTTGAGGGTCCAGGACCAGGCGACGTACGACACGGGCACCATCAACGGCTGGACGCTGACGTTCCCGTAGAACGTGGCTGAGGCGCGTCACGGCGCGTCGGCGACGGGGGTTCGCTCCGGGGGTCGGACTCCCCCGGAGCGGCCCCTTTTCGCCGCGCTCCGCGCAGGGCTCCGCCGGCGCCCGGCCTGGCCAATGGGCGTCGTGCGCAGCCGCCGTTCACCGGATGGACGATTTTCAGCCAAGGTCGTTTTGCCCTCCTGACATGTACGCGTCCTGGATGCCACTCTTCCACCGCACGACTCACCCGCACCGCAACTTCACACCCTTCCGTCCGGCCACCCCACGTCGCACGGATACCCCCGCAGAAGGAGCTTGCGTTGACTCCCCTCTACGCGCGCCACAAGCGCACCACTCTGGCCATCGCCACCGCCGTCGCGGCCGGAGCACTGCTCACCACCGGTCTGACCACCGGCATCGCCTCCGCCCAGACACCGGCCTCCTCGACCGGCCGCACCGCGAAGCCGCTCGCCGCCGCCCCCCTCGCGCTGTCCGCGACCGCGCGCACCTCCCTCATCAAGGAGGCCCAGGCGGCCGCGCCCGAGACGGCCCGCACCATAGGCCTCGGCGCCCAGGAGAAGCTGGTGGTCCGCGACGTCGTCAAGGACGCCGACGGCACCGTCCACACCCGCTACGAGCGCACCTACGCGGGGCTCCCGGTCCTCGGCGGCGACCTGGTCGTCCACGAGTCGAAGTCCGGCAAGACCCAGGGCGTGACCAGGGCGACGAAGGCGACCATCAAGGTGGCCTCCCTCAAGCCGCAGATCACCGCCGCGAAGGCCGAGAAGCAGGCCGTGAAGGCCGCGCAGTCGGCGGGCTCGGCGAAGACGGCGGCCAGCAGCGCGGCCCGCAAGGTGATCTGGGCGGGCAGCGGCACCCCGGTCCTCGCCTACGAGACGGTCGTCGGCGGGCTGCAGGACGACGGCACCCCGAACGAGCTGCACGTCATCACCGACGCCGCCACCGGCAAGAAGCTGTACGAGTACCAGGGCGTCGAGACCGGCACCGGCAAGACCCTGTACTCGGGCACGGTCACCCTCAACACCACGCTGTCGGGCTCGACCTACCAGCTGTACGACACCACGCGCGGCGGCCACAAGACGTACAACCTGAAGCACACCAGCAGCACGGGCACCGGCACCCTCTTCACCGACGCGGACGACGTCTGGGGCACCGGCACGGCCTCCAGCTCCACCACCGACCAGACCGCGGCCGCCGACGCCGCCTACGGCGCGCAGGTGACCTGGGACTTCTACAAGAACACCTTCGGCCGCAGCGGCATCAAGAACAACGGCGTCGCGGCCTACTCGCGGGTCCACTACGGCAACGCGTACGTGAACGCGTTCTGGTCCGACAGCTGCTTCTGCATGACCTACGGCGACGGCTCCGGCAACACCCACCCGCTGACCTCGCTGGACGTGGCCGGCCACGAGATGAGCCACGGCGTCACCTCCAACACCGCCGGCCTCAACTACAGCGGCGAGTCCGGCGGCCTCAACGAGGCCACCTCGGACATCTTCGGCACCGGCGTCGAGTTCTCCGCCAACAACGCCTCCGACCCCGGCGACTACCTCATCGGCGAGAAGATCAACATCTTCGGTGACGGCAGCCCGCTGCGCTACATGGACAAGCCCAGCAAGGACGGCTCCTCCGCCGACTACTGGTCCTCCAGCGTGGGCGGCCTCGACGTGCACTACTCGTCGGGTGTGGCGAACCACTTCTTCTACCTCCTGTCGGAGGGCAGCGGTTCCAAGACCATCAACGGGGTCACCTACAACTCCCCGACGTACAACGGCTCCACGGTCACCGGCATCGGCCGCGCCAAGGCGCTGCAGATCTGGTACAAGGCGCTGACCACGTACATGACGTCGACGACGAACTACTCGGGCGCCCGCACGGCGACCCTGAGCGCGGCGTCGGCGCTGTACGGCTCCGGCAGCGCCGAGTACAACGCGGTGGCGGCGGCCTGGTCCGCGGTCAACGTCAACTAGCGCGTGACGGACGCGGCGGCCCCCGGCGGGAAGACCACGCCGGGGGCCGCCCTACGCTTGGGGCCCATGTCCTTCACGTACGAGGAAGTCGGCGCGACCCGCACGGCCGGCCACTGCCCCGAGGGCTTCCGTCCGCTGCACCTGCGCACGCGGATCGGCGAGGGCGAGGAGGTGTTCCGCAGGGCCTCCGAGGCCCTCCTGACCTGGGAGGTGCACCGCGCGATGGGGGTCGGCGTCCTGACCGCCCAGGACAGGGCGGCCCCCGGGGTCGACGTCACCATCACCCTCGGCGGCGTCATCAAGGCCCCTTGCCGTGTCGTCTGGACGGTCGACGAGCCCCGCCGCGCGGGCTGGGCCTACGGCACGCTGCCCGGACACCCCGAGAGCGGCGAGGAGGCGTTCGTGGTCCATCGCACCGGCGACGGCACGGTCTGGCTGACCATCACGGCCTTCAGCCGCCCGGCCAAGTGGTACACGAAGGCGGGCGGCCCGGCGGCGCGCGGATTGCAGCACGCGTACGCGCGGCGCTGCGGGGCGGTGTTGCGGCGGCTGTGCGCGGGCCTGTCCGAGGACTGACCCGAGCGCCCCGCCACCGCGTGCGCCGCTGCGCCGGACCCGTCAGCGCATCAGCACGCCGGCCGCCTCCGCGATCTCCTCCGCCGGCAGCGTCACAAGCCCCAGCTCCGCACCGCCCGCCAGCAGCCGGTGCGCGGGCAGGATCCGGACGGTGCAGCCGAACGGGCCGGTGCGGTCCAGGGACAGCGGCCCCTCGTAGGCCCAGCGGCCCTCCGGATCCGGGCCGCCCGCCGGCTTCAGCGCGGTCGCCGTGGCGTCCGCGATGCGGTCCTCCGTGTCGACGCGCCCCGACACCGCCTGGACCTCCACGTCGTCGGGGGCCAGGTCGCCCAGGCCGACACGGACCCGCAGCGAGAGCGTCGTGCCCAGTTCCGCCGTGACCGCCGCCGTCGACGTCTCGACGTGGTCGACCGTGACGGCCGGCCAGGCCGCCCGCACCCGTGTCTTCCAGGCCGCCAGCTCACGCGCCGCGTCCGGCGTCATCGCACGGTGGGCGTGCGCCGCCGGGGTGTACAGACGCTCCACGTACTCGCGCACCATCCGCCCCGCCAGCACCTTGGGGCCGAGGTGCATGAGGGTCCCCCGGACCATCTCGATCCAGCGGTCCGGCAGCCCGCCCTGGCCCCGCTCGTAGAAGCGCGGCGCCACCCGCTGCTCCAGCAGGTCGTAGAGGGCCGCCGCCTCCAGGTCGTCGCGCCGGTCCTCGTCGGTCCCCGTGCCGTCGGCGGTGGGGATCGCCCAGCCGAAGTCCGGCTGGAACCATTCGTCCCACCAGCCGTCCAGCACCGACAGGTTGAGCCCGCCGTTGAGCGCCGCCTTCATGCCGCTGGTCCCGCACGCCTCCAGCGGGCGCAGCGGGTTGTTCAGCCACACGTCGCAGCCCGGGTAGAGCTTCTGCGCCATCGCCATGCCGTAGTCCGGAAGGAACACGATCCGGTGACGCACGCGCGGGTCGTCGGCGAACCGGACCAGCTCCTGGATCAGCCGCTTCCCGCTGTCGTCCGCCGGGTGCGCCTTGCCCGCCACCACGATCTGCACCGGGCGCTGCGGGTGCAGCAGCAGCTCCATCAGCCGGTCCCGGTCCCGCAGCATCAGCGTCAGCCGCTTGTACGACGGCACCCGGCGGGCGAAGCCGATCGTCAGCACGTCGGGATCCAGCACCCCGTCGATCCAGCCGAGTTCGGCCGTCCCCGCGCCGCGCTGCCGCCAGGACGCGTACAGCCGCTCCCGCACCTCCAGCACCAGCTGCTCGCGCAGCACCCGGCGCAGGTCCCAGATCTCCTGGTCGGCGATCTCCGCGATCGCGTCCCAGCGTTCCGGCCCGCCGACCGTCATGGCGTCCTCGGTGCGCTCCGCGCCGATCTGCCGCGCGCCCAGCCGGAACACCTCCGGCGCCACCCAGGTCGGCGCGTGCACCCCGTTCGTCACGGACGTGATCGGCACCTCGTCGGGGTCGAAGCCCGGCCACAGGCCCGCGAACATCTCCCGGCTGACATGGCCGTGCAGCAGGGACACCCCGTTGGCGTGCCGGCCGAGCCGGAGACCCATCACCGCCATGTTGAAGAGGTTCGGTTCGCCGCCCGGGTACGTCTCCATCCCGAGCCGCAGGATCTGCTCCACCTCGATCCGGGGGAGCTCCCCGTCCGGGCCGAAGTGGCGGGCCACCAGCTCCCGGTCGAAGCGGTCGATGCCCGCCGGGACGGGCGTGTGCGTGGTGAAGACCGTGCCGGCCCGCACCGCCTCCAGGGCCGAGTCGAAGTCCAGTCCGGCGTCGTGCAGTTCGGCGATGCGCTCCAGGCCGAGAAAGCCCGCGTGTCCCTCGTTGGTGTGGAACACCTCGGGCTCGGCGTGCCCGGTCAGCCGGCAATAGGCGCGTACCGCGCGCACCCCGCCGATGCCGAGCAGCATCTCCTGCAGCAGCCGGTGCTCGCTGCCGCCTCCGTACAGCCGGTCGGTGACGCCCCGCTCGCCGAGGTCGTTCTCCTCCACGTCCGAGTCGAGCAGCAGCAGCGGCACCCGGCCCACCTGGGCGAGCCAGATGCGGGCCCGGAGCCGGCGTCCGCCGGGCAGCGCCAGGAAGACCCGGGCGGCGGTGCCGTCGGGCTCGCGCAGGAGCACCAGGGGCAGTTCGTGCGGGTCGAGCACCGGATAGTGCTCCTGCTGCCAGCCGTCCCGTGAGAGGGTCTGCCGGAAGTAGCCGTGCCGGTACAGCAGTCCCACGCCGATCAGCGGGACGCCCAAGTCGCTGGCCGCCTTCAGATGGTCGCCGGCGAGGATGCCGAGGCCGCCGGAGTACTGGGGCAGTGCGGCCGTGATGCCGAACTCGGGCGAGAAGTAGGCGATGGCGGCGGGAAGATCCGAGCGGGGCGAGTGGGACTGGTACCAGCGGTCGCCGTTCAGGTAGTCGCCCAGATCGCCGGCGGCCGCGGCGAGACGGCGCAGGAAGCGGCGGTCCCCGGCCAGCTCCGCGAGCCGGGCGGGCGCGACGCCCCCGAGCAGCCGTACCGGGTCGCCTCCGGACGCGGCCCATCGCTCGGGGTCCACGGACTGGAAGAGATCACGGGTCTCCGCATGCCACGACCAGCGCAGATTGCGCGCCAGATCGCTCAGCGGGTGAAGGGCTTCGGGGAGGACGGGACGTACGGTGAACCTGCGGATTGCCTTCACGAATTCCACCTTCACGGGGGACGTACGCGGCATGTCATCCCCGACGGTAGCGGCGCGGGCCGCCGCAGGGCGACGGCGCGTTGGGGCGGCCGCACCCCCGGACTGCCGCCCCCGGACCCCACTCGGCCCCCGCTCGGCCCTCGCTCGGGCCCGACGGCCTCGTGCGCCACCACCGGAAGGGGCGGCCGGCTTCGCCGCGAACCGTCCGGAAAGCAGCGCAGCCCCTGACCACTCCACCCCTGGCCGATATGGCCGATTCCACAGCCCTGGGCGGCCTTGTGCCGTTTCGCACCGCACGACAGGCTACCGACCGGGGCCATCGGTGGACGGCCGCGCGCACCGGGGGGCCGGGCCGTCGCACACCGCGTCGAGGAGGGGAACCCG
Source organism: Streptomyces sp. PSU-S4-23 (assembly GCF_055632315.1). NCBI lineage: Bacteria > Bacillati > Actinomycetota > Actinomycetes > Kitasatosporales > Streptomycetaceae > Streptomyces > Streptomyces sp. PSU-S4-23. The sequence continues at coordinate 6,110,116 of NZ_JBVMUU010000002.1, read as the reverse complement.
AGTCATGGCACGGAGGAAGAACACGCGCCCGCGCCGGAGGGCCGCCCTCACCGCGGCCGCCGCCGTCGCGGTGCTGTCGGCCGTCGCCCCGCCCGCGCGGGCGGCCCCGGAAGGAACGGTCCTCGGCGCCGGGGCCCCCGGCGCCGTCGGCGGGAGCTACATCGTGACGCTCAGGGCGGGAGCCGGGGCGCCGTCGGCCGTCCGCGAGGACATCGCCGAGCGGTACGGGATCACCATCAGCCGCACCTACGAAACGGCGCTCCACGGATACGCGGTGACGGCCGGCGGACGGCAGGCGCGGCGCCTCGCGGCGGACCCCCGGGTGGCCTCGGTCGTCCAGGACACCCGGGTCTCGCTCGACCGCGTCCAGAAGAACCCGCCCTCGTGGGGCCTGGACCGCATCGACCAGGCCGAGCCGCCGCTCGACGGGGGCTACACCTGGCCCGATCCGGCGGGCGCCGGCGTGACGGTGTACGTCATCGACACCGGCATCCGCGTCTCGCACAAGGACTTCGGCGGCCGGGCGAGCTACGGATGGGACTTCGTCGACGGCGACCGCACGGCCGCCGACGCCAACGGGCACGGCACGCACGTGGCCGGGACCGTCGCGGGCAGCGGGTACGGGGTCGCCAAGAAGGCGAAGGTCGTCGCCGTACGCGTCCTCGACAAGACCGGCGCCGGCACGACCGCACAGGTCATCGCGGGCATCGACTGGGTGACGAGGCACGCCAGGAGACCCGCGGTGGCGAACCTGAGCCTGAACGGCCCGGCGAACGCCCGGTTGGACGCGGCCGTGCGCGCCTCCATCGCCTCCGGCGTGACCTACGTGGTCGCCGCCGGCAACGACGGGCGCCCGGCCGGTGCGTACTCCCCGGCCCACGTCGCACAGGCCGTCACGGTCGGCGCCAGCGACCGGAAGGATGCCCGGGCGGGGTTCTCCAACTGGGGCCCGGATCTGGACCTGTTCGCGCCCGGCGTGTCGATCACCTCCGACGCGTATACGAGCGACACCGGCACGGCCACCCTCTCCGGCACGTCGATGGCGGCCCCGCACGCCACCGGCGCGGCCGCGCTCTATCTGGCGGGCCATCCCCGGGCCACTCCGGCGCAGGTGAGCCGGGCGCTCGTCCGGCAGGCGGTCTCCGGCAGGATCACGGGCGCGGGGCCCGGCTCACCGGACAGACTGCTGCGGGTCATCCGCCGTTGACCGTGGTTCACCGAGCACGCGTAGGCTTGCCGGCCTCGCCCCCGGGCGGAGCCGGCCCCTTTCGTCTGTCCGGATACGGCCGGACGTGAACGTAGACATACGCGCGAGTAGTTAACAAAGTGCCGGAATGCCCACCCGCACCTGGTGGGAAGGCTCCTCCGGTAACCCCGCTGGCCCGCCTTCCGACACCCTCAACCGTCCACCATCGTTGACGCGGACAGGAGCGGTCATGCCCCCGACGCACCACTCGCCTGCACCTACGGCCCCCGGCACCGCCACTTCCCCCCTGCGGAAGCCCGATCCCCCCGCCCCGCGGACCCCGCCCGCGGGCCCGAGCCGCACGCCGGCCGCACGGGACGCCGGACCATCCCTCGGGCGCATCCCCGTCCTGGACGTGCGTCCCCTCGTCCACGGGGGCCGCCGGCCGGCCAAGGCGGTGGTGGGCGAGGAGTTCGAGATCTCCGCCACGGTCTTCGGCGAGGGCCACGACGCCGTCGCCGCCGACGTCGTCCTCACGGACCCCGAGGGCCGCCCCGGCCCGTGGACGCCGATGCGCGAACTGGCGCCCGGCACCGACCGCTGGGGCGCCACCGTCTCCGTGCCGGCCGAGGGCCACTGGACCTACACCGTGGAGGGGTGGAGCGATCCGGTCACCACCTGGCGGCGGCAGGCCACGATCAAGATCCCGGCGGGGATCGACACCGAGCTGGTCCTGGAGGAGGGCGCGCGGCTGTACGAGCGGGCCGCCGCCGGCGCCCCGAAGGGCAAGGGCCGCCGGGGGGTGCTTCTCGCCGCGGCCGGTGCCCTGCGTGATGAGTCGCGGCCGCCGGTGGCGCGGTTGGCGGGGGCGTTGACGCCGGAGGTGGATGCGGTGCTGGCGTCGTGTCCGTTGCGGGAGTCGGTGTCGCCGGTGGGGCCGTTCGCGTTGCTGGTGGAGCGGGAGCGGGCGTTGTTCGGGTCGTGGTACGAGTTCTTTCCGCGGTCGGAGGGGACGGCGGAGTGTGCGCATGGGACGTTCCGGTCGGCGGCGCGGCGGTTGCCGGTGATCGCGTCGATGGGGTTCGACGTGGTGTATCTGCCGCCGGTGCATCCGATCGGGACGACGTTTCGCAAGGGGCCGAACAACGGTCTGTCGGCGGGTGCGGGGGATGTGGGGGTGCCGTGGGCGGTGGGGTCGCCTGAGGGTGGTCATGACGCGGTGCATCCGCAGTTGGGGACGATCGGGGATTTCGACTGGTTCGTGGGGCGGGCTGGGGAGCTGGGTCTTGAGGTGGCGCTGGACTTCGCGTTGCAGTGTTCGCCGGACCATCCGTGGGTGGCGAAGCATCCGGAGTGGTTCCGGCATCGGGTGGACGGGTCGGTGGCGTATGCGGAGAACCCGCCGAAGAAGTACCAGGACATCTATCCGCTGTATTTCGATGCGGACATGGAGGGTCTGGTGGCGGAGTCGCTGCGGATTCTGCGGTTCTGGATGGGGCATGGGGTGCGGATTTTCCGGGTGGACAATCCGCATACGAAGCCGGTGGTGTTCTGGGAGCGGGTGATCGGGGAGATCGGGCGGTCGGATCCGGATGTGGTGTTCCTGGCGGAGGCGTTCACGCGGCCGGCGATGATGCGGGCGCTGGCGGCGGTGGGGTTCCAGCAGTCGTACACGTATTTCACGTGGCGGAATTCGAAGCGGGAGCTGACGGAGTATCTGACGGAGTTGTCGGGGGAGACGGCTGCGTACATGCGGCCGAACTTCTTTGTGAACACGCCGGACATCCTGCATGCGTATCTGCAGCGTGGGGGGCGGCCGGCGTTCGAGGTGCGGGCGGTGCTGGCGGCGACGCTGTCGCCGTCGTGGGGGGTGTATTCCGGGTATGAGCTGTGTGAGAACGTGCCGTTGCGGGAGGGCGGTGAGGAGTATCTGGACTCGGAGAAGTACCAGTTGCGGCCCCGGGACTGGGAGGCCGCGGAGCGGGAGGGGCGCAGCATCGCACCCCTGATCACGAAGCTCAACGCGATCCGGCGGTCCAGCCCCGCACTGCGGCAGCTGCGGAACCTGCACTTCCACCACGCCGACAAGGAAGAGGTGATCGTCTACTCGAAACACTCGGGTTCGAACACGGTTGTGGTGGTCGTGAACCTGGATCCCCACCACACCCAGGAGGCGACGGTCTCGTTGGACATGCCGCGGCTCGGCCTGGAGTGGCACGAGTCGGTGCCGGTGCGCGACGAGCTCACCGGTGTCACCTACCACTGGGGCAGGGCCAACTATGTGCGTCTTTCGCCGGGCGATAGCCCCGCACACGTGCTGACCGTCCTGCGACCGTCCTCACCGCAGATCGGAGGGTCACCCACACGATGATCGTCAACGAGCCCGTCCCGGACACCTTCGAGGACACTCCCGCCGCGGACCGCGATCCGGAGTGGTTCAAGCGTGCCGTCTTCTACGAGGTCCTGGTCAGGTCCTTCCAGGACAGCAACGGCGACGGCGTGGGCGACCTGAAGGGGCTGACGGCGAAGCTGGACTATCTGCAGTGGCTGGGCGTGGACTGCCTGTGGCTGCCGCCGTTCTTCAAGTCGCCGCTGCGTGACGGTGGTTACGACGTGTCCGACTACACGGCGGTGCTGCCGGAGTTCGGGGACCTGGCGGACTTCGTGGAGTTCGTGGACGCCGCGCACCAGCGCGGCATGCGCGTGATCATCGACTTCGTGATGAACCACACCAGCGACCAGCACCCGTGGTTCCAGCAGTCGCGCGCCCATCCCGACGGCCCGTACGGGGACTACTACGTCTGGGCCGACGACGACAAGCAGTTCCAGGACGCGCGGATCATCTTCGTCGACACGGAGGCGTCCAACTGGACCTTCGACCCGGTGCGCAAGCAGTACTACTGGCACCGGTTCTTCTCCCACCAGCCGGACCTCAACTACGAGAACCCGGCCGTCCAGGAGGAGATGATCTCCGCACTCAGGTTCTGGCTGGACCTGGGCATCGACGGATTCCGCCTCGACGCGGTGCCCTACCTCTACCAGGAGGAGGGGACGAACTGCGAGAACCTGCCGGCGACGCACGAGTTCCTCAGGCGGGTGCGCAAGGAGATCGACGCGCACTACCCGGACACCGTGCTGCTGGCGGAGGCCAACCAGTGGCCCGAGGACGTGGTCGACTACTTCGGCGACTACCACCGCGGCGGCGACGAGTGCCACATGGCCTTCCACTTCCCCGTCATGCCCCGCATCTTCATGGCCGTGCGCCGCGAGTCGCGCTACCCGGTCTCCGAGATCCTCGCCAAGACCCCCGCCATCCCCTCCGGCTGCCAGTGGGGCATCTTCCTGCGCAACCACGACGAGCTGACCCTGGAGATGGTCACCGACGAGGAACGCGACTACATGTGGGCCGAGTACGCCAAGGACCCCCGCATGCGCGCCAACATCGGCATCCGCCGCCGGCTGGCCCCGCTGCTGGACAACGACCGCAACCAGATCGAGCTGTTCACCGCGCTGCTGCTGTCCCTGCCCGGCTCGCCGATCCTCTACTACGGCGACGAGATCGGCATGGGCGACAACATCTGGCTCGGCGACCGCGACGCGGTACGCACCCCGATGCAGTGGACACCGGACCGCAACGCGGGCTTCTCCTCCTGCGACCCCGGCCGCCTCTACCTGCCCACGATCATGGACCCGGTCTACGGCTACCAGGTCACCAACGTGGAGGCGTCGATGGCCTCCCCGTCCTCGCTGCTGCACTGGACCCGGCGGATGATCGAGATCCGCAAGCAGAACCCGGCCTTCGGCCTGGGCTCCTACACCGAACTGCCCTCCTCCAACCCGGCCGTGCTCGCCTTCGTGCGCGAACACAAGGACGACCTGGTGATGTGCGTGCACAACTTCTCCCGGTTCGCCCAGCCCACCGAACTGGACCTGCGCCCCTTCACCGGCCGCCACCCGGTGGAACTCATCGGCCAGGTCCGCTTCCCCGCCATCGGCGAACTGCCCTATCTGCTCACCCTCGCAGGCCACGGCTTCTACTGGTTCCGGCTCCGCAGGAACGCCGCGTAGAACCCCGGCGGGGCGGTTTTCACCGCCCCGCCCTGGGCACGCATCAGTAACACCCCGACTCCGGGGAAAGGACGCACGCCATGTCGGAAGCCGTCACCCGTGCCACCGCGACCCACCCCGGTCTGCTCGCGTCCCTCGACCCGCTGCTGAGAGAGTGGCTGCCACGACAGCGCTGGTTCGCCGGCAAAGGGCGGCCCGTCACCGGGTTCTCGCTGGTGGCGGCCACCGATCTGCTGCCGCCCGAAAGCTCGCCGGGCCTGCTCCATGTGCTCCTGCGGGCCCATCAGCCGGACGTCCCGGCACAGGGCGCCGTGCCGCACCCCGCGGACTGCTACCAGGTGCTGGTGGGGGTGCGCGAGGCGCTGCCGCCGCGGCTGGCGCCGGCCCTCATCGGGCATGTGTCCGAGGGCTCGCTGGCGGGGCGGAGCGTGTACGAGGCGCTGTACGACCCCCGGGCCGCCGCCGTGCTCCTGGAGGCGATCCGCACCCGGGCCCGCATCGGCCGGCTGCGCTTCGAGAGGGAAGGACGTCCACGGATACGGGAGGGGCTCGTCCCCCGGCTGATGACCTCCGAGCAGTCCAACTCCTCGATCGTCTACGGAGATACGTTCATCCTGAAGGTGCTGCGGCGCATCGTTCCCGGCACCAACCCCGACCTGGAACTGCCTCTGGTGCTGTCGCGCGAGGGCTGCCCCCGGGTGCCGGCGCCGGCCGGCTGGCTGATCGCCGACCTCGACGGCCCCGACGATCCGTACGTCCTGGCCGTGCTGCAGCCCTATGTGCGCGGCGCCACGGACGGCTGGGAGCTGGCGCTGCGCGAGCTGGCCAAGGGCGAGGACTTCACGGTGGAGGCGCGGGCGCTCGGGCGGGCGACGGCCGAGGTGCACACGGCCCTGGCCCGCGCGCTGCCCACGGCCACGCTCGGGCACGCCCGGGCAGGGCTGCTCGCCGACGGCATGGCGCAGCGGCTGGAGGCGGCGGCGCAGGCGGTGCCCGCGCTGCGGCCGTACGCGCCCGGGCTGCACCAGGCGTTCGAGGCGCTGGCCGCCCTCGCCGCCGACGGGCGCACCTGGACCGCCCAGCGCATCCACGGCGATCTGCACCTGGGCCAGTGCCTGCGCTCGCCGTCCGGGACGTGGTCGCTGATCGACTTCGAGGGCGAGCCGTCGAAGTCGCTGGCCGAGCGCCGGATGCCGCAGCCGACGGTGCGGGACATCGCGGGGATGCTCCGTTCCTTCGACTACGCGGCCCACTCGGCCGTACCGCCCGCGCCGGAGTGGGCCACGGCGTGCCGGGCGGCGTACTGCGCCGGGTACGCGGAGGCCGCCGGACGCGATCCGCGCGCCGAGCCGGTGCTGCTGCGCGCCTACGAGACGGACAAGGCCGTCTACGAGGTCCTGTACGAGGCCCGGCACCGGCCCGACTGGCTGCCGGTGCCGATGGCGGCGATCCGCCGGCTGTCCGCCGGCGCCCTGCCCTGATCCACACCCCTGCCGAGGAGGCCCCGCCCGTGACGCCCCGTCCCCCGTCCGACGACAGCACGAAGAAGAACGACGACGGCCGCGAGAGGGCGGCCGCCGGAAGGAAGAAGACGACGGACGGGCAAACGGCCCCGACCGCGAAAGCGGCAGCCAAGGCCGGGAAGACAACGGCGGCCGGCAAGAAGAAGGCAGCGGCCGAGAAGACGGCCACAGCCGGAGAGACGACCGCGGCCGGCAAGACGGCGACAGCCGGCAAAGCGGCGACAGCCGGCAAAGCGGCGACAGCCGGGAAGACAACGGCGGCCGGCAAGAAGAAGGCAGCGGCCGGGAAGACGGCCACAGCCGGAGAGACGACCGCGGCCGGCAAAGCGGCAACAGCCGGCAAGACGGCGACAGCCGGGAAGGCAACCACGGCCGCCGGCAAGAAGAAGCCGGCCGGGAAGACGGCGGCAGCCGGGAAGACGGCGGCAGCCGGGAAGACGGCGGCAGCCGGGAAGACGGCGGCAGCCGGGAAGACGGCGGCAGCCGGGAAGACGGCGGCAGCCGGGAAGACGGCGGCAGCCGGGAAGACGGCGGCAGCCGGGAAGACGGCGGCAGCCGGGAAGACGGCGGCAGCCGGGAAGACGGCGGCAGCCGGGAAGGCGGCCGCGGCCACCGCCGGGAGGACAACGGCCACCGGCAAGAAGAAGCCGGCCGGGAAGGCGGCGGCGGCCGAGGCGGGACCGGTTCGGGCGGCCGCCGGGAAGGCCCACCCGAAAGCCGCCGGCCAGGCGACCGGCTCCCCCGCCGTCGATGGCGGTGACCGCGAGCGGCTGCTCACCGGCACCCACCACGACCCGCACACGGTGCTCGGCGCGCACCCGGCACCCGGTGGCGTCGTCTTCCGGGCCTTCCGGCCGTACGCGCTCTCCGTCACCGTCGTGGCCGGGAACCTGCGGGCAGAGCTGCACGACGACGGGGACGGTTTCTTCTCGGGCCTGCTGCCGCTGCGCGACGTCCCGGAGTACCGGCTGCTGGTCGCGTACGAGGGCGCCGTGACGGAGACCGAGGACCCGTACCGTTTCCTGCCCACGCTCGGTGAGCTCGACCTGCACCTGATCGGCGAGGGGCGGCACGAAGAGCTGTGGCGGGTGCTCGGCGCGCACCCCATGACGCACCAGGGCGTGAGCGGCACCCGCTTCTCGGTGTGGGCGCCCCACGCCCGGGGCGTGCGCGTGGCCGGTGGCTTCAACCACTGGGACGGCACCGGTCATCCGATGCGGTCGCTCGGCGCGACCGGCGTGTGGGAGCTGTTCGTGCCCGGCGTCGGCGAGGGCGAGCTGTACAAGTTCGAGATCACCCGTCCCGACGGCACGCACACCGTCCGCGCGGATCCGATGGCCCGCCGTACCGAGGTCCCGCCGGCGACCGCGTCGATCGTGACCGAGTCGTCGTACGAGTGGCACGACGAGGAGTGGCTCGCGCACCGCGGGGACACCCCCGCGCACGAGGCGCCGTTCTCGGTGTACGAGGTGCACCTGCCCTCCTGGCGACCGGGACTGACCTACCGCCGGCTGGCCGAGCAGCTGCCCGCCTACGTCCGCGACCTGGGCTTCACCCACGTGGAGCTGATGCCGGTCGCCGAGCACCCCTTCGGCGGCTCCTGGGGCTACCAGGTCACCGGCTTCTACGCGCCCACCGCCCGCCTGGGCACCCCCGATGACTTCAGGTACCTCGTCGACGCCCTGCACCGGGCCGGCATCGGCGTGCTGATGGACTGGGTGCCGGCCCACTTCCCGCGCGACGCGTGGGCGCTGGCGGAGTTCGACGGCCGCCCCCTGTACGAGCACGCGGACCCGCAGCGCGCCGCGCACCCCGACTGGGGAACGCTGGAGTTCGACTTCGGGCGGCGCGAGGTGCGCAACTTCCTCGTCGCCAACGCCGTGTACTGGTGCGAGGAGTTCCACATCGACGGTCTGCGGGTGGACGCGGTGGCCTCCATGCTCTACCTCGACTACTCACGCGAGCCGGGCCAGTGGCGCCCCAACGACCGCGGTGGCCGGGAGAACCTGGACGCGGTCGCCTTCCTGCAGGAGATGAACGCCACCGTGTACCGCCGGGCGCCGGGCGTCGTGACCATCGCCGAGGAGTCCACGGCCTGGGACGGCGTCACCCGCGCCACGCACCACCGGGGCCCGAGCGGCTTCGGCGGGCTCGGCTTCGGCCTGAAGTGGAACATGGGCTGGATGCACGACTCGCTGCGCTACATGAGCCACGAGCCGGTGCACCGCAGGTACCACCACGACGAGATGACGTTCTCGATGGTGTACGCCTACAGCGAGAACTACGTCCTGCCCGTCTCCCACGACGAGGTCGTCCACGGCAAACGCTCCCTCGTCTCCAAGATGCCCGGCGACTGGTGGCAGCAACGCGCCAACCACCGCGCCTACCTCGGCTACATGTGGGCCCACCCCGGCAAACAACTCCTTTTCATGGGCCAGGAGTTCGCCCAGGGAGCCGAATGGTCCGAAGCCCACGGCCCCGACTGGTGGCTGCTGGACCCCGCCTACCCCGCCGCACCCGACCACTGCCGCGTGCGCGACCTCGTCCGCGACCTGAACACCGTCTACCGCCACACCCCCGCCCTGTGGCAACGCGACACCCACCCCTCCGGCTTCCACTGGGTGGTCACCGACGCCGCCGACGACAACGTCCTCGCCTTCCTGCGCCTCGACGCCCACGGCACCCCCCTGCTGGCCGTCTGCCACTTCTCCCCGGTCGTCCGCGACGACTACCGCCTCGGCGTCCCCGACGACGTCCCCGCCTGGCACGAGGTCCTCAACACCGACAGCGCCGCCTACGGCGGCAGCGACGTCCACAACCCCGACCCCCTCAAACCCGAACCCACCCCCTGGCACGGCCACCCGGCAAGCATCCGCCTCACCCTGCCCCCACTCGCCACCCTCTGGCTCCGCCCGGCCTGAACCGAGCGGCGGACTTGGGGCGGTGGGGCTTCTGCCTGCCGGGCGTTCGTCCGGCCTCCGGAAGGCCGGGTGCGGCCTCAGCCCGCCTCCGCGCCCACTTCCGCGTCCTGGGCGGCCTGCCGCGGCGACGGCCCCGCCGACGCTGCGGCCGCGCCTCGTTTCGCGGCCTGGATCTGCTCCCACACATGGGTGCGCAGCTCGGTGAAACGGGGGTCGGCCCGGGTGTGCAGCTGATCGCGCTCGTCGGGCAGGTCGATGTCCAGTTGCTCCTGCACGACCGTCGGCGACGACGACAGGACAACGACCCGCTGGCCCAGGTAGACGGCCTCGTCGATGTCGTGGGTGATGAACAGGATCGTCACACCGAGCTTGTGCCACAGGTCACGGATCAGGTCCTCCAGGTCGGCGCGGGTCTGTGCGTCGACCGCGGCGAACGGCTCGTCCATGAGCAGGACCTCGGGCTCGTAGGCCACCGCCCGGGCTATCGCCACCCGTTGCTGCATGCCGCCGGACAGCTGCCACGGGTAGGCGTCGTGGGCGTCCGCGAGCCCCACCGCCTCCAGCGCGCGGCCGACGAGCGCACGGCGGCGGTCCTTCGGCAGCTTCTTCTGCTTGAGCGGCAGTTCCACGTTGTCGCGCACGCTCATCCAGGGGAACAGGCTGCGGCCGTACTCCTGGAAGACCACGGCCATGCCCGGCGGTGGCCCGGTGACGGGCCTGCCGTGCAGGAGCACCTCGCCCGATGTGGGTGCGAGCAGGCCGGCGATGCACTTGAGCAGGGTCGTCTTGCCGCAGCCGGACGGGCCGACGAGGCAGACGAGGTCGCCGGAGTCCAGCGAGAACGTCAGGTCGCGGACCGCTTCGATGCGCCGCTCCCGTCCCTCGTACACCTTCTTCAGGCCTCGAACGTCGAGCATCTGCGGGATTCCTTTCCGGCAGGCGTTGTGTGTCACGAGGAGCGCCGGCTGCGGCGCAGGCCGCGGTACCAGGCCAGGGCCCGGCTCTCGACCAGCTGGAACAGCATGGACAGCAGGAAGCCGAGCAGGCCCAGCAGGAGGATGCCGCTCCACATCTCCGGGATCGCGAAGCTGCGCTGGAACTGCACCACGTCGAACCCGAGGCCGTTGCTGGCCGCGAACATCTCGCTGATCACCATCAGGATGATGCCGATCGACAGGGCCTGCCTCAGACCGGCGAAGATCTGCGGTCCCGCCGACGGCAGGACCAGGTGGCGCAGTCGGGCGGCTCCGGTGATGCCGTACGAGCGGGCGCTCTCCGACAGGACGCCGTCCACCGCTCGCACGCCTTCCACCGCGTTGAGCAGGATCGGCCAGACGCAGCCGGAGAGGATGACGACGACCTTCATGCCGTTGCCTATGCCGGCGAAGAGCATGATCACCGGTACCAGGACCGGGGGCGGGACGGCCCTCAGGAACTCCAGGACGGGTTCGAGCACGGCGCGCACCCGCCGGTAGGAGCCGATGACCACGCCCAGCGCCACACCGACGACGACGGCCGAGAGGTATCCGCCGGCCAGCCGCAGCACGCTGGGCAGCACGTCGGTCGCCAGCCGGTCGCCCGTCCACAGCGTGCCGAAGGTGGTCAGGATGGTGCGCAGCGGCGGCACGTAGAAGCTCTGGCTGTCCTCGGTGCTGTACCACCACACGGCCACCAGCACGGCGGGCAGCGCCACGATCAGCAGCAGTTGACGGATGATCCGGCTCATACCGCCTCCTCCCCGCGGACCGACTGGTGCCAGGCGAGCGTGTGCCGTTCGACCGCCCGGGCCGCCAGATTGATCAGGACCCCGAGCAGGCCGGTCACGGCGACCAGCGCGTACATGGCGGGCACGGCGTTGGATGCCTGCGCGATGGCGATACGGGCGCCCAGGCCGGGGGCGCCGATGATGAGTTCGGCGCTGATGGCGAGTACCAGGGCGACCGCCGCCGCCAGTCGCACGCCGGTCATCACGTAGGGCAGGGAGGTCGGCCACAGGACGTACCGCAGCCGTGCCCAGGTGCCCAGCCCGTAGCTGCGGGCCGTCTCCTCGGCGACCGGGTCGACGTCCCCCGCCCCGTAGAGCACCTGGACGAGGACCTGCCAGAACGAGGCGTAGACCACGAGGAGCAGCGCCGAGCGGATGTCGGTGCCGTACAGGAGCACGGCGAGCGGGATCAGCGCGACCGAGGGGATCGGCCGGAGGAACTCGATGGTGGATGCCGTGGCGGCGCGCAGGAACGGCACCGTCGCGATGACGAACCCCGCGACGACGCCGCCGACCACGGCGATCGTCAGGCCGACGGCCCAGCTGAGGAGGGTGTCGCCGAGCGCCGTCCAGAAGGCGCCGTCCGCCAGTTCGTCGACGAGGGCCCGGGCGATCCGGCTCGTCGGCGGCAGGTAGTCCGAGGAGACCGCACCCAGCCTCGGCATCGCCTCCACCACTGTCAGCAGGCCGGCCAGGCCGGCCAGGCCGAGCACCGCATGGGTGCCCCGCGGGTTCCCGGGGCGGGTGGGTTCTTCCGCCGCCGGCGCGGAGACGGCCGCGAGGCCGGCTCCGCTGGCAGTGTCACGGTCCGACGTCACGGCAGCAGCCTGTCCAGGTCCGGAGCGGTGTCGAAGAGCCCGTCCTTCTCGGCGAGTTTGGCCAGGATGGCCAGCGAGGCGCGGTTGGGCTTCTGCGGCCAGGTGGGAAGGATCAGCGACTTCGCCGTCGCCGCGTCGATCTTCGTGTAGGTGGTGAGGATCTGCCGGACCTCGTCGGGGTGGGTGTCGGCGTACTCCAGGGACTCGTTCATCGCGGTCTGGAACTTCTTGACCAGGCCGGGGTTCTGCTGTGCGAGCTTCGTGGAGGTGAAGTAGAGCGCCACCGTGAGGACCGGTGAGGTGTCGACGAAGGGGGAGGCGATGACCCGGCCGCCCTTGCTCTTGATCAGGGAGAGCGTGGGTTCGACGACCCAGGCCGCGTCGATCTGGCCGGCCTCCAGGGCTGCGGGCATCTGGGGGAAGGCGAGCTCGACGAACTTGACGGAGCCCGGGTCGCCGCCGGCCTTGCGGACCGACTCCCGGGTGGTCGTGTCACCGATGTTCTTCAGGGTGTTGACCGAGACCTTCTTGCCGGCGAGGTCCTTGGCCGACTTGATCGGGCTGTCCTTCTTGACGACGAGGGCGCCGAAGTCGGCGCCCTGCTTGTCGGTGGAGTTGACGCCGTTGGCCACGCCCTTGAGCGGCACGCCCTTGCTCTGCGCCAGCATCAGCGACGTCACATTGCTGAAGCCGAACTGGAACTGGCCGCTGACCACGCCCGGCACGATGGCGGCGCCGCCCTGGCCGCTCTCCAGGGTCAGGTCGATTCCCTGCTTGCTGAAGAAGCCCTTCTCCTTGCCGAGATAGATCGGTGCCACGTCGATGATCGGGATGACCCCGACCTTGACGCTGGTTCTGCCGCCGCTCTTCGCGGTGTCGTCCGTGGTGGAGGAGCCGCAGCCCGTGGTGGCGGAAGCCAACACCACGGAGGCGGCAATCCCGGCTAGCAGTCGACGCATGGGCGTTACCTCTTCACAGTGTGCGCGGAATGAACTTTTATTCGTTGCGTGAACGTACGGGCGCTCCCGGGACGGGTCAACGCCGAGACCGCAGTTGTCATGGGCGCCTTCTCCCGCCCTTCCCGCAGCGGGACCCGGCCGCCCCGGCGGCCCGTGCGAGCCGGAGGCGGACGCGCCCGCCCCGCCCGTCGGGCAGGTCGCCTGCCGGAGCATAGGTTGCCCGCAAGATTGTCGCAATAAGTGCGCAACATAGTTGCTGAAGAAATTGTTGACGATCCTTGCGGCGCTCCCTAGGGTCCTCGCCATGACATGGAGAGCCATCCGATGACCCCGCCGGTGCCGACCACGGCCGTCGCCCGGGACGTCCCGGGAGCGGGGTCAGTGAGCAGGTCGTGCCGGACGGCGGCACCCCGGCCGCCCGGTGAGGTGTGAGCAGTGGCAGCAGTGAGCGCAGGTACCGCCGACCGGCCGCCGGTCGTCGACGCGATCCGCGACGCCATCACGGGTGGCGAGTTCGCGCCCAACCAGCGGCTCGTGGAGTCGGAACTGTCGGAGCAGTTCGGCGCCAGCCGCGCCGGGGTCCGCAACGCGCTGGTGCAACTGGCCAGCGAGGGCCTGGTCGAGCGCATCCAGAACCGCGGTGCGCGCGTCCGCGCCGTGTCCCTCCCGGAAGCCGTCGAGATCACCGAGGTCCGCATGGCCCTGGAAGGACTGTGCGCGGCGAAGGCCGCCGAGCACGCCACCGAGGACGACCGCCGCACCCTCCGGGAGATCGGCGCCGGGATGCGGGAGGCGGTGGCGGGCGGGGACGTGCTCGGGTACTCCGACCTCAACAGGCGGCTCCACACGCTGATCCTCACCATCAGCGGCCAGAACACCGCCCGCACCGTGCTGGAGCGGCTACGCGGCCAGAACGTCCGCCATCAGTTCCGGCTGGCCATGCACCCGGGTCGGCCCACCGTGTCCCTGCCGCAGCACCTGGAGATCATCGAGGCGCTCTGCGAAGGGGACCCCGAAGCCGCCGAGGCCGCCGTCCGGAGGCATCTGCGCAGTGTGATCGACGCGCTGCCGCAGGTGGACGGGGCCCAGCCCCAGCGTCTCGGCACGGACGGCGGCACCCGGTGATCCGCGGGGTGTCCCCCGCGCCGGCGCGGCGCGTCACCGGCCCGCACGCCTCACCGGCCACCGGACATCAGCCTGCGCAGGGCCGCGAGCAGCCCCCTGACCGGGCGGCCGGCGCCGTGTGGCGCGTCCGGCGACCGAGGGGTGCCCTCACCCCAGGGGCCGGGTGGCTTCGCCTTCAGTTCGTACCGCACCGGCAGCAGCCGCAGCCCGCGCACCACCGGCCCCGCCCGCCACGGCAACTGGTCCGGCGGCAGGGTCGGTTCCGCCCGGGCGAAGTGCTCGAAGACACGGCCCACCGCCGTCGACACGATCATGCCGCCCAGTTCGCGTGCCGCGCTCGGGCACTGGTGCTGCCCCGCGCCCCAGCCCAGATGCGCCCGCGTGCTGATCGTCGACTCGACGAGGTGGGAGGAGTCGAGCGCCATCAGGTCCCGGTGGGCGGCCGCGGCCGACGGCGAGACGGCGTCGCCCGCCCGGATCCAGAAGTCGCCCAGCCGCACGTCCCGCGCCGCGAACCGGAAGCACATGTTGGCCACCGGCGGATTGATCAGCGCCGCCCGGTTCACGGCCTCACCGAGCTGCCCTGCCGACAGGCTGCGCCGGACCGTGGCGTTGCCCCGCAACACCTCCAGCAGGGTGTTGAGCACCATGTTGCCGGTGATGTCGTTCAGGTACACCGCGTTCATGAACAGCTCCCGGCCCAGCTGCTCGTCGGACAGGCCGGGGTCGGCGAGCAGCATGTACGAGGTCAGGTCGTCGCCGGGCCGCGCCCTGCGGTGCGCGGCCAGCCGGGTCATGACCGCCGCCGCGCGCGCGGTGGCCGCCCCGGCGTCCGGCCCGCCGTCCAGCATCCGCCACAGGTCCATGACAAGTTCATCGCCCAGTTCCTCGGGGCATCCGAACAGCCGGGTCGTCACCATCAGCAGCAGCGGCCTCGTGTACTGCGCCCCCAGGTCCGCGAACCCCGCGGTCCCCGATTCGGCGCCCAGCAGGGCGATCAGCTCGTCCGCGTACCGGGCGACCGCCGCCCGCAGCTCCCACCCCTGGGGCGTGTGGCCGTCCTGGAAGGGGCGCAGCGCCGAATGGTGGGTCCGGCGGGCGGCCTGGTGCTCGTCGCCGTCCATGAACATGGTCTGGCGGACCTCGTAGCCCGCCAGCAGCGGCCAGTCCGCCGGCAGCAGCCCCTCCGCCCGTGCCCGCCAGTACCGGACGTCCCGCCGCCACTGGTCGTCGTTGCGCAGGACCTCCACCACCTCGCGGTAGTCGAGCACCAGCCACACGGGAACACCCATCAGCGCGACCGGGGCCACCGGACCGTACATGCGCCGCAGCCGCGCGTAGACGCCGCCGGGGTCGACGTCGAACTCCGAGGTCAGCAGCGGCTGCACCGGCAGCGAGGCGAGCGTCGCGCTGCCGGCCGGCGCGGTCGCGTACGGTTGGGCTTCCATACCGACACGCATACCGCACCGGCCGTGCACAGGCGGTGACCACGGGGCGAACGTTACGGCTCGGTGATGTCCGCGCACCTCAGGACGGCGACAGCGCCTCCGCCAGGGCCTTCGGCGGTTTTCCGGCGTACACCACGCCCAGCCGCTGGGTGGCCCGCGTCAGTGCCACGTAGAGATCGCTCGTCCCGTAGCGCCCGGGCTCCACCACCAGAACGGAGTCGAACTCCAGGCCCTTGGACTGGCGCGGGTCGAGCAGGACGACACTCCGGGTCAGGTCCGGCTCCGCGCCCGCCGTCACCCCCTCCAGCCGCGCGGCCAGGGAGCGGTGCAGAGCGCGCGGGGCGATCACCGCGAGCCGTCCCTCGGCGGGGGTCATCTCCCGGACCGCCTCGGCCACCGCGCCGGGCAGGTCGCCGGTGGCACGCCCCCAGGGCCGCACACCCGTGGACCGCACGGAACGCGGGGGGTCGAAACCGGGGTCCACCGCGCGGACCACGGCCGCGGCCACGTCCATGATCTCGGACGGGGTGCGGTAGTTGACGCCGAGGCGGGTGTGCTCCCAGCGGTCCCCGACGTACGGCTGGAGGATCTCGGACCACGAGCCGACGCCGCCGGCCTCGGCCGTCTGCGCCGGGTCCCCCACCAGGGTCATCGAGCGGGTCGGGCTGCGCCGCATCAGCAGCCGCCACGCCATGGGCGACAACTCCTGCGCCTCGTCGACGATGATGTGCCCGAACGCCCAGGTGCGGTCGGCCGCGGCGCGCTCGGCGGTGCTGCGGTGGTCCGCCTCCTCCTGCCGCTCGGCGAACCGCTCCGCGTCGATGATGTCGTGCGCGGACAGCACCTCGGAGGCGTCGGGATCGCCGTCCTCCTTGTCCTCGAACTCGTAGGTGCGCGAGGCGTACGACACGTCCAGCACGCCCTGCGCGTACGACACCCGCGCCTCGCGCTCGCGTGCGGCGTGGGCGCGCGCCGCCCGGTCGTCCTCCCCGAGCAGTTCCGCCGCCTCGTCGAGCAGCGGCACGTCGGCCGTGGTCCAGGCGCGCGTGACCGGGCGGCGGACGGCGGCCGCGTCCTCGTCGGACACATAGCCCTCCGGGTGGGCGAGGAAGTCCGCGACCAGCCGCTGCGGCGTCAGCCGCGGCCACAGCAGGTCGATCGCCGACCAGACGCCGGGGTTCTCGGCCAGCTCGTCGCGGATCTGGGTCAGGTCGCTCGCGTCGAGGAGGTTCGAGCCGTCGTACGGGTCGGTTCCGATCCGCTCCGCGACCATGTCCGTCAGCGTGTTGAGGATGTGGCCCTCGAAGTGCTCGCGGGCCTCGTTGTGCGGCAGCTTCGCCGCGCGGGTGCGCTCGCGGGCGACGTTCACCAGGCCGTCGTCGAGCAGCAGGACGTCCCGGTCGTGCTCGATGGCGATCACGGGGTCGGGCAGGGCCTGCCGGTCGCGCACGACACGGGCGAGCACGTCCGCCATCCCGGCGCGGCCCTTCACCGCGGCCGCCTCGGGTGTGTCGGCCGCGGTGGCCCGCACGCCGGGGAACAGTTCGCCGACGGTGGCCAGCAGCACCCCCGTCTCGCCGAGCGAGGGCAGCACCTCGCCGATGTAGCCGAGGAACGCCGGGTTAGGCCCGACGATCAGTACGGCGCGGCGGGCCAGCAGCTCCCGGTGTTCGTACAGGAGGTAGGCCGCGCGGTGCAGCGCGACCGCCGTCTTCCCGGTGCCCGGGCCGCCCTCCACCACCAGCACTCCCCGGTGGGGCGCGCGGATGATGCGGTCCTGGTCGGCCTGGATGGTCCGCACGATGTCGCCCATCCGGCCGGTGCGGGCCGAGTTCAGCGCGGCGAGCAGCACGGCGTCACCGGACGGGTCCTCATGGCCGGTGCGTTCGCGGTCGCCCAGGTCGAGGATCTCGTCGTGCAGGGCCGTGACCCGGCGCCCGTCGGTGGAGATGTGCCGGCGCCTCCTGAGCCCCATCGGGGTGTGGCCGGTGGCCAGGTAGAAGGGGCGGGCGACCGCGGCGCGCCAGTCGATCAGGATCGGGGTGCGGTCCGTGTCGTCGGCGCGCAGTCCGATGCGGCCGATGTGGTGGCCGTGCCCGGAGGCGAGGTCGATACGGCCGAAGCAGAGCGAACCGTCCACCGCGTTCAGCGCCGCCAGCAGCCCCGAGCGTTCGGCGACGAGGACGTCCCGTTCCAGCCGGGCCTGCAGGGGCGTGTGGCCCTGCGCCAGCGCGTCCGCGACGGAGGTCTCGGTGTCACCGCGCAGTGCGTCGACGCGCGCGTACAGCCCGTCGATGAATTCCTGTTCATGCCGCAATTCATCGTCGGCACATCCCGTGGTGCTCTCTGTGTCTGAGCCCCTGTTTGACAATTCCGCTCCTGCCCGGATACACTGTGCTCACTGACTTGACTGCGACTCAATTCCATTGAAATCGCGAACCATTGAATATACGCAGGAAAATCCCCCGAGCGCAATTGCTCGGGGGATTTCTTCGTTCACCGGTGGCGTCAGGTGTCAGAGGACGTCGGACAGTTCCTCACGCAGCCGCCGCCCCGGCCGCGCCCCCACCATCGCCTTCACGGGCTCACCGCCGCAGAAGACCATGAACGTGGGCATCGACAGCACCTTGTACGCGTTCGTCGTGACCGGGTTCGTGTCCACGTCCAGCTGGACCACCTTCAGCCGGCCCGCCTCCTGCGCGGCGAGGCCGGCGAGCACCGGCCCCATCTGCCGGCACGGCGGGCACCAGTCCGCGGTGAACTCCACCAGCACGGGCCCCTCGGCCGCGAGCACCTCCCTCTCGAAGTCCGCGTCGGTCACCGCCGTCACGCCCGCCACCTTGATCACCACTGCCGCCCTCCCAGCTCGCACATCGGTTCCGGACCGCCCGGAACCCCCGTCTCGGCCGCCGGCGTCCGCCCCCCGGCCGGGGGCGCTTCCAGCGCCTTCACCAGCTGTGCGCCGATCTTCGCCCGCACGGCCCGCAACTCCCCGATCAGCGCGTCGAGTTCGTCCAGCTTGCGCCGGTAGACCGCGAGCGACGCCGGGCATGAGTCACCCTCCGGGTGCCCGGCCTGCAGACACTCCACGAAGGGGCGCGTCTCCTCCAGGCCGAACCCGAAGTCCTGCAGCGTCCGGATCTGCCGCAGCAGCTTCAGATCGCACTCGTCGTACGTGCGGTACCCGTTGCCGGTGCGCCGCGCGGGCAGCAGCCCCCGCGACTCGTAGTACCGCAGGGTCCGCGTGGTGGTCCCGGCCCGCGCCGCCAGCTCGCCGATTCGCATGACCACGACCGTAATCCTTGACCCCGGCGTCAAGGCAACGGCGGCTGCGGCGGCGTCCGCCGCGCCCGGGGCGGACGGCACCGGCGGCCGGCCGGCGGATCCCCGCCGCGCACGCTCGTGCCTCACCGATGAACCAGCCCCTGCCCGGCAGTCTCGTCTTCGACAGCACTCGCCGAGGACGGACGGACTCATGACCACCCTCCACCACCTCCTCCAGAAACACATCGCCCAGGGCTGGGCCCCGGGCGCCGTGGGCCTGGTCGACCACCACGGCCGCACCGAGACCGCGGCGGTCGGCTTCCTCGACACCGCCGGTACCGCCCCGATGTCCCCGGACGCCATCTTCCGCATCGCCTCGATCACCAAGCCCATCGTGGCCGCCGCCGTCATGACCCTCGTCGAGGACGGCACGCTCGCCCTCGGCTCCCCCATCGCCTCCTGGCTGCCCGAGCTGGCCGAGCCGGCCGTGGTCCGCACCCCCTCCAGTCCCCTCGACGACGTGGTGCCCGCCGCCCGGCCCATCGTCGTGCAGGACCTGCTGACCTCCCGCGCCGGATACGGCTTCCCCTCCGACTTCTCCCTCCCCCAGGTCCAGGCGCTGTTCACCGTGCAGAAGGACGGACGCGCCCCCCGTGATCTCCCCGACCCCGACACCTGGGTGGCCGAGCTGGCCCGCCTCCCGCTGCTGTACCAGCCCGGCGAGGCATGGCTCTACGGCACCTGCTCCGACCTCCAGGGCGTCCTGATCTCCCGCGCGACCGGCCGTCCGCTCCCCGAGGTCCTGGCCGAGCGGATCCTCGAACCCCTCGGCATGGCCGACACGGCCTTCGAGGTGCCGGCCGCCCGGCGCCACCGGTTCACCACCGCCTACCGCCCCGACGGCAACGGCGGGCTGGAGGTCACCGACACCCCGGACGGCGCCTGGAGCAGCATCCCCGCGTTCCCGTCCGGCGGTGGCGGTCTCGTCGCCACCGCCGGCGACTGGCTGGCGTTCGGCCGGATGCTGGTGGCCGGCGGAACGGCGTCCGACGGCCGCCGGGTGCTGTCCGAGCAGTCGGTGCGCCGGATGACCACCGACCACCTCACCCCGGCACAGCGCGAGATCGGCGCCCTGTTCCTGGAAGGGCAGGGCTGGGGGTACGGAGGATCCGTCGACGTCGTCGCCACCACCCCCGGCATCGTCCCCGGCCGCTACGGCTGGGTCGGCGGCACCGGCACCACCGCGCACGTCGTCGCGGCCACCCGCACGATCGCGGTACTGCTCACCCAGCGCGCGATGGAGAACCCGACGCCGACCGCCCTGATGCGGGACTTCTGGCGGTACGCGGCCGAGTCGTCCTAGGCGTGCCCTCGGCCCGCCGTTCCTCCGGGAGGCGTACGGCTCAGGAGGCGACCAGGACGCCCGCCGACTCCTCCACCTCCAGCAGTGACGCGCTGCGCCGCTCCGCGTCGAACGCCTTCCGCCCGCCGCGCAGCCCGAACAGCCGCTTGGTGAGGGCGATGTAGAGGACGGCGAGGATGTTGAGGACCAGGGTGGCGATCTTCACCGGGCTGACGTGGTCCGTCAGCTCGTACACCTCCAGGGGGAGGAAGGCCGCGGTGGCGACGACCGTGAGGTACTCCGCCCAGCGCTTGGCGTACCACAGCCCGCCGGCCTCGACCAGCTCGACCAGCGCGTACGCCAGCAGCAGGGAGGCGACCAGGACGAGCGTGGAGTGCCGGTAGCCGAAGGACTTCTGGAGGGTGCCGACCACGGGCGAGTGATCGAGGTCGTAGTGGAAGTGCCGGAAGACCGGCCGGAACACGTCCAGGTACTCGTTGAACAGCCGCCGCACCGCGTCCTGGCTGTTGCTGAACCTCCACACGGCCACCGCGACCAGCACGATGAACACACCGCGCACGGCCCGCTCGATCGCCAGGAAGCGCAGGACGAACAGGTCGCGCAGCACCTTGCCGCGCGGCACGAGCGGCGCCTCGGCGGCCGGTCCTGAGCCGTGCGGCTCACCGAGCACGAAGTCGCCGCAGCGCAGGCAGCGCCACACCTCCCCGAGCGCCGTCTCGGCGTGCAGCCGCACCCGCAGCCGGGGGTCGTCCGGCGCGTAGGTCACATGCCCGCGGCGCGCACAGGTGCGCCGGTCCCAGTCGATCGTCATAGCCCCCGTGCCTCCTGCTGCGGGTGCCGTGCCGGTCGCTCGGCACGGCGGAGTGTGCGATGTCCTACGAGACGTGGGTGCGGGGGGCGCGGGTTGCACCGGAGCCCGGACCGTTCCGCCGGCGCCGCGTCCCCGTACCCCCGGTCCGCGGTGCACAGTACCCCGCAGCCGGGGAGGCGGCGGGACCCGGGCGGCCGGGCCCACGGGGGAGGGGCCCGGCCGCCCGGGGGACGCGGGGGGCGTGGGGTCAGGCCGTGGCCAGTTCCTTCTCGCCGCCCTGCCCCGGCACCCCGGCCGGAGCGGTGTCCTCGTCCAGCAGGGTGGTCTCGTCGAAGGGCAGCTGCCCGGCGAGTACCTGCCGCACCCGCTCCTGGTCGATCTCCTTCGTCCAGGTGCCGACCAGGACGGTGGCCACCGCGTTGCCCGCGAAGTTGGTCAGGGCACGCGCCTCGCTCATGAAGCGGTCGATGCCGACGATCAGGCCGACGCCGTCGACCAGCGCGGGCTTGTGCGACTGCAGGCCGCCGGCCAGCGTGGCGAGGCCGGCGCCGCTGACGCCCGCCGCGCCCTTGGAGGCGACGAGCAGGAAGAGCAGCAGCGGGATCTGCTCGCCGACGGACATCGGGGTGCCCAGCGCGTCGGCGATGTAGAGCGACGCCATGGTCATGTAGATCATGGTGCCGTCCAGGTTGAAGGAGTAGCCGGTCGGGACGGTGATGCCGACCACCGGCTTGCTGACACCCAGGTGCTCCATCTTCGCGATCAGCCGCGGCAGGGCGGACTCGGAGGAAGAGGTGGACAGGATCAGCAGGAACTCACGGCCCAGATACCTCAGCAGCGTCAGGACGTTGACGCCCGCGACCATGCGCAGCAGCACCCCGAGCACGACGAAGACGAACAGGAAGCACGTCACGTAGAAGCCGAACATCAGCACGGCGAGACTCTTGAGCGCGTCCACGCCGGCCGAGCCGACGACGGCGGCGATCGCGCCGAAGGCACCGATCGGCGCGGCCCACATCACCATGGCGAGGACACGGAACACAAGGCGCTGGATGTGCTCGATGCCGCGCAGCACCGGCGTGCCCGCCGAGCCCATCGCCTGCAGCGCGAAGCCCGCGAGGAGCGCGACGAGCAGGGTCTGCAGGACCTGGCCCTCGGTGAAGGCGGAGACGAAGGTCGTCGGGATGATCGAGAGCACGAAGTCGACCGGCGGCAGCGCGTCGGGCGACACCTGGTCGTGCCCCGCCTGCTTGATCGCGTTCGTCAGATGGAGGCCCTCACCGGGGTGCAGGACGTTCCCGACGACCAGGCCGATGCTCAGCGCGACCAGGGACATCGCCAGGAAGTAGCCGAGCGCTATGCCGCCGACGGCACCGACCTTGGCGGCCTTGCGCACCGAGCCGATGCCCAGCACGATCGTGCAGAAGATGATCGGCGAGATCATCATCTTGATCAGGTTCACAAAGCCCGTGCCCAGGGGCTTGAGTTCGACCGCGACGTCGGGCGCGATCAGGCCCACGGCGATGCCGCAGGCCACCGCGACGATGACCGCGATGTAGAGATAGTGGGTGCGGTCCCGCTTGGCTGCGGGCGCGGCAGGTGCCGTTCGGGATGTGCTGGCCACGGCTGCCCTCCTCGACGACGTCGTCGGATCGTCCGGCGTGCGGCTCACGTCCGGGGGATGCGGTGACTATCTCCCGCCCTGTGAGGGCGGTCACCCTTCCGTTCATTTAGTTCACGCTTATACGCCGAGGCAGACTGAACGCATGCGCGCACCCCGTCTCCCGAGACCCCGCAGTCTCGCCGGCCAGCTCTTCGCGATGCAGGCCGTGCTGATCGCGGTGCTCGTCGCCGGGTACGCCCTCTTCTCGTATCTCAGCGACCGCCGTCAGGCCGAGGACGCGGCCGTCCGCCAGACGATGGCGGTGGCCCGCTCGGTCGCGGACGCCCCGTCGGTCCGTGAGGCCATCCGCACCCCGGACCCGACGCGGACGCTCCAGCCGTACGCCACCGCGGTGCAGCGGCACACGGGCGTGGACTTCGTCACGATCATGGACCCGCGGGGCATCCGCTGGACCCACCCCCATCCCGAACGGATCGGCGAGCACTTCCTCGGCCACACCGCCCAGGCGCTCAGGGGCGAGTCGTTCACCGAGACGTACACCGGCACGCTGGGGCCCTCCGTCCGCGCGGTCACGCCCATCCGGGACGGCGGCCGGATCGTCGGCCTCGTGAGCGCGGGCATCAAGGTCCGGACGGTCTCGGCCCGGCTCCAGGACCAGGTGACGGCCATGGCCGGCGTCGCGGGCGGCGCGCTGGTCCTGGGCGGCATCGGCACCTATGTGATCAACGCCAGACTGCGCCGCTCCACGCACGGCATGAACGCGACGGAGCTCAGCCGCATGCACGACTACCACCAGGCCGCGCTGCACGCCGTGCGCGAGGGCCTGCTCATGCTCGACGGCCACTACCGGGTGGCACTGATCAACGACGGTGGCAGGGAACTGCTGGGCGTGACCGGCGAGGTGGTGGGCCGCTCGGTGGCGGACCTGGGACTGCCGGCACCGCTGACGGGCACACTGCTGGCCTCCGAGCCCCGGGTGGACGAGGTGCACCTCACGGCGACCCGCGTCCTGGTGGTCAACACCTCCCCCGTCTCCGGCGGCGAGCGCCGGGGCACCGTGGTCACTCTCCGGGACGTGACCGAGCTGCAGTCGGTGATGGGTGAGTTGGACTCGGAGCGCGGCTTCACCCAGGCGCTGCGCTCGCAGGCGCACGAGGCGGCGAACCGGCTGCACACCGTGGTCTCCCTGATCGAACTGGGCCGGGCGGAGGAGGCCGCCGGCTTCGCCACGGCCGAACTGGAGCTGGCGCAGGCCCTGACGGACCAGGTGGTCGCGGCGGTCAACGAGCCGGTGCTGGCGGCCCTGCTGCTCGGCAAGGCGGCGCAGGCGCACGAGCAGGGGGTGGAGCTGGTGGTGTCGCCGGAGAGCCGCATCGACGACGGTCTGCTGCCCGCCTCGCTCCCGGCCCGGGACCTGGTGACGATCCTCGGCAACCTGATCGACAACGCGGTGGACGCGGCGCGGGGCTCGGTGGGCGCCCGGGTGACCGTGACGGCGTACACGGAGGGGGCGGACCTGGTCCTGCGGGTGTCCGACACGGGCGGCGGAGTGGACCCGGCGCACGCGGAGGCGGTGTTCGAGCGCGGCTGGTCGACGAAGGCGGCGGCCGGCCCCGGCGGCCGCGGTCTGGGCCTCGCCCTGGTCCGGCAGACGGTGCGCCGCCACCGTGGCACGCTGACGGTGTCGGAGGCCGCCGGGGGCGGGGCGCGGTTCGAGGCACGGGTGCCGTTGCCCGCGGTGGAGCCGGCCTCGCCGGGGGCCCGGGCGGCCCTGTCCGGAGGTGACGTATGAGCGGCCCCATCCGCGTCCTCGTGGTGGAGGACGACCCGGTCGCCGCGGACGCGCACCTGATGTACGTCGGCCGTGTCCAGGGCTTCACGGCGGTCGGCAAGGCGCACACGGGTGCGGAGGCGCGGCGGATGCTGGACCGCGCCCCGGTGGACCTGCTCCTGCTGGACCTGCATCTGCCGGACGTGCACGGCCTGCAGCTGGCGCGGTCACTGCGGGCGGCCGGATATCACGCCGACGTCATCGCGGTGACGTCGGCGCGGGATCTGGCGGTGGTCCGGGAGGGCGTCTCGCTGGGTGTGGTGCAGTACGTGCTCAAGCCGTTCACGTTCGCGACGTTGCGGGACCGGCTGGTGCGGTACGCGGAGTTCCGCGCGGCGGCGGGCGAGGCGAGCGGCCAGGACGAGGTGGACCGGGCGCTCGCGGCGTTGCGGGCGCCGGGCCCCGCGGCGCTGCCCAAGGGCCTGAGCGCGCCCACGCTGGAGCGGGTGACCCGCGCGGTGCGGGACTCGGCGGAGGGGCTCACGGCCGCCGGGGTCGCCGAGGCGGTGGGGATCTCCCGGATCACGGCCCGCCGCTATCTGGAGCACCTGGTCGAGGCGGGGCGGGCCGCGCGGAGCCCGCTCTACGGGCAGGTGGGGCGGCCCGAGTTGGTGTACCGGTGGGTGCGGGGGCCGGCCGGGGGCGCTTCGCCTTCGCGATGACCGAACGCGGTGCTGCACACGCATTGACCTGACTAGACCACTGCTCTTACGTTCACGGGGCAGACGTCTCGGCCACAACGACGTAGGCCAGTAGGAGGTCGTGCCCGTGCGCCCCACCGCCGCCCGCTTCCGCCCCACTGCCGTACTCACCGCCCTCGTCGCCGTCTCCCTGGCCGCTCCCGCGCTCAGCGCCTGCGGCAGCGGTTCCGGCAGCGGCCCGAACACCGTCCGGGTCTCCTTCAAACAGTCGACGGACAACTCGATCCACGTCATGGACGACTACCTCGCCGGCATCAAGAAGCAGTTCGAGAAGGAGAATCCCGGCAAGAAGGTCGAGCTCGTCCCCATCAAGGCCCCGGACTCGGAGTACTACACCAAGCTCCAGCAGATGCTCCGCTCCCCCAAGACCGCCCCCGACCTGGTCTACGAGGACACCTTCCTCATCAACTCGGACATCACCAGCGGCTATCTCCGGCCCCTGGACCCGTACCTCGCCGGGTGGAAGGACTGGGACCAGTTCATCGACACCGCGAAGGCGGCCGCGAGGGCCGAGGACGGCAGGACGTACGGTGTCCCCGACGGCACCGACACCCGGGGGCTCTGGTTCGACAGGGGAATCTTCGCGAAGGCCGGTCTTCCCGCCGACTGGCAGCCCAGGACCTGGGACGACATCCTCACCGCCGCCCGCACCGTCAAACGGAGGGTTCCCGGCGTCACGCCCCTGAACATCTACACGGGCAAGCCGGCCGGCGAGGCCGCCACCATGCAGGGCTTCGAGATGCTCCTCTACGGCACGGGCGACGGGACCTCCGACCCCCTGTACGACGCGTCGTCGAAGAAGTGGATCGCCAGGAGCCAGGGCTTCAAGGACGCGCTCGGCTTCCTCCACACCGTGTACCGGGAGAAGCTGGGCACGGACGTCTCCCAGGCCCTCGACCCCAACATCCAGACGATCGTGCGCGGCGAGATGCTCCCCAAGGGCAAGCTGGCCATCGACCTCGACGGGTCCTGGCTCCCCCAGGACTGGCTGCCGGGCAGCGGCCACGCATGGCCGCAGTGGTCGAAGGCACTGGGCCTGGCGTACATGCCGACCCAGCACGGCCAGGCCCCGGGGAAGGTGAGCATGTCGGGCGGCTGGACCTGGTCCATCCCGGCGAAGGCGGCCCACCCCGACCTCGCCTTCACGTTCATCCGGGCCATGCAGACCAAGGCGAACGCCCGGACGTGGTACATCGCCAACTCCGGTATCGCGGTGCGCAAGGACGTGGCGTCGGACCCGTCGTACGTGAAGGCGCAGCCCGGGATCGCGTTCTTCACGGACCTGGTCGGCAGCACGCACTACCGGCCGGCGTTCCCCGCGTACCCCAAGGTCTCCACGGCCATCCAGGAGGCCATGGAGAGCGTGACGACGGGTGACGCGTCCGTGGAGGAGGCGGCGAGCGGGTACGACGACGCCCTCAAGGCGGCCACCGGCAACCAGGTGACCGAGAGGTGAGCGTCGGAACGGCAGCGGCCCGGCAGCCGGCGCCGCCCCGCCCGCCCGGCGCGGGGCCGGCCGTGCCGCGCCCGGGCGGCCTGCGCCGGTCCCTGGTCCGCGCGCTGCCCGTCACCCCCGCCCTGGCCCTTCTGCTGCTGTTCCTGGCGGGCCCGATCGCGTACTGCGCCTACATCGCCTTCACGGACCTGCAGCTCACGGGCCAGGCTCATGCCTCGTTCGTGGGGCTGGCGAACTTCCGTACGGCGTTCGGAGACGCGGAGTTCCTCAACGCCGTCTGGCTGACCCTGGTGTTCACGGTGCTGTCGTCGCTCGTCGGCCAGAACACGCTGGGGCTGGCGCTGGCCTCGCTGATGCGGCGGGCGTCGAGGCCCGTCCGCACCCTGACGGGCGGAATCGTGATCACGGCCTGGGTGCTGCCCGAGGTGGTCGCGGGCTTTCTGCTCTACGCCTTCTTCCGCCGGGAGGGCACCTTGAACGCCCTGCTGGGCTGGCTCCATCTCCCGCGGCAGAACTGGCTGTTCACCCTCCCGATCCTGGCGGTGTCGTTCGCGAACGTGTGGCGGGGGACGGCGTTCTCGATGCTGGTGTACTCGGCGGCCCTGGCCGAGATCCCGCAGGAGATCACGGAGGCGGCGGAGGTGGACGGTGCGGGCGGATGGCGGCGGCTGTGGCACATCACGCTGCCGATGATCCGCCGTTCCATCGGCACGAACCTGATGCTCAACACCCTGCAGACGCTCTCGGTGTTCGGACTGATCTGGGTGATGACGAGGGGCGGTCCGGGACATCGCAGCCAGACGCTCCCCCTCTTCATGTACGAGCAGGCGTTCCAGAACTCCATGATCGGATACGGGACGGCGGTGGCCCTGCTGCTCCTGCTGGTCGGCTCCCTGTTCTCGGTCGTGTACATGCGGCTGCTACGGACGGAGGTCTGAGATGGCCTCCACGCTCCCATCGCGCCGTACCGGCCGGAGGCTGGCCGCGGACGCCGGACTGCTGGTGGCGGCGGCCGGCTTCGCCCTTCCGCTGGTGTGGGTGGTGCTGTCGTCGGTGGACGCCCACGCCGACCTGCGGGTGAAGGCACCGGACGGCATCACAGCGGGCAACTTCGACGCGGTCCTCAAGCCGGACATCACCTTCACGCCGCTGCTGAACAGCCTGGTCCTGTGCGGCGGGGGGACGCTGCTGACGGTCGTGTGCGCGGCCCTCGCGGCCTATCCGCTGTCCCGCTTCGGGTCCCGTCTGAACCGGCCGTTCCTGCTGACGATCCTGTTCGCGACGAGTCTGCCCATCACGGCGATCATGGTGCCGGTGTACGCGCTCTTCGTCCAGGTGAACCTGATCGACACGGTGCAGGGCACGGTCTTCTTCTTCGCCGCCTCGCAACTTCCCTTCGCCATCTGGCTGATGAAGAACTTCATGGACGGCGTGCCGAAGGAGCTGGAGGAGGCGGCGTGGACCGACGGGGCCTCGTCACTGCAGTCACTGGTCCGGATCGTGCTGCCCCTGATGGGCCCGGGTGTGGCCGTGGTGACGGTGTTCTCGTTCGTGATGATGTGGGGGAACTTCTTCGTCCCGTTCATGCTGCTGCTGACGCCGGATCAGATGCCCGCGTCCGTGAGCATCAACGAGTTCTTCGGGAACCGGGGGATGGTGGCGTACGGGCAGCTCGCCGCCTTCTCGGTGATCTACTCGACACCGGCGATCCTGCTGTATGTGCTCGTGGCACGGCGGCTCGGCGGGGGCTTCGCACTGGGCGGGGCCGTCAAGGGGTGAGGCCGGGCCGCGGAGCGCTCGGATTGCGCCGCGAGTTACTCGCGTCACGGTCTTCCGGCGCGCCGGCCATGCGGTGCCGGCACTCGGTGTCCGGTCCTGCCGCAGGCGCCGGGCATGTGCAGATGCTTGCGCACATACGCGTGCATATTCCCCGGTCACTCCCACGTCGGCGATCCGGAGCGCGGCCGCCGACTCCTTCCGGGACGGTCCCGAGGGAGTCCGAAGCCGCTCCGGCGACCACCGCGTCCCAGCTCAAACCGTACATTCCCACAATCCGTGAGTGTGGCCGAACAGAACGTAGTCACGACCGTGACCCGCCCATAGCTTGTGCGCGTGCACCGACCGCAGGCCCAAAAGCCCACCCCCCCGTTCAACGCCCCGGCCGCCCGCAGACTGCGGACAGCGCTCGGCATGGGGCCCGAGCACGTCGCGTACGGCATGCGCTCCTCGTACGGGCTGCCCTACGTGACCCCCGACCTCGTGATGGCCTGGGAGCAGGCGATCGTCGCTCCCAGCGCACCCGAACTCACCGCGCTCGCAGGCGTGTTGTGGTGCTCCCCCGGCGAACTCAGCGGCAGGCCGCGCACCCTTCGGGAGCATCGCCTCGCACGCGGGCTCACACCGGAGGACGTCGCCCGCGCCGTGGGACTCGAACTGCTCACCTATGTCGGGATGGAGGAGACCGGCACCTGGCGCGGCAACGACCGCCAGTCCACCACCCTCGCCGAGGTGCTCGGCCTGTCCCTGCCCGACTTCGTCACCGTGACCGGCCGGGACGTCAAGCTCGCCGAGCTGCTGCGCGGCGCGGTCACCACCCGATGGCACGCGTACGTCCGCCCCGTCGGCAGGATTCTGCCGCTGGAGCGGTCGCTCCTCGAGGACGTCCTGGAGGAGATGCACGCCGAGTACCAGGGGCGGACGGTCACCACGCTCAGCTGGGGCACCGTGTCCACCGGGCCCGGCTCCAGCGAGGCCGTCCGGGACTACCTCGACCGCATCATCGAGAACTTCTGGTCGACGGTCGAGAGGAACGCCTACTGACGAACGCCTACTGACGAACGCCACCCGAAGTACGTCTCCTGGAGAACGCCCGCCGGGCGACGCGTGCCACGAGGGACGCTCCGCCGGAGGCGGGACCGGCGCGCCTAGAAGACCGACTCGGCCTCGTCCATGCGGTCCTTCGGTACCGTCTTGAGCTCGGTCACCGCCTCCGCCAGCGGCACCATCAGCACCTCGGTGCCGCGCAGCGCGGTCATCCTGCCGAACTCCCCGCGGTGCGCCGCCTCGATCGCATGCCAGCCGAAGCGGGTCGCGAGCACCCTGTCGTACGCCGTCGGTGTGCCGCCGCGCTGGACGTGGCCGAGGATGACCGGCCTGGCCTCCTTGCCGAGCCGCCTCTCCAGCTCGAACGCCAGTGCCGTGCCGATGCCCCGGAAGCGCTCGTGGCCGTACTGGTCGATCTCGCCCTTGCCGTAGTCCATGGTGCCCTCGGCGGGGTGCGCGCCCTCGGCGACGCAGACGACCGCGAACTTCTTGCCGCGGGCGAAGCGCTCCTCGACCATCTTGACCAGGTCGGCCGGGTCGAAGGGGCGCTCCGGCAGGCAGATGCCGTGGGCGCCGGCCGCCATTCCGGACTCCAGCGCGATCCAGCCCGCGTGCCGGCCCATGACCTCGACCACCATGACCCGCTGGTGCGACTCGGCGGTCGTCTTCAGGCGGTCCATCGCCTCGGTGGCGACCATGACGGCGGTGTCGAAGCCGAAGGTGCGGTCGGTGGAGGAGATGTCGTTGTCGATCGTCTTCGGGACGCCGACGACGGGCAGGCCCGCGTCCGACAGCATCCGCGCCGCGGTCAGCGTGCCCTCGCCGCCGATCGGGATCAGCACGTCGATACCGAAGGAGCGGAACATGTCGGCCCCGCTCTCGCACGCCTCGCGCAGGCGGTCGCGCTCCAGGCGGGAGGAGCCGAGGATGGTGCCGCCGCGGGCCAGGATGCCGCTGACGGCGTCCAGGTCGAGGGTGCGGTAGTGGCCGTCGAGCAGGCCGCGGTAGCCGTCCTCGAAGCCGATCACCTCGTCGCCGTACTGCACGACCGCCCGATGCACGACCGACCGGATCACTGCGTTCAGGCCCGGGCAGTCGCCGCCTGCGGTGAGTACTCCGATGCGCATCGTGCCGTGTCTCCTGCCCGCTGTTGTTACCGGTGAGCCAGTCCGATTGTTTCACGGCTCACAGCCCGGTGCCGCTTGCGCACCATCCGCCCCGATCCGTCCCCGCAGACCGCGTCCTGACGGGCGCCTTATCCAGCCCGAGAGGTATTGTCAAGAGGGTTCTGGCTCACCCTCGCGGATGATCTCCTCGGGCGTCAGATCTCTCCATCGCACCCGGAGTCGGTCTGCGGCGCCCGAGTCTCACCCTCAGGCCGTGAACAGGGCATACGCACCCCAGGGGCTGCCCGTTTTCCCGTCGGCGGCCCTCCACCGAGAGACGAACGGAGAGCACCGCGTGACGCGCAGCGTGTACGTGACCGGGATCGACCGGGGCGACGGCCGCCAGGTCGTCGAGCTGGGAGTGATGGAGCTGTTGACCCGCCAGGTCGACCGGGTGGGCGTCTTCCGCCCCCTCGTCCATGACGGAACCGACCGCCTCTTCGAACTGCTCCGCGCCCGCTACCGGCTCTCCCAGGATCCCGCGACCGTGTACGGCCTGACCTACGACCAGGCGTCCACGCTCCTGTCCGAGCACGGGACGGACGAACTGGTGTCGGCCCTCGTCGACCGCTTCCACGCCGTGACCCGGGACTACGACGTCGTCCTGGTCATGGGCACCGACTTCGCCGAGACCCAGCTCCCGGACGAGCTGTCCCTCAACGCCCGGCTCGCCAACGAGTTCGGGGCGTCCGTCATCCCGGTCGTCGGCGGGAGGAAGCAGAGCTCCGAGGCCGTGCGCGCCGAGACCCGCAACGCCTACCGCGCCTACGACGGACTCGGCTGCGACGTGCTCGCCATGGTCGTCAACCGGGTCGCCGCCGAGGACCGGGACACGATCGCCGAGCGGCTCGACTTCCGGCTCCCGGTGCCCTGTTACGTGCTGCCCGACGACCCCGCGCTCTCGGCGCCCACGATCGCCCAGATCACGCAGGTCCTCGGCGCCAAGGTCGTCCTCGGCGACGACGCGGGAATGGCGCGCGACGCCCTCGACTTCGTCTTCGGCGGCGCCATGCTGCCCAACCTCCTGCACGCGCTGACCCCGGGCTGCCTGGTGGTGACGCCGGGTGACCGCGCCGATCTCGTCATCGGCTCGCTCGCCGCGCACAGCGCGGGCACCCCGCCGATCGCCGGCGTCCTGCTGACCCTGGACGAGGTGCCCGGCGACGGGATCCTCACCCTCGCCGCCCGCCTCGCCCCCGGCACCCCGGTGATCTCGGTGCCCGCCAACAGCTTCCCCACCGCCGAACAGCTCTTCTCCCTGGAGGGCAAGATGACCGCGGCCACGCCGCGCAAGGCGGAGCGGGCGCTCGGGCTCTTCGAGCGGTACGTCGACACGACCGATCTGCTCAAGCGGGTGTCCGCCCCGAGCAGTGACCGGGTCACACCGATGATGTTCGAGCACCAGCTGCTCGAACAGGCCCGCGCCGACAAGCGCCGGGTCGTGCTCCCGGAGGGCACCGAGGAGCGCGTGCTGCACGCCGCGGAGGTGCTGCTGCGCCGGGGGGTCTGCGACCTGACCCTCCTCGGGCCGGTCGACCAGATACGCAAGAAGGCCGCCGACCTCGGCATCGACCTCGGCGGCTCGCAGCTGATCGATCCGGTCGCCTCCGAACTGCGCGACGCCTTCGCCGCGAAGTACGCGCGGCTGCGCGCCCACAAGGGCGTCACGGCCGAGCTGGCGTACGACGTGGTCGGTGACGCCACCTACTTCGGCACCCTCATGGTCGAGGAGGGTTTCGCCGACGGCATGGTGTCCGGAGCCGTGCACTCGACGGCCGCCACCATCCGGCCCGCCTTCGAGATCATCAAGACCAAGCCGGACGCGAAGATCGTCAGCTCGGTCTTCTTCATGTGCCTCGCCGACAAGGTGCTCGTCTACGGCGACTGCGCGGTCAACCCCGACCCCGACGCCGAGCAGCTGGCCGACATCGCCATCCAGTCGGCCACCACCGCCCGGCAGTTCGGCGTGGAACCGCGGATCGCCATGCTGTCGTACTCCACCGGCACCTCCGGCACGGGCGCCGACGTCGACAAGGTGCGCGAGGCCACCGAGCTGGTACGGCTGCGCCGCGGTGATCTCATGATCGAGGGGCCGATCCAGTACGACGCCGCCGTCGAACCCACCGTCGCCGCGACCAAGCTGCCGGACTCGGACGTGGCCGGGCAGGCGACCGTACTGATCTTCCCGGACCTCAACACCGGCAACAACACCTACAAGGCCGTGCAGCGCTCGGCCGGGGCGATCGCCGTCGGCCCGGTCCTGCAGGGCCTGCGCAAGCCCGTCAACGACCTGTCCCGGGGCGCCCTCGTCCAGGACATCGTCAACACCGTCGCCATCACGGCGATCCAGGCCCAGACCTCCCACGAGAAGGCAGCCGCCCAGTGAGCCCCTCCCGCGTCCTCGTCCTCAACTCCGGCTCGTCGTCGGTGAAGTACCAGCTGCTGGACATGCGGGACAGCAGCCGGCTGGCCGTGGGCATCGTCGAGCGCATCGGCGAGCAGACCTCACGGTTGCGGCACACGGTGCTCGCCACGGGCGCGGCCCGCGAGCTGAGCGGGCCCGTCGCCGACCACGACGCCGCCCTCAAGGCCGTAGCGGAGGAACTGGCCAAGGACGGGCTGGGCCTGGACTCGCCGGAGCTGGCCGCGATCGGCCACCGCGTGGTGCACGGCGGCAGGCACTTCACCCGGCCCACCGTCATCGACGAGAGGGTGCTCGCCGAGATCGAGCGGCTGATCCCGGTCGCGCCGCTGCACAACCCGGCCAACCTCACCGGGATCCGCACGGCCATGGCGTTGCGCCCGGACCTGCCGCAGGTCGCCGTCTTCGACACCGCGTTCCACACGACCATGCCGGAGTCCGCCGCCCGGTACGCCATCGACGTGCGGACCGCGGACCGGCACCGGGTCCGGCGGTACGGGTTCCACGGGACCTCCCACGCGTATGTGTCGCGGGCCACCGCGAAGCTGCTCGGCAGAGCGCCCGAGGAGGTCAACCTGATCGTGCTGCACCTCGGCAACGGCGCCTCCGCGTCGGCGGTACGGGGCGGCCGGTGCGTGGACACCTCCATGGGGCTCACCCCCCTGGAGGGACTCGTGATGGGGACGCGCTCGGGCGACCTGGACCCCGCCGTCATCTTCCATTTGGTGCGCGTTGGCGGGATGTCCATCGACGAGATCGACACTCTTCTCAACAAGAGAAGCGGCCTGATCGGCCTGTGCGGAGACAACGACATGCGGGAGATCTGCCGCCGGATCGACGAGGGCGACCGGCAGGCGCGGCTCGCCTTCGACATCTACATCCACCGGCTGAGGAAGTACATCGGCGCCTACTACGCGGTACTCGGCCGGGTGGACGCGATCGCCTTCACGGCCGGTGTGGGCGAGAACGCGGCGCCTGTCCGGGCGGCCGCCGTCGCGGGCCTGGAGGAGCTGGGCCTCGTGGTCGACGGCGGCCTGAACGCGGTCCACGGCACCGAGGCGCGGCTGATCTCGCCGCCGGACGCGCGGGTGGCGATCGCCGTGGTGCCGACCGACGAGGAGATGGAGATCGCCACGCAGACCTACGCCCTGGTGGGAGGGGGCGACGCCTGAGCGCGGGCCCGCCCCTCCGTGCCTTCCGCCCGACGGAATATTCCGCAGCGAAACAAACCGATAGGATCGCCCCATGCGCCGTTCGAAAATCGTCTGCACTCTCGGCCCAGCGGTCGACTCCCATGACATGCTCGTCGCGCTGATCGAGGCCGGCATGAACGTGGCCCGCTTCAACTTCAGCCACGGCACGCACGCAGAGCACCAGGGGCGGTACGACCGTGTCCGGGCCGCGGCCGCCGAGGCCGGCAGGGCCGTCGGCGTCCTCGCCGACCTCCAGGGCCCCAAGATCCGTCTGGAGACCTTCGCGGAGGGCCCGGTCGAGTTGGTACGCGGTGACGAGTTCACCATCACCGTCGAGGACGTGCCGGGCGACAAGTCGATCTGCGGCACGACGTACAAGGGCCTGCCGGGCGATGTCTCCAAGGGCGACCAGATCCTCATCAACGACGGCAACGTCGAGCTGAAGGTCGTGGACGTCGAGGGTCCCCGGGTCAGGACGATCGTCATCGAGGGCGGCGTCGTCTCCGACCACAAGGGCATCAACCTGCCCGGCGCCGCGGTGAACGTGCCGGCGCTGTCCGAGAAGGACGTGGAGGACCTGCGCTTCGCGCTGCGCATGGGCTGCGACATGGTCGCGCTGTCCTTCGTGCGGGACGCCAACGACGTCAAGGACGTCCATCACGTCATGGACGAGGAGGGCCGCCGCGTCCCGGTCATCGCCAAGGTGGAGAAGCCGCAGGCGGTGGAGAACATGGGGGACGTCGTGATGGCGTTCGACGGCGTCATGGTCGCCCGGGGCGACCTGGCCGTCGAGTACCCGCTCGAGAAGGTCCCGATGGTGCAGAAGCGGCTGATCGAGCTGTGCCGCCGCAACGCCAAGCCGGTGATCGTGGCGACCCAGATGATGGAGTCGATGATCACCAACTCCCGGCCCACGCGCGCCGAGGCGTCCGATGTGGCCAACGCGATCCTCGACGGCGCCGACGCGGTCATGCTGTCGGCCGAGTCCAGCGTCGGCGCGTTCCCGATCGAGACGGTCAAGACGATGTCGAAGATCGTGGTCGCGGCCGAGGAGGAGCTGCTCTCCAAGGGGCTGCAGCCGCTCGTGCCGGGCAAGAAGCCGCGGACCCAGGGCGGTTCGGTGGCCCGTGCCGCCTGTGAGATCGCGGACTTCCTGGGCGGCAAGGGCCTGGTGGCCTTCACCCAGTCCGGCGACACCGCCCGCCGGCTGTGCCGCTACCGGGCGTGTCAGCCCGTCCTGGCGTTCACCACGGACGAGTCCACCCGCAACCAGCTCACGCTGAGCTGGGGCGTGGAGCCGTACATCGTGCCGTTCGTCGGGGGCACCGACGAGATGGTCGAACTGGTCGACCAGGAGCTGGTCAGGCTCAAGCGGTTCAACGACGGCGACATCGTGATCATCACCGCGGGCTCCCCGCCCGGCGTTCCCGGCACCACCAACATGGTCCGCGTCCACCACCTGGGCGAGGGCGAGCGCAACTGACGCGGTACGACGACGAGGGCGCCCCCTGCGTGCAGGGGGCGCCCTCGTGTGTGCGGCTCCCGAAGAGGTCTTGCGGGTGTTCAGCTGCTCCCGCCGGTGGTGAACAGGTGCATGCCCGGCACATGCAACGTCCCGCCGAACTGGCCGGCCTGGGTGACGTTCACCTTCGTGAAGTAGATCAGCGGGATGTTCAGCGGCGGCGGGTTGTCCGGGCTGAACGTCACCGGGATCAGACCGAACAGGTTGCCGGAGATGCTCTCCGTGTACATCACGGTGTCGCCGTCGCGGATGGTGGACGTCGAGCCCTTGGCGGCCTGGACGTGGTACGTCTCGCCCTTCTGGCCGTCGACGAGCTGGTGCAGGTCCCCGATGTCGGTGCCGTCGGACACCACGTACTTCAGGACCTTCTTGACGGTGCCGTTGGCGGTGCGCACCTTGACGATGCCCTGGTAGTCGGCGCCCTTGAGCAGCAGCGAGCTGGCCTGCAGATGCCAGGGGGCATCGGGCAGCGCCACGGTGTTCTCGACGCCGCCCTGGTCGGTGGTGGCCGTGGGGCAGTTGGCCGTGGACGTGGTGGAACCCGGCGAGGGGCTCGCGGACGCGGCCGCCTTGACGGCGTCGCCCGCCGCGGTGGTGGCGTCGGTCACGGTCTTCGTCGCGGTGTCCGTCGTGTCCTTCACGGTGCTCTTGACCGTGTCGGTGACCTTCTTGGTCGTGTCCGTGACGGTGGAGGACGTGTCCGTCGTGTCCTTGGTCGCGGACGCCGAGGGGGACGGCGACGGCGTGGCCGACGCGCTCGGCGACGAGCTGCCGCCGGGCGTGAAGACGTCCTTGATCGCGTTGCCGAGGTCGGTCAGCAGATTGCCGCCGCTCGCGGAGGCCGACGGGCTCGGCGTGGACGTACCGCCGCTCGACGACGTTCCCGAGGAACCCGTGGAGGACGAGGACGCGGACGGCGCGGGCAGGGCCTTGTCGCCGGAACCTGAATCCGACGAAGAGGTCTTGGCCGGGGCCGTGTCCGCCGAGGCCGACGGTGTCGGCGTCGCCGTGTCGGTGGACTGGGACGTGCTCGCCGAGGCGGACGGCGTGGGCGTGGCCGTGGAACCGTCGAGCGCCTCGACGCACTTCTGGTACTCGTCCGCCGTCAGGCTCTTCGACGACGTGGTGTCGTCGGCCCGGGCGAGCGTCGGTGTGAACCCCATGCCCATGAGGACCGCCGTCGGCATCGCCGCCAGCGCGATCGCCTTGCCGGCCGGCACATGGAACCTGGTGAACAGCGGCTTCCTGGGAGCCGCGTGGCGTGGCCCGGTTCTCTCCCGGGACGCGTCCGCGTCAGCCCCGTGGGCCACTTCGTCAGCCGGCACTGTGCCTCCCGTTCGCCCCGTTGGCCGGGCTCGTTCCTGACAGATCGTTCGGCGCGTCCACCGCGTCCCCGGGTTCCGTCGACACGCCCTCGGGGGCGTCGTCCTGCCCCGCGGCCGCCTGCTTCGCCGACGCCGCCCCGGGCTCGCCCGGCGCCCAGGCGACCGCCATCGCGCCGCCGATCAGGGCGAGCAGGAAGCCGATCACGAAGCCACCGAAGTTGGAGACCGGGAGGGACACCAGCCCCAGGAGGATCGAGGCGACTCCCGCGAAGGTCCGTACGTGCCGCTGGAACCAGAGGCTGATGCCCAGCACGACCAGCAGCACGCCGATGATGAGAGACCCCGCCCCCGCGGTGGTGGCCATGGCCAGCGTGAGATGCCCGAGTTGCAGGTGCGCATACGGGAAGTACATGATCGGGAAGCCGCTCAGCAGAACGAAGAGACCGGCCCAGAAGGGGCGGGTGCCCCTCCAGTCACGGAAGTTCCGCCGGAAGACTGTCAGGTAGTGCTCGTTCTGTCCGGGCGACTCGGCGCTCATGGAAAACAGCTCCCTGGAACGGTGTTGCTGTGGGGACGTACTGGTGGTGCGTGCGGAAAGGGGGTGGGGCGGACGAGCCGGCCGCAGGGCTGGTTTCGCCCGCCCCGGGAGTGCCTAGTAGCACTCCTTGACACCGGTGGACAGCGACATGTGGAGACCGCTGAGCTTGAAGGTGCCGGCGGTGGTCGCCCACGCCGTCTGCTTCACGTCGGTCAGGGTCGCCGAGTCGGCCTGCTGGGCGAACCCGAACGGGTTGGCCTGCTCGCCGCCGCCCTTCATGCCGGGACCCTTGCTGGCGTCCTTGGCGGCCACGCCGATGTCGATGTTCTTGAACGTGGCGTCGGCCCCGAGGTCGGCGACGTCGATGTAGAGGTTGTCGGCCTCCACCGGCGTGTCGCCCGTGCCCGCCGTCAGCTTCAGGCTGACGGAGCCGAGCAGCGGGATGTTCGGGGTGACCACCGACTGGCACATGCCCTTGATGGTCGCGGACTTGAAGGCCGACACCGCGACAGGGTGGACCGTCTTCTGACCGTCGAGGGTGTACCCCTGGTCAAGGGCCCCGTACTGCGAGAAGCCCGTGCCGTCGAGCCGGTCCGCCGTCACCTTGAACGACTGCCCCGACACGCTGAACGAGGCGGCGAGCGCGCCCTGCGCGAGGGCGACACCTATCGCTGCCGTCGCGGCGACGCTGGGCACCATGACCACAGCGAACCGCTTCCATCTGGTCCCGCCACGCACCTGGGACTCCATATTTCCTCCTTCTCGGACGTACATCGCCTGGCCCCGGCTCGCCACCGGTCGGCGGCTTGGCCGGGCAGGGATGGGAGAAGTGCTACGTCCTCGGGAAGGAGAGCGCCTGCGCTCGGAGGCGCGAACCGCGCCCCAATCACCGGCGATCACCCCCGAGCGACAACCACTGGTCGCGCCTGACACGCATCACGCACAACCTGCCGGACAGGCTCCGCGGCAGCGGAGACCCCCCTGTCCAGGAACCGGCGCCACTGCCGCCGACTCCTGCTCGGTGGGGACCCACGAACATCCGTTGCCCCGGCTGGCTGTCGGGTACGGCGTTGGACCGAGCGTGGCCGATCGTGGTGCATTCTCGCCGCCCCCGCAAGGGGGTTCGTTACTCGCTAGTAACGGCCGGATAACCGATGGACGACCCATCGGTCTCGACCGGCAACTCTTCGTGGCGCAAAAGGAGATGGCAAAACGGTTGAAGCCCGGACAGAACCTCCCAGGCGGAAGTCCTGGACTTACTCCAAGTAACAGCGGCCGCGATTACCAAGATTTGGTAAAGCGCGGCCGCGGTGAGCCCTTGCGAGCGAATCTTTCACGCGGGCATCACAAGCCCGGACGTTTAGCGACTGGTCAGAACAGGGCCCGCGCGAGCGCCCGGCGCGCCGCGGTCACCCGCGGATCGTCGGCGCCCACGACCTCGAAGAGTTCCAGCAGCCGCAGCCGTGCGGCGTCCCGGTCCTCCCCGGCCGTGCGCTGCACCGTCTCGATGAGCCGCCCGAACGCGTCCTCCACGTGTCCGCCCACCAGATCCAGGTCCGCCGCGGCGATCTGCGCCTGTACGTCACCGGGCCTGTCGGCGGCGTCCTTGCGCACCCGCTGCGGGTCCAGGTCGCGCGCCCGCTGCAGCAACTCGGCCTGGGCGAGGCCCAGCTTGGCCTCCGTGTTGCCCGGGTCGTCGCTCAGCACGTTCTTGTACGCCTGGACGGCACCGCCCAAGTCGCCCGCGTCCAGGGCCTGCACGGCGGCCTCCAGGGCCGCGTCGTGGGGCCCCGCCGGGACCCGCGGGGCCGCCGGGGCGGCGCCCGGCTCGGCGTCGGGGTCGACCGCCACACCGGTCAGCCCGAAGCGCTCCTCGGCGACCTGGACGAGCTGGTCGAGGGTCCCGCGGATCTGCTGCTCGGGGGCGGCGCCCTGGAAGAGGGGCAGCGCCTGCCCGGCGACGACGGCGAAGACCGCCGGGATCCCCTGGACCCCGAACTGCTGCATCAGCATCTGGTTGGCGTCGACGTCGATCTTGGCGAGCACGAACCGGCCATTGTACTCACGGGCCAGCCGCTCCAGGACGGGGCTCAGCTGCCTGCAGGGCTGGCACCACTCGGCCCAGAAGTCGATGACGACCGGCACCTCCGTGGACCGCTGGAGGACGTCGCGCTCGAACCCCGCCTCGTCGACGTCGATGACGAGGTCGGCCGGGGAGACCGCCCCTCCCCCGCCCCGCCGGGCCGCGTCGGCGCGCGCCTGCTCCGCCTTCGCCTTCGCCTCCTGGGCTGCCTTCACCGCGGCGAGGTCGACGACTCCGCTCATGGACATGTTCCGTGGCTGCATGAGTACATCCTCCCCCCTTCCGTACGCCACTGTGAAAAGCGCTGTGAAAGCCGCGCCCCTCGGGTCGCGTTCCACGCCGGGTCCCCACCCGGCGCCCGTGGTCGTCGCCCGCGCACGCGCCGCCCCGGGGCGGCGTCGGCACTTTCGCTACGAGTCGTAGCGTAATGCCCCGCGAGGATCGCCGCGACCGGTACCCCGGTGATCTCCCTCACGACTTCACAGGATGCATGGATATGGCCACCGGCGCGGCCGGTTATGGTCACTGACATGCATGGCAGCACTCCCGCCCCCCGCCCGGGGCGCCCGCGCAGCGCCGCCGCGGACGCAGCGATCCTGGCGGCGACGCGGGAGGCGCTGGTCGAGCTGGGCTGGTCGAAGCTCACTCTGCAGGACGTGGCGACGCGGGCGCGCGTCGCCAAGACGACGCTCTACCGGCGCTGGGCGGGCAAGAGCGAACTCGTCGTGGACGCGGTGGCGGCCCTCTTCGACGAACTGGAACTTCCCGACCGGGGCAGCCTGGCCGCGGACATCGAGGGCGTGGTGCTGCAGTTCGCGGCCATCCTCGACCGCCCGGAGGCCAGGAGCGGGCTGATGGCGGTCGTGGCGGAGTCGACCCGGGACGAGGCGCTGCGCG
This sequence comes from Streptomyces sp. PSU-S4-23, assembly GCF_055632315.1. Taxonomy (NCBI): domain Bacteria; kingdom Bacillati; phylum Actinomycetota; class Actinomycetes; order Kitasatosporales; family Streptomycetaceae; genus Streptomyces; species Streptomyces sp. PSU-S4-23. Next base: position 6,069,284 of record NZ_JBVMUU010000002.1, on the reverse strand, counting down.
AACGCATCCGCGCCTCGATCGTCGACCGGCAGAAGCGTCTGGTCCTGGAGGGCCGGGCACGCGCGACGGCGCGCGGCGAACTGCCGGCCGAGACCGGCCCGGAGGACGCGGACCGCACCGTCGGCCTGATCTTCGACATGGTGGCGGGCGCGGTGGTCCACCGCACGCTGGTGAGCGCCGAACCCGTCGACGAGGACTGGGCCCGGCGGTTCACCACGGTGCTGCTGGGCGGGCTCGCGTCGGCCGGCGCCTGACGGCACCGGCGCCGGACCCTTGCTTGAGTGACATGTCACCGTCATGATGACAGGAATCTACTCGCATAGATCCCGTACGGACCAGGTCATGTCCGTCGCAGGTTCATCCCGGCACCACCCCACCGACAGTGCGTCCTCGACCACTCGCTCCCGGGAGGATCGATCCACGTGAGACCCCGCCACACCCGACGGCACCGCGCCGTCGCCGCCGTCGCCGCATCCCTGCTGGCCCTGTGCGCCGGCCAGGCCCTCGGCGCCCCGCCGGCCACGGCCGCCGCCTCCGCCCCGGCGCCCTCGTCCCCGGTCGCCGCGGCGGAGGACCAGGCCGCACGCGCGATAGCCGGCTCGCTCTCCGACTCCGTCTGGCAGGCCCGCCTGCGGACCGCCGCCCTCACCTCCGGCGAGGTGCCCGTCACCGCGCTGGCCGGGCGGGCCGGCCCCGCCCTGAAGGCCACCCTGGCCCGGGCCGACCGCCGGATCGCCGCGGCCAAGGGCCTGGACGCCGGCGTCGGGTCGCTGCTGCGGCTGCGGCTCGGGGCCCCCTCCATGCGCGCCGCGCTGTCCGCCGGGACCGCTCCGTGGGTCGCCGCGGCCACCTCGGACGACGACGCCACCGCGGTCACCGCCTACGACAGCCGCGGCCGGGCGCACACGCTCGACGCCCGTACGGCGCCCTCCCACCCGGTGTACGTCGTCGACCTCGACGGCTCCAGGGCGCTGGCGGCCGGTCTCGACGTCCTGCACCGGGAGTTCGCCCGCTACGGCGTGGCCTCCGCCGCGCCGGCCGCCGGACGGCGGACGGCCCCCGCCGGCCGCTCGCAGGCGCGGACGGCCGCCGCCGGCTTCTGGACCACCCGTATCACCGCGGTCGAGCTCCAGGACGACGAGGAGCCCTGGATCAAGGGCGACGCCGAGATCTACACCCTGGTCACCGGCTTCGGCCAGGACGGCAAGGTCCGCGTCGACCCCGTCGACATGCCCTACCTCGACAACGACCACACGGTCTACCGGCCGGGCCAGATCCTGGTCAACTGGTCGAACTACAAGTACGACCTGGCCGACGCCGTGATGATGGAGGAGGACGGCAGCACCAACTACCGCGACCTCGCCAAGGCGATCGCGACGGCGCTGCTCACCATCGCCGACCAGGGCGCCTACGTCCCGCTGGTGAACGCGGTCCTGGACGCCATGCCGAACGACTGGTGGACGGACGACCCGGACTACGTCGACTCCTGGTACACCCTGGCCCAGAACGACAACGGCACCCTGAACGGCGCCCGCGGCAACGGCTGGATGACCGTCGAGCCCTACTTCGTGCAGCAGTTCTGAGGCGCACCGGAGCGCGCACGGCACCACCACGGAACGGGCCGGCCGGACGGGGTTCCCGCCGGCCCCTTCGTGTCCGGCCGTCAGAACTGCGCGGGCTCGATGTAGCCGCCCCACTCGTCCCGCAGCGCCCCGCAGATCTCCCCGAGCGTCGCCTCGGCCCTGACGGCGTCCAGCATCGGCCCGATCATGTTCGATCCGTCGCGCGCGGCGACGAGCATCGCGTCCAGCGCCGAGCGCACGGCCGCGTCGTCGCGGGCCGCCTTCCGCTCGCCCAGCACCCGCACCTGCTCCCGCTCCACCTCGTGGCTGACCCGCAGGATCTCCAGGTCCCCGGTGACCGACCCGGTGTGGACGTTCACGCCCACCACGTTCTTGTCGCCCTTCTCCAGCGCCTGCTGGTAGCGGAACGCGGACTCGGCGATCTCGCCCGTGAACCAGCCGTCCTCGATGCCCCGCAGGATCCCGGAGGTGATCGGCCCGATCGGGTGCTGCCCGTCGGGATGCGCCCGCAGGCCGCGCTCCTTGATCTGGTCGAAGATCTTCTCCGCGTCCGCCTCGATCCGGTCCGTGAGCTGCTCCACGTACCACGAACCGCCCAGCGGGTCCGCGACGTTGGCGACCCCGGTCTCCTCCATGAGCACCTGCTGGGTCCGCAGCGCGATCTCCGCCGCCTGCTCGCTGGGCAGTGCCAGCGTCTCGTCCAGCGCGTTGGTGTGCAGGGAGTTCGTCCCGCCCAGCACCGCCGCCAGCGCCTCCACCGCCGTGCGCACCACGTTGTTGTAGGGCTGCTGCGCGGTCAGTGAGACACCGGCCGTCTGCGTGTGGAAGCGCAGCCACTGGGCCTTCTCGCTCCTGGCCCCGTACACGTCGCGCATCCAGCGCGCCCAGATGCGGCGGGCCGCCCGGAACTTGGCGATCTCCTCGAAGAAATCGACGTGCGCGTCGAAGAAGAAGGACAGGCCGGGGGCGAAGACGTCCACGTCGAGGCCGCGGCTGAGCCCCAGCTCCACGTACCCGAACCCGTCCGCCAGGGTGTACGCCAGCTCCTGGGCGGCCGTCGCGCCTGCCTCCCGGATGTGGTAGCCGGAGACGGACAGCGGCTTGTAGGCGGGGATGCGGGCCGCGCAGTGCTCCATCAGGTCGCCTATCAGCCGCAGGTGCGGCTCGGGCTGGAAGAGCCACTCCTTCTGGGCGATGTACTCCTTGAAGATGTCGGTCTGCAGCGTGCCGTTCAGCACGGCCGGGTCGACGCCCTGCCGCTCGGCGGCGACCAGGTACATGCAGAAGACGGGGACCGCCGGACCGCTGATCGTCATGGAGGTCGTGACGTCACCCAGCGGGATGTCCTTGAACAGCACCTCCATGTCCGCCGCCGAGTCGATCGCGACACCGCAGTGCCCGACCTCGCCGAGGGAGCGCGGATCGTCGGAGTCGCGGCCCATGAGGGTCGGCATGTCGAAGGCGACGCTCAGGCCGCCGCCTCCGGCCTCCAGGATCATCTTGTAGCGCTCGTTCGTCTGCTCGGCGTTGCCGAAGCCGGCGAACTGGCGGATCGTCCAGGTCCGCCCTCGGTAACCGGTCGGATACAGACCGCGGGTGAACGGGTACTCACCCGGCCAGCCGATTCGGTCGAAGCCCTCGTAGGCATCCCCGGGCCGCGGTCCGTACACCGGCTCCACGGGGTCGCCCGAGAGCGTGGTGAAGTCTGCCTCGCGCTTGCGGGAGGCGTCATAGCGGGCCTGCCAGCGTCGGCGGCCCTCCTCGATGGCTTCAGCGTCCATACCCTCGAATTTACTAGGACGTCCAAGTAAATGTCGACGGCAGACCGCCGTACGCGTCGTCGTACGGCGGTTCGGGCCGGCCTCAGGCCTCGGCGACCGCGGGCGAACCGTCCGCGGTCCTGGCCTCCAGCTCGTGGCTGACCCTGCGCTCCACGAAGAAGGCCGCCGTGGGGATCGTCCCCGCCAGCAGCACCCACAGCTGCTTGCCGACCGGCCACTTCGCCTTGGAGCCGAGGTCGAAGGCGAAGACCAGGTAGACGACGTAGAGCCAGCCGTGCGCGATACCGACGACGCGGGTGAAGTCCGCGGCGCCGTTCACGTCCAGCACATACTTGGCGATCACACCGAGGGTCAGCAGGACCAGCAGCACACCGGTGACGTAGGCCATCACGCGGTAGCGGATCAGCACGCTCTTTTTCATGGCTACGAGCGTAACCGCCGTTTTGGGGGGATCTTCGGGCACCCCGGCCCGGCGCGCGCCGCGCCTACTCCGGCTCGAAGTCACCCGCGGCGACACGCAGCGGGCGCAGCATCGCGAAGATCTCGGCGCATTCCTCCGCGTCGTACACGCCGAGCCCGAAGTCCATCGCCATCAGGTCCCGGGTGGCCGCGTCGCAGACCTCGCGGCCCTTGCCGGTGATGGAGGCGAGGGTGCCGCGGCCGTCATTGGGGTTGGGTCGCTTGGCGACGAGGCCCGACCGCACGAGCCGGTCGACCGTGTTCGTCACGGACGTGGGGTGCACCATGAGCCGCTCACCGATCTTGGACATCGGCAGCTCGCCCGCCTTGGAGAAGGTGAGCAGCACCAGCGCCTCGTACCGCGCGAAGGTCAGCCCGTACGGTTTCACGACCGCGTCCAGCTCGGCGAGCAGGATCTGCTGGGCCCGCATGATCGAGGTGATCGCGGCCATGGACGGCACGTTTCCCCACCGCTGCTTCCAGTGCTCGTCGGCGCGGGCGATGGGGTCGAAGGACAGGCTGAGGGGCTTCGGCACGGAATCGACCTTACCGGCCGGTCACATGGTGGTCAGCCCTGTCTCGCGTTTCGGTCGGCCCTGTCTGCGCTCCGGTCGTCCCCCCGCCGCCGTGCGCCGCGCCTCGGCGGCCGGGGGGACCACGGCACCACATGCGCCCCGCCCGCGGCGCCGCAGCCGGGGCACAGCCGCGGTCACTGGGGGCGCGACGCCCGCCGCAGCGCGTGCCGGACCGCCCGCCCGGCCACCGGGCCCAGGTCGTCCAGCGCCGCCACCAGGGACGCGAGCTGGTCCAGGGCGCCCAGCGCCGAGCGCGCCCCCCGCGCGTCGACCCCCTCGTAGAGCTCGATCCCGACGAAGGACGCCGACACCGCGCGTGCGAGCCCTCCCGCGTCGGCGAATCCGGCCAGCGGCGTCGGCTCCAGCACCCGCACCAGCACCTGCTCGATCTCAGCGATCCACAGGTCGAGACCCGCCGCCGTCGCCGACGCCAGACGGGGATGGGTCTGGGCGCCGGCCAGCAGCTGCCCGAGGACCGCCACCTGCCCCGCCGCCTTCTCCTCCTCGTGCATCTGCCGCCCGAACGCGAGAAGCTCGGCGAGCGAGCCGATCCGGTCGAGCCGGTCCCGGTAGCGCGCCACCCGCTGCTCCGTCCCGTACCGGCACGCCGCCGCCAGCAGTTCGTCCACCGAGCCGAAGTGGTAGAACACCAGCGCCTGGTTGACCCCGGCGGCCGCCGCGATCGTACGGGCCGAGGTTCCGGCGATCCCCTGCTCGGTGAGCGTCCGCAACGCCCCCTCCACCAGCTTCACCTTGGTCGCCCCGCTCACGCCCTGGCCTCCTCCCGCACCGGCCGCAGCCCGGGACGCACCCCGCACACGCCGACGTCCGCGTACGACACGGTGAAGGAACCCTCGTAGCCGAACAGCGGCCCGGCGTACCGGTTCACCACCCGCACCCGGATCCGGAAGCGCCCCGTGGACTCGTCGAACGACTCCCGCACCTCCGCCTCCCCGCCGATCAGGCCGGGCACCCGCACGTCCACCGGCCCCTCCCGGAAGCGGTGTTCGCCGGAACGGATCAGCAGCGACCCGTCCCGCTCCGCCCGTAAGTGCAGGTCGCTCGCGAGGTGCTGATGTGTGCCCAGGTAGTCCAGGACCCGGTCGCCCTTCGGGCTCAGCACCATCTGGGCGTCGAAGCGGCGTGCGCGGCCGGGCAGGTGGAAGGTGCGCACGAAGGTCACGGTCTCCCGGCCGTAGGTGTCGGTGTACGGCACGTTCTCGATGGTGAAGGGAACGTCGCGTCCCTCCTCGGGGACGAGGATGTGGCGGGTGCCGCCGAGCGCCAGGAACGGTTTCACCCAGCGTCCGCCGTGCCAGATGCGGTCCATCACCCCGCGCCCGGTGCATGCCTCGCCGCTCGCCAGGCCCACGGAGAACCGGCGCCGCAGCTGCGGGTGCAGCCGCTCGAAGTCGGCGCCCATCGCCCGCCGGAAGATCGAGGTCATGACTGCCCCTCCAGGGTGGCGAGGAGCCGCGGCGCACACGCGCGCGTGGGCGGGGTGCGCAGACAGCGGCGCGCGGCCGGGGTGTGCGGCGAGGGCGCGGCGAACAGGGCCAGCGAGACGGCGACGGTCAGCAGCAGCGGACACAGGTAGGCCAGGGCCGGTGTCAGGGGGCCGAACACCCGGACGGCGGAGTCCACCATGCCGAGGCCCGTGCAGCCGACGGCGAGGACGAGCGCCCGCACCACCAGCTCGGCCAGCCAGTTCCGCCGTGCCCGCTCGGGTGTGATCCCCCGCTCCAGCCACAGCCGCAGGCGGTCGAAGGACCAGGCGGTCGCCCAGCCCATCAGCGGGCGGAAGACGAACCGGTCCGCGAGGGCGCCCGCACGGCCCCAGCGCGGCCGGTAGTCGTATCCGGTGAGGAAGCGGACGCCGTCGCCGTCGGGGACGTAGCGCCAGTAGCCGCTCCCCTCGGCGAGCGGGGACAGCGGGTGCGGCGAGGAGAACCGCAGCGCGGAGGTGCGTGTCCCGTCCGGCCGTGTCCTCTCCCCGGCCGACACCCCGGTGCCGGAGACCGTCAGGAAGGGCAGGACGCGCGTGGCGTAGCGGAACCGCTGCGGTTGCCCCTCCGAGCGCGGAAGGAGGTCGATCTCGGTGAAGCGGAGGTCCCAGCGCCGGTGCTGCGCGGGGTCCTGGGTCCGTGCCCACAGTTCGTCGAGGTCGCCGCGTATGTGCGCCTCTATGTAGAGCCCCATTGCGAATCCCCCATGTCAATGGCCCTGTTTGAGCGATCGCTCAAGCAAGTGCCCTGACCTTACAGGAGAGTTGAGCGGTCGCTCAAACCCCTGGCACGCGAGGAACTGGGACACGGGAGGCCCGGGGCACGGGAGGCCCGGGGGCGCGGGAAGCCCGGGGCACGGGAGGCCCGGGGCACGGGAGGCCCGGGGCACGGGAGGCCCGGGGCACGGGAGGCCCGGGCAGTGGCCGGGCATAAGAGAACCCCGGTCCTGAGGACCGGGGCCGGGTGCCGCGGCGTTCCGCCGCCGGAAGGGTGTCACTCCGACAGATACCGCTCCACCGTCGCCACCTTCGAGGTGAGGCCGTCCGTCACACCGGGACGGATGTCCGCCTTCAGGACGAGCGAGACCCGGGGCGCGCGCGCCTCGACCGCCGCGACGGCCCGCTTCACGACGGCCATCACCTCGTCCCACTCGCCCTCGACCGAGGTGAACATCGCGTCGGTACGGTGCGGCAGACCCGACTCCCGTACGACCCGCACGGCGTCGGCGACGTACTCCCCCACGTCCTCGCCGACGCCCAGCGGTGTCACCGAAAACGCGACGATCACGCGTTCACGATCCCTTCCTTGCGGGCGCGGGCGGCGATGACGGCGTCCTCGGCCTCGCGGCGCAGCCTGCGCTCGGCGAAGAAGCCGCCCGTCGGCAGCACGGAGAGGACGAAGTAGACCAGCCCGGTCCGCACGGACCACTTGGCGCGGTTCCAGGCGTCCGCCCAGAAGATCACATACAGGATGAACAGGACCCCGTGGATCGACCCCATGACGGGGACCGCGTCGAAGTCCGTCGTGCGCTTGAGCACCGAGCAGACGAGCAGCAGCAGGAAGGAGACGGCCTCGGGGGCCGAGACCAGGCGGAGGCGGCGGAGGGCGGTGGCGGTCTTTATGTCCACGGGTCACCTTCGGTGGGGGATCGTCGACGCCTTGTGAACACAGGCACAAGGGCCCGCCCATTGTGACATCCGGCGCCCGCGGGACCGGGCAGGGGGTGCGGCGCGGCGTGCCCCGCGAGGACCGCCCCGGCGGCCCTCCGGGTCCCGTCGGGGCGGGGATCCGCCCGGGATCTGTCCGCTCCGCCCGCCCGGCGGTTACCGTCACCCCGTGGCGATGTTCCGACTCCAAGGCAGCAAGGTGCTGGCCGTCGACATGACCGGGGACGCCGTGAAGGCGAAGAACGGCTCCATGGTCGCGTACGACGGGCAGATGGCCTTCAAGAAACTCAGCGGCGGCGGCGAGGGGATCCGGGGAATGGTGACCCGGCGGCTCACCGGCGAGCAGATGACCGTGATGGAGGTGAAAGGTCAGGGAACCTGCTGGTTCGCCGACCGGGCCTCCGAGATCAACCTCGTGAACCTCCAGGGGGACAAGCTGTACGTCGAGTCGAGCAACCTGCTCGTGACGGACGCCGGCCTGCGCACGGGCACGACGTTCACCGGTCTGCGCGGCGCCTCGCAGGGCAACGGCCTGTTCACGACGACGGTCGAGGGGCACGGCCAGGCGGCGATCATGTCGGACGGCCCCGCGGTGGTGCTGCGGGTGAGCGCGCAGTACCCGCTGACCGTCGACCCGGGCGCGTACATCGCGCACCAGGGCAACCTGCGCCAGTCGTTCCAGTCCGGTGTGACGTTCCGCACGTTGCTCGGCGAGGGCGGCGGCGAGGCGTTCCAGATCCGCTTCGAGGGGGACGGACTGGTCTACGTCCAGCCCAGCGAGCGCAACACGATCGCGGGGGATCTCTGACATGGGCTTCCGCGAAGTGAACTCGAAGGTGATCGAGGCGACGGTGGTCCCTGGACAGCGGCTGTACAGCCAGCGGGGCGCGATGCTCGCCTACAAGGGCGAGGTCTCCTTCACCCCCAACGTCCAGGGCGGCCAGGGCGGGATCATGTCGATGATCGGCCGCCGTGTCGCGGGCGAGGCGACGCCCCTGATGACGGTCGAGGGCAACGGCACGGTGCTGTTCGGGCACGGCGGCCACCACATCCAGGTGATCGGGCTCACCGGTGACACGCTGTACGTGGAGGCGGACCGTCTGCTCGCCTTCGAGGGCACCCTGCAGCAGGGAACGATGTTCATGGGCTCGCAGGGCGGCGTCATGGGCATGGTGCGCGGCCAGGTCACCGGCCAGGGCCTGTTCACAACCACCCTCAAGGGGCACGGCGCGGTCGCCGTCATGGCGCACGGCGGTGTCTTCGAGGTGCCGATCACCCCGCAGCGCCCGGTCCATGTGGACCCGCAGGCGTACGTCGCGCACCACGGCGACGTACGCAACAAGCTGTCCACGGCGCTCGGCTGGCGCGACATGGTGGGCCGGGGCTCCGGCGAGGCCTTCCAGCTGGAGCTGAGCGGCAGTGGTGTGGTGTACGTCCAGGCGTCGGAGGAGAAGCTTTGACCACCTACCCGGGCGCCGGTCCCGTCATCCACGACCCGATGACCCTGCCGGCCGACGACAACGTGAACAAGTACACCTTCTGCGTGGAGCTGAAGGGGAGCCAGTGGTTCCTGCAGAAGGGCAAGATGATCGCCTACTACGGCTCGATCGAGTTCAACGGCATCGGGCACGGCCGTCTCGACCGCCTCGTCCGCACCTCCTTCCATTCGCCACTGCACGCGAGCGACTGGGTGGTGGCGGAGGGCTCCGGCAAGATGCTCCTCGCCGACCGGGCCTTCGATGTGAATTCCTACGACCTGGACGACGGCAACCTGACCATTCGCTCGGGCAACCTCCTCGCTTTTCAGCCAAGTCTCTCGCTCAAGCAGTCGATCATTCCCGGCTTTCTGACGCTGATCGGAACCGGCAAGTTCGTGGCCGCGTCCAACGGTCCGGTGGTGTTCATGGAACCCCCGATCCGGGTGGACCCGCAGGCCCTGGTCGGCTGGGCCGACTGCCCCTCCCCGTGCCACCACTACGACCATGGCTACCTGACGGGCGTATGGGGCGGTCTACGTGCGATGACGGGCCTCGGAGGGGCCTCCGGGGAGGAGCACCAGTTCGAGTTCGTCGGGGCGGGCACGGTGCTGCTCCAGTCCTCGGAGACGCTCATGGCGGAGCAGGCCACGGGAGCGGTGCCGCAGGAGCCCGGCGTACCGGGCGGCGGCGGGGTGCCCGGCCACCAGGGAGCGCAGCCGGGGACACCGCGCCTTCCCGGACAGCTGGGGGACCTCCAGCGTCGCTTCGGTCTGTGAGCGGTAGTCTGCGGAGTGTGACATCGAACGCGTGCGCGCAGTCACACCACCCGTACTAGTTCGCCATTCAACCTTTTAGGTAGACTTCATTCATGGAGACCGAGACGGCCACGCGCTGGCTGACCGATGCGGAGCAGTGCGCCTGGCGCACCCACCTGGAGGTCAACAGGCTGTTGACGTACCAGCTCGAAAGGGACCTGCAGCCGTTCGGCCTGACAATGAACGACTACGAGATCCTGGTGAACCTCTCGGAGTCGGAGGGCGTACGGATGCGCATGAGCGACCTCGCGGCCGCCACGCTCCAGTCCAAGAGCCGGCTGTCGCACCAGATCACGCGCATGGAGAACGCGGACCTGGTACGCCGCGAGAACTGCGAGTCCGACCGCCGGGGCCTGTACGCGGTCCTGACGGAACACGGCATGGAGACGATGCGGAAGGTCGCGCCCCACCATGTGGCGTCCGTGCGGCGCCACTTCATCGACCTGCTGTGCCCGGACGACCTGGAGCAGCTGCACAAGTCGCTGCGCCCGATCGCGGAGCATCTGCGGGGCCAGCGGGGCAAACCGTAGCGTCCCGCAGCCGCGGGGACGCGAGGGCCGGCGGCGGTTGCCCGCCCGTGCCCGGCGTCCCCGCGCCACCGCGCGCGGCTCCGCGCCCCGAAGCCACCGGGCCACCGGGCCCCAAAGCGTCCGCGCCCCTGCTGCTCCGCGCCACCGCACCACCGGGCCACCGCGCCACCGGCCCACCGGGCCACCGGGCCACCGGGCCACCGGGCCACCGGGCCACCGGGCCCAAAGCGTCCGCGCCCCTGCGACTCCGCACCACCGCGCCACCGCGCACCCGCGCACCCGCGCACCCGAGGCGTCCGCGTACCCGCGCCACGGTGGCTGCACGCGTGAGCGGCACGGATCTGCCGATCTCACGTTTCCCGCGCCCCGTCGAAGACCCGCGACACGACTCCCGCCGCGAGGACGGCGCCTCCCGACACCGCGAAACACACGGCGAGCGGAAGGTGCCCCAGCAGGACGCCCGCCGCCGCCGAGCCGCCGGAGGCGCCGGCGTTGACGGCCGTGTTGACCCAGGCACCGGCCTGCGTCCGCGTACCCGGCGGAGCGGACTCGTCCGCGATCAGGTACGCGGTCGTCAGGATCGGGGCGACGAACACTCCCGCACACACCACGGCCGCGGTGAGCGTGGTGAGGCCGGGTGCGAGGCCCGCCGGGGCCAGCGTGAGTCCCAGGGCCGAGGCCAGCAGGGACAGCCGGACCCGTGCGGGCGTGCGCCAGCTGACGGCGCCGTTGAGCAGGCCGCCCACCGCGCTGCCCGCCGACAGGGCCGCCAGCACCCAGGCCACCGCGTCGTCGCCGTAGTGCCGGCCCCCCGCGAAGGCCAGCACCAGGACGTCCAGGGCACCGAGCGACAGCCCGGCCCCGGCGGCCACGGCCACGGGCTGGGCCAGGGCGGTCCACGCGCCGCGCGACCTCACCGCACGGCGGTCCCGGGCGGCCGCGGGCCGCGCGCGGGCGACCGCCGGGGAGGCGGCGAAGGCGGCGGTGCCCGCCCCGATGAGGAGCGCGCTCAGCACCACCCCGGCGGCGGCCGGCGCCACCTGGACCACGGCGCCGACGATCAGCGGTCCGGAGACGAGGAGGATCTCCTCGGCGACCGCGTCCAGGCTGTAGGCCCGCTGCAACCGCTCGCCGTCCTGGAGGAGTTCGCTCCACACGGCACGCATCGTGGGCCCCAGAGGGGGCGTAAAGGCTCCCGCCGCGGCGGCGACCGCGGCCACCGCCGCGGACGGTGCCCCGGGGCGCCAGGTGACGGCGGCCAGCAGGACGAGGAGGGCCGTGTACAGACCGGCCATGGGGACGAGCACCCGGCGCGCCCCGAACCGGTCGATGAGCGCCGCCCTGGGGGGCGACAGAAACGCGCTGGCGGCCCCGAACAGGGCCAGCGTGGTCCCCGCGACGGCGTAGGACCCGGTCGCCCGGGTGACGGACAGCAGCACGGACAGGGAGACCGTCCCGTACGACAGCCGGCCGACGAGGGCTGCGGCGAACGTGCGGCCGGCGTACGGGACACGGAGAACGGCGGCATACGAGGGCCGCACGGAAGACGGCGTGGACACGCGGAGGTTCCTCAGGGAAGGCATGGACGGGACACCCGAGCGCCGCGACGACCGCAGCCGGACGCTGCTCACCGTCGCGGACCTGGGCGGGTCCTATGCCAAGAGGAGGAACATGCGGATCAAGCTATCAACGCCGGGCGGCCGTCGACCACAGACTTTTCCGTCAGTCCTCGGCCGGCCCGTGCGTCAGCCCTGCGTGAGCCCCGCCACGAGTTCGTCGGCGGCCTGGTACGGATCCAGCCGTCCCGCCACGATCCGCTCCGCCAGCGCGCCCAGCCGGCGGTCGCCGTGCAGGTCGCCGATCCGCTCCCGCAGGGCAGTCACCGCGATCGTCTCGACCTCGCGGGCGGCGCGGGCCAGCCGGCGCTCCGCCAGCACCCCGCGCTCCTCCATCCACGCCCGGTGCTTCTCCAGCGCCTCGACGACCTCGTCGACGCCCTCGCCGCGCGCCGCGACCGTCTTCACGATCGGCGGGCGCCAGTCGCCCGGGGCGCGTGACTCCCCCAGGCCCAGCATGTGGTTGAGCTCGCGCGCGGTCGCGTCCGCGCCGTCGCGGTCGGCCTTGTTGACGACGTACACGTCGCCGATCTCCAGGATGCCCGCCTTCGCCGCCTGGATGCCGTCGCCCATCCCGGGGGCCAGCAGGACGACCGAGGTGTCCGCCTGGGAGGCGATCTCGACCTCCGACTGGCCGACGCCCACCGTCTCCACCAGGATCACGTCGCAGCCCGCGGCGTCCAGCACCCGGATCGCCTGCGGTGCGGCCCAGGCGAGGCCGCCCAGGTGCCCGCGCGTCGCCATCGAGCGGATGTACACGCCGGGGTCCGACGCGTGCTCCGACATGCGCACGCGGTCGCCGAGCAGTGCGCCGCCGGAGAAGGGCGAGGACGGGTCGACGGCCAGGACGCCGACCCGCTTGCCCTGCTTGCGGTAGGCCGTGACGAGGGCCGACGTGGACGTCGACTTGCCGACGCCCGGTGAGCCGGTCAGGCCCACCACATAGGCTCCGCCGGTCAGCGGCGCGAGCGCCGCCATGACCTCCCTGAGCTGCGGGGACGCCCCCTCGACCAGGGAGATCAGCCGGGCCACGGCTCGTGGCCGGCCTTCCCTGGCCTGGGCAACCAGCGAGGAGACGTCCTGCATCACAGCTCCGTTCGGGTAGAGACGTACAGAATGCTCAGGCCTTGGGTACCCGCACGATCAGTGCGTCACCCTGACCGCCGCCGCCGCACAGCGCGGCCGCGCCGACGCCGCCGCCACGCCGCTTGAGCTCCAGGGCCAGGTGCAGGACGACCCGGGCGCCGGACATGCCGAGCGGGTGCCCGAGGGCGATCGCACCGCCGTTGACGTTCACCTTTTCGGTGGAAACGCCCAGGTCCTTCATTGACTGCACGGCAACGGCCGCGAACGCCTCGTTGATCTCGATCAGGTCGAGGTCCGAGACCTCCAGGCCCTCCTTCTTGAGGGCGTGCAGGATCGCGTTCGACGGCTGCGACTGCAGGGAGCTGTCCGGACCGGCCACGTTGCCGTGGGCGCCGATCTCCGCGATCCACTCCAGGCCCAGCTCCTCCGCCTTGGCCCTGCTCATCACGACCACGGCCGCCGCACCGTCCGAGATCTGCGAGGAGGTGCCGGCGGTGATCGTGCCCTCCTTGCCGAACGCCGGGCGCAGCTTGCCCAGCGACTCGACCGTCGTCTCACCGCGGATGCCCTCGTCCTGGCTGAAGACGACCGGCTCGCCCCTGCGCTGGGGCACCTCGACCGGGGTGATCTCCGCCTCGAAGACGCCGTTCTTCTGGGCCGCCGCGGCCCGCTGGTGGGACAGGGCCGCGATCTCGTCCTGCTCCGGGCGGCCGATGCCGAGGCGCGCGTTGTGCTTCTCGGTGGACTCGCCCATGGCGATGCCGTCGAAGGAGTCGGTCAGACCGTCGTACGCCATCGAGTCGATCATCTCGACCGCGCCGTACTTGAAGCCCTCGCGGGACTTCGGCAGCAGGTGGGGGGCGTTGGTCATGGACTCCATGCCGCCCGCGACGATCACGTCGAATTCACCCGCGCGGATCAGCTGGTCGGCGAGCGCGATGGCGTCGAGGCCGGACAGGCAGACCTTGTTGACGTTCAGGGCCGGGACGTTCATCGGGATGCCCGCCTTGACGGCGGCCTGCCGCGCCGGGATCTGCCCCGCCCCGGCCTGCAGCACCTGGCCCATGATGACGTACTGCACCTGGTCGCCACCGATCCCCGCACGGTCGAGGGCGGCCTTGATCGCGAAGCCGCCGAGGTCGGCTCCGGAGAAGGATTTCAGCGAGCCGAGCAACCGCCCCATCGGAGTGCGGGCACCCGCGACGATGACGGATGTCGTGCTGTTCGTTGCAGACATGAGGTGCGATCCCCTTCCAGCTTGCACAGCTGAGGAGTGAACGAGGGTTTACCTCGAATGTACTGATGCGCGGTCCACCCCGTCATCGGGCTGTCGGTGTGATCGCGCGCACGTTGCGTAACCAGGCGCGGGACGCTGCACTGAGTTCATGCTGACGCGAATCGACCACATCGGGATCGCCTGTTTCGATCTCGAGAAGACCGTTGAGTTCTACACCTCCACCTACGGCTTCTCCGTCTTCCACACCGAGGTCAACGAGGAGCAGGGCGTGCGCGAGGCCATGCTCAAGATCAACAACACGGACGACGGCGGCGCCTCCTACCTCCAGCTGCTCGAGCCCATCCGCGAGGACTCCACCGTCGCGAAGTGGCTCGCCAAGAACGGCGAAGGTGTCCACCACATCGCCTTCGGCACGGCCGACGTGGACGCGGACGCCGCGGCCGTCAAGGACAAGGGCGTCCGGGTCCTGTACAAGGAGCCACGGCGCGGCTCCATGGGGTCGCGGATCACCTTCCTGCACCCGAAGGACTGCCACGGAGTTCTGACGGAACTGGTCACTTCGGCGGCTGTTGAGTCACCTGAGCACTGACTCCCGTACATAGGGGCCGGTAGGGTTGGGGCGGTCGCCGCTCCACCAGGGCGACCGGGTCCCGCCTGACCGGTGGGACCTGTGTCCGGGGTCCGGGTTTCGGGGGACGAGCGTCGGGGCAGCAGCCCATGCTCCGCCGTTGATCTGACACCATTCCCCGGGGGCCCCGTTCGGCGGATGGACGGAGCTCGTTCGGAGAAGGTTGCGACCAGGGGACGGATGGGACCGCGCAGTGCGGGGCTACGAACGCCAGGAGCGAGAGCCGGCGGCTGACGTCGACCACCTCTCTCGGTTCGAGGCCGAGATGGAGCGGCTGAAGACCGAGCGGGAAAAGGCGATCCAGCACGCCGAGGACCTCGGCTACCAGGTCGAGGTACTGCGCGCCAAGCTTCACGAGGCGCGCCGCACGCTCATGTCCCGCCCCGCGTACGACGGGGCAGACATCGGTTATCAGGCCGAGCAGATGCTCCGCACCGCGCAGATGCAGGCGGACCAGCTGCGGGCGGACGCCGAACGCGAGCTGAGCCAGGCCCGCGCGCAGACGCAGCGCATCCTCCAGGAGCACGCGGAGCAGGCCGCCCGCCTCCAGGCGGAGCTGCACGCGGAGGCGGTCGCCCGCCGCCAGCAGCTCGACCAGGAACTGGCGGAGCGCCGGCAGACCGTCGAGTCGCACGTCAACGAGAACGTGGCCTGGGCCGAGCAGCTGCGCGCCCGCTCCGAGGCCCAGGCCCGCCGTCTCGTCGAGGAGTCGCGCGCCGAGGCCGAGCAGGCGCTCGCCGCCGCCCGCGCGGAGGCCGAGCGGCTCACCGCGGAGGCCCGGCAGCGGCTGCAGAACGACGCGGAGGCCGCCCGCGCGGAGGCCGAGCAGCTCCTGCGCCGGGCCCGGACGGACGCCGAACGGCTGCTGAACGCCGCCTCCGTCCAGGCCCAGGAGGCCACCGACCACGCCGAGCAGCTGCGCTCCAGCTCCGCGACCGAGTCGGACACCGCCCGCCGGCAGGCGACCGAGCTGAGCCGGGCGGCCGAGCAGCGGATGACCGAGGCGGATGCCGCGCTGCGCGAGGCGCGTGCGGAGGCGGACAAGGTCGTCGCCGAGGCGAAGGAGGCCGCCGCCAAGGCGCTCGCCAACGCCGAGTCGGCCAACGAGCAGCGCACCCGCACCGCCAAGGAGCAGGTCGCCCGGCTGGTCAGCGAGGCCACCAAGGAGGCGGAGGCCACCAAGGCCGAGGCCGAGCAGGTGGTCGCCGACGCGCGCACCGAGGCCGAGAAGATCGTCGCGGAGGCCGCGGAGAAGGCCCGCAGCATCACGGCCGAGGAGACCGCCTCCCAGCTGGCCAAGACGGCCCGCACGGCCGAGGACGTCCTCAACAAGGCGTCGGAGGACGCCAAGACGACCACGAAGGCCGCCGCCGAGGAGGCCGAGCGGATCCGCAGGGAGGCCGAGGCCGAGGCGGACCGGCTGCGCGCCGAGGCGCACGACATCGCCGAGCAGCTCAAGGGCGCGGCGAAGGACGACACCAAGGAGTACCGCGCCAAGACGGTCGAGCTGCAGGAGGAGGCGCGCCGGCTGCGCGGCGAGGCCGAGCAGCTGCGCTCCGAGGCGGTCGCCGAAGGCGAGCGGATCCGCTCCGAGGCCCGGCGTGAGGCCGTCCAGCAGATCGAGGAGGCGGCCGAGACCGCCGAGGAACTGCTCGCCAAGGCGAAGGCCGACGCCGACGAGCTGCGCCAGGCGGCCACCTCCGACAGCGAGAAGGTGCGCACCGAGGCCATCGAGCGCGCCTCGATGCTGCGCCGCCAGGCCGAGGACGCCCTGGAGCGCGCCCGCAAGGAGGCCGAGCGGCTGCGCGCCGAGTCCGTCGAGCAGTCCGAGGCGATCAAGGAGGAGGCCGAACGGGCCGCCCGCGCCCTGCGCGAGGAGACCGAGCGCGCCGTCGAGGCCCGCCGCGAGGACGCCGCCGAGGAGCTGACCCGGCTGCAGTCCGAGGCCGAGCAGCGGCTCGCCTCCGCCGAGCAGGCGCTGGGCGACGCCCGCGCGGAGGCCGAGCGGATCCGCCGCGAGGCCGTGGAGGAGACCGACCGGCTGCGCACCGAGGCCGCCGAGCGCATCCGTGCGCTCCAGGCGCAGGCCGAGGCCGAGGCCGACCGGCTGCGCACCGAGGCCGCCTCCGACGCGTCCGCCTCCCGCGCGGAGGGCGAGGCTATCGCCGTGCGCCTGCGGTCGGAGGCGGCGGCCGAGGCCGAGCGGCTCAAGTCGGAGGCGCAGGACACCGCCGACCGGGTACGGGCCGAGGCGCAGGCGGCGGCCGAGCGGCTGGGCACCGAGGCCACGGAGACGCTCGCCGCAGCCCAGGAGGAGGCCGTCCGGCGCCGCCGCGAGGCCGAGGAACTGCTCGGCGCCGCGCGTCAGGAGGCCGACCAGGAGCGTGAGCGGGCCCGCGAGCAGAGCGAGGAGCTGCTCGCGGTGGCGCGCGCCCGGGTCGAGGAGGCCCAGGCCGAGGCCGTACGGCTGGTCGAGGAGGCCGACCGGCGTGCGACCGAGATGGTGTCGGCGGCCGAGCAGCACGCCCAGCAGGTGCGGGACTCCGTGGTGGGGCTGCACGAGCAGGCGCAGGAGGAGATCGTCGGCCTGCGCTCCGCCGCCGAGCACGCGGCGGAGCGGACGCGCAGGGAGGCGCAGGAGGAGGCCGACCGGGTCCGCGCCGACGCCTACGCGGAGCGCGAGCGGGCCGCCGAGGACGCCGGCCGCGTCCGGCGGGAGGCCGCCGAGGAGGCGGAGGCCGCCAAGTCGCTCGCGGAGCGGACGGTCTCGGAGGCGATCGCCGAGTCCGAGCGGCTCCGTTCGGACGCCGCCGAGCATGCCCAGCGCATGCGGACGGAGGCGTCGGACACCATCGCCTCCGCCGACCAGGACGCGGCGCGCACGCGCGCGGAGGCCCGCGAGGACGCCAACCGGATCCGGTCGGACGCGGCCACACAGGCGGACACCCTCATCACTCAGGCGCGGTCGGAGGCCGAACGGCTCACGATGGAGACCGCCGCCGAGGCGGAGCGGCTGCGCGCCGAGGCCGCCGAGACGGTCGGGGCCGCGCGGCAGCACGCCGAGCGGATCCGCGCCGAGTCGCGGCGGATCAGGGCCGAGGCCGAGGCGGAGGCCGAGCGGGTCACCGCCGCCGCGCGCGAGGAGGCCGAGCGCACCCTGGACGAGGCACGCCAGGACGCCAACAGGCGGCGCTCGGAGGCGGCCGAGCAGGTCGACACGCTCATCACGGAGACCGCGTCCGAGGCCGACAAGCTGCTCTCGGAGGCGCAGCAGACCGCGCGCAAGACGACGGCGGACGCCGAGGCGCAGGCCGACACGATGGTGGGCGCGGCCCGCAAGGAGGCCGACCGGCTGGTCGCCGAGGCGACGGTCGAGGGCAACGCGCGGGTGGAGCGTGCCCGTACGGACGCGGACGAGCTGCTGATCGGCGCGCGCCGGGACGCCACCGCGATCCGGGAGCGCGCCGAGGAGCTGCGCGACCGCCTCACGACGGAGATCGAGGAACTGCACGAGCGGGCGCGGCACGAGTCGGCCGAGGCGATGAAGTCGGCGGGCGAGCGGTGCGACGCGCTGGTCAAGGCCGCCGAGGAACAGCTGGCGAAGGCCAAGGCGCAGGCCAAGGAGATCGTCTCGGAGGCGAACTCCGAGGCGGGCAAGGTCCGTATCGCCGCCGTCAAGAAGGCGGAGGGGCTGCTGAAGGAGGCCGAGCAGAAGAAGGCCACGCTCGTCTCCGAGGCCGAGCAGATCAAGGCCGAGGCGATCCGCGAGGCCCGCAAGGCGGTCGAGGAGGGCAAGCGGGAGCTGGAGATCCTGGTGCGCCGGCGCGAGGACATCAACGCGGAGATCTCCCGTGTCCAGGACGTGCTGGAGGCGTTGGAGTCCTTTGAGGCCCCGTCCGTCGGCAAGGACGGGGGCGTCAAGGCGGGCGCCGCCGCGGGTGCGACCCGTTCGGGTGGCAAGGGGTCAGAAGGGTAGCCATAACCGCCGATTCTGTGCTTGCCGGGACGATTCGCAGGTCCTCTGGCAAGACCTGGGACAGTCAGCCACCCAAAAGGAGTGTCATTCTCCAGATCAAACACGTATCCGCTCGATGACACGCCGCATTGGCCCCTAGGATTCCCTCTATCACCTCACCGGTCTCATTCGACAGGAACCCCATGAGCGACACTTCCCCCTACGGCTTCGAGCTTGTGCGGCGTGGGTACGACCGCGCTCAGGTGGACGAACGGATCTCCAAGCTCGTCTCCGACCGTGACAGTGCTCTCGCCCGCATCACCGCTCTGGAAAAGCGCATCGAGGAACTCCACCTCGAGACGCAGAACGCCCAGGCCGCCGTCAGCGACGCGGAGCCGTCGTACGCGGGTCTCGGCGCCCGCGTCGAGAAGATCCTCCGCCTCGCCGAGGAAGAGGCCAAGGACCTGCGCGAGGAGGCCCGCCGCGCCGCCGAGCAGCACCGCGAACTCGCCGAGTCGGCGGCCCAGCAGGTGCGCAACGACGCGGAGTCGTTCGCCGCGGACCGCAAGGCCAAGGCCGAGGACGAGGGCATCCGCATCGTCGAGAAGGCCAAGAGCGACGCCTCCCAGCTGCGTGCCGACGCGCAGAAGGACGCGCAGTCCAAGCGCGAGGAGGCCGACGCCCTCTTCGAGGAGACCCGCGCCAAGGCCGCGCAGGCCGCCGCCGACTTCGAGACGAACCTCGCCAAGCGGCGTGAGCAGTCCGAGCGCGACCTGGCCTCCCGTCAGGCCAAGGCCGAGAAGCGCCTCGCCGAGATCGAGCACCGTGCCGAGCAGCTGCGCCTGGAGGCCGAGAAGCTCCGCACGGACGCCGAGCGCCGCGCCCGCCAGACGGTGGAGACGGCCCAGCGCCAGGCCGAGGACATCGTGGCCGACGCGAATGCCAAGGCCGACCGCATCCGCTCGGAATCCGAGCGCGAGCTGGCGGCGCTGACGAACCGTCGCGACTCCATCAACGCCCAGCTCACCAACGTCCGCGAGATGCTCGCGACGCTCACGGGCGCGGCGGTGGCCGCGGCCGGCACGCCGTCGACGGACGACGAGCCGATCTCCCGCGGGGTTCCGGCGCAGCAGTCCCGGTGAGTGCCTGACCGCCCCACCGGTTGACGAAGTCCTGGGCCCGCACCCTTTCGGGGGTGCGGGCCCTCGTCGTCAGGTGGCAGGCCGCGATCCCCGGTCTTAGCGTGGCCGCATGATCGAGCTGGAGGGGCTGACGAAGCGGTACGGCGAGACGCTTGCGGTCAACAACCTCACCTTCACCGTGGAGCCGGGTGTCGTCACGGGCTTCCTCGGCCCGAACGGTGCCGGGAAGTCCACCACCATGCGGTTGGTGCTCGGGCTCGACCACCCGACCTCCGGCGACGTCCGCATCGACGGCAGGCACTACGACCGGCTGCGGAACCCGCTCTCCTCCATCGGCGCGCTCCTCGACGCCAAGGCCGTGCACGGCGGCCGCAGCGCCTTCCACCATCTGCTCTGTCTCGCGCAGAGCAACGGCATCCCCGCCGCCCGTGTCCACGAGGTCCTCGACACCGTGGGCCTGACCGCCGTCGCCCGCAAGAAGGCCAAGGGCTTCTCGCTCGGCATGGCCCAGCGTCTGGGGATCGCGGGCGCACTGCTCGGCGAGCCGCGGATCCTGATGTTCGACGAGCCGGCCAACGGCCTCGACCCGGAGGGCATCCACTGGATCCGCACGCTGATGAAATCGCTCGCGGCGCAGGGGCGGACCGTGTTCGTGTCGAGCCATCTCATGAGCGAGATGGCGCTCACCGCCGACCGTCTCGTGGTCATCGGCCAGGGCCGGCTGCTCGCCGACACCTCCATGGCCGACTTCATCGAGCAAAACGCGCGCTCGTACGTCCGCATCCGCTCCCCGCAGCGGGAGCGGATGCTCGACCTGCTCCACGAGGCGGGCGTCACGGTCGTCGAGTCGGGCGGCGGGGTGCTGGAGGCGGACGGCGGCAAGGCCGAGCTGATCGGCGAGCTGGCCGCCCGGCACCAGGTCGTGCTGCACGAACTGAGTACCCGGCATGCCTCCCTGGAGGAGGCGTTCATGCGGCTCACGGCCGGGTCGGTCGAGTACCACGCGCACAGCGGCGCTCCCCTGGACACCTGGACGCGGCGGGCGCCGCGCCGGGAGTGGGGTGGCGGCCGGCGGAAGGGAGCCTGAACCATGGCGGCGCCGGAGGTCATCAGATCGGAGTGGACCAAGATCCGGTCGGTCGCGTCCACGGCGTGGACGCTCTCGGCCGCCCTGGTCGTCACCGTCGCCCTGGGCATGCTGATCTCCGCCCTGACCAGGAGCGAGTTCGACCGGATGGGCCTCAGGGCCCGGCTCTCCCTCGACCCGACCTTCATCAGCTTCGCCGGGATGGGACTGGGGCAGCTGGCGATGATCGTGTTCGGGGTGCTCGTCGTGTCGGGCGAGTACAGCTCCGGAATGATCCGCACCTCGCTGGCCGCGGTCCCCCAGCGCGGCACGTTCCTGTTCTGCAAGATCGCGGTGGCGGCCGCGCTCGCCCTCGTCGTCGGCATGGTCACCGCGTTCGGCGCCTTCTTCCTCGGGCAGGCGATGCTCGGTCCGCACCGGGCGGCGATCGGCGACCCCGGTGTGTTGCGCGCGGTCATCGGCGGCGGGCTGTACATGACGCTGATCGCGGTGTTCTCGATGGGGGTCGCCGCGATGCTGCGCTCGCCGCTGCTGTCGCTCGGCATCCTGATGCCGTTCTTCTTCCTGATCTCCAGCGTCCTGGGCAACGTCTCCGCGACGAAGAAGCTCGGCCGGTTCCTGCCCGACCAGGCGGGCAGCAGGATCATGCAGGTCGTGCCGGGGCCCGGCGACGACACCCCGTACGGTCCCTGGGGCGGCCTGGGCATCATGGTGCTGTGGGTGATCGCGGCCGTGGCCGGCGGATACGCCGTGCTGAAGCGACGGGACGCCTGAATCCCGGGCTTTGCATTCTCTTGGCCGGAACCGTCAGCGCCCGGATATCCTCCTAACCCTTACGGGGGCAGCATGCGCCCCGACGTCCTGAACCTTTCGATGGGTGCGGAGCATGATCGAGGCAGTCGGCCTGACGAAGCGCTATGGCGACAAGACGGCCGTGTACAACCTTTCCTTCCAGGTGCGGCCGGGCGCCGTCACCGGTTTCCTCGGGCCGAACGGCTCGGGCAAGTCGACGACCATGCGAATGATCCTCGGCCTGGACAACCCCACCGCGGGGCAGGTGACGATCGGCGGCTACCCGTACCGGAAGCTGCCGAACGCCCCCCGCCAGGTGGGCGCCCTGCTCGACGCCAAGGCCGTGCACGGCGGCCGGGCCGCCCGCAACCATCTGCTGTGCCTCGCCCAGCTCTCCGGCATCCCGGCGCGCCGCGTCGACGAGGTGCTCGGCGTCGTGGGCCTCCAGGACGTGGCCCGGAAGCGGTCCAAGGGGTTCTCGCTCGGCATGGGCCAGCGACTCGGCATCGCCGCCGCGCTCCTCGGCGACCCCCAGGTGCTGCTCTTCGACGAGCCGGTCAACGGGCTGGACCCCGAGGGCATCCTCTGGGTGCGCAACCTGATGAAGTCCCTCGCCGCGGAGGGCCGTACGGTCTTCGTCTCCTCCCATCTGATGAGCGAGATGGCGCTCACCGCCGACCACCTGATCGTGATCGGGCGGGGGCAGCTGCTCGCCGACATGAGCGTCAAGGACTTCATCTCCGCCAACTCGGCGGACTTCGCACGCGTCCGCACCCCCGACACCGAGCCGCAGCAGCGGGAGAAGCTGACCTCCGCGCTCACCGAGGCGGGCGGGCACGTCCTGCCCGAGCAGGACGGCGCGCTGCGCATCACCGGGCTGCCGCTGCCGCGCATCAGCGACATCGCGCACGACACCGGCGTACGCCTGTGGGAGCTGTCCCCGCACCAGGCGTCGCTGGAGGAGGCGTACATGCGGATGACCCAGGGCGCGGTCGACTACCGCTCGACCATCGACCAGAAGGAAGGGCTGATGCAGCCGCTGCCGCCCGGCTTCCAGCCTCCGATGCCGGTACCGGGCCAGGGCCAGCCGGGCTGGTACGCCCCGCCACCGCCCCAGCAGGGCGGGCAGCCCTTCGCGATGCCCGGGCAGCCGGGGCAGCCGCCCGCGGGCCCGTACGGCGCACCCGCCGCGCCGGGTGCCGGAGGGCCGAACCCGTACGCGCAGCCGGCCTCCCAGGGCGTGCCCGTGGCCCCGGCCGCTCCGGCCGCCGCTCCCGCTCCCGCTTCCACGCCCCAGCAGCCGCCCGCGCAGCCCGCTCCCGCCCCCGCCTCCCCCGTCGACACGACCAAGTCCGAGGACGCCCGATGAGCACGCCCCAGCCGCCGATGCCTCAGGCCGCGCCCGTCTGGCAGACGGCGCCCGGTCCCGCCCACCCCACCTACACCTCGCCGATCCCGGTGGTGCGCACCCACCTCGGGCACGCCGTCGCCTCCGAGTGGACGAAGATCAGGTCGGTGCGCTCCACGATGTGGACGCTCGGGGTGTTCGCCGTGCTGGTGATCGGCATCGGCCTCGCCGCCGCCGCGCTGGTCTCCAACTCGTCGGCGGACTTCCAGGGCGAGAACCCCCTCTCGCTCGGATTC
Source organism: Streptomyces sp. PSU-S4-23 (assembly GCF_055632315.1). NCBI lineage: Bacteria > Bacillati > Actinomycetota > Actinomycetes > Kitasatosporales > Streptomycetaceae > Streptomyces > Streptomyces sp. PSU-S4-23. The sequence goes on along the minus strand of NZ_JBVMUU010000002.1, from coordinate 6,045,704 downwards.
TTCGGGCTGCTCCTCGGCAGCATGTGCATCATCACGCTCGGCGTGCTGACCACCGCCTCGGAGTACGGCACCGGCATGATCCGCACCACGATGACCGCGTGCCCGAGCCGTGTGCGGGTGCTCACGGCGAAGGCGATCGTGTTCTTCCTCGTCGCCTTCGTGGTCACGCTGGTGGCCGCCTCCCTCGTCGCCCTCGTGGATGTGGCGCTGCTGGAGGGTCACGGCGCCAAGGACCCCTCCGGCACCGACTGGCTGAAGGGCACCGTCGGCGTCTCCCTGTACATCGCCCTGCTCGGGCTGCTCTCGCTCGTCATCGGGTCGATCATCCGGCACTCGGCAGGCGCCATCACCATCATGATCGGAACGGTGCTCGCGCCGCTGGTGATCGCGCTGTTCATGTTCTCGGAGTCGCTCGCGGACCTGCGCCAGGCCCTGTTCGAGTACTCGATCCCGAACCAGCTCAGCGTCTTCTACGCCAACTCCCTGAGCAGGTCCGGCCCCTCCGGCTGGGACCCGCTGTGGATCGTCCTCGGCGTGACGGCCGTCGCCTTCGGCGGCGCCTGCCTGCTGCTGGAGAAGCGCGACGTGTAGGCGCCTCAGTACCTCGGCGCGTTACGGGACCGCTGCACCCGCGTGGTGCGGCGGTCCTTGGCGTTCCAGCACGCCTTGTGCCAGTGCCTGCGGTCGTCCACGCCCGCGTGCTCGGGCCAGGCCACCACATGCGGGACGGCGGACGGGATCACCTGGTCGCAGCCGGGGCACCGGTAGGTCTTGCCCACGGCGCCGGCGCCCGCGACATGGCGCACGCTCCACTCCTCGCCCCGCCAGCTCTCGGTCGACTGCCAACCGCCGTAACGGGAGTTGTCGTCGTCCGCGCTCCGGCCGGAGCCGGGGCCCTTGGGTCGGTTGCGACGCGGGGACACGGAACACCTCACGGGCTGTAGGGAAAGCAGGAGTCGTCTCCAGCGTACGCGCCGCGCAGGGGGGTACGCGTACATCCCAACCCCGACAAACCCCCATCCCACCGGCTCATTCTCCAGACAATCCGCAAATCTCTCCGTCAAGCCGTTACTTGGGCACATGTCAGACGGTTATGCCGGGTGGGGGAGCTCCGCGTCGGAGCCAGGAAAGCAGGAAGTGCGATGCGCGTAGGAAGTTTTGTACTGGCCGCCCAGTTTCCGGGACAGGGCCAGGGGGAGGCGCTGCACCGCGCGGTGCGGTCGGCCGAGGTCGCCGAGGAGGCGGGCCTGGACACGGTGTGGCTGGCCGAGCACCACTTCGTGCCGTACGGGACGTGCCCGTCGGCGATCACCCTGGCGGCGCTGCTGCTGGGCCGCACCCGCCGGATCCGGGTCGGCACGGCGGTCAGCGTCCTGCCCACCGTCCACCCGGTGGCGCTCGGCGAGCAGGCCGCGCTGCTGCACATCGCCTCGGGCGGGCGGCTGTCGCTCGGGGTGGGGCGCGGCGGGCCCTGGGTGGACCTGGAGGTCTTCGGCTCCGGACTGCGGGCGTACGAGACGGGGTTCCCGGAATCACTCGATCTGCTGGTGCGCTGGCTGCGCGACCCCTCCGTCGCCGCCACGGGGGAACGATTCAGCTTCCGCGAGGTCCCGGTCGTCCCGCGGCCGGCGGAGTCGCTCACCGACAGCGAGGGCCCCGAGGTCCTCGTCGCCTGCACCTCACCGGCGACCGTACGGATGGCGGCCGAGCGGGGCCTGCCGATGCTGCTCGGCATGCATGTCGGGGACGAGGAGAAGGCGGACATGGTGGCGCAGTGGCGGACGTACGCGCGCGCGGCGGGCGTCGACGGCGACGTGGTGGCCGGCGCCGGTCATGTCTCGGCCGGTGTCTGCCAGATCGCCGACCGCCACGGCGACGCGGTCGAGGCGCTGACCAAGGCGATGCCGGGCTGGCTGAAACAGGGGCTCGACGCGCATATGACGGTCGACGGCAGGGCCCGCACGATGCGGGATCCCCTGGCGTACACGGAGTTGCTGTGCGGGCTGCACCCGGTGGGCACCCCGCGCCTGTGCGCCGACCGGCTCATGGCGACCTCGGAGCGGACCGGCATCGCGCGCTTCGCGCTGCTCGTCGAGGGCTCGGGCGACCTCGCGGCGACGGAGGACAACGTACGGAGGCTGGGTGCGGAGGTCCTTCCCCGCCTCCGCTGAGTCCACCGGGAGCCTGCCGCTCCGTACAGTTGCACCTCCCCCCGTACGGAGCGGCAAGCAGTGCGGCTCGGTGTGCCTCAGCAGTCGCGCAGTTCCGGCGACTGGTTGAGGATCTGGCTGCGGACCGAGGTGAAGCGGGCCAGTGTGTCGTCCACCGAGGAGTCCAGCGGGAACACCGCCACTCGGTGGCAGTTCTGGAAAGCCAGGCGCACTCCGAAGTGCCGCTGCAGGGCGCCGCGTATGGCGTCACTCGCGAGCGCACGCAGCAGCTGGCCACGTGCCTGCTCGTCCGGCGGGGGCGTCTGGTTGTCGGCGAAGTCACCGCCGTCCACCTTCAGCTGGGCCACCAGGGAGCTGATCATCTCCCATGCATAGGGCAGGGAGGTCCGGACGCAGTCGACGAATTCGGCTTCGTCGACCTCGCCTCGCTCGGCCTGTTCAAGTAGGGCCGGTGAGACGTCGAGCGACATGGGTTCTCCTCTCGCACCCCAGGACAACAGGGGTTCACGGACAGGGAAGGGAGTTCCGCGGAATCGGACACGCTGCGTACACACCGCACGACCTCCCGTTTACTACCGTAGGCAACGGCCGGTGACGGCACCAGGAGAATGCCCACACCGCCAACTCCCGTGAGGCACACAACAAGCCAACGACAAACGGGGGCAACTCTGGACAACAGAGCGGGCGTGGCGGCATCCGCGGGCGGAGCCCGGAGCGGTCGGCCCACAGGGGCGAATCGCGCGGGCGCGGGGGCGTCCAGTAGCGTTGCCGACCATGCGTCTCGTCATCGCCCGGTGCTCCGTCGACTACGCGGGCCGTCTCACCGCCCACCTTCCCTCCGCTCCCCGTCTGATCCTGGTGAAGGCGGACGGCAGCGTCTCGGTCCACGCGGACGACCGGGCCTACAAGCCCCTCAACTGGATGTCGCCGCCCTGCACCCTGAAGGAGGGTGCGGAGGACGAGGAGGGCGTCTGGACCGTCATCAACAAAGCAGGCGAGAAACTGATCATCACGATGGAGGAGATCCTCCATGACTCCACGCACGAGCTGGGCGTGGACCCCGGCCTGATCAAGGACGGCGTGGAGGCGCATCTGCAGGAGCTGCTCGCCGACCGCATCGAGACGCTCGGCGAGGGCTACACCCTCATCCGCCGCGAGTACATGACGGCGATCGGCCCGGTGGACATCCTGTGCCGGGACGCCGAGGGCCGGACCGTGGCCGTGGAGATCAAACGGCGTGGCGAGATCGACGGCGTGGAACAGCTCACGCGGTACCTGGAACTCCTGAACCGCGACCCGCATCTCGCCCCGGTGCGCGGCATCTTCGCCGCCCAGGAGATCAAGCCGCAGGCCCGCGTGCTGGCCACGGACCGCGGAATCGGCTGCGCGGTCCTGGACTACGACGCGCTCAGGGGCATCGAGGACGACAAGCTGCGCCTGTTCTGACGGCGGACGGCGCGGCGGGGAGGACCGGGGCACGCCCGGGCGTGCCTCCGGCCGTGCCCCGCCGCGCGCAACCGCGTCAGACCACCGGTTCCGACCCGCTGCTCGCGGGCACGCTCGCCGAACCGCTCATGGTGGTCGGCGACCCGGGCGCCGGGGCGCTGACCGAGTTGGAAGACGGGGGCGTCGCCGTCGGCGTGGCCGTCGGCGTGGGTGTGGCCGTCCCGGTCGGCGACACACTCGAACTCGGCGAGCCGGACGACGAGGCCGACGGCTTCGGCGTGGGCGGCTTCGACGACGGCTTGGACGGCGACGTCGACGGGGTCGTCCCCCTGGTGCCCGTCGGGTTGCCCGACGGGCGGAGGGTGACGCGCGGCGTGGGGTCGTCCAGGGTGCCGTAGGTCCCGTCCGGTCCGGGGTTCGTGGGCGTCGGGGAGGTGGTCGCGCCCGAGCCGCCTCCGGCGCCGTCGTCGGCCTTGTCCGCGCCGAGGCCGTCGTCGTTCGTGCCCTGGCTCGCCGAGGGGCCCACGCGGACGCTGTCGGAGGGGGTGCCGGTGTCGCCGTTGGAGGTCATGCCGAGCGTCACGACGGTGCCGAGCACGACCGCGAGGGCCGCTCCGGCGCCCGCGGCCACCAGGTTGCGCCGGGTGCCCCTGACCATGGTCCGGACACCGCCGGCGCCGGGCGCCGGGTCGGCCGCGGCCTGGTGGGTGACCAGCGTCGCCGTGTCCCCTGCCGCAGTGGCGAGCGGCATGCCGTCCGGCTTCGGGCGCTCCTCTGGGCGCGCGTCCGCCGCCTCCTCGCCCGCCGCGGTGTACCCGCCGGGCGGCGTCGTGCCGGAGCGGTCCGCCACCAGGGCGAGCGCGCGCCGCCCGGCGACCGTGCCGCGCTTGTCGGCGAGGGCACCGCGCAGCCCGATGGATGCCTCCAGTTCGGTGCGGGCCCGCTCCAGTTGCCCGCCGCAGAGCGCGAGGATGCCCAACTCGTGGTGGAAGTAAGCCTGTTCCCCGACCTCTCCGGCGAGCCTGGACGCCTCGGCGCCGGAGCGCAGCGCCCGCTCCCAGGCGCCCCAGCGCAGTCCCGCGGCGAACGCGGGCACGGCCTGCCGGGCCAGTCGTACGGCGACGCTCCCCTCGTCCGCGTCCTCGCCCTCGTCCTCGGCGGGCGGCGGGACCGCCGTGGCCGCGGTGAGCGCTGCCAGCACGGCGTCGGCCTCCGCCGACACGCGGTCCGGGGTGACCGAAGGATGCCCGGCCCACCAGGCGTAGTGCCGGGCGGCCTTGACGGCGTACTCCCCGGCGCCGGTCGCGTACCCCGCGGCCTCCAGCTGGGCCTGCACCCCGGTCGCCAGCCGGTAGCGGGAGCCGACCGGGGTGACCAGCGCGCAGCCGACGAGTTCACCGAGCGCCGCGTCCGCGTGGGTGTCGTCCGCGAGGGCCGGCAGATGCGTCTGGTCGGGCACCTCGCCGCCCAGCGCGACCGCGAACTTGAGCGTCTCGCGCGCCGGCGCGCTCAGCCGGGAGGCGAGCAGCGGCGCGGCGGCGGCGGCCTCCGCGAGCGACGGCAGCGGGGCGTCCTGCCCGTCCGCGGTGTCGAAGGGGGCGTCCACCGGCGCTTCCTGGAAGACGCCGAACTCGTCGAAGGTGTCCGCGTCGGCACGCAGCCGGTCGCGCTGCCGCAGCAGCGCCCCGGCCTGCACGAAGCGCAGCGGCAGTCCCTCGGACTCGAACCAGAGGTCGCCCGCCCAGTTGGCCTCCTCCTCGGTGAGGTCGCGGCCGACGGAGCGCTCCAGGATGTCCAGCCCACCCGATCGGTCGAGCCCGCCGAGGAAGACCTCCTCGACGTGGGAGCCCGCGGAGGGCGCGGGCACCTCGGGGGTGGCGGAGAGCAGGAACGCGCACTCCGGCGTCGCGTCGAGCAGTTCGTCAAGCGCGCTGCCGCCGGACTCCAGGTCGTCGAGGACGACGACGGCGCCGATCTCCCGTACGAGCTGCAGCAGTTCGTCCCGCTCGGGGCGGTACCGGGGCGCGTCGTAGACGGCGGCGAAGAGGTCGTACAGCAGTTCGTCCGTGGTGCGCCGGTAGCCGGAGAGACGGATGACGCCGTCGGGCGCGAGGTCCGAGCAGTCCTCCGCGACGACGTCCAGGAGGGCCGTACGGCCGGAGCCGGAGGGGCCGGTGAGACGGACGGATCGGCCTCGTGCGAGGAGGCGTACGAGCCGTTCGCGCTCCTCCTGGCGCTCCAGCAGCGGCAGCCGCGGCTGCGCCGGACCGGCCGGGACGGGCGGCCGGACGGCGCGGGCGCGTTCGGCCCGCTCGGCGGCGGTCCGCTTCACGGGGCGTTCGGACCGCTGCCCCGGCGGGCACGGCTCCACCTCGCTGCCGTCGACGGGGTTGACGGTGAGCAGGAGGTCGCCCGACACGAGCCGGACGGTACGGGCGAGCGCCGGTGCCGACTGGCCGAAGTCCGGCGTCAAGGGGTCCCGTGGCGGGCGCGGGCGCGGCGTGCCGCCGTCACCTTCATGGCCGTACTCCACGGGTCCCGGGTTGTTCGGGTCCATAGGTCCAAGCCCCCCAAAGCGTCGTGTGCCTGAGCCCCTCCCGGCCGTGTCGCACACCGCGCTGTCGCTTTCTGGTCCGGTACCCGCTCAAGGGTGTCGGGCGGCGGGCAGCCGAACCCTAAACCTTCGCACAGTATTACCGACAAGCCGGGGTGCCACCCCGTCCGAGAGGTCACAGTCTCGTGAGGATTGCGCCCGACGTGCGGTTCGCCGGCGTTCACTCCCGTGGCACCGCGTACCGCCCGGTCACACGCGGGGCAGTGACTCCACCCCGATGCCGCCCTCGATGGCCAGGATCCGGTGCAGCCGGGTGGCCACCAGCAGGCGCTGCATCTGCGGCGGCACATCGCGCAGCACAAGCCGCCGGCCGCACCGCCCGGCCCGCCGGTGGACCCCCATGATCACCCCGAGTCCGGTGGCGTCCCAGGAGTCCAGTTCGGACAGGTCCAGCACCAGGTCGCCGACTCCGTCGTCGACGGCCGAGTGCAGGACCGTACGGGCGTCCGCCGCGCTGCGGACGTCGAGGCGGCCCCCGACGACCAGCCCGGCGTGGTCGCCCCTGATGTGCATAATCCGCTCCCCGAGAGTGCGTCGTCGTACTCCGCGTTGTGGTTTGCAACGTCTGACTGCCTGGTGGCCGATCAGGTTGCCATCTGTAAGCGAACCGATACCGAATTCACCCGATGAGGTGAAACCCCAGAGGCGTGTGCGGTTTCAGTACGTGTAAAAACCCTGCCCGCTCTTGCGCCCGAAGTCACCGGCGTCAACCATCCGGCGCATCAGTTCCGGCGGAGCGAACTTCTCGTCCTGGGTCTCGGTGTAGATGTTGCCGGTGGCGTGCAGCAGGATGTCGACGCCGGTGAGGTCGGCCGTGGCGAGCGGCCCCATGGCGTGGCCGAAGCCCAGCTTGCAGGCGAGGTCGATGTCCTCGGCGGTGGCCACACCGGACTCGTACAGCTTGGTCGCCTCGACGACGAGCGCCGAGATGAGACGGGTCGTCACAAACCCGGCGACGTCGCGGTTGACGACGATACAGGTCTTGCCGACGGACTCGGCGAACTCACGGGCCGTGGCCAGGGTTTCGTCACTCGTCTTGTACCCGCGGACCAGCTCGACGAGCTGCATCATCGGCACCGGCGAGAAGAAGTGCACGCCGACCACCCGCTCCGGGCGCTCGGTGACCGCCGCGATCTTGGTGATCGGGATGGCGGAGGTGTTCGACGCGAGCACGGTGTCCTCGCGGACGAGCTTGTCGAGCGTCCGGAAGATCTCGTGCTTGACCTCCAGCTTCTCGAAGACGGCCTCGACGACGACATCCGCGTCGGCGGCGGCGTCGAGGTCGGTGGTCGTGGTGATGCGGGCGAGCGCCTCCTCGGCGTCACGCGCCTCCATCCGGCCCTTGCTCACGAACTTGTCATACGAGGACTTGATGGCGTCCGTACCACGGGTCAGCGCCTCGTCCGTGACGTCACGCAGGACGACGTCCCAGCCGGCCTGGGCCGATACCTGGGCAATGCCGGAACCCATCAGTCCGGCTCCGATGACGGCAAGCTTCCGTGCCACTGTGCGACTCCCCTGACGCGCTGCTCGTATATGCCTCTCGGGCGGACCCTAGCGCTCGTGAGGGTTGTTGTGACCGCTTAGTAACCCGTGTCACGTCTCACAACGTGAGATACGCGTCACGTCCCAGATGACGGACTTGGCGATCCTTCCTGCAGTTGAAGCCGCAGGGATTCCGACCTCAGCGGTCGGAGCGCTAATTCCTTGCGGGTTCACGCTGGTTGGCGTTTCACGGACCGGCTTGCACCGAGGTCTCCACGCCCTGTGACCCGCATGCCCGCGGGCCAGTGTGTTCTTCGCGCCTATACGCGGGGTTTACGGTGCGTACGGTGGTACCCGTGTGGCGTGCCCTGTTGCGGACGGCCAGTTCGAAGGAGTGCCAACCCTTGTCAAGGATGGCACGATTCAGTCCGGCCTTTTGGCGGATGTCGGTTCCGGGGGCGGCCATGGATCCTCTGGCGGTGGCCGTCATGTTTGCCGTGCTGAGATCTTCGAGGACCACGAGGGCATTGTCATCGAGGATCTGACGTGCCGTCTGAGCATGGAAGTGGGCCCTTCCGTTCCGGTCTCCACAATGAAGCTGATGTTCCAGTGCTTGCCGTCACGGGACACAGTGGCGGACTTCGCTGTGCCGTCGAGCGGGCGCGACCAGCGGAAAGTCATCCACCCGAGCTTCGGCACCCCGTGGGACGGCGCAACCGCCATCCATGGGTGCACGCTGTTCGAGCCCGATGTTCCCTACGGCCCGGCAGATGCTGCCGTACTCCTCCGCCGGCGCACTCTGCTCCGGCGTGAGCACGAGTCGGTACCTCCTGCCGATCAGCACGATTCCCCTTCCTCCCCGCTCACACCCCGCTGACGGCACCGCCCCGCTCCAGGACACGGGCGCGGAACAGGAACGCACGCTCGAAGTCGGTCGTGAGCAGGACAGAGCTGTCCGACGCTCTTCCGGCCCTGCCTCGGCGCCGCGGAGAAGACCGTCTAGATTTGGCCGTATGGTCAATCTGACGCGCATCTACACGCGGACCGGCGACAAGGGCACGACGCACCTCGGCGACATGAGCAGGGTGCCCAAGACGGACCTGCGCATCGCCGCGTACGCCGACGCCAACGAGGCGAACGCGGTGATCGGCACCGCGATCGCGCTGGGCGCGCTCGACGAGGAGGTCGTCACGGTCCTCACCCGCGTGCAGAACGACCTGTTCGACGTGGGCGCGGACCTGTCGACGCCGGTGGCCGAGGACCCGGCGCTCTTGAAAAACACAGTCCCGCCGCTGCGGGTGGAGCAGTTCTACGTCGACCGGCTGGAGGCGGACTGCGACCGCTTCCTCGCCGAACTGGAGAAGCTGCGCTCGTTCATCCTGCCCGGCGGCACGCCCGGCGCGGCCCTGCTGCACCAGGCGTGCACGGTCGTACGGCGCGCCGAGCGCTCCACCTGGGCCGCGCTGGACGCCCACGGCGAGGTGATGAACCCGCTGACCGCGACCTACCTCAACCGGCTGTCCGACCTGCTGTTCATCCTCGCCCGCTACGCGAACAAGGAGACCGGGGACGTCCTGTGGGTCCCCGGCGGAGAGCGCTGAGGCGTTCAGCGGTCGTCGTCCCGCGCGGCGTCCCGGTCCGCCGCGGCGAGCGCGGACTCCGCGGCGGCCACCTTCTTCTGCAGGTCCGCCGGCCCGGACGGCGTGGCGGACGGGGAGGCCGTGGCGGCCCCTCCGTGATCGCGCGCGCAGCCGGCGGTGAGTCCCACGAGGAGGGCCACCGCGGGCAGCGCCGCCCGCAGCCCGCGCAGCCTCCGCATCAGCTCCCCGCCTTCCCGCCCTCGTGGTCCGCACACCACGTCCTGACGCCGTCGAGGTCCTTCCGCCGCTGCTGAAGCGTCGTCACCAGCGACCTGCGGAAGTCGAGCCGGTCCTGGAGCAGCGTGGCGATCTGGTCATGACCCGCATCCTTCGCGTTGTCCACGCGCCGCTGCAGCCGGGCCACGGAGCCCCGCACGCCCGCTCCCCCGTCGAGCCGCTTCAGCGCCCGGTCGATCCGCCGGTCGATCTTCGGCACCCGCTTGCACAGCGCCTGCGCCCCGTCGCCCGTGGGCGCCGGGGCGGGTGAGCCGTCGGCCGCGGCCGCCCCGGTCCCGCCCGCCAGCAGCGCCGCCGCGGCCAGCCCCACGAGCAGGGTGCGCCCGCGTCGTCCGTCCACCATCTTCCGCCTCCGTTTCCCGGACGGCCCCGTCGTCCGTCCGACGCCGCGGAGGCTAGGGGCCGTCTTTGTGGGAACTCTGTGACCGGTTCGTCCCTGCCGTACCGATCAGCCAGTCGCGTCGCTCCGGCAGGTCCCCGCCGGCCCGCGGCAGCCGTACCGCGAAGCGCGCCCCGACGCCGCCGGGACCCCCGGCCACCGTGACGCTCCCCCGGTGCAGCGCCGCCTGCTGCGCGACCAGGGTCAGGCCGAGACCCGAGCCCGCGCTGTCCGGACCCCGCCGGAACCGTTCGAAGATCCTGCCGCGGTCGTCGGGCGGGACGCCCGGCCCCCGGTCGTCCACCGTGATCACGATCTCGGCGCCGGCCCCCTGCACACCGACCGCCACGATCGCCCGTCCCTCCGGGTCCCGCCCGTGGGCCAGCGCGTTGGCCAGCAGATTGTCCAGGAGCAGCCGCAGCCCCGGCTCCCAGCCGTGCGCGGTGAGCCCCGGCTCGGCGCGCAGGGTGATCCGGGCGTCCGGGGCGCGACGGCGGGCCTCGGCGACCGCCGCGTCCGCGGCCTCCGGGACGTCCACGGTGCGGAACGCCTCCGCCTCCACCAGATCGCCGCGCCCCAGTTCCCGCAGCATCACCAGCAGGCCGAGGAGGCGGGCGTGCTCGCGGCGCAGATCGGTGAGGACCTCGGTGCGGTCCGGTTCGGGCAGTCCGGGGTGGTCCGTGAGGATGTCGAGGTTGGTGCCCATGCTCATCAACGGGGTGCGCAGTTCGTGCGAGGCGGCGGCGGAGAAGGAGCGGGCCGTCTCAAGGGCCTGGGCGGTGCGGGCGGCCTGTTCGTCGTAGCGGGCGAGGACCGTCCGCAGGGTGGCCGCGAGATCGTCGACCTCGCTCACACCGGTCGGTTCGTGGTGCAGCCGGGCCGCGCTGGTGCGCGGGTCGAGGCCCGCGGCGCGGCGGCCGAGGCGGCGCAGCGGAACGGTGGCTCCGGTGGCGACGCCCCAGGCGAGCAGGCCGGACAGGGGTGCGGCGAGCAGCGCGGTCATCAGGACGCGGCGCCGTACGAGCCGGACCTGGGTGCGGTCGGCGGTGTCGGGCCGGAAGACCCACAGGGTGCCCGCGGCACGGGGACCCTGGATGGGCAGGGACAGGGCCCGCCAGCTGTGACCGGCGTCCCGGACGGTGACCGGCCGTCCGGTCCGTGCGGAGGGCAGCGCGAGCGAGGGGGCGGGCTGCGGCCCGCCCCGGAAGGTCTCCTGGGCCCCGACGACGCGCACACCGACGTCGAGCGCCGCGCTGTAGAGCCGCCGCTCCCTGGTGTCGGCCACCCGGGGCCGGTCGGCGGCCGCGGCGCGCAGCAGGGCGCGGGCGTCCGGGAGCACGGCGGCGGCCCGCCGGCGCAGGTGGTCGTCCTCCTCCTGGCGCAGGTCCCGCGCGACCAGGTGCACCAGCAGCCAGCCGGAGGCGAGGACGAGCAGCGGGACGGTGAGTCCCACGGCGAGTCCGATGCGTGTCGACAGTCTCATGGCCGCCTCACCGCCCACCGGGCCGCCGCCCCCGCCGGCAGCGTCCCCGTCACCGCCGCCCCCGTCACCGCTCCTCCCGCAGCACGAAACCCACCCCGCGCACGGTGTGCACGAGCCGCGTCCCGCCGTCCGCCTCCAGCTTGCGCCGCAGATAGCTGACGAAGGTGTCGACGGCGTCGGTGCGCACGTCGAAGTCGTAGCCCCACACCCGGTCGAGGAGCTGGTCGCGGGTGAGGACGAGTCCCGCGTTGCGGGCGAGCACCTCCAGGAGTTCGAACTCGCGCCGTGTGAGCTCCAGGCGCCGGCCCGCCCGGTGGGCGGTGCGGGCGGCCGGGTCGATCACCAGGTCCGCCACCCGCAGGGCGTCCCGGTCCGTGGGCGGCCGCCGGCGCAGCAGGGCGCGCAGCCGCAGCACCAGTTCCTGCAGGGCGAACGGTTTGACCAGGTAGTCGTCGCCGCCCGCCTGGAGCCCGGCGATGCGGTCGGCGGTCTCGTCGAGCGCGGAGAGCATGAGGACGGGAAGGTCCTGCCCGTGGTCGCGGAGCCGTGCGCACACCTCGATACCGCTCATGCCGGGCATCGACACATCGAGGACGAGCACGTCCGGCGGTGCCTCCCGGATCGCGGCCAGCGCCTCGGGACCGCTGTCGGCGGTACGGACCCGGAAGCCGCTGAGCCTCAGTCCGCGCTCCAGCGAACGGCGGATGGCCGCGTCGTCGTCCACAACGAGCACCGCACCAGGACACCCCGGCCGATCATCCATCCGCCCTCCCCGAGCCGCTCACCGCTCGGTCAGGGTACGGTCCTCCTCCGGACGGCGGGCAGCGGAGGCCGGGGCCTTCTTGGGCCACAGCAGGTAGCTCAGGGCGATCAGCCCGTGGATCGCGAGGACGCGCAGGGCGGTGTACTGCCACGCGCGCAGCGCGCCGGGCGCGCCGACGTACCAGATCGCGCCCTGCAGCAGCGCGCAGGCCACGGCGGTGGCCAGCAGCGTACGCAGCCACAGGCGGCCCTCGTGCCCGGCGCGCGCCAGGCCGTGGCGGGGCGGCCGGGCAGGGGGCGGGCCGCCGCCGAGGCGGTGGGCGGCGTGGCCGTCGAGCCGGCGGATCGTGTAGTGCCCGTAGCCGACGGTGAAGCCGATGTACACGGCGGCCAGGCCGTGCTCCCAGCTCGGATCGGCGCCGTTCCTCAGGTCGACGGCCGTCGCCACGAACAGCACCACCTCCAGCAACGGCTCGCACAGCAGCAGCGCCACGCCGGTGCGGCGCATCCGCAGCAGATAGCGGACGGCCAGGCCCGCGGCCAGCAGCACCCAGAAGCCGACCTCGCACGCGACGACCAACCCGACGATCACGCCTCGCTCCTCTCGTCCTCCGCCCTTCCAGCCTTGCGGCGGACCGGCACCGCCGCGTCGTCGGCGATGACGACGTCGCGCTGCATCCTTCGATGTACGCGCGAACCGTCCCTCAGCAGCACGCGACCGGCGCCGCCGCCGTGTTGGATGGGGTCATGGCCGTACGTCTCCCCCGACTGCACCGCGACGACGTGCTGATCGCCGCGAGCGGACTGCTCGGCGGGCTCCTGCTGTACGGCATCGGCCTCGGTTCCCGGCGGCCCGGCGACGCGCTCGTCGTGTGGCCCGAGCGCTGGGCGCTGCTGGTGCCGCTCGCCGTGACGGCCGGCTGCGAGCTGCTGCGCCGCACCCGGCCGAAGGCGGCCCTGCTGACCGGCACCGCCGCGCTGGCCGCCGACACGGTGACCCTCGGCAGCCTGGCCACCGTCGTGATGTTCACGGACCTCATGTACGCGGCCGTCCTGTACGGCACCCCCGCCTCCGCCCGGCGCCTGCCCTGGATCGCCGGACTGCTCACGGTCATCGGCGCGGTGGCGCCCCTGGCGATCTGGCGCGATCCCGACGCGCTGCTGATCGGTGTGGGGGTCGGGGTGGTGGCGCTCGCGCCCGCCGCCACCGGGTGGGTCGTCCGCGACCACCGCGACGCGGCCGAGGCCGCCCGGCTGCGCGCCGAGCAGACCGCCCTGCTCGCCGAGATGGACCGCGTCCAGGCCGTCACCGCCGAACGGGCCCGTGTGGCAAGGGAGCTGCACGACATGGTCGCGGGCCATCTGTCCGCGATCGCCGTCCAGTCCACGGCCGCGCTGTCCCTCGACGACCCGGGGACCTCCCGGGAGGTCCTCACCGTCATCCGGGAGAACAGCGTGGCGGGGCTCGCCGAGATGCGGCGGCTGATCGGGATCCTGCGGGACGGCGGCGCCGGGCACGAGCCCGCCGCGACCCCGACCCTCGACGGTCTCGGAGCGCTGGTGGACGGCGCCCGCGCGGGCGGGCTCGACGTCACGCTCGGCGCGGAGTACGGGAGGGTTCCCGCGCCGGTGGAGCTGGCCGCGTACCGGATCGTGCAGGAATCCCTGACCAACGCGCTCAAGCATGCCTGCCCCGGCCGGGTCACGGTGGCGCTCACCGAGCGCGACGGAGCCCTGGAGGTGCGGGTGACCAGCCCGTACGGCGACCGGGACAGACCGCGTGCGCCCGGCTCCGGCGCGGGTCTGGTGGGCATGCGGGAGCGGGCCGCCCTGCTCGGCGGTACGTTCGAGGCCGGGCCGGACGGGGCGTCGTGGACCGTGCGTGCCGTGCTTCCCCTCTCCGGCTCCCCGCACGGGGGGACCGCGTGATCCGCGTGCTCGTCGCCGAGGACCAGTCGGCCGTCCGCGCGGGGCTGGTGCTCATCCTGCGCAGCGCGGACGGCATCGAGGTGGTCGGGGAGGCCGCGGACGGGGAGCAGGCGGTGGCGCTCGCCAGGGAGCTGCGTCCCGACCTCGTCCTGATGGACGTGCAGATGCCGTGCCTGGACGGTGTGTCGGCCACCCGGCAGGTCGTCGGCGAGCGGCTCGCCGACGTGCTGGTGCTGACCACGTTCGACCTCGACGCGTATGTGTTCGGGGCGCTGCGGGCGGGCGCGTCCGGTTTCCTGCTGAAGGACACGGAGGCGAAGGACCTCATCGCGGCGGTGCGGACGGTGGCGCGCGGCGAGGGGCTGATCGCGCCGGCCGTGACCCGGCGGCTGATCGCGGAGTTCGCCGCCCGGCCCGTGCGGCGGCCGGCGGCCGACCCGTCGGTGCTGGACGCGCTCACCCGGCGCGAGCGCGAGGTGCTGTCCTGTCTCGGCGAGGGGCTCTCCAACGCCGAGATCGCCACCCGCCTGGCCATGGCGGAGGCCACGGTGAAGACGCATGTCAGCCGTCTCCTGGGCAAGCTGGAGCTGCGCAGCAGGGTCCAAGCGGCGGTACTGGCCCAGGAGTTGGGGATCTAGTCGGCGGCCGCACCGATGCACGGACCACTGGTCCAGACCTCTTGACCCTTGGTCCAGACCTTTCTATTCTCGCCGCACTGCGCTCAGTCATGCCCCCGACAATCGAGGAGGCGCAGATGCGCTTCAGACACCGCGCCGCGGCAGGGATCGCGACCCTGTTGCTGCCACTGGCCGGCCTGGTCGGCCTCGCGGACCCCGCCCACGCCGCGACATCGGCCACCGCCACGTACGCCAAGACCCAGGACTGGGGAACCGGCTTCGAGGGCAAGTGGACGGTCACCAACTCCGGTACCACCACCATCAGTTCCTGGACCATCGAGTGGGACTTCCCCTCGGGGACGTCCGTCACCTCGGCGTGGGACGCGGACGTGACGAACTCCGGCACCCACTGGACGGCCAGGAACAAGTCCTACAACGGCACCCTCGCCCCCGGCGCCTCCGTCTCCTTCGGCTTCAACGGCGCCGGCTCCGGCTCCCCCTCCAACTGCACACTGAACGGGGCCGGCTGCGACGGCGGCAGCCCCGTCCCCGGAGACAACCCGCCCTCCGCGCCGGGCACCCCGACGGCCTCCGGCATCACGGACACCTCGGTGCAGCTGTCCTGGCCGGCGGCCACCGACGACAAGGGGGTCAAGAACTACGACGTCCTGCGCGACGGCGCCAAGGTCGCCACGGTGACCACGACGTCGTACGCGGACACCGGCCTGAGCGCCGGCACCGACTACTCGTACACCGTCCAGGCCCGTGACACCGCCGACCAGACCGGCCCGGTCAGCGGCTCCGTCGCCGTGCACACCACGGGCGGCACCACGAACCCGCCCCCGGCCTCCGGCTCCGCCGTCAAGCTCGGCTACTTCACCGAGTGGGGCATCTACGGCCGCAACTACAACGTCAAGAACCTGGTGACGTCGGGTTCCGCGTCGAAGATCACGCACATCAACTACGCCTTCGGCAACGTCACCGGCGGCAAGTGCGCGATCGGCGACTCCTACGCCGACTACGACAAGGCGTTCACCGCCGACCAGTCCGTCAGCGGCGTCGCCGACACCTGGGACCAGCCGCTGCGGGGCAACTTCAACCAGCTGCGCCAGCTCAAGGCGAAGTACCCGGACATCAAGGTGCTGTGGTCCTTCGGCGGCTGGACCTGGTCCGGGGGCTTCGGGGACGCGGCCAAGAACCCGGCGGCCTTCGCGCAGTCCTGCTACGACCTGGTCGAGGACCCGCGCTGGGCCGACGTCTTCGACGGCATCGACATCGACTGGGAGTACCCGAACGCGTGCGGCCTGTCCTGCGACACCAGCGGGGCCGCGGCCTTCAAGAACGTGATGGCCGCCCTGCGCGCCAGGTTCGGCTCCTCCGCCCTGGTCACCGCGGCCGTCACCGCCGACGGCTCGGCCGGCGGCAAGATCGAGGCCGCCGACTACGCGGGCGCGGCGCAGTACGTCAACTGGTACAACGTGATGACGTACGACTTCTTCGGTGCCTGGGACGCGCAGGGCCCCACCGCCCCGCACTCCCCCCTCACCTCCTACAGCGGCATCCCGAAGGCCGGCTTCACCACGGCCGACGCGATAGCCAAGTACAAGGCGATCGGAGTGCCCGCCGGCAAGCTGCTGGTCGGCATCGGCTTCTACGGCCGCGGCTGGACCGGCGTCACCCAGGACGCCCCGGGCGGCACGGCCACGGGCCCGGCGGCCGGCACCTATGAGCAGGGCATCGAGGACTACAAGGTCCTCAAGACGTCCTGCCCGGCCACCGGCACCGTCGCCGGCACCGCGTACGCGCACTGCGGCAGCAACTGGTGGTCCTACGACACCCCGGCCACCATCGGCACCAAGATGGCCTGGGCCAAGAACCAGGGCCTGGGCGGTGCCTTCTTCTGGGAGTTCAGCGGTGACACCGCGGGCGGCGAGCTGGTGAGTGCCCTGAGCAACGGCCTGTCGTAACCCGGCGGCCCCCGGCGAGGCGGGTGGAGGTGAGCCGTCAGGCCACGTTCACCCGCTGACCGGGCGGGGCCGCTTCCAGCCATGCGAGGAACCCGGTCAGCGCGTCCTCGCTCATCGCCAGTTCCAGGCGCGTACCGCGGTGATGGCAGGCGAGGATCACCGCGTCGGAGAGCAGCGCCAGTTCCTCCTCGCCCTCGGGATTGCGCCGGCCGGCCACCTCGATGGACGAACGCTCCAGCACACGGCGCGGGCGCGGGGCGTAGGAGAAGACCCGGAACCATTCGACGCGGTCGCCGCTGTAGCGGGCGACGCCATAGCCCCAGCCCTTGCCGCTGGTGTCGCGCTGCTCCGGGACGTTCCACCGGAGACTGCAGTCGAAGGTGCCGCCGGAGCGCTGGATGAGCCGGCGCCTGAGGCCGAAGACGAAGAGCCCCGCCGCCGCGAGTACCACGACCAATCCGCACACAGTCAGAGCGAGGACCATCGGCACCGACCTCCTCGTCTCCTAGGTAACGGAAAGGAAAAAACACCCGCATTCACCTCAGCCGCGGCCGGCACCGGATTGCTCCGGGCCGGCCGCGGCTGAGTCACATCATCACAGGGCGCTCCCCCGCGCCCTGCCGGCACGGGAGGTGCCCCCAAGTCAGCGCGCCGCCACCGCACGCAGTCGGACGTCCGCGCGGCGCTCGGCCAAGGCGTCGGCCTCAGCCCTGGCGCGCTCGAGCGCCCGCTCCGCACGCTGGACGTCGATCTCGTCCGACAGCTCGGCGATCTCGGCCAGCAGCGACAGCTTGTTGTCCGCGAACGAGATGAAACCGCCGTGCACCGCGGCGACGACCGTTCCACCATCACTCGTACGGATGGTCACCGGGCCCGACTCCAGCACACCGAGCAGCGGCTGGTGACCGGGCATGACGCCGATGTCGCCGGACGTGGTGCGCGCGACGACCAGGGTGGCCTCGCCGGACCAGACCTGACGGTCGGCGGCGACCATCTCGACATGCAGCTCAGCAGCCAAGGGTGGCTCCTCGGGTCACCACCCGGCGGAAGGGCCGGGTGTTGGGATCAATTCTAGTAGCCGTGCGGAGGGGGACGGGACGCGGCCCACGTTCGGGCGCGGTCTCGTCCCCCTCCACCACGAGCACGGGGTCAGGAGACCCCCAGCTCCTTCGCCTTGTTCTTCAGGTCCTCGAGACCACCGCACATGAAGAACGCCTGCTCCGGGAAGTGGTCGTACTCGCCGTCGCAGATCGCGTTGAACGCGGCGATCGACTCGTCCAGCGGCACGTCCGAACCGTCCACACCGGTGAACTGCTTGGCGGCGTGGGTGTTCTGGGACAGGAAGCGCTCCACGCGACGGGCGCGGTGGACGACGAGCTTGTCCTCCTCGCCGAGTTCGTCGATACCGAGGATCGCGATGATGTCCTGGAGGTCCTTGTACTTCTGCAGGATCGTCTTGACGCGCATGGCGGCCTCGTAGTGGTCCCCCGAGATGTAACGCGGGTCCAGGATCCGGGACGTGGAGTCCAGCGGGTCCACGGCCGGGTAGATGCCCTTCTCGGAGATCGGACGGGAGAGCACCGTCGTCGCGTCGAGGTGGGCGAAGGTGGTGGCCGGCGCCGGGTCGGTCAGGTCGTCCGCGGGAACGTAGATCGCCTGCATCGAGGTGATCGAGTGACCACGCGTCGAGGTGATGCGCTCCTGCAGCTGGCCCATCTCGTCAGCCAGGTTCGGCTGGTAGCCCACCGCGGACGGCATACGGCCGAGCAGGGTGGACACCTCGGAACCGGCCTGGGTGAAGCGGAAGATGTTGTCGATGAAGAACAGCACGTCCTGCTTCTGCACATCGCGGAAGTACTCCGCCATGGTCAGACCCGCCAGGGCGACGCGCAGACGGGTGCCCGGGGGCTCGTCCATCTGGCCGAAGACCAGCGCGGTCTTGTCGAGGACGCCGGACTCCTCCATCTCCGCGATGAGGTCGTTGCCCTCACGGGTGCGCTCGCCGACGCCCGCGAAGACGGACACGCCCTCGTGGAGGTTGGCGACACGCATGATCATTTCCTGGATCAGCACGGTCTTGCCCACACCGGCGCCACCGAACAGACCGATCTTGCCGCCCTTGACGTACGGGGTGAGGAGGTCGACGACCTTCAGGCCCGTCTCGAACATCTCGGTCTTGGACTCGAGCTGGTCGAAGTTCGGCGCCTTGCGGTGGATCGGCCAGCGCTCGCCGTCGTACGACTCGTCGACGTTCAGCACCTCACCGAGGGTGTTGAACACCTTGCCCTTGGTGAAGTCGCCGACCGGGACGGAGATGGAGGCGCCGGTGTCGGTCACCGGGGCCTGGCGGACCAGACCGTCGGTCGGCTGCATGGAGATGGCGCGGACCAGGCCCTCGCCCAGGTGCTGGGCGACCTCCAGGGTCAGCGTCTTCTTCTCGCCCGCCTTCGCCGGGTCGGCGACCTCGACGTGCAGGGCGTTATAGATCTCGGGCATCGCGTCGACGGGGAACTCCACGTCGACGACCGGGCCGATGACCCGGGCGACGCGGCCCGTAGCCGTCGCGGTCTCAACAGTGGTGGTCATTAGTAGTCACTCCCCGCGGTCGCGTCGGCCAGGGCGCTCGCGCCACCGACGATCTCGCTGATTTCCTGGGTGATTTCGGCCTGGCGGGCCTGGTTGGCAAGCCGGGTGAGCGTCTCGATGAGCTCACCGGCGTTGTCGGTGGCCGACTTCATCGCACGGCGCGTGGCGGCATGCTTCGAAGCGGCCGACTGGAGCAGCGCGTTGTAGACGCGGCTTTCCACATAGCGCGGCAGCAGGGCGTCCAGGACGTCCTCCGCCGACGGCTCGAACTCGTACAGCGGCAGGATCTCGCCCTTGACGGGAGCGTCCTTCGCCACCTCGTCGAGGCTGAGCGGCAGCAGGCGGGCGTCGACCGCCGTCTGCGTCAGCATCGAGACGAACTCGGTGTAGACGATGTGGAGCTCGTCCACGCCGCCGGCCGCCGTCTCCTTCTCGATGGCCTCGATCAGCGGAGCCGCGACCTTCTTGGCGTCCGCGTACGAGGGCTCGTCGGTGAAGCCCGTCCACGACTCCGCGATCTTGCGCTCACGGAAGTTGTAGTGGGCGACGCCGCGCCGGCCGACGATGTACGTGTCGACCTGCTTGCCCTCCCGCTCCAGCCGCGCCGTCAGCTGCTCCGCCGCCTTGATCGCGTTGGAGTTGAAGGCGCCGGCCAGACCGCGGTCGCTGGTCAGGAGCAGCACCGCGGACCGGGTGACCGTCTCGGCCTGGGTGGTCAGCGGGTGCTTGGTGTTCGAACCGGTGCCGACCGCCGCGACCGCCCGGGTGAGCTCGGTCGCGTACGGCGTGGAGGCCGCCACCCTGCGGTGCGCCTTGACGACGCGCGAGGCGGCGATCATCTCCATCGCCTTCGTGATCTTCTTGGTCGCGGTGACGGATCGGATGCGACGCTTGTAGACCCGGAGCTGGGCTCCCATGAGTCAGGTCCCTTCCTTACGTCACTTGGCGGCAGCGGCCGGAGTGTCCTCGCCGAGCAGCTTGCCGTCCGAGGTCTCGAACTGCTTCTTGAAGGCCGCCACGGCGTCGTCGATCGCCTGGATCGTGTCGTCCGACATCTTGCCGCCCTCCTTGATGGAGGTCATGAGGCCCTGCTCCTGGCGGTGCAGGTACTCAAGCAGCTCCTTCTCGAAGCGGCGGATGTCGGCGACCGGGACGTCGTCCATGCGGCCGTTGGTGCCGGCCCAGATGGAGACGACCTGGTCCTCGGTGGCCATCGGCTGGTACTGCGGCTGCTTCAGCAGCTCGACCATGCGCTGGCCGCGCTCCAGCTGCGCCTTCGACGCGGCGTCCAGGTCGGAACCGAAGGCGGCGAACGCCTCCAGCTCGCGGAACTGGGCCAGGTCGACGCGCAGCCGGCCGGAGACCTGGCGCATCGCCTTGTGCTGGGCGGAGCCACCGACGCGGGAGACCGAGATACCGACGTTCAGGGCCGGACGCTGACCGGCGTTGAACAGGTCGGACTCCAGGAAGCACTGGCCGTCGGTGATGGAGATGACGTTGGTCGGGATGAACGCCGAGACGTCGTTGGCCTTCGTCTCGACGATCGGCAGACCGGTCATCGACCCGGCACCCATGTCGTCGGAGAGCTTGGCGCAGCGCTCCAGCATGCGGGAGTGCAGGTAGAAGACGTCACCCGGGTAGGCCTCGCGGCCCGGCGGGCGGCGCAGCAGCAGGGACACGGCGCGGTAGGCGTCGGCCTGCTTCGAGAGGTCGTCGAAGACGATCAGGACGTGCTTGCCCTGGTACATCCAGTGCTGGCCGATGGCCGAGCCGGTGTACGGCGCCAGGAACTTGAAGCCGGCCGGGTCGGACGCCGGGGCGGCGACGATCGTCGTGTACTCGAGCGCGCCGGCCTCCTCCAGGGCGCCGCGCACGGACGCGATGGTGGAGCCCTTCTGGCCGATGGCGACGTAGATGCAGCGGACCTGCTTGTTCGGGTCGCCGGTGCGCCAGTTGTCGCGCTGGTTGATGATCGTGTCGACGGCCAGCGCGGTCTTGCCGGTCTGGCGGTCACCGATGATCAGCTGACGCTGACCACGGCCGATCGGGGTCATCGCGTCGACGGCCTTGTAGCCCGTCTCCATCGGCTCGTGCACCGACTTGCGCTGCATGACCGTGGGGGCCTGCAGCTCGAGGGCGCGGCGCGCCTCGGTCTCGATCTCGCCGAGGCCGTCGATCGGGTTGCCGAGCGGGTCGACGACGCGGCCGAGGTAGCCCTCGCCGACGGCCACGGAGAGCACCTCACCGGTGCGCTGCACCGGCTGGCCCTCCTCGATGCCGCTGAACTCACCGAGGACGATGGCACCGATCTCACGCTCCTCGAGGTTGAGGGCGAGGCCGAGGGTGCCGTCCTCGAACTTCAGCAGTTCGTTGGCCATGGCCGAGGGAAGACCCTCGACCTTCGCGATGCCGTCGCCGGCAAGGGTGACCGTACCGACCTCCTCGCGCGAGGCCGCGTCCGGCTTGTACGACTGGACGAAGTTCTCCAGCGCGTCCCGGATCTCCTCCGGCCGGATCGTGAGCTCCGCCATCTGGGTTCCCTGCTCTCCTTGTTGGGCCCGAAGTTTCTGTGGGGGTCTGGGGGCGACCCCCAGGAATCCTCTGCACGGCCCAACGCGGGCCGTAGTACTGCGTATGGAGTTGCTGCTAGCTCGCCATGCGGCGGCCGGCGTCCTCGAGTCGGTCCGCGATCGAACCGTTGATGACCTCGTCACCGACCTGCACCCTGATCCCGCCGAGGACCTCGGGGTCCACGTCGAGGTTCAGATGCATCTGGCGGCCGTAGAGCCGGGCCAGTGCGGCGCCGAGGCGCTGCCTCTGCCCCTCGCTCAGCGGTACCGCCGAGGTGACGACGGCGACCATGCGGTCACGGCGCGCGGCGGCGAGCCTGGACAGGGACTCGATTCCCGCTTCCAGGCTACGTCCACGCGGCGCGGTCACAAGGCGCGTCACCAGACGCTCGGTCGCGACGGCGGCCCGGCCGCCGAGCAGCCGGTGCAGCAGCTCGACCTTGGCCGAGGCGCTCGCCGCGCGGTCGGTCAGCGCGGCACGCAGCTCGGTGCTGGAGGAGACGATCCGGCCGAACCGGAACAGCTCGTCCTCGACGTCGTCGAGCGTGCCGGCCTTCTCGGCGGCGGTGAGGTCGGCGAGGTTCGCCAGCTCCTCCAGCGCGTCCACCAGGTCGCGGGGCTGCGACCAGCGGGAGCGCACCATGCCGGCCAGCAGGTCCACGACCGGTTCGCCGACCTGGCCGCCGAGCAGCCGCCGGGCCAGTTGGGCCTTGGCCTCGCCGTGCTGCGCCGGGTCGGTGAGGACCCGGCGCAGGCCGGCCTCGCGGTCGAGCAGCGCGGTGACGGCGGCCAGCTCGTCGGCGAGCTGCGTCGCGTCCACGGACGTGGCGTCCGTCAGCGCGTCGAGACGCTCCCGTGCGGCGGCCAGGGCCTCGCGGCTCGCTCCGTTCATCGCGCCGCCTCGGCCTTCGAAGCGGCCTCGTCGAGCCCGTCGAGGAAGCGGTCGATGACGCGGCTCTGCCGGGCGTGGTCCTCGAGGGACTCGCCGACGAGCTTGCCGGCCAGCTCGGTGGCGAGCGCGCCGACGTCCTGCCGCAGGGCCTGTGCCGCGGCCTTGCGGTCGGCCTCGATCTGCGCGTGGCCGGCGGCGATGATCTCCTCGCGCTGCCGCTGACCCTCCGCGCGCATCTCGGCGATCAGCACGGCACCCTGCTCCTGCGCCTCCTGGCGCAGACGCGCGGCCTCGTGCCGGGCCTCGGCGAGCTGGGCCTTGTACTGCTCCAGGACGCTCTGGGCCTCGACCTTCATGGCCTCGGCCTCTTCGATACCGCCTTCGATCGCCGCGCGACGCTCTTCCAGAACCTTGTTGATGTTCGGAAG
Organism: Streptomyces sp. PSU-S4-23; assembly: GCF_055632315.1. NCBI lineage: Bacteria > Bacillati > Actinomycetota > Actinomycetes > Kitasatosporales > Streptomycetaceae > Streptomyces > Streptomyces sp. PSU-S4-23. Next base: position 6,022,498 of record NZ_JBVMUU010000002.1, on the reverse strand, counting down.
CAGCTTCTTCCAGAAGAAGAAGAACACGATGGCGAAGGCGATGGTGCCGACGAGCAGCTCCGGACCGGCCGGGAGCAGCGGGTTCTGCTTCTCCTCGGCCGCCAGCTGTACCAGGTTGGCGATCACATCAGTGCCTTTCGTCGATACGTGCCGGTCAGGGGTGGATTACTGACCGAACACGAACGGCATGACGATGCCGATGAGGGCGAGCGCCTCGCAGAAGGCGAAGCCGAGGATCTGGTTGGCACGGATCAGACCGGCGGCCTCGGGCTGACGGGCCAGGGCCTGGGTGCCGTTGCCGAAGATGATGCCGACGCCGACGCCGGGACCGATGGCAGCGAGACCGTAGCCGATGGAACCGAGGGAGCCGGAGACGCCAGCGGCGAGTTCGAGGGTCGCGGACATGCCGTTACTTCCTTCTCTTTTACGGACCGGTGGGGGTTGGCCACCGGACGACCAGGGGTTGGGGTGCGGTTCGGGGGTCAGTGGTGCTCGGCGAGAGCGCCCTGAAGGTACGAGCAGGCGAGGAGCACGAAGACGTACGCCTGGACGGCCTGCACGAAGAGCTCGAAGAGGATCATGGCCATGGTCATCACGAACGAGACGCCCGCGGCCGGGATCATGTAGCTGTTCAGCAGGTACCAGGAGGCGACGGTGAACATCACCAGCATCAGGTGACCGGCGAACATGTTGGCGAAGAGTCGCACGGCGTGCGTGAACGGGCGGACGAACAGGTTCGAGAAGAACTCGATGACCATGACGAGCGGCAGCACCGCGCCGAGCGACTTGTCGTAGCCCGTGATGTTCTTGAAGAAGCCGACGAAGCCGTGGCGCTTGAAGGTCAGCGAGACCCACATGAGCCAGACGATCGCGGCGAGGACCATCGGGAAGGCGATGACCGACGAGACCGGGAACTGGGCCAGCGGGATCACGGACCAGATGTTCATGATCCAGATGAAGAAGAACAGCGAGACCATGAAGGGGACGTACTTCTCGCCCTCGCGCTTGCCGAGCGTCTCGTAGACGATCCCCCGGCGCACGAAGTCGTAGCCCGCCTCGGCCACCATCTGGAGCTTGCCCGGGATCACCTTCGCGTTGCCGAAGGCGGCCCAGAAGAAGCTGACCACGAGTCCGGTGGTGACGAGTGCGAGCAGCATCGCCTTGTTGAACTCGTAGCCGCTCACGGTGAACAGGGGCTCGAAGAGGAAGGAGTGCAGGCCCGGGGCCGGGAATCCACAACCGTTGTCGGACAGGATGCGGCAGCTCCAGTCAAAGGCGAGCTGGGTCTGGTCAGCACTCACCGCGGGCTCCTTCGGCGTGACGCATGGGTTCGGCAACCTCGTTGTGTCGGCGCGGCGCGCAGCCGCGGTTCGGCACCGGACTGGTGTTACGGATGTGGGGGCGGCTCTCGGGCATCACGCCTCGCGATTGAGCGGGCGTCAGCTCAGATGCCCTCGCCCGCGATGCCGCAGTTGGCACCGGACGATAGCAGGATCTCTCAGCCCTCTTTATCCCGGCCCTACCCCTCACGACGTGGAACCCGTCTTCTCGGGCTTCTGGCTCGTCCGGGAGTCGGGGTCGACGTAGAAGATCTTGGCCTTCATGTGGGCGCGCGCCTGCGCCGCCATCCACACGACCGTCGCGACGACGAGGGCGACCGCGAACGTCTTCGGGTTGAAGAGGGACGTGCCCTTGAAGAGGGCCACGAAGATCAGAAGCAGCAGGAGCTGGGCGACGTAGAGCATCAGCCCCATGGCCTGGAACAGCTGCGGGAGCGTTTTTGCCGTCCACTGCAGGACGTACAGCCCGATCCCCATGAAGAGGAGGGCGAGCACCGTCCCGACGGTCGCGCCCAGCGCCCCCTTGCCGCCGGCGACCACACCGCTGACGGCGATGACGAGCGCGCCGACAGCCGCTGTGGGCGCAGCGGTCCGCAGAAGGTTCCGGGCGTCATTGGACGGCATGGCGGCAACTCCGCTTACTGAGGGGGGCAGGGTGTCGTCATGGACGAGCGTAGTCCCGGGCCGAGCACAAGCCTCACGCCGAGGGACCGTCACAGTCGGCCCTTCGGCTCTATCCCGGGGTTCTCGTGAACGGTATCACAAACTATTTGATGCGGTCTTTACCTTGCCGGTGTGCCTGCTGTCACACATGAGAGTGAACCTGCGCGTCTGCGCGAATCGGACGCCGCCTTGTCTGGTATTGAGGTGCTTTGAACCGTCAAGAACGGGCAACGCGTTAGTCGGATTCTTACCTTGCGCGTCAGCGTGACGACTCGGCCTTGCGCCCTTCCAGACGGGGACCGGGGCCCAGGGCGGTCGCCCCGTTGACGCCCGCGGCGCCCGCCCCCACCGGGGTGCGGTGCCCGCTCGGCCCGCCCTCGTGGACGACGGCCGGCATCGGCTGCGCGCCCTCGGCCCGGCGCCGGCGGCGGTAGCGCGGGGGCACGAAGGCCTCGGCCCAGCGCGGGGCCCGCGGCGTGAACCGCGGCAGCAGGAGCAGCACCAGGCCGACCGCGCTGAGGGCCATGATGCCGAGCACGATCCACATCGACGCCGAGTTGACCGAGTACGCCAGGGCGCCGAAGGAGATCAGTGCCGACCAGAAGTACATGATCAGCACGGCCCGGCTGTGCGAGTGGCCGATGTCCAGGAGCCGGTGGTGCAGATGCCCGCGGTCCGCGGCGAACGGCGACTGGCCGCGCCAGGTGCGGCGCACGATCGCGAGGAAGAAGTCGACGACGGGGACGGCGATGATCGTCACCGGCAGCAGCAGCGGGATGTAGACGGGGACGGTCTGGTGGACCGTCGCGCGCTCGGAGCCGGAGAACAGGTTCATCGCGTCCGGGTCCACCTGGCCGGTGACCGAGATGGCGGCGGCGGCCAGCACGAGACCGATCAGCATCGACCCGGAGTCGCCCATGAAGATCCGCGCGGGGTGCATGTTGTGCGCCAGGAAGCCCAGGCACATGCCGATCAGCACGGCCGCGAACAGGGTCGCGGGGGCCGCCGCCTCCAGCCCGTAGCCGTACCAGATGCGGTAGGCGTACATGAAGAACGCGGCCGCCGCGATGCACACCATGCCGGCGGCGAGGCCGTCGAGGCCGTCGGCGAAGTTGACCGCGTTGATCGTGACGACGACCAGCGCCACGGTCAGCAGCGTTCCCTGCCACTGGGTGAGCGAGACCGTGCCGACGCCCGGGACCGGCAGCCACAGGATCGTCAGACCCTGCATGACCATGACGCCCGCGGCGATCATCTGACCGCCCAGCTTGATCAGGGCGTCGATCTCGAACTTGTCGTCCAGAACACCGATCAGCCAGATCAGGGCGGCCCCGGACAGCAGCGCCCGCGGCTCGTTCGACTTGGCGAAGACCTCGTTGAGGCTCTTGAGGTGGTCGGCGACCAGCAGACCCGCGCACAGACCGAAGAACATGGCGATACCGCCGAGCCGGGGGGTGGGTTCCCTGTGCACGTCACGGGCCCGGATCTCCGGCATCGCTCCGGCCACGATCGCGAACTTGCGTACCGGCCCTGTCAGCAGATACGTCACCGCCGCCGTGACGCAGAGCGTCAGCAGGTATTCACGCACGGGCTTCCCCACAGGTCTCGCTGGGCATCCTCAGCCCCACAGCGTAGCTTCGCGTGCATATGGTTGAGGACTAACGGGTAGCGACGATGGTTGCACGTGTGGCTGTGCGCACCGCCGCGTCTGCCCCTCACCGGCCGGGATACGGCGGAAATCCACCGGTCAGCTCCCGCACTTCTTCACGCGCCTTCCTGACGTTCGCCGCGTCGCGCAGCACGGACGCGAAGAGTACGGCGATGCGCGCCATCTCGTCCTCGCCCATGCCCTGCGTGGTCACGGCTGCGCTGCCCAGCCGCAGGCCCCGGGCGTCCCCGTGGGGCAGTACACAGGTGTCCAGGATCATGCCGGCCGCCGCGAGCAGCCCCCGCGCGGTGCGGCCGTCGACACCGAGCGGGGAGGGATCGGCGGTCACCAGATGGGTGTCCGTCCCGCCGGTGGTGACCGCCAGCCCCTCGGCGGCCAGCCCGGCGGCGAGCGCCCGGGCGTTGGCGACCACCTGGCGGGCGTACGCGGCGAAGCCCTCCGTCGCCGCCTCCCCGAACGCGACGGCCTTCGCGGCGATGGTGTGCATCTGGGCCCCGCCCTGGGTGAAGGGGAAGACGGCCCGGTCCACCCGCTCGGCGAGTTCGCTTCCGCACAGGATCATGCCGCCGCGCGGTCCGCGCAGCACCTTGTGGGTGGTGGCGCAGACGATGTCGGCGTGGGGCACCGGGCTGGGCGCCGCCTTCCCCGCGACGAGCCCGATCGGATGGGCGGCGTCCGCGATGAGGTACGCGCCCACCTCGTCGGCGACCTCCCGGAAGAAGGCGTAGTCGATGTGGCGCGGATAGGCGATGGACCCGCAGACGATGGCCTTCGGGCGGTGGCTGCGGGCCAGGGCGCGCACCTGCTGGTGGTCGATGAGCCCGGACTCCGCCTCGACCCCGTAGCCGACGAAGTCGAACCAGCGGCCGGAGAAGTTGGCCGGCGAGCCGTGCGTGAGGTGGCCGCCGTGCGACAGCCCGAGGGCCAGCACGGTGTCGCCGGGCCTGAGCAGGGCGGCGTACGCGGCGAGCACCGCGGACGACCCCGAGTGCGACTGCACATTGGCGTGCTCCGCCCCGAACAGCGCCCTGGCCCGCTCCACGGCCAGGCGCTCGGCGACGTCGACGATCTCGCACCCGCCGTGGTACCTGGCGCCGGGATAGCCCTCGGCGTACTTGTTGGCCAGCGGGGAGCCGAGGGCGGCGAGCACCGCCGGTGAGGTGAAGTTCTCGGCGGCGATGAGCTGCAGCGTCGTCGACTGCCGGGCGAGCTCCCCGAGGAGGATGTCGGCCATCTCGGGGTCCTGCCGGCGCAGCGCGCCGGCCTCCGGGGTGAGGGTGACGGCCATGGTGGGCTCCGGACGTCGGGGGGACGTGGGTCCACTGTAGGCCCGTGGTCCGTGCGCCGCCCGGCCGTCAGGTCCGCGCGCGTACTCCGGTCAGCGCCGTCACCACCGGATCGAGTGCCTGCTGGATCTCGTCCCCGATCGAGCGGAAGAACGGCAGCGGCGCCCCGTAGGGGTCGTACACCTCGTCCGCGTCCGCCGTGGGCGCCAGCAGCCAGCCGCGCAGCGCCGCCGCCGCGCGGACCAGGGCGCGGGCCCGCGCCACCACGCCGTCCTCCAGGGGAGGCAGCGTCGCGGGGTCTATCGCCCGCACCAGTCGGGTGAACTCCTTCAGTGTGAAGGTGCGCAGCCCCGCGGAGTGGCCCATGGAGATGACCTGGGCACGGTGGTCGCGGGTCGCGGTGAGGACCAGGTCGGCGCGGATGACGTGCTCGTCCAGGAGCTCGCGGCCGACGAACCCGGAGGCGTCCGCCCCGAAGTCCGCGAGGACCGCCTCGGCGTTCGCCTCCATGGGCGCGCCCTCGTGGCCCCAGGTGCCCGCGCTCTCCACGATCAGCCCTCCCCACAGCGGGTCCCCCAGCCGGTCCGCAAGGGCGTGCCGGGTCAGCCGCTCGGTGATCGGCGAGCGGCACACGTTGCCGGTGCTGACGTGGAGGATGCGGAAAGCGTCGCGGGGAGGTCCCGGTGGTACCGCGTTCCCCGTCTCGCCCCCGTGGCCTATGCCGCGCATGGGGGTCCCCCCTGCTCATGGGGGTGCTCCCGGTCGGGGGCGGTCAATTCGCCACCTCGAGGTCGGGTACGACCTTGCGCAGCTCCTCGGGGGACAGCGCGCCCTGGCGCAGCAGGACCGGCACCTTGCCCGTGACGTCCACGATCGACGAGGGGACGTTGCCGGGAGTCGGGCCGCCGTCCAGGTAGACGGAGACGGAGTCGCCGAGCATGTCCTGCGCGGCGTCGCAGTTCTCCGGTGCCGGGTGGCCGGTCAGGTTCGCGGAGGAGACGGCCATCGGGCCGACCTCCGTCAGCAGTTCGATGGCGACCGGATGCAGCGGCATGCGCACGGCCACGGTGCCCCGGGTGTCCCCCAGGTCCCACTGCAGGGACGGCTGGTGCCTGGCGACGAGCGTGAGGGCCCCCGGCCAGAACGCGTCGACCAGTTCCCAGGCCATCTCGGAGAAGTCCGTGACGAGGCCGTGCAGGGTGTTGGGGGACCCGATGAGCACGGGCGTGGGCATGTTGCGACCCCGCCCCTTGGCGTCCAGCAGGTCGGCCACGGCCTCCGAGGAGAACGCGTCGGCGCCCACGCCGTACACGGTGTCGGTGGGCAGCACCACGAGTTCGCCACGGCGGACGGCGGACGCGGCCTCACGCAGACCGGTCACGCGGTCGGTCGCGTCGTTGGTGTCGTATCGCCGTGCCATGTCTAGCGGGCCTCCTCGTACGCGTACTGCTGGATGGAAGTCTTCGGAGCGGACGTGCCCCACGCAATGCCGCGCGCCGTGCTCACGGCAGCGCCTTGCGGGCGGTCGCGAAGCGGGGTCGGTTGTTGAGGTCGGGGTGGTCGGCCGCGTCGGCCCAGCCCCGCTCCTCGGTGAAGATCCACGGCACCTGGCCGCCCTGCGTGTCGGCGTGCTCGATGACGACGACGCCACCGGGCCGCAGCAGCCGGTGCGCGGTGCGCTCCAGCCCGCGGATGAGGTCCAGTCCGTCCTCGCCGGAGAACAGGGCCAGCTCCGGGTCGTGGTCACGGGCCTCGGGCGCGACGTACTCCCACTCGGTGAGCGGGATGTAAGGCGGGTTGGAGATGACCAGGTCGACCTGCCCGTCGAGGTCGTGGAAGGCGTCCCGGGCGTCGCCCTGGCGCAGGTCGACCCTGGAGCCCGCCATGTTCCTGCGGGTCCACTCCAGGGCGTCCTCGGACAGTTCCACGGCGTGCACGCGCGAGCGCGGCACCTCCTGGGCGAGGGCGAGCGCGATCGCGCCCGAGCCGGTGCACAGATCGACGATCAGCGGCTCGACGACGTCCATCGCGCGCACGGCGTCTATCGCCCAGCCGACGACCGACTCGGTCTCCGGGCGCGGTACGAACACCCCGGGCCCGACCTGGAGTTCCAGGTAGCGGAAGTAGGCGCGCCCCGTGATGTGCTGGAGCGGCTCGCGCGCCTCGCGGCGGGCGATGACCTCCCAGTAGCGGGCGTCGAAGTCCGCGTCCTTCACGGAGTGCAGCTCGCCCCGCTTGACGCCGTGCACGAACGCGGCGAGCTCCTCCGCGTCGTTGCGCGGCGAGGGCACGCCCGCGTCGGCCAGCCGCTGGGTGGCCTGGGCCACCTCCGCGAGCAGCACGCTGCGGGAGACCGGGGGCCGCCCCCCAAGATTCTGCTGCACGCTGGTCCTCCGGTGCTTGGTCCTTACGTACGGGTCCTTACGCGGCTGCGAGCTTGGCGGCCGAGTCCGCGTCGACGCATGCCTGGATCACGGCGTCGAGGTCGCCGTCCAGGACCTGGTCCAGGTTGTACGCCTTGAAGCCGACGCGGTGGTCCGAGATGCGGTTCTCCGGGAAGTTGTAGGTGCGGATCTTCTCGGAGCGGTCCACGGTGCGGACCTGGCTGCGGCGGGCGTCGGCGGCCTCCCTCTCGGCCTCCTCCTGCGCCATGGCGAGCAGCCTGGAACGCAGGATGCGCAGCGCCTGCTGCTTGTTCTGCAGCTGGCTCTTCTCGTTCTGGCAGGAGGCGACGACCCCGGTCGGGATGTGGGTGATGCGCACGGCGGAGTCGGTCGTGTTGACGGACTGGCCGCCGGGGCCGGAGGAGCGGTAGACGTCGATGCGCAGGTCGCTGGGGTTGATCTCGATGTCGACCTCCTCCGCCTCCGGTGTGACGAGCACACCGGCCGCCGAGGTGTGGATACGGCCCTGCGACTCCGTCGCGGGCACACGCTGCACACGGTGCACCCCGCCCTCGTACTTCAGGCGGGCCCACACGCCCTGGCCGGGCTCGGTGTGACCGCGGGACTTCACGGAGACCTGGACGTCCTTGTAGCCGCCGAGCTCGGACTCGGTGGAGTCGATGATCTCGGTCTTCCAGCCGACGCGCTCGGCGTACCGCAGGTACATGCGCAGCAGGTCGCCGGCGAACAGGGCGGACTCGTCACCGCCCGCGCCCGCCTTGATCTCGAGGATGACGTCCTTGTCGTCGCTGGGGTCGCGCGGGACCAGCAGAAAGCGCAGCTTCTCCGTCAGCTCCTCGCGCTGCTTCTCCAGCTCCTTGACCTCGGCGGCGAACTCCGGGTCGTCGGCGGCCAGTTCACGCGCGGTCTCGATGTCGTCGCCGGTCTGCCTCCAGGAGCGGTACGCGGCGACGATCGGGGTGAGCTCGGCGTAGCGCTTGTTGAGCCTGCGCGCGTTGGCCTGGTCGGCGTGGACCGACGGATCGGCGAGCTTCTTCTCCAGGTCGGCGTGCTCTCCGACCAGTTCCTCGACCGCCTCGAACATCTCCGGCTCCCATGCGATGTCCCCCGCCCGGGCGAGCGTCTGGGACGTGTGTACGACGAACAGTGGCTGCACCGCAAAGCGCCGGTCCCGGCGCCCCCGCTGGATCCTGCGGGGGCACCGGAGACCGGCGCTGTGGGCTCGCTACTTCTTGGCAGCGGCAGCCTTGCCGAAGCGGGCCTCGAAGCGGGCCACACGGCCACCGGTGTCGAGGATCTTCTGCTTGCCCGTGTAGAACGGGTGGCACTCGGAGCAGACCTCGGCCCGGATCGTGCCGGAATCGATCGTGCTGCGGGTGGTGAACGACGCGCCGCAGGTGCAGCTGACCTGCGTCTCGACGTACGCGGGGTGGATGTCGCGCTTCAAGGTGTCTCCTAGATTCCGGGAGGGCGCCGGGTCGCGGCCGCGGGGTGCGGACGCGTGAACCGGAACCGACGCACCAGTCTGCCAGGACTGGCCGTATCCCCCAAAACCGGGGGCACAGGCGATCTATTCCCGCTCGCCCGCGACCGCTCACGAGGAGGTCACGACGCCCTTGGCCTCGCCCGTGGCCGTTCCCCTCGTCGCGCTCGCCGGGATCGGCGCGTCGTTCCTCAGGGCGTCCCACACCAGCCCGGCCCCGGCCGTCGCCATGATGACGCGGTTGGGGTTCGCCGGGTCGTACCGGACCGGCATCGTCACCATGGTCATGTGCGAGGAGCCGATGTCCTTCAGCCCGCCCGCGAAGGACGCCAGATCCCTGACGGAGGCCAGGCCGGAGTCGGTGGTGACGGCCTTGGTCGCGGTGTCGGCGAGCTCCACCAGCCTGGCCGGGTCGGACAGGGCGCCGAGGTGCCCGACCCGGTCGACGAGGGCCTTGACGAATGCCTGCTGGAGCTGGATGCGGCCGAGGTCGGAGCCGTCGCCCACGCCGTGCCGGGTGCGGACCAGGCCGAGCGCCTGCCGTCCGTCGAGGGTGTGGGTGCCGGCCTTGAGGTCGAGGTGGCTGCTCTTGTCGTCGATGTCCTCGGTGGTGGTCACGCGGACGCCGCCGAGGTCGTCGATCAGCTTCCGGAAGCCGGTGAAGTCGACCTCGATGTAGTGGTCCATGCGGATGCCGCTGATCGACTCCACGGTCTTCACGACACAGGCGGCGCCTCCGACGGAGTACGCCTCGTTGAACATGGAGCCGGGGGCGGCAGCGTGGGTGACGCCCTTGGTGTCGGTGCACTCGGGGCGGTTCACGAGGGTGTCGCGCGGGATGGACACCACACCGGCCCGCTTGTGTCCCTTGTAGACGTGCACGATCATCGCCGTGTCGGAGCGGGCGCTGCCGTCGTCGGTGCCGCCGCCCAGCGCCCTGTTGCCGCCGGAGCGGCTGTCCGAGCCGAGGACCAGGATGTTCTCGGAGCCGTTGTCGATCTTCGCGGGCCGGTCGTTGCCCAGGGCCTGGTCGATGTCGACGCTCTTGATGTTGCCGCTGAGCTTGACGTACAGGTAGCCGACGCCGGTGCCGCCGAGCACGAGGATCCCCGCCGCGATCCAGGCGGCGACGAGGAGGGGCCTGCGCCGTGTGCCGCGCTCCCCTCGGCGGCCCCCGGTCCGGTGGGGCCGGCCGCTCGCGGCGTCCTCGGGTATGCCGGAGTCCGGCGTGCTCTCGGCGGGCATGTGCTCCTCGGTCCTGGTCCGGTCGGTCACCTGGCGAGTGACCCCATCGCTCCATGGTCACTCCGACCGGTCAGACGGAGAAACCGGGAGAAGGGTTGCACAATGCCCCGGCACACGCCGCCACGGCGCCCCGCGCGGAGGTCTCGACCCTCCCCGGAGCGCGCCCGAACCCTCCCCGGAACGCGCCCGAACCCGCCCCGGAACGCGCCTGGACGCTCCCCGGAGCGCACCTGGGCCCCCGAACGCACCCTGGACACTCCCCGGAGCGCGCCTGGGCCCGCCCGCGGCCGGCCCGGGTCCCCGGGTCCGCGCTCGTACGGCTCAGGGCCGCCCCCGTCGCGGGAGCGGCCCTGAGCACTGTTGCGGCGGTGCCGGCGGGATCAGCCGAAGAGGTTGAAGGCTCCCCAGCCGCTGCCGACCTTGACCCGGCTCTTGAACACGGCCGGGGCCGTGCCGGTGCCCTTGTACAGCCACAGCACACCGGAACCGTCCCGCGCCAGCAGGCCGGGCCTGCCGTCGCCGGTGATGTCACCGGCGGTGGCGAAGGTGTTGTACGTGTTCCAGCCGCTGCCGATCTTGATCCGCGTACCGAGCGCCCGCGAGGCGGTGCCCGTGCCCGGGTACAGCCACAGGACGCCGTAGCCGTCCCGCGCCAGCAGGTCGGGCTTGCCGTCGTTGTTGTAGTCGCCCTTGCCGGTGATGGCGTAGCTCGACCAGCCGCCGCCGATGCGGATCGACTCGTAGCGGTCGCTGCCGTTGAACGCGAAGTCGTACAGGACACCGTCCGAGGTGCGGTACAGGTAGTCCTGGTAGAAGTCGCGGTTCAGGTCGGCCTGGCGCACCAGGCTCAGTCCGCTCCAGTCGCCCAGCGAGACGCGGTTGCCCAGGTAGGGCACCTTGTCGCCGAGCGAGTAGTACTCGTGGGCCTGACCGGCGGGCGTGCGGGCCGCCGGATCCGCTTCAGCAGGTCGGCCTGAGAGGCGCTGGGCTTCTCGGTGGCGGCCGGCCGGGGCGGGAGCGGGGTCGTGCCGGACGCCTGGGCGGGTGCGGCCGCGAGGACCGTTCTGCCCGGAGCGAGTGCGGCGGCAGCCGCGGGAAGAGCCAGGTGCGGTCTTCGGGAAGTAGATGTGCTGATCGCACAAGCCAGAAGTCCCGCCCCGTCACCCAGGTGACAGAGCGGGACTTCACAGCACCGCGGACGGCCGGCCTCGGCTCAGTCGCCGTTGCCCGGAGCCGGCGTCGTCTTCTGAATCTGCATCAGGAACTCGACGTTCGACTTCGTCTGCTTCATCTTGTCGAGGAGCAACTCGATCGCCTGCTGCTGGTCGAGCGCGTGCAGCACCCGGCGCAGCTTCCAGACGATGCCGAGTTCCTCGGCGCCGAGCAGGATCTCTTCCTTACGGGTGCCGGACGCGTCCACGTCCACCGCCGGGAAGATGCGCTTGTCGGCGAGCTTCCGGTCGAGCTTGAGCTCCATGTTGCCGGTGCCCTTGAACTCCTCGAAGATCACCTCGTCCATGCGGGACCCGGTGTCCACCAGGGCGGTGGCGAGGATGGTCAGCGAGCCGCCGTCCTCGATGTTGCGGGCCGCGCCGAAGAAGCGCTTCGGCGGGTACAGCGCGGTCGAGTCGACACCACCGGACAGGATGCGGCCGGACGCCGGGGCGGCAAGGTTGTACGCACGGCCCAGACGCGTGATCGAGTCGAGCAGCACGACGACGTCGTGGCCCAGCTCGACCAGCCGCTTGGCGCGCTCGATGGCGAGCTCGGCGACCGTGGTGTGGTCCTCGGCCGGGCGGTCGAAGGTCGAGGAGATGACCTCGCCCTTGACCGACCGCTGCATGTCGGTGACCTCTTCCGGACGCTCGTCGACGAGGACGACCATCAGGTGGCACTCGGGGTTGTTGTGGGTGATCGCGTTGGCGACCGCCTGCATGATCATGGTCTTGCCGGTCTTCGGCGGGGCCACGATCAGACCGCGCTGGCCCTTGCCGATCGGCGACACCAGGTCGATGATCCGGGTGGTCAGCACGCCCGGGTCGGTCTCCAGGCGCAGCCGGTCCTGCGGGTACAGCGGGGTCAGCTTGTTGAACTCCGGGCGGCCGCGGCCGTGTTCGGGCGCCATGCCGTTGACGGAGTCGAGGCGGACCAGCGCGTTGAACTTCTCGCGGCGCTCGCCCTCCTTCGGCTGGCGGACCGCGCCGGTGACGTGGTCGCCCTTGCGCAGGCCGTTCTTGCGGACCTGGGCGAGGGAGACGTACACGTCGTTGGGACCCGGCAGATAGCCCGACGTGCGGATGAAGGCGTAGTTGTCGAGGATGTCCAGGATGCCCGCGACGGGGATCAGGACGTCGTCCTCGGCGAGCTGCGGCTCGGCGATCTCGTCGCGGCCGCGGCGGCCCCGGCGGTCGCGGTAGCGGCCGCGGCGGCCCCGGCGGCCGCCCTCGAAGTCGTCGTCGTCCTGACGGTCCTGACGGTCCTGGCGGTCCTGACGGTCCTGCCTGCCGCCGCCCTGCTGCTGGCCCTGCTGCCGGCCCGGCTGGCCGCCCTGGCCCGGCTGCTGGTCGTCGCCCTTGCCCCGGCGGTCACGGTCACGGCCGCGCTCGCGGCGGTCGCGGCGACGGCCCTCGCCGCCCTCACCGGCGTCGCCCTGCGGCTGCGCCTGCTGGGGCTGGGCCGGGGTCTCGGCCTTCGGCTCGCCCTTCGCCTCGGCGGTGACGGTCTCGGGGCTGCCGGCCTCGGCCGTGGCGCGGCGACGGCGGCGCTCCGCGCCTGTGTCGTCGCCGGCTCCCTGGCCGGGGATCTCGATCTGCTGCGTGGCCGTGGCCACGGCCTGCTCGGCCTTGGGCTCGGCCGCCGCGGCGGCCTCGTCGCCGGTACGGGTCCGGGAGGTGGCCCGGCGCTTCGGCTTGGCCTCGGTGGCGTCCGCGGCCTTGGCCGCGCCTCCTCCCCCGGCGCCCGAAGCGGCCTGGGAGGCACCCCCGGCCTGCGCCTCCTTGATGACCTCGATCAGCTGGCTCTTGCGCATGCGCGCCGTGCCCCTGATACCGAGGCCCGATGCGACCTGCTGCAGCTCGGCCAGCACCATGCCCTCGAGGCCGGTACCGCGGCGCCGCCGGGAGCCGGCACCGGTGGCAGGCGCGGAGGCGTCCGTGGCGGGCGCGGCAGCGGTCTCCTCGACACGTGCGCCCATCAGATCGGTGGTGTCGCTCACGAAGGGTCCTTCCCTGGAGCGGACGTCGGCCTGTCTGGCTCGGCGACCGGTTGTGCTGTCCGGCTTCGGTCCCGTCTGGGTGGACCGTGCCGGGGCGGTGGTCCGCCAAAGCGGCGGAGGAAATATCTGGTGATGGCGCTTCCCGAAGCCGTGGCACCCGGTTTTGTGTCACGCGGCTCGGTCACGCCGATTCCGGAGCGTGCTCGGCAACCCGCTCAGCATCCGCGTACGACGTACCGCGCGCGTACGAGATACGGAACACAGGGCGACTTGGGAGGCTCCCGGAAGAATGGTTGTCCCGGACGGGGACACGAAGCACCTCGCCATGGCGGGGTCGGGTGCAGACTTGAGGTTAACACTACCGGATCCAACAAACATTCCCCCTCTCGAAATCCGGCAACCGTGTGTCAGGGCGCAAGCGGCAGCACGCTCGCTCCCTGGCTGTCCAGCTCCAGCCGGTTGGCGGCCCAGCCCTCGCCCGCCAGGTCGGCCACCTTGTCGGCGCTGTCGCCGTCGGCCAGCGCCAGGACCGTGGGGCCCGCGCCGGAGATCACCGCGGGAATCCCGTCCGCCCGCAGCCGCTCCACGAGCGCCGCGCTCTCGGGCATGGCCGGGGCGCGGTACTCCTGGTGGAGGCGGTCCTCGGTGGCGGACAGCAGCAGCTCGGGGCGCCGGGTGAGGGCCTCGACCAGCAGGGCGGCGCGGCCGGCGTTGGCGGCGGCGTCGACGTGCGGCACGGCGCGCGGGAGCAGTCCGCGGGCCGTTTCGGTCAGGACCGGCTTTCCGGGTACGAAAACCACCGGAACGATGGAATCGGCGGGGTCCAGGCGGATCGCCCGCGCGGCGCCGCGCTCCATCCAGGAGATGGTGAAGCCGCCGAGCAGGCAGGCGGCGACGTTGTCCGGATGGCCCTCGATCTCGGTGGCGAGCTCCAGGAGCGCGGCGTCGTCGAGCCGGCTGTCGCCGCCTATCGTCACCGCGCGGGCGGCGACGATGCCGGCGCAGATGGCGGCGGAGGAGGAGCCGAGGCCACGGCCGTGCGGGATGCGGTTGGCGCAGACGATCTCCAGGCCGCGCGGCTGCCCGCCCAGGACGTCGAAGGCGGCACGCAGGGACCGCACGAGGAGGTGACTCTCGTCACGCGGGAGCGTCTCGCTGCCCTCACCTGCGATGTCGATGTGCAGCCCGGAGTCGGCAACCCGGACGACCACGTCGTCGTAGAGCCCCAGCGCGAGGCCGAGGGCGTCGAAGCCCGGGCCGAGGTTGGCGCTGGTGGCGGGGACGCGCACCCGGACGGCGGCGGCGCGGAAGGCTGGACCGGCCATCGCTCGATGACTCTCCTTGAGCTGCGTGATGGTCGAATGACATTCGATACGTGCGGAAGACCCGAAGGCCGCAAGGACGGCGCGGCACCGCGGCATATGCGGCGGGCGGGTTCAGTACAGCCTATCGAAGGAAGGTTCTGTGGCGACATAGGGCGCACAGGAGGCGCACGATGCGTGTCGTAAGCCCCCTGTGCCCCCTCTGTCGGGTGCCAACAGGGTTATCCCCCGCAAACGGCCCGGTTACGCGAGTCCGAGCCGCTCGGCCGCGGTCGCCGCGTCCACCGGGACCGTGACCGGCCGCGGGGCGCCTGCGACGGCCCAGTCGGGGTCCTTGAGGCCGTTGCCGGTGACCGTGCAGACGATGGTCTGGCCCGGGTCGACCTTGCCCTGCTCGGCGGCCTTCAGCAGACCGGCCACGGACGCCGCGGAGGCGGGCTCCACGAAGACGCCCTCCTGCGCGGCCAACAGCCGGTAGGCGCGCAGGATCTCACGGTCCGTCACCTCGTCGATGAGGCCGCCCGACTCGTCCCGCGCCGCCAGGGCGTACTTCCAGGACGCCGGGTTGCCGATGCGGATGGCGGTGGCGATGGTCGACGGGTCCTTGACGACCTCGCCGCGCACGATGGGTGCCGAACCGGACGCCTGGTAGCCCCACATCCGCGGGGTCCGCCCGGCGATGCCGTCGGCCGCGTACTCCTTGTAGCCTCTCCAGTACGCGGTGATGTTGCCCGCGTTGCCCACCGGCAGGACATGGATGTCGGGCGCCTCGCCGAGCATGTCCACGATCTCGAAGGACGCGGTCTTCTGGCCCTCGATGCGCACCGGGTTGACCGAATTGACCAGCGCGACCGGGTAGTTGTCGGACAGCGCCCGGGCGAGCGTGAGGCAGTCGTCGAAGTTGCCGTCCACCTGGAGGATCTTCGCGCCGTGCACGAGGGCCTGGCCCATCTTGCCGAGCGCGATCTTGCCCTGCGGCACGAGGACGGCGGACACCATGCCCGCGCGCACCGCGTAGGCGGCGGCGCTCGCGGAGGTGTTGCCGGTGGAGGCGCAGATGACGGCCTTCGCACCCTCCTCCTTGGCCTTGGAGATGGCCATGGTCATGCCGCGGTCCTTGAAGGACCCGGTGGGGTTGGCACCCTCCACCTTGAGATGGACGTCACAGCCGGTGCGCTCGGAGAGCACCTGCGCGGGCACGAGCGGCGTACCGCCCTCGCGGAGGGTGACGACCGGCGTACCGTCCGACACCGGCAGCCGGTCCCGGTACTCCTCGATGATTCCGCGCCACTGGTGGGTCATTGCTGGTTACTCTCCTTCAACCCGCATGATGCTGGCGACACCCCGCACGGTGTCGAGGCTGCGCAGCGCCTCGACGGTCCCGTCCAGGGACGCGTCGGACGCACGGTGGGTGACGACGACGAGGGATGCCTCCCCGTCCTTGCCCTGCTGGCGAACCGTATCGATCGAGACGTCGTGCTCGGCGAACACGGTCGCGACCTGGGCGAGAACACCCGGTTTGTCCGCGACGTCGAGGCTGATGTGGTACCGCGTGACGACGTCCCCCATCGGCGAGACGGGCAGGGCGGCGTACGCCGACTCACCGGGCCCGGTGGCACCGCTGAGCCGGTTGCGGCACACGGCGACGAGATCGCCCAGAACGGCGGACGCGGTGGGCGCACCCCCCGCGCCGGGCCCGTAGAACATGAGCTGACCGGCGGCGTCGGACTCCACGAAGACGGCGTTGTACGCACCGCGCACGGAGGCGAGCGGGTGGGTCAGCGGAATCATGGCGGGGTGCACGCGCGCGGTGACCGAGCCCCCGTCGGCGGCGCGCTCGCAGATCGCGAGCAGCTTGATGGTGCAGCCCATCTCCTTCGCCGAGGCGAAGTCGGCCGCGGTGACCTCGGTCATGCCCTCGCGGTAGACGTCGTCGAGGCGCACACGGGTGTGGAAGGCGATCCCGGCGAGGATGGCGGCCTTGGCGGCCGCGTCGAACCCCTCGACGTCGGCGGTCGGGTCGGCTTCCGCGTATCCCAGGGCGGTGGCCTCGTCGAGGGCCTCCTGGTACCCGGCCCCCGTGGTGTCCATCTTGTCGAGAATGAAGTTGGTCGTCCCGTTGACGATACCGAGCACCCGGTTGACCTTGTCGCCGGCGAGGGACTCGCGCAGCGGCCGGATCAGCGGGATGGCCCCGGCGACGGCGGCCTCGTAGTACAGGTCCCTGCCGTTCTCCTCGGCCACCGCGTGGAGCGCGGCCCCGTCCTGGGCGAGGAGGGCCTTGTTGGCGGACACGACCGACGCGCCGTGCTCGAAGGCGGTGGTGATGAGCGTACGGGCGGGCTCGATCCCCCCGATGACCTCGACCACGACGTCGATGTCGCCGCGTTTGACGAGGGCGGTGGCATCGGTGGTGATCAGCTCGGGGTCGATGCCCTCACGCACCTTGGAGGGCCTGCGGACCGCGACCCCCGCCAGCTCCACGGGCGCCCCGATCCGCGCCGCGAGGTCGTCGGCGTGCGTCGTCATGATGCGCGCCACCTCTGAGCCGACAACCCCACAGCCCAGCAGCGCCACCTTCAGCGGACGCGTACGCATCATCCGACCTCGTTTCCTCATGCGGTCTACGGTTTGACCAGTCTCACTCACCGGACGGGAGTTTCTGCCCTTCGTCCGGATCGTGAGACGTTTATTTCATTTTGTCAGCGGCGGTGAACAGGAAGATCTTCCGCCGCCCCCGGCCCCTGCTCCCGGCTCCTGCTCCTGCTCCTGCTCCTGCTCCTGCCGTCACCCGACGTCGAGGCGCAGGAGGTCCTCCTCCGTCTCGCGACGGACGATCACGCGGGCCTCGCCGTCGCTCACGGCGACGACGGGCGGACGCAGCACATGGTTGTAGTTGCTGGCCATGGACCGGCAGTACGCACCCGTGGCCGGCACGGCGATGAGATCACCGGGCGCCAGGTCCGCGGGCAGGAAGGCGTCGCGTACGACGATGTCCCCGCTCTCGCAGTGCTTGCCGACGACGCGGCTCAGCATGGGCTCGGCGTCGGAGGCGCGGGAGGCGAGGGCGACGCTGTACTCGGCGTCGTACAGCGCGGTGCGGATGTTGTCGGACATGCCGCCGTCCACGGAGACGTATGTGCGCAGCCCGTCGAGGGGCTTGATGGTGCCGACCTCGTACAGCGTGAAGGCGGTCGGCCCGACGATGGCGCGCCCGGGCTCGACGGAGATACGCGGGGTGCGCAGCCGCGCGGCCTCGCACTCCCGGGAGACGATCTCACCGAGGGCCTTGGCGATCTCGTGCGGCTCACGGGGATCGTCGTCGCTGGTGTACGCGATCCCGAGCCCGCCGCCGAGGTCGATCTCGGGGAGTTCGACGCCGTGCTCGTCCCGGATGTCCTTGAGGAGCCCCACCACGCGGTGGGCGGCGACCTCGAACCCGGACATGTCGAAGATCTGCGACCCGATGTGGCTGTGGATCCCGACGAGTTCGAGCCCGTCGAGCCGCAGCGCACGCCGCACGGCCTCGGCGGCCTGCCCGCCGGCGAGCGGGATCCCGAACTTCTGGTCCTCGTGGGCGGTGGCGATGAACTCGTGCGTATGGGCCTCC
Source organism: Streptomyces sp. PSU-S4-23 (assembly GCF_055632315.1). Classification (NCBI taxonomy): domain Bacteria; kingdom Bacillati; phylum Actinomycetota; class Actinomycetes; order Kitasatosporales; family Streptomycetaceae; genus Streptomyces; species Streptomyces sp. PSU-S4-23. The sequence continues at coordinate 6,004,261 of NZ_JBVMUU010000002.1, read as the reverse complement.
ACCCCGACGGTGACCCTGATCTGCACCCGCTGCCGCCTGCCGAGCGACTCGGCGATGTGGGCGACGCGCACGATCTCCTGGAAGGAGTCGAGGACGATGCGCCCGACACCGCTCTCGATCGCCCGGGTGATCTCCTCGGTGGACTTGTTGTTGCCGTGGAACGCGATGCGCTCGGCGGGCATGCCGCCGGCGAGCGCGGTGGCGAGCTCACCGCCGGAGCACACGTCGAGGTTGAGCCCTTCCTCGTACAGCCAGCGCACGACGGCTCGGGAGAGGAACGCCTTGCCGGCGTAGAAGACATCGGCGTCGGCCCCGAAGGCGGAGCGCCAGGCCCGGGCCCGGGCCCGGAAGTCGGCCTCGTCGACGAAGTAGGCGGGAGTCCCGAACCGCTCGGCGAGCGTCTTCACGTCGAGACCCCCGACGGTCACGACGCCGTCGTCGCCGCGGCCGACGGTCTGGGCCCACACCTTGGCGTCCAGGGCGTTGAGGTCGGCGGGCGGGGCGGAGTAGTGGCCCTCGGGCAGGACATCGGCGTGGCGGGGCCCGGCGGGGTGTGCTGAACGGCTCATGACGGTCGGTGCTTTCTCGCGGGTCTCAAAGGTAGTCGGGGGCACTGATGCCGAGCAGGGACAGACCGCCGGCCAGCACCGTCCCGGCGGCTTCGGCAAGGGCGAGCCGGGCCCGGTGGGCGGCCGAGGGTTTCTCGTCGCCGAGCGGGAGCACGGTGTGCTGGAAGGCGAGCAGGGCGTCGGCGACACCGACGAGATACCGGGCGAGCCGATCGGGCGCGCGGTGGGCGGCCGCCTGGGTGAGGGTGGGGGGGTAGGCGGCGAGGGTCTGGAGTAGGGGCGTGGCGTCGGCCGGGTGTGGTCCGCGTGTCCCTTCGGCCGGGTGGGGTCCGCGTGTCCCATCGGTGGTGTGGGGTCCGTGTGTCCCATCGGTGGTGTGGGGTCCGTGTGTCCCATCGGTGGTGTGGGGTCCGCGTGTCCCATCGGCCGTGTGGGGTCCGAGTGTCCCGTCGCAGACATCGCCGGGGACGGCGTCGAAGCCCAGCCGGGCGGCGTTGCGGGCGAGCGCACGGGCGCGGGCATGGGCGTAACGGACGCGGAAGAGGGGGTTGCTCTCGCGCTGCAGCAGATGGTCGGCGGTGATCCGGGGCCGGTCGTGCAGGGCGGGGTGGAGCAGGGCCCAGCGGGCGGCGTCGGCGCCGAGCGGGGCGGGATCCTCCGGGGCGGGGACGGGGCGGAGGTCGACGGGCTCTCCGGGGCGCGCGTGGTGGACCTCGGCGCGGCCGCCCTGGGTGGCGATGACGCGGACGAGGGTGTCGGCCACCACTTCGGCGCGGATGTCGTAGGGGATGCGGAGTCGGATCACCTGGTGGGTGAGGGTGGGGGTGTGACCGTACGGGGTCGGGGTGTGGCCGTGCGGGCCGGCGGTGCGGTCGCCGGTTCCGCCGCCGGGACGGCCGTGCCGGCCGCCGGGGCTGCCGCCGGGACGGCCGCCTCCCCCGCTGCGGCGGTCGAGGATCTCGCGGACGAGGGCGCTGGTGGCGGTGGCCCGTTCGAGGTGGATGTTGAGGAAGCCGGGCCCGGTGATCTCGACGTCGGCGATACCGGCCGTGCCTCGGATGTGGGGCCGCAGAATCTCGGCGACGTCGAGAGGGGCCCGTCCGGCCGGGCGGGAGAGCTGAAGGGCGATGTTGGTGGCGTAGTCGCCACGGCCACCGGGCCCGGGCGGAGTGACCACGGCACGTGCGGGCACGGGCACGCTCAGTTCCCCGCCGTCCACAGCAGTACGCACCGCGCGCAGCACGGTACGGGAGAGCTCGACGGGAGTCACGGGACAAGGGTATGGGAGGAGGGGGGTGGGTATGCGAGCAGGTTTGGCTTGGGTCCGGGATGTGGGACGGGGGGCTGACGTGGGACTGCGGATGTGGGACGGGGAGCCGGTGTGGCACTGCGGATGCGGGACAAGGCAGTGGCACGGGCGCACTGGGATGGGGGTGCGGTGGCTTGCGTAGGGCGGCTGCGGAGCCATGGGGGCGGACGGCGGGGGCCGCAGGCCGCGGAGGAGCGGGGACCACGGGCTGCCCGGAAACCGATGGCCGATGACCGATGACCGACCTCAGCCGCCGGCACACCCGGCGTGGCCTGCCCGCCCGGCGCGCCCGGACGCGCCCGGTTCCACCTCGAAGGCGCCCCCGACGGCGGACGGACCCACATCGCCCGGCCCTCGACGCTCCATCAGTTCCCTCACAAGCCGTACGAGTTCAGTCGGCTCGAAGGGCTTGGCGAGAAACGCGTCGACGCCGACACCGAGACCGCTCTCGACCTCGTGCTGCGTGCAGGCGCTGATGATGGCGAGGGGCAGATCACGCGTACGGGGGTCGGCGCGAAGCCGCGCGGCGGTCCGCAGCCCGTCGAGCCGCGGCATGACCACGTCCAGGGTGATCAGATCGGGCCGCACCTGATGCACGACGTCCAGACACTCGGCACCGTCAGCCGCGGTCACGACCTCGAGACCCTCCAGTTCGAGGTTGACCCTGATCAGCTGCCGGATGACCTTGTTGTCGTCCACAACAAGAACCCGGCCGGACGCGCCTGACACAACTCGAGAGTAGGTGGGCACCGGGGGTCGCGTCCGGGTTTTCCCCACTTCCACCCCGTCCGGGGGAGCCGCACCCGGCGGGACCCCCAGGAAACCGTTCATGACGAGGCCGACAGAGCTGGTAGGGTTCTACCCGTCGCCGCGAACACCGCGAGACACGCCCCCGTAGCTCAGGGGATAGAGCAACGGCCTCCGGAGCCGTGTGCGCAGGTTCGAATCCTGCCGGGGGCACCCAGCATGAGGTGCCCAAAGACCCCGTCACCAGCGGAAACGCTGAGGCCGGGGTCTTGTTGCATGTGCAGGCAGACGCCGCCGGAAGCAGGCGTTTGCCAGTGATCACGTAATGACGACGTAATGATCTTGGGGAGTCAACTAGCAGGTCAGCACCCCAAATCACTCGTCTTTGCTGGCCATGACGATGGCAGCCACCGCACCCGCAGCAGCGATCAAGACTGCAATGATCAGGTATGGAGGAGCAGCGTCCCGGCACCCCGGCCACTCGTGGAAAGCCGCGGAGACCGCCGCTCCGCATGAATACGTCCCTCCGTCCACCTCGCTTGTGAAACTGACCGGCAGCAGCGCGACAACGAAGGCGGTGGCACCAGCAGCTACAGCAACGCCCGCAGCAGGAATCTTGGAACTCATTGGAAATTCTTGGCACACGTTGGTTTCTGCGCTAAGCTGCCCCGCATGGCGGCATCACTGGAGGAGCTCGAGCAGCGCCTGTCCCACCTGCGCACCGAGCTGCGCGGTGCCGTGCGCGCACGGGACAAGGCCGAAACCGCACGCATCCGTCGCGCGTTGCGCGAGGCCGAGGTCGCATGGGAGCACGCCCTCGAGTCCGAGGCGGGACCGGACGGCGAGGCACTCCTGACCGAATCCCCGACCCCGGAGGCATCGGCAACCACAGGCGAACCACGCCGCAAGGAGCGCCCGACGCACGGCTCCATCCCGATCCGCGAACAGGTTCACCAGGCACTCACCCTGCTGGGCGCCCCCGCCTCCCCGAAGGTCATCTCGTCCACGTACGAGGCGTTCTTCACCGAGCCGCTGGTCGCCACCAAACTCGCGTCCCTCCGCCGCGACGAGGAGCGCTCCTTCACGGCACAGGGCTATGCCCGCCCGTACTACATCTGCGCGGCGCTGACCCACGACCGTCTCGTCCCCGCACGCGGACTCCTGGCCCTGTCCACCTGGCCCGTGGAACGGCGGATCATCGGCCCGCTCAGCCCGCGCGCCGACTTCCTCACCCACGCGGTGGGAACCGCCGAGCAGATCCAGCGACTCACCACCGCCGGGCATCCGGCCCCGGACGCCGCCTGGCGGCTGCTGCGCCGGTTCGCCCTCACGATCCCCGGTGCCTACGACGCCGCGGCCCCGGAACCCGACCCCGCCCGCGTGATCGCGGCCGCCCGCGCCGAAGCGGCCGTCCACCAGCAGGAGGACGACCAGCAGCGACAAGCGGCCGCGCAGCGCGCCCGCACCCAACTCGTCGACACACAGCAGTTGTTCGGTGCGGCGCCGATGCGTGACGCCCTGCGCGACGCGGGTGGGACCCTGTCCTGACGCCCCCTTCCCGACGGCGATGACGTCAGACGCCTCGCACGCCGGTGAGCTCCCGAAGACGTTCCCGAAGTAGAGACGATGCCCTCGCAGCAGTCCGACCCTCCCGACGACCGACTCACGCGACTACGCGGACCGCAGCCCCCTCAGCCGTACACCGCCCGCAAGATCACCGCCCTGACCGCCAATCCCGCCTGCGCCCGACGCGCCGTCCTCGACGCCGCCGGAGTGGACAAGGCACTGCTCGCCCAGCGGGTCGGATACGAGCCGCGCTTCGGCCAGTCACCCTTCGCCCTCGCCCGCGAACAGGCGTTCCACGACCTCGTAAAGTGGGGCAGCTACGCTGAACTCGTCCGGCTGCTGCGCGAGCAGCTCTCGGTCCGCGTCGAGGAGGCCCATGTCACCGACCTCAACGAGGTGGGGGGCAACACGGCCCTGCACATGCGCGAGGGGGAGACCCGGCGTCTCCTCGCGCACGTGGCCTCCGGTCAGGACGTACGGCTGATCCTCGACCGCCCCGTGCTCACCCTCGAAGTCGCCGGTCAGACGGCGTACTTGGAGCCGGACGCGCTCACCCACCGCATCGGGGGGAAGTTCCACGTCGTCGTCATCCGCTCGTTCGCGGCGATCGACGGCCAGGCCAACCCGACCGCCGTCGCCGAGGCGGCCAAGCAGGCCGCGGTGTACGTCCTCGCCCTGCGCCGCGCCTTCGGCACCGCCGGCCTGCCCACCGAGCAGATCTCCCACGAGTTCCTGCTCGTCTGCCCCAAGGACTTCTCCAACCGCCCCTACGGCCGCCTGATCGACCTCCGGCAGGAACTCGACGCCCTCCAGTTCCAGCTCTCGCGGCTGCGGCGCGCGGAGGACCTCGCGGCCGCACTCCCGGAGACGGCGACCCTGGACACGACCCGAGACATGGACGAACTCTCCTCCTCTCTGGAGGCGTTGGACGCGTCGTACACGCCCTCCTGCCTGTCCTTCTGCGAGATGGCTCGCTACTGCCGCGACGAGGCCGACGGATGCGCCTCCCCGGCCCGCCTGGGCAATGGCGTACGCAACGACCTGCCGGGCATCGACTCCACCCGCACTGCGCTCGACTACCTGGACGGCGTTGCCGCCCCGGGTGAGGCAGAGGCGGAAGCCGCCGCCCGGCTGCGCGACGCCGCCCGGCTGCGCCGGCTCCGCCGGGGGGCCGCATGAGCGTCCTGTCCACCGTCGCGGCGCTCACGGCGTCCCGTACCGGCCGTGCCGAACCGCTGACGACCGTCCGCCACCAGCACCTGGACGACAAGCCGTTCGTCCTGGTGCCGCTCACCCTCGCCGGCGAGGCGTGCGCGCCCCTGGCCGCGCTGGCGGGTACGGACCCCGAGCACCCGACCCTCCTCACCGTCCGCCAGCCGCGCAACCGCGCCGAACGCTTCCGGTTCGCCGAGCGCCTCGCCGCGCTCCTCCTCGCGTACGTCGACGGATGCCGGACGGAGACAGAGCCCTACACCGTCCGCCGCGGCAAGGAGAAGGAGGAACGCCTGCGCTTCCAGCGGGCTCCGCAACTCCTCGTGCCGAACGGCGAGGGCATCGCGTACGTGCGCCTACTCGGCCGGCTGACCAGACTGCGCGCCACCGAGGGGCCGTACGCGGTCGACCCGTCCGTGCCGGCCCTCGGCAAGTGGCTGACCTGGTTCGCGGACCTGGCCGAGTTCCCGGACTCCAGCGTGCTGCTCGCGATGACCCGGCTGCTTGCCGCGCACTGGGCCACGGGCCAGAGCCCTTCCGAGGACTCCCACCTCGCGTCCCTGCTCGCGTGGATCGATCCGCCGGAGGGCAGCGACGGCGCGCGGGCGGCGCGGGAGGCGGAGGACCCCGCCGTGTGGCCGCCGGCCGGTCCGTCCACGGACCCGGTCTTCGACCGAACCCTGCACGAGTTGATGACGCGCTACGACGAGGCGTCCGACGACCGCGGACGCGAGGCCGTCGGCCGCCAGATCGACCGTGAGCTGAGCGGCCAGATGCTGCCCACCTGGCGGCTGATGTGGCGCGGCGTGGAGCTGATCCGCGAGCTGCCGGAGGGCACCCACGTCCCCGGCCGCTGGACCCTCGACCGGCGCTGGTTCTCCGAGTACGCCGAGTACCTGGACGCCGACGGCCACCCGCAGGCCCGCCGCGACCAGGCCGTCAGAGCCGCCCGCCGCCTGGCCCGGCTGGAGGACGCCCTCGCCCGCTACGAGGCGCAGCGCGCGTACGACGACCCGCTGGTGATGGCGGAGTACGAGCTGACCGGCGAGGCGTTCACGGGCACGGTGACGGCCAGGGATGAGAACCGCTTCATCCCCGGCGCCCGTCCCGGCTCCCCGGTGTGGCGCCCGACGATCACCCTCCGCACCGACACCCGCGTCGGCCTCGCGGTCGGCACGGAGGTGAAGTCCCCCGCCCGGCCCGGCCAAGGAGCCCGGATCCTCGAGGTACGGCAGGAGGACGACGGCGGCCACACCGTGCTGCTCCAGCTCGAGGGCGGCTTCGAGAGAAAGCGCAAACCCCCGGCACCGGCCGGCACCCTCGCGGAGACCGGCGAGGAGCTGACGTACACCACGCTCAACCCCACCGCCATGCCGTCCGCCCTGCCCGACGAGGAGAACACCCCCTGGACCCACGGCGGTCCGCCCCAACCGTACGAACCCACCGACGAGGACGCAGAGGAGACCTGGGAGTGACCGCCCTCCTTCCCGACACCGGGGAGCCCGAAGCCCTCACCCCCGGCGAACGCGCGGACCGGGCGGTCGCGGGGATCCTGACCAGTCTCGACACCGCGCCCGGCCGGGGCGTCGTGGTGGACTCGCCTCCCGGAGCCGGGAAGTCCACGCTGGTGGTGAAGGCCACCGGGCACCTGACGTCCGCGGGCCACCAGCTCATGATCGTCGCGCAGACCAACGAACAGGTCGACGACCTGGTGAACCGCATCGCGCGGGAGCATCCCGGCCTGGCGCTCGGCCGCCTCCACGCCGGCGGCCACGTCCTCCCGCCCCGCGTCACCCGGCACCCCAACGTCACCGGGAGCAGCCAGGTGACGGACCTGCGCGACCTGCCCGTCGTGGTGTCCACCGCGAAGAAGTGGTCGTTCGTCACCCCGGCCACGTGCGCGCCATGGCGGTGGGTCATCGTCGACGAGGCGTACCAGATGCGCTCGGACGGGCTCCTGGCGACGGCCCCGCTGTTCGCCCAGGACGACTCGCAGGTCCTCTTCGTCGGCGACCCCGGCCAGCTCGACCCCTTCGCCACCGTGGAGACCGACCGCTGGCACGGCCTGACCTGGGATCCCCTGCGCAACGCGATCGACGTCACCCTCGCCCACAACCCCGACCTCGTCCGCCACCAGCTCCCCGTCTCCTGGCGCCTCCCGGAGACGGCGGCACCCCTGGTCGAGCAGGCCTTCTACCCCTTCTACCGGTTCGTCCCCGGCACGACGGCACCGGAGCGCGTGCTGTCGTACGCCACCATGCCCCACGGCTCCGACCCGTTGGACGACGTCCTCGCCCGGGCCGCCGCCTCCGGCTGGGGCCACCTCGAACTCCCTGCCCGCCACACCCTGGACCAGGACCCGGAGGTGGCCGAGGCCCTCGCGGCGACGGCGGCTCGGCTGCTTCAGCGCGGCGCGCTGGTCAACGGGGAGCCCCTGACCGCGGACCGCATCGCGATCGGCACGGCACGCACCGTCCAGGCGGACGCGGTCCGCTCCCGCCTCGCCACCCGCGGCCTGACCGGCATCACCGTGGACACCGCCAACCGCCTCCAGGGCCGCGAGTTCGACGTCACCCTGGTCTGGCACCCGCTGTCCGGCCGCCAGGACGCCTCCGCCTTCCACCTGGAGACGGGCCGTCTGTGCGTCCTGCTCTCCCGCCACCGCTTCGCCTGCATCGTGGTGGCCCGCGCCGGCATCCGCGACCTGCTGGACCGACATCCGCGGAGCAGTCCGGTGTACCTGGATGTGCCGCCCAAGTTTCCGGATGGCTGGCGGGCACATCAGGTGGTTATGGGGTGGCTGGAGCGGGGGGAGCACAGAACACGTGGCTGATCGGCACGCGCTCCGTCGTGACACAGGTTTCACCGAGAATGTACGACAGCCCTCTGCCATCGTCGGTGCTGCCGATGAACGGCGGTATTCCTGCCGGTTGTTCGGCTCCTCGTCACATCGTCTCAGCCGGTGTGGCTCTCACCGCGCTCGTGGCCGGGTTCAGTGCGGCTGATGGACTCGCTCTCCATCCAGAGTTTCTTCATCAGAAGCCGCCTGTCGTCCGGTGCCGGAACTCTCCGAAAGACGCCGGGAGACACCCGGTGAATGCAATCGACGCCATACCGGTGCAGCAACTGAAGTGCCCGCTCGTCGGGCGAATCAGGGAGCAGCACGGCAAGCCGGTCCACAGGACGCGGACTGTGCGGGGCGTAGTCCAACAACTGGGAGAGGGCTTCACGCACGTACGCGTGCCCGGTTCGGCTCTTCGCTTCGATCACCTCCACACTGTCAGGCCCCGGTATATAAATGTCACAAAGTCCGGCCGGAGAGCGGAAGCGCTCAGCAGCGATGGCGAGTGTGGCGCAGAACTCCATGACCAACGGCTGTTCCTGACGCCGGTAGAGAGTCGTCGCCGCCGCGCGCTCGAAGCTGACGACCGGCGTGTGCTGCTGTTCCAATGAAGCCCGCTGAACCGGGAGCGGATCGCGGGCAGGCGGCCTCTCGACCCCGAGTTGCTCCAACACCGTCCTGGTGGTTATGCGCAAACCCTCGATGACAGCGCGGGCTTTATCACCTTCGAGCACCAACTGACCAGGAAAGCCATAGTTCTTGGAATATCCGATCAGTTCAGCCAGTTCCTCGTATGGAACCTCAGCTGGGACGAAGTCCCGTAGGCTGTATACGGTATGCCAGCTCTTGCCTCCGGGCGATGGCGGCCACAGCATGTCGGCGACCTCACGGTTGACGAAGATGACGCCGACTTCTCCTACAGCCAGCACCTTTTTCGCCCCGGTGAACAGAGCTACGTCGCCTATACGAACGCTGGACATAGCCTTGTCATGAGTCGATGTGGCACCCCAGAAGCGGGCCACGCCCGTGGGATGGAAGCGGCTGAGCTGCTCAAGTTGCCGAGACGACAGATGCCTCGTCAAGGCCTCGCCGATGAAGGGCACTTCCCGCTCAAGCGTGTCGCGCCAATGTCTACGCGACTCCTTGCTCCCGTATGCCGGACACACGAGCACTCGCGCTTCGAAGTCGACGTCCGACACGGAGCCCGCCGCGCCCTGGGTGAGGTCAACCGCATGCACACAGCGATCATAACCGTAGATCAGCTAATCATACTAGTTATCGCATTCTTCCAGCCGCACTCCCTACTCGGGCAATCCCCCGTGCACGTAGGCGAGTTGTCCATGACCCTTGCACCAGAGGCACTTCGGGCCGCTCGGGGTGCCACTGGACGAGCGGAACGTCGCCAATGACGCCCGTCCGCACGCTGGCCGGCTCCGAGAACTCCTCCGACCACTGCGGGCCCGGGCTGCCGCACCACCGCTACACGTCCGTCACGTACCCCACGAACCACGACCACTCCTGGTGGCCGACGGCGAAGTGAGGGCGCGTCAAGTCCTTGGAGTCCCTTACCCGCACGGACTGTTCGGTGACGGCGACCTCGACGCAGTCGTCGCCCGAGCTGCCGCTGTAGCTGGACTTGAACCAGGCCAGTTCCGACGTGCTCATAGCTCTCCTCGGAGTCGCTCCAGCAGACCCCGGGAGTCTTTGGGGTTCAGGGCCTGCGAGCGCAGTGTGTCATAGCGCTGACAGAGGAGGCTCACCTCTTTCGGGTCAGAGATCAACCGGCCGTTCTCCTGCCCTTCGGAGTACGCCAGCCGTCGCCCGTTGGGTGTCTCCAAGAGGCGTACAGGACCGTCCATGCAGGCATGGAGCTCCGCATCTGACGGCATGACCTGCAGCGTCACATTGCGAGGCGCAGTACGGTCCAGCACGTAGTCCAGCTGGCGACGCTGCACGTCACGACCGCCCAACCTGCGCCGGAATACCGCCTCCTCCACAATGAAGTGGAAGGGAACAGTTGGCCGCTCCGGCAGCATCCTCTGCCGATCCAGCCTCGCCGCCACCTGAGCCTCCAACTGCTCGTCGGTCAGTAGCGGAATGCGGTTCTCGAATAGGGCCCGCGCATATCCCTCCGACTGCAACAACCCCGGCACCAGTCGACACTCGTACGTGCACAGGCTCACCGCCACCCGCTCCAGGCGGGCCCACTGCCGGAACCACGCCGCGAGCCCGGCATCCCCGCGCCCCCGTGTCACGTACTGCGACGCCTTCCGCAGCGCCCCCGTGTTCCCCAGCGCCTCCTCGGAGCGCTCCACCAACGCCACATCGGGCATCCGTCGTCCCAACTCCACCGACTCCACCGTGTGCTTGGAGAAGCTCACCAGGTTCGCGAACTCGGTCCTGCTGTACCCCGCGTGCTCGCGCAGTGCCTGCAGGAAGGCCCCGAACGTCCGCAGGCTGTCCGAGGGATCGGGCTCCCGGTCCGCCTCGCCGCCCGGCATGTCCTCGTCGTCCACCACACCGCCGCCGGTCATCCGCGGCCACCTCCGGTTCCATACCCGCGCAGTTCGCCGTCCCCCACCCGACCGCACCCAGCGTGACGCACGAACCGTCGTACCGTCCACGGAATGTGCCCGTACGCTGACACAGCGTACGGACCGCACCTCTGGAACGCGCCCCGCGCACCCGTCACCGTGGCCCCATGCGCGCAACGACACCCCAACTCAACGCCCCCGTACACACGTTCTCCCAGCTTCTGTCGTCCACCCGCCGCGGAGCCCGGCTCGCCCGTCTCCTCGCCGCCGAGCAGCTCCGCGCGTGGCCCATGTCACCCAGGGTCACCGAGCGCGCCGAGCAGATCGTGGCCGAACTCGCCACCAACGCCTACTTGCACGGTCGCGTTCGAAGCCGCGACTTCCGGCTCACCCTCAGCCTCGACGCCACGGCCGGCCTGCTCCGCATCGCCGTCACCGACGCCCGGGGCGAGCGCCTCCCGTCGCCGCCGGCGGAATGCGGAACGCCCCTTCGACGCCGAGTCCGGCCGCGGCCTGCTCCTGGTAACCGCCCTCGCCGACCGCTGGGGCGTCGAGCCGTACCCGCCCGGCGGCAAGACGGTCTGGGCCGAGTGCGCCTGCGAGACCTCGGCCCGGACGTGCGCGACAAACGCACCCGCGTGACAGTCGACCGTCAGACGGCGACCACGTGCACATCTGACGGCGCGAGGACCGTCAGGTAGACATGGATGTCCCCCGGGTCGGTGGTGAAGACCACCGCACTGCTGTGCCGGGCCGCTGCCAGGGCCACCCAGGCGTCCACCGCGTCCGGCCGCTTCTTCGCCAGCAGGGCCACCCGCCCCAGAGCGGTGCCGATGCGCCGCCAGTCCGCGAGGTCCGGGCCCGTCGCACAGGCCAGACACTCCGGACGGCCCGCCTTCACCTCACGCATGGGCGGCTCGGACGTACAGGCCTGAGGGACGTTGCAGTCCTTCAGGACGCCGGACAGGGCGTACACCAGCGCCGGCTGGGGGCACCACACCTGGGCGAGGGACCGGGGCGGAGCACCAGCGCACGGTGCGGGACCGTGCGCAGTCCCTCGCGGAGAGCCACGGGCTGGGTCACCGGGCGATGACGACGCGGGTGCCACCGAAGTTCGCGACGATCTCCAGCTTGCCGCCGAGCGCGGCGACGTATGCCGCCACGGTGCCGACCTCCGTCGAGACGGCCTTACCGCGTTCGATGGCGGACACCCGCTCCTGCCGGACATGCATACGCGCCGCAACCTCGCTCTGGGTGAGACCGAGCTCCTGGCGCACCTCGGCCAGCCGGTGGGCGCGCGCCTGCGCAACCAGCCGTTGGGCGCCCGCCCTGATCTCGTCGAGATCGTCCTCGTCGAAGATCTCGTCCCTTACCTCGTCCCAGGGGTGGAACGTGTCCATTGCTCACTCTCCTTCGCGCCGTTGTTCCAGGTAAGCCAGCCACTGCCTGTAGCGCACCTCGGCCAGAGGAATCGACCGGCGGTACCACTCCGACCATTGCCCCGCCTTGTCGCCGGCCACCAGCAGAACGGCGCTGCGTTCGGGGTCGAAGACGAACAGGATCCGGATCTCACTGGTTCCGTTGGAGCCCGGGCGTAGTTCCTTGAGGTTGTGCAGAGTCGATCCCTTGACGCGGTCCACCAGCGGCCTTCCCAGATCGGGCCCCTCATCGACCAGCGCTTGGACTGCCTGTCCCACCAACCGCGCGGTGGCCCGGTCAGCCTTCCTCAGTTCGTGCAGCCAATCACGTACCTCCCCGGCCATCTCAAGATGCCAAGCCATGCCACCACACCATCGCGTAGTACCTACCCATACTAGTACGCTGGCATACTGTTCGAGGCTTCGCGGGTGAATGCCGGGGTGTACGTCGAAAGAGTGGTGTGCGGTACCTCAGGGACGGGATACCGGTCGCGTGGATCCCGGCCCCGCGACCGGTGACCATCGTCGGATCATGGCACGACGACCGCCGTGGACGCCCGGCGGCCGGCTACGCCGTTCCCCTCCCCAGGGAGTCCAGCACCCGCTGGACGTCGTCCCGCCAGGCAAGCAGCTCCCCCTGCGTGGGAGCCAGCTCGTACCCGTGGTAATGGCAGGCCCGGCTGAGGCCGGCCCAGGTCGCCGACCAGCGGCGGGCCGTGTCGGGGTCGGCGTAGGACTCCAGGCACAGGGCCTGGGCGTGCGGCGGGCAGCGGGACAGCTGCGGTTTGCGGGCCTGCCAGTAGCGGCGCAGGGCCTCTTCGAGGGCGTGGCGCAGCAGCAGTGCCACGGCGCGCGGCCAGACGCCCGTGGTGGAGGCGGTGGCCGTGCCGAGCAACCGGTCCGCGCCCGCGAGCAGTTCCTCCGGGGTCGAGGTGGACGGCGGCGGAGGCGGGAGGGTCGCGGGGAGCCGGGGCGGGCGCGCGGACGGGACGGGCGTGGCCGGGCGGATCGTGGTCACAGGATTCGCACCGCCTTCGCGAGGTCCGCGGTGCGGCGGATGATCTCGTCCACGTCGTCGACGGGCACGGCTTCGTGGGAGCCCTTGTTGCACCACCGGATGTGGTCGGCGGCCTGCTGGTCGTAGGCCCGGGTGAGGTCGGTCATGGTCTCGGCCACCCGGTCGGTCTCCCCGTAGAGGGCGAGGGAGGCCAGTTCGGTGAGCTTGTGGGCCTTGGCGATGCGCTGCTCGATCTCGGCGTGCGGCAGGCCCGTGCCGAGGAGTCGGCGCCGGGCCGGTTCGAGGAGGGCGGCCTCCAGGGCGGTGCGGCACAGGCCGGGCAGGACGCGGGCTACGACGTCGCCGGGCAGGTCGCGGGTCCTGGCGAGGGCCTTCGCGTCGTTGAGGGCCTGTTTGACGGGGTCGTCGCCGGAGCGGACGCGTACGGCGGAGCGCTCGCGGCGGTCGATGGTGAGGACGGTGGCGGGCAGCCGCAGGTACTTCAGGGCCTGCGGCAGGCGGGTGTCGTGGGTGAAGACGATGACCTGGCGGTGTTCGGCGAGGAGGGCGAGGACGCGGGCGAGGCCGTCCACCTTGGCGGGGTCCATGGATTGCACCGGGTCGTCGATGACCAGGAACCGGAAGGGATTCTCCGGGAGGAAGGTGCGCGGGAGGAAGAGGGACAGGGCGAGGGAGTGGAGTTCCCCCTGGCTCATGACGCCGAGCGCGGGGGCGTCGATGTCGTCGACGGTCACGTCGAGGGCGACCTTGCGCTGGGTTCCGGAGCCACCCAGGCGGACCGGGCCGAGGGCGACGTTGCTCTGCTGGCGCAGGTTGGACCAGATGCGCTGGGCGTCCTCGGCGATGGGCCGCATCCGGTCGGCTCGGATCTCGTCATGGGTGGCCTTGAGCCACTTCTGGGCGGCCTTGACGCGGGCCAGGTGCGGGGCCGCCTGCTCGGCCGCGTGGGCCTTGTCCAGCCAGGCGGCGAGCGCCCGCGCGGCATCGCGCCAGGTGTCGTCCTGGTCGGCGAGGCGTCCCGCGGCCTCCAGGCGGGTGACCCGTGCGGCGTCGGCGGCGATCCGTGCGGCGTTCTCGGCGGCGGACGCCAGCGCGGCCGGGTCGGAGACGGTACGGCACCGCAGCCAGTGGTCCCAGGCGGCGGCGATCTCGGGCGGCAGCCAGTCGGGGGGCACCGCGGCCAGGTCGCGGACGGCCTGCGCGGCCGCGTCGAGTTCCCTGCGGGCGGTGAGGACCTGCTCGGCCTCGGCGCGCAGCCGGCGTTCCTGCTCGGCGGCGTCCCGTGCCCATTCCTCGTCGAGGCGGGCCGTGCCGCCGCACACCGGGCAGGTGTCGAGGGCGGGGTGGGCGCGGTGGTGGGCGAGCGCGCGGGCGAGGAGCTCGGCGCGGCGCAGCGCGTCCTCGGCGGACGTGCCCCGCAGGTCCTCGGTGGAGGCGATGGCTTCGCGCAGCCGGGTCACGGCCGTGGCAACCGCCTCGGTGTCGGGTCCGGTCAGGGTGGAGCGGCGGCGCAGGTCGAACAGGAGCGACTCGTCCGCCGGGCCGGTCCCGGCGGCCAGCTCGGCGGCTCGTTCGAGGTCCGGGCGCCGCCCGCTCAGTGCGGTGCGGGCGGCCCGGGCGCGGGGGTCGTCGGTGCCGTCCAGGAGGGTGAGCAGGGCGGGCAGTTCGGCCTTGGCTTCCTTGGCTGGCGCCTCGTACGCGCGGGCCGGCTCGCGCAACCACTTATCGGCGGCGGCGAGTTGCTCCAGCCCGAGGATGGAGGCGACGGCGTCGTACATCTCGCTGGGCTTGCCTCCGATCACCTGGCCGAGTTCGGAGTACGACAGGAAGGGGCGGTAGGTCGCCAGGTCCTCCTGCCAGCCGAGGTCGGGGAGGGGGACGGGGGCGTGGCCGGGCCGGTCGAGTTCGGCGGTGGAGTCGGCGACGTCGTCCCCGTGCCAGGTGCGCAGCACGGTGGCCGGTTCCGGATCGCCGTCGATGCGCAACTCCACGGCGACCTGGGGTTCCTGGCCGTGGTGGAGGTTGCGCCAGCTCTTGCGCCAGATGTCGCTGCGGCCGCGCCAGCGGGCGTTGTCGCCGGTCAGCGTTATCTCGACGGCTTCCGCGAAGCTCGACTTGCCGGAGCCGTTGCGGCCGGTGACCAGGGTGAGCCCCGGGCCGGGGGTGAGGGGGAGGCGCGCGGTACGGCCGATGCCGCGGAAGCCGCTGACCGTGACGGACTGCAGGTAGGCGCCCGGCATCCGGCCGCGCACCGGGCCGTCGTCCTGGAAGGCGGTGAGCAGGACGGCCCGGGTGCCCTCGTCGAGGTCCGAGCCGGCGAGCCGCCCGGTGATGAGACGGGCGAGGGTGCCGGCCGCCGGCTCCTGGGCGGGCGGCCCTGCGGGAGACGGGTCCGGGGCGGGATCGGCGGGTACGGGCATGACGGGACTCCCGTGGAGGCGATGGCTGCGGAGCGAGGGGCCGGACTGGCCGGCGGCAACTGGACGACAGGGGGCGCACGGAAGCAGCGGTGCAACGCGGGGTCGTGTGCCGTGAGTTGTGGACGACCATAGCCCACACAGACCCAATAATGGAACTCTTTGGAACTTCATGGAGATCATTGGGCCCGGGGCCGGGGCGTGACACCACGGCACCCGTACTCACAGACGCCACTCCTCGAAGAGCACCCCCAGTAGCTCCTCCTGCCTGGCCTTCAGCACCTCAGGGGTCCACTCGGCGTGCTGGAGCACCTGGCTGGTCAGCGCGAAGGGGACCACTCCCCCGCGGCCGGTGAAGTACTTGGCCTTCTTGGCGGTGAAGTCGTAGTTCTGGGCCGCCGAGTTCTTGGCGCGGTTCAGCAGCACCAGGTTTCCCAGACGGTGCGTCCACTGGGCACGCTGCTCCTCTTCGAACAGCCCGACCCACTGCGAATCGGCCTTCGGGGTCTGCGGCAGCACGTGCTCCACGGTGATGAGCGGGTGGTCGTACGTCACTCCCTGCCCGCGGGCCAGCACCTCGTCGAGCCGCAGCAGCACGTACTTGCGGATCTTGCCGACCAGATAGAGATCGCCGTCGAGCCTGGACCGGGTCTCGGCCTTCTCGTCGTCCCTCAGTTCGAGGGCCGGGGAGTCGAGGCCCTGTCCTTCGTCGAGCTGCCGAAGCAGCTCGGCGTAGCGTGTGACGCGAGGGGTCGTGTAGACGCGGCGGACGAACATGCTGGCCGACAGCCGCTCCAAGGCCCGCATGAACGTGTCGAGCCATGCCGGGTCGTCCTCGTGGTGGCGCAGTGCCCAGAGGGCGGCGGGCCGCCAGTCGTAGTTGTCGACCTGCTGGAGCCTCCTGAACCAGGCGTTGACCGCCTCCGCACCCGAAGCGGACTCATAACGTGCTTCACGGATCTGGGCATAGGCCTCGGCATACGGCCGGACGACGTCATGGACGAAGGCCTCGGCTCTGCCGGGGAGGTAGCGGCTGAGCACCTGCTCCGGGAACTCCTTGAGCAGCTCCTGTTCCGCCCGCTTCTTGGCGAAGATCATCCGCAGGTGGAGGAAGAGTTCCGCGAAGTCGTCGCGCCCCAGCATCTCCTCGGCGTCCTCCCAGGTGGTGGCGCACGCCTCGGACGCCTCCGCCCCGAGATCCCCGATGATCTGCGACTTGAAGATGTCGGTGGGGGACAGGTCCAGGCCGCGGGAGTTCATGACGCTGAAGATCCGGTGTGCGCTATCGAGGTCAGGAGTGCTGACGACGACCAGGAACGTCCGCTCGGCGAGCATCTGAGCCAGTTCCAGCCGGCGTTCCTCGGTCAACGCGGTGAGGGTGGTGTGAAGGACTGTCGCGTTGCGGAGAACGGCCTTCTGCGCGTCGGTCCGCAGGGCTTCCTCCTTGAGCGTCAGCAGAGTGCCCACCGCGCCCTTCGTCTGCACGTACTTCTCGAAGAACTCCGCGTCACGGCTTCGCAGAGTGAGCCGCGGCCTCGGGGCGAGCCCACGGATCTTGGCCCCGGGCTCCATTACCAGCCGGTCGAGGTCGCCGCGTAGTTCCGGATCGTCGGTCAGGTCGCGTAGAACCGACAGGAGGATGGTCAGGGTCGTGAGGCGCTGCTGGCCGTCGATGACATCCGCCTTGGGGACCGCGCTGTTCTTGACGAGCACAACGGATCCGAGGAAGTACGGCTCACCCGTCCCACGGTCCAGGGCTTCCTGCAGGTCCATCAGCAGTTGAGCCGCCTGCTCCTCCTGCCAGGCATAGGGGCGCTGGTAGTCAGGTATCTGGAAGTCGTAGTCACTGCTGAACACCTTGTGCAAGGGCATCTCGTGCGCCTCGAGCTTCTGCATGCCCCGATGATGTCGGAAATATGGAGCTCCGCGGCCCTAATCCGACGCAACTACTCTGCACCAGCGGCGATTCCATGGCAGCAGGGCCATCCCACGCCTGGACGAGGGCTTCACCGTCCACTGCTGTATCGACGACAGCGTGAGCACCCGCCGCGTCCGGCATAAGGTTCAACAGGGACCGGAAGTCCGTCATCCCTCTCAGCCAGCGCTCAGCCGCGCCCGTCTCCCTTGCCCCACGCGTCTGCGTGCCACCTCAACGCCCGCCGCGCATAGGTGACACCGAGCCGGACGACCTGCTCGATCGCCAGGTCTGGTGCGGGGATGCTCCGGTAGACGAAGTCGGGCGCGAACCCGTTGAAGGCCAACGGAGCATTCGGGGCGGTTACAGGTCGCTCGGGACCGGTGTCGCCCAGCAGGGTGCGCGCCCGGTCGAAGCAGAAGTAGTCGGCGTAGGCGCGGGCCTCCTGTTCGCGGGCCGCCCGCCGCGTCGGGCCGGGCCCGTGGCCGGGGCCCGGGCCGGTCAGGCAGACCAGCCGGAACTGGCCTTCCTGGATCTGCCACCCGAAGCAGGGGGCCGTCTCCGCGGTGAACATCTCCACGATGCCCTGGCCCCGGCTCATCGCCGTCCGCACGATGACCCCGTCCTGCTCGATCTCCCGCGCCAGCTCTGCCCGGACGAGGCTCGAGACGTGCAGGCAACGCATCTTCTGCACGGTCGCGTCCAGTCGGGCGCGCTTGAGGATCGCGACCGCTTCCTCTGGCAGCAGCAACGGCTCCGCCCCCGCGGGGGTGCCGACCTCGGCGGCCAGTCGCACGAGCTTGTCGATCAAGTCGAGCCAACGCTCGAACACGTCGGCGCCGAACCCATCCGTTCGCCGGAGATCGGGCAGACAGGGCCGCAGCGCAGCACACAGGTCCTCGTAGCCGCGGTAACGCCAGGTCAGACCGTTCGGGGTCCTCCATGAGCCGTCCTGCCAGCCGGGAGCGGCCAGGCTGAGCAGTATCAGGACGGGATGGTCCAGGCCGTGGAGCTTGCCCGCCGCGTACGCGTTCAACTGGTCGGTGTCCGGGAGCGAGAACACCTTGTTCTCGATCACCAGCGGGCTGTGCCCGGGATGCTCCACGACCAGATCGAGGTTGCGCCACTCCCGGCGTACCCGCGCCTCGCGTGCATGGCCGGTGCGGGGTACCTGCCAGGCGTCCAGCAATGCCTCGCCGACGACTGGACATCGGTCGAGGTACCAGGCGAGGGTGTCGCTGTGGAACAGTTCCTTGCTGCCTCTGGACATCGCGAACACCACATCGCCGGTCAGCGACTCCACCAACGTCGCGAGCCGGGCGAACGAGTCGTCCAACACCTTGCCTCCTCAGTACCCCGCGGACACATTCGATACTTGATGAATTGATCAGTATCGAATCTCGACGAGGCGCCCTTCTGCGTCCGGCTCGGGCACTTCAGGAACCCGGCCCGCTGTCCCGAGCGCGATCCGGTGCGCCGACCAGGCCGCGACAGCAGCGTCGAGCACGTCGTCCACGGGAATGCGGTCCGCCTCGCCAATCTCGTCCGGGAGCACGAACCCGGCCTCGGCAAGCAGGGAGCGGCGCAGGTTCTGGCCGCGCCAGGTCTTCTTGGCGTAAGCCGGCGGCACTCCGCCGGCCAAGGCGTAGAAGGACACCTCAGGGTGGACCTCGTGGATCCGCTCATCGGCGAGCCAGCACGCCCGCGCCTCAAGCAGCTTCGGTCTCAGCGCCCACGCCTGCCGGCTCAGCCGATTGCCGGTGAGCTCCTGACATCGGTCGGCGGCCGCCCTGTAGTCCTGCTCCTGCCACGCCATCCTCGGCGCTATGGGGAAAACGCTGCTGCGCCGCATCCCGAGCAGCGCCCTGGCCGCGAGATCTGCGGCACGCCAGCCCTTCTCGACCAGGCCCAACGGCATGTCCACCGCGATCGCATCCACCTCGGCGGCGCGCTCGATCAGCCTCTCGAGCCGGGGATCCACCAGGCTGCCCGCGTACGCGCCGTCCGTGAGCCTGATCCCCACCCACCCCTGCTTACCACAGGCGTCGACCCCAAGGACGTCCATCCCACCCCACCCCTCGCGCACAAGCCCGAGCCGCAACGTAGCAGCACCCGCAGTCCCAGAAACCACCGCCAGCCGCCGTCTTCATCTGTCTGTGCCCTGCCGGGGACTCGCACCTACGGCCTCTGCCAACGTTCTACCGGTTCAGCCGGACGACAGTCTCGATCACCAGCTGCCCGCCCCCGCCCAGCGGTCCTCCCTGTGCCCATGTCCCGAGTCCCCCGCCCAGCAATCGAACCTGGCCCCAACAACCGCGTTGTTTCATAGGTCCTGGCGGTGCAGGACTGCTTTCCCGCGTTGTATACGCGGCAGGCACTCGTCTTGATGCTTCCAGCAGCCGGTGCGGGGCCGAGGGGCCCGCTTGACTCGAGTCGCGCGCTGTCCCTCAAGGACGCCTCTGTACTGACCGGTCGAATGGCCGGCCTGCTCTCGTACGAGACGCGAGCGTGTGCGAGGCGGCATTCTTCCAGGCTGCGCATGAACTAGATCACGCCACCTCGCCGCTTGTCGCGTTGCGCCTGCAACGCTCGCTACGAGAGGATGTTCGAACTGTGTGAGGTCTGCCTGACGCGGTGGCTCAGAGGCGATCGAGTAGCCGCGCAGACGCGCGCACGGGGGAAGGAAGTTGGCATGGGGCCACCGCCCGTCCGGAGCTCGACAAGAGCACCGTCGGCTGGGCGAGATGCGCGAGACGCCGGGGCCTGCACGGCAAGTATGCAACGTTTCCACGGGGGTTCGGCATGACGAAGTGGGACATCTCATCGTCCGGCGTGCAGTTCGTGACCTCGCTCGTCGAGGACGCGATGGACGACCTGGCCAAGGACGTCAAGGCGTACGGCAAGAACGTGGAGAGCGCGGCCGGTTCGGCCGGCACGATCAGCGGACCGTACTGCGGGCCCGCCCCGACCGGACCCGTCGGCGCGGCACTGGCGCTGTTCGTGGACCAGACCGCCCCGGACGTGCTGTTCCTCGGTGCCCGGGCCGCGAAATCGGTCAACGGCGCGCGCGAGGCCACGGCCTACTACGTCGCCGGGGATCTGCACATGGCCGCCACCGCCGAACACAAGGCGCTCGCCACGCCGAAGATCGACCTGCCCGGCCAGGGCGGCAACACGGCCGAGAGCAAGGGCAAGGGGGCCGGGGAAAGGTGATCGACCCCTCCGGCATACCCCAGTTCACCGGCGACCTCAGCCAGCTCGACAAGGACGTCTCCGCGCTGCGCACAGACGCCATCGGCATCCGCAACCGCGGCATGGACGTCCACTCCCGCTTCCAGATGCTTGAGGCCTACTACACCGCGCCCGAAGCGGACAAACTCTTCGCCACCACACAGCCGGTCATGGACAACGCCGACGGCTTCGCCACCAAACTGGAGACGGTGGCCGACGCGCTCGACACGTACTCCGCCGAGGCCCGCCCGCTCGCCAAGCGGCTGGCCCAGCTCAAGGCGGACGCCCTCGACTTCGTGGCCGGCGTCGAAGGCCACGACGACTGGACCCAGGACGAGAACAAGGTGCACCGGCACCAGGAGCTCCTCAACGGCGTCACCTCCGCGCAGTCCGCCTTCCAGGACGCGGAACGCCGCGCCGCATCCAAGATCTCCTCGATCGTGGGCGGGCCGAAGTTCGTCACCGACGACGGCAGCCACACCGTCGACAAGAAGACGGTGATGTACGGCTACGGCCTCGACGCACTCCGACACGCCAAGGAACTGCCCTGGGGCACGCCGGAGCAACAGACCTACGAGGCGTGGAGCCTCGACTGGTTCGGGCACGGGGCCAAGAGCTTCGTCTGGGACGGCCTGGTCAAGGACAACATCGAGGGCGGTCTCGACGGCCTGTACACCCTGTTCGGCGGGCATGGCTCCCAGGCGGCGGGGCAGGCCTGGAGCGGCTTGAAGGACGTCGTCACCGGTATCGGCCTGTACACCATCACGCCCTACGACGCCTTCATGGACTGGGCCTTCGGCCCCGACAAGGAGAGCGCCGACGAGATCCGCTCCAAGAAGGCGGCCAAGGAGTTCGCCAAGAGTCTCGTCGCGTGGGACAAGTGGGACGAGAACCCGGCGCGCGCCTCGGCCACCGTCGTCTTCAACGTCCTCACCCTCGGCGCCGGCCCCCTGGCCGTCGCCGCGAAGGGCAGCGAGGCCGGCGCCCTGGCCAAGGGCGCGTCGGTCGCAGCCAGGGTCGGCGAGTTCATCGACCCGGTCTCCGCCGGCCTCAAGGCGACCGGCAAGGCGATCAACACCCTGCCGAAGCTCTCCGACGTCACCTCCAAGATCTTCACCGGCGTCGATGCGTCGACCGGTGCCGGGCGCCTCCACAGCGTGATCGAACTCGACGACGGCTCCAAGGTCGTCGTCCGCGACGGCGAGTTCATCGCCTACGACAAGCAGGGCCACGTCATCTCCGACACGCCGAAGCAGGAACGATCCGTCACTGCGAGTGCCGGGACGGACCAGGTGCCGGCGCATGAGCGGGAGCTTGCAGGTGTGGGCAGCGGGCCGCAGCCCTCACAGGTGTCCGCACATGCAAGCGAATCCGGCAGCAGTCATAGTGGTGGCGTAGGTGGCCACAGCTCGGTAGTCGACCACGACTCGCCGCGTAACAACGGCCATGGTCAAACCAACGGCCCCCTTGCGAGCCACGACACCCCGGGCAGCCCCGACTTGCACCACTCTGGAACGGATGCCACCGGGGACGGCCATCCGGCTGGCAGCGATCATGGTTCCGGTGGCACGGGCGGCGCACATGGGGGCGGCAGTGGAGGCGAGCTGACGCCCGCCGAACGCCGCAAGATCGACCTCGAACAGGCGTGGAAGGCCAACCACGACGAAGCGTGGCGCAAGAAACACTACGACGCCATTGGGCGACGGCTCCAAGCCGACGGCGTTGACGAGAACGGCCACCCACTGGTCAAGCTCACCGAAGGAAAAGATGGCAAGTTGGTTCCTGCGGACGATCTACCGTGGGCTCCGGGCGAGAAGTACCGACTGGGTCCGGTGCGTCTTGGAGAAGACACCGTACGTCCCAACAACCTCGACGAACTGAACAGACTTGCTGCCGACCGAAAGAACTCCATGCACTTGACGGCGGCAGAGAAGGACTTCACACACGATCCAAGCCCTGAGCACGCCCGTGCACTGCAGGAGGCGCAGGAAGCATTCGGTGTCGACCGCGCGAACAACAGCAAGGTCGGCGAGAAACTCGGCGAGGGTGCCGCTCGGCTTCACGTCATGCCCCATGAGTTTCCTGACGCCACGAGGATCGAGGACCTGCCGCGCACCGGAAACGGCGCGAATGAATTCGACGATGTGTACCGTCGCAAGAACGGCAACATCATCATCGTCGAAGAGAAGGCACCTAACGCGGATTTGGAACGCCGAAAGGGAACCGGACCAGCAAAGGGCTTCAGAGTCAAGCAGGGAACTTTGCCCTATGTCGAGACCATCGTCACCGAAATGGAAAAAAGGGGCCCCCGAGACAAACGGCTCGCAGCTGAAATCCGCCGGGCTATGCGCCGCAAGAAACTGGAGTACGTCCTGGTCAAGGCCAACGAAAACGATGGCACGTATGCTGGTGCCGTGCTCAAGCACTTCAAGATTTTCTGAGGAGAGATCGAGTGGTCGTGACCGTCCCGCGCCATGACTTCCCCACCGACGACGTGGCGGAAGGGCTGGGGGTGCTCAGGGAGAGTCTGGCCTGGGCTGTGGAGGATCTCGAAGAGGTGCCCCGAGCGATCCAGGACGCGTTCAGTGTCTCCCTGACGCTGGCGGAGTCGTCCTGCGCTCTGGACCCCGCGGCCGGTGAACTCGCTACCTGGGACGCATGGGTGACTGCCATGCAGTCCGGTTCGGCGGTGTTCGCCGCGGCCCTGGCCACGGAGGGCACCGTGGAGTGCAGCGTCGAGCACAAGGTCAGGAACATTCCGGCGAGCGGCCCTGTGTACTACGCAGACGCGGGCAGCTGGGTGACCACTTTCTTTCTGGCCGTCGTCTGCCGCGACAAGGATCGGCTGTCCGCCCTGTGCCAGGTGCCGATCCCGCTGCTGAGGCAGGCCGGCGCGGACTACGACGACTACATCTACGACTGGATCAATGTACTTCAGTCGTACTGGCAGGGCCGGCCAGGCGTCGGGGACAGACTGGTCGCCGCGTTTCAGGGCACCGCGCCGGAGGCTGCTCGGGCAGCGGACCCGGACCTCATGTTGAAGATCCTCTACCCCCCGCTCAACCTGTTCTTCCGGTACATCCAGCAGGACCACGCGCAGTTCAACACGGCGCTGACCGATGCGCTCCGGGCTCACCGGGAGTACTGGACGGCCGACGAGGAGCGGCTGTCGAACCCCGATGGTTACGTCGCACTGGGCCCGCTGGCCATGGCCTGCTTCGCCTACGACGCCGGTTTCCCGATCGAGGTCGAATCCGAGTATCTCCCTCGTCACCTCCTCCTGGGCTCGAGGCTCGGCGAAGGGCGGCCCTGACGCAGACCCGGCAGGCCCTCCCGGTTTGGCAGGTGGCCGAAGGCCGTGACAGCCCAGACGGCACCGCAGCCTCGTCATGACCGGCGAACGCGTCGAAGGCCGGCTCTCTCCCAGCCTGTGCCCTCCCCGCAGCCTCCCGGCCGCAGCATCGTGGGCCGCAGCGGCCGCCGACACCAGCCCATCCATGCTGCCCTCACAGCGGAAGACACTTCGTGACCAAGGACGTCATCGCCCTCACCCCCACGATGCCGGACCTGCGCACCCTCCTCGCAGGTCTGTACGCCGGCGGCCCCGACCTCGCCGTCGGCACCATGGCCGACGGCGCCGTCGTCCAGCTCTGCGCCCCCGACGGCCGCCCCCTCGTCTCCGTGGAGGCACCGATACCCGTGCACGTCCCGGGCGAGGTGGCCCGCCTGCTGGACTGCCCCGTCCCCGACGGGCCCGTTTGGTGGACCGAGGCACGGGCCTCCACCGCCGTCGCCGAGGCCGGTCGGCTCGCGGGCTCCTTCGCCGGCCGCCTGGCCACCGTGCTCGGCGGCACCGTCTGGCCGCCGGAAGCCGCCACCACCGACGTGGTGCCCCTGACCACCGACATCTCCGCCGTCCCGGTCCCCGCCACCGCCGTCCCCGCCGTCGACGTCCTCACCCCCAGCACCGCCGTCGTCATCCAGGACCGCCCCCTGGTCACCATGACCAGCTGGCTCGCCGACGCCCTCCGCGCGGCGGCGGAAGACGAGCGCGCGCTGCACATCGTCACCCCGCCGACCGCCCGCCTCACGCTGCCGACCCGCGCCGCCCTGCGCGCCCTGCCCAACCGCTGGGTCGTCCAACACCCCGAACACGGCTACTACGACGGCCTGTCCGGCGCCGTACTCCACTGGAAGAACGGCACGTTCGCCCCCGTCCGCGACGAGAACGGCACCCCCACGGTCGCCGCCACCTTCACAGCCGACACTCCGACTCACCAGCGGCAGCTCCTCCTTGCGCTGCACACCCGCCACCCGGCCCATGAGCAACTCGTCCTCGGCAACGCCCTCGAAACCGCCTTCCAGCACCTCACCGGCGCCCCGCCCGCCGGCTGGAGCACCGCCGAACCGGTCAGCCTGCCCTGGTCCACCCGCCGGCTTACCGAGTTCGCCCGCACCCGCGCACCCCAGCCCACCTGGCTGACCGCCGTCGGCCACCCCGACCGCCCCGCCCTGGCCACCGTCGGCATCCTGCGCACCCCGGCGGGCGTCGAAGAGGACATCACCCTCGCCCTTGGCTACGGCCGCGACGAAGAGCCACCCCTGGACGCGATCGAACCCCTCGCCGCAGCCCTCGCCGCCGAACACGGCCTCGTCTCCCTGCTCACCTCACTCCGCGCCGCCCGCCGCGACCTGACCATCCCCCCGAGCCTCGAACCCCTGCCCATCCCCACAGCGTTCACCCTCGGCCCCGACGAGACCGAGACCGTGGGGCTCACCCACGCCGAGCACCCGCCCGCCGGCCCCACTCCCAGACGCCTCGGTCCCCCGGCCCGCCCCGCTCTCCACTACCTCCTGGGAGACGGAACCGACCCCGAGGCATGGTCCACCTTCCAGCAACTCGCCCGGCATCTGAAGCAGGCAGCGGACGTCAATGCCACCCCGCCGCGCGGCCGCGGGTAACACGGCGGCGATGGACGCCCCGCCCCAGCATTCCGCGTACACGTCCGAGTCCTGCCAACCCACGACCGTGTGCCAACGATCTATCGGTTCAGCCGGACCACGGTCTGGACCACCAGCTGCCCGCCCCCGACCAGCGGTCGTCCCTCTGCCCGTGCTCCGTGTCCCCCGCCCGGGCCACCCAGGGCATGAGACCGCTGTCGTCGTCGCCGGTCGTAGTGGCCAATTCATGCGCTCGTGCCCGGTGATGGGGCAGTGGCTCTGCAAGGCCTGGCTCTCAGCCGCCGACGAGGGCGACGAGCTTGATGAAGACCAGGCTGGAATCGGCGGTGAGATCCACGACTTCGTCGAGCTCCTCGACCTGGCGATCGCCGGCCAGCACGAAGAAGCCGTTGGCCAGGAAGGCGCGCTCGGCGATCTCGGCCTGGCGTTCCCAGTCGATGCTGCGGGGTTCGCGGAGTCGGTGGCCGTTCAGCTCCGTCTCGGCGTCGTGGGGGCGGACGAGGCCGTTGAAGCGGATGCTCGGGCGGGCGTTGTGCCGGGCGACCTCCTCGCGGACGCGGAGCCTGATCAGCTCCCGTACCGTCATCCGGGCCGGCAGCCCGGCGACTTCCCACTCGGTGACCGGCTTGCCCGTCGCGGTCTCGTCCCGGAACGTCACGGTGGCCATCAGGCACCTCGCTTGATCTGCGTGAGAATGGACTCGTCGGTGATCTCGGTGTCGGCGGCGAGCAGGAATGCCTTGCTGAGGATCAGGGAGAGGCGGTCGTCCTCGAACGGCAGGAAGACCTTGGCGTCGCCCGGGCGCCGTGACGGGACGATGCACAGGTAGCTGTCGTCCGGTTCCATCAGGATGTTGGCCGACCCCAGGTGGATCTTGTATGTGCGCAGATCGCCGTGGACCAGCAGGAAGCGGCCGTCGAGCCTGCACCGGTCGGCGATCTTCAGGCGCGGCAGGATCCGCTCCAGCGCCTCGCGGCGGACCTCGGCGCTCGCCGTCAGCGCACCGAATGTGGCCGTCCGCCAGTACGCGGCATAGCGGTCCTCTCCCCGGTCGGTCCAGTCGGGATCGGCGGCGATCGAGGTCACGCCCACGAAGAGGTCCACGTCGCGCATCGCCTCGCTGAACACCAGCGGGGGCACCTCCGCCAGTGCAACCTCCCGCCAGCGCCGGCCGTCCCGCCGCTCGAAGCGGACCTGGTCCGTCGCGGCGTGATCCGGCGCGTAGCCGCCGCCGTCGTCGTCCGCGGCGGGCTCGTGGTGGAAGCAGGCTCGCCATGCGCCGTCGCCGAACTCGGCCCGGGCGTTCCCGTCGTAGCCGCCGTCGTACCGGCCGAGGAAGTTGGCCTGCCAGCCGCGTTCCTTGAACAGCGCGTAGAGCTGCGGGTAGTGGACGATGTGGGCGGCGAATCGGTTGGAGTAGACGCCGGTCTCCTCCTCCGCCGGGGTGAGCAGGTAGATCTCCCGGAACGCCTGTTTGAACGGCTGCCGCAGCCGCCCGGCGACGAGCCGCTCCCGCCACGCCCTGATGTCGTGGGTCGACGCCCGGATCGGGTGCCACAGCCGGACGCGCTCGGGCCGGCCTGGCGGCTCGGCCGTGGGTGCCACCGCACGCCACTCGGCGTCGGCGTCCTCGGCGTTCTGGAACTCCCAGATCAGGCCGCGGACGAGAACCCCGGTCACCGGGTGGTCGCGGTAGAAGCGGCACCACTCGTCGTACGGCCACTCGCGCCCGGCCGACATCAGCGCCTCGACCCGGGCCCGCTCACCCGACAGCGTCGCCCGCACCTCCTTGGCCAGGGCCTTCAACTGCTGGAGCTCGTCCGGGAAGCCGTCCTTCACTGCCGCCGGAGCCGTGCGGGACGTCGTCCCGTCGGGGTGGGTGAAGGTGAGCCGTACGGTCGTCGCGGCCTCGATCGCCACTCGTACCCGATGTCCGCCCAACTCCCGTTCCAGCGAGCCGTCCGGCGCCAGGCCATGGTCCGGCACACTGCGCTCGATGAGCTGCTCCGCCGTGATGCCCTGCTTCCCGGCAGCCGTCACCAGTGCGGTGTCGAGCTGCTTGCGCAGAGCCCGGTGCTTGATCCGGGACCGCAACCGCCACAGTGATTCCAGAGACGCCGGGTCACCGGACTCGGCCAGCGCGTTGATCGCCGCGCCCGCGAGTTTGAGGTCCTCCATCATGCCGGTTCCCGGACCGCCGGTCCGCAGAGCGAGCGCGTCGAGGTGCCGCACCGCTGCCGGTCCGCCGGTCAGCGTCGCGGCCCAGACGACGCCGCGCGTCAGGTCCCCGTCGTTCTGGTGGACGAGGTAGTGGTAGTGGTGATCGCCGTGGAGCCAGCCGGTGTGCGCGCCGCTTCCCCTGCTGCAGAGCGGATCGTCCTCGGCCAGCGCCCGAAGGACGTCGGCCACGAGGTCCCGCGCCGATGCCGCGTCCGCGAGTTCGAGGCAGGTCCGCCGCCACTTCTGCGAGGGGCGCGGGCTGGACAGGCTCGCCAAGTGCCTGACGAAGGACGCGAGTTCCGGCGTCGGCGAGGTCTTCGCACGGTCCCTCAGCGGGGAGGCCCAGGGAGCGTCGGCGGGGATCAGCCCCTCGGGGATGTGCGCCTCGTCCACGCTCGCGAGCAGCGCGCGCAGGCGCTGGGTGAGCAACGTCCGCGAGCGCGCGTCGACCGTGGTGTCCATGACCTCCGCGTGGGCGTGCCCCAGCCAGGGCATGACCGCGCGGCGGCCGTCGGTGTCGAGCTGGTCGGCGGCGTTGAGCACGAGTTCCAGCGAGCCGGCGAACCAGTGGCCCATGTGGTGTTCGGTGGCGCGGAGCAGCATCACCGCGACCTCGTCGGCCGTCCAGCCCCGCACTCGTGAGACGAGGGAGCCGATCTCCGTGTGGTACTGCCACAGGCTCGCGTCGTCGAGGCAGGAGGCCAGCATGAGGCACAGGACCGCGGCCCTGCCCTCCTCGTCCGCGCAGGCCGCGAGCCGCTCCTCGATCTCGCCCCGGGTCGCCGCGCCGGCCGCCTCGAATCGCCGGTATCCGGGCCCCATGGACCGCCGGAACTCGGTCCGCTGACGTTCCAGCAGGTCGACGAGCCAGCGGGTGCGGGCGAGCGCGGCGGACCTCACGTCGTCGAGCGGGTCGTTCCTGCGGGATTCGGCCACCAAGGCGTCGTAGAGCATGGCGGGATGATGGCAGGGGGGACTGACAACGCCATCGGCTCGAAGGACCGTCGCGTCTGTTGACGCTTCGGGACCGCCAGGTCCACCGCTCCTGAGGCCCGTAGCCCGTGTGCATACGCGTCGGTCACCGTGTGGGCGTCTTTCTCTGGCAGGGCCTCGCCCGCCTCTCCCGCCTCTCCCGCCTCTCCCGCCTCTCCCGCATCGACGAGTCGGAAGCCCTCGGGGTGCTTCGGGCGGACACGGCGTGGGCCGGCGCTCGCCCGGGCCGCAGACAACGCGGAACCTGCGGTGGCTGTCCACCGGGGCCCAGGGGCACTCATCGCCGGCGCGTCGGATTCGACATCCGGCATCACCGCCTGCCCACCGCCGGCGCCGCCGCCGTGGACCCGGACACCCCGAGGCGGCTCGACCGGGCTCGGCCACGAGAGCCCGAAAAACAATCGGACGGCGATGTCGAGAAGCCGCGGCCGGCTCCGTCCCCGCGGTGAAGGCGACCACAATGGGTCGCACGAGCACCGAGGAGAGACACGATGGCCAAGTACTTGCTGCTCAAGCACTACCGGGGCGCTCCTGCTCCGGTCAACGACGTGTGCATGGACCAGTGGACGCCGGAGGAGATCTCGGCGCACATGCAGTACATGCGCGACTTCGCGGCCCGGCTTGAGGGGACCGGCGAATTCGTCGACGCTCAGGCGCTCGCCCCGGAGGGAACGTGGGTCCGGTACGACGGTGAGGGGCGGCCGCCGGTGACCGACGGCCCGTTCGCCGAGACCAAGGACCTCATCGCCGGCTGGATGGTGATCGACGTCGACAGCCACGAGCGCGCCGTCGAGCTGGCCGGGGAACTGTCGGCCGCCCCCGGGGCCGGCGGGAAACCGATCCACGAATGGCTGGAGGTGCGCCCGTTCCTGACCGCGCCGCCCACCATCACGGAGTGACCTCCCAGATGAACGAGGCCCTGCTCCGCAGCCTCACGCCGAGCGTGCTCGCCATCCTCGTCCGCCGCGGAGCCGACTTCGCGGCGGCCGAGGACGCCGTGCAGGACGCGCTGGTCGAGGCGGTCCGCGTCTGGCCGGCCGATCCTCCGCGGGACGCGAAGGGCTGGCTGGTCACCGTGGCCTGGCGCCGGTTCCTCGACGCGGCCCGGGCGGACGCCTCCCGCCGCCGGCGGGAGGATCTCGTCGAGGAGGAGCCTGCGCCCGGGCCCGCGTCCGCGGTGGACGACACGCTCCTGCTCTACTTCCTGTGCGCCCATCCGTCGCTGACGCCGGCCTCCGCGGTCGCGCTCACGCTGCGCGCCGTCGGCGGGCTCACCACCCGCCAGATCGCCCAGGCCTACCTGGTGCCCGAGGCGACCATGGCCCAGCGCATCAGCCGGGCCAAGCGCACCGTCTCCAGCGTCCGGTTCGACCAGCCCGGCGACGTCGCCACGGTACTGCGCGTCCTCTACCTGGTCTTCAACGAGGGCTACTCCGGCGATGTCGACCTCGCCGCCGAGGCCATCCGGCTCACCCGGCAGCTCGCGGCTCAGGCCGCCCACCCCGAGGTGTCCGGGCTGCTCGCCCTCATGCTGCTCCACCACGCCCGGCGCGCCTCCCGGACCGCGCCCGACGGCAGCCTGGTGCCGCTCGCCGAGCAGGACCGCGGCCGGTGGGACACCGGGTTGATCGCCGAGGGCGTGGAGATCCTGCAGGCGGCCCTCGCCCGCGACCGCCTGGGCGAGTTCCAGGCCCAGGCCGCCATCGCCGCCCTCCACGCCGACGCGCCCACCGCCGAGGAGACCGACTGGGTGCAGATCGTCGAGTGGTACGACGAGCTGCTGCGCCTGACCGACAGCCCCGTCGTCCGGCTCAACCGCGCGGTGGCCGTCGGCGAGGCCGACGGACCGCGCGCCGGGCTGGCGGCGCTCGCGGCGCTGGACGACTCCTCCCCAAGCCCTTCGAGCGGGGGATACCCCATGCCCCGCCACGCCGCGGTGGCCGCGTACCTCCACGAGCGCAACGGCGACCGGGCGACGGCGGCACGGCTGTACGCCGAGGCGGCCCACATGGCACCCAACCTCGCCGAGCGCGAGCACCTGACCCGCCAGGCCGCCCGGCTCAACTCCCGCCGGTGACGCCGGCGGGTCGCGCTCGTAGTTTCCCGCGGCACCCGGTGCGGCCACGCGGCCGGAGCGGTCGCCTCACCGTGAGGAGGCCCGCCGGGACCGGTTGCGCTGCCGGGCCTGGTCAACGGCGCGGCCGGAATCATCGCCAGGACCCCGGCCGGGCGTGGTCGCGGTCGTCGGGCTGACCGTCGTCTCCGACCGCATCGCCGAAATCAACCTGGTCCTGGACGCGGCCAAGCTCTCCAGCCTGACGATCTGAGGACCACCGGCAACCACCGGCAGCGCCCCCGAGCGGTGGTGCGGGCGGGCGACCCGCCGTGACAAACCGCCGGTACAGGCGTGGGCAACGGGACGACGGCGTCGCCCGGATCACCGAGCCGACGGTCGATGTCGCTCTGCCGCCCGGAGCGGATCCTCCGGCAGCCGCCCGGAGCGGATCCTCCGGCAGCCGCCCGGAGCGGATCCTCCGGCAGCCGCCCGGAGCGGATCCTCCGGCAGCCGCGCGGAGCGGACCGCGATGTCGTCGTCGACGCGGGCCTGGGCATGGCCGGCGTGGCCGGACTGCAAGGCGCACGTCCCGCGACTGTCCGGCGGAGAACCGCTCGTCGTGCTCACCCACGTCCATCTCCACGGGCGCGGCCCGGGCGGCCGCAGGCGCCGTGCCCGGCGCGGTCACATCGACGGCGGCCGATCCGACTTCACCTCACCCGCCAGGCCCTGGAAGCCGGGCACCGGGTGACTGCCGTCACCCGTCATCCCGAGGGCTTCCCGCTCGCCCACGAGCGTCTCGACGTGGTCCGGGCCGACGTCTGCGACGAGGACGACGTCGTGAAGGCCGTCCACGGTGCCGACGCAGTGCTCTCGACGCTCGGCGTGCCCTTCAGCCGGGGCCCGATCGGCATCTACAGCGCAGGCGTCGCGAACATCGTCACGGCGATGCGCCGACACGGTGTCACCCGGATCGTCGCCGTCAGCTCCAGTAAACCCACGTCCGCACGCGGACGGCGGCATCGTGCTCAACCCGGTGCTGCAGCCGCTGATCACCCGGACGATCGGCAGGACGGCGTACACCGACATGACCGCGATGGAGACCCTCCTCGCGGACAGCGGCCTCGACTGGACGGTCCTGCGCCCCTCGGGACTCTTCGACGCCGAGACGGTGAGCGACTACCGCCTCCAGGAGGACCACGCGGACGGCGTCTTCACCAGCCGGGCCGACCTCGCCGCCTGCCTCCTGGCGCAGGCCGGGGACCGGCGGTGGAGCGGCAGACGAGTAGCGGTCCGGCGCCCGGGAGGCGCCTTCAGTCGTGGCGTCCGGCACCGCGATCGGGGGCGCTCATGTCCCCCGTCCCGGGCGTGCCGTCGGCGAGCCCGTAGCGCAGGTACACGATGCCCTTCGGACCGGCCGCCGGCGGTTCGAGGAGGGTGACGTTCGTGGGCACCGCGCCGCCGTCGAACACCTTCTTCCCCACGCCGAGCACGATCGGGTGCACCCAGAGGTCGAGACGGTCGAAGAGCTTCTCGCGCAGGAGGGTCTGCACCAGGTTCAGGCTCCCGACGACCTTCACGTGCTCGTGCCGGTCACGGATCTCCCGCACCGCGCCGGCCAGATCCGGGCCGAGCTGCGTGGACCCGGCCCACGAGAGGTCGGGCCTGCCGCGGGAGGCCACGTACTTCGGGACGCTGTTGAAGAGCGTGGCGATCTCCTTGTCCTCGCCGCCCTCCTGGTGCGGCCAGTAGGCGGCGAAGATGTCATACGTCCGCCTGCCGAGCAGGAGGGCGTCCGTGCCCTCGTACGCGGCACCGACCTGTGCCCCGGCGACCTCGTCCAGCAGCGGGGCCTGCCAGCCGCCGAACGGGAACCCCACCGGGTCCTCGTCGGGGCCGCCGGGCGCCTGCCCGACGAGGTCGAGGGTTGCGAACAGTTCGATGTGGATGAGGCCCATGGCTTGCTCCCGATGAGTCGGTTGTCCCCGTCGGGAGGTAGACCTGTCGGCGCCGGCGGACTCATCGCTGCGACGGCGGCCGGCTTCGCAGGCGTCGACGGCCCGTTCAAGGCTCGGCAATGGCTGGTGCGGCCGTTGAACATTCCGCGGGCCCGGCTCGTACGGCGGGTGGGTTCCTCCCGACGGAGGAAAGGACAGTGAGGAGCGGCCCAGTGCCCCGTGAGGACTTGGCGCAGGCGTCACGCAGTTCGCGGCGGGAGCGTGCCCGACGCTGGAAGCGGTCCAAGGTGTCGCTTGCTCTGATCGGCGGGCCGGTGCTTCTGGCAGTCGTCGCGGGTTCCGTGTTCGCCGCGGAAAGCCGTGATCAGCGGAACGGGCAGGAAGGCCGGCAGACCTCGGCGCAGCCCGCGCCGGCGGGCAGACCCGATCCGGACTGCACCCTGCTGGTCCCCGACAGACCCCTCACCGCCCGCGGCCTGGCCACGCCGTACCGACTCGTCGCAACCGATCCTGCGCAGGGACCGTGCCATGAGGCCAATCCCGATCAGTCGGCGTTCGTGGAAGCGGCGATCCTCACCCGGGACGGCAAACTGACCCTCTACGACCCGTTGGTGATCGACAAAGGTACGAGACCGGCCGCGCGGACCGCCCGCCCCTCGGTGCCGAAGGGCTCGACCGTCGGTATCTGGTTCGGTTTCAACAACGCGAATCTCGTCTTGCGGACGAGCGGTCGCTCCGACAGCCTCGCCCAGGGAAACTGCGTCAACGGCCTGCGGAGATCGGTCTTCGGCCAGTTCGCGTACTGCAACGCGCCGGCTTTCTTCAGGGCCGCCAACGCCCAGATCGCCAAGGGGCACCTCAGGGTTCCGGCGCTCGGGACCGCCGCGGACGGCTTGCCCTGTCCGACCACGAGGGACTTCTCCGTCGTGGACCAGGACGGAAGCGACAACGTGGTGACCCACTACCTCGCCGACGCGCACGGCCGCATCGCCCAGAACAACGCCGCGAGCAGGGCGGCCCTCAAGAGGGCGGCGCGGCTGGCCAACCGCGGAGACCGCCACCACCGTCACAACGGCAAGGCCCGGTCGGCGGCCGCCGGCACCCCCGCGGACCTGGCCAACGGCAGCGACAACCTGCTGCTGACCCAGTTCATGGACCCGGCTCTGGGCTGCAAGCCGTTCACCGCGCCCGACCAGTCCGGCGACGGCCACGCCACGTCCGCCCTTGCGCTGGACGAACTGTCCGCCGCGGCCGGCCAGAAGGCTCCGATCGCGCTGGTTCCGCAGAACGACCCGATGACGCTCGTCGACGGCCACGGCAGCGTCGCGAAGACCGACGCGTACCGCGCGGGCGTCGACATGCCCGCGATCGGTGCCGGCGCCGAAGGTGACGGAGCGGCCTTCTGCACCACCCTCTTCCGCGACCCGGCCGGCGTCCGGCGTGCCTTCAGGGACAGGGCGCTCTTCGAGAAGGCGCCCTCGCCGGATCCCGCCACGGCGCCGAACCTCTTCGCCTTCCTCGCCGCACGGGCCAACCAGACCTTCACCAACCTCGGCTGCGATCGGCTCCTCGGCGCCGCCGACCCCGTGGTCCTCACGACGACCGCGGACGGCCTGGTGACCGACGCGGTGCTGGCACCGCTGGGCCACACGCCGCCCTCGGCCGCCCCCACGACCGGTACGTCCCCGTCCGCGTCGTCGAGCACCCCGGCAGCCGGCACGAGCGACGCTCCGGTCGCCCCGTCCACCACGGCCGCCCCGTCCACCACGGCCGCCTCGCCGCCCACCGGCGCCCCCGTCTCCCCGTCGTCCCCGTCCTCCTCGTCCTCCCCGTCCTCCTCGTCGCCGGGAGCGCGGCAGCCCCGGTCACAACAGTCACGGAAAGTGAGATAGTGCTACATGCCGTTGATCGGGCGGACACCGACTCCCCAGGACAGATGAAATCGCCTAAATTGTTCGCATTGGAGTGGGTGCGACGGATGTAGATCACAGCAGGTCCACACCCGATCGCACACGGCCCAGCTGATACCCACGCGGTGAGCGGAGGCGACGATCGGCCGTGGTGAATGCCAGAGGCGGCGATGCGGACAACACCGGCCCGGCGGGGCCCTTGGAGCGACACCGCATCCGGATGCGGCTGCTCGACGCCGTGGACGAGGACCGGCGCGATGTCGAGGTGCTGCTGACCGCGCTCCAGCAAGCGGTGGCCGAGGTGGACGGCCTGGGCGGCATGGTGCATCTTCCGGGCGGCGGCATGAGCGGCATCCTCTATCTGGTCGCCGACAGCGGTCTGCCGGAACCGATGACCCGGCCCTGGCTGATCATCCCG
This sequence comes from Streptomyces sp. PSU-S4-23, assembly GCF_055632315.1. Lineage (NCBI taxonomy): Bacteria > Bacillati > Actinomycetota > Actinomycetes > Kitasatosporales > Streptomycetaceae > Streptomyces > Streptomyces sp. PSU-S4-23. The sequence goes on along the minus strand of NZ_JBVMUU010000002.1, from coordinate 5,968,966 downwards.
GCCCGGGGCGCGGCGCCGCCCAGCAGGGCCGCCCGCAACGACACCATCACCTGGCAGCCTCTCCTGGCCCCGCCCGATCCGGTGCCGGGCCGGGACCCCGCCGCCCTGTGGCCCTCCCGGCTCTCCGCCGGCATCGGTCATCTGGCCGTTCCCATTCCGGGCGGTGGCCGGCGACGCGGCGCGCTCTCCGTCCTCTTCGCCCCGGGCGACGAACCGGGCGCGGCGGAGCGCGCGTTCCTGAACGAGGTGGCGGCCTGGATGTCCGGGAGGCTCAGGTCGTCCGGGATCCTCAATCCGTCCCCCACCCTGCTGCGCGCCCTGGAGAACGGGCCGGGACCGCGCGAGGGGGTCTCCCCGTGGGACGTGGAAGAGGGACCGTCCCTCACGTACACCTGGGACCTGCGCACCGGCGAGCTGTCCGCCGACCGGCCCGTCGAGAAGGTGCTGGACGGCATCGATCCGGCGGTGATGAGCGGCGGAATCGAGGCGTGGGCGGCGCTGATCCACCCGGACGACCTGCCCGGGGCGGTGACGGGCTTCGACACGGGCATCCTGCTGCGCGGCGGCTTCCAGGACGAGTACCGGATCCGGCGCCGGGACGGCACATACCTCTGGATCGAGGCCAGTGCCCGGACGATCACGGACGAAGAGGGCACCCCGGTGAAGGTGATCGGCACCCTCCGGGACAGCAGCGAAACGCACACCGCCGCCGAGTCGGTGGGGCGGGCGCTGCGGCACATGAGCGACGGCTTCGTCTCCCTGGACAGGGACTGGCGCATCGGGTTTCTCAATCATGCCGCCGAGCGGCTCTTCGGCGCCGCGGGAGATGTGGCCGGAGCCCTGTTCTGGAACGTCCCCGCGGTGCGTGCCGTACCGGGGCTGGAGCAGCAGTGCCGGGCCACGGCGGCCGAGGGCCAGCCGGCCGGATTCGACGTACCGTGGCCGGACGGGACGTCCTGGTACCACCTGCGGCTGGTGCCGGTGCCGGAGGGCCTCACGCTCTACATCACCGACACCACCGAGCGGCATCTGCGGGAGGTCGAGCGGGCCGCCGCGGAACGGGCGGCAGCGGAGCGGGCGGCCCTGGTGCAGCGGATCACCCGGGAGCTGGCCGAGGCCGTCACGGCCCAGGATGTGATGGCGGCGGTGGCCGACGGCGTGATGACGCCCCTCGGGGCCACCGCACTCGTCATGGTCGGCGTGGTCGGCGACCGGCTGACGGTGATCGGCTCGCGGGGGTATTCGGAGCCCTTCACCCGACTGCTGGACAGGCAGTGGACGGTGAGGGACACCACGAACCCGGTGGAGGACGCCCTGCGCACCCGCACCCCCCTCTGCATCTCCTCCCCGGAGGAGATGCAGAGGCGTTACCCGGGCACCGAGATCCTGAGCCGGGAGGGCGGCAAGCAGGCGTGGGCGATTCTGCCGCTGGCGGTATCGGGGCGCGGGATCGGCGCGGCGGTGATCTGCTTCAGCCGGCCGCGGGTGCTGGACGATGACGAGCGAACACTGCTGACCGCGGTCAGCGGACTGATCGCGCAGGCCCTGGAGCGGGCCGGGCTCTACGACGAGGCGAAGACCCGGGCCCGTACCCTTCAGCGCAGCCTGCTGCCGCAGGCACTGCCCGAGCTGCCCGAGGTGACGGCGGCGGCACGCTACCAGCCGGCCAAGCAGGGAGCCGACGTCGGCGGCGACTGGTACGACGTGATCCCGCTCTCCGCGGCCCGGGTGGCGCTCGTGATCGGCGACGTCATGGGCCACGGCATGGCCGAGGCCGCCACCATGGGCAGGCTCCGCACGGCCGTCCGCACCCTCTCGGAGCTGGAGCTGCCGCCCGACGAAATCCTCGACCACCTCAACGACATCGTCGCCGAGCCGGGCTTCGATGCCCTCGCAACCTGTCTGTACGGCGTCTACGACCCGGTGACCCGTCTTCTGTCGTACGCCAGCGCCGGTCAGCCGCCGCCCGCGGTGGCCCACCCCGACGGCACCGTCACCTTCCTGCCCATGGCCCCGGACCCGCCGCTGGGGGTGGCCACGCCACCCTTCGAGACCCTTGAGATCCTGCTGCCCGCCGACAGCCTGCTCGCCCTCTACAGCGACGGCCTGGTCGAGAGCAAGGACAGGGATGTCACCACCGGCATGAGCCGCCTCGCCGAGCTCCTCGTAGAGTCCGTGAACGCCGTGCCGGCCTCACCGGCGGACGCGGCCGAGCTGGACACCCTCTGCGCCACCATCACCTCCGCCCTCCTGCCCGCCCACGGCGCGCTGGTCGACGACGCTGCCCTGCTGCTGGCCCGCACCCACCCGCTGGAGGCGAAGAACGTCGCCGAGTGGCCGTTGCCGGAAGACCCGGTGGCGGCCGGCCAGGCCCGGGACCTGGTCCGCGCCCAGCTCGCCGACTGGGAGCTGGCCGACGAGGAACTGATCACGACCACCGAGCTCCTGGTCAGCGAGCTGGTCGGGAATGTGATCCGGCATGCCTGCGGCCCCATCCGGCTGCGCATGCTCCGCAGTCGCGCACTGATCTGCGAGGTCTCCGACGCCAGCCTGACCACGCCGCACGTCCGCCACACCTCCGCCACCGACGAGGGCGGCCGCGGACTGCAGCTCATCTCCGCGCTCTCCCAGCGCTGGGGCACCCGCCACACCCGCACCGGCAAGTCCATCTGGACCGAACAGCCCCTCCCCACCGCCCCGGTCTGATTCAGTTCAGCCTCGTACCACGACGAGCCCAGCCTCGCACCGCGACGAGCCCAGCCTCGCACCGCGACGAGCAGCCTCGTACCACGACGAGCCCAGCCTCGTACCATGACGACCCCACGGCTGCCCGGCGGCGGCCGGCGGGCGCTCACGGACGAGGGGGCCGGTTCGGCGGGGGTGCCGGTGGCAGTGGCTGTTCCGTCCAGATGACCTTGCCGTCGGAGGTGTAGCGGGTGCCCCAGCGTTCGGTGAACTGGGCGACGAGGAAGAGCCCGCGGCCGCCCTCGTCCTCGCTTCTGGCCCTGCGCAGCCTGGGCGAGGTGCTGCTGCCGTCGGACACCTCGCAGATCAGCGCGCGGTCGCGGAGCAGCCGCAGCCGCACCGGGCCGGTCGCGTGGCGGATGGCGTTGGTGACCAGTTCGCTGGCGACCAGCTCGCTGGTGTAGGACAGTTCGTCCAGGCGCCAGGCGGCCAGCTGCTCCGTGACGGCCGCGCGGATGCGGGGGACGACCGCCGGGTCGCTGGGCAGCTCCCACTGGGCGACCTGTTCCGGCCCCAGGGCGCGGGTACGGGCGACCAGCAGGACCACGTCGTCGCGCGGCCGGTCGGGGAGCAGTGCGTCGAGGACCGCCTCGCAGGTGTCGTCCGGCGTGCGGTCGGGGCAGGCCAGAACGGTGCGGAAGCTCTCCAGGCGGGTGTCGGGGTCGCGGAGCCGGTCCTCGATCAGACCGTTGGTGTACAGCACCAGTTGGCTGCCCTCGGGCAGGTCCAGCTCGACGGTCTCGAAGGGCGTGCCGCCGAGGCCGAGCGGCGGTCCGGACGGGAGGTCGACGAAGTCCACCGTGCCGTCGGGCCCGACCACCGCGGGCAGGGGGTGCCCGGCGCGGGTGAGGGTGCAGTGCCGCGACACCGGGTCGTAGACGGCGTACAGGCAGGTGGCCCCGGCGATCTCGGAGTCGGTGTCCTCCTCCGCCCAGCCCTCGGCCCGGTCGAGCTGCGCGACCAGGTCGTCGAGGTGGGTGAGGAGTTCGTCGGGCGGCAGGTCCAGGGCGCAGAAGTTGTGCACGGCGGTGCGCAGCCGGCCCATGGTGGCGGCCGCGTGCAGGCCGTGACCGACGACGTCTCCGACCACCAGCGCCACCCGGGCCCCGGACAGCGGGATGACGTCGAACCAGTCGCCGCCCACGCCGGCCTGCGCGGGCAGGTAGCGGTAGGCGACCTCGACGGCGCTCTGCTCGGGCCTGCCCCGGGGCAGGAGGCTGCGCTGCAGGGCGAGAGCGGTGTTGTGCTCGCGGGTGTAGCGGCGGGCGTTGTCGATGGAGATCGCGGCGCGTCCGACCAGTTCCTGGGCCAGGGACAGATCGTCGTCCTCGAAGGGGGCGGGCTTCTCGGAGCGGTAGAAGCTCACGACTCCGAGGGTGGTGCCACGGGCCCGCAGCGGCACGGTGATCAGGGAGTGCATGCCGGCGGAGAGTATCCGTGCGACCCGTGCGGGGTCCTGGGCCATCCAGCCGCCGGCCTCGGCGAGGACGGGTTCGAGCACGGACTGGTGGCCCTCCAGGCTGCGGGCCTGGGGCGCGGAGGGGACGTAGCGGACGGTGTCGCCGACGCCGTACAGATGGGACCCGTCGTGTACGGCCCCCAGCGCGACGCGGCGCAGCGGGGTGTTGGGGGCCAGGGGGCCCGGCTCCTCGCCGCGCAGCACGGAGTCGGGCAGGTCGACGGCGGTGAAGTCCGCGAACCGGGGCACGGTCACCTCGGCCAGTTCCTCGGCGGTGCGGGTGACGTCCAGGGTGCTGCCGATGCGGACGCCGGCGTCGTGCAGCAACTCCAGGCGTCTGCGGGCCAGGACGGCCAGCCGGCCCACGCCGGGCTCCCCGACGAGCAGCAGCCAGCCGTCGTCGTCGGCCGCGGGCTCCGGGACGGGGGCCGCGGCGGAGCCGGGGGCGCTGCCGGTCTCGTCCGGTCCGGGCGGGGGCTGCGCCTGGGGCTGCGGCGAGGGTGGGGGTGGGGGTGGGGTGTACGGCCGGCCGGCGGTGGGCGGGGCCGGGGACGGGATCGGGGCCGGGGCCGTGGGCACGGCCGTTCCTGCGGGGGCAGGCGTGGGGGCGGCCACTCCGGGGGACGGCGGTGCCGGGGCGACGGCCCCCGCGGGAGGCGGCCCGGTCGGCGCCGGGGCGGGCAGTCCGCGCTCCGCGGGGCCGAACACGGCCGGAACCGGCGGCGCGCCCTCGCCGCACGGCGCTGGGACCGGCGGCGCGCCCTCGCCGCACGGCGCCTGAGCCGGCGGCGCGCCCGCGACGGTGCCCGAGGGAGCCGGCGCCGGTGGCACGCCCTCGGCCGGCCCCGGGGGAACGGGAGCCGGCGGCACGGCCTCGGCCGGCCCGGGCGGGGCCGTGGCCGGTGGCACGGTCGCGCCGGTCGAAGGCGCCGGGCCGAGCGTCACGGCGCCGGTGTCGAAGTCCAGGGGACGCAGACGCGGGCCGCCGAGTATGCGTGCCTCCACGGCCACGCCCGTCTCGCCGGCCGCTCCGGTGACCAGGCGGCGCAGGAGGGTGGCGGTCCGGCCGCCGGACAGGGACACCTGGTCCATGGTGCGGTGCGGTGCGGCGATGAGTTCCTCGGCCTTCTCCCGCAGCACCGCCAGGTCGATCCTGGTGAGCTCGCCGCCGTCGGCGGTGCTCCCGGGGGCCGCCGGGGAGTCGTGGTCGGGCTGGTGGGGCCAGCCGTCGGGGCCGGTCGTCCCGCCGCCGGCCCTGCGGTAGGCGGCCAGGAGCGCCTGCTCCCGTTCCGTGGCCTGTTCCAGCAGCCGCGTCTCAATGTCGCGCACGACCCCGCGGACCAGGTGCAGCATGGCGGGGTCGCCGTCGCAGCGCAGGGTGGTCAGGTCGAGGACGGCCTCGATGCGCCCGCTGAGGGGGTTGCGGACGGGTGCGCCGGCGCAGGCGAACGGTTGCAGGCAGTCGGCGAAGTGCTCGCGGCCGACGACGTAGAAGGGGCTCCGCCCGGCCAGCGCGGTGCCCACGCCGTTGGTGCCCGCGAACTGTTCCGAGGCGTCGCAGCCGGGGGCGAAGCGGACCGCGTCGAGGCGTTCGCGCAGCCGGCGGCTGCCGCCGAAGCGCTGGACGATGCGGCCCTGGCCGTCGCAGAGCACGACGGTCATGCTCATCTGGGCGATGGAGTCGACCAGGTCCTTGAGGACGGGTTCGGCCGCGCGCAGGAACCGGTCGTCGAGCATGGGCTCCGCGTGCGGGATCAGCAGCCGGTCCGGCTCGAGCCCCACGGATCTGCACCGCTTCCAGGAGTCGAGCACGGCGTCCCTGACGTCGGCGTCGACGAGGGCGCCGGTCAGAAAACGCTCATGGGCATCGACAAGTCCGCCGATGTCGTCCCAGGCGACGGACAACGAGATCACTCCCTACGCCCGGAGGTACCTCGTCGCACGCACCGCCGCCCGGCCCGCCGCGGGGACACCTCCAAGCGTTTTTCACAGTAGACCCGATATGCCGCACATCATAACGTTCGAGGATCTCGTGTGGATATATCGCCGCATGGGTCGCCTGTCTCCGCCCGTGTCCCGGCGGCCGCGCCGCGCCCGCGGTCCGGTCCCGCCGCCCGCGGTCGACGACTCGTACGCCCGGACGAATTCCCTTGGCTGTGGGGCCGGTTGACGCGAAGTACAGTGGAAGCGGCGACGCCCGGGGGCGGAGGTGCATGGCACAGCAGACGGGGCCCGACGGCGGGCCGCAGATCACCAACACCGCGGTCGACTGCACGGCCGAGTACCTGATCCAGATCGGGATCCTCGAAGGCGATCTGAATCTGACCCTGCGCGTCGACCCCCCGCCGGGTGACGACGCCCCACCGGCCGCCGCCGAGCGGGCCCTCGCCCGCAGCCTCCTGTACCGGTGGCGGGCCGAGGCCGACGCCTGGGACATGACCGATCCCCAGCCGCTGCCGGTGCGCTGGACACCCAGCAGGCGGGTGGCGTCCGCCGGCGAGTACCTGCCGGCCGGCTCCGGGACCGACACCATCGCCGGGACCTTCCTCAGCCTCCGCCCGCGCCGGCGGCTGGTCGTACTGGGCACCGCCGGCTCCGGCAAGACCGTGCTGTCCGTGCTGCTCGCCCTCGAACTGCTCGGCCGCCGGCTCACCCAGGGCGAGGCCGACGTGCCGATCCCGCTCGTGCTGTCCCTGGAGTCCTGGGACACCCGCCGTCAGTCGCTCGACGAGTGGCTGACGGACCGGCTGCGCCAGGACCATCCCGGTCTGCCGCCCGTGGACGGCGAGCACCCGGCCCGCCGGCTCGTCCTGGAGCGACGGGTGAACGGCCGCGGCGGGGTGCTTCCCGTCCTCGACGGCCTCGACGAACTGCCCGAGCACCGCCGCGCCGAGGTGCTCGACGCCCTCAACGCGGGCCTGGGCGGCGAGGGGGACGCCGTGCTCGTCTCCCGCACGACCGAGTACGCCCGCCTCGACCGGCAGGGCAAGGGCCTCAGACACGCCACGGTGATCGAGTCGCTGCCGCTGCGCCCCGGCGAGGTGGCCGACTACCTCCGGCTGGCCCCTGCGCCCGCCCGCGCCGCCGTCTGGGCACCCGTGCTGAAGACCCTCAGGAGGCAGCCCTCGGCGCCGCTGTCATGGGCCCTGACCAGCCCGTTGATGGTGTGGCTCGTACGCCGCTCCTACGAGGGCCACCCGGCCGATCCCGGCGAACTGACGGACCGGGAGCGCTTCCCCACCCGGGAGGCCGTCGAGACGCACCTGCTCGACCGGATCGTGCCCGCCGCCTTTCCGGGGCGTCCGCCGGACCCCGCCCGGCTGCACCCGCCCCGCGCCTGGGATCCCGAGCGGGCCCGCGCCTGGCTGTCGTACCTCGCGCTGCTGCTGAGCCGCCGCGAGGAGTCCGAGCTGGCCTGGTGGCGGCTGTACGCGGCACCGCTGCCCCGGCTGCTCGCGCTGCCGGCGCTCCTCACGGCCGGCATCCTGCTCTCCTTCGTGATCAGGGCGGGGATGTCGGGATACGCGCACAGCAGCCCGCTGGGCTACCTGAGCGTGACGACCGACGTGATGTCCGGGGTCATCCTGGCGGGCACCGCGCGCTCCGTCACCGCCGGGTGGTTCGGCCAGCGGCTCGCCGAGCCGCGGCGCGCCGCGAACCCGCTGCTGTTCCTGCACGCCCTGCGCCTGGTGGACCGGCATGCGCGGGTCGGGCCCCAGGTCCGCCTCGCGGCGCTCGCGGGAGGCCCCGCCCTCGCCGTCCTCCTCCTCGCCCTGTACGTCTTCGTGTCGCCGGATCCCGCGCTGGTCGCGCTCGCGGTCGGCGGCGTCCTGCCCGTCCTGCTCATGATCGTGTACGCGGCTCCCGCCGACACGGTCGACGCCGCCACACCCGACGAACTCCTGCGCGGCGAGCAGTCGGCGCTCGTCACGACCCTGACGCTGGTGGCACCGCTCATCGGGATCGGCGCGGGGTCGTTCTTCTGGCTCGACGACCGCGGGGCGGGCAGCTGGTGGCCGGCGGTCGGGGCCTGGGCGGGCGCCTCGGCGGCGTTCGTGCTGCTCAGCCCCTGGAGCCGCTGGATCCTCGCCAAGTGCTCCCTCGCGGCGACCGGCCGGGTGCCGTGGCCGCTGATGACGTTCCTCAAGGACGCGCGCAGGGCGGGCCTGCTGCAGCCGTCGGGCGGCACCTACCGGTTCCGCAACCGCCGGCTCCAGGAGCATCTGGCGGGGCGCCGGGGAGGGGAACCGGCCACCCGGGAGCCGCCCCGCGTTCCCTCCCTCGCGGACTCCCGCGACTTCACCGTGGACCGCGGCGCGGACCACTACCGGCTCCACGGCCGGTCCCGGAGGCTGCCGCTGGGCCACTGGGCGGCCCTCGGGCCGCTCATGGGCGTCTTCCTCGTGCGCTTCACCGTGAGCGGTCAGTGGCGCGACCCCACCGGCTGGCTGGTGCTGCTCTTCTGGCCCGTCCTCGGCGTCCTGATCACCGTGACCGGCTATCTGATGCCCCGCAGACGGATCGAGCTGGAGCTGACCCGGGACGGGGTCACCTCGGTGACCGGGCGCAGACGCCGCTCCTACCGGTGGCGGCACATCGAGGAGATCGCCGTGCGCCGCGCGATCGTCCGGGGCCGGGACGCGCGCTTCTACGCGCTCCAGGTCCGGCTGCGGTCCGACGCCGGCACCCCGCGCCCGCCGCGCCGCTCCCGCATGGGCGAGGGCTGGTACTTCGTACTGCCGCTCGGCACCACGGCGCACATCGACGCCGGGCTCGCCGCCGCGCTGGCCGAGTTCGGCGGCCGGAGCTTCACGCCCCCCGGCACCCGCTGACCCGGGCCGTCAGCACAGCGACTCGACGTCCCCGACGGCGGTGAGCAGGCCCAGGCAGCGTGACGTCACCGTGTGTCCCCGCTCGGTGACGTCGACGGCGTAGGCGACGGGGGCGCGGCCCGTGGCGCCCTTCGGGGCCGTGATGCGCCAGTGCGCCACGTACGTCGTACGGGCCCCGAGCATCCGGGGCGGGCGTTCGGCGAGGGTGGCGTGCCAGCCCGCGGGCAGCAGCGGCGGCCGTACGGCGATGGCGAGGTCCCTGGCGGTGGCGTTCTCGATGCCGAGCCGGCCGCCGTCCGCCGGGCGCAGGCGCAGGGCGTTTGAGCTGGTCCAGCGGATGTCGACCTCGCGCAGGCGGAGCTTCTTCTCCTGGCCCTTGTCGAGCAGCGAGCCGAGGCCGAAGCGGAGGGAGTCGACGGTGTGGGGGTAGGAGTAGTCGTAGCCGTACACCTTGCCGAGGAAGCCCTTTCCCTCCAGGTGGGCGCGCCGGCCGCTGATGCCGTCCCAGAGGGTGCGGGCCCCGAGCTGCCCCTCCAGGTCGACACTCAGTGAGAAGGGGCCGTCGATGGTCGCCGGGTCGAAGTCCACCGAGACCTCGCTCAGGGGCAGCGGCATGCCGAAGTCGAAGCGCAGCCAGTTGCCGTCGGCCGGGGCGCCCTTGACGGACCAGTAGCCCGGGTGGCCCGGCAGCACGGCGGCGGGAGGGTGGCCGGGAGCCGAGTAACTGGCGCTGAGTCTCGGCCAGTCGGGGGTGGCGGCTGCGGCGAGGTCGACCTGGTGGACCGTGCCGGTGAGCGGGTGGCGCCACCTGTCGTAGGCGCCGGGCACGCCGAAGAGGGCGCCCGGCGGCAGCACTCCCGTCTCCAGGAGGACGAGGGCGAGCGGCAGCACCAGGTATCCGGCGAGGTGGCTCAGCAGGAGGCCGCGGCGGGCGAGGCGGTGGCGGGGGACGTGCGCGGAGACGTTCCCGGGGCGGTGCGCGGGCGGGGGTGTGATGCTCTCCCCCGCGCCCGGGGTGCCGCCCGTGCCGGCCAGCCACAGCAGAGTCCCGGCGAGGGCGGAGGCGTCGGCCGAGGCCGGCACGCAGCGCACGCGAATGCCGGTGGAGTCGAGGGCGCGCAGCAGATGGCCGCCGCCGGCCGCCTCCAGCCCGGCGCGCACGGCGCCGTCGTCACCACGCGCGGCCCCGGTGTACAGCAGCGCGAGACGGCGGGGGCGACGGCGCTCGGGCAGGGCGGTCACGACGTGCAGGACCCGGGTGACGGCGTGCACGGCGGCGCTGTGCGGGGCGGGGTCGTCGACCGCCAGCAGCAGTCCGTCGGCGAGGCGCAGCAGGTCCAGCCGGGCGGTGGACTCCTGGCTGCCGTACGCGTCGCCCACCGGGTCATGGAAGAGGACGGGCCGCCCTGCCCCGCGCACCAGGGGCGGTTCGCCGCCGGGCGCGGCACCCAGCTCGGCCAGGCCCTGCCGGTGCACGCCCGCGCGCTGCGTGTCCGAGCCGCCGACCAGCACCACGACCCTCGCCCGCTCGTATCCGGCGGGCAGCGGGTTCCCGCAGTGCGGGCAGCACGCCTGAAGACGGCGGACGCCGAGGACGGCGGGCAGGCGGGCGCCGCAGCGGCAGCGGTGGTACAGCGCGCCGTAGCGGTTGGGCGCCAGCAGCCGGTGGCGGGCGTGGCAGGACGGGCACAGGCGCACGGGGCGGTCTACGGCGCGTCCACAGCGTGTGTACGGGCACGGCGCGGGCCGGCGGCGCGGGATGCGCCGTGCCCGGGCGACCGTGGCCCACACCGCCCACCACAGGGTCCACAGCGCACCGCACACCGCCCAGACCAGCAGGGCGAACAGCAGCGGAAGCAGGCACAGCGCGGTCGCGGTCAGCACGACGGCGGCGGCCGCCAGCAGAAACGCCGGGCGCAGGAAGACCATCAGGCAGCCGCGCCCGCCGGTCCCCGGGTCCGGACGGCGGGGGCCGGCGGCCCGGCCGATCACGAACCGTTCGGCGTCGCCCATCAGCCGTGCGTGTTCGACGAGCCCGTCCCACCAGGCCGCGCGCAGATCGCGCGGCGCCGTGACGCGGACGTACACGGGGACGGCCGGCTCGTCGTGCGGGCCGGGCGGCGCGGTGGCCGGGTCCCGGCCGAACGTCCGCCACACGAGGCGCAGTTGGGTCACCACGAGCCGCGGCAGGGTCACCGCGAGGCAGTAGCCGACGGTCAGCACGACCAGTCCGGCGGTCAGCAGGAGCAGGACGACGGGATTGGCCATGGCTCACTCCTTCTCCCGGGCCGGCCCGCGCCGCCACCGCGGCCGCGTCGTCCGCTCCGTGGTCCGTTCCGTCGTCCGCTCCGTGGTCCGTTCCGTGGTCCGCTCCGTCGTCCGCTCCGGTTCCCGTGCCCGGACGAGGTCCCGTACGGCCTCGTAGGTCTCCGTCTCCTCCCACAGCCCCCGCCGGTACAGCCGCAGGATCCGCAGCGCGGCCCGCCTCGGCGGCCCCGGTGCTCCGCGCAGCACGTGCAGCGCGGTGCGCGGCGCCGTGGCGAGCACGTCCGGCGGCTGGTCGGCAAGCTGGGCGCACGCCTGGGGGTCCAGGACGGCGGCGCGCAGCTCGGCCGAGGCTTCGAGCGCGGCGAGCAGCCCCGCCAGGACGGAGCCCCGGTACGGCTCGGGCAGCGGCGCGAGGGCGGCCCGTACGTCGCCGAGGGGCGCCGGCTCCCCGGCGAGATGGCGTGCGGCGGCGTCCCGGACGCGTTCGGGCGCGATGTCCGCCGCCTGCGGCCGCAGTTGCGCCACCGCGCGCGCAAAACCCGCGAGCCGCGACCCGCCCGCCGCCCCGGCCGGCTCCGGCAGCACGCCGTCCGGGGCGAGCAGCGCACACGCCGCCCGCAGCCGCTCCACGCCCGCCGCCGCGCTCCCGCCGGGAACGGCGTCCCACAGCTCGGCCACGGCGTCCACCGTCTCCAGGCGCCCGCTCCCCCACGCGCCCGCGAGGAACCGCGCCGTCGCGCAGGACCCCGGGCCCCCGTCCCCGGCCGGCCGGTCGAGACGGAGCACCGGGCCCCGTGCCCGCTCCGCCGCCCACGGCGGTGTCCCGGTCAGATGCCGGTGGTCGTGCTCCGGCCGCCCCGTGTACGTCGTGAACGTCAGATGGGCGGCCAGGCCCGCGGGCAGGGCGTAGGAGACGGCGGCGATCCAGTCGACCACGCGTTCCGGGTCGGCGCAGACCAGGGTCGCGCCCGGGGCCTCTTCGGCGAGTGCCCGCAGGGCGAACGTGAGCAGCCGCTCCAGGACGCGGACGCCGCGCTCGCCGGTGCCGTCCAGCAGCCGGCGCACACGGCCGGGGCCCACGGCGCTGCCGGGCACGAGTTCGGGCAGGTCGGGCAGGGCGCGGCCGTCGTCCGGCGCGGCCGACACGGCCCACTGGGGGCTGTCCCACAGCTCGACCGGGCGCAGGCCCGCGAGGTCGTCGGGGCCGGCGCACAGGGCGTGGCAGAAGTGGTTGCCCCAGCGGCCGGTGTAGTCCCGGCCGGTGCAGCGGGTGAGGGTGAACACGGCGGGGCCCGGCCGGTCATAGGCGAACGCCACGGGGCAGTCGGCAGGCCGTGCGGCGCCCGGCGGTGGCGCGTACCCGGTCAGCGGGCGCAGGAGGTCGAGCGCGGGGCGGGCCGCCGGGGAGAGCGCGGTGAACCGGAAGCCGCCGTGGCGTCCGCCCGCGGAGGGCGGGGCGGAGGTGTAGTGCGCCTGTCCCACCACGCCGTTCACCCCCGGCCCCGGTCGAGGGCGCCGAAGCGGTGCAGCAGCCACATCAGGGGGTCCTCCACGCGGTGCGGCCGTACCACGCCGCCGTGGCCGAGTCCGCCGTCGCGCCGGGGCGCGGTGCCGAGCGTGGAGAGGGCGAACAGCTGGTGGTCGGCGCAGAACCTGCGCAGCCGCGCCTCCAGTTGGTGTTCCTGCCAGCGGTGCAGCAGGGCCTGCAGTTCGGTGTGGACGGCGGCGCGGTCGTCCGCGTCGAAGACGGGGCCGGGGCGGCGGGCGCGGTGCAGCGCGGAGTTGTCCGGGAGGTGCGGCCACAGCAGGTCGGCCTTGGTGAGGGCGACCGCGACCGGCACGGTCACCTTCCGTCCGCCGCCCAGGTGGCCCAGGACCCGGGCGAGCACCTCGCCCGACCTGCCCGGCACCCCGTCCCCGCCGACGAGCGGCGCGCCGGGCAGGTCCTGCGGGTCGACGAGGACGACGACCGCGTCGGCCGCGGTGAGGTAGCGCAGCTGGGTCTCCATGCGGTCCTGCGAGGTGAAGTGCTCGCCCGCGGTGTCGAGGAACACCAGCGTCAGCACCCGCTCGCCGGCGCGTCCGAAGCGGCCGCGCCGGGTGCGGCTGAGGCGGTGCACCAGGGGCCGGCCGCCGTCGTGTTCGGCGGTCTTGGGCACGGTGTGCCGCTCCTCGTACAGGTGGCGTTCGTAGCGCTCGTGGTAGTCGGCCATGGTGTCGTCGTCGCAGGGCAGCAGGGCCGCGTCGAGTTCGGCGCCGAGGCGGTGCAGCAACTCGTGCACGAGGACGCCGATGTAGGTGCTCTTGCCGGAGCTGACCGGCCCGGCGAGGGCCACCAGCCGCCCGGGGGTGCGCAGATAGCCCTCGGGCAGCCGGCTCCCGCAGGCGGTGCAGCGCAGCCGGGTGGTGGTGCGGCGGCAGGTGCGGCACACCGCCCGGCCGGCCCGGGGTGCGGCGTGCGCGAGGCCCCGGCCGTCCGCGCAGGCGGGGTCGCCGCTGACGCAGACGTAGGCGATCTGCGCGCCGGTGACGGTCCGGAAGCAGTGCGGGCACACCCAGGTGCGGCGCCACGGCAGTCTCATGTGCTCTCCCCCTGTGCGACCTCGGCGACCTCGGGTCCTGCCTCACTCCGGGCCCTGCGTCGCTCCGGGCCCTGTGCGACCCGGGCCCTGTGCGACCCGGAGCCTGTGCGACCCGGAGCCTGTGCGATCCCGGGCCCTGTGCGACCCCGGGCCCTGTGCGACCCCGGGCCCTGTGCGACCCCGGGTCTCATGGGGCCTTGAGCGTGTGGTGCGGCGGGTCGCGCAGCACGAGCGCCTCCCCGACGGCGAAGCAGCGCAGCCAGCCGCCCGGGCCGCGCGGCAGCCGCGCCGACAGCCGTACCTCCCGGCCCGGGCCGAGCGCCACCTCGGCGGCCTCCGCGAGGACGTCCCCGTCGGCGGGTTCCAGCGGCCAGACGGGGCCGTGCGACCGCACCAGCAGCAGTCGTCGCGCCCGTACCTCGGCGGACGCGGTGAACACGGCGGTGACCCCGCGACGGCCGGGCAGGCCGTGCCGCTCCAGCCGATAGGCGACATCGGCGCGGGCGGGCAACACCGCCGTGCTCGGCGGACCGTAGGCGCGCAGCCCGCCGAGCAGGGTGACCAGCCGCACCTCGACCTCCACCGCGGCGCCGTCCGCGACCGGCAGCCGTACGCCCGCCTCGTGCCGGTAGGCGGCCCGGGTGACGGCACGCCGCTGCCCGTCCGGCTCTCCGGGGATCCGCCAGCGGACCTCGGCCTCGTCGCCGCCGTCCGCGGGCCAGTCGAAGACGACGGTGACGCCCGCGCCGCCGTGCCGGGACAGGGCCGGGGTGCCGAGCGCGCGCACGGCGGCGGCCGCGTGCGCCCCGGTGACGGCACGCTCGCCGGCGACGGTGACCGCGAGCACGACGGTCGGCCGGGCGGGCGGCGCGAACCGCAGTCCCTCCGGGGCGGGCCGGGCCGCGAGCGGCCGTCCGGGCAGCTCGTCCGCGCCCAGCCGGGTGCCCGGGGGCCAGGGGGGCCGGCCGTCGAGGCCGTACAGGCGCACCTCGCCGCCCGGCGGCGGCGCGAAGCACGCCAGGAGGCCGTCCGGCGCGGGCCGGATCTCCAGGTCCGTGACCGGTTCGGGCGGCGCGAGCGGTGTGGCGGTCAGCCGGACGCCGCGGGTGCGCACGGGCGGTCCGCCGCCGTCCGTGCCGTAGCGGACGCGGACGCGGTACTGGTACGTCACGTCGTTGGCGAGGCCGCCGTCGGTGAAGCCGTCGCGGCGGGCGGCGATCCGTACCTCCTCGCCGCCCGGCGAGACGCGTACGGCCTCGACCGAGCGGGCCTGCGGCGGGCATGTCCAGGAGGCGGTGATCTCGCGGTCCCCGGGGCGCAGTCGCACATCGGTGACCTCCGGCCGGTGCACGACGGGCCCGCACACCACGAGCGGCGAGGTCGGGCCGTCGGGCTCCGCGGCCCGGCGCACGGCGACCGCGTAGTACAGCGGTACGCAGGCCGGGGGCGCCCGGTCCACGCACGAGGTGGCGCGCGGGGATGCCGCGGGCAGCACGGTGCCGTCCGCCGGGTCGCGGGGCGGGCGGTGCTCGGCGCGCAGCACCGCGTACTCGGGCTCGCCCGCCGTCGACGGCGTGGGCCGCCAGGCGAGGGCGACGCCCGTGCCGTCGGGCGTGGCGGTCAGGCCGGAGGCCGGCTCGACGGTGAGGCGGCGGCGCACGGTGTCGACGCCCGGCAGGTCGCGGGCGATCGCCTCCGCGTCCTCCAGCAGTTCCCAGGCCCGGTCGGACTCCCCCGGCGGCAGCCGGCGGGCCCGCTCGACCAGGCGGCGGGCCTCGGCGAGCTTCGCGCGCACATGGGCGGCCAGGTCGCGGACGTCCTCGGGCAGCGCGGCGGGGGGCACGCGGTCGGCGACGGCCGCCGCCCCCGCCAGCCGTCCGTCCGCGACCAGCCTCCGCAGCCGCCCCGTCAGCGGATCCCCGGCCTCCTCGTGCAGCACCGCGAACACCAGCCGCCGAGCGTCCTGTTCGTCGAGCGACAGCGCGTCGGTGGCGTGGGCGAGCAGGGTGGCGGGGGTGGCGCGCGCGGCGAGGCGCGCGCGCAGCGGCACCGCCAGTTCGTGGAGCCGCACCCGGGCGAGGCCCCCGGGGCCCTGGTCGGCCAGCACCCGGCGGACGGCGGCGACCACGGCCTGGGCGGCCGTGTGCGCGGCGCTGTGCGGCAGCCTGCCCCAGCGCCGGGCCGCCTCCTCCACGGCCTCCGCCTCCACGGGCGGGGCGTCGAAGACGCGCACCGGCCGTGGGGTGCGTCCGCCGGGGGCGTCGGCGGCGAGGAAGTCGTCGAGGTGGCGCAGCCGCAGCACCTCCAGCCGGCGGGGGCAGCGGGCGTACGCGGGGTGGGGTACCTCCCGCGGCAGCGGGTCCGGTTCGGCGACGCGCAGCCCGAGGGACGGCAGCAGGTCCCGTACCCGCGCCTCGCCGACCCGGTGGGCCGCGGCGGCCTCGGCCACCGTGCCCTCGGCGAGCATGCCGAGCCCGGCCGCCGCCTCCTCCAGGGCCGCCCGCAGCGCCGCCTGCCCGGACTCGGCGCGCCGGCCGTGCTCGTCGAGGGCGGCGCGCAGCGGGCCGAGGTCGCCGCCGGCCGCCGCGTCGAAGAGCGGCCGGTGGACGAGGTGCCCGGCCTCCAGTTCCTCGATGACCTCCCGGTACTTGAGGCGGGCGCGGTTGCGGCGCCAGCAGGCGCGGACCGCGGTGACCGCCTCGGTGACCGCGGGCCCGTCCAGGCGCCGCGGCAGCTGATAGCGCGTACGCAGGTCCTCGGTGACCGGCAGCCCGGCGTCGAGCACCTCGCGGCGGTAGCGCGCCTCGTCGAACGCCACGGTCCGCTTCCCGCTCCTTCCCGCTCCTCGCCGGCCGTCCGGTTCTTGACGTCGTGTCAGGTGAACCGCTGGCGGCTCAGCGCGATACGTGCGTCATCGACGTCCTGCTGGGACAGCCCGCCGATCTGTACGGTGATCTCGATCCGTTCGCCGGTCTCCTTCTCGGTGGCGACGACGGTGAGCAGTCCCGAGGTGTCGAGGGTGAAGACGCACTGGAAGGGCCAGCCCGCCGGTTTGCCCGGGGGGATCTTCAGGGTGCCCCCGGCGACGACGGTGTTGTGCGCGAGTTCGTCCGACTCGACCGCGCCCGCCTGTTCCATCACCTCGATCAGCACGGACCGCTGGTAGGCGCGGAGCGTGGCGAAGTCGTCGGTCACGGAGGCTGGCAGCACGTCGTTGGCGTGCACGAGGTGGGTGACGTACTCCCGGCCCGTCTCGACGTCCGTGACCTTGATGCCGTAGCCGCGCGAGGCGACCGTGGTGATCTCGTACGAACGGTGGGCGATCCCCGTCTCCGGCACGACCGGCGCCTGATCCGCGGGGAGTTCACCGGTGGAGACGATGTACGCGGCCCGGTCCAGGGCGTAGATCGCGGCGCCGCGGGCCACCGCGAGGTCGGGGTTGTGCAGCCGGGGCTCGAAGCCGAACTGGTCGCGCAGCGCGGCCGCCACGGCGGGCATCTTGGTGGCGCCGCCGACCAGGAGGACCTCGTCGAAGTGCGACACGCCGCGTTCGGCGGCCAGTTCGACGGTGCGGCGGGTGATGTCGACGGTGCGGTCGAGCAGGTCGCCGGTCAGTTCCTGGAGCATCCCGCGGGTCAGCTCCACCGGCTCGACCAGGCCCTGGTGCATCACGCGCACGGTGTAGCGCTCGCGGAAGGAGAGCGCCTTCTTGGCGTCCTCGGCGTCCTTGCGCAGCTGGGTCTCCGACTGCGGGTCGGACAGGGGGTCGCCGGCGTCCGGGAAGCGCTCGCGGAACCGCTCCACCAGGTGCATCACGATGCGGTCGTCGAAGTCGCTGCCGCCGAGTTCCTTCGCGCCGTCCGTGCACAGCACGGTCAGCCGGGGGCCGCGCAGGGTGAGGACGGTGGTGTCGAAGGTGCCGCCGCCCAGGTCGTAGACGAGGATCGCCCGCTCGCGCTCCTCGTCCTCGCCGTCCAGGGCGCCGTAGTCCAGGGCGGCCGCGACGGGTTCGGCGACCACGTCGAGGACGCGGAGGCCGGCGATCTCCCCGGCCTTGCGGGTGGCGTCCCGCTCTGCGAGCCCGAAGTAGGCGGGCACGGTGATCACCACGTCGCGCACCTCGGCGCCGCCGCTGACCCGCGCGTCGTCGGCGAGCTTGCGCAGGATGCGGGCGGAGATCTCCTCGGGTGTGTAGCCGGTGCCGTGGAACGTGCGCGGGACCACATCGCCCATGTCCCGCTTGATGAGCTGCACCACGTTCTCGGGGTCGAGGACCGTGGCGTCCTTCGCGCTCTGTCCCACGACCACGCTGTCGGCGCTCTCGAAGTAGACGACGGACGGCGTGGTGTCCGCCCCTTCGAGGTTGCGCAGCACGGTCGGTCTGCCCACGTCGTCGATGCGTGCGACGCACGAGTACGTGGTGCCGAGATCGATTCCGTACACAGCCATACGGTCTCCCGCCGTCGGGACGGCACCTGCCCGGGTGCCCCCGCTCGATGTGTTGTCGCCCGGTGTCGCCCGATGTTGCCCGGTGTTGCCCGTGAGGAAGGAAGCCGGTCAGGCCGGGTCCGGTTCCCAGCGGGACACCACGACATCGGCCTTCCGTACCACCCGCTCCCCCTGCACGAACCCGGCGGCGACGACACGCGCCACCGTGTGGTCCTTCTCCGGCCCCGCGGCGGGGGCGCGTCCCACCGGGCGCTGCAGCGCGCGGTCGAACGCCTCGCCGGGCCGCGGCACATACCGTTCGGCACCGGTCCCGGCCACCGCGTCCGCCGCCTCGTCGGCGAGGGCGGTCAGCAGGGCGCGCAGTTCGTCGACGCCGAGCGGCTCGGTGATGTGCTCGGCCTGGCGCAGGATCTGGTCGTGCAGCCGGATCAGGGAGTGGCGCACGAGGTCGAGCGCCGTGTCGAGTTCACCGCGGCGCAGCCGCTCTATCTCGTCGTGCAGCCGCGTGACGATCTCCTCGCGGCGCTGGGCGAGTTCCTGCTGGCGCGCCAGCGCTGCGGTGAACTCGCTTGCGAGCGTGCAGGGTTCGGCACTTTCCGTCACACCGGTCACCGTAGACCAGAGGCGCCGGGGGCGTCAGCAGGGTGTTCGGTGATCACTCGCTCGGGCTATCCGCTCGCCGGATCCCTTCGGCGGCGCACCACGGCGGGCCGCGTGCGGTTCGGCGGACCGCGCGAGTGACGGATCGATATGAGCTATATGTCCTAATTTGGCGGGGTGTCCGGGCGCACCGCGCGACCCGCCCGCGGCCGCCCGGAACACACCGGCGCGATCAATACCGAATTACCTCGTAAGAATTCGGCAAGGTTGGCGCATTTTCAAGATCCGTCGCGCCGGAATTCTTGATCCATTACCCCCGGACCCGTGATGTTCCGCACACGAGTTGGCTCATTGGGGACTTAACCAGCCCTGGAAAAAGAGCAGTTGAGTTTTACCGCTCCATGGTTGCGAACTGAGTCACATCGCCGACCGGGCACACTTCAATTCCGCCGTTGTGCCTCCTGCCATGGACTCGATCAGCCACAGAAAGCAGTAGAAGAACAATGCGCCACTCCTTCGACATCTCGCTCCAGCCCCACACCGTCACCGCCGCCGAGGTCATTCCGGGAGATCTGCTCGCCCTGTCGGAGCAGGACGCCGCGGAGAACACCTGGTACGTCGTGATGCACACCGTGCCGGAGAACCCGGAAACCATCCGGATGATCGTGCGCCCGCCCCTGGGCGGCGGCGACCACGACGAGTTCCTCGCCCGCTCCCAGGAGGTGACGGTCGCCGGCCACCGGATGGACGTGGCCGCTGTGCCGCTCGTCACATCGAGCGACCTCGGCGCGGCCGACCTCCGCGACGGGGACCGGGTCACCGCCCTGCGCGCCGTGGACCCCCGCGCCGTCGAGGAGACGTACGTCCGGCGCTGGGGCCGGTGGTACCGCGACCTGGACAACCCGGCGGAACAACCCCTGACCGACGCCGGGTTGCGCGAGCTGGCCGAACGGGCCGCGGCGCGGGACCACCTGGTCCGGCACCACCCACGGCCGCAGCAGCCGGCCCGGGCCGCGGCCCCGCGGCGGGTCGTGGTCACCGGGCTCGGGGCCATCACCCCGCTGGGTGTCGGCGTGACCGAGCTGTGGCAGGGACTCGTCGAGGGTCGGTGCGGGATACGGGAGCTGGAGGGCGAGGAGTTCGCCGACCTGCCCGTACGGGTGGCCGGCACGGTACCCGTGGATCCCGTCGGGCTGCTGCCCCGGCCGCAGGCGCGCCGGATGAACCGGGCGGCCCAGTTCGGGGTGCTCGCGGCGCGGGAGGCCTGGCAGGACGCCGGGTTCGACGCGGCGGGAACGACCGGGAGCGGCCTCGCCCCAGAGCGCGTCGGCGTCTCGGTGGGCGCGATCCTCGGTGACGCGTCCGTCCTGGTCGGCGGCGACCGGGCGCTGCGCGACAAGGGCCCGCGTACCGTCTCCCCCCTCACGACGCCCATGACGGTGCCCTCCCAGGCCGCCTCCCAGATCTCGCTCGACCTGCGGATCACGGGCGAGGCGCGCACGGTGACGAGCGCCTGCGCGTCGGGGACGGAGGCCATCGGCCAGGCCATCGACCGGATCCGGTACGGACGCGTGGACGTGGCCCTGGCGGGCGGCGCGGAGGCGGTCGTCACCCCGGCGATCATGGCGGCGTTCGCCTCGATGCGCGCCCTGTCGAACCATGGCGTCGGCGAGCTCTCCCCGTCCCGCCCCTTCGGCAGGGACCGCGACGGCTTCGTGAACGGCGAGGGCGCCGGGTTCCTGGTACTGGAGGCGGAGGAGCACGCGCGGGCCCGTGGGGCGCGCGTCTACTGCGAGGCCGCGGGCTGGGGCCTGTCCGCCGACGCCCACCACATGGCGGCGCCCGACCCCTCGGGCAACGGGGTCGCGCTGGCCCTGCGGCGCGCCCTGGAGGACGCGGACGCCCATGCCGTGGACGTCGTCCACGTCAACGCCCACGCCACCGCCACCGCCGAGGGGGACCTCGCGGAGGCGGCCGCCGTGCGGGCGGTCCTGGGCGGCGGGGTGCCCGTGACGGCCCTCAAGGGGCATCTGGGCCATCTGCAGGGAGCCGCGGGCGGCGTGGAGGCGGTGGCCACGGTGCTGACCCTGCACCGCGGGGTGATCCCCCCGACGATCGGCGGCACGGAAGAGGACCCGGAGATCGGCCTCGACGTGGTCCGGGCCGCTCCCCGCCCGCTCGCCCCGGTGGGCGACCTGGCCCTGAGCAACTCGTTCGGGTTCGGGGGTCACAACGCGGTGCTGGCGCTGCGCCGGGTGGCGTAACGGGCCGGGGCGGGAACGGCGGCCCCGGGCTCACGCCGTGTGCCTGCGGGCCGCCGTCTTCTTGGCCGTCCCCTTCTCGGCCGCCGTCTTCTTGGCCGTCCCCTTCTCGGCCGCCGTCTTCTTCGCAGCGGCCCTCGTCGTGGACTTCGTCGCCGTGGACTTCGTCGCCGCGGTCTTCGCCTCCGTCGTCTTCCTCGCCGTCGTCTTCCCCGCCGCGGTCTTCCCCGCCGCGGTCTTCCCCGCCGCGGTCTTCGCCTCCGTCGTCTTCCTCGCCGTCGTCTTCCCCGCCGCGGTCTTCCCCGCCGCGGTCTTCGCCTCCGTCGTCTTCCTCGCCGTCGTCTTCCCCGCCGCGGTCTTCGCCTCCGTCGTCTTCCCCGCGGTCGTCTTCCTCGCCCTGGCCTTCGCCTCCGTCGTCTTCCCGGCCGCCGCCGACTTCTTGCCCCCGGTCTCCTTCGGTACCGCGCGCCCCGGCGCCCGGGCCGGCAGGCGGCTGACCGCGGCCGTCGTGCCCGCCGCCGCGCCCCGCGACTCCTTCGCCGCACGGACGCTCCTCTCCAGGGCCGCCGTCAGGTCCAGGACCTTGCCGCCCTCGGGCTCGGGGGCGGCCGGCAGCTCCCTGCCCTCCGCCTTCGCGGCGATCAACTCCTCCACCGCCTCGCGGTACTCGTCGTGCAGCTCCTCCAGGTCCACCTCCCCCAGCGTGTCCATCAGCGTGTCCGCCAGGTCCAGCTCCCGGTCCCGCACGGTGACGCCGGTGTCCGGCACCACCCCTTCGGGGGCCCGGATCTCGTCCGGCCACAGCAGCCCGTGCATGGCGATCACGTCGTCGAACACACGGAGCATCCCGAGGCGCTCCCGGCCGCGCAGCGCGTACTTGGCGACGGCCACCTTCCCGCTGCGCCTGAGCGCCTCCCGCAGCAGCGTGTACGGCCTGGCGGCCGGGGCCCCGTTCGCCGAGAGGTAGTACGCCGTGTCCATCTGCAGCGGATCGATCCGGTCCGCCGGCACGAAGGCCACGATCTCGATCGTCCTGGTGGTCGGGAGGGGCAGCTGCGCCAGGTCCTCGTCCGTGACCGGGATGACCGCGCCGTCGGCGTCCTCGTACCCCTTGCCGATCTCCGCCTGCGTGACCTCGCGGTCCTCCAGTTCGCAGAACTTGCGGTAGCGGATGCGGCCGCCGTCCTCCAGATGGACCTGGCGGAAGGAGATCGAACGGCTCTCGGTGGCGTTCATCAGCTTGACGGGGATGCTGACCAGGCCGAACGAGATGGCGCCGTTCCAGATGGATCGCACGTGACCCCACCTTTCCGCCCTGAACATTCCGAATCAGGCGATTTCATGTGATTCTCGTGGGATTCTCATCGTATGACGCCGATCACAGAGGTGGAGGGGCGACGGCTCGCGCTCAGCAACCTGGAGAAGGTCCTCCATCCCGCGACCGGCTTCACCAAGGGCGAGATGCTGCACTACTACGCGACGACCGCGGACGCGCTGCTGCCCCATCTGCACGACCGGCCGCTGTCCTTCCTGCGCTATCCGGACGGCCCGGACGGACAGGTCTTCTTCGCCAAGAACGTGCCGCCGGGTACGCCCGACTGGGTAACCACCGCCGAGGTGCCGCGCTCCGAGGGCGCGGCCCGCATGGTGCTGATCCAGGATCTGGCCAGTCTCATCTGGGCGGCCAACCTCGTCACCGAGTTCCACACCCCCCAGTGGCGCATCGGCGCGCCCGACGTGGCCGACCGGCTGGTCTTCGACCTCGACCCGGGGCCGCCGGCCACCGTCGTCCAGTGCTGCGAGGTCGCCCGGTGGCTGCGGGAGCGGCTCGCCGCGGACGGGATCGAGGCGTACGCGAAGACGTCCGGCGCCAAGGGGCTGCATCTGCTCGCGGCGGTGGAGCCGACGCCGTCGCGGCGGACGACCGAGTACGCCAGGCGGCTCGCCGTGGCGGCGGAGAAGGCGCTGCCCCGCCTCGTCGTCCACCGCATGACCCGCAGCCTGCGGCCCGGGAAGGTCTTCGTGGACTGGAGCCAGAACGCGGCGCGCAAGACGACCGCGGCGCCCTACACGCTGCGCGCCCGGGCCACGCCGACCGTCTCCGCGCCGGTGACCTGGCAGGAGGTGGCGGACTGCGCGTCCCCCGGCGATCTCGTGTTCTGCGCACCGGACATCGGTCCCCGCCTGAGGGCGCACGGCGACCTCCTGGCCCCGCTCCTCGAACCCGCCCGGGCCGCGCCGCTGCCATGAGCACTGGTTCCCCGCGCCGCTTCGGAGCGCCGCCGGACGCACCGGACCTCGCCGGGCAAGCTCAGGCGGTCATGGCCGTCACACCCTCGACCAGGTGTGCCGGTCCCGTGCCATCGCGTGCAGCGCCTCCACGTCCGCCGGCTTGAGCACGCCGCCCCGGCGGGCGAGGCCGAAGAGGTCCGTGTCCTTCAGGACGCGGACGTCCCGGAGCGGGACCGTGATCTCCAGGCGGGCGGGCTCGGCCAGGGCCAGCACCGGGCGGACCTCCGCCGTCAGGGCGTACGACGCCCGGTCCGCGTCCGCCCGCACCCGGCGCAGCAGCGGCAGCGGCTCGTGCCTGCCCACCGTCACCATCGGGTCGGCGACGAGGACCCGCTGTCTGCGGGCGGGCAGCGAGCGCACGGCGAAGAGGCCGCCGGGGCCGATCACCAGGTGGTGGATGCGGTCGCCGCCCGGCAGCGGCACCGAGTGCAGGGTGTGCCAGCCCGCGCCCTCCATCCGGTCCAGCGCCTCGCCGACCGCCTGCTCGGCGGCGAGCGCGCGGCGCCGCGGGTCCGGGCGCAGCCGGTGCGCGGGCCCCGGATCGCGGTCCAGGGCGATCACCAGCGCCTCGCCGGGCCGGTTCGGCGCCAGGTCGTCGTCCGGGTGGAGGGTCAGCCGCGCCAGTTCCGCGGGGGTGGGAACGGGCGGCGGTCCCACCGTCACCGGGCCGGCCAGATACGGGCCGAGCGCGTCGAGCACGTCCTTCCGCCGGTCGTCGCTGAGCAGGTTGACCCGGCCCGTCTCGCGGTCGTACCAGGCGACCTGCCCGCCGTCGGCGCGGCACACGTACAGCCGTTCCCGGCCCTGCTGCCAGGCCGGTATGACGCGCAGTGCGCTCATGCGCCATCACCCCTGCACCATGGGAACAGGCGGGGTGCTCCAGGGGCAAGAACCCGGCTACCTTTGTGAGCAGTTGGGGAGTCGGTGGGAGGCGCCGTTGCGGACCCGCGGAAAACAACCCGATGTTCCCGCTCCGGACAGCCCGTGGAGCGAGATCGTCCCCGGCCTGTGGATGGGCGGGCACGAGTTCAGGGGGCGCTCCGGAGAGCGGGAGTTCGCCGTCGTACACCATGAGTTCGATCTCGTACTGACCCTGCTGCGGCTGCCGGGGCACGGCCCGGACGAGGGAATCGAGCACCATGTGTGGCCGATCCCGGACGGACCGCTCGACGGGACGCAGATCGCGGGCGTGATGCGGCTCGCGCAGGCCGCCGACGACGCCATGGAGGAGGGCCGCCGGGTCCTGGTCCGCTGCTACCACGGCTACAACCGCTCCGGGCTGGTCGTCGCGCACGCGCTGGTCCGGGCCGGTCACACCGCCGACGAGGCGATCGGGCTGATCCGCTCCCGCCGCGGGCCCTGGGCGCTGCACAACGAACTGTTCGTGGAGTACCTGCGGGCCGGACTGGGCACCGCCCGGCTCCTGGAGGAACTCGCGGAGTGACCGGCCGGCGCCCGGCGAAGTGACGGACACGCCCGCGGGGTGCGGGCGCGGGTGCGGTGCGGTGTGGGCCGAGGTACACCGGAACGGGCCGATTGACCCATATAGCGGGACATAGGGGTCGCCCGTTTGCTACGTTCCGCACATGATCCAGCCCGGAACGACCGGAACGACGCCCACGGCGGACACCCCCGTTCCCGCCGTGCGCCTGCCCCGGCGCCGCGGTACGGAGGCGGCCCTCATCGCCCTCGCCGTCCTGGTCTCCGTGTACGGCTACTGCGCCGTCGGCCTGGCCCGGCACGGCGCCCTGCCGCCCGGCGCCGCCCGCTACGGCGCCGGGCTCGGCGTGCTCGCGCTGCTCGCGCACACCGTGGTGCGGCTGCGGGCCCCGTACGCCGATCCGCTGCTGCTGCCCATCGCCGTGCTGCTCAACGGCGTGGGTCTGGTGCTGATCTACCGCCTCGACCTGGAGACCCCGGGCGACCGCGCGGCACCCGCCCAGCTGTACTGGTCGACGGTGGGCGTGGCGCTGTTCATCGCGGTCGTGGCGCTGCTGCGCCACCACCGCGTGCTCCAGCGCTACACCTACGTCTGCGTGGCCGCCGCCCTGGTGCTGCTCACCCTGCCGATCTTCTTCCCGGCGGTGAACGGTGCCCGGATCTGGCTGCGGATCGCCGGTTTCTCCATCCAGCCGGGCGAGTTCGCGAAGGTGCTGCTCGCGGTCTTCTTCGCCGGGTACCTGGCCGCCAACCGCAACGCGCTGGCGTTCACGGGCCGGCGCGTGTGGCGGCTGCAACTGCCCACCGGGCGTGTCCTCGGCCCGATGGTGGCGGTCTGGCTGCTGAGCGTCGGGGTGCTGGTCCTGGAGCGCGACCTCGGGACCTCGCTGCTGTTCTTCGGCCTGTTCGTGGTGCTGCTGTACGTGGCCACGGGGCGCACCGGCTGGATCGCCGTCGGTCTGCTGCTCACGGTCCTCGGCGCGTTCCCGGTCGGCCGGCTGGAGCCGCATGTGCACGCCCGGGTGAACGACTGGCTGCACCCCTTCGCGTCGATCGAGGCGGGCCGGGGCGCCGGTCAACTGGCCCAGTCGCTCTTCGCGTTCGGGGCCGGCGGGGCGTCCGGCACGGGGCTCGGCCTCGGCCACTCGATCCTGATCGGCTTCGCCGTCAAGTCGGACTTCATCCTGGCGACGGCGGGTGAGGAGCTGGGGCTGGCGGGCCTGACCGCGCTGTTCCTGGTCTACGCCCTGCTGGTGGAGCGCGGCTACCGAGCGGGCCTGGCGCTGCGCGACCCGTTCGGGCGCCTGCTCGCGATCGGCCTCGCGTCGATCGTCGCCCTCCAGGTCTTCGTGATCGCGGGCGGGGTCATGGGCCTGATCCCGCTCACCGGCATGGCGATGCCCTTCCTGGCGCAGGGCGGCTCCTCGGTCGTCACCAACTGGATCATCGTGGCGCTGCTGATCCGGATCAGCGACTCGGCGCGCAGCCAGTACGACGGGACGCCGGCGCCGTGAGCCGGTACATCCGCCGGGCGGCCGCCCTGTGCGGGGTGCTTCTGATCGCCCTGCTGGTGAACGCGACCCGGGTGCAGATCGTCGAGTCCTCGCGCTACGACGGCAACCCCGCCAACCGGCGGCAGCTGATCGCCCGGTACGCCCAGCCGCGCGGCGACATCGTGGTAGACGGCCGTCCGGTGACCGGCTCCCGGAGCACGGACGGGATGTTCCGCTACGAGCGCACGTACGGGGACGGCCGGCTGTACGCGGCGGTCACCGGCTTCGCCTCGCAGCTGTACGGGACGACGCAGCTGGAGGACGCGCAGGACGCGCTGCTGTCGGGTACGGACCCGCTGCTCGCGCCGCTCCCCCTGTGGAACGACGTCGTCCGGGCCCGCAACCCGGGTGGCACGGTCGTCACCACCCTCAACGGGGCGGCGCAGCGGGCGGCGTACCGGCGACTGGCCGGGCGCACCGGCGCGGTCGCCGCGATCGAACCGTCCACCGGGCGGGTCCTGGCGCTGGTCTCGACGCCGTCGTACGACCCCGGGGAGCTGTCGGGGTCGGGGGAGGCGGCCGCCCGCGCCTGGACGCGGCTGAACGGCGACGCGGCGCAGCCGATGCTCAACCGCGCGGTCCGGCAGACCTATCCGCCCGGGTCGACGTTCAAGGTGGTCACGGCCGCGGCGGCGCTGGAGGCGGGGGTGGTCACGGACCTCGACGCGCCGACGCGGTCCCCGGACCCCTACCGGCTGCCCGGCACGACGACCCGGCTAACGAACGAGTCGGAGGGCTGCGCGGACGCCTCCCTGCGGTACGCCTTCGCATGGTCGTGCAACACGGTGTTCGCCGGGCTCGGCGTCGAGGTGGGGCTGCGGAACATGCTCGGAACCGCGGCGGACTTCGGCTTCAACGACCGAAGGCTGGGCATCCCGTTCGCGGTGGCCCCGAGCACCTTCGACCGGAAGCTGGACCGGGCACAGCTGGCGATGTCCTCGATCGGGCAGTTCGACACCCGGGCGACGCCCCTGCAGATGGCGATGGTCGCGGCGGCGGTGGCGGGCGGGGGCTGGGTACGGGCGCCGTACCTGGTGGAGCGGACGACGACGAGGAGCGGGAAGACGGTCTCGAGGACCGCTCCGCGCACCCTGCACCGGGCGATGACCCCGGCGACGGCGGAGCAGCTGCGGGAGATGATGACGGACGCGGTGGAGGAGGGGACGGGCAGGAACGCGGCGATCCCCGGTGCCACCGTGGGCGGCAAGACGGGCACGGCGCAGCACGGTGTCCGCAATTCCGGCAAGCCGTATGCGTGGTTCATCTCCTGGGCGCAGGCGGACGGCGCGCTGGAACCGGCGGTGGCGGTGGCGGTGGTGGTGGAGGACGCGGCGGCCGAGCGCGGTGAGATCAGCGGGGGCGGCAACGCGGCGCCGATCGCGAAGGCGGTGATGGAGGCGGTGCTGGCCTCGCATCCGCGCAGGGGACGGTGACGGGTCCGCCTGCCGAGACGGGGTCTGTCGCCCGGGCGGGCCGCCGACCTACCGTTCGGTCATGACGGAACCCACCCGGCCCGCAGCCGCGTACGAACTCGCCCAGGTCAACATCGCCCGCCTCAAGGCCCCTCTGGACTCCCCCCAGTTGAAGGACTTCGTGGAGGCGCTCGACCCCGTGAACGCCGTGGCCGACGTGTCGGACGGTTTCGTCTGGCGTCTGCAGAGCGACTCGGGGAACGCGACGGACGTGCCGGTCTTCGGGGACGAGTGGCTGATCGTCAACATGTCGACGTGGCGGGACGCGAACGCCCTGACGGCGTTCATGTACCAGGGGCAGCACCGGGAGATGCTGGCGCGCCGTCGCGTGGGGGTCCCCCCACGCCCTTGAGGCAGTGGGGGAGGTTCGAGCACCTTCAGGAGGCGGTCACGTGTCCGATCCCGGGAGATGCTTGACACTTCGGTCCCAGCTGATGGTTGACAGTGGCCGTGTTCGGCTTTTCTGTGCGCGTCGTTGCGGCGTGTGGCGGGAGGCCGGGATTGGCGCTGGTGGAGTTGTCGGTTGTCGAGCAGAGATACCGGGCTGTCCTTGCGGTGCTGGCGGGTGCGACGGTGACGGAGGTCGCCGCGTCGCTTGGGGTGTCGCGGCAGACGGTCAGCGGCTGGAAGTCACGGTATGAGGCTGCCGGCCTGGCGGGGTTGGCGGACCGTTCGCGCAGGCCGGCGTCGTGTCCGCATCAGGCCTCGGCGGAGGTCGAAGCGGCCGTGTGTGAGCTGCGGCGCAAGCACCCGAGGTGGGGTCCGCGGCGGATCGCCCATGTGCTGGAGCGGTCCGGGGCGGTGAGCCCGGTGCCGTCGCGGATGACCGTGTATCGGATCCTGGTCCGTCACGGGCTGGTGGAGCCGGGGGTGCGGCGCCGGAAGCGGTCGGATTACAAGCGCTGGCAGCGGGACCGTCCGATGCAGTTGTGGCAGATGGACATCGTCGGCGGCGTGATGCTGGTCGACCCGGTGACGGGCGAGCTGACCGAGGCGAAGGTCGTGACCGGGGTGGACGACCATTCCCGGTACTGCGTGATCGCGTCGGTGGTCGAGCGGGCGACGGGGCGGGCGGTCTGCACGGCGTTCGTCCGTGCCTTGCAGAGGTTCGGGGTGGTGGAGGAGGTGCTGACCGACAACGGCAAGCAGTTCACCGACCGGTTCGGGCAGGGCGGTGAGGTGCTGTTCGACCGGATCTGCCGGGAGAACGGGATCGCGCACCGCCTTACCCAGCCGGCCTCGCCGACCACCACGGGCAAGGTCGAGCGGTTCCATCAGACGCTGCGGCGCGAACTCCTCGACGACTGCGGGGCTTTCGAGAGCATCGAGGCGGCTCAGGCGGCACTGGATGCGTGGGTGGAGGAGTACAACTCCTCGCGGCCGCATCAGGCGCTGGAGATGCAGTCTCCGGGAGACCGGTTCGGCCCGGTTGCCGAGGAGGAGCGGGACGTCCTGGGCCTGAAGATCCCTGGAGTGCTGGCGCTGGTGCCGCAGCAGCGGACACCCCCAGCAGACCCGGAGCCGGCTTCGACCGAAGCCTCCGAGGTTCCTGCCGCCCTGCCTGAGGTGCCTGCAGTGGTGCCAGTCGAGCAGGGCGGGCCTGTGGAGTTCGAGCGGGTGGTGCCTGCGAGTGGGAATCTGCAGGTCGCGGGCAAGCAGTTCTGGCTGGGTCCGGCTCGCTCGGGGCTGACGGTGACGTTCTGGGCCGACACGCAGGTGATCCATCTGCTGATCGCCGGGGCGCGGATCAAGACCGTGCGGTCACACCTGTCGGTGGCGGATCTGGGACGGCTGGCTGCCCGGGGCGGACGTCTGGCGGGGCCGGCCCCGCTGCCGGGCGGTGACGGGGCGGCGTTCGAGGTGGACCGGGTGGTGAACAACAGCGGCCTGGTCGGTCTGGGCGGGCACCAGGTCCTGGCGGCGGAGATCCTGGGCGGCCGCCAGGTGGGCGTCCGTATCGACGACGAGACACTGTCGTTCTTCGACCTGTCCTCGCGGGAACTGCTGCGGGTGCGGCCCAACCCGCTGACCAGCGAGGAAGTCCGAAGGCTGCGGGGCCTGCGTCCGGCCGGACCGCCGCCGCGGCCGAGCGTCGAGCCCGTGCGGGTCCAGCGGCGGGTCAGCGCGGTAGGCACTGTCATGGTCTGCCGCCAGGTCGTCTCCCTCGGCCGCCCCTACGCAGGCCAGACCGTGACCGTCCACGTGTCGGACGCGACGATCAGCGTCGAGCTGGACGGTCAGATCCGCGTCATCCGGCGCACGACCGACATACCCGTACGCCACGTGAAGGCGAACAAGCCCCACAAGGTTTCCGATGTTGTCTAGGCCCACCGTCAAGCAACAGCTGGGACCAGAACGTCAAACATCACCTGGGACTAGACACAGGAGGCGGTCACGACCCTGTGGTGGGTACCCGCCGGCCACCGCCCGACGGTGGCGGAGGCCGAGCAGCGGCTGCTGCATCTGCGCGCCCACGGGCCCACGGAGTACGCGTTCACGTTGCGGACGTCGTTCCCTCCGGGGGAGGCGCTACCGTTGGCCGGCGGTTGATCGCGGTGAGGTCGATGTCGAGGGGAAACGGAACGGTCAGGCTGAGCTTGTCGTGGTGGATACCGGTGGGCACATACACCTTGGCCGAGGGATCGAGTTCGTAGGCATAGACAACGGGAAGGCCGTTGTTCTCCTCGACCCTCCAGAAGTGCGGAATGCCCGCGGCCGCGTACTTGTGGGGCTTCGCCTCTCGGTCACACTGCACGAAGTCCTCCGACACGACCTCGACGGCGAGGATGACGTCCTCGGGGAGGAGCCGCGTGTCTCTGGGCCCGGTGTCAGCGCCGGCACGGACCACCAGGACGTCGGGCTCCGGACGGTTGTGGCGGTCGAGCGTGACGGTGAACTCGCGGTAGACGTCGAACCCGTCCGGCGCCTGGTCAAGCAGAGCGATGTCCAGCAGTCGAATCGTGCGCATGTGGAACGAGGTCTGCGGACTCACGAAAACCAGACTCCCGTCGATCAGCTCCGTATGCGGAGGAAGATTCGGGAGCCGGTCCAGGTCGTCCGCCGTCCACCCGCCGACCGGCGGGCGGGGCCACTCGTAGTCCTCGTCCAGCCCGTACTCGCGTGCGGCACTCATGATCACTCCCATGCGACGGAGTCTGCCTGGTACGACCAGCGTACCCGGGGCGAATGTCGATTCATCCGCCGTTCGAGTGATCATCGAACATGCCGTTGACTTGCCCTTTCAGCCTTCCGCCCCCGCCTCGATCGCCTCCTCCACCTCCGCGACGCGGGCCTTCTCCTCCATGGCGAAGCGCTCCGCGTCGAGCCTCTCGGCGATCTCCTCGTCCTGGGCCATCAGCAGGTCGAGGTTCGAGTCGCCCAGTTCGAAGACGCCCATGTCGACGTACGCCTGCTGGAGGCGCTTGCCCCACAGGCCGATGTCCTTCACGCACGGGACGATCCTGCTGAAGAGCAGCCGGCGGAAGAGGTGGAGGAACTCGGACCTCTCGCTGAGCTCCTCGGCCTCCGCCTTGGGGATGCCGAAGTTCTCCAGCACCTCCACCCCGCGCAGGCGGTCGCGCATCAGGTAGCAGCCCTCGATGACGAACTCCTCGCGCTCGCGCAGTTCCGCGTCCGTGAGCTGCTTGTAGTAGTCGCGCAGGGCCATGCGGCCGAACGCCACGTGCCGCGCCTCGTCCTGCATGACGTACGCCAGGATCTGCTTGGGCAGCGGCTTGTCCGTGGTGTCCCGGATCAGGCCGAAGGCCGCCAGCGCCAGGCCCTCGATCAGCACCTGCATGCCGAGGTAGGGCATGTCCCAGCGGCTGTCCCGGAGGGTGTCGCCGAGCAGCGACTGCAGGTTGTCGTTGATCGGGTACAGCATCCCGATCTTCTCGTGCAGGAACCGGGCGTAGATCTCCGCGTGCCGGGCCTCGTCCATCGTCTGTGTCGCGGAGTAGAACTTCGCGTCCAGATCGGGGACCGACTCCACGATCCGCGCCGCGCACACCATCGCGCCCTGCTCGCCGTGCAGGAACTGGCTGAACTGCCAGGAGGCGAAGTGCTTGCGCAGCTCGCCCTTGTCGTCGTCGGTCATCTTCGCCCAGTACGGCGTCCCGTAGAGCGCCAACGCCTCATCGGGGGTGCCGAGCGGGTCGTGCGGGTCGACCTCCAGGTCCCAGTCGATCCGCTTCTGGCCGTCCCACTGCTTGTCCTTGCCCTTCTGGTACAGGGCGAGCAGCCGGTCGCGGCCGTCGTCGTACTCCCAGCTGAACCGCGCCTCACCGCTCGCGGGCACTTGCCAGAGGCGGTCCCCCGGGTCGTTGGTGTACATCTCATACGTCGGCATAAGGCCACGCTCACACGCGGTAGACGCAGCGTCAACAAGTCGCGCACAAGGGATTGACGTCCTTGCTGACAAGCAGTCTTATAAGTCGTGACCGCGGGTAACAGCGGCCCGTACGACGAGGTGGGACAGCGATGACGACGGTGACGGAAGCCGATGTGCTGCGCGACGCTCTCGGCCTGCTCAAGGACCGGGAGCAGGTGGCCGAGCGGCTGCTCGACTCCTCCGCCAAGCACTCCTTCGACCCGGACAGGGAACTGGACTGGGACGCTCCCTACGAGGACGGCAAGTGGTTCTGGCCGCCGGAACTGGTGTCGCTGTACGACACGCCGCTGTGGAAGCGGATGGGCGAGGAGCAGCGGATCCTGCTGTCGCAGCACGAGGCCGCGGCGCTCGCCTCGCTCGGCATCTGGTTCGAGATCATCCTGATGCAGCTGCTGGTCCGGCACATCTACGACAAGTCGGCGACGAGCGCGCACGTGCGGTACGCGCTCACCGAGATCGAGGACGAGTGCCGGCACTCCAAGATGTTCGCCCGGCTGATCGCGCACGGCGGGACGCCCTGGTACCCGGTCAGCCGGGTGCACCGGAACCTCGGCCGCCTCTTCAAGACGATCTCGACGACGCCGGGGTCCTTCACCGCCACCCTCCTCGGCGAGGAGGTCCTGGACTGGATGCAGCGGCTCACCTTCCCCGACGAGCGGGTGCAGCCGCTGATCCGCGGGGTCACGCGCATCCACGTGGTCGAGGAGGCCCGCCACGTCCGCTACGCGCGCGAGGAGCTGCGCCGCCAGATGCTGACGGCGCCGCGGTGGTCGCAGGAGTTCACGCGCGTCTCCTCCGGAGAGTTCGCCCGCGTCTTCTCGGTCGCCTTCGTCAACCCCGAGGTCTACACCAACGTGGGCCTGGACAAGCAGGAGGCCATGGCCCAGGTGAAGGCGAGCGGGCATCGCCGGGAGGTCATGCAGACGGGCGCGAAGCGGCTGACGGACTTCCTGGACGACATCGGGGTGCTGCGGGGCGTGGGGCGGCGCCTGTGGAGGTCCTCGGGCCTGCTGGCCTGACGGCGGGCCCGTCCGGCGCCGCACCGGCGCGGCCGGAAAGGGACTGGAAAGGGGCCGGAAAGGGGCCGGAGCGTGCGCTCCCGCGCCGGTCGCGGCTCCTGTCGGGTCCCCCTCGCCGCGACCGCGCGATTACGCTGCGGACATGACCTCCGAGGCCCCCACCCGCGCGTACCGTCGGCTCAGCGTCGAGGAGCGGCGCAGCCAGCTGCTCGGCGCCGCGCTGTCCCTGTTCGCGCACCGCGCCCCCGAGGAGGTCTCGCTGGACGACGTGGCCGAGGCGGCCGGCGTCTCGCGCCCGCTCGTCTACCGCTACTTCCCGGGCGGCAAGCAGCAGCTGTACGAGGCCGCCCTGAGATCCGCGGCGGAGGAGCTGCAGAAGTGCTTCGACGAGCCGCGGGACGGCCCCCTCCTGCCCCGGCTGAGCCGGGCCCTCGACCGCTACCTCGCCTTCGTCGACCAGCACGACGCCGGCTTCAGCGCCCTGCTGCAGGGCGGCAGCGTGGCCGAGACGTCCCGCACCACCGCCATCGTGGACGGGGTCCGGCGCGCCGCCGCCGAGCACATCCTCGGCCACCTCGGCGTCGAGGAGCCCGGGGCGCGGCTGCGGATGACCGTGCGCATGTGGATCACGGCGGTGGAGGCCGCCTCCCTCATCTGGCTCGACGAGGACAAACAGCTCCCGGTCGGCGAGTTGCGGGACTGGCTGGTGGAGCAGTTCGTCGCCTGCCTGGTGGCCACGGCGGGGCGCGACGCCCAGACCGCCGCCGTGGTGCGGGACGCCCTGGCCCTGGAGAGCGCGGAGGGACCGGCCGGCGCGCTGGTGCGGGGCGTACTGCCCGTGGTGGGCGACGCCGGCCATCTGCTGTGACCCGGCGGCACGCCGGGGACCCCTCCCCCGCGCGGAGGAGACTGGTGCCGTGAAGAGCCAAGACACCCCCTTCGTGGGCGGTCCGCTGGACGGGCGCGTCCTTCCGGTCCTGCTCGGCCCGACCGGCCACCCGCCGAAGACGTACCGCGTCCCGGTCCCGGACCCGGACGGCGGCCCGCCGACCGTGCTCGTCTACCGGCGTGTCGAGGCGGGCCGGGGCGGCACCCTCCGTCTCCACCCGGGCTGGAGATACGAGTTCGACCCCGGGGGCGGCGGCCGCCGCCCCCGTCTGCGGTGGCCGAACCCGCGCCGGAAGCCAGGCGCCACGCCGGGCGGCGCCGCGGAAGCCGCCGACGAGTGACCTCCCGGGTGACCTCCCTGGGCCGAACCGACCACGCGGCGGGCGCCCGGGACGCACACGACGGATCCTGCCGGTGCGAGGTGGACCCCCCACCCCGCGCACCGGAGGTGATGTCATGTCAGGACGGCTGCTCCGCCCGGCCTGCACGGCGGCGGTGACCGCCGCGGCGGCCCTGCTCGCCCCCGTCCCCGCGACGGCCGCCGCGGGTCCGGGCACCGGCTCCGACTCCGGCCGGCGACCGGAGACCCGCTCGGTCTCCGAGCTTCTGACGGACCTCCAGCAGAGGTACCGGCGGGCCGAGCGGGCCACCGAGGCGTACAACGCCACCACCGAGAAACTGAAGAAGCAGCGGGCCGAGGTCGCGCGGCTCGACGGGCAGCTCACCCGGGCCCGGCTCGCCGTGCAGAGCGGCCGCGGCGAGATCGGCCGGCTCGCCCGGCAGCAGTACCGCACCAGCACGGAGATCTCCCGGTACGTCCGCGTGCTGCTCTCCCGCGATCCGCAGCACGCGCTCGACGAGGGGCATGTGATCGGGCAGTTGGCGCGGGGGCGGGCCGGGACCCTGCGCCGGCTTGCGGGCGCCGAGAAGCAGGCCGGCGAGCTGGCCCGCACGGCGCGCGCGGCACTCGACAAGCAGCTCGCCCTCGCCAAGCGGCAGAAGACGGAGCGGGACGCCGTCCGCAGGCAGCTGAAGGACATCGAGAAGCTGATCGCCTCGCTCAGCGCCGGACGGCTCGCCGAGCTGGCCGACTTCGAGCGCGGCGGAGCCGCGGCGGCACAGCGGAGGTTCCTGGCCTCCGGCGCGCTCAGCGGGGAGCGGGCGCCCACGGAGGCGGGCCACAGGGCGCTGCGGTACGCCGTCGGGCAGATCGGCAAGCCGTACGAGTGGGGCGCCGAGGGGCCGAGGTCGTACGACTGCTCGGGGCTGACCTCGCGGGCCTGGGAGCACGCGGGCCGGACCGTGCCGCGGACCAGCCAGGAGCAGTGGGCCCGGCTGCGGCACGTGCCGCTGAAGGACCTGAGGCCCGGGGACCTGGTGGTCTACTTCCCCGAGGCCACGCACGTCGCCCTGTACCTCGGGGACGGCATGGTCGTCCAGGCGCCGCGGCCGGGAACCACGATCAAGGTGTCCCCGATCGCGTCGTACCCCGTGCTCGGAGCGGTACGTCCGGACCCCGGCGGGGAGCCCCTGCGGCACTACACCCCGCCGCCGCT
This sequence comes from Streptomyces sp. PSU-S4-23, assembly GCF_055632315.1. Classification (NCBI taxonomy): domain Bacteria; kingdom Bacillati; phylum Actinomycetota; class Actinomycetes; order Kitasatosporales; family Streptomycetaceae; genus Streptomyces; species Streptomyces sp. PSU-S4-23. The sequence goes on along the minus strand of NZ_JBVMUU010000002.1, from coordinate 5,933,160 downwards.
CCCGCTGTGAGCCCGCCGCCCGAAGGCGAGGCGGACCAGGCGGATTGAGTCCGCATCAGATCCCCCCGTCATGCGACACGCGCGCGAGTGCACCCGACCGGCCCCGCCGTATCACTCCTCGGCCATGCCCGATATGACAGTAAAAGTGGCCTTCAGTACGTTCATCGAAGGTCGGCTGTCCGGCCGACGTCTTCAAGACCGAGAGAAGTGACATGCCCACGCGTACCTTCGTTGTGGCCGCCGCCGTAGTGGGCGCCGCGGCCCTAGCCACCACCGGCATCACCTACGCCTCGATCGCCGATCCCAGCGAGAGCGCCACGTCCGGCCACCGGTCGACCGCGTCGGTCCAGCCGTCGGCGCCGTCGGCACAGCGACCGGCCCCCACCTCCCCACCCCGCGGTGACGGCACCGCCCACGGGCAACGGGACGACCACCGCCAGCAGGGCCACAGCCAGCAGGGTCAGGGCCAGCAGGGCCAGCAGGGCCACAGCCAGGAAAGCCGCCCGCAGCAGGGCCGCGGCCAGGAGAACGGCGGCCAGGACGGCCGCGACCGGGAGGGCCGCGACGGAGACGGCCGTGACGGCGACCGTGACGGCGGGCGCGGATACGGCGGCGGCCACGGCCACGAGGACGGGGGAAGGATCTACTTCAACGACCGGACGTACTCCGCCCGCACGGACGGCTGCGTCACCGCGGCCAGCGGCCTGGGCTCCAGCAGCTTCAGCGTCTACAACGACAGCCGCATGGTCATCGAGATCTTCCGCGGCTTCACCTGCGACAACGGCGCTCCCGTCGCCACGGTCGGCCCCCACGGCACGGGATACGGCGTCGTGACCCGTACCGTCCACAACGGCATCTTCGGCGACGACGGCGTCGTGGGAAGCTTCCGGGTGATCGACCACGACGACTGGTGACCGTGCCGCCCGGAGTGTCCGGAACCCCGGCCCGCCGGAATCGGGCCGGTGGCTCCGGTGCGCGGCGAGGGACCGTCAGGCCCCCGAGACCGACGCCAGGTACGCCTCCGCCTTCTCGGGCTCGTAGAAGTAGTCCTCGAAGTCGGCCGGGTTGTTGAAGCCGTTGGCGAAACGGTCCGCGACCGGCTGGAGGGCGCCCGCCGCGCCGATCAGGTTCAGGACGTGCTCCGGCGGCACGCCCAGCATCGCGTTCGTCCACTTGGTCACATGCTGGGCCGTGTCCCAGTAGCGGTCGAACGTCTGCCGCATCCAGACCTCGTCGAACTCCTTGTCGCCGTGTTCCAGGATCGAGGCGAGGTACGCGGCGGCGCACTTGGCGGCCGAGTTGGCGCCCTGGCCGGTGACCGGGTCGTTCGCCACCACCACGTCCGCGACGCCCAGCACCAGGCCGCCGCCGGGAAGGCGGCCCACGGGGTTGCGCACGGTGGGGGCGTAGCGCCCGGACAGCGTGCCGTTCGCGTCGGTCAGTTCCACCTTGGTGGCCCGCGCGTACTCCCAGGGCGTGAACCGCTCCATGAGCTCCAGGGTCAGGGACAGGTGCTCGCCCGGGTCCTTGACCCCGTTGAAGACGTCGATCGGGCCGCCGGGGACGCCCTCCCAGAAGAGGATGTCCGCGCGCCCGGACAGGGTGAGGGTCGGCATCACGAACAGCTCACCCACACCCGGGACCAGGTTGCAGCGGACCGCGTCGAACTCCGGGTGTTCCGGGCGCGGGCCGAGGCCGTGGACGTAGGCGACCGCGAGGGCCCGCTGCGGCTCGCTGAACGGGGAGCGCGAGGCGTCGCGGCCGAACATCGACACCAACTCGCCCTTGCCCGCCGACACCAGCACCAGGTCGTAGGCGCGGGAGAAGTAGTCGAGGTCGGAGACCGCCGCCCCGTGGATCACCAGCTGGCCGCCGCGCTGGGCGAACGTCTCCATCCAGCCGGCCATCTTCAGCCGCTGGTCCACGGACTGCGCGTATCCGTCGAGGCTGCCCACCCAGTCGATCACGCGCTGCGACTCGGGACCCGCCACCGAGACGCCGAGCCCCTCGATGTCCGGGGCCTGGGACTCCCAGAAGTTGAGCTGCAGGTCGCGCTCGTGCTGCAGCGCCGTGTGGAACATGCACTGCGTCGACATGACGCGGCCGGAGCGGATCTCGTCCGCGGTCCGGTTGGACATCAGGGTGACCTCGTACCCGTTCGCCTGGAGGCCGAGGGCGAGCTGGAGTCCGGACTGGCCGGCTCCGACGACGAGTATCTTCCGCATGCGGGGGTTCTCCTACTCGGGGGTGACGTCCAGCGCGTGGCCGACGAGGGCCAGGAGGGTCTCTACCACCGAGATCCGGCGGCGCGCGTCCATGATCATGACAGGTATGTGTGCGGGTATGGTGAGGGCCTCGCGCACGTCCTCGGGTTCGAACCGCTCGCTGTCGTCGAAGTGGTTGACCGCGACCACATACGGCAGACCGCTGCTCTCGAAGTAGTCGAGCGCCGGGAAGCAGTCCGCGAGCCGCCGGGTGTCGGCCAGGACGACCGCGCCGATCGCGCCGCGCACCAGGTCGTCCCACATGAACCAGAACCGCTGCTGGCCCGGCGTGCCGAAGAGGTAGAGCACCAGGTCGTCGTCGAGCGTGATGCGCCCGAAGTCCATGGCCACGGTGGTGGTGAGCTTCTCCGGCGTCCCGGTGAGGTCGTCGGTCTCCTGGCTGGCCTCGGTCATCAGCGCCTCCGTCTGGAGGGGCGTGATCTCCGAAACGGCGGTCACCAGGGTGGTCTTGCCGACGCCGAAGCCGCCCGCCACCACGATCTTCGTGGCGATCGGAGCGCGCGTGCGGTCCGTCTGCCAGGCCTGCAGATGCTCCTCTTCGTCGAGGAGCGGGGAGACGCCCGGGGAGGCGTCAGAGACGACGGAGTCCACTCAGCACCCTTTCCAGCAGAGCGCGGTCCGGCTGTCCAGGGCCGTGACCGGTTCCGTACACACGGATCTTTCCCTGGTCCGCGAGATCGCTGAGGAGCACGCGGACCACCCCGAGCGGCATCTTCAGCAGTGCCGCGATCTCCGCCACCGTGCGCATGCGGCGGCAGAGTTCGACGATGGCCCGCATCTCCGGCATCACCCGGGCGGCCAGCGAACCTCCCCCGGTACTCAGCGTCTGGGGGTTGCCCCCCGTCAGCTCGCGGCGTTCCTCGGGGGCCTCCAGCGCCGCCACGAACGTCTCGACGAGCAGGACGTGGCCGAAGCGGGTGCGGCCGCCGGTGAGCGAGTAGGGGCGCACCCGGGCGGGCTTGCGGTCGCCGCCGCGGACGGGGAGCTTCCCCGGTGTGCCGTTCATCGGGCGCTCCCCACCGACTCGGCCTCCAGGGACCTGCGTAGCTCGCTGCGGAGTTCGGGCGTCAGGACGTGTCCGGCGCGGCCGACGAAGAGCGCCATGTGGTACGCCACCACGCTCATGTCGCAGTCCGCGGAGCCGTGCACGCCGAGCAGCGAGCCGTCGCTGATCGACATGACGAACAGGCTGCCCTCCTCCATCGCGACCATCGTGTGCTTGACCCCGCCGAAGTCCATCAGCTTCGCGGCCCCGATGGTGAGGCTGCCCACGCCGGAGACGATGGTGGCGAGGTCGGCGGAGGACCCCCGGGGGCCGCTGGGCCTGTCGGCGGCGGTGTCACCGCCCGAGCCGGTTCTGGCGTGGTGGAGGCCGGGGTCCGACGAGAGCAGGAGCAGACCGTCGGAGGAGACCACCGCGACCGACAGCAGCCCCGGCACCTCCTCGACGAGGTTCGTCAGCAGCCAGTGCAGGTTGCGAGCCTCACTGCTCAGTCCGAAGGTGCTGGGCGCGGTCAACTGCTTGCCTCCTCGACTGTGCCCCCCGATGCTTCTACGTCCGGTGCGGTGCCGGGTGGTGCGGTGTCCGGCGCCGCCGTGGACCGGTGCGCGCCCGCCCTCGTCTCGCCCGTCCGCTCGGCGGTCTCCGCCTCGGCGTGGCGGTAGCCCTCCGTGGCGCCGCGGTGGAACCCGCCGAGCCTGCGGCGCAGCGCCTCGGCGTCCACGCCGCGGGCACGCGGCCGCGGGGCCTCGGCCGACGCGGTGATCCTGGGGGTGCGTTTGGGAAGGCCCTTGGCGGTGAGCCGGGGGGCGTCCGGCTCCTCGGCGGCGTGCGCGCCGTCAGGGGCCGACCGCGGCCGGCCCTCGTCGGGGGCGCGTTCGTGGACGTCGGGGCCGATGGCGTACGGGTCGGCCGTGGACTGGGCGGGAATGTCGACGGCGGGAGCGGGAGCGGGTTCCTCCGGCCGCGGTGACGGCAGCAGCAGTTCCATCGTGGTCTCGGGGCCGGGCACCGGTTCGGGCTCGGGCTCGGCGGTGGACGGCGCCGGGTGCGTGGCCCGGCCGGAAGGCTCCTCGTGTGCCGGGACGCCGGCGTCCCCCGTCCGCCCGTCCGTGTGCAGGAGACCCTCGCCCCGTACGGTGTCGCCGCGTACGAGGCCCTGGGCACCGGCGGGCTCGCTCTCCCCCGCCGGCCCGGTCGCCTGTACCGGCCCGGTCGCCTGTACCGGCCCGTCCCCCTGGACGCCGTCGTCCCCGTGGACGCCGTGAACGCCGTCGTCGCCGCCGTCGCGCTCGCGCACGGCCTGTTCCGCCGCCGCGATCAGCGGGTCCTCGTCACCCGTCGGCTCCGGGACGGTGATCCGCGCACGAGCGCTCAGGACGTTCGCGTTCACCTCCGCGTCGGCGCCGGGCAGGGACGGGGAGGGCGCGCCGCCGTGGACCGGGGCCGCGGCGGGTGCGGCGGGTGCGGCGGCCGCCGGGCTCTCGGCGAGCAGGGTGCCGGGCAGGACGACGACCGCCGCGACACCGCCCTGCTTCTGTTCGCGCATCTGGACGCGCACGCCGTGCCGGTGGGCGAGCCGGGACACCACATACAGGCCGAGCCCGAGTCCCTCGCCGCCCTCCTGGTCGTAGGGGACGTCCGGGTCGAACTCGGCCAGCCGCGTGTTGAGCCGGCTCATCCGCTCCGTCGACATGCCGATGCCCTCGTCCTGGACGGAGAGCATCACCTCGCCGTTCTCCAGGAGCCAGCCCGAGACCTCGACGGGGACGTCCGGCGGCGAGGACGAGGTGGCGTTCTCCAGGAGCTCGGCCACCAGGTGCGACAGGTCGTCGGCGGCGAAGCCCGCGATGTGGGTGTGCGGCGGCAGGGCGGCGATCCGGACGCGTTCGTAGCGCTCGATCTCGCTGACCGCGGCCCGCACCACGTCGACGAACGGCACGGGCCCGGCGTGCTGCTGGACGTGCTCGGCGCCGGCCAGGACGAGGAGGTTCTCGCTGTGGCGGCGCATGACCGTGGCGAGGTGGTCGAGCTTGAAGAGCGTGGACAGCCGCTCCGGGTCCTGCTCCCGCTCCTCCAGGCCCTCGATGACGGTGAGCTGGCGCTCGACCAGGCCGAGGGTGCGCAGGGCGAGGTTGACGAAGGTGGAGTGGATGCTGTGGCGGACCTGCTCCAGGTGGGAGGCCGCCTCGGTGAGGTCGGTGCGCAGCTGGGCGCGCTCGTCGGCCATGGTCTGCCGCTGGCCGACGAGGTGCTTGCGGTCGGTCTCCAGGGTGGACAGGCGCTCCTGGAGGGCGACGGCGTGCGCGTGCAGGGCGTTGACGGAGCGGACGACCTGGGCGAACTCGTCGTTGCGCCCGGTGAACTTCACCGGTTCCTCGGCGGCCGGGTCGGCGGCCACCCGGGCCGAGCCGAGGCGGAGGACGGCGAGTGGGCGGGTGAGGCTGCGGGCCATGGCCATGGCGATGCCGACGGCCAGCAGCATCAGCGCCCCGAGGACGGCGATACGGATCTCCAGCGCGGTGACATCGTCGTCACGCAGCTGCGCGAGGTCCTTGCTGCGGCTCTCGTAGAGGGAGGACTCGACGCCGCGCATCAGGTCGACGCGGGCGGACAGCGCCGCGTCGACCTTGCGGGCGCTGTAGCCGAGTTCCTCGTCGGAGAGGGTGGGCCGGTCGGCGAAGGCCTTGAGGTACTTCTCGGCGGAGGTGACCTCGGGGCCGGTGACCGTGGAGTCGTAGGAGTCCTTGGCCGCCGGGGGCGCGGTGTCGCGGAAGTCGGCGACGGCGGCGTCGGAGCGGACGGCGGCCTGCTGGGCGGCGGCGCTGAGCGCGTCGCGCTGCTCGGTGTCGGCGTCCGAGGAGTTCGTCGTGGTGGTCGGCAGGCCGGTGACCGGGTCGAACGTGGTCCGGGTGGTGGTCGGAACGTTCAGGGCCGCGAGGAACAGCCCGCGGGCGGCGGCGGCCTGCTGTACGGCGCTGTCGAGCTCGGCGAGGGAGTGGGCGCCGGAGCCCGCGCGCGGCGGCATCTTGTCCGCCAGCTGCTCGGCGAGGGCGTGCAGCTCGGTGATGGCGGCGGAGTACGCCTGGTGCGCTTCGAGAGCGGTGCTCTTGCCGGTGAGCGCCGCTCTGCGCACGGCGGCCACGTCGCCGAGGTCCTTGCGGAGCGCGGCGGAGATGTCCGGGGTGGCGCGCAGGTCCTCGATCTGCCGGTCGACGCGGGCGCTGTGCCGCTCGGCCGGCGCCTTCGACTTGGGCCGCCCGGCGGCCACGTAGGAGGTGACGTCGTCGCGCTCGTCGGCCAGCGAGTGGGCGAGAGCCAGGGCGTCCTGGGTCTGCTCGGCCAGCGTCACCAGGCTCTGGGAGTCGTTCAGCTCACCCGAGGCGGCGACGACGCCCGGCGCCCCGGCGCCCGCGATCGCGGCGGCGACCACGGCCACCGCGACGATCAGCCGGTTGCGCACATGGGCGGGACGGCCGCTGCCCGTGGACCCGGACGAGGCGCCCCCGTCGGGGGCCGCCGTCTGCCTGCCTGTGCGCCGAGGCCGCGTCTTCTGCACCGGTGCTCACATTCCTGACTCGTGTACCCATGGGCCCGGGTGACGTTCCGTCAACTGGGGTGTCGTCCGGTACGACGCCTCCCGACCCTCCCAGTGCCGGTGGGCTGAGGTCCCGCTTCGCCTGACCCGCCACCCGAAGGAGTGAACCCCGGCAGGGAGTTGGCGGGCAAGTTCCTCCGGCGCGTGCGGGCGGGCCGCGCGGCATCCTGGTTGGACGTGGGCCGCGCGCTTTGGCAGTATTCGCCACCACGGTTCACCGGAGTCCATCATTCCATCCCAAAACAGGCGCCTGATCCGGAGGGTCCCACCGATCCGGCGACCGATGTCGGCCTTTGGTGGACCTTGTGAAGGGCTCGTGCAGACTGGCCGGATGCGGACTGAACTGATTTCCGAGCCCGGCGACCCGGACCGCCCCAACGAGGACTTCGCGGCACTCGCGATTCCGGCCTCAGGACAGGGCGGAACGCTGGTCGTCCTGGACGGGGTGACTCCCCCGCCGGACGGATACGGATGTCTTCACTCCGTCCCCTGGTTCTGCACGCGGCTCGGCGGGGCACTGACCGAACTGTCCGTTTCCCGCCAGGATATGACGCTGCCGGAGGTCCTTTCGCGCGCCATTCTTCGCACCGCCGAGGCCCACGCGACGACCTGTGACCTTTCTCACCCGCGCACACCCCAGGCGACCGTGGTCCTGGCCCGCTGGGCGCGGGGCGCGGTGGAGTACCTGATCCTCTCGGACTCGGCTCTCCTGGCCGAGGCCCACGACGGCACGGTCACCGCCCTCCTGGACGACCGCCTGGCCCGCCTCCCGCGCGCCCGTCTGGCCACGGACGCGATCGTGGACGCCACGGTCCGCAACAAGGAGGGCGGCTTCTTCACGGCGGCCGCGGACCCGTCGGTGGCGGAGCGCGCGGTGGCCGGCGAGCTGCCCCGGGCGGCCGTGCGCGCCCTCACCGCGCTGACGGACGGCGCCACCCGCTGGACGGAGAGGTTCCACGAGGGCGACTGGGCGGACCTGTTCACGTTCGTCCGCAAGGAGGGGGCGGCGGCGCTCGTGGAGCGCGTACGGGAGCTGGAGACCGCCGACCGCGAGCAGGGGGGCCGCCCGGTCCGCGGCAAGGCGCACGACGACGCGACGGCGGTCTACGTGGAGCTGTGAGGGGCCCGGACGCCGGGCCCTGGCTCCGGACCCCGAGCCCCCGGGGCTACTTCTCCATGCTCAGGTTCAAGTGGTGCAGCAGCCGCGCCAGCTCGGCCACCTCGCGCCGATCCCAGTGGGCGAGCTGACGCACATAGCGGGCCCGGCGGGCCTCGCGGACCCGGCCGACGCGGCCGCGGCCCTCGTCGGTGAGGTGGACGAGCCAGGCGCGGCCGTCGGCGGGGTCCGGTTCCCGGGCGACCAGTCCGAGGTCCTCCAGCGCCCGCAGCTGGCGGGACATGGTGGCCTTGCCGACGCCGATGTAGGCCGCGAGTTCCGTGGCGCGCTGGCGGCCGCCCTCGTCGAGCCGTGCGAGCAGTCCGTACGCGGCCGACTCCAGGTCCGGGTGCACCTCGCGGGCCATCTCGCCCTGGCTGGCGCGGGCCCGCCGCAGGAACACCGTCAGCTCGCGCTCCAGCGACAGGAAGTCCCGGTCCGCGTCGCCGGCCGCGGCGCCGGTCCTCCCGGCGCCGTCCGGGGCTGCTCCGGTCCGGTCCGCACCGCTTCCCGGCGTGCCGGATCCGACCGGACGGCCCTCGCGCTTTCCGCCGTTGTGCACGTCAGCACCCCAACCCGGTTTCCCGATTCTGAAAGTTTCCGCCACGCACGGCCGTTGCCGCAGCTCCGTCAGTATTTCGCAGGCATAGACCAACGGCGGCCCCCGGCCCCCTTCCCAGCCCGCGGTCTACGTGCGTAGCTTCCTTGTCAGGCAAGTAATGGCATGCCCACGCCAACGACACGGGCGCACTTCCCACGCCCCGGCGCGGGCATGGCGGACCATTCCCCCACCGAGCTCCACCGAGCCCTTCGGAGGCACGTATGCCCGTGCACAGACCCGGCACGGTCCGGCGCCCGCGCCTGTTCGCGGCCGGAATCCTGCTCGCCGCGTTCTCCCTCCTGTTCACCCTCCCGGCCCACGCCGCAGGCACACCCGCCCGCGGCAGCGCGCACATGGGCATGGGCGTCCTCGCGCACGACGGCCGTGACGGCACGCCCGGCATCGCCGCCGTCACACAGACCGAGGGCGTCGACGTCGCCAGCTACCAGGGCAACGTCGCCTGGTCGACCCTGTGGAACAGCGGCGTCAAGTGGGCCTACACGAAGGCCACCGAGGGGACGTACTACACGAACCCCTATTTCACCCAGCAGTACGACGGCGCGTACAACGTCGGCATGATCCGCGGCGCGTACCACTTCGCGACCCCCGACACCACGAGCGGCGCCGCCCAGGCCGACTACTTCGTGGACCACGGCGGCGGCTGGTCCCGCGACGGCAAGACACTGCCGGGCACGCTGGACATCGAGTGGAACCCTTACGGGGCGGCCTGCTACGGCAAGTCGCAGAGCGCGATGGTCGGCTGGATCGGCGACTTCCTCAACCGGTACAAGGCGCGCACCGGCCGGGACGCCGTGATCTACACCGCCACCAGCTGGTGGACCCAGTGCACCGGCAACTACGGCGGCTTCGCCTCGGCCAACCCGCTGTGGATCGCACGCTACGCCTCCGACCCGGGCACGCTGCCGGCCGGCTGGTCGTACCAGACGATGTGGCAGTACACGTCCACCGGCCCCACGGTCGGCGACCACGACAAGTTCAACGGCGCCTACGACAGGGTGCAGGCACTGGCCAACGGCTGACGGTACCGACGGCGGGCGGCCGACCGCGGGCGGCCGACGGGCCAACAGCTGACGGACCGACACGGACCGACAGCTGACGGGCCGACGGCCGGCACGCGGGAAGACCCGGGTCTCCCTCACGGAACCCGGGCCTTCCCCGTCCGGTGCCCGCGGTCCGGGCCCGTGGGGGACGGACGGCGTCACGCCGCCACCGGAACCTCCGGCGCCGCCTCACCGGCGGCCGGCGCGAGCGCCAGCTCCAGGACCTGGCGGACGTCCGTGACGGCGTGGACGTCGAGCCGGTCCAGCACCTCGGCCGGGACGTCGTCCAGGTCCGGCTCGTTGCGCTTCGGGATGATGACGGTCGTGACGCCCGCCCGCTGCGCGGCGAGCAGCTTCTGCTTCACCCCGCCGATGGGCAGCACCCGGCCGGTCAGCGAGACCTCGCCGGTCATCGCCACGTCCGTACGGACCAGACGGCCCGACAGGAGCGAGGCAAGCGCGGTCGTCATGGTGATGCCCGCGCTCGGACCGTCCTTGGGGACCGCGCCCGCCGGGAAGTGGATGTGCACGCCCCGGTCCTTCAGGTCGCCGACCGGCAGCTCCAGTTCGGCACCGTGGGAGCGCAGGAAGCTCAGCGCGATCTGGGCCGACTCCTTCATCACGTCGCCGAGCTGACCGGTGAGGGTCAGCCCCGCCGCGCCCGTCTCCGGGTCGGCCAGCGACGCCTCCACGTAGAGGACGTCACCGCCCGCGCCGGTGACCGCGAGACCGGTGGCCACTCCGGGGACGGCCGTACGCCGCTCCGCCGGGTCCTGGGCGGACTCGGGCACATGGTGCGGACGCCCGATCAGCCCGCGCAGATCCTCGTCCCGGACCGTGAACGGCAGCTCCCGCTCCCCCAGTTCGTGCTGGGCCGCGACCTTGCGGAGCAGGCGCGCGATCGAGCGCTCCAGGTTCCGCACACCCGCCTCGCGGGTGTACTCACCGGCGAGCTTGCGCAGCGCGCCCTCGTCGATCGTGATCTCGTCCTTGTCCAGCCCCGCCCGCTCCAGCTGGCGCGGCAGCAGGTGGTCGCGGGCGATGACGATCTTCTCGTCCTCCGTGTAGCCGTCGAGGCGGACCAGCTCCATACGGTCGAGGAGTGCCTCCGGAATGGCTTCGAGGACGTTCGCGGTCGCCAGGAACACGACGTCGGACAGGTCGAGTTCGACCTCCAGGTAGTGGTCCCGGAAGGTGTGGTTCTGGGCCGGGTCCAGCACCTCCAGCAGGGCGGCCGCCGGGTCGCCGCGGAAGTCGGAGCCCACCTTGTCGATCTCGTCCAGCAGGACCACCGGGTTCATGGACCCGGCCTCCTTGACGGCACGGACGATCCGGCCGGGCAGCGCGCCCACGTAGGTGCGCCGGTGGCCGCGGATCTCGGCCTCGTCGCGCACGCCGCCGAGCGCGACCCGGACGAACTTCCGCCCCATGGCGTGCGCGACGGACTCCCCGAGGCTCGTCTTGCCCACGCCGGGCGGGCCGACGAGCGCGAGCACGGCGCCTCCGCGCCGCCCGCCGATCACCCCGAGGCCCCGGTCGGCGCGCCGCTTGCGCACCGCGAGGTACTCGGTGATCCGCTCCTTGACGTCCTCCAGGCCCGCGTGCTCGGCGTCCAGGACGGCCTTGGCCCCGCGGATGTCGTAGCTGTCCTCGGTGCGCTCGTTCCAGGGCAGTTCGAGCACGGTGTCGAGCCATGTGCGGATCCACGATCCCTCCGGGGACTGCTCGCTCGCCCGCTCCAGCTTGTCGACCTCCTTGAGAGCGGCCTCGCGGACCTTCTCGGGGAGATCGGCGGCCTCGACGCGCGCGCGGTAGTCGTCGGACTCCTCGCCCTCCTCGGTGTCGCCGTTCAGCTCGCGCAGCTCCTTGCGGACGGCTTCCAGCTGGCGGCGCAGCAGGAACTCGCGCTGCTGCTTGTCGACGCCCTCCTGGACGTCCTTGGCGATGGACTCGGCGACGTCCTGCTCGGCGAGGTGGTCGCGCAGCTGCTGGGTGGCGAGCTTCAGCCGGGCGACCGGGTCGGCGGTCTCCAGCAGCTCCACCTTCTGCTCGGTCGTCAGGAACGGCGAGTAGCCCGAGTTGTCGGCGAGCGCGGAGACGTCGTCGATCGCCTGGACGCGGTCCACGACCTGCCAGGCCCCGCGCTTCCTCAGCCAGCTGGTGGCCAGGGCCTTGTACTCCTTGACCAGTTCGCCCACGTGTCCCGGCAGGGGCTCGGGCACGGTCTCGTCGGCCCGGGTCCCCTCGACCCACAGCGCGGCACCCGGCCCCGTGGTTCCCGCACCGATCTTCACCCGTCCGCGGCCGCGGACGAGGGCGCCCGGGTCGCCGTCGGCGAGCCGGCCGACCTGCTCGACGGTGCCGAGCACACCGGTGCTCGCGTACGTCCCGTCGATGCGTGGGACCAGGAGAACCCTGGGCTTTCCGGGCTCGGACCGAGCGGCGGCCTGCGCCGCCTCCACCGCCGCGCGCACCTCGGAGTCGCTCAGGTCCAGCGGAACCACCATCCCGGGCAGTACGACCTCGCCGTCGAGCGGCAGCACGGGCAGGGTGAGCGGTGTGGACGTCGAAGCCATGATCTCCCCTTCGGCAGTCAAGTTGAGCTATGCCGACTCAATGCAGCACGCGATTCGATTGTTCCCCAAGAGGTGTTCGCCAGGAGCGATCGCTCCGTCGAGTCGCGTGAGCGGCCGCCCTGCGGGCCCGGGTCCCGTCCGGATCGAGACCGTCCCGGCCCACCGCCGCGGGGGCCGGGCCGCCCGGCCGGGCGAACGGCCGCCGGGGAGGCAGCCGTTGCCCGCTCGTACGCCGGCCGGGGTCAGCCGGCCGCGGCGGCGGCCCGAGGGCCCGTCCGCCGCCACTGCCGTACCAGCGGCCAGGTCGCGATCCCGATCGCCAGGGACAGCAGATGGCCCCAGTCGGTCAGCGGATCCGTGCACACGACCAGGTCCTCCAGCAGCAGCCCGCCGTACCCGACGAGCACCGTCCAGCGCAGCCCGGGCCGCAGAAGACCCGTCAGAGCGCCGAGGCAGGCCGCGACGCCGAAACTGATGCCGTAGTCGAGGCGGTGCAGCGAGCTGTCGGGGAGGTGGCCCGCCAGCACCGCGAGACCCACCGGGACCTCGGTGGCCAGGGTCGCCAGCACATGGCCGAGCAGGAAGACGAGGGCCGTGCGCGCACCTCCCGTACGCCGTTCCAGCGCCGTCAGGACGAACGGGAAGGCGAGCGCGTACGCCGAGGTCATCCCGCCGGCGATCCACAGCGCGCTGGCGATCAGCACCCGCAACGGGCTGTGCGTCAGATGGGCCACGTCGGTGCTGGACTCCTGGTACAGGGTGTGCACGAGCGACGGGTCGGCGAACTCGGCGAACAGGGACGTCGTGACGAGCACGACGGCGTATCCGAAGGTGAACGGCGTGCCGGTGGGCGTCGGCAGGAGCCGCCAGGGGCGTGGGAGCGTCCCGGGGCGCGGGGCCTTCGCCACGGCGGGTGCCGGGGCGGGTGGCGCCACGCGCTGGCGCGGCATGCCGTCCAGCAGCCGAGCCCCCGCTCCGGGGGGCGTGAGCGTGGCATCAGCCGCCGAGACCGTACGTTCCACAGCGCGTCGCTCCTTCCGTCACGCCCCACCCTTGGCGCCCCACGGGTCACTGTCCATGACCGACGCCACGCCAGACGCGATTCACAGCGACTTCCCACCTGAGCTGGGCGTCCGGCGGGCCTGCGCTCGAACGGCTGTTCATGCCTGCGACGCCCGGTCGGGCGTGCGGCGCGGGCCCACGTCGCCCACGGACCCGGCCCGCGCGCCCGCGACGTGCCGTCGCGGCACTCCCGCGCCGACGGGGTCCGGAAGAGTGCGGGCCGCCCGCCCGTGGCCGGCGGCCGCCCGGGCGGCAAGACGGCGTGCGCGCCGCCGAGACCGTGGCCGACGCCGACCGTCGCGTCACCACCGCCGGACACGCCGCCGCGCCCCCCGGCATCGACGCCGGTCGCATCGACGCCGGTCGCATCGGTGCCGGCCGCGTCGGCGGCCGCCCGGGCGGCAAGACGGCGTGCGCGCCGCCGAGACCGTGGCCGACGCCGACCGTCGCGTCACCACCGCCGGACACGCCGCCGCGCCACCCGGCATCGACGCCGGTCGCGTCGGTGCCGGTCGCGTCGGTGAGGCCGTCGCCGGCGGCCCGCGCCGAGGTCTCAGCCCGTGCGCGGCACGCGTGCGGCGGGGCCACAGGCGTTCGGCGGGGTGCCCCATCGGGAAAACCCCTCGTCCCGACGCCTCCCCGTCACCAGAATGAAGCCCATGCCTCATCGGTACGACATCCACGACGCACCCCAGGTCCTGGACCGGCGCCAGGGCCCCCACGGCGAGGTCGTGCTGCGGCGCCACGGCGGGTTACTCCAGATCATCGCGAACGGCTGCTTCCTGATGGACACCTCCGACGGGCGCTCGGAACGGCTGCTCGTCGACGCCGCCCGCGACGCCCTGGACGACCGGCCCGGCCCGGGCCTGCTGATCGGCGGACTCGGCGTCGGCTTCTCGCTCGCACACGCCGCCGCGGACCCCCGCTGGGGAGGCATCACGGTCGTGGAGCGCGAGCGCGCCGTCATCGACTGGCACCTGGACGGCCCGCTGTCCGCGCTCTCCGCGGACGCCCTCGCCGACCCGCGCACCCGCGTGCTGGCAGCGGATCTCGTCGCCTACGTCAATGAGACATCGGACACGTACGACGCACTGTGCCTCGACATCGACAACGGCCCCGGCTGGACCGTCACAAAGGACAACGACAGCCTGTACTCGAAGCCCGGACTGGCAAGCTGCGCAAGGGTGTTGAGGCCCGGCGGAGTGCTCGCGGTGTGGTCGGCGCAGCCCTCTCCGGAATTTGAAGGAACCCTCTGGAATGCCGGGTTCCAGCAGGTGCGTACCGAAGAGGTCCCGGTTGCCCGGGGCGTACCCGACGTCGTGCACCTCGCTGTCCGACCTGGATAGCCGACTCGCGGTAACTCCCCGTACGCTGCTTCCCTGACGCGGATCATTCAAGCGTCAAGCGCAGTCATGGGATCACCCCACGGATTCCGGAAAGCAACCCAGGGGCGGGCGATGGAGCAGACACACACCTCCCACAACGGCACGACGGCGACCCCCGGCGCACAGCGGCGGGTTCTGGTGGTCGAGGACGACCCGACGATCGTCGACGCCATCGCCGCCCGCTTGCGCGCCGAGGGATTCCTCGTGCAAACGGCAGGCGACGGTCCGGCGGCGGTCGACACGGCCGAGGCATGGCAGCCCGACCTGCTGATCCTCGACATCATGCTGCCCGGCTTCGACGGTCTGGAGGTCTGCCGTCGGGTGCAGGCACAGCGCCCGGTGCCGGTGCTGATGCTCACCGCGCGCGACGACGAGACGGACATGCTGGTCGGGCTCGGCGTCGGCGCCGACGACTACATGACCAAGCCGTTCTCGATGCGTGAGCTGGCGGCGCGGGTGCATGTGCTGCTGCGCCGGGTGGAGCGGGCCGCGCTGGCCGCCGCGACGCCGCGCAGCGGCATCCTGCGCCTCGGTGAACTGGAGATCGACCACGCGCAGCGCCGGGTCCGCGTGCGCAGCGAGGACGTCCATCTGACGCCCACCGAGTTCGACCTGCTCGTGTGCCTGGCGAACACGCCCCGCGCCGTGCTCTCCCGCGAGCAGCTGCTCGCGGAGGTGTGGGACTGGGCGGACGCCTCCGGCACCCGCACCGTGGACAGCCACATCAAGGCGCTGCGGCGCAAGATCGGCGCGGAGCGGATCCGCACCGTGCACGGCGTCGGCTACGCCCTGGAGACGCCGACGCCATGAGCGGCGGGCCGGCGGCACCGCAGAGAGACCCGGGGTCGTCCTGGGGCGGACTGCGCCCGTTCTCGATCAAGACGAAGCTGGGCATCCTCGTCGTCGTCTCGGTCCTGATCACCACCGGTCTGTCGATGATCGCGGTGCACACCAAGACGGAGCTGCGGTTCATCACCGTGTTCTCGATGATCGCCACGCTTCTGATCACCCAGTTCGTGGCGCACTCGCTCACCGCGCCGCTGGACGAGATGAACACGGTGGCCCGCTCCATCTCGCACGGCGACTACACCCGCAGGGTCCGCGCCAACCGGCGGGACGAGCTGGGCGACCTGGCGGGCACGATCAACCTGATGGCCGACGAGCTGGAGGCCCAGGACCGCCAGCGCAAGGAGCTGGTGGCGAACGTCTCGCACGAGCTGCGCACACCGATCGCCGGCCTGCGCGCCGTGCTGGAGAACATCGTCGACGGCATCTCGGCCGCCGACCCGGAGACGATGCGCACGGCCCTGAAGCAGACGGAGCGGCTCGGCCGCCTGGTGGAGACCCTGCTGGACCTCTCGCGCCTGGACAACGGCGTCGTCCCGCTGAGAAAGCGCCGCTTCGAGGTCTGGCCGTACCTCTCGGGCGTCCTCAAGGAGGCGCAGATGGTGTCCTCCACGCGCGGGGGCATCGCCTCGGGCTCAGGCAGTCACACCCGTACGGACGTCCATCTGCACCTCGACGTCTCCCCGCCGGAGCTGACCGCGCACGCGGACCCGGAGCGCATCCACCAGGTCGTGGCCAACCTGATCGACAACGCGGTCAAGCACAGTCCTCCGCACGGCCGTGTGACGGTCAAGGCCCGCGGCGGTGCCGCTCCGGACTCCCTGGAGCTGGAGGTGCTGGACGAGGGCCCCGGTATCCCCCAGTCGGAGTGGCACCGGGTCTTCGAGCGTTTCAACCGCGGCGCCGTGAGCGCCCCGCACGGGCCCGGCAGTGACGGCGGCACGGGCCTCGGCCTGGCGATCGCCCGCTGGGCGGTGGATCTGCACGGCGGCCGGATCGGCGTGGCCGAATCCCCTCGCGGCTGCCGGATCCTGGTCACCCTTCCCGGAGAACCGTCCTAGCCGGGTTGACGTAAAGTTCGAACCTGAGCCACAAGATCAACGTGTGTTCCTGCAGACGGACACGTGTGATCAGGCACAGGCCCGCGCCCTCTGCGCGCCGGGCCGGGATCGCCGCATCCCTTCCACACCAGAACCTCGCTTGTTTCCCGCCATTTCCAGCCCCGAAACACAGTTTCCGATGTGACTTACACGACGATGAACCGGCCTGACCTGACCTTCACGGCCCCGGAGGCGTAGCCTTTATTCCCGCTGTCCAATCACCTTGTGAAGCGGAAGAGGGCGGTTACCGCCGTGTCGCCACAGTCCCCCAGTAACTCGAGTTCCACCACGACCGACGCCCAGGCCGGGAAGAATCCCGCCGCCGCGTTCGGTGCCAACGAGTGGCTCGTCGACGAGATCTATCAGCAGTACCTCCAGGACCCGAATTCGGTAGACCGCGCCTGGTGGGACTTCTTCGCCGACTACAAGCCGGGGGCCGCTGCCACCCCGGCTCCGGCGGGTACTGCGGCCGCGGGGGCCGCAGGCGCCACCACGGCGGCCCCGGCCGCACCCGCGGCGGCGCCCGCCGCGCCGGCCGTCGCTCCTGCGGCTCCCGCAGCGCCGCAGGCACCGGCCGCCCCGGCACCCGCCGCCCCGCAGCCCGCCGCCGCGGCCGCCCCGGTCGCACCTGCCGCCGCGAAGCCCGCCGCGGCGCCCGCCGCGCCCAAGAAGGACGAGCCCGCCGCCGAGGCCCCCAAGGGTCCCGAGGCCGTGACGCTGCGTGGTCCCGCCGCCGCCGTCGCGAAGAACATGAACGCCTCCCTGGAGATCCCCACGGCCACGTCCGTGCGCGCGGTCCCGGTGAAGCTGCTGTTCGACAACCGCATCGTCATCAACAACCACCTCAAGCGCGCCCGGGGCGGGAAGATCTCCTTCACGCACCTGATCGGCTACGCGATGGTCCAGGCCATCAAGGCCATGCCGTCGATGAACTGGTCGTTCGCGGAGAAGGACGGCAAGCCGACCCTCGTCAAGCCGGAGCACGTCAACCTCGGCCTGGCGATCGACCTGGTGAAGCCGAACGGCGACCGCCAGCTCGTCGTCGCGGCGATCAAGAAGGCCGAGACGCTCAACTTCTTCGAGTTCTGGCAGGCCTACGAGGACATCGTCCGCCGCGCCCGCGACGGCAAGCTGACGATGGACGACTTCTCCGGGGTGACGGTCTCCCTCACCAACCCCGGCGGTCTCGGCACGGTCCACTCGGTCCCCCGCCTGATGCCCGGCCAGTCGGTGATCATGGGCGTGGGCTCGATGGACTACCCGGCGGAGTTCCAGGGCACGTCCCAGGACACGCTGAACAAGCTCGGCGTCTCGAAGGTCATGACGCTCACGTCGACCTACGACCACCGGGTGATCCAGGGCGCCGCCTCCGGCGAGTTCCTGCGCGTCGTCGCGAACCTCCTTCTCGGTGAGAACCGCTTCTACGACGACATCTTCGAGGCCCTGCGCATCCCGTACGAGCCGGTCCGCTGGCTCAGGGACATCGACGCCTCGCACGACGACGACGTCACCAAGGCCGCCCGCGTCTTCGAGCTGATCCACTCCTACCGGGTCCGCGGCCACGTCATGGCCGACACCGACCCGCTGGAGTACCGCCAGCGCAAGCACCCCGACCTGGACATCGTCGAGCACGGCCTCACCCTGTGGGACCTGGAGCGCGAGTTCGCGGTCGGCGGCTTCGCCGGCAAGGCGATGATGAGGCTGCGCGACATCCTCGGCGTGCTGCGCGACTCGTACTGCCGCACCACCGGCATCGAGTACATGCACATCCAGGACCCCAAGCAGCGCAAGTGGATCCAGGACCGCGTGGAGCGACCGCACTCCAAGCCGGAGCGCGAGGAGCAGCTGCGCATCCTGCGCCGGCTGAACGCGGCGGAGGCGTTCGAGACCTTCCTGCAGACGAAGTACGTCGGCCAGAAGCGCTTCTCCCTGGAGGGCGGCGAGTCCGTCATCCCGCTGCTGGACGCGGTGATCGACAGCGCGGCCGAGTCCCGCCTGGACGAGGTCGTCATCGGCATGGCCCACCGCGGCCGCCTGAACGTGCTGGCCAACATCGTCGGCAAGTCGTACGCGCAGATCTTCCGCGAGTTCGAGGGCAACCTCGACCCGAAGTCGATGCACGGCTCCGGCGACGTGAAGTACCACCTGGGCGCCGAGGGCACCTTCACGGGCCTGGACGGCGAGCAGATCAAGGTGAGCCTGGTCGCGAACCCCTCCCACCTGGAGGCCGTCGACCCGGTCCTGGAGGGCGTGGCGCGCGCCAAGCAGGACATCATCAACAAGGGCGGCACGGACTTCACGGTGCTGCCGGTGGCGATCCACGGCGACGCGGCCTTCGCGGGCCAGGGCGTGGTGGCCGAGACCCTGAACATGTCGCAGCTGCGCGGCTACCGCACGGGCGGCTCGGTCCACATCGTCATCAACAACCAGGTCGGTTTCACGGCGGCCCCGGAGTCGTCCCGCTCCTCGATGTACGCCACGGACGTGGCCCGCATGATCGAGGCGCCGATCTTCCACGTGAACGGCGACGACCCGGAGGCGGTGGTGCGCGTCGCGCGCCTGGCCTTCGAGTTCCGCCAGGCGTTCAACAAGGACGTGGTGATCGACCTCATCTGCTACCGCCGCCGCGGCCACAACGAGTCGGACAACCCGGCCTTCACCCAGCCGCTGATGTACGACCTGATCGACAAGAAGCGCTCGGTGCGCAAGCTGTACACCGAATCGCTGATCGGCCGGGGCGACATCACCCTGGAGGAGGCCGAGCAGGCGCTGCAGGACTACCAGGGCCAGCTGGAGAAGGTCTTCACGGAGGTCCGCGAGGCCACGTCGCAGCCGGCCGCGTCCGCGGCGCAGGAGCCGCAGGACGGCTTCCCGGTGCAGGTCGACACCGCCGTGTCCGCCGAGGTCGTCAAGCGGATCGCCGAGTCCCAGGTCAACGTCCCCGACCACATCACCGTCCACCCGCGCCTGCTGCCGCAGCTGCAGCGCCGGGCGGCGATGGTCGAGGACGGCACGATCGACTGGGGCATGGGCGAGACCCTCGCGATCGGTTCGCTGCTCCTGGAGGGCGTCCCGGTCCGGCTGTCCGGCCAGGACTCCCGCCGCGGCACGTTCGGCCAGCGCCACGCGGTCATCATCGACCGCCAGACCGGGGAGGACTACACGCCGCTGCAGTACCTCTCCGACGAGCAGGCCCGCTACAACGTCTACGACTCGCTGCTGTCCGAGTACGCGGCGATGGGCTTCGAGTACGGCTACTCGCTGGCCCGCCCGAACGCGCTCGTGATGTGGGAGGCCCAGTTCGGCGACTTCGTCAACGGCGCCCAGACGGTCGTGGACGAGTTCGTGTCGTCGGCGGAGCAGAAGTGGGGCCAGACGAGCGGTGTGACGCTGCTGCTGCCGCACGGCTACGAGGGCCAGGGGCCGGACCACTCGTCCGCGCGCCCGGAGCGCTTCCTCCAGCTCTGCGCCCAGAACAACATGACGGTCGCGATGCCGACCCTCCCGTCGAACTACTTCCACCTCCTGCGGTGGCAGGTGCACAACCCGCACCACAAGCCGCTGGTGGTCTTCACACCGAAGTCGATGCTGCGCCTGAAGGCCGCCGCGTCGAAGGCGGAGGAGTTCACGACGGGCCGGTTCCGCCCGGTCATCGGCGACGCGTCGGTGGACCCGGCCGCGGTCCGCAAGGTCGTCTTCACGGCGGGCAAGGTCTACTACGACCTCGACGCCGAGCGCCGCAAGCGCGGTGTGACGGACGCTGCGGCTGCCGAGACGGCGATCATCCGCCTCGAGCGCCTGTACCCGCTGGCGGGCGCCGAGCTCCAGGCGGAGATCAAGAAGTACCCGAACGCCGAGAAGTACCTGTGGGCCCAGGAGGAGCCGGCGAACCAGGGCGCCTGGCCGTTCATCGCCCTGAACCTCATCGACCACCTGGACCTGGCGGTCGGCGCGGACATCCCGGCGGGCGAGCGCCTGCGCCGGATCTCCCGCCCGCACAGCTCCTCCCCGGCCGTCGGTTCCGCGAAGCGGCACCAGGCGGAGCAGGAGCAGCTGGTGCGCGAGGTGTTCGAGGCGTAAGCCTCCGGGCAGGATCGGCAGAGCCGAAAGGGCCCGGTCCGGGGTTTTCCCGGGCCGGGCCCTTCGGCATACCCGGGGCGTCCCGGGGCGTCCGGGGGCAGCCCGGGTCTCAGGTCGTCTGCGGCTCGAAGTCCCAGTACGGGCGCAGCCGTTTCCGCGCCGCGACGGTCTGCGGGTGCCGCGCTCCGAGAACAGCGGTCAGCGCGGCCAGGGCCTCCGACTCGATCTGCTCCGCTTCCCGGTGCCGGCGCAGCTCCCCGAGATCGGCGGCGAGCGCGATGCGTGCGCACAACGTCAGAGGATGCCGGCCACCGAGCCGGCCGCCGGCGCCGGCGGCCGTCCGCCGGCTGAGGGCGGCCCCGGATTCGGGGTCGCCGACGGCGGTGCGCAGCGCCGAGGCGTTGACGGCGCAGCCGAGGGTCCAGGGGTGGTCCTCCCCCACCGCGGCCGTCAGGTCCGCCAGGGAGCGTTCGGCAAGGGCGCGGGCCTGCTCCGGCGCGCCGAGCCGGAGCAGGACGAGGGCGTGGTTGGCGCGGGCTCCGGCGGTGTACGGGTGTGCCGGCCCCAGCAGCCGTTCGTAGCGTGTGCCGACGGACTCGCTGATCAGACGGGCCTCGTCGAGGCTGCCGTGGTCACGGGCGAAGCAGCTCTGGCTGGTGGCGAGGAGCAGGGTGAGCGGGTCCGTGTCGCCCAGGACCCGTTCCGCGCGGCGCAGCACGCGGGCGAAGAGCGGCCCGGCCCGTTCCCGGTCGCCGCCGCGGTACAGGCACAGGGCGAAGTCGTGCTCGGCCCGCAGGGTCTGCGGGTGGCTGGGGCCCAGCACCTCCTGGTGCAGGGCCAGGTTCTGCTCCTGAAGCTGTGCGGCCTCGGAGTAGCGGCCCAGGAGGCGCAGGTCCGTGGCGCAGTAGATCGCCGAGAAGAGAGCCCACACGTCCCGGGCTCCCAGTATCCGCCGGCGGTCCTGCAGCGTCCGCCGGTCGGTGGTGAGGGCATCGCCGTACCGGCCGAGCAGCCGCAGCGACACCGCCATGTTGTTCCGGGCCGACAGTGTGCGCGGCTCGGCCGCCCCGAGGAGTTCCTCGTAGCCCTCCACGACCTCCTGGGAGAGGGCGAGGGCCTCGTCGTAACGGGCCAGTGCCCTCAGGTCCGCGGCGAGGCCGCCGACCGCACGGAGATACCCGAGGTTCCGGCGGCCGCTCACCGCCAGGTACTGCTCCACCGCCGTACGGCTGACGGCTTCGCTGTGCTCGTAGTCACCGCACGCCCTGAGGAGGTTGGCGTAGTGGTGGCCCAGGTCCCACAGCAGTTCGGCGTGGGCGCCCAAGCGCTCCTGCCAGGCGGTCAGCGCCTGCTCGGCGAACCGGACACCGGTGCCGTACTCGCCCGAAAGGTACAGGTGGCGCAGGCAGTTCAGGACCAGGGTGGAGACGGCCGGGTCGGTGCCGCCGAGCACGTCCGCGTACTCCAGGTGCGGGACGATCTCGCCGTAGCGGGGCCAGGCGTCCGGGTCGGCGGGCCGCCGCGGATCGGCTGCGGCGAGAGCGCGGCGCACCACGCCCGCGAACACCCCTCGCTCCTCGTCGGGCATGTCGGTGCGGACGGCCTGGTGCACCATCCGGTGCAGATAGAGGTGCCCCGTGGAGGGGCTCGACTCGTGGGATTCCAGGCGGGCCACGGAGTACTGGCGCAACTGGCCGATCGCCCTGTCCCACACGCGGGGATCGCTCAGAAGTCCCGACACGGACTCGGGCAGGTCGTCGGCGGGCATCTCGCGGAGCAGGTGCACGGGCACGGAGCCAGGTGCGAAGAAGGTGCACAGGCGCAGCAGGACGACGGACTCCGGGCAGCTCTCGCCCAGCCTGTCCACCAGGATGGACAGGGCGGTGCGGAAGGTGAGCGGGAAGTCGGCCGACACCGTCGTGCCCGTCAGCCCCGGACCGGCGCTCAGGAGTTCCAGGTACTCGTCGACGGACATGCCGGAGTCCTGCAGCCAGGCCGCGTTCTGGTCCAGCAGGAGCGGCAGGTCCTCCAGTGCCTCGGCCAGCCGCCCGGCTTCGGCGTCCGTCAGCCGCGGTGCCCGGCGGCGGACGAAGGCGACCGACTCGGCACGGTCGTAGACCGGCACTTCGAGCAGTGCGCTGCCGTGGCCCTGCCACCCCGGATTGCGGGACGTGATCAGGACGTGGCCCTCTCCCTCCGGCACCAGGTCCTGGATCTCGTCCGGCTCGTCGGCGCCGTCGAGGATCAGCAGCCAGCGTGCGTAGGGCTCCCCGCGGCCGAGTGCCTCCCGCACGGCCCGCAGCCGCTCCCCGTACTCCGCGCCCGTGGACAGCCCCAGCGCCGGGGCCAGTTCGGCGAGCCGCTGCCGCGCGGAGGTCCGGTCGTCCGCGCTCACCCACCACACCACGTCGTACTCGGAGCCGAACCGGTACACGTACTCGGCGGCGAGCTGGGTCTTGCCCACTCCCGGCATGCCCTGAAGGGTCACGGTTCCCCGCTCGCGCTCCAGAAGGCGGCGGGTCTCCCCCAGGAGCGCGTCACGGCCCATGAAGCCGGGATTGCGGCGCGGTGTGCCGCCCCACACCCGCGGGGCCTCCGCCGGGAAACGGGGGCCCTCCTGGTGGGCGCCGTCGCCGGACTCCCGCGGGGGGCCAAAGGGCAGCCCGAGAACCTCCAGGACCCGCTGCTCGGCCTCGGACTCGGACAGGTCGTACAGACCGGCCGGGCCCAGGACCGCCGCGGCCTCCGGCAGCCCGGAAGGCGTCAGCGACACGGCGGCGAAACGGTCCGGGTTCGGGACGGCCACCTCGTACAGGGCCGCGTTCCACTCCTCGGGGGACCTCGCCCCCGCCCCGAAGTACCGCTCACTCAGCACCAGCAGTACCGGGCCGGGCGCGTGCAGCAGTTCTCCGAGGAGGTCCGCCAAGGGCGGCCCGCCGGGCGGATCCCAGCGCTGGTCGACGACGCGATGACCGTGCCGCTTCAGGCGGTCCCCGATCCAGGCCGCCCAGGCCCGGTTGAATCCGGCGTGGCTGATCGTGACCGTCTGGGGGCCGGTGCGCAGCGGCCGGCGCACCGGGAGCGGGGCGGGCGGACCGCTTCGCACCGGACCGCTTCGCTCCGGACCGCTCCGCCCGCCGGGCGGCCGGGGCCGCGGGCGCACGGGGGCAGCGGGCGGTGCCGGCAGCCTCGTCTCGGCGGTCGTCCGCTCCCGCACGACGTCCACCAGCTTCGCGGCGGGAGCCCGCCCCGGCTGCCGCCCCCGGATCTCGGACCGCAGTTCCGCCTTGCGCACGGGCACGCCCCACTGGTTGCTGATGGTCAGCCACAGGGATGCCGGGCCCGTCTCCCCGGTCGTCGACACGCGGAAGCGCGCCGCCCCGTACGTGCCGCCGAATCGGTGCAGGACGACGCTCGGTTCGTCGAGTGCCGTGCAGACGAAGGAGGGAGACCCGTCGAGCGCGACGGTGAAGGTGAACTCCTCGACGGAGTACGGCCAGTTCGCGGGTGCGCCGTCCGGTCCCGGGAGAGGGCCGCGCAGGTCGACGGTGACCAGGTAGTCGCACTCCGTCTCGGCCTCGCGGGGCCAGGCCACCTCGGGTTCGATCATCAGGGGGTGCTGGTCTCCGTTCACCGTCCGGCCCCTCCCCCGGCGCTCTGTCCGTCCTGCGTCACCAGGCGCAGCGTGGTGAGCGGATGCCCGTAGTAGTGGAACATGAAGGCGTACAGCAGGCGCAGCACCCGTTTCTGGCCCACCCGGTCGACCTGTCCGTCGTCGTTGCGCGTGGTCGGGATGGCCGTCAGGGGGCCGAAGTCGTCCACCGCCCGGGCCCGGAACGACCGCAGGGTCTCGGCGACGGGCTGCCGGGGGTGCGTGGCCACCTCGTGCACCAGGCGGCGCACCAGCCTGCGTGCCTCGTGGTCTCCGACCTTCCCCGCGGTGACGATGCAGCCGCCCGCCCCCTTGCGCAGGAACAGCTCGGCGAAACCGCGCAGGGCGTACTCCCCCTGGGCCCTGTTGCTCACGAAGCGCCCCGAGTGGCAGGCGTTGAGGCAGACGAGGGAGCGGTCCACGTCCAGCACCCCCATGGGCTGGCCGTTGAACTCGGCCCAGGTGCGGTCGCCGAGCGACAGGCGCGGGACGGTCGGGCCGTAGGTGCCGTGGCAGCCCATGTAGACGAGACCGGTGTGGTCGACGGGTGCGTCGAGCGCCGCGAGGAACGGCGTCATCTCCTTGTGCGACTGGTGGGCGTACCGCGCGAAGACCCGTCCGTCGCCGGCCATGTCCTTGTGGAGGTAGCTGAGCACCCGCCCGTGGCACTCGCCTCTCTCGCGCGGCAGGTCCTGGCCGGCGTCGTGCACGGTGGTCCAGCGGACCAGGACCAGCCGTGCGCCCAGCGGCCCGCCCTCCAGGCCGCGTTCGGTGTCGGCCGGCACCCAGAACAGCTCCCAGGGAAGCTCGTATCCCGTGTCGTCCCAGACCACGAGCCGCAGCGTGTCACCGTGCCGGGCCCGGATCCGGTTGATCCAGCGGGCGAGTTCCGGCTGGTTGCCGGACCAGAGCTGGATGCCCCGCAGAATCTCCGAGGGGTACTCGCCGTCGCCGCTGACGTTGCCGAGGCTGACGGCCGGTGCGACGAGACGGGTGGGGCCGGCCGAGCAGGTCAGGGCGAGCTCGCCGCACCAGCCGTGGAGCGCGTACGCCTCCTGCCCGTCCCCCGACTCGGCCCTCGCCACGCGGAGCACCGCGAAACCCTCGTCGAGGCGGGCCACCGGGCGGGCCTCGCTGCCCCCGAGACCGGAGGGCGGTTCGTGCGAGCGGCGCAGCTGCCCCAGGGAGGCGGGTTCGCGGCGGGCGGCGGGCCTCAGGCCGGGCAGGGCACCGCGACGCATGACGGTGGCTGCCCCGGTCAGCCAGCGGGCGGCGCGCTGCGGGTCACCGTTCACCGGCGGCCCCCTCGTCGGTGGTTCGGGTCCGCTGGACGGGCCGTCCCTCGACGACGCTCCCGCCCAAGGTCTCGGCCAGCGTGAACGGCAGGTCCCCGTAGGGCTCCCGGGCCGCGTCCACGACGGCGACGTGCAGCCTGGTCCGGTCGATGGCGCCGATGCGTGCCGCGGCCTCGAAGGTGTCCTCGACGCCCGTCGCGGCCACCGGGCCGCTCAGCCGGCCGGTGTGGCTGGCCCGCAGCGGGACATTGCCGCGCCCGTCCGTGACGACGACCAGCCATGCCTCCGCCAGGGCGCTCCCGTGCTGCCGGAAGGCACGGCGCAGCGCCTGGGCTGCCTGTTCGATGCCGTGCGCGAGCGGTGTGGCCCGGCCGGCCGGGCGGTAGAGCGCGGCGAGCACCCTGGGGTCGAGAACGCTGCGCACGGCGAAGGACTCGGCCCGCAGTTCGTCCCGGGCCTGAGCGCTGCCGACCTCGACGACCTGGGCCGCGGCCCGCCCGGTGTACGCCCACTGGAGGAACGGCGTGAGCGCGTCCTGCCAGTCCCAGTCGTCGGCCCGGCAGGTGTGGTCCAGGACCAGGACCAGCATGCGTTCGGGGGTGCCGACACGGACGTAGCTGTGCAGGTCGACGGGCGACACCGTGAACCGCCGGTTTCCCCGGACGCGTTGGTGTACGGCGGCCTCCCGCACGGTGCGCACATGGGCCAGGTCGCGCAGGTCCCTCGCCCGCCGGGTCCCCACCGCGACTCCGCGCGCGGAGGCGGCTCCCCGCCTGCGCTGCCAGGGGTTGCGCAAGGGGGCGAAGTCACGCAGCACCTCCGCCTCGTCCTCGGGGTACGGGGTGGCCGGCACCACGGGGGTCCGGCCCTCGCCCGTGCCGATTCCTTCGGGCGGCTCGCTCTCCAGGAGCGGCTCGCCGTCCTCGGGGCGCGGCCGGTCGCCGGGCGGTGCGCCGTCCCCGCGCCGTGGCACGGGGCGGGATGCCGGGCGGGGGTGCTGGGCCAACGGCGAGGGATCCGCCGCACCGGAGTCCCCGTCGCCGGGGTGCGGTGCGTCCGCCGTGGTCAGTCCCATGAGCAGGGCGGCGGCGTCGCAGTGGCGGGCCAGGGCCGCGGGTGCGCCGTCCAGTGCCGCCAGGGTGCGGGCCAGCCTCGCCAGCGCGAGTTCCCTGCGGACGCCGGCGTCCGGCCCGAGGAACTCCGGCATGCGTGTGAGGGCTTCGTCGGTGACCCGGGCGGCCGGAACGCCCCGCGCGGCGGCGGTGCGCCAGCCGGCCGGCAGGGTCGCCAGCAGGTGGTCGGCCGGGGGCAGCCGCAGGGCGGCGGCCGGCAGCCGGACGGCGAACCTGTCCAGCAGGTGCGGGCTGAGCCGTCCCGCGTCGGCCGAACGGCAGGCCGCCAGCCAGCGGGCCCGGGGGCGGGCCACCTGGCGCAGACCGGTGTGCTCGACCACGGCGACGTCCGCGCCGAGGAGCTGGACCGCCGCGCGCATCCCCGCGACGCTCAGCCGGGCCAGGTCGGGGACCACGACCACCGGCGGGGGACCGGGACGGCCGTCCGCCCCGACGAGCGGGCCCGGCTCGATGCGGAACGCGATGCCGTCGGGTTCCCGCCGCAGCCGCGGCCGGACCCAGAGATCCTCGTCACGGGTGGCGGCGCCCAGCATGAGCGGGACCTGCTCGGGCCCGGAGCGGTCCAGGACCCCCGCGCCGGTGACGATCCGGGTGAACAGCTGTGCCACGGAGTCCATGAGCCGGGGATCGAGGTCGAGGAGCAGCACCCCGGACAGGGCGGGTTCGGCCGCTGCGCAGACCAGGGCGCGGGCCAGCCGCCGGGCGAGGTCGTCGGGTTCCTCGGGCGCGCTGGGTTCGGACACGGCGAAGCCCTTCGGCAGATCGGATGCCATGATGCGTGACCGGGCGGGTCAGAGGGGTTCGAAGAGATCCTTGATACGGGCCTGCTCGTCCGGCCCCCAGTCGAAGGTGCCGCCGTGGGCGGTCTCCGGCCGCCGGTGCCGAAGCGCCATGGGCAGCACCCGCCGCAGGTGGACGCGCTCTACCTGGTCCGCGCCTTCCAGTGCGGCGAGGGCCCGGGCCGCCAGCGTGGCCACGATCTCGCCGCGCTGGCCCACGGCGTCCACCCGCTCGGCCGCCTCGGCGCACAACCGGACGACCTCGTCGGGCACACGGACCCGCGGTACACGGTCCCGGGCGGTCTCCAGACGCGTACGCGTCCGGCGGTCCTCCCGAGCGGCCGCGGCGAGCCAGCCGGACTCCTCCCCGGCCAGTTCCTCCTCGAAGTCCAGCACCGTGCGGATCATGCGGTGGCGCGCCTCGACGTCCAGCTGCCCGGCGGTGACCATCAGCCCGAAGCGGTCGAGCAGCTGGGGCCGCAGACCGCCCTCTTCGGGGTTCATGGTGCCGACGAGCCCGAAGGACAGGTGCCTGGCGGTGGCGAGACCTTCACGCTGCACGGACAGCACTCCGGTCGAGACGACGTCGAGGATGATGTTGACGAGGTGGTCGTCCAGCAGATTCACCTCGTCGATGTACAACAGACCCTTCTCGTGGGCGTCCTCCAGGAGGCCCGGCTGGGGACGCGGCTCGCCCCGGATGAGGGCGTCCAGTTCCCAGCCGCCGAGGACGCGGTCGTCGGTGGCGTTGATGGGAAGGGTGACGGGCAGCTCGTCATGGGCCATCAGGGCGAACGCCCGTACGAGGGTGGACTTGGCGGTGCCGCGGGGGCCGGCCATGAGCACGCCTCCGATGCGGGGCACGACATGGTTGAGTTCCAGCGCCAGCTTCAGCTCGTCCTGGCCCACGACACGGCTGTACGGCAGGATGTGCACCTCTCCGGTGGCGCGGCTCACGAGACGGCGCCTTCCGGGCCCGGCGCCGGATCCCCCGGCGCGGCGGCCGTCCGCCACCTGAAGGTGATCTGGAGCTGTGCCTCCGCCCCGCTCTTGACCAGGGCCGCCACACCGGCGTCGACCTTGATGGAGAGCTGCATCTCGATCTCGTCCGGCCGGACGCCCTCCTGGAGCTCCCCGAAACGCCGTACCGCCTGGGCCGCGCAGCGCCGGGCGAGGTCCAGCCCGTCGGTGTAGGCGTCCCGGGCGACCTGGACGACGCGGTGGGCGGCCGTGTCCCTGGTCTCCTCGTCTCCGTACACGAGGTCGAGGCCGTCGGGTGGGGAATCCGGCCCGAGGTCCGCCGCCACCTCGATGGGAATGGGCCCGTCCGCTCCCGCCGGGACGGGCCCCACTAAGATCACCACACGTCCCCCTTGAGTCAACTCCCGTGCGTTGCAGCCATGTTGAGAGACATGGGTCCTTCCCCGGTGCGTCGGGGGTTATGCGCACCGGGCCCGGCTGCGGTTCGGTCAGACCGTCTGGGGTTCGAAGTCCCAGTACGGGCGGTTGCGGGCGCGGGCCGAGACCGTGTGGACATGCTGCGAGCCCAGCGTCGCCGCCAGGTCCGACAGCGCCTCCTGTTCGACCTTCTCGGCCTGCCTCCGGTCCCGCAGCGCCCGGAGATCGGCGGCATGGGCGACGCGCGCGGAGAGCGTCATGGGGTGCGTACGGCCCAGGACCTCGGTCGCCCGCGTGACCGTCGCCCTGCTCAGCTCGGCCGACGACTCGGGGTCACCGACCAGGCTGCGCAGGGCCGAGGCGTTGATGGCGCAGCCCAGGGTCCAGGGATGGCTCTCGCCCACGGCCGCGGTCATGTCGGCCAGGGACTGCTCCATGAGGGCGTGGGCCTGCTCGCGTTCGCCCACACCGCGCAGGACCAGAGCGTGGTTGGCCCGGACACCGGCGACGAAGGGATGCCCATCGCCCAGCATCATCTCGTAACGGGCGACGACGGCCTCGCTGAGCTCACGGGCCTGGTCGATGTCGCCGTTCTCCCGGGCGAAGCAGCTCTGACTGGTGACGAAGATGAGCGTGTTCGGATCGGTTTCGCCGAAGACGCGCTCCGCCCGCTCCAGCACACGGGCCAGGAGCGGGCCCGCCTTCTCACGGTCGCCACCGCGGTAGTGACACAACGCGAGGTTGTGTTGGGCCTTCAGCGTGTAGGGGTTGTTGGACCCCATCACATTGAGAAACTCTCTCACGTTCTTCGCCTGGATCGACTCGGCTGCCGGGTAGCGGCCCAGCAGGCGCAGATCGGTCGCGTAGGCGAACTCCGAATAGAGGGTCCACGGATGGCGTGCCCGCAGCAGAAGACGCCGCGCTTCCATGGTCTGCCTGTCCAGGTCGAGGGCCTCTTCGTAGCGGCCCAGCAGCACCAGTGTGGCGCCGAGGTTGTTCTGGGCGTTGAGGGTGCGTGAATCCTGCTCGCCCAGGAGTTCGCGATACGCCGCCAGGATCCACTGGGACAGTTCGAACGCCTCGTTGTAGCGGCCCAGGCCGCGCAGGTCGGCGGCGAGCCCTCCGGCCGCGCGAAGATGCTCCAGGTCCTGCGGACCGCGCTCCTCTCTCAGGTGATCGACCGCGACGCGTTCGATGGCCTCCGTGCGACCGTATTCGCCGGCCGCGCGCAGCAGGTTGGCGTAGTGGTAGGTCAGCTCCCAGATCCGCGGGTGCGTCTCCCCCAGCAGCGACCGCCAGGTCTCCAGGGCACGTTCACCGAGCTTGATCCCGGCCTGGTACTCGCCCGAGAAGAACATGTAGCGAAGGCAGTTGAAGACCAGACGCTGCACGGTCGGGTCGGTGCTGTTGAGCACCTCCGCGTACTCGAGGTGCGGCACGATCTCCGCGTACGCGGACCACAGCTCCGGGTCCGTCGGCCTGCGCGGGTCCGCTGCCGCCAGCGCCCGGCGCACGACCTCGATGAACTCCTCGCGGTCCTCGTCCGGCATGTCCTTGCGGACGATCTGGTGCACCATGCGGTGCAGGTACAGCGACTCGCCCGAGGCCGCCGTGTCGTCGGAGGTCGTGTCGTGGGACTCCAGGCGGACCACGGAGTACTGGCGCAGCTGGTTGATCGCCTTGTTCCACAGCAGTGGGTCGTTGAGCAGTCCGGCGATCTGTTCGGGCAGTTCGTCGTGCGGCATCTCCTTCAGGAGCCGCACGGGAATGAAGCCGGGCGCGAAGAACGTGCACAGACGCAGCAGGTCCACGGACTCCGGGACCGTCTCACGCAGCTTGTTCAGCAGTATCGACCACGCCGTCTGGAAGGCGAGCGGGAAGTCCGCCGATACCTTGACCACATCCTGGTCGATGCCGCCCTCCAGCAGTCCGATGTACTCCTCGACCGAGAGGTCCGAGTCGTTGAGCCAGCCGGCCGTCTGGTCCAGCAGCAGCGGCAGGTCCTCCAGGGCCTCCGCGAGCTGGTCGGCCTCGGCCTCGGTGAGCCGCGGTGCGCGACGGCGGATGAAGGCCACGGACTCGTAGCGCTCGTAGACGGGCACTTCCAGCAGTCTGCTGTTGTGCTCGCTCCACTCCGGGTTCCGTGAGGTGATCAGTACGTGGCCGGGGCCCGTCGGCACCAGGTCCCAGATCTGGTCCGGCTCGTCCGCGCCGTCCAGGACCAGCAGCCAGCGTGCGAACGGGACACCGCGACGCAGGGAGTCACGGACGGCACGCAGGCGTTCGCCGTACTCCTGACCCGTCTCCAGTCCCAGTTTCGGGGCGAGTTCGGCGAGGAGGCGGCGGTAGCTGACCCTGTTCTCGGCGTTGACCCACCACACCACGTCGTACTCGGAGCCGAACCGGTACACGTACTCGGCGGCGAGTTGTGTCTTGCCCACGCCCGACATGCCGTGCATCGTCACCACGCCCGCGCCCGGCTCGGCGCCCTGGAGGAGGTGGTAGGCGTCGTTCAGCAGGGACTCCCTGCCCGTGAAGCGTGTGTTGCGGCGCGGGACGCCGCCCCAGACCTCCGGCATGGCGGCGGGGAAACGCGGCCCGCGCCGTGCGCCGTTCGCGGATTCGGGCAGCGGGTCGGTCGGCAGGTCCAGCCGGTCGAGCAGGCGCCGCTCGGCCTCGTCGGCACCCATGTTGGTCACGTCCGTCGGGGCGAGCACGGCGGCGGCCGTGGGCACCGGCGCCGTGGTGACCGAGACGGCGGCGAACCGGGCGGGGTCGGGTGCCACGACCGTGCGCAGGGCCGCGTTCCACTCGTCGTGGGTGCGCGGCCCGAGCTGGAAGTACCACTCGCTGACGATGATGAGGATGCGTCCCTCGGAGAGTTTGAGGTCGCGAAGGAGGTCTTCCAGGGGGATCTCGGCCGGGGAGTCCCAGCGCAGATACACGACGCGGAGCCCACGGCGCTCCAGCCGGTCACCGATCCAGGCCGCCCAGGCCCGGTTGAACCCGGCGAAGCTGATCGTGACGGTCTGCCTCGCGGCCCCTTTCTCGGCTGATCCGACCGGCGTACGAGCTCCAGACATGCAGCGGCCTCCCCGTGCGTCATAGTAGAACCTGGGCGCGGTGCCGCATAGGCACGGACTGGTCTGCTCCATACTTGCGCTCCGCGGTTGGCATCCTTTCCCGCGGGCGCGGCGGGCATCACCTGTTCCGGCAACCTCATTCACGCGTCCGGCGCAACCGCCCGTGCCGCTGCAGCCACAGCGTGCGGGCGGCCTTCACGTAGGCGGCCGCACGCGCCGCGTGTCCCCGGGGGGCCGGGAAGGCGGCGATCCG
Organism: Streptomyces sp. PSU-S4-23; assembly: GCF_055632315.1. Taxonomy (NCBI): domain Bacteria; kingdom Bacillati; phylum Actinomycetota; class Actinomycetes; order Kitasatosporales; family Streptomycetaceae; genus Streptomyces; species Streptomyces sp. PSU-S4-23. Next base: position 5,900,817 of record NZ_JBVMUU010000002.1, on the reverse strand, counting down.
CTCGTACGTGGCGACCATCTGGTCCACGAAGGCGCGCCCCCGGTCGGTCAGGTCGGCCGATGCGACCAGCGTGGGCAGCGCGGCACCCACTTGCTCCTTGTAGCGGGCGTACAGCGCCCATGCGCTCTCCTGTTCGGTCCGGCCGGGGGCGGAACGGGCGCAGCGCTGGAAGTAGTCCGCCAGGGCCAGATGCGAGTACGTGCCCTGCAGCAGGCCGTCGTAGGGGCGTGGGTCGGGGCGCCATGGAGCGAAATACCGCTCCTCCGGGCCCGCGTAATGCAGGGTCACCATCTCCGCGAGCGCCGCGAGTTTGGTGTGCTGGATCTCGTGGACCAGGGTCGCGGCGAAGGCGGGCGGCGTCGGAGGGGGACTGCTGAGCACGGCGCCGAACGCTTCACGCCTGGTGGCGCTGCAGTACCCGACGCCGTCGCTGCCCGCGGGCGAGGCGGGCGGCGCGGCCAGCGGCACCAGGCACCGAAGCAGGCCGGCGGTCTCCATGACCCGCTGTTCTCCGCCCAGCAGCAGGGCCCCGGCGGTTCCCGTCCACGCCTGCACCCACCGCTTGCGTTCCCCGTCGTCCGGTGTCGCCGCCGGGCTCATCTCCCGGTAGCGCGGCCCGCCGGGCACGGTGCGGTACGGATCGGTGTCGTCCAGGGGCATCGGCGCGCTGCCCGGCACCAGGCCGGGCAGCGCGTACGCGGGCGTCCAGGAGGGGGCCCCCGACCAGGCGCCGATGCCGCCTTCCAGGTGGACCACGACGTCGGCGCCGCCCCGCTGGCACAGCGTCAGGTGACCGCGCCGGTGGCGGACCTCGACCGGGGCGTCCCCGGACTCCACCGTGTGCAGCGCCCCCAGGGACGGCAGGGTGAGCACCCCGCCGCGCGCCGTCAGCCGCACCGTGAAGGAGATCCCGGCGCGGGCCGCGGCCGCCGCCGCGAGTGCGCTCAGGTGGGCGAGGTCGCGCCGCAGTTCCCGTGTGCGCTCCCGCGTCGGCGGCTCCGTCTCCGTGTCCAGGCCGCGCAGGCAGCGTGCGGCCCAGGGGCCGACCAGCGGATGCAGGAGCCGTGCGCGAGCGGGCGAGCGATGGCGGGTGTCCGCGGGCCCGCCGGGGAGATCCGCGGGGCCGGGCGCGGAAAACCGCCCGCCCCCGGCGCCCACGCCCATGCCCTCGCCCGCGCCCCCGGTCGTGCTCCCGGTCGTGCTCCGGGTCGCGCCCCCGGCCGTGCTCCCGGTCGTGCTCCGGGTCGTGCTCCGGGTCGCGCCCCCGGTCGTGCTCCCGTGCGGCCCCGGCCCGTCGCTCTCCCGGGGCCCCGCCCGGTCCGCCTCGGCCAGCAGCGCCCAGTCCTCCACCACCCGCCGCCGAGCCGCGGCCGGGCACAGTGCCGTGTCCGCCCCGTCGACGGCGTCGAGAACGGCGCGCAGCATCAGCAGCCGCCGGGTGTCCTGGTCGCGTACCAGGAGCGCCAGCGTGTCGGGGCCGCCTTCGGTGCGGCCGAGTTCGGCGAGGGCCCGGTCGGGGACCGCCGGAAGTATCACGGGGTGCTCCCTTCCCATGGGGCGGGCGCCCGGGGTGCCGGCACTGCCTGGCCGGCGAGCCGCTTCGCCACATGGCGGATGAGTCGTTGCAGGTCGGCGCAGTACACGGAGGGATTCACGAAGCCGTGTCCGGCACGGTAGCGGTGGGCGTAGTGGCCGCCACCGCAGACGGTGAGCAAGGGGCAGGCCCGGCATTGTGCCGCCAGCGCGGCGGCGCCCGCCTGCCGGGCCGCCACGCCGGGATGGCGCAGGGCCTCGTCGAAGCCGTGCCGGAAGACGTCCAGGCCCGTCTCCGCGGCCCCCGCGTACGCCGACTTGAGGGAGTCGACCTGTTCGATGGACCCGTCCGTCTCGATCACCACCGCGTCGAAGGGCGCGAGGCCCAGTGACTCCGTGGCGGCGGGCAGTCCCAGCAGCAGCGCGAGGCATTCCTCGAAGAGCCGGACCCGGGTCTCCCGTCGCCCCGCCCCCCACCAGCGGTCGAAGACGGCGCACAGCCAGTCGCCGTAGGGGGTGCCGGTGCCGTCCAGGTGTGGTGGCGGGGCCGACCAGTTCCCGTGCGGCAGCAGCAGGTCCAGGGCCGGCGGACGCAGGGCGAGCAGGGAGCCGTAGGTCTCCAGCGGGTCGAGTGCCGGGTCGACCACCGTGAGGATTCCGGCGTACGACTGCGGGAACCGGTCCGCGACCAGGCGCGCCCCGCGCGAGGCGGCCGGCCAGGAGGGGCGGCCGGACCGGTCCACGCGTCGTGCGTTGTGGGCGGCGAGTCCCCCGTCGAGACTGATGCCGACACGGATGCCGTGCCGGGCGAGCGCGGACATGCGCCTCCCCGTGAGGAGGGTGGCGTTGGTCTGCACGGTCGGGTGGACGGCGCAGCCGGCCGGGACCCGGTCGCGTACGAGGCCGGTGAAGCGGCCCAGCGTGTCCGCGCCCGCCAGGAGCGGTTCACCGCCGTGCAGGACCAGGGACACCGCCGTCAGGCCGTGGCCGCGGGCGTGTTCGGCGATGCGGTGCGCGGTGCGGTCGAGGACGTCGGCCGTGGCGGCGGCGGGCCGGTCGCGCCAGCCGTGGTCGGGGCCTTCGTACAGGTAGCAGTACCGGCAGGCGAGGTTGCAGCGGCCGTGCACCTTCACGATGAACTGCCGGAAGGGGAAGGGCCCTTCGGGGATCCGCCCGGGAGCGGCCTGTGGCGACACTCCAGCACCCCCATGCCGTACGGCTCGCGCTCCGGTGGTACGACCACCGCGGCACGGCCCCCACCCGTAGGGGAGCACATGCCTGCCCAAGGGGGAACACAAACGGGCGGCGTTCGAAGTTGACCGGTTGAGCAATGAATTCGACCGAAAGTGATATCCCTGGCCTACGGTCCTGTCGGCTCAGAAGGCGTTGTTGAACCCCCACAGCATCTCGCTCGGCTGTGCCGCCCGCTCCCGCAGGTCGGCCAGCACCTCGCGCAGCACCGGATGCCGCATCGTCCTCAGCTCCTCGAGGTCCAGCCCCAGCAGGTCCGGCAGCGGCTCCCCGGCCCGGTCCGGACCCACCCCGGAAGCGGCCTCATCCCGTACGCCCATCCCACATCCCTCTCTCCCGAATCCGCCCCGCTACTCCAGCTCCGCCAGCCGCTGAGCCGTCTGCCGTGCCGTCGGCTCGCCCCTGGTCACGCTGCCGTCCGGCAGCCTCGACCACTCCGCCCGGGCGGCCCGGTACGCCTCACGGGCGGCACGTGGACGCATCGCCGCCTCGTAGGACATACCCCGCCAGTGGTGCGCCTGCGCGCCCAGTTCCACGGCCTCCTGACGACGGCGGTCCGTTTCCGCCTCCTGCTCCGCCTCACGGGCCGCCTCGGCGGCGGCCCGGAACGCGTCGACGGCCTCGTCCAGGCGCGAGGGGCGCCCCAGGCTCTGGTACGCCTCGAACCGGACCTGGCCGGCCTCCAGCCGGCAGCGGGCCGCCAGGAGCGGATCGTCCGCCTCCGCCGCGGCGAGTCCGAAGAGGTGTTCGGCCTCGCGCAGGTCGACCCGGTCCCCCCGGGCCCGGTAGCGCAGCATCAGTGCCCGGCCCAGCAGCAGCAGGCGGTGCGCCAGGTGCGGGCTGCCGGCCGGGGTCTCCGTGCGGCACTCCCGCAGCACCCGGATCGCCCGGAACAACGGCTCCTGCGAGCGGGGGCCCGTCTCCAGCACCGCCCTGCGCAGCAGCACCTCGCCCCACTCGGCGAGCACATCGGCGTGCGCGGGCGCGTCCCGCGACATGCGCCGGGCCGCCTGCGCGAACCGGTCCGCCGCCGCCTGGAGTTCACGCGGGTCGCCCGTCTCGGCATAGCGGGCCTCGCTGATGCGTCCGGCGCGCACCAGAAGGGCGGCGCGCAGGCCCTGCTCCCTGGTCAGGGCCAGCCCCTCGTCCACGCGCGCCTGGGCGTCGTCCAGGACGCCTCCCGACCGCAGCAGCGCGTCGACCAGGTCGAGGAGCACGCGGACCCGGTCACGCGCGCTCTCCGCGGATGCCCCGGGGTGCGCCTCCCCGGCGGTCTCCAGTGCGTTCCGCAGCGACTGCGCCCCCTGTTCCGCGTACAGGCGGGCCTGCTCGGGGTCCACGGTGGCGCCGGACAGGCGCAGCAGGATCCGGCCGTGGGCGAGCGGCAGTTCGGGCGGCCGGTGCCGCCGGTCGGGCCAGACGTCGGCGAAAGCCTCCAGCATGCCGACCGCCCCCTGCAGCAGCGCGCTGTCGCCGCCGAGACGCCACTGCGACTCCAGCGCGCCCACACGCTCCAGAGTGAGCTTCAGGGCCTCCTTCTCGTCCAGGCCGGGAGCCGCACAGGCCACGGCGTACTCGCGGTCGGCGCGCCTCAGCAGTTCCAGTGCGCCGCGCTGGTCGCCGTGGCGCCTGCGGTCGGTGGCGGCGGCACGCAGCACCCGTGCGAGCACGGCCCGCTCGCGCAGCGCACGGGGGTGCGCCACGGCCCGGTCCGCGGCCGCCTCGGCCTCCCGGAGCAGTTCCGCGCCGCCCAGCACCTCCCACAGCCTGAGCACGCAGTGCGCGTACTCGCCCCACAGTTCCGGATCGGCGCCGGCGGCCTGCTCGTGCTCCGTGGCACCCCGCAGCAACTGCACGGCGTCGATGAGGTCCTGCACCATGCCCTCCTCGTCGAACCGCTCGACCAGGGAGCGGGCCCGCGCGACCGCGGCATGCGTGCGCTGCTCCGTGCCGGGGTCCGCGCCGTCCCGGCGGCCGTAGAGGGCGAACTGCCGGGGCAGGGGCATGAAGCGCTCCAGGACGCGCGCGGCGACCTCGGCGAAGGGCTGCGGGACGAGGGTGGCGCCGCCGTTGTCCCCGTTGTCCCCGTTGTCCCCCGGGTAGCCGGCACCGGGCGCGTGGGGGTGCCCCTGGCCTCCGTCGCCCAGTTGCGCCAGGGCGAGGGCCGGGAAGTTGGGGCCGCCCTTGCCGAAGCGCTGCTCGATGTACTCCGAGCAGTACTTGAGGACCAGGATGGCCTCGTCCCGGCCCAGCGGTGACAGCAGTGACTCCTGGACACCGGGCGCGAACTCGAACCACTGGAGGCCGTCGCTCCCGTAGTCCTCCCTGGCGCGCGACACCAGGCCGCTCAGCAGGACCTCGGCGAGTTCGGAGGGCCCGGAGTCGGGCAGCATGGTCCGCTGCACCAGCTGCATCACCGGCAGGCACAGCGGCGCCGCGGCGAGGTAGCCGGCGAGCCTGCCCGCGGCCGGGGATGCCGTGGAGCGGAACCGGCTGACCAGTTCGAGGGCGGACGGGCGGCGGCCGGGGCGCGCGGCGGGCGCGGGCGGCTGGTCGGCGCGTACCCAGCCGACGGCGCCGGCCACCGGGCCCGCGCCCGCCCCGGACAGCAGCCGCGCCCAGGAGCCGAGGGCGACCGGGTCGGGCGGCAGCACCGGTACCGGGACGGCACCGCGCCGGGCCTCGGGGGACGGACCGGCCGTGGTGCGCACCCGGAGCGCGGCGGCGCCGCCCAGGGTCTCGCCACGGGTCAGCTCCCCGTAGGTGACCGGAAGCCGGGTGCGGCTCCACATGCGCTGCGGCAGCGGCTGCAGCACGGCCGCGGGGGCCTGCCGGGACAGATGGTGCAGGAGCCGGTGGGCGTGGCCGCTGCGCCACAAGGGGCCCGCGCAGTCGCTGACGAGCAGGGTGATGCGGCGTCCCGTCGGATCGCTCAGCCGGTCGGCGGAGTGCAGCGGGGCGGTGTGGGGCTCGGGACGGCGGCTGACGGCCGGCCGTCCGTCGGGGCCCTGGTGCAGATGGCTCACCTGGATGTCCCAGAAGGCTCCCAACTGCGCGAAGACCTGCTCCAGTTCGGCGAACATCCGGTCCCACACCCGCATCGACGACGAGGCGTCCATCACGAGTTGGAGGCGTGCGTCGGCCCGGGTCACGGCGACGAAGACGGGCAGCACCAGTCCCCCGGCCCGGGCGCTCAGCTCCGCCGTCGCCGTCTCGTCGAGCACCGACCTGAGCGGGGGCGCGGCGCTCCGGTACCCCTGCAACGGCCGTAATGCGCGCTGGAGTTCGAGTGGCGCGGGGAGCGCGGGGGCGACGGGCACCCCGACCGGCAGCGCCGCCGCCCTGCCCTGCCCCCCGGGCCCCTCCCCGCCGTGCTGCGGCACGGGGTACAGGGCGACACGCCGGTCGCCCTCCGCCTCGTTCGGCAAGGGCTCCGGAGGGGACGGCTCGGTGGGGGACGGGTCGGCCGCCGGGGTGCCGGACGCAGGCAGCCCGCCCCGGAGTTCGGGCGGCACGGCGGGCGGGACCTGCTGCCGCGGTTCGTCCTCCCCGGTCCCCCGGGACGGGGCGGGACGCGTCCAGTGGGCCAGCCACAGGGCGTCGCACAGGTCCTCGGCGCCCGGGTCGAGCCCGATCTCCCGCAGCCGGACCACGAGTTCGGCGATCGGGTCGCGGCCGGGCGGGAGGGGGCCGGGCGGGACCGGGCCGCCGGGACCGGTTCCTTCGCCGGGGTGGGCAGGGCCGGGACCCTCGCCGGGGAGGCCGGGACCGTGGCGCGCCGTCGCGTCGGGCATCAGCGCGTCACCTCGGGCGGTCGAGTCGCTGGATGAGCAGGTCGGCCAGGCGGTCGCGGCTCGGCGGAGCGGCCGCGTCGGTGAGGTAGATGGCGTTCAGCAACTGGTCGGCCGCGAGGAGTTCGCTGCGCGACCGCTCCAGGAAACGGGTGATCAGATCGTCGCCCGCGCGGGCGGCCTCGTCGCCCAGATGCGCGCGGACGAACGTGGCGAGCCTCGTGTGGTCGGGCCGGTCCAACTGGAGGTGGATGCACCGGCGCATCAGCGGGGCGGGGAAGTCGCGTTCCCCGTTGCTCGTCAGGACCACGAAGGGGAACGCCCGGCAGCGCACCCTTCCGTCGCGCACGCGCACCTTGGTGCCGTCGGCGGTCAGCACCTCGGCCTCGCCGTCCGGCAGCCGGTCGGCGATGCGTTCGAGCTCGGGTATCGGGAACTCGCCCTCCTCCAGCACGTTGAGCAGATCGTTGGGCAGGTCGATGTCGCTCTTGTCGAGTTCGTCGATGAGCAGCACCCGGGGCGTGCCGGAGGGCAGCAGAGCGGTACCGAGCGGACCGAGCCGGATGTAGCTGCCGATGCTCTCCACCGCGCCGGGCGCGCCGGCCGCGTTGCCGTATCCACCCTGAGCCGCGATCTGGACGTCCTGCAACCGGGCGATGGCATCGTAGTGGTACAGACCGTCCTGGAGCGTGGAGCGGCTGACGATGGACCAGCGCAGTACGTTGCCCAGGCCCAGTTCGTAGGCGACCGAGTGGGCCAGGGTGCTCTTGCCCGCACCGGGGCTGCCGGTGACGAGCAGCGGGCGGCGCAGGTACAGGGCCGCGTTGATCATCTCCAGTTCCTCGGCACCGGGCCGGTGCAGCTCGGCTAGATGCCGGTACGCGCCCAGCCTGCGGTCCTCGGACCCGTCGCCGCCGCCCGGCGCCGCGTCACGGCCCGTGAAGTCCCGCCACGGCGGAGGGGCGGGCAGCCGCTCGATCCCGTCGTGGGGTTCGCCGGCGCCTCGGTAGATGAGCCACTCGCTGGATTCGGTCATGATCCGGTCCTCGTCGTCACTCGTCCGCCAGGGCAGCCGTCGAACGTGCATCACGGTAGCGATCCGCAGGAAGCCTGATAAGGGCGCGGTACGGCCTTGAGCACGGGCCCCGACACGGCCGTTGCGCCGGCCGCTGAACCGGCCGCTGAACCGGCCCTTGGGTCGGCCCTTGAGTCGGCCGTTGAGCCAGCCCTTGAGTCGGCCGTTGAGCCGGTCGTCGGCTCAGCCTTCGACTCCGCCTTCGCAACGGCCTTCGTAACGGCCTTCGCAACGGCCTCCGCAACGGCCTTCGGTCCGGTCGCTTCACGGTGCCTCCAGCAGATCGCCGCTCCCCGGCAGGGGCCGGTGCGGATCGTCGTACAACAAGGCGATGCCGTCGGCCCAGTACGTCTCCGCCCGGCCCGCGCGCAGCCCCGCCCGCAGCTCGTGCACCAGCTCCGGCAGCCGCTCGGCGCTGCCCGCCCCCGCGACCGTGTCACCCGCCCCGCGGTGGAACTCCCCGCACACGGCGTCCCGTCGGCCGTGCCAGCGGCGCCACAGCGCGACGCCGAAGCCGCCGTGCACGATCCGCGCCAGGGCGACGGCGTCGTCCTCGAACCGCTGGTCGCCGTAGCGGCACAGGATCGGTACCGCGCCGTGCGGCAGGCCCCGCAGCCGGTCCATCGGCGGTACGGGTATCCGCAATCCGTCGTCGCAGTCGAGGACTTCGGCCTGCGCGTCGTGGGCGTGGACCCAGCGCCAGCGGGCCCGCCGCTCCCGCTGCTCCTCGTCCGCCGCGAGCTCGTCCAGGGCGGGAAAACCGAACTCGTTCACGCCGGGCGGCCGGTCGCGGTCGGCACAGCGCACGACGACCGGGCGTTCCGCGCCGAGCGGAACGCCGTCCGGCACCAACTGCCATGCGTCCACGGCGAGTCCGAGCAGCGCACCGGGCAGCGCGACCTGCAGCACGGCGGGCCATCCGGGGCGGTCGCACTGGCGGAACGCCTCCGCGAGCGGACCGGCCAGCGGCACGGGCAGCTCGGCCAGCGGCAGACGCTCGGCCTCGTCGAGGCGGACGACCTCGCCGTCGGGACGGGCCACGGAGATCCGCCAGTCGCAGCGGTCCGGCTCCCAGCCCCGCAGCACGAGTTCGAGCAGCGCGGACGGACCGGGCGCACCGTCCGTGGTGTGCGCCCTCGCGTGCTCCCCCTGCACGCGGTCGTGGACCAGGGACGGTTCGGATCCGGGCGCAGGGCCGTCCGGGGGACCGGTCAGGACGGATCCGGCCGGCGCCGCGGGCGTCCAGGAGGCCGCGCCGGGCACGAGATCCACCGGATCGTGCCGGCCGCTGCCGGAAGGCGGCCTGCCCGGCCCGGAACGGTGCCGTGGCCGCAGCAGCTCGATCCGCTGCTGGGCCAGGCTGCGGCGGTACCGCTGGCCCAGGCCCTCCGCGCTGTGCCGCACCCACTCCCACAGGGCCTGCTCCGCGTCCCGGGTGCCGGGCGTGTCGAAGGGGCGATCGGCGGACATGACCCGCATCGCGTAGTCGAGGACGAGTTCCAGCGCGCCGTCCTGGCGCGCGCCCTCGTACAGCGCGCCCAGACCGTCGCGCCAGCCGCGCGGTGCCGGCTGCGGGAGCGCGGCCCGCAGGTCTGGCAGGGACTCCAGGATGTCGAGGAGGCTGCGGGTGCTCGCCGGGGGCGGCAGGTCCGCGAGCCGGCCCAGCAGCTGGATGCGCTCGTCGGGGCTGAGCGCGCGGCCGGGCCGCGCCCCGAGCCGGCTCTGCACATCGGCCCAGGTGGGCCGGTCGGAGTCGGGATGGCGCTGCCGGTCGCGGTGGTAGCGGTCGTGGGCGTGGAAGACGGCCTGGTACAGGTCGCCGTGCTCGCTGCGCACCTCGCCCTGGGGCACCGACAGGGCCCGTAACTGCTCGATTCCCGTGGAGGTGCCGCCGCTGCCCTGGTCCGAGCGCGACTTCAGGACGCCGATGACCTCGCCGCGGACCGGGTCGATGACGGGCCCGCCGGAGACACCGGGCGGGAGGTCGTTGTGGCCGAGGCGCATCTGCACGCCCGAGGACCATCCGCCCAGGGTGCCCTGTACGGACAGGGGCCCGTCGAGGACCTGCAACCGGCCGCCCATCACGGTCCACCCGGTGTAGAACACCCGTCCCTCGCCGAAGTAGGCGGCGGGCCGCTCGGAGACGTACACACAGTCGTGCGCGACGGGTTCACGGAGCTGGACGAGCGCGAGGTCCGGGGCCGGCCAGGTGCCGCGCACGGCCGAGCCCGGGTGTTCCGGGACCGTGGCCGCGACGGCCCCGGCCACGGCGGACCCCCCGCGCCCCGGTCCGGTCTCGTAGACCACGACAATCTCACCCCCCTCCCCGCCCTCTGCCACATGCGCGCAGGTCAGGACCCAGTTCGGCGCGATGAAGAATCCGCTGCCGAGGAATGTGCCCGGCTCGTCGAGGGCATACCCGACCCCCGCGCGATGGATGCGCACGGTGGCCGCCATGACGAGTTCACGCAGCGCACGGTGGGCCGCGTCGTCGGCACTCGATGCGCCCCGGGCGTGCCCGTCCGTCATGCCCCGCCCCCGCCGTCGGCGTCGTCCGCGCCACCGTGCACCCGAGCGCCCGGGGGCGCACCCGCGCCAGGGTCGCCCGCCGGGGCGTGCGGTGCCCGCCGCGGCGGTTCGGCCGTCGCGTCGGACGCGGTGCCCCCGGGCGTGCCGGGGACCGGGGGGCCGCCCTGCCAGGTGAGGGTGACCGTGATGCCGGCCTTGGCCTCGCCGTCCGCCAGCAGCCCGACCACCTTGCCCGCCTTCGCGGTCAGCTCGATGCCGAACTCGACGCTGACCTCGTCGGGCCGCACCGCGCGCAGCGGCCCCGCCAGGGAACGCGCCACGCTCGTCACCACGGAGTGGAGGCTCTCGACCCGCGCCTCCACCCGGTCGGCGAATCCCGTGTCCGTGTACGACAGCTCCCCGGACGGCACGGCGAGCTCCTCCGCCCCGGATATCCGGGCCCACACCGGCGTTCCGTCCGGCATCTCGATGCGCGCGATCCGCGTCGGCTCGTGCGTCATGGCATCCCCCGTTCCCCCGTCCCCCGGACCCCCGTGGTCCTGCCCGACGGTGCGCAGGCTAGCGGGCGTGGCGGTGACCGCGCGAGGGTCCCGCGCGCCCCACAGGACCGCCGGGCTCACGCCTATCCTTCTTCTTGTCGTCTCCTACCCGTTCACCAACCCGACGGAGCACCACCGATGTACTTCACCGACCGCGGCATCGAGGAACTGGAGAAGCGGCGCGGCGAGGAGGAGTTCACCTTCGAGTGGCTCGCCGACCAGCTTCGGACGTTCGTCGACCTCAATCCGGACTTCGAGGTGCCGGTGGAGCGGCTGGCCACCTGGCTGGCACGGCTGGACGACGAGGACGAGGAGTAACAGCGTGGCGGCGGGCGTCGGACGGGCGGACCGGGGCGGCCCCGCCGTCAGTCGCGCGGGCGGCCCAGGTCGTACAGCAGGCCCAGCGTGCCGTGCGCGAGAAGCAGCAGCCCGGCCGCCAGCCAGCCGCCGCTGCGGCGGCGCAGGCCCCACGCCGTGAGCGGCAGGCCGGCCGCCACCTGGGCCAGAGCCAGGATGCGGGCCTTCTCGGTGCCGGCCCACGGGAGCCAGGAGGCGGGGTGGTGCCCACCCGCCGCCATGGCGCGTCGCGTGGGGGGCGCGGGCTGCCGGCCCGGCCACTCGATCTCCTGGGCGTCGGGCCGGGTGCGGGCCGCCGCGCACAGGCGGTCCGCCGGTTCGCCGGGTGTCAGGCCCGTCGGCAGCGCGACTCCGGCGCGCGTGAGGACGGCGAGGAGTCCGTGGAGGCGGGCCCGCGCGTCGGCCTCCGCGGCGGGTTCGGTCAGGCGCTCGAGTTCCTGCATGTCCAGGACGGGGTCGAGGCCCAGGCGGGTGGCGAACGTGTGCATGGCCTCGTCCTCGCCGGCCGGGGTGCCGTTGGCGAGCCATACGTAGCCCACGGGGCGGCGGAAGCCGGCGGCGAGGGTGTACCCGGCGCGGTCCGTGTCCCACCACAGGGCGAGGACGGGCCACGGGGCGCCCACCGCGAGCGCGGCGGCCCAGCCGGTCAGGACCCGGTCGACGGGTTCGCCGCCGTCCAGCCAGGGCCGGCCCTCGGGTACCAGCACGCTCCACGGGCGGCCCGCCGGGGTGAGCACCATCGGTTCGCGGAGCAGCCGGGCGGCGGGTGCGACGGAAGCGGGATCCGACCGGCACAACAGCAGCGCGCCGGGGGCGGGTCCGGTGACGCGGTCTTCCGTCGACATGGCCCCACGTTAGGTGGTTTTGTCGGCTTTTCCCTCGCGGGCTCCCCAGAATGGGTGTCTTGACTTTCCGTAGCCGCGATATATCGTGAAAGACAGAAGACGCGATATGGCGCGTCGGTGATCCCCTCGGAGCCCGCCGGCACCGTCGTACCCACCACGCCCGCCCTCGCGTCCGCCTGCGGTGTCGTCCGTCGCGTACGCCGCGTCCGCACCGGCCGAGGAGGTCAGCACGATGTCCGAGTGGTCCGTCGCAGAACCGGGGAAGCTCACCTTCGACGCCCCCGTGACGGCACTCCACGTACGCACCGTCAACGGGACGGTGAACGTCGTGGGCACCGACGAGGGTTCCGCACGCCTGGAGATCTCGGAGATCGAGGGTCCGCCACTGACCGTGACGCACGAGGACGGCACCCTCACCGTGGTGTACGACGACCTCCCCTGGAAGGGCTTCTTCAAGTGGCTCGACCGCAAGGGCTGGCGCCGCAGCGCGGTGGTCTCGCTGGCCGTGCCGTCGTCCGCCCGCGTGGAGGTGGGGGTGGTCGGCGCGAACGCCGTGGTCTCCGGGATCGACGGCGGCGCCGAGGTGAAGGGCGTCACCGGCGAGACGACCCTGGTCGGCCTCTCCGGCCGGGTCCACGTCACCACGGTGTCGGGGAACGTGGAGACTCAGCGCGTCGCCGGAGAGCTGCGGCTCAACTCCGTCTCCGGGGACCTCACGGTCATCGAGGGCGCCTGCCCCTTCGTGAAGGCCGACTCGGTGAGCGGCTCGATCATCCTGGACCTCGACCCCGCGTGCGGCCCCACCGACGCCCGTCTGACGAACGTCTCGGGCGAGATCGCCATCCGCCTCCCCCAGCCGGCGGACGCCGAGGTCGAGGCGAACACGGCGAGCGGTACGGTGTCCAACGCCTTCGACGACCTCCGGGTGACCGGCCAGTGGGGCGCCAAGAAGGTCACGGGCCGCCTCGGCGGGGGCAACGGCCGGGTGAAGGCGACCACGGTGTCCGGCTCGATCGTCCTGCTCCGCCGCCCGCCCGCGGAGGACGGGCCGTGGGAGGCGGCCGGCCGACGGGACGCGGCGCCACCGACGGTCGAGGACGCGGCGCCCGCGCACGCGTCACCCGGCACCGCAATACCGTCAGACCGTTCCCCCGATGGCACGACCGGCGGTCCGACCGAGCAGAAGGGGCTCTGACATGCCTCCCGTCTTCGCCCATGGACGACTGCGGCTCTACCTGCTGAAGCTGCTCGACGAGGCGCCGCGTCACGGCTACGAGGTGATAAGGCTGCTGGAGGAGCGTTTCCAGGGGCTGTACGCACCGTCCGCCGGCACCGTCTACCCGCGGCTGGCCAAGCTGGAGGCCGAGGGCCTGGTCACGCACACCACCGAAGGCGGCCGGAAGGTCTATGCGATCACCGACGCCGGCCGCGCCGAACTGGCCGACCGCAGCGGTGAACTGGCCGACCTGGAGCTGGAGATCCGTGAATCGGTCGCCGAACTGGCCGCCGAGATCCGTGCGGACGTCCGCGGCGCGGCGGGCGACCTGCGCCGCGAGATGCGGGCCGCGGTCTCCGAGGCCCGGCGCGGCGCCAAGGACCACGACGGCGGGCACGCGGAGTACGCGCAGCACGGCGACCAGTCCGAGAAGGAGGCATGGCGCGTCGCCAAGGAGGAGATGCGCCGCGTCAAGCAGGAGTGGAAGGAGCAGGCCCGGCGCGCCAAGGACGAGAGCCGGCGGGCCCGCGAGGAGGCCCAGCGGGCGCGCCGCCAGGCCAGGGAGACCCAGGAGCGGGTCCGCGCCCAGGCGCAGGAGGAGCTGCAGCGCATGGCGCGACGGGTTCAGGAGCAGGTGCAGGACCACTTCGCGCGCGGCGACTGGCCGACGGGCGTACGGGAAGGGCTGACCGAACTGGCCAAGGAGTTCGGGGACTTCGGCAAGGAGTTCGGGAAGGACTTCGGCTTCGGGCGCGCGGGGGCGGCGGACACGGCGGACACGACGAAGACCGCGAAGACGACGGCGGCGCCCGAGTACGCCTCGACGCCTGAGGACTTTCCCGGGACGTACGAACCCTCCTGGGCGCACGAGGAGTTCCCGGGCGACCCGGCCCGCGCCCTCGACCGGCTTCTGGACCGCTTCCGCGACGACATCCGCGACGCGGCCCGGGACCACGGGGTGACGGAGGACCAGCTCCGCGACGCCCGCCGCCACCTGTCCACGGCGGCGGCGCACATCGGGGCGACACTGCGGTCACGGAAGGAGTGACATCGGCGGCCCGCCGTGAGGGTCAGCCGGCCCTCGCCTCTCCGCCGCCCCACAGCACACGCTCCACCGCCGTGTAGGTGACGCCGTGGTCGGCGAGGACCTCGGAGGGGACACCGGGGCGGGCGGTCAGGGCGAGGAGCAGATGTTCGTCGCCGATGTGCCGGTCCCCGTGGGCGACGGCCGTGCGCAGGGACCCGACGAGGAGGTTCTTGGCGCCGCGGGTGAACGGGCGGTGCCCGTACCGGCGCGCACCGCCCCCACGGCTCCCCGCCAGCGCCCCCTCGCCGTGCGTCTCCTCGACCCGGGAGACGATCTCGGTGAGGTCGATGCCCAGCCCGGCCAGGGCGTCCGCGTCTGCGTGGGAGAGGCCGCCGCGGCGGCGGACTTCGGCCAGGTCCCGTGCGACCGCCTCGCGCCGCCCCGTCAGTCCGAGGGACGCCAGCGCGAACGCGGCGCGGCTGCCCTCGCGGTCGAGGAGGGCGAGCAGCAGATGGGGCTCGTCGACGCGCTCGTCGCCCGTCCGTTTGCAGTGCTCGACCGCGCCGGTGACCACCGCGCGGGCGTCCTTGGTGAACCGTTCGAACATCACTGCCTCCCGTACTTCTTGTGCACGGCCTGCCTGCTGACGCCGAGTTCCGCGGCGATCTCCTGCCACGACCAGCCCTGGTTGCGCGCGCTGCGCACCTGCACCGCCTCCAGCTGCTCCAGCAGCCTTCGCAGCGCGGCGACGGCCCGCAGCCCGACCCGTGGATCGCGATCGCCCGCCCGTTCGGCGAGATCCGTTGCTTCCGTCATGCCGTCAACTTACATTGACATCACCCGGACGTCAACTATGGTTGACAAGCCGGTTGCGGATCCCCGCGGACATGCGAACGGCGGGCTCGACGAGGTTGCCGAGCCCGCCGTCAGGGCGAGGGTGACGCCGGTACGAGGGGACGTCAGCCCGCGGTCAGCACGATCTTGCCGAACTGGTCACCGGCCTCCAGCCTCTCGAAGCCCTCACGGGCCCGGTCCAGGGGAAGGACCTCGTCGATGACGGGACGCACGCCGGCCGCGGCGCAGAAGGAGAGCAGGTCCTCCAGCTCGTCCTTGGAGCCCATGGTGGAGCCGACGACCTTCAGCTCCAGGAAGAAGATGCGGGTGAGTTCCGCATGGGAGGGACGGTCACCGCTGGTCGCGCCCGAGATCACGACCGTGCCGCCGGGCCGCAGGGACTTCACGGAGTGGGACCAGGTGGCGGCCCCGACGGTCTCGATCACGGCGTCCACCCGCTGCGGCAGCCGCGCCCCGGACTCCAGGGCCTCCACGGCGCCCAGTTCCAGCGCCCGCTTCCGCTTGGCCTCGTCGCGGCTGGTGGCGAAGACCCGCAGGCCGGCCGCCTTGCCGAGCACGATCGCGGCCGTCGCGACACCGCCGCCGGCGCCCTGGACGAGGACGGAGTCGCCGGGGCGTACGCCGGCGTTGGTGAAGAGCATGCGGTACGCGGTCAGCCAGGCGGTCGGCAGACAGGCCGCCTCCTCGAAGGACAGCTCCTTGGGCTTGGGCAGGAGGTTCCACGTGGGCACGGAGACCTGTTCGGCGAAGGTCCCCTGGTAGCGCTCGGTGAGGATCGAGCGGGGCTCGTCCGGGCCGACGCCATGGCCGGTCTGGCCGATGACGGAGTGGAGGACGACCTCGTTGCCGTCCTCGTCGACACCGGCCGCGTCGCAGCCGAGGATCATGGGGAGCTTGTCCTCGGAGAGACCGACGCCCCGGAGGGACCAGAGGTCATGGTGGTTGAGGGAGGCGGCCCTGACGTTCACGGTCGTCCAGCCGGGCCTCCGCTCGGGGGCCGGGCGCTCCCCCAACTCGAGGCCGGTGAGGGGCTGGTCGCGGTCGATGCGGGCGGCGTAGGCAGCGAACATGACCTTGACGATAGGCTCCGCGCCCGGTGGACGGAACCGGAGCCCGCTGTGACACGCGTCCCGCTCGGCGGCACCCGGCCCCCATTGCCCCGGAGGCACCAGCGCGCCGCAGCCCGGACCGACGCCTGACGGCCACCGGCACAGACGGGCGGGTGAAGGCCACCCGCCCGCCCCGTGGCGCGATTACTGCCGTGCGACGCCCTCGGCCCGCGCCGCGGCGGCCACCGCGGCCGTCACCGCCGGCGCGACCCGCTCGTCGAAGGGCGAGGGGATCACATAATCGGCCGCCAGGTCGTCCCCGACGACCGCGGCCAGCGCGTCGGCCGCCGCGAGCTTCATCCCCTCGGTGATCCGGGAGGCCCGCACCTGCAGCGCCCCCGCGAAGATCCCGGGGAAGGCCAGCACGTTGTTGATCTGGTTCGGGTAGTCGGACCGCCCCGTCGCCACCACGGCGGCGTACTTGTGTGCGACGTCCGGCTGCACCTCGGGGTTCGGGTTGGCCATCGCGAAGACGAAGGCGTCCTTGGCCATGGACGCCACAGCCTCCTCCGCGACCGTACCGCCGGAGACGCCGATGAAGACGTCGGCACCCGCGAGGGCCTGCTCCAGGGAGCCCGTGAGGCCCGCCTTGTTCGTGAACCCGGCGAGCTCGCGCTTGACCTGCGTCAGATCGTCCCGGTCGAGGGACACGACACCCTTGCGGTCGGCGACCGCCACGTCGCCGATCCCCGCCTCGACAAGCATCTTCGTGATGGCGACGCCGGCCGCACCCGCGCCGGAGACGACCGCGCGCAGATCACCCAGGGTCCGCCCGGTCAGCTTGGCCGCGTTGCGCAGGGCCGCCAGCGTCACCACGGCCGTACCGTGCTGGTCGTCGTGGAAGACCGGGATGTCCAGGCGCTCCTGGAGTCTGCGCTCGATCTCGAAGCACCTCGGCGCCGAGATGTCCTCCAGGTTCACGCCCCCGAAGGAGGGCGCGAGCCGGACCACGGTCTCGACGATCTCGTCCACGCCCGTGCAGTCCAGGGCGATGGGGACCGCGTCCACCCCGCCGAACTGCTTGAACAGGATCGCCTTGCCCTCCATCACCGGGAGGGACGCCTCGGGGCCGATGTCCCCGAGGCCGAGCACCGCGGTGCCGTCGGTCACGACGGCGACCACGGACGACTTCCACGTGTAGTCGTGGACCAGTTCCGGCCGTTCGGCGATGGCCGTGCACACCCGGGCGACGCCCGGCGTGTATGCAAGGGACAGGTCGTCCTTGTCGCGGACCGGCACGGTGGCCTGCACGGCCATCTTGCCGCCGCGGTGCAGCGCGAACACCGGGTCGAAGGCATCAAGGGGCTCTGCCCCGCCGTCCTGATCCGTACTGCTGTCGCTGCGAGGATTGACGATCTCCGCTGCCACTGTCTTCTACCCCTTAGGTCTTCATTTGGTGTGAGGGTGACCACTCCTGGTTGAGGCGTGGGCGGGACCGCGTATGACCCAGATGACTGATGCGTGTACGGGTGCATACGCGACGGGCGCGCCGCACACGCGCCCTGAGCCCCGGATGAGGGGTGTAAGGAACCTTCATACCGGACGGATGCTGTCCGGGACGAGTCCATAACGTGAAGGTCACACGCCGGTGAGATGACTCATGGCCGAAAATGTGGACAAATCCCGGAAACGACCTAGGGGATCGCTCGCCCCAGGAGGGCCGCTCATCCCAGGAGGGGATCGCTCACATCGTGAGACGCGTCGAAGATCTTCCGGTTGGAAGGAGGGATCACCGCACAAGATCCGGCCTTGTTCGGCCGACCGGAGGCGGTTCGGGGGTCACCCGTTATCCGATTTTGACATGGGGGCACCCCTGAATACTTGAATTCGGATGGCAAGATGCGTGAATCACACGAGGTCGCGACACCCGAAGGCGAGTGTTCTCGTCGACCTGTACGGCACTCCACCCATCCTGCCGGAGGAACCCACCATGACCGCACGCTCCATCCGTCGTACGACCGCCACGCAGTCCCGTATAGCTGCGGTCGGCGCCATCGCGGTCGCAGGCACCCTGCTGCTCACCGGTTGCGGGGACCAGACGAAGGACAAGGACAACGGCTCGGGCGGCGCGTCGACGGCGTCCGCCCCGCTGGCGGACAAGCTCCCCGACTCGATCCGCAAGGCCGGCGTCGTCAAGGTCGGCTCGGACATCGCCTACGCCCCCGTCGAGTTCAAGGACAGCTCCGGCAAGACGGTCGGCCTGGACCCCGACCTGGCGGACGCCATGGGCAAGCAGCTCGGCGTGAAGTTCCAGTTCGAGAACGGCACGTTCGACGCGCTGCTGACGGGTCTGCGCTCGA
Organism: Streptomyces sp. PSU-S4-23; assembly: GCF_055632315.1. Classification (NCBI taxonomy): domain Bacteria; kingdom Bacillati; phylum Actinomycetota; class Actinomycetes; order Kitasatosporales; family Streptomycetaceae; genus Streptomyces; species Streptomyces sp. PSU-S4-23. Next base: position 5,882,390 of record NZ_JBVMUU010000002.1, on the reverse strand, counting down.
AGCGCTACGACATCGCCATGTCCGCGATGACCGACAACAAGAGCCGCCAGGACGGTGTCGACCCCGACACCGGCAAGAAGGTCGGCGAGGGCGTCGACTTCGTCGACTACCTCACCGCGGGTGTCTCGATCTACACCCGCAAGGGTGACACCAGTGGCATCGCGACCTGGTCGGACCTGTGCGGCAAGAAGATCGCGGTCGAGCGCGGCACGGTCTCCGAGGACCTCGCCAAGGCCGAGGCCAAGAAGTGCCCGAGCGGCAAGAAGCTCACCATCGAGGCGTTCGACGACGACCAGCAGGCCCAGACCCGTCTGCGCTCCGGCGGCGCCGACGCGGCGTCCTCCGACTTCCCGGTGGCCGCGTACGCGGTGAAGACGTCGGGCGGCGGCAAGGACTTCCAGCTCGTCGGCGAGCAGGTCGAGGCCGCGCCGTACGGCATCGCGGTCGCCAAGCAGAACACCCAGCTGCGGGACGCGCTGCAGGCCGCGCTGAACGCCGTGATCAAGAGCGGTGAGTACCAGAAGATCCTCGCCAAGTGGGGTGCCGCGGACGGCGCCGTGAAGGAATCCGTCGTCAACGGCGGCAAGTGACCGTTCCCGGCGGCCGCTGAAAGGCAACACCCGTGACTGTTGACATCGACAAGTCGGCGGACCCGCAGAACACTCCCCCGGCCGGATCGGAGGCCATCAGGGCCATTCCGGTCCGGCACTACGGGCGGTACGTGTCCGCCGTCATCGCGATCGCAGTCCTGGTCGCGATCGTCTACGCGTTCGGCCAGGGCAAGATCAACTGGCATGCCGTGCCGGACTACTTCTTCGACGACCGCATCATGACGGGCGTGGGCAAGACCCTCCTGCTGACGGTCCTGTCCATGCTGATCGGCATCGTCGGCGGCATCGTCCTCGCGGTGATGCGGCTGTCGAAGAACCCGGTGACCTCGTCCATCGCCTGGTTCTACATCTGGTTCTTCCGCGGCACCCCGGTCCTGGTCCAGCTCTTCCTCTGGTTCAACCTGGGCCTGGTCTTCGAGTACATCGACCTCGGGCCGATCTACAAGGACTACTGGTCCGACTTCATGACGCCGCTGCTGACGGCGCTGCTCGGACTCGGCCTGAACGAGGCCGCGTACATGGCGGAGATCTGCCGGGCCGGCCTGCTCGCCGTCGACGAGGGGCAGACCGAGGCGGCCCACGCGCTGGGCATGAGCCACGGCAAGACGCTGCGCCGGATCGTCATTCCGCAGGCGATGCGCGTGATCGTGCCGCCGACGGGCAATGAAGTGATCAACATGCTGAAGACGACCTCACTCGTGGCGGCCGTCCAGTTCTCCGAACTCTTCCGCTACGCCCAGGACATCGGCCAGAACTCCGGCGCGCCGGTGGAGATGTACTTCCTGGCGGCCGCCTGGTACCTGATCATGACGTCGGTCCTCAGCGTCGGCCAGTACTACATCGAGCGGTACTACGCGCGCGGCTCCAGCCGCCAGCTGCCGCCCACCCCGTGGCAGAAGGTGAAGGCCACCATGTTCTCCTTCGGCCGCCCGAAGGGAGGCACGGCATGACCGGGAAGACCACCAAGGGCGACGCCGTCGCGAAGGACACGTCCGTTGCGATGGTCAAGGCGGAGGGCGTCCACAAGTCCTTCGGCTCCGTCGAGGTCCTCAAGGGCATCGACCTGGAGGTGAAGCCCGGCGAGGTGTTCTGTCTCATCGGCCCCTCCGGCTCCGGCAAGTCGACCTTCCTGCGGTGCATCAACCACCTGGAGAAGATCAACGCCGGACGGCTGTACGTGGACGGCGAGCTGGTCGGCTACCGGCAGCACGGCGACAAGCTGTACGAGCTGCGCGACCGCGAGGTCGCGATGAAGCGCCGGGACATCGGCATGGTCTTCCAGCGCTTCAACCTGTTCCCGCACATGACCGCGCTGGAGAACGTCATCGAGGCGCCGGTGCAGGTCAAGGGCGCGGGCAAGACGCAGGCCAGGGAGCGCGCGATGCAGCTCCTTCAGCGCGTGGGCCTGGCCGACCGGGCCGGGCACTACCCCTCGCAGCTCTCCGGCGGCCAGCAGCAGCGCGTGGCCATCGCCCGGGCCCTGGCGATGGACCCGAAGCTGATGCTGTTCGACGAGCCGACCTCGGCCCTCGACCCGGAGCTGGTCGGTGACGTCCTCGACGTCATGCGCGACCTCGCCGAGTCCGGCATGACGATGGTCGTCGTCACCCACGAGATGGGCTTCGCCCGTGAGGTGGGCGACTCGCTCGTCTTCATGGACGGCGGTGTGGTGGTCGAGTCCGGCCACCCGCGGGACGTGCTGACGAACCCGCAGCACGAGCGGACGCAGTCCTTCCTGTCCAAGGTGCTGTAGGGGCAGGTCACCGGCCGGCCACGGGTGCCGTGGCACGGACAGGGGGCGGTACGGGATCCTCGTACCGCCCCTCCCCGTGTCCGGGGCCTCACTTGAGGGCGAGCAGCAGCGTGTCGGACGGCGAGCACCACACCGGGCGGGCCTCGGCGAAGCCCTTCGCGCGCAGCACGCGCGCGTGCCAGGCGGCGGAGGGCATCTCGCCGTCGGCGTGGGCACCGTAGATCTCGAAGCGGCGGGCGGTCGGCGCGGCGAGGACGGGGTCCTGGGCGGCCAGCTGCCACCACTCGGCCCAGTCGAGGGCGCCCTTGCGCATGGCCTGGTCCATACGGGAATGCCGCAGGGTGCTCTCGGCCGCGTTGATCCGGGGAGTGGTGTCGTCGATCATGTGGTCGGCGTTCATGAAGACGCCGCCGTGGCGGACCAGGTCCGCGACCCGACCGTAGAGGGCCTCGAGGGGGCCGGTGCGCAGCCAGTGCAGGGCCGTGGCGGTGAGCACCGCGTCGTACACGCCGTACGGCAGGCGTGCGGGCCAATCGGGGTCCTTGAGGTCGGCCTCGACGAACGTGACGCGGTCGTCGCCCTCGAACGTGCCGCGCGCGATGGCGAGCAGGGCGGGGTCGAGATCGACGCCGGTGCTGGTGGCGTTCGGGAAGCGGGCGAGCAGCCGGGCGGTGATGCTGCCCGTGCCGCAGGCGAGGTCGAGCACGCGGGGTTCGGTGCCCGCGAACGCCTCCACCATGTCGAGCATGATCCGGAAGCGTTCCTCGCGGTCGGGCATGTACCACTCCTGCTGGCGGTCCCAGCTCTCCTGCCAGGCCCGCCAGTCGGTCCCCCTCGTGGTGCGCGTGTCCGTCATCGCCGCCCCTCCCTCACGTACGCCACGTAATACCCTGGAAGCACGATCAGCCGTTACGCGACCGCACCTCCGACCATAGAGCGCCCCAGTAAGGACTACAAGTGGAACTGGCCTATTACTCGGACTACGCCGTGCGCCTCGTGAACAGCGAGGAACCGGCCCGGGGCAAGGACTCGCTCACCTCGGTGGATGCCGTCCGCGGCCTCTTCGGGGGCAACCAGTCGGCGGCCCGCCGGGCCACCGACGCGGACGTGACCCGGTTCCGCTCGGTCCGCGCCCGGCTGCGGGCGGTCTTCGAGGCGGCGGACAAGGGCGACGAGACGCTCGCGGTGGACCTGCTGAACTCGCTGCTCCTGGAGTTCCCGGTGAGCCCGCAGATCTCCGGGCACGACTACCGGGACGGCGACGGCCGCCCGCTGTGGCACATGCACCTGGCGGACCACCCGTCGAACGCGACCGCGGGCTACGCGGCGATCGCCGCGATGGGGCTCGCGTTCCACCTCACCGAATACGGCGTGGACCGCCTGGGCCTGTGCGAGGCCGCTCCCTGCCGCAACGCCTTCCTCGACACCTCGACCAACCGCTCCCGGCGCTACTGCTCGGACCGCTGTGCCACGCGGGCGAACGTGGCCGCCTACCGAGCGCGCAAGCGCCTGGAGGCCGACCGGTCGGGCAGCACCGGCCGGGCGGCGGACAGCGCCCAGCGCACCAGCGCGAACGCGGAGCGCCGGCCGCTCCCCAACGGCCGGTAGCGCAGCCGCACCTTCCCGAGGACAAGCTCCTCGGGAACGGTTCCGTAGTCGGTGCTGTCCCCGCCCGCGTACGGATTGTCGCCGAGCACCCACCAGCCGCCCTCGCGCAGCTCCACGGCGCGCTTGACGACGAGCAGATCCTGCTGGAAGGGATGCCGCAGGACGATCACGTCGCCCGGCCGGACACGCGCCCCGTACTGGACGAGGAGCCGGTCCCCGTGCTGCAGCGTGGGCACCATGGACGGTCCCGTCACCTCGGCCGCCCCGAAGGGCAGCAGGGCCCTCGTGCGCTCGGTCTCCTGCGACAGCTCCGGCATCACCGGCACCTCCCCGGTCCGATCCTCCACCAGTCCCAGTCTCACCCTGGACTTTTGTCGTAAGCCCATGGGGGCACTCGCGAAAACCCGTCCCCTACGGAGTAATGTCCCACCTGAGAAGACGATCACGAGGAAGGACAGCTTCATGCTCTCCCGCCTGTTTGCCCCCAAGGTCAAGGTCAGCGCGCACTGCGACCTTCCCTGCGGTGTGTACGACCCTGCCCAGGCTCGCATCGAGGCGGAGTCGGTGAAGGCCATCCAGGAGAAGATGGCCGCCAACGACGACGCGCACTACCAGGCTCGGGCCACCGTCATCAAGGAGCAGCGCGCCGAGCTCGCCAAGCACCACGTCTCGGTGCTGTGGAGCGACTACTTCAAGGCCCCGCACTTCGAGAAGTACCCGGAGCTGCACCAGCTCGTCAACGACACCCTCAAGGCGCTGTCGGCCGCCAAGGCGTCGAAGGACCCGGCGACGGGCCAGAAGGCGCTGGACTACATCGCCCAGATCGACAAGATCTTCTGGGAGACCAAGAAGGCCTGATCTTGCGTCATGCCCTTTGACCTGCAGTCGCCTTGCTCGCAGTGTCTCCCCGGCCGCACCCGGCCCGCAGGCCGCCGAGAACGGCGTCCCTGACGGTCCGGGTGCGGTCTTCTTCGATGTCCCGGAGGAACCGACCGGCTCCCTCCACCGGATCCTCCGGCGCAGGTGCAGCGGGCGCCGGCTCAGGTCCGTTGTCGGTTGCCCGTGCGATGCTGAGGGCATGGACCTGGAGGACCTCGCACGGCTGCGGCGGGCCCGTGACCGGATGGACCGTGAGTACGCGCAGCCGCTGGACGTGCCGGCGCTGGCGCGCACCGCGCTGATGTCGCCCGGGCACTTCCAGCGCAGCTTCCGCGCGGCCTACGGGGAGACACCGTACGGCTATCTCATGACCCGCCGCATCGAGCGCGCCAAGGCGCTGCTGCGGCGCGGCGATCTGACGGTGACGGAGGTCTGCATGGCCGTCGGGTTCGCCTCGCTCGGGTCGTTCAGCTCGCGCTTCACGGAGCTGGTGGGCGAGACGCCGAGCGCGTACCGGGCGCGGTCGCACGAGCAGGGGGCGGCGATACCGCCGTGCGTGGCGAAGGGCCTGACACGGCCCCGGCGCGGCCGGCCGGGCGATACCCGGACGGATCCGCGGGCTCAGCTATAGCGTGGCGCCATGGACCTGAAACTCTCGCAGTGCTTCATCGCCGTGGACGACCACGACAAGGCGCTCGCGTTCTACCGGGACGTCCTGGGCCTGGAGGTCCGCAACGACGTCGGCTTCGAGGGGATGCGCTGGGTGACGGTCGGCTCACCGCTCCAGCCGGACGTGGAGATCGTCCTGGAACCCCCGGCGGCACACCCGGACGCCTCCCCCGCCGACCGCCGGGCGATGGCGGAGCTGCTCGCCAAGGGCATGCTGAGGGGCGTCATCTTCTCGACCGAGGACTGCGACGCCCTCTTCGCCCGCGTCCAGGCGTCCGGCGCGGACGTCGTGCAGGAGCCCATGGACCAGCCGTACGGACTGCGGGACTGCGCCTTCCGCGACCCCGCGGGCAACCTGCTGCGCTTCACGGAGCGCCACGGCACCTGACGGGCGGGCGCGGGCGCCCGGGGCGGAAACACCGTTGCATGATCCGCCCGGGGCGGGAGACGGTACGGGCGCCGTGCACCGTCTGCCGAGGAGTGCCTGATGAGCCAGCCGATCCGCTGGACGTACGCCTTCATCGACCGGCCCGTCGAGGGGTTCGGCCCGGCCCTCGACTTCTGGGCCGCCGTCACCCGGACCAGTCCGTCCCCGCCCAGGGGCGAGCGGAACGAGTTCGTGACGCTCGCACCGGAGGCGGGGGACGCCTGCCTGAAGGCGCAGGCCGTCCGCGCAGGCGGCGGCGCTCATCTCGATCTCGTCGTCGAGGACGTGCCCGCGCTCGTGGCGGTGGCGCGGCGGCTCGGCGCGGGCCTCGTCGCCGGCCACCCCGGGTGGGCGGTCCTCCGTTCCCCGGGCGGCGCGTTGTTCTGCGCGGTGCCCTGGAACGGCGAGTCGGTGCGGCCGCCGGTGGTGGAGGAGCCCGGTGGCGCGGCCGGGCGGCTCGACCAGGTGTGCCTCGACCTGGCGCCCGAGGTGTTCGACGCCGAAGTGGCCTTCTGGAGCGCCCTCACCGGGTGGGAGTCGCACCCCGGCTCCCTCCCGGAGTTCCATGTGGTCAGGCCGCCCACCGCCCTTCCCGTACGCATCCTGCTGCAACGCCTCGGCGCCGGCCGCCCCTCCTCCGCGCACCTCGACGTCGCGTGCGCGGACATCGAGGCGACCCGGGCCCGTCATGAGCGGCTGGGTGCCTCCTTCGTCGCTCGGGGCGCCCACTGGACGGTGATGAGCGACCCGGCGGGCGGCACGTACTGCCTGACGGGCCGCGACCCGTGGACGGGGGGCCTGCCCGGCTAGACGGCCGGGGCCCCGGTCGGCCCGGCCCGCCGCAGGCTTCCCGAGACACCCTGCCGGGACAGGTCCGCGCAGTACACGGCCGCCGGCCCCTCGGCGGGGTCGCGCGTCACGCAGGACGTCCCGCGCACCTCCGCGGTCAGCGGAATCGGCGCGGGCTCCGCCGCCACACCCGGCCCTGAAGAGGTTCGGGCATGCCGTCGGCCTACGGTCCCGGCGGCCGCCGTGTCAGGGCTCTTCACGCCTCTCCCCGGCGTCGGCTGCGGCGTCGGCCGCGGCGGGGGAAGCCGTACCGGACGCCGTGGCGCGTTCCCGCCCACGAGCGTTCCCGGGCGTCTGCTCACGCGCCTGCTCCCGGTACCTCGGGCACCGGGGGTCCCGGCAGGGTCCTGGGCGCCATACGGGGACGAAGGCGCCCAGCGTCTTGTGGCGCCGCACGACCGTGCCGACGGGCCTCCCGCACGACGGGCAGAGATGCTCCTTGCCGCCCATGCCCTCAGGGTAGGGCGGTGCGGGGTCCGGCGCGCCCCGGGCGGCGGGGTCAGCGCGGCTCGCGCCACATCGGCCACATCCTGGGGCCGTCCGGGAGGTCGAGGGTGCGGCCCGTGGAGGCGAAGCCGAGGCGTTCGTAGAGCCTGACGCTGCGGGCGCTGCTCGCGTCCAGGTAGGCGGGCAGGCGCTCGCGGTCGCAGCGGTCGAGGACGTGCCGGATGAGCGTGGTGCCCAGACCGCCGCCCTGGTGGCGCGGTGCCACGCCGATCATCCAGAGGTATTCGTGGGCGCGGTCCACGGGGTGGGACTCCGCGAGCAGCCGGACGATCCGCTCCACGCGTTCGTTCGCCGGGTCGACCTCCTCGCGCAGCCGCACCGCCTCCTCGTCCCCGTCCTCCTCCGGGGACTGCCCGGCGGCGGGCACGGACAGCCACAGCGCGCAGGCCGTGCCGTCCCGCGTCACGTCGATGCGTCCCTCGGCGAGCACGGTGTCGGTGAACGCGGCCATCAGCCGGTGGTGAGTCGTGCGCCGGTGCTCCTCGCCCGGAAAGATCCAGCTGCTGACCGGGTCGTCCTGGAACGCCTCGTCCAGCAGCCGCACGACCAGCTCGCGGTCGCCCTCGTCCGCCGCCCGGATCGCCACGCCCATCCGCCTGCCCCTTCGCGTCAACCGATGTGCCGGGTAAGCCGGTTGCAGCCTAACCGGAACGCGCCCTGCCGGGGACGGTACGGGTGCGGAAGGGGCGGGACCCGCACATGGTGGGGATGTGCGGGGCCCGCCCGGCCGGAGCCGCCGGGCCCGTGCGGGGTCAGGAGCCGCGCGGGCCCGGGGCTCCGGGGTCTGTCGCCCGGTCAGGTGCTGCGCCGGGTCACGAACTGGGCCAGGGCCAGCAGACCGCCCGCCGCCTCGGGGTCGGAGACCGCACGGAACAGCTCCCGCATCGCCCGGCCGATCCGGCCGTCTGCCTGGGACTGCGCCCAGGCCCGGCCGCCCGCCCGCTCCACGGCGAGGACCGTGCGCTCCAGGTCCCCTTCGTCGTACGGACTCCGGTACAGCTCGGCCAGGTCGGCGGCCGCCGGAGTGCCGGCGGCGAGCGCGGCGACCACGGGCAGCGACTTCTTGCGGGCCATGAGGTCCGCCCCGGCCGGCTTGCCGGTGCGGCGCGGGTCGCCCCAGATCCCGATCACATCGTCGATGAGCTGGAAGGCGAGCCCCAGCTCGCGGCCGAACGCGTCCAGTGCCTCGACGTCCGCCTCGTCCGCTCCCGCGTACAGCGCGCCGAGGGCGCAGGCGCAGCCGAGCAGTGCGCCGGTCTTCGCCTCGGCCATGGCGAGCACCTCGTCCAGGGTGACCTCGTGCGGGCCGCGCCGCTCCATGGCCGTGTCCGCGTGCTGCCCGGCGCACAGTTCGACCACACAGCCCGCGAGCCGGGCGGCGGCCGCACCCGACGCCGGGTGCGGGTCCTCGGCGAGCAGCCGCTGGGCCAGGGCCTGCAGCGCGTCCCCCGCGAGGATCGCGTCGGTGTCGCCGAACACGGTCCAGGCGGTGGGCCGGTGTCTGCGGGTGGTGTCCCGGTCCATCACGTCGTCGTGCAGCAGGGTGAAGTTGTGGACGAGTTCGACGGCCACGGCGGCCCGTACGGCGGCGGCCCCCCGTCCGCCGAGCGCTCGGGCCGCGGTCAGGACGAGCGCGGGGCGTATCGCCTTGCCCGCGTTGCCGACGGCCGGTGTGCCGTCCGCGTGCTCCCAGCCGAAGTGGTACCGCGCGATCCGGCGCATCGAGCCGGGCAGCGAGTCGACGGCCCGGCGCAACTCCGGGTCGACCGCGGCACGGGTGCGCTCCAGGATCGCCGCGGCCTCGTGCCCGTCGAGCGGTGCCGCACGACCGGGGACCCGGCCCCGGCGTCTGCCTGGGACTGCCGGTCTGGGCCCCTCCAGGATCGGGCCCTGCTTCGGTTCTGCCGTGAACTCACCCATGGGACCGCCTCGAAGAGTCTGCGGACGAAGAGTCTGCGGACGGTGACGCTTCCGCTGCCGTTGGGCGCGTACCCCCAAGGTGTACCCGCGCCGGCGGGCGGGAACACGGCGTGCCGCTGTGCGGGGTCACCTCCAGCGGCCGATCTCGACGTTCTCCAGGACCCCCAGCGCGTCGGGCACCAGGACGGCGGCCGAGTAGTAGGCCGTCACCAGGTAGCTGATGACGGCCTGCTCGTTGATGCCCATGAAGCGCACGGACAGGCTCGGCTCGATCTCGTCCGGGATGCCGGACTGCCTGAGTCCGACGACACCCTGGTCCTCCTCTCCGGTCCGCATGGCGATGATCGAGCTCGTACGGGCCTCGCTGACCGGGATCTTGTTGCAGGGGAAGATGGGGACTCCGCGCCAGGTGGGGATGCGGTTGCCCCCGATGTCGACGGTCTCCGGGACGAGTCCGCGCCTGTTGAGCTCACGGCCGAAGGCGGCGATCGCGCGGGGATGCGCGAGGAACAGCTTGGTGCCGCGCCGCCTGCTGAGCAGTTCGTCCATGTCGTCCGGGCCCGGTACGCCGTCGTGCGGCTGGAGCCGCTGGTCGTACTCGCAGTTGTGGAGCAGTCCGAACTCGGGGTGGTTGACGAGCTCGTGCTCCTGACGTTCCTTCAGTGCCTCCGTCGTGAGCCTGAGCTGGTGCTCGGTCTGGTTCATCGGCTGGTTGTAGAGGTCGGCCACGCGTGTGTGGATGCGCAGGACGGTCTGGGCGATGCTCAGTTCGTACTCGCGGGGCGCGGCCTCGTAGTCGACGAAGGTGTGCGGGACGTCCGGCTCGCCGGTGTGGCCCGCGGCCAGCTCGATCGCCTTCTCGCCGTATCGGTTGGCCGGCTGTGCCGGGACGGAGCGCCGGCTGTGGAGGTGTTCGCCCAGGGACCCGGCCCGTGCCGCGACCTGGTCGACTTCCCGGCGGGGAAGGGTGAGCACCGTACAGGCGGTGACCGCGCGCGCCGTGTACTCCCAGATGGCGTCCGGGTCGAGCAGGGCCCGGTCGCCGAAGTAGGCGCCGTCGGCCAGGACGCCGAGCACCGCGTCGTCCCCGTAGGGGCCCGTGCCGATCTTCTCGACCTTGCCGTGCGCGAGCAGGAACACCTCGTCGGCCCGGCTGCCGAACTCGGCGAGCACGTCCCCGGGCGCGAACCTGCGCTGCTGGCACCGCCGGGCGAGCTCCTCCAGCACCTCGTGGTCGTCGTAGGCGCGCAGGGCGGGCAGCTCGGCCAGCTCCGCCGGGACGACCGCGACCTGGTCGCCGGTCTTCACGAAGGTGACCCGGCCGTCGCCCACCGTGTAGGTCAGGCGGCGGTTCACGCGGTACGTACCGCCCTGCACGTCCACCCACGGCAGCATGCGCAGCAGCCAGCGCGAGCTGATCTCCTGCATCTGGGGCGCGGACTTGGTGGTGGTGGCCAGCTTCCGCGCGGCCGCGGTGCCGAGGCTCTGCTGCGGCCTGTTGTCCTCCGCGCGGACGTCTTCGCCTACCGACATCGGCATTCCCCTCCCGATCATGCGTTGACCTGCACGGAAAAGCCTTCCATCACAGAACGTGCCGGTGCCATTACCCAAAAGAGCGGGAATGGATCAAGGCCGGTCCGGGCAGACTGGGGCGCTCGCCGAGCGGCCGGACCGGAGCGGATCACCACCGTCCTGCCGCCGCACCGATCGTCGGACCATCGCCCCTCGGCCGGATCCGCTCGCACACCGTGCGAACGGGGGTTCGGGCGAACCGGACGCCGGTGCAAACCGTCGGGGAGGCGGCCGTGGCCCGGGCCGGCGGCTGACGGCCGAGTGGGCCGGGTCCGGGACCGCCTGAAGTGACCCGCCGCCGGCGTGCGCGCCGCCGCGGTGTCCGACAATGAGGGCGTGACCCGTCCCGATGTGCCGCGCCCCGAAGCGTTCGACCCGGCCGCGCTGGCGCCGCGCCTGCCGTCGCCGTTGCGGGCCGTCGAGGACGGGCGCTTCGCGCGGCACGGTGTACGGCTGCTGCTCAAGCGCGACGACCTGATCCATCCGGACCTGGTCGGCAACAAGTGGCGCAAGCTCGTCCCGAACCTGCGCGCCGCGGCCGGCCGCCCGCTGCTCACCTTCGGCGGCGCGTACTCCAACCATCTGCGGGCGACGGCCGCGGCGGGCCGGCTCCTGGGCCTGGACACCATCGGCGTGGTCCGCGGCCAGGAACTGGCCGGCCGCCCGCTCAACCCGTCCCTGGCCCGGTGCGCCGCCGACGGGATGCGGCTGCACTTCGTCGACAGGTCGACGTACCGCCGCAGGTCGGATCCGGCGACCGTGGCCGCCGTCCGGCGCGCGGCCGACGCCGAGGAGGCGTATGTGGTGCCGGAGGGCGGCAGCAACGCCGACGCCGTACGCGGCTGCCGCGCGCTCGGTGAGGAACTGCGCGGCCGGGCGGACGTGGTCGCCGTGGCCTGCGGCACCGGGGGCACGCTGGCGGGCCTGGCGGCGGGCCTGGCCCCGGACCAGCGGGCCCTGGGCATCCCGGTCCTCAAGGGCGACTTCCTGGCCCGCGACACGGCCGCCCTGCAGGCCCGGGCCTTCGGCGGCCGCCGGGGCGAGTGGAGCCTGGACACCCGCTTCCACTTCGGCGGCTACGCCCGTACGACGCCCGAGCTCGACGCCTTCGCGTCCGACTTCGAGTCCCGCCACGGCCTGCCGGTGGAACGTCTCTATGTCGCCAAGCTGCTGTACGGACTTGTCGCCCTGACCGAGGAGGGGGCGTTCCCTCCGGGAACGGCAGTGGCCGCCGTGGTCACCGGGAGGCCGTTCCCCTGACGGCCGCCCCGCTCGGCCTCACGCAGTCTCCCGGTAGGCCGCCGCCTCCTCCAGGTCCAGCCGTCTCAGCAGCGTGCGGAGCATCTCGTCGTCGATGTACCGGTGGTCGCGCAGTCTCACGAACACCTCCCGTTCGGCGCCGATCATCTCGCGGGACAACCGGCGGTAGGTGTCGTCGGCCGTCTCGCCGGTCACCGGGTTCACCGCGCCCAGGCGTTCCCAGACCGCGTTGCGGCGGCGTTCGAGGACCGTGCGCAGACGGTCCGCCAGCGGGGGCGGCAGTGTGTTGCGCTCGTCGTCGAGGAGCTCGTCGAGGCGGCGCTCGGCGGCCCGGGACGCCTGTGCCTGGGCGTTCGCCTCCGCGAGGGTCTCGGCCTGGGCGTCACGCCCCGGCAGGCGCAGCAGCCGGATCAGCGGGGGCAGGCTCAGTCCCTGCACGACCAGCGTGCCGATCACCGTGGTGAAGGTCAGGAAGAGGATCAGGTTGCGGTGCGGGAAGGCACCGCCGCCGTGCACGGTCCGCGGGATCGAGAAGGCGATCGCGAGCGAGACCACACCCCGCATGCCCGCCCAGCCGATGACGAACGGCCCCTTCCAGGTGGCTTCCTCCCGCTCCCGGATGCGTGCCGACAGCAGGCGCGGCAGGAAGGCCGCCGGGTACACCCAGACGAACCGCGACGCGACGACCACGAGGAACACGGCCATCGCGTACCAGGCCGCGCGTGGGCCCTCGTACTCCCCCAGCCCCTTCAGGACGACCGGCAGCTGCAGCCCGATGAGGGCGAACACCGCGGACTCCAGCAGGAACGCCACCATCTTCCACACCGCCTCCTCCTGGAGCCGGGTCGCGAAGTCCACCTGCCAGTTGTGGTGGCCGAGGTAGAGGGCGACGACGACCACGGCGAGCACCCCGGTGGCGTGCGCCCACTCCGCGATCCCGTACGCGGCGAACGGGATCAGCAGGGAGAGGGTGTTCTGCAGCAGCGCCTCCTTCAGATGGGTGCGCAACCAGTGGATCGGCACCATCAGCAGCAGGCCCACGACCACCCCGCCGACCGCCGCGAGCAGGAACTCCCGCACCCCGCCCACCCAGGTCGCGCCCTCACCGACCGCCGCCGCCAGCGCGACCTTGTAGGCGGTGATCGCGGTCGCGTCGTTCACCAGCGACTCCCCCTGAAGGATCGTGGTGATCCGCGACGGCAGCCCCACCCGCCGGGCGACCGCCGTCGCCGCGACGGCGTCCGGCGGCGCGACCACCGCGCCCAGCACCAGCGCCGCGGTCAGCGGCAGCCCCGGCACGAGCAGGTAGACCGCCCACCCCACGGCCAGCGTCGCGAACAGCACGTACCCGACGGACAGCAGGGCCACGGGGCGCAGCTGCGCCCGCAGGTCGAGGTACGAGCTGTCGGTGGCCGCCGTGTACAGCAGCGGGGGCAGTACCAGCGGCAGGACGACCTCGGGGTCCAGGGCGTACTCGGGCACCCCGGGCAGGTACGAGACCGCGAGTCCCGCCGCGACGAGCAGCAGCGGCGCGGGCACGGGGGTGCGCCGCGCGGCACCGGCGACCGCGGCGCTGCCCGCGACCAGCAACAACAGTGGCAGTATGGTCATCCTCTTCCGCCCGCCCCTCGTCCTCGCGCAGCTTCCCGCGGACCCGTCGTAACCTGGCAATCATGAAACAGTGCACGCACGTCGAGGTGCTCCCGCACCCGGAGCCCGAGCCCCGGAGCGAGACGTGCCTGGAGTGCCTCGCCGTCGGCGCGCACCCGGTGCAGCTGCGGCTGTGCCTGGAGTGCGGGCACGTGGGCTGCTGCGACTCCTCGCCCCTGCGCCATGCGACGGCGCACCACAAGGAGAGCGGCCACCCGGTGATGCGTACTTTCGAGCCGGGGGAGAACTGGCGCTGGTGCTTCGTCGACCATGTACTCGTGTGACCCTGGACCCGTACGCGTGTGACCCTGGATCCGCACGGTTCGACGGTCCGGGGCCTGGGTACGTCAAAGCGGCGCGCGCTCTTCCCAATTGGGCCCGCAGACCTCTAGCCACTGTGCGTATCCATAGGTTTACTATGAGTGACAGCAAGGGGCGGGGTCCCGGGGACAGGACACGAGGGAGCGCGATAGCGTCACCGCTGAACCACGTAGGGCGTTACCCCGGGGGCGACCCCCGGCCCCGAACGAGCTTGTACCACCTTGGAGGTGAGGGTGTCCCAGATCGCAGGCGAGCCCGCGACCCAGGACTTCGTGGAAGTCCGGCTGCCGGCAGCGGGTGCCTACCTGTCGGTGCTGCGTACGGCCACGGCCGGTCTCGCGGCCCGTTTGGACTTCACCCTCGACGAGATCGAGGACCTGCGTATCGCGGTGGACGAGGCGTGCGCGATCCTGCTGCAGCAGGCCGTGCCCGGCTCGGTGCTCAGCTGCGTCTTCCGGCTCATCGACGACTCGCTGGAGGTCACGGTCGCGGCGCCGACCACGGACGGTCACGCCCCTTCCCGGGACACCTTCGCCTGGACCGTCCTGTCGGCCCTGGCCGGCAAGGTCTCCTCCGCGGTCGCCGACGACAAGACCGTGTCCATCAGTCTCTACAAACAGCGCGGCGCGGGACCCGGGCCGGCGTGACGAACGGGGACGGGCCGGTGCGGGACGAAGAGCGCGGCACACGGGAACTTTCCGGCGGGAACGCCGTCGGACCGGGCGGGTCGCGGCGCATGGCCGACGGCATGGACGGCATCCCCGAGCAGGCCCGTCCGCATCCGGAGGACGACGCTTCGGCGATCGTGGCGTCCGCGCAGGCGGGACCGCCCGGCACGGACGAGACGGTCTGCGTCCGGGACGGGGGACGAGGGAATGCGGACGGTGCCTCGCGGAGCACGTCCTCCGGAGGAAGTGGGGCCTCCCCCGCTCGAGCGGAGCCGAGCGAGCGGGGAAGGGTGACGGGCGGGACGATGAGCGAGCACGAGCGAAACGCTGAGCAGAGTGTGCCGGCCGGCGCACAGCACGACCCACAGGACCGCAGCGGGGCGCGGTCCATGTTCGTCGAGCTGCGCAAGCTGAGGGAGGGCAGCCCGGAGTACGCGGAGCTGCGCAACCAGCTGGTCCGTATGCACCTGCCGCTCGTCGAGCACCTCGCGCGCCGCTTCCGCAACCGGGGTGAGCCGCTGGACGATCTGACGCAGGTCGCCACCATCGGGCTGATCAAGTCGGTCGACCGCTTCGACCCCGATCGCGGTGTCGAGTTCTCCACGTACGCGACTCCGACGGTCGTCGGCGAGATCAAGCGCCACTTCCGCGACAAGGGCTGGGCCGTACGGGTGCCGCGGCGGCTGCAGGAACTGCGCCTGGCCCTGACGACGGCCACGGCCGAGCTGTCCCAGCAGCACGGCCGCTCCCCGACGGTCCACGAGCTGGCCCAGAAACTGGCGATCTCGGAGGAGGAGGTCCTGGAGGGCCTGGAGTCCGCCAACGCGTACTCGACGCTGTCCCTGGACGTCCCCGACACGGACGACGAGTCCCCGGCCGTCGCCGACACGCTCGGCGCCGAGGACGAGGCGCTGGAGGGCGTGGAGTACCGGGAGTCGCTCAAGCCGCTGCTGGAGGACCTCCCCCCGCGGGAGAAGCGGATTCTGCTCCTGCGCTTCTTCGGCAACATGACCCAGTCCCAGATCGCGCAGGAGGTCGGCATCTCACAGATGCACGTGTCGCGTCTGCTGGCCCGGACGCTGGCGCAGTTGCGGGAGAAGCTGCTGGTCGAGGAGTAGGAGCGGCAACGGGCGGCCGGGATGCCGGTCGCCCCGGCCGGACGCCCCGCCGGCGTGCGGCACGCCTACTTCTGGTCCTGTACGCCCCCGGGGCCCCGGATGCCGAGCGCCCGCGTCGTCGCCGGATTCACCAGGAGCACCAGGGCCGCCACCGCGACGACCGCCAGCGCGATGCCGCCCGGGATCGCCAGGCTGTCGGCCTGCAGCAGGTTGTAGGCCACCGGCAGGGCCAGAATCTGGGTGATCACGGCGGGCCCCCGGCTCCAGCCGCGCCTCCGCAGCAGGCCGCGCGCGGCCAGCAGGGGCAGCAGCGCGAGCACGATCAGGGTGATGCCGCCGGTGACGGCCTGGCCGCGGTCGTCCGGGGATCCCGTGAGGCCCAGGGCGCACATCCAGACGCCGCCCACGACCAGGGCGAGCCCCTCCAGGCCGGCCAGCGCCGCCGCGGCGGTCAGCCGCGCGGGACGGGGCTCGGCGTCGGAGGTCTCGGGGAGGGGGTTCTGCTCAGCGCTCACCCCTGAAGGGTAGCCCCCGCCCCGGCGGCCGCCGCGGACCCCGGCACCGTCCCCGCGGCCGACACCGCCGTCCGATCTCTTACCCGATCCCTACCTCGGTCTGGGTCAGGTACCCCTCAGTAGGTACGCTGCACCCCATGCGTGGACTTCTCGTGGTCAATCCGGCGGCAACCACCACAAGCGCACGTACCCGTGACGTCTTGACCCACGCGCTGGCGAGCGAGATGAAGCTAGATGCGGTGACCACGGAGTACCGCGGACACGCCCGGGACCTCGGCCGCCAGGCCGCGGACAGCGAGGACATCGACCTGGTCGTGGCCCTCGGCGGCGACGGTACGGTCAACGAGGTCGTGAACGGCCTGCTGCACCGCGGCCCCGACCCCGACCGGCTGCCCCGCCTCGCCGTCGTCCCCGGCGGCTCCACCAACGTCTTCGCGCGCGCCCTCGGCCTGCCCAACGACGCCGTGGAGGCCACCGGCGTGATCCTCGACGCCCTGCGCGAGAACCGCGAGCGCACGGTCGGCCTCGGTCTCGCCGCCGGCACCCCGGGCACGGAGGACGAGGCGGTGCCCTCCCGCTGGTTCACCTTCACCGCCGGGCTCGGCTTCGACGCGGGGGTCGTGGGCCGGGTGGAGCAGCAGCGGGAGCAGGGCAAGCGCTCGACCCATGCGCTGTATCTGCGCCAGGTGGTACGCCAGTTCCTGGACGAACCTCACCGCAGACACGGCACGATCACCCTGGACCGGCCCGGCGAGGAGCCGATCACCGGTCTCGTGCTGTCCATAATCTGCAACACGGCCCCATGGACGTTCCTCGGGAACCGTCCGGTGTACGCGTCGCCCACGGCCTCGTTCGACACCGGACTGGACGTCATGGCGCTGAGCCGTATGTCGACGGCCTCGATCGCCCGGTATGCCACACAGTTGCTCACTTCGTCCCCCGAGCGCGGCCCCCACGGCAAGCATGTGGTCTCACTCCATGACCTGGCCGGGTTCACCTTGCATTCGAAGGTGCGACTGCCCCTGCAGATGGACGGCGACCACCTCGGACTGCGCACAAGCGTGACGTTCACAGGCGTACGCCGTGCACTGCGTGTGATTGTGTGAGTGGAAGGCGCCAAAGTCCTTTCAGTCGAACGTTTAGGCCAGGATCCACCCCTTGGAAGTACGGCTGTGACCTAGTCGACACCAAGGAATCAAAAAAAACTTTCTTGAAGGGGTTGTATCCGCCGCTGAGGTTTGCGAGTCTCTACGTGGCGCTCGGGACAGCCCGCACCACTGGCCCCCGCAGAGAGCCCGAACCCCTCCTCAATTCACAGGACCACGTCGGCGAGCCTGACGATCGGCCCTTCACTTGTCGGGGGATTCGTGAAAGCGTTCACATTCACAAGCAATCTGCACGTAATATCAAGGAGAGGTAGCAGCCATGGACTGGCGTCACAACGCCGTTTGCCGCGAGGAAGACCCTGAGCTCTTCTTCCCCATCGGCAACACCGGTCCTGCGCTGCTGCAGATCGAGGAAGCCAAGGCCGTCTGCCGTCGCTGCCCCGTTATCGAGCAGTGCCTGCAGTGGGCGCTCGAGTCCGGCCAGGACTCCGGCGTCTGGGGTGGCCTCAGCGAGGACGAGCGCCGCGCCATGAAGCGCCGCGCCGCTCGCAACCGGGCCCGTCAGGCCTCCGCCTGACACACCCGCCCCGTACGAGCCTGAGCTTGGCGGCGCGTACAGCGAGTACGCATCTCCCGCCCCCGAGCCGCAGCGCGCAGTACCCCCGCCGCGCTGGCAACAGCTGGCAACGAGCTTTAGCCCCGGACCACTTGTGGTCCGGGGCTCATTGCTGTGCGGTGCGCCCGCGCTCCTTCCCACGGGCCCCGGGCCTCACTTGTGGGACTGCACCGGAATGTCCAGGATCACCCGCGTTCCGCCCTCCGCGGCCGGGACCATGTCGAAGGTGCCGCCCAACTCGCCCTCCACCAGGGTCCGCACGATCTGCAGCCCGAGATTGCCCGAGGTGCGCGGGTCGAAGCCCTCGGGCAGGCCCACCCCGTCGTCTTGGACGGTGACCAGGAGCCGGGCCTCCTTGGTGGTGCCGCCGCGGACCGCCGAGACCTCGACCGTCCCGGTGTCCCCCGGGCGGAAGCCGTGTTCGAGGGCGTTCTGCAGGACCTCGGTCAGGACCATGGACAGCGGGGTCGCCACCTCGGCGTCGAGGATGCCGAAGCGGCCGCTGCGCCGGCCGGTGACCTTGCCGGGCGAGATCTCGGCGACCATCGCGAGCACCCGGTCGGCGATCTCGTCGAACTCCACCCGTTCGTCCAGGTTCTGGGACAGCGTCTCATGGACGATGGCGATCGAGCCGACCCGCCGCACCGCCTCTTCGAGCGCCTCCCGTCCCCGCTCGGACCCGATGCGCCGGGCCTGCAGCCTGAGCAGGGCGGCGACCGTCTGGAGGTTGTTCTTCACCCGGTGGTGGATCTCCCGGATGGTCGCGTCCTTGGTCATCAACTCACGCTCGCGGCGCCGCAGTTCGGTGACGTCCCGGAGCAGGACGAGCGAACCGATGCGCGTGCCCTTGGGCTTGAGCGGGATCGCGCGGAACTGGATCACCCCGTCCTCGGCCTCGATCTCGAACTCACGCGGGGCCCAGCCGCTGGCGACCTTGGCGAGCGCCTCGTCGACCGGCCCCCGGGACGGCGCCAGTTCCGCGGTGGTCCTGCCCAGGTGCTGACCGACGAGGTCTGCGGCGAGGCCCAGGCGGTGGTAGGCCGACAGCGCGTTCGGCGAGGCGTACTGGACGATGCCGTCCGCGTCCAGCCGGATCAGCCCGTCGCCGACGCGCGGCAGGGCGTCCATGTCGACCTGCTGGTCGGGGAAGGGGAAGGCGCCCGCCGCGATCATCTGGGCGAGGTCGGAGGCGCTCTGGAGGTAGGTCAGCTCCAGGCGGCTCGGGGTCCGCACGGTCAGCAGGTTGGTGTTGCGCGCGATGACGCCGAGCACGCGCCCCTCGCGCCGCACGGGGATGGACTCGACCCGGACGGGGACCTCCTCGCGCCACTCGGGGTCTCCCTCCCGCACGATCCGGCCCTCGTCCAGGGCCACGTCCAGCATCGGGCGGCGGCCGCGCGGGACGAGGTGGCCGACCATGTCGTCCTGGTACGAGGTGGGGCCGGTGTTGGGGCGCATCTGGGCCACCGACACATACCGCGTGCCGTCGCGCGTGGGCACCCACAGGACCAGGTCGGCGAAGGAGAGGTCGGAGAGCAGCTGCCACTCCGACACCAGCAGGTGCAGCCACTCCAGGTCGGAGTCGCTGAGGGCGGTGTGCTGGTGGACCAGTTCGTTCATGGAGGGCACGTCTGCGAGGGTACCCGGGCGTTCGGACAACGCTCGAAAACAGCCGGAACGGGGCCGTCGCCCGGGACCTCGGGCGGCTTCGCCCGGCACCCCGCACCGGGCCCGGAAACACCCGCGGGCCGCGGCGCCTGGGAGG
Organism: Streptomyces sp. PSU-S4-23; assembly: GCF_055632315.1. Classification (NCBI taxonomy): domain Bacteria; kingdom Bacillati; phylum Actinomycetota; class Actinomycetes; order Kitasatosporales; family Streptomycetaceae; genus Streptomyces; species Streptomyces sp. PSU-S4-23. Next base: position 5,862,576 of record NZ_JBVMUU010000002.1, on the reverse strand, counting down.
GACCCTCAACCCTCCCGGCACCGCAGCCCGGAGCAGCAACGGCCGTGGGGTGTGCGGTCCCGGTCGGCCGAAGGTCGAGGAGCCGGGGCAGTCAGGGCAGAGAGCACCGGTTCCTCGGTCCGCCCTCCTGTGCGGGGAAGGCGGAGGCTCGTATGTCGCGTCCTCCTCGTCGTCGCGAGACGGACGCCTTGCTTGATGTACCTGTCTGTCGAGCTGTCGAGCGTGATGGACTAGACCACACCTCGTGGACCATGTTCCAGCGTCCGGCCGCATGTGTCCATGTGTCGGCGGATGTTTGTTGTCCGCTCTTCACCGGATGCCACGGACGGCCCGCCCGCAGAAGCGTAGCCCGCTTCGGCTCCGGCGCGTGGCCAGAATGCCATCGCGATGCCCGCGAGTGCCTCCAGTTCCTCCCGGCTCGCGCCGTCGCGCGCCTGCTGGGACATCCCCTGGAGGACCGCGCCGACGCACCGGGCGAGCGCGCCGGCGTCGGCGTCCCCGGACAGCTCTCCCGCAGCGATGCCGGCCCTGATACGGCCCTCGAAGGCCGCGATGGTGGCGTTGCGCCGGGCGCGCAGGGACTCCTCGACTTCGGGGGTCGCGCAGTTGGTCGCGGCGTGGAGGACGAGGCAGCCGTGCGGATGACCGGGGGCGGTGTAGACGTCGGCCGCCTCGCGCAGTATGCGTTCGACCGCGCCGCGCGCCGTGGGCTCCTCGGCGAGGGCACGGTCGCTGAAGGAGCCGTACCGGTCGCCGTAGACGCGGACGGCCTCCTCGAACAGCGACCGCTTGTCGCCGAAGGCCGCGTACAGGCTGGGGGCGCCGATACCCATCGCATGGGTGAGGTCGGAGACGGACGTGGCCTCGTAGCCGTGCTCCCAGAACGCGAGGACGGCCTTCTCCAGCGCGGTCGCACGGTCGAAGGATCGGGGCCGGCCCCGTGGCCGGGCCTCCTTCCCCTGGCGGTTCACCATGGGGTGGATTTTATAGCGGCTGCTAGAGAAAACGCCCTCTCCTGCACTACGCTCTTTTTCTGTATCGATCGATAGAGAATTCCGGAGGGGGACATCGTCATGGGTGCGCTCACGGGCAGGACGACGCGACCGGGCGGACGCGAGCAGGCGGACACGACGGGCGGTTCGCCCACCTGCCCGGTACTCCACAGGGAGGGCCGCCTCTGCTAGATTGGTCTATACCACATGTTCTCGTTCGGTTCCCAGGCGAGCCCCTCTTCAGATCGGCAGGCCCAGCGTGGAAGTTGTCATCGTTCCGGACGCCACGGCGGGTGGCGAGCTCATAGCCGAGGCCATGGCGCACCTGCTCCGGCGCACGCCCGACGCCCTGCTCGGGGTGGCCACCGGCTCGACCCCGCTGCCCGTGTACGAGGCGCTGGCGGCCAAGGCGCGCTCCGGTGCCGTGGACACCTCGCGGGCACGGATCGCTCAGCTCGACGAATACGTGGGGCTGCCGGCCGACCATCCGGAGTCGTACCGCTCGGTGCTCAGGCGCCAGGTGCTGGAGCCGCTCGGCATCGGCATGGACGCGTTCATGGGCCCCGACGGCACCGCGCGGGACGTGCCGGCCGCCTGCGAGGCGTACGACAGGGCGCTGGCCGCGGCCGGCGGCGTGGACCTCCAGCTGCTCGGGATCGGGACCGACGGCCATATCGGGTTCAACGAGCCGTGCTCCTCGCTCGCCTCGCGGACGCGGATCAAGACGCTGACCGAGCAGACCCGGATCGACAATGCGCGCTTCTTCGGCGGCGACGTCGACCAGGTGCCCCACCATGTGATCACGCAGGGCATCGGAACCATCCTGGAGGCCCGGCACCTCGTGCTCCTGGCGACCGGCGAGGGCAAGGCGGACGCGGTCGCCGCGACGGTCGAGGGCCCCGTCGCGGCGGTGTGCCCGGCCTCCGCGCTGCAGCTCCACCCGCACGCCACGGTCGTCGCCGACGAGGCCGCCGCCACCAAGCTGAAGCTCGCCGACTACTTCCGGCACACCTACGCCCACAAGCCCGACTGGCAGGGCATCTAGGGTCCGCCCGGCTCCTCGCGGTCGGCTACCCGCCCGCGAGGACCTCGGCTGCCGCCCGCCCGCACACCCGCGCCGCGCCGTGCGTGGCGATGTGCAGGGCGCCGCGGGGTGCGGACTGTGGAACACCCATCTCGACCACGATCGTGTCGGGGCGTTCCGCGAGGAGCGTGTCGAGGGCCGAGGCCATCCAGGAGTGGCGGTGCTCGTCCCGGACCACCGCGACGATCCGCCGCCCGCCCGCGGCGTCCAGCGCGGCCCGTCCGGCCTCCTGCCCCGCGAAGCTGCCCGTCTCCGTGCCGGGCAGCAGGCGGAGCAGTTCCGCGGCGACGCCCCAGGGGGTCTCGTCGCCCACCGCGATGTTCGCGACGGGGGTGAGGGCGGCGACGTACGGCGGCTCGCTGAGCGGGACGAAGCCCTCCGCGCCGGTGACCGTCAGTGCGCGCCGGGCCGCGACCAGGCCGACGTCGGTGCCGGCGGCCGGCTGCGGTGCGGCTTCCTGCGGCCGCGCCGCAGCCGTCCACCGTGCCAGCACCCGCACGCGTTCCGCCGCGTCCGCGAGCCGCTCCTCGGCCAGTTCCCCGGAGCGGACGGCCGTGACCAGGGCGTCCCGCAGCCGCCGTACCGTCTCGTCGTCCGCGAGGCCGCCGCCCACGCAGATGGCGTCCGCGCCGGCCGCGATGGCGAGCACGCTGCCGCGTTCGATGCCGTAGGTCCCGGCGATCGCCCGCATCTCCATGCCGTCGGTGACGATCAGGCCGTCGTAGCCGAGTTCGCCGCGGAGCAGCTCGGTCAGTACCTTCCGGGACAGCGTCGCGGGGCGGTCCGGGTCCAGGGCCGGCACCAGGATGTGCGCGGTCATCACCGCGCGCGTGCCGGCGGCGATCGCCGCGCGGAACGGCTCCAGTTCGCGCTCCTGGAGCACCGGCGGCTCCGCGTCGATGCGCGGCAGCGCGTGGTGCGAGTCCACGGCGGTGTCGCCGTGCCCCGGGAAGTGCTTGGTGCAGGCGGCGACACCGGCGGACTGCAGGCCGGTGACGTACGCGGCGGTGTGCCGGGCCACCAGCGCGGTGTCGGCTCCGAAGGACCGTACGCCGATCACCGGGTTCGCGGGATTGGAGTTCACATCGGCCGAGGGCGCCCAGTTCAGGTTCACCCCGCACTCCGCGAGGCGGCGGCCGAGTTCGTGCGCCACCCGGTGGGTCAGCCGCACATCGTCCACCGCGCCCAGGGCGTGGTTGCCGGGGAAGGACGACCCGGTCCTCACCTCCAGGCGCGTGACGTCGCCTCCCTCCTCGTCGATCGCGACGAGCACGTCGTCGCGTTCGGCGCGCAGCTGCGCGGTCAGGGCGGCGAGCTGTTCGCGCGAGGCGATGTTCCGGCCGAACAGGCCCACCGACGCCAGCCCCTCGCCGAGGCGGCGCAGCAGCCAGTCGGGGGCGGTGGTGCCGGTGAAGCCGGGCTGGAGGACCGTCAGCGCGTCTCGCGTGAGGGTCTCGGTACCGCTGGCGAATGTCGTCATCGGGTGGCGTTATCCCTTCACGGCGCCCGCGGTGAGACCCGCGGCCATCTTGCGCTGGACGAGGAGGAAGAGGACGACGATCGGCACCGCCATCATCGTGGAACCGGCCATCATCGGGGCGTACTCGGTGCCGTGCTTGGTGGTGAAGTTACCCAGCCAGACGGTCGCGGTCTGGTTCTGCTGGCTCATCAGCATCAGGGCGTACAGATACTCGTTCCACGCCTGGATGAAGCCGTAGACCGACGTGGCGACCAGGCCGGGGGCGAGCAGCGGGAAGACCACGCGCAGGAAGGCGCCGGTGCGTGAGCAGCCGTCCACCATCGCCGCCTCCTCCAGCTCGCGCGGGATGTTGACGATGAAGCCGCGCAGGGTCCACACCGTGAACGGAAGGATGAAGGTCAGATACGTGATGATCAGGCCCGACAGCCTGTCGTACTGGCCGAGGTCGTTGAGGAGCAGGAAAACCGGGATGATCATGGCCACGAGCGGGATCATCTGGACCGCCAGGATGCCCACGATAACGATCTTCCGGCCGCGGAAGGCGAAGCGGGAGATGGCGAGCGCGGCCAGCATGCCGACGACGATGCCGATCACGACCACCGACAACGACACGATCAGGCTGCGGGCGACCGGCCCCCAGAAGTCCGCGATGGTCAGCGCGCGGCGGAAGTTGGCCAGCGTGACCGCGGTCGGCAGCAGGCTGGGGTCCGGGTCGATGGCGTCCTTCGCCGGTTTGAAGGCGGTGTCGGCCATCCAGTAGACGGGGAAGCCCGCGGTGACGAAGACCAGCAGGCCGAGGAGGTTCCAGCCGAGCCTTGAGGTCTCCCGGCGGCGGGCGGCGGTGCGCCCGGACAGCGCCGTCGCGCTCATTCCACCTCTCCGATCTTCAGCATCTGACGCATGTAGACGGCGACGACGCCGAGCAGCAGCAGCACGGTGAGCAGCGCGATCGCGGAGCCCTGCCCGTAGTCGTTGACGACGAACGCCTTGTCGTACGAGTACGTGGTGAGCAACTGGAACTCGGCCTCGGGGTGGCCGCCGCGCATCACGAAGACCTGCGGGAAGACGCCCATGTCCCAGATGACGGACAGGGTGGTGAGCATCACGACGACCGGCTTGAGGACCGGCAGGGTGACATGGCGGAAGACGCCCCAGGAGCCCGCGCCGTCGAGCCGTGCCGCCTCCTGGAGTTCCTTCGGGACCTGGGTGAGGCCGGCGCCGAGCGTGATCACCACGAACGGGACGGCGCCCCACACCACGAGCAGCATGATCACGGCCAGCCCCTGGGGGCCGCTCGCGAACCAGTTGTGGCCGATCATGTCGACCCCGGGCAGCTTGCTGAGCAGCGCGTTGAAGACGCCGTAGTCCGAGTCGAAGAGCCACTTGAAGACCGTGGTCGCGACGATGACCGGCATGCCCCAGCCGGCTACGAGCACGATGTTGACGAGCGTCTTCACCCAGCCGGAGACCCGCTGGAGCAGCAGCGCGATCAGCATGCCGGCGACCATGGTGAAGACCACCGAGCCGGCGGCGAAGAGGATCGTGCGCACCACGACCGCCCAGAACTCGCCGTCACCGAGGACGCCGGTGAAATTGGCGAGGCCGACCGACTCGGGGGGCTGGAAGCCCCACAGCTGCGACTGGCCGAACTTCTGGAAGGCCAGGGTGACCAGGCGCACCAGCGGATAGCCCATCACCAGGGCGAGGACCAGCAGACAGGGGGCGAGCAGCGCCCAGGGGACGGCGGACCCGCCCGGCGTCCGCCGTCTGCGCGGCCTGACGACGGCGTCCGGTGGCGGCGCCGGCCGCGGCGGCGGCAGCTTGGCAGGGGTGGTCGTGTCTGCGGCACTCATCGCGCGCTCCTCAGCGGCCGTACGGTGCGGGGCCCGCCCCGAACACCCCCCGGGTCAACGGGCCCCGCGCTGCCGTCACTTGGTGTTGATGACCTTGTCGATGGCGGCGTCCGCGTCCTTCGCGGCGGCCTCGACCGACTTCTTGCCGGTGCCGATGGCCTGCAGCATGGTCTGCAGGATCTGCGCCTTCTCGACCTGGCCCCAGCCCGGTGCCATCGGGACGAACCAGTTGGACTCGGCCGCGGTGGCCGGGACCGCCGTCGCCGGGTCGTTCTTCAGGGTGGCGAGGTCGGTCTTGTTGTTGGGCAGGTTGCCCTTGGCCATCAGGCCCTTCTGCCCCCCGGAGCCGGTGAAGGCGTTGATCCACTCGGCGGCCAGCGCCTGCGCCTTGGACTTCACGGGGATCGCGAGGTCCGAACCGCCCAGGAAGACCGGAATGTTCTTGCCGGACGGACCGGGCATCACGAAGTTCTCGAGGTTGTTCTTCAGCTTGCCGGTCTTGTCGTTCTTCGGGTCGGCCGCCGTCGCGCCCTCCCACGCGGCGCCGAAGATCATGGCGGACTTGCCCTGGCCGTAGACGATGTAGCGGTCGGACTCGTCCTTGGTCTTGTCGCCGTGCATGTACTTGTCGACGATCGTCTTGAACTCGGTGAGGCCCTTGAGGGACTCGGGCGAGGAGAGGCCGGCCTTCCACCGGCCGCCCTCCTCCGTGGCGATGGAGCCGCCCGCGTCGTAGACGAAGGACATGGCCGCGTACCAGTCGCGCGTCGGCTGGTACCAGGCGTTGAACGTGCCGCCCTCCCGCTTCTGGATCTTGTCCAGGGCGGCGGTCAGCTCCTTGTACGTCTTCGGGGGCGTCTTCACACCGGCCGAAGCGGCGATGTCCTTGCGCCAGTTGGCGACGCGGCCGCCGGCGTAGTACGGGACGCCGTAGGTCTTGCCGTCGTACGTCACCGACGCCTTGAGGCCGTCCAGCCACTGGGCGGAGTTGTCGAACGTGGCCGGGTCGACGGGGGCGAAGGCGCCCTTGACCATGTAGCCGAGCATCTCGGTGTTGCCCATCTCGACCACGTCGGGGGCCTTGTCGGTGGCGAGGACCGCGTCGAGCTTGGTGTTCTTGTCCGGCCAGCCGTAGTACTCGTGCTTGATCGTGAGACCGGGGTGCTTCTTCACCAGCGCGTCGTCGGCGGCCTTCACCAGTGCCGGCCAGTTGTTCTGCGCGTCGACCGTCAGCCAGACGGTGAGCTCCTTGGCGTCCGCTCCCTCGTCCCCGGACCCGCCGTCACCGCCCCCGCACGCCGCGATGGAGACCATCATTCCCGCGATACCGATCGCGGCTGTCAGCTTGCGCTTCACGCCACCCTCCTCAGGGATGCCACAAACCCCCCTTGTCCCCGCGGCGACTGACGACGAGTACGGCACGTGGGGCCGGGACTGGACCAATGGTGTAGACCAGTACCGGGGAGCTTGGCCCAGACCAATAGGTGTGTCAAGGGTGCACGGAGCGCTCCCGGCGTCCGTTACGGGACCTACATATGCAAGGACCTTTAAGTAGGAACCCAGCAAAAACGGGCACGGTCCGGAGGGGCGGGTCCGACTGGACCACATGGACGGGGTGGACTAGACCATCCGGGACGCCGACGGTATACAGAGGGGATCCCCGGCCGCGTAACGGGGATCACGAAGCGTCCGGGGGCATCCGCCCCCGTGAAGCCGTGCCACGATGTGAGCCGTGACCGACGGGCCTGTCGGTCGCTTCGGCATCCGGAGCCGGGAAGGCAGAGCATGAGCACCGACGTCAGCAGTGCGGAGAGCGAGGGCGGGGCGACCGTCCGCACCGCGCGCGTGCCTAAGTACTACCGTCTGAAGAAGCATCTGCTGGAGATGACGGAGACGCTGCCGCCCGGGACGCCGGTGCCGCCCGAGCGCACGCTGGCGGCCGAGTTCGACACCTCACGCACGACCGTGCGCCAGGCCCTGCAGGAACTGGTCGTCGAGGGCCGCCTGGAGCGCATCCAGGGCAAGGGCACGTTCGTCGCCAAGCCGAAGGTCTCGCAGGCGCTGCAACTCACCTCGTACACCGAGGACATGCGGGCCCAGGGCCTGGAGCCGACCTCGCAGCTGCTGGACATCGGCTACATCACCGCCGACGACATGCTCGCCGGACTGCTCGACATCTCGCCCGGCGGCCGGGTGCTGCGCATCGAACGGCTGCGGCTGGCGAGCGGCGAGCCGATGGCCATCGAGACGACGCACCTGTCCGCGAAGCGCTTCCCGGCGCTGCGCCGGTCGCTGGTGAAGTACACCTCGCTGTACACGGCGCTCGCGGAGGTCTACGACGTCCACCTCGCCGAGGCCGAGGAGACCATCGAGACGTCGCTGGCCACCCCGCGCGAGGCCGGCCTGCTCGGCACGGACGTGGGCCTGCCGATGCTGATGCTCTCGCGGCACTCCCTGGACCGGCAGGGCCAGCCGGTGGAGTGGGTGCGGTCCGTCTACCGCGGCGACCGCTACAAGTTCGTGGCGAGGCTGAAGAGGCCCACCGAGTAGAACAACGTGCGGGCGGTATGGCGCCGCCCCCGAAGCTGCTCTACCGTCCTCCCGTCGCCGCACGGACGGGAGGACGGCCCGGTGCCCACCCAGAACGTTTCCCGGCCCCCGTTCCGTCACGCTGCGTACTCACACGGGTGCGTACGGACGACCCAGAGGTATATACCCCCGGGGGTTTCTATTGCTGTTGGAAACCGATATGCGGAGGGGGCTTCCGCATTCCAGACACCGTCACCTACATTGCCTGCGCGTTACCCCCAGTGATCAGTGAGGAGACGGAGCCGCCCATGTCGAACGAGCCCACCGCAAGAGGGACGGCGGTGGTGACGCCTGTGCGCGTCGTCATCGCCCTCTGCCTCCTAGCTCCTTTTGTCGCGATGCTGTGGGTCGGGTCCTATGCCAAGACGGACCCGGCCTTCATCGGCATCCCCTTCTTCTACTGGTACCAGATGCTGTGGGTGCTGATCTCCACGGCGCTGACGATGATCGCGTACAAGCTGTGGCAGCGTGACCAGCGCGCCCAGGCCTCGAAGAAGGGCGGTGCGGCGGAATGAAGGACGGCGTGAACGGCGTGGCGCTCGGCGTCTTCGTCTTCTTCTTCCTGGCCGTGACCGTCATGGGCTTCCTGGCGGCACGCTGGCGCAAGGCCGACAACGAGCACACCCTGGACGAATGGGGCCTGGGCGGACGGTCGTTCGGCACCTGGATCACCTGGTTCCTGCTCGGCGGCGACCTCTACACGGCGTACACCTTCGTGGCCGTGCCGGCGGCGATCTACGCGGCGGGCGCGATGGGCTTCTTCGCGGTGCCGTACACGATCCTGGTCTACCCGCTGATCTTCATGTTCCTGCCCCGTCTGTGGTCGGTGTCGCACCGGCACGGCTACGTGACGACGTCGGACTTCGTGCGCGGCCGCTTCGGCTCGAAGGGCCTGTCGCTGGCGGTGGCGGTCACCGGCATCCTGGCGACGATGCCGTACATCGCGCTCCAGCTGGTCGGCATCCAGGCCGTGCTGGACGTGATGGGCGTGGGCGGCGGCACGAGCACGCACTGGTTCGTGAAGGACCTGCCGCTGCTGATCGCCTTCGGCGTGCTGGCGGCCTACACGTACTCCTCGGGTCTGCGGGCGCCCGCCCTGATCGCGTTCGTGAAGGACGCGCTGATCTACATCGTCATCGCGGTGGCGATCATCTACATCCCGATCAAGCTGGGCGGCTTCGACGACATCTTCACCAAGGCCGGCCAGGCGTTCTCGCAGACGAACCCGGCGACGGGCAAGCCGCGCGGGGCGCTGGTGACCCCGGAGGCGGGCCAGTGGACATACGTGACCCTCGCGCTGGGCTCGGCGCTGGCGCTGTTCATGTACCCCCACTCGATCACCGCGACGCTGTCCTCACGCAGCCGTGAGGTGATCCGCCGCAACACCACGATCCTGCCCCTGTACTCGCTGATGCTGGGTCTGCTCGCGCTGCTCGGCTTCATGGCCATCGCGGCCGGTGTCAAGGTGCAGAACGGCCAGCTGGCGATCCCGCAGCTGTTCGAGGACATGTTCCCGGACTGGTTCGCGGGCGTGGCGTTCGCGGCGATCGGCATCGGGGCGCTCGTCCCGGCGGCGATCATGTCCATCGCGGCGGCGAACCTCTTCACCCGCAACATCTACAAGGACTTCATCAAGCCGGATGCCACGCCCCACCAGGAGACCAGGGTCTCCAAGATCGTGTCGCTGCTGGTGAAGGTGGGCGCCCTGGTCTTCGTCCTGACGATGGACAAGACGGTGGCCATCAACTTCCAGCTCCTCGGCGGTATCTGGATCCTGCAGACCTTCCCGGCCATGGTCGGCGGCCTGTTCACCCGCTGGTTCCACCGCTGGGCGCTGCTGGCGGGCTGGGCGGTCGGCATGGTGTACGGCACGATCGCCGCGTACGGCGTCGCCTCCCCGACCCAGAAGCACTTCGGCGGCTCGGCGAAGGAGATCCCCGGCATCGGCGAGATGGGCTACATCGGCCTGACGGCGTTCGTGCTGAACGTCGCGGTCACCGTGGTGCTGACCCTCGTCCTGAAGGCGGTCAAGGCTCCGGAAGGCGTCGACGAGACCCAGCCGGGCGACTACACGGCGGACGCGGGCGACCCCGGGGTGCAGGTGGAACTGCCGCCGGCCACGGCGGACACCGCACACTGAGCCGGACCTGAGGACGGGCCGCCGGAGTGATCCGGCGGCCCGTTGTCGTACCCGTCCTGCACACTGACCCTCATGGACATCGTGATCCGGCGGGCGGAACCCGGCGACTACGAGACGCTCGGGGAGATCACCGCACAGGCGTACCTCCGAGACGGCCTCCTGGACTTCGGGGAGAGCGACGAGTACCTCGGCGAGCTGAGGGACGTGGCCAAGCGGGCCGCCGCCGCAGAGGTGCTGGTGGCGATCGGGCGCACGAGCGTCCCCGCTGCCCGGGGGAGCGTGCTCGGCGGGGTGACCTTCGTGCCGGACGGGGGCCCCATGGCGGACATCGCCCGCCCCGGCGAGGCCGAGATACGGATGCTCGCCGTCTCCCACGCGGCCCGGGGCCGGGGGATCGGCGAGGCCCTCGTACGCGCCTGTGTCGACCGGGCGCGGGCCACGGACGGCTGCGTGCGGATCGTCCTGTCGACCCAGCACACGATGCGCACCGCCCACCGCATCTACGAGCGCCTGGGCTTCGTCCGCACCCCCGGGCGCGACTGGAACCCGATCCCGCACCTCGACCTCGCCCTCCTCACCTATGAGTTGCCCCTCTGACACACCCCGAAGCCGACAGGACACAACATCTGGGGGTGACATCGAACCCCGGCACAAGATGTATGCTCATGCTCGCTGTCGCCGCAGGGGAATCCGGTGCGAATCCGGAACTGTCCCGCAACGGTGTACTTCTGCGTGTTCGCCTCCGCGTGCGCGTACGAGCGTCAGTCCGAGGGCCTGCCGACAGCGCGCCCGGCCGTCCGGCCCGGCGCCCTGACGTCCGGGCCTCGTGGAATGGGCCGGTGGACGCGACGCCGCGTGCGCTCGTGAGCCGCCCCACCCTCCGCAAGGCCCCGTGCCGAGCGAGGGAGAGCCCTACGTGACCATCGCGCCAGCCGACCCGGTGTCAGCGACTCCGTCCGCGACACCGGCGGTGACCGACGGGAGGGACGGTCCCGGTGCCGCGCTGCTGCGGACCCTGACCGAGCTGACCGCCGACCTTCCGGACGCCGACCCCGGCCGGGTCGCCGCCGCCGCGCTGCGCGGCCGGTCGGCGCACACGGACGAGGCGGAGCTGCGCGAACTGGCCATGGAGGCGGCCGCCGGCCTCGTCTCCGAGGATCCCGCGTACTCAAGGCTGGCCGCCCGGCTGCTGACGATCGGGATCCGGGCCGAGGCCGCGTCACAGGGCGTCACGTCGTTCACGGAGTCCATCGCCACCGGACACCGGGAAGGGCTCATCGCCGACCGCACCGCCGCGTTCGTGCGCCTGCACGCCGACCGGCTCGACGCACTCGTGGACCCCCTTGCCGACGACCGCTTCGGCTACTTCGGTCTGCGCACCCTGCACAGCCGCTACCTCCTGCGGCACCCGATCACCCGCAAGACCGTCGAGACACCGCAGTACTTCATGCTGCGCGTCGCCTGCGGCCTCGCCGGGGACACGGTGCCCGGCCCGGAGTCCGGCTCCCGGACCGTGGACGAGGTCGCCGCGCTCTACCGGCTGATGAGCCGCCTCGACTACCTCCCCTCCTCCCCCACGCTCTTCAACTCCGGCACGCGGCACCCCCAGATGTCGTCCTGCTACCTCCTCGACTCCCCGAAGGACGAGCTGGACTCCCTCTACGAGCGCTACCACCAGGTCGCCCGCCTCTCCAAGCACGCCGGCGGCATCGGGCTGTCGTTCTCCCGCATCCGCTCCCGCGGGTCCCTCATCCGCGGCACCAACGGGCACTCGGGCGGCATCGTCCCGTTCCTGAAGACCCTGGACGCCTCGGTCGCCGCGGTGAACCAGGGCGGCCGGCGCAAGGGCGCCGCCGCGGTCTACCTGGAGACCTGGCACTCCGACATCGAGGAGTTCCTCGAACTGCGGGACAACACCGGTGAGGACGCCCGCCGCACCCACAACCTCAACCTCGCGCACTGGGTCCCGGACGAGTTCATGCGCCGGGTCGAGGCCGACCGGCCGTGGTCGCTGTTCTCACCGTCCGACGTGCCGGAGCTGGTCGACCTCTGGGGCGAGGAGTTCGACGCCGCCTACCGCGCGGCGGAGGCCGCCGGGCTCGCCCGCAGGACCATCCCGGCCCGCGATCTGTACGGCCGTATGATGCGCACGCTCGCCCAGACCGGCAACGGCTGGATGACCTTCAAGGACGCCGCCAACCGCACCGGCAACCAGACGGCACGGCCGGGCCACGTCATCCACTCCTCCAACCTCTGCACCGAGATCCTGGAGGTCACGCACGACGGGGAGACGGCGGTCTGCAATCTGGGGTCGGTCAATCTCGGCGCGTTCGCCGACGCGGCGAGCGGCGACCTCGACTGGGAGCGGCTGGACGCCACGGTCCGTACCGCCGTCGCCTTCCTGGACCGCGTCGTCGACATCAACTACTACCCGACCGCGCAGGCGGGCCGCTCCAACGCCGAGTGGCGCCCGGTGGGCCTGGGAGTGATGGGTCTGCAGGACGTGTTCTTCAAGCTCCGCCTGCCCTTCGGCTCACCCGAGGCGAAGGCGCTGTCCACCCGTGTCGCCGAGCGCATCATGCTCGCCGCGTACGAGACCTCCGCCGACCTCGCCGAGGTCCACGGCCCGCTGCCGGCCTGGGAGAAGACCCGCACCGCCCAGGGTGTGCTGCACCCCGACCACTACGACGTCGAACCGGCCTGGCCGGAGCGCTGGGCGGCGCTGCGGGAACGGATCGCGGCCGTCGGCATGCGCAACTCGCTGCTGCTCGCCGTCGCGCCGACCGCCACCATCGCGTCCATCGCGGGCGTGTACGAGTGCATCGAGCCGCAGGTCTCCAATCTGTTCAAGCGCGAGACGCTGTCCGGGGAGTTCCTCCAGGTCAACTCCTACCTGGTCGACGACCTGAAGAAGCTGGGCGTCTGGGACGCCCGCACCCGGGAGGCGCTGCGCGAGGCGAACGGGTCGGTGCAGGACTTCGCCTGGATCCCCGAGGAGGTGCGGACGCTGTACCGCACGGCGTGGGAGATCCCGCAGCGCGGGCTGATCGACATGGCCGCCGCCCGCACCCCGTTCCTGGACCAGGGCCAGTCCCTGAACCTGTTCATGGAGACGCCGACCATCGGCAAGCTCTCCTCGATGTACGCGTACGCCTGGAAGCGGGGCCTGAAGACGACGTACTACCTGCGCTCGCGCCCGGCGACCCGCATCGCCCGCGCGGCCCGGGCGGCCGTCCCCGCGCAGCAGGCCGCCCCGGACCCCGGCGCGGTCGCCTGCTCCCTTGAGAACCCCGAGTCCTGCGAGGCGTGCCAGTGATGTCCCTCCACCCGCCGAAGAAGAGCGCGAACCTGCTCGACCCGGGCTTCGAACTGACCCTGCGCCCCATGCGCTACCCCGACTTCTACGAGCGCTACCGGGACGCCGTCAAGAACACCTGGACCGTGGAGGAGGTCGACCTCCACTCGGACGTCGCCGACCTCGCCAGGCTCACCCCCGCGGAGCGGCACCTGATCGGCCGGCTGGTCGCGTTCTTCGCGACGGGCGACTCGATCGTGGCCAACAACCTCGTGCTGACCCTGTACAAGCACATCAACTCCCCCGAGGCGCGGCTGTACCTGTCCCGCCAGCTGTTCGAGGAGGCCGTGCACGTCCAGTTCTATCTGACGCTGCTGGACACCTATCTCCCCGATCCGCAGGAGCGGGCCGCCGCCTTCGCGGCGATCGAGAACATCCCGTCGATCCGCGAGAAGGCACGGTTCTGCTTCCGGTGGATGGACTCGGTGGAGCGGATCGACCGGCTGGAGACGGCGGCCGACCGCCGCCGCTTCCTCCTCAACCTCATCTGCTTCGCGGCCTGCATCGAGGGCCTGTTCTTCTACGGGGCCTTCGCGTACGTCTACTGGTTCCGCAGCCGCGGCCTGCTGCACGGTCTGGCCACGGGCACCAACTGGGTCTTCCGCGACGAGACGATGCACATGGGCTTCGCCTTCGAGGTGGTCGACACCGTGCGCAAGGAGGAGCCGGACCTCTTCGACGACGCGCTGGGGCGGCAGGTCACCGGCATGCTGCGGGAGGCCGTCGAGGCCGAGCTGCAGTTCGCGCGCGACCTGTGCGGCGACGGCCTGCCGGGCATGAACACCGACTCGATGCGGCAGTACCTGGAGTGCGTCGCCGACCAGCGCCTCACGCGCCTGGGCTTCGCCCCGGTGTACGGCTCGGAGAACCCCTTCTCCTTCATGGAGCTCCAGGGCGTTCAGGAGCTGACCAACTTCTTCGAGCGGCGTCCGTCGGCGTACCAGGTCGCGGTGGAGGGGACCGTCGACCTCGACGAGGACTTCTGACCGCCTGCCTCCTCGCCTGCCTCCTCGCGTGCCTCCTCGGCCTGCCTGATCCGGTGGTCGACACGGCGTTCGTGCGCGATGCCGATCAGTGAGGGCAGGACGAGGAGGACGAGGATCCCGAGGACGGTGAGCATTCCGGTGAGGGCTTCCGCGTGTGTCGTATCCATGGACACCACTGTCCCGCCGGATGCCCCTTACCGTGAGTGGCAGGACTGCCGCACACCCTCGAATTACTGCCACTTCCGCGGCACACTGGTCCCATGCTGAAGAACGTGGCGGCCGTCCTCCTCGACGGCGTGCACCCCTTCGAACTCGGCGTCGTCTGCGAGGTGTTCGGCATCGACCGCAGCGACGAGGGACTGCCCGTGTACGACTTCGCGGTCGCCTCGGCCGAGGGACCCCTGCTCCGTACCGACTGCGGATTCACCCTGTCCACCGCACACGGGCTGGAACGGCTGGAGGAGGCCGACCTGATCGCCGTGCCGGCCGGGGAGACCTATGTGTCGCGGTCGTACCCGCCGGAGCTCCTGGACGCGCTGCGCCGGGCCGCAGGGCGCGGGGCCCGGGTGCTCAGCGTCTGTTCCGGCGTCTTCGTGCTGGGCGCCGCCGGGCTGCTGGACGGGCGGCGCTGCGCGGCGCACTGGCGCCACGCGGACACACTCGCCCGGCGCTTCCCGCGGGCCGTCGTCGAACCGGACGTGCTGTACGTCGACGAGGATCCGGTGATCACCTCCGCGGGCACCGCGGCCGGCATCGACGCCTGCCTGCACATCGTGCGCAAGGAGCAGGGGCCGGACGTCGCCAACAGGATCGCCCGGCGCATGGTGGTGCCGCCGCACCGCGACGGCGGCCAGGCCCAGTACATCGAGAGGCCGCTGCCGCGGTCGCAGTGCGACACGGTCGCGGAGGTGCTGGCGTGGATGGAGCGGCACCTCGACGAGGAGGTGACGGTCGAGCAGCTCGCCGCCCGCGCCCATATGTCGCCGCGCACCTTCGCCCGCCGGTTCCAGCAGGAGACCGGCACCACCCCGTACCGCTGGATCCTGCGCCAACGGGTACTGCTGGCCCAGGAGTTGCTGGAACGCACCGATGAGACGATGGACGCGATCGCCGACCGCACCGGCTTCGGCACGGCGGCGGCGCTGCGCCATCAGTTCGTCCGCGCCCTGGGCACCACGCCGAACGCCTACAGGCGCACGTTCAGGGGCCCGCAGGCCGCCTGAACGTGCGCCCGCACCTCACCGGGGCAGGGCCTTCAGCAGCAGCCGGCGCGGGCGGAGCGTGATCCCGATACGGAGCCTGTCGTCGGAGCCCGGTGCCTGCTCGAAGCGGTACGCCGACGCCATCGCCGCCGTGATGAGCGTGAGTTCGGCCATCGAGAAGTGGTCGCCCGGGCACTTCCGGTTGCCCACCCCGAAGGGGCTCATCGCGTACTTGGGCACGTCCTTGGCCCGCTCCGGCAGCCAGCGGTCGGGGTCGAACTCCGCGTGACGCTCGTACGACCGTGGATCGCGCTGGATCGCGTAGGGGCTGTACACGACGTCCGACCCGGCCGGAATGCGATACCCGCCGAGTTCCGTGTCGGCGACCGACCGCCGCGTCAATATCCATACGGCCGGGCGCAAACGCATTGTCTCGACGATGACATTCGCGGTGTGCGTCAGCTTCCCGATGTCCTCGAATGCGACCGTCCGGTCACCCACGACGGTTTTCACCTCGTCGTGGATCTTGTCCGCCTGTTCGGGGTGATCGGTGAGGACCTGGAGGAGCGACATGACCATGGAGCCGACTGTTTCGCTGCCGGCCGTGACTATCGCGACGACCTGGTCGTGGATCTCCTGCTCCCCAATGGGCTCGCCATTCTCGTCCTTCGCCTCCAGCAAAGCCATCAGCAAATCGTTCGGTTTTTGACCGGATGCCCGGCGGGCGGCGACGATCTCGTCGACCAGGAGATGCAAATCGGCCAGAGCCCGGTTGAATTCGCGATTGGCCGGAATCGGCAGCCGGTACAGCGGCCCGAGCGGCACGACCATCCGCTGGTACATGCCGCTGAAGAGCGTCGCGAGGGCGGCGCAGATACGGTCGGCCCGCGCGTCCATGTATGTGCCGCCCATCAGGCAGCGGGCGGTGACACGCACGGCCACCCGGAACGCCTCCGCCGTGACGTCGAAGGGCCGGCCGGACCGCCAGCGCTCCACGAGCGCGTGCGCCTCCTCCGCCATGACCGGTCCGTAGCCGGGAATGGCGTCCTGCCGGAAGGCGGGCTGGATCGCCCGCCGCTGACGCTGGTGCAGCGGGCCGTTGCTGGTGGCCACGCCCCGCTTGCCGAGCAGGCCCTCCAGGGACTCCCACAGGGGGCCGCCGACGTGGAAGTCGGGGTTCAGCGCGAGCGCCCCGGTGAGCGCCGGGGTGGTGATGGCGTACACCGTCTTCGGGCCGAACCTCAGCCGTACGACGTCGCCGTCGTCGCGCAGCCGGGACAGGAAGCCCAGTGGGTCGCGGGCCAGTTTCCAGCCGTGTCCGAGCCCGGGGACACCGCCGGCCGCGAGGGGCGCAATCCGCCCCTCAGCCGACGGACCGGGCCGCGGGGGCGCCGGCTCGCCGGGGGGAGCCGGGGGGTTGGGAGAGGACTTCCGGGTCATTTCTCACCTGCCGCTTGGTTGTCGACGTACGGGGGTGTCGAGCGGTCGTCCCAGCTGTCGACCATGTACCGGCCGGACTCGTGGTGGAACCAGTACACGGTGCTGAACCAGTTCCGCATATTCGCGACGATCCTCTTCACGGCGGTGCTCAATTCGCTTCCCTGCACGGTCCCGTCGGCGAGTGTGTCCGCGAACCGCAGCGCCTCCTTCTCCGCGGCGAGGAAATCGGATATGCAGCCCTCGATCCTTCGGCGGACTTCTTCGGCGGCCTCTTCGGGTGTCAGTCCCCGATGGTGAATGAGACTGATTCCGAGATTGTGGACCTCCTTGCCCGCGATTTCCTTGGGAAGCGAACACAGGTCGTTGTACCAGGCGGCGAATTCCTGGCTCAGCAGTGCCGCCCGCCGGTATGCGGGGTGCTTCCGTACGGCGTCGGGCATTTCGTGCCGCGCACTCGGCTCAAGCAGATCGGTCCAGATCCAGTGGGCGAAGGTGAGCCGCCGGAGTTCGAGATAGGCGTCGACGGTCGGGACGGTGCCCGAGGTGCGGTTGCGGAACTCGCGGTCGTACGCCTCGATCACCGCGTGGAAGTGCCGGGCGAAGCGGGCGTTCCACTTGTCGCTGAGGAACGAGTACAGCCGCATCACACTGTCCGCGAGCCCTGCGACCAGGGGATCCGCGTGGTACAGGTGGGTCCGTGGGGAGTCGAGGGCGGCATGCAGCTGCCGCTTCAGCCTCCGCCAGGCGGTGGGCCGCCGGTGGACGATGTCGCGGTCGTGACGGTCGTCCCAGACGAAGAACCACGCGCTGTAGTCGGCGATCGCCTGCAGGACGTCGTCGGGCGCGCCGATGTAGTAGCCCGCCATGAGGTCGGTGTAGCGCAGGCCGTCGGCGTGTTCCTCGACCTTGTCCGCCGGCATGAGCCGCTTTTCCAGCAGCCAGGAACGCGTCTTCTCCTGCAGACGGGGCCAATACGGGTGCAGTCGGCGGGGAAACGCGGTCTCGATCACCGGCAGGGAGAGCGCCGGTGGAACCGCGACCACCCTTGTCATGGATGAAGTGCTGTGCGGGAAAGCTGGCACGGACAAACCCCTCTCAGCCGCCAGTCGGCGCTCCGCCCCCTGCCGTGCCGGGCGTGCGCCCGTTGCGTATCTCAGCGCTTTCCATTCAGCACCACAACTGACCGCCGTGGGAACGGATTTGCTCCACGCACTACCCCACTGTGCCGAGAATGCTCCCCCGGTGACTGATTATGGATCAGCTGGTATGTCCAAGGGCTCGAATGTGCGTCGCACATATGAACGACGCCTGGCCGGGAGAACCCGGCCAGGCGTCGGCGTCGGTAGCGGCGTCCGGGGCTCTTCCGCCCCCTCGGCCGGCTCAGTCGTTGGCCACCACGGGGTAGCGCGGCGCGTTCTCGGCCATCTGCCGCAGGGCGTCCTTGCGCTCCCGCTTGGACAGCCGGTCGATGTAGAGGTAGCCGTACAGGTGGTCCGTCTCGTGCTGCAAACACCGGGCAAAGTACCCGTTGCCGCGCACCTTGACGGGGTTGCCCTTCTCGTCCTGCCCGGTCACCTCGGCGTAGTCGGGGCGGGCGAGCGGCGCGTACGCGGTGGGCACGGACAGGCAGCCCTCGTTGCTGTCGTCCAGGCGGCGCCGGTCGGCGGGCAGGTCCACGAGCCGCGGGTTGCAGACGACGCCGACGTGCCGGACGCCCTCGTCGTCCTGGCAGTCGTAGACGAAGACCTTCAGGTCGACGCCGATCTGGTTGGCGGCGAGTCCCACGCCCTCGGCGGTGCGCTGGCTGGCGAACATGTCCGCCACCAGCCGCTCCAGTTCCTCGCCGAACTCCGTGACGTCCTTGCACTCCTTGTGCAGCACCGGGTTGCCGACCACCGTGATCGGCCGCGAGGTGCCGCGCTCGCGCCAGGCGGCCTCGCGCTCCGGGCAGTCCTCGGTGTCGATGACGAAGCCCTCGTCGTCCACGGGGAGCACGCCCGCGTGCTGCTGATCGGTGTCCTGCTGCGCCATGACGACGTACGCCTTCCTGCAACCTTGGAGAAACCTGCCCGTACAGCCTACGGGGCGGGGCCGGGTGCCCTCCCCGGGATCCTGGGGCGGGACGGTGTCAGCAGACCTCTTCGAGGTCCCGCCAGTCCCGGGAGTCCGGGCTGTCCGCGACCCAGCCGTCGAGCAGCCCGCGCACCAGGGAGGCGGGCGCCGCGATGCCGCACTCGCGCTCGGGCACCCACAGCTGCCCGTCCGTGCGGTGCCCCAGCGGTCCCGGGTGCCCGGGCTCGCTGTGGTCGTGCGGGTCCAGGTGCTCGCCGTCGCCCTCGTCGGACGGCATCCGCGACTCTGAGCACATCCGGCACAGCAGCCGCACGGACGAGGACCAGTCCTCGGCGGCGAAGCCCGCGTCGGCGGCCAGTTGCTCCAGCGCGTCCCGGTCGTCCTCGGTCTCGGCCTCCAGCAGCACGACCCAGGTGGGCACCGGCGAGGGCGCCCACAACTCGATCTCGTCGAAGACGGGGTAGGCGTGCCCGGCGGCCGTCGTGCGCTCGCCGTGCGGGACGCCGTCGTGCAGCACCACCTCGCCCCAGCGGCGCCCGGAGGACGGCAGCGGGATGGAGAGCACCTCCATGCGGGCGGGGTCCAGTCGGCGCCCCCAGACGACCTCCGCCTCGCCCTCCGGCGACAGCCGCACCGCCGCGCTGCCCAGCTCCATGCCGAAGGGCTCTCCGGAGGCGGTCGCGCCACCGGGCACCCGCAGGCCGTACGCCTGCCAGGCGCGGCGGGCCAGCGGCCAGTCCTGCAGGGCGGTGGCGGCGATGCCCACGTTCCACCAGTCGGGCGCCCCGGTCTCGCGGTCGAGCAGGGCGACGGCGCGCAGCCCGGCGGTGCGGGCCTGCTCCCAGTCGTGGCGGAACTTGTGCAGCAGCGCGAGGTTGAACCAGGACTCCGACAGCCACGGCTCCAGGTCCGCGGCACGGGTCAGCAGCGCCCCCGCGTCCTCGTACCGCCCGTCGCCGATCAGCGTGAACGCGCGGTCGGTGGCCTGCCGCCAGGAGGCGGAGGGCCGGTGCCGTCCCTTGCCGAAGATCCTCACGATTCCCGCCTGCCAGTCCCTTGCGCTTCCCGTCTGCCGGTCGCCCGGCGTCCGCGGGGCCACGTCCGCGCCGTGCCCCCGGTCCCCTCTCCTCGCATCCAACCACGTACCGCCGGACGGGCGCTCATTACCCATGGGTTACCCCGATGACGGCACGACCAGACCGCCCGTCCTTCTTCACCACGGCACCCGCCCGGGGCTCCCCCGGAGCCGGCCGCCCGGGTGGACCGCTGCACCGCCCCTGTGCCGCAGCACTCTGGCCAGCGACTCCACGACCTCCGGCTGGTAGTCGCGGGCGCAGCCGAGCCGCAGGCGCTCCAGCGCGCTGAGCGGTCCTCCCGGTCCTGCCTCTTCCCTCGCCATCTCCTCGTACGCGTTGACGGTCCGCACGATCCTGGCGCTGACCGGTTGCTCCCGGTAGGGGTCCGCCTGCCGCTCCACGACGACCGCCACCGCGGCGTCCACCCCGGTCTGGCGGACGACGGCACCGCCGAGGAGCGCGATGCGCCGCTGTTCCTCGGCGGGCAGCGCGGCGGTGGCGCCGGCGGGCACGGGGTCGACGAGGCTGAGCTGCCCGATGTCGTGCATGAGGGCCGCGTACTCCAGCACGGTCAGCTCCGGCTCGGACAGGCCCAGCTCCCGGCCGACGGCCCGGCTGAGCGCGGCCACGCGGCGGGCGTGCCCGGGGGGTGTGTACCCGGCGATCTCGGTGGCCCGCGCCAGAGAGGCGATGGTCTGCCGGTAGGTGGCGCGCACGGCCGCGTACCGCCGGTAGGACAGCTGGGTGAGCAGCAGCGGCAGCGAGAAGACGGGCAGCGCCCACAGGCCCACGACCCCGACGGCGAGCGACATCACCGCGCCGGTCGCGCACACCGCCGAGTCGATGCCGAGCCTCGCCCGCAGTTCGTCGCGCAGCAGCGGCCCGAACGGCCAGCCGGTGCGGGAGTGCGCGAGGGCGGCGGCGAGCACGGCGTCGCACAGGGTGGTGAGCACGAGCAGGGCGACGACGAGCAGCGCGTAGGCGGGTCCGCCCCCGCCGTGCAAACTGCCGTGGTCGTAGACCGGTTGGAAGCAGACGGCGGCGAAGCCGGCGGTGAGGAGGCGACGGGTGAGGTGGTCGGCGGTGGATCCGCGGCCGCGGGCCACGTGCGGGACGCAGCCGGCCAGGGCGGCCGCGAGGACCACGGTGACGACCTGGGGCACCCCGTGGTGGGTGGGCTGCCCGGCGTTCTGTCCGAGCAGGGCGTAGGAGAGCGCCCCGGCCGCCCCGAGGGGCGCGGGCTCCCGCTCCCCTCCGTCACTCCACCGGGACAGTTCCCCGACGGCGACGAGCACCCCGAAGGCGAGGGCGACGGAGGGTTCCTCCAGGCCGTGCCAGAGGGTGCTGCCGAGGCAGCCGACGGCGAGCAGCGCCGCGGCCGCATGGGCGAGCACCAGGGGCAGCCCCCGCACGGTCATGCGCCGCCCCCGCCGTGTCGCTGTCCCTCCAGCGGGCCGGGCACGGGCAGGGCCGGCGACGGCACGGTGGGACGCTCCTCGTCCGAGGTCACCGCCGGATACCAGCCGCCCTCGGCCTCTCCCCCACCCCCGGCTTCACTCGATCGGGGGGAGCCCCCTGAGCCCGGGCACCCCCACCGCTCCAGCGCGCGGATCAGCGCCCGCACCATCGCCGGGTCGAACTGCGCGCCCGCGCACCGCTCCAGCTCCCGCAGCGCGGCAGCGACGGGACGGGCGCGCCGGTAGGAGCGGGTCGAGGTCATGGCGTCGAAGGCGTCGGCGACCGCCACCACCCGCGCGCACTCCGGGATCTGAGTGCCCATCAGGCCGTAGGGGTATCCGCTGCCGTCCAGCCGCTCGTGGTGGTGGAGGATCGCCGACCGCGCCTCACCGAGGAACCCGATCCCGCGGACCATCTCGTGGCCGTACTCGGGGTGCAGCTCGATGATCCGCCGTTCCTCCGGCGTGAGCGGCCCGTCCTTCCTCAACAGCCGGGTGGGGACGCCGAGTTTGCCGATGTCGTGCAGGATCCCGGCGAACCGCAGCACCTCTACGCGCTCGTCGTCCATGCCGAGTTCGCGCGCGATCATCATCGACGCCTGCCCCACCCGCTCGCTGTGCCCGCGCGTGTAGCCGTCCTTGATGTCGACGGCCTGGACGAGGGCGCGGATGGTGGCCTGGTGGGCGGCGCGCTCCCGGTGGTACTGGGCGAACACCCAGCACGACAGGTACATGGGCAGGAGCACGAACAACGCGGCGACCGGTCCGTACAGGCTGCGCCACAGCACCGCCATCATCAGCCCGGCGAGACCGTGCACGGCGACGGGCGCGAGGGAGCCCAGGAACAGCCCGCGCCAGGCGCCCCCGAGCTCTCGGCCCCTCCCCGGCTGTCCGGCGGACCTGGGCGGTACGCCCGCTCCCAGCGCCAGGATCCCGCTGTCGAGCGTGGTCAGCACCAGGCAGAACGCCACCACGGCGGCCCCGGCCGGCAGCAGCGCGTACGGGAAGCGGGGGGCGGCGGCCGCTTCCGGGCCGCCCAGCGCCGCGTGGACCCGTGAGGCGGCCGCCACGGCGAGCGCCAGCTGGGCGGCCCGCCAGCTCCGGCGCAGCCACTGCGGCCGCCGGGCGACGGGGGCGAGCAGCGCCCCGGGCAGCGGCACGAGGGCGGCGGCCGGCGGCGGCAGCAGAAAGGCGCCGGCGAGCAGCACGGGGAAGAAGGGGCCCAGGCCCTCGGGGGCCGCGCGGCCGCCGAGGCGGCAGCGCGGGATCTGTTCGAAGGCGGCGTAGAGCGCGGCGAGCGCGAGGACCGCCCGCCAGGGGACCCGGAGGTCCGCGGCGGGAGCCACGCACACGAGGGCGCCGAGCACGGCGCAGCCGACGTACACGCGCACCGCTGGCCGGACCGGCCCCATGACGCACCTCCCCCGGACCCGCGCCCGGCCCCGAACCGGGGCGGGCCCGGACATGCCCATTGAGGCTCCGGAGCCTAAAGGGGAGGGCGGCGCACGAGGGTGGCATTTGGGGGAATCCGTGGGAGCACGCCCCGCGGATTAGCACATTCGGGTGACGCACGTCGCGGCCCGGCCGCGGGTTGCCCGAACTGGAGTTCAGGACTCCTGCGGCGTCGCGGTCACGTCGTGCTCGGGGAGCGTCTGGCCCGAGCGGATCAGCTCGATGCGGCCCATGACCTTCGCCCGCAGGTCGGTCGGCACCTCGTCATGGCCGCAGCACCGCTTGACCAGCTTCTTCACGGCCTGCTCCAGGCCGTACTTCTCCAGGCACGGCGAGCACTCCTCGAAGTGGTGCTCGAACTTGGTGCGGTCGATGTCCGGCATCTCACGGTCGAGGAACTCGTAGAGATGCTTGAGCACCTCACTGCAGTCCGTCTCGTGCGGCTCTCCGCAGCTCATGAGCCCGAGCCTTTCGCTTCGTTCGACTCTCCGGCACCGGCCGGGACCAGCCCGCGCTCACGGGCGTAATCCTCGAGCATGCCGCGCAGTTGACGACGGCCCCGGTGCAGCCGGGACATCACCGTACCGATGGGTGTCCCCATGATGTCCGCGATCTCCTTGTACGCAAACCCTTCGACGTCCGCGAGATAGACGGCGATGCGGAACTCCTCGGGGATCGCCTGCAGCGCTTCCTTGACGTCCGAGTCGGGAAGGTGGTCGAGTGCCTGGGACTCGGCGGAGCGCAGACCGGTCGACATGTGCGACTCGGCGCGCGCGAGCTGCCAGTCCTCGATCTCCTCGGCCGCGCTGCGCTGGGGTTCGCGCTGCTTCTTGCGGTACGAGTTGATGAACGTGTTGGTGAGGATCCGGTACAGCCACGCCTTGAGGTTGGTGCCCTCACGGAACTGGTGGAAGGACGCGTACGCCTTCGCGTACGTCTCCTGCACCAGGTCCTCGGCATCGGCGGGGTTGCGCGTCATGCGCAGCGCGGCCGAGTACATCTGGTCGAGGAACTCGAGTGCGTCCCGTTCGAAGCGCGCGCTGCGCTCGGTGGACGATTCCACACCCGTGCCCCGGCCCTCGGGCTGCTCCGCCTGGCCGTGTTCGGTCCCTCCGTCGGTACCGGTGACCGGACCCACCTCCTCCAGCGATGTGGCAGGACCGAAACCGGTCCCACTGGAATCGGAGAATAGACGAACATCCTTGCCCGCCGCCGCTCGAATCGGAGCGGTCCTGGTCGTGTGCAGCACCGTCCAGTCCAGGTCAGCGCTGCTGCAACGGTTCGGATCGAACCCTGCCGGGCGCAGCCCGCCCACGGGGTGGTGGTGGGTGACGGGAGGGCAGATGATCGAACCCATACGGCGGACTTCCTCTCGTACGGTCGGTGCAGCACGGCCGGTGCTGTCTGCCCCGCACAACAGTGGCCCGTCCCGGGGCATTCCCGGGCATCACCCGAGTGACGCAGCCCACGCCAGCACCGCGTCGGTGATCGTCTCCAGGGCCCGCTCCTGGGTGATGTCCGCGCGCTTCGGCACCGCGAAGCCGTGATCACCGTGGGGCACCTCGACCATGCCGTACGGCCCCGGAGGGAACTCCTCCGGCCGCCCGAACGGGTCGTTGCCGCCCTGGACGACCAGCGTGGGCACCCCCGCGCCGAGCAGTTCGTCCGCGCGGGACCTCTCGGGTCTGCCGGGCGGGTGCAGGGGGAAGCTCAGCGCCAGGACGGCCAGGGCGCCGAGTCCGGTGGCCGTACGGCAGGCGACCCGGGCCCCGGCGCTGCGCCCGCCGGCGATCACGGGCCGCCCGGGCCGCTCCAGGACGGGCCACACGCCGCACCAGCCCAGGTCGAGCGTCTTCGGCGCGGGCGCCACCTTCTTCCCGGCGACACGCCAGGGCTGCTCGACGAGCGCGACGCTCACGCCGTGCGCGGGCAGCACCCTGGCCAGCGCCTGCAGGTCGCGCGCCTCGACGCCCCCTCCGGCGCCGTGGCCGAGCGCGAGCACGAGCCGCGCCGTCCGTGCCCGGTGCCAGGTGACGCGGGCCGTGCCCGCCTCGGTCTCGGCACTCTCCGTCACATCCGTCACATCCGTCACGTCAGAACAGTGTGCCCTCTTCGGGTGCAGCCAGCTCCTTCAGCAGCTCCGCACCGTTGTTGCGGACGTTGCTGACCGCGGTGGAGACCGGGTAGGCACGCATCAGGCCCGGGGGCGGCGGCTCAAGCAGGGACCGCAGGTCGTCGGGGTCCGTGCGGGACGGATCGAGCCAGGCGTCCCAGCGGTCCGGGGTGAGCATCAGCGGCATGCGGGGGTGGATGTCCGCCAGGGAGCGCGGCCCCTCGCCGGGGGCCGCCGCCAGGGGGGTCGTCTCGGCCTCCGTGGTGATCACCGAGCAGGTCACCCACCAGGCCCGCGGATGGTCGTCCGGCAGGGTCCTGTCCCGCCAGAACTCGTACAGCCCGGCCATCGCGAAGACCGAGCCGTCGGCGGGCAGCACGAAGTACGGCTGCTTGCGCGGCCGCTTTCTGCGGCCCTCGACCTCCAGGTCGCGCTCCTGACGGCCGGTGACCCACTCGTAGTAGCCGTCGGCGGGCACGATGCACCGCCGGGCGGCGAAGGCGCGGCGGTACGCCGGCTTCTCGTGCACCGTCTCGGCGCGCGCGTTGATCATCCGGGCGCCGCCCTCGGGCGACTTGGCCCAGGACGGGACGAGGCCCCACCGCAGTCTGCGCAGCTGGCGAACCGGCCGGTCGTCGCCGGCGTCCTTCACAGGACGGTCCAGGACCGCGTACACCTCCTTGGTCGGGGCCACGTTGTAGTCGGGTGCCAGGGTCTCCTCGGGCTCCGTCCTCTCGATCTCAAAGATTCCTGCGAGATCCTCGGGGCTGCGACTCGCCGCGTACCGTCCGCACATGCGTGCCACCCTGCCAGATCCGACGAGCCCAGGAGCCACTCCCGGTATGGAAAGTCTCGCCTCGACCTCGCTCTCGCTGTCCGGCCTCTGGGACCGGGTCTTCGGCAGCCAGCCGGATCCCGATCTGTGGGTGGTGATCGCCACCCTGGGGGCCGCGCTCGCCGTGGTCGTGCCGCCGGGTGTGTGGCGGATATCGCGCAACGCCATCACCATCGCGCACGAGGGCGGCCACGGCCTGGTCGCGCTACTCACCGGGCGCACCCTGACCGGCATCCGGCTCCACTCCGACACCAGCGGCCTGACGGTCAGCCGCGGCAAGCCGCGCGGCCTCGGCATGATCCTCACGGCCGCCGCGGGCTACACCGCTCCCCCGCTGCTCGGCCTCGGCGGCGCGGCGCTGCTCGCCGCCGGGCACATCACCCTGCTGCTGTGGCTGGCCACCGCGCTGCTCCTGGTGATGCTGGTGATGATCCGCAACGCCTACGGCGTGCTGACCGTGGTCCTCGCCGGGGGCGCCTTCCTGCTGGTGTCGTGGCTGGCCGGCCCGCAGGTACAGGCGGCGTTCGCGTACGCGGTCGTGTGGTTCCTGCTCGTCGGCGGCGTGCGCCCGGCGTTCGAACTGCAGGCGAAGCGGTCCCGCGGCGGCGCCGGGGACTCGGACGCGGACCAGTTGTCGCGGCTCACCCATGTGCCGGCGGGGCTGTGGCTGTTCCTGTTCCACGCGGTGTCGCTGTGCTCGCTCACCGGGGGCGGACGGTGGCTGCTGCGGCTGTGACCGGACCGACGACGAGCACGCGGCGCCCGTGGCCGTGGCCGTGACCATGGCCGGTTGTCCGTGGCCGGTTGTCCGTGGCCGGTTGTCCGTGGCCGGTTGTCCGTGCGCGACCGCTTCTGACCGCGCATAGATGCTCGGCACATCCCGCCTCGCATATCAGACCATGGTTTCGCTCGTATTTCGCCGCTTTTGATCAAGATCCCCGGACCGGGCCAGCCACTAAAGTGGGGCGCATGACCGTTAACCCCGCACACACCGCCCTCTGGCCCGCCCCGCACGCGAGCGGAGCCGTCGACGCGACGGTCCACGTGCCCGGGTCGAAATCGGTCACCAACCGCGCCCTCGTGCTCGCGGCCCTCGCCTCCGAACCCGGGTGGCTGCGCCGCCCGCTGCGCTCCCGCGACACCCTGCTGATGGCCGCCGGGCTGCGCGCGATGGGCGTCGGGATCGAAGAAGGGGTCGGCCCCGACGGCTCCGGAGAGACCTGGCGCGTGATCCCCGCCGCGCTGCACGGCCCGGCCACGGTCGACGTCGGCAACGCCGGCACCGTGATGCGTTTCCTGCCACCCGTGGCCGCCCTCGCCGACGGCCCCGTCCGCTTCGACGGCGACCCGCGTTCGTACGAGCGCCCCCTGCACGGCGTGATCGACGCCCTGCGCGTCCTCGGCGCCCGCATCGACGACGACGGGCGCGGCGCACTGCCGCTGACCGTGCTCGGCAGCGGTGCCCTGGACGGCGGCCCGGTGTCGGTCGACGCGTCCTCGTCCTCGCAGTTCGTCAGCGCCCTGCTGCTGTCCGCGCCCCGCTTCAACCAGGGCGTCGAGGTCCGCCACACCGGCTCGACGCTGCCCTCGATGCCGCACATCCGGATGACCGTCGACATGCTGCGCGCGGTCGGCGCCCAGGTGGACACCCCCGAGTCCGGCGGCGAGCCCGACGTCTGGCGGGTCACTCCGGGCGCCCTGCTCGGCCGCGACCTGACCGTCGAGCCGGACCTGTCCAACGCTCAGCCGTTCCTCGCGGCCGCCCTGGTGACCGGCGGCACGGTCGTCATCCCCGACTGGCCGGCGCGCACCACGCAGCCCGGCGACCGGCTGCGTGAGATCTTCACCGAAATGGGCGGTTCCTGCGAACTGACCGAGCGCGGCCTCGAATTCACCGCTTCGGGTGCCATCCACGGCATCGATGTGGACCTGGGCGAGGTGGGCGAGCTGACGCCCGGAATCGCGGCGGTCGCGGCCCTCGCGGACTCGCCGTCCACCCTGCGGGGCGTGGCCCATCTGCGGCTGCACGAGACGGACCGCCTGGCGGCGCTCACCAAGGAGATCAACGAGCTGGGCGGCGACGTCACCGAGACCGCCGACGGGCTGCACATCCGCCCGCGCCGTCTGCACGGCGGGGTGTTCCACACGTACGACGACCACCGCATGGCGACCGCGGGCGCGGTCATCGGCCTCGCGGTCGAGGGCGTGCAGATCGAGAACGTCGCGACGACGGCCAAGACCCTGCCGGACTTCCCCGACCTGTGGACCGGGATGCTGGGGAACTGACGGGCGGACTGGGACCATGCGCCGCTACGGCAAGCACACCGACGAGGACGACATCCGCACGCGCCCCAACCGCAGGGGCAACCGGCCGCGCACCAATATCCGGCCCAAGCACGAGGACGCGTCCGAGGGCATGGTCCTCACCGTCGACCGCGGCCGGCTCACCTGCCTCGTCGACGGCCGTGCGGTCATGGCGATGAAGGCCCGCGAGCTGGGCCGCAAGGCCGCGGTGGTCGGCGACCGCGTCGCCCTGGTGGGCGATCTGTCGGGCGCGAAGGACACCCTCGCCCGCATCGTCCGCATCGAGGAGCGCACCTCCGTCCTCCGGCGCACCGCCGACGACGACGATCCCTACGAGCGCGTGGTCGTCGCCAACGCCGACCAGCTGGCCATCGTCACCGCCCTCGCCGATCCCGAGCCGCGCCCCCGCCTGATCGACCGCTGCCTGGTCGCGGCGTACGACGGCGGCCTCGACCCGCTCCTGGTGATGACGAAGTCCGACCTCGCCCCGCCCGACAAGCTGCTGGAGCTGTACGGGGCGCTGGACATCCCGTACGTGGTCACCAGCCGCGAGGAGCTGGACGACGGCGACGCAGCGGACCGGGTGCGCGCCCATCTGCACGGCAAGATCACGGCGTTCGTCGGGCACTCCGGGGTGGGCAAGACGACGCTGGTCAACGCGCTCGTCTCAAAGGACCGGCAGCGCACGACGGGAGAGGTGAACGTGGTGACCGGCCGCGGCCGGCACACCACGACCTCGGCGCTCGCGCTGCCGCTGCGGGACGCGGACGGCTGGGTGGTCGACACCCCGGGCGTACGGTCCTTCGGCCTCGCGCACGTCGATCCGTCCCGGGTGATCCACGCCTTCCCGGACCTGGAGCCCGGCACGGAGGGCTGTCCGCGGGCGTGCAGCCACGACGAACCGGACTGCGCCCTGGACGAGTGGGTGGCCGACGGGCACGCCGATCCGGCGCGGCTGTACTCCCTGCGCAGGCTGCTGGCCACCCGGGACCGGCGGGAAGGGGACTGACCTCCGCGGTGTTTGCCCGCCTGCCGGGCCGGTAAATGCTTACTCGCACCGGGCGGGATCCGACCAGCTGAGCAGTCGGCGTGGGGACGCGGGAGGACGAGACATGGCATGGCTGCTGGTCATCGTGGCCGGGCTCCTGGAGACCGGTTTCGCCGTCTGTCTCAAGCTCTCGCACGGCTTCACCCGGCTGTGGCCCACGATCGCGTTCGCCTCCTTCGCCCTCGGCAGCTTCGGCCTGCTCACGCTCTCCCTG
The DNA here is from genome assembly GCF_055632315.1 of Streptomyces sp. PSU-S4-23. Taxonomy (NCBI): domain Bacteria; kingdom Bacillati; phylum Actinomycetota; class Actinomycetes; order Kitasatosporales; family Streptomycetaceae; genus Streptomyces; species Streptomyces sp. PSU-S4-23. The sequence goes on along the minus strand of NZ_JBVMUU010000002.1, from coordinate 5,832,883 downwards.
CGGAAGCTCGACGTGGGCCCCGCGTACGCGGTGTGGACGGGCATCGGCGCCGCGGGAACGGCGATCTACGGGATGGCCTTCCTCGGCGACCTGGTCTCCACCCTGAAGATCGTCTCGATCACGCTGGTGATCATCGGCGTGATCGGGCTGCAACTGTCGGGGTCGGCCCGCTAGAGGCCGTGGCCACGTCTCGGGATGCCCGTGGTGCGTCGGCAGGGGCGTTCATGGTCCTGAGTCGGCAGTGGCGTCCTTGGTCCCGCGCCGGCAGGAGCGCCCGTCGTCCCGCGCCGGCAGGGTCCGCAGTACTGCGCGGTCAGACGCGCGCGGGCGTGCGCCGCTCACCGTGGCTGCGGGGGCAGGGCGCTGCGCACCAGTTCCGCGACCCCACCCTGCCCCGGCGGAGCCGCCACGCACGACAGGGAGAGCCGGACCACCAGCTCACAGGAGTGGGCCAGGTCCGCCGCGTCCGCCTTGCTCGTCCCGGGCCCGGCCATCGCGGCCACGGCACGGTCGCACACCAGGGCGACGAGGTCCGCCGGCGACGGCAGCGGTCCGTCGGCCCGGCGTTGCGCGGGCACCGCGGAGGTCGAGGGCACCGGCGAGAGGGTCGGCGCGGGGAGGCGGTGGCTCCAGCAGCCGGTCAGCATGGCGCGGACGAGCGGGTTGGCGCGGGCCGCCGCCGCGGTCCACTCCGCGACCGCGGCGAGCCGCTCGCGGGCCTCGGCGTGGGCGCTCAGCGCGCGCTCGACCCCGGCGAGGTACCCGTCGGCCTCCCGGCGCACCAGGGCCCGGGCGAGCCCCTCCTTGCTGCCGAACTCGTTGTACAGCGTCTGCCGGGAGACTCCGGCCGCGGCGGCCACGTCCACCATGCGCACGGCGGACCAGGGCCGGCGCGCGAGTGCCGTGTAGGCGGCGTCCAGTAGGGATTCCCGCGCTGCAGGCATCATCGCCTCCCTCGGGGCCGGCGGCTCTGACGGACAGATTTGACGCGCCCCACAGCACTGTCAAGGGTTCGCGGCGTCCCCGGCGGCGCGCTCCGGACGTCGCGCGCCGTCAAGACACGACCGCACCCGGTCATACGAAGGGGTCGGCCGAAAGATCCACCCGGGTCGTATGGCCCTCCCGTGAACCGGGCAGATACCGTTCGGTCATGCCCGACTATCTCGATGACCTGCGTCTCGCCCACGTGCTCGCGGATGCCGCGGACGCCGCGACCATGGACCGGTTCAAGGCCCTCGACCTCAAGGTGGAGACCAAACCGGACATGACGCCGGTGAGCGAGGCCGACAAGGCCGCCGAGGAACTGATCCGCGGTCAGCTGCAGCGCGCCCGGCCGCGCGACGCGATCCTCGGCGAGGAGTACGGCATCGAGGGCACGGGCCCGCGCCGCTGGGTCGTCGATCCGATCGACGGCACCAAGAACTACGTGCGCGGGGTGCCGGTGTGGGCCACGCTCATCTCCCTCATGGAGGCGGGCGAGGGGGGCTACCAGCCCGTGGTCGGCGTCGTCTCCGCTCCCGCGCTGGGCCGCCGCTGGTGGGCCGCGAAGGGCCACGGCGCGTTCACGGGCCGCAGTCTGTCCTCGGCGTCACGGCTGCGGGTCTCGCAGGTCGCGAAGCTGTCCGACGCGTCCTTCGCGTACTCCTCCCTGTCGGGATGGGAGGAGCAGGGCCGTCTGGGCGGCTTCCTGGATCTGACGCGCGCGGTGTGGCGCACGCGGGCCTACGGCGACTTCTGGCCCTACATGATGGTCGCCGAGGGCTCGGTCGACATCTGCGCCGAGCCCGAGCTGTCCCTGTGGGACATGGCGGCGAACGCGATCATCGTGACGGAGGCAGGGGGGTCCTTCACGGGACTCGACGGCCGTCCGGGCCCGCACAGCGGCAACGCGGCCGCGTCGAACGGTCTCCTGCACGACACGCTGCTCGACTACCTGAACGATCGCTACTAGAAGCGCCCGCCCTGCACACCAGGGGCGCTCCCGCGTCCCGCCGAGCGCAGGGGAGCTCGCGTACACCTCCGAACGCACGCATGCTTTCGTGCACCCCAAGCGCCCCGGAACTCACTGCGTGCGCCCCCTTGTTGACCCGGCCTTTGCCTGCGACCCTGAAAGTCCCCTCATTTGTGAATTTGTGAAGCACGGAACAAAGTCCTCCGGCCGACGGCACCCCCGCCACCGGAATCCGAGCCCGTGCGCCCTAGGAGGTGGCTCCGCACCCATGCTCGTCCGCGACGCCATGAGCACGGTGGTCCTCACCATCGGCCCCGCACACACACTCCGCCAGGCAGCAGCCCTGATGTCCGCCCGTCGCGTCGGCGCGGCCGTGGTCCTCGACCCGGACGCCGGCGGCCTCGGCATCCTCACCGAGCGCGACATCCTCAACTCCGTCGGCCTGGGACAGAGCCCGGACACCGAGCACGCCCACGCCCACACCACCACCGACGTGGTGTTCGCCGCCCCCACCTGGACCCTCGATGCCGCCGCGGGCGCCATGACCCACGGCGGCTTCCGGCATCTGATCGTCCTGGACCGCGACGAGCCGGTCGGCATCGTCTCGGTCCGCGACATCATCCGCTGCTGGACATCGACCCGGCAGCCCGTCCCGGTCGCGACCGCCTCCTAGAACGGGCGCGCGAACGGGCCGGAACCCCGGGCGGCGCGGTTCCGGCCCGTTCCCCGCGACTCTTGGCCGGGGCCGGCCGCGATCCTATGATGGACCAGGTCTAAGTCAAGCAGTGATCCAAAGTAACACCCGTTCGGGACCTGGTCCCCCTGCTGTTAGGCTGGTCTGCATGAGTGACCTGTTGGAACGGCTGCGCGGACGCGGATGGCGGATGACCGCGCAGCGGCGCGTGGTCGCCGAGGTCCTGGACGGTGAGCACGTCCACCTGACGGCCGACGAGGTGCACGCCCGGGCCGTCGCCAAGCTGCCCGAGATCTCCCGGGCGACCGTCTACAACACGCTGGGCGAGCTGGTCTCCCTCGGCGAGGTGCTGGAGGTCGCCACGGACAAGCGCGCCAAGCGGTACGACCCGAACGCGCACCGGCCGCACCACCACCTGGTGTGCGCCCGCTGTGGCGCGATCCGGGACGTCCACCCGACAGGCAACCCGCTGGCGGACCTCCCCGACTCGGAGCGCTTCGGCTTCACGGTCTCGGACGTCGAGGTGACGTACCGCGGACTGTGCCCCAGCTGCGCGGCGGCCTGACCACGACCCACCCCAGGACCCCGGCACCCCGGAGGCGCCGGGGCCTTTCGGCGTGCGCGCGCGCCCGCTCCCGCGTACGGACTTCCCGAACCCGATGAGCCGTCATATCGCCGGTCATATCGCCGTCGGCACTGGTTCGCGGCGGACCAGAAGAACGAACGGCCGAGGGCCGGAACCCTGTACGGATTCCGGCCCTCGTCCTTCAGTAGCGGGGACAGGATTTGAACCTGCGACCTCTGGGTTATGAGCCCAGCGAGCTACCGAGCTGCTCCACCCCGCGTCGGTGAACGCAACACTACGTCAACGACGCGGACAGAGGCAAATCACTTACGAAACGGCACGGAGGCGGCGCACGGTCACGCCGCGCCCTCAGGCCGACAGCTCCTGCCGCAGCGCGTCACTCAACCGCGCCGCCCGCTCGGAGACCTCCGCCGGACCGAGCGACACCGCCCGGTCGGCCCACTGCTGCCCCTCCGCGAGCTCTCCCTGACGCGCGTGGACCAGGGCGAGACGCAGCGCGGCCCGGCCGTGCCCGGCGTCCGCCGCCCGTGTCCACCACAGCGCGGCCTCCGGTTCGCTGCCCTCCCGCGCCAGCAGCAGACCCAGGTTGAACGCCCCGTTCCGCGATCCGCCCTCCGCCGCCTCCCGGTACCACCGGGCCGCCTCCACGACGTCGCCCCGCGCGGCGGCCAGCATCCCGACCCGTACCTGTGCCCGCCGGTGCCCCTGCGACGCCGCCCGCTCGTACCACTCCTCGCACTCGCTCTTGTCGTGCGACGGCTCGCCCAGCTCATGGACGCGCGCCGGCGGCCGGCGCGCGTCCAGCAGGGTGGCCAGCCGGTAGGCGGCCTCCGGACTGCCGCCCCCGGCGGCGCAGCGCAGATGCCGCTCGGCCGTCCGCTCGTCGCCGTCGCGCAGCCGGGCGATCCCGACCTGGAGCGCCGCCTCGGTGTGCCCCGCGGCCGCCGCCCGCTCGTACCACCGCAGCGCCGTCCCTGCCTCGCCGCGCCCCGCGTACAGGATCCCGAGGTTGAACGCGGCGTCCACGCTCCCCGCCTCCGCGGCCTTGGAGAACCACGGTTCGGCACCCGCCGGGTCCCCGGCCTGCAGCAGCAGGATGGCGAGCGCGTTCGCCGCCTCCCGGTGCCCGGCGTACGCCGCCCGCCGGTACCACTGCTCGGCCTGGGCGGTCCGTCCCTGTTCGGCGCAGAGCAGCCCGAGGTTGTACGCGCCGTTGACGTCACCGGCGTCCATCGCCGCCCGGTACCACCGCTCTGCGGTCTGGGTCTCGCCGCGCTCGGCATGCAGCGCGCCCAGCGCGTTCGCCGCGTTGCCGTCGCCCTCCTGGGCGGCCCGCAGCCACCAGACGGCGGCGCTCTCGGTGTCGCCCGCGTCACGCAGCAGGAAGCCGAGCGCACAGGCGGCGCGGGCCTCCCCGTCCTTGGCGCTCGTCAGGTACCAGCGCCCGGCCTCCTTGAGGTCGCCCCGCCGCTCCAGGATCGCCCCCAGGTGCAGCGCGGCCCGGCGATGCCCGCGCGCGGCGGCCCGCCGGTACCACTGCTCGGCCTCCTCGAACAGAGACGGCGCGACACCGTTGTCGCCACCGGCTTCCTGCGCGCGCAGGGCCTTGCGGTCGTAGGCCCGCGCCAGCCGGTAGGCGGCCTCGCGGTGCCCGCGTTCGGCGGCGGCCCGCATCCACCGCTCGGCCCCGCCGTCGCCCCGGTGCTCCAGCAGATCGGCGAGCGCGTAAGCACCGAGGGTGTGCCCCTGTTCTGCGGCCTGGCGCAGCCAGTACTCGGCGGCGGGCTCGTCGCCGCGCTCGCGGTGGTGCCGTCCGAGCGCGTGCGCGGCCGCGGCGGAGCCGGCGACGGCGGCGATCCGCCACCATCCCGCGGCCTCCTCCGCGTATCCGCGCTGGTGCAGCAGGACGCCCAGGTTGTTGGCCGCGGCGCGGTCGCCCGCGGCGGTGGCGGCACGCAACTGGGGCTCGGCCCCGTCGAGATCGCCGCGACGCAGCAGCATGGCCCCGAGGACGCTCATCGCCTCGACGTCCCCGGCCTCGGCGGCGAGCCGCTGCCGTGCTTCCTCGGCCGCTTCGCCGGCCTCGTCCCGATCGGCGTGCTGGTCGCCGGGCTGCACAAATCGCCCTGTCTCGAACAGAGTTGCCTTCTCCCCCATAACGTCCATCGTCGCACCACCTGCAACCTGGGTACACCTGGTATACCGCAGCCAGTGAGGTCACTTCAGCGTTTTGTCGACATGCCCACAGAGAGATAAGTCAAACACAGAACGGCCAACTGCCCCCGTAAGGAATCGCACTTCACGCAATGTCGCCAGGTCACGGTGTACGCCTCGTCGTGTCGCACACACGCCGAGGGCCCGGATCCTGATCAGGATCCGGGCCCTCGACTTCAGTAGCGGGGACAGGATTTGAACCTGCGACCTCTGGGTTATGAGCCCAGCGAGCTACCGAGCTGCTCCACCCCGCGCCGTTGTCCGGCAACCGTACCACGGCGCGGGAGGGGGCTTTGCTCAGCCGCCGCCCGAACCGCCCGGTCCGGCGCTCGGACTGCTGCTCGGACTGCTGCTCGGCGAACCACTGGGCGAGTTGCTCGCACCGGCGGACGGCTTGCTGTTGCCCTTGCTGCCGCCGCTGCCTGTGGTCGCGCCGGCCTTGGACTGGGCCTCCTCGGCCCGCTTCAGCGCGGCTTCGAGGTCCTTCTGCGCCCGTCCGTACGCTCCCCAGTCGCCCTGTTTGAGGGCCTCCTGGCCCGCGTCGAAGGCCTTCTGGGCGTCGTCGAGCGCCTGTTGGACCGTCGGGTTGCCGGTGACCGGCGGCTGGGTGGTGCCGGTGTCCGGCGGCGGTGTGGAACCCTGCGCGCCGAAGACCTTGTTGAGCGCCAGGTCGAGCGTGTCCTCGAACGCGGTGTTGCCCCCGTAGGTCACCAGGACCTTGCGCAGCAACGGGTACTTGAGTCCGCCGCCGCGTACGTAGACGGGTTCCACGTACAGCAAACCGCCGTCGAGCGGCACGGTCAGCAGGTTGCCGTACTCGATGTCGGAGTCGCCGCCCTTGAGCAGCCTGATGGACTCGGCGATGTCCTGTTCGGAGTTGAACTGGCTCTGGACCTGTTTGGGTCCGTCGACGGTGGTGCTCGTCGGCAGCTTCAGGATTCTGATCCTGCCGTAGTCGCTGCTGCCCGCCTCGGCGTCGACCGCCATGAACGCGCTGAGGTTGTCACGCCCGTTGGGCGTGAACGTCGTCGTCAGCGAGAACGCCTGCGCCTGCTGGTCGGGCATCTTCATGCTCAGGTAGTACGGCGGCACCGCGTTGCCCGACTTGTTCGTCGGGTCGTCCGGCACCTGCCACACCTCGCTGCCGCTGAGGAACGTCTGCGCGTCCTTGACGTGGTAGCGGGTCAGCAGTTCCCGCTGGACCTTGAACAGGTCCTGCGGGTACCGCAGATGGGACATCAGCGAGGACGGGATGTCGCCGCGGGGCTTCACGGTGCCCGGGAACGCCTTCATCCAGGTCTTCAGGACCGGGTCCTCGGTGTCCCACTGGTAGAGCCTGACCTCACCGGTGTACGCGTCTACGGTCGCCTTCACCGAGTTGCGGATGTAGTTGACCTGGTTCTGCTGGGCCATGACCGCGCGCTGTGTGTTGCCCGCGGTCAGCGAGTCGGCCGTCGTGTCGCCGAGGGTGGTGCGGGAGGCGTACGGATAGCCGTTCGTCGTCGTGTACGCGTCGACGATCCACTGGATGTGTCCGTCGACGACCGCGGGGTAGGCGTCGCCGTCGATGGTCAGCCACGGCGCGACCGCCTCGACGCGCTCCTTCGGAGTGCGGTTGTACAGGATCCGCGAGCCCTTGCCGATGGCACCGGAATAGAGGATCTGCGGCTCGCTGAACGTCACCGCGTACGCCGCCCGGTTGACCGGGCTGGCGAGGCTGACCCCGCTCTCGCCCCGGTAGCTGGTGGTCTTCTCGCCGCTGTCGTCGGAGTAGTCGATCTCCTTCTGGGGACCGCCGACGATCGAGTACGCGGTCGTCTTCTCGCCGTAGTAGATCCGCTGCTGGTACGTCCCCAGGTCACCGGCGGACGGCAGGTCGGACTCGGTGAAGACGGGCTGGCCGTTGGCGTCGGCGGTGGTGCCCTTGGCGGCGACCACACCGAAGCCGTGTGTGTAGCGGAAGTGGTCGTTGATCCAGTTCCGCTTCGGGATGCCCTGGAGGTTCAGCTCGCGCAGGCCGATGACCGTGTCCTGGTCCTTGCCGGCCTTCGTGTAGCGGTCGACGTCGAGGTTGGCCGGGAACGCGTAGTAGTTCTTCATCTGCTGGAGCTGCTGGAACGTCGGGGAGACGATGTTCGGGTCCAGCAGGCGGATGCTCGCCGTGGCGTCGGCGGCGTTGCGCAGCTTGCTCTTGTCGTCGGTGCCGCTCCTGCCCGCGTACTCCGAGACCTGGGCGCCGTCGATCCCGTACGCCTCGCGGGTCGCCTTGAGGTTCTTCGCGACGTACGGCGCTTCCTTCGCCTGCTCGTTCGGCTGGACCTGGAACTTCTGGACGATCGCCGGGTACAGGCCGCCGATGAGGATCGCCGAGAGGACCATCAGGCCGAAGCCGATGACGGGCAGCTGCCAGGTGCGCCGCCACAGGGTGGCGAAGAAGAGCAGCGCGCAGATGACGGCGATGCAGAACAGGATCGTCTTGGCCGGCAGATAGGCGTTCGCATCGACGTACCTGAGGCCCGTCCAGCTGTCGGTGGCCTTGAAGTCGCTGGACTTGACCGCGAGTCCGTACCGGTCGAGCCAGTAGGCGACGGCCTTCAGGGCGACGAAGACGCCGAGCAGCACCGACAGGTGCCCGGTCGCGGCGGCCGTGGCGCGCGCCCCGGGAGAGGTGATCCGCAGACCGCCGTACAGGTAGTGCGTGAGCGCGGCGGCGATCAGCGACAGCACGGTGGCGGCGAAGCCGAAACCGAGCAGGAACCGGTACCAGGGCAGGTCGAAGGCGTAGAAGGCGACGTCCAGGTGGAACTGGGGGTCCTTCTGGTGGAAGGGCACGCCGTTGACCCACATCAGCCAGGTCCGCCACTGGCTGGACGCGGACGCCCCCGCGATCAGGCCCACCAGGGCCGTGATCCCCAGGAGCAGCCACTTCTTGTAGGGCGCGATCCCCATCCGGTAGCGGTCGAGGCTCTGCTGCTCCATGGACATCGCGCTCAGCGGCGGACGCAGCCGGTGCGCGAGCCAGATGTTGAGGCCGACCGCGGCCGCCATCAGCAGTCCGAAGACGGAGAAGAGCCCGATCTTGGTCCACAGGGTGATCGTGAAGACCGACGAGTACTTCACCGACCGGTACCAGAGCCAGTCCGTCCAGAAGCCGGCGAACATCACGAACGCCATGCCGAGGACGGCGAGGATGCCCAGGGTCATGAGCAACGTCCGGGCCCGCCGGGACGGGCGGCCCACTCTGATCCGCGGTCCCGTCGGGCCTCCGCCGCGGTCCGGCATCTGGAAAGCCAAGGTGCGCACCTCGAAGTTCGCTGTTGATCCGTCAGGCCCCCGTGATCGCGGACCATGGATGAGGCCCCACGGTCGGGGAGCCACACCTATGCAACTTACTGGCGCTTTACTCGGTTCCCGCTTCCGGGTGAGAACGAGGCAGGATTGTGACCATGTCCAACACACCCATGGCAGCGAGCCCCCTCACCCGGGCCGTGCTCGAGATCGACGAGTACGCCTCCGGCCTCGGCTGGGACCAGCCCGCCCGCCTGTTCGCCCTGGTAGACACCGCGCGACTGCGGGCCCAGGAACCCTCGCTCGCGGCCCAGCTCGGCCTGACCCACGAGTCCGCGACCGCCGGGCTCACCCCGATCGAGCAGGACGAGATCCCCGCCGACAGGCCGCTGGACGAGTTCCTCGGCACCATCGCCTGGCCCGACGCGGTGACCGGCTGCGCACTCACGGTGGAGCGGCTGATGCTGCCGCCGTCCGCGGAGGCCGAGGTCCCCGAAGGGCTCAGCGACGAGAAGCTCGCGCGGTGGGTCGCCGGTCACCCCGAGCGTCAGGAGGTGCGGATGACCGTGGGGGTCCTGCGGGACGGCGCGCGCGAGTCGGCGCTGCGGCTGCGCGAGAAGGACTCCACGACGGAGGTGCTGACGGGTCCGGACCTGGTGCCGGGCCTCGCGGAGGCGCTGTCGGCGACGTTCGAGGACTGATTCCCTCCGGGGCGTCCGGCCTTCCGGCCCTGCGGGCATCCCGTCCTGCGGGCATCCCGTCCTGCGGGCATCCCGTCCTGCGGGCATCCCGTCCTGCGGGCATCCCGTCCTCAGGGCCTGCGGACCTCCGGGTTCAGCCCTTGGTGGTGCACTTCGGCAGGTCCGCGGTCCTGCCGGTACGGATGTCCTTGAGGGCGTTCAGGGCGTCGTCGAGGGTGTTGACCCTGACGAGCGTGAGCCCCTCGGGGACGTCCTTGGCGGCGGCCGCGCAGTTGTCCTTGGGCGTCAGGAAGTACTGGGCGCCCTTGCTGCGCGCGCCGACGGTCTTCATCTCGACGCCGCCGATCGGGCCGACCGTGCCGCCGTCGTCGATGGTGCCGGTGCCGGCCACGAACCGGCCGCCGGTGAGACTCCCCGGAGTGAGCTTGTCGTAGATGCCGAGCGCGAACATCAGACCGGCGCTCGGTCCGCCGACGTCGGCGAGCTTGATGTCGATGGTGAACGGGAACGTGTGGTCCGTTCCGGCGGAGATCCCCACGATGGCCCGCTGCCGCCCGCTGTCGTGGGACTTCGTCGTGGTGATCGTCACGTCCCGGGTCGCGGTGGCCGTCCTGTGCGCCTTCTCGGCGGCGGCCTGCTCCCCGGCGGGGGTGATCGTGAACACGACGTCCTCGCCGGGCTTGTGCCGGGTGACCAGCTTGGCGACGTCGTCGGGCGCCTTCACCGCCGTTCCGTCGACGGCCTTGACGACATCGCCCGCGTGCAGCCTGCCCTCCGCGGGCGAGTCCTTGAGGACGGTGGAGACGATCACCCAGGACTTCACGGGAATGCCCAGTTCCTTCAGGGCGGCGACCTTGGCGCTCTCCTGCGACTGGCTGAACTCCTCCGCGTTCTCCTGGGTGGACTGCTCCTCGGTCTTGCCGTCCGGGTAGAGCGTGTCGTGGGGCACGATCTTGTTGTCGTGCGCGAGCCACCCGTAGACGGCCTCGACGAGGTTCATCCTGTAGTCGGCGCTGGTGACCCGGACGGTCGTCATGTTCAGATGGCCGGTCGTCCGATAGGTCTTGCGCCCGGAGATCTGCAGCACCGGCTCGCCACCGTGCTCGCCGAGGGTGTTCACCGTGGGGCCCGGGGACAGCTCGGAGTAGGGCACGGGGATGAACACTCCCGCGCACAGGAGCGCGATCAGCATCAGGGTGGAGGCGAGCATCGTCGCGGTGCGGCGTGGCATGGAACGACAGTACGGGACAGTCCCGTCGATGCACCGTCGGGGCCGTCCGTAGGAGCGGACGGCCCCCTGGGTTCCCGGGCGCTCAGCCGCCCGTGTGGGACTTCTCCATGGCCTCGCGGAAACGTGCGTACCCGGCGAGCTCGGAGCCGTCACCCGCCGTCGTGCGGTGACGGCTGACCCAACTGCCCCACAGTCCGGCGCCGATCGCGGCCAAAAACGGAATCAGCAACCAGGCGAGCGCCGCCATGCCGACCTCCCAACCCCATGAGCGACCGCAACTGACTGATCAGCAGATTAATCATCCGCAGTCTCAACGCTCACGCCAGGGGTCCGGTTACGCAACCGGAGGACGGTGAGAGATCGGTGGGCCCATGGGAAGAGAGGCGAAAGGACGCGCAGAGCCGGGCTCAGCAGGCGCCGACCCAGTCCTCCGTGCCGTCGGAGAACCTCTGGTGCTTCCAGATGGGCACCTCGTGCTTGAGGTCGTCGATCAGCCGGCGGCAGGCGTCGAACGCCTCGCCCCGGTGGGGGCACGCCACGGCGACGACGACCGCGAGGTCGCCCACCTGTAGGTCCCCCACGCGGTGCACGGCCGCGAGCGCCCGCACCGGGTACTCCGCGACCACCTTCTCGGCGATCCGCCGCATCTCGGCCTCGGCGGTGGGATGGCAGGAATAGCCCAGTTCCTCGACGTCGGCCCCGCCGTCGTGGTTGCGCACGGTTCCGACGAACAGGGCGGTGCCGCCGGCGGCGTCGTCCCCGACGGCCCGGAACACCTCGTCGACGGATAGGGGTGTGTCGCGGATCGCGAGCAGCTTGATGGGATCGTCCGCCACCCGCTCACCGGGGTGGTCGCTGTTTGGTGCCATGGCCCCATCGTGCCTCACACCGCGAAGGGCGGGAACAGCGGTTCTTCAGATTGCGCGCGAGTCACACGCGTGGGAGCGGGGCTCCTGCGGCCGGCGCGCGGCCTGCGCCGGCTTCTCGGGCGGTCCGCACCACGCGGCCGAGGCCCCTTCCGGCCCGGCCCGGCCCGTCCCGCCGCACCACGCCGTACCGCACCTCCGGTGTCCCTGCGCCACGACGGCCCGGAGCCCTGGCGCATCCAGCGGCCCGCGCCGGGGGACCGGTGCCGGGTCCCTCAGATGCGCCGCCGGGCCTTCCGTGCCCGCCGCACCACCGCGGCCGCACCCAGCAGGGCGACGGTCGCACCGGCCGCCCCCGCCGCCGTCGCGTCCTTGCGGCCGAGCCGCCGGCCCGCGACGGTGTGCCGTCCCGCCACCTCCTCCAGCAGCTCCGCGAGGACCTCCTCGTTCGTCCACTGCGGCCGCCACCCGGCGTCGTGCAGCCGGCTGCCGCTCACCACCCAGGGGTACATGGTGTACGCGAGGTCCCCGGCGGGCGAGGGCGTCAGCCCGATCCGGTGCAGCCGGGCCGCCGCCCCCAGGGCGACCGCCGACGGCAGCTCCATCCGCCGGATCCCGCTCAGCTCCTCGACCTCCTCCTGCTCCAGCCACCCGTCGCACCCGACGGCCAGTTCACCGTCGACCTTCTCCAGGACGGCGTACTCCAGGGCGCTGCACAGGTCCTCGACGTGGCAGAACTGCCACGCCGGCCTCGACCCGGCCACCACCAGCAGCCGCGGCGACTCGAAGTACCTGGTCAGCGCGGTGTCCGTGCCGCCTACCAGGACGGCCGGCCGCACCACGGTGACGTTCAGTCCCGGGTGGGCCCGTGGCGCCCGCCGCGCGAGCCGCTCGATCTCCAGCAGGTCACCGACCGCGGTCGCCTCGGCCGTCGCCCGCAGCTCGGCGTCCTCGGACAGCGGCAGCTCGTTGTCGGGCAGGGCGCCGTACACCATCGCGGACGTGCACAGCACCACCCGGTGCACTCCGGCCGCCGCCGCGGCCGTCAGCACGGTCTGCGTCCCCCGGACGTTGTACGCGGTGCGGGCCGCCGGATCGGTCTCCAGATCCAGGTCGAGGGCCAGGTGCACCACGACGTCCGCGCCCCGCAGCTTGTCCGCGATCGCCGGGTCGCGCACGTCCAGGATGTGCCACTGCGCCGCCTCGCACTCCCCGCGCCGCTCGTCGATCGCCACGACCTGCTTGATCTCCTCGCAGGCGGCAAGCCGCTCGGTGAGCAGCGCGCCGACGCCGGACGCGGCGCCGGTGACCGCGACGACGGGTCCGCGGACCGCCGTGGGCTCGTCGGCGCGCAGCGGCGCCGCCCGGGGACCTTGGTCGGGTGACGGGCGGGCTGAACGGTTTCGCGCTGCGCGAACCTGCGGATCTGGGGAACTCACCGGGCGTCTCCAGCGGTTGTCTTCAGTACGGACGCGGTGCACGCGTGCGTACCAGGTGGCATCCATCCTGCCGCAGGCCAGGTGTCGGCGAAGCACTCAGGCCCGATCGGGCCGGGGTGTCTACGCTGGGTGGTGTTGTCGGGCAGCCAGCCGCCGGAGGAGCCGGTGGCCTTACCAGCCGAGGAATCCCGTGAGTGACACCCCATTCGGATTCGGCCTTCCGCCGGAGGAGCCGGAGAACGGCGACGAGGGCAAGAAGAAGGACCAGCAGAGCGGCGGTGGTCAGGGTCCGGCCAACCCGTTCGGCTTCGGGCCGTCCGGAGCCGGCGGCGCCGGCGCCGACAACCCGCTCGCCGCGATGTTCGGATCCCTGAACCCCAGCGACCTGGGCGCCGCCTTCCAGCAACTGGGCCAGATGCTCTCGTACGAGGGCGGCCCGGTGAACTGGGACATGGCCAAGCAGATCGCCCGCCAGACGGTCTCCCAGGGCACCGCGGACGGCACGAAGGACGCGAGCGTGAGCCCCGGCGAGCGCTCCGCAGTCCAGGAGGCCGTCCGCCTCGCCGACCTGTGGCTCGACGGAGCGACGTCGCTGCCGTCCGGCGCGGGTTCCGCCGTGGCCTGGAGCCGGGCGGAGTGGGTCGAGGCGACCCTGCCGGTGTGGAAGGAGCTCGTCGACCCGGTCGCCGAGCGGGTCGGCGCGGCCATGGGCGATGTCCTGCCGGAGGAGATGCAGGCCATGGCGGGCCCGCTCATCGGCATGATGCGCTCCATGGGCGGCGCCATGTTCGGTACGCAGATCGGGCAGGCCGTGGGCGTGCTCGCGGGCGAGGTCGTCGGCTCGACCGACATCGGCCTGCCGCTCGGCCCGTCCGGCAAGGCCGCGCTGCTGCCGCTGAACATCGAGGCGTTCGGCAAGGACCTGAGCGTGCCGATGGAGGAGGTGCGGCTGTATCTCGCGTTGCGCGAGGCCGCCCACCAGCGGCTGTTCGCGCATGTGCCGTGGCTGCGCTCGCACCTGTTCGGCGCGGTCGAGGGCTACGCCCGCGGCATCAAGGTCGACACGGCGAAGCTGGAGGACGTGGTCGGCCAGTTCGACCCGCAGAATCCGGAGGAGCTGCAGCAGGCGCTCCAGCAGGGCATGTTCCAGCCGGAGGACACACCGGAGCAGAAGGCCGCGCTGGCCCGTCTGGAGACCGCGCTGGCGCTTGTCGAGGGCTGGGTGGACGCCGTGGTGCACGCGGCCGCGAAGCCGCGTCTGGCGTCCGCGGACGCGCTGCGCGAGACCCTGCGCCGCCGCCGTGCCACGGGTGGCCCGGCCGAGCAGACGTTCGCCACGCTGATCGGTCTGCAGCTGCGCCCGCGCCGTCTGCGGGACGCCTCCCGCCTGTGGGCGTCGCTCACGGACGCGCGCGGCGTGGACGGCCGTGACGCCCTGTGGGCGCACCCGGACATGCTGCCGACGGCCTCCGACCTGGACGACCCGGACGGCTTCGTGCACCGCGAGCAGCTGGACTTCTCGGAGCTGGACAAGATGCTCGGCGAGGCGGCGGGCGGCGGCCCGGCGACGGACGGCGGCTCCGCGCAGAAGCCGGACCTCCACAAGGACGACGACGCCGAGTGAGCCTGTACGACGACGCGGTCCTCGTGCTCAAGGGGTACGAGGACCAGCAGGAGCTGCGCCAGGCGTATCTGGACCACCTTGCGGCGCATCCGGACGGCGTGTGGAAGTCGTGCCACGCCGGACACGTCACGGCCAGCGCGCTGGTCGTCGATCCGGAGCGCGGCCGGGTGCTGCTCACGCTGCACAGGAAGCTGAGGATGTGGCTGCAGACGGGCGGCCACTGCGAACCGGGCGACGCGACGCTCGGCGCGGCGGCGCTGCGCGAGGCCGTGGAGGAGTCCGGCATCGCCGGGCTGGAGCCGCTTCCGGGCGGCCCGGTGCGTCTGGACCGGCACCGGATTCCCGCGCCGTGCCACTGGCACTTCGACGTGCAGTACGCCGTGGTGGCGCCGCCCGGTGCCGAGTACGCGGTCAGCGACGAGTCGCTGGATGTGCGCTGGTTCCCCTACCACGAGGTGTCGGACGTGGCGGACGGGTCCGTCGTCCGCCTGCTGGAGGCCACGCGCGCGAGGCTGTGACGCCCGGCCGGGGTCTCGGCCACACGGGCTCGCCCGCGGGGCTCGACCGCATGTGAGGGGCGGCCGCGACGGCGGCCGGCCCCTCACCTGTGCGTCTGCCGGTGCGTCCCGGACGGCCTCCCGGGAACCGTCCGGTCAGCTCCAGACGTTGCCCTGGTTCTGCGCGCGCGCCCCGTGCTGTCCCATGCCGTACTGGGCCCGCAGCCCCTGGCCGATCATCGCGTTCTGCGGCGGCAGCAGCTCGCTGGGCTGGACGAGCGCGAACCCGCTGCCCATGAAGCTGAGCTCCCAGCCCTCACCGGTGTTGCCGCGGCGGCGCCACACCCCCGAGGAGTGCGTCTGGGCCTGCATCTGCACCCGCAGGCCGGTGGACCAGGCGACGATGGCGTCGGCGTCGCAGTTGACGTACTTGTCCGGCGTGACCTGCATGAGCAGGGGCGCGCCCGACGTCATCAGGGCGACCTTGCCGCGGCCGGTGATGTTGAGCTGGTACTTGCCGGAGCCGGAGATGCCGTACTGGCTGTCCACGGCGATGACCTCGTGGTGCAGCGAGGAGTCCATCGCCAGGACGTAGCTGCTGTCGACGGTGAGCCCGTCCTGCTCGACGTCCATGATGTGCACGTACTGCGCGAGGTTCGCCAGGTACACGGTGCCCTGCCCGTGGCAGCGCATCAGGTCCAGCCCCTCGCCCGTGTACGCACGCGCGCGCTGCTGGCTGCTGTTCTGGTACTCGGCGTCGAACTCGACGAGACCCTGGTACGCGACCATGGTGCCCTTGCGCGCCAGGATGTCGTCGTGGCCCTCCAGGACGATGCGCAGCATCTGCGTGTTCTGCAGGCTGTAGCGCTCCTGGGTCTGCTGCTCGTTGTAGCCGAAAAGCGTGCTCTGCATGGTGTGCGGTTCCCCCTCAGCCCCGGATCCGGAGGCGGTCGGTGCTGTCCTCGCTGGGCTGGACGACCACGATGCCCTGCCCGGAGAACGCCATCTGGTACGCCTCGCCGCTGCCGCGCCCGATGAGCGACTGCGCCTTGAAGCTGCGCTTGCCCTTCACCTTCAGGTTCGGGGACCAGGCGACGAGGGCGTCCGGGTCGACGTACGTCTCGTCCTCGCCGCCACCGCAGTCGACGACGATCGGCTTGCCCCGGGAGGTCAGTGCGACCCAGCCCTGCCCGGAGATCTTCGTGTTCCACAGGCCCTGCCCGGCGAACTTGGCGAGCCCCTTGACGCGTTCGACGCCCCACTGCAGGTGCGCGTCGAAGGCGAGCAGGTTGGTGGCGTTGACGGAGATCGCGTCGCCGCCCAGGTTGATGACGACGACGTTCGCCCCGTAGTCGGCGAGGTAGAGCAGACCGTCGCCGGAGCACTTCATGAGCGGCGCGCCCTCGCCCGTGATCCAGTCCCGCGCGATCTGGCGCACGGCCGGAGGGTTGGGCTCGTACTGGATGAACCCTTCGTAGGCGACCATGGATCCGACACGCGCGAGGAGGTCGTTCCCGGTCTGCATGGCGACCTTGAGCATGTGGCTGCCGTGGTTCTCCATGCGGGCGCTGACGGGTGCGGGGGCGTAGCCCGCGAGCGGCTGGTTCATGACGG
This sequence comes from Streptomyces sp. PSU-S4-23, assembly GCF_055632315.1. Taxonomy (NCBI): domain Bacteria; kingdom Bacillati; phylum Actinomycetota; class Actinomycetes; order Kitasatosporales; family Streptomycetaceae; genus Streptomyces; species Streptomyces sp. PSU-S4-23. Next base: position 5,816,178 of record NZ_JBVMUU010000002.1, on the reverse strand, counting down.
GCTCCCTCAGACCTCGTACGGCTGGACGACGACGAAATTGCCGGGCGCCGCCCGGAACTGCAGGTTCACGCTCTCCCCGGTGTCTCCGGGGTAGGCGTTGCGGCGCATGCGCACCTGGCTGGAGACGATCACCTGGGCGGCGGCCGACCAGGCGACGACCGCGTTGCAGTCGGCGAACGTCGTCGGGGTGACGGGGAGCACCACGGGCGTGCCGTGCGTCTTCACGACGATCGTCCCCGTGCCCTGGAACTGCATCGTGAACAGCGCGCCGCCGGGAATGCCGTGTCCCTCGATGCGCCTGACCTCGTGCTGGAGGGACTCGTCGAAGGCGAGGACGTTCTCCGCGGAGACGCAGATGGCGTCGCCCTGGAGTTCGATCGGGTGCAGATGGGTGGCGTTCTCGGCGAGGAACACCTGGCCCTGGCCGGTGCAGCGCATCAGCTGCATCTCCTGGCCGGTGGCGTTGCCCACGATCCGCCCGGCGAAGCCGGCGCCCTTGTAGCTGAAGTCGACCTTGCCCTGGTAGAGCACCATGCTGCCCTGGCGGGCCAGCACCGGCTGGCCGCCGATACCGAGGTCGACACGGACGAGCTTCTTGTTCTGCTGCGTCCACCGCTGCCCGGTGGGCGTCTCCTTGAAGGCCTGCAGTGCGGCGGCCACTCCGGCACCGCCCTGCGGGGCACCCTGGGGAGCGCCGTACGGGGAGGGGGCGCCGGGCTGGCCGTACGGGCCCGGGGCTTGGCCGTACGGCGGCTGCTGGCCGTAGCCGGGGGGCGCGGCCGGGGGCTGCTGACCGTAGCCGGGCGGCGTCGGTGCGGGCGGCTGCTGGCCGTAGCCGGGCGGCGGCCCGGGCTGCCCGGGCGGCTGGGCGTACGGCGCGGGGCCCGGCGGCGGCACGGTCCCGCCGGGCGGGGTGTGCAAGGGCGCGACAATGGTCGGCGCGGCGTGCACCGACGGCGCCGGGGCCGAGGGCGCGGGGGGCGCGGGCGCGGGGGGCGGCGCGAAGCCCTGCGGCGCGGGCTGCGGCTGCTGCGGGGCGGGGGCCGGGACCGGTGCCGGGGCGGCCGGGGCGGCGAACGAGGGCGCGGCTGCCTGGGCGGGCGGTGCGAAGCCCGGGGCGGCACCGGCCGGCTGCTGCTGCGCCGGGGCGGGCGCCTCCTCCTCCAGGACCTCGCCGCCGAAGTTCCTCAGCAGCGCTTCAAGACCGCCGTCGAAGCCCTGGCCGACCGCGGCGAAGCGCCAGACGTCCTTCAGGTAGAAGTCGCCCAGCATGACCGCGCGCTCGGTGGTGAACTCCGAACCGCTGAACGAGTAGCGGGCCACTTCCTCACCGCCCGCGACGATCCGCAGGTATCCGGGGGAGATCTGCGACATCTGCCCGGCGCCGTCGATCGTCGCCGTGAAGGACAGCTTCTGGATCTGCGGCGGGATCCTGTCGAGCGTGACCCGGAAGGACTCCGCGTCGCCCGCCTGAGGACCGAGGAGCTGGACGGCCTCCTCCGGGGTCTTCGGCTGGTTGAAGAAGACGAAGTACCGGTCGTCCGAAAGCCGTTCGTCGGCGTCCAGACCGAAGCAGCTGATGTCGAAGGTCAGTCCGGGCCCGGAGATCTGTACGCCTATGTACAGATCCGTGCCCGTGGTGAGGTCACTGATCCTGGCCTTGTGGCCGCGCTGGAATTCCCTGGCCATGCGTAACGACCGTCCCCCATCCCGAATGTGAGTGCGTCGCGCCAGGCTAACGGCAAACCCGGGGAACGGAGGAAGCCGGTACAGACCCGGTACACAACCGCCTCTTCCAGACAGCTTCGCGGGCTCACCCGCCGCGCGGACCGGCCGGTGCGCGGACCGTTCGACGCGGGGAGTTCAACGCGGGGAGTTCAACGCGGACCCTTCGAAGCAAGGCGTTCGAAGCAAGGCGTTCGAAGCAAGGCCGTGGCGGCTACTCCTCGCGCGGCGCGGCCTGGCGTGGCAGCCGGTCCGCCGCGACGACCCCCTCCAGGTAGCCGCGGGCGCGCTCCGTGCGCGGATACGCCTCCAGCAGCCGCCAGAAGCGCGGCCCGTGTCCCGGTACGAGCAGATGCGCGAGCTCGTGCAGCAGGACGTAGTCGACGACGTACTCGGGCATGCCCTGCAACCGGTGCGACAGACGGATGCTGCCTTCGGACGGGGTGCACGACCCCCAGCGCGTGTTCTGGTTGGTGACCCAGCGCACCGAGGCGGCCCGCGCCCGCCCGTCGAAATACTGCAGCGACAGCCGCTCGGCGCGCTCGGCCAGTTCGGCGTCGCCGATCACCCGCTTGCTCTCCTGGGCCGCCAGCTTGTCGAGCATGACGTTCACCCAGCGCTGCTCCTCCGCCTCGGACATCCGGGCGGGGATGAGTACGACGGTGCGATCGCCCTCGCGGTACGCGGAGACCGTTCTGCGCCGTCGCGCGCTCCTGCGGACCTCGATCGCGCTCGCCCCCGAGCCGCCCGGCGGCTGGCTCGTCGTGCTGCGCTGTGGCGTTCCGGCGCGGTGCAGTGGGTCGGCGGGCACGCCCTGACGTTACCCGCTGCGCACGGGGGAAGTCCCGCCTCCGGGACGGTTCCGTGCGGATCCACACCCCGTGCGCTTGATTTGTACGACGAACACTTCCACCTGTGGACAACTTCCCGCACGCCCCCGGCCGTTGCAGGCATGCTGACATACGTCGGCAGACCGGCACATCCGCCGACGAACGGGACCGCACGACAAACGACGGGGGTCGCTCATGCATCCGATGATGAAGCCCGCGCTGCGGCGCGGCTGGCGTGATCTGAACACCGTGCAATTCGGGATGACACCCGCGCACGCCATGGTGCTGGGGCCGGTGGACACGGCGACGGGCAGCTTCCTCGGCCTGCTCGACGGCACCCGCGGGCTGCCGCTGCTGCGCGAGGAGGCCCGCCGCGCCGGTCTGCCCGACGGCCACGTGGACGCGCTGGTGGACCGCCTCTCCGGCGCGGGCCTGCTGGACGACGCGACGGGCGGCGGTTCCCGGGCCGACGCCCTCCGCTCGAAAGCGGCCGTCCTGGACCGCCTCCGCCCCGATCTCGCGTCGCTGTCCCTGGTGACCCGCACACCCGGGGAGCCCGCCCGGCGACTGGCCGCACGCCGCTCCCTGCGCGTCCAGGTCCGCGGCGCGGGACGGGTGGGGGCCGTCCTCGCCTCGCTGCTGGCGGGCGCCGGCGTCGGCGAGGTCGACGTCCGCGACACGGGCTGCGTCGAGCCATGGGACGTGGCACCGGGCGGCCTGCCCGCGGACTCGGTCGGCCGGCGCAGGGAGGAGGCGGCCCGCCGCGTGGTACGCGCGGCCGCCCCGGACCGGCCACCGCGCCGGGAGCGCGCATCACGGCGCGGTCCGCACGACGACCCGGGCGCCGGTTTCTCCCTGGTGGTCCTGGCGCCGCGCGACGGCCTCGCCGTCCACGCGCCCGACCCGTTCACCGCCGAGCCGCTGATCGGCTCCGGCACACCCCATCTGTACGCGGGTGTCGTGGAGGGCACGGGAGTGGTCGGCCCGTTCGTCCTGCCTGGCCGGACGGGCTGCGCGGGCTGCCTGGAGCGGACCCGTGCCGACCGTGACGAGACCTGGCCGAGGCTGGTCGCCCAGTGGCGCTCGGGCCGGCCGCGGCAGGTCCAGGCGTGCGACCTCGCCCTGGCGACCGCGGTCGCGGGAGTCGCCGCCGGGCACGCGCTCGCCTTCCTGGACGGCGAACCGCCCTCCAGCGCGGGCGCCCGCTGGGAGACGTCCGTGCCCCGGCTGGACTGGCACGCCCGGCCGGTATGGGCCCATTCCGCATGCGGATGCGGCGCGGCGGACAAAGGTAAGGGAGAACACACCGCAAAGAACGGGGGCCCGCACGAGACAATGGCGGAGCAATGGCCGTCGAGGACCTTGCCCCGCAGGGCACACGCGGCACGGCTGTCTGGGACCTGGAGGGCGCATGTCTGATCTTCCCCGGAAGGCGGTCACCCGTACCGCCAAGCTCGCCGCGCTCCCGCTCGGCTTCGCCGGGCGGGCCACCTGGGGACTCGGCAAACGGATCGTCGGCGAGTCCGCGGAGATCGTCGGCCGCGAACTGCAGCAGCGGACGGCCGAGCAGCTGTTCAAGGTGCTCGGCGAGCTCAAGGGCGGCGCGATGAAGTTCGGGCAGGCACTGTCCGTCTTCGAGTCCGCGCTGCCCGAGGAGGTCGCCGGCCCCTACCGCGCCGCGCTCACCAAGCTTCAGGAGGCTGCACCGCCGATGCCCACGCGCACGGTGCACGCCGTGCTGGAGGAGCGGCTCGGCGAGGACTGGCACGAGCTGTTCCTGGAGTTCGAGGACAAGCCGTCGGCGGCGGCCTCGATCGGGCAGGTGCACCGCGGGGTGTGGCACGACGGCCGGGAGGTCGCGGTCAAGGTCCAGTACCCGGGAGCGGGTGACGCGCTGCTCTCCGATTTGACCCAGCTCAGCCGTTTCGCCCGCCTGCTGGGCCCCCTGGTCCCCGGCATGGACATCAAGCCGTTGATCACGGAGCTGCGCGATCGCGTCTCCGAGGAGCTGGACTACGCGCTGGAGGCGCAGGCCCAGCGCACGCACGCGGAGGAGTTCGCGGGCGACCCGGATGTCCTGGTGCCGGCCGTGGTGCACCAGTGCGACCAGGTCCTCGTCTCCGAGTGGATCGACGGCATACCGCTGTCGGAGGTGATCGCCGAGGGCACCCAGGAGCAGCGGGACCGCGCCGGCCAGCTGCTGGCCCGCTTCCTCTTCTCCGGCCCCGCCCGCACGGGTCTCCTGCACGCCGACCCGCACCCGGGCAATTTCCGCCTCCTCCCCGGCGCAGACGGTTCCGGCGGCAAGGAGAGCTGGCGTCTGGGCGTCCTGGACTTCGGGACGGTCGACCGCCTGTCCGAGGGGCTGCCGACACCGATCGGCCACTCCCTGCGCCTGACCCTGGAGGGTGACGCCCAGTCGGTCTATGAACTGCTCTGCGAGGAGGGCTTCGTCAAGGACTCCATCGACCTCGACCCCGACGCGGTCCTCGACTACCTCCTGCCGATCATCGAACCCGCCCAGGCCGATGAGTTCACCTTCACCCGGGGCTGGATGCGCAGCCAGGCGGCCCGCGTCGCCGACCCCCGCTCCCCCGCCTACCAGCTCGGCAAACGGCTGAACCTTCCCCCGGCGTACCTCCTGATCCACCGGGTGACGCTGAGCACGATCGGGGTCCTGTGCCAACTGGGCGCGACGGTGCGTCTGCGCGACGAACTGGAAGAGTGGCTGCCGGGCTTCCTGCCGGAGGAGGAACCCGCCGCGGAGGCGTGAGCGGGCCGGGCGACCGCTGTCGCCGCGGCGCCGTTGGGCGCTCACAACGCACCGCGGGGGCCGGTCCGTTAGGACCGGCCCCCGCACGCTCTCCTGCTGCCCCGCGTCGTGGGCTACTGCATGACGGCCATGGCGAGCGCACGGCGGGCGCGCAGCGAGGCGCGCTCGGCCCGGCGCTGCATCCGGCGGGCCACCGCCAGGCGCACGGCCCGTCGTTCCCGCTCGGCCTCGTGCAGCCGCTCGTGCATATGCGCACGAGCCAGGGCTTCTGGGATGAGTTGCATCTCTCGGGTCCTGTTCTGGCGCGAGGCGCTCGCGCCGGTGGTGGTGACACCTGGGATCGCGGAGCCTGCGGGCTCGCTGGTGGACGGCTTCATCGGGGCCTGCTTCGTGGGGTCGTACGTGAGGGGGCGGTCGATCGTTCCTGCGGTGCTCATGCCATGACCGGGTTCTTGCGCGGGCGGCCACGCGGCCGCTTCCGGGCGACGACGACACCCTGGACGAAGAGCTCGCCACCCCAGACGCCCCAGGGCTCACGCCGCTCCTTGGCCCCGGCGAGGCACGCCTCGATCAGCGGGCAGGTGCGGCAGAGGGACTTGGCGTACTCGACGTCGGCCGGCGACTCGGCGAAGAAGACCTCCGGGTCGTAGGAGCGGCAGGGGACGGGTACGCCGAGGTTCTCGATGGCGTCGTCGAGCGCGGTGAGCGCGGTGAGCGGGGTCAAGGTGGAGTCCTCCGTGAGGCCGGGCGGGGGGATCGTGTCGGAAGGCGGTACGGACGGGGCGTGCGCTTCGAGTTGCACGGTTCGTCTTCCTCGTCTGGTCGTTCCGGTCCTGTTGGACCGGTTGTCGGCTGGGTACCGGGTTCTGCTCTGTCCCGAGGCCCCTTCGCTCCGCCATCCCCGTTCGGGGAAAACAGAAGGGCCGCGGATCCCGGATGGGGTTCCGCGGCCCTGAAGGCGCCGGCCTGATCGGCGATCAGGCTGGATCACTCCAGGGTTTTGGCCCACGGAAGGCCCACATCAGGTGGTGCTGCGTCGTCTGCTTCCGGAATCCGGCACCGGCCGCCGCAAAGGCATAGGCCCGTGCCTGTGCCGCTACTGCTTCCAGTGCCTTGGTCGGTCGCTCATTGCGCTCACGGACGGGAAGATCCGCGAGAGACATGGGGGACACCGGACGGACGGCACGGATGCCGGACAGACCGGTGCCCAGGTCGAAGCCGCCGAGCAGACACGTGGAGACGACCGAGCGATCGGTCATTTTGACGGTGCGGATGGAGCTGGTGGTGATGCTGATCACTTCAATCGCCTCCTCTCGGCGTCTCGGGGGACTGGAGGTGAAGCCAGTCCGACGGGTAGCAAGTACAGCACGGAACCGGGGCCTTCGAGAAGGCCGCCGTTCCCGTGCCTAAGAACCTATGGGGATTGCCCGGGCATGCGCAAACTATTTTCTCGACGAGTTCGTATCAGTCGTCGCCGTCCCCTGCCGCACCATCGCGACCTGCGCAGATGGCCAGAACATCGGCCCCGTAGCGGTTGAGCTTGCGGACCCCGACCCCCGGAATACGCGCCAGCTCGCGCTCGTCGCCTGGGGCGGCCTCGGCGATCGCGATCAGGGTTCGGTCGGTGAAGACGCAGAAGGCGGGCTGTCCGCTGCGGTGCGCCTGGACGGCCCGCCACTCGCGCAGCCGCTCGTACAGACCCTCGTCCATGTCGGAGGGACAGTCGTCACAGCGCATCAGTTTCATCTCACCGGCCTCGGACAGCGTGCGTCCGCAGACCCGGCAGCGGGCCGGGGTTCTGCTGGTACGGCGCGGAACGCCGGCCGTAGCGACGGTGCCGAGGCCCCGTTCGACGCCGCCGGCCCCCCCGGTACCGCCGATCGGGGTACGGCCCGCGCCGGACGAGCCGGGTCGGAGCCCGTCGAGGAAGCGGCTGGGCCGCCGGTTGGGGCGGCCGCCGGGTGAGCGGGACAGCGCCCAGGAGACATGGAGCCGTTCCCTGGCGCGGGTGACGCCGACGTAGAGCAGGCGGCGCTCCTCCTCGATCTGCTCGCCGGTCTTCGCGTAGGTGATCGGCATCATGCCCTCGGCGACCCCGACGAGGAAGACGGCGTCCCATTCCAGGCCCTTGGCGGAGTGCAGTGAGGCGAGGGTGACGCCCTGTACGGTCGGGGCGTGCTGGGCGCCGGCCCGCTCGTCGAGTTCCGCCACGAGGTCGGCGAGGGTGGCACCGGGTCTGGCCGCGGCGAAGTCCTGCGCCAGGTTCACCAGCGCGGCCAGGGACTCCCAGCGCTCCCGGGCGGCTCCCGATCCGGCGGGCGGTGCGGCGGTCCAGCCCTCGCCCGAGAGGACGGCGCGCACCTGGGAGGGCAGGTCGACGGCGCCGTCGAGGAGGGTGTCGTTGGCACCGAAACGGGCCGCGCCGCGCAGGGCGATGCCCGCCTTGCGCACCTCGGGACGGTCGAAGAACCGCTCGGCGCCGCGCAGCTGATAGGGCACTCCGGCGTCCGCGAGGGCCTGTTCGTAGATCTCGGACTGCGCGTTGGTGCGGAACAGGACCGCGATCTCGGAGGCGGGCACGCCGGCGGCGAGCAGGTCGCGGATGCGCCGGGCGGTGCCTTCCGCTTCGGCGGGTTCGTCGCCGTATTCGCTGTAGACGGGCTCGGGGCCGGAGGCGCGCTGGGAGATCAGTTCGAGGCGGTGGTCGGCGGCGCGGCCGCGGGCCTGGGCGAGGAGACCGTTGGCGAGGTGGACGACCTGGGGCGAGGAGCGGTAGTCGCGGACCAGTTTGACGACGGTGGCCGCGGGGTGGCGGATGCGGAAGTCGAGGAGGTGGTCCGGGGTGGCGCCGGTGAAGGAGTAGATGGTCTGGCTGGCGTCACCGACGACGCACAGGCTGTCGCGGTCGCCGAGCCACAGCTCCAGCAGGCGCTGCTGGAGTGGGCTGACGTCCTGGTATTCGTCGACCACGAAGTGCTGGTACTGGGCGCGGACCGCGTCCGCGATGTCGTGCCGGTCCTGGAGGATGCCGACCGTGAGGAGCAGGACGTCCTCGAAGTCGATGACGCCGCGGTCGCGCTTGAGGTCTTCGTAGGCGGCGTAGAGCTGAGCGATCTCGGCGGGGTCGCGGGGGGCTTCGCGGCCCGCCTTGGCGGCCGCGGCCGCGTAGTCGGCCGGGACCGTCTGGGTGACCTTGGACCATTCGATTTCGGCGGTGACGTCCCGCAGTTCGTTGCGGTCGAGGCGGACGCGGCAGGCGGCGGCCGCGTCCGCGACGATCTGGATCTTACGGTCGATGATCTTCGGGAGGGTGCCGCCGACGGCTTTCGGCCAGAAGTACTGCAGCTGGCGCAGGGCCGCGGAGTGGAAGGTGCGGGCCTGGACGCCGGCGGCGCCGAGCTGGCGGAGGCGGCCGCGCATCTCTCCGGCCGCGCGGTTGGTGAAGGTGACGGCGAGCACGCTGGAGGGCTGCAGGATGCCGGCGCGGACGCCGTAGGCGATGCGGTGGGTGATGGCCCGCGTCTTGCCGGTGCCGGCGCCCGCCAGCACGCACACCGGGCCGTGCAGGGCGGTGGCCACCTCGCGCTGCTCGGGGTCGAGCCCTTCGAGCACCGCGTCGGCCGAGTCCGGTACTCGCGGGAAGAGGGGGGAGTGCGTTGCTGCTGTCACCCCGCCATGCTGCCAGGCCGACGGAGAAGGGTGCGGCGGTTGTCCACAGGGAGGCGTCTGCGGTCGTACGAATACGGCGGGCGTCTCGTGTGACGCAGTCGGCGGGCCCCTGTCCGGGGCGGCGGGAATGCTGGAAGGTTCACGTATGTTGCCCCCCTCAGCGACCACGCACCCCAAGCCCTGAAGGAGCACGACTGACATGCCGGGCACTGTGACGATGTACAGCACCTCGTGGTGTGGCTACTGCCGTCGGCTGAAGAGCCAGATGGACCGTGAGGGCATCGTGTACGACGAGATCAACATCGAGCGGGACCCGGCGTCCGCGGCGTTCGTGGAGAAGGCGAACGGCGGCAACCAGACGGTTCCGACCGTGCTGTTCCCGGACGGTTCGACGCTCACGAACCCGTCACTGGCGCAGGTCAAGCGGAAGATCGGCGCGTAGGCGGCCGCCGGGCGGTGGCGCTGCCGCGCGGGGCGGTCCCCGGGGTGACCCGCGGGCCGCCTTCTTCGTGTGCCGCGCTCGGCTGTGTCAGACCGTCGCTCTCCTCGGCAGGGGCTTGCCGTACCAGAGCTCGATGAGGCGGGCGGCGATGGAGATGCCGTAGGGCGGCAGGACATCGCCGGAGTCGAAGGCGGCGCGCAGTTCCTCACGGGAGAACCAGCGGGCCTCGTGGATCTCGTCCCCGTCGACGTCGATGTCGGTGGAGGTGGCCCGGGCGAGGAAGCCCAGCATCAGGCTGGACGGGAAGGGCCAGGGCTGGCTGGCGATGTACTCGACCGCGCCGACGGTGATGCCGGCCTCTTCGAAGACCTCGCGGCGCACGGACTGCTCGATGGACTCGCCGGGCTCGACGAAGCCGGCGAGGGTCGAGAAGCGGCCCTCGGGCCAGTGCACCTGGCGGCCGAGCAGGATGCGGTCCTCCTCGTCGATGACGGCCATGATCACCGCGGGGTCGGTGCGCGGGTAGTGTTCGGCGCCGCAGGCGGGGCAACGGCGGATGTGGCCGGCGGCGGCGATGACGGTGCGTTCGCCGCAGCGCGAGCAGAAGCGGTGCATGCGCTGCCAGTTCTCCAGGGCGACGGCGTGCACCATCAGGCCCGCGTCGCGCGGGGACAGCAGCAGGCCGGCCTCGCGCAGGCCGGCCGGACGCGCGGACTGGTCCATACGGCCCGGGAGGGCGTCCTTCTGGAGGGCGAAGTAGCTCACGCCGTCCTCGCCGGTGCCCAGGAAGTAGCGGTGGGCCTCCGTGAGGGGTGCCTCGAAGGAGGGGATCATGACGAGTTCGGTCCGGCCGTCGGGCGTCTCGTCGATGAGGACCTGACCGCCGGAGACCACGAAGCAGCGGGTCGTGGGGTGGCTCCACGCCGCGGCGAGCCATGCCTCGTCGAGGCGGTGGTGGGCGGCCCGGTCGATGCCGCTCGGGGCGGTGAGCGAGATGGGCCGGTCGGCGGTGTGGTCGGTCCAGGTGGTCACGGGTGCTTCCAACTCCCCCGGTGGAACGGTTGTTTCGGCGGGCGGTTCAGCGGGACGTACGGCTGCAGGGGACCGGGTCGGGCGGGCTGGCGGCGTGTGGGGTGGTGCTTCCAGTGTGCCGCGCGGCGCGGCCCGGGCGGGCGGCCGTCCGCCCCACGAGATCGTCAGTCCCCATCGCGCCGGTTCTTCCCCAGGTCACCCCACAGGTATGCGGCGGTCTCGACGCCTTTGAGGAGCAGATCCAGCTCGACCTTCTCGTTGGGGGCGTGCCAGCCGTCGGAGGGGACGGAGATGCCGAGGAACAGCACGGGCGCGCCGAGGACTTCCTGGAGGTCGGCGGCGGGTCCCGAACCGCCCTCACGGGTGAAGCGGACCGGCTGCTGGAAGGCGCGGCCCATGGCGCGCACGACGGACTGGAGGGCGGGGTGGTCGAGGGGCGTCAGACAGGGGCGGGTGGCCGCGCCGAACGTGATCTCATGCCGGATCCCGGGGGGCATTCGGTCGGCGGCCCACGCGCGGACGGCCTTCTCGATGTGCTCGGGGTCCTGGCCTGCGACGAGCCGGAAGGACAGTTTGACCATGGCCGAGGACGGGATGATCGTCTTGCTGCCGGGGCCCTGGTAGCCTCCGCCGATGCCGTTGACCTCGGCGGTGGGGCGGGCCCAGATGCGCTCCAGGGTGGTGTGTCCGGCCTCACCGTGGGTGGCGGTCGAGGCGGCGGTCCGCAGCCACTGCTCCTCGTCGAAGGGCAGTTCGGCGAAGAGTTCGCGTTCGCGGTCCGTGAGGTCGCTGACGCCGTCGTAGAAGCCGGGTATCGCCACGCGCGCGTGTTCGTCGTGCAGGGCGGCGACCAGGCGGGCGGCCGCGGTGGCGGGGTTGGGCACGCCGCCGCCGAAGGATCCGGAGTGGATGTCCTGCCCGGGGCCGTGGAGCCGGATCTCGCACTCGGCGAGGCCGCGCATGCCCGTGCACACGGTCGGGGTGTCCGCGGACCACATGCCGGTGTCGGAGACGATCACGGCGTCGGCGGCGAGCCGGTCCGCGTGCTCCTCGACGAGGGTGCGGAAGTGCGGGGAGCCGGATTCCTCCTCGCCCTCGACCAGCAGCTTCAGGTGCACGGCGGGGGTGGTGCGGCCGGTTGCGGCGAGGTGGGCGCGGACCCCGAGCGTGTGGAAGAACACCTGGCCCTTGTCGTCGGCGGCCCCCCGCGCGTGGAGGCGGCCCTCGCGGATCTCCGGCTCGAAGGGGTCGCTGTCCCAGCCGTCCTCGCGGGCGGCGGGCTGGACGTCGTGGTGGCCGTAGACCAGGACGGTGGGTGCCTGCGGGTCGTCGGAGGGCCATTCGGCGAAGACGGCTGGGGCACCGTCGGTCGGCCACACCTCGGTGGTGGGGAAGCCGGTCTCCCGGAGCTTGGCGGCGAGCCACTCGGCACTGCTCCGCACGTCCGCGGCGTGCTCGGGCTGTGCGGACACCGACGGGATGCGCAGCCACTGCATGAGGTCGTCGAGGAAGGCGGCGCGGTGGTGGTCGATGTACGTGCGGACGGCGCTGTCCGGGGTCTCGCTCATGGTCGCGAGCCTATCGGCCCGCACCGGCGGCCCGGTCCGCCGGTGCCTCGCCGGAGGGCTCCGGCAGCAGTAGCCGCTCCAGTGCCGCCCGGTCCGGGAGCCCCTCGGGGCGTATCACCTCACCGGTTCGGACGTACAGGAACGCGGCCTTGACGGCCTCCAGCGGCAGTCCCTGCTGTTCGGCCCAGGCGAGCCGGTACAGGGCGAGCTGGAGCGGGTCACCGGTGCGAGCGCGGCTGGTCTTCCAGTCGACGATCTCGTACGCCGTCCCGTCGCCGTCGTCCACGCGGTAGACGGCGTCGATGCGTCCGCGCACGACGCGCCCGGCCACGGCGAGCTGGAAGGGCGCCTCGACGCGGTACGGGGTGCGGTGCGCGTACGGGGTGCGTTCGAACGCCTCCTTGAGGGCCTCCAGGTCGCGTTCGTCGGCGATCTCGGCGTCGCTGCCGCCGGGCAGCTCGTCCGGCTCCAGCATGGGCAGCCGCAGTTCCTCGAAGCGGGCCTCGACCCACGCGTGGAAACGGGTGCCGCGGCGGGCCGCGGGCTGCGGCGGACGCGGCATGGGGCGCGCGAGGTCGCGCGCGAGCCCGTCGGGGTCCTCGGCCAGGCGCAGCACCTGGGAGGCGGTCAGCGACGACGGCAGGGGTACGTCGGTGACGCCCGCGCGGGCCCGCAGCAACTCTCCGGTGAGGGCGTCCAGGTCGCGGTCCCAGGAGACGAGGGTGCGGGCCTCCTCGGGGGTGAGCGCCGGGGCTTCCTCGGCCGGGCGCCGACGGGCGTGCGGGACGGTCGCGGTGCCCTCGCCGAGGGGCACGCGCGCGCGGGGTGCCTCCGGCGCCTCCGCCGGGCGGCCGGTGCTCCAGGGGTCCTGGCCGGCGCGGGCCTCTTCCGCCATGGCGTCGCCGGGGGCGTCGTCCTCGGGAAAGTCTTCGCGGAGGTCTTCGCGGAGGTCTTCGGGGACGTCGTACGGGACGCCATCGGCCAAGCCCTCGGGGTACTCGTCCGGGGGTACTTCGGCGTCGTACGGGGCCTCGGCGTCGTACGGGGCCTTGACGTCGTAGGGACTCTCGGTCTCGAAGGGCGCCCCGGTCCCGAAGGGCGCCTCCTCTCGGTAGAGGTCTTCCTCGTCCGGCGGGGGCGGCCATTCCGGGTCGCCGTGCGCCGAGGGGTCGTGGGGGGCCGCCCGGTGGGCACCGCCGGGGGAGGCGATCCGGTCGAGGTGTGCGAGGACGGTCTCGGCGGCGGCCCGGCGGCGGGCGAGCGCCGCCGGGTCCAGCGGGAGGGGCCAGGCGTGGTCGGCGGCGGCCTCCCGCAGCGCCGGGTTCTCCTCGTCCTCCCCGGGCTCGTCGGCCCAGACCTCGATCTCGCCGTACCCGGCGGCGCAGTGCTCGTGGAGCGCCCGGAGGAAGTCCGAGGGCCCGCGGGGCCGCTTCTGGGCGGGGCCCCACCAGTGGCCGGAGCCGAGCAGCAGGGAGCGGGGGCGTGTGAAGGTGACGTAGCCGAGGCGCAGTTCCTCGGTGTGCTGGTGGTCCTTCATGGCCTCGTGGAACGCCTTGAGGCCCCGGGCGTCCCACGTCTCGACGTCGGGCAGGGTGGCGGCGTCGCCCCGCAGGGTGTGGGGCAGCACCTTGCCCTGCGCGGTCCACTTCTCGCGGCCCTGCGTGCTCGGGAAGGTGCCGCTGACCAGGCCCGGAACGGCGACGACGTCCCACTCCAGGCCCTTGGACTTGTGCGCGGTGAGCACCTTGACGGTGTTCTCGCCGCCGGGCAGGGCGTTGTCGAGGCCCTTCTCGTACTGGGCGGCGGTGCGCAGAAAGGCGAGGAACGCCAGGAGGGTGGCGTCCGGGTCGTTGGCGGCGAAGGCCGCGGCGGTGTCCAGGAAGTTGGAGAGGGTCTCGCGGCGGCGGGCGGCCAGCGCGTGCGGGGACGCGGACAGCTCGACCTCCAGGCCGGTGACGGCGAGCACCCGGTGCAGCACGTCCATCAGCGGGTCCGCCAGCGAGCGGCGCAGGTCGCGCAGCTCGGCGGCCAGGCGCGCGAACCGTACGCGCGCGTCGGGCGAGAAGGGCAGCCCGTCGTCCTCCCGGCCGGCCTCCATCGGCAGTTCGAGGAAGGTGTCGAGGGCGTCCGCGAGCGATATCACCTCGGAGGGGTCGATGCCCTCGACGGCCGCGGTGAGCCGGCGGTCGGGGTCGTCGTCGGCGCCCACGCGCGTGTGCGACACGAGCAGCCGGGCGCGCCGGCCCAGGAGGGCGAGGTCGCGCGGGCCGATGCGCCAGCGCGGGCCGGTGAGGAGGCGGACCAGGGAGGCGTTGGCGCCGGGGTCCTGGAGCACCTCGCAGACGGCGACGAGGTCGGCCACCTCGGGCAGGTGCAGCAGCCCGGACAGGCCCACGACCTCCACCGGGATGTCGCGGGCGACGAGGGCGCCCTGGATCCGGGGGAAGTCGGTCGCGGTGCGGCACAGTACGGCGATCTCGCCGGGTGCCGTGCCGGTGCGGACGAGGTGGGCGAGGGAGTCGGCGATCCAGTCGATCTCCTCGGCGTGGGTGCGCAGCAGGGCGCAGCGGACCCGTCCGTCGCGCTCGGCGCCGGGGGCGGGGCGCAGGGCCTGCACACCCGCGTGCATGGCGCGCAGCGGTCCGGCGAGGCCGTTGGCGAGGTCGAGGAGCCGGCCGCCGCTGCGGCGGTTCTCGCTGAGGGCCTGGCGGGTGGCGGGGCGGCCGTCGGCGTGCGGGAAGTGTTCGGGGAAGTCGTCGAGGTTGGCGACGGACGCGCCGCGCCAGCCGTAGATGGCCTGGCAGGGGTCGCCCACGGCGGTCACGGGATGGCCGGTGCCGCCGCCGAACAGTCCGGCCAGCAGGACGCGTTGGGCCACGGACGTGTCCTGGTACTCGTCGAGCAGGACCACGCGGAACTCGTCGCGCAGGATGCGGCCCACGTCGGGCAGGGCGGCGAGGGCCGCGGAGAGGGCGATCTGGTCGCCGAAGTCGAGGAGGTCGCGTTCGCGCTTGGCGGCGCGGTAGCGGTCCACCAGGTGGGCCAGTTCACGGCGGGCGGCGGCCGTCTCGGGGACCTTGCGCAGGTCGGCGTTGGTGAGTCTGACGCCCTCCAGGGTGCGCAGCAGGTCGGCGTCGTACGCGCGCACGTCCTCGGGTCGTACGAGGTGTTCGGACAGTTCGGAGTCGAGGGCGAGGAGGTCGCTGACCAGGTCGGGGAAGGAACGGGTCAGCGCCGGGTAGGGGCCGGGGGCCTCGCGCAGCACCCGCGCGGCGAGCTGGTAGCGGGTGGCGTCGGCGAGCAGGCGCGAGGCCGGTTCGAGCCCGATGCGCAGTCCGTGGTCGGTCAGCATCCGGCCCGCGAAGGCGTGGTAGGTGGAGATCACCGGCTCGCCCGGCGGGTGGTCGGGGTCGGCCGCGTCCGGGTCGGTGACGCCGGCCCTGACGAGCGCCTTGCGCACGCGTTCGGCGAGCTCGCCGGCCGCCTTGTTGGTGAACGTCAGGCCGAGGACCTGTTCCGGGGCGACCTGGCCGGTGCCGACCAGCCACACCACGCGGGCCGCCATCACCGTGGTCTTGCCCGATCCGGCTCCGGCCACGATCACCTGCGGAGCGGGCGGTGCGGTGATGCAGGCCGTCTGCTCCGCGGTGAACGGGATGCCGAGGAGCTCCTTGAGCTGCTCGGGATCGGTGATACGGGCGGGCATGTCGCAGAAGGCTAGCCGCGACCACTGACATCGCGTGTCCGGCCGCCCCGGCAGGCCGGCGGAGGCCCTGGTCGGACGGCATGGTGCCGTCCGTCACAGGGGTGTTCTCACTCCACGACGTGACGGCCCTCGGGGCGCGCGCTGCAGGAGGCCCGGAACGCGCAGTGCGTGCAGTGCTGCCCGGCGGTCGGTGAGAAGCGCTCGTCGAGGACCTTTCCCGCGGCGGTGGCCAGGAGCCGGCCGGCCCACTCACCCTCCAGGGGTTCCTGGGTCTGCACCTTGGGGAGGGTGTCGCCACCGTCCTTCTTGGCGGCGCCCTGGCGCAACTGCACGAGTTCGGCGCCGCCGGGCTCCGGGCGCCGGCCGTCGAACGCCTCGTCGACGGCGCCCTCGCGCACGGCGAGCTGGTAGACGGCGAGCTGCGGATGGCGGGCCACCTCGGTGGCGCTGGGCGCCTGCTTGCCGGTCTTGAAGTCGACGACGTAGGCGCGGCCTTCGGCGTCCGCCTCGACGCGGTCCATGGAGCCGCGGATGCGCACCCGGTAGTCGCCCGCTTCGAGAGTGACGTCGAAGTCGTGCTCGCTCGCCACCGGGGTGCGCCCGGGCCGGGCGCCGTTGGAGTCGACGTGCCACTTCAGGAAGCGTTCGAGCGCCACGCGCGCGTTGTCCTTCTCCTGTTCGGACTTCCACGGTGCGTCGAAGGCGAGTGCGTTCCACACCGAGTCGAGGCGCTCCATGAGGACGGCGAGGTCGGCGGGGGTGCGCCCGGAGGCCACCTCGTCGGCGAGGACGTGCACCACGTTGCCGAAGCCCTGGGCGGCGGTCGCGGGCGCGTCGGCCTTCACCTCGCGGCCCAGGAACCACTGCAGGGCGCAGGTGTTCGCGAGCTGGTCGAGGGCGCTTCCGGAGAGCACGACGGGCTGGTCCCGGTCGCGCAGCGGCACCTTGCTCTCGGTCGGGTCCCACATGCCCCACCAGCGGTAGGGGTGCGCGGCCGGCACCAGGGGCCGGCCGTCCTCGTCGGTGAGCGCGGCGAGCCGGGCCAGCCGGTGCGCGGCGGCCTGCCTGAGGGCGTCGGACGCGTGCGGGTCGACGGTCGTGGCGCGCAGCTCGGCGACGAGAGCGGCGACGGACAGCGGGCGGCGCGGGCGGCCGGTGACGTCCTTGGGTTCGACGCCGAGCTCGGTGAGGAAGCGGGAGGGCTGGTCGCCGTCGTCGGCGGGGGCCTTCACGGCGGTGACGACGAGGCGTTCACGCGCGCGGGTGCAGGCCACGTAGAACAGGCGTCGTTCCTCGGTCAGCAGGGCACCCGGGGTGAGGGGCTGGGCGAGCCCGTCGCGGCCGATGCGGTCGGCCTCCAGCAGGGAGCCGCGGCGGCGCAGGTCGGGCCACAGGCCCTCCTGGACCCCCGCGACGACGACCAGGCGCCACTGCAGGCCCTTGGAGCGGTGCGCGGTCATCAGGCGTACTGCGTCGGGGCGCACGGCCCGGCGGGTGAGCGTGTCGGCGGCGATGTCCTGGGCCTCGATCTCCTCCAGGAAGTTGAGGGCGCCCCGCCCGCCGGTGCGCTCCTCCGCGCGCGCGGCGGTCGCGAACAGGGCGCACACGGCGTCGAGGTCGCGGTCGGCGTTGCGCCCGGCCGCACCGCCGCGCCGGGAGGCGCTCTCCAGCCGCCGGGGCCACGGTGTGCCCTCCCACAGCTCCCAGAGGGCCTCCTCCGCCGTGCCGCCGCCCGAGAGCCGCTCCCGTGCCGTCCTGAGCAGTGCGCCCAGGCGCTGGGCCCCGCGCGCGTACGCCGGATCGTGCGCCACCAGCCGCTCCGGCTCGGCCAGCGCCCGTGCGAGCAGTTCGTCCGAGGGCGGGGGTACGGGGTTGCCGGCCGCCCGCTCCTCCTCGCGCAGGGCACGGCCCAGGCGGCGCAGGTCGGCGGCGTCCATCCCGCCGAGCGGGGAGGCGAGGAGGGTGAGCGCGGTCTCCGTGTCCAGCCAGCACTCCTGTGGCCGTCCACCGTCGTGGGCCGTGTCCGCGGGCCGGCCGCCGCGCGCACCGCCGTCCGGGGCGGGCGTCTTCGCGGGCGCCGGTGCGCCGGCGTCGGGGGTGGGAGTTCCGGCGGGCGACGGTCCGTCGGCGTCCCCGGTCTCCCCCGTCTCCCCGGTCTCCCCCGTCTCCGCGGCGTCCCTGGTGCCCCCGGGCTCCCCGGCGTCCCCGGTCTCCCCGGTGTTCCCGGTGTTCCCGGTGTTCCGTTCCGCGGGCGCCCGTACGCCGGCCGGGTCGCCCGCACGCGCGCGTGCCTCGTCGCCGCCGGCCGGGTCTCCCGTACGCGCGCGCACGTCGTCGCCGTCGCCCGACACCACCGCCCGCGCCACCGCCCGCAGGGCCGTGAGCAGCGGGGTCACGGCCGGCTCATGCCGCAGCGGCAGGTCGTCGCCGTCGATGTCCAGGGGGACCCCGGCGGCTGTCAGGACCCGGCGGACCGTCGGGATCGTGCGCGCTCCGGCACGCACCAGGACGGCCATCTCGCCCCACGGGACCCCGTCCTCCAGGTGCGCTCGCCGCAGGATGTCGGCGACGTTGTCCAGCTCCGTGCCGGGCGTCGGGTACGTGTACGCCTCGACACGGCCCCCCTCCCGTACCGCGGCGAGCTGCCGGTGGGCGCGCACCTGCTCCGCGGGAAGGCGGGTCAGCGGCATGCGCTGGGCCAGCAGCCGGGTGGCGGCCAGGAGGGCGCCGCCGGAGCGGCGGGACGTCCTGAGGACCTCCACGGGAGCCGGGGTGCCGTCCGCGCGCCGGAAGGCGTACGGGAAGTCGAGGATGCCGCCCACGTCGGCGCCCCGGAACGCGTAGATCGACTGGTCGGGGTCGCCGAAGGCCACCAGGGTCCGGCCGCCGCCCGCGAGGGCCTGCAGCAGGCGCGTCTGCGCCGGATCGGTGTCCTGGAACTCGTCCACGTAGACCGCGTCGTACTGGGCGGCCAGCCGCTCGGCGATCCGGGGACGGCGCGCCAGCAGCACCGCCCGGTGGACCAGCTCCGCGTAGTCGATCACTCCCTGGAGGTCGAGGACGTCCAGGTACTCGGCGAGGAAGGCGGAGGCGGCCTCCCAGTCGGGGCGGCCGATGCGCTCGGCGAAGCGGCGCAGGGCGTCCGGGCCGAGTCCGAGTTCGCGGCTGCGTGCCAGCACCGCGCGGACCTCGTCGGCGAAGCCGCGCGTGGTCAGGCAGGCACGCAGCTCGTCGGGCCAGCGCACGTGCGCAAGACCGAGCCGTTCCAGGTCCGGCTGCCCGGCGAGCAGCTCGCGCACCGCCACATCCTGCTCGGGTCCGGACAGCAGGCGGAGCGGCTCGACGAAGAGGCCACTGTCCTGGTGGGCGCGGACCAGGGCGTAGCAGAACGAGTGGAACGTGGTGGCCTGCGGGGCGTGTGCCGGGCCGGCGCGCAGGGCCATCCGGTCGCGCAGGTCGACGGCGGCCCTGCGGCTGAACGTCAGGACCAGGATGCGCTCGGGGTCGACGCCGCGGCCGATCCGGGCGGCCACGGACTCGACGAGCGTGGTGGTCTTGCCGGTACCCGGGCCTGCGAGAACGAGCAGCGGACCCGCCTCGTGGTCAACCACCGTGCGCTGTGCTGCGTCCAGTCGAGGGGGATCCATCCGGGCCGGCGGGGTACGCACCAGTCGGTAAGCGCCACGGCTCCCCTGCCGCACCCGGGGGTGCGGCAGGCGCCTGGTGGAGGAAGAGGAGCTCACGTGGTTCGCCGGTCCTGGTGGTCGTACTCGGGCTTGTCACTGGCGGCGCGGAGCGCCGACGTTGCGGGGCGGTGGTCGGGCGACGGGTGGGAGGACGGCCGCGCGTGGCGGGCGGTGGCCGCGGGATGAGGGGGACGAGCGCCGTCGACGCTACGCCCGTGCGGGCCACGGAAGCAGGGCTTCCCCTTGTTCCCGTCCGTCCCGGGGGTCACTCGTGTCCCCCGCTGCACGAACGTACGGCATGTCGCGAAGGTGCCTCGCTGCCCCCGTACGGGCCACTGGTTCCCCATCGGCCCGCCGGATGGGCGAAGCTGTCAGATATGACCGTCAGCGCGTTCGTCGCCGTCCCATCGCGCACGTCGCATGTCGACGCGCGGCAGATGGCCCTCGGACGCGCGTCCGGCCTCGCGCAGGGGGGTGCCCTCCTCGCGGTAGTGGCCGAGAGCCTCCAGTTCGTGCCCCGGAAGCAGCACGCCGTCCGCGCGGATGACGCGCCACCAGGGGACCGCTCCCCCGTAGAGGGCCATCACGCGGCCCACCTGACGCGGACCGCCCTCCTCCAGCCACTCGGCCACGTCCCCGTATGTCATGACGTGCCCCGGTGGAATGCGTTCGGCCACGTCAAGGACCCGTTCCGCATACTCCGGCAGGGCGTCCACCGGAAGGCTCTCCTCACTCATCCGCCCCATCCTGCCCCACCCCACCGACAATGTGATGTGACCGAGACCAGGCGCATCCCTCGCCCCGGCGCGGCGCTTCGGGCAGACTGTGCGCCCCCGCATTTGCACCTCATGCCCCCGTGTGTCGGGTGGACATGCCACGATCGTGCGGGCGGTGACCGGTGATACGAGATCAAGAAGAGACGATGAAACAGCAGGGTGTGCACCCCGACGGAGCGGAGGGCACCTCTGAGGCTTCGTCGCGCCCGGCCACCGCGGACCCGGGCGCCCGCGACGCGGGCCCGGAACGGCGCTCCGGCGACGACGCGCACAAGAAGACCCGCGGCAGCGGCCTCGCGCATGAGGAGGCCGGCGAGAACGAGGCGACGCACGGGGACGAGGCGACGGCCGGGAACCAGGAGACGCACGGGGACGACGAGACGCACGGGAACCAGGAGACGCACGGGAACCAGGAGACGTACGAGAACGGGGAGCCGCAGGGGGCCGCGGGCCCTCACCGGGGGACCGAACCGGACGAGGACCGTGCCGACGCCCACAACGACGCGGTCGAGGGCGACGAACCACTGCTCCCCGCGCGCGTGCACCGCCCCTCGGATCTCATGCGGCTGCTGGTCGGTGTGCTCGCGATCGTCGTGCTGCTCGCCATCGCCGCGTTCGCGCACGGCACCACCTCCGGTCTCGAACAGGACATCAACAAGGGCACCGGCCAGGCACCCGATCTGCTGATCAAGATCGCGGGTCTGGCGTCGAGCATCGCGATCCTGCTGGTGCCGGTCGCCTTCGCCATCGAGCGGCTGATCAAACGGGACGGGCTGCGCATCGCCGACGGCGTCCTCGCGGCGGTCCTCGCCCACGGAGTGACGCTCGCCACGGACCTGTGGGTCGCCAGGGCGGCCCCGAAGTCCATCCAGGAGGCGCTCACACAGCCCTCCCCCGGCGACGTCCACGCCCTGACCGATCCGGTGCACGGCTATCTCGCGCCCGTCATCGCCTATATGACGGCCGTGGGCATGTCCCGCAGACCGCGCTGGCGCGCGGTGCTGTGGGTGGTGCTACTGCTCGACGCCTTCTCGATGCTCGTCACCGGCTACACCACACCGTTCTCGATCATCCTGACGGTGCTGATCGGCTGGAGCGTCGCCGCCGGGACGCTGTACGCGGTCGGCTCGCCGAACGTGCGGCCCACCGGCCGGACCCTGATGGCCGGCCTGCGCACCGTGGGTTTCCACCCCGTGAGCGCGGCGCGCGAGGAGACTCCCGACACCACCGAGAACGGGGACCGCGGCCGCCGCTACTTCGTCACCCTGGAGGACGGGCCGCCCCTCGACGTCACCGTCGTCGACCGGGAGCAGCAGGCCCAGGGCTACTTCTACCGGGTGTGGCGCCGGCTGACGCTGCGCGGGATCACCACGCGGCGCAGCCTGCAGTCGCTGCGCCAGGCCCTGGAGCAGGAGGCGCTCCTCGCGTACGCGGCCATCGCGGCCGGCGCCAACGCCCCCAAGCTCATCGCGACCTCCGAGCTGGGCCCCGACGCCGTGATGCTCGTCTACCAGCACACCGGCGGCCGCACCCTCGACCAGCTGGCCGACGAGGAGATCACCGACGAGCTGCTGCACGGCACCTGGCACCAGGTGCAAGCGCTGCAGTCCCGGCGCATCGCGCACCGCAGACTCGCGGGTGACGCGATCGTGGTGGACCCCTCGGGCACCGTCATCCTGACGGACCTGCGCAGCGGCGAGATCGCGGCGGGTGACCTGGTCCTGCGGATGGACATCGCACAGCTGCTGGCCACGCTCGGGCTGCGGGTCGGTGCCGAGCGCGCGGTGGCGTCGGCGGTCGCGGTGCTCGGCCCGGACTCGGTCGCGGACTGTCTGCCCATGCTGCAGCCGATCGCGCTGACCCGCTCCACGCGCGCGACGCTGCGGAAACTGGCCCGGGAGCGCGCCGAGCGCGAGCGGGAAGCGGTCCTGGAGGCCTCCCGGCAGGCCAGACCGGGCCGTCCCGAGGAGGCCCGGGCGGACACCCGGGTCGTTCTCGAAAAGCCCGGCAAGAAGTCGGTACGTGCCGCGCAGCGGGCCGAGAAACGGGCGATCGACGAGGCGCTGGAGGAGGCGCGCGAGGAGGACCTGCTCACCCAGATCCGCCACGAAGTGCTGCGGATCCGGCCCCAGGCGCCGGTCGAACCGGCCCGCCTGGAGCGGGTGCGGCCGCGCACGCTGATCAGTTTCATCGCCGGTGCCATCGGCGCCTACTTCCTGCTGACGCAGCTCACGCACATCGAGTTCGGCACGCTGTTCGCCAACGCCGAGTGGGGCTGGGTGGCGGCGGCCGTGTTGTTCTCAGCCCTGAGCTATTTCGCGGCGGCCATGGCGCTGCTGGGCTTCGTGCCCGAGCGGGTGCCGTTCCTGCGAACGGTGGCGGCGCAGGTCGCCGGGTCGTTCGTCAAGATCGTGGCGCCCGCCGCGGTCGGCGGTGTCGCGCTCAACACGCGCTTCCTGCAGCGCGCCGGGGTGCGGCCGGGCCTGGCGGTGGCGAGCGTCGGTGCCTCCCAGTTGTTCGGGCTCGGCTGCCACATCCTGATGCTGCTGTCCTTCGGCTATCTCACGGGCACCGAGAAGACGCCGTCCCTGTCGCCTTCCCGTACCGTCATCGCCGGTCTGCTGACCGTCGCGGTGCTCATCCTGGTGGTCACGTCCGTGCCGTTCCTGCGGAAGTTCGTCGCCACACGCGTGAGGTCGCTGTTCGCGGGTGTCGTTCCGCGCATGCTCGATGTGCTGCAGCGGCCGCAGAAGCTGGTCACCGGCATCGGCGGGATGCTGCTGCTGACGGCGTCCTTCGTGATGTGCCTGGACGCCTCGATCCGGGCGTTCGGGCACGAGGAGAAGACCACGCTCAGCCTGGCCAGCGTCGCGGTCGTCTTCCTCGCGGGCAACGCGCTCGGTTCGGCCGCCCCGACCCCGGGCGGCGTGGGCGCGGTCGAGGCCACCCTGACGGTCGGCCTCATCGCCGTCGGCCTCCCCAAGGAGGTCGCCGCGCCCGCGGTCCTGCTGTACCGGCTCCTGACCCTGTGGCTGCCCGTGCTGCCGGGCTGGCTGTTCTTCAACCACCTGACACGCAAGGAAGCCCTCTGAGGAAGCGCCCCCGGGGAAGCGCCCCCCGGGAAGCGCCTCAATGGGCGCTCAAAGTGCCCGAGGAAGCGCTCCGGGACGCCCACGACACCGGGGGCGCACGCCCGCGCCGGCTTCGCCGTCGCACGCCCGCGGGCACACCCACGTGCGCGTACCGCATGCGGCCGGCCCGGCCCCGGTGCGGGCACCCTCCACAAGGAGGCGCGCCCGGCCGGTGGCCGGCCGTCACCCGCACGGCCTGCGCCCCGCGCGCACCGCCGCGCGCGGCCCCACGATGGGAGCATGCCGAACCCTCCTCGGATCCGCGCCAAGGCCCTGACCGGCGCCGCCGTCCTCGCAGCCTCCCTGGCGGCGGTGGCGGGATGCGCCGGCCGCTTCGTCGTCATCAAGGGAGAGCTGTCGAGCCAGAAGCTGAACTGGCAGGACTGCCCGGCCCCCTCCCCGTCCGAGGGCGGCGGCAGCGCCCCCTCGCCGCTGCCGGACGGCGAACGCTGGCAGTGCGCCACCATGAAGGCGCCCCGCAACTGGGACGATCCCGCCGGGGGCACCATCGACATCGCACTCATCCGGGCGAAGGCCAGCGGCGACCCGAGCAAGCGGATCGGCTCCCTCATCTTCAACTTCGGCGGCCCCGGCGGCTCCGGCGTCAGCACGCTGCCCTCCTTCGCCCCGGACTACGAGACCCTGCGCACCCGTTACGACCTGGTGAGCTTCGACCCCCGCGGGGTCGGCCGCAGCGCGGGCATCAAGTGCGAGGACGACCGGCAGCTCGACGCCTACTTCCAGCAGGATGCGACACCCGACGACACGGCCGAGCAGCGGACGTTCCTGAACAACACCCGGCAGTTCAACGACGCCTGCAGGGCGCACTCCGGCGGGATGCTCCCCTATGTGCGCACCACCGACGCGGCGCGCGACATGGACCTGATGCGCCAGGTCCTCGGCGACGACACGATGCACTACTTCGGCATCTCCTACGGAACCGAACTCGGGGGCGTCTACGCCCACCTGTTCCCCAAGAACGTGGGACGAGCCGTGTTCGACGGGGTCGTCGACCCGAGCCAGAACCCGGAGCAGATCTCGCTCGGACAGGCCAGGGGGTTCCAGCTCGCGCTCGACAACTACGCCCGGGACTGCACGTCGAAGAGCACGGGATGCCCGGTCGGCAGCACGCCGCAGGACGTCGAGAAGCGGATCGCGGCTCTCCTGAAGGACCTCGACCGCAAACCCATCCCCGGCATCCCCCCGCGCCGACTGACGCAGACCGCCGCGACCAACGGGATCGCACAGTCCCTGTACTCGAAGAGCCTCTGGCCATACCTCACCCAGGGGCTGCAGCAGGCATACGCCGGCGACGGCAAGGTGCTGATGCTGCTGTCCGACGCGATGAACGGGCGCAACGCCAACGGCCAGTACAGCAACCTCACCGCCGCGAACGTCTCCATCAACTGCGGCGACGAGAAGCCCCGCTACACCGCCGCCGATGTGAAGGCGAGACTGCCGCAGTTCCGCGCCGCGTCCCCGCTGTTCGGCGACTTCCTGGCCTGGGGCATGGTCAGCTGCGTCCACTGGCCGGTGGCGGGAGCCGCCGACCACCCGGACGTGAGCGCGCCCGGTGCCGCACCGATCCTCGTGATCGGCAACACCGGCGACCCGGCCACCCCGTACCACGGCGCGAAGAGGATGGTCGATGCGCTGGGCGAGGGCGTCGGCGTCGAGCTGACGTACCGGGGCCAGGGGCACGGCGCCTACGACAGCAAGAACACGTGTGTGCAGAGCGTCGTGAACAACTACCTCCTGAACGGAAGGGTTCCTGCGGCCGGTACCGTCTGCTCCTAGCCCAACCTGCCGACCCGTGCGGAAAAAGTGCAGGTCAGACGGTTATCCACAGCCGGCCATGGGCTTGGCCCGATCCGCCTACTATGGCCTGACTGCTCCCCGCGGCTCCGTGCGGAGAGCTCGTGAGGGGGGTTTGCATGTCACGGTTCGTACGATGGACGGCCGCGCTCGCCGCCGCGGTGCTGATGACCGGCTGCAGCAGCGGTTCGTCCGGCGCAGGCGGGAGCGAGGAGGGGAAGGACGGCGCGGATGCACAGGCGACCGCCTCCTCCTCGACGCTGCCCTCCTCTCTCACCTCGCAGAAACTCGACTGGGGCCGCTGCAAGAGCACCTCGGGGCCGGGCGCCGGCTGGCAGTGCGCGACGCTGAAGGTGCCGCTGGACTGGTCGAAGCCCGACGGCCGCACGATCGGCCTGGCGCTGATCCGGTCCAAGGCGACCGGGGGCAGGCGGATCGGCTCGCTCCTGTTCAACTTCGGTGGCCCCGGCGGCTCGGGAGTCTCGATGATGCCGTCGTACGGAAGCACGGTGGCCAAGCTCCACGAGCGGTACGACCTGGTGAGCTGGGACCCGCGCGGGGTCGGCGCCAGTGAGGGGGTCCGCTGCCGCGGCGACAAGGCGATCCAGGCCGCGGAGGACATCGACGCGACACCGGACGACGCCACGGAGGAGAAGGCGTACTTCGACGACGCCGTCGCCTTCGGCCGCGGCTGCGCGAAGGCCGCCGGCAAGCTGATCTCGCACGTCTCGACGACCGACACCGCGCGCGACATGGACCTGATGCGCCAGGTCCTCGGCGACGACACGATGCACTACTTCGGCATCTCCTACGGAACCGAACTCGGGGGCGTCTACGCCCACCTGTTCCCCGGGAACGTGGGCCGCCTGGTGCTGGACGCCGTCGTGGACCCGACCGCCGACAGCGTGGGCCACGCGAAGAACCAGGCCCGCGGCTTCCAGCGCGCGCTGGACGACTACCTCAAGTCGACGGGGCAGGACCCGGAGCAGGGCTCCCAGAGGATCGTGGACCTGCTGAAGCGGATCGACACGAAGCCGCTGCCGACGTCGTCCGGCCGCGAGCTCACCCAGACGCTGGCCCTCACCGGCATCGTGCTGCCGCTCTACAGCAAGGAGGGCTGGCCCACGCTCACCAGCGCACTGGAGGCGGCCGAGGCCGGCGACGGTTCCCTGCTGCTGAGGCTGGCCGACGGCTACAACGAGCGGGACGCCTCGGGTCACTACGGCACGACGACCCACGCCCAGCGGGTCATATCGTGCCTGGACGACAGGCAGCGGCCCACGCCGGAGGAGATGAAGAAGCTGCTGCCGGAGTTCAAGACGATCTCGCCCGTGTTCGGCGACTTCCTGGGCTGGGACGCGGCGGGCTGGTGCCATAGCTGGCCGGTGGCGGGGCAGTTCGACCACCCGGAGGTCAGCGCGCCGGGAGCCGCGCCCGTGCTGGTGGTGGGGAACACCGGGGATCCGGCGACGCCGTACGAGGGCGCCCGCAAGATGGCCGACGGGCTGGGCAAGGGTGTCGGTGTGGAACTCACCTGGAAGGGCGAGGGGCACGGGGCCTACGGCAGCGGGAGCGACTGCGTCGACTCGACCGTGGACGCGTACCTGCTGAAGGGGACCGTCCCGAAGGACGGCAAGGTGTGCTCATGACGATGGCGGGGGCTTCGGGCATCCGCGGCGCCCGAAGCCCCCGCCATCGCAGCGGGGTGGTGAGCCTCGGCTCAGTACACCGGCTTGTCCGGTTCGATCTGGTTGACCCAGCCGATCACGCCGCCGCCCACGTGGACCGCGTCCGCGAAGCCCGCCGACTTCAGAACGGCGAGGACTTCCGCACTGCGGCCACCCACCTTGCAATACAAGACGATCTTCCTGTCCTGCGGAAGGGCCTCCAGGGCGTTGCCCATGAGGAACTCGTTCTTCGGGATCAGCCGGGCGCCCGGGACGGAGACGATCTCGTACTCGTTCGGCTCGCGGACGTCGATGATGTCGATGTTCTCGCCGTCGTCGATCCACTCCTTGAGCTGCTTGGGAGTGATCGTCGAGCCGACGGCCGCCGCCTGGGCCTCCTCGGAGACGACGCCGCAGAAGGCCTCGTAGTCGATGAGCTCCGTGACGGTGGGGTTCTCGCCGCAGACGGCGCAGTTCGGGTCCTTGCGGACCTTGACCTGGCGGTACTGCATCTCCAGGGCGTCGTAGATCATCAGCCGGCCGACCAGCGGCTCACCGATGCCGGCGAGCAGCTTGATGGCCTCGTTGACCTGGATCGAGCCGATGGAGGCGCACAGCACACCCAGCACGCCGCCCTCGGCGCAGGACGGAACCATGCCGGGGGGCGGGGGCTCCGGGTACAGGCAGCGGTAGCAGGGACCGTGCTCCGACCAGAAAACGGAGGCCTGGCCGTCGAAGCGGTAGATCGAACCCCATACGTACGGCTTGTTCAGCAGCACACACGCGTCGTTGACCAGGTAGCGGGTCGCGAAGTTGTCCGTGCCGTCGACGATCAGGTCGTACTGGCTGAAGATGTCCATCACGTTGTCGGCCTCGAGCCGCTCCTCGTGAAGGATCACGTTCACGTACGGGTTGATGCCCTTGACCGTGTCTCGCGCGGACTCGGCCTTGGAGCGGCCGATGTCGGACTGGCTGTGGATGATCTGGCGCTGCAGGTTCGACTCGTCGACCTCGTCGAACTCCACGATGCCGAGCGTGCCGACGCCCGCGGCGGCCAGGTACATCAGCGCCGGCGAACCCAGGCCGCCGGCGCCCACACAGAGCACCTTGGCGTTCTTCAGCCGCTTCTGCCCGTCCATCCCGACATCCGGGATGATCAGGTGGCGGGAGTACCTGCGGACCTCGTCTACGGTGAGCTCAGAAGCCGGCTCAACCAGGGGTGGCAGCGACACGGGGACTCCGTTGGTCGGTCAATCACTACAGTTGTTCTCTTTGCAACACTGCCACGCCCTTCTTCATTCCGAGACACCCGTTCCGACACGCGAGACGATTTCGTCCCAGTAGCCGGGCATGGCCTCCCAGGGATCACCGCGTCCGCCATGACCCGTGCGGTCCGTGAACCAGATCGTGGCGGCGCCCTGCCACCGGGCGATGCGCAGTGCCTCGTCGAGATGACCGCGCGGCACGCCGTGCACGAAGTGGCAGAACCGCTCGGGCGGGTGCTCGGCGGTCCACTCGGCCACCTGCGACCAGCGGTAGTCGTTCCAGGAGCCGGAGAAGGTGACCAACTGGTCGGCGGCCTCGGCGTATCCGGGATACGGGTGAGTGCCGTGCCCGAGGACGACATGACCGCGGTGGAGGGTCGCGCGGAACGCGGTGACCGTGCGGCGGACCTCGGCGAGCGCGGAACGCTCCGTGGGGCAGCGGTCCAGGAGGAAGCCGTCCACCTGGTACCAGTCGAGATACCGCTGCGCCTCGGACATCAGCTCGCCGAGGCCGCGTGCGCCGTAGGCGGCGTCGAGGTGACCGAGAACACAGACGCCCGCGGTGTGCAGCCGTCCCGCGGCCTGCGTGCAGTGCGGGTCGGGGCGCGTGCCGGGGCCGCCGCTGACGTTGAGGACCGTCCAGTGCACGGGGGTGCCCGGGCGGGTGAGCTCACGCCACTCCAGGGGCGCGACGAGGGGATGCGCATAGCCGGGGGCGCCCAGCCCCAGGCTCAGTCCGGTGCTCGGAGTGCCCGCCGTGGCGCTGGTCAGATACGGCATGCCGCCTCCATCCAGATATCGGCCAGGGACTCCTCGAGGTTGATCCGGGGCCGCCAGCCGAGCCGGTCGCGTGCGGTGCGCACATCGGCCTGCTGCCAGCTGCCGCAGCCGTCCGGGTAGGGATACGCGACCGGGGCCGCGTGCTCCGATTCGCCACGCGGGTGGCCGATGACCGCCCGCACCGCGCCGGGAGGCCCGTCGAGTTCGTGCAGGGCACCGCCGTAGCCGGCCACGCGGGCGAGGACGGCGGCCGCGTCGCGGAGCCGCACGGCGCGGCCCGAGCCGATGTTGATCACGCCCTGGGCCGCGGAGAGGGAGGCGGCGTGGACGGCGCGGGCCACGTCGCGCACGTCGACGAAGTCGCGCTGGACGCCGAGGCCGCCGAGCTTGAGCTCGCCGTCCCCGGACTGCATGGCGCGGCGCATGGCTTCGGCGAGGCGGCCGAGCGGGGACCCGGCTGGGGTGCCGGGCCCGGCGGGCGAGAACACGCGGAGCACGACGGCGTCGAGCCCGGAGCCGAGGACCAGTTCGGTGGCGGCGAGCTTGCTGACGCCGTAGGGGCCGCCGGGGCGCGGGACCGCGTCCTCGGCCGTGGAGGAGCCGGGCTGGCTCGGGCCGTACTCGGCGCCGCAGCCGATCTGCACGAGACGGGCGCCGCAGCCGCTGCGGCGCAGGGCCTCGCAGACGGTGGCGACGGCGACGGTGTTGTGCCGGGTGAGTTCACGGGCGCCGCCGCGGATGGCGCCGGCGCAGTTGATGACGACCCCGGGGTGCACGGCGTCCAGGAAGCGGGTGAGCGCGCCCGGGCTGCCGGATGCGAGGTCGAAGCGCACATCGGCGTCGTCGCCGCGGCCGAGCGCGGTGAGCTGGACGGCGGGGTCGGCGAGCAGGCGGTCGGCGACGAAGCGGCCGAGGTATCCGTTGGCTCCGATCAGCAGGACCCTCATCGGGCGGCTCCCGGGGCGGATTCTCCGGTTCGGGAGGTGATCATCTGGCGTTCTCCTTCAGGGGTGGTGCCATCGGATGGGAGGAGCCCGCGGTGTCGGCCCCGCGGGACGGATGGGCCGGGGACCAGGCCCCCGGCGGTGGCTACGGCTCATGGCGTCGGAGGTGGGGGGTGCCATGGGCCGGGGCTCAGGGAGATCCGGGCGGACGGGCGTGGGCCGAGGCCCGGGTCAGGGTGCGGATCGTGTGGGCCAGCAGGACCAGGGCGGCCGGGGCGCAGCCGGCGGCCTGGACGGCGTCGGTGCCCCAGGCGCCTGCCAGGGCCTGGACCGGCGTGTCCAGGGACGCACAGCCGGGGAGCCGGCCGGCGAAGACCGTGACCAGGGCGGTCGCCTCGGTGGCGGCCGCGGCGCCGAGGACCACGGCCGGGGCGCGTCCGAAACCGTGCGCGGCCAGAAGCCGGGCCAGCAGCAGGAGCACGCCGAGGGCGCCGGGCCCCGCGTAGGCGGTGGGCCCCGAGGAGGCGCTGGGCCCCCCGAGCAGCGCCCCGCACAGCGCCAGCAGTGCCCCCAGGGCGCACAGGAAGAGTCCGAACACGCCGAGGAACAGAGGGGTGGCCGAGGACGCGAAGTCCTCCAGGCCGCGGCTGGCGGCGAGTCCGCGGCGGGCGCGCACCGTGAAGAGGCGGGCGCACCAGGCGGCCGGACCGCAGGCCAGGGCGAGGGCCGCGACGGGCGCGGCGGACGGGGGCCAGGGACCGTCGGGGCCGCCGTCCAGAGCGGCACGCAGGAGCCCGTCTCCGAGGAGGGCGTAGGCGAGCAGCCAGCAGGTCGCCAAGCGTGCGCCGGCCGGTGTGGCGTGGTTCGCCACGCGCAGCGGACCACGCCGGAGCGCCACGCGCAGCCCGAGCATGACGGCGACGGCACCGAGTGCGGCGACGGCGAGGCGGCCGCGGCCTTCGGTGAGCCGCGCCCCGATCACGGCCGCCGCGCACAGTGCGCCGGGGAGCAGGGCGAGGGCGGCCCATCCCCCGGGCTCGCGGGGGGCGTCCGTGGTGGCGGGCCGCGGCGGGTGCCTGGCGGCGTCACGGGGCGCGCGCGCGTACATCTCCTCGGCGAGGGAGAAGACGTCCCGGTGCCGGAAGCGCGCGGCGGTCCGGTCGGTCAGACCGTGGGCTTCGAGTCCGGCCGCGATCTCCAGTGGGTCGACGGCTCGCTCGCACAGGTCGCGGTGGTGGTGCATCAGGGCCTTGACCGGGTCGGCGGCGCCACGGCGGGCCGGCTTGCGGGCCGTGGCCGCGGGTCCGTGTGCGTCCGCGCGCCCGGGTTCCGTGCCCCTGAGCAGTTCTTCCGCCTTGCTCATCGCGCAACCCCCGCCACCGGGACGGATTCCTTGAGGGGCAGCGTGGCGCTCACCGCGTCCGGCGCGGCGTGCTCCGCCCCCGCCCAGCGCGGTCGTGCGCGCAGGCGCCGCGGATCGGTCCAGCGGCCGGGCACATGGGCCTCCGCCGGCGCTCCGAAGGGCAGCGGTTCGCCCGCTCCGTCGACGAGCACCCGCCGCACCGGCGAGTGGGAGAGGACCTCCAGGTAGATACCACGGAACGCCGCAATGTTCTGCTCGACGGTGAACAGTTCCAGGGCTCGCGCGCGGGCGGCCGCGCCGAGGCGCTCACGGCGCTGGGGGTCGCGCAGCAACGCCAGGCACGCCCCGGCCAGTGCCCGGGGGTTGCGGGGCGGGACCACGAGCCCCGTACCGCCGATGACCTCCACGACCGCGCCCACGTCCGTGGACACCGTCGCGCGGCCGCAGAGCATGGCCTCCACCAGGCTGATCGGAAACCCTTCGACGACGCTGGAGAGGACGACGACGGCGCCGGCCGCGTACGCCTCCGCCAGGTCGGGCACCTCCGGGCCGCCGATCTCCTCGAAGGCCACCGGGTTGTCGCCGACGGCGTGGACGCCCTCCGCCTCGTCGGGGAAGAGCTGGGCGGCCAGCGCCCTGCAGTGCCCGAGGTAGGCCGTGCCGTCGGCGCCCGCCGCGGACCCGATGATCCGCAGCCGGGCCTTCGGCTCCTTCCTGTGGATGTCCGCGAAGGCGTGGAGCAGGGAGATCAGGTCCTTGCCGGGTTCGATGCGGCCGACCCAGACCAGCGTGTACGGGTCCGCGCCGTCGGCCGACTCGCCCACGTCCGTGAAGCGGGACGCCTCCATGCCGGGGTAGACCGTGACCAGCTTGGCCCGGTCGGCGCCGCACCGTTCCTGCCAGCGGCGGGCGTGGGTGTTGCCGGGCGTGACGCAGGCGGCGCGCCGGTATGCCTCGGCGGCCAGCCTGCGGTGGAAGGAGGCGAGCAGCGCGCGCACCGCGGGCGCCCCGTCCGACGCGCCCAGATAGTGCGCGCGCAGGTGCACGCCGTACTCGGTCACCAGCAGCGGCACTCCGGCAAGATGGCGGGCGAGCAGCCCGGCCAGGGCCGCGGCGCCCCCCGTCGCGGCGTGGCAGAGGTCGGCCGATCCGAGCCCGTCGTCCTCGTACCAGTCGAGGGAGAGGGGGCGCAGGGCGCGTTCGAGCCCCGCGGCCGCCTCGAGCAGATCGGGGACGCGCGCCGCTCGCGCTGCGCGGAGGGCGCCCGGCGCGCGGCAGGAGCGTTCCAGGACGCGGGCAGCGGCCTCGGAGCGCAGTGCGCCGGTCAGTCCGCCTTCGTCGCGGGCGAGTTCGGCGAGCGCGTAGAGGGCGTTGCCGAAACGGTCCGCCTCAGGACCGGACGGCTCCGGGGCGCCGCGTGGCGTCCCCGGCTCCGGTGCCGTGCAGAGCGCGGCGGCCAACTCCCCGTACGCCTCGGCGAACCGGCGCCGGGCACGACGGCCGTGGGCGACGCCGTCGTCCGCCGTACTCCACAGCGGTGCCGTCCGCACCCGGCCGACGTGCGGCGGCAGCGGAAGCCGTCCCCCGGCTTCCTGGCGCTCGCTGCGGCTGAGCGCGTAGATGTCGAACTCGTGCTGCCCGAGCCCGCGTACGAGCCGGTCGCACCAGAGTCCGGCATCACCGCCCACATACGGGTAGCCACCCTCCGTAAGCAATCCGATGCGCACGAGCGCACCCCCGATCTCCCGTGTGGGAGCCGCCGTTGCCCGGCGGCTCGCAGCGGGACGAACGTATGCGGACAACACGGTGGCGCGACGGACGGTTGTCCATCGCGCCACCAAAAGGGGTGAACGGTCGTAACTTTCCCCCGTGGACCGCGTTCGACCGCGCTAGCAGATCATGCAGTGACGTTTCGGGAGGTGGCGGCCGGTCCCCGGCCGAGCGCCCCGCGGGCGCTCACCGGCACCAGGGCGGCCGCTCCGGTCAGCTCCGGGGATAGGGCCAGGGGTTGGGCAGGCAGTGGATGCCGTCGTGGTCGAGGAACTTGGTCTGCTGCTGCATGACCGGCGCCAGCTCGCCGTCCTTGTCACAGGTGACGTGACCGTAGCCGAGGCGGTGGCCCACCTCGTGATTGATCAGCATCTGGCGGTAGGCGTACATGTGGTCCCCGTATGTCTTCGAACCCTGGGCCCAGCGGTAGGCGTTGATCATCACGCGCTCGGTGGAGGCCGAGTCGCAGGAGACGTTGTCCTCCGTCGTGTCGAGGCCGGACTTGGCGCACCAGGCGGCCGTGGTGCCGGGGCTGGCGAGCGTGATCACGAAGTCGGGCTTGCCCGAGGAGACGCGCTCGAAGGTACGGGCGCCGTGGTGGGCCCAGCTGCGGTCGTCGTTGAGGGACTTCTGGACGGCCTGGGCGAAGAGTTCGCCGTCGAGGCCGAGCCCGTTCTCCACATCGACGCGGTAGGTGTACTTGCGCCCTGTGCCGGGTGCCTTGTCGAAGCCGGGGACGGCGGAGAACTTCCCGGGTCCCTTCAGCGCGGCGCTGAGCGGGTACCGCTCGTTCATGGCCTGCTCGTAGGTCAGCGTCCTCGCGTTCGGCGTGCGGGAGGGGGTCGGGCGGCCGTCGCCCCTGCTGGCGGCGCCGTGGGCGTCGCGGGCCCGGTCGGTGGCGGACTGTGCCCGCTCGGTGGTGCCGCCCTGGCCGCCTGCGATCTGGCCGGCGACGACCACCGCGAGCACGGTGGTCACGGCGGCGGCCGCGATCCCGGTGTAGGTACGGCCCTTCCCGCTCCCCTTGGGCGCCGCCTCGCCGGACCCGCTGTCCGGCGCGTCGCCGTCCCCGCCGGGCCCGGCCTGCGTCTGGGCCTGCGTCTGGGCCTGCGCCTGCGCGCGGAGGTCGCCGGTGCGCGAAGGGCGGGCGGCGGGGCCGGTGCTGCGGGGCGCGAAGACGTCGTCGCCCTCGTCGAAGGCGTCGAGGTAATCCTGACGGGGCCCGGACCGCGACCTCTGCTGCGGGATGCGGGGGGCGGGGCTTCCCGGGGGCATGCCCCCGGAAGGCCCCGTGGGCGCGGCCCTGCCCCCCAGCGGTTCCCAGCCTCCGCCGGGTTCGCGCTGCTGGGGGTGGCCACCGCGGACGTGGGGGGTGCCGTGGGCGGGGGTCCCATCGGGGAACCGGGGAACACCATGAGCGGGCGTCCCGTCCGGGAAGCGCGGAACCCCCTGGGCCGGTGTGCCGTCCGGGAAGCGCGGAACCCCCCGGGCCGGTGTGCCGTCCGGGAAGCGGGGAACACCGCGCGCCGGAGTCCCGTCGGCCGACGGCCGCGGTCCGCCCTGGGGCGGGGTGGCACCGGGGACACGGGGCACCCCCCGAGCGGGCGTCCCGTCCGGATAGCGCGGAACCCCCCGGGCCGGTGTGCCGTCCGGATGGCGCGGAACACCCGTCGCCGGTGTGCCCTGCGCCGGTGTGCCCTCCATCGGGCGCTGCCGGCGGGCGGCAGGCCCCGGCGGCACGGGGGCCGATGCCTGCGGGCCCCGAGGCGGCGGCGCCGCTTCGGGGCGCAGCGCCGAATCCATGGCGGACAGGGCCGCCGCGTCTCGTGCCGATGTGTCCTGCGCCGGTATGACCGGCACCGCGCCGGTGTCCGTATGCGTCTTGTTGCCCCGCCCCTTGCGGCTGTGCCGTCCCACGCCGCGCCTCAGCTCCCCCCGACGGTGCCGGATTCACCCGTCGCCGCGGTGGTCCCGCGGCCGGACACGCCCCTCACGGCGGCGCCACCGCCGCCTCCTTCACCGGCCCGTCCGGGCAACTCGCCCGTCGACGCCAGCAGTTCGCGGAAGGCGTCGCCCACCACGTCCGGGTATTCCATCATCGCGACGTGCCCCGCCTCCGGCAGGGTCAGCAGCCGGGAGTCGCGGAAGGCGCGCGCCGCCCGCTGGGCCATGCGGAAGGACACCAGTTGGTCCCGGCCGCCGTACACGAGCAGCGTCGGGGCGAGGACCCGCTCCGCCTGGCGCCACAGCCCGTGCTGTCCGCCCAGCGTGTAGGCGTTCACGATCCCACGCGCCGAGCGGGCCATCGCGTCCCAGAAGTACGGCAGTCGCAGTCGCCGCTCCATCTCCTCGACCGCATTCTGAAATCCTTCCGGGGTGACGCGCCGGGGGTCGCCGTAGCACAGCGCCATGACCCCGCGGACGCGCTGCTCGGCCGTCCAGTCCTTGGTGTACCGGGTGAACAGGGAGGCGACCCCGGGCACCGCGAGCAGACCCGTCGGAATCGCGCCGCGCTGCACGAAGATCTCCGGGAGCGCCGGCGAGACCAGGGTGAGCGTCCGGACGAGATCGGGCCGGACGGCGGCGACACGCGTCGCGACGGCCCCGCCCATCGAGTTGCCGAACAGGTGAACGGGCCCACGCCCGTCCGCGTCGAGGTAGTCGAGGTAGCGGATGACCGCGCGCGCATGCCCCGTGACGGAGTAGTTGCCGTCGTCCGGCGGCGGCGAGTCGCCGAAGCCCGGCAGGTCGAGGGCCTCGCCGTCGACGAGCCCGTCGAGCAGGGCCATCAGCGCCGACCAGTTCTGGGAGGAACCGCCGAGTCCGTGGACGTACAGCGCCCGCGGCAGCCCCTCGCGCTCCGGCGGTCTCGACCGCACCGTCAGCGTGACGCCGGGCAGCCCCACCGCCCTCACGCGCTCGCCCTCGCGCACCGTGAGGGGCGCCACCTTCGGGAGCACATTGGCGGCCGGGACGGACGGCAACTCGGTCGAGGACATGCGCCAATGTTACGAGGCGATCACACACTGGTTCATGTGTTCGCCGTCACAGGGCAGACCTGACCGCAAGGGGACCGCAGGCAGAGAGCGGCCCGGCGCGACGGCGCGGCGCGACGGACACACCCAGGGACCCCTCATCACACATGGCGTCCCGATCGGGTGTCTCCTAGGCTCGGAGCAGGGCACCCGTATGTGGCCCCTGCCTCGTTCGGGGACGTTCCAGGAGTTCTCAGGAAGGGAGCCCGCCATGGCCGTAGACCCCACTGATCCCGAGACGTTCGACGACGACGGGAACGGCGGCACCGAGCTCGACGTCGAGGCACCGGAGAACGACGCCGCCGCACAGCAGGCGGAACTCGCCCCGGAGCGGGACGAGCCCGTGGCCGAGGAGGACACCCTCCGCGCCAACGAGGCGGACCTCGTGGAGCAGGCCCGCGTCGTCTCCCTCGACGAGGACGACTATCGGTGAGTATCGGTGAGTATCGGTGAGGTACCGGGACGATCACGAAAAGGATCACTTCGGGTAAGAGGACGCGTACGCACGGTGAGAGAGCGCGTGGCGTCAGGCGGTGCCGGGGCGCCCATCCACCCGCCCCGCCCCCGTTCGGCGCGCTGCGCGCGGCTTTCCCCGTTGTCCGGTCCGTGAAATTCTGCGCTCGCACCGCGCACAGCACGGTTACCGAAAAGTACGATGGC
This sequence comes from Streptomyces sp. PSU-S4-23, assembly GCF_055632315.1. Lineage (NCBI taxonomy): Bacteria > Bacillati > Actinomycetota > Actinomycetes > Kitasatosporales > Streptomycetaceae > Streptomyces > Streptomyces sp. PSU-S4-23. Next base: position 5,779,541 of record NZ_JBVMUU010000002.1, on the reverse strand, counting down.
GGCGCGGCGCACACCGCATGTGGACGATTTTGGGAGGCGGCGTGACAGCCATCGAGCAGACAGAGGCGGCACGCCCGCGGGGTACGCGCCTGCCGCGCCGTGCCCGACGGAACCAGCTGCTGGGCGCCGCGCAGGAAGTCTTCGTGGCTCAGGGCTACCACGCGGCCGCGATGGACGACATCGCCGAGCGCGCCGGGGTCAGCAAGCCGGTGCTCTACCAGCACTTCCCGGGCAAGCTCGATCTTTACCTGGCGCTGCTGGACCAGCACTGCGACGCCCTGCTGGTGGCCGTTCGGAACGCGCTCGCGTCGACGACCGACAACAAGCAGCGCGTACGCGCCACGATGGACGCGTACTTCGCGTACGTCGAGGACGACGGCGGCGCCTTCCGGCTGGTCTTCGAGTCGGACCTGACGAACGAGCCCGCGGTGCGCGAGCGCGTGGACAAGGTCACGATCGAGTGCGCGGAGGCCATCTGCGACGTCATCGCCGAGGACACCGGCCTGTCGCGGGACGAGTCCATGCTGCTGGCCTCGGGTCTCGGCGGTCTGGCCCAGGTCGTGGCGCGTTCCTGGCTGCACAGCGACCGCAGCGTGCCGCGCGACCAGGCGGTGCAGCTGCTGACCTCCCTGGCCTGGCGGGGCATCGCCGGGTTCCCGCTGCACGGCAGCGATCAGCACCACTGAGCGGCGCCCCTGGGCACCGCCGGCCCCCGAGCCGTACGGCACCGCGCACACGGAGCGGAGCCGTACGGCGGCCTTGTTCCCGCAGGGTGTTCGCTCCTGGCGTTCCGGAGCGGAGCGTGGGCGCCCCCTCACCGGGCTAATGTGTGCTGGTACGGCGCGGACGGCCGCGCACATCACTGACCGTCGGAGGGACAAAGCCGTGGAGGTCAAGATCGGCGTGCAGCACGCGCCGCGCGAGATCGTTCTGGAGAGCGGTCAGAGCGCCGAGGAGGTCGAGCGTGTCGTGGCCGAGGCGCTGTCCGGGAAGTCGCGGCTGCTGAGCCTCGTGGACGAGCACGGCCGCAAGCTCCTCGTCCCGGCCGACCGGCTCGCGTACGTGGAGATCGGCGAGCCGGCCCCGCGCAAGGTGGGCTTCGGCGCGCTGTAGGTCGCGCCGTGACAAGCGGAGGGGCCCGGTGGCGCATGCCACCGGGCCCCTCCGCTGCCGCGCCCGGGCGTGATCCCGTACCGCCGGGCGATCCCGCACGGCCCCGCTCCGGCCACAGGCGGACGCCCGGGCACGGCGGCTCGGGGCGCACAGGTGAACGCCCGGGGCGCGGGACCCCGCTCCGGGCCACACGGACGGAGCACATCCGCCGCCCAGGAGGAGCACATCCACCGCACAGGGGAGGATTGTCCTCCGCACGCCGCGGGTAAGACGGCTACGACCGATTTGCCCTGGCAGCAGCCGTGCGGGAGGGAAACTCGTCATGTTCTGGGAAGCGCTCGGCTCCGCCGTCCTCGGGCTCGCCCTGGCATGGGCCGCCGTGCGCCGGCTGCCGCACCGGCTGCCTGCCCGCGCGATGGTCCTGCCGACGGGTGCGGCGGGGGCTCTCTTCGGCGCGTTCCTCACCCACAGCGCGCTGGGCTCGGCCGGTCTCCCGGTGATCCTCGTCGGTGCGCTGGCCGTCTCGGCGGCCTCGCTGTCGCTGCTGCTGCGGCCGGCGGAAAGACTCCGCCGCAGGTCGGCGACGGCCTGAGGCCGCACCCTGGGCACGGCGCCGCCCCGGACACCCCCGGCGAGCGGCCCCGTCCGCCCCGGCGGTGGCCACGGCCGGGGCGACGGCTCCGGCGCCGGCCGGGACGACGAACACCGTGACACGCGCCCCGGACCGCTCGCCCGTGCCGGCGGTCGCGGCGCCCCCGTAGGGCGCCGTGACGATCAGGCGGCCAGCCCCAGCGCCGCCATGCGCTTGGTGTGCGCCTCGGTGATCCGCGAGAACATCTTGCCGACCTCGGCGAGGTCGAAGCCGTCCGCGACGCCGCCGACGAGCATCGTCGACAACGCGTCCCGGTCGGCGACCACCCGCTGCGACTGCGACAGGGCCTCGCCCATCAGGCGCCGCGCCCACAGCGCGAGCCGCCCGCCCACACGCGGGTCCGCGTCGATCGCGGCGCGCACCCTCTCGACGGCGAAACTGGCGTGCCCGGTGTCGTCGAGCACGGCGAGCACGAGCCCGCGCGTGTCGGCATCGAGCCGGGCCGCGACCTCGCGGTAGAAGTCGCTGGCGATCGAGTCGCCGACGTACGCCTTGACGAGCCCCTCCAGCCAGTCCGACGGGGCCGTCTGCTTGTGGAAGCCGTCGTAGGCCGCGACGAACGGCTCCATCGCCTCCGTCGGCTCGGCCCCGATCCCGGTGAGCCGGTCCCTGATCCGCTCGAAGTGGTGGAACTCGGCGGACGCCATCTTCGCCAGCTCCGCCTTGTCCGTGAGCGTGGGCGCGAGCTTCGCGTCCTCCGCGAGCCGCTCGAACGCCGCCAGCTCCCCGTACGCGAGCGCGCCGAGCAGGTCCACCACCGCGGCGCGGTACTGGGGGTCGGCGGATGCCCTCGCCCAGTCCTGGGCGGCGACCGAGGTGCGTTCTGCGGAGGCGTCGGGAGCGTTGTCAGGCGTCGTCATGAAGCGCACAATAGCCCGCCCGCCGCCCCGGGGAAGTCCCTGATCAACCACTGTGACGACGGCTACGTGACCGAATCGGCCATCGCGTGTGCGCGATTCCGGGGTATGGTGGTAATGCGCCTGCTGGGTACGTCGACGTATCCCGACAGGCTGCACGCATGAGGATGCCCGGTCGGTGGCCCGATCGGCTCCGACCCGAAAGCCCTCCTCGCCGGTACGTCACAGTGCGTACGGCATCCGGAGGGGCCCTCAGCGGTACGAGCGCTGGAGCGTCGGCGTGGTCCCGTGCCACAGGCCCGTCCCCCATGCAGGCCGACGTCATCCGGCATGGTCACGACCCCCGCGCTCGCCTCGCATCGCGCACACAGAAGAGGCAGCACCCTGACTACCACTTTTCGAGACCTTGGGATCCTTCCCGAGACGGCCGAGGCCCTGGAAGCCGTCGGTATCGTCCGTCCCTTCCCCATCCAGGAGATGACGCTCCCCGTCGCCCTCTCCGGCACCGACGTCATCGGCCAGGCCAAGACCGGCACCGGCAAGACGCTGGGCTTCGGCCTCCCGCTCCTGGAGCGTGTCACCGTCCCGGCCGACGTGGAGGCCGGCCGTGCCAGGCCCGAGGCCCTCACGGACGCCCCCCAGGCCCTTGTCGTCGTACCCACGCGCGAGCTGTGCACGCAGGTCACCAATGACCTGCTGACGGCCGGCAAGGTGCGCAACGTACGCGTCACGGCGATCTACGGCGGCCGGGCCTACGAGCCGCAGGTCGAGGCCCTCAGGAGGGGCGTCGACGTCGTCGTCGGCACCCCGGGCCGCCTGCTGGACCTGGCGGGCCAGAAGAAGCTGAACCTGAAGCACGTCAAGTGCCTGGTGCTCGACGAGGCCGACGAGATGCTCGACCTGGGCTTCCTGCCCGACGTCGAGAAGATCATGGACATGCTGCCGGCGAAGCGCCAGACGATGCTCTTCTCGGCCACGATGCCGGGCGCGGTCATCGGCCTGGCCCGCCGCTACATGTCGCAGCCGACGCACATCCGGGCCACCGCGCCGGACGACGAGGGCGTGACGGTCGCGAACATCAAGCAGTTCGTCTACCGCGCGCACTCGCTCGACAAGCCGGAGATGGTCGCGCGCATGCTGCAGGCCGACGGCCGCGGGCTGGCGATGGTCTTCTGCCGTACGAAGCGGACGGCCGCGGACATCGCCGAGCAGCTGCAGCGGCGCGGCTTCGCGTCCGGCGCGGTCCACGGCGACCTGGGCCAGGGCGCGCGCGAGCAGGCCCTGCGGGCCTTCCGCAACGGCAAGGTGGACGTGCTGGTGTGCACCGACGTGGCCGCACGCGGCATCGACGTCGAGGGCGTCACGCACGTCGTCAACTACCAGTCCCCCGAGGACGAGAAGACCTATCTGCACCGCATCGGCCGTACGGGCCGCGCGGGCGCGTCGGGTACGGCGATCACGCTGGTCGACTGGGACGACATCCCGCGCTGGCAGCTGATCAACAAGGCGCTGGAGCTGGACTTCAGCGACCCCCCGGAGACGTACTCCACCTCGCCGCACCTCTTCAGCGACCTCGGCATCCCCGAGGGCACCAAGGGCGTCCTGCCGCGCTCGGAGCGCACCCGCGCCGGGCTGGCGGCGGAGGAGCTGGAGGACCTCGGCGAGACCGGCGGGCGGGGGCCGCGGGGCCGCCGCTCCTCGGGCCCGTCCGAGGAGCGCGAGCGGCCGGCGCGCTCGGCGCGACGCCGGCGCCGCACGCGCGGCGGAACACCGCTGGAGACGCCGCCCGGCCCGGCCGGCACGGACACCGCCACCGCCACCGCGGAGACGGCCGAGACCGCGGCGACGCCCGAGACCGTCGAGCGGCGCACGCCGCGCCGCCGTCGCCGCACGCGCGGCGGGGCGCCGGCGGAGACGGCCGCGCCGGTGACCGAGGCGCTCGCCCCGGTGCCGGAGACGGTGGAGCCGACGGCGCCGGAGGCCGCGGAAGCGGCCGTGGACAGGGCGGAGGGTGCCGCAGCCGCAGCACCGGCCGAGCCGGCCACGCCGCGCCGCCGCCGCACCCGCAAGACCGCCGAGGCGGCTCCGGCCGCCGCGGGAGCCGCCGCCGAAGCCGCGGTGGACACCGCCGAGGGCACCTCCGAGGGCACCGAGGCCGCGGAGGCCAAGCCGCGCCGCCGCACCCGCAAGACCACGGACACGGCACCGGCCGCCGAGGCGCCGGCCGTCGTGGACGAAGCGGCCGCCGAGGCTCCGGCCAAGCCGCGCCGTCGTACGCGCAAGGCGGCGGAGGCCGCGGTCGAGACGGCGGAGGGCGTCGTGACGGAGGGCGAGGCGCCGGCGAAGCCACGGCGCGCCCGTAAGACGGCGCAGGCCGCCCCCGTGGAAGAGGCGGAAGAGCCGGCGGCCAAGCCGCGCCGACGCACCCGCAAGACCGCCGAAGCGGCCGCCGAAGCCGCGGTGGACACCGCCGAGGGCACCGAGGCCGCGGAGGCCAAGCCGCGCCGCCGCACCCGCAAGACCGCGGACACGGCGCCCGCCGCCGAGGCGGCGATTCCCGCGCAGGTGGCCGAGGAGGCCGAGGTCAGGCCCCGGCGCCGCACCCGTAAGGCGGTGGCCCCGGAGGCGGAGATTGCGGTGCAGACCGACGAGGCTCCGGCGAAGCCCCGCCGGCGGACGCGGAAGGCCGCGGAGCCCGCGGAACCCGCGGAACCCGCGGAAGGCTGACGGGACGGTCACCGACGGCCCGGCTCACCCGCCCCGGGGAGCCGGGCCGTCGGCGTTCCCGCGGCTCCCCGCGCTCTGCCCACCGTGATGTCCTCCGCACTCCACCGCACTCACCCCCACCGGCCCCGACCGCCCGGTAACCTCAGCCTCATGAGCCGTCCCCCCACCTTCACCCCGCCCCCGGGCGTCCGGGCCCGCCGGCTCGGTACGGCGCGCGGTGACTTCGCCGTGCTCGAGGCGGACGCGGTGACGGCGCACATCAGGGGGACGGTCCTGCTGCTGCCCGGCTTCACCGGGAGCAAGGAGGACTTCATCGCCCTGCAGCCGCTCCTCGCGGCGGCCGGATACCGCACGGTCGCCGTCGACGGGCGGGGGCAGCACGAGTCGCCCGGCGCCCGGGACGACGAGGCTCCGTACGCGCAGGGCGAGTTGGCGCTCGACGTGATCGCCCAGGCGCACGCCGTGGGCGCGCCCGTGCATCTGCTCGGGCACTCCCTCGGCGGTCAGATCGCCCGCGCTGCCGTGCTCCTCGACGCCGCCCCGTTCGTCTCGCTCACCCTCATGGCCTCCGGCCCTGCCCAGATCTCCGTTCCGCAGCAGGAGCGCGTGAAGCTGCTGCACGACGCGCTCGCCGTCCTGGACATGGCGCAGGTCTGGGAGGCGATCCAGGCCGTGGAGCCGCCGGCGGACGACCCCGGGGACATCGACGAGGGCCTCCTCGACGGGGAGGACCTGCGCCGCCGCTGGCTCGGCAACAGTCCCGCCCAGCTCATCGCCACGGGACGGCAGCTGTGCATGGAACCCGACCGCGTGGACGAACTGGCCGCCGTCGGCCTGCCGGTGCACGTGCTGTCCGGTGAGCGTGACGACACCTGGCCGGTCCCGCTCCTGGACGACATGGCCGTCCGGCTGGGCGCCCACCGCACCGTGGTGACGCAGGCGGAGCACTCCCCCAACACCGACCAGCCCGAACGGACGGCCCGCGCCCTCACAGGCTTCTGGGAGCTGCTCTTCTGACACTTGGTCAGGTCCGGGACCGGCGCGGCCTCTCGTCGTGCTAGTACTGCGCCTGCAGGTGCTCCCAGAAGCCGTCCCGCAGCGCGCGCCGCAGGTCGGGCTGACCGCGGAGCGAGTACTGCAGCATCCCCTCCGCCTCGACCAGCAGGTCCTGGTCGACCGAGCCGGGCAGGTACGGGTGTCCGGGCAGCAGGTCCACCAGCGCCTCGCGGCCCCGCGCCGCCAGCCACTTCGCCGCGATCTGCGCGCCGACGAACCGCACCTCCTCGCGCGTGGGGCGGGCCGCGGACGACGGCTCGTGCGGCAGGGCCGTCCGCCGGGACACATACGGCTTGAAGAAGTCGAGTTCGAGGGTGCGCTGGCTGTCGACCTCCCACAGCAGCGGCTCCGCCTGGTTGCGGCCCTCGGGCGCCTCGACACCCCACAGGTGCACCCGCGCCCCGTACCCCTGCGCCGCCTCGACCGCCGACACCAGGTCCTCGTCGCCGCCGATGAGGGCCGCGTCGCTGATGGCGCGGTGCCGGGCCAGTGATTCCAGGTCGGAGCGGATGAGGGAGTCGACACCCTTCTGCTGGTTGTTCGCGTTGAGGTTGCCCAGCCGCACCTTGACGTCCGGGAGTTCGGCGATGGACTGCTGTTCCGCCGTGTGGATGCGGCGCCTCGCGCCGTCGTACCAGTACACGCGCAGCAGCCGGCTGTCCGCGAAGATCGTGCGCGCCTTGTCGATGAGCGCCTCGATCAGTCCCTCGGCGTCGAGGTCGAAGGCCCGGCGGTCCTCGGTGCCGGCGACGAGCCGTCCCGCGGCCGCGTACAGATAGCCGGCGTCGACGAAGATCGCATGGGTCGAGGGCGTCTTCGCCACCTCGGCGAGCATGCGCTGGAGCAGCTCGTTCGTACGGTCGATGCGGGCGCCGAGCGCCACCAGGTCGTCGTTCATATGCCCCCATTGTCCCGGCGGTCACACTGCGAACACAACCGGTCCCGATCAGTGCACCGTGAACACACTTCGCACACGGCCGGTCTCTTACCTGTCAGTAATTAGCGACTCAAAAATTTTCCTTAGCGTAGGGAATGTTTGCAACGGGCGTGCTGTTGTATGCATACAGGAGCGGGAGGACGACTCTCCGCGCTCACCCACCAGTAGTTCTCCTCAGGAGGATGACCAGACGAAGGGAGAAGCCTCTTGCGCTTCGAAATCATGCGACTCGACGACGTCGACGGCACGCCCGTGGACACCACCGTCGTGGACGCCGCCTCCGTCAAGCAGATCGTTCAGCAGGCCGCGGCCATCGGGCAGCGACTCTGGATCCGCCCGGCCGAATCGCCCGCCTCGTAATCCGCCGCACAGGCGCACGCCGGACTCAAGAGCCCCGCACGGCAGCGATGCCCGTGCGGGGCTTTGCGCGTACCGGGCCCACCGGGCGGCTCAGCTGCCGTGGACGACCTGCGTGACGCCGTTGATGATCTGTTGCACGGCGATCGCGGAGAGCATCATGCCGGCGAGCCGTGTCACCAGCACGACACCGCCGTCCTTGATCAGGCGGATGATCAGCAGCGAGTGGCGCATGACCAGCCACAGCACGAGGTGGATCGCGAGAATCGCCGTCCACACGGATATCTGGGTGCCCACGCTGTCCGCCTTCTGGACCGCGAGGATCACGGACACGATGGCGCCCGGCCCGGCCAGCAGCGGCATGCCGAGCGGCACCAGTGCGACATTGACGTCCTTGGTCTGCTTCGGTTCGTCCGACTTGCCGGTCAGCAGGTCGAGGGCGATCAGCAGGAGCAGCAACCCGCCCGCGATCATCAGGGCGGGCACGGAGACATGCAGGTAGGCGAGGATCTGGTGGCCGAGGACGCCGAACACCGCGATGACACCGGCGGCCACGCAGACGGCCTGGAAGGCCATCCGCCTCTGCACCTTGACGGGGCGCCCGGCGGTGAGCGCGAGGAAGATCGGGGTGATCCCGGGGGGATCCATGATCACGAAGAGGGTGAGGAAGAGGGAACCGAAGACGGCGGCGTCGAACATGGAGGGCCTTGCGAGGAGTACGGACTGGGCGCGCGGCAGCGGACGGGCCGCGGCCGCCGGGGAGGTCGTTGCGCGCGTGGGCACGCAGCGGTGGGGCACGTGACGGATGCCGGACGCATCCGGATGCCGTGCGGAGGGCGGGTCCCGGTGCCGACGGGGACCGGGAGCTAGCGGGTCGAGCGGCGTCCGCCGGTGCCCGGCACCGGGAACGCGCCGGTGGCCCGCCGGGTGATCTCCCCGTACACCTCGGGATCGGTGGTGTACTCCCCGAGCGCGCACGTCTTGCGGCTGCCGTGGTAGTCGGAGGAGCCGGTGGCGAGGAGCCCCAGCTCGTCCGCGAGACCGCGCAGCCGTGCGCGGGTCGCCCGGTCGTGGTCCATGTGGTCGACCTCGATGCCGTCGAGCCCGGCGGCGGCGAGGTCCGCGATGGCGGACTCCGGTACGGTCCGTCCGCGCTTCGAGGCGGCCGGGTGCGCGAAGACGGTGACCCCGCCCGCGGCCTTGACCAGCCGGATCGCCTCGAAGGGGTCGCTCTCGTGCTTCGCGACGTAGGCGCGGCCGCCGTCGGCCAGCCACCTGGGGGTGAACGCGTCCGAGACGCTGCCCACGACGCCCAGCTCGACCAGGGCGGAGGCGATGTGCGGCCGCCCGACCGAGCCGTCGCCGGCGATGCGCGCCACCTGCTCCCAGGTGACCGGCGCGCCCAGCTCCTGGAGCTTGGCGATGATCGCGTGGGCCCGCGGCACCCGGTCGTCCCGCACCAGCTCGCGCTCGGCGAGCAGGCCGGGCTCCTCGGGATCGAAGAGGTAGGCCAGCATGTGCATGCCGATGCCGTCCAGGCGGCACGAGAGCTCGGCGCCGGTGACGAGGGTCAGCCCCTCCGGCAGCGCCGCGATCGCCTCCGCGTGCCCGCGCGTGGTGTCGTGGTCGGTGAGCGCGACGACGTCCAGTCCGGCGGCAGCGGCGGCCAGCACCAGCTCGGCCGGGGTGTCCGTACCGTCGGACGCGGTGGAGTGGGTGTGCAGATCGATGCGCACGACGCGGACTCCAGGCGGCGACGGGACGGAAGGGGACGCTCAAGGATAACGGGCCTTGAGGGCCTCCTGTCACACCCGTGACCCCGGTACGCCCCCTACACGCACCGCAGGCCCCGCCTCACGGTTCGAGCAGACGCGGCGACAGCGCCCCGCAGGGCAGCAGGTCCACCTCCGCACCCGCGTCCCGCACATCCGTCAGCACCAGTTCGTCGTACATCAGCAGACCCGACTGCTCGGGCCAGACGACGGCCCACAGCCACAGGCCGCGCGCCTCGCCCGCGAAGACCGCGCGGTCGTCGGGGGTGCCCGAGACGTGCCACAGCGGCGTGGGGCGTCCGGCGGCCAGCACCTTGGCCTGGGGCGGCTTCTCGACGTTGATGTACGGGCCGGGGTCGGGGCCGTCCATGCCCGCGTAGCGCGCGCCGAGCCCGACTCCCAGCTCCTCGGCGACGAGGATCAGCTCGCCCACTCCGCCCAGCGGCCCCGGACCCGAACAGGCCACGGCCGTGGCACGGCCGCCACTGCGGTCGTCTCCCGCGTACGCCACGCCTGTGAACAGCCAGCCGACGGGCAGCGGCCACGGCATCCACACCGGGACCTGGGCGCGGTGCACCACGACGCTGAGGGCCTCGACGCTGGGCGGGATCACGGGCTGCAGCGGATGCACGGTCCCGTGCACATCGCACTGCCAGGAGTCGGCAAAGAGTCCGGGAGCCCTGACCCGGCCACCACACTTCGGGCAACTGGGTTCGCCCCTCATAGGGCCCCACGGTCCTCCCCGTCCAGCGCCGCGTCAAGGACGATCACCCGTCCGGCGTGTGCTGTCACACCCGCCGCCACCGGCCGAAGTAGATGTGCGTCGCATTAATTAGAATCCCTAACTTAATATGTGCATGCGCCGGCCGTCTTGAGAACCCTGAGGAGAGGCACGAGCAGCAGCACAGCCGGCCCCGCCACGGGCTCGGCCCCGACGGACCCCCTGGACCCGGGGCGGGCGGCATCCTGCGCCGGCCGACGGCCGTCTGGGCAACCGCGGGCGCGTCCGTCGTCGCGTTCACGGGCATCGGACTCGTCGACCCGATCCTGCCGTCCATCGCCAGGGGCCTCCGGGCGACGCCGAGCCAGGTCTCCCTGCTCTTCACCTCGTACTTCCTGATCACCGCCTTCGCCGTGCCGGTGACCGGATTCGTCTCCAGCCGCATCGGAGGCCGCAGGACCCTGCTGCTCGGCCTCGCGTTCGTCGTGGTCTTCGCGGGGCTCGCGGGCACCTCGGACCCGGTCGGCCGGCTCGTCGCCTTCCGGGCCGGCTGGGGGCTGGGCAACGCGCTGTTCGTCTCCACCACCCTCGCGGTCATCGTCGGAGCGGCGGCCGGGGGCAGCGCCGCGGCGATCCCGCTGTACGAGTCCGCGCTCGGCCTCGGCATGGCCTGCGGGCCGCTGCTGGGCGCGCTGCCCGGCGACGCCAGCCGGCGTTACCCGTTCTTCGGGACCGCGTTCCTGACGGCCGTCGGCTTCCTGTGCATCACGGCCTTCCTGCGGCAGCCCCGTACCTCGCGCCCAAGATCGCGGAGTGGGGCGACATCCGCGTCCCGTTCGTGGTCGCGGCGGCCCCGGCGGCCGTGGGCGCGCTCGTGATCCTCGTACGGCGCACCGCGCTCACCCTTCCGCACGCCCTCGGCTCCGCCCCGGCTCCGGCCGGGGTGCCGGTGAGTCCGGGGCGCCAGTGAGCTTCGTCACTCCAGCGGGACGGAACGGCGGGAGGGATCCCGTAGATCCGTCCCGTTCGCCAGCCAGCGCTCCTGGAGGGCCCGGGCGCCGTGCACCCGCTTCCAGGCCGCCTCGTTCGCGGTCATCGGCAGCAGCGGCAGGAACCGTACCGGCTCCAGCGGCTCCTCCAGTTCCAGGTCCTCGACCAGACCGCCCGGTTCGGCGACCAGGACCGAGGTGAACGGGGCTCCCGGCCACAGCGGCCCGCCCACGTCCAGCGAGCCGCCGGGCGCCACGATCACCCCCTCGACCTGCGGGGACGCGGCGAGCACGGCAAGCGGGCGGAGCACCTTGCCGGTGTCGGCCGAGCCCGCGCGGACCGAGAGGAGCAGTTCGGCGCGCGGCCCCTTCACGGGGTCGGCGAGCGTCGCCGCCGGGTCCGTCATGGGGTACGCGGACATGCCGAGCGTGGCGTAGCGGACGATGTCGCCCTCCCGGAAACGCAGCACCTCGATGCGGTCCGTGCCGAGGAAGGTGACCGCGGCGCGCGCGTCCGGTTCACCCAGCGCGGTGCGCAACCGGGCCTCGACGAGAGGAAGGACATCAGCCATGGCGCGAGCATAGAACTCGTCAGCACCGGGCAAAGCGGCGCCTTGACACTTCGGTCGGCTGATACTCTTGCGCGGTGGTTCGGGGCAGCACGCAGAAGCGGAGCTATCGAGTCCCGACGCCGATGAGACTCCCTCACGGGGGACCGGCCGGAGGAGGTGGGGCTGTCATGGATCGAAGTCGACCGTGCAGTACCACCCGCTCTTCCGGCCGCTGATGTAGCTGCTCTGGCTCTGGCTGGCTGCCGCCTCTCAACACTCGCGCCGTGATTCCCCGCGGATCCCTCCGGACCCGCCCCGGATACCCCGGTGCGTCGCGGAAGAGCACTTCGTTTCGCCTTGCCTGATCTGTCTGATCTGAATCAGCAGCAAAGTCCGCCACCGCGACGGTGCGGTGCTCCCCGCTTTGTGGACGTGCCAAACATCCTTCCCAGAAGGGGGAGGAGACGCCTTGTCAGGACGTCCCCATTCCGGGCAGTTCCAACCGTCCCCGGCGCCTTTCGCTGCTCGCTGCGAAGGAGCCCGCCATGTCCATGATTCGTGACCTGCGCGCCGCGGTCCGTCCCTCCCGCCCCTCCCTGCGCAAGGACGGCGTCACGTACGACACCACGCGCGACCCCGCGGCGGCGTCCGCCGTCGTCGACTGCGCCGTCTACCGCGACGGCGTCCGCGTCGAGACGCAGAAGCCGCTGTCCCCGCACGAGGCCATGCGGCTGGTGCGGCGCGACGGAGGCTTCGTGTGGATCGGGCTGCACGAGCCGACCGAGGCCGAATTCGCCGGTATCGCCAGTGAGTTCGGGCTGCACCCGCTCGCGGTCGAGGACGCGGTGCAGGCGCACCAGCGCCCGAAGCTGGAGCGGTACGACGACTCCCTCTTCACGGTCTTCAAGACCATCCACTACGTCGAGCAGGACCGGCTGAACGCCAACAGCGAGGTCGTCGAGACCGGTGAGGTCATGTGCTTCACCGGACGGCACTTCTTCATCACCGTCCGGCACGGCGGACAGGGCTCGCTGCGGGCGCTGCGGCACCGGCTGCAGGACGACCCCGAGCTGCTCACCAAGGGCCCCTCGGCCGTGCTGCACGCGATCGCCGACCATGTCGTGGACGGGTACATCGCGGTGGCGGACGCGGTGCAGGACGACATCGACGAGGTGGAGACGGAGGTCTTCTCACCGGGCCGCAAGGGCACGCCCCGGGGCACCGACGCCAGCCGCATCTACCAGCTCAAGCGCGAGGTGCTGGAGTTCAAGCGGGCGGTGGCGCCGCTGCTGCGGCCGATGCAGTTGCTGAGCGAGCGCCCGATGCGGCTGATCGACCCCGACATCCAGAAGTACTTCCGCGATGTCGCCGACCATGTCGCCCGGGTCCACGAGCAGGTGGCGGGCTTCGACGAGCTTCTGAACTCGATCCTCCAGGCCAATCTGGCGCAGGCGTCCGTCGCGCAGAACGAGGACATGCGCAAGATCACGGCGTGGGCGGCGATCATCGCCGTGCCCACGATGGTGTGCGGGGTGTACGGGATGAACTTCGCGTACATGCCCGAGCTGCACTGGAAGTACGGCTACCCGGTGATCATGACCATCACGGTGGCCATCTGTCTGGGCATCCACCGCACGCTGAAGCGCAACGGCTGGCTATGAGGGGCCCCACTAGGCTGGGCGCATGACAAGCGAGCTGCTCGACCGGGCCCTCGTCGAGGAGGCCACCAAGAAGTCCGGGCTGATCTGGGTCCAGGGCGCGCCCTCGTCCGCCACGGGCCCCCGGGTGGCGCGGGCGCTGTGGCATGTGTGGCACGAGGGCGCGGCGTGCGTGGTGGGCGACGGTCCCGGTGAGCAGCCGCTGCCCGGCCTGGTCGACGGCGGGGCCGCGGTCGTCACCGTCCGCAGCAAGGACAAGGGCGGCCGGATCGTGGCCTGGCCGGCGACGGTGGTGGAACTCGCACCCGGCTCCCCCGAGTGGGAGGGTGCGGTGGCCGAGCTGAAGGGCAAACGGCTGAACGCCCGCGACGGGGAGGAGATGCCGGAGCGGTGGCGCCGGGAGTGCCGGGTCCTGCGCCTGGAGCCGCGGGGCACGACGGTGCCGCTGCCGGAGGGTTCGCTCGCGGCCCCGCCGCCACCGACCCCGGCGACGACCCGCCGTCCGGTCCCCGCGGCCCTGCCCCGGCTCCTGCTGCGCAAACGCCGCTGAGCGCTCCGGGAAGTCCGGTGCATCAACTGCGGGTGCGGTGGGGCCCCTGCTCGAACGTGGTGGAGAGCCACCGCACCGCACTTCGCCGGGCCCGCTCGGCGTCGGCCCCGGAAGTCCGGCCGCCGATGTCGGCCGGCGGACCCCGGCCCGCGGCCGGCGGGGTCCCGCGCGCTCACGACGACGGCAGTTGCTTCCCGTAGTCGAGCGTCTCGTTCTCCGGTGGCTCCCGGAGGGTGAAGTCCTTGCCCCAGTCCGACAGGCGGAGCGTTCCGGCGTTGCCGGCGCGGACCAGCCGCAGCGGATAGGGGGTTCCCTCCAGGGAGACGTCCAGCGTGCCGCCGGAGCCCTTGTCGCCGGTGATGCGGATGGTGCGAACGCCGTCCTGCTCGTGGTGGCCGGCCGTCGCCAGCGTGCCGTGCAGCGTGAGGAGCCCGTCCAGCAGCACGTCCTTGTCGGTGAAGCCGCTGAAGCGCTGGTAGGCCGGATCCTGCGTCGGCACCTTCACATACATGCCGTCCAGCTTGTTCGCGGCGGCCGTCGAGCCCCCGCCCTCCCCCGCACCGCCCTCCTGGTTCCAGAAGGCCGCGTCGGCCTTCAGGAACAGGTGATCGCCCACCCGCAGCAGCCGGAACGCCCCGTTCTTTGAGGTGACCGACCCGGTGCCGCCGTCGCCCTTCAGCCGCATGTCCAGCGTGTAGGTGCTGCCGTTGCTGACCACGGTCCCGGACAGCCGTACCGTCGGCGCCGACTTCGCCGCCGCGCGCGTCCGGCTCTGGATCTTCTCGGCCGGCAGCTTGCCCACGCCGTTCGTCCCGGCGTCGGGATCGCCGCTACTGCACCCCGTCAGGACCGCACCCGTCGCGACCAGTGCGCACATCGCCCTCATCAACGCGGCGCGGCGGGTACGGCCCTGGGGAATTGCAGTCACGGGTGGGGCTGCCTCTCGTGCGGGTGTCCTCATGGCGTACGGCAGCGTACCGGTGCCCGCGGGCCCTTCCGGAGCCGGTCCGTCCGCACCACTCGCCAGGGCATACCGCACCGGGACGGGCTAGCCTGAAGCCCACGCGAGCGGACAAAACGGCTGGAACAGGAGGCGCGGGCATGGCGGCAAGCGCCCCTCGCATCTTCGTCTCGCACCTGTCCGGCGTCGCCGTCTTCGACCCCAACGGCGACCCCGTGGGACGCGTGCGGGACCTGGTCGTCATGCTGCGCGTCGGACGGCGCCCCCCGCGGCTGCTCGGCCTGGTCGTCGAACTCACCACCCGCCGCCGCATCTTCCTGCCCATGACCCGCGTGACCGGCGTCGAGTCCGGCCAGGTCATCACCACCGGCGTGATGAACGTCCGCCGCTTCGAGCAGCGGCCCACCGAACGGCTCGTCTTCGGGGAACTGTTCGACAAGCGCGTCCGGCTCGTCGAGACCGGCGAGGAGGTGACGGTCCTCGATCTCTCCGTGCAGCAGTTGCCGGCCCGCCGGGACTGGGAGGTCGACCGGGTCTTCGTACGCAAGGGGAAGGGCGGCGCCTTCCGGCGCAGCATGGACAAAGGACGCGCGGCGCTCCCCTGGAAGGGCGGCGGCAGACGGGCGGGCGAGACGCTCACCGTCGAATGGTCCGCCGTCACCGGGTTCTCCCTGGAGGAGCACGGGCAGGGCGCCGAGAGCCTGCTGGCCACCTTCGAGCAGCTCCGCCCCGCCGACCTCGCCAATGTGCTGCACCACCTCTCCTCCAAGCGCCGCGCCGAGGTCGCGGCCGCCCTCGACGACGACCGGCTCGCCGATGTCCTCGAACAGCTGCCCGAGGACGACCAGATCGAGATCCTCGGCAAGCTCCAGGAGGAGCGCGCC
The DNA here is from genome assembly GCF_055632315.1 of Streptomyces sp. PSU-S4-23. NCBI lineage: Bacteria > Bacillati > Actinomycetota > Actinomycetes > Kitasatosporales > Streptomycetaceae > Streptomyces > Streptomyces sp. PSU-S4-23. The sequence goes on along the minus strand of NZ_JBVMUU010000002.1, from coordinate 5,763,756 downwards.
GCGGACGTCCTGGAGGCGATGGATCCGGACGACGCCGCCGACCTGCTCGGCGAGCTGCCGGAGGACGAGAAGGAACGGCTGCTCAGCCTCATGCAGCCCTCCGACGCGGCCGACATGCGCCGCCTGATGGCGTACGAGGAGAAGACGGCGGGCGGTCTGATGACCACCGAGCCGATCGTGCTGCGGCCCGACGCGACCGTCGCCGACGCGCTCGCCCGGGTCCGCAACCGCGACCTGTCCCCGGCGCTCGCCGCCCAGGTGTACGTCTGCCGCCCGCCGGACGAGACGCCGACCGGTAAGTACCTGGGTACCGTGCACTTCCAGCGGCTGCTGCGCGACCCGCCCTACACGCTCGTCAGCTCGATCCTCGACGACGATCTGCAGCCCCTGACCCCGGAGGCGCCACTGCCCGTGGTGGCCGGGTTCTTCGCGACGTACGACATGGTGGCCGCGCCGGTCGTCGACGAGTCCGGCTCCCTGCTCGGCGCGGTGACCGTGGACGACGTCCTCGACCACATGCTGCCCGACGACTGGCGCCAGACGGAGTTCGAGCTCGATGAGGAGGGGGCCTCCGATGGCGCATGAGCGCGACAGGATCCCGTCGGGCGCGACCGCCGCCGGCGCCCGGGCTCCCGGCTTCGCCAGGGCCGGACGGGACCCCCATCGCCCCCGGCTCGACCAGCCGCAGCCGCGCCGCACCCGCCTGCTGCCCGAGTGGGACCCGGAGGCGTTCGGCCGTCTGTCGGAGCGGATCGCGCGGTTCCTGGGGACCGGGCGGTTCATCGTCTGGATGACGGTCGTCATCGTGATGTGGGTGATGTGGAACATCGCCGCCCCGCAGCACCTGCGCTTCGACCCGTATCCGTTCATCTTCCTGACGCTGATGCTGTCCCTGCAGGCCTCCTACGCGGCCCCGCTGATCCTGCTCGCCCAGAACCGGCAGGCCGACCGCGACCGGGTCAACCTCGAACAGGACCGCAAGCAGAACGAGCGGTCGATCGCGGACACCGAGTACCTCACCCGGGAGATCGCGGCGCTGCGCACCGGCCTGGGCGAGGTGGCGACCCGTGACTGGATCCGCTCCGAGCTCCAGGACTTCGTGAAGGACCTGGAGGAGCGGCGGCGCGGTGACGGACATGTCGTGTTCCCGGCGGAACGGGCGCGGGGACGTGACGCAGAAGACCGCTGAGGGGCTTACCGGGGGGCCCGCCGGTCGCCGTACCATCGTCCTTATGGCTACGGAAGACGCGGTGCGCGAGGCACTGGCGACGGTGAACGACCCCGAGATCCAGCGACCCATCACCGAACTGGGGATGGTCAAATCGGTGGAGATCGGCGCGGACGGAGCGGTCGCGGTCACCGTGTACCTGACGGTCTCGGGCTGTCCCATGCGCGAGACGATCACGCAGCGCGTCACGGAGGCGGTCTCCCGCGTGGAGGGCGTCACCCGCGTCGACGTCGCGCTCGACGTGATGAGCGACGAGCAGCGCCGCGAGCTGGCGACCGCGCTGCGCGGCGGCCAGGCCGAGCGCGAGGTCCCGTTCGCCAAGCCGGGCTCCCTCACCCGTGTGTACGCGGTGGCCTCCGGCAAGGGCGGCGTGGGCAAGTCCTCCGTCACGGTGAACCTGGCGGCGGCGATGGCGGCCGACGGGCTGAAGGTCGGCGTCGTGGACGCCGACATCTACGGCCACAGCGTCCCGCGCATGCTGGGTGTGGACGGCCGCCCGACCCAGGTCGAGAACATGATCATGCCGCCGTCCGCCAACGGTGTGAAGGTCATCTCGATCGGCATGTTCACCCCGGGCAACGCGCCGGTCGTCTGGCGCGGCCCGATGCTGCACCGCGCGCTCCAGCAGTTCCTCGCCGATGTGTTCTGGGGCGACCTGGACGTGCTGCTGCTCGACCTGCCGCCCGGCACCGGCGACATCGCGATCTCGGTCGCGCAGCTGATCCCGAACGCGGAGATCCTGGTGGTGACCACGCCGCAGCAGGCGGCCGCGGAGGTCGCGGAGCGGGCCGGGGCCATCGCCGTCCAGACCCACCAGAAGATCGTGGGCGTGGTCGAGAACATGTCGGGGCTGCCGTGCCCGCACTGCGGCGAGATGGTCGACGTCTTCGGCACGGGCGGCGGCCAGCTGGTGGCGGACGGTCTGACCCGGACGACGGGTGCGACGGTCCCGGTGCTCGGCTCCATCCCCATCGACGTCCGGCTGCGCGAGGGCGGCGACGAGGGCAGGCCCGTGGTCCTCACGGACCCGCAGTCCCCGGCCGGCTCCGCCCTGCGCGCGATCGCGGGCAAGCTGGGAGGGCGGCAGCGGGGCCTGTCGGGCATGTCCCTGGGGATCACGCCGAAGAACAAGTTCTAGGGCCCCGCAGGGGGCGCGAACCGATGTCCTGCGACGAGGGGGCACCGCCGTGCGGCGGTGCCCCCTCCGGCTGTGCGCGGACCGCCTAAGCGTAGGCGGCGATGTCCTTGATCGCGGCGAAGCCGAGCCCGTAGGCGCTCATGCCCCTGCCGTACGCCCCCACGTGCACGCCCGCCTGTGTGGAGCCGGCGAGCACCCAGCCGAACTCGGACTCGCGGTAGTGGAAGGGCGTCGGAACGCCGTCCACGGGCAGCGAGAGGGTGGACCAGGCCGGGCCGGCCAGGTCGTCCGCGAGGACCCACGCCGTCTCGGTCTGCTGGTCCAGCCAGTCGTCCCGCAGGCTGTGGTCCAGCTGGCCGGGCCAGGTGAAGGCCAGCAGTCCCACGCCCGCCAGCCAGGCCGCGGAGGAGACCGACGTGGCCTCCAGCAGGCCCGTGCCGTCCGGGCTGCGCCGCACGGGGTTGGCCGCGACCGTCACCACGACCGCGAACCGCTCCTTGTCCTCGGTGGCCTCGTTGCGCACGGAGGGCTCGTCGCCGTGCCCGACCGAACCGTGCTCCACGGCACCGTCACCCGAGGTTCCCACCTGCATCAGCCAGCGCGGTCCCGTGAACGCCTCGTCGAGGCCGTACCACGGGAAGGACGCCTGGAGGTAGCCGTCGACCGTGCGCCGGGCGAAGGGGAACTGCCGTTCGCCCTCCGCGGCCGGCGCCTGTGCGCCCACCCGACTCGTCGTCTCCATGTGCCCGGACGCCTCCTCGCTCTCGTCGGACCCGAGCGGCCCGCCCCCCACGGGCGTCCTCGCTCCCCAAACGGTCCGCGCAACAACTCGGCAGCATAACCACAGCGTTAGGAGCTGCAGGAAAACGCCCGGCGCGTACGGCCCTCCGGCCGTCGCAATACGGCCACCGCGCGCATGTCCGCGTACGGCTCAGGTGGCGTCCGCGTCGAAGGGCGGGTGCTCGTACGCGTCGGTCTTCTCGGGCTTCTTCGTCATGTCGACGGAACCGGAGGCGGACGCCTGGGAGGACGAGGCCGACGGCGCTTCGGACTCGCGGCCGTGCACGGCGTCCGTGACCTCGGCCATCTCCTTCTTCAGGTCGAAGCCGTTGCGGATCTCCTTTATCCCCAGGTCCTCGTTGTCCAGCTGCTTGCGGATGAACGTCTTGGGGTTGAGGTCCTCGAACTCGAAGTCCTTGAACTCCGGACCCAGTTCGTCGCGGATGTCCCGCTTGGCGCTCTCCGAGAACTCGCGGATCTTGCGAATCGTGCGCGTGACGTCCTGGATCATCTTCGGGAGCTTGTCCGGACCGAAGACGAGCACGGCGAGGACAACGAGCGTCACCAGCTCGAGCGGTCCTATGTCATTGAACACCTGAAGCTCCTTGCGATGTCCTCGGTCCTCGGCCCTCGGTGGTCTGTGCGGGTCGTCCGTGGTCCGGGCCGGATCCACGGTACCCGGCGTTCCCGCCGGACCGGTACCGCACCGGCATCCCGGCCGCGGGTGTACGGCGGGTTTTCCGGGTTGTTTGCCATGGCGGGCGGGTCGCGGACACCCGCCCGCAGGGTTCGTGTCAGTCGCCGCCGGCGGAGCCGAGCACGAGCGTGATCGTCCGGTTCCGGCCGTCGCGGGCGACGGACAGCTCCAGACGGTCGCCGGGGCGGTGGGCCCGCGTCCTGACGATGAGCTCCTCTCCGGAGTGGACGCGCACCCCGTCGACCTCCGTGATGACGTCCCCGGGCTTGATGCCGGCCTTGTCGCCGGGGCCGCCCGGGTTGACCGCGGGGCTGCCGTCCGTGCCCTTCGCGCCGACGCGGGCGCCGTCGCCCGAGTAGTCCATGTCGAGAGTGACACCGATCACCGGGTGAGTGGCCCTGCCGGTGTTGATCAGCTCCTCGGCGACCCGCTTGGCCTGGTTGACCGGTATGGCGAAGCCGAGCCCGATCGATCCCGCCTGACCGCTCTGGTCCGACGCGCTGTCGGCGGAGCGGATGGCGGAGTTGATGCCGACGACCCGGCCCTCGGCGTCCAGGAGGGGGCCGCCGGAGTTGCCCGGGTTGATGGGGGCGTCGGTCTGCAGGGCGTCGACGTACGACACGTCGCTTCCGTCGCCCTTCTCCCCGCCGGCCGTGATGGGCCGCTCCTTGGCGCTGATGATCCCGGAGGTGACGGTGCCGGCCAGGTCGAAGGGGGCCCCGATGGCGACGACGGGGTCACCGACCTGGACGTTGTCGGAGTTGCCGAGAGGCATGGGCCGCAGGCCGCTGACGCCGCTGACCTTGACCACGGCCAGGTCGTAGCCGCTGTCCCGGCCGACGACGGTGGCCTTGGCGCTCTCACCGCCGTTGAACGTCACGGATATCCGGCCGCCGTCCGCGGCGGGCTCCACGACGTGGTTGTTGGTGAGGATGTGTCCCCGCTCGTCGAGGACGAACCCGGTACCGGTGCCCGCGGTGTCGGTGCCCTTGACGTGCAGGGTCACCACACTGGGCAGGGCGCGGGCGGCGATCCCGGCCACACTGTCCGGGGCGCGCCCCTTGGGCTCCTCGCCGGCCTGCGGCAGCCGGACCTCACCGACTCCGCCGTTGCGCTCCAGGGCGGCCCCGACGGCGCCGCCGACGCCGCCGGCCACCAGCGCGATCAGTACGGCGCCGAGTACGAGCGTCTTCCGGGCCCGCCTGCGGCGCTGCTCCCGGTCGGCGACCGGGGCGCCGTTCTGCTGGAAGGGGGCCTGGGCCGCCCAGGGGTCGTAGTTCTGCCAGGGGGACGCGGCCGGGTGTGCGGAGGCGGGGACGGTCGGGGCGGTCGGGGTGGTCGCCGCGACGGGGGGCGGCACGGCGGCCGTGAGCGGCGGGGGCGTCGTGTCGGGGGGCGGCACGGCGGCAGGGACCGCCGCGCCGGGCGGGGGCATGCCCGGGGCCGATGCGTCCGGCGTGCCGGACGGCACCGGGGCCGGGGGAACCGCCGTTCCGCGGGCGGGGGTCGCCGCCGGGTGCTGGACGGGGGGCGCGGGGGCCCAGGGGCCCGGCTGGCCGTAGGGCGGCGTGCCGTAGGGGTCGGGGTCGTGGAGGGACCGGGGACGGTCGGGGGGCGTGGAGTACGCGTCCGCGCCCGGCTGCCGGGGGACACCCCCGTCATCCCCGGCGGAACCTTCCTGCTCGCCGCCGTCCGCGCCATCGGCACCGGCCACCGCCGCACCCGCCGCGGCCCCGCTCCCGGGGTTCACCGGGGCCGGAGCCGGACGCTCCAGCTCGAAGTCGCCCTCGGCGTTGGCCTGACCGCGCACCGGCGCGCCCGTGGCACGGTCCGGCCCGCCCTCGCCGGCGGACCCCTCGTGCGAGCCCGTCCCGGCTTCCCGCGCAGGGTCCGCAGGGACCGGCTTCCCCTCGTTCATGCTCTCCCCAACACCCGGCCCGCGGCACGGCGGCGCCGGTGGTCGCCGCTGACTTCTCGGTTCCGCACCCGGAACGCACGTACGAGCGCGGTCTCCATGGATTCAATCAGGTTCCCGGGCCGCCGCGCAGACCGGTTCAGCGGGCGGTGTGCGGGGTGGGCGTGGGGCGCGGGTCGGCGGACGCGGTAGGCAACGGCGCGACCAGCAGTCCCGGGGCCCTGAGCTGCGGGGTGGCCGTCCAGGAGGTCAGCGTGAGCGGTGCCGTCTCGGCGAGCGGACGTATGAGCGGGGACATGGCGGCGGCTCCGGCCACCACGGGGGTGGTCAGGGCACGCATCTCCGGGGAGTCCCGCAGACCGGGGGCCGGGGCCGGGGCGACAGGCAGCAGGGGGGCCGAGGACGCCGTGGACGCGACGGGCGTCTGGCCGAGGGTGCGCTGTCCCAGGAAGGGTCCCGCGGTACGCCGGCGCAGGGTGTCGGGTGCCGTGGCGCCGCCCGTCCCCGGCGAGCGCATCGGGGTCACATTGCTTCCCGCGCCCGAGCCGCCGCGCGCCTCCACGCCCGCGTCGGTCGTCACGCCCGTCGACACACCGCCGAGCGCGATCGCGGCCAGCGACACTGCGCCCGCGGCGGCGAACGCGAACCGCAGGCCCCGCGAGGAGGGCCGCTCGTCCTGACGGCCGACGGGATGGATACGGAAACCGCGCTCTCCGGCCAGGGCCCGGTCCTCGGCGGCCGACAGCGCCGCGGCGTGCGGTCCCGACGGGACATAGCGGAAGGACTCGCCGCTCACCCCGAAGACATCGGGGCGCGAGGGCAGCCCGGCGGCCGGCGTGAACCTTCTGCCGAGCCCTCCCCCGCCGAGCGGCGTGCCGCCGCCGTCGAGGTCACCTCCCGCGGGCAGGCCCTGGAGGCGGGCCAGGAAACTCTCGGAGGGCGGCGGTGGGGCCGCCTCCGCGAAGACGTTCTTCAGCCGGCGCTGCGCGTCGGCCTCTGCCTTGCACTTCGCGCAGGTGGCCAGGTGGGCCAGCACGCGCTCGCGCGTCTCATGGCCGAGCTCTCCGTCCACCAGGGCGGAGAGTCGGTCTCCCAGATGCTGCTCGGCCGGTGTGGGGCGACGGGATCCACTCACGCGGTCGCGCCCCCTCCCCCCAGCGCGGGCACCCGGGGCAGGAAGGAGCGGCGCTCGGCGCGGGCCTCGGGCGAGCGGTGCGCCAGGGCCTTGCGCAGCTGCGAGCGGCCGCGGTGGATCCGGGAGCGCACCGTGCCGAGCTTGACGCCCAGGGTCGCGGCGATCTCCTCGTACGACAGCCCCTCGATGTCACACAGGACGACGGCCGCGCGGAACTCGGGCGCGAGCGTGTCCAGGGCCTGCTGGACGTCGGCGTCGAAGTGCGCGTCGTTGAAGACCTGCTGCGGGGTGGGCTCGCGGCTCGCCAGCCGCTCGGCCGCGTCCTCGCCGAGCGCGTCGAAGCGGATGCGCTGCTTGCGCCGGACCATGTCGAGGAAGAGGTTCGTGGTGATGCGGTGCAGCCAGCCCTCGAAGGTGCCGGGCGTGTACGTCGACAGGGAGCGGAAGACCCGGACGAAGACCTCCTGGGTCAGGTCCTCGGCGTCGTGCTGGTTTCCGGTCAGGCGGTACGCCAGCCGGTAGACCCGGCCGCTGTGCGTGCTGACGATCTCCTCCCAGGTGGGCGGAGTCCACGCCTGCGAGTCCGCGTCGGTGGCGAAGGTCGCGGTCTGCGCGGTCTCAGCAGCGTGGTGCGTGTCAGCGATGTCGGTCACGGATTTCGGCTCACCCGACGGCCTGAGGAAGCGCCGCAGCACTCCTCCCCGATCCACAGGCGCAGCCGCACCTCCCCTGTCGGCTCTGGTGGTGTCCAGTGGAGCACCTACCATAGCGACCTCGCCCGTTAGCTCCGGATAAGCGGTTTTACGAGAATTTGATGTGCGCTGATGCGGCTGCGTCAGCACTTGCTCGCCGTCCAGGTCCATCCGCCGTCCCCCGTCGTGCCCCCACTGCTCTTCCCACCCTTCTCAACGCCTGGTCCCATCTGCTGGTTCCCGCCGCCAACGGATACAGTCACGCCGAGGCAATCACGGGGACAGGAGAGGGTCATTACCGGCAACCGGCAGACGAGCTGGGCGTTCGCCGACGCCTATGTCGCCGAGGACGACGCGCTGCGCTGGGCCCGCGACCGGGCCCGCGAGGCGGGGCTGCGCTCGGTGTCGCCCGGCGCGGGCGCGGCCCTGCGGTTGCTCGCCGCCACCGTGGACGCGAAGGCGGTGGCGGAGATCGGTACCGGGTGCGGCGTCTCCGGGATCCATCTGCTGCACGGCATGCGGCCCGACGGCGTCCTGACCACCGTGGACCCGGAGCCGGAGCACCAGCAGTTCGCCCGCCACGCCTTCCGCGCCGCCGGCTTCGCGAGCAACCGCGCCCGGTTCATTCCGGGCCGCGCCCTGGACGTGCTGCCCCGGCTCGCGGACGCCGGCTACGACCTCGTCTTCTGCGACGGCGACCGGCTCGAGGTCCTGGACTACCTCGCTGAATCGTTGCGCCTGCTGCGTCCGGGCGGACTCGTCGTCTTCGAGGGGGTCTTCGCCCACGGCCGCACCGTGGACTCGGGACCGCAGCCCACGGAGGTCCTGCGGCTGCGGGAGCTGCTGCGCACGGTCCGCGAGAGCCCGGATCTGGCGCCCTCGCTGCTGCCCGTGGGCGACGGACTGCTGTGCGCGGTCAAGCGCTGAGCGCGCGGCACGCAGGGGAGGTGTCCGCGGACCGCCCCCGGCAGCAGACCGCCCCGGCACCGTCTACGATGCCGGGGCAGCCGAAAGATGGGGTCCGGTTGCGCCTCAGCCGACGACCTTCTTGAGGGCATCGCCGAGCGCGTCGGCCTCGTCAGGGGTCAGCTCGACGACGAGCCGACCGCCGCCTTCGAGCGGAACGCGCATGACGATGCCCCGCCCCTCCTTGGTCACCTCGAGCGGGCCGTCGCCCGTCCGCGGCTTCATGGCCGCCATGCTCGTTCCCCTTCCTGAAACCAGCTCATCGTCTGCCGACGACCCCCCTCAAGGGGGCACACGGTCCATCGGGGGACGCGCGAACACCGGCATCGAACACATTGCTTCCAAGCCATTATCCCGCATCTCAGGACCCGATGACCAACATCGGTCGGCATCGCTTGGGCAACACGCGCGAGCAAAACCACTCAATTCGGCGATGTGCCTGTGATACTTCGCCCCTGCACCGACGTCCCCCGGGCCGGATACGGACGGAAATTCTTTGACGCAGGTCACACGTCGGGTCCGTTCCATGACCGGTGATCTCCGCCATGCTGTCTTCGGACGCAGGGCGTACCGACCGGTACGCCGGAGCCGCGACACCGGAGGGGACCAACCATGGCCGACACCGTGCTCTACGAGGTGAGCGACGGACTCGCGACGATCACGCTGAACCGTCCCGAGGCGATGAACGCGCTGAGCATCGCGACCAAGGTCGCCCTCCGGGACGCGCTGCGGTCCGCCGCGGACGACGAGGGAGTGCGGGCGATCCTGCTGACCGCGGCCGGAGAGCGGGCGTTCTGCGTGGGCCAGGACCTCAAGGAGCACATCGGGCTGCTGGCCGCCGACCGGGAGACGGGCTCCGGCCAGACCATGAGCACCGTGCGCGACCACTACAACCCGATCGTGCGGGCGCTGGCGGGTGCCGCCAAGCCGGTGGTGGCCGCGGTGAACGGGGTCGCTGCCGGGGCCGGGTTCGGGTTCGCGCTGGCCGCGGACTACCGGATCGTGGCGGACACCGCGTCCTTCAACACGTCGTTCGCGGGGGTCGCGCTGACCGCGGACTCGGGCGTCTCATGGACGCTGCCGCGCGTCGTGGGGCCTGGCCGGGCCGCTGACCTGCTGCTCTTCCCGCGCAGCATCAGCGCGCAGGAGGCGTACGAGCTCGGGATCGCCAACCGGGTCGTTCCCGCGGCCGAGCTGCGGACCGAGGCCGGGAAGGTCGCGCGGGCACTCGCCGAGGGCCCGACGGTGGCGTACGCGGCGATCAAGGAGGCGGTGGCGTACGGCCTCACGCACTCCTTGGAGGAGACCCTGGAGAAGGAGGACGAACTGCAGGCGCGGGCGGGGGCCTCCGAGGACCACGCGATCGCGGTGCAGGCGTTCGTCGACAAGGAGAGGCCCAAGTACCGGGGCCGATGAGCCGCCGCCGGGCGGGCGCACCGGGGCCGCGGGTGCTGTGCCCCGTGCGCCGGCCGCCCGGCCCGGCCGCCCCGCGCGTCGTGCCTGTTCAGCCGCCGGAAGGGGCGCTCCTGGAGGCGCATGTCTCCACATGGTCGTCGACCAGTCCGCATGCCTGCATCAGCGCGTAGGCCGTCGTCGGGCCGACGAACCGCAGGCCGCGCTTCTTGAGCGCCTTCGACAGCGCCGTCGACTCGGCGGTCACCGCGGGGACGTCCGCGAGGGTCCTGGGGACGGGACGGGAAGCCCGGTCGGGGGCGTGGGACCAGATCAGCTCGTCCAGCTCCCCCGGCGCCCAGCCGGCCAGCACGCGCGCGTTGGCGAGCGTCGCCTCGATCTTGGCACGATTGCGGATGATGCCCGGATCGGCCAGCAGGCGTTCCCGGTCGGCTTCCGTGAAGGCGGCCACCTCGGCGATCCGGAAGCCGGCGAAGGCCGCGCGGAAGCCCTCACGGCGGCGCAGGATCGTGATCCACGACAGGCCCGACTGGAACGCCTCCAGCGACAGCCGCTCGTAGAGCGCGTCGTCACCGTGGACCGGGCGGCCCCACTCCTCGTCGTGGTAGGCCATGTAGTCCTGGCTCGACACGGCCCAGGCACAGCGCAGCACGCCGTCGGGTCCGGCCAGGGCCGGGCCGCTCACTGCCGCTCCCCCCGGTTCCGCTCGTCCCTGCGGGCTCCCGCCGCGTGCACGCCGGCGAGTGCGGCCTCCAGGTCCGCGATGCGGGCGTCCCGCTCGGCGATCTCGGCGCCGAGGCGGCCCAGGGCGTCGTCCACGTCCGCCATGCGGTAGCCGCGCAGGACGAGGGGGAAGCGCAGGTTCTCCACGTCCGCCCGGCCGACCGGGCGGTCCGGCGGGAGCGGGTCGTCGAACCGCTCCGGTGCCGCCTCCGGCAGGGGAGCGCTCTCGCCGCCGCCCACCACGGCCAGTGTCACCGCGGCCACCACGACGGCGAGCGCGACGACCAGGAACAAGAACATGAACATCACTGAGGTCCCCACGCTCGGTGCCGGCGCGCTGGGCGCCGACGCGGAAGTGCCATGTCGAATGTGTCAGGGTCCGATCGTGCCATGGGACGCTGACAACTAAGGTCGCAGGCGGCGATGCAACGGACGCGGGGAGAGGTCACAGCGGATGCTCAGGCTGGGCAGGCGGGAATTCGGCGCGCACGAGCCGGTGATCATGGCGATCGTGAACCGGACCCCGGACTCCTTCTACGACCAGGGGGCCACGTTCCGCGACGAGCCCGCCCTCGCGCGCGTGGAGCAGGCCGTGGCGGAGGGCGCCGCGATCATCGACGTCGGCGGGGTCAAGGCCGGTCCGGGCGACGAGGTGACGGCCGAGGAGGAGGCGCGGCGCACGGTCGGTTTCGTCGCCGAGGTGCGGCGCCGCTTCCCCGATGTGGTGATCAGCGTGGACACCTGGCGGCACGAGGTGGGCGAGGCGGTGTGCGAAGCGGGTGCGGACCTGCTCAACGACGCCTGGGGCGGGGTCGATCCACGGCTCGCGGAGGTCGCGGCGCGCCACGGGGCGGGGCTGGTGTGCACGCACGCGGGGGGCGCGCAGCCGCGGACACGTCCGCACCGGGTGGCGTACGACGACGTCATGGCCGACATCCTGGAGGTCACGCTGGGACTGGCCGAGCGGGCGGTGTCCCTGGGGGTGCCGCGCGAGTCGGTGCTGATCGATCCGGGCCACGACTTCGGGAAGAACACGCGCCACAGCCTGGAGGCGACCCGGCGGCTGGACGAGATGGTCGCCACCGGGTGGCCGGTGCTGGTGTCGCTGTCCAACAAGGACTTCGTGGGCGAGACGCTGGACAAGCCGGTGAAGGAGCGGGTGCTGGGAACCCTGGCGACGACGGCGGTGTCGGCGTGGCTGGGGGCGCGGGTGTACCGGGTGCACGAGGTGGCGGAGACACGGCAGGTGCTGGACATGGTGGCGTCGATCGCCGGACACCGCCCGCCGGCGGTGGCCCGACGGGGGCTGGCCTAGAAGGCGGGCGGTGGAACGGGGGCGCGGGCGGTTACTCGCCCCGGCGGGCGGCGTGGCGCCCCGGGGCTCAGTCCGGTGCCCCGCGGCCCGCTTCCTTGGAGACCAGGGCCACCGCCTCGTCCACGTCGTCCGTCACATGGAACAGGAGCAGGTCCTTCTCGGCGGCCTTGCCCTGCGCCACCAGGGTGTTCTTGAGCCAGTCGACCAGGCCGCCCCAGTACGAGGAGTCGTACAGGACGATCGGGAAGCGCGTCACCTTCTGGGTCTGGACCAGGGTCAGTGCCTCGAAGAACTCGTCCAGGGTGCCGACGCCCCCGGGCATGACCACGAAGCCCTGCGCGTACTTCACGAACATCATCTTCCGGACGAAGAAGTACCGGAAGTTCAGGCCGATGTCCACGTAGGGGTTCAGGCCCTGCTCGAAGGGCAGCTCGATACCGAGGCCGACCGAGGTCCCCTTCGCCTCGCACGCGCCCTTGTTCGCCGCCTCCATCGAGCCCGGGCCGCCGCCCGTGATCACCGCCCAGCCCGCCTCCGCCAGGCCGCGCCCGAGCCGCACCCCCGCCTCGTACTCGGTCGAGTCGACCGGCGTACGCGCCGAGCCGAACACACTGATGGCGGGCGGGAGTTCGGCCAGCGTGCCGAAACCCTCGATGAACTCCGACTGGATGCGCAGGACGCGCCACGGATCGGTGTGGACCCAGTCCGAGGGGCCGACCGCGTCCAGCAGCCGCTGGTCCGTGGTGCTCGTCTTCACCTGGGCCCGTCTGCGCAGCTCGGGACCGAGCCGCTGCTCCTCCGGTGGCACCTTCCCGCCCTCCGGTGTGCCGGTGGCCATGGCGCTCCCTCCCTTCGGGGGTCGTTCCACCCCAGCGTAGATCCACGCGGGTTACGGAGGGGGGACCTGTGCATGTCCGCCATGAAGCGCCATACCGTCCCGGGGACGGCGGGTCAGGACGTCAGCCAGGCCCGCAGCCGCTCCTCCCCGGCGAGGATCTTCGCCGTCTCCACGCGCTCGTCGCGCCGGTGCGCCAAGTGGGGGTTGCCGGGGCCGTAGTTGACCGCGGGCACGCCGAGCGCGCTGAAGCGGGACACGTCCGTCCAGCCGTACTTGGGCTGTGGGGTGCCGCCGACCGCCTCGGTGAACGCCGCCGCGGCCGGGTGCGTGAGGCCGGGCAGGGCGGCCCCGCTGTGGTCGACCACGACGAACTCCTCCACCCCGCAGTCCGCGAACACCTCGCGGACGTGCGCGACGGCCTCCTCCTCACCGCGGTCCGGGGCGTACCGGAAGTTCACGGTGACCACGCACTCGTCGGGGATCACGTTGCCGGCCACGCCTCCCGAGATGCCGACCGCGTTGAGCCCCTCCCGGTACTCCAGGCCGTCGATCACGGGGTACCGCGGCTGGTAGGCGGCCAGGCGGGCCAGGATCGGGGCGGCGGCGTGGATCGCGTTGGCGCCCATCCAGCCGCGGGCCGAATGGGCCCGCTCGCCCCGGGTCTTCAGCAGGACCCGCAGCGTGCCCTGGCAGCCGCCCTCGACCTGGCCGTCGGAGGGCTCCAGCAGCACCGCGAAATCGCCCTCCAGCCACTCGGGGTGGGCCTCGGCCACATGCCCCAGGCCGTTGAGGTGGGCGTCGACCTCTTCGTTGTCGTAGAAGACGAACGTGAGGTCGCGGTTGGGTTCGGGCACCGTCGCCGCGATGCGCAACTGGACCGCGACGCCGGACTTCATGTCGCAGGTGCCGCAGCCCCACAGGACGCCGTTCTCGTCCAGCCGCGACGGGACGTTGTCCGCGATGGGGACCGTGTCGATGTGGCCGGCCAGGATCACGCGCTCGGCGCGGCCCAGGTGCGTCCGTGCCACCACGTTGTTGCCGTACCGCTCGACCGTCAGATGCGGCAGGGCGCGCAGCGCGGTCTCGATCGCGTCCGCGAGGGGCTTCTCGCCGCCGCTCTCGGAGGGGAAGTCGACGAGCTGCGCGGTGAGCCGCGCGGCGTCCAGGGTGAGGTCAAGCGGGGTATCGGCCATGGCGTCGACCCTAACGCGCCGGACCGGCCGGCCCGCCACACCGGTTGTCCACAGCCCCGGGCAACTGGTCGGTACCCCTCCAGTACCTTGTACGCGTGCCAGAGCCGTCGCCTTCTCCCGTCCGGCGCAGCCGCTTTCTCCGTTTCGGGGCGGCCGTCGTGGTCCTGCTCGCCGTCGCGGGCTATCTCGCCGTCCAGTACCTCACCGGCACGGGCGCGCCGAAGTGCACGGTCGTGTCGGGCACGGGCGACGGGGCGTCGTACGAGTTCACGCCGGAGCAGGCGGTCAACGCGGCGACGATCTCCGCCGTCGGCACCACCCGCGGCATGCCGGAGCGCGCGGTGACCATCGCGCTCGCGACCGCGCTGCAGGAGTCGGGCCTGCGCAACATCGAGCACGGCGACCGGGACTCGCTCGGCCTGTTCCAGCAGCGCCCCTCGCAGGGCTGGGGCAGCAGGAAACAGATCATGGACCCGACGTACGCGGCGGGGGTGTTCTACAAGCACCTGGCCAAGGTGCCCGGCTACCGGAGCCTGCCGCTGACCGTCGCCGCCCAGCGCGTGCAGCGCAGCGGCTACCCGGAGGCGTACGCGAAGCACGAGCCGGATGCCAGGCTGCTGGCCGCCGCGCTCACCGGCCGGGCGCCGGCCACCCTGACCTGTGTGGGGCGCCCCGCGCGCGACGGCACCGGCGGTCCGGACGCGGTGCGGGCCGCGCTCGTACGGGACTTCGGGCGGGATGTGCTGCAGACGGCCGGCGCGGAGGTGGGCGCCCGGCAGTCGCCGCCGTCCCCCACGGCCACGGCGGGAACCGCCCCGGGCGCGGTGACCATCCCGCTGCCCCGGTCCTCCACCGCCTCGGACAGCACCCGCCGGCGCGGCTGGGAGCTGGCGCACTGGGCCGTGGCCAACGCCTCGGCGCTGCACATCGCGCGGGTGTCCTTCGAGGGCCGCGAGTGGTCGCGCGGAGGGTATGCCCACGAGTGGCGCGCGACCGGTGGATCCGACGCGAAGGCGCCGGCCGCCGAGGTCCGGATCGTCACCGGGGAATAGGCCGGGCAGCAGTACGGGCCCTCACTCGTCCGGGTAATACGCGGCGCGCCTCGCCGAGGGGGCGTGCCGCCTGTCCCGCGGCCACGGCGGCATCCGTGGAATCCCTTGAAAACACGGAGCTGTAAGGATTCGGCAGTCTTTCCGCGCCGATGGCGTTTGCCCGATTTCCTCCCCAGCCGATAATGCGACGCATTACCAACTCTTTACACGGGGCCACCGCAACCTTCGCGGGCTTCGAGCGGTAGTCACTGCGTCCGAGCCCGGAACGATCAACAGCCGAACCGGCCGACCGCCAGTCGGCCGCGAGCGGCCGCCGCTCACCGAGCGGCGGCCGAACTCCCGGGCGGAGTCGGACACTTCATCGTTCTCTTCCGTCTAAGGAGCATCATGTCCCTCCCCCTGACCCGTCGGATCGCCCGTGCCGCGCTGCTGATCGCAGCGGGAGCGGCGCCCGTGGTCGGTGCGGCCGGCTCCGCCAGTGCGGCGACGGCCGGTCTGCCGGCCGCCCCGGACCTCGGCGGGCTGACCGCCCTGGACGGCGCGCAGGTCGGCACCACCGTCGACGGCGCCACCCACCAGGTCGACGGCGCGGCCCAGAAGGTCACCGGGATCGCGAGTGACGCCGGCGACACGGCGGTCAAGGCCGGCGGCAAGGCGGTCAAGCAGGCGATGCCCGCCGCGAACAGGACCGGCGCCAAGGTCGTCAGGACGGCCGCGCCGGTCGCGCAGAAGGTGGCCGGGCAGGCGGCGGGGCAGACCGGCGGTCTGCTCGGTGACGCCGCGACGACGGCGACGGGCGGCGGGCTGCCGACGCAGCAGCTGCCTCTCCAGGGGCTGCCGCTGGGCGGCTGAGCTCCGGGGGGGTTCCTGCCGCGGCGGGGCCCGGGGGCGTCCCCGGACCCCGCCGCGCCATGTCCTACAGCCGTTCCACCGCCGCCGCGACGCGTTCGTCGGTCGCCGTCAGCGCCACCCGGACGAACCTCTCGCCCGCCGGGCCGTAGAAGTCACCGGGGGCGACCAGGATGCCCAGACCGGCGAGGTGGGACACCGTCTCCCAGCAGGACTCGTCGCGGGTCGCCCACAGATACAGGCTCGCCTCGCTGTGCTCGATGCGGAAACCGTGCCGCACGAGGGCGTCGCGCAGCGCCGAACGGCGGGCCGCGTAGCGCTCACGCTGCTCGTGGACGTGCATGTCGTCGCCCAGCGCGGCCACCGCCGCCGCCTGCGTCGGCGCGGGCGTCATCATGCCGCCGTGCTTGCGGATCTCCAGGAGCGGGCCCAGGACCGCGGGGTCGCCCACGAGGAACGCCGCCCGGTAGCCCGCCAGGTTCGACCGCTTGGACAGGGAGTGGACCGCGACGATGCCCTCGTACGAGCCGCCGCAGACCTCCGGGTGCAGCACCGAGACGGGGTCGCTCTCCCAGCCCAGCTCGATGTAGCACTCGTCGGAGAAGACCAGCACGCCGTGCTCCCGCGCCCAGGACACGATCCGGGTCAGCTCCTGCCTGCCGAGCACCCTGCCCGTGGGGTTCGACGGGGAGTTGAGCCACAGCAGCCTCAGGTTCCGCGGGTCGAGCCGCGTCGGATCGTCGTAGGCCTCGTGGTCCGCGCGCGCCAGCCGCGCGCCGACCTCGTAGGTCGGGTAGGCCAGGCGCGGATACGCGACCCGGTCGCCGGGGCCGAGGCCCAGCTGGGTCGGCAGCCAGGCGACGAGCTCCTTGGAGCCGACGACCGGCAGCACGTGCCGGTGGGTCACGTCCCGGGCACCTAGGCGGCGCTCCGCCCAGCCCGTGATCGCGTCCCGCAGCTCGGGCGTGCCCCAGACGGTCGGGTAGCCCGGGGAGTCCGCCGCCGCCACGAGTGCTTTCCGGATCAGCTCGGGGACCGGGTCGACCGGGGTGCCGACGGACAGGTCGACGATCCCGCCCGGGTGCGCGGCGGCCGTCTTCTTGTACGGCTCCAGCCTGTCCCAGGGGAAATCAGGAAGGCGGTCGGTGAGTGCGGACACGGAGATCGGGCTCACTTTCTGGTACGACGGGCGCCCGGCGGGACGTACGGGCGCCAAACGCCTCGGTCCCGTGCGGCGCGAGCACCGTACGGGACCGAGACGGCACATATTGTGCGGCCGCTTACTGGTTCATCGGGGGCAGCGCCGCGATGAAGGGGTGGTCGCGCTCGATCAGCCCCAGCTTGCTGGCACCGCCGGGCGAGCCGAGCTCGTCGAAGAACTCGACGTTCGCCTTGTAGTAGTCCTTCCACTCCTCGGGAGTGTCATCCTCGTAGAAGATCGCCTCGACCGGGCAGACCGGCTCACAGGCTCCGCAGTCGACGCATTCGTCCGGGTGGATGTACAAGGACCGCTGGCCCTCGTAGATGCAGTCGACCGGGCACTCCTCGATGCACGCCTTGTCCTTGACGTCGACACAAGGCTCTGCGATGACGTAGGTCACGCTGTCGTTCCTCCTCGGTAGGGCGCTGGCGGGCCTCCTCAGGCTCCGCCGCCTGGCGCGCGGGAGCGCGGCGTCGTCGATGCCCGCACCTAGTATCTCCGTTCCTGGGCATGATCCGAACAGGAGGGGTGAACCGACCCGTGGAAATCTCTGGGGGCGGACGGTTCGAGGTCCGTATCACGGCTGCTGACGTGGGCAAACGCGTGTCTGTACGACGGTGGGACGAACATGCCGCCGAGAGTGAGAAGTTCACCGACACGGTCGGACTTCTCACATCATGGGACGGCGGTGTGCTGCTGATCACACGGCGGGACGGGGAGAGCGTCCGCATCGAGGAGTCCTCGCTGGTCGCGGCCAAGGTGGTTCCCGCGGCACCCGTCCGCCGGCGGGGTCCTGCCGCCTCGTACGGGGAGCTGGTGCGGATCACCGGCCGGGCCTGGCAGCCGGTGGAGCGGGACCGGCTCGGCGCGTGGGAGCTGCGCGCCGCCTCGGGGTTCACCCGCCGGGCCAACTCGGTGCTGCCGCTCGGCGACCCCGGACTGCCGCTGGACGAGGCTCTGGCGGTCGTACGGCGCTGGTACGCGGCCCGGGGCCTGCCCGCGTACGTGCAGACGGCGACCGGGGCCGAGGGCACGCAGGAGTCGCTGTGCGCCCAGCTGGCGGCACGCGGGTGGACGCGGGAGGTGACCGCCGAGCTGTGGACCGGGCCACTGGCGCCGGTGGCCGACCGTGACGCCCCCGGTGTCGTGCTCTCACGCACGGCCGAGGCGGCATGGCTCGCCCGTTACCGGCGGGGGGGCATGAGCGAGGTGGCCCTGAAGGTGCTGAGCGGCGGGCCCTCGGTGTGGTTCGCGACGGTGCCGGGCGCGCCGGGTGCCCCTCCGGCGGCGATCGGCCGGTGTGTGGTGGACGGGCGGTGGGCCGGTTTCGCGGCGGTCGAGGTGGACCCCGCCCGGCGCCGCCAGGGGCTGGCCTCGGCCGTGATGGCGGCGCTGGCCCGGCAGGCCCTTCAGGAGGGCGCCTCGGCTGCCTGGCTCCAGGTGGAGACGGACAATGAGGGTGCGCGGGTGCTGTACACGAAGCTGGGCTTCCGGGCACATCACGCGTATCACCACTACAGGGAGCCGGACAGCCCCCGCGGACCGGACGCGGGTGGCGCGGCGGCCGCCGGCCCGGCGCCGGCGGCGTGAGAGGTGCCGGGACTGCCATGCGTCCTCCCCATCCCCCGGAGCCGGAGCGGGCCGACGAGGTGCGGCGGCGGTTCGGCGACGAGGCGCGCTCCGAACGGCCCGATCTCGTGACCCTGTGCCTGCTCGTGGGCGCGGCGGCGGACGGGACGCTGGACGAGGCCGGGATGGACGCCGCGCAGATCGAGCTGGACCGGCTGGCCGGGCTGCTGCCGTTCGCGCCGGGCGGGCCGCGGGCCTGGGCCGCCGCGCTCGCGGACGTCCTCGGCGGGCGCTGCGGCTTCCACGGCTCGGCCGCGGACTACCAGCGCCTGGAGTCCTCGCTGCTGCACGAGGTGCTGCGGCGGCGCCGCGGGCTGCCGATCCTGCTGTCGGTGGTGTGGATGGAAGTAGCGCGGCGGGCGGGAGCGCCGGTGTACGGGGTCGCCCTGCCCGGGCACTTCGTCGTCGGGTTCGGGCCGGCGGAGGACCAGGTGCTGGCCGACCCCTTCGACGGCGGCCGGGTGCTGACGGGAAGCGACGCCGAGCTGCTGGTCGCGGGGGCCACGGGCGCGCCGCTCGACCCGTCGATGCTCACGCCCGCCGATCCGCTCGACGTCGTGCTGCGGATCCTCAACAACATCCGCGCATGGGCCGCCGCCCGGCCCGAACGGTCGGATGTGGCCCTGTGGGCCGTCGAGTTGTCGCTGCTGCTGCCGTCGCATCCGGCGCGGCTGCGCCACGAGCACGCCCAGCTCCTCGTCCAGCGCGGCGACTTCCTGCGAGGGGCTGCGGAGCTCGACGCGTACGCCGAGCTGGTGTCGGCCGTGGACGAGACGGCCGCCGAACGGGTGCGGGGGCAGGCGCGGGCGGCCCGGGCGCGGCTCAACTGAGCGGGCACCGGGGGCGGGTGCCGGGTCCGGGGCGGGCAGGGGGTGCTGTCGACCGCTACCGAACACTTGCCCGGCGCTCCACCCTCCAAGGTGGAGTCCTAGGGCGTCCTGCCCGTAGCGGCCCGAAGGGCCGCGGAAGCACGGCTAGGATCGCGTGGTCCGACAACGGAGTTGACGGACCTACCGCCGGACGGGCGGGAAGTCAGGCCTGCGGAGGCCGTGTAGGACCGCCCCTCACCGGACGGCAGTGGCCCGTGAAACAGGAACCCGAGGTGGTACCGCGGAGCGGTACGGACCGGAATCTCCTGCCCTCGGGCAGGAGAGGGCGTCAAAGCCAGCCCTTCTCCCGGGCGATGCGGACCGCCTCCGCCCTGTTGCGGACGGCCAGTTTCTGGATCGCCGTGGAGAGGTAGTTGCGGACCGTGCCCTGGGACAGGTGCAGGGCCGCGGCCAGTTCCGCGTTGGTCGAGCCGTCGGCCGCCGCGCGCAGTACCTCGCGTTCGCGGTCGGTCAGCGGGTTGGCGCCGTCGGCCAGGGCGGCCGCCGCCAGCGTGGGATCGATGACGCGTTCCCCGGCGAGCACCTTCCGCACCGCCGCGGCGAGTTGGGCCGCGGGCGCGTCCTTCACCAGGAAGGCGGCGGCGCCCGCCTCCATCGCGGAGCGAAGATGGCCGGGGCGCCCGAACGTGGTGAGGACGACCACCTTGAGCTCCGGCAGCTCCCGTTGCAGCTCGGCGGTCACCTCGATGCCGGTGGCGCCGGGCATCTCGATGTCGAGCAGCGCCACGTCCACCTCGTGGGCGCGCGCGGCCGCCAGCACCTCGTCCCCGCGGGCGGCCTGGGCGACGACCTCGATGTCCTCCTCCAGGCCGAGCAGCGCGGCCAGCGCCTCCCGGACCATCGACTGGTCCTCGGCGAGCAGGACCTTGATCGTGCGGCTCATCCCCCGGATCCTACGGCGTTCCCGGGCACGGCCGTCCCGGCCGTCACCGGCACCCGCGCGGCGAGCCTGAACCCCCTCTTCGCACCTCCCGCCTCCAGCGTCCCGCCGGCCTTCTCCAGGCGCTCCCTCAGTCCCGTCAGCCCGTTGCCCGGACCGCCGCCCGGACCGCCCGAGCCGTCGTCCTCCACCACCAGCTCCAGCATCGGGCCGTCGAGGGTCTGGCGGGACACCAGCTCCACCGCGCAGCGCCGGGCCCCGCTGTGCCGCACGACATTGGTGACCGCCTCGCGCAGCGCCCAGGCCAGCACCGACTCGCTCTCCTCGGGGACCCCGGCGAGGTCCGGCTCGGCGGGCAGCCGGGCGATGACTCCGGCCGCCGTCAACGCGACCTGGGCGCCCGCGAGTTCCGCGGACAGGCGGGGCCGCCGGTAGCCGGTCACGGCCTCGCGGACGTCGACCAGGGCCTGGCGGCTGACCTTCTCGATGTCGGCGACCTGCTGGGCCGCCTTTTCCGGGTGGCCGGGGAGCATCCGGCCCGCCAGCTCGCTCTTCAGCGTGATCAGGGAGAGGGAGTGGCCGAGCAGGTCGTGCAGGTCACGGGCGAGCCGCAGCCGTTCCTCGTTGGCGGCGAGCTGGGCGACGGTGGCACGGGCCCTGCGCAACTCGGTCGTGGTGCGGACCAGTTGACCGACACCGGTCATGGCGTAGCCGATGAGCAGCACCAGCAGGACCAGGTTCCGCGCGTCCTTCTCGCCGGTGTGCAGCCCGACGAGCAGCATCACGGTGGCCGTCGCCGGGATCGCCCAGTACGCCGCCCGCAGCGGCAGGGTCGCCCCGCAGGCGACGGAGACGTACACGAACAGGCCGAGCCAGTGCGGGCCGAGCGTGAGGCACAGCGCGACGGCGAGCACGGCGAGGACGACGATGACGCCGATGACGCCGATGACGCCGACGACGCCGACGACGAACCGCCGGGAGAACGGACGGCCCAGGTTCCGGAAGACCAGCGTCAGATAGCCGCCGACGAAGGCCGCCAGGCCCAGCCAGCCCGCCACGGTGCCGCCGGTGGTGTGGCGGCCGGAGGCCAGGTCCTGAACGGGCGAGCTGAGGAACACGGTCCAGACGCCGACCCACAGCGACTTGCGCAGGACCTCGCGCGCGTTGCGGGGCGACTGCCCCATGCGCATCAGGCGCTCCGTCCGGGCCTCTTCCGTCCACAGGTCTTCCGTCATGGCGCTCACGCCTTCAGCGTGTCCTTCCGGTACAGCCAGGCCGCTCCACCCGCGAACACCACGAAGGAGACGACGAGGACGACGAGGACGACGAGGACGGCGAGGACGGCGAGGACGGCGAGGTCCGCGGCGTGCGGGGCCCGGCTCTGTTCGATCGCCTGTCCCAGGGGGCGTAGGCGTGCGTGGGCAGCCACGTCGCCGATGCGAGCTGGGCGCGTGGTGCGGCGCCGGCGTGCGGGGCCCCTGTTCCACCGGAGTGATGGGCCAGGGCCTCCCCGCAGCCTCTGGCCGTGCCCTCGCTCAGTCGGTGCAGGGAACCTGCCCGCCTGGAACGGACCGCGGACGCGATCCGCGTAGCCGCCCGGGCCCAAGGCGTCGACGGCGTTCAGGAAGGGCAGCGCGCGCAGGGCGGCCTCGTCGATCGGGCCCTGGAGGTCGAAGGCGACCCGGCGGGCGCCGGCCTTCGCCTTGATCTCGGCCGCGGTGCCGTCGGCGAGGAGCCGCCCGCGGTGCAGCACGAGCACACGGTCCGCGATCGCGTCGGCCTCTTCGAGGCAGTGCGTGGCGAACAGGACCGTACGCCCCTGGTCGGCCTGCTCCCGCACGGTGGCCCAGAACGCCTGGCGGGCGGAGACGTCCATGCCGGTGGTGGGCTCGTCGAGCACGATCAGGTCGCTGGCGCCGGCGGTGGCGAGGGCGAAGCGGACGCTCCCCCAGTGCCTTGAGGGCCTGGGGGCACCCCCAGGACCTGGCCGCCGGAGAGCTTGTCGACCTTGCGGTCGGCGATCTGGGTGATGCCCGCGCGGGCGAGGACGTCGGCGACCCGGTACCCGTACGGTCCCGTACGTCTTGCTCACCTGGTCGAACCCGACCACCGGGGTGACGGTGGTCGCCGCTGTCGTCGTCATGGCGTCCATGGTGGCCACCGCGGCCGGGGCCCGGCAGTGCCGGGCATCCCGGCTGCGGGATGACAGATGTCATGCGGATCGGGTGACACGGCTGCGGGGGCGCCCGGTGGGCGCCCCCCGGGGGCGGCGCCGGTGCTCAGCTCGGGTTCGTGTCAATGACGGCGACCCGGTTGGTCGTGCTCATCAGCGCCTGGCGCAGGGCGCCGTAGACGTCCTCGGGTGTCACGGGCGTCTTCTTCCCGTTGGCCCGGGCGATGAGCACACCGTCGAACGTCTGACCGTAGAGCCCCTTCAGGGCGGCCAGGTCGGGCTTGTCGACCAGCTTGCCGTTGACAGCCGTCACCCTGAGGAACTTCCACAGCGACTTCTGCGGACTCATCAGCACGGAGTGCGCCGCGTCCGTCCGCACGGTCACCGGGGCCGACATCGCCGGCTGTGCGAACGCCTTCATCATCCGGTCGACCTCGTCGTTGGAGACAGCCGGCTGCCGGGTGGTCGTGGGCACCTTCACGGGCGTGCCGTTGTCGGTCTCCACCTGGGTGCGGTACGCCTGCTCGACGGCCGTGGCCGAGGCCGCCACGTCGATGCCCTTGCCCGCCTTGCCGTACACGGCGACCGCCTTGCCGGACTCGAACCTGATCGTGCCCTCGGTCATGGAGCCGGAGCCGCCCGCGGCGCGCTCCAGGGCGGCCTGCAGCTTCTCCTCGTCGACGGGCATCACGGGCTCGACGACGCGCTCCTGCCCGAACAGGGAGCCGATCACCGACACCGGGTTGTAGTCGCTCTTCGCGGCGGCGGCGACGGTGGCCTTGCTGTCGAGCTGGAGACCCGCCTGGTCGGGCCGCAGGGAGACCTGCTTGCCGTCGACCGACAGCTGCAGCGGCTTGTCGGTGCGGGCCCCGAGCGCGGCGTCGAGCTTCTGGATCGCCTCGTCGCGGGTGCCGCCGCCGATGTCGACGCCGAGGACGGTGGTGCCCTTGGGCACGTCGGAGTGGTTCATCAGCAGCCCGGCGCCGTAGGCGATGCCCGCGACGGCGAAGACGCCGCCGGCCAGGAGCACCAGTTTGCTGCGGCCCTTCTTCTGGGCCGGCCGCGCGCCGGCGGAGTTCTGGGTCCTGGGCGGGTCGGGCAGCTTCGGGGGGGTGTGCGGCACCGGGCCGCCGGGGTGGGAGCCCGTGAAGGGCCCGATCTGGGCGCCGGGCGGAACGACGGGGATACCGCTGGTGACGGTGTGCCCGGAGACGTTGTCGCCGGGGGTGCCGAAGCCCGGGCCACCCGGCTCGGGGGCGGGCTTCTGCGGGGTGAGGATCGCGGTGTCGTCGCTGAGCCCGCCGCCGGGCCGGCCCTGGGCCGCGGCGGATCCCGGTGCGCCGGCGCCGAGCCGGCCCGCGCCGGGCGCGCCCTGGGCGCCTGGTGGCAGGAGACCCGGCCCGCCGGGGCTCGTGCCGGTGACGGGGCCCGCGGTGGGTCCGGACGGGCCGCCCTGGCCCGCCTCGGCGAAATAGGGGAGCTCGTCGCGGCGGGGCTCGGTGTCGTCGGCGCCGATGGCCGGGAACGAGGCGGTGCTGGCCGCCACCGCGTCGGAGACGTCGAAGGAGCCGGTGCCGCCGCCGTGGCCGGGAGCGACGGGTCCCGCGCCGGTGGCGCTCGGAAGCCCCTGGCCGTTCGTACCGCCGGGGCCCGCGCCGAGCGGGCCTGCGCCGCCGCCCGGGCCGCCTCCGGGCCGGGCGCCCAGGGCGCCCGGCGTACCGGAAGCGCCGGGGCGCGCACCACCCGTGCCGTTCGCGCCCGGAGCACCGGGGCGGAAATCGCCCGGGCCGGGGCCGCCGGGCGCGCCTGATGCTCCGTTGGCGCCTTGTATGCCCGAAGCCCCGGCCGCTCCGGCGCCGTTGGCCGGCCCGCCGCCCGGCTGTCCCTTGCCGGACGAGGGCTTGCGGGGTGCGAACCAGTCGCTGGTCTTCTCCCCGGCCGGCGCCGCGGGCTCGGCGGAGGTGTCCAGGGCGCTGAGCGCGCTCACCGGGCCGGTGGCCTGGAGCTGTACGTCGCCGCCCGTGTCGTCCGCGGTGTCGGCCTCCGCGACGGGCTTGCGCACGACGACCGGCGGAATGGGCCGCGAGCCGGGGATGTTGATCCGGATCCGGGTCGTCAGCGTGGTCTCGGTCTTGCGCTCCTCCGGCTGCGCGGCCGCGCGGCTCGCGTCGAGGCCGCTCTCGGAAGCCATGGGGGTCCCGTACGGCGGCGTCCCCGACGGGTAAGCGGCTCCGCCCCGCCCGTTGGGCCCGGCGGACGAACTGTCAGTTTCACGACTCAAGGCAGGTTCTCCCAGTTGGCTCCACCGCCTGTTTCGACCTCAACAGGTGGGAATTCCCCCCGCTCGAACGAAGCCGAGAACTTGGGGGAGGCTCGGCGGCGCGCACCACCATACTGGCCGCTCGCGGCCCGTAGACCGCGTCCGCCGGGGAAACCCGCACGGGACCCCCACGCACGCGCCGTGTTTCGCGGGCGGACATCCCGCGCCCCGGAGACGAAGTGGTACGTCACTTGCCAAGTCGGGCGCCCGAGTCCCGGGGTTTCCACCCCGGGGCAAGAGTGGCGCAGATCACAGCGACGCCCATGCCGCCGAGCAGGAAGAGGTACGAGCCGAGACCCGCGCCGAACAGGAAGTCCCCCTCCGGGCGGCTGGCGGTGAGCAGGATCACGGCGATCATCCACCCGGCGGCGGGCGCGAGGGCCCCGGCCCGTACCCCGGTGGTCAGTGCGCCGCCGACGAAGAGTCCGGCCGCGCCGGCGAGCGCGAGCAGCAGTCCGCCGGGGAACCAGCCGGACTGGACCAGGCCGCCCGCCGCGCCGACCACCGCGCCCAGCAGGAAGAGGCCCAGGTACACGGCGATCCGCCCGCCCGAGGGGGCGCTCAGCGGCTGTGCGAGCGCGTTCTGCTGTCTGCCCGTCGAGCTCATGGGGCCACTCCCTGGAACAGGTCCGTCTCCCGGTCCTCGGCGCCTGCCCGGGCTCCGGCCGGGGAAACGCCGGCCTCGGCTCGCCCGCCGCGCACCAGTTGGTAGTACTCCGTGGTGAACAGGGGCTGCGCCAAGGCGTTGGAGAGGGCGAACCACGGCTCGGCGACCTCGATCTGCGTGGCGTGCGCCCGCATCGCGGCGGCCTTCGCGGCAGCGAACGCCGTGCCGTCGATCTCCGTGGTGACGACCGCCTCGTCGACCACGCCGGGGATGTCCTCGATGGCCGCGGCCTTGGCGAAGGGGGTCTTGTCGAGCGCCTCGCCGAGCCGGGCGAACGCGGCCTGCGCGACCGGGCGCGGCACCCGGTTCCAGTAGATCTTGGCGATCTCCCAGGGCGACCCGAGATCCGGCCGGAAGCCGGGGTCGGCGGCCAGCTCGGCGGCGCGCACGGCGACGCGATGGGCCTGGATGTGGTCCGGGTGGCCGTAGCCGCCGTCCGGGTCGTAGGTGACCAGGACCTGGGGGCGGACCTCCCGGACGACCGCCACGAGGTGAGCGGCCGCCTCGTCGGGTACGGCGGACCAGAAGGCGCCGGGGCGGTGGTTCTGCGGGGTGCCCATCATCCCGGAGTCGCGGTAGCGACCCGGGCCGCCCAGGAAGCGGTGGTCGGTGACGCCGAGTTCGCGCATCGCGGCGGCCAGTTCGCCGGCGCGGTGCGGGCCCAGGGCGTCGCTGCGGCCGGGCGCGAGATGCCCGAGCGCGGGCGGGATGACCTCGCCCTCCTCGCCGAGGGTGCAGGTCACCAGCGTCACCCGGGCGCCCTCGGCCGCGTACTTGGCCATGGTCGCGCCATTGTTGATCGACTCGTCGTCCGGGTGCGCGTGCACCAGGAGCAGACGCCGGTCGGGTAGGTCCCTCATGGCGTCCACCCTACGAGGCGAGCGGCGCCGCACGCCCTACCGGGCCGGGGTCAGAACTTGATGCTCCCGATCATCCCCGCGATGTTGGTCGTCAGCTCACTGATCGTCGGGGCGACGGTCGAGGAGGCGAGGTAGAACCCGAGCAGCATGCACACGACGGCATGCCCCGTCTTCAGTCCTGACTTCTTCACCAGGAGGAAGACGATGATTGCCAGCAGCACCACCACCGAAATCGAGAGTGCCACGGCGGCTCACCTCCAGAGATCCACAGGAGCGCGGGGGTCGGACTATGGGGGTAACGAATCCGTGCGGACATGTCCAGGCGGACGAGTCCACGCAGATGCCAGCGGGTTCATACCCACGATGCGCTAGTGATCATAACTATCCGTACGCGCGCATCGATCGGCGCACGGCCGCACAAGGGGGCGCATGGCCAATATGGTCAAGGCATGACGACCGAGTCTGCTTCCTTCCCCCGACGGCACGCGCGGACCCAGCGGTTCACGCTCGGCGCGCCGCGTGCGTTCACCGTCGCGCCCGATGGTTCCCGTGTCGTGTTCCTGCGGTCCGCGTCCGGAACGGACCGGGCGCACCGGTTGTGGGTCCTCGACATGGCGGACGGCACCGAGCGCCCGGGGGCCGATCCGGAAACGCTCCTGGGGGGCGCCGCCGAGCAGTTGCCGCCCGAGGAGCGCGCCCGCCGGGAACGCAGCCGCGAGGGCGGCGCCGGCATCGTCGGCTACGCCACCGACAACGCGGTGGAGTTGGCCTCTTTCGCCTTGTCAGGGCGGCTTTTCACGGCGGAGCTGCGGGCGGGCACGACACGGGAACTGCCCGTGCCCGGACCGGTGGTCGACCCCCGCCCGGCCCCCGACGGGCGGCACATCGCGTACGTCACCCGGGGCGCGCTGCGCGTGACCGGCGCCGAGGGCGAGGGCGACCGCGCGCTCGCGGAGCCGGAGTCGGAGTCGGTCTCCTACGGATCGGCCGAGTTCATCGCGGCCGAGGAGATGGACCGTTCGCGGGGCTTCTGGTGGTCTCCGGACTCCGACCGGCTGCTCGTCGCGCGCGTGGACGACGCGCCGGTGCGCCGGTGGTGGATCTCCGACCCGGCGCATCCGGACCGCCGGCCGCAGCCGGTCGCCTATCCGGCGGCGGGCACCGACAACGCGGAGGTGCGCCTGTTCGTGCTGGGCCTCGACGGGGTGCGCACGGAGGTCGTCTGGGACCGTGCGGGCTACCCGTACCTGGCGCGTGTGCACTGGTCAGCGGCGGGTGCGCCGCTGATCCTGGTGCAGGCGCGCGACCAGCGCAGCCTGCTCTACCTGGCCGTGGACCCGGACACCGGGGCGACCCGGATGGTGCACGCCGATGAAGATCCACATTGGCTTGAACTTTTCCCCGGGGTGCCGTGCTGGAGCCCCTCCGGACAGCTGGTGCGGATCGCCGACGAGGGCGGTGCACGCGTCCTGACGGTGGGCGAACGGCCGCTGACGGGACCGCAGTTGCACGTACGGGCGGTGCTGGACGTGTCCGCCGACGACGTGCTGGTCTCGGCGTCGGCGGGCGAGGCGGCCGCCGATCCGGAGATCGGCGAGGCCCATGTGTACCGTGTCAACGAACTCGGCGTGGAGCGCGTGTCGCAGGGTCCGGGTGTGCACTCGGCGGTGCGGGCCGGGGGCGTGACCGTGCTGGTGTCCTCGGTACCGGACCGCGCGGGCGCCCAGGTGCAGGTGCTGCACAACGGCAAGCCGGCGGCAACCGTGGCGTCCTACGCGGAACATCCCGGTCTGTCCCCGCGCGTCACGCTCACCCAGGGGGGCGCACGCCGAATTCCATGCGCCGTGCTTATGCCTACGGACTACTCCGGTGACACCTCCCTGCCCGTCCTCCTGGACCCCTATGGCGGCCCGCACGCGCAGCGCGTGGTGGCCGCCCACAATCCGATGCTGACCTCGCAGTGGTTCGCCGACCAGGGCTTCGCGGTGGTCGTCGCGGACGGACGGGGCACGCCGGGCCGCTCCCCCGCCTGGGAGAAGGCGGTGAAGGACGACCTGGCGGCGGTGGTGCTCCAGGACCAGGTCGACGCGCTGCACGCGCTGGCGGGCGACTTCCCGCTCGATCTGACCCGGGTCGCGATCCGCGGCTGGTCCTTCGGCGGCTATCTGGCGGCGCTCGCGGTACTGCGCCGCCCGGACGTGTTCCACGCCGCCGTGGTCGGCGCCCCGGTGACGGACCTGCGGCTGTACGACACCCACTACCAGGAGCGCTACCTGGGGCACCCGGACCGGCAGCCCGAGGTTTACCGCCGCAACTCCCTGATCGACGACGCGGGCCTGGTGGACGCCGCGGAGCCGGCCCGGCCCATGATGATCATCCACGGTCTCGCGGACGACAACGTGGTGGTGGCCCACTCCCTGCGCCTGTCCTCCGCCCTGCTGGCCGCGGGCCGCCCGCACGAGGTGCTGCCGCTGTCCGGGGTCACCCATATGACCCCGCAGGAAACGGTCGCCGAGAACCTGCTGCTGCTCCAGCGGGACTTCCTGCGGCGCGCTCTCGGCCTGGGCTGAGCCGAGAGAGCGGCGCCGGTTCAGCCGCAAAGAACGGGCCGGGGTGACATGGCGGCACCCCGGCCCGTTTACGGCACCCGCACGGCCGTACGCTGTTCACTGTGCTGCGTCCGTATATCGGAACCGCGTCGGTCAAGTTGCCTGCGCGTTAACGCACTTCGTACGGCTTTGTGCGGTTACGCGGGCTCCTCCGACGGCTCCCGCCCCGGATCCCGCGGCGGCACCGGCCTCTTCTCCTCCGCGAAGTGGCACGCCGAGTCGTGCGCGGCCGGCCCCGTCGCGAAGCGGAACTCCTCGGGCACCGCGAGCGCCGGCACCTCCAGGGCGCACCGCTCCCGGGCCTTCCAGCAGCGTGTGCGGAAGCGGCAGCCGGAGGGGATGTCCGTCGGGGAGGGCACGTCGCCGCTGAGCAGGATCCGCTCCCGGCGCCGCCGCGCCTCCGGGTCGGGCACGGGCACCGCGGACAGCAGCGCCTGGGTGTAGGGGTGCGTCGGATGGTCGTAGATCTCCGCGTCCCTGCCCCTCTCCACGATCCGTCCGAGGTACATCACCGCGACCCGGTCGGAGATGTGCCGCACGATCGACAGGTCGTGCGCGATGAAGACGTACGACAGGCCGAACTCGTCCTGCAGCCGTGCCATCAGGTTGATCACCTGGGCCTGCACGGACACGTCGAGCGCGGAGACCGGCTCGTCGGCGACGATGATCTCCGGGCGCAGTGCCAGTCCCCGGGCGATGCCGATGCGCTGGCGCTGGCCGCCGGAGAACTGGTGCGGATAGCGGCCCACGTAGTCCGGGTCGAGCCCGACCACGTCGAGCAGTTCCCGCACCCTCCGCCGCCGGTCCCCCTTGGGCGCCGCCTCGGGGTGGATCTCGTAGGGCTCCCCGACGATGTCGCCCACGGTCATGCGGGGGTTGAGGGAGGTGTACGGGTCCTGGAACACCATCTGGATGTTGCGCCGCACCGTTTTGAGCGCGCGCCCGGACAGACCGGTGATGTCCTCGCCCTTGTACCTGATCGAACCGGCCGTCGGCGACTCCAGGTTGACCAGCAGCCGGGCGAGGGTGGACTTGCCGCAGCCGGACTCGCCGACGATCCCGAGGGTCTCGCCCCGGCCGAGGGCGAGGTCGACGCCGTCGACCGCCCTGACCGCGCCGATCTGCTTCCTGAAGAGGACGCCCCGGGTGAGCGGGTAGTGCTTGACCAGCCCGCCGACCTCCAGAATCGGCTCAGTCCCGGCCATGCAGGCACTCCCTCCAGAAGTGGCAGGCGCTCACCCGGCCCTCGGAGACCTCGTACGGCGGCGGCACATCGGTCCGGCACACGTCCCGGGCGAGGGGGCAGCGGGGGTGGAAGGCGCAGCCGGGCGGGACGGCGACGAGGTTCGGCGGCTGGCCCTTGATGGCGGTCAGCCGGCGGCCCTTGCGGTCGAGGCGCGGGATGGAGTCGAGCAGGCCCCGGGTGTAGGGGTGGGCGGGCGCCTTGTAGATGTCGTGCACGGGGGCGGACTCGACGATCCGGCCCGCGTACATGACGGCGATCCGGTCGGCGACGTCCGCGACGACGCCCAGGTCGTGGGTGATGAGGACGAGGCCCATGCGGTACTCGCGCCGCAGCTCCGCGAGCAGGTCCATGACCTGCGCCTGGACGGTGACGTCGAGGGCGGTGGTGGGTTCGTCGGCGATGATCAGCGCGGGCTCCAGGGCGAGCGCCATCGCGATCATGATGCGCTGGCGCATGCCGCCGGAGAACTGGTGCGGATAGTCCCGTACGCGCTGCGCGGCGGCCGGGATGCGGACCCGGTCCATGAGGTCCACGGCCCTGGCGCGCGCGTCCTTCCTCGACATCCCCCGGTGCACGACGAACATCTCTCCGAGCTGGTCGCCCACGGTGAGCACGGGGTTGAGCGCGGACAGCGCGTCCTGGAAGATCATGGCCATCCGGGCGCCGCGGATCCTGCGCCGCTCCTCCTCCTTGAGGGTGAGCAGGTCCCGCCCCTGGAAGAGGACCTCACCGCGGGTGATCCTGCCGGGCGGCGTGTCGAGGATGCCCATGACGGCCTGTGCGGTGACGGACTTGCCGCAGCCGGACTCGCCGAGCACGGCGAGGGTCTCGCCCGCGTCCACGGCGTAGCCGACCCCGCCGACGGCCCTGGCGATCCCGTCCCTGGTCCGGAACTCCACGTGCAGATCACGCACTTCCAGCAGCACGGCCGTCACCTCAGCCTCGGGTCGAGGGCGTCGCGCAGCGCGTCGCCGAGCATGATGAACGCGAGCACGGTGACCGCGAGGGCGCCGGAGGGCCACAGCAGCGCGTGCGGGGCGTTGCGGATGTAGGGGGAGGCGGCGGAGATGTCGATCCCCCAGGACACGCTCGGCGGTTTCAGTCCGACGCCGAGATACGACAGGGTCGCCTCCAGGGCGATGTAGGTGCCGAGCGCGATGGTCGCCACCACGATCACCGGCGCGACGGCGTTGGGCGCGATGTGCCGCAGCAGGATGCGGGAGTGGGAGGCGCCGAGCGCGCGGGCGGCCTGCACGTAGTCGTTCTGTTTCACGGTGATGACCGAGCCGCGGGCGATGCGGGAGATCTGCGGCCAGCCGAGCAGCACCATGAACCCGATGACGGGCCAGACCGTGTTGCTGGTCACCACGGAGAGGAGCACCAGACCGCCGAGGACGACGGGGATCGCGAAGAAGACGTCGGTGACCCGGGACAGGACCGAGTCCCACCCCCCGCCGAAGAACCCGGCGAGTCCCCCCAGGACCGAGCCGAGGACCGCGACGCCGAGCGTGGCGCACACCCCGACCGTCACGGAGGTGCGGGCGCCGTAGACGGTGCGCGTGTAGACGTCGCAGCCCTGGCCGTCGTACCCGAACGGATGGCCGGGCGCCGAGCCCTCCTGGGCCTTGGAGAGGCGGCAGTCGAGGGGGTTGCCGGAGGCGATGAGGGACGGCCACAGGGAGATGACGACGAGGAAGAGGATCACGAGCCCGGAGCCGATGAAGACGGGGTTGCGGCGCAGGTCGTGCCAGGCGTCGGACCACAGGGACCGGGCTCCGGCGCGCTCCGGCGCCCCCCGCCGCCCCTCGGGCCGGGGTCCGCCCGGTCCGGCGGACGGCCTCCGTTCCAGGGTGGTCGCCTCGCTCGCGGCGAGGTCCATCCCTGCGCCCATGCCGGTCCCGGCGATGGCCCCTTCGGGCTCGTACGGCT
This sequence comes from Streptomyces sp. PSU-S4-23, assembly GCF_055632315.1. Lineage (NCBI taxonomy): Bacteria > Bacillati > Actinomycetota > Actinomycetes > Kitasatosporales > Streptomycetaceae > Streptomyces > Streptomyces sp. PSU-S4-23. The sequence goes on along the minus strand of NZ_JBVMUU010000002.1, from coordinate 5,731,418 downwards.
GCTCACGCATAGCGGATCCTCGGGTCGAGTACGGCGTACAGGAGGTCGACGAGCAGGTTGGCGACCAGGAAGACGAGGACGAGCACGGTCACGAAGCCGACGACCGTCTGTGTGTTCTGCCGGAGGATCCCCTGGTAGAGCTGGTAGCCGACCCCGTGGATGTTGAAGATGCGCTCGGTGACGATCGCGCCCCCCATGAGGGCGCCGATGTCGGTGCCGATGAAGGTCACCACGGGGATCAGCGAGTTGCGCAGCAGATGCCGGGTGATCACGCGGCGGCGCGGCAGCCCCTTGGCGACGGCCGTGCGGACGTAGTCGGCCCGCCGGTTCTCGGCGATGGAGGTCCGGGTCAGCCGGGTGACGTAGGCGAGGGAGACGGACGCGAGGACGAGTCCGGGCACGATCAGTTCGTCGAAGGCGGCCTGAGGGGGGACCGACGGCCGGATCCAGCCCCATTGGACGCCGAGCAGCAGTTGGAGCAGCAGACCGGTGACGAAGGTGGGCACCGAGATGACGACGAGGGTCAGCAGCAGGACCGAGGTGTCGACGGGCCGCCCGCGGCGCAGACCGGTGAGCACCCCGAGCGCGATCCCGGCGACGAGTTCGAAGAGCACGGCGACGACGGTCAGCCGGATGGTGACCGGGAAGGCCGTCGCCATCAGCTCGGTGACCTCCTGCCCGTTGAAGGCGGTGCCGAAGTCGCCGGTGAAGACGCTGCCCATGTAGGTCAGGTACTGCCGCCACACGGGCTGGTCGAGGCCGAACTCCCGGCGCAGCTGGGCCGCCGTGGCGGGGTCGCACTGCCGCTCGCCGCACAGGCCGGCGACGGGGTCGCCCATCACGTTCACCATCAGGAAGATCAGCAGGGTGGCGCCGACGAAGACCGGGATCATCTGCAGCAGGCGCCGGACGACGTACCGTCCCATGGGGCCTCCGGGGGTCGGGGGGCGGCCGGTGGCTCAGCCGACCCTGATCTCGTTGTAGACGGGGACGCTGAACGGGTTGAGCGCCACGTGGGAGAGGCGTGCGGAGTAGCCGGCGCTGCCGTTCTGGTACCAGAGCGGGATGGCGGCCATCTTGTCGCGTACGACCTCCTCGGCCCGCTGGAACAGCCGCACCGACGCGGCCTGGTCGGTCTGGGCGTTGGCCTGGTCGATGAGCCTGTCGAAGTCCTTGTCGGACCACTTGCCGTCGTTGGAGGAGGCGCCCGTGTAGTAGAGCGGCTGCAGGAAGTTCTGGATGAGCGGGTAGTCCATCTGCCATCCGGCCCTGAACGGCCCCTGCATCCGGTGCCTCCCGATCTGACCGCGGAAGTCGGCGAAGGTGCCGACCGGGTTGCCGACGCAGGCCCTGTCGTCGCCCAGCGCGTTGTTGATCGAGTTGCAGAGGGCGTCCACCCACTCCCGGTGCGAGCCGGTGTCCGCGTTGTAGGTGATCCTGACCTGTCCGCCGGGCAGCCCGCCGCCCTCCCGGACCAGCTTTCTGGCCCGGCCCGGGTCGTACCTGCACGCGTCGCCGCACAGCCCGTCCTTGAAGCCGCCCGTCGTGCCGAGCACCGGGGAGGTCCAGTCGGTGGCCGGGGTGCGGGTGCCGTGGAAGATCGTGCGGGTGATCTGGTCCCGGTCGATCGCCATGGACAGTCCCGTGCGGACCTTCTCCGTGCCCGGCCTGTTCCACCTCGGGTCGTAGAAGGGGAAGGCGAGGGTCTGGATGATGCCGGCCGGGGTGTTGATGTACCGGTCTCCGAGGTCGGCCCTGACGTTCCTGAGCTGCGCGGCGGGCACGTCGTCGGCGAGGTCGAGGTTGCCGGCCAGCAGATCGGTGTAGGCGGTGTTGCTGTCGGTGTAGACCTTCAGGTCCACCCCGTTGTTGCGCGCCTTGTCCTCGCCCGGGTACCCGTCCCACTTCCTGAGGGACATCATGAAGCCCCTGGTGTACGAGCGGATGAGGTACGGGCCGTTGCCGACGGGCCTCTTCAGCCAGGCCGCGTGGTGGTCGAAGAACGCCCTGGGCAGCGGGGCGAAGGCCGCGTAGCCGAGGGTGTCCGGGAACGCCGAGAACCGCTGGCCCAGCCGGACGGTGAAGGTGCGGGGCCCGGTCACCCTGAGTCCGGAGAGGGTGTCGGCGGTCTGGGTGCCGGTCTCCGGGTGGATCTTGTCGTACCCCTCGATGTAGCCGAAGAAGTACGCGTTCTTCTGGTTGTTGCGCAGACTGGCGCCGTAGTTCCAGGCGTCGACGAAGGACGCGGCGGTGACGGGCTCCCCGTCGCTGAACGTCCAGCCGTCCTTCACGGTGATGGTGAAGGTCCGTGAGTCCGAGGTCTCGATCCTCTCCGCGAGCATGTCCTCGGCGGCCCCGGTCCTGGGGTTGTACCGCTTCAGCCCGCGGAAGACCATGTCGAGGACCTTGCCGCCCTGGACCTCGTTGGTGTTGGCCGGTTCCAGCGGGTTCTGCGGGTCGCCCCAGGAGGAGCTGAGCACTCCGGGGGCGCCGCCGGCGTCCGCGCCCCCGCCGCAGGCGGCCATCGCGAGGGCGGCCGCCGCGGCGGCCGCCGCCCACCTGGCGTGCCTGGCTCCACGCATGCGGTGCCTCCTCCGGGTGCGCCGGCCTCCGGCGCCGGGCACTGTCGCTGTCTGCTACCGGCCAATATCGGCGCTCGGCCGACATAACGCCCATTCATACGCACCACGGGAGGGGTGCGTCATTCGGATGGCAGGCACACCGAGCACCCCGCCACCACCCCGGACCGCGGCCGGACCGCGCAACGGATCGCCGCCCGTCGATGCCGAACCGTTCAGCCGAACGCCCCCGATGTGCGCATGTCGATATCCTTCCATCCGCATATCGAACTCATCGACCGATTCACCCCGTTGGCCCGCCGCAGGACACGGATTGATCACAACGCGCTACCCGTGTAGCTACAAAACGATCAAGAGGAAGCAAAAAACGCAAAGACGCCGCCAAGTCGGCCGAGAATTTATTGACCGTGAACGAATTGCGTTGAAAAAGTCCGGCGTAGCCCGTAGGGAGCTCCCTGCGGAGCCCTTGACCCCACCAGGGCCTGGAGCACCATGACCCCCCCAACTCCATCAGCGGCTGCACCGCTCGAGGTGACCGACGAGAGCGTCGGGAAGTCGACCGCTTCCACGACCCCGAAGGGCAGCGAGAGCCGCTCACCGGGACGGCTCGCCTGGAGCCGCTTCAAGCGCGACCGCACGGGCGTCATATCAGCCTACGTCGTGATCTTCTTCTTCTTGATCGCGATCACCGCTCCTCTGATAGCCAAGCTGTACGGCAAGGACCCGTACACGACGTACGCCAGCCAGCGGCCGGAGCTGCTCAACGCGTTCGCGTACCCCACGGGCCCCAACGGCGGCATGAGCTCCGAGTTCTGGTTCGGCATCGAGCCCCAACTCGGCCGGGACGTCTTCACGTTCCTGCTCTACGGCATCCGCACCTCGCTGGGCATCGCCACGGCCGCCGCCCTGCTCACCACACTGCTCGGCGTCGTCATCGGCATCACCGCGGGCTATCTCGGCGGCAGGACCGACTACCTCGTCGGCCGGGTCATCGACATCCTGCTGTCGTTCCCTTCGACGCTGTTCTTCATCGCCTTCATGCCGGTCGTGTACGGGCTGTTCGTCGCTCCCGACGACGACATCCCGACCTGGCTGCGCGCCACCGCCCTGATCCTGGTCCTCTCCGCCTTCGGCTGGGCCTCCATCGCCCGCCTCCTGCGCGGCCAGGTACTCGGCCTGCGCGAGCGGGAGTTCGTCGAGGCGGCCAAGGTCACGGGCGCGTCGCCGATGCGCATCGTGTTCAGGGAACTGCTGCCCAACCTGTGGACCCCGATCATCATCCAGTCCACGCTGATGCTCCCGGCCTTCGTGACCGCGGAGGCGGGTCTCGCCTTCCTCGGCGTCGGCATCATCGATCCGACGCCCGACTGGGGCGTCATGATCCAGCGTGGTGCCCAGTTCTACACCGAGGACCTCACCTTCATGCTCTTCCCGGGCCTCTCGATGGTGATCTTCGTCCTCGCCTTCAACCTGCTGGGCGACTCGGTGCGCGACGCACTCGACCCGAAGTCCAAGCGGTAGCCCCGAGCGCTCGCCCGTTCCCACCCCGGCCGGGTTCAACGACGTCCGGCCGGCCCCATCCGTCCCGATGACCACCTTAGGCAGGCTCACCATGTCCTTTTCCCGCAGAAACTTCCTCATCGCCACCGGTGTGGCCGCGGCCTCAACGCCCCTGCTGTCCGCCTGCAGCAGCAGCGGTGGCGGCGGTTCCTCGCAGGACAAGGCCCCCTCGGTGACCGGCTCCAAGACCATGGAGATCCCGGTGGGCACCAAGGCCGACTCGACCGGTCCGGCGCCGGAGGTCAAGGGTGCGGTCAGGGGCGGGACGATCTACTCGCTGGACCAGTTCGACATGGACCACATGGACCCGGCCCAGATCTACGTCTCGACCGAGGGCGCCATCACCGTCCCGATCCTGCGCGGCCTCACCGGCTACAAGATCGACGAGAAGGGCGGCTGCACGCTGGTCGGCGACGCCGCCACCGACGCCGGCACCATGAAGGACGGCGGCAAGACCTGGTCGTTCACCCTCAAGGACGGCCTGAAGTGGGAGGACGGCTCGGACGTCTCCATGGACGACGTCCGCCACACCTTCGAGCGCCTGTTCGCCTCCTTCATCACCGAGGGCCCGCGCTACGTACAGCAGTGGCTGGTGGGCGGCGACAAGTACCAGGGCCCCTACGACGGCAAGAGCCTCGACTCCATCGAGATCAGCGGCAAGACCATCACCTTCCGGCTCACCGAGGCCCGCGGCGACTTCAACTACACGCTCGCCATGCGCGGTTACGGCCTGGTGTCGAAGAAGCACGACACCAAGGAGAAGTACGACAAGCGCCCGTTCTCCTGCGGCCCTTACAAGATCGAGAGCCGTCAGATCGGCAAGTCGATGACGTACGTGCGCAACGAGCACTGGGACCCGAAGACGGACTCGATCCGCAACGACTACCCGGACAAGTACGTCTTCCAGTTCGGCTTCGAGCCGATCGCCTCCACCGACCGCTACGTCGCGGACAAGGGCAACGACCAGTACGCGATGTCGATCTTCAACGAGGTCGCCGCCGAGCGGATCGCCCAGGTCCTCACCAACGCCACGCTCAAGAAGCGCGTCCTCACCGAGGTCGACACGGTCACCTACTACTGGCCGATCAACACGACCCGCATCAAGGACGTCAAGGTCCGCCAGGCCATCAACTACGCCTGGCCGCACCAGCAGCTGCAGACCATCCGCGGCGGCAGGGCCACCAGTGAGCTGGCCACCACCATCCTGAGCCCGGTGACCCCCGGCTACCAGAAGTTCGACCTGTACGGCACCGACAAGAAGCCGGGTGGCGACCCCGCCAAGGCCAAGGCCCTGCTGAAGGAGGCCGGCAAGGTCGGCCAGAAGCTGGTCATCGCCTACCAGCAGTCGGACAACGCGGTGAAGCAGGCCGTGGCCATCAAGAACGCCCTGGAGGCCGCCGGCTTCCAGGTCGTCAACAAGCAGGTCGACAAGTCGACCTTCTACACCCAGATCGGCAAGATCGACAACGACTACGACGTGTTCGCCGCCGGCTGGAGCCCGGACTGGCCGAACGGTTACTCGGTCTTCTACCCGTGCTGGGACGGCCACAACATCGGCGACGGCCGCAGCAACTACGCCCAGTTGAACGACACGAGCGTGAACAAGGCCATCGAGGCGGCCTCCAAGATCGCGGACACCGAGGCGGCCAACAAGGCCTGGGGCGCCATCGACCGCCAGATCATGGAACTCGCCCCGGTGGTGCCGGACTACCACTCCATCCGCAACTGGATGTACGGGTCCAAGGTCGGCAACGTCGTGTACGACGCGGGCAACACCTGCGTCGCGCTCTGCAAGCTCTACGCCATGAAGTAAGCGCGCACGACACTCGGGGCGGCCATCCGTGTGGCCGCCCCACCGGCCCACCCCCCTCACCATCCCGGCGACGGCGCCCCGTCCGGAAAGTCACGCCCCATGTTCCGCTTCCTTGTCCGCCGAGTCACCGGCGCGCTGGTCATCCTGCTGATCATCAGCGCCGTCACCTTCTGGCTCTTCTACGCCATCCCGCGTGACCCCGCCATGATGTCCTGCGGCAAGAACTGCACGCCCGACATGCTCGCGCGGGTCCGGCACAACCTGGGCATCGACCACCCGATCCCGGTCCAGTACTGGGACTGGGTCAAGGGCGTCTTCGTCGGGCGGGACTACGCCGGCTTCGGACACTGCGACGCCCCCTGCCTCGGCTACTCCTTCGCCAACCGCGAGCCGGTCCTCGGCACGATCCTGGACCGGCTCCCCCTGACCCTGTCGCTGGCCTTCGGCTCGGCCGTCGTCTTCCTCGTCTTCGGTGTCGGCACGGGCATGCTCGCCGCGGTCAAGCAGGGCAAGTGGCAGGACAAGCTCGCCAGTTCGGCCTCGCTCCTCGGCTCCTCGCTGCAGATCTACTTCGTCGGCTACGTCGCGATGTACTTCCTGGTCGCGAAGCTGGACCTGCTCGACCAGCCCTCGTACACGCCCCTCACCGACGACCCGGTCGCCTGGGCGTCCGGCCTGCTGCTGCCCTGGCTGGTCCTCGCCATCATCTTCACCGCCAACTACACCCGCATGGCCCGCTCCCAGCTGGTGGAGCAGCTCAGCGAGGACTACGTGCGCACGGCCCGTGCCAAGGGCCTGTCCCGGCGCTCGGTGTTCTTCCGGTTCGCCTGGCGCGGTGCGATGGGCCCGATCGTCACGGTCTTCGGCATCGACCTGGGCACGCTCATCGGCGGCGCGATCATCACGGAGTACACCTTCAGCCTGCAGGGTGTCGGCCGACTCGCGGTGCAGTCCGTGGACAAGAGCGACCTGCCCATGCTGCTCGGCGTGACCGTGCTGTCCGCCGGAGCCATCGTGTTCCTCAACATCGTCGTCGATGCCGTCTACGCCCTCATCGACCCGCGGATCCGGCTCGCCTGACCCTCCGCCGAACCCGACCCCCGCATCACCCTCAGGAGCGTCCCCGTGACGAGCACCGATCAGCAGCCCTTCCTGTCCGTCAGGGATCTGAAGGTCCACTTCTCCACCGAAGACGGCGTCGTCAAGGCCGTCGACGGGCTCTCCTTCGACCTGGCGAAGGGCAAGACGCTCGGCATCGTGGGCGAGTCCGGCTCCGGAAAGTCCGTCACCAACCTGACGATCCTGGGCCTCCACGACCCCGCCCGCACCACCATCGACGGCGAGATCCTGCTCGACGGCCGGGAGTTGCTGACCGCGTCCGAGCGGGAGCTGGAGCGGCTGCGCGGCAACAAGATGTCCATGATCTTCCAGGACGCGCTCGCCTCGCTCTCGCCGTACCACACGATCGGCAAGCAGATCGGTGAGACGTACCGCAAGCACACCGGGGTGTCCAAGAAGGAGGCCCGCGAGCGCGCGATCGAGATGCTGAAGCGTGTCGGCATTCCCCAGCCCGACCTGCGCGTGGACGACTACCCGCACCAGTTCTCCGGCGGTATGCGCCAGCGCGCGATGATCGCGATGGCGCTGGTCTGCGACCCCGAGCTGCTGATCGCCGACGAGCCGACCACGGCCCTCGACGTGACCGTCCAGGCGCAGATCATGGACCTCCTCAAGGACCTCCAGCAGGAGTTCGGCACGGCCATCATCTTCATCACCCACGACCTCGGCGTCATCGCGGACATCGCGGACGACGTCCTGGTCATGTACGGCGGCCGATGCGTGGAGCGGGGCACCAAGAAGGAGGTGCTGAGCACGCCGCAGCACCCCTACACCTGGGGCCTGCTCAGCTCGATGCCGAGCCTGGAAGGCCCGGTCGACGTGCCGCTGACCCCGATCCCCGGCTCACCGCCGTCGCTGCTGAACCCGCCGTCCGGCTGCCGCTTCCACCCACGGTGCGCCTTCACCGAGAAGGTCGCCGGCGGGCTGTGCTCCACGGAAGCACCCGTGCTGACGCTCGCGGACGGCCGGGGGGCGGCCTGCCACCTCTCGGCCGCCCAACGTCGCGATCTCTTCTCCGACTTCGCCGCGCCCCGGTCCCACTGACGTACACGAGACGGGATGTCACGACCATGAGCAACTCCAACCCCCTCCTGGACGTCTCCGGCCTGACCAAGCACTTCCCGGTCAAGGGAGGCTTCCCCATCCGCCGCACGATCGGCGCGGTCCAGGCCGTCGACGGTCTCGACTTCCAGGTGGCCGAGGGAGAGAGCCTCGGCCTGGTGGGCGAGTCGGGCTGCGGCAAGTCCACCACCGGCCGGCTGATCACCCGCCTGCTGGAGCCCACGGGCGGGAAGATCTCCTACCGCGGCCAGGACATCACCCACGCCACCCGCAAGCAGCTCGCCCCGGTCCGCTCCGAGATCCAGATGATCTTCCAGGATCCCTACGCCTCGCTGAACCCGCGGCAGACGGTGGGCAAGATCGTCTCCGGTCCGATGGAGATCAACGGCATCAACCCGCCGGGCGGACCGGAGAAGCGCGTCCGTGAACTCCTGGAGATCGTGGGCCTCAACCCGGAGCACTACAACCGCTTCCCGCACGAGTTCTCCGGCGGCCAGCGCCAGCGCATCGGCGTCGCCCGCGCCCTGGCCCTGGAGCCGAAGCTGATCGTCGCGGACGAACCGGTCTCCGCCCTCGACGTCTCCATCCAGGCCCAGGTGGTCAACCTCCTCCAGAAGCTCCAGAAGGACCTGGACATCGCCTTCCTGTTCATCGCCCACGACCTGGCGATCGTGCGGCACTTCTCCCAGCGCGTGGCGGTCATGTACCTCGGCAGGATCGTGGAGATCGCCGACCGCGACGACCTCTACGGCAACCCACGCCACCCCTATACGCGCGCCCTGCTGTCGGCGGTCCCCGAGGCGACGGTCGAGGACACGCCCTCCCGCGAGCGCATCCGGCTCACCGGCGACGTGCCGTCTCCGCTGAACCCGCCGTCCGGCTGCCGTTTCCGCACCCGCTGCTGGAAGGCGACGGAGAAGTGTGCGTCGCAGACGCCGCCGCTGGTGCAGGTGGAGGGCAACAAGCCGGGCCATCTGACCGCCTGCCACTACCCCGAGACGCAGGAGACGGTCCCGGCACCGCGTCTCACCGAGGCCCCCGAGGCCGCGGCCTGACACACCCCGTTCCGTCAGCCCGCGGCCACCGGAACCCGGCTTTCACGGCCCATTGACCCGAGCCCGGACGCCCGGTTCCCGGGGCGGAGGCCCGTGCCCCTCGCGGGGTGCGGGCCTTTTGGTTGCTCCGGGCGGGTGTGGTCCACGCGTTGGGGGCACCGAGGTTCAGGGCGCGTTCCACAACCTTGTGCTGCTCAGTGGCGGCACGCACCAGAAGGGGGCCCTGCACGCACAAGGAGTCGCCCAGGTTGTGGTTCGTCATGTCGCAGCTCCTCGCAGCTGTGGCCACGCCCCGGGAGGTCTCACCACCTCGCCGGGGTCCGCGTGTTCATGCTGCTCGGATACGTGCACCGTGAGTTTCACGGCTTGTGAAAACTCCTCAGGCGACTCCGATCCATGAGGCGAACCCCGACAGGGACTCTTTGCTGTACCGCTCCAGCCGGATCAGGGTCTGGACGGTCTCTCGCACCTGTGGATGGTTCCGGGTCTGCTCGGGTGCGATCCGGCGCGCGGCCTGGAGCGCCGCGAATGCCTTCTCCCGATTGCCGTAGTCCAGCCAGCCCTGCGCGGCGTCCATGTAGAAGCGGCCCGCTCGGACCGGAGCCACGTGCGCGGGCAGGCGGATGCGCTTTGTACGTCGTACGACTTCCGGTCCGTCGTGCATCTCCACAGCGACCCCGAGCCGGTGCATGGCGACGTTGGTCGGGCCGAACTCCAGCCCGTAGTGATTGCCGTCGTACCCGAGCCGCCGAGCGGCCTCCGCCGCGGCGTCCAGATGTGCCTGGGCGGTTGGGCCGTTCCCCGCCCGGGCGGCGAGTGTCAGGCCGCGCGCCTTACGTGCCTCGGCGATGCGCTGCCCGATTCGCTCGCCCGCTGCGTCGTCCGCGTAGGGCATGAGGAGAATCCTTCGGGTCTCGACAACTCCGAAGGTACCCCCGGCGGCGCCGGGGGAACGGCGGTCGGCCCTCCATCCGCCTTGATGGGGGCCGTCGCGCTGTACGCCCGACTCTGGCCGCGGTCACCGGGATCGCCACGCTCCGGCGAACCTCCGCCTCCCGCCGCCACGGACAGGCCGGCGTCGGCCGGGGCGTCAGTCGTCCTGCCCGCGCTCCACGCAGAACTCGTTGCCCTCGGGATCGGCGAGGGTGATCCAGCCGCTGCCGTCCGGGCTGGTGTGGTCCGCGAGTCGGCGGGCGCCGAGGCTCAGGGCGCGTTCCACCTCCTGTGCGCGGGTGCGGCCGCGGGGCCTGAGGTCGAGGTGGATGCGGTTCTTGGCGGACTTGCCCTCGGGCACCCGGACGAAGAGCAGGGCGGGGCCTCCGTCCGGGTCGGCGATCACCGCCTCCGGGTCGCCCGGCTTGTCGTCGTCGGCCAGGGGGCGGCCCAGCAACCGGCTCCAGAACAGGCCGAGATCGTACGGGTCGCCGGTGCAGTCGAAGGTGATGTTGCGGATGACCGGCCCGAGCGGGTTCGTGTCTGCCATCGTCGGCTCAGACCCCCTTCGTGCCGTCGAGCAGTTCGCGGACGATGTCCAGGTGGCCGTTGTGGCGGGCGGTCTCCTCGATGAGGTGCAGGAGGATCCAGCGCAGGTCGGCCCGGAAGCCGTCGCGGACGGTGCGCTTCGCCCTGGTGTCCAGGTCGTGGGCAGCGACGAGGTCGCGGAAGCGGGCGCTCTGCTCCTCGTACTCGGCGAGGAGCTGAGGCAGGGGGACCTCGACGGCCAAGCGCATCTCCGGGTCTGGGTCGTCCTCGGTGGCCTGGACGTACGGGGCCTCGTCCTGCTCGCCGAGGAACACCACGTGCAACCAGTAGTACTCCACCCAGCGCAGATGACCGATCAGTCCGCACAGGGTCATCAGCGGTGAGTCGGGCAGCGGCGCCCGCACGGCGTCCTCGGGCGAGACGCCGTCGCACTTGGCGAGGGCGGTGGCGCGTACGTAGTCGAGGAAGGTGGTCAGCTGTGTGCGCTCGTCCCAGGCGGGAGGCGTGTCGGTTCGCGTCATCCCATGGAGCATCCCGAAGCGGCGGTCGGCTGTCGAACGAATAAGAACCCGGCCCGAAAACGGGCGCCCGCCCGCGTCTCGACAAAGTCCCGGTACAGTCCGCCCCATCTCGGTTCGGGCGCGGGACGGACGTGAAACACTGCCTCGATGGCCGACCGCGCGTTCACCGATGCCGCCCTCGCCGGGCTGTACGACAGCCTCAATCCATGGGGGCCGGGTGACGACTTCTACCTGGCGCTCGTGATGTCCGCGCGGAGCGTGCTGGACATCGGGTGCGGTACCGGCGCGCTGCTCGCACAGGCCCGGGAGAAGGGGCACGACGGGCGGCTGTGCGGCCTCGATCCCGCCGCCGCGATGCTCGTGCAGGCACGGCGCCGCGCCCCCGATGTCGAGTGGGTGCTCGGCGATCTGCTTTCCCGGCGCTGGCAGGACGCCTTCGACCTGGTCGTGATGACCGGGCACGCCTTTCAGGCGCTCGTCGGCGACGAGGAGTTACGGGTGTGCCTGGGGGCCGTGCACGAGGCCCTCGCCGACGGAGGGCGGTTCGTCTTCGAGACCCGGAACCCGGCCGCCCGCGCCTGGGAGGCGTGGACCCCGGACCGGGTGCGCGAGGTGCCGTGCGGCGACGGCGGCGTCGTACGGGTCCGGCACGAGGTCGAGACGCCGGTGCACGGGGACCGGGTGACGTTCACCGAGACCTTCGACGGCACCGGCTGGGAGCGCCCCCGGGTCAGCCGCAGCACTCTGCGGTTCCTCGGGCCCGAGGGTCTGTCCCAGGCGCTGGCCGGGGCCGGGCTGGCGATCGTCGAGCAGTACGGGGACTGGGGGCGAGGGCCGCTCACCCCCACGAGCCCCGAGATCGTCACCGTGGCCGGCCCGGCCCGGGAGTCCTAGTTCTCCGCGGCGTCCTCCAGCGCGGCCAGTGCCGGGTCCAGGACGATGTCCTCGTCCCGTGCCTCGGTCGTCGGGTCCTCCGGGAAGTGGCAGGCCGTCAGATGGCCCGCGCGGTTGCCGGAGAGCCGGACCAGCGGCGGCTCCTGCGTGGCGCACTTGTCCTGCGCCTTCCAGCAGCGGGTGCGGAAGCGGCAGCCGGACGGCGGCGCGATCGGCGACGGCACGTCGCCCGCGAGGCGGATCCGCTCGCGCCCGCCCTCCTCGGCGCCGTCCAGGCTCACCTCGGGCACGGCGGACAGCAGCGCGTGGGTGTAGGGGTGGCGGGGGCGCTGGTAGATCGAGTCGCGGTCGCCGACCTCGATGATCTTGCCGAGGTACATCACGGCGACGCGCTGGGAGAAGTGCCGCACGACGGCCAGGTCGTGGGCGATGAACAGGAAGGCGATGCCCAGGTCCTTCTGCACCTGCTGGAGGAGGTTGACCACCTGGGCCTGGATGGAGACGTCGAGGGCGGAGACCGGTTCGTCCGCGACGATCAGCTTCGGCTCCAGGGCCAGGGCGCGGGCGACGCCGATGCGCTGGCGCTGGCCGCCGGAGAACTCGTGCGGGAAGCGGTTGTAGTGCTCCGGGTTGAGGCCCACGATCTCCAGGAGTTCACGGACGCGCTTCTCCGGTCCGCCCGGCGGGTTGATGCCGTTGATCTCCATCGGACCGGAGATGATCTTGCCCACCGTCTGCCGCGGGTTCAGCGACGAGTACGGGTCCTGGAAGATCATCTGGATCTCGGAGCGGACCGGCGCGAGCTGCTTGCGGGTGGCGTGGGTGATGTCCTGGCCGCGGTAGGAGATCTTCCCGTCCGTGGGCTCCAGCAGGCGGGTGATCAGCCGGCCGGTGGTGGACTTGCCGCAGCCCGACTCGCCCACCAGGCCGAAGCTCTCGCCCACCCCCACGGTCAGGTCGATGCCGTCCACGGCCTGCACCGCGCCGATCGTGCGGCGGATGGGGAAGCCGCCCTTGACCGGGAAGTGCTTGACCAGGTTCTCGACCACCAGCAGCGGCTCACCCGGGGCGCCCGCGGCCTCGTCGCGCGGAGCGGGCAGGGTGGCCTCGTCCTTCGTGAGGTCCACGACCTCTTCCTTCATGACGGTGTTCTCCCTACCGCAACCGGGGCTTGATCTGCTCGACGAAGATGGTCCGCTTCTGCTCGGCCGTGAGGTGGCAGGCCGAACCCCGGCCTGGCGGCAGCACCGGCGGCTCGTCCACGCACCGGGTGCCGCCCACCTCGCTCTGGAAGGAGCACCGGGGGTGGAAACGGCACCCCGACGGCGGGTTCAGCAACGACGGCGGTGCCCCGGGGATCGGCGCGAGCGGTGTGCCGAGGTCCGAGTCGAGGCGCGGCATGGAGTTCAACAGGCCCCAGGTGTAGGGGTGTTGCGGCGACCTCAGCACCTCGTCGACCGTGCCGCGCTCGACCGCCTCCCCGGCGTACATCACCATGATGTCGTCGGCCATGTCGGCGATGACCCCGAGGTCGTGCGTGATGAAGATGATCGCCGAGCCGAACTCCTGCTGGAGGTCCTTGAGCAGGTCGAGGATCTGGGCCTGGACGGTCACGTCGAGGGCCGTGGTGGGCTCGTCGGCGATCAGCAGGTCGGGGTCGCAGACCAGCGCCATCGCAATCATCGCGCGCTGGCGCATACCGCCGGAGAACTGGTGCGGATAGTCCTTGGCCCGCTCCTTGGGGTTGGGGATGCCGACCTTGCCGAGCATCTCCACCGCGCGGTCCCAGGCCGCCCGCTTCGAGGCGCCGGTGTGCTTCATGAACGGCTCGGCGATCTGCCGGCCCACCGTGTAGTAGGGCGACAGCGCGGTCAGCGGGTCCTGGAAGATCATCGCGACCTTGTTGCCGCGCAGCTTCTCCAGCTCGGACTCCCGGGCGGTGATCAGCTCCTGGCCGTCCAGCACGATCTCGCCGTCGACCGTGGTGAACATCGGGTTGTGCAGCCCGAGGATGGTCAGGTTGGTCACCGACTTGCCCGAGCCGGACTCGCCCACGATGCCGAGGGTCCTGCCCCGTTCCAGGTCGAAGGAGAGCCCGTTCACGGCGCGGACGACGCCGTCCTCCGTGCGGAAACTGACGTACAGGTCCCGCACGGAGAGGAAGGCGCCGGCGCCGGCCGGGGCGGGAGCGCCCGATTCCTTGGTCACTGTGGTCACGGAATGCTCCTAGGAGAGCCGCACACGCGGGTCGATGAACGCGTAGCAGGCATCCACGATGATGTTGAACAGCAGGATCATGGCGGCGGAGAACAGCATCACGCCGAGCAGCAGCGGCAGGTCGCTGAAGAACACCGCCTGCACGGCGAGCTGGCCGAGTCCCGGGAGGCCGAAGGTGTACTCGGTGATGATCGCGCCGCCCAGCAGGGAGCCGAGGTCGATGCCGAAGATGGTCACGATGGGGATCAGCGAACCGCGCCAGGCGTAGCGGAAGAAGACGTAGCGGCGGGACATGCCCTTCGCGCGGGCGGTGCGCACATGTTCTTCCTGGAGCTGCTCGATCATCGACGAGCGCGCCATACGGGTGTACTGCGCGGCGAAGATCGTGGAGAGGATCACCCAGGGGATGATCAGGCCCGTGAACCAGGTGGCCGGGTTGGCGGTGAGGTCGTTGTAGGCGGGCTTGTCGAACAGGTGCGACTGGTAGACGAGCGCCGCCAGGGCCAGCGGTCCGAGGAAGTAGATCTGCATCGAGCTCAGCACCATCGAGCCGGCCGTGACCGTCTTGTCGACCATCGTGCCGCGCTTCCAGGCGGCGAGCATGCCGGTGCCGAGGCCCACCACGAGGAAGCACACGGCCGCGCCCAGCGTCAGCGAGACGGTGGTGGGCAGACGGTCCATCAGGGTGCCCCACACCTGCTCGTTGGTGTGGTACGAGTACCCGAAGCACGGGGCCGGGCACGGACCCTGGTCGAAGTCGTTGCTGCCCAGGACCATGTTGTGCAGGAAGGTCAGGTACTGCTCGGGGATGGACTTGTCCAGGCCGAGGACATGGTGGATGTTCTCGAGGTTGGCCGGCGTGCACGTCTTGCCGCACATCAGCAGCGCCGGGTCCCGTGGCATCCCGAAGAAGAGCAGGAACGTGATGATGCTCAGCAGGAAGAGGATGACGGCGGCGCCGAGTGTCCGGCGGATGATGAAGCGCAGCATGGCAGGGGCAGCTCTCAGACGTCAGCGGGCCGGGCGTGCCCGGTGCGGTCACCCTGTGGGGCGACCGCACCGGGCACCGGGCGCGGATGGCGGATTACTTGACGTACAGACGGCGCGGGTCGACGCCGCCGATCACGTCGTCGTAGACCAGGCCGCCGACCTTGGATCCGGCGATCTGGACCTGCTTGTAGTAGCCGGTCGGGACCTCGTTCACGACCTTCGTGAGCAGGTACTTGTCCAGCTTCTCCCACTCGGCCGCGGCCTTCACCGGGTCGGTGATGGTGTTGATGCGGTCGATCTCGCTGTTCACGTGCGCGTCGTTGACCTGCGAGTAGTTCTGGGCGCCCTCGGCGATCGTACGGCCGTCGTACAGCGGCGGGAGCACGGTCGAGGCGGACGGCCAGTCGGCACCCCACGCGGTGTGGAAGATGTCGTAGTTGTTGTCGAGCTTGCTGACCTGGTCGTAGTACGTCTCGGCCGGGATCTCCTGGCGCTGGACGTCGAAGCCGGCCTTCTTCAGGCCCGCCGCCATGGCGGTGGAGTACTGCTGGCCCTCGGGCGTGTTGATGTAGCCGAAGGTCAGCTTCATGCCGACCTTGCCGGCCTCCTGCAGCAGCTTCTTGGCCTTGTCCGGGTCACCCGCCGGCTTCTTCTTCTTGCCGAAGGGGTCGAACGACGCGTCGTAGCCGCTGACGGTCGGGCTGAGCAGACCGCCGGCGACCTCCATCGCCGCGCTGCCGCCGTAGGCGCGCACGAACGGCGTGATGGGCAGGGCGTAGGCGATGGCCTGACGGATCTTGATGTCCTTCAGCGCCGGGTGGCTCATGTTGATGTTCATCTGGCCGACGTACGGCTGGTAGCCGGAGATGACCCGGGGCTTGAACTTCGGGTCGCTGAGGACCTTGGAGAGGTTGCCCGCGTCGACCTGGTTGTTGAAGCTGACGCCGGTCTGGTCGGCGCCGCTGTCGGCCAGCAGCGCCTTGGTGGACGCCTCGTACTGCTGGTTGAAGGTGAAGTTGAACTGGTCCACGTACTGGTGGCGGATCGGGTCCGTCTTCGGGTCCCACTGGTCGTTCTTGACCAGGACCATCGACTTGCCCGACTTGAAGGACTGGATCTTGTACGGGCCGGACGCCACGGGCGCCCTGTCGTACTTCTCCTTGGTGTCGCCCTTGGCCTGCACCACCGCGTAGCCCGCCATGGCCAGCGCGTACGGCAGGTCGGCGTGCGGCTTCTTGAAGTGGAAGACGACGGTTTTGTCGTCCGGCGTCTCAAGGATGCTGTCCGGCAGGTGCTTGCCCTTGTAGGGGCCGTCCTTGAGCAGCTTGCGGTAGTCGGCGCCCGGGGTGTCGGCCAGCCACTGCTGCAGGTAGCTGGGGCCCTGGTTGATGAAGGGCGCGAAGAGCCGCTCGATGCTCTGGCGGACGTCCTTGGAGGTGATCGGCGTCCCGTCCTGGAACTTGATGCCGTCCTTGAGCGTGTACTTCCAGGTCTTGCCGCCGTCCGTCGTGGTGCCGGAGTCGGTGGCCAGGTCGCCGACGACCTCGTGCTTGCTGCCGTCGTCGCTGGTCGCCTTGTAGCCGGTGAGACCTCTGTGGATCAGGGTCGCCAGCGAGCCCTCGTCGGACACGTAGATCTGGCCCGGGTCCAGGTGGGCGTAGCTGTCACGCTGCAGGACCTCCATCGTGCCGCCGCTCTTGGCCCCGGGAACCGGGGCGGCGGGGCCGGTGGAATCCTTGGCGTCCCCGAAACTGATGGACGACTGCTGGCGCTTGGCGTTCGCGTCGTCCTTCTTGCTGTTGTCGCTGCTGCTGCCGCCCTTGCTGCAACCGGTGAGCACAAGAGCTCCGGCCGCGAGCACCGAGATTGCGGCGTATGCCTGGCGTCCGCCCCTACTCATCACTCAGTTTCCCACCCATCTGTGTGTCACCAGTGCGTTTACAAGTGCCGCGGAGTTGTGCGGCGTTGCGTGAAGTTGCCTGGACGCCGCCGTGACGGTGCGTCCGTGAATCGGGGCGCGGGCCCGCAACCCGGCGGTCAGCGCGCCGTCTTGGGATCGAAGGCGTCCCTGACCGAATCCCCGAGCAGGTTGAACGCGACGACGAAGATGATCATCGAGATGCCGGGGAAGAACATGTAGGTGATGTCGTTCTGGAGCACCAGCTCCGTGGACGCCTTGGAGAACATCTGGCCCCAGTCGGGCGTCGGCTCCACGATCCCGACACCCAGATAGGACAGACCCGCCTCGATCGTCACGAAGTTGGGCAGCAGATAGGTGGCCTGCACGAGCAGCGGCGTGACCACGTTGGGCAGGATCTCCTTGCGGATGATCCGCCACGGGGAGGCGCCGCTCACCTTGGCGGCCTCGATGAACTCGCGTTCCCGCAGACTCAGGGTCGTACCGCGGAGGATCCGGGCAAGGCTCATCCAGCCCAGTGCCCACTGGACGGCGATCAGCGCAACCACGCGGACATAGGTCGGCGTCTCATCCCTCGGGCTGACGAAGAGGGAGACCACGACCGGCATACTCGCGATGAAGAACAGCTGCGACGGGAAGGCGAGCAGGAAGTCGATCACACGGCTGATGGCGTAGTCGGCCTTGCCGCCGAGGTAACCCGCCGTGACACCCAGGACGATGCCGGTGAGCACGACGGCGATCGTGACGGCGCAGGAGATCATCAGCGAGGTGCGGATGCCGTAGATCAGCTTGGTGAAGACGTCGTACCCGTTGCCGGGCTCGAGTCCGAACCAGAACTCGCTGCTCATGCCGCCGTTGGGCTGGACGGGCACGCCCGCGCTGTCGAACAGTTCGGGGCGCTCGTCCGCGTACACGGTGTACGGGTCCTTGCCGTACAGCTTGGCGATCAGCGGGGCGAGCAGCCCCGTCAGGAAGAAGAAACCCACGACGTACGCGGAGATCACCCCGGTACGGTCCCGCCTGAAGCGGATCCACATCAGCCGGCCGGGCGATCGGCCCTCCAGCTGTGCGGCCTCGGGCTTCTTCCCCGCTGCCTTCTCGTCGTCCACGACGACCGATGTCCCGCCCTCGGTCTCGAGAGGACTCGTCATGATGCGTCCAATTCATGGGTACGCCGAGCCGGTGACCGCCACAGGGTACGGGCGGGCCACGGCTTGGACCACGTGGATCAGGAAAGACGACTGCCTATCGGTCGCGGTGCGCGACAAGCCGCAGATGAACACGCGTAGTTGGCATCGTGGCCGCCTCCTTGACTCAACCGGTGCACGGACAGGAGGGGTACCCGTCTGCCCTCCGACACCCCTGACGGAAGGTCAAACACCCCACCACTGCTCGTGAGTCCACGCTGTCCCCACAGCGCATGACCCATTGACCCGAGCGTTGCGCCCAACTATCTGCCATGAGCCAGATGCCGACCACAGTCTTTAGGTCTCGGTTCAGTCACAGCTCGCCCGAAGATCTTCCAATATCTGGACAAAGTGATCCGAGAGAGAAGGCCGCGAAACGGACGTGTTACATACCTATCGGTCCGAGGGTTCTGCATTTCGGACACGCGGGACGGGAAAAAACCGGTTGCGCGCGGCCGCGGGGACGGCTGGTTCCGCACCATCCGCACGAGGGCACGGCCGTCACGGCTTCCACACGCGCCACGGACGCACGAAAGCCCGGGCGCACCCCATGATGGGGCCACCCGGGCTTCGGCGGTAGGGAGCCCGAACCGCGCCTGGATCAGGCGTGCTTGGCGCGGCTGGCGGCGCGGGCGCGCTCGCGCTGGTCGAGGACGACCTTGCGGATGCGGACGGCCTCCGGGGTCACCTCGACGCACTCGTCGTCGCGGCAGAACTCCAGGGACTGCTCCAGCGACAGCTTGCGCGGCGGCACGATCGACTCGGCGATGTCCGCCGTGGCCGACCGGATGTTGGTGAGCTTCTTCTCCTTGGTGATGTTGACGTCCATGTCGTCGGAGCGGGAGTTCTCGCCGACGATCATGCCCTCGTACACCTCGGTGCCCGGCTCCACGAACAGCGTGCCGCGCTCCTGGAGATTCGTCATCGCGAACGCCGTGACGGTGCCGGAGCGGTCGGCCACCAGCGAACCGTTGCTGCGGGTCTGCAGGGGGCCGAACCAGGGCTCGTGGCCCTCGTGGATGGAGTGGGCGATACCCGTGCCGCGGGTGCCGGTCAGGAACTCGGTGCGGAAGCCGATGAGACCGCGCGAGGGCACCACGAACTCCATGCGCACCCAGCCGGAGCCGTGGTTGGACATGTTGTCCATACGGCCCTTGCGGACGCCCATCAGCTGGGTGACGGCACCCATGTGCTCCTCGGGCACGTCGATCGTCATGCGTTCGACCGGCTCGTGGACCTTGCCGTCGACCTCCTTGGTGACGACCTGCGGCTTGCCGACCGTCAGCTCGTACCCCTCGCGGCGCATCGTCTCCACCAGGATGGCCAGGGCCAGTTCACCGCGGCCCTGGACCTCCCAGGCGTCCGGCCGCTCGCTGTCCAGGACCCGCAGGGAGACGTTGCCGATCATCTCGCGGTCGAGGCGGTCCTTGACCTGGCGGGCGGTGACCTTGCGGTCCTTGACGGTCGCCTTCACGTTGGCGCCCTTGCCGGTGCCGCCCTTGCCGACCAGCGGCGAGGTGTTGGTGCCGATGACCATGGAGATCGCAGGCTCGTCCACCGTGATCAGCGGCAGCGCGACCGGGTTCTCCGGGTCGGCCAGGGTCTCGCCGATCATGATCTCGGGGATGCCGGCGACGGCGCAGATGTCACCCGGCCCCGCCTTCTCGGCGGGCTTGCGGGTGAGGGCCTCGGTCATCATCAGCTCGCTGATGCGAACGTTGCTGATCGTCCCGTCGCGCTTGATCCAGGCGACGGTCTGGCCCTTGCGCAGCTCGCCCTGCTCCACGCGCAGCAGCGCGATGCGGCCGAGGAAGTTGTCGGCGTCCAGGTTGGTGACGTGTGCCTGGAGCGGGGTCTTTTCGTCGTAGACCGGGGCCGGGATGTGCTCCAGGATCGTGGAGAAGAACGGCTCCAGGCTGGTGGAGTCGGCCGGCACCGTGCCGTCCTGCGGCTTGGTGAGGGAGGCGATGCCGTCGCGGCCGCAGGCGTAGACGATCGGGAACTCGATCTGGTCCTCGTCGGCGTCGAGGTCCAGGAACAGGTCGTACGCCTCGTTGACGACCTCGTCGATACGGGCGTCGGGCCGGTCCGTCTTGTTGATGCACAGGATGACGGGCAGCCGGGCCTGCAGCGCCTTGCGCAGCACGAAGCGGGTCTGCGGCAGCGGGCCCTCGGACGCGTCGACGAGCAGGACGACGCCGTCGACCATCGACAGGCCGCGCTCGACCTCGCCGCCGAAGTCGGCGTGGCCGGGGGTGTCGATGATGTTGATCGTGATCGGTTCCCCGCCGTCCTTCGGGTGGTACTTCACCGCGGTGTTCTTGGCGAGGATCGTGATGCCCTTCTCACGCTCCAGGTCGTTCGAGTCCATGACGCGGTCGTCGACCTGGTCGAGCTGGTGGGCGGCGAAGGCGCCGGCCTGCTTCAGCATGGCGTCGACGATGGTCGTCTTGCCGTGGTCGACGTGGGCGACGATGGCGACGTTGCGGATGTCGTGGCGCGTGGCCATGGTGTGGCGTACTCCCGGAGTGGTGAGGACGGCCTGCGCGTACGTCTGTGTTACGCGGGCCATGCCGGGCTGAACATGCCACGGCCTCACCCCATGGTACGGGTGCGCCGCCGTTCGGGTTCCCCGGGGCGCTGCGGTGCAGCTCAGCCCCGGTGGGGGCCCGGCCGCCGGTCCGGGCCCGGGTGCCGGCGGCGGGGCGGCCGGGACGCCGTGGGACTGGCCGCGGGGTGCGCTGCCGCACGGGCTTTCCGGGTCGCTCGGGGGCACCCCGACCCCCGGCCGGACCCGGCGGCCCACGGCGGGGCGGCCGACAACCAGGCGGCCCGGCGGCTACGACGCCGTGGGACTGGCCGCGGGCCCGGGGCGCGCCCCCTTCTTCAGGAAGCCCATGTCCTCGTAGACGGGGGTCTGGAAGCCGAACGCGCCGGCGTTGGCCAGGGTGGTGCGGGCGGCCGTGAGCTGGGGGCGCTGGTAGAGGGGGATCGAGGCCGCGCCGGCCCAGATGCGGGCGTCGGCCTTGCGCAGCAGGTTCCGCTCCTCGCCGTCGTCCAGCGTGGTGATCGCCTGGTCGAAGAGCTGGTCCACCTGGTCGGTGCCGACGCGGGTGTAGTTCTGCTCGATGTTCAGCGAGCCGTCCGTCCCGGGGACCGGCTTGGCGTAGATCGGCCGGGCGTCCGTGGCGGGATAGGGGGTCACGGGCCACGAGTACAGGGCCAGGTCGTAGTCGCCGGCCGCGATGTGGTCCTTGAAGTAGCCGTTGTCGGGGACCTTGGTGACCTCCGTGCGGATCCCGACCTTGTCCAGCATGCGGGCGATACGGTCGCCGACGGTGCGCAGGGGCCCCGAGCCCGGCCCGTACGGCAGCACGAACCGCAGCTGCAGCGGCTTGCCGTCCTTGACGAGCGTCCCGGCCGCGGCGGCGCCCGGAGCGGGGGTGCCCTTCGGGGCGTAGGCGCCCGGCATCCCTCCCTCCCGGCCGTGCTCCTGCGGGAGCCCACCGTCGATGTGCTTGCCGGCCCGGTCGTCGGCGTGCTGCCCGCCGTGCTTGTCCGAGTGGCCCTGGGGGTCGTCGCGCCCGGGCGCCTTGCCGTCCCCGGCCTCGGAGCCGGACGCCTTCCCGCCTTCGGGCCCGGCGGCCTTCTTCTGCTCCTGGACCGCCCCGCCGCGCTCCCAGCCGGCGTCGGCCAGCAGGGCCTGCGCCTGCCCGGTGTCCTGGCGGCCGAGGGAGCCGCTGCCGTCGCGGTAGGCGTCCTGTCCCGAGAGCGCCAGGTGGCTGCCGACCGGCACCACGGGCAGTCCGAGCGGCTTGAGGACCAGCCCGGCCAGCTCGGTGCGGTCCAGGGCGCGGGCCACGGCCCGGCGCACCCGCTCGTCGGCGAGCGGGCCGTGGGAGCCGTTCAGGGCGAGCTGCATGTAGGCGGGTTCCAGGGACTTGCGGATCTCGATGCCGCGCAGGGGGGACCGCTGCCCGGACTCCGGTGCGCCCCCCTCCCCGTCCTCCCCGGCGGTGGCGGAGGGGCCCTGCAGGGGGGTGGCGCCCTTGTCGCGGGCGGCGAGCGTGATCCGTCCGGCCTCCTCCGGGTCGACGTCCGCCAGGTCGATCCTGCCCTCCCCGAGGGCCGTGGCCCGCTCGTCGCGGGGCACGGCCACGAGCACGATCTCGGAGAGCTTGGCGGGCCGGCCCCACCAGCGCGGACTGCGGGTGAGGGTGACGTCGCCCTTCTTGTGGTCGACCCCCTTGAGGGCGAACGGCCCGGCGGTGACCTTGAGGTTTCTGCGCGCCCCGTCGTTGAAGGAGTCCGGGGTGCCGGTGACGTCCTTCGGGTACAGCGGCGAGAACAGCGACCGCCAGTCGGCGTACGGCTTGGCGAAGGTGACCTTGACCTCGGCGTTGTTCCGGCCGCGCTCGATCTTCTCGATGCGGTCGTAGCCGGCGTTGCGGGCGGTCCAGTACGCGCTGTCCTTGCCGGACAGGGCGCGCCACTGGGCGGCGAAGTCGTCGGCGCCGACCTCCCGGCCGTCGCTCCAGACGGCCTGCTGGTCGAGCCGGTAGACGACGACCTGCTTCGGCTCGGTCGAGACGACCTTCGCGGACTGGAGGAAGTCGGGGTCGCGCTGCGGCCGGCCGTTCGCGTCGAGGCGGAACATCGAGGGCAGGACCGCGCCGGCGATGCGGGTGGTGGCCGCGTCGGCGTCGGACTGGAAGGTGTTCAGGGTCTGCGGCACGGCGTCGATGGCCCAGCGCAGGGTGCCGCCGTCGGCGACGAGGTTGCGGGGGGCCGCGGCGATGTCCTGCGCGGCGACCGGCTTGCTCGTCTTCTCCTTGTCGGCGCTGCAGGCGGCGAGCGCGGACACCGCGAGGATCCCCGCGGTGAGGAACGCGCCCGAGCGCATCACCGCGCGGGGTCCGACGCCGTCGTGGGCCATCACGTCTACCTCTACCTCCGGGAAGCCGCTCATCGCATGAGCGGGGGTTATGATCCGGTTTGGGGGTATTTGGAGCTGATCAGATGTATGGGCCCACTGAAGAGGAAAGGCTTCGGCAGCATGCAGCGACACGGCGGCGGACCCCGGGAACCCCACCCGTCCGGAGCAATGCCCGAGCGGGCCGGGGGCGGGCCGGGGGCGCAGTCCCCAGGGGCATCAGCCGAAACGCACGCCGCACGCACCGGCGCGCATCGGCCAATCCCTGCACGTCCCTTCACACCGGCTGGTGTGACGCGCAACACTCGCAGGCGCATGAACGTCGCCGCCTTGGGCCCAGGGACCCGTGGAAGTGAGGTCACGTCATGTCAGTGTCAGATGAACTGACGTCGGTTCAGCGATGCCTCGACGACCTGTGCCGGTCGGTGGGGCGCCTGGAGCAGCAGATGGGAAGCGGCGGGCTCGACATACGCCGCGTCCGCGCCGACGCCGACCACCTGCGCGAGAGCGTGGCGCTGCTGCGCGAGGCCGCGGCCGCGCCCGCCGCGACCCGGCGGCCCGATCTGGTGACGATCCCCGACACCCCGTACGACACCACCCTGTGGACGGACTCGGACGACGAGGGTCTCGGCGCCCGGGGCCGCCACGCCCCCTGAACCCGCCGGCGCGGGCGCCGACGGCGCGCGCCGGTGACTCCGGCGCCCCGGAGGCGAACCGGGCCCCTGAAGAAAGTGCGTCCCAAGTTGGCCACTGGAACGGAACCCCCCGACACGGAATCCCACGCGGTCCGCGGCGGCGTACGAACGGGTACGCGCGCCGCGATCGCCGCCCGGCATCTGCGCTCCGACCGATGGTGGCTGGCCCCGGCCGGCACCGTCGCAGGGCTGCTGGCCTTCGTCGTGTACTCGACCTGGCGGGCCTTCGCCGACGCGGACTACTACGCGGCGCCCTACGTCTCACCGTTCTACTCGCCCTGTCTGGCGACACGGTGCCAGACCATGCAGGCGGGACCCAACGCCGATCTCTTCGGCGGCTGGTGGGCGATCTCCCCGGCGATCATCATCCTGATCTTCCCGCTGGGCTTCCGCCTGACCTGCTACTACTACCGCAAGGCCTACTACCGCGGCTTCTGGATGGCGCCACCGGCCTGCGCGGTGGCCGAACCGCACGGGAAGTACACCGGCGAGACCCGCTTCCCGCTGATCCTGCAGAACATCCACCGGTACTTCTTCTACGCGGCGCTGCTCGTGGCGGGCGTCCTCACCTATGACACGGTGCTCACCTTCCGCGACGAGCACCACCGCTGGGGCCACATGGGCCTGGGCACCGTGGTCTTCCTGGTGAACATCGTGCTGATCTGGGCGTACACCCTCTCCTGCCACTCCTGCCGGCACATCGTCGCGGGCAGGCTCAAGCACTTCTCCAAGCATCCCGTGCGCTACCGGGCGTGGCAGCTCATCAGCAGGATGAACGCCCGCCACATGCAGCTGGCCTGGGCCTCCCTGTTCAGCGTGGCCCTGGCCGATCTCTACGTGTACCTGGTGGCGTCCGGCGCCTTCGACGATCCGAGGTTCTTCTGATGTCCGTGATCGACCGGCAGGAGTGGGACGTGGTCGTGGTCGGGGCCGGCGGTGCCGGTCTGCGGGCCGCCGTCGAGGCGCGCGAGCGCGGCGCCCGCACCGCCGTGATCTGCAAGTCGCTGTTCGGCAAGGCGCACACGGTGATGGCCGAGGGCGGCATCGCGGCGGCGATGGGCAACGTCAACCCGCACGACTCCTGGCAGGTGCACTTCCGCGACACCATGCGGGGCGGCAAGTTCCTCAACCAGTGGCGGATGGCCGAGCTGCACGCGCGGGAGGCCCCGGACCGGGTCTGGGAGCTGGAGACCTGGGGCGCCCTCTTCGACCGTACGAAGGACGGGCGCATCTCGCAGCGCAACTTCGGCGGTCACGAGTATCCGCGCCTCGCGCACGTCGGCGA
Organism: Streptomyces sp. PSU-S4-23; assembly: GCF_055632315.1. Lineage (NCBI taxonomy): Bacteria > Bacillati > Actinomycetota > Actinomycetes > Kitasatosporales > Streptomycetaceae > Streptomyces > Streptomyces sp. PSU-S4-23. Next base: position 5,706,108 of record NZ_JBVMUU010000002.1, on the reverse strand, counting down.
CCGCACGGGCCTGGAGCTGATCCGCACGCTCCAGCAGAAGGTGGTCTCGCTCCAGCAGGAGGACGAGAAGGAGACCGGGGACTACGAGTCACGGCTGAAGGTCTTCCAGGAGTGCACCGTCACCCGGGTCCTGAAGCAGGGCGACCGGGTCTGCGGGGTCTTCGCCTACGAACGCGAGTCCGGGCGCTTCTTCGTCCTGGAGGCGCCCGCCGTGGTGATCGCGACCGGCGGCATCGGCAAGTCCTTCAAGGTGACGTCGAACTCGTGGGAGTACACGGGCGACGGCCACGCGCTGGCCCTGCTCGCCGGGGCGCCGCTGCTGAACATGGAGTTCGTGCAGTTCCATCCCACGGGCATGGTCTGGCCGCCGTCGGTGAAGGGCATCCTCGTCACCGAGTCGGTGCGCGGCGACGGCGGGGTGCTCAGGAACTCCGAGGGCAAGCGGTTCATGTTCGACTACGTCCCCGACGTCTTCAAGGAGAAGTACGCGGAGTCGGAGGAGGAGGGCGACCGCTGGTACGACGACCCGGACCACAACCGGCGCCCGCCGGAGCTGCTCCCCCGTGACGAGGTCGCGCGCGCCATCAACTCCGAGGTGAAGGCGGGCCGCGGCTCCCCGCACGGCGGAGTCTTCCTCGACGTCTCGACACGTATGCCGGCCGAGGTCATCCGGCGCCGGCTGCCGTCCATGTACCACCAGTTCAAGGAGCTGGCGGACGTCGACATCACCGCCGAGGCCATGGAGGTCGGGCCCACCTGCCACTACGTGATGGGCGGCATCGCGGTCGACTCCGACACCGCGGCGGCCCGCGGGGTCGAGGGCCTGTACGCGGCCGGAGAGGTGGCCGGCGGTATGCACGGCTCCAACCGGCTCGGCGGCAACTCGCTGTCCGACCTGCTGGTGTTCGGGCGGCGCGCGGGACTGCACGCCGCCCGGTACGCGACCGGACTGGCCGAGCGCCCCCGCGTGGACGACGGCCAGGTCGACTCGGCGGCGGCGGAGGCCCTGCGCCCCTTCTCGGCGGAGGGGCCGCGGCCCGGCGAGCAGGACGCGGGTCCGCCGGAGAACCCGTACACCCTCCACCAGGAACTCCAGCAGACCATGAACGACCTGGTCGGCATCATCCGCCGCGAGGGGGAGATGGAGCAGGCGCTCAGGAAGCTGGCACAGCTGCGGGTACGGGCCCGCAAGGCGGGCGTCGAGGGGCACCGGCAGTTCAACCCGGGCTGGCACCTCGCCCTCGATCTGCGCAACATGCTGCTGGTCAGCGAGTGCGTGGCACGGGCCGCGCTGGAGCGCACGGAGTCGCGCGGGGGCCATACCCGCGAGGACCACCCGACGATGGACCGCGCCTGGCGCCGCGTCAATCTGCTGTGCCGGCTCACCGACCCCACGGGCGGCCTGGCGGCGACCGACCCGGTCCGCGGCCAGATCAGCCTCACCCGCGAGACCACCCCGCCCATCCGCCCCGACCTGCTCGCCCTCTTCGAGAAGGAGGAGCTGGTCAAGTACCTCACCGAAGAGGAGCTGTACGAGTGAGCAGCTACGAGGCCCGCTTCAAGGTGTGGCGGGGCGATGTGGGCGGCGGCGGCCTGGAGGACTTCGCGGTCGAGGTCAACGACGGCGAGGTGGTGCTGGACATCATCCACCGTCTGCAGGCCACCCAGGCGCCCGACCTCGCCGTGCGCTGGAACTGCAAGGCCGGCAAGTGCGGTTCGTGCTCGGCGGAGATCAACGGGCGGCCGCGGCTGATGTGCATGACGCGGATGTCGGTGTTCGGCCGGGACGAGACGGTCACGGTGACGCCGCTGCGCACCTTCCCGGTGATCCGCGACCTGGTGACGGACGTGGGCTTCAATTACCAGAAGGCGCGGGCGGTCCCGGCCTTCGTGCCGCCCGCCGGCCTGGGCCCGGGCGAGTACCGCATGCAGCAGGAGGACGTGGACCGCTCGCAGGAGTTCCGCAAGTGCATCGAGTGCTTCCTGTGCCAGGACGTCTGCCATGTCGTGCGCGACCACGAGGAGAACAAGAAGGTGTTCGCGGGCCCGCGCTTCCTGATGCGGGTGGCGGAACTCGACATGCATCCCCTGGACGCGGCGGCTGAGAGGGGCCTGGACCGCAAGCGCACCGCCCAGGACGAACACGGCCTCGGCTACTGCAACATCACCAAGTGCTGCACCGACGTGTGCCCCGAGGGCATCAGGATCACGGACAACGCCCTGATCCCGATGAAGGAACGGGCGATCGACCGCAAGTACGACCCTCTGGTGTGGCTGGGGTCGAAGATCAGGCGGCGTCCCGCAGAAGGGTGAGCGTGCGGCCGACGTTGTACTCGGCGATCGCCCGCATCGTCCCCGGCTCCGGGAAGTCACCCTCCAGGAGCCGGAGGGGTCCCGCCACCAGGGAGAGGTGCATCGCCAGGCGGTAGAGGCGCAGGCGGTCCTCGTCGAGGCCGCCGGTGCGCAGGGCGTCGTAGTGGGGGCCGAAGCGCAGTTCCAGGAACACGTGCTCCCACTCGGCGTCGAAGTACATCAGGCCCTCGATGTCGATCAGCACGGCACGGCCGTCCGCGTCCACCAGGACGTGGTCCGGGCCCAGCTCGCCGTGGACGAGGGTGTGGCGGGTGCGGGGGCGGACGGCCCGCGCCCAGGCATCGACGCGCGCGGCCAGCCGCTCGCGCACCGCCGCGATCCGCGGCTCCCTGGCCGCGGCCTCCTCGATGTCCCGCAGGGCCCTGTCGCGTACGAGGGCCGCGCAGGAGGTGCCGTCGGCGCGCTCTCCGCGGTCGAGGGCGGCGACCTTGCCGAAGCCGGGTGCCGTGTGGGCGCGCAGCGCGGCCAGGGCGGTCGCGAGGTCCCTCAGCGGGGCCGCCGCCGCGGGCGGATCGCCGTCCAGCAGCTCCGCCAGGCCCCCGCCGGGGATGTCCTCGACGACCGCCGCGTCCGCCGGGAGGCGCCGGTGGGTGGGGTCGGCGAGCAGGAGGCGGGGCGTGCGCACGCCGAGGGCCGCCAGACGGTCGTGGGAGGCCGTGAACAGGTCGAGGCCCGAGGCGTGCGAGAAGGGGTCGCGGGGGTCGGCGGCCGGCTCGTCCCAGTAGTCCTCGGCCGCCGACCAGACGTAGACGACGGCGGTGGAGCCGTCGTCCAGGCCGAGGCGGTAGACGCCCTTCTTGCTGCCGCCGCGCAGCCGCCGGACCGTCTCCAGGCGGCGCCCGGCCCCCAGCGCCGCGCGCGCCAGGGGCGCCAGCTCGTCCCGGGTGAGGGGCCTGCGCGCGGCCGTCATACGGGGGTGCGGCCGGGGCGCCGGCCGCGGAACTGCATCACCGCGCCGGTGAGGAAGAGGACCATGCCGACGCCGAAGACGACATCGAGGAGGGTGAGGTCGCCGCGCACCGTGTCGCCGAACCGGAACAGCGCCACTCCCGCACAGCTCAGCAGGGCTCCCGAGCCCCACAGACGCGGCCGCGCGATCTGCCCCTCCAGCCACGGAAGGACCCTGTCGGACGTGATGGCCACCACCCCCGCACCGGCGTAGAGCACCAGGGCGACCCCCACCGCGATCAGCGAGACGACATGCAACACCGAACCCCCCTTGGATCCTCGCCCTGATCATGGCACCGCGGTCCGCGCGCGGCCAGGCCCGCCCCCTGTGACTCCGCGGACATGCCGTATCGGGCGCACCCCGGTCGCGGAGCCGCGTCATCGGCCCTACGCTCCGAAATGTGACGCCGCCCCACCGTCGACGCCGGCCGCGCCGGGCCGCCGCGTACGCAGCGGTACGGTGGGTGCCTGCCGTCTTCGGGACGGCGCTGGTGGTCGCGGTGGGACGCAACCGGACGTCCGCCGACGACCTGGTGCTGCCGCTGGTCGCCGCGGTCGCGGCCGTGGCCCTGGCGGCGTACGCGGGAGTGCGCCGCAGGAGGCGCATGACGACGCGCACCACGCCCGGCAGGGGCGCCGCGCCGACGGTCGTACCGCTGGACGAACTCGACCGGCGGGCCAAGCGGTCGCTGGTCGGGATCGACGACTGCGTGCGCACGAGCCGGGAGGAACTGAGGTCCGCCGCACCACAGTTGGGGGACGACGCGGTACGGCTGTACGCGGACGCGGTGGACTTCGCCGCCACGGAACTGGCCGCCGCGTTCCGGGTGCGCCGGCGGCTCGACGAGGGCGAGGGCGGAACGAGGGAGCTGCTGGAGGAGATCCTGGCGCACTGTACGGCGGCCGGGCGGCGGCTGGACGCGGAGGCCGCCGGGTTCGACCGGACACGGGCGCTGGAGCGCACGGCCCGGGAGGCGGTGGAGCACGCCGAAGGACGCTTCCGGAAGCTGGCGGCGCGGGTCACGGACGCGGACGGCACGCTCGCCGGGCTGCGCGAGCGGTACGTCCTGTCCGCGTACATGGCGGTGGTGGGCCAGGACGAACGGGCCAAGGACCGGCTGCTGTTCGCCACGTCCGGCCTCAACCGGGCCCGTCAGGCACTGGACCGGGGCGACACGGAGACCGCGGTGGTCCAGCTGCGGGCGGCCGAGGCCGCAGTCCACCAGGCGGCGGTCCTCGTGGACGGCATCGCGCGGCTCGCGTCGGACCTCACCGCCGCGACGGAGGCGCTGCCCGCCGCCCTGTCCGACACGCAGGCCGCGCTGGAGGAGGCGCGCGGACAGCTGGGCACGGAGGCCGCCCGAGGGGATCTGCGGGGCCGGATCGCCTACGGCGAGACGGTGCTGGCGCAGGTGCGGGGTGAGACGGCCGGGGAGGAGGGGACCGCGGCCGCGGCTTGCGGGCGGGACGACCCGGTGGACGCGCTCCGCAGGATCGAGCAGGCGTCGGCGGGGCTCGACCGGGCGCTGTGGCGGGAGCCGGACGGGCCGCACGTCCTGGGCCGGCTCGAACGGGCGCTGCTCGCCGCCCGCAGCAGCGTCGGTGCCGCGTCCGACTATGTGACGACCCACCGGGGGGCCGTCGGCTACGAGGCGAGGACGCGGCTCGCGGAGGCGGAGTGGCGGCTGCGCCGGGCGGGGAACACGGAGGTGCCGCCCGTCCCGGCCCCGTCCGTCGCCCTCACCGACGCCCGCGAGGCCGACGCGCTCGCCCGGCAGGCCCGGCAGCTCGCGGAGCGGGACGTACGGGCGTACGGGACGCCGTACGGCGTGGGCATCGGCACGGGCGGCGCCGTACTCGGCGGCATCCTGCTGGACGCCCCCCGCCGTCCGGGCGAACGGGCGGGGCACCCGGGCGACGGCGGCCCCCGCCGTCCGGGCGAACGGGCGGGGCACCCGGGCGACGGCGGCCCCGCGTGCTACGGCGGACCCGGCACGCGGGGGCGCAGGGACGGCGGTGAGCTGTTCCGGCCGTCGCGGGAGGGGGGCGCGGGACCCTCGCCGCCTAGAACAGGCTCAGCAACGCCTCCGCCGGATCCGTGACGCCCATCTCGCCGCCGGGCAGCGGCAGTTCGAACCACACCGTCTTGCCGCGCGGTGTACGGCGCGATCCCCAGGCGGCGGAGAGCAGCCCGACCAGTTGCAGGCCGCGGCCCCCCTCGTCGGTGTCCCGGGCGCGCCGCCGGCGCGGCTGGACCAGTCCGGCGTCCCACACCTCGCACACCAGCGTACGGTCGAGCAGCAGCCGCAGTCTGATCTCCCCCTCGCCGTACCGCAGGGCATTGGTGACGAGCTCGCTGACCAGCAGTTCCGCCGTGTCCACCAGCGGTTCCAGCTCCCAGGTGAGCAGCCGGCCGCGGGCGTACTCGCGGGCCCGGCCCACGCTGCGCGGCTCGCGCGGCAGCGTCCAGTCGCCGACGGAGTCGGCCGGCAGCCCCTGCACACGGGCCATCAGCAGCGCGATGTCGTCCTCGCCGTGGTGCGTGTCGAGGGTGTTGAGCACGTGGTCGCAGACGTCCTCAAGCGGCTGCGAGGGGTCGGTGAGCGCGCCCACGAAGGCTTGCAGGCCCTCGTCCAGCGGATGGTCGCGGGACTCGACGAGGCCGTCCGTGTAGAGCGCGAGGAGCGCGCCCTCGGGCAGTTCGACCTCCACCTCCTCGAACGGTTCGCCGCCGACGCCGAGCGGCATCCCGGGCGGCACGTCCAGCATCAGCGCGGGCTCGCCGGGTTCGACGAGCACCGGCGGCAGATGGCCCGCGTTGGCGAAGGTGCAGCGGCGCGTCACCGAGTCGTAGACGGCGTAGACGCAGGTCGCGAGGTACACCTCGGACAGGTCGGCCTCGCGGGGCCGGCGGGCGGCGCGGGTGGCCTGCTGGACGCCTCCCCCGGAGCCGAATGCCTGGGAGGTGCCCGCGGGGGTGCCGAGGCCGCGCGCGATCTCGTCCAACTGTGCGAGGACCTCCGCCGGTTCCAGGTCGAGCTGCGCCAGCGTCCTGACGGCCGTGCGGAGTTCGCCCATGGCCACGGCGGCGCGCAGCCCCCGGCCCATGACGTCGCCGACGACCAGCGCGGTGCGGTGTCCGGGGAGTTCGATGACGTCGAACCAGTCGCCGCCCACCTCGCTCGGCCGCCCGGTGGCCACGTTGCCCGGCAGGTAGCGGCAGGCGATGTCCAGGCCGGAGGCTTCCGGGTCGCCGGGCGGCAGCAGGGAACGCTGCAGTATCAGCGCCCGTTGGTGCTCGCGGCGGTACAGGCGCGCGTTGTCGATGCAGACGGCGGCGCGCGCGGCCAGCTCCACGGCGAGTGCCCGGTCGCGTTCCCCGAACGGCTCGCTTCCCTTGGTCCGGGAGAACTGGGCGAGGCCCACCACGGTGTCGTGCGCGACCATCGGGACCGCGAGCGTGGACTGGATCAGCCCGCCGTCCGTGGCGGGGATGTGCCGGGGGCGGGCGGTGCGCAGGGCGTCCGCGCAGGGGGAGTTGAAGGAGAAGTGGTGGACGGCGCCGACGGCGACGGGTCCGGGGCCGCCGGCGAAGGGCGCGTCCGAGACCGCGCTGGCGAACGCGACGCGGCGCACCTCGGCGCTGCCGTCGGCCAGGCCCGGCGGGGTCTCGTCGCCGGCCATCAGGCCCTGGTAGAGATCGACGGCGGCGAGGTCGCAGAAGCCGGGGACCACCACGTCGAGGAGTTCGCGCGCGGTGGTCTCCAGGTCGAGGGAGTTGCCGATGCGGGCGCCCGCGTCGTTCAGGAGGGCCAGGTTGCGGCGGGCCGCGGCGGCCTCGCGCGCGGCGGCGCGGCGGGAGGTGATGTCGATGCCGAGCCAGGCGATGCCGATGGGACGGCCGGTGCCGCTGTGCACGCGATAGAGGTTGACGGACCAGTGCTTGCGCTCGTCGGAGTCGGGGACGAAGCCCGTGACGTGCATGTCCGTGATGGACTCACCGGTTTCCAGGACGCGTCGCAGCGTCGCGGCGACACGCTCGGCCTCCGGGGACTGAAGGTAGTCGTGGACGGAGCGGCCGCGGTGGTCGGCGGGCCTGCCGCCGAAGGTGGAGGCGAACCGCTCGTTGGCGCGCCGGACCCGCAGCTCGGCGTCGATCAGCAGGAAACCGAAGGGAGATTGACCGAATATCGCCTGCGAGGCGGCGAGGTCGGTTTCGATGCGGCGCAGCGTGCGGACGTCCACGACGATGCACACGGCGGCCCTCTCGCCGTCCTCGGTCGTGGTGGGCATCACATAGACCTCGGCGAGCCCTTCGGTCCCTTCCGGACCGGGTGTCCGGAAGGGGATGACACCGGTCCACTCCCGGCCGTCGAGGATCTCGGCCATCTTGCGCTGGCCGCGCTCACGCAGATCGGGGGCGACGAACGCGTCGATGGGGTCCATGCCGACGGCCCGCTCGGAGGAGATGCCGAAGAGCTGTTCGGCGCGCAGGCTCCACTGGTCGACGTGCCCGTCGGGGCCGATGGAGAACGAGGCGACCTTGATGTAGTCGTACATGGAGCCGGGCGGGCTGACCTGCCACATCGGGCCGCCCGTCGTGGCAGGGGGTTCCGCGGGCGCGGCGGAGCCGACCGCGGCTCCGCCCCTCGCGCCACCCGAGTGGTCCTCGGACTCCGTGGCCTTCGCTGGTATCTCGCTCACGCGAACCGTCCCCTCCAGCTCACCGCGTCCGGCACCGGTCACCGGGGGCGGCTGCCCGCAGTATCCAGCACTACGGTGCCCCGCAGTACGGTGTTCACGATCACAGCTCGGTCCCGATGGTTTTTGGACCCGCTGCGCCATACTCCCAGTCTTCTAACCAGGTGGTGGCCCATCGAATCAAAGAGTGCGCCACCGCGCCCTGGCCTGATCCGTACGGGATCGCCCCGACCGGAAGGGCGCGCCCCGCGCCGGCGGAGCTCCGCCCCGGCGGTGACGCGGGGCCGGACGGGCACGGGGCGGCCCGCTCAGCCGGGAACGGCCAGTTCGAACCAGACCGTCTTGCCGGCGTCTCCGGGCCGGGTGCCCCAGCGGCGTGAGGCGTGGGCGACGAGTTGGAGCCCGCGGCCGTTCTCGTCGTCGCAGCGGGCGTTGCGCTCGTGGGGCGGGTCGGGGAGCGGGTCGGAGACCTCGACGAGCAGGGTGGGAGGGAGACCGCCGGCGCGGAGGAGACGGACGCCGATGGGACCCGTGGCGTAGCGCAGCGAGTTGGTGACCAGCTCGCTCACCAGCAGCGCGGCCACGTCGCCGAGCTCGTCGAGCCCCCAGCTGCGCAGCTGGCCCCGGACAACGGCGCGAGCGGTCCGAACCGCGCCCGGGTCGGCGGGGAACGTCCACTCGGCGCTTTCGCCTTGGGTGTCGAGCACGCCGATCACTTCCCAGGCCAGAAGCCCACCCATGTCCGGTTTCATGGGGTTAATGGGCACATACCCGATATCCGCGGCGCCTTACCGCGCACAGGGGCGCACTGTGGCACGAACGGCGTAGGAGGCGCCAGCCCCTCCAGCCTCAAGTCCCCCGGCCATCACAGCCCCGCACATCCGGCGGGGCGCACCCAGGACACCCCTGCCGCCGCCTTCCCCCACGTCGGACCGGGGGGCGTCGCGGACCGCGCGGCGCCGGCACCCCTCACAACAGGCCCACAGATTTTACCGATTCCATACATTCGGCCGGTTTGAAGGCGGCCGGGCCGCGTCCATCGGCCGACCGTGCACGCGGCGGCGTCACCACCTCCCCAGGGCGAGGACGGCCTCGACCGCCGCCACGTCCTGGTCCAGCCAGTCCACGTCCCAGAGTTCACCGGGGGTCAGCCAGCGCAGTTCGTCGTGGTCCTCCAGGGGTTCGGGCGTGCCGGCGAGGAGGCGTGCGGTCCAGACGCGCAGGACGTACCCCGGCTTCGGGGGCCACTCCCCCGGCACCCGCGCGACCGGCTCCGCCGTCACGCCCAGCTCCTCGCGCAACTCGCGTACGAGGGCGCGCTCGGGGGTCTCGCCGGGTTCGACCTTTCCGCCGGGCAGTTCCCAGCGTCCGGCCAGTTCGGGGGGCGCGCTGCGGCGGGCGGCCAGGAGGCGGCCGCCGCTGAGGAGGGCGGCTCCGACCACCACGATCGGTTGCGTCATGCGCCGGAGCCTACGGGAGCGCACGACGGGGCACCGGGGGCGGCAAGCCGGCTCACTCGGTCGCGTCCGGCCCGACGCGCTCCACCCAGTAGAACTGCTTGTGGCCGCGGGCGCCGAGGCTGTCCACGATCTTCTGGGCCTCGGCCCGGGTCGCGTACCTGCCCACGCGGTAGCGGTTGCCGTTGTCGTCCTGCCGTATGACGAGCCAGGGAAGAGTGACCGTGCTGTCGTTCATCGCGCCCCTCCACTTCCCGTCCCCGGCTCCCGCCGTGCCCCGCCCACCAAGGAAACCGCAATGCGCATATGCCTGAGCCTACGCCTTACCTTTACTCAGCGAATACGGCTTTTCACAAAGAGGTACGCAACCGGCCATGACGGAGGGGGCGCACGCCGTCGAACGCGCCGTGCGGAACGCCCTCAGCGCACCCAGAGCGGCACGAAGCGCCCGCGGCCGACGGCACGAGAACGACCGGATCGCACCGCGGGCGGGGTGACGGTCCTGGGTGCGGGTGTGTCACAGGCTGCCGCGGCGCAGGGCCATCTGACGAGCCGACGGCCCGGAGACGCCGCCACGCCGCAGAACAGGGGTGGGCGCAGCGCCGGGCAGCGCCGCGCGCGGACGCTACTTCACCGGCAGGTGGTAGGCCACCCGGTACCGGTCCGCCGGCACCACCACGTCCGCCGTCTCCACCGGGCGGCCCGAGGCGTAGTACGTCCGCTGGATGACCAGCACCACATGGCCGGGGACGCCGCCCAGCGCCAGCAGTTCCTCCGCGAGGCCGGGGCGGGCGCCGACCTCTTCCGTGACGTTGTCCACCACCACATCGATGGCCGCCATGCGTTCGACGACGCCCATGCCGCCGAGCGGGCCCTCCTCGGGCAGCATCACGGGGGTGCGGCCGGTCAGGGCGAGGGGCTCCCAGGACGTGGAGAGCATCATCGCCTCACCCGCGTCCCGGAACACGTACTTGGTGCACATCACGCGGTCGCCCGGCTGGATGGCGAGCCGCTCGGCGACGGCGCCGCTCGCCGCGGTCTGCTCGCTGCGCGACTCCCAGGTGCCGCGCGCGGAGGCGTCCGCCTGCTCCTGGCGGAAGGGGGTGGCACCGCTGTCCGGGCGGAACCCGGAGCGGGCGATCCTCCGCGGCACCGGCCGCTCCCGGACGTAGGTCCCGGAGCCGGAGCGCCCCTCCACGAGGCCCTCGGCCATCAGCACCTTGCGGGCCTCCAGGGCGACCGTGTCCGAGACTCCGTACTCCTCCCGGATACGGGCCTGGGACGGGAGGCGGGTGTGCGGTGGCAGCGAACCGTCGACGATCTTCTTGCGGAGATCGCCCGCGACACGCAGATACGCCGGCTGCTCACCGAAAGTCACTGGCCGCTCCCCTCTGGATGTACAGACAGCAACAGAGTGGCAACCGTGGGTTGTCCCGTGCAAGCACGGGCCAGAGAATCACCCGATGTGATGACAAGGGACCACCAAGGGCTTTACGCAGGCACTTTCTCCCCGCTATAGCGACCGTCACACCTGCTTGCCGGTCCCCGTATCCCCGCCCGCGCCCCCGCTGCCGTCCGACATGTCCGACGGCGGGCTGACAGCCAGGCCCAGAGCCTTGCGGGCAGTGATCGCCGCGTCGCCCTCCATCAGGGCGCCGGCGCGGTCGTAGTGGGCGTAGAAGGAGTCGGCGTCGGTGGCCTTGGCCGCCTTCCGCCACTCCTCGCGGGCCCGGTCCAGGGCCGCGGCCTGGCCCGTGACCGGCCGGCCCACGCCGTCCCCCCAGGAGTGGGCGCGCAACTGCCGGGTCTGGTCGGCCAGGGCCGTGGCGACCCGGCCCGCCCACGCGCGGTGGCCCGGCAGGTCGTCCTCGACGTACTCGGCGTCGGGCGCGGTGTCCAGGGCCTGGTAGAGCACGGTGTCCGCCCGCAGATAGGCGAGTTGGTCCTCGGTGAGGGTACGGGCGTCGCGGCGCAGGGTGCCGGTGAGGCTGGCCTTCTCGTCGGTGTTGCCGAACATGCAGGCGACCTCGCGGTCGCCGTAGCCCCAGCTGTCGCGCGTGGGCGTGAAGTAGTAGATGTCGACGTCGCCGGGGACGGCCCAGGAGTCCATGGCGTACGCGTACTGGAGGGCGTAGCACTTGTCCTCGGCGGCCTTGGTGATCGCGTCGTCACCGGGGTAACGGCCGCCGGGAAGCGCGAAGTCGGCGAAGACCTCGGCCTGGTGCCTGCCGGAGCAGGGGACCTTGTCGACGTCGTAGGCCTCGCCCGACAGGGAGCCGCCGGGCGCGTCGAAGCACTCCCCCTTCTTCAGGGTGAACGTCACTCCGCTGTCGCGCGCCCCGTCCTTGACGCCCTCCCAGACGTCGTGCGCGCCGCCCGTCGCGAAGGCGGTCACCAGCAGGGCGAGCCCGAGGGACGACATCACGATGCCGCCGATCGCGAGCCCCCGGCCGCGCTCGCCGCGCCGCCTGATCTGTGCGAGCGCGATCAGTCCGAGGACCAGCCCGACGGCGGGCAGGAAGCACAGGATCCCGAGGACGAGCGCGGCGATGGCGACCCCGTTGACCGGTGCCGGGCGGTTGTACGGGGAGTAGCCCTGCCCCCACGGCTGGTACGGAGGGCCGTACGGCTGCTGGTGAGGGCCCTGCGGGTACATGCCCTCGGGCTGCTGGGGCCCGGGGGGCGGGGGTATGGACACGGGTACCGTGCTCCTCGTCCGGAGTGCAGAACTGATGTACGAGGCGCATGGTAGGCGGGGAACCGACGGGGGCGGAACGCGGGTGACGAGGGCGGTGGCGGAGGCCGTCGACGGGTCGGCGGCCTCCGCCTCACACCTCGTCCTCGCGGCGGCCCGGGTCGGCGACCCGCTGCCCGGCGCGAGGACGAGGGCGTTCGAACGTATGGACGTATGAACGTGTGGGTGTGTGGGCGTGTGACGGGTGATCAGAACTGCAGGGCCCAGGAGTCGATGTACCCGGTGTCGGCCGCGGCGTTGTCGCTGACCCTCAGCTTCCAGACGCCGACCGCCGGTTCCGACGAGGCGTCGACGACGTACGTCGTGTCGATGTTGTCCGCGCTGCCGCCGGTGCCGTAGTCCTTGAGCAGGTAGGCCGACCCGTCGGGCGCGATCAGCTGGACCCGCAGATCGCCGATCCACGTGTGCTTGATGTGCACCTCGACGCCGAGGTTCGCGGGCGCGTTGCCCGAGACGTTGCCGACCTTGATCGGCGACTCCACGGTGGAGAAGTCGGCGATCGGGTAGTCCCAGTTGTTCACGAAGCGCGGCCCGGGCGGGGGCGGCGGCGGGGTCGGGCCGGCGCCGACGACGTTGAGGAGCCGGTTGGGGGAGCCGGGGCCCGGGTCGGTGACGACGCCGGCGGATGCGGCGCCCACCAGCGCGCTCGCGACCTCCGAGGGCACGGCCTTCAGATGGTCCGCCAGGTACAGGGCCGCCACGCCCGCCGCGTGCGGCGTCGCCTGCGACGTCCCGGACAGGACGGCCGTGGCCGTGTCGCTGGAGTTCCAGTCGGACCCGATCGAGACGCCCGGAGCGAAGAGGTCGAGCACCGGACCGTAGTTGGAGAAGAAGGCCCGGGCGTCGTTCGTCGAGGTGGCACCGACCGTGATGGCCTCGGTCACGCGGGCGGGCGACCAGTTGGAGGCGTCGTTGCCGTCGTTGCCCGCCGCGACCGCGAACGTGACGCCGGAGGCGATGGCGTTGCGCACGGCCGTGTCGAGCGCGCTGTCGGCGGGACCGCGCAGGGACATGTTGGCCACGGACGGCCCGCTGTGGTGCGCGGCCACCCAGTCGACGCCGGCGATGACCTGGGCGGTGGTCCCGCTGCCGGCGTTGTTGAGGACGCGGACGGCGACGACGTGTGCCTTCTTCGCGACACCGTACGCGGTACCCGCCACCGTGCCCGCGACGTGCGTGCCGTGTCCGTTGCCGTCCTGCGCGACGGGGTCGTTGTCGATGAAGTCGTAGCCGTACGAGGCACGGCCGCCGAAGTCCTGATGGGTGATGCGTACGCCGGTGTCGAGGACGTAGGCGGTCACGCCCTGGCCGGCCGAGGCGGGGTAGGTGTACCTGGCGTCCAGGGGCAGGGTCTTCTGGTCGATGCGGTCCAGACCCCAGGAGGGCGGGTTGACCTGGGTGTCGGTGGCACGGTAGGTGCGGTTCTGGACCACCGAGGCGACCGCCGGATCGGCGGCGAACCGCTTCGCGTCCTGGGGGGTGGCGTGGATCTCGTAGCCGTTGAGCGCCTTGACGTAGGTGTGCCCGATGGTGGCGCCGTACTTCGCCGCGAGGGCCTGGCCCGATGCGGAGTCGGCCTTCGCGGCATCCGCCTTCAGGACGACGATGTAGCTGTCGGGGACGGAGTTCGCCTCGCCCTCGTACTGGATCAAGCCCTCGGGGCCCGGCTCCGCGTGTGCGGAGAAGGCGCCGACGAGGCCGACGACCAGGGCCGCCGCGCCGATCCCGGCCAGTCTTCGCCGGGCCTGACGCATCAATGTCATGCGGGGGTCCTCCTCATTGCTGGAGTGCAGGCGCCGTTCCGGCGGGGGTGTGCGGGTGGTGCACGCGCGAGAAGTACGGCGCTGGACACGCAAGGGCATGGACATAACGCCCCTGACGCCGGGCAATCATGACATAGCGTTAGGACTCGGACAAATATCCTGACCTCATGACACCTTTGCCGGACTGTTTCTGCCCGGCGGACGGCACACGTGTGGCCTCCGGGTCGCTCGCCTGGTGCTGCCCCGTCTGCCGCGGCCCGCTGGACCTGGACTTCGCCCCCACCCCCGCTCCGCTCAAGTCCCTTGCGGGGCGGGTGAATTCGCTGTGGCGATACGCGGAGACGCTGCCGCTGGCCACGCCCGCGGTCAGCCTCGGAGAGGGCCGTACGCCGCTCGTGGAGCTGACGGACGGCGTCCTGGCCAAGCTCGACTTCCTGATGCCGACACTGTCCTTCAAGGACCGGGGCGCGGTGGTGCTGGCCGAGCTGGCACGGCGGCTGGAGGCCCGCCAGGTGCTCGCCGACAGCAGCGGCAACGCGGGCACGGCGATCGCCGCGTACTGCGCCCGCGCCTCCCTGCCGTGCACGGTGTACGTCCCCGAGCGCACCTCACCGAAGAAGCTGGAGCAGATGACGGCGCACGGGGCGCGGGTGCGCACGGTCGAGGGCGACCGCGAGGCGGCGGCACGGGCGGCGTGCGAGGCGGCGAGCGGTGACCCGGGGGCCTTCTACGCGTCGCACGTCTTCAACCCGTACTTCCTGCACGGCACGAAGACATACGTCCACGAACTGTGGGAGGACCTCGGCGGACGGCTCCCCGACGTGCTCGTGGTGCCCGTCGGCAACGGCACGCTGCTGCTGGGCGCCGCCCTCGCCGTGGCCGAGCTGTACACGGCGGGTCTGATCGACCGGCGGCCGGCCCTGTACGCGGTCCAGACGGCGGCGGTCGCACCGCTGGCGCACGCATGGGAGGAGGGCGCGGACGACCTGGTGGGCGTGACCCCCGCGGCCCCCACCGCCGCCGAGGGCATCGCGGTTCCGCGCCCGGCCCGGGCCCGGCAGATCCTGCGCGCGGTGCGCGACTCCGGCGGCACGTTCCTGACGGTGACGGAGGATCAGATCCGGCAGGCGCAGCTGGACCTGGCCTCGCGGGGCCTGTTCGTGGAGACGACCGGGGTGACGTGCTGGGCGGCGCTGCGGGAGGTGGCGCCGGGCGCGCTCCCCCACTTCAGGACCCGCTCCGGTGGCGGAACCCCGACCGCCGTGGTGCCGCTGTGCGGAGCCGGCCTGAAGTCGGGACTGGCCTGAGACGGCTCAGGGCCGCTCCTTCTCCAGGAGCTCCACGCACCGGCCGAGGAGCGCGACCAGCGTGGCGCGCTCCTCCTCGGTGAACTCCGCGGCGAGTGCCCGCTCGACGCGCACCGCCCGTGCGTCCGCGTCCGCCATGGCCGCCCGTCCCGTGTCGGTGAGCCGGGTCTCCAGCACGTTCCGGTGCCACGCGTGCGGGGTGCGCTCGATGAGGCCGCGGTCCTGGAGGTTCTTCAGGACGGTGTTCATGGTCGGCGGCGTCACGCCGCACAACCGGGCCAGGGCGGCGGCGGAGATGCCCGGGTTCCCGGCGAGGTGGAGCAGCGCCGAGTACTGCGCGACGGTGACGCCGGACGGCTTCAGGACGGCGTTCTTCGTCGCACCGAGAGCCTGTTCGGCCCGCTTGATATGGAAGCCGAGGCGCTCGGACACGGGCATGGACGTCATCTCCGCATGGTAGCGGCGCCTTACGGCGGTGAGCCCCCTCCCAACCGCGAGAGCACTATCGATCGTTAACACGTTGACTATGATTAGAACTCTAATCTAGCTTCGCACTCGTCCATAAAGGAGAAGCCGAACCGAGAGGCACCGACGTGTCCCGTTCGATCAAGCGCCGTTCCTTCCTGACCGCCACCGCCCTGGCCGCCGCGGCGACGGCGGTGCCCGCCGTCCCCGCCTCCGCGCGGAGCCGGATCACCCCCGCGTACGACCTCCCCGGCGACCGGGTCTACCCCGAGGGCATCGCGGCTGACCCCCGCACCGGCCAGGTCTACGTGGGCTCGTACGCGACCGGCGCCGTATACCGCGCGACGCCCGGCCGGCGCACGGCCGAGGTCTTCCTCCCGGCCGGCGCCGACGGCCGCTCGACCGCCAACGGTCTGAAGGTGGACCGCGCGGGCCGGCTGTGGGTGATCGACTCGACGACCGGGGTCGACGTCTACGGCATCCGCGACCGGGCGCTGCTGGCCCGCTTCGAGGTCCCCGCCGGCCTGCCCCGCTTCGTCAACGACCTGGCGATCGCCGGCGACGGCACCGCCTACCTCACGGACAGCGTGCGCCCCGTCGTCTACGCCGTCACACCCGCCGACCTGGCCCGCGCCCTCGGTGGACGCGCCGATCTCGTCCCGCGCCACGACCTGAGCGACGTCGTGCCTCCGCACCCGTCGGGGGCGTTCACCCTCAACGGGATCGTCGCCTCGGGCCGTTGGCTGTTCACGGTCGACATGACGGGCGGCGGTCTGTACCGGGTCGACCCGGCGAGCGGGGCCGCGCGACCCGTCGCACTGCACGGCGGCGACCTGGTCGACGGCGACGGCCTCGAACTGGTGCACGGCACCCTGTGGGCGGCGCAGAACCGGGCGAACACGATCAGCCGCTGGCGGCTGTCGGCGGACGGGGCCACGGCCCGGCTGGAGCGCCGTGTCACCTCGCAGGAGCTGCAGATCCCGACCACGCTGGTCCGCAGCCAGGGGCGTCTGCTCGTCGTCCGCTCCCAGTTCGACAAGGGGGGACCGATGGGTCCGGGCACACCGCGGACGCCGTTCACGGTGGCCTGGGTGTCCGGGATCTGAGGCGTCCGCACGCCGGGGCCGGGCGGTCTTTGGCGGTCGTCACCCCTTGACGACGCCGAGCGGCACCAGGCGGGCGACCAGCCGGGCGAGCCCCGCGCCCTCGGTGGCGCGGGCGACCTCGTCGACGTCCTTGTAGGCGGCGGGGGCCTCCTCGGCCAGCCCGCGCCACGAGGACGGCCGGACGGAGATGCCCTGGGACTCCAGCTCGGCGCGCAGCTGCTCGCCGCGCACCCGGTGCAGCGCCTGGTGACGGCTCCACACGCGTCCCGCGCCGTGGGCCGCCGACGCGAACGCGTCGTTGCCGGCCGCGCCGACCATCACATACGAGGCGGTGCCCATGGTGCCCGGGACCAGCACGGGGTGCCCGGTGCCGGCGAGGTCCGCCGGCAGGTCCGGGTGGCCCGGCGGGAGCGCCAGGGTGGCGCCCTTGCGGTGGACGCAGAGCCGGCGCGGCACGCCGTCCACCTCGTGGGTCTCGGTCTTGGCGGTGTTGTGCGAGACGTCGTAGACCAGCTCGACCACCGCCCCGGCGGCGGTGGTGAAGGCGTGGCGCACGGCCTCGGTGAGCAGCTGCCGGTTGGCGCGGCCGTAGTTGGCGGCGGCCGCCATGGCCCCGAGGTACGCCCGGCCCGGGGTGGAGACGACCGGCGCGCAGGCCAGCTGCCGGTCCGGGAGGTCGATGCCGAATCCGCGCAGCGACTGGTCCATGACGCGGACGTGGTCGGTGCACACCTGGTGCCCCAGCCCGCGCGAACCGCAGTGGATCATGATGCACACCTGGTCGGCGTGCAGTCCGAACGCGGCCGCGACGGCGTCGTCGTACACCCGGTCCACGGCCTGCACCTCCAGGAAGTGGTTGCCGGAGCCCAGACTGCCCACCTGGTTCAGCCCCCGTTCCACGGCCCGCTGTCCCACATGGGAGGGATCGGCCCCCGCCAGCGCCCCGCGGTCCTCGCAGCGCTCCAGGTCGCGCGGTACGCCGTGCCCCTGCTCGACCGCGTACCCGGCGCCGGCGACCAGCAGCTTCTCCATCTGGGGCCGGCCGGACAGCTTCCACAGCCCGCCGCGCCCCATGCCGCGCGGGATGGTGTCGCCGAGGATGTCCATCAGCCGCCGCATCCTCGGAGCCAGGGGTCCGCGGTCGACGTCGGCGGCCAGCAGCCGCACACCGCAGGAGATGTCGAACCCGACGCCGCCGGGTGAGACCACCCCGCCGGCGTCGATGTCCGTGGCGGCGACGCCGCCGATCGGGAAGCCGTAGCCCCAGTGGACGTCGGGCATGGCGAACGAGGCGCGCACGATCCCGGGCAGGGTCGCCACGTTCGCCACCTGTTCCAGTGCCTTGTCCCCGGCCGCCTGCGGCAGCAGGTCCTGTGTCGCGAAGACCACTCCGGGCACCCGCATCGGGCCCTGCCGCTCCATGCGGAACCGGAACGGGCTCTCCTGCACCAGCGTGATGTCCATACGCGTCACCGCCCGGCGCGGACGGCCGACCCTCAGGACGCCGGCTGCAGGAGCAGGGAGCGGATGTCGTGCGGGATCTGCTCCAGCGCGGCCTCCAGCTGCCCGGGCGAGACGTGCTGGCGTACCGCGGCGGTGACCGCGGCGGCCGTCTTGGGCACCTCCTCGACGGTGATCCTGGCCTCGTGGGCGAAGCGGCTCACATAGCCCTCACGGTCGTACTTGATCGGCACGATGCTGGGATCCCAGCCGTCGTAGTAGGCGCCCCGCATCAACTCGGGGAGCTGGGCGGCGAAGTGGGCGGCCACATCGACGGTGAGCCGGTCCCGCAGGGTGTGCAGCCAGGTGCGCAGGACCCGGTGGGCGAGGTGGCGGTCCTCGGTCCCCAGGCTCTCGGAGACCGATTTCAGCCAGATGTTCGCCGTGTGGATGGTGTGGTTGAAGTCGGACGGGTGTGTGGCGGACATGGATCTTCCCCTTCCCTCCATGCGCTTCACGGGATGCGGCGCGTAGGGCGCGGGCAGTGCTCGAACACCGCGAACGATCATGTTGTTCAGAGGTTGACGGAAGTGCGCGCGGCACCGTCGGGGGCGTGGCCCCCATGCGCAGAAGACGTTGCGCGATGTGGCTGTTCTTCGTCCCTGCCCGTGGCGTCCATCGTATTGCGCGGGGGACCGGTCGGCAGCCTCACCGCGGCCCGGCGCAGGCCCGGGCCTCAGACGTCGAGCGTCACCGAACAGCTCCACCCCTGTGCGCCGCGGCCGAAGGCCAGGTCGTGCAGCGTGACCGCCTTGGGCACGGCGCCCGTCGCCGGCAGCGCGCCGGCGTCCGCCATGTGCAGCCCGGCGTGCAGGCCGTCGGCGGCCGGGGTCAGTTCCACCTCGACCGGGACCTCTCCCTCGGTGTCGAGCCAGTACACGACCTCCTCCAGCAGGGCCACGAGCACGTCCTCGTCCCGGTCGCCCCGCACCACCACGTCCCGCCTGCGCACGCCGACCGCTCCGGTGAGGTCCAGGAACGACGCGCACACCCCGCGCACGGCCTGCGCCAGGCACTCCTCCCGGGTCGGCGCCCATGCCTCCACCCGCAGGTCCGCGGTGTGGGGCACGCTGCGATGACCGCCGCGTCGCATGGCGCCTTCCCGCCGCATCGCACGCCTCCCGTCGCCCGCCCCCGCACCGTGTCCGCCCGCCCGTGTCACCCCTGGCCCTCACTCCCGTCCCCACACCGGCCGTCGTTCCATCGTGGCCCCGGCGGCGGCCCGTGGCGCGCCGGAGGGGCGCTCGCCGCCCGGGTGCAGGGCCCGTCGGGTCACGGAAGAATGGATGCAGGGTCAGGGCACCGGGGGCGGGAACGGACACCCGCCGCTCGTGACACCACCACGATCCCCTCCGGCAGGGAGGATGCCGCCATGACCACCGCCCGAGACATCATGCACACCGGAGCCCAGTGCGTGGGCGAGCACGAGACGCTCGATGCCGCGGCACGCCGGATGCGGGACCTCGATGTGGGTGCCCTTCCGGTCTGCGGTGACGACGACAAGCTGCACGGGATCGTCACCGATCGCGACATCGTGGTGAAGTGCCTGGCGCAGGGCGGCGATCCGAAGACCACCACCGCGGGCGAGCTGGCCCGGGGCAAGCCGGTCACGGCGACGGCGGACACGGACGTCAGGCAGGTGCTGGAGACGATGGAGGAGCACCAGATCCGGCGCGTGCCGGTCATCGACGAGAACAAGAAGCTCGTCGGGATCATCACCGAGGCCGATCTGGCGCGCAACCTGCCCGACAAGGAGGTCGGACGGTTCGTCGAGGCCGTGGTGGCGCGGGCGCTCTGACGGCGCCGTGCCGACGGCGGCGTCGCGCCTCAGCCGAACAGACGGCGCACCCGTATCGTGTCGACACGCCTCCAGCCGGTGCCGGGCAGCAGCACCCACCCGCCGGAGGCGTCCGACGCCTTGCCACGTTGCCGTGCGCCGCCCGCCTCCGGCGCCCGGGTGCCACCCCGGGCACGCGCGCCCCGGTGCGACGGCAGCCTGGCGCCGCACCCGGCCCGCCGAGCACCCTTTCCGTTGCCGGAGGGCTTGGTCACCGGGCCTCCCGCCCGGGACGCCCGGACCAGGCCCGCTGCGCGGGACGGGTCTCGATCACGCACCCGGGGCCGGGAAAGATCTCCGTCTCGTGGCCGTCCTCGTACCGCACCCGGTAGGGCGGTTCCCCGTTCGTTCCGAGGACCTCCAGGACGGTCGCATGGTGCTCCGGCGTTCCCACGGCCCTGCCGGTGAACCGCAGAACGTCACCCACATCCGCGTGCATCCTCGCTCACTCCCTACTGCAGTGCCCCCGCCTCGGGTCCAGGGTCGCTCCGCGAAGCGGAGCGCGGATGGGCCGATCGGGCACTCTTCGGGCCCATGGGACCCGATACGGCCACCGCCGCCGTGACGGCCGGGCGGGGCCCGGCCCGCAGGGGCATCCTGGAGCTGGACGAGCCCCGGCGCGGCCGCCCGCCCGAGCGGGTACGTCAGGCGGCCGGCCGCCCGTCCGGGGCGTCGGCACCGTACGCGGGAGTCGCCATGAAGCTTTCCTTCCTCGAACCCCTGTACAAGCAGCCCGGTCCCTTCGCGTCGGCCTATCTGGACACGTCCCGCGACAGCGCCGTCGAAGATCCCGACGCCGCCATCGACCTGCGCCGGCGGCATCTGCGGGACACGCTGCTGTCCGAAGGCGCGGACCGGGACTCCGCCGGCGCGGTCGCGGACATCGTCGGCGGCGACACGGACATCCCCGGCCCGCACGGGCAGGCGGTGTTCACCGCGCAGGGCCGGCTGGTGCTGCTGGACGAGCTGCCCGCCCCGCCCGCGCAGGACACGGCGCACTTCGGCGCGCTGCCGGACACCATGCCGCTGATCGTGCAGCACGCGCCGGGCATCCCGTACCTGGCGGTGCACGTGCACTACGGCGGCCCGCACTCCACGAGCGCCGGCGGCTCGGTGCGCGTGGAGGCCGAGGCCGGCGTGTGGCCCCTGACCAAGGTCACTCCGGGAGAGCGCCTCGACGAGGAGTACCCCGTGGCCGACTGGCTGCGCGCCGCGGAGCGGCTCGGCCGGAGGCTGGAGGGCCACGCACGGCGCATCGAGGCCGAAGCCGTGGTCGTCGCGGGGGACGTCTGGGCCCGCGGCATCCTCGTCCGCCGGCTTCCCGCCCTCCTCGGCGCGCGGGTCGTCACCGTCGAGGGCGCCGGCGAGTCCGAGCCGCGACGGGCGCTGCTGGAGCACCGGCTCGACGACCTCTTCAGGGGGCGCATGGCCGCGCACGACCGGGCCCTGCTGGGTTCCTTCCTCGCCCAGCGGGCCCGCGACGGAGCGTCGGCCGAGGGGCTTTCCGCCGCCGTGTCGGCGCTGCAGGCCGGCCGGGTCAAGGCCCTCTTCCTCAACAACCACCCCGAGTCGCCGCTGCGGCTGTGGGTCGGCCCGGAACCCGGCCAACTCGCCCTCAGCGAGCAGGAACTGCGCTCGTACGGCGTCCGGGAGGTCCGCGAGGAGCGCGCCGACGCGGCCCTTGCGCGCGCCCTGGTCGGCACCCGGGCCGAACTGGTGGTGGTGCCGGAGCGGCGGCTGCGGCTGCGCGAGGGCGTGGGCGTACTGCTGCGCTACGCCGGCACCGGGTCCCGCCCGTGACGGACGGGCCGCCGGGCTTCGGGCCTCGCGCGCTCCCTAGGGGTGGTACTGCGGAACGGTGGCGCCGCCGCCGGCCCGCACCGCTTCCACCACGGCCTGGTGGAGGTGCCGGCTGTCCTGCTCGGAAAGGCAGGGCGCCGGACTCCCGGTGAGGGTGAACCAGTAGGAGGTACCGCTGTACTGGACCGCCACATCCACGTGATTGCCGTCCCAGGTGGTGTGCACGGTCAGGTCCCCGGTCACGATCCCGGCCTCCTCGGTCCGGACGCCCCCGCGTCCGGCGAACACCCCCGTCGTCGTCCATGATGCCCAGCCCATACCGTCAGCCTTCCTTCCGCAGCGTGCGTGCCTCGGGCGAGGTCCTGTCCCATGGTGACTCCGCGGGGCCGTCCGGGCGCCTGGGCCACGGGTCCCATCCTCAGGGGCCGATCGGTCCCTTGCACGCCCGCTCGGCGGCGGCGCTAGGGGGTGTCGGCGGGCAGGCGGTAGGCGGCGAGGGCGGCGATGTCGTCCTGGAGCCTCGCGTCCCCGTACTCGAGCAGGTCCTCGTGCAGGCGGTCGAGGAGCTCGCGGGGCGGCAGGGCGGCCCAGGGGCGGATGCGCTCGGTGAGGGGGTAGAACGCCCCCGTGCGGTCGCGGGTCTCGGTCACGCCGTCGGTGTACAGCAGCAGCTGGTCGCCGGGCCGGAAGGGGTACACGTCGACGTGGTAGTCGTCGCCGACCAGGACGCCGAGGTTGATGGGCGGCGAAGTGTCGGTCGGCTGCAGTTCGGTGACCCCGTCGCGGCCGATGAGCAGGGGCGGGGGATGGCCGCAGTTGACGATGCGGACGACGGATCCGTGCTCGGGGATCTCGGCGAACACCGCGGTGACGAAGCGCTCCGCCACCTCGCTGCCCGGAAGCTGCTCGGCCCTGCGGCTCATGCTGCGCTCGACCCGGCGGGCCACTCCCGCGAGGTCGGGCTCGTCGTGGGCGGCCTCGCGGAAGGCGCCGAGCATCGTCGCGGCCGTCTCCACCGCGACCAGCCCCTTGCCGCGCACGTCGCCGATGAGCAGCCGGACCCCGTGCGCGGTGGGCACCGCCTCGTACAGGTCGCCGCCGATGCGTGCCTCGGCGGCGGCGGACTGGTAGAGCGCCTCGACACAGATCCGGCCCAGACGGTGGGGCACCGGGCGCAGCAGCACCCGCTGCGCGGTCTCGGCCACGGAGCGGACGGTGGCGAGGGTGTGTTCCCGGCGTGTGCGGTGGCCGGCGAGGATCGTGCCGAGGACGCCGACCAGAGCCGTGGAGACGTAGGCGCCGACGTAGTGGCGCTCCCACATGTACCCCACATAGCGCCCGGCACAGCAGGGTGTGCCGGCCAGGACCAGCTCGAACCCGACGGCGAAGACGGTGATGGCGGCGACGGCGACGGGGCCGTGTGCGTAGGCGGCGACCACGGGGAGCGCGATGAGCAGGAAGCTCACCGGCCACTCCACGGGAGTGATCGGTTCGAGCACCAGGACCGCCGCGACGTAGATCGCCGGCAGCCAGCGCATCCACAGGGGCGGCGCCGGTGCCCGGAGGCCGTTGTCACGCTCCCGCTCGGCCCGGCGGCGCCCGGCGGCGCGACGGCCGGGCCACCTCACGGCCCGCTCCCGTGGGGGCGGGGCGGCGGCGGGGTCCTCGATGCGCGCGGTCGCACCGTGGGGCGCGGGTTCCGAGGAGAGCCCCCGCGGATCCACTCACGCGTCCTGTGCACAAGAACTCCTGGCAGAGCTTGGTCAGGAGGGCGTCCTGAGGCGGCTCGACAGCTCGGCCCGACCATGACTCCAGGGCGGGCATGTCAGGACTTTCAGGGCAATCGTACGACGCCGGGGTCCCGCCACGGCCGTCGTCCCCCGCGGCCCGTCGGCCCGCGGCACGCACGGCGGGGGTGCCGGGACCGGGCCCCGGCACCCCCGCCGCCTCCCGCCGGGGGCCTGTGACGGCTCAGCCGTTCGGCTGCCAGGGCGGGGTCTGGCCCCACTTCCAGCGGGGCACCTCGGCCGCGTCCACCGGCGGCGGGTTCTCGCCCGAGTAGATCAGCGCCATGCGCGTACCCCACTCGATGTAGTAGAGGAACACCGCGCGGAACTCCGGGTCGGTGGGCAGTCCGACCTCGTCGGCGGTGTCCTGCAGCAGGCTCACCCAGCGGCGGCGCTGCGCCTCGGTGATGCCCCGGCCGAGATGCATGCGCGCCATGTGCGGGTGGCCGCCGCGTTCGGCGGTGTAGGCCGTGGGGCCGCCGAAGACCTCGGCGAGCCACTTGGCGACGTGCCGGGGGTGGTCCTTGTCCATGCCGGCGAACAGGGGCGCGAGGAGCGGGTCTTTCAGGACGTGGCCGTAGAACACCTCGGTGAGGCGGCCCAGGGCCTCGTCGCCGCCCGCCCACTCGTAGAGGGTGGGCGTGCCGGGCTTGTCGGGGGCGTGCTCGCCGTCCACGACGGACTGCTCGGTCACAGCTGCTCCTGTCCCGCGGCCTTTCCCGTGCCGACGACATCGGTGGTGAGGTAGTGCTGCATCTCCTCGATCGACGACACGTACGGCCGGATCGCGCCGAAGAAGGCGGGGAAGTGCTCGCCCCTGCGGAAACCCTGGAGGTGGTCCTCGACCGACGTCCAGCGGATCCGCAGGATGTACCGGTCCTGCTCCTCCTGGCAGTGCGCCAGTTCGTAGTCGATGCACTCGGGCGCCGCGGCCAGCGACTCGGCGGCCTTGCGGTACGCGTCCTCGAAGGCCGGCCGGTCGTCTAACGCGATCCGGTAGCGGATGTACTCGACGGTCGTGGCCATGCTGTGACTCTCCTATCGTCGGGTGTGCAAGGGCTAGCTTGCCCGGTTTGTCGCCGTCCGTCAGGCGGTCCGGGCATCCTCCCGGACCGTGTCCGGATCACGCCGGTGGCCTCGTCGGGACCGCCTCTGCGGCGGGCCCGGCCGGGCGGCGGCGGCCGGACGGCGGCGGCGGCGGCCAAACGATCAGCCGGACGGCGGCGGGGGCGCCTCGTCCTCCTCGGGCTCGGTGTCGGTGTCGGGTCCCTGCGCGCGGACCCGCTGCACATGCTCCAGCGAGTCCCGCAGGTCGCTCAGCCAGTCGTCGGCGTGGCGCCGGACGAGCCGGACGCACCAGGCGAGCGCGTCGCTGCGGCTGCGGGCCACACCGCCCGCGATGAGGGTGTCGAGGACCTGGCGCTCCGGCTGGCGCAGCCGGGTCATCACGGGGGCCGCGACATGGGTGAACAGGACCCGCTGCCCGCCGCACTCCACGCCCCACGAGACCTTCCTGCGGAACCGCTGCTCGGCCTCGCGGGCCACGCCCATGCGCTCCTCGCGGGTGCGCTCCCGGAACTCCTGGACGCGGCCCTGGACGGCCGCCTCCCGAGCGGCGTCCGACGTCGAGTCGGCGAGCCGTGGTTCCGGGATGCGGCCGACGACGGTGATCTCCTCGCGGTCCACCGTCACCTCCACCAGGCTCTCGAAGAGGTCGTCCGGCAGCCGGCCCGCGAACCAGCCGCGGAGCCTCTCGCGCTGTTGCGGTGTAATCATGTAAGCAACGTTACTCGCACGCGTCGCCCCGGCAAGCGGAATCCGGGACTGCCCCGGCGGACACCGGCCGGGAAGCCGGTCGGGGAGGGGGTCGGGGAGGGGGTCGGGGCGGGGGTCGGGGAGCCGGTCGGACGGACCGGGTCAGCCCATCGACCTGTAGCGGTGGATCAGCGAGATCGCCATGGACCCCTCGCCGACGCCGGAGGCGACCCGCTTGACCGAGTGGGCGCGCACGTCACCGGCCGCGAAGACGCCGGGCACACTGGTCTCCAGCGGATACGGCGCACGCTCCAGGGGCCACTCCGCGGGCAGCTCTCCCCCGTTGGTGACGAGGTCGGAGCCGGTGAGCACGAACCCGTGGTCGTCGCGCTCCACGACACCCTCCAGCCAGTCGGTGTGCGGCCGGGCGCCGATGAACGTGAACACGAACCGGCACGGCTCCTCGGTGTCCTCGCCGGTTGCGGCGTCGTGCAGCACGATCCGCTCCAGGTGTTCCCCGCCGGTCAGTTCCTTCACCGTGGTCCGCACCCGGACCTCGATGTTCGGGGTGCGCCCGATCTCGTCGATCAGGTACTGCGACATGCTCGCGGACAGTGAGTCCGCGCGCACCAGGACCGTCACCTGCGCCGCGTACTTGGCGAAGTGCACCGCCGCCTGGCCCGCCGAGTTGGCGCCGCCGATGATGAACACGTGCTGCGAGATGCAGGCGGAACTCTCCGTCGTGGCGGCCCCGTAGTACAGCCCCGCGCCCTCGAACCTCTCCGCGCCCGGCGCCTGGAGCCGGTTGTAGGCGACGCCCATGGACAGCAGGACCGTCTCGGCGCTGATCTCCGTGCCGTCCGCCAGGGTCAGGATCTTCGCCGGGTCGTCGCGGGTCAGCCGGACCACTTCGACGGGGTGCAGGATCTCCGCGCCGAACCGGGCCGCCTGGGC
The DNA here is from genome assembly GCF_055632315.1 of Streptomyces sp. PSU-S4-23. Classification (NCBI taxonomy): domain Bacteria; kingdom Bacillati; phylum Actinomycetota; class Actinomycetes; order Kitasatosporales; family Streptomycetaceae; genus Streptomyces; species Streptomyces sp. PSU-S4-23. The sequence goes on along the minus strand of NZ_JBVMUU010000002.1, from coordinate 5,679,600 downwards.
CGTCGCCCGCCGGGTGAGGTCGCCGCCGGACAGGCCGGACGGGAAGCCGAGGTAGTTCTCGATCAGCGAGGAGGTGCCGGCCTGCCCGCCGGGCGCCCGCGAGTCCACCAGCAGGGTGCTCAGCCCCTCGGACGCGGCGTACACGCCCGCCGCGAGCCCGGCCGGCCCCGCGCCCACGATGACGCACTCGTAGTGGGGCCGTGACGCGGTCGTCGTCAGCCCGAGGTGCTCGACGAGTTCGGCGTCGGTCGGCGCGGACAGCAGCGCGCCGTCGGGGAACCGCACCAGCGGCAGCGCGGCGCCGGGCCGCTCCGCCAGCAGGACGAGGGCCTCCGGATCGCGCTCCACGTTCAGGAACTTGAACGGCTGGCCGTTGCGGGTGAAGAAGTCCCGCACCGCGTGCGTGCCCGGAGCCACCAGGTGGCCTGCCACCAGGATGCCGTCGTAGGCCGGGCGGTAGCTGGCCAGCCAGTCCGACAGCAGATCGTCCAGGACCGGGAACAGCCGCTCGTGCGGCGGGTCCCAGGGCTTCATCAGGTAGTAGTCGAGGCGCACCTGGTTGATCGCGGTGATCGCCGCCTCGGTCTCCGCGTACGCGGTGAGCAGGACCCGCCGGGCGTCCGGGAACCGGCTGACCGCCTCCAGCAGGAACTCGACCCCGGTGATCTCCGGCATCCGCTGGTCGACGAGGAACAGCGCCGGATCGTGGCCGCGCTCGTCCAGTGAGTCGAGGATCTTCAGCGCGTCGGTGGCCGAGGAGGCGCCGAGGATCCGGTACCGGTCGCCGTAGGCCGTGCGCAGGTCGCGGCGCACCGCCCGCAGCACCTGCGGATCGTCGTCCACCGCGAGGATCACCGGCTTGCGGCTCTCCTCCGCGGTGCCCGTCGCGGCGTGCCGGGTCGCGGCGGACCCGGGGTCCCTGTCGCGCTCGGCGGTCACGGTCCCGCCCGAGCCGCGGCTCGTCCTGCCGTGCTTTCCCCAGTTCATGCCAGCTCCATCATGAGTCGGTCCACGTAGCACCAGGCCCACGCCTCACCGGGCTCGTGCGAGGCGGCGATCGGGTGCCCGGAGGCATGGAAGTGCTTCGTGGCGTGGCGGTTCTTGGAGGAGTCGCAGCAGCCGACGTGTCCGCAGCTGAGGCACATCCTCAAATGGACCCAGACATCGCCGAGGGCCAGGCATTCCTGACATCCCTCGGTGCCGGCCGTCACCGGGCGCATCCCTTCCAGATGCGTACACCTGCTGGTCATCGGAAGTCCTTCTGATCGGGGGCTGAAGACTTCGTTGCGTTGGGCGGGGGTGCGACAACATCAACACTAGGTGCGCGTGCCACGCTCCCCTTCCGCATGCCTGCGGACCTCAGGAAGTCCCGGCGTCACTTCCTGAAGTTCTCTTGCCACTTCCTGAGGTCGCCGGCCGACTCCCTGACGTCCGGGCCGCGCCGAAATCTCTACCTCAAGAAGTCGTACCGGTTCTCTTGGACCCCGGCCCATGGTCCGCGCAGTGTGGGTTGGGTAAACGACAAAGGCAGCCAGGAGGATCCGTGAGCAGGAAGATTCTGGTCATTGTCTCCGAGCACGGATATTGGGCCGAAGAACTCATAGGCCCGGTATCCAGGTTCGACGAACAGGGTTATGAGGTCGTCTTCGCGACGCCCACCGGAAAACGGGCGCACGCCCTTCCGCCCAGCCTCGACGAGAACTACGTCGACCCGCCGCTCGGCCGCAGCGTCACCACCGCCGAGAACGCCCGGCTGGGCCGCGAGTTCGACGAGGGGGGCCGGCTCGACAAGGCGGTCGACATCTCGGCCTGGGTCCCGGAGCGGCCCTACACCAGCGACGAGGACTATCTGCGCAAGCTGGAGCAGTACCACCGCGACCTCGACCGGCTCGCCGAGGACGTCCGGGAGTACGACGCGATCCTCGTCGTCGGCGGCAGCGGCCCCATCGCCGACCTCGCCAACAACGAGCGCGTGCACGCCCTGATCCTCGCCTTCAAGGAGGCCGGGAAGGTGGTCGCCGCCGAGTGCTACGGCGTCGCCTGCCTCGCCTTCGCCCGCGACTGGGGCGACCGCAGGTCCATCATCTGGGGCAAGCACGTCACCGGTCACTGCAAGGAGTACGACTACAAGGACGGCACCGGATTCCTCGGCACCGACTTCAACATGGGCCCGCCGCCGTACCCGCTGGAGTACATCCTCCGTGACGCCACCGGACCCGACGGGGCCTATCACGGGAACTTCGGCCACCCGCTCTCGGTGATCGTGGACTACCCGTTCGTCACCGGCCGTTCGACCCCGGACTCGTATCTCACGGGCCAGAAGATCGTGGAGGTCCTGGAGAACGGCCTCACCCGGTACGGCTGGTAATTCCGGGAGATGACAGAGAGTCCGCGGGAATCCGGAGGCAATTCATGACGGCAGAGCCGGGCAAGACCAAGCTCATCGAACAGTTCAAGGCGGACGGCCTGAACTTCATGTTCGGAAATCCGGGCACCGTGGAGCAGGGATTTCTGGACGCGGCCGACGCCGCCGAGGACTTCCGGTACATCCTCTCGCTCCAGGAGACGGTGGCCGCGGGAATAGCCGATGGATACGCACGGGCCACCGGCGGGGCGGCGCTGCTCCAGCTGCACTCCGGGGTCGGGCTGGGCAACGGCATCGGCATGCTCTACCAGTCGCTGCGCGGCCACACCCCGCTGGTCGTCGTCGCCGGTGACGCCGGCGTCAAGTACGACGTGATGGACGCCCAGATGGCGTCCGACCTGGTCGCGATGGCGCGCCCGGTCACCAAGTACGCCACCCGGGTCACCGACCCCGCCTCGGTGCTGCGGACCGTACGCCGCGCCGTGAAGATCGCGCTGACGCCGCCGCGCGGCCCCGTCTTCGTGGCGCTGCCCATGGACGTCCTCGACGCGCCCAACCCGGAGCCCGTCGTCCCGACGGCCGTCCCGCGCACCGACGCCGCCCCCTCGGAGGCGGGCATCGCGCAGGCCGCCGCGCTGCTGGCCGGCGCCCGCCGCCCGCTGATCCTGGCCGGAGACGGAGTGAGCACCGCCGGGGCACAGGCCGAACTCACCGCCGTCGCCGAGCTGCTGGGCGCCGATGTGTGGGACGTCGACTACTCCGAGGTCACCATGGCGGCCTCGCACCCGCTGCACCGCGGCGCCACCGGGCACATGTTCGGCGAGCACAGCAGGGAGCTGGTGCGGGAGGCGGACGCGGTCCTCGTCGTCGGCACCTATGTGTTCCCGGAGGTGTTCCCGGAGCTGGCGAGCCCCTTCGCGGACGGCGCGGCGATCGTCCACATCGACCTCAACGCGTACGAGATCGCCAAGAACCACCCGGTGGACCTCGGCATCGTCGCCGACCCCAAGCCGGCCCTGCGTGCCCTCGCGACCTCGCTGGAGCGGCGGCTCACCGCGGAGCGGCGCACCGCCGCCGCCGGGCGGCTGGCCGTCCGCACCGCCGAACGCGACCGGACCCGGGCGGAGTTCGCCCGCGGCGGCCACGACGGCACGCCGATCGAGGCGTTCCTGCACGCGCTCGCCGAGCAGACCGGCGGCGACCTCATCGTCTTCGACGAGGCACTGACCAGTTCGCCGCTGGTGACCGCGTACCTCCCGCCGGACCGTCCCGGCGACTACCACGTGACCCGCGGCGGTTCCCTCGGTGTCGGCATCCCCGGCGCCATCGGCGCCAAGCTGGCGCACCCGGACCGCACGGTCGTCGGCTTCACCGGCGACGGCGGCTCCATGTACACCTACCAGGCGCTGTGGACGGCGGCCCGGTACGGCATCGCCGCGAAGTTCGTCGTCTGCAACAACCACAAGTACCGGCTGCTCGACGACAACATCGCGCAGTACTGGAAGGAACGGGACATCCCGGAGCACGCCTTCCCGCGGTCCTTCGACCTCTCCCACCCGGAGATCGACTTCGCCTCGCTCGCCCGCGCCCTGGGCGCGGACGGCATCCGGGTCGAGAAGCCCGGCCAGGCGGCCGACGCGGTGCGGCGGATGCTCGGCCACCCGGGTCCCTTCCTGGTCGACCTGCAGGTGTGACACCCCATCCCTACGCACGACGAGGAGGTTCGCGCGCATGCCCGACGCGCAGAAGCAGCAGAAGCTGACCGAGGACGCGATCCGCACCTTCGCCGGGAACTGGTACACGGCACTCGACCGGCACGTTCCGCTGGCCGAGGTGCTCCCGATGCTCGCCGAGGACCTGGAGTTCAAGGTCCCGGAGGACACCTTCATCGGCCACGACGGCTTCGCCCGCTGGTACGAGGCCGTCACCCACCTGTTCTTCGACGAGGTGCACACCGTCACCGAGGTGGAGCCCGTCGTCGAGGGCGACCGGGCGACCGTGCGGGTCCTCGTCAACTGGCAGGCCAAGGTGTGGAAGCCGCCGGCCGCCAGGAGCGAGTGGCTCGGCTTCGACGCCGACCAGACGTGGATCGTGGTACCGGGCCCCGACGGCCCGCGGATCACGACCTACATCGTCAACGCCCTGGACCCGATGCCGGGTTCGGGCTCCCTCTGAGGCGCGGGAGGCGACGGCGATGACGATGGTGACACGGGAGCGGGTCGAGGCCGCCTACCGCGCGCTCGGCTCGGGCGTACGCGCCCGGATCCTGGAGTACTACGCCGAGGACCTGCGCTGGCTGGTCCCCGGCAACCACCCGCTGGCCGGCTGGTACGAGTCGCTGGACGCGTTCCTCGACCTGATGGCCCGCACCGGCAAACTCACCGGCGGCACCTTCCGGATGGACCGTGAGGTGATCCTCGTCGGCGACGACTGCTCCGCCGACGTGTGCCACAACGCCGGACTGCGGGCCGGTGCCCCCGAGGACAGCGGTTCCCCGTACGAGCGGATGGACTGCAACGTCTTCCACTTCATGCGCTGGCGCGACGGCCGCATCGTCGAGGGCCGCGACGGCCTGTTCGGCGACGACGCCGCCGCCTTCAGCCAGTTCTGGGCACCGTTCGGCCCCGGTGGGACGCGTACCGCCGACTGACCGCACCGCGACCATGAGGAGAGGGGACACACCGTGGACGCCCATGAGGTGCTCACCAGGTACTACGAGTACGCCAACGCCGGTGACTGGGACCGCTGGTGCGACCTGTTCGCCGAGGACCAGGTCATGGACGAACAGCTCGCCGGGCACATCGAGGGGCTGGCCAAGCTGCGCTCGATGATGGCCGGCATGGGGGACATGTACGCCGCGTTCCGCAACGAGCCGGTGCACGTCGTGGTCGACGCCGACGGCTCGAAGGCCGCCGTGGTGTCGCACCTCAGCGCCGTCAGCAGGACCTCCGGGAAGGCCGTCGAGGCGGAGGTCATGAACTTCTTCCGGATCGTCGACGGAAAGATCGCGTACATGGCGAACTTCCACGACACGGTCCCGTTCCAGGTCCTGTCGCAGGTCTGAGGGAGCCGACCATGACGCAGCGTGTGAGCGAGTACGACTACATCGTCATCGGGGCCGGAGCGGCGGGCAGCGTCCTGGCCAGCCGGCTCTCCGAGGACCCCGGCACCACGGTGCTGGTGCTGGAGGCGGGCGGCAACCGCATCCCGCCCGAGGTGGACGACCCGTCGTCCTGGTACAAGCTGCTCGGCGGGCCGATCGACTGGGGCTACACCGGCGTGCCGCAGCCCGGGCTCGACGGACGCAGCGTGTACGAGCCGCGCGGCAAGGCCCCCGGCGGCAGCAGCAACCTGTACATCATGATGCACATCCGGGGCCACGCCTCGGACTTCGACAACTGGGCCTACCAGGGCGCCGCGGGCTGGGGCTACGAGGACGTGCTGCCGTACTTCGCGCTCCTGGAGGCGCAGGAGGACGTGACCGCGCCCACCACCGGCACCAAGGGGCCGCAGCGGGTCACCAACGCGGGCGCGCACGGCCCCAACCCGGTCTCCCGGGCCTTCATCGACGCCGCCGTCGAACTCGGCCACCAGGAGATCCCCGACTTCAACATCGACGGCCCGAACCGCGGCCTGTTCGGCACCGGCTGGCACCACGTCGACGTCGCCGACGGCAAGCGGCAGGGCACCCTGGCCGCCTATCTGGAACCCGCGCTGGCCCGCCCCAACCTGACCCTGCGCACCAGCGCGCAGACCACCCGGCTGCTCTTCGACGGCGACACCTGCGTCGGCGCCGAGTACGTGCAGACCGAGGAGCCCGCCGGCGTACCGGGGCGCGTCCTGCCGAGCGACGGCGTCGCCCCCGGCACCCACACCGTCCGGGCCCGGCGCGAGGTGATCGTGGCGGCCGGCGCCATCGAGTCGCCGAAGCTGCTGCTGCTGTCCGGCATCGGCGACCCCGGCCGGCTGCGGGAGTTCGACATCCCGGTGACGGCGGCGGTGCCCGGAGTCGGCGAGAACTTCCACAACCACGTGCTGACCGGGCTGATGGCCGAGGTCTCCCAGGAGCTCCCGCCGCCCGCGCAGAACCTGTCGGAGAGCGCCCTGTTCCTGGCCTCGCAGCCGGGGCTGCCCGCCCCCGACCTGCAGATCGCGTTCGTGCACGTGCCGTTCGACGTGATCGTCGGCCAGAGCCACCCCAACACGGTGAGCATCCTGCCCGGTGTCGTACGGCCCGTCTCCCGCGGCTGGATCCGGCTCGCCGGCCGCGACCCGCTGGCCAAGCCGCTGATCAACCCCAACTACCTGGGTGACCGCTGGGACCTGGAGCGCATGGTGCAGGGCGTGAAGATCGCCCGCGAGATCTTCGCCACCTCCGCCTTCAAGCCCTGGTACAAGCAGGAGCTCCAGCCGGGCCCGGGCACGGTCACGGACGACGAGCTGCGGGCCTTCGTGCGGCAGAAGTCGGAGAGCTACCACCACCAGTCCGGCTCCTGCCGCATGGGCGTCGACGACCTGTCCGTCGTGGACCCCGAGCTGCGGGTGCACGGGGTGCGCGGCCTGCGGGTCGTGGACGCGAGCGTCATGCCGGCCGTGCCCTCCGGCAACTGCCACACCGCGATCGTGATGATCGCGGAGCGGGCGTCCGACCTCATCAAGGGGGTCCGTCGTGTCTGACGTGGTGCTGCGCGACGGGCCGCTGACCGGTCTCCGCCTCGCCGTGCTCATCGAGAGCGACTTCTTCGAGCCGGAGATCGCCTACTACCAGCGCAGGTTCGCGGAGGAGGGCGCCGAGGTCGACTTCCTCACCCGCCTGTGGGGCAACGACTCGATCACCTTCCAGGGCCACGAGTACCGCGCCCCGTTCACCGCGGACAAGACCTTCGAGGGCCTGAGCGACGAGCAGCTGCGCCGCTACGCCGCCGTCATCGTGCCCTCCGGCATGGTCTCCGACCGGCTGCGCTACACCGAGGACGTCGACCGGCTGGCCCCGGCCACCGACTTCCTGCGCCGTGCGTTCGACGAGCCGACCGTGCTCAAGGGCATCATCTGCCACGGCATGTGGCTGGCCTCGTCCATCCCCGGGAAGATCCGCGGCCGCAAGGTCGTCTGCCACAACAACCTCGTCGGCGACGTGCGCAACATGGGCGCCGAGTACGTCGACGAGGACGTGGTGGTCGACGGCGATCTGGTCACCGGGCGCACGGGCGGGCACCACCATCTGTTCGCGCGCAGGGTCATCGAGCTCGTCGCGGCGCGGGCCGGCCGGGGCGGTGGTTCCTGATGCGCTTCTCACACGTGGGGCTCAACTGCAGGGACCAGAAGACCACGGAGGAGTTCTACACCCGCTGGTTCGGCTTCACCCGGGCCCGGGTCGTCGGCCTGGGGGACTCCGAGATCGTCTTCCTGCGTCGCGGCGACGCCTATCTGGAGCTGTTCCCGGCCGCGTCCGGTCCTGCGGCGGTGGCGGCGGGCGACGGGCCCGGGGAGCCCGGCGCCATGCGTCATCTCGCCTTCCAGACCGACAGCGTCGACGCCTTCCTCGCCGAGCTGGGCGACGAGGCCGACATCACCCTCGGCCCGCTGGACTTCGACGACTTCATCTGCGGCTGGCGCACGGTCTGGGTGCGCGATCCGGACGGGGTGATCGTCGAGATCAGCCAGGGCTTCGAGGACGACGACACAGACACAAAGGACGGTGTCCGACATGGCTGAGGCCGTGACCTTCTCCTTCTCCGACACGATCGCCGGGTACGTCGACCACTTCGACTCCGAGACCCGGTCGCTGAGGCTGCGCACGGCCGACGGCCGCGGCTTCGAGGTCTCGCTCTCCGGCGGGCCCAGCGCCGAACTGGTGCGCAACCTCGACGAGCCGTACCACGACGCCTCGGGTCACATCGACGAGATGCTCTCGCCCGGCCGGTTCCTGTTCGTGTACGGCATCCACTACCCGGACGGCGGCGGCCGTTTCGAGGCCAAGCGGCTGGTGTTCCTGGGCCGCGGCGCCGAGGACTTCCGGTTCGAGGAGGGCAGCTGGTGGATCAAGCAGATCGAGTCCCTCGCCGCCTTCTACCGGAAGGCGCAGTTCGGCGACGGGCCGGTCGACTTCACCGAGTACCGCACCCAGATCCGGCTCGGCGGCGACAAGACCGCGAGCCACGTCCAGGAGACCGACACCATCTCGCGGCTCGTCTACGGCATGGCGTCGGCGTACCTGCTGACGGGCAAGGACGAGTACCTGGAGGTGGCCGAGCGCGGCACCGAGTACCTGCGCAAGCACATGCGCGTGGTCGACGCCGAGGAGGACGTCGTCTACTGGTACCACGGCATCAAGGTCGACGGTGACTCCGAACGCAAGCTGTTCACCTCGGAGTTCTCCGACGACTACGACGCCATCCCGATGTACGAGCAGATCTACGCGCTGGCCGGCCCGATCCAGACCTACCGGGTCACCGGCGACGCCCGCATCAGGAACGACGCGGACGCCACGATCCGGCTGTTCGACAAGTTCTTCCTCGACCGGGAGCAGGGCGGCTACTTCTCCCACATCGACCCGATCCTGTTCAGCGCCGACCACGAGTCGCTGGGCGAGAACCGGGAGCGCAAGAACTGGAACTCGGTGGGCGACCACGCCCCCGCGTACCTGATCAACCTGTACCTGGCGACTGGCGAGCAGAAGTACGCGGACTTCCTCGAGTACACCTTCGACACCATCGCGGACAAGTTCCCGGACTACAAGAGCAGTCCGTTCGTCCAGGAGCGCTTCAACCGCGACTGGTCGCACGACACCACGCACAGCTGGCAGCAGAACCGCGCCGTCGTCGGCCACAACCTCAAGATCGCCTGGAACCTGATGCGGATGAACTCGCTGAAGGCCAAGCCGGCGTACCGGGAACTCGCCGCGCAGATCGGCCAGTTGATGCCCGAGGTGGGCAGCGACCGGCAGCGCGGCGGCTGGTACGACGTCGTCGAGCGCCTGAAGGGCGACGGCGAGGAGCAGTACCGTTTCGCCTGGCACGACCGCAAGGCGTGGTGGCAGCAGGAGCAGGCGATCCTCGCCTATCTGATCCTGCACGGCACGCTCGGCGGCGAGGACTTCCGGCGCGAGGCGCGGCAGGCCGAGGCGTTCTACAACACCTTCTTCCTCGACCACGACGAGGGTGCCGTCTACTTCAACGTCCTGGCCGCCGGCACGCCCTACCTGCTGGGGACCGAGCGGCTCAAGGGCAGCCACTCGATGTCCATGTACCACTCGGCCGAACTGTGCTACCTGGCCGCGGTCTACAACAACCTGCTCATCAACGGGCGGGAGATGGACTTCCACTTCAAGCCCGACCCGTCCGATCTGCCGGGCCGGATCCTGCGGGTCTCACCCGACCTGCTCCCGGCGGGCTCCATCACCATCGCGTCCGTCGAGATCGACGGACAGGAGTACGACAACTTCGACGCGGACGACCTCACCGTGAAGCTTCCCGACGTGCAGGAGCGGGTCAGGGTCACGGTGCGGCTGCGTCCGGTCTCCAGGGGGAAGGACAACCGATGACTCTCGCTCTCAAGGAGCGGCGTACCAGGACGGCCACGGTCGTCGCACTGACCGGTGAGATCAACAGCGAGACGTCCGGGACGCTGCTGGAGCGGCTGCTGCCGCTGGTGCGCTCGGGGAAGACGCTCCGCATCGACCTCGAAGCCGTCTCGTACGTCTCCAGTGCCGGGCTGCGCACCCTGCTCGTCGTCTACCGCGAGGCCCAGCACTCGGGGGCCACGGTGACGCTGAGCGGGGTCGGGGACGAGGTCCGGTTCGTGATGTCGGCGACCGGGTTCCTCGACTTCTTCGACGCCGGCGAACCGCACACGACCGGGGCGGCGGGACGGGCCGCGACATGACCACCGAGTTCCCCGACACCCTGCAGCGCATCGACGCCTACCCGACCCACCGCGTGGCCGGCTACGGCGTCCGCGCCGCCAAGCCCTACCCCTTCGGCGCGTACGTGGTGCCCGGGGGTGTCAGTTTCGCGGTCTACTCGGACCAGGCGACCTCGATGACCCTCGTCCTGTTCCGGCGGGGCGAACCGCAGCCGATGGCCGAACTGGAGTTCCCCCCGGAGTTCCGGACCGGGAGCGTCTTCGCGATGACCGTGTTCGGCCTGGACCACGAGAACATCGAGTACGGCTTCCGGGCCGACGGCCCCTTCGACCCCGTCTCGGGGCACCGGTTCGACCCGCGGCGCATCCTCAGCGACCCCTACGCCCGGCTGATCTCCGGCCGGGACGTGTGGGGCACCGAACCGGACTGGGACGACGTCTACCCCTACCGTTCCCGGGTCTGCCTCCAGGACTTCGACTGGGGCGGGGACGTCCCGCCCGGCATCCCCGCGGAGGACCTGGTCGTCTACGAGACCCATGTGCGCGGCTTCACCCGGCACCCCTCGTCGGGGGTGCGGGCGCCGGGCACCTTCGCGGGGCTGCGGGAGAAGATCCCGTACCTCAGGGAACTGGGCGTCAACTGCATCGAACTGCTGCCCGTGTTCGAGTTCGACGAGACGGACAACCCGCGCAGGAACCCGGGGACCGGGGAGCGGCTGTACGACTACTGGGGCTACAACACGGTCTCGTTCTTCGCGCCGAAGGCGGGCTACGCGGCCACGGGCCGGTACGGGATGCAGGGCGACGAGTTCCGCACCCTCATCAAGGACCTGCACGCGGCCGGCATCGAGGTCGTCCTCGACGTGGTCTTCAACCACACCGCCGAGGGCAACGAGCACGGCCCGACGATCTCCTTCAAGGGGCTCGACAACGCCACCTACTACATGCTCACGCCCGAGGGCTACTACTTCAACTTCAGCGGAACCGGAAACACCGTCAACTGCAACCACCCGGTGGTGCGGGGCTTCGTCCTGGACTGTCTGCGGCACTGGGTCGCCGACTACCACATCGACGGGTTCCGCTTCGACCTCGCGGCGATCCTCGGCCGCTCCCCCGACGGCACCCCGCTGCCCAACCCGCCGCTGCTGGAGATGCTCGCCCACGACCCCGTGCTGCGCCACACCAAGCTGATCGCCGAGGCATGGGACGCGGCCGGGCTGTACGAGGTCGGCAACTTCCCCGCCTACGGGCGCTGGGCCGAGTGGAACGGGAAGTACCGGGACACGGTGCGCCGCTTCCTCAAGGGCGACCCCGGAGTGGTCGGCGACCTGGCCACCCGCATCGCCGGCTCACCGGACCTGTACGCGGGCCGCGGCACCACCGCGTCCGTCAACTTCCTGACCGCGCACGACGGCTTCACGCTCGCCGACCTGGTCTCGTACAACGGCAAGCACAACGAGGCCAACGGCGAGGACAACAACGACGGCGCCAACGACAACAACAGCTGGAACCACGGCGCCGAGGGGCCGACCGACGACCCGGAGATCAACGCGCTGCGCATGCGCCAGATGAAGAACGCGCTGGCGATCCTGCTCACCAGCCAGGGCGTGCCGATGATCCTCGCCGGCGACGAGATCGGCCGCACCCAGCAGGGCAACAACAACACCTACTGCCAGGACAGCGAACTGTCCTGGATGAACTGGGACCTGACGCAGACCAACGCCGAGCTGCTCCGCTTCACCAAGGCCCTGATCGCCTTCCGGGCGGCGCACCCCGAACTGCGCACCACCCAGCACGCCACCGGCATGGCGGTGGCCACCACCGGGCTTCCCGACATCAGCTGGCACGGCACACGTGCCTGGGAGCCGGACTGGTCGGACGAGAGCCGGCTGCTCGCCGTGATGCGCAGCGGCCCCGGCGACGAGGACGTCGTCTACGTCGCCATGAACGCCCACTGGGAGGCCCACGAACTGCAGCTGCCCGGCCTGCCCGGCGGGCGCGCCTGGCACCTGTCCGCCGACACCGGGGCCGCGGCGCCCCACGATCTGCACCCGCTGGGCGCAGAGCCCGCACTGCAGAACCCCGGCAGCTATCTCATGCAGCCGCGCTCGGTCGTGGTCCTCGTCGGGCGCGCCCCCTCGTCCCTCAGCCAAGGAGCCTGACATGCCGCTTTCCGTATCCCTGTCCGTCGACGGCGACATCTCGGTGATCGAGCTCTCCGGGGAACTGGACGCCCGTACGGCACCCGAATTCCACCAGACCATCGAGAAGGCCGCCGAACACGGCACCGCGACCGTGGAGATCCGGATGCACGAGGTCGGCTACATGGCCAGCGCCGGGCTGCGCTCGCTGGTCTTCGCCCAGCAGAAGGTCGCCGACGGCGTGAGCATCCGGGTGGTCGGCGCCAGCGAGCCCGTCGCCCGCACGATCCGGACCGCCGGCCTGGACCGCAGCATTGCGCTGGCCGATGAGTGAGGGGTCCCGACTGGCCGAGCGGGCACCCGGGTTACGGGTGCCCGCCACGCTGGCCGCGCTCGGCGACATCGCCGAGTACGTCGTGGCCCTGGCGCGGCGGGCACACCTGACCGACTCCGCGGTCTACCGGCTGCGGCTCGCCGTGGACGAGCTCGCCACCAACGTCGTGGTGCACGGATACGGCGGGGCGGCGGGCGAGATCGTCGTGAGCTCAGGCGCCGGCGACGGCCGGGTGTGGGTACGCATCGAGGACACCGCGCCGCCCTTCGACCCGCGCGACGGCCTCCTCGCGCCCACCCCGGACGTGCCGCTCGAACGACGGCGCGTCGGCGGACTCGGCATCCACCTGGCGCTCACCAGCGTGGACGAGTTCGCCTACGACCGTCGCGGCCGCCGGAACATCAGCACGCTCGCGATCCGAACCGGGCTCACATGCCCCTAGGAGACGCCCCATGCCCATCTCGACGGTGCTGCTCGTCGTCGACGAGCGCCCGCCCGCGCCCCCGGCCCTGCTCGCCGCCCTGGACGACGTGGCCGCCACTGTGACCCGTCGGACGTTCGCCCAGCTCAGAAGCGAGCCCGCCACCGCGCTGCCCACGGCCGACGTGCTCCTGGCCCCGGCCCTGAGCGAGCCCGCGGCGGTGCAGGACGTGGTGCGCCGGCTGCGCGGACGCGGTGCGAGGCCGGTCGTCGTCGTGTACGCGGCACAGGGCTTCGAGGCCCTGGAGCCCCATGTGCGGGCCGGACACGACTACCTGGTGCCGCCGTTCCTGCCCGCCCTGGTGGGCGCCCGGCTGACCAGGTGCTCGGAGCGCGCCGAGCTCGGCCGCACCGTCGAGGAGGCCGGCGCCCGCGCCGAACTCATCCGCTACGAGCGGGAGCTGGAGATCGGACGGGAGATCCAGGCGGGCTTCCTGCCCGACGCGCTCCCGGTGCCCGAGGGCTGGGAGATCGACGTGACGTTCCGGCCCGCCCGCCAGGTCTCCGGCGACTTCTACGACGTGTTCGAGCTGGTGCACCGCAGGCGGCTGGCCATCGTCGTGGCCGACGTGTGCGACAAGGGCGTGGGTTCGGCGCTGTTCATGGCGCTGATCCGCAGTCTGCTGCGGCACACCGCCGAGAACAGCGGTCTGCAGCACCTGGTCGCCGTCGGCTCCTCACTGGCCGCCGAACCCGCCGCCATTCCCGTGGTCGGCGCCACCCCGCTGCTGAACGCGGTCACCGCCACCAACGGCTACCTCACCCGCAACCATCTGCGCCAGGGATACTTCGCCACCCTGTTCTTCAGCGTCCTCGACCCGGCCACCGGCAGCCTCGTCTACGTCAACGGCGGCCACAACCCGCCGCTGCTGCTCGACGCGGACGGCGGTGCGCCGACCCCGCTGGAGGTCACGGGCCCGGCCGTGGGCGTCCTGCCGGGATGTTCCTACGCCCTCGGGTACGCCCAGCTCGACCCGGGCGACACGCTGTTCGTCTACACCGACGGGGTGCCCGAGGCCCGCTGCCCGCAGGGCCGGTTCCTCGGCGAGGACCGCATGCTGCGGCTGCTGTCCGGCCCCGCGCCGCGCGGCCGGGACGTACTGGAGCGCCTGGACGGCGCCGTGCGTGCGCACACCGGCGACGGTGAGCAGCACGACGACGTCACGATGCTCGCCCTGCACCGCCCGCGCACCGGGCCGCCCGCTGCCACCGCGGCGGTGGCGTGATGGCGCGCACCGTCGTGATGTACTCGCACCGGGGAGGCACCGGCAAGTCGACGATGCTCGCCAACATGGCGCTGCTGCTCGCCGCCGAGGGGCGGCGTGTCGCCCTCGTCGACACGGACATCCAGTCGCCGACGCTGGACGTCCTGTTCGGGCTGGGGCCCGGGGAGTGCTCGCTGACCGACTATCTGCTCGGGCGCTGCGAGATCGAGGACGCGGCGCACCGGGTGGGCCCGGAGGGCCTCTATCTGGTCCCCGCCCGCACATCACCCTCCTCGCTCGCCGAGATCATGGCGACCGGATACGACGTGGGCCTGCTGCCCGAGGCGTTCGACCGGCTGGCGGCCGGCTACGACCTGGACGTCCTGCTGCTGGACACGCACGCGGGGCTGAACAACGAGACGGTCACCGCCATGGCGAGCGCGGACCTGCTGGTGATCGTCGTGCGGGCCGACCGCATGGACCTGGCGGGAGCCGACGAGATCGCCCGGCTCGCCGGACAACTCGCCTGCCGTCGCGCCCTGGTGGTCAGCATGGCCCCCGAGGGCGTCGACGCCTCCGCCGTGCGGGTGCGGGCCGAGGGCGCCTACGGCGCGGCCACGGCCGGAATTCTGCCGTACGTCGCACGGCTCGCGGCACTCGGAGGTGAGCGGATATTCGCCCGGGCCCACCCCGGTCATCCCCTGGTGACGGAATTCCGGAAGATCATTTCCGTGCTCGTTCCGCCCGCCCGGAAGACCCCGGCGGGATAAAAGGAAGCGCAGGAGAGCGAGAAAACAGGGAAGCAGATGGAATCAATAGCGGCAATTGCCCTGGCCGGCGGCAAGGGCGTACGGGCCCGGCCGATCACCCTCAACTCCCCCGACTATCTCCGCAGCAAGGCGGTCATGCAGGTGGCCGGTCAGCCGCTCATCGAATGGGCCGTGACCTCACTGCGGAGCCAGGGGGTGCACCGGTACTACGTCGTCGCCAACGGCCGCGAGAACCGGGCCCAGACGAAGGGGATCCTGGCCCACGGGGAGCGGCACGGCATCACCGTGCGCTACTCCAGGACCCGGTTCGACCACGAGAACACCGGCAGCGGCGAGGCCACCCTGCGCTGCCTCGACTACTGGGACCTGACCGGTCTGGCCCTGGTCTTCCCCACCGACTCGCTGTTCGACTTCGACCTCGGCGCCATGGTCCGCGCCCACCGCGCGGCCCGGGCCGATGTCACCGTCGCCACCGTGCCGCGCCCCGGAGCGGAGGCCGCGGGCAAGTACGGGGTGCTCGAACTGGGACCGGGCAACCAGGTCGGCGGCTTCCTGGAGAAGCCGAGCCTCGCCGTCATCCGGTCACTGACCTGGGGCAGCGCAGGCGATCCGGTGCACACCAACGCCGGGATGTACCTGATCGACTGCGACCGGCTGCGCATGGCCGCCCGTGAGCCGGACCTGGCCGCGCTCGCCCGGCGGCAACTCGACTGGGGCGGCGATCTGCTGCCGTACCTGGTGCGGCGGGGGCACCGGGTGCTGGCCCATCCGATCGCGCGCTTCGGCGACCTGGGCAGTCCCCGGGACTACCTGGAGACCCTCAAGGACGTGCTCCTGGACCGGTATCCCCGGCTGAGCGAGCAGCTCGGCCGGCCGGCCGGGCCCGGCGGCGGCCACCGCGTCCACCCCTCCAGCCTGGAGATGAAGGACCAGGTCAGCGGGCGGACCCTGGCGGAGAAGATCGAGGACGGCAGCGTCCGGATCGGCCCCGGGGTGCGAATCGGGCGCGATGTGGAGATCGGGCCCGGAGTGATGCTCGTCGAGTCCGACATCGGCGACGGCGTCGACATCGGCGAGCAGAGCACCCTGCGCGGGGTCGCGTGCGGCGACCACAGCATCGTCGGGCCCGGCGCCCGCCTCACCGATGTGATCCTCGGCTCCATGGTCGACGTGCGCTCCACGCTCCCGCGGCCCGTCGTCCTGGACGACTACTGCGCGCTCGGCGACGAGGTACGGGTGCGGCCGGGCACCCGGCTGCGCGGCGTGAGCGTCTTCCCGCGGCTGGAGATCGGCGACGGCATCCCGCGGGGCGCCAGTCTGTCCGGCGTGCGCGACCTGCTGCGGTGCCTGTGAACGGGCACACCGGATTACCGGGCCGGAATCCGCGTGTTTGAAGAGCGGAACACGGAAACGCACCTGACGAAGTATCGGGCGTCTGCGCAAAGACGCTCGAAAAGACCGGTACGGCGTGGTCACATCGAAAATGCCGGACCGGGCAGCACCCACCGGAATTCACGGAGGAGAGAACAGCCATGAGGATACTCGTCGTCATGACGGCCAAGGCCACGCTTCATCTCCTGGACGGGGAGGAGCACCCTTCCGGTTTCTGGGCCGAGGAGTTCGTCGTCCCCTACCAGATCTTCAAGGCCGCCGGGCACGTCGTGGACGTCGCCACCATCGGCGGCAAGGCCCCGACCGTCGACCAGACCAGCATCGACCCGCAGTTCCTGCAGTGGGTCCGCCCGCAGGGCTCCGAGGACCACGACGCGGCGAACGCCGCCGAGTACGTCGAGGTCATCGAGAGCACGCCGCAACTGAAGAAGCCGCTGGCGCTGGAGAGCCTCACCGAGCGGGACATCGCCGGCTACGACGGCCTGTACGTCAGCGGCGGTCACGGCGCCATCGGCGACCTGCCCAAGTCGGACGAGCTGGCGCAGATCATCCGCTGGTGGCTGGCGGGCAACAAGCCGCTGGCGACCGTCTGCCACGGCCACACCTCCCTCCTCGCCCTGCGCGACGGCGAGGGCCGCTGGCCCTTCGAGGGCTACCGGATGACCGCGTTCTCGCACGCGGAGGAACTGGTCACGAACATGGCCGGACGGCTGCCGTTCGTCCTGGAGGTGGAGCTGACCCGGCTCGGGGCCCGCTACGAGAAGGCCGAGGTGATCTGGGACTCGCACGTCGTGGTGGACCGAAACCTGACGACAGGTCAGAACCCTTATTCCTCCAGGGCGCTCGCCGAGACCTTCCTGAAGCAGCTCGGCGCCGCGTGAGCGCCTCGCCGGAAGTCCGGTACGCCGTCCGCGGGTGCGGCATGGCCGGTCGCGCCCCTTCGGGGCGCTGCCGGACCGCACGGGCCATCGCCGCGCCGGCCTAGGCCACCCGATCCGTCCGTCCCCCACCGGAAGGGAACCATGAGCACGCTCGTTCTCAGCGACACTCCCCTGGCCCACCCCGGGAAGCTCTTCATCGACGGCACATGGACGGCGGCCCGTGACGGCCGTACCGAACCGACCCTCTCCCCCGTGGACGGCCGGGAGATCATGCCCATCGCCCAGGCCGGCGACCAGGACGCCGATGCCGCGGTCAAGGCCGCGCGCACCGCGTACGAGGACGGGCCCTGGCGCCGGCTGGCCGACCACGAACGGGCTCGGCTGCTCCACCGGGTCGGGGAGTTGATCGAGCGCGACAACGACGAGATCGCCCTGCTGGAAACGGTGGACATGGGTAAACCGTTCGCCTTTTCCAGCACGGTCGACGTCCCGATGGCCGCCCGGCTGATGCACTACTACGCCGGAGCGGCCACCCGGGTGGACGGCGGCACGCGGTCCCCGGCCGGCGGGCAGCTGGCCTACACGCTGCGGGAGCCGCTGGGCGTCGTCGCCGCGATCACACCGTTCAACTTCCCGCTGCTGCTGTCCATGACCAAGATCGCGCCGGCGCTCGCGGCCGGCAACACGGTCGTGCACAAGCCGTCCCCGGCGACACCGCTGACCGCACTGAAGATCGCGGAACTGTTCCAGGAGGCCGGGGTCCCCGACGGGGTCCTCAACGTCGTCACCGGGCCGGGCGTCGAACTCGGCGAGGCGCTCGTCGCCCACCCCGGAGTCGACAAGATCGCGTTCACCGGCTCCACCGCCGTGGGCCAGGGCATCATCCGCCGGGCCGCCGGGACCCTGAAGAAGGTCACGATGGAGCTGGGCGGCAAGTCCGCCAACATCGTCTTCGAGGACGCCGACCTGGACGCGGCCGAGGACCTGGCGTTCTTCGGCATCTTCTACAACAAGGGCGAGATCTGCACCGCCGGCTCCCGCCTGCTGCTGCACCGCCCGGTCCACGACCGGATGGTGGAGCGGCTCGTCGCACGCGCCGCGGCCCTACGGCCCGGTGACCCCCGCGACCCCGGGACCCTCTTCGGACCGCTCGCCCACCGCGGCCAGTTCGAGAAGGTCTGCTCGTACGTGGAGCTGGGGCGGAAGGAGGGTGCCGTGCTCCGCACCGGGGGCGAGCCGTTCGCGCCCGGGGGCCTGCCGGCCGACGGGCTGTACTTCCCGCCGACGATCTTCACCGGTGTCGACAACGGCATGCGGATCGCCCAGGAGGAGATCTTCGGCCCGGTCCTGAGCGTCATCCCCTTCGACACCGAGGAGGAGGCCGTGCGGATCGCCAACGACAGCGCCTACGGCCTGGCCGCCGGCGTCCACACCCGCGATCTGCGCCGGGCGCACCGTGTGGCGGCGCGGATCAACGCGGGCACGGTCTGGGTCAACTGCTACAACCAGTACGATCCCGCCGTCCCGTACGGCGGCTATCTGGCGTCCGGCTTCGGCCGTGAGTGCGGCCCGGAGTCCCTGGAGAGCTACACCCAGACGAAGTCGGTCTGGATCGGCATGGACTGAGGGCGAGCACATCGCCCCGTGCCCCCGTCGCGTGCTTCGGCCGGGGGCACACCGGCATGCCCTCCGTGGTGGACTTCACCAAGTACTTTCAGACTTGACCAAGTGTGGCCGAAATCCCCGGTGATGCTGGTTTGGACCGCAATTCTTCCGCGATTATGTGTTGGCCAAAGGAATTCAGGCATACGGTGCCGGCGGCACGCCGCACTAAGACTTCGTCAACCTTTCACAATGCGCGAGTCAAGTGAGGTGCTGTCCGAATGAAGACGGGTGTCATCGGTGCCGGCCGTATCGGCGCCACGCTGGCGAGGCTGCTCGTGGCCGCCGGGCACGAGGTGCGCGTCGCGAACGCGAGCGGCCCTGACCGGCTGGCCCCCCTGCTGGACGAACTCGGTCCCGCGGCGGCTGCGGGCACCCCGGCCGAGGTGGCGCGGGAGACCGGAGTGGTGGTCCTGATGGTCCCCTTCGGCAGCGCCCGCACCCTGCTGGCCCCGGCGTCGCTGGATGGAAAGGTCCTGGTGGACGCCATGAACGCGTTCGCCGACGGTGGCCGGCCGCTGGATCTGGGGGGCCGTGGGTCCAGCGAGCTGGTCGCCGGGTGGTACCCCGGGGCGCGTCTCGTGAAGTCCCTCAACACCATGCACTTCGCAACGCTCGCAACCGCGGGACGTACCGCCGCCGGCGCCGGGGACCGGCTGGCGCACTATGTCGCGGGTGACGACCCGGAAGCCAAGAAGAAGGTCTCCGGAATGATTTCCGAATTGGGATTCGCATCGCTCGACACGGGTTCGCTGCACACCGGTGGACTGCTTCAGCAGCCCGGCGGACCGCTCTTCAACAAACCGCTCACCGAACGGCAGGCCCATGCTGTCCTCGGATTCTGAAAGACCAATTGAAGGTCGGAATAGGGCGTGGTCATGAAGGTATCCCTCAATGTGAACGGGGCGCCGCACGAAGTCGACGCCGAGCCCGGTGAGCTCCTCGTGGAGCGGCTCAGGGACGGCCTCGGGCTGACCGGCACCAAGGTCGGCTGCGACACCGGCCAGTGCGGCACGTGCGTCGTCCGGCTCGACGGCAGGTCCGTCAAGAGCTGTCTGCTGCTGACCGTGCAGGCCGCCGACTCCGATGTCACCACGATCGAGGGAATCAGCCCCGACGGCGGGCTGACGGACCTTCAGGAGGCGCTGCGGGCCGAACACGGCACCCAGTGCGGCTTCTGCACCCCGGGCATGGTCATGGCCCTCGGCGAACTCGTCGGAGACGGCGGCGCCGCTCCCACCGAGACCGAGATCCGTGAATGGCTCACCGGCAACCTGTGCCGGTGCACCGGCTACCAGGGCGTGGTCCGCGGAGTGCGGCGCGCCTGCGCCGGCGCCCCGACCGATGAAGAGCAGGCCGAGCCCGCCGGCCGGGCGGCGAAGGAGTGATCACCTCATGACCACAGCGGAGGAACGTTCCGTCACCGGTGGCCTCCTCGGTACACCGCTCGACATCCGCGAGGACGGGCAGCTGCTGCGCGGCGAGGCCGCCTTCATCGGGGACGTGCGGCTGCCCGGCATGGCGCACATGACCATCCTCGGCAGCGACCAGGCGCACGCCCGCATCAGGGGCATCGACACCGCGGCGGCCGAGGCCATGCCCGGTGTCCTGAAGGTCGCCACCGCCGCCGACTTCCCCGACGTCATGCCGCTGCCGTGCATCTGGATACCCGGCGGCGTCGAGAGCCACTTCCCGCCGCACCCGTACGGCCTGCCGGGCGCCCGCCCGGTGCTGTCCGGCGACGTCGTGCGGCACGTGGGCGACCCGATCGCCGTCGTGGTGGCCGAGACCCCGAAGCAGGCGGCCGCGGCGGCCGCGGCCATCGTCGTCGACTACGAGCCGCTGCCCGTGGTCACCCGCGCCGACCACGCCCTCGAGGACGGCGCCCCGCAACTGCACGAGGCCGTACCGAAGAACCTCAACGCGTACTGGACGTGCGGCGACAAGGAGCGCACCGACCGCGCCATCGCCGAGGCCGAGGTCGTCGTGGAGCTCGACCTGGTCAACCAGCGCACCATCAACAGCCCACTGGAGCCCCGCGGCGCCGTCGGCCACTACGACGCCGCCACCGGCGAGTACACGCTCTACGCCTCCACGCAGGGCCCGCACAACCACCGCTTCCTGCTGGCCGCGCTGGTCCTCGGCATCCCCTTCACCAAGCTCCGCGTCATCGCCCCGACGGTCGGCGGCAGCTTCGGCACCAAGGGGTACCTCTACCCCGACATGCCGCTCGTGCTGCTGCTGTCCAAGGCGCTTCGGCGCCCGGTGAGGTGGGTGGACACCCGCACCGGGCTGATGAACTCCACCGTTCAGGGCCGCGACCACCGCCAGCACGCCGTCATCGCCGGCACCCGCGACGGCCGTATCACCGCCGTCCGCTGCACCAGCTACGCCAATCTGGGCGCCTACCCGTCGACCATCGGCCCGGGCGTCGCCACCGCGCTGATGGGCCGCAGCATCACCGGTATGTACGAGATCGGCGCCGCGTTCTGCGAGGTGTACGCGGCGTTCACCAACACCGTGCCGCTCGGCGCCCAGCGGGGCAGCGGCCGCGCCGAGGCGGCGTTCCTCATGGAGCGGCTGGTCGACCGGTACGCCCGAGAGATCGGTATGGACCCGGCCGCGGTGCGCCGCAGGAACCTGGTGCCGGCCGACAGGTTCCCGTACGACAACGGCCTCGGCTGGACCTACGACTCGGGGAACTACCCCGAGAACTTCGACAAGGCACTCCGGCTCGCCGGATACGACGACCTCGACACGCGCCGGGCCGAGGCGCGCCGGCGCGGCAAGCGGCTCGGCGTCGGCATCGCCACCTATGTCGCCGTCTGCGGCGTGGGCCCCTCGACCCGTATGTCGCAGGAGGGCATGCTCGGCGGCACCTGGGAGAGCGCCAACATCCGGGTCCACCCGACCGGCGAGGTCACCGTCACGGTCGGCTCCGCCTCCACCGGCCAGAGCCACCGGACGGTCTTCGCACAGGTCACCGCCGACCAGTTCGGGATCGACCCGGCCACCGTGCAGGTCCTGGAGGGCGACACGCTCAAGGCGCCCTACGGCCAGGGCACCTACGGCAGCCGCTCCTACAGCATGGCCGGACCCGCGATCGTGCTCACCGCGCAGAAGATCAAGGACAAGATGCGCAGGGCCGCGGCGGCGATGTTCCAGGTCTCCGAGGACAAGGTCGTCTACGCCGACGGCAAGGTGTTCGTCGAGGGCGACGAGGAGAACGGGAAGTCGTTCTCCGACCTGGCCATGGCCCTGTGGTACGGCTGGAACCTGCCGCCCGGGATCGAGCCGGCCCTCGACGAGACGACCCACTTCGACCCGCCGGACTTCAACTACCCGTTCGGCACGCACGTCGCGGTGGTCGAGGTCGACGAACTCACCGGTGAGACCGCGGTGGTGAGCTACACGGCCGTCGACGACGCGGGCAACATCGGCAACCCGAAGATCGTGCAGGGCCAGATCGAGGGCAGCATCGTCCACGGTCTCGGCCAGGTCCTGATGGAGGCCGCCGAGTACGCCGAGGACGGCCGCCTGCTCACCAAGGACCTCCGTACGTACGCCCTGCCGCGCGCCGCCGACGTGCCGTTCTTCCGGCTCGGCAGGACCGTCACACCCAGCCCGCACAATCCGCTCGGCGCCAAGGGCGCGGGCGAGATCGCCACCGTGCCGCCGGCGGCCGCGGTCGCCAACGCCGTCGTCGACGCGCTGTCCGACCTGGGCGTACGGCACATCGACATGCCGATCACGCCGGAGAAGGTGTGGCGCGCGCTGAACGGGACGTCAGGAGCAGCCCAGTGATCCTCACCGACTTCGACTACGTCAGGCCCACGACACTCGGGGAGGCCACGGCCCTGCTCGCGGCGCCGGGCAGCCGCGCCCTGGCGGGCGGGCAGTCCCTCCTGGTCGATCTGAAGACGGGCGAGGGCACCGCGGCCCGGCTCGTGGACATCCGCGGCATCGCCGCCCTGCGCGGCATCCGCCGTACCGCCGGGGGAGGGCTCGCCGTCGGCGCCCTCACGACGCTCGCGGAGCTCGCCGCGGACCCGCTCGTCCGCGCTCATGCGCCCGCCCTCGCCGCGGCGGCCCGTGCGGGGGGCGACCCGCAGGTACGCAACCTCGGCACCCTCGGCGGCAATCTCGCCGCGACCGGGAGCGCCACCGACCTGCCCGTCGCCGTGCTCGCCGCCGAGGCGACGCTGCACGTCGCCCGGCACGGCGGACAGCGCACCCTGACGGCCGGCGACTACGCGCGGCAGGGCCTGCCCGAGGACACCCTCCTCACCTCCGTCGAGCTGCCTCCGAAGGGGCCCGACGAGGCCGAGGTCTTCGAGCGGGCCACCGACCGCGCCTCCCGCTATCCGCTGTGCGCGGTGGCGGTACGGGTGACCCGGGGCCGCGACGGCACCGCGGCCGGCCTGCGGATCGCGGTCACCGGCGCCACGGCGCGCGCCATGCGCCTGACGGGGGTCGAGGAGTCGCTGACGGGCGGCACCGCCCGCACCGACGAGGTGCTGGCCGCGTTCCGCGCCCAGCCGGGGGACCTCTTCGTCCCCGGCCGGGGCGCCTCGGCCGAGTACCTGGGCCACCTGGCCGGGGTGCTCACGGCGCGCGCCCTGGCCGGGGCGACCGCCGGCTGATCCCGGCACCCGCCCCGGTGGACCGGCCGGTCCGGCCCGGTCCACCGGGGCCACCACGTACCGATCACCGCGGCGAGACGAACGGGGGGCACGACAGTGGTGAGCCACGCATCCGGCACGTCCCGGAAGCCGTCCGCACGGTCCGGCATCGGCCGGATCGCGGTCACCGATATACGCCCGCAGGTGGAGGGGGGTACCCGGGCCGCCAGAGCGGTGGCCGGGGAGACCGTCGAGGTCGCGGCGACCGTGTTCAAGGAGGGACACGACATCCTCGCCGCCGAGGTCGTGCTGAGCGGACCGGGCCCCCGCGGGAAGGGTCGCCGGGTGCACCGGGCCCCCATGGCGGAGGCGGTGCGCGGCACCGACCGCTTCACCGCGAGCGTCACCCCGGAGGCCGAGGGCGTCTGGACCTACCGGGTCGAGGCATGGACGGACCCGCTGGCGACGTGGCTGCGCGCGGCCCGCGCCAAGGTGGAGGCGGGTGTGGAGCCCGAAGTCACCCTGCTGGAGGGCGCGTTGCTGCTGGAACGGGCAGCGGCGGCGCTCCCGCCGGACGGCTCCGTCACCGGTCGGCGGGCACGCACCCCACGGCAGGACGCCACCGCCCCGCCGCACGGCCGCGCGAGCGGCCCCGCCGAAGCGGCCGCGAGCGACGCGCCCCCGGGCACGCCGGTGCCGCCCGGCCGCGCCCCCACCACCGCGCCCGGACCGCAACCCACCACGGCCTCCGAACCGCAACCCACCACGGCCTCCGAACCGCAGCGCGCCACCACGCCCGAACCGCAGCGCGCCGTCGCGCCCGGACCGCAGCGCGCCGTCGCGATCAGCGGCACGCCCGACACGCCCGCGCCGCCCGGCCCGGCCACCGGTCCCGCCCCCACCGGCGGGCCGGGGCGTGCGGCCGGGGTCCCGTCCGGGCGGGGGGCGGCTCGTGGGCGGCGCCGGGGGTTCGACCCGGGCGACGACCGCTGGGACGTCTACCTCAAGCTCGCGGACATCCTGCGGGACTCCTCGCGCCCGGCCGCCGAGCGGCTGGCCGAGGCGACGAGTCCCTGGGCCGCCGGCGCCCTCGCCCGGCACCCGTTGCGGGACCACCTCACACGCGGCCCCGCCCTGCGGCTCCAGGTCGACCGGGAGCGGGCCCTGTTCGGTTCCTGGTACGAGTTCTTCCCCCGCTCGGAGGGTGCCCGCGTCGTCGACGGGGTGATGCGGTCGGGCACGTTCCGCACGGCGGCCGAGCGGCTGGACGCGATCGCCGCCATGGGCTTCGACGTGGTGTACCTGCCGCCGATCCACCCCATCGGCACCACCCATCGCAAGGGCCCCGGCAACACGCTGACCGCCGGACCCCACGATCCCGGCTCGCCCTGGGCGATCGGCTCGTCCGACGGCGGGCACGACGCCGTCCACCCCGGCCTGGGCACCCTCGCCGACTTCCGCGCCTTCGTCGCCAGGGCACGCGCCCTCGGTCTCGAGATCGCCCTCGACTTCGCGCTCCAGTGCTCGCCCGACCACCCCTGGACGACGGAGCACCCCGAGTGGTTCGCGCACCGTCCGGACGGCAGCATCGCCTTCGCCGAGAACCCGCCCAAGCAGTACCAGGACATCTACCCGATCAGCTTCGAGACCGACCCCGAGGGCATCCACCGGGAGTGCCTGCGGGTGCTGCGGCACTGGATGGACCAGGGCGTGCGCATCTTCCGCGTCGACAACCCGCACACGAAGCCGCTGTTCTTCTGGGAACGGCTGCTCGCCGACGTCCGGGCCGCCGACCCCGACGTGCTCTTCCTGTCCGAGGCGTTCACCCGGCCGCCCCTGCTGCACAGCCTCGCGCGGATCGGCTTCCACCAGTCGTACACCTACTTCACCTGGCGCACCACGAAGGGGGAGGTCGAGGGCTATCTGGGCGAACTTGCCGGGCTCGACGGCAGTCCCGCCGCCGACTACCTGCGGCCGAACCTCTTCGTCAACACGCCCGACATCCTCCCGGGCCACCTGGTCACCGGCGGCCGCGCCGCCTTCGAGATCCGCGCCGTGCTGGCCGCGACGGCCTCCCCCACGTGGGGCGTCTACTCCGGATTCGAACTTCTGGAGGCGGAACCGGCGGCGCCCGGCAGCGAGGAGTACAAGGACTCGGAGAAGTACCAGTACCGGCCCCGTGACCACGCCGCCGCCGAAGCGGCGGGACGCAGCATCGCACCGCTGGTCACCCGGCTCAACCGGCTGCGCCGCCGCCACCCGGCGCTGCGCCGGCTGCGCAACCTCCGCTTCCACACCACCGACAACGACCAGGTGATCTGCTTCTCGAAGCGGGTCGTCACCGCGGACGGCGAGGACACCGTGCTGGTCGTCCTCACCCTCGACCCGCACCACGCCCAGCGGGCCCGCATCACCCTGGACACCGAGGCGCTGGGGCTGCGCCCCGCGGAGACGTTCATGGTCCACGACGCCCTCGGCGGCGGACGGTACCGCTGGGGTCGCGTCAACGAGGTCCGGCTCGACCCGCGCGCCCGGGTGGCGCGGATCCTGACGATCCGCCGGGCGGCCTCCCCCGGGCGGCCGGGCCTGCCGGGGATGGCGGTGGCCCGATGACGACGGCCGTGCCGGACACCCCCGCGCACGGGGGCCGCGCGGTGTCCGGCCCGCCCCCGCGTCCCGCTCCCCTCGTCGGCGAACTGGACCTGCACCTGCTGGCCGAGGGCCGCCACCGCCGGCTGTGGCAGGTGCTCGGCGCCCACCGCAGGGGCGACGGCGTCACCTTCGCGGTGTGGGCGCCGAACGCCCGGGGGGTGCGCGTGGTGGGCCCGTTCAACCGGTGGCACGGCGCCGCCCACGCGATGCGCCGGGTCGGGGACAGCGGCGTATGGGAGCTGCATGTGCCCGCGGTGCCGGACGGGTGCCCGTACCAGTACGAGGTCGACGGCGCCGACGGGCACACCCGGCGCAAGGCCGACCCCTTCGCGCGGGCCGCGCAGCCGCCGCCCGGGACCGCCTCGCTGGTGCACACCCCGTCGTACGAATGGGGCGACCGGGAGTGGCTTCGGCGGCGCGGGGAAGCCGCCCATCGCCGGCCGATGGCCGTGTACGAGATGCACGCCGGTTCCTGGCGGCAGGGCCTCGGCTACCGGCGGCTCGCCGAGGAACTCCCCGGCTACGTCCGGGACCTGGGGTTCACGCACGTCGAGCTGCTGCCCGTCGCCGAGCACCCCTTCGGGGGCTCCTGGGGCTACCAGATCACCTCGTACTACGCGCCGACGGCACGGCTCGGCTCCCCCGACGACTTCAGGTGTCTCGTCGACGCGCTGCACCGGGCCGGCATCGGCGTCCTCCTCGACTGGGTGCCCGCGCACTTCCCGAAGGACGCGTGGGCGCTGGCCCGCTTCGACGGCGGCCCGCTGTACGAACACCCCGACCCGCGCCGTGCCGAGCATCCCGACTGGGGCACGCTCGAATTCGACTACGGACGCCCGGAGGTCCGCGGCTTCCTCATCGCCAACGCCCTGTACTGGCTGCAGGAGTTCCACCTCGACGGGCTGCGCGTGGACGCCGTCGCCTCCATGCTCTACCTCGACTACTCGCGGGGCCCCGGCGACTGGACGCCCAACGCGCACGGCGGCCGGGAGAACCTCGACGCGATCGCGTTCCTGCGCGAACTCAACGACACGGTGCACACGTGCGTGCCGGGAGCGGTGACCGTCGCCGAGGAGTCCACCGCGTGGGAGGGCGTCACCCGGCCCACCGCGGACGGCGGTCTCGGGTTCGACCTGAAGTGGAACATGGGCTGGATGCACGACACCCTCGCCTATCTCGCCGAGGACCCGGTCGACCGGCAGTACCACCACCACCGCATGACGTTCGCGATGATGTACGCCTACGCCGAGAACTACGTCCTCGCGCTCAGCCACGACGAGGTCGTCCACCTCAAGGGCAGTCTGCTCACCAAGATGCACGGCGCCGACCGGTGGCGGAAGTTCGCGCAGCTACGGGCGTATCTCGCCTTCATGTGGACCCACCCCGGCAAGCAACTGCTGTTCATGGGGCAGGAGTTCGCCCAGCCGGATGAATGGTGGCACGATGCCGGGCTCGCCTGGGACGTCCTCGGCGACGCCCACCCCGAGGGCGTGCTGCACCGCGGCATGCTGCGGCTGGTCCGCGACCTGAACACCGGTTACCGCGCCCACCCCGCACTGTGGCGGCGCGACGGCGACCCGGGCGGATTCCGCTGGATCGACCCGGACGACGCCCCGCGCAACGTCCTGTCCTGCATCCGCTACGACGACGACGGCACCCCGTTCGTGGGGGTGTTCAACTTCAGCCCGGTCGTGCACGAGGGCTTCACCCTGGCCCTGCCGCGCGCCGGCGCATGGAGCGAAGTCCTCAACACCGACGCCCGCTGCTACGGCGGCAGTGGTGCTGGCAACCTCGGCACCGTGCGTGCCGTACCCGTCCCCAGCCGGGGTCTGCCCGCGCACGCCCGAGTGGTCGTGCCACCGCTGGCGGGTCTCTGGCTGGCCCCGCGTACCGAGGAGTTCCCACGGTGACCTCACCGCCTCGAACCGCCGCCCGCGCACCCGGCCGGGAAGCCGTACGGTCCGCGGGCCGCGCCGGTTTCCTGCTGGTCGGCACCGTGCTGGTGCTGCTGATGTTCTCGTCCTCCGCGCCCTCCGCGCTCTACGTCCTCTACCAGGAGAAGTGGCGTCTGTCCGCCGGCACGATCACGGTGGTGTACGGCGTCTACGCCGTCACCGTGCTGATCGCGCTGCTGCTCTTCGGGGCGCTCTCCGACACCCTGGGGCGCCGGCCCGTCCTCATGGTGTCGCTGGTCCTCGTGATCGTGTCCATGGTGCTGTTCGCGGGCGCCCAGGGCCTGGCCTGGCTGCTGGTCGCCCGCGTGGTCCAGGGCCTCGGGGTGGGGCTCGCCACCGGCGCGACGGGCGCCGCGCTGCTCGAACTCGCCCCGGCCTCCCGGCCCGCGCTCGGGGCCCTGGTCAACAGCGTGGGGCCGCCCGTCGGCATCGGCCTCGGCGCGCTGGGCGCCGGACTGCTGGTGGAGTACGCGCCCGCTCCCCTGTCCCTCACCTTCCTCGTGCTGACCGGTGCCTTCGCCGCCGCCCTGGCCTGTCTGCCGTGGCTGCCCGAGACCGCGCCCGGGGCCGGCGGGCCGACGCGCTTCGCACCGCACCGGGTCCGCGTCCCGGCCGCCGTGCGACGCCGGTTCCTGGTCCTGGTGCTCACCGTCGTCGCCGTGTGGTCCGTCGGCGGCTTCTACCTCTCGCTCGGCCCGAAGCTCGTCCTGCTCCTGCTGGGGAGCACCAACTACCTGGTGGGCGGGGCGACGGTCGGTCTGCTCGCGTGGGCGGCCACCGTCACGCAGCTGCTGCTCGGCAGGGCGCGTCCCCTGCCCACGGCGGTGTTCGGGCTCATCGCGATGATCACGGGCCTCGGTCTGGTGCTGCTCTCCCTCGGCGCCGGCTCGGCGGCCTTGTTCCTCGTCGCCACGGCCGCGCTGGGCAGCGGCTGGGGCGCGGCCTTCCTCGGCGCCATCCGCGCGCTCATGGCGCTCGCGGCCCCGCAGGGGCGCGGCGAACTCACCGCCGTCGTCTATGTGTTCGGCTATCTCGCGATGAGCGTGCCCGCCGTGCTCGCCGGGATGCTGAGCAACGCCTACGGGCTGCGCGCCACCTCCGTCGGCTTCATGGCCGCCGTGGCCGCCCTGTGCGCGCTCGCGCTGACGGGTGCGGTGCTGCTGGCGCGGCGCACGGCGCACGGCGCCGCGGGGGACGCGCCGGCGGACGGCGCGCCGTCTCCCGCGCCGGAACGGAGGACACCATGACGGCATCCGCACGGAGTGGAAAACTGCGCGCGGCCCTGCGCTCCCTGGAGATCTTCGCCGGTCTCACCGAGGACCAGCTGGACTGGCTCACCTCGGTGTCGCACCCCACCGCGTACAAGGACGGCGAGGTCCTCTTCCACGACGGCGACGAGGCGACCCACTTCTACGTCCTCCTGGACGGCGGCCTCGTCGTCACCAAGGTCGTCGACGGCCGCGAGGAGGTCCTGACCCGTCACTCCACCCACGACGACCCGGCCGAGCAGCACGACGACAAGCCCTCCGCCGCGCACCGCTTCACCGGGGAGCTGCCGCTGCTCACCGAGGGCGGGTACGTGGCGACCGTCGCCGCGAGCGGCGCGACCACCGTGCTGGCCTACCCCAAGGCGGTGTTCTTCGAGATGGTCGCCCGCTGCCAGGGCGTCGCCGCCGTGCTGCTGCCGGTGCTCGCGTGGCGCATCAAGTCCTCCGAGGTGCAGGCGCGCAACCGCGCGACCGTGGAGGCGCTGGGCACACTGGCCGCGGGGCTCGCCCATGAGCTCAACAACCCCGCGGCGGCGGTGGCCCGCGCCGCCCAGGAACTCGGCACCGCCGTCGAACGCCTCACCGCCGGCGCACAGGACTGGGGCGCCGCGGCGGACCCCGGGGAACGCGCCGCCTTCGACCGCCTGATCGCCGACCTGGACGACGTGCCGCCGCCCACCGGCATCGACCCGCTCGACCAGGCCGACACCGAGGACGAGATCGGCGACTGGGCCGACCGGGCGGGCGCCGGCGCCCCGACGCGCTCGCGGCGGGCATCGCCGACCTGGGCCTGGACCTCGACTGGCTGGGCGAACGTCTGGCGGCGGTCGGGGAAAAGGCCCTGCCGGCCGCCCTGGACCATCTGGCGGCCGTCCTGGAGACCCGCGCGCTCACCGCGGAACTGCGCGCGGCCGGACCCCGGATCTCCCAGCTCGTCGCGGCCACCCGCGACTACGCCAACCTCGACCGGGCCCCCGAGCAGCTGTTCCCGGTCACCGAGGGCATCGACAACACCCTCACCATGCTGCGGTCCAAGCTGGGCCGGGTGCAGATCGTCCGCGAGTACGCCCCGGGCCTGCCGCCGCTGAGGGGCTACCCCAGCGAGCTCAACCAGGTCTGGACGAACCTCGTCGACAACGCCGTCGACGCCATGGACGGCGCGGGCACGCTCACACTGCGCGCCCATGCCGAGGGCGGTTGCCTGGTGGTCGAGGTCGCGGACACCGGCCACGGCATCCCGGCCAAGGCGCTGCCCCGCATCTTCGAGCCCTTCTACACCACGAAGGACGTGGGCAAGGGGACCGGTCTCGGCCTGCACCTCAGCTACCGGATCGTGACCCAGCGCCATCGCGGCTCGATCACCACACGCTCCGTGCCGGGCGACACCCGCATGATCGTCCGGCTTCCGCTGGGCGGCACCACCGACGGTGTCGCCTGTGCACGTCCTGAAGAGTGAACAGCCCACCACCGAACAGGAGTCAGCCATGTCCACATACGACCTCTCCACGCTGCACCCGGTCTTCCAGCGCCAGATGGAGGCGCTGGCCGCGCTCGACATCGACGCGGTCATGAAGAACTACACCGACGACGCGGTGCTGCTCCGCTTCGAGGGTGTCTCGGAGGGCATCGAGGCGGTGCGGGAGACCTTCACCGGATATCTCACGCTGAAGCCGGCCCTGGTGGAACTCCAGGAGTACGTCGAGACCGACGACACCATCTTCTACCGCGCGATCATGAATCTGAACGGCGAGCCGGAGCACGCGTTCGGCACGCTGGTCGTGAAGGACGGCCGTATCTGGCGGCAGACGGCCGGATTCGGAAGCTGATCCACCGGATTCGGCACCTGCCCGGATCCGGCAACAGAGTCAACCGTCTCCGGTACCGTGCACGGGGAGGCTTCGGCGGGCCTCTCCGTGCATGTCGGCGACTCCACGAGAAACCCAGGGGGAAGGCGTGGAAAAGGAAACCGGGCGGGTCGAGGCGTTCAGCGACGGTGTTTTCGCCATCGTCATCACCATTCTCATCCTGGAGATCAAGGTTCCCGAGGATGAAGGGTCGCACCTCTGGCACGGACTTGCCGAGCAATGGCCGCATTACGCCGCCTACGTGGTGAGCTTTCTCGTCATCGGCGTCATGTGGGTCAATCACCACACGATTTTCGGCCATCTGAAAAGAGTGAGCCGGCCTCTTCTCTTTCTGAATCTCATGGTGTTGATGGTGGTGTCGGTGATTCCCTGGACCACCGCCGTCCTCGCCGACCACCTGAGGGATCCCGAGTCGGCGAAGGTCGCGGCGATCCTGTACAGCTCCCTCACCGTCGTGTACGCCGCCGCGTTCCTGGGCTTCTGGTGGTACATCACCCACGTCGGCCACCTCTTCCACGACCACGTCGACAGGGACGGCGCGCGCGCCACCCGGCTGCGCTTCGGCCTCGGCTGCATCGCCTACCCCTGCGCTCTCGCGCTCTCCTTCTTCTCCGCCCCGCTGACCCTGGCGGCCCATGGCCTCATCGCCCTGTACTACGCGGCGAACCAGATCCCCATCCCGCTGGTCAACGACGGCGAAGACGAGACGGAAGAGGAAGCGGAGGAACGCGTGACCACCGCGCGCTGATTCCGTCAACGACGCCTTTCCGGCCATCGCCGAACGTCTTCGGACGCGTTGACGCGATGCGGCCGTTCCGCTTCCCGCCGCACGCGCCGGTGCGCCCGGCGGCAGGGCACCGATTCCCGCGAGATCCCGGGCAGTTCCCGGGCCGCGCATATCCGACCCGCACCCGCATCACCGCTGGTCGGCCGCGCCCGGAAAGATCGCACGGCGACCCCGGGCCGTTTCCGGCCTCCGTAAGTAGTTCAGTTATGAACCTCTTACGAGATGGGTGAAAACCGGACGATACGGGTGACCTCATGAAGTATATGCAGCGGCCTACAGCCGTGGCATTTGGTCAAGTAGGGTAACCAATCAAGCCGTTAGCGGGGGAGGCGTACATGCCGAGCGATACGCTCCGGATAAACTCGACCAGAGAACTCTCCGCGCTCCTGGACGAGATGATTTCCCTGTTCTTCGAATCATTACCCAGGCGGGATCAGAGAAGGTGGGCCCGGGTCTATCTGAACGGCCTTGTGTCAACGGCGGGTAAAAAAACGATCCGGAATATCGCCGGCGTGGACGCGGGTTCGGTCGAGCAGAGTCTGCAGCAGTTCATCAGCAAGTCCCCCTGGGATTGGACGCCGGTGCGCCGCTCGCTGGCCCAGCACCTCGAACGCAGCGTGCAGCGGCCCCTGGCCTGGGTGGTCCAGCCCGTGATCATCGAGAAGGCCGGGGACCGGTCGGTCGGCGTGGGCCGGCAGTTCGTTCCCCAGCTCGGCCGCATGGCCAACTGCCAGCAGGCCACCGGAGTCTGGCTCGCCTCCAGCGAGGCCGGCTTCCCCGTCGAGTGGAGCCTGACCCTGCCGGGTCCCTGGACGTCGGAGCTGCTGCGCCGGCGCAGGGCCGGCATCCCGGACACCGCGCGGTCGCGGACACCGGCGCAGGACGCCGTCCACACGGTGCTGCGCATGGCGGAGGCCTGGCAGTTGCAGCGGCGTCCGGTCGTCATGGAGGTCTCCAACGCGGACCTGCCGCAGACGATGGAGACGTTCATGCTGTACGGCATCCCCTTCGTGCTGAAGGTCGACGGGTCGCTGCCCGTCGCGCTGGCCACCCCGGGAAGCCACAAGCCCGCCCTGTACACGACGTCCGCACGCGAGCTGATCGACTCGCTGCGTTCACAGCGGCGTCTGGTCGAGTGGCCGAGGCACGGCCGGGCCGACGGCGCCGTCACGCCCCTCGCGGCGGCGGCCGTGTACGCGACGCCGGGCGAGGACCGGACGGCCGCCTCGGCCCAGCCGCTGGTGCTCTTCGGGGCCTGGGCCGGGGCGGCGAATCCGCTGCCGTCCGAGTTCTGGACCACCAACATCCAGGACATGCCGCTGGCCCAGCTGTTCCTGCTGGCGAAGCTGACGGACCGGGTGGCACTCGACTTCGACGAGGTGTGCGAGGCGGTGGGCATCCGCGACTTCGAGGGCCGGTCCTTCCGGGGCTGGCACCACCACATGACCCTCGCCAGCGTGGCCCATGCGGCCACGCTGCTCGCCTCCAGGGCCCGGACGTCACCCCATCCGGCGACACGGGTCAACGGCACGCAGACCCCCGTCGACGGCGCGTCCGCGCGGGTCGGCGGCGCCGGGAGGCTGCGCAGGCCCGGACGCGTCGGCGCGGGGGGAGTCGGCGCGATCGACGGGGAAAGAGTCGACGAGGCCCACCGGTCCGGGCGGGAGCGGCAGCCGGGGCGGCTGGAACGGACGGGCCCGCTGACCGGGCCCGCCTCGACCGCCGTCATCCGGATGCCCCTGCAGCACGAGTTCACCCCCTGAGCCCCAGCCGGTCCGGATCTCACCCGAAGGTCAGGTGGAACCATGCTGGACATAGCGTCCGAGCTGCGCGAGTGGTGCCTGCGGAAGCGGGACTTCGCGCTCGCCACCGTGGTGGCGGTGGCCGGCAGCGCCCCCCGGTTCCCCGGTGCGGCGCTGGCCGTGGACGAGACGGGCGCGGCCCTCGGCAGCGTCTCGGGCGGCTGCGTCGAGGGCGCCGTGTACGACCTGTGCCAGGAGGTGCTGGAGACCGGCGTACCGGTGCTGCAGCGCTTCGGCTACAGCGACGACGACGCCTTCGCCGTGGGGCTCACCTGCGGCGGTGTGCTCGACGTCCTCGTCGTGCCGGTGCGGCGCGCGGACGCCTCCCGCGCCGCGCTGTCGGCCGCGCTCGACGCCGTGGCGCACGGACGCACCACGGCGGTGGTCCGCGTGGTGGAGGGGCCCGCCGGTCTGCCCGGCCGCGGTGCTCTGGCCGTGCGTGCCGACGGGACGTACGAGGGTGCCCTGCAGGGCACCGCCGCGCTCGACACCACGGCCGCGGCGGAGGCGGCGGTCCTGCTCGCGCAGGGGCGCACGGCGACCGTGCGCGTGGGCAGCGAGGGCGGGCTGTGCGGCGAGCCGGTGACGCTGTTCGTCGAGTCCGCGGCGGCGCCGCCCAGGATGCTCGTCTTCGGCGCCGTCGACTTCGCCGCCGCTCTGGTGCACGCCGGACGGTTCCTGGGCTTCCGCGTCACCGTGTGCGACGCCCGTCCCGTGTTCACCACGGCGGCACGGTTCCCGGACGCGGACGAGACCGTGGTGGACTGGCCGCACCGGTACCTCGACGCGGAGGCGCGGGCGGGCCGGCTCGA
The DNA here is from genome assembly GCF_055632315.1 of Streptomyces sp. PSU-S4-23. Taxonomy (NCBI): domain Bacteria; kingdom Bacillati; phylum Actinomycetota; class Actinomycetes; order Kitasatosporales; family Streptomycetaceae; genus Streptomyces; species Streptomyces sp. PSU-S4-23. The sequence continues at coordinate 5,644,744 of NZ_JBVMUU010000002.1, read as the reverse complement.
CGGGCGCACGGCGTTGTGCGTGCTGACCCACGACCCGAAGTTCGACGTGCCCCTGCTCGACCTGGCGCTGCGCCTTCCGGTGGGCTACGTCGGCGCCATGGGCTCCCGGCGCACCCATCACGACCGCCTGGCGCGCCTGCGGGAGACGGGCGTCCCCGAGGAGGCCCTCGCCCGGCTGCGCTCCCCCATCGGCCTCGATCTGGGGGCGAGAACCCCTCAGGAGACGGCGCTCTCCATCGCCGCGGAGATCGTGGCGGTGCGGCACAGCGGCACGGGCGTCCCGCTGTCGGCCACCGGGACCCCGATCCACCGCACGCCGCCCGCGCGGCCGACGCCGCGGACGGAACCGACGGCACCGACGGCACCGACGGCACCGACGGCACCGACGGCACCGACGAGCCTCCCGGCCGGTCTCCTGACCTGAGGCCCCGTCAGCCGGAGACGGCCTTCGCCCATCCCCGGGCGACCGTCTCCTTCGCCTTCTCCAGCTGTGCGTCCGTGGGGAACCGCGGCGTTCCCTCGACCGTCGGCAGCTGCGCGGCGGCGGCCTCGTCGAGGGTGCCGTCCCTCTTCATCACGTCCATGAGCACCGGGCGGGCGTAGCCGTACAGCCGGAGGTTCTGGCCCTCCACGCCGAAGAGGTACTCCTGCCACAGGCGGGCGGCCGCCGGGTGGGGGGCGTTCTTGTTGACCGCCTGCGCGTAGTACTGGGCGAAGCTGCCGTCGAAGGGGATCGCCACGTGCCAGTTCACACCGTCGCCGCGGAGCCGGTCGGCGTAGCCGAGGTTGAGGTAGTCCCAGTTGACGGAGATCGGCGTCCGGCCGTCCGCGACCGCCGCGGCGCTGGAGGCGACGGGGTTGAAGTTGCCGCGCTTCTTCAGCTCGGCGAAGAAGTCGAGACCGGGCCGGATGTCGTCGAACGACCCGCCGGTGGCGAGCGCGGCGGCATAGACGGCGGCGAAGGCGGAGTTCGACCGGGTCGGGTCGCCCTCGAGTGCGACCTTGCCCTTGTAGCCGGGCTTCAGCAGATCGGCGAAGGTCTCGGGACAGGGCCGGACGCGGTTGGCGTCGCAGCCGATGGAGATGTAGCCCCCGTAGTTGTTGACCCAGCGGGCCTTCCGGTCCTTCTGGCCGCCGGGGATCGAGTCGAAGTCGGCGACCCGGTAGGGCGCGAGCAGCCCCTGCCGGGCCCCGGCCCGCGCGAACGTGTCCCCCACGTCGATCACGTCGGGTGCCGTGGGCCGCTTCCCGCTCCTGCGTACGGTGTCGAGCTCGTCCTCGCTGTGGGCCAGCGGATCGTCGACCGTGACCTTGATCCCGTACTTCTTCTGGAAGCCGTCGATGAGGCCGCCGTAGTTGGCCCAGTCACGCGGGAGCGCGATCGCCCTGAGCATGCCTTCCCGCTTCGCCGCGGCGATCAGCGCGCCCATGCCTCCCGCGTTCCGGGCGGAGGTGGCCACCGACGGCTTCTCGGGCCTGGCGGGCGAGGGGCTCTCGCAGGCGTTCGCGCCCAGTGCCGTGAGGGCGAGGCAGCCGGCGACGGCCGCTGCTCGGGCACGCGGTGCGGTCACGACGACTCCAGGGAGTGGGGTGGTGGGAGGAGGGCGGTCAGCCCTCCGCTGTGCCTCCTGGCCTCCTGGCCTCCTGCGCTTCCTGCGCTTCCTGCGCTTCCTGCGTCGACGACGTGGTCGTCGAGGCCAGCGTACCCGTCCGCCCCGATCATGGGAGCCACCCCAGGGAGCCCGCGAGCTGCGCCTTTACCGGTGCGATCCCCCGCATGTGCCCTTCACAGTGCCGTGCCGTCGCCCCCGAGCAGGATCTCGCCGAGCGCCTCCACCGACGGCGCGGCACCCTCGTGGAGGGGCTGCTCGGCCCAGATGACCTTTCCGTTGGGCGTGTACCGGGTGCCCCAGCGTTCGGCGAACTGGGCGACCAGGAAGAGTCCGCGGCCGCCCTCGTCGGTGACGCCCGCCCGGCGCAGCCGCGGGGAGGTGCTGCTGCCGTCGCAGACCTCGAAGATCAGCGTACGGTCGCGGATCAGCCGCACCGCGATGGGCTCCGCGCCGTAGCGGATGGCGTTGGTGATCAGCTCGCTGAGGATGAGTTCGGCGGTGAAGGCGTTCTGCTCCAGGCCCCACTCCGTCAGCCGGCGGGCGCAGGCCCCGCGCACCGGGGCCACCGCCGCGGGCTCCCTGGGCACCTGCCACTCGGCGATGTGCGCGGGGTCGAGCCGGCGGGTGCGGGCCACCAGCAGCGCGATGTCGTCCCGGGGCCGGTCGGACAGCATGGCCTCCATCACTGCCGCGCAGGTGGCCTCCGGGGCGCGGTCGGGCCCGGTCAGGGCATCGCGCAGGGCCGCCAGACCGGCGTCCGGGTCCCGGTGGCGGTCCTCGATCAGGCCGTCGGTGTACAGCACCAGCCGGGAGCCCTCGGGCACGGTCAGCTCGGCGCTCTCCACGGGCAGGCCGACGCCCAGTCCCAGGGGCGGGGACACGGGCACCGGCGGGAAGTCCACGGTCCCGTCGGGACGGACCAGCGCCGGTCCCGGATGGCCCGCGGTGGCGACGGCCAGCCGGCCGGAGGCGGGGTCGTAGACGGCGTACAGGCAGGTGGCGCCGGTGATCCCGTGGCCGTCCTCCCCCACGGCGGCCTCGTCGGCGTCGATCTGGTCCACCAGTTCGTCCAGCCGGGTCAGCAGCTCCTCCAGCGGCATGTCCAGACCGGCGAAGTTGTGCACGGCGGTGCGCAGCCGGCCCATGGTCGCCGCCGCGTGCAGGCCGTGACCGACGACGTCTCCGACCACCAGCGCCACCCGGGCCCCGGACAGCGGGATGACGTCGAACCAGTCGCCGCCCACCCCGGCCTGCGCGGGCAGATAGCGGTAGGCCACCTCCAGGGCGCTCTGCTCGGGCAGCCCGCGCGGCAGCAGGCTGTGCTGCAGCGTGACGGCCATGGTGTGTTCGCGGGTGTAGCGGCGGGCGTTGTCGACGCACACCGCCGCGCGGGCGGCCAGCTCCTCGGCGAAGGACACGTCCTCGCCCTCGAACGGCGGGGAGGGGTCCGTCCGCCAGAAGGCCGCCGTCCCCAGGACCACTCCGCGCGCCCGCAGCGGCACCGCCAGCAGGGAGCGGTAACCGTGGTCCAGGATGCGCCGGGCCCGTTCGGGGTCCTGGTCCCCCAGCCCGTCGGCGGTGCGCAGGTCCTTCACCAGGACGGCCCCGCCCTCGGCCGTCCCGGCACCGACGGGGTGGGGGGTGACGGAGCGGATCAACTCGCCGACGGGGTGGAGGAGCGGACCCTCGCCGGGACCGGCGAGGGCGGCCAGGCGCATCCCGGCGCTCGCGCCGAGGGACTCCTCACCGTGCAGCACCGGGTCCAGCAGCTCGACGGTGACGACATCGGCGAACCGGGGCACCGCCACCTCCGCCAGTTCCCCGGCCGTGCGCCGCACATCAAGCGTGGTGCCGATCCGCACCCCGGCGTCGTAGAGCAGTTTCAGCCGTTCCCGCGCTCCCTCGGCCCGGCCGGAAAGGGCCCGCAGCTCGGTGGTGTCCCGTAGCGTCACCACGCTGCCGCGGGGCCCGTGCGGTGCGGTGAGCCGCTTGTTGACCGCCAGGAGCCGGTCGCCCGCCAGATGGACCTCGTCCGTGGCAGGGCGGCCGGAGGCCAGCAGCCCGGCGAGGGCGTCCTCCAGCCCCAGAGCGGTGACATGGCGGTGCTCCGCGTCCGCCGGAAGGTCCAGCAGCCGTCGCGCCTCGTCGTTGGCCAGCAGCAGCCGGCCGTCGCCGCCGACGATCAGCACCCCTTCGCGCACGGCGTGCAGAACCGCGTCGTGGTGCTCGTACATCCGGGTCATCTCGGCGGGGCCCAGGCCATGGGTCTGCCGTCGCAACCGGCGGCTCACCAGACCGGCCCCGCCCGCGGCGATGACGAGCGCCCCGGCCGCGCCGCCGAACAGGACGGGCAGCTGCCGGTCCAGCCGGTGCTGCACCCTCTCGACCCGCACGGGGGCGGAGACGACGGCGACGACCGAGCCGCCGCTGTCCTTGACGGGGACCGCCGAGACCACGGAAAGCCCCAGGGTGCCCGTGAAGGTCCTGGTGAACGCCTTGCCGGCCGCCGCCTCCGCGTAGGGGCCGATGACGTGCTTGCCGATCTGCCGCGGGTCGCTGTGGGTGAGGGTGATCCCGTCCAGCGCGTACACGATGACGGCGTCGACGCCCGCGGCCTTCCGGGCGGCCTCGGCGTGCGGCTGCAGCACGGCGCTCGGATCGGGGCCGCGCAGTGCCGCCACGATCCCCGGGGCGTTCGCGAACGTCTCCGCCGCGGCGAGCGTCCTGCTGCGGGCGTCCGCCATGGTGTCGCGCCGGGCCTGCACCACGAGAGCCACCAGCGCCGCGGCGACGATCAGCGCCACGACCGCCAGCTGCAGCAGGAAGACCTGGCCGGCGAGGGTGCGCACGCTCAGCAGGGACCGCAGGGACCGCAGGCGCCACCGGGTCTCCCTGGGCGCACCGGACACCGGGCGCCCGAATTGACCCGAAACTCCCCTCATGCTCTATTTCTATCGCTTCTGGGACGCCGACCACGAGACGGCCACGGCCGGCCCGCGGCGCTCGGGAGGCTCACCGGCGGGCGCTCACCGGCGGGGCGCTCACCGGCGGCGCGAGGGCAGCAGCGCGTCGAAGGTCTCGGCGAGGCGGCCGATCGTCGGCCGGGCGGCCGGGTCGGGTTCGAGGCAGGCGTCGATGACGGCGGCGAGCCCGCCCGGCAGACGGCGTCGGGTGCGGACGAGCGGGGCGCGGTCCTTCAGCTGGGGGTACCGGTGGTCGCCGGCGGGGAAGGGGATGTCGCCGGTGGCGGCCTCGTACAGGGTGGCGCCCAGGCCCCACACGTCCGCGGCGGCGGAGAGCGTCCCGCCCCGCGCCTGCTCGGGGGCGAGGTAGCGGGGCGTGCCGATTCCGGCGTTCGCGGGGCCAGGCGGACGGGCCACGCTGAGGTCGAGCAGTTTGGCGCGCCGGCAGTCGACGACGACATTGGACGGCTTCACATCCAGGTGCAGCAGGCCGCGGCCGTGCAGGTAGTGCAGTGCGGAGCACAGGTGCAGGCCGAGGAACGCCAGGTCGGTGGCGGACAGCCGGTGCCGCAGGCGGTCGATGAGGTGCGCGACGGTCTCTCCGGCCAGCGTCTCCAGGACCACCAGCGGCTCGGGGGCCTCGACGGTCTCGTAGGCGCGGACCAGGTGCGGGTGGGTGAACGACTGGAGCCAGCGGCCCTCGCGCAGCAGCCGTTCCCGCAGCCGCCGTTCGTGGCGGCGGTCCGGGCGCAGCACCTTGACCACGCACCGGCACTCGCGCTCATGGCTCCATGCGTCGTACAGGTCGAGCCAGCCGGTCCGCGCGAGGTGCGCCAGGACTTCGTAGCCGGGGGCGGGGGCCGGCCCCGGAGGCAGGGGCTCGGCCGAAGCCGCCCTCGGGCGCGGCCGGCTCATGGGACGGCCTCCACCGCGGGTGCCCGGGCCGTGACGGCGTGCAGCCGGGCGTAGGCGGCGCCCCGCGCGAGCAGATCGTCGTGTGTGCCGCGCTCCACGACCCGGCCGTGATCCAGCACCAGGATCTCGGTGGCGTCCCGGACCGTGAGCAGGTTGTGGGAGATGACGATCGTGGTGCGTCCGGTCATCAGCCGGCGCAGTGGCTCCATGACGCGCCGGGCCGACTCGGCGTCAAGCCCGGTGGTCGGCTCGTCGAGGACGAGTACGGGCGCGTCGCGGATCATGGCCCGGGCGATCGCCAGACGCTGGCGCTGGCCGCCGGACAGCAGTCGGCCGCGCTGGCCCACGACGGTGTCGTAGCCGTCCGGGAGGCGGGTGACGAAGTCGTGCGCGTCCGCGGCCCGGGCCGCCGCGATCATCTCGTCCTCGCTCGCGCCGGGACGGCCGTAGAGGATGTTCTCCCGCACCGTGCCGTGCAGGACGAGCGTTTCCTGGAGCACCACGGCCACGTTGGCACGGACATCGGCCGGCCGCAGTTCCCTCAGGTCCGTGCCGTCCAGCCGGACGGCGCCGCGCGCCGGGTCGTAGAAGCGCAGCAGCAGTTTCACGGCGGTGGTCTTCCCCGCTCCGCTGGCGCCGGCCACCGCCAGGACCTGACCGGGCGACACGCGGAACGACACCTCGCACAGCGCGGGCCGGTCGCTGTCCGGATAGGTGAAGCCGATCCCGTCGAACTCCACCTCGCCGCAGGCGCGTTCCAGCGGCACGACGGCGGCGGGTTCGCTCACCTGGGGGCGCTGGTCGAGCAGTTCGATGATGCGCTCCGCGGAGGCGGACGCCGAGTAGAAGGTGTTGTTCAGGCGGGAGATGCCACGGATCGGGCTGTAGAGCTTGCTCAGCAGGCCCACGAAGACCAGCAGTCCGCCGAGGGTGAGGCGGCCCCGCGTGAGTTCCCAGGTGCCCAGGCCCAGGACCGACAGGGCTCCGGCCACCTCGATGAAGTCGACCAGCGGCCCGAACACGGCCCGGATCCTGGCCGAGGCCATGGTGGCGCGGTAGCGCCCGAGGTTCTCCCGGTGGAACCGGCGGTGCTCCCACTCCTGTTGGTTGTACGCCTGCACGAGGACGACGTTGCCGAGCGCCTCCTCGGCGACCGCGCTGACCGCGCCGCTGCGCCGACGGCGTTCCCGGGACGCGGTCCTGGCGAGCCGGGCGAAGTGCCGGGCCGCCCACCAGAACAGGGGCACGACGACGAGGGCGTAGAGCGTCAGTTCCCAGCTCAGATAGAACAGCAGGCCCAGGAAGACGCCGAGTCGCATGGCGTACCAGAGGGCCCGGGACACCCCCGAGAGCAGGAACGTCTCCACGGTGTCGACGTCACCGGTGACCCGGGAGAGCACGTCGCCCAGCCGTCGCCGCTCGAAGAAGCCGAGTGGGAGGCCCTGGACGTGCCGGAACACGTCCGACCGCAGGGAGAGCAGGAAGCGCTCGCCGACCCAGGTGGTCGTCACGTCATCGGCGAACGACAGAAGGCCCGACGCCAGGCTCAGCCCCACGTACAGTGCCGCGATCGGCAGGAAGGGGCCCAGGTCGCGCGGGACGAGGACGTCGTCCACCACCACTTTGAACAGCCAGATCTGGGCCGCGTCGACGGCGGGGCCGATCACGCAGAAGGCCAGGATGAGCAGCAGCCAGCGCCGCCCGCCGCGGGTGTAGGGCCAGAAGCGGCGGAACACCTCCCGTGGCGGCACCGGGGGCGCGGCGGCGACGATCTGTTCGTCCGTCCCCTCGACGACGGTGAGGAGCCGCCGCACGGCGGATCGCACGCCCCGGGCCCCTGGACGGCCGGGAACCGGCCGGTCCTCCGGGCCCTCCGGGCCCGGAGGCGCCGGTGTCACCGGTGATCCGACCTGGTGTCGGTGTGGCGATCGCCTCTGTGGTGGTCGGTGTTCGTTCCTCTCCGCGTCGTGTTCGTGTTGCGCTTGTTGTTGCCCATGGCAGGAGCCAGGTGCCCGAAGAGCGACATCTCGTTCCCTCCTCCATGACGGTTTCGCCTTGCGGGGATGCGTTTTGATCCATTTTATTCCTTCACGCCGAGGTCCGCGCTCCGTGCGGGAGCGCCGGGGTCCGGCGGCCGGCGGTGTCACGGCCAACCGAACTGACGGTATGTCAGCCGCGGGTCCACGCCGAGGAGTCGGGGAGCGCCTGCTCGCACCAGATGACCTTGCCGCCCGGAGTCTGCCGGGTGCCCCAACGCCGGCTGAGCTGTGCGACGAGCAGCAGGCCGCGGCCTCCCTCGCCGAACACCCGGGCCCGGCGCACGGGCTCCGGACACCGCCTCGGGGACGGCGGGCACGTCCCAGGTGACGACCTGGTCGGCGTCGAGATTCCCGCCTCGGACTTGGTCCGGTACAGCCCGGAACTCCCCGTCGCCAGGCAGCGGGCCTGTGCCGAGTTCGCCGTGACGACGTCGACGTCGCCGATCCTGACCACGGCCTCCGGCTCGCCCTCCCGGACGGAGCGGTGCGCCACCTGGCGCACCACGGCCCCCGTGACCGGTCCCGGCGGCGGCTCCTCGCCGCTGAGCGGCGCCTCCACCAGGTCGACGCTCACGACGTCGGCGAGCCGGGGCACCGCCAGATCGGCCAGTTCCTGTCCGGTGCGCATCACGTCCAAGGTGCTGCCGATGCAGGTGCCGGCCTCGTTCAGCAGGGCCAGCCGCTCCCGGGCGCCGTAGTGCTCGGTCGAGTCGATCACCGTGGCGCACAGGCCGATCACCCCGCCGGCCCGGTCGCGCAGCGGCGAGGCGGAGGCGGTGAAGCACCGGTCGTGAGCGGGATCGCCCTTGGTGCGCCCGCGGACGAGGACACCCTCCTCCGCCCGCCCCGTCTCCGGCACCCGGCGCATCCGCGCCTCCCACTCCGAGACATCGGTCCCACTCAGGACGGCGGACAGGGCCTGCCCGGCCCGTTCCTCGTCCGGGACGCCGGTGATCCGCCGCATCGTCTCGTTCTGCCGCACGAAGCGCAGGCGGGTGTCGTAGACCGTCACGCCCACGGGGCACCCGGTCAGGACCCAGCCGGCCAGCGCCCGCTCCGCCGCGAGCCCCTCCTCGCGCTCCCGGAGCAGCAGCCACAGCGGTCCGGCGCGGTCGCCGCCCGTGCATCGACAGGCCGCGACCGGAACCCGCAGACGGCGGCCGTCCCGGTTCCGGAGCTCGGCCCTGCCGTGCCACTCGTCCGGGCCGGCCGGCCAGTCGGCCGGCACCCCCGGCAGATCGGCGGCCGAGCGGCCGACGGCCTCCGTGGCATCACGGCGGACGAGCAGGGCCGCGGCGGCGCTCCACGCCACGACACACCCCCGCGCGTCCGCCACGGCCAGCGGCGCGACGGGGTGCTCCTCCATCACTCCAGAGTCGCCCCGGGCCCGTACGCAATCAACCAGGAGACGGGCCGGGCGACGACCGGCGCGTTCGGGACCGAAGTCCCCGGGGTGGGGCCGTCCGGCCCCTGTCGTGCACCCCCGCCGAGGAGGAACCGTGTCCCACGAGGCTGATGGAGCGGCTGCGGCCAGTGCTTCCGGGGGCCGAGGGGGATCCGACGCCCGTTGTGACAGGGAGAGTGAGACGAGCATGCTGAATTTCCTCGGCAGCCAGAACGGCCGCGCCGTGCGGGCAATCCTGGGTGTGGCCTTCATCGTCATCGGCGCCACGCTGGGCGGGACCTGGTGGGTCCTGGCCGTGGTGGGCCTGCTTCCGCTGGCGACGGCCATCCTGGACGTCTGCCTGGTCGCGGGGCTGGCGGGCCGGCCCGTCTCGGGCAAGGCCCTGCGCGCCGGACGCTGAGCCCCACACCACCGGGCCGAACACACCTCGACACACCGGCTCGCGCCCAGCGGCGGTACCGCCGCTGGGCGTCCGGCGTCGGCAGGGGGCGGCTCGATCACGCCGCCCACGAAGGTGGCCCAGCCAGCGTGTTCGCGCTCAGGCACCGGCCGGTCTGCCGGCAAACGAGCGGGAACCCGCGGCCCGACGCACTCCGGACCGTCCACGACGCGGTCGGGTCCGCGCAGCTCCCGGTGCCCGCGGCGCCGTAGACCCGGGTCAGGCACTCGCCGGGCCCGGTGTCAGCGGCGCAGGGTCGTCTCCTGCCGCATGTGCGACAGTTTCTCGGGGTTGCGCACGGCGTAGAGCCCGGTGATGAGGCCGTCGTCGATGCGCACCGCCACCACCGTGTCGAGCGCGCCGTCCAGCCGGACGATCAGGGCCGGATGGCCGTTGACCTGAGCCGTGCGCAGGGACGCCGCGGCACCGGCCCTGCCCAGCCCGGCGGCCAGCAGGCGGGCCACCTTGCCGGCCCCCACGACGGGCCGCAGGACGGCCTGCTTGACTCCGCCGCCGTCGCCCAGGAGGACGACGTCCGGCGCGAGGACGTCGAGCAGGCCCTGCAGGTCACCCGTTTCGACCGCCCGCCGGAACGCATCGAGCGCGTCCCGGGTCTCACCCGGGGACACGGCCCCGCGCGGCCGGCGCGCCGCGACGTGTGCCCTCGCCCGGTGTGCGATCTGGCGCACCGCGGCCGGGCTCTTGTCGACGGCTTCGGAGATCTCGTCGTACCCGAGGCCGAACACGTCGCGCAGCACGAACACCGCCCGCTCGACGGGCGTGAGCGTCTCCAGCACCAGCAGCATCGCCATCGAGACGCTGTCGGCCAGCTCCACGTCCTCAGCCACGTCCGGCGTGGTCAGCAACGGCTCGGGCAGCCAGGAACCGACGTAGGACTCCTTGCGGCGGCCGAGCGCACGCAGCCGTCCCAGCGCCTGGCGCGTGGTGATCCGGACCAGGTACGCACGCTGGTCCCGCACCGTGCCGAGATCGACACTCGCCCACCGCAACCAGGTCTCCTGCAAAGCGTCCTCCGCGTCGGCGGCCGAGCCGAGCATCTCGTAGGCGACGGTGAACAGCAGGTTGCGGTGCAGCACGAACGCCTCGGTGGCGGCGTCCGTGCGTGCGCCGTCGGCGGGCCGCCCGGCCGTGTCCTCTGTGCGATCGCTGCGCCGGCTCTTCACGGGCTGCTCCTGTCCGCTCTCGACGATGTCACGCGCACAAGACGCCGGTCCCCGCCGCTCTGTGACAGCCATGAGCGGTGGCGCACGTCACACGGCCGTCCCGTCACAACGGGCGCGGCCCCGGCATCTCGTGGTCGTCCAGTGCGAAACCACGAGTGAGGACGACGTCATGGACGCCCGATTCGACCTGTTCGACAACGAGATCGCCGCCAGGTTCGCCAAGCGGTTCGCCAACGCGGGCCTGGTGATCCACCAGTCACCGCTGCCCCGGTCCACGCAGGAGCTGGTGTCGCTGCGCGCCAGCCAGATCAACGGCTGCGGCTGGTGCATCGACATGCACACCAAGGAGGCCGCGACCGCCGGTGAGACCGCGGTCCGGCTCAACCTGGTCGCCGCCTGGCGCGAGTCCACCGTGTTCACCGAGGCCGAGCGGGCCGCGCTGGCGCTCGCGGAAGAGGGCACCCGGCTCGCCGACGCCCACGACGGCGTGTCCGACGAGACCTGGGCCCTGGTACGCGAGCACTACGACGACGACCAGATCGCGGCGCTGGTCTCCCTAGTCGCGCTGATCAACGCGGCCAACCGGCTCGCCGTGATCGTGCACCAGAAGGGAGGCTCCTACGAGCCCGGCGCGTTCGCCGCCGCGCTCACCTGACCGGCGGACGCATCCGCCCCGGCCCGGGACCCTCCCGCCCGGCGCCGAAGCCCGGACCGGACGTGCCTGCGCAGCCACCAAGTGCCGGCGCCACCGGGGCGGTTCACCCGGACACGGGCGGTTTTCCCGGCCGCCCGCGTCGAACAGCAGTTTCACGGCCACCGTCGCGCCGTCGGTGCGGACCGCGCCGGCACGGTCCACGGCCCCGTACCCGGCGGGTTCCGGGTACGGGGCCGTGGGCCTGCGTTCCGTCAGGTCACCGTGCGGTGGTCCTGTGGCGGCGCATCCACCACACCAGTGCTCCGCCGACGGCGATGATCGCGGCGGCGATGCCGATGATCAGGCCGACCGGGAGGCCGGAACCGGTGTGGGCGAGGTCGCCACCCGGTTCACCGGGCGGTGTGCCGGGCCGGCCCCCGCCGGTGGGCTGGGCGGAGGGGCCGGGTGCGGGGGTGGAGGGGTGGCCGGTCGGCTTTCCTCCGCCGGTGTGGGTGGGGCTGGGGGTGGGGGTCGGCGTGCTGCCGCCGCCACCGGACTGGGTCTGGTCGCCACCGCCGAGAAGGACGGTCCTGGCGATCCTGTCGGGTCCCGTGGAGGTGTCGGCGCTGTCGGTCTGGGCCTGGACGGCGGTCTTGGTCGACGTCTTCAGGCGTGGGTGCTGCGCCTGGAACTCGACGCGGGAGACGTTGCGCTTCGGGGCCTTGGAGAAGTCGACCCCGCCCATGACGCACGTCTTCTGCTGACCGGCGTACTCGCACGGGTAGGAGTAGTCGCCCTTGGTGTAGGACGTCATGTAGTCGTCCCATGTCTGCTTCGGCGTCCACGACCGGTTGGGTGCGCGAAGGGGCCACCGGGCGATGTCGTCGCTGTTGATGACCGACCGGTAGTCGGTGGCCTTCCGGGCGTCCTCCTGGCGGACGTACTCGGCGGCGACACGGGCGCTGTAGACGCGGCGCAGGTCGGCGTAGCCGGGGCCGCTGTCGATCTTCTTCTCGATGTCGGGGACGACGTACTGCCTGACGAGGGCCTCGCCGGTCTTCTCCTGGTCTTCGGTGAGGTCGCACTTCCCGTTGGGGTTGGGGTGCTCGACGACCAGATGAGCGATGTTGACCTTCAGGGGCGCGTCGAGGATGTAGAGGCCGTCGTCGTCGGCACGGACCTTGGCCTGCTTGGGCACGATCCACAGTCGGATCGAGGGCGAGCAGGGCAGACCCGCGGCCTGCGCGGCGTCCCAGAACCGCTTGCCGACGCCCTGGCGCGGGTCCATGTCACGCGCGTAGTCGTGCTTCATCTGAAGGTCGGCCTGGAGCAGGACACGTCCGGCGTCGGTCTTCCCGAACTCCTTGTCCATGATCTTGTCGGGCTGGTCGGGGTTCAGGTTGACCCAGAACTTGTCCGGCGTCAGGGCGAGCCAGGCGAAGAAGCTGTCGGAGATGAGCCGCGCCTTGGCCTTGCCTCCCCACCCGTAGTCGGGGCTTTCGTCCTGCACGCTGTCGGCGGAGAAGGCGTACGGCAGGCCCTGGCCCTTGACGGGCCTGCCGACATAGGCGAGGTCGAGGGTGGTGAAGTCCACGCCGCCGGGGCCGCGTACGCCGACGCCGCGGGGCCCGTCGGCGCCGAGGCGCTTCAGACGTTCGGCCAGGTCCTTCGGGGTGGGCGGGGACTGGTCGATCGTCCGGGAGGCGCCTCCGGCCATGCGGTTGCCGCCGACGGAGAAGTTCGGGTCGCTCCTCGTGACGCCCTTGACCGGGGTGTAGCGGGGAACGCTGGTGGAGCGGTGCTCGTAGGCGGTCACGCGGGGCCGCCCTTGGCCGTCCACGCCGTAGGTGTCGGCCAGGCGGCCGAGGTAGTTACGGGTGGCGCTGCTCTTGGACTCGCCGTTGACGTAGGTGACCCGGGCGTTCCGGCGCTGCGGGTCCTCCAGGAACATCTTGTTGGCGTAGTCCTGCTTGGTGTCGCGGCCGGGACCGGCCTTGAACTCCAGGAACTTGTCGTCCTTGTAGTTCACGGCGTCGAACTTGCGGACCAGCGGCTTCATCCTGCCGGTCTTGGGGTCCCTGACCATGATGGTCTTGCCGTTCTTGTCCTTGATCTCGACCTCTTCGTTGCACAGCCAGTCGGGGCCGAGCAGGCCGAGGTCCTTGACGACCTTCTTCTCGAAGGAACTGCCGCGCCGGTTGTTGTTGTTCGGCAGGATCCACGCGTCGGACAGCCACTTGTCGAAGCTTCCGTAGCGCGTGTCCTTCCAGTTCTTCCCCTCCATGTAGTCCCGGTACTGGGCGTACACGCGGTTCGGGGTGTTCTCCTTGTACTCGGTGTACGGCTTGAGCCCCTTCAAGAACGTCTTCTGCTGCTCCGGCGTCCCCGGTGGAAGCGTGAGCCCGTCCATGGCCTGCCGCGGGGCGTCGAAGTCGTAGGTGTCCCACGCCCGCGGCTCGCGGACATGGATGTTCCGCTCCCACGGCTGAACCGGGTTCGGCCGGCCGGTGAGGCCGTACTTCTCGTCGCAGCGCACACCCTTGTCCGCGTACGCCGTCCCCGACAGCAGCGGCAGCCCGGTCACGGCCAGGGCACCGGCGGCCGTGACCGTGAGGACGGTCCGGGCAAGGGGACGCCGCGGGCGCGCGGCTATCGCTCGTCTCATGGTGATCTCCGTCGGGAGCCCTGACGGTGACATGGCCTGCGGCGCCCCAGAGCCCCCGTCGCGTATGCGGCGCCGCCCGAGTCCCCACGCTATCCGCCGACTTCCACAGCGGTCACACAGATTCACGGGTGTGTCACACGTCAACTCCCCATGCCCACAGGATCGTTACTCTCCCGTGTCGAGCCTCTCGCCTACGCTTGCCTGCCGTGGACGCGATCGACACACCCGCCTGGGCCGACAACCCCCGGCTGAACCTGTGGCTGCGCACCCAGGCCGCCGCCTTCCCCGCCTGGGCCGCGCAGATCCCGGGACCGTGGGACTTCACCACCCACAGCCTGGGCCGGCTCGAAGCGGAGATCAGACGCCGCTATCCCAGCCGCCAGGCCGCCGACACGGACCGCGGCAGCACGTTCCTGACCGTCGCCGCCTGGTACACCGGCGAAGTCCACGTCCGCAACTACGGCGCCGTCTGGCGCTGCGCCCCCGAACCCGCACCCGGTCCCCGTCCCGGCGTCGAACCCCTCGTCGAGCCCCTCGTCACACTCCCCAAGGACGTCCTGGACGACGGGGAGTTGGACGACCTGCGCGCCGAAGAAGCCCGGTACGAGGACGACTTCCCCCGCTGCAACCCCTGCGATGCCGTGGTCAACGCCGCGCGCCCCGGCTCCTCGGGCCACCTGGCCTCGTTCCTCCACGGCTACGCCCCCTGGCAGTCCGCCGTGGACCGGGCCGTGGCCCGGGCCCGCGAGACCCCCTCCCAGTCGCCGGGCAGCCGCCCCCTGCCCGACGCCCCGGCCCCCGTCGACCCCGGGCCGCCCGGCGCGAGCCTCGCCGCGTGGCTGGCGGGCCAGGCGGACGTGCACCCCCAGTGGCGTGAGGCGACCGGCCGTCCCGACGCCTTCGACTTCACCCCCGCCTCGCTCGTCACGCTGGAAGGGGTGCTGCGCGAGCGGGTCGCCTCACTGACCGGCACCGTCGACCTCTTCGACGACCCACTGTTCTACTGCGCCGTCTGGTACCTCGGCGAGACCGTCTGCCGCACCACCGGCGCCCGCTGGATGCCCCTGCGGGGGAACACGGACGTCACCATGGACCGGCTCGACCGGCTCACCGTCGCCCGCGTCGGCCGCCGCATCGGGCCGCGCACCGAGCTGACAGCGGCCCTGCACCGCTGCGTCCGCGGCGTCCACCACCCCGACGACTCCTACCAGCCGCTCGCCGGCGTCCTCGACGCCTACCGCTGAAGGACGCGCTCCCTCATGCCCCGCGTCGGCCGGTACCGGGCCCAGGCGCCGTGGCGTACACCGCCGTCTCCGCGCGTGCCCTACCGGACCTCTGCGGGCTGTCCGTCGGTCATGCCCAGCCGGGCCTGTTCCTCCTCGACGATACGGCGGGCCATCTCCGCGTCCGACACGTCGACGGCGTCCGGGGTCGCCTCGGCCACCGCGCTGCGGCGGGCGTAGGCGTCGAAGATGCGGGCCTTGTTCTCCAGCATCCTCACCATCCGCTCGTCCACTCCTCCCGCAGCGAGGAGGCGGTGCACCCGGACCGGCCGGACCTGCCCCATGCGATGGGCCCGCGCCACCGCCTGGTGCTCGATGGTCGGCTTGACCTGGGGCTCGCAGATGATCACCACGGAGGCGGCCTGGATGTTCAGCCCGACCCCCGCGGCCTGGATCTGCGCCAGCAGCACCGCGGGGCCGGACACGTCCGCGAACTCGTCGACGAGCAGTTGCCGGCGCGTGGGCGGTACGCGCCCGCTGAGGGGTCCGAGTACGGGGCCACCGCCTCGCACCCCGGCATCGAGGGCAGCCTTCACCACCCCCAGGACGGCCCCGAAGTTCGAGAACACCACCACCTTCAGCCCGTTCTCCGCGGCCTCCTGGACTATTTCGCCCAGCCGGACGAGCTTGGCGGACTTCTCGGGGCGCGCGTACGCCGCCCTGCGCATCGCCATGAAATTGCCGGCGCGCACAGCCTCGCGGTAGGCCGCCTCGTCCGAGGCGCTCAGCTCCTCCCACTCGTCCGTGTGCTGGAGGCCGGGCAGTTCGGTCAGCACGTCCGCCTGGTTGCGGCGCAGATAGACGGGGGCGACCGCCTTCCGGAAGGCCACGGACCCGGCCGGTCCGTCATGGCCGCCGAGGCGTTCCGCCACGCCGGAATCGAGCATCCGGACCAGGCTGCGGAACTCGGCGACACGGTTCTCCATCGGTGTGCCGGTCATGAAGAGGACCCGTTCGCAGTGCCCGGCCCACCGGATGACCGCCTGGGACCGCAGGGCCTTGGGATTCTTCACCCAGTGCGCCTCGTCGACGACCAGCATGCCGACCTCTTCCCCGCCCGGGCCCGGAAATCCGCGCAGGGCCTCGAAGGTGGTCACGGCGACGCCGCCCCGCTCCTTCCAGTCGGCGAACGCGTCCTGCCGGTCCGGGCCGTGCAGGGGGGTGACGCGCAGTGCGCTGCGGGCCTCGATCTCCCGCGTCCAGTTCACCAGGACGCTCGCCGGGCAGACGACCACGAAGTGACTGTGCCCCTCGGCGGACAGATGCGTCAGAGCGGCGATGGCCTGGATGGTCTTGCCGAGCCCCATCTCGTCACCGAGGATCACCCTGCGCTGAGCGAGGGCGAAGCGGGCGCCGAACGCCTGATACCCGCGCAGCGACACCCGGCAGCGCGAGTCGTCGAGGTGCTGCCCCCGCACGCGTTCGGCGATGTCGTCGGGCAGGAATCCCTCGGCGGCGGCCGTGTCGGGAACCCGGCGGGAGACCTCGGCGAGCAGGCCGTAGTACTCGGCGGAGCGCAGTTCGAAGTCGGCCCAGGCCGCGATGTCGGTCGAAGGCCCGCGCAACAGGTCCACCGACGCCTGAGCGAGCGACTCGGCGGTGCCCGCGCGTGCCGCCTCGTCGGTCACCGCACGAATCCCGTCGACGGCCTCCAGCGCGCGGGTCCTCCCGGCCCGTCCGGCCAGCAGCATCCGCAGGCGCCCGGCGACGGGCTTGGCCTCGGCCAGCAGCGGGCCCAGCCGCTTGGACAGGGCACCGGCCGTCTCCACCGCGCGCCGGGCCTCCGGTCCGGCTTCCACCAGTACGTGCAGAGCCATGACGAGCGCCGTCGTCTGTGGCTCCGGCCTGTCCACATCGATGTGCACCGCGACGGTCTCGCCGGCGGCCTCGGACAGCCGGCGTGCGGCGGCGGTGATCTGGTCGGCGGTCCGCTGCCCCACTCCGGGGATCTGCCGCAACCGGTAGGGGCCGGCTTCGAGCACCTCCCTGACCGTGCGCAGTCCGCTCTTCTCGACGTTCCCCAGCCGCAGCCGTCCGCCGGTGACGTCCTGGAGCCGGGCCACGGGAACAGTGGCGAGCGCCTGCTCCACCGCCGCGTCGTGCATCGGCTTCAGTGCCGCCCGCACCGCTTCGACAGCCCTGTCGTGGTCGCCGACCAGCGACCGTGCCGCCTCGTGCAGTCGCGCTCCTCTCGCGACCGCGTCCCGCTCACCACGCCCCATCCGGCCCCCCTCTCATCGTGCCCCGCGTCCTCCCGGTCCTCCCGCCGGCCGGCGTGGCCCGGCTGAGCGTGGTGCCGTCGGGGTCATGGCGGAGCAGCGGGCCGCCGCCGTCGTGGACGGGCGTCGTGCCGCCCGCGGTGCCTGTCGAGGATAGTTCGCAGAACCGACGGGTGGCCTCCGCCGCGGGTCCCACTGCGGGCCGTGCACGGGGAGTTGACGGCGCGCGTATGGTGAAGGGGAAACGCATCAGCGCCCGCCCCGGGTCGTGAACCGGGCGGCCCGAACGGGGGAAGAAGGGTGCGTGCCCGATGACGATCGGGCTCCTCTCCACGATTGCCGCGGTCTTCTACGGGGGCACGGTCTCCGTCCTCGCTCTCACCGCGACCTTTGCCCGGCGCCGCACGCTGCGGCGTGAGGCACGCAGCACCCTCGCCGTCCTGGTACCGGGGAGGGCGGTGGAGCCGCGGCAGGGCGACGGCGTCGCGGCAGGCCCAGGCAGCTAGTGCCGCGTCAGTCAAGGTTTGCCCGTTAAGGAGCGGCGTCCGGTGCGTGCTCTCGGCGTGCCGGCCGGAAGTCCTCGTACTGGACGTACTTGGGCTTTCGGCCGGTGCGGCGAGAGTGCGTGCCGGGCGTCGCGACGGGGCGAACCTTGGCTGACGCGGCACTAGAAGGCTCATGAAGATCTTGGGTGTGGGGCTGTCCGGCCGTGGGCGGGCAGTCCCTGTTCGCTATGGGGTGGCTGGGGCGAGTTGCCAGTGGCCGCGGGTGTGGGTGAGTCCGAGGTTGATCAGTCGGCGGAGGTTGAGGGCGGCTGCTCGGGTGTGGAGCCAGGCGTTGTTGGCGATGGTGCCGCGGTAGCGCAGGCGGCGGTTGCCGTGGTGGACGAGCCAGGCGACGGCGCGTTCGACCGGTGGTCGCCAGCGGCGGTAGTCGGCTTGCCAGTCGGGGTCGGTGGCGGCTTGGTGGCGGGCGGCGGTCTGGAGGTCGTGGTGCGGGCGGATGGTCACCACGCGTCCGGCCTTGGCTTTGGTGCACCGCTCGCGCAGGGGGCAGCCGGTGCACACGTCCTTGAAGGAGGCGGTGCGCTGGTCGTGCCGGCCGCCGGGTGCCGAGAGCGGGACGGTGTGCCCGGCGGGGCAGGTCACCAGGGCTGCGGTGGTGTCGATGGCGAAGTCATCAAGGGTGAAGCCGCCGGGGACGGCGGGCCGTAGCGGGGCGGGTTTGAGGAACAGTCGGTGACCTGCGCCATCGTGTCTGTGGCGGGCGTCGCCGGTGGAGTAGGCGGTGTCGCCGAAGACGTCCAGTGGGCTGTCCTCGTCGGCAAGCAGTTCCAGGCCGACGGCCGCCTCGTGGTGCTCGGGCCCGGCTCCGGGCGTGAGGGCGACGGCGGTGTATAACCCGGTCTCCGGCTCGATCGCGAGGTGGGCTTTGTACCCGTCCTGCTGGTGGGTACGGGTTTTGTGGACGTGCCGGGATTCGGGATCGACGGTGGAGAGCGTCCGGTCGTAGGCGGTGCCGCGGGTGATGCGCCAGCGCCCGTCACGGCCGTCGGAGTCCTTGGCCGGCTCGACATCCTGCCCGGCGACCAGGGCCAGCAGGCCGACCGCGTTCGCCGCCTTCTCGCCCAGCTCCTGCTCGGGCAGATGCCCCAGCAGCCTGAGCGCGTCACCGACCAGGGCATCGACGAGATCAGCGCGGGCCTGCTGATCGTTCCAGGCGATGCGGGGCTTGCCGGGATCGGTGTAGTCGTGGGCGGTGCACTGCACGGCCGTCACCTCGGCCGCGCCGGGAACCTCGCGGATCACCGCGCGGACGGCAGCGATGATCTGGGTGACGGTGTCCTGCGTGGCGACCGCGTCGTCCAGCACGGTCGAGTCCAAAGCCCGCCGGTGCTTGCCCTTGAGCACCCCGGTGGCCTTCACCACCTCCCGCACGGCCTCGAACACGCGGTTCGGGCGCACCGAGCGAGACAGCCGACGGCGGAAGTAGGCCAGCAGCGACGCATCGAACGCCATGTCATGCAGGCCCAGCCCGCACGCGGCCTTCCACCGCAGGTCACACCGCAGTTCCTGAACCGTCTCGAAGTCCGACAGCCCATGCAGGGCCTGCAGCGTGATCGCCGAGGCAAGGATCTGCGGCGGCATGCTCGGCCGCCCGTTCGCCGAGGGGTACATGTCCGCGAACATCTCCGCCGGGAACAGCGCACCACGGTGCTCGGCCAGGAACGCGAACACACTCCCTGCCGGGATCAACTCCCGGCAGGTCTCCCACACATCCGGCCCGACCGTCTCCCCGGCCCATTCCCCCATCACCACAAAACGAGTCTGGCCCCACCGCTCACGCGGCGGGGCCAGAACACCAAGATCTTCATGAGCCTTCTAGGCGGCCACGGCGAAGTCAGGTGCTCAGTGCCGTGACCGCGTGGCGCCGGCGCCGGGCCGGCCAGGCTGCGGCCGCGAGGGGGCGTCCGCCCCGGCGGATGCCCTTCTCGCTGCGGATGCGGGCGCGTTCCCTGCGCTGCGGGGCCCGGACGGCGGTGGGCCGAGCCCGTCCGGTGAACGTGCGGTCGGATAGGCGCGAGTCACCCACTTCTGAAGGTGCGGGGCCCGAGCCAGGAGGTTGCGGTAGACGCGGCCGGCGTGGTGATGCAGAGCCTCGGCCACGGACGCCTCGACGGCCTCTCGACGCCAGATGAACAGATGCCGCTGCCACAGGGGGTCCCCCGCCAGCGGCTTGACCAGTACCCCGTCGATGGGACGCACGGTGGGCTGGACGGCGGTCACCCCCAGGCCCTTGGCGATCATCGACTGCAACTGGTCGAGTACGTGGAACTCGTGTGTGCCGGCGGGCGTGAAACCCGCGGCCTGGCAGGCGTCGTAGAAGGCACCGGGCCAGCCCACCCCGTCGTCGGGGGCGACGAACCAGGTGTCCTCGGACAACTCCTCCAGCGGGACCTCGACGCGGTGCGCCAGCGGATGGTCCGCGTGCATGGCCACGAAGATCGGGACGGTGTTGATGGCACGGTGCGCCACCGCGGAGGAGTGCCGCACCGGCAGTCCGGGATAGTCGACGCCCAGCGCGGCGTCGAGTTCGCCGGCCTCCAGAAGCCTGAGGAGTTCACCGGTGGCGTACACGCTGCAGACGGAGACCCTGAGGTGCGGGCAGGCATCGCGGAGGGTGTCCAGCAGCGTCGGCACCACCGGTGTGTTGGTGACGCCGAGCCGGAGCGTACCGGCCGCCGCGGTCGGGCAGCCCAGGTGCCGTCGTCCGAGGGCATCGGCGCGAACCAGGACCTCGCGGGCCTGGCTCACGACTTCCGCACCGTAGGCGGTCAGCTCCACGCCCGTCCTCCTGCGGACGAACAGGCCCTCGCCGAGCAGCCGCTCGATGCGGCGCAGCTGTGTACTCAGCGCGGGCTGGGTGAATCCGAGCGCGGCCGCTGCCCGCCCGACGCTCCCGGAGTCCGCGATCGCGCACAGCACACGCAGATGGCGCAGCTCCAGTTCCATCGGTGCACCTCGCTGTGTCTCGCTGTATGGCGGAAACGGGGGTCCATTATGCGCGGGGGCACGGTAGGTGCGGCGTTCGGTGATGTCGCGTTCCCGGGGTGGGTGTGCACCCGGCGGGCGACGGCCAGCCGTACGGCCCGGACGGCGCGGGGGCACGGCGCCGGACGTTATGCCCGGCGCGCTGGTTCTCTTATGCCGCCGCCCGTTGTCCCGGTGACGTCGCCCGTGGAAATCTCCGTTGCGCGTCCTGTCCCGCCGAGGTGGAGCGGGTCCGCCCCCGAGACTCCTGCCTCCCCGTGGCCCACCGTCCGCCGCGAGGAACGGGTCGTGCGCTGCGGCGGCCCCGACTTCCGCTGAACGCCGGAGCGCCCCATCTCCGAGGAGAGACACCATGCCCCACACCCAGGTCCGCTTCACCATCGAGGCGACGGCGGCCGCGGTGCACAGCGCCCGCCGCCGCATCACGGCGACGGTGCGGTCCTGGGGTACACCTCTCGACGACGAGCTGTCCTTCCAGCTCGAACTGGTGGCTTCGGAGCTGCTCACCGACGGCCTCCTGACCGCGGCCGGCCCCATGACCGTGGAGGCGACCCTGGAGCGGGACTTCCTCGTCCTCGGAGTACTCGGACCCCTCCATCCCCTCCATGGCAACTCGCCGCTGCCGCAGTCCTGTGCGGCGGATCCCGGCGGCGAGGGCCGACGCGGCCTGGCGCTCATCGAGGCGCTCTGTCTCTTCCACGGCACCCGCCACATCGCTCTCGGCACATACCGCTGGGCAGTGCTTGCCCTGCCGACGGCGCTCGGGAGCACTGCCGACGGGACAACAGGCGGCACTCGGGACGGCGGTTGCCCGGAAGACGATGTGCGCTGGTCGATCACCCCCACCGGAGCAAGGCTGCTGAAGAGACTGCTTCCGGCGATGCAATGACCGATCCGATTCAGGAGAAGACGGTGGCTGAGGAGCCGGACGAAAACAGGCAGAGGAAGAACGGCCTCTACGGAAAGGTGAGCCCCGAACTCGCCGAGAACATGAAACAGGGCTGGGCGGACACCGAACGCCGAGGTCTCGATCCCATTGCGCAGGCGGCGCACACCGCGCGTCGCCGGGCCGAGCTGTCCGCGCGTTTTCCCGGCGAATTGCTGGTGATCCCGGCCGGCATTCCGAAGGTCCGCTCCAACGACTCGCCCTACTCCTTCCGGCCGTCCTCGGACTACGTCTATCTGACCGGTGACCAGTCCCCGAACGGCGTGCTGGTCCTGGAACCCGGTCCGGGCGGCGAGCACCGGGCGACCGTCTGTCTGCCCCCGCGTTCGGACCGCGAGAACGGCGAGTTCTGGCTCGACTACCACGGCGAGCTCTGGGACGGGCGCCGCAACAGCCTCGCGGAGAACGAGCAGTTGCTCGGACTGCCCTGCCGCGATGTCCGCACACTCGCCGGCCGGCTCGGTGCGGCCACCGGCCCGGTCCGCCTGCTGCGGGGCCACGACCCGGGCGTCGACGCCGCTCTCGGCGGGAGGGCGACGGCCGAGCGCGACGAGGAGTTCCGCGCGGCCCTTGCCGAGATGCGCCTGGTCAAGGACGAGTTCGAGATCGCCGATCTCCGCTTCGCCTGCGATGCCACCGCCCGCGGCTTCGAGGACGTCGTCCGCCGCCTCGGCACCGCCGCACCGACTTCCGAGCGCCTCATCGAGGGGACGTTCTGGACGCGCGCACGGATCGATGGCAATGACGTCGGCTATGCGTCGATCTGCGCGGCGGGATCTCACGCCACGACCCTGCACTGGGTCCGCAACGACGGCCAGGCCCGCCCGGGTGATCTCCTGCTGCTCGACGCCGGGGTGGAGACCCGTAACCTCTACACGGCCGACGTCACGCGCACTCTGCCCGTCGACGGCCGCTTCACCCCGGTCCAGCGCAAGGTCTACGAAGCGGTGTACGCGGCGCAGGAGGCCGGCATCGCCGCGGTCAAGCCGGGTGCCGCGTACCGCGACTTCCACGATGCCGCTCAGCGGGTCCTGGCCGAGCACCTGGCCGCCTGGGGCCTGTTCGGGGACCGGCCGGCGAACGAGGCCCATGAACTCGGACTGCAGCGCCGCTGGACCCTGGCCGGCACCGGTCACATGCTCGGCCTGGACGTCCACGACTGCGCCAAGGCCCCGACCGCGGCGTATGTGGACGGCGCACTGGAGCCGGGCATGGTGCTCACCGTCGAGCCGGGCATCTACTTCCAGCCCGACGACCTGACCGTTCCCGAGGAGTACCGCGGCATCGGCGTACGGATCGAGGACGACATCCTGGTGACCGGGGAAGGCAACGAGAACCTCTCGGCCGGCCTGCCACGGGAGGCGGACGACGTGGAGGCATGGATGGCCCGGCTGCGCGGCTGACGTCTGTCGAACCGATACCACGGCCGGAGGCGCCTGATCGCCCCGGATCCGCCAAAGCAACGTGACATTGTATAGTGGGAGGTCATTGGGCTGGGCACACGGAGGAGCGAAGATGCGTCATCTCAAACCGCAGGTGATCTCCGTCCAGACCCATCTGCGCGATCAGGTCGCCAATGCGCTCCGTGTCGCCCTCATAGCCGGCGAGCTTCGTCCGGGTGTCATCTACTCCGCCCCCACCCTGGCGGCGGAACTCGGCGTCTCCGCCACCCCGGTGCGCGAGGCCATGCTGGACCTGGCCAGGGAGGGCCTGGTCGAAGCGGTGCGCAACAAGGGGTTCCGCATCACGGAGATGACCGACCAGGACCTCGACGACTTCACCGAGATCCGCACCCTGATCGAGGTCCCCACCGTGGGCCGCGTCGCCGCGACGGCGAGCGCCGAGCAGTTGGAGGCTCTGCGTCCGCTGGCGCAGCAGATCGTCACGGCCGCCCAGGAACACGACGTTCTCAAGTACCTCGAAGCCGATCACCGGTTCCATCTGGAGCTGCTGGCCCTGGCCGGCAACCACCATCTCGTGGCGGTGGTGTCCGACCTGCGCAAGCGCTCACGCCTGTTCGGGCTGGGCAGCCTGAACGAGACGGGGCGTCTGGTCGCGTCCGCCAAGGAGCACGTCGAACTCCTCGACCTGATGGCGGCCGGCCAGGTTCAGGAGGCGGAGAACTGCATGCGCCGCCATCTCTCACACGTCCGCACCCTGTGGGCGGACGGCCCGGAGGACGCCCAGGAACACGGACCGGCTCTTCGGCCCGTCAGCCGGTAGGTTTTTCCGGCCCCGGGGAGTACTGGCGCGCCACCTGGCGACCGCCTCTTCGAGGCCGGATCCGCCGCGTACCCGAAATCCCGGCAGGCGCCGGCCCGAGTTTGCGGCCGATGACGCACGGGGCGGGACACAGCCAGGTAAAGAGATGGCATAACGCTTGGCTATAAAATTTCACATTACTATGTTACCGGTCACACCTCATGGCGTGGGGTCGATCCATCCCGCCGAGCAAGGAGTGGCAATGTCCCGTCAGAGTCGTGCTCTGTCCGCCTCGTTGAGTGCCTCATGCGCACTGGCCCTGCTGGGGGCCTGTACGAGCCAGGGCGGTGATGACGCCGGAAAGCACCAGCAGCCCGGTGTTTCCACCGGAACGGTCATCGGCGGCACCCCCGGGAAGGGCGGCACCCTCACCGTGCTGTCCAACCAGGACTTCGGTCACCTGGACCCGGCCCGCAACTGGGTGATGCCGACCATGGACTTCGGCATCCGCCTGCTCTACCGCACGCTGACCACGTTCAAGGCCGCGCCGGGCGACCAGGGCAGTGAAATCGTCCCCGATCTCGCCACCGACCTGGGCACGCCCTCCAACGGCGGCCGGACCTGGACGTTCACGCTCAAGCCCGGCCTGAAGTACGAGGACGGCACCCCGGTCAGGGCCCAGGACATCAAGTACAACGTCGAGCGTTCCTTCGCCCCGGACCTGGCCGGAGGCCCCGACTACGCCCAGCGGTACCTGGCCGGCACCGAGGGCTACACCGGGCCGTTGCAGGGCAGGCACCTGGACTCGATCAGGACTCCCGACGACCGCACCATCGTCTTCTCGCTGCGCCGGCCGGTCGCCGAGTTCTCCTCCACGGTCACGCTGCCCACCTTCTCCCCCGTGCCCGAGTCCCGGGAGAAGGGCGTCCAGTACGACCTGCGCCCGTTCTCCTCCGGGCCGTACAAGATCGAAAGCTATGCGCGGGGCAAGAGGCTGGTACTGGTCCGCAACCCGCACTGGGACGCGTCCACGGACACGGTGCGCAGGGCCTACCCCGACCGGATCGTGGTGCAGCAGGGCCTGAAAGGCGGTCAGATCGACGACCGCATCATCGCCAGCGAGGGTGCCGACGCCTCCGCCGTCGAGTGGTCCGACATGCAGCCGTCCAGCATCCCCAAGGTGCTGCCCCGGCCGGAGGTCAGGAAGAGACTCTCCGCCGAGCGGACCGGCTGCACCGACATGCTCGCCCTGAACACCTCCCGACCGCCGTTCGACAACCTGAAGCTGCGTCAGTCGATGCAGTACGCGGTCGACAGGTCGGCCCAGGTGACCGCCGGCGGCGGTCCCGCCCTCAACGACGTCGCCACCGGCTACCTCCCGCCGGCGCTCACCGGCGGGCGCCGAGCGGGCTTCCCCTACGGGCGGTCGGCCACCGGCGATGTGCAGAAGGCCAGGAAGCTCCTCGCCGAGGGCGGCAAGCCCGGTGGCTTCTCCACGACGATCACGGTGTCGACGGGCGACAAGACCCGGGCCGAGGCACTCCAGCAGAGCCTGTCCGAGGTCGGCGTCCGCCTGCAGATACAGACCGTCGACCCCTCGGTCTACTACGACGTGATCGGCGACACCGAGCACGCCCCGGACATGGCCATCAGCGGCTGGTGCCCCGACTACCCCTCGGGTTCCACCTTTCTGCCCTTCGTGTTCGACGGCCGGACCATCAAGGAGAAGGGCAACCAGGGCAATGTGTCCCAGTTCCGGGACGCGGCGGTGGAGAAGCGTATGGACGAGATCGCCGCGATGTCCGACACGGCGAGCGCCAACCAGGCCTGGATCGACCTCGATCCGGTCATCCAGCGCAAGTCGCCGGCCGTTCCGCTGCTGTGGAAGCGCAAGCCCCTGCTGGCCGGCGACAACATCGCCGGCGCCTTCGGCCATCCCGCCTGGACCGGCCAGTTCGACTTCGCCGTGATCGGTCTGAAGGACCCGTCCAGGAGCAAGGGCTGAGGACGCGCCGTCATGACCACCACGCTGCACACCACCGCGCGCACCGGCCCGTCCGCCCTGCCCGGGAACCCGTTACTGACCACCTTGCGCAAGCTGTGGGGGAACCGGGGCGACAGGCTCGCCCTGGTCGCCGTCGCACTGCTGGTGCTGATCGCGCTGAGCGCCCCGCTGCTCAGCCGGCTGGGCGGCTGGTCACCCACCGCCTTCGACGGTGACGCCATCGACCCCTACCTCGGTGGCATGCCCCGCGGGCCGCTCGGCGGCATCGGGGCCGAGCACTGGCTCGGGGTGGAACCCGCCACCGGCCGCGACCTGTTCGCGCGCGTGGTCCACGGAGCCCGGGTCTCGCTGCTGATCGCGTTCGCCGCCACCTCGATCGTCGTCGTGGCGGGGACCGCGGCAGGCATCGCGGCCGGCTACTTCGGGGGCCGCGTGGACACCGTGCTGAGCCGGCTCATGGATCTGACGATGTCCTTCCCCTCGCTCATCTTCATGATCGCCATGATGTCGGTGGCGCAGGACGTCAACCGGGTCCTGCTGATGACCGCCGTCATCGGAGCCTTCGGCTGGCCCGGCATCGCCCGCGTGGTACGCGGTGAAGCCCTCTCCCTGCGCCACCGCGAGTACGTCGAGGCGGCCCGCGTGGCCGGCTCGCGGCCGTGGCGCATCCTGACCCGGGAGATCCTGCCCAACATCGCCGGCCCCGTCATCGCCTACACCACGCTGCTGATCCCCGGCATGATCAGCACAGAGGCGGCGCTGAGCTTCCTCGGGGTGGGCGTCCGCCCGCCGGCCTCCTCCTGGGGCCAGATGATCGCCGAGGCCGTCGCCTACTACGAGACGGACCCCATGTACTTCTTCCTCCCGAGCGCTTTCCTCTTCGTCGCGGTGCTGGCCTTCACGGTGCTGGGCGACGCCCTGCGCGACATCCTCGATCCCCAGGGAGGGCGCCCGTGATCGCCTACCTGGCCCGCAGATGCCTCGGCGTGGCCGGTGTGCTGCTCGCCGTCTGCGCCGTCACCTTCGTCGTCTTCTACCTCCTGCCCGCCGACCCGGCCGCAGCCGCCTGCGGCAAGACATGCAGCCCGGAGCGGCTGGCGGAGGTGCGTCACTACATGGGTCTCGACCAGCCGGTGTGGCGCCAGTTCGGCGACTACCTCGTCGGCATCTTCGCCGGGCGGGACCTGGGCAGCGGACCGCATGCGCTGCACTGCGGATTCCCGTGCCTGGGCTACTCCTACGACAACGCCCTGCCGGTGTGGGACCTGCTGACGGACCGTCTGCCCGTCTCCGCCTCGCTCGCCCTCGGCGCCGCCTGCATGTGGCTCGTGCTGGGGGTGGGCGCCGGGGTGACCGCCGCGCTGAAGAAGGGCGGGCCGCTCGACCGGACGCTGATGGTCGGTGCCGTCGCAACGGCCTCTCTCCCCGTCTACTTCACCGCCGTCATGCTCATCTACGGCCTGGTCCGCGTCGGCGGCCTGCTGCCCTACCCCACCTACACCCCGCTCACCGGTGACCCACTGGGATGGGCGGCAAACCTGCTGCTGCCCTGGACCGCGCTGGCGCTGCTCTACGCCGCGATGTACGCCCGCCAGACCCGCAGCTCCATGATCGAGGCCATGGCCCAGCCCTACATCCGCACCGCCAGAGCGAAGGGCATGCCCGGACACATCGTGGTGGCCAAACACGGTCTGCGCTCCGCCATGATGCCGGTGCTCACCATCTTCGGCATGGACCTCGGCGCCCTGCTCGCCGGAGCCGTCATCACCGAGTCCGTCTTCGGCATCCCCGGCGTGGGCCGGCTCTTCTACGACGCCCTGCAACGCTCGGACCAGCCCGTCGTACTGGGTGTCACGCTCCTGGCCGCCTTCTTCATCGTCGTGGCGAACGTCGTCATCGACCTGTTGTACGCCGTCGTCGACCCGAGGGTGAGGAGCTAGCCGTGCGGTCCACCACCGAAACCTACGCGCCACTGCTGCGCGTACGCGATCTGCGCGTCCGGTTCGACACCCCGGCCGGGAGCGTGCGGGCGGTCGACGGGATCTCCTTCACCGTCGAGGCCGGCCGCACCCTGGGGCTGGTCGGCGAGTCCGGGTCCGGCAAGTCGGTCACGTCGATGGCCGTCATGGGCCTGCACGGGCGAGCCCGGGTCAGCGGCTCGATCGCGCTGGCCGGGCGGGAACTCCTCTCCCTGACCGACCGTCAGCTCAGTCGGCTGCGCGGCCGGCGCATGGCCATGGTCTTCCAGGACCCACTGTCCGCGCTGCACCCCGCCTACACGGTCGGCGAGCAGATCGCCGAGGCACACCGCCGCCACTTCGGAACCGGCCGCCGGGCGGCCCGCCGGAAGGCCGTGGACATGCTCGGCGAAGTCGGCATCCCCGAACCGGCCCGCAGGGCGAGGGAGTACCCCCACCACTTCTCCGGCGGCATGCGCCAGAGAGCCGTGATCGCCATGGCGCTGTCCTGCGAACCCGATCTGCTCATCGCCGACGAGCCCACCACGGCCCTCGACGTCACCGTGCAGGCCCAGATCCTCGAACTCATCGCCCGGCTCCAGCAGCAGCGGCACCTGGGCGTCCTGATGATCACCCATGACCTGGGCGTGGTGGCCCGCGTCGCCCACGACGTGCTCGTCATGTACGGCGGACGCGCCGCCGAACAGGCCCCCGTCGACGACCTGTTCCGGCAGCCCGCCCATCCCTACACCCGCGGCCTGCTCGACTCCCTGCCGCGGCTGGACGACCCCGGCGACGCCCCGCTGCGCGCCATACCGGGAAGCCCGCCCTCGCTCGCGGCGCCGATACCCGGATGCGCCTTCGCGCCGCGCTGCCCCCGCGCGGCCGAAGCCGACGAGGCCGCCCGCCTCCGCTGCGCCGGCGAGCGGCCCGCGCCCGCGTACTACGCACCGGGCCGGCTGGTCGCCTGCCACCTGCCCCTGGGCGTCTCCACGGGCTCCACGCCCGGCAACCGCACCCGGACCGCGGCCGAGGAGGCTCGATGACCCACCCGGACGCCCCGGCCCCCGCGCAGCGGACCGGCGGTGTGCTGCTCTCCGTGCGCGACCTGACCAAGACGTTCCCCGGCCGGCGCCGGCTCGGCCGTCCCGCCGCCCCCGTACGGGCGGTCGACGGGGTGAGCTTCGACCTGGCGGCAGGCGAGACACTGGGACTGGTCGGCGAGTCCGGATGCGGCAAGTCCACCACCGGCCGGATGCTCGTACGGCTGCTGGAGCCGACCGCCGGCACCATCGCCTTCGACGACCAGGACATCACCCGCGTCCCGCAACGCCGGCTGAGACCGACACGGCGGCACCTGCAGATGATCTTCCAGGACCCGTACGCGTCCCTCAACCCCCGGCAGACCGCCGCCCGTATCATCTCCGAGCCGCTGCTGATCCAGGGCAGCTCCGCCCTGGCCGCACGCCGCAAGGCGGCGGAACTGCTGGACCTGGTGGGCCTGGACCCGGAACACCTGGACCGCCACCCACACCAGTTCTCCGGCGGCCAGGCCCAGCGCATCGGCATCGCCCGCGCGCTGGCCACCGGCCCCCGGCTCATCGTCGCCGACGAACCCGTTTCCGCGCTCGACGTCTCCGTGCAGGCCCAGATCGTCAACCTGCTGGAGCGCCTGCAACGCGAACTCGGCCTCGCCCTCCTCTTCATCGCCCACGACCTGTCGGTCGTCAAGCGGATATGCGACCGGGTGGCGGTGATGTACCTCGGCCGCATCGTCGAAGCCGGTGACAAGCAAGACGTGTACGGAACGCCGGCCCACCCGTACACCCGGGCACTGCTCTCCGCCGTCCCGCTGCCCGACCCCGTCGCGGAGCGCCGCCGCGAACGCATCGTGCTGCCGGGCGATCCGCCGAGCCCGGCCGCGCCGCCCGACGGCTGCGCCTTCCATCCACGGTGCCCCAAGGCGCAGGAGATCTGCCGTACCCGGCGGCCCGCTCTGGCGGCCGTCGGGTACGGGACCCGGAAGGCGGCCTGCCACTTCCCGGAGACCGTCTGACAGGAACGGCCGGCTTCCATGAGCCGGGGGACGCAGGCAGGGGTGGGGCCGGACTTCCGGACCCCACCCCTCTGCGCCCACTCACCAGGTCCTTTGCCCGCGGCGAGTCCAACGCCCCGCTCATGTACGCCGATTGGCACCCCCAGTTCCGCCGGACGACTTCCCTGAGACATGTCACGTGTGCAATGGTACATGGTACAAGTCGTGGTCATGTCAATCCTGCAAGGGTCGCACCGTCGTGCCCCGTCCAGGTCGGCGGCGTCAGCCCTCGCGATCCACGACCCCCATCCCCCATCGGCCACGCACCGCGTGGTCCGAACCCGCATGGGAGGCATAGTGAGAAAATCGCTGGTCCGACGAAGTCTGGGCGCGGTGCTGCCGCTGGCCGTGACCTTCGCGATGGGCACAGGCTTGCTGGCGCAGCCGGCCGGCGCTGAGACCGGAACCCCCGTGTCCGCCGCACACGCCACGGGCGCAGGCGGGAAGCACTCCGGTCCTCCGCCGGTGGCGCAGTCCGCCACCGCCGAGACCGAGCACGTCGGCAAGGGACGCCTGAAGGCGTCCGAACTCCCGCCGCTGGGAGCGAGCAAGGACGCGCTCAAGGAGCCCTACGGCCGGCCCGAGAAACTGCCGGTCCGGCCCTCCATGTCGTTGAAGACACCGGGCGAGGCGGCAGCCGGGAAGAACACTCCCACCGCCGCGGCCGCGTGCAGCGTCCCCGACTTCACCAGCCGCACCGGCAGCGCCCTGGTGACGCAGATCAAGGCGTCCACCACCGACTGCGTCAACTCGCTGTTCAGCCTGACCGGCACCGACGCCCACTACGCGTTCAGCGAGTCGCAGATGACCACCGTCGCCTACGCCCTGCGCGACGGCTCGTCGTCCTACCCCGGCAACGGCACCACCGGTATGCCGCAGCTGGTGCTCTACCTGCGCGCCGGCTACTACGTCCACTGGTACAACGCCACCGACGTGGGCACCTACGGCACCACCCTGCAGACGGCCGTCCGCGCCGCCCTGGACGCCTTCTTCGCCAGCCCGCACTCCGGCGACGTCTCCGACGCCAACGGTGAGACCCTGGCCGAGGCCGTCACCCTGATCGACAGCTCCGAGGAGAACGCCCGCTACATCTACGTCGTCAAGCGGCTGCTGGCGGACTACAACTCCTCCTGGAACACCTCCTGGTGGATGCTCAACGCGCTCAACAACGTCTACACCGTGACGTTCCGCGGCCACCAGGTGCCCGCGTTCGTCAGCGCCGTCGAGTCCGACCCCGGCCTGATCGACTCGCTGTACGACTTCGCGACCGGCCACCTCTCGCTCCTGGGCACCGGCCAGTCCTACCTCACGTCCAACGCCGGACGTGAACTCGGCAGGTTCCTCCAGGACTCAGCGCTGCGGCCGAAGGTCCGCCCGATGGCCGCCGGCCTGCTGACGTCCAGCTCGATCACCGGCACCACCGCCCCGCTCTGGGTCGGCGTGGCCGAGATGACCGACTACTACGACAAGACCAACTGCTCCTACTACGGCACCTGCAACCTGCAGTCACAGCTGGCGAGTTCGGTGCTGACGGTGACCTACCCGTGCAGCTCCAGCATCACCATCAAGGCCCAGCAGATGACGTCGAGTGAGCTGTCCTGGGCCTGCAACAGCCTGCGCAGCCAGGACGCCTACTTCCACAACGTGGTCAAGGACAACGGCCCGGTCGCCAACGACAACAACAGCACCATCGAGGTCGTCGTCTTCGACTCCAGCACCGACTACCAGACCTATGCCGGTGCCATGTACGGGATCGACACCAACAACGGCGGCATGTACCTGGAGGGAGACCCGGCGGCCGCCGGCAACCAGCCCCGCTTCATCGCCTACGAGGCCGAGTGGCTGCGTCCGGACTTCCAGATCTGGAACCTCAACCACGAGTACACCCACTACCTCGACGGCCGGTTCGACATGTACGGCGACTTCAACGCCGGCATCACCACGCCGACCGTGTGGTGGATCGAGGGCTTCGCGGAGTACATCTCCTACTCCTACCGCGGTGTCACCTACAACGAGGCCATGACCGAGGCCGGCTACGGCACGTACAGCCTGAGCACGCTGTTCGACACCACGTACAGCAACGACACCACGCGGATCTACCGCTGGGGCTACCTCGCCTCCCGGTACATGCTGGAGAACCACCCCTCCGACATGACCACGGTGCTCGGCTACTACCGCACCGGTAACTGGAACGCGGCCCGCAGCTACCTCACCGGCACCATCGGCACCCGCTACGACAGCGACTTCCGCACCTGGCTGGCCGGCTGCGCGGCGGGCAGCTGCAGCGGCGGTGGTGGCGGTGGCGGTGGCGGCACCATGACCGAGTGCACCGCCTCGGACACTCGGGTGCTGGACCGCAACTGCCGGCGCAGCGACCGGACCGCCGCCACCGGCGACAACGACTACCTCTACATCTACCTGCCGGCCGGCGTGTCCCAGCTGAAGATCACCACGTCCGGCGGCACCGGTGACGCCGACCTCTACTACGACAGCGGCAGCTGGGCCACCAGCACCAGCTACACCAGCCGTTCGGCCGGTGCGGGCAACAGCCACACCCTGACCATCACCAACCCTCCGGCCGGTTACAACTACATCACCCTCTACGCGAACCAGAGCTTCTCCGGGGTGACCGTCTCCACCCAGTACTGACCGGTCGGCACACCGGTGCCGACCCCCTCACGGCCGGGGCGGCTCCCCCCGCCCCGGCCGTGCCACAGGCACCATCGCCGGCACGCGCGCGACAACGCCCGGAACACACCGGCGCTCAGCGCCTCGCAGCAGGCCGCCGCCACTCAACTCGCCGCGGACCAGCACGTCTCCGCCCAGGGAGCACAGCGGCGGGTGCTCCGGCAGAACCGTCTCGCAGACGTCGCCACCGCACCGCGCAAGCAGTTGGGCTCCCGCTTCGGCGGCGCCTGGATCGACCAGAAGCACGGCGGCAGGCAACGAGCCGATCAGCCGTGCGCTGCCGGACCGGGGAGTCACGCTGCTGTCCGGCTGAGCGCGCCCCGCGCCCGGGCAGACCACCGGCGCCCGTGCCCCCTGGGACCGTGCTGCGAGCAGGCCCGGGGCGCACGGCGTTTCCCCGCTCGCCCCGGCTCATGCCCGCCTGCCCGCCTGGCGGTACACCTCGACGGCCACCACCAGGTCCTCCCACGCCATCCCGCTCGTCTTCACGACCATCGGACGATCGGCGGGGACCATCGCTCCCGAGCCGAGCAGATCGGCCATGGTCACCAGCGACCCCGGGTCGAGCCTGCCCTCCCGCACCGCGAGGACGACGTCTCCGGCCTCACGGAGCGCGACGTCGCGGCTCTCGACGACGACCGTCGCGCGTCCCATGAGCACACCGTCGAGCTCACGCGCGGACGGCTCATGGGAGCCGACGGCCAGCACGACCGCCGAGTCGCGCACGAGGTGCCCGTCGACGACCGGTGCGCGGGCCGAGGTCGCGGTGACGACGACGTCCGCGTCGCGGACGCGGCCGGCGACCTCCGTGCGGCCCGCCGCCAGGTGGCGGTCCGCCCATGCCGGGGTCGCACCGCCGCGACGCGTGACGGCCGTGACATCGGCGACCGGTGTGTGCGCCCTGATCGTGCGCACATGGCCCTCGCCCTGCGGGCCCGCGCCGAAGACCACGAGCCGCAGTCCGCCGGGGCGGGAGCCCGCGAGAGCCCGCAGCCGGTCGAGACAGGCCGCGACCGCGACCGCGGGCGTGCGCAAGGTCGTCAGCGCGACCCCGTCGAGGATCGCGGCGGGCGTCAGCGTCTCGCTGTCGTGCAGGAGGTAGGTCGCGTTGATCCGTCGCAGGCCACGCGCGGCATTGCCGGGAGCGACGGTCGCGACCTTCACCCCGAACCAGCCGCCGGCCTCCGACGGCATGAGCAGCCCCTGGCCGTGGGCCAGGGGGAGGACGGTGCGCGGCACGTCGCCGTCCGGATCGAGCCCCTCGGCCAGGGCGTCACGGATCGCGGCGACAGCGGCGAGGGGACCGAGCGCGAAGACGTCATCGGCGTCGAGTGTCACGCTCATCGCAGCACGAACCCGGGAAGGAGCGTGTCGCGGGGATCGACGGTGAACCGGCAGGTCCCGACGGCATGGGCGGTGCCCGTCACCGCCGTGACGACCGCAGGGACGCCGTGGGCCGTGGTCCGTTCCGTGATCCGTGCCCGGAACACGGAGCCCACCACGGACTCGTGCCGCAACTCGTCCCCTGGGCGCAGTTCCCCGCTGTCGGCGAGAAGGGCGACCCTGGCCGACGTGCCCGAGCCGCACGGGGAGCGGTCGACCTGGCCGTCGGCGAACACGGCGATGTTGCGCTGGTGCAGCCGCCGGCCGCCGTCGGCGCCGAGCCGCGGGGAGCGCACCTCCTCGGTGAGGACCGTCCCGTAGATCCCGGACAGCCGGGCGTCCGCTGGGTGCTCGGCGGCACCGGCGTCGTTGAGCGCGTCGCGGATCTCCCGTCCCACCGCGATGAGTTGTGTGACGTCCTCCGGCCGGACCCGCAGACCGACCGCCGCGGCCGGCAGCACGGCGTACATCGCGCCGCCGAAGGCGATGTCGACGGTGACCGTCCCCCGGGAGGTCACGACGTCGGCGCCGCGGGCGTGCACGTGGGCGGCGACGTTCGTGAACGTGACGTCCTCGACCAGGCCCCCGCGGGTGCGGACGCTCGCCGTGACCCGCCCGGAGGGGACGTCGACCACGACGTCCGTCATCCCGTCGGCGGGGGCGGGGACCAGGCCCGAGGCGACCGCCCAGGCTCCCAGGGCGATCGTGCCGTGTCCGCAGGCCGTGGAGAACCCGTCCCTGTGCCAGAAGAGGACGCCGAGGTGGGCTCCGGCATCGTCCGGGGGGACGAGGAAGCCGCCGTACATGCCCGCGTGACCGCGTGGTTCGCCGCACAGCAGCGCCCGCGTCCACCGGGCTTCGTCGCTCTCCATCGCGACGAGGCGGCGCTCGGCCACGGTGAGCCCGTCACGGGTCACCGCGGCGGGGCTGTCCGGCACGATGCGGAACGGTTCACCGCCGGTGTGCCAGTCGATCGTCCCGATCGGTTCCGTCCTCGTCGTCATCCGCCTCGTCATCCGTGTCACCCTCCCAGGTATGCCTCGACGACCTGCGGGTCGGCGCGCAGTCCGGCGGCCGAACCGGTCACCGTCACGCGGCCGGAGTCGATGACGTAGCCGCGGTGGGCGATCTTCAGCGCGGCCCGTGCGTTCTGCTCGATGAGCAGGACCGACGTACCCGCCCGGTTGATCGACACGATGGCGTCCATGACCTGGGCGACGACCAGCGGCGCCAGACCCATCGACGGTTCGTCGAGCATGATCAGCCGGGGCCCGGCGACCATGGCCCGGCCGATCGCCAGCATCTGCTGCTCACCGCCGGAGAGGGTGCCGCCCTGCTGGTCGCGGCGCTCGGCCATCCGCGGGAACAGTTCGTAGACCCGCTCGATCCGCTTGCGGACCGACGCGCCGTCACGCACGGTGTAGCCGCCGAGCTGGAGGTTCTCGTGCACGGTCAGCCGGGAGAAGATCCGCCGGCCCTCGGGCACGTGCACGATCCCGCGCTCGACGATCGACCAGGGGGTCGCCGCCGTGATGTCCTCCCCGAACGCCGTGACGGAACCGGCCCGGGACCGCACCACGCCGGAGATCGTCGACACCGTCGTCGACTTGCCGGCGCCGTTGTTGCCCAGCAGGGCGACGATCTCGTTCTCGCCGACGGTCAGGTCGAGGCCCCGCAGGGCCTCCACCTTGCCGTAGGCGACGTCGAGACCCTTGATGTCGAGAACCGTGTTCACCACTCCACCTCCGCCGTGCCGCCCGGACCCGCCTCGGCCGCGATGCGCTCGGCCTCCGCGTGCGCCTCCTCGTCCTCCGCGCCCAGGTAGGCCTCGATGACCGCCGGGTCCGACCGGATCGCCGCCGGGGTGCCGTCGGCGATCTCCCTGCCGTGGCTCAGGACGACGACCCGTTCGGACACCTGCATGACCAGGCCCATGTCGTGCTCGATCAGCACCACCGCGATCCCGAGAGCGGCGATACGCCGCATCAGGTCGAGCAGCCGTGTCTTCTCCCGGTGGTTGAGTCCGGCCGCGGGCTCGTCGAGCAGGAGCATCCGGGGCTCGCGGGCCAGCGCCCGGGCGATCTCGACGCGCCGCTGCTCGCCGTACGGGAGGTTGCGGATCTGCGCGGTCCGGTCGTACTCCAGCCCGACGAAGTCGAGCCACCTGTGCGCCTCGTCGGTGGCCGCGTCCTCGGTGCGCCGGTAGCGGGGCGTGTGCAGCATCGCGTCGAGGAAGTTCTGCTTGATGCGGACATGCATGCCCGCCCGCACGTTGTCCAGCACGGTCAGCTCCCCGAAGAGCCGGAGGTTCTGGAACGTGCGCGCGATCCCGCTCGCGGCGATCACGGCCGGCCGTTTCCCGGTGACGTCGGTGCCGTCGAACGTCACCGAGCCCGCGGACGGCTTGTAGAAGCCCGTGATGCAGTTGAACGCGCTCGTCTTGCCGGCACCGTTCGGGCCGATGACCGAGAGCACCTCACCCTCGCGGACCGAGAACGTCAGGCCGTCGACGGCGCGTACTCCGCCGAACGAGACCGCCATGTTCCTCACATCGAGGAGCACCTTGCTCACGACGCACCTTCCTGTGCTCGGCGTCCGCGCCGCCCGGGTTCGCCTGTGCGGGCCGGCAGCAGTCCCTGCGGACGGAAGATCATGACGACGATCAGCAGCAGACCGAAGATGAGATAGCGCCAGTTCTCGGCGCCGCGCAGCAACTCGGGCAGGAGTGAGATCACCAGGGCTCCGACGACGACGCCCGGGACCGATCCCATGCCGCCGAGGACGACGGCCATCAGGATGAGCGCGGACCACAGGAAGTTGAAGCTCGGCGGCGAGATCGCCGTCTGGTGCGCCGCGAACAGCACGCCCGCGATGCCGCCGAAGACGGCGCCGGCGATGTAGGCCGCGAACTTCACCTTGTAGGTGTGGATGCCCATCGCCTCGGCGGCGTCCTCGTCCTCGCGGACGAAGCGCCACGCCCGGCCGATCCGGCCGCGTCCGAGCCGGCTGGAGAACAGCACGGCGGCGATGACGAGGACCGCCGTGATCCAGTAGAGCGCGATGTCGGCGCGCAGGCCGAAGTCACCGAAGTCGGGGATGCCGTAGATGCCGTTCGGCCCGCCGGTGAAGCCGAGGTTGTTCGCCGTGATGCGGATGATCTCACCGAAACCGAGGGTGACGATGGCCAGGTAGTCGCTGCGCAGCCGAAGCGTCGGCCCGCCGATGACCAGTCCGCCGACGACCGCGGCGACCACGACCACGGGAACGGTCGCGATCAGCGGCCACCCGAATCTCGTCGACAGCAGTCCCGAGGTGTACGCCCCGATCGCGAAGAACGCGGCGTACCCGAGGTCGAGCAGTCCGCAGTAGCCGACCACGATGTTCAGCCCGACCGCGAGCATCACGAAGATGAGCGCGTCCACCGCGATCTGGATGACGTACGTGCTGGAGTCGAGGTACGGCAGGGCCAGCGCGGCGACCGCCACGCCGAAGCCGAGCCGTCTGCTCGCCAGGACGCCCGACACCGCCTCCGCGACGGCCCCACGGCCCGTCCTCGGGGTCCCGACTCCCTTGCCGGCGAGCGCGACGTTCGCGGGTGCGCGCTCCTCCACCGCCCTGACGTACGCCGAGGCGTCCTCGGCGGGGCGCGGGGTGGACTCGTCGTTCATCACACACGCTCCGTGACACGCTCGCCGAGCAGCCCCGTGGGGCGCACGGTCAGGAAGAGGATGAGGAAGCCGAACGCGAAGACGTCACGCCACTCACTGCCGAGGTAGGCGACGGAGAACGACTCCAGCAGACCGAGCACGATCGCGCCGAGAACGGCTCCGCGCAGGTTGCCGATGCCGCCGATGACCGCCGCGGTGAACGCCTTGAGTCCGATCACGAAGCCCATCAGAAAGTCGATCTTCCCGTAGTAGGCACCGGCCATGACGCCGGCTGCGCCGGCGAGCGCCGACCCGAGGAAGAAGGTCCGTGCGATGACCCGGTCGACGTTGACCCCCATGAGCAGGCAGGCCCTGGGGTCCTGCGCGATGGCGCGCATCGCACGGCCCGAACGGGTCTTCCGGACCAGGGTGTCGAGGGCGGCCATGAGCAGGACGGCGATCGCCGTCATCGCCGCCTGCGCGTAGGTGATCCGTGCGCCGAAGAGGTCAAGGGTGCCGCCGTCGACGCCGATCTGGTAGACCTCCGGGTTCGGGCCGAAGGCGACGGCGATGCCGTACTCGAGCGCGAAGCTCGCGCCGACGGCGGTGATGAGGACGGACAGCCTGGGCGCACTGCGCAGCGGGCGGTAGGCCACCCGCTCCAGGACCATGCCGAGGATGCCGGTCGTGACCATCGCGACGACCATGACGGCGATGAGCGCGACGAACCCGCCGCCCAGCGCACCGGCACCGACGCTGAGCACGGTGAAACCGGCGAACGCGCCGAGCATGTAGAGGTCGCCGTGGGCGAAGTTGAGCAGTTTGATGATCCCGTAGACCATCGAGTAGCCGAGCGCGACCAGGGCGTAGAACGAGCCGACGAACAGGCCGCTGAGCACGAGTTGGATGAAGTGGTCCATGTGGGTTTCCCGGTGCGTGAGGGCGAGCGGCGACACGCGGGTGGCCGGCCGGCGTCCGCCGACCACCCGGCCGGCGTCACCTGTTCAGGACGAAGTCGTCGTCCTTGACGACGAGGATGTCGAAGCCGCCCCCGCTCAGCGTGTGCTGGACGGTGAACTTCAGCGGGCCCGAAAAGATCTTGAAGCCGTCGATCCGCGCAAGCGCCTCGGCCAGGTCCTTGCCGTCGGTGGAACCGGCCTTCCTGACCGCCTCCGCGGCGACACGCACGGCGTCGTAGGACTGTGTCGAGTACGGGCCGGGCTCGGAGCCGAACTTCTTCTTGTACTTGGCGACCCACGACTGACCGTCGGGGATGGTCTGCGGCGTCTGGGTCATCGTGGCGAACACGCCCTGCGCGTTCTTCCGGCCCGCGATCTTGATCAGTTTGCCGTCGACGGAGCCGTCCGCGACCATGATCCCGCCCTTGTACCCGGCGGCCCTGAGCTGCTTGATGAGCAGTCCGCCCTCCTGGTAGTAGCCGGTCCAGTAGACGAAGTCCGCCTTCGAGTCCAGCACGGCGTTGACGGCTCCGGAGTAGTCCGACTCTCCCGCGGTCACGGACTGGCGGCTTGCGACCTTGACGCCGGCCAGCGCCAGCTGGTCCCCGGTGCGCGCGGTGATGTCGGTGGAGTACGACGTGTTGTCGTCGATCAGGGCGACACCCCTGCCGGCTTCCGCCTTGATGAACTCCGACGCCGCCTCGGCCTGCTGAATACCGGTGCCGTTGATCAGGAAGACGTTCCCCCGCCGCTCCTTCAGCAGGTCGGCGGAGTTGGCCGCCGGGATGATCACCGGTATGTGCGCCCTGTCGAAGATGCCGAGCGTCGGCAGGGTCGCCGACGAACAGTAGCCGCCGACGGAGACGACGATGCCGGCGCTGACGAGCTTGGCGGCTCCCGCGGCGGCCGTCTTCGGGTCGCACGCCTCGTCCTCGACCGTGAGGGAGAGCTTACGGCCGTCGACCCCGCCCCTGGCGTTGATCTCGTCGACAGCGAGCTGGGCACCGTCCTTCATGTACGGGCCGATGGCCGCCGAACTGCCGGTCAGCGGCGTGAGCATGCCGAGCTTGATGGTGCCCGAGTCGCTGCTTCGTGAACCGTCCTGGGTGAGATCACCGCATGCGGTGAGGGTGAGCCCGAGTGCCATGGCTGCCGCCGCCATGGTTCCGCGACGCATAGTGGTCATGCCTTACTCCGTCTCGCGTGGTCCGCCGACGGGCGGATCATCCGGTGGCCGGGGTTGCTCCCCGGCTGTGGCAATGCGACGCCCCTCTGCAAGGTGTGACATTGCACGGATAGTCGTTCGCCGTTCGCACGGGCGGAGAGCCGCGCGGCACTTGTGATGGACGCGCAACTCGCCCTGCGCTCCCGTCGTGCGCACGTTCCGCGCTGTGCGAATCGGGCGGACGGGAAGGGGTTCTCGCGGATTCGGAGCCCACCGGAACTCGTGATGGACGCATGACTCCGACCGCACAATGCCACGCATTTGTAATGTGTGACATTGCACAGACAATAGCGGTTGGTGCCGTGGGGCGGGAGACCTGCCGGGCCCCGTGATGGATGTGTGACTTTTCGGCCATCCCGTATGCCGCGCCGGCGGCATACGAGGTCTCTCAGAGGGTGAAGCCGGCCGGGTAGGGGTCCGAGGGATCGAGCATGTACTGCGCGGTTCCGGTGATCCAGGCGCGTCCGGTGACGGAGGGCAGGATGCCGGGCCGGCCCCCGACCGTCGTCTCGCCGCGTACGCGCCCGACGAACCGGGAGCCGATGAACGACTCGTTGACGAAGTCCTGCCCGACCGTCAGCTGCCCTCGTGCGTGCAGCTGCGCCATGCGGGCACTGGTACCCGTGCCGCAGGGCGACCGGTCGAACCAGCCCGGGTGGATCGCCATGGCGTGCCGGGAGTGCTCCGCGGTCGATCCGGGGGCCTCCAGGTACACGTGGTGGCACACATTGATCTCGGGATTCTCCGGGTGGGCCACCGGGTTCTGCGTGTTGATCGCGGTCATGAGGGACAGCCCGGCGTCGAGCAGCCGCTGCTTCTCGGCCCGGTCGAAGGGGATGCCGAGGTCCTCCAGCCGGACGATGGCGTAGAAGTTTCCGCCGTAGGCGATGTCGTACCGCACCGGCCCGAACCCCTCGACGTCGACGACCTGGTCGAGTGCGTGGCAGTACGACGCGACGTTCTCCAGGGTCACCGATTCGGCGCGGCCGTCACGCACCCGCACCCGGGCCGTGACCAGCCCCGCGGGTGTGTCCAGCCGGACCAGGGTCTCCGGCTCGGCGACCTCGACCATCCCCGTCTCGACCAGGACCGTCGCCACGCCGATGGTGCCGTGCCCGCACATCGGCAGGCAGCCGGAGACCTCGATGTAGAGCACGCCGTAGTCGGCGTCCGGCCGGGTCGGGGGCTGCAGGATCGCCCCGGACATCGACGCGTGGCCGCGCGGCTCGCACATGAGCAGGGTGCGCAGGTCGTCGCGTTCCGCGACGAACCGCTGCCGCCGCTCGAACATCGTCGCCCCTGGAAGGACGCCGACACCACCCGTGATCACCCGGGTCGGCATGCCCTCGGTGTGGGAGTCGACGGCGTGGTAACAGACGGCCGAACGCATCGTCAGCTCACCCCGGCGTCGATGAGGGCCTGGGTGGCGGCGCGCACGACCGCCTGCGTCTCCGGGGTGAGCGGCTGCCGCGGCGGACGGCAGGGGCCACCGCGTCGGCCGGTCATCTCCTGTCCGAGCTTGATGGCCTGGACGAACTCCGTCCTGCTGTCCCACCGCAGCACCGGGTGCAGCTGACGGTAGAGCGGCAGGGCCGTGCCGAGGTCACCGGCGACCGACGCCTCGTACAGCGCGAGGCAGGCGCGGGGGAAGACCTGCGGATAGCC
Source organism: Streptomyces sp. PSU-S4-23 (assembly GCF_055632315.1). NCBI lineage: Bacteria > Bacillati > Actinomycetota > Actinomycetes > Kitasatosporales > Streptomycetaceae > Streptomyces > Streptomyces sp. PSU-S4-23. The sequence continues at coordinate 5,603,061 of NZ_JBVMUU010000002.1, read as the reverse complement.
GGCGACCCAGCCCTTGGCGCCGGCGACGCCGACCTCCAGAACGGTGTCGTCGGTGCCGATCATGAGGTCGAGGCCGGGCGCCAGCTCGGCGATCTCGTAGCAGCGCCGGACATCCCCGGAGAACTCCTTGACCCCGACGATGAAGCCCTCGGCGTGCAGCTTGGCCAGCAACTCCGGGCGCAGGTCGACCTTGGTGTCGATGGGGTTGTTGTACGCGGTGACGGGGAGGCCGGCGGAGGCCACCAGCTCGTAGTGTTCGAGGATCGCGCGGTCGTCGGCGCGGTAGGCGTTCGGCGGCAGGCACATGACGGCCTGGCAGCCGGCGTCCTTGGCGAACCGGGCGTGCCGCCTGGCCTCGCGACCGCCGTAGGCGCCGACACCCGGCATGACGGTGAACCCGTCCGGGGCGTTCGCGAGGGCCGTCTCGACGACGCGGTCGCGCTCCTCGTACGTCAGCGTCTGGTACTCGCCGAGCGACCCGCTCGGCGCGACACCGTGCAGCCCCTGCTCGGCGAGCCAGGCGACGCTGTCTCCGTAGGCGCCGAAGTCGATCGTGAGATCCTCGTTGAACGGCAGGCTCGTCGCCACGATGACGCCGTGCCAGGGCTTTCGGGTCTCGGTCATGAGCACTCCTTGTCGGTCTTCACTGTTGTCCGTCCTTTTCGGCGGTCATTCATCGAGCTCGGCGAGCGCACCGAGCGTGACGGGCGTCGCGACGAGACGTTCCGCGGGCACGTAGGCCCGGTTCCGTGCCGTGAGGCAGTGCACGGCCGGTCCGCACATCCGCCCCTGGCACCAGCCCATACCGGCCCGGGTCAGCTGCTTGACCTGCCGGTGATCACGTGCGCCGCCGTCGGCTACGGCGGCCCGGACCGCGCCGGCGGTCACCTCCTCGCAGCGGCACACGACGGTCTCGTCGGTCAGCCACGAGGACCATGCCCGGGGGATCGGGTGGGCAAGACCCAGTGCCCGGGCGAAGGCACGTTGTCCGGCCACCGCTGCCCGCACCGCGGCCAGGCGCCTTCTCCCCAGCACCGGCGCGGCGCCCGAATCGGTGAGGACCGACTCTGCGGCAAGGCGCCCTTCGCCCACCGCGAGTGCCGCCCCGCCCACTCCGCACGCCTCGCCCGCCGCGTAGAGCCCCGGAACGGTGGTGCGCTGCCCGTCGTCGACGGCGACGACGGCATTGCCGTCAGCCGAGTCGGTGAGTTCGCAGCCGAGGGGGACGAGCAGGTCGAGCTGCGGTGCGAAACCCCAGCCGACGCCGACGGCATCGGCCTCGACCCGTCGTTCCGTGCCCGGGCGCGGGCTGCCGTCGGGCGCCAGCGAGGCGATCCGGACCGATGTCACCCGGTCGCCGCCCTCCGCCCCGACGATCGCCGTGCGCGGGCGGACCCGGATGCCGTGGCGTGCGAGCGCGGCGGCGTACCCGGCTGCCTCGGCCCACTTGGCCGGGTTGCGCAGCAGCGGACCGGGGTGCCGCAGCCACGCCGACGGGCCGGCCGCCTCGCACACCGCGACGACCTCGGCCCCGCGCGCCGCGAGGGCGGCGGCCACCGGCAGCAGGAAGGGGCCGGTACCGCCCAGCGCCACACGGCTCCCGGCCGCGACCCCGCCGCCCTTGAGCAGTGCCTGGAGGCCGCCGACGGTGAGCACACCGGGCAGATCCCAGCCGGGGAAAGGGAGTTGGCGGTCGTAGGCGCCGGTCGCCACGAGGGCCCTCGGCGCGCGCAGGACCACCGCGGTTTCCGAGGGCGCCTCGCGCCGGTCCACCGCGTGGACCTCGAATCCGCCGTCGTCGCGGACCAGGGACCACACATGGTGCGCCAGGCGCAGATCGAGCAGTCCCGCCGCCCGGCCCGCCGACAACGCCTCGCACAGGGCGCGGTACGTGCGCAGTGCGTGATGCAGGTCCTCGGTCCGGATCAGCGATCGCGCGTGCTCCGGCGGGTGCCGCCAGAACTGGCCGCCGAGGGCCGTGCCGGAGTCCACCAGCACGACGCGCAGCCCACCGGCCAGAGCGGTGGCCGCCGCGGCCATGCCGGCCGGGCCCGCGCCCACGACGACGACGTCCGCCGACTCACTCATCGTCACCCTCCCCGGTCGTGACGGTCATGCCCGGACGGGCCGGTACCAGGCAGGCGCGCTGCCCGCCGACTCCGTCGACCGTCACAAGGCAGTCGAAGCAGACGCCGATCCCGCAGAAGACGCCGCGCGGGCGGTGCGCCACACGGGTGGTGCGCCAGGCGACCCGGCCCGCGGCCACCAGGGCCGCGGCGAGGGTCTGTCCCTCGACGAACGGCAGGGGTTCGCCATCAACGATGATCTCGCTCACTTCTGCGCACCTCCGGGGACGAGGAAGCGGTCGGGCAGCAGGCCGGTGTGCGCCGCCGGATCGGCGCCGCGCCAGGGGCGGCCGAGCAGATGGGCCGTCACGAGCGCGCCGGTCGCCGGGGCGAGACCGATCCCCGCGCCCTCGTGACCGCACGCGTGGACGACCCCCGCGACCCGCGGGTCGGGGCCGATCACCGGCAGATGGTCCGGGCAGTACGGCCGGAAGCCCCGGTAGGCGCGGATCAGATGGACTCCGCGCAGGAAGGGGAACAGCCGGCACGCCTGTGCCGCGAGCCTGGCGACCACGGCGGTGTTCATCGTCGTGTCGAAGCCGACGCGTTCCCGGCTGGCGCCGATGAGGAGCGTGCCGCCGCGTGTGCCCTCGACGACGCACGAGGTCTCCAGTCCGGCGTCGGACGAGGCGACATTGGCGACGTAGTCGGCGGAGTAGACCTTGTGCCGGACCATCGGCGGCAGCGGTTCGGTCACCAGCACGAAGCCACGGCGTGGCAGCACCTCGATGGGCGTACCGAGGCGGCGGCCGACCTCGCCTCCCCATGTCCCGGCGGCGTTGACGACGGCGTCGGCGGGCAGGACGGCGCCGGCCGTCGTCCGGATGCCCGTCACCCGGCCGTCCCGGCCCGTCACCACGGCGGCGACCTCACCCGTGTGGAGGCGCGCGCCGCGCCGCACGGCGGCACGCAGCAGCGCGACCGCCGCCAGGACCGGCTGCACCTGGGCGTCCTGCGGGTAGTGGACGCCGCCGGGAATCCCGGGAGCCAGGTGGGGTTCGAGGTCCTGCACCTGACCGATCGGTTCGATGCGGACGCCGGCCGCTTCCTGCCGCGCGGCGAACCGCCGGAGCGCCGCGAGGCCGTCGGTGGTGCTCGCGACGACCAGGCCGCCCTTGGGCTCGAGTTCGAAGGAGTCCGGCCCCAGTTCCTCGCCGGCCTCGTCCCACAGCCTGCGGCTCAGCTGCGCCAGGTCGAGTTCGGGACCGGGTTCCTTGTCGGAGAGAAGGACGTTGCCCTCCCCGCGACTCGTCGTCCCGGCACCGACGGGTCCCCGGTCGGCGACCGTGACGTCCATGCCCGCCGAGGCGGCGTGGAAGGCGCACGCGGCGCCGACGACGCCCGCGCCCACGACGACGACCTTCAGGGTCACCGACTCCTCCTCTGTGCAATGTCACATGACATTGCTTAGGCTATACACCTGATCGACCTGAAGACAACGCCGACTCCGGTGTGACCTTGTTGAGACCTGAGCGAGGGTGAGGCCCTGTGAATCCGACCGGAAACTCGATCGTGGCCGGCCGTGACGTCCCCGGTGAGGGCGAGGCGTGGCGCGCCACCGTGGCGGCCACGGGCGAGCCCCGGGGCCCTCGGCTGCGGGACGCCTCACCGGACCACGTCGCGCGGGCGGCAGAGCGGGCCGCCTCCGCCGCGCGCGAGTACCGGACCCTGCCCGCACACCGGCGGGCCGCGTTCCTCGACGCCTGCGCGGAGGAGATCGAGGCGCTGGGCGACGACCTCCTCCGGCTCGCGACGAGCGAAACCGGGCTGCCCCTTCCCCGCCTGACCGGCGAACGCGCACGCACCTGCGGGCAACTGCGCATGTTCGCCGACCTCGTCCGAAGCGGAGACGCACTCGATGTCCGTGTCGACACCGCGCTTCCCGAGCGCCGGCCGCTCCCCCGAGCGGACCTGCGCCTGCGCAAGATCCCCCTCGGCCCCGTGGCCGTCTTCGGCGCGAGCAACTTTCCGCTGGCCTTCTCCGTCGCCGGCGGTGACACCGCGTCCGCTCTGGCCGCCGGCTGTCCGGTCGTCGCCAAGGCGCACCCGGCTCATCCGGGCACATGCGAACTCGTGGCCCGTGCCGTCACCGCTGCCGCCGAGCGCACCGGCATGCCCGCCGGCGTCTTCTCCTTGCTGGTCGGCCGCGGCACCGAGGTCGGCCGGACGCTGGTGAGCGACCCGCGGATCACGGCCGTCGGATTCACCGGCTCCAGGACCGGCGGGACCGCGCTGGTCGAGGCGGCGAACGCCCGGCCTGTGCCCATTCCCGTTTACGCCGAGATGTCGTCCGTCAATCCCGTCGTCATCCTCGACGGGGCCCTGGCCGATCCCGTGCCACTCGCCGCGGCGTACGTGGCGTCGCTGACCAGCGGCGCGGGCCAGTTCTGCACGAATCCGGGCCTCCTGTTCCTGCCGGCGGGCGCTGCCGGCGACGCCTTCCGCACGGCCGTGGCCCGGGCTGTGGCCGGCACCGCGGGACAGCCCATGCTCACCCCGGGCATCGCGGACGCCTGCGCCGGAGGATCGGCGCGGTGGGCGGCCACCGACGGTGTCTCGGTGGTGGCGCAGGGCCCGCCCGGTGAGAGCCCGTACGCGCCGGGCCCGGTGGTCCTCGAATGCGACGCGGCGACCTACCTGGCCCACGAGGACCTCTCCAGCGAGGTCTTCGGCGCCGCCGGACTCGTCGTGCGGTGGTCCGGGGTCGACGGGCTCCTTGCTCTGCTGGAGCACGTCGAGGGGCAGTTGACGGCCACCCTGCACGGGACCGACGCCGACCTGGAGACGGCCGGGCGGGTCCTGCCGGTCCTGGAGGAGCGAGCGGGGCGGATCCTCTGGGGCGGCTGGCCGACAGGAGTCGAGGTCTGCCATGCCATGGTGCACGGCGGCCCGTGGCCCGCGACCTCCTCGCCCGGTACGACCAGCGTGGGGACCCTGGCGATCGAACGCTGGCTCCGGCCCGTCTGCTACCAGTCGTTCCCCGACGCCCTCCTGCCCGAGGAACTGCGCGCCGACAACCCTCTGGGCGTCACCCGGCTCGTCGACGGCGTGCTCCGGCCGCGGTCACGGTGACGGCACCACCGGCCACGCACTCCGCTCTGCACATGCGGAGGTACGAGAACCGGGCCGTGCCGTGACGACTCCTGGGCCTCAGCCCAGTGTCGAGGCACGGGCGACCAGGGCGGGCGGCAGCCTCTCGGATTCGACGTCCTCGCCCGCCAGTCGCCTCATGAGCAGCTGGACCGCACGTACACCCATGTCGTGCATGGGGGACCGGATGGTCGACAGGCCGACGGGCAGCGACCCCGCGAGCGGTACGTCGTTGAACCCGATGACCGCGATGTCGGTGCCGACGGTCAGTCCCGCGTCGCACGACGCCCCCATGGCGCCGATCGCGGCGAAGTCGTTGACGGCGAACACCGCGGTGGGCCTGGTGCGCCCGGCCAGCAGCCGCTGCATGGCCTCTCGGCCTCCGCCGGTGTCGAAGCGGGAGTGCACGATCCTGGATGCCGGCACCTTGATCCCCGCTGCGGCGAAGGTGTCCCGGAAGCCGGCGGTGCGGTCGATGCCGGTGCTGGCGTACGGCTCACCCGCGATGACCGCGACCCGCCGGTGACCCAGCTGCAGGAAGTGCTCGGCGGCCAGCTGGCCGCCCCGGTAGTCGTCACAGGTCACCGACGGGTGGGAGCCGGCGCGCCGTGAGACCAGCACAAACGGGACACCGCGCTTGGCCACTTCGTTCAGGAAGCGCCCGTCCATGTCGGCATCGCCGAAGATCATCCCGTCCACGCGGCGGGCGAGCACCATCTCGGTGCGCTGACGCCGCGCCACCGGGTCGTCGCCGGTGTTGGCCACGAACGCGGAGAACCCCGACGACGCGCATGCCTCCTCGATGCCCTCGTAGATGGTGGCCAGCACCATGTCGACGAGCCGCGGGACCAGCACCCCGACGAGGTTGCTGCGCTGGGTGCGCAGGCTCGTCGCGTGCGGATTGGGCGTATAGCCGACCTCCTCCGCGATGCGCCGGATCCGGTCGGCGGTCTCCCGGCCGGCCATACGGACCCCGGTGCCTGTCGTCCCGTTCAGGACCCGGGAAACCGTCGACACATGGACTCCGGCCAGCTCGGCGACCGTGCGCAACGTAGCCCGGCCCGCGGCGTCCTTGTGCGGAAGCGACCCCTCCGTAGAACCCTCGACCATTCCCCGTCTTCCCCTCTCGGCCGGACAACATTTTCCCCCCGATCCCTTGACGGGTGCCTCCAGGTCGCATTTTATATGCGCAATCGTTCGGCGCAAACGTTAGCGCGGACATATCGGTCAGAGAAGACCGGGACACACTTGGAGGTATCGGTGCGGACCGTCACGGTGCTCGCGACCGGCGGCACGATCGCCACCCGGAGCGACGGCACGGCCGGAGCCGTCGCACGCGCCGGTGGCGCCGAGTTGGTGGAGCGGCTGGCCGTGGCCGATGAGGTCCGGGTCCGCGTCGACGACGTGTTCCGGATAGGCAGCTACCTGATGACCCTGGAGCGGATGCGGACGCTCGCCCTGCGGGCACGGAGGCATCTGCGCGAGGAGGACGTCGACGGCCTGGTGATCACGCATGGCACGGACACCGCGGAGGAGACGGCGCTCTTCCTCGACCTCTTCCTGCACGACGACCGTCCGGTGGTGCTCACCGGCGCTCAGCGGCCCGCGGACGCCCCGGACAGCGACGGCCCGCGCAACCTCTCCGACGCCATCACGGTGGCTGCGCAGCCGTCGAGCCGGGGCATGGGCACGCTGATCGTCTTTGACGGCTCGGTGTTCGCGGCAGGAGGTACGCGCAAGAGCCACACCCTGGCCTCCAGCACGTTCGCCTCCCCCGACGGCGGGCTGCTCGGCTGGGTCCACGGCCGCACCGTCCACGTCTCACGGGCGCCGCGTCCGCGGCTGCGACTGGACCTTTCGGCCATGGACCCTTCCCGCGCACGTGTCGACATCGTCCCGTGCTACCCCGGCGCGGATGCGACGGCCCTGCATGCCTTCGCCGCCGCGGGTGCGCGCGGCATCGTGCTGGAGGCCACCGGGGCCGGCAACGCCAACGAAGCGATCTGCGAGGCGGTGGGCGAACTGACCGCCTCCGGAATCGTGGTGGCCACGTCCACGCGGGTCGCCGCCGGGCCCGTCGCCTCGATCTACGGCAACGGCGGCGGCGCCGACCTCCTCGCTGCGGGCGCCGTCCCCACCGGGGTGCTGCGCCCGCCCCAGGCCCGCGTGCTCCTCGCGGCACTCCTGGGAGTGCACGCCGACCCGCGTGTGGCGCGGGAAGCACTGGCCGCCTACACCACCGGCTGATCCCAGCCGCTGGACTCACGACTCCCGGCCACGGTGGCCGGGTTATGGGAAGGAGTTGACCTTGCCTAAGGAAATCCTGTGCGCGTTCGGCGTCGATGTCGACGCCGTCGCCGGCTGGCTGGGGTCGTACGGGGGCGAGGACTCCCCGGACGACATCTCCCGCGGCATGTTCGCCGGCGAGGTCGGGGTGCCGCGTCTGCTGAAGCTGTTCTCGAAGTACGACCTGCAGACCACCTGGTTCGTGCCGGGCCACTCGATCGAGACCTTCCCGGACCAGTTCCGCGAGATCGTCGACGGCGGGCACGAGGTGGGCGTGCACGGCTACAGCCATGAGAACCCGATCGCGATGACCCGCACGCAGGAGGCAGCGGTCCTGGACCGCTGCATCGACCTGATCGAGGAGATCACCGATCGCCGCCCCACCGGCTATGTCGCACCGTGGTGGGAGTTCTCGCCGGTGACCAACGAGCTCCTGCTCGAACGGGGCATCAAGTACGACCACTCGCTGATGCACAACGACTTCACGCCCTACCGCGTGCGGGTCGGCGACAGCTGGACCAAGATCGACTACGGCGCCCGGGCCGAGGACTGGATGAAGCCGCTGGTCCGCGGCAAAGAAACCGAACTCATCGAGATCCCGGCGAACTGGTACCTGGACGACCTGCCGCCGATGATGTTCATCAAGGCCAGCCCGAACAGCCACGGCTTCGTCAACCCCCGGGACATCGAGCAGATGTGGCGGGACCAGTTCGACTGGGTCTACCGGGAGATGGACTACGCGGCCGTCACCTTCACCATCCATCCGGACGTCTCCGGGCGTCCGCAGGTGCTGCTCATGCTTGAGCGGCTTATCGAGCACATCAACAGCCACGAGGGCGTCCGCTGGGTCACGTTCGACCAGATCGCCGACGACTACGCCGCCCGTCACCCATGGAAGGACCAGGCCAGATGAGCAGCGAGATGGTCTCACCGACGGGCGACACGCCCGAGACGGCACCGGCGGAAGGCCGACGGCGGCAGTTCCCGGCATTCACCCGGCAGCAGACCAACACGGCCATGATCCTGGCACTCCTCGCCTGGACCGTCGCGGTCTTCGACTACGGCCTGTTCGGAACCCTGCTTCCGGTGATGCAGGACGACTTCGGCTGGAGCGCGTCGACCGCCTACCTGGTCAACACGCTCATCGCCATCGGCACCGCGATCGTCGCCTTCGGTGTCGGACCGGTCATCGACCGGCTCGGGCGCCGCCGCGGCATGATGGTCACCATCGGCGGCACCGCCGTCGCCTCCGTCCTGACCGCTCTCACCCCCGCGAAGATGGGTCTGGCGAGCATCGCCGGCATGGTCGGCGTACGCTCGCTCGGCGGCCTCGGCTTCTCCGAGCAGTCGGTGAACGCGACCTACCTCAACGAGGTGTTCTCGATCACTGAGGACGAGAAGAAGCGCGAGCGCCGCGGGTTCTGGTACGGCATCGTCCAGGGCGGTTGGCCCCTCGGTTTCCTGCTCTCCAGCGCTCTCGCGCTCATCCTGCTGGACTCGATGGGCTGGCGCGCGATGTACCTGGTGGCGAGCCTTCCCGCGGTGGTGCTGATCGTCACGATCGGCAAGAAACTGCGCGAGACCCCCCAGTTCGAGCTGCACCAGAAGCTGACGAAGCTCAAGGCGGAGGGAAAGACCCGCGAGGCCGAGGAGCTGGCCGCCGACTACGGGGTGGAGCACACCGACAGCGCCCCGATCGCCCGGATCTTCCAGCCCGAGCTGCGCAGGAACACGATCGTGCTCTCGCTGGCGTGGATCGTGAACTTCTTCGGCATCAACATCTTCAGCGTGCTGGGCAGTTCCATCCTGGCCAACGCCAAGGGCGTGCAGCTGAGCACCGCGTTCTGGATGCTCATCGTCATCAACCTGGGCGCCTACTTCGGATACATCTTCCACGGCTGGCTCGGCGACCGCATCGGGCGCAAGCGGACCATCGTCATCGGGTGGATGATCTCCGGTGCGGCCTTCGCGGCGATGCTCTCCCCGCTGGTCACCAGCACGGCACTGATCGTGGCCACTTACGCCATAGGGCTGTTCTTCCTGGTGGGCCCGTACGCGGCGATCATGTTCTACATGGGGGAGTGCTACCCGACGGACTGCCGCGGCACCGGCACGGTGATCATCGGTGCGATGAGCCAGCCCGGCACCATCCTCGGCGGCTTCCTCTTCACCGGAGCGGCGGCCGCATGGGGCACCGGTACGGCGGCGCTCTGGGTCGGCGCGGTCGGCACGTTCCTCTCCGGTGCGCTGATGATGCTCGCCAAGCCCGTCGCCCGCCTCGAGCACTGACCGTCCGTACGAATCCGTTCGCGGGGCCCGGTGGGCGGACCCCTCTCTCCGCCCACCGGCGTTGTTCCCTCTCAGGGATCTTGCAGCCCCCGCAGGTCTCGGACACGTCTCGGACACCTCGTTTCCCCGACAGGTCTCGAAGACCTGACGGATCTCACATGTTTCGCAGAAAGGTTCACGTCATGGCAGGACAGACGCAGGCCGGTGACGGCGCGTCTGCGGTCGCGGTCATCACCGGAGCGGCCAGCGGGATCGGCCGGGCCGTCGCGGTCGGTTATGCCCGCGAAGGCGTCCGCGTGGTGATCGGCACGTTCCCCGGCGACCCGCACGACCCCCACGAGACGCTTCATCAGGTGCAGGCCGCCGGGGGCCAGGGACTGGTCGTCGAGGTCGACGTCCGCGACAGCGGTCAGGTCGACGAACTGGCGCGCAGCGCGCACGCGGCATTCGGCCGGATCGACTACGCGGTGGCCAACGCCGGCGTCCTCCGGCGCACTCCGCTGGCCGGCCTCACCGACGAGGCCTGGGACGACATGCTCGCCGTCGACCTGACCGGTGTGCTGCGGACCTTCCGCTCCTGCGCCCCCTACATGGGTGAGGGCTCCGCGATGGTCGCCGTCTCATCGATCGCGGGAGGCGTCTACGGCTGGGAGGACCACGCGCACTACGCCGCTGCCAAGGCCGGGGTGCTCGGGCTGTGCCGCAGCCTGGCGGTGGAGCTGGCCCCCCGCGGCATCCGCGTCAACACCGTCATACCCGGCCTCATCGAAACCCCCCAGTCCTCCGACCCGGTGAACTCGCTCGGTCCTGAAGGCCTTCTCCGCGCGGGCGATGACATCCCCGTCGGCAGGGTCGGGCAACCCGACGAGGTCGCCGATGTCATCCGGTTCCTCAACTCGCCGCAGGCCGGGTACGTCACCGGCCAGCAGCTCATCGTCGACGGCGGCCTGACCGTGAAGATGCGCGCATGAGGCCGATCGCAGACCTGACCGGTCGCACGGCCCTGGTCACCGGTGGCGCCAGCGGCATCGGACGGTCGATCGCCGAGGCATTCGTCGCCGCCGGGGCGCACGTGGTCGTGCTCGACCACGACGCTGCCGCGGCGGAGAGCACCGCGCGGTCCATCGGTGCGGTCGGCGGCGTGGCTGCCGACGTCACCGACGAGCGGTTGGTCCAGCAGGCCGTCGCCGCGGCGGAGCGGGTACTGGGCCGGATCGACGTCCTGGTCAACTCCGCCGGCATCCTGACCCAGAGCCCGCTGGTGGAGATGTCGCTGGAACAGTGGCAGCAGACCATCGACGTGGACCTGACCGGAGTCTTCCTCATGTGCCGGCACGTGGTCCCGGGCATGGTGTCCCGCGGTTACGGCCGGGTCATCAACATCGCCTCGCAACTGGCCATCAAGGGCGGGACGTCGCTGACGCACTACTGCGCCGCCAAGGCAGGCGTCCTGGGCCTGACGAAGGCGCTGGCCCTGGAGGTGGCCCGTGACGGGGTGCTGGTCAACGCCATCGCCCCGGGCCCCATCGAAACGCCCCTGGTCGACGGGATATCCGAGGACTGGAAGCGGGCCAAGCGGGCCGAACTGCCGCTCGGGCGGTTCGGCAGGCCCGAGGAGGTCGCGCCGACCGCGGTGCTCCTGGCGGGTTCCCCGGGCGGTGACCTGTTCGTCGGCCAGACGCTGGGGCCCAACTCCGGCGACGTCATGCCGTAGGAGCGAACCATGTGTGGCGCATGCGGGAGAGCCGTCGCAACCGACGCCTGGTCCGGGGTCCTCTGCACCAGCCGTGCCCGCTGGGAGGTCGCCCGGATCGTCAACGGCGTCCTGAGCGAGGGTGGTCATCCCGCCCGGGTGACCTGCTCGGTCGGGGCGTGGGTGGTCCACTCCGGGACGGGGCGGAGCGTCGTGGTGACCACCGTCAGCCACCTGTGGCAGGTGCTCCTGTCCTTGCCGGGGCCCCGCCTCGATGTGGCCGGGGCACTCGCCGGCCGACCGCGGACTCCGATCCTCGACGCCGTCGCCGCCTCGGCGGGAGCGGCGGCCCCCTCACATCCCCCTACGACCTAAGAAGGTGTGACCGTGCCTGTGAGCCTCAACTCAGACATGGGCGAGTCATTCGGCATTCACTCGTTCGGCAACGACGACGCTCTGCTGCCGCTGGTGGACGCCGCCAATGTGGCCTGCGGGTTCCACGCCGGCGACCCGGTGGGCATCCGCGAGACGGTGGCGAAGGCCGCGGCCGCCGGGGTCGCCGTCGGCGCACACCCGGGTCTGCCCGATGCGGTGGGCTTCGGACGCCGGGAGATGAAGCTGTTCCCCGAGGAAGTGCGCGACCTGGTGCTCTACCAGGTGGCGGCGCTCAAGGGATACCTGGACGCCGAGGGAGTGCCGCTGCGCCACATCAAGCCGCACGGATCGCTCTACGGCATGGTGGCCCGCGACGAGCAGCTGATGGACGCCGTCTGCGATGTGGCGGTGCAGTACGGCGTCCCGGTGTACGGCATGGCCGGGACCGCGCACGAACGCGTCGCGGCCAGGCGCGACGTCGGCTTCGTCGCCGAGTTCTACGTCGACCTGGGGTACCGGGCCGACGGCAGCCTCGTCATCGTCCGCCGGCCGCACGCCACTCCACCCCGGCTCGCCGCCGACCGCGCCCGGCTCGCGCTGACCGAGGGCCTGGTCGAAACGGAGTCCCGTCGGCGCATCCCCGTCCGCTTCGACAGCATCTGCGTGCACTCCGACACCCCGAACGCCGCCGACGTGGCCACCGCCGTACGCCAGGTCCTCCAGTCGGCCTGAGATCCCCCGCCCAGCGGCCAGACGAGGAAAGGACATCCATGACCGAGCACACTGTGCGCTCCCCCATGCCCGGCGTCTTCTACCGGCGCCCCGCACCTGACCAGCCGCCGTTCGCCGAGATCGGTGCATCCGTCACGGCCGGCCAGACCATCGGAATCATCGAGATCATGAAGCAGTTCGCCGAGGTCAAGGCCGGAACCGCCGGCACAGTGACCGCCTTCGTCGCCGAGAACGAGGCGCTGCTCGGCCCGGGAGACCCGGTCGCGACCATAGAGGCGGGCTGACGACACATGCGCAAGCTTCTGGTTGCCAACCGGGGCGAGATCGCCCTGCGCATCGTACGGGCAGCCCGCGAGCTCGGCCTGCCGACCGTCGCGATCTGCAGCGAGGCCGACACCGACGCCTTGCATGTGCGTTCGGCCGACGAGCACGTGGTGATCGGCCCCGCCCCCGCGGCGCGCAGCTATCTCGACGCCGACGCGGTCCTGTCCGCTGCCCTGCGATCCGGGGCGGACGCCGTGCACCCCGGCTACGGGTTCCTCTCCGAGCGTGCCGCATTCGCCCGGCAAGTCGCCGACGCGGGCCTGACGTTCGTCGGTCCCTCCCCCGAGGCGATCCGGCTGATGGGCGACAAGTCACTGGCCCGCTCCACCGCCGCCCGCGCAGGCGTGCCGACGGTTCCCGGCTCCGACGGCGCGGTGACCGGCCTGAGCCGTGCCCTCGACGTCGCCGAGCGCGTCGGCTACCCGATCGCGGTGAAGGCGGCGGCCGGCGGCGGGGGCCGCGGCATCCGGATCGTCGAGTCCTCAGACGAGTTGCGCACGGCGCTCCCCCTCGCCCAGGCCGAGGCCGTGGCGGCCTTCGGCAGCGGTGAGGTCTACCTCGAGCGGTTCGTGCCCGATGCGCGCCACATCGAGGTGCAGGTCTTCGGCGACGGCGAGCGCTTCCTGCACCTGGGAGAGCGCGAATGCTCCCTGCAGCGCCGCCGGCAGAAGGTCGTCGAGGAGGCATGCGCGCCCAACGTCCCGGCACACGTCCGCCAGGACATGGCCGACGCGGCGGTGCGCCTCGCGGCGGAGGTCTCCTACTCCGGTGCGGGGACCGTGGAGTTCCTCTACGACTCCGCGCGGGAGGAGTTCTTCTTCATCGAGATGAACACCCGCATCCAGGTCGAGCACCCGGTCACCGAGATGGTCACGGGCAGGGACCTGGTGCGGGAACAGCTCACGGTCGCGGCGGGCGCCTCCCTGTCCTTCACCCAGGAGCAGGTCCGACCACTAGGCCATGCCCTGGAGTTCCGGCTCAACGCCGAGAACCCCGACCTGGGGTTCATGCCCAGCCCCGGCACGATCACCACGATGCGGATGCCCGGGGGTCCCTTCGTGCGCGTCGACTCCGGCTGCGAACAGGGCGGCCAGGTCAGCCCGTTCTACGACTCCCTCATCGCCAAGCTGGTCGTCTGGGGCGACACCCGCGAGGCCGCCCTGGCGCGCGCCCGCCGGGCGCTCGACGAGGTCGAGGTGCAGGGGGTGGCCACGACGGCGCCGTTCCTGCGCACTCTGGTCGACCTGCCGGAGTTCGTCCACGCGACCTACCACACCACATTCCTGGAGAGCTGGCTGGCCGGCCGTGCCTCCGACCGCGACGCCACGGGGAGGACCGTGTGAGTGCGCCCACTCGCAGCCGCTACTCATGGGGCGGGGACGAGCATCTCGTCGTCCAACTCGACGAGGCCATGAGCCTTGAGGTCAACTTCGAGGCGATGGCCATGGCCAAGCTGCTCCACAGCCGAAAGCTGCCGGGCGTGGTCGACATCTGCCCGGCGAACGCGTCCCTCATGGTGCGGTTCGACCCGGACCTCATTGCCCCGGCATCGCTGGAGGCCGCCGTGCGGCAGGTGGAGCGGGAGGTCGGTGAGGCGCCGTCCCTGACGCTCCAGACCCGCATCGTCGAAGTACCGGTCTGGTACGACGACCCCTTCACCAACGAGACCGGTGCCCGGTTCCGCGACCGCCATCAGCGGCCGGAGGGAAACGACCTGGAATTCGCGGCGATCGAGAACGGGCTGCCCTCGGCGCAGGCGTTCATCGAACGGCACTCCGGTTCACCGTGGATCACCTCGATGGTCGGCTTCGTCGCCGGACTTCCGTTCCTGTACCAGATGGTCCCGCAGGAGCGGCAGCTCGAAGTCCCCAAGTACCTGCGCCCCCGCACCGACACGCCGGCGCTGACCGTCGGATACGGCGGCTGCTTCTCCTGCATCTACTCCGTGCGCGGCGCCGGCGGCTACCAGATGTTCGGTGTCACCCCGGTGCCGATCTTCGACCCGGCTCGGAAGCTGCCCGACTTCGAGGACTTCATGGTCTTCTTCCGGCCCGGTGACATCGTGAAGTTCCGTCCGATCGACGAGGGCGAGTACGAGCGCATCGCGGAAGACGTCGCAGCGGGCACCTTCCGCTACCGCCAGAGCCCGGTCAGCTTCAGCCTGCGCGACTTCCTGGCAGGCCCCGACGCATACAACGCCACACTGCTGGAGGCCCTGTATGGCCATTGAGATCGTCAACCCGGGCCTCGCCTCGAGCGTCCAGGACCAGGGCCGTCCCGGCTACTACGAGGTGGGTATCCCGCCGTCGGGCGCGGTCGATCTCTACTCCGCCCTGGCCGCCAACCTGCTGGTGGGGAACGAGGACGGAGCCTCCCTGATCGAGGCCGCCTACATGGGGCCGGAACTGCGGTTCACCGAGCCCGCGGTGGTGGCCGTCACCGGTGCGGGGATGCCGGTCCTGGCGGGCGGCCGGCCCGCACCGCAATGGGAATCCTTCGCTGTCGCGGCCGGCGACGTGCTCTCCTTCGGCTACCTGGAACAGGGTGCCCGGATCTACATCGCGGTATCCGGGGGTGTCGAGGTGCCGCTGGTGCTGGGCAGCCGGTCGACGTACGCCCTCGGCGCGTTCGGCGGTTTCGAGGGCCGCGCGCTGAAGGCCGGGGACATGCTGTCCGTCGGCACCGGCGGCGGGCGGCCGGGACTGGTCGTGCCCGAGCACCTTCGCCCTGTGCTCTCCCGCGAGATCGACCTGCGCGTCATGCTCGGCCTGTACGACTACCGGCTCACCCCGGCCGGCCTCGCCTCGCTGCTGGACACCACGTGGATGCTGACGCCCGTGGCGGACCGGGTGGGCTTCCGGTACAGCGGCGGGACGCTGGAGTGGGAGGAGCGGGTGCAGCCGTTCGGCGCCGGCTCCGACCCCTCGAACATCGTGGACGCCGGATACCCGCTCGGATCCATCCAGGTGCCGGGCGGAGTGGAGCCCATCATCCTGCACCGCGACGCCGTCTCCGGCGGCGGTTACGCCATGGTCGCAACGGTGATCAGCGCCGATCTCGACCTCGTCGGCCAGTCCGCGCCCGGGACGCGCACCCGCTTCCGCCCTGTGTCCATGGAGCAGGCACTGGATGCCAGAGCAGCCGCCGCAGAACGCGTCCGGCATCTGCGCACGGCCCTGCTCCAGCCGTCCTGACGTATTCCCTGCCTCAGCCATCGCCCGAAAGGCCCCCCTATGAGTTCCCTCGTGTCGTCCGCCCCTCGAAGGGGCTCGCTCGCCGACTTCATCTGGACGCGCAGCCGCACCCGCGACGCCGCACTCGTCGTCGGCGCCGCCGGGCTCACCGCCCTGGCCGCCCAGGTCTCGGTGCCCGTGCCGGGCTCACCGGTGCCCGTCACGCTGCAGACCTTCGCCGTGCTCGTGACCGCAGCGGCCCTCGGCGCCACCCGCGGCGCGCTGAGCCAACTGGTCTATCTGGCCGCCGGTGTCGCGGGACTGCCGGTCTTCGCCGGGGCCACCGGCGGCCTGCCGGCCGTGCTGGGCACGACCGGAGGCTACCTGCTGGGGTTCGTCGTGGCCGGGTACCTCGTAGGGGCACTTGCCCAGCGGGGCGCAGACCGGCGCCTCCTCGGCACGCTGCTGACCTACGCCGCCGGTTCACTTGCCATCTACGCGCTGGGCGTTCCCGTACTCGCCCTCGCCACCCATCAGACGCTCGCCTGGGCCGTGGTCCACGGCCTCGTGCCGTTCCTGGTGGGCGATGTCCTCAAGGCTCTTGCCGCGAGCGCGTTGCTGCCTGCCGCCTGGAGCGTGACGGACCGCACCCGCTGACGGTGTGCCGGGAAGGTCTTCACGTGCCCCCTCCAAGACAGCTGCCCCCGCAGCCGCGGCTCAGCCGGGTACCGTGCGTGGCCCGCGCCGTTCCGTCCTCTTCTTCGCGTTCGCCTTCGCGGTGATCGCGGACCCGGTCTCCTCGGTGGCGTAGGCGATCGAGGCCGCGTTGCGCGCCCAGCACGGCGACCTGGCGCTGCTGCTGCCGACGGTGAGCCTGGTCATCGGGCTCGTCGTGGTCGTGACCGCCAACTACTGGCAGCTCGTACGGCCCTTCCCCAGGGGCGGCGGCGCGGCAGCCGCCGCCGGGCGGGCCTTCGGCGCCCGCTGGACGTTCCCGCCCGTCGGCGCGCTGGTCGTCGACTTCGTGCTGACCATCGGCGTCTCGATCGCGGCCGCGGCCGGCGCGGTCGTCGCCCTCTTCCCGGCGCCGGCCCCGGTGCGCGTGCCGCTCGCGCTCCTGCTGCTCCTGGTGGTCGCGGGGCTGACCCCATACGACCGGGCACGCCGCGGCCACGACCGACCCCGGCCGCTCCGCCGTGCTCGCGGTGGTCCTGGCCTTCCCGGTCGCCATGGCGCTGGCCACCGGAATCGAGGCGCCGTCGACCGCGATCGCCCAGCTCGGCCGGCTCGACGACACCCACCGCCGCCGCTTCGGCCGCGGCACTCTCGCGCTGCTGCTGGTCATCGTCGGGGGCCTGACCCTGTCCCTGACCGCCCTGGCCGTCCGGCTGCGCATCGGCGTCCCGGGCGCCGATTCCACCCAGATCGCCGGCATCGCGCACGCCGCCGTGCGGCCGGCCGGTACGCGCGGTGGACGCGCGCGGGACGCCCCTCGGGCATCGAGGACGTCGAGGCGCGCGCGCCGAAGCGGGCTGAGGCCCGCGGGGAAATCAGCGGCCGTCGGCGCGGACGACGGGACCGGGCAGGCGGCGTGCCGCACACGGTGGTGGCCGACGGGCCCGGAGGATGCCGGGCGCCGTCGCCCGGCGGGCGGCAGAGGTCCGCGAGAGACACCCGCCGGCTGCCTCACAATGGCAGCGGAACCGCCGCGCGACGTCCGGCCGCACCGCATCCGCGCGACGCTTCCGGGCAGCGGGACACTCAGCGGAACGGGAGCGGGTCGTGCGGGCACGTGATCTGGCAGTGGAATACGAGACGGTAAGCCCCGCCACCGACGCGACGGCGGCGGCACGGCTGATGGCCGGGCACCGGCTGCCCGCCCTGCTGGTCGTCGACGACGACGGCACGCCGGCGGCGGTCCTGCCCGCCTCACAGATGGTCAAGATCCTGGTGCCGGCGTACGTCATCGACGATCCGACGCTCGCCGCAGTGGTCGACGAACGCCACGCCGACAGGCTCTGCACGGCGCTGGCAGGCCGTTCGGTCCGCGACTGCCTGTCGAAGAGCGACCCCGCTCCACCGGTCGCGGACCCGGACGCGACGGCGCTGGAGGTCGCAGCGCTGATGGCGCGGGCCCGCAGTCCGCTGGTGGCGGTCGTGGAGACGGACAAGGCCGGCCCGCGGCTGCTGGGTGTGATCACCGCCTCCCATCTGCTGGAGCGGCTGCTGAGCGCCGCCTCCTGACGCGGGCGGTCCGCCCGTGCGGCGCACGGCCGGGCGTGTGCGAGGCGATCACCGGGGTCCGTACCCGCCGAAGTCCGTACCCACCGGGGTCCGTACCCGCCGAAGTACCCACCGGGGTCCGTACCACCGCACCGCGCGGCAGCGCCTCGCAGCGTCGCCATCGGCCCGCGGTCTGCCGGGATCCGGCAATGTCCGCCCCCGGGGAGTGCGCACAAACAGTCTGCCAAAGACGCACCAAGGGCAGGTAAGGTTCCCCGCGGTGTGCCGGGAAGCCTGGTCGGCGAGCAGGGGACAGTTCTCTCTTCCGATCGGGGCGTTGGCCATGGTGCTGGTGGTGGTGTTCGGCGTCGCACTGCTGATCG
The DNA here is from genome assembly GCF_055632315.1 of Streptomyces sp. PSU-S4-23. Classification (NCBI taxonomy): domain Bacteria; kingdom Bacillati; phylum Actinomycetota; class Actinomycetes; order Kitasatosporales; family Streptomycetaceae; genus Streptomyces; species Streptomyces sp. PSU-S4-23. The sequence goes on along the minus strand of NZ_JBVMUU010000002.1, from coordinate 5,584,367 downwards.
CGGTGCTCTTGTCGGGTCTTGCGGCACGGACGGTGCTCTCCACCTCCCTGCTCTTCCTGGTCGGGGGTGCGCTCGTCAGCGAGGGGTTCCTCGGCCTGATCCACATCACGCCGGGCAGCGGGATCGTGTCCGTGACGGCCGATCTGGCGCTGTTCGCGGTGCTGTTCACCGACGGCATGCACGTCTCGCTGCCCAAGCTGCGGGCCAGTTGGAGGAACCCGGCGCGGGCCCTGGGTCTGGGCATGCCGCTCGCGTTCGTCTTCACGGGCCTGCTCACCCACTATGCGGCAGGGCTGGACTGGACGACGTCGTTCCTGGTCGGTGCCGTGCTGGCGCCGACCGACCCGGTGTTCGCCTCGGCCATCGTCGGACGTGCGGAGGTCCCGGCCAAGCTGCGGCAACTGCTGAACGTCGAGAGCGGTGTCAACGACGGGCTGGCGCTGCCCGTCGTCCTGCTGCTCATCGCCGCCGCCGGCCCGGTGGCCGGCACCGCGGAAGCCTCACCGGGGAGGATCGCGCTGGAACTGCTGCTCGGTCTGTCCTTCGGCGCCGCTCTGCCACTGCTCGTCAACGGCCTGGCGCGTTTCCGGCTGCTGGGCGCGGAGCCCAAGCTGCAGCCGCTGCTGCCGCTGGCGACCGGCATCATCCTGTACGCGGCCTGCCACCTCACCCATGCCAACCCCTACCTGGCGGCGTTCTCGTCGGGCGCGATCCTCGCCCACGTCTCGCCGGAGGCGAAGAGGTCCTTCGAACCGCTGGGCGAGGCGCTGGCGGAGCTGGCGAAGTTCGCGGCGCTGCTGGTCTTCGGCGCGCTGCTGACCCCGCGGCTGTTCGGCGACCTGTCGCCCGGAGGCTATGCGGTCGTCGTCCTGGCGATCGTCCTGATCCGCCCGGCCTCCCTGCTGCTCTCGCTCCTCGGCACGCGCATCTCGCGGCGGGAGAAGCTGGTGGCGGCCTGGTTCGGCCCGAAGGGTTTCGCCTCGGTCGTCTACGGACTGCTCGTGCTGCAGTCGGGCATCCCGCAGGCGGAGGAGGCGTTCACCCTGATCGCCGTCTGCATCGCCTTCTCGATCATCGCCCACAGCTCCACCGACGTGCCGATCGCCCGCGCCTTCGACGTCGACGACCTGGCGGGCATCCCGGACGGAGGGGACGGCGAAGCCGCTCCCCCGCGCGTGCCCCTGCAGACCCGCAAAGGACCCGGAGGACCGTGAACGACTGGCACAGTTGGGCGGCGGTCGTCGTCTTCGTCGGCGCCTACGCGCTGATCATCAGTGAGAAGATCCACCGCGTCGCCGTGGCCCTCGGCGGCGCGGGGCTGATGCTGGCGATCGGGGCGACCGACGACGTCTCCGCCTTCTACTCCGAGGACTCGGGCATCGACTGGAACGTCATCTTCCTGCTGACGGGCATGATGATGATCGTCGGCGTGCTGAAGAAGACCGGTATGTTCGAGTACCTGGCGATCTGGTCGGTCAAGCGGGCCCGCGCCAGACCGTTCCGGGTCATGGCCATGCTCGTCGTCATCACGGCGGTGGCCTCCGCACTGCTCGACAACGTCACCACGGTGTTGCTGGTCGCCCCGGTCACGCTGCTGGTGTGCGAACGCCTGACGCTGCCCGCCGCGCCGTTCCTCATCGCCGAGGTGCTGGCCTCCAACATCGGCGGCACCGCGACCCTGGTCGGCGACCCGCCCAACATCATCATCGCCAGCCGGGCGGGCCTGACCTTCAACGACTTCGTCCTCCACCTCGCCCCGCTCGCCGCGCTGCTGGTCGTCATCCTCCTGCTCCTGTGCCGGGTGATGTTCCGCAGGTCCTTCGCCTATGACGGGGACCGCGCCGCCGAGATCATGGAGCTGGACGAGCGTGAGGCCATCCGCCACCCGCGTCTGCTCCTCCAGGGCCTGATCGTCCTCGCCCTGGTCGTGGCCGGTTTCGTCTTCCAGCCCGTACTGCACTACGAGCCCAGCATCGTCGCCCTGCTCGGCGCGGGACTGCTGATAGCCGTCTCCACCGTCGACACCCAGGACGTCCTGAACGAGGTGGAGTGGCCCACCCTCGCCTTCTTCGCCGGCCTGTTCATCATGATCGGCGGGCTCATCGACACCGGCGTCGTCAGCGAGGTCTCCCAGAAGCTGGCGGCCCTCATCGGCGGAAACGAGCAGGGCGGATCCATGATCCTGCTCGGAGGCTCGGCGGTCCTGTCCGGGATCGTCGACAACATCCCGTACGTCGCCACCATGGCCCCCATCACCGCCGGCATCGTGCACGACATGGGCGGCTCGGGCAACCACGTCATGTGGTGGGCCCTCGCCCTCGGCGCCGACCTGGGCGGCAACGCCACCGCGATCGGCGCCTCCGCGAACGTCGTCGTCCTCGGGATCGCCGAACGCAACCGACAGCCCATCTCCTTCTGGCAGTTCACCAGGTACGGCCTCATCGTGACCGCCGCGACCGTGGCCGTCTCCCTGGCCTACGTGTGGCTGCGCTACTTCGCCCTCGCCTGAGCCCGGGGCTGACGGTTTCTCAGCGGCTCACCGGCATACAGACCCCCGTGAACGCTGCCGGGGACCGGCAATGCGGGGACGGGCCACGGCCGTGCATCATGCGGTGCGGGGAGCACTGCGGATGGTTCCGGTGCCGGGCACCGGCAGGTGCCCGGCACCCGGGCCCGACGGCGCCCGTGGCCGTGCACGATCACACCGCCTGAGCCCCGGCTCACCTCTGCCGGGGCCCCTGCCCCGCCTCCGACGGCCCTCCACTCCACCTTCCTCATGCCTCAAGGACGTATGCCATGGATGTCATCGGCGTGCTCGCCGCCGCCTGTCTGCTTCTCGCCGTCGTGGCGCTGTCCGTTGTCTCGCGGCTCTTCCGCAAGGTCGAGCAGGGCAAGGCGCTGATCGTCTCCAAGACCCGGAAGGTCGACGTGTCCTTCACCGGTCACGTCGTCCTGCCCGTGCTGCACAAGGCCGAGGTGATGGACATCTCGGTGAAGACGATCGAGATCACACGGGCCGGGCGGGAGGGACTGATCTGCAGGGACAACATCCGCGCCGACATCCGGATCTCGTTCTTCGTACGGGTCAACAAGACGGTCGAGGACGTCATCAAGGTCGCCCAGGCCGTCGGCACCGCGCGGGCCAGCGACCGGGACACGCTGCAGGAGCTGTTCCACGCGAAGTTCTCCGAGGCGCTGAAGACCGTGGGCAAGCAGCTGGACTTCACCGACCTCTACACCAAGCGCGAGGAGCTGCGGTACCGGATCATCGAGGTCATCGGCGTCGACCTCAACGGGTACCACCTGGAGGACGCGGCGATCGACTACCTGGAGCAGACGCCGCTGACCCAGCTGGACCCGGCCAATGTCCTGGACGCGCAGGGCATCCGGAAGATCACCGAACTGACCGTGGTGGAGCACGTGCGCACCAACGAGGCCCAGCGCACCGAGGAGAAGGAGATCACCCGCCAGAACGTCGACGCCCGCGAGGCGATCCTGGAACTGGAGCGCCGCCAGGCCGACGCCGAGATCAGGCAGAGGCGCGAGATCGAGACCTCGCGCGCCCGCGAGGAGGCCGAGACCGCGCGGGTCGTGGAGGAGGAACGGCTGCGCGCGCAGAGCGCGTTCCTGCACACCGAGGAGCAGCTCGGCGTCCAGCGCGAGAACCAGGCCCGTGAGGTCGCCGTCGCCGCGAAGAACCGCGAGCGGGTCATCGCCGTGGAGAACGAGCGCATCGAGAAGGACCGGCTGCTGGAGGTGATCGCACGGGAGCGGGAGACGCAGCTGACGAGGATCGCGGCCGAGAAGGAGGTCGAGGCGGAGAAGCGGGACATCGCCGAGGTCGTCCGCGAGCGCGTCGCCGTCGACCGTACGGTCGCCGAGCAGGAGGAGTCCATCAAGAAGCTGCGCGCCGTGGAGGAGGCGGAGCGGCAGCGGCAGGCCGTGATCATCGCCGCGGAGGCCGAGGCGCAGGAGAAGCTGGTCAAGGACATCAAGGCCGCCGAGGCCGCCCAGCAGGCCGCCACGCACCGCGCGGCGGAGGAACTGACCCTGGCGGAGGCGCGTTTGAAGACGGCCGATCTGGACGCCCGGGCCAGGCTGCGGCTGGCCGAGGGTGTCCAGGCCGAGGCGGCCGCCGAGGGGCTTGCGGCCGTGCAGGTCCGGGACAAGGAGGCCGAGGTCATTCAGAAGGCCGGTCGTGCCGAGGCCGTGGCCACCGAGGCCCGGATGCGCGCGGAGGCGGAGGGCACGCAGGCACGGCTGAGGGCCGAGGCAGAGGGCGCACAGGCCAAGGCCCTCGCCGAGGCGACGGCCATCGGCGAGAAGCTCAAGGCCGAGGCGGCCGGCCTGACCGAGAAGGCGGCCGCGATGGCCGCCCTGGACGAGGCGTCCCGCGGACACGAGGAGTACCGGCTGCGGCTGCAGGCCGAGAAGGAGATCCGGCTCGCCGGACTGGACGTCCAGCGGCAGGTCGCCGAGGCACAGGCCACGGTCCTCGCCACCGGTCTGGAGAACGCCGACATCGACATCGTCGGCGGCGAGTCGGTCTTCTTCGACCGGCTGTTGTCCTCCATCGCGCTCGGCAAGGGCGTCGACGGCTTCGTCGAGCACTCCCGGACCGCGCAGTCACTGGCCAGGCCCTGGCTGGACGGCTCAGCCGGCTTCACGGAGGACCTGAGCCGGATCCTCGGCTCGGTCACCACGGCCGACGTGCAGAACCTCACCGTCTCCGCGCTGCTGATGAAGCTGATGAAGGCGGGCGGCACGAACGCCGGACAGGTGCAGCAACTCCTCGACCGCGCGGGGGAGCTGGGCCTCGCCGACACCCCGCTCACCGCGCTCAACGGCACGGCCCGAGCCCGATGAACCGCGGTGCCGGAGCTGCCGCACAGGGGGCGGCAGCTCCGGCACCGACCTCGTGGAAAGGACGCACGATCCATGGCCACCGCCCCGGGAACGGGCTCGTACGACACCGTCGACACCGCACCGTACGAGGTGCTGCGCGACCGGCTCACCGCACAGGCCGCAGAACTCGCCGCCCGTGTGGAGCGCCTCAACGCCCGCCGCGTGGAGGAGTTCGGTGCCCCTCGGCTCGGCCTCACCGCTACCGCCCGGCTGCGGACCGAGCATGCCTGTGTGCCCCGCGATGTCGTCGCGGTCGGGGACTTCCTGCTGTTCGGCTACCACGGCACACGGCCCGGGCCGGCGGTGGGCGACGTCCTGGCGCTGCACGGCCGCGACCTGAGCCGGCTGCCCGACGACGCCGTGCCCGGGCTGCTGGACGACCCGGGCTTCGTACGGGAGTTCGCGGCCCTGCACCGCTACTACCGCCAGGCCCGCCTGCTCCGGCTGCGCCGCGCGGACGGCAGGCTGCTGGCCGTCTTCCAGACCGGCGAGAAGCCCGACGACATCCGGGTGCTGCGCTGGGCACTGGCCGACGACGGACGGGCGACGTTCCTGGACGCGCGCGGCGAGCGCGACCACGTGCTCCCGCCCTCCCACGACTTCGCGTGGACGGAGACGACCCGCGAGGACCACGTCCTGGGCCGTCACCCGCATGTCTCCGTACGGGGCGAGCTGTTCGTCTCCACCGTCGGCGGCGCCCTCACCGTCAGGACGGAGGACGACACCGAGACGGACGGGGGCATCCACAGCGAGCCCGTCGACGAGCCGCTGCAGTCACTCGCCGACGCGGACATCGCGCACGCGCGCGTGGGAGCCCTGATCCTGCTGAGGATCCGCCCCTACAAGGAGCACACGGACCGCTACCTGGTCTTCAACACCCTCACCAGGGCCGTGGTCCGCCTGGACGGCATCGGTCAGGCGTGCCGCCGCCTGCCCGAGGACCAGGGGATCGTGTTCCCCGGCGGCTACTGCCTGGCCACGGGCACCCACAAGACATACGAACTCGACACGGACGGCTTGGGGTTCGAGCGGGAGGTGCGTTCGCCGTACGGCGAGGACGTGCTGTTCGCGTTCCACGCACGCGCCGAGGGGCGCAGCCTGCTGCTGTCGTACAACACGATCCGCAAGGAGGTCGCCGGCCCGCTGTCCTGCCACGGATGGGCCCGGTTCGACGACGGCACCCTGACGCTGCTGCGGGCCGACGGCGACGGACCCGCCCGCGTGCACCCGCTCCAGCAGTGGACGTCCCCCTACGCCGCCGACACGTACGCCACCGCCACCGCCACCGGCACCGGCACCGGCACCGGCACCGGCCCCTCCCCGAGCCCTCGGCCACGTTCGCGCGGGGCGGACCCCATGGGCCGCGTCGGCAACGCCGACCTCGTGCGCGGCATCTCCGACTGCCTGTCCATCAGCCGTGCCGTCGCCGACACCACCCCCACGGTCGAGGTGTACGAGGCGCTGGTCGCTTCCTGCATCCGTGCGGCCGACAGCCACCACTGGCTCGGCGAGCCCGGACTCGGCGACCTGCGCACTCCGCTGGACGCCGTACGGGCCACAGCCGAACAGGTGCTCGCCGAGTTCCGCACCGTCCAGACGCTGACCCGCCAGGCCGCCGGCACACTCGACGAGGCCGCCGGCCGCCTGGCGGCGGTGGTCCGCCGGCTGCGGGGAGAGGCGCCGCGTGGCGCGGCCGCCTGGGTGGCCGGTCTGACCGAACTGCGCCACGCCCAGGGTCATCTGCTGACCCTGAAGGAGATGCGGTACGCCGACACCGCCCGCATCGACGAACTCGCCGCCCAGGCCGAGGCGGACCTGACCTCCTTCGGGCAGCGCGCCGTGGCCTTCCTGGCCCGCGAGGACGCCTTCGCCGGACATCACCAGGACATCGAACGTCTTGTGGCCGACGCGGAGACGATCGGCAGCGCGGCCGGGGCCGCGCCCGTCGTTTCCCGGCTCGACGGCCTCGCCGACACGATGCGCACGGTCACCGAGGTCGTCACCGGCCTCGACATCGCCGACGCCACCGTGCGCACCTCCGTCCTGGAGCGCATCGCCGACGTGCTGGGCGGCGTCAACCGGGCCCGTGCCCTGCTCGACGCCCGCCGCCGGAGCCTGCGCGACAGCGAGGGGCGCGCCGAGTTCGCCGCCGAGTTCGCGCTGCTGGGCCAGGCGGTCGCCGGCGCGCTCGCGTCGGCGGACGGTCCGGACGCCTGCGACGAGCAACTGACGGGCATGCTGGTGCGGCTGGAGGACCTGGAGTCCCGTTTCGCGGAGTTCGACGACTTCCTCGGTGCACTCGCCGACAAGCGCGCGGAGGTCCACGAGGCGTTCTCCGCCCGTAGGCAGACCTTCCTCGACGCCCGTGCCCGCCGCGCCGAGCAGCTCGCCGCGTCCGCCGCCCGCGTCCTGGACACGATCGCACGGCGCGCGGCCGCCCTCGCGGACACCGACGCGGTGAGCAGCTACTTCGCCTCCGACCCCTTGGTCTCCAAGGTCCGCCGCACCGCCGACGAACTGCGCGGACTCGGCGACCCGGTACACGCCGAGGAGCTGGACGGCGGTCTGAAGGCAGCCCGCCAGGAGGCGGCCCGCGCCCTGCGCGACCGCACCGACCTGTACGCCGACGACGGCCGGACCCTCCGGCTGGGCAGCCACCGCTTCGCCGTCACCACCCAGCCCCTCGACCTCACCCTGGTCCCGCACGGCGACGGCCTCGCCTTCGCCCTCACCGGCACCGACTACCGCTCACCCGTCACCGACCCCGGCTTCGCCGCCACCCGCCGGTACTGGGACCGCCACCTGCCCTCCGAGTCACCGGAGGTCTACCGCGCCGAACACCTCGCCGCCCGCCTGCTGAGGGAGTACGGCCCCACCGCCCTCGCTGAGGCCGATCTCCCCGCCCTGGTACGCAAGGCCGCGGAGGAGGCGTACGACGAGGGCCATGAGCGCGGTGTCCACGACCACGACGCCACCGTGATCCTTGCCGCCCTCCTGCCCCTGCACCAGCAGGCCGGCCCCCTGCGCCACGAACCCGCCGCCCGGGCGGCCGCCCAGCTGTACTGGGCGCACGGCACCACGGCCGGGGCGCGCCGGACGTGGACCCGGCGGGCCGTGTCCCTGGCCCGGGCCCGCGACACGTTCGGCCTGGCACCCGCGATCGGCGACCTGGAGGAGGAACTGGCGGAGGCGATCGCCGCATGGGACCCGGATGCCGAACGGCCCGCGTCCGCAGCGGCCGCGTACCTCTTCGACGAGCTGACGACCGGACCCGACGGCTTCGTCGTCAGCGCCGCCACCCGCACGCTGCTCGGCAGGTTCCGCCGTACGGTGGGCACTGCGGCCTACGACGACGACCTCGCCGCACTCGACGACCTCGCGGCGCGCCGCCAGTTGGCCGATGCATGGCTGTCGGCCTTCGCGGCCTCCACCGGCACGGACGCCGCCGCCGGGGACCTGGCCGAGGCGGTGGCGGCCGAGCTGTGCCCGGAGCTGACCCGCTACGAGTCCGACGCCGCACTCACGGCCTCGGCCGCGAACCTGCTGGGCACCCACCCGCGCATCACCGGCCGCCGCCTTTCCCTGAGGATCGACGAGTTCCTCGCCCGGACGAAGCGGTTCGACGAGCGGGACGTCCCCGCCTTCCGCAGCTGTCTGCGTCGGCGTACCGCGCTGGTGGCCGCCGAACGCACCCGCCTGCGCCTGGACGACCACCGCCCGCGCGCCATGGCGTCCTTCGTCCGCAACCGCCTCATCGACGAGGTCTACCTCCCGCTCGTCGGCGACAGCCTCGCCCGGCAGCTCGGCACCGCGGGCGAGACCAGGCGCACCGACACGGGCGGCCTCCTGCTGCTGGTCTCCCCGCCCGGCTACGGCAAGACGACCCTGATGGAGTACGTCGCCGACCGCCTCGGCCTGATGCTCGTGAAGGTCAGCGGCCCGGCCCTCGGGCGCACGGTCACCTCGCTCGACCCGGCCGAGGCCCCGAACGCCACGGCCCGCCAGGAGATCGAGAAGATCAACTTCGCGCTCACGGCCGGGAACAACACCCTCCTGTACCTCGACGACATCCAGCACACCTCAGCGGAGCTGCTGCAGAAGTTCATCCCCCTGTGCGACGCCACCCGCCGCATCGACGGCGTGTGGGACGGCGAACCGCGCAGCTACGACCTGCGCGGCAAGCGCTTCGCGGTCTGCATGGCCGGCAACCCCTACACCGAGTCCGGCGCCCGCTTCCGCGTCCCCGACATGCTCGCCGACCGCGCGGACATCTGGAACCTCGGCGACGTCCTCGCCGGCAAGGAGGACGTCTTCGCGCTCAGCTTCCTGGAGAACGCGCTCACCTCCAACCCGGTGCTCGCCCCGCTCGCCGGCCGCGACCGCCGCGACCTCGACCTTTTCATCCGGCTCGCGCAGCAGGACCCCACGGCCCGCCCCGACCGCCTCGTACACCCCTACGACCCGGCCGAGGCGGAGCGCATCGTGGCCGTGCTGCGGCACCTGGTCACCGCGCGCGCGACCGTCCTCGCGGTCAACGCCGCCTACATCGCCTCCGCCGCACAGTCCGACACCACGCGCACCGAGCCGCCCTTCCGGCTCCAGGGCTCCTACCGCACCATGAACAAGATCGCCCAGCGCATCCAGCCCGTCATGGACGACGCCGAACTCGCCGCCGTCATCGACGACCACTTCACCGCGGAGGCCCAGACCCTCACCAGCGGCGCCGAGGCCGGCCTGCTGAAACTCGCCGAACTGCGCGGCACCCTGACCCCACGACAGGCCGACCGCTGGGCCGAGCTGAAGGCCTCCTACGTCCGTGCCCAGCCCCTCGGCGGTCCGGGGGAGGACCCCCTCGCCCTCCCCCGAGCCCTCGGCCTCGCCCAAGCAGGGGGAACCCCCGTCGTCGCCGCACTCGGCCTGCTCGCCGACCGCGTGGCCGCCGTCGAGTCCGCCATCACCCGCGCCGCAGGCCCACGCTCCCTGCTTGCGAGCCCCGACGCCCGACACGCGGCCGGGCCGAAGGAGCGGTGACGGTGTCCTCACCCGACCACCTCATCGACGCATGGCGCTGACCCCGCTCTACCGCCCTCCCGGCAAGGCGACCGGTCTCCACCGACCGACCACGACGATGACGGCATGAAGACCAACCTCAAGTAATGTCGAAGCGAAAGACCACTGCCCGACAAAACGGATGGCTCAGGCACTGGCCGGTCATGGAAACTGCCGGGATGAGCAGCCGCTGTCCGTGTCCCTGCTGAGGGCATCTCGCGCCGAGCGAGATACCCGGCTCGTACGAGATCTGCTCTGTCTGCTTCTGGGAGGACGACGAAGTCCGGTTCCGCTGGCCGACCGTGGCCGGTGGGGCCAGCAATGCCTCCCTGATCGAGGCCCAGCGCAACTACCAGGACTTCGGCGCCTGCGACCAGCGCGGCCGACCCTTCGTCCGGCGCCCGGCACCGGACGAGCCGCTGGATCCGACCTGGCGCCCGATCGACGCCACGCTCGACGGCGAGGGCAGGGTCGTCGAGTGCCTGCGCAGCGCCATGTTCACCATGGAGCTCGAGAACGGCCACCAGGTGCTCGCGCACATCAGCGGGAAGATCCGCAAGAACTACATCAAGATCATGCCGGAGGACCGGGTGCTGGTGGAGCTCCCGCCGTACGACCTGACGCGCGGCCGGATCGTGTTCCGGTACCGGAACCAGCGGCGGCCGGCGCCCTCCGCGGTGGCTGATCCGGGGCCCCGGTCACGGCGTTTCCGTGACCGGGGCCCCGACGACGGCTCGCACGGCCGCGGCGGCCACCGCTCCAGCCGCCGCCAGCCAGTCCGGGCCCGGGCCGAACCCCGCTGCCATGGGCAGCAGTTGGCAGGATCAACGGCCACGACATTGCAGGACCCCGATTATGACCTTCCCTGTTCCTTCTCCAGCGCCTCCTTCAGGCGCTGGAGGGTGACCTTCATGGTCGTGCGGTTGTGGGCCGTGCGATCCTTGATTCCTGTGATGTACGGACCGACAAAGTTGAGGATGCGGTTGCGCTGGTCGGTCCAGGTCTCGGTGACCTTGGTGGCGCCGCTGTCAGTGGCCTCGAATGCGTAACTCCAGGTGGAGACGGCCATTCCCGCAGCACGTACGGCGAAAGCGAAGTGGATTCCAGGATCTGCCGCGGTGACGGTGCAATTGGTCGACCAGGGGCGGGACTTCTCGGACACGTTACGGCCGGTGAAGCGCGTGCCCACGCGAACCTCGCCGACGTTGCCCTTGACATCGGCACCCGTGCACTCCGGACTCCAACGGCCCATGTCGGCGACGTTGGCGACGGCGTCATACACGACGCGCGGAGGAACAGCGATCTCTATGGATTCGGAAACTGCTGCTTGAGGCATGGAGGAATCCTTCGGCAGGACACGGTCACCTGGGCATACCCCGCGCATCGTACAGCCGGGCCCTCTCGCGACCGCATCCAGCTCAGTGCGCCCCGTCCTGGCCCCTGACAGGCCCGCCTCCACGCCCTTCGTGCGGGTGCGTCGCCTTTTCTCCCAGGACATCGCCGCCCCCGAGTGTGCAGATCGGCGCCTTGCACTGCTCGTCGCCTTCTGCGGCGAAGCCGCCCGTACCCCATCTGACCAGGGCCGCCCCGCGGAGCGGTCCCGGCCGTTGGTGTGACGTCGCTAGGCTTGCCCCGTTACGACGACAGCCCATGACCGGAGGACTCCACGTGACGCCGACCGCCGCCAAGCCCGGCCCCCCGGCGCGTCGCGAGCACTGGTTCCAGCCGCACCGGTCCGGTTTCCGGTGGGAGCAGGAGGGCCTCGAGCACGTACGGCAGCTGATGCCGGACGCCGAGCCGTACCGGGCGTGGGCCACCTTCCGGTTCACCGGTGTCACGGGCCGGGCCCGGCGCCCTGGCAGGGTCTCGGAGGAGTCCGCAGAGCTGCGTGCAGCGCGGCGACGAATCCGCGAGGCCGCACCCCCATGGTGCGAGTCCGCGGCCGCTCCCGCAGACGCATCTCCATCGCCGCCCTGACCTGCTACAAACCAGGCCATCGGTCACGGCTGACCCACGGCGAGGTCTCCGCCCACCTGGCCGACGTCTACGGGGCGAACGTCTCCAAGCAGACCATCTCCACCATCACCGACAGCGTGGTCGCGGGGATGACGGAATGGCAGAACCGGCCGCTCGACGCGGTTTACCCGGTCGTCTTCATCGACTGTGTGAACGTGGAGATCAGGGAAGGGCAGGTCGCCAACCGGCCCGTCTACATGGCCGTGGCGGTCACCGCCGAGGGCCACCGCGACATCCTCGGCCTGTGGGTCGGCGACGGGGGCGAGGGCGCGAAATATTGGCTCCAGGTGCTGACCGAGATCAAGAACCGCGGCGCCGCGGACGTGCTGATGCTGGTCTGCGACGGGTTGACGGGGTTGCCGGACGCGGTCAATGCGGTCTGGCCTGCGACGATCGTGCAGACGTGCGTCGTTCACCTGTTGCGCAACTCGTTCAAGTACTGCGGGCGGCAGGACTGGGAGAAGATCGCGCGTGGACTGAAGCCGGTCTACACAGCGCCGACCGAAGAGGCCGCGCTGGAGCGGTTCATGGAATTCGCCGAGGTGTGGGGGAAGAAATACCCGGCGATCGTGCGGTTGTGGGAGTCGTCCTGGTCGGAGTTCGTGCCGTTCCTGCGGTTCGACGTGGAGATCCGCCGGATCGTGTGCACCGCCAATGCCATCGAGTCGATCAACGCCCGCATCCGCAAGGCCGTGCGCGCCCGTGGGCACTTTCCGACGGAGCAGGCCGCGCTGAAGTGCGTATATCTGGCGGTGATGAGCCTGGACCCGACCGGGACAGGACGGCGGCGCTGGGCGATCCGGTGGAAGCCAGCGCTACAGGCGTTCGACATCACCTTCGACGGACGGCTCTCGGCCGCCCGCCGCCAAAACCGACAACCGAGTTACACCACTGGCTGGACACACCCGGTCCTGGCGGCCCGCCTACGCGAAGGCATACCGAAGGGCACCGGACCCCACGCCCTCCGGCACCACTACGCCAGCCTGCTGATCAAGCACGGCGAGTCGGTGAAGACCGTCTCCGAGCGCCTCGGCCGCACCAGTGCGGCGATGACCCTGAAACAACTACACCCGCCTGTGGCCCGACTCCGAGGAGCGGACCCGGGCCGCCGTCGACAAGGCGTACGCGGACCAATCCGCCGATGCCCAGCCACAGGTCGACGAAGCGGCTTGACTTGCTCCTCGGGCTGAAGCCCGAGGATTCTGGCCTTCTCGATCGTTGCTGTGCCGCTACGCGGCACAGGGCCCGGTCGGGAGTCCGTGGCTTCCTGTTTCTTCGCGCTGTGCCAGAACGGGTTCTGGTCTTACCGGCGCTCCGCAGGCCGATACCGCCAGTCCGGCGGCCGTCTTTACGTTGATCGCGGCGTTGGTGTCCCGGTCGTGGACGGTGCCGCAGGCGGCGCAGAGCCATTCCCGCACGTCGAGGGGCTTGGGGCCGTCCTTGACGCCGCAGGTGGAGCAGGTCTGGCTCGTCGGCTCGAACCGGCCGATCCTCACCAGGATGCGCCCGTATCTCTGTGCCTTGTACTCCAGCATGGCCACGAACTTCGACCAGCCGGCGTCATGGACGGACTTGGCCAGCCTGGTGCGCGCCAGTCCCGTCACCGACAGGTCCTCCACGGCGATCCCTTGGTTCTCGGAGATCAGGCGGGTGGAGAGCTGGTGGTGGAACTCGTGGCGTGCGTCGGTGACCTTGGCGTGGGTTCGGGCGACCTTCAGACGGGCCTTCTCGCGGTTCTTCGAGCCTTTCTGCTTACGGGACAGCTCCCGCTGGGCCTTCTTCAGCTTCTTCTCAGCGCGGCGCAGGAACCGCGGGGAGTCGATCTTCTCGCCGGTGGACAGCACGGCGAAGTGGGTCAGACCCAGGTCGATGCCGATGGTCTGGTCGGTGTCGGACATCCTGGCCGCGTCCGCCAGTGGGTCGGTGTCGATGACGAAGGAGGCGAAGTACCGCCCTGCGGAATCCTTGATCACGGTGACCGAGGTGGGGGTGGTGGGCAGGGCGCGGGACCATGTGACCTTTACTGCCCCGATCTTGGGGAGGTTCAGGCGACCGGACTGGTCCAGGTTCCAGCGGGCGTTGGCGGTGAACCGGATCGACTGCCGGGAGTCCTTACGGGACTTGAACCGGGGCGAGCCGACTTTCGGGCCCTTGCGGGTGCCCTGGAGGGAGGCGAAGAAGTTCTTGTAGGCGGCCTCGGCATCGCGCAGGGACTGCTGCAGGACCACGGAGGAGACCTCGCCCAGCCAGGACCGGGGCTCGCTCTGCTTCGCCTGGGTGATCAGCTTCTTCGACAGCTCACCGGCCTTCGGGAACGGTCTGCCCGCCTTCCGGGCGTCCTCACGAGCGCGCACGCAGTCGTTGAACACGACGCGAGCACACCCGAACGCTTTGGCCAGCGCGGTGCGCTGGCCGGTGTCCGGGTACAGGCGGAAGCTGTACCGAAGCTGCATGCCGGGCACAATACATACTTGGGTTATGGGTGAGATGCAGGAGATCAGAACTGGTCGGCACTGTGCTTTCGTAATGCATGTTCACTTGGTTTTCGTGACCAAGTTCCGGCATAAGGTGTTCACCGATGCCCATCTGGCACGGATGGAGGAGATCATGCGGTCGGTCTGCATGGACTTCGAGTGCACACTGGTGGAGTTCAACGGCGAGGACAACCATGTCCACCTGTTGGTGAACTTCCCGCCCAAGGTCGCCGTCACCAAGCTGGTGAACTCCCTCAAGGGCGTCTCCTCGCGCCGTCTGCGCCAGGAATTCCCCGACCTGGTCCGTCACTACTGGCGGGCCAACAAGCTGTGGTCCGGTTCCTACTTCGCCGGGACCGTCGGGGGCGCCCCGCTGTCCGTGGTCAGGCAGTACATCGAGCAGCAGAACCGGCCGGTGTGAGCCCTGCCCGGCTCCGCCGGACAAGAAACCGCGACGCTCCGCGTCGCAACCATCAGATTCGCTTCACCACCGGGCTGAAGCCCGATGCACTGCGAATGAATCCCGGTAGCCGCTCCCCCGCGCGCTGACCGAAGTCAGCACGCTGCGGACTCTGCGCGGACCGCAAAGGCCGCCCAACCCGCTCCGTCGCAGGTCAGACGGCCTTTCGCCGAACGTATTAGACGTTGAAGCGGAACATCGACGACTCGGCTGTCACCTGCAGCGATCGCCCATCGTGGGGCCGCGATCCAGCGGCGATCCAGCACGCGAACACATCCGCGCAGCGGCGCCCGTTCAGCGCCTGAACACGCGCCGTCCCACCACCGAGACGCCGGTGCAGCACCACCCGCCTACCAGCCTCATCCAGACAGTCCTCACCCCGCCTCAACTCCGCAAGCCGAGGCGGGGAAGGGCTCAGGAGCTCATCCGTGGTGGTTCCCGGACCATGATCTCGTACGCGGTCAAGGCCGATTGCAGCACTTGAGAATCCGCAACTTCGTGACTACTCAGGACCGTCGGCGACCTGTCTGGAGGATTAGCCGTCGGGTCGTTCGTGGGCTCCGCCAGTCGCAGGGAGCCGTCGCACTACGACTTGGTGCGGGTGATCGCCGGTCCTTCAGACGGAGTTGAAGCAGGTCCGGGCCGAATTGTCCGAAGTCAGGGTCGAGAATGACCGAGTTGAACGACTTCACCGCGCAACCACCGCCACCGAATCGCCCGGGAAAATGACGCCGAATCCACCCTATGGAGAATCCCGCGCCTCGACTTCCAATAGACCAAGCGGCTCAAATAGGGGCACCAATTTCTCCAAATACCAACCAATGTCACAAAACCGAGAAGGGCCTGGCAGATATTTCGGATTAATATTGATTACATAGGAGATCGAAGTGCGACCCGGATGAAATAGAACATCCCCTCCGCACTCCTCCCCCGGGAAAAGAAGCGTAATTCCAACGACCCGATCATCCCACCGCGACTCTGCCATCTTGGAGATGACTTCATCTAGCAGAGAAGCCTGAGCCGTCTGCCAGTCGAACATTCCATCTTCATCAATCAGATAGGTCACCTCACCTGTCACTGAAGGCCTCACGCCCGCCTCCAGCAGGGTGCGTAGCATCACGGGAATGTCGATCGGCCCATTGAACGTAAAGTCAACGTCTACAGATCTGGTCACAACTTCACACCCTCTCCGGCCGAAGTCACCTTGAGATCACTTCCCATGGAATACCCTTCTTGCTGAGCCAGTTCGTAATCTGTCCGGGAATAGGATTCTCCGATATCACCTTGTAGTCGACTCCCTGCTCAGCTGCAATCCTGGCCTTCTGCCCCTCAGTAGAGTAAAACTTACTCAACCGCTTAGGGTTCTTGAGAGTGTTTTCGAAGAAACTTCCCGACTTTGCCTCGTACCATGTCCCCCTTCCCGTCGCAGGGTCTACATATGCGCCATCAAACTGGCGCCCTTTCTCAGAGAATCCCCCACCTCCACCAAGCTTCTCCTGCAGGAACTCTTCGTATGCATCACCATATTCTTGCGCCGCCCGACCACCGCTCGCCTCCCCGTCCGCTTCCCTGAATGCCTTGCCCAGTCCGTCGTTGATGCGTCCGATGCCGTCCGCTGTGCCGGTGGCGCCGACTCCGACCAGTGTTACGCCGGTTGCGGCGACGGGGGCGCCGGCGAGGCAGCCGACGCCGGTGAGGCACAGGCCGAGACCGGCGACGGTGGCGTCCCCGCCGATGCCCATGAGGATCATGCTGCCTGCGGTTTCCGCGGAGCCCCACCAGATCTCGGGCTGGGAGAAGATCGCGGAGCCGTAGTCGACGGCATCCGACAGCCATCCCCACGAGGAGCCGCCACTCTTCTGATGGCCGCCGCTGCTGGTCTTGCCGGTGCTGCTGGTGGCGGCGGTGCCCTTGGAGGGATCGGCCTTGCCCGTGCGGGGGTCGTAGCCCACGTCCTTCTGGACCGTCTTGGAGCAGTCGGCCAGGTCGTACTGGCAGCCGGTCTTGGAGCCGATTTCGAAGGAACCCGACCCCGCTGACTGGAAACCTAAATCCCCAGGTGCGGAGTACGTCGTTCAACGAGCGGAACTGCCCTCAGAACGGCGGCGTTCAAGGTACTCTCGCCCCCACCCGAGGAATCCATCTTCATCGTCCACCACGCAGGGCCACCGCTCACACATCGCCGCCACGATCATAGCGGCGACCTCTATTGATCGATAGTCGATGATGAAGCCCACCCATCGTCCGAGGAGTCCACTTACAACGGAAAGCTCACTCGGCTCATACTGTCTCTCAAGCTCGCCATCCGAGTCTCTTTCGATCCACGCAAGCGCCCCTTCACACGACACGGTGATGCGACTGTCTCGAAATTCCACATACATTCCGGAGGCGAGCAATTGGTCGCGGACGTCCTGAGAGGTCACGCTTCGTGGCACACATGCGATCAGTGAATTCACGGTGCCACCACCGCCAGGAGGTCGTCCATCGACGTCACACCAATTCCGCCGCGGCTGTTCACTTCCTTGATCACACTCGGACGCAGCTTCGGGCCGTAGACGATCACTGGCTTGCCCGTCCCCTCCTGAGTTCGTGTCACCTGGGCCCCGGCGCCCTTCCCGGGACCTGCCTTAACTTGAATAACAGCGTTCTTAAGCTCAATGTCGAAATCGGTCAGAGTGGACCCATCAGAGCGATTGACTGGAACGTTGACGTCCTCAACCAAGCCAGGGTACTTCGCCTCGATCTCGTTAGCCACATCGCCCACGAGCGGATCGTCGGAAGTAAAAGTTCTCGACCCAGCGGAGGAACCGGAAGATTCGCTGCTTGCCTCCGAGAATGCCTTTCCCAGTCCGTCGTTGATGCGTCCGATGCCGTCCGCTGTGCCGGTGGCGCCGACTCCGACCAGTGTTACGCCGGTTGCGGCGACGGGGGCGCCGGCGAGACAGCCGACGCCGGTGAGGCACAGGCCGAGACCGGCGACGGTGGCGTCCCCGCCGATGCCCATGAGGATCATGCTGCCTGCGGTTTCCGCGGAGCCCCACCAGATCTCGGGCTGGGAGAAGATCGCGGAGCCGTAGTCGACGGCATCCGACAGCCATCCCCACGAGGAGCCGCCACTCTTCTGATGGCCGCCGCTGCTGGTCTTGCCGGTGCTGCTGGTGGAGGCTGTACCGGCGTACCCGGGTGCTACTCCGCCGCCGGTCGGGTTGCCGTTCTTGGACCTGCTGCCATCGCCGTGAGTGACGACGCCGTTGCCGCAGCCCGCATCGAACCCGCGGCCGCAGGCCAGCCCTTCACCGGTGGAGTCGACGAAGGTGGCGGGATTGTTGGCGCTGTAGGTGTAGCCGTTGAGAGTCTGCGGTTTGTCGGTCTCCAGGAGTGGGTCGACGCTGATGAAGCGGCCGGTGGTGGGGTCGTATTCGCGTGCGCCGATGTGGGTGAGGCCGGTGGTGGTGTCGGTGGACTTACCGAGGAAGGCCTTGTCGTCGGGCCAGGCGCCGGTGCCGCCGGAGCGTGGGGCTCCGAAGGGGGTGGTGTAGCGCTTGGTGATCGCCTGCGTGGTGGCGTCGACGGCCAGGCTGCTGGTGCCGTGCTGGTCGGCGGCGAGCCAGGAGAGGGTCTCGGTGCCGGTCTGGTTGGTGCGCAGGGCGATGGTAAAGCCGTCGGCGGTGTAGTAGCGCTGGGCCCAGTACTTGGCGGTCGGGGTGGAGGTGTCGAGGTGGACCTCGGTGCCGCCGTCCAGGTAGAGGACGGTCTCTGCGCTGGTGTTGCGGCGGATCAGGAGGGCGCCGTCGGCGTCGTAGATGTGGCTGGTGGTGCTCTTGGTGGTGCCGGAGCTGGTCTTTTCGGTGAGGGTGTCGAGCCGGCCTTCGGGGTTCCAGGTGAGGGTCTGGGTGTCGGGGCCGTTAGGGCGGGCGGTGGTGTTGCCGGTGTTGTCGTAGGCGTAGGTGGCGGTGACGCCCGTGCAGGAGGAGGCCGTGGTGGTGGCGGTCAGTGCGTGGGGCCGGCCGGCGTTGTAGCAGTAGGTGTTGGTGGTGTCGCCGGCTGACGTGTGGGTGGTCTCTGTGGTGCGCAGGCCGCTGTCGGTGTAGGTGTACGAGGTCCAGTAGGGGCTCGCGCCGGCGAGGTTGGCGGTGGTGCGGCCGGAGGTGGAGCAGTCGGCGGTGGTGGGGGTCCAGGCCTCGGTCAGGCGCCGGTGTCCGTCGTAGGTGAAGCACTGGTTGTCGGCCTTGCCGGTGCCGCCGAGGGTGGTGGGGTCGGTGATGGCGGTGACGTTGCCCGCGTCGTCGTAGGTGTAGTTCAGTTCCTGCAGTTCGTAGTTGTGGGTCTGGTCGGTGACGGCGGACTGCTTGAGCCGGTCGGTGCCTTCCTCCCAGGTGTTGGTGATGTACGCCTTCTTGATGCCTTCGGCTGCGGACGTGCCCAGGGTGAGCTGCTGGATCCGGCCGGTGGCCGAGTAGCTGGCGCCCAGCAGGTAGTCACTGGTGCCGGCGACGTCGGTGGGCAGGCCGACGTTGTTGTAGTGGGTGACGGTCTTTTCTGCGGCCAGGCCCGCGGCGGCGGGTTCGGAGATGTACTGCTGGGTGCCGCTGAGGTTGTAGTACGTCGAGAACGACAGGGTGGAGGCGACGGCGCCGGAGGTGACCAGGGCGTCGGTGGAGGGCAGGACCAGCTGGGTGGTGGTGGGCCGGTACAGGCTGTCGTAGGCGGTGACCTTCCGGGTGTAGGCCGTGCCGGTCACGCCGCCGACGTAGCTGGTGGAGGAGTCCAGCTGTCCTTTGGCGAGGGTGTCGTAGGCCCAGTGGGCGAGTTTGTTCGCGTCGGTCTTGGAGGTCTGCCACTGGTCGGTCCTGCGGCCGAGTTGGTCGTAGCCGTACAGGAGGGTGGTGTTGCGGGAGTCCGTGGTGGTGGCGACCTGGTCCAGGTCGGTGTACGACGTGGTGGCCGTCCCCTTGTCCGGGTCCGCCGCCGTGACCTGGCGGCCGAACAGGTCGTAGGTGTAGGACCACTGGGTGCCGTCAGGGCCCGTGATCGTGTCCGGCTTGCCGTCGCGGGTGTAGGTGTAGGTCGTGGAGGTGTAGGCGGCGCCGACGCCCGCGCCGTAGGCGGTGTCGGCCGGGCTGGTGCCGGAGTACTCGCGCTGTTCGGTGGTGCGGCCGAAGACGTCGGTGAGGGTGCGGACCGCGGAGCCGCCGGTCAGGGCGGTGGTGGCGGTGGAGTCACCGGTGTAGCTGGTGGTGGTGGACCACTTGTTGACACCGTAGACGTACAGGGTGCTGGTGGTCGGGCGTTCGGCGCCGTCGAAGACGGTGTCGGTCTGCTTCGGCGCGCCGCCGTATCGGGCCCTGGCGTAACTGCCGGATGGGGTCGCGGTGGAGTCGAAGACGTCGGCGTAGGTCTCGTAGGCCAAGCCGCGGCTGTCGTAGCGGGTGTCGGTCAGCAGTCGGCCGCCGTTGGCGGTCGGGGACTGGGTCTGCAGTGGTCGCAGCAGCGAGTCGTAGATCGTGTAGGTGGTGTTGTAGACGCCCTCGGCGAGGATGGTCGAAGTGGCGGACCAGGACGGGGCGCTGTTGCTGACGGAGTAGGCGTAGGTGTAGTTGGCGCCGTATCCGGCGGCGCGGAGGTGGTTGGGCAGCCAGGTGGCGGTCACGCGGCCCAGGGCGTCATACGTGGACTCGGTCGGCTTGTTGTTGACGTCGTAGGACTTCACGGTCGTGCCGCGGGCGTAGTCCAGGTAGGTGTACGTCTTCTGGGTCTTGGCGTTGGTGACCGTGATCTTGGTCAGCGGCCCCGTGGTGGTCGGGGTGTAGGCGGTGGAGGTCGGATTGCCTGCCGCATCGGTCACGCTCGTCGGTCGGCCCAGGCTGTCGTAACCCGTCTTGGCGACGGTCTGCCAGGACGTGGGGTACCGCTCGCCGTTCGTGGCCGTGGCGGGGTAGGCGGAAGCACGTCCACTCCAGGTGGCGTCGCCGAGGGTCGGTGTCTGGGAGGCGGTCCAGGAGGTGGCGGTGGGGGCGTCGTAGACGGCGGCGGTGTCGGACAGCACGTCCCCGCGGGTACTGGAGGAGGCCGGCAGGTTCAGGGCGGTCTCGGTGGTGGAGCATACTCGGCCGACGACCCGGGTGCGGGAGACCAGGGAGTTGATGCCCAGGCTGTCGTTGCGGGCGTACCAGGTGCGGGTGCAGGTCTCGTCGCCGCTGAGGCCGAGCTGGCCGGAGTCGTTGACGCTGACGGGCATGCCGTAGCCGTCGAAGCTGGTGTTCACGCTGTGGGTGCGCCAGCTGGAGGTGGCGGTCAGGTAGGTGGACGTCTCGGTCTTGTACGTGCGGATGAAGTACGCCTCGATGCTGGCGTACGACTTCTGCTGGCTGGCCGTGAGATGGGACCACGGGTAGTTGACCGTCACGGAGACAGGCGCGGAGCCGTTGTACGTGACCTGCTCGCGTGTGAAGCCCGCGAAGCGGTCGTAGTCGGTCTGGGCGGCCACGCTCAGGCCGGTGAAGCCGATGCCCGGGACGGAGACGGAGCGAGTCGTGCCGTCCTTCTGCTTGTCGCCGTCCATGCCCTGCAGGTACACGGTCACCGTCTTGGACTGCGTCTCGGTGGACGCCCCCTTGAGGGCCGTGACGGTGCGGTAGCCGCGCCAGTCGGACCAGGTGCGCTCCGTGGCCGGGGTGATCGGGTCGTTGTTGTAGTGCCAGGCCGGTCCGGAGTAGCTGTAGTGGTTCTCCATCGTCTCGCCGAGCCCGGT
The DNA here is from genome assembly GCF_055632315.1 of Streptomyces sp. PSU-S4-23. NCBI lineage: Bacteria > Bacillati > Actinomycetota > Actinomycetes > Kitasatosporales > Streptomycetaceae > Streptomyces > Streptomyces sp. PSU-S4-23. The sequence goes on along the minus strand of NZ_JBVMUU010000002.1, from coordinate 5,562,712 downwards.
GGGCTCGGAGGTGACGACGTCCAGCACCCGGTACTTGTTGAACCAGTCCAGGGACGCCTCCATGGCGCCGTTGATGTGCCAGTAGACCGGGTAGCAGCTCATCGTGTCGTTGTCCTCGGACGACGGCATGTTCGAGCCGCGTACGCACTCCGGGTTCGACAGCGTCACGGTGGTGATCGCGCCGGTCTCGGAGGTGACACTGGCGATGCGGGGCCGGTTCAACGGCAGGATGTTGTCGGTGGAGGAGTCGACCCGGTTGGCTCGCATCTGGTAGGTGAACGCCACCGGGTCCAGGGAGATGGCGGTGCCGTTTCTGCCGGTGTGCTGGATGCTCTTCAGGACCAGGGTCTGGTCCGAGCTGTCCCCGATGTCGCCCGGGTCCAGGAACTGGTGGGTGAGCGCCCAGGAGTCGACCGTCGTGTAGGTGCTCGAGGCAGCCGACCAGGCATGGGTGTCGATGCTGGTGAGGCGCTTACGGGTGAAGAAGGCCGGGTTGGCGGCGTTGCAGTCCGCGCCGGAGGCGCAGATGGAGTCGAAGGGGACGTCGGGCCAGTTGGAGGCGGTGGAGGAGGTCAGCGAGGAGCAGTCGGAGGCGGTGCAGCGTTCGTCGTAGCCGAAGGTGACCTCGTCCGAGGCGGTGCCGGTGAACAGGGTGTCCTTGTTCTGACCGTAGAGGATCTTGGTGAGGTAGCCGCCGCGCGTGTACTGGGCGGTGCCGGTGGTGGCGCCGTTCTTGGCGTAGTAGTTGGTCTCGGCGGTGTACCAGGATGACATCGCGTTGCCGTGCGGGTCCACGACGTAGTCCAGGTTCCATCGCCACGCCTGAGCCAGGGCCCGGTCGGCGAAGGCGGATCCCTGATCGTAGCCGGGCTCGCCGGAGTCGTCGCCGAACACCGGCACCGTCCATACGGCGTTGGTGCGCTGGGTGTCCGCGCCCGGCAGCTTGTTCAGCCCGAACACGTACTTGGTGCCGTCGCCGGTGGTGACGGTCCAGTACTCGCCGTCGTTGTCGCCGTTGTCGGCGCCGGTGGAGTGGGTGACGGTGGAGGCGTCGTCGTCCTTCAGGTGCCAGGTGCCGGTGGTGTCGTCCTTCACCAGTTCGGTGGACTTGCCGTTGAGCACCAGCGAGGCGTTGTCGTACTTCCAGCACAGGTCGTACTTGCCGTTCTGGCCGTCGTCATCGCACGAGCCGTAGGACCGCTCGACGTAGGAGGACGTCAGGTCGAAGCCCTCACCGACCAGAGTCCCCTGGTTGTTCGTCGACGCCGTCCTGCCGTCCACGCTCCCGGAGTCGTACGACAACGAAAGCTGCGGAGCCGGTCCCGCGGCGGCCGGCGGGGCACTCAAGGGATACGACCAGGTGAAGGCACCCGAGGAACCGCCCGCTTCCCAACTGGAGGAGGCCGACAGCGGGCTGGCCGCATGGTTACCGGCGCCGGACGCCGACTCCCCAGATGATGTGGCGGTCACGGCCAGCACCGTGGCCGAGGACGTCGTGCCGGCGGTCATCAGTGAGGTGCGCGGCGCCGAACGCGAGGCCCGCACCGTGTCGGTACCGTGGCGTGCCGCGCCCAGGCTGACTTTGGCGGACAGCGTCTGTCCGCCGGTGTTGTTGTGCGAGCCGAGCGGAGTCTGCGTCCGGCAGGCGGCCTTCTGCGGTGTGGTCAGCACGCAAGCCGGGAGTCGGACCAACTGCAGGCGGCCAGACCAGTCGCCGCCGTAGGCGGAGGCGAACGCCGAGTAGTCCACGCTCACCTGGGCGGAGCCCGGCTCGGTGGCCGACGCCGTCAGCAGCACGCCCTTGATACCCGCTGCCCGCGCCTGCTGCTGCCCCAGAACCCGCACCTGAACCTGACCGGCGGCCAGGTTGGTCCCCCGGCCGGGTGAGACGGTGACGGGCAGTCCACCCGCGGTCAGCTGCGCCGCGCCCTGCCCGGGTATCCGCCCGGTCACCACGGCGGCGGTGGGCCAGGCGGTGTGCTGCTGGACACGTGCCCGGTCGGCTTGTGCCGCGTTGGCGGCCTTGGTTCTCGCGACCTGCTCACGTGTCTTCTTCGCGCCCAGGCCTGGATGCTTCTGCACCTTGTCGACCCGCTGCCGGGGCAGTTCCGGCTTGCCCAGGGCGCCACCGGCAGCATGAGCATCGGGCCCGCCCAATCCTGCCGGTACGACCAGCGCCATGCACAGAGCCGCGACAACAGGTGCCCGCCGACGCCGTACCACCTGCCTCGATGCCGGTGCACGCCACGGAAACAGGACACCGCGGGTCAGAGCACTGCCGATCCAACGAGCTTTCATGCCGGAACTCATGACTAGCCTCCCGCGACCGCTGTCGGCCGCCTGCGCACGCCAAGGGATCAAAAGATCAAGGAATCGAGGGGCCTGGCCGGGTGGGGCGGCTGTCTGACGCCGCGCCACCCGGTGAGGGTCACCCGATGGTGTCGGTGACTTGCTGGCCGGCCATAGCGCCGGCCCACAGGCGGATATCGGTGATCTTTCCGGGCAGGTAGCGACCCCATGCTCCGCCGACGTATCCCTCACCGGCCGCGAACTCGCCGGACCCCGCCACCGCTGTGTAGGGGTGGATGCTGTCGGCGCCGTTCTCGTCGGGCCCGAGATAGAAGTGGATCGTCCCGGACGGGGCATCGTACGTGCCGGTCATCCGCACCGAACTGCCCAGAACCGCAGCCTCGTCGGAGACCACCCCGTCGAAACCGCCGTCCGTGTTCAGCCTGCCGAAGTACCAGTTGCCGACCGGTACGGTCGTATCCGTGGCCGGGTCGATGTCCGTCCCCGTCAACCGGTACCAGAAGCCCCAGGCGGAACCGTCCGCGCTGCGCTGGCCCACTACCTGGGCCGTGTAACCGACCGGCTTGGACAGCAGCGCGCCACGGTCCACGTCCACCAAAGTGGTGGCAGTGAATGAGGCCGTGTCGTCCAGCACCGGGCCAGGGCTGGTGGCCGCGCCGTCCGTGCCGTTCAGGACGATGGCCTGCCCGTCGAGCGAGGCACCGCCGGACAGCGTGAGCGTGCGGCCGTAGCCGGAGGCGGAGTCCGCCAGCGCGGTGCCGCTCGCGCCATCCGGGTTCCAGGCGCCCATCAATTCCACGCTCGGCGCGCCGTTCGCGTCGAGCAACTGATCGCCCACAGCGACCTCATCGCCCGTCAGGGCCCGCTGCCACACGGCCACCTCGTCGACGCGACCCCGCCAGTAGTTCACGTAACTGCCCGGAGTGAAGCTGGCCCGGCCGAACTGCAGAGCGCCGTCGCTGGCCGTGGCGTCCGAGGTGCTGGGCAGCGCCACCGGCGCCCCCTGCAAACGGCCGTTGACATACAGGGAGATCGTGCGGGCCTGGGCGTCGTACACGCCGGTCAGATGCGTCCACGCCTTCAACGGCACACCCGCCGCGTCCGCGTTCGCACCCAGGTACTTGCGGACACCGTTCTCGTACCAGTTCCACAGGAACACCCACCGCTGGACGCCCGGTGAGTAGTACAGCGCGAACCCGGAGCCGTCGCTGCCCGTCTCCGACAGCACCGTGCGGAAGGCGGAATCCTCCGCCAGGTAGGCCCATGCCGAGACCGTGAACGACGACTGGGTGTTGACCACCGGTGCGTCCGTGGCCGCGTACCCGGACTGGTTCGTGGTGTTGGAGGTGTCGTTCAACCACAGCGACCGGTCCCCCTCACCCCGGCGCGCGAGCGACGACCAGCCCGCGCCGGCGGTGTACAGGGTCGCCGGGTGGCGGGTGCTGCCCTCCGTCGCCGTATCCGCGGCCGTGGTCACCCCCGAGCCCGGGGCCGCGTCGTCGAAGTGCCAGCGGCCGATCGCCGTCTGCCCCTGCGCGACGTTGAACTTCACGATCGTCTTCGCGCCCCAGTTACCGACGCTGTCCTGCGCCCGTACCTCGAGTTGCTGTGTGCCCGCCAGTTGCGGTGTGATCCCCTTGGAGACGACGTTCCCCGAGATGGGCTGGGACCAGGCAGTGGAGGTCGCCAGCCTGTACTCGTAAGCGGCGTTGGTGTCGCCCGAGGCCGGGGAGAAGGTGAACTGGCCCTGCACGCCCGGACCACCGGCGGGGTCACAAGCGTTGGCCGTGCACTCGGAGTACGGACCCCCGAAGGTCACCGTCGGCGCCTTCGGGGCGGTGGAATCCACCCTGAAGTAGCACCAGCCCTTGGTCGTCACCGTGCTGTGCGACTCCAGAAGACTGGCACCGCTGTCGTAGTACGAGCGGCTGAACACCGCCAGCCGGTACAGCGTCCCCTCGGACAACGTGATCGGCGAGGGATACGTGACCACGACACCGTTGCCGACGTAGCCGCTGGTGGGCCGCACCGGCTCCGTCGCCACCGACCACGTGCCGTCACTGTTCTTCTGCTGGACGTAGAAGTGCGCCCGCAGGCTCGCCCCGCTGCCGCCGCCCGTCGCCGTCCACGCCGTCGCGGTCAGGGACGGTGTGGGATCAGCGATCACATCCGGCTTGGCGGCATCCGTCTCACAGCTGACGGCGCTCCCCTCGACCAGGCCCGCCTTGGTCGGCACCGCGGGAAGCCCGACATACGTCACCGACAGCACCGCATCGTTCCGAAACCGCTTCCAGGCGCTCGTGTCCGTCTCGTCCCGGGCCTTCAGCATGAGAGTCAGCCGGGAGAACTTCCCCGCCGCGAAATCCCCGACCGCAGACGTCAGGGCCGAACCCGTGAACTCGATGGGAGCATCCGGCTGCGACGGGTCGCACAGAGACCCACGCCCCGCCGAGACGGCACGGCTTGCCATCGTGCCCAGGTTCGACGGGCGCGTGGACCAAGTGGTGGACGAGGAGATATTGCCCGTGCGGTGCAGGTCGACCCACCGCGCGTCACACGTGAACGACCAGCTCTCCGTAGCACGGAACGTCGCCGACAGCACCTTCTTGCCCGCCAGGCTGCTGGGCGAGAACTGGAAATACAGCCGCTCGGTGTACCCGGGCCCGCAGTAGTAGCCGTTCCACGAGGAGCAGTGGCCCATGCCCTTGCCCTCGTTGTTGCTGCCGTTGCCCCAGTTGAAGTCGGAGACACCGTCCGAGCGCAGATACGTGTGGGCCGTCTGATCCAGCCCGACGCTCGGGTCGATGTAGATCGGGAACGCGCTGCTGGCGCTGTTCCCCAGCAGAGTCGTATCCGGCACCACGGCCAGCGAATCCGGACCGACCTGGACCGGCAGCACCGCCGACGCGTCCCCGTCACCCGGTCCCGCCGTCGGATCGTCCTGCGTACCGGTCGAGGGGTCGGTGGTGGAGGCCGGCGACGGCGACGGGCCGGTCACCTGGCTGAACGCGGCCGTCCGCACCGACGCGGTGGCCGTGGTGGCGGCATCGCCTTGCGAATCCCACATGAGTGCGGCGGGGGCCGAGAAGACCGGGCGAGCGTTGTCGTCCACGGCGGTCATCCCGCCGCCGCCCGTGGGCGCGACCGCCAGCCCGTCCGACTGCAGCGAGAAGGCGACCTTCTTCAGCGCCGGATCTGCCGCCGCCTCGGGAGTCTTCACGATGAGCAGCTCACGGAAGCCCTCCGCCGTCGCCGTCATCCGCAAGTCCACGCCGGGAAGCACATCGGCGTAGACCGCGCTCGTCCCGTCCAGCGTCGGCTTCGGCAACTTCCCCGGCCAGCCCAGCCGCAGGGACTTGCCGTCCCGGGCGATGGCCACCAGCCCCGAGCCATCACCCCCGCCGGAGAACGCCAGATCCACCACCGCCGCCTTCGGACCCACCGAACCATCCGCCCGCACTTCAAGCGTCGGATCAGGCGCCACCCACGACCCGTCACCATGGCGCACCCGCACCGGTACGGCCGACTGATCCAGCGTGAACGTCATGCCGTCCGGGTTGGCGGACGTCGTCGCGTACTCCGTACGGTCCTCGACAACCTCGACCGAAGAACCAGTCGCCATCGCCTTCTGCGAGGCAGCCGCCTCCGGCGAGAGAGAGGCTGCGGAAGTGGAACCCCCGTCCCTGACCACAGCGCCGGCCGTATCCGCGACAGCCGCACCCGCAAGAGGCTGAATCAACAGCGCGGTTGCGGCCAGCCACGCCGTACGCAGCGGCCACACACGTCTGCCCCCCGAATCCCCCACACCCCACCCCCGAGCATTTGACGAACCCATCACAATCGCTTGGCGATTGAGGAGCATGGCAGGGCCAGATCAATCGAAGATCAAGCACTTCCTCAAGATCAGATAATCAAACACCCATCCGTACGCAAAAGAACGGTTCGTTTACTTCCATGAAAGGCGTTGGACATCAGTGATTGCCTGAAGTGCGCCCAGGCGACCATCCGAAGGGAGCTACCGACCCAGTACGCAACGCCAAACAGCCAGTCCCGCAGACGACGACAAGCAGCCGACCATTGACACTTTCTCCAGCCGATGGATCTCAGCGACCGGTCACTCCAGCCCAGCACCCGCCAAGGATCGCGGGGCTTCAACCCCGCCGTGGCGAACATGCTCGACGACGTGCGGGCCCGGCAGGCCGACGGGCACGGCGGCGCCGACGAGCCGGCCGGTGCCGAGCTTCCCGGGCCGCGGCCGCCACCTGACCGCCGTCCAGCGCCCAGTCCGGGGCCAGACCGTCGGTGCTCGTGACGCCGGAGAAGGACTGCAGGCCGACCCCCTCCAGGCACAACGGACTCGCCACCGACCGGGGGGAGACACGGGGGCCACCGGCGCCCGACCATCGGCACCACCGAACAGAAGTAGCCTCCGCCGCGTACCGGACACCGGCCTACGGGGAATGACCATCCGTCAGATCATCCAGCAGGAATCCAGCATCCATCACCGTAACCAAGGCGTCACTCACCGCTGTCGAAGAGCGTGCCATACCGTCGACCTGCGGAAACGTGAAGACAGCTGCCGCCGCCCCGAGTCTTGAACGTTCTGGAAGAACGCCGCCGAACACAGTATCCACGACGCATGACAAGCCCCCTGACCTGCGGCTTCACACACGAGGCCAGGGGGCGGAAAAATTCACACGTTGAAGCGGAACTCCACCACATCACCGTCCTGCATCACGTAGTCCTTGCCCTCCATCCGCGCCTTGCCCTTGGCGCGGGCCTCGGCGACCGAGCCCGTGGCGACCAGGTCCTCGAAGGAGATGACCTCCGCCTTGATGAAGCCCTTCTGGAAGTCGGTGTGGATGACGCCGGCGGCCTCGGGGGCGGTGGCGCCCTTCCTGATCGTCCAGGCGCGGGCCTCCTTCGGGCCCGCCGTGAGGTACGTCTGCAGGCCCAGGGTGTCGAAGCCGACGCGGGCCAGGGTCGCCAGGCCCGGCTCGTCCTGGCCGACCGACTGCAGGAGTTCGAGGGCCTCGTCCTCGTCCAGCTCGGCGAGGTCCGCCTCCAGCTTGGCGTTGAGGAAGATCGCCTCGGCGGGGGCCACCAGGGCGCGCTGCTCGTCCTTGAAGGCGTCGTCCGTCAGCTCGTCCTCGTCGACGTTGAAGACGTAGAGGAAGGGCTTGGTGGTCAGCAGGTGCAGGTCGTGGAGGGGCGCGGCGCGCTCGGTGCCCTGGACGATGCCGTGCGCGAACAGGGTGTCGCCCTTGTCCAGGATCTCCTTCGCCTCCTCGACGGCCTTCACCTTCGGGGCGACGTCCTTCTTGATCCGCGACTCCTTCTGGAGGCGCGGCAGCACCTTCTCGATCGTCTGCACGTCCGCGAGGATCAGCTCGGTGTTGATCGTCTCGATGTCCTCCTTGGGCGAGACCCTGCCGTCCACGTGCACGACGTTCTCGTCCTTGAAGGCACGGATGACCTGGCAGACCGCGTCGGACTCACGGATGTGCGCCAGGAACTTGTTGCCCAGGCCCTCGCCCTCGCTCGCGCCGCGCACGATGCCCGCGATGTCGACGAAGTCGACCGTCGCCGGGAGGATCCGCTGCGAGCCGAAGATTTCGGCCAGCTTGGTGAGACGGGCGTCGGGGACGCCGACCACGCCGACGTTCGGCTCGATCGTGGCGAACGGGTAGTTGGCCGCCAGCACGTCGTTCTTGGTCAGGGCGTTGAACAGGGTCGACTTGCCGACATTGGGCAGACCGACGATTCCGATCGTGAGCGACACGTTGCGACTTCCCGTACGTGAGAGAGGAGGACTGGACTGGGCTGGGTGGGCCCGGGTCCGTCAGGAGTGTGTGCGGGCCGATCCCCCAGTCTACGGCGTGCGCGGACTCTCCCCGGCGAGGTGTCGAACGCTTGGCCAAGCTCGCGAACAACGGCGTGTCTGAGAGGTCATTCCGCACATAAACCGACCTAAGTTGGTCCAGTGGAGCAACACAGGACGCGACTTCCGCACCACGGACAGCGACGCGGTGCGCCTCTTCCCCCGCAGGGCCGCAGGGACGCGGCTGCGACGGGGCGGTCCGGTGCTGCCGCCCGGCCCGGCGACCCGGAACGCCAGCCGAGAGCGGGGAGCACCGGCCCCCGGCGGCGTCCGCCCGCCCAGCGAGCGCCCTCCTCGCCGTCCGCCCCCACGGCACGGCGCCTGCCCAATCCCCGGCTCACCGGCCTCGGCGGCGGACTGTTCGGCATCGCCACGATGGCGGTGCTCGGATCCCTCGACCGGCTGCTGTTCGAGGGGTCGCTCACGGTCTACGGGGTGCTGTTCCTGCCCGTGTGCGCACTGACCGCGCTGTGGGTGCGGCGCGGGGACCTGGTGGCCCCGCCCGTGGTGGTGCCGATCGCCTTCGCCGCCGGTCTGCTGACCGTGACCGACGGCGACAGCGGGTTCGCCGGACATCTGGTGGGGCTGTTCACCGCGCTCGCCACCCAGGCGGGCTGGCTGTACGGCGGCACCCTCATCGCGGGCGCCATCGCCACCGTGCGCAGGGTGCGGATGATGCGCCGCCGGGCGGCACAGCGCCGCGGCGCGGCCTGAGCCGCGTACCCGCCGGCCGGCCGCAGTGGCGGTGGCGGTGGCGGTGGCCGCTACCCTGCCTGCGCCGCCCTCATCGCGGCCCCGACGATCCCCGCGTTGTTCTGCAGCCGGGCCGGGACGATCTCCGCCTTGACGCCCTCGATCAGCGGCAGGAACTTGTGCGACTTGCGGCTGACTCCCCCGCCGATGATGAACAGCTCCGGGGAGAACAGCATCTCCACATGGGCGAGGTACTTCTGCACTCGGCGGGCCCAGTGCTCCCAGGTCAGGTTCTGGTCCTCCTTGGCCTTGGAGGAGGCCCGCTTCTCCGCGTCGTGGCCGTTGAGCTGCAGATGGCCCAGCTCCGTGTTCGGGACCAGGACGCCGTCGCTGAACAGGGCGCTGCCGATGCCCGTGCCGAAGGTGAGCAGGATGACCGTGCCCCGGCGGTCGCGGCCCGCCCCGAACTGCATCTCCGCCACACCGGCCGCGTCCGCGTCGTTCACCACGGTCACCGGGAGACCGCCCAGGCGCTCGCCGAGCAGGGCGCGCGCGTCCGTGTCGATCCAGCCGCTGTCGACGTTCGCCGCGGTGCGGATCGTGGAGCCGCCGGTGACCACGCCGGGGAACGTGATGCCGACCGGCCCCGTCCAGCCGAAGTGGCCGACGACCTCCTTCACCCCGTCGGCCACGCGGTCGGGCGTCGCCGGATGCGGGGTGAGCACCTTGAAGCGCTCGTCCGCCAGGGTGCCCAGGCCGAGGTCCACAGGAGCGCCCTTGATTCCGGATCCGCCGATGTCCACACCGAAGATCTGCATGCACACCACGGTACGGCGTGGGCCCGGGGCCATGTTCCGGACGTGGCGTCACCTCCCAGGCGTGGCGTCACCGACCGGACGTGGCGTCACCTCCCAGGCGTGGCGTCACCGACCGGACGTGGCCTCACGTCCAGGACGGGACGTCACTTCCCGCCGGTGCGCTCCGCCGCGAGTGCCGCCGCCTCGGCGCGCAGGTCGCGGCGGAGTTCCTTGGGGAGCGAGAAGGCGATGGACTCCTCGGCCGCCTTGACGATCTCGACGTCCTCGAAGCCGTGCCCCGTGAGCCACTCCAGGACCTGCTCGACCAGGACCTCGGGAACGGAGGCACCGGAGGTCACGCCGACCGTCGACACGTCCTCCAGCCACGCCTCGTCGATCTCGTCGGCGAAGTCCACGAGGTATGCCTCGCGCGCGCCGGCGAGCTTGGCCACCTCGACCAGCCGCTTGGAGTTGGAGGAGTTCCGCGAGCCGACCACGATCACCAGGTCCGCCTCGGCGCCCATCCGCTTCACGGCGAGCTGGCGGTTCTGCGTGGCGTAGCAGATGTCGTCGCTGGGCGGGGAGATCAGCTGCGGGAACCGCTCCTTGAGCGCGTCGACCGTCTCCATGGTCTCGTCGACCGAGAGGGTGGTCTGGGACAGCCAGACGACCTTCGACGGGTCGCGCACCTCGACGCCCGCGACGTCATCGGGGCCGTCGACGAGCTGGATGTGGTCCGGGGCCTCGCCGGACGTCCCGATGACCTCCTCATGGCCCTCGTGGCCGATCAGGAGGATGTCGTAGTCCTCCTTGGCGAACCGGACGGCCTCCTTGTGGACCTTGGTGACCAGCGGGCAGGTCGCGTCGATGGTGGCCAGCCGGCCCCGTTCGGCCTCGTCGTGGACCACGGGTGCGACACCGTGCGCGGAGAACATGACGATGTTCCCCGGCGGCACCTCTTCCGTCCGCTCGACGAAGATCGCACCCTTCTTCTCCAGGGTCTGCACGACGTACTTGTTGTGGACGATCTCGTGGCGGACGTAGATCGGGGCCCCGTACTGCTCCAGGGCCTTCTCGACGGCGATCACGGCACGGTCGACGCCCGCGCAGTAGCCCCTGGGGGCGGCGAGCAGAACACGGCGGCCAGACGAAGCGGTCATGTGCACCATCGTAAGGCCGCGCCCGGCGGCTCCGAGATCGCCTTCCCGGCCGTCGGCGGGCCCGGCGCGGTCCCCCGGTGTCCGGTGGCATGCCGGCCTGGACGGCTTTGTCGGTACCGGCCGTTACGCTCGGGCTCATGGCTGTGAACACGTCCGCGGAGAACCCGCTGCCCGTCGGCGAGGTGTCGCGGCTCATCGGGGGGTGGATCGACCGGCTCGGGGCCGTATGGGTCGAGGGGCAGATCACGCAGCTGTCGCGGCGGCCCGGCGCCGGTGTCGTCTTCCTGACGCTGCGCGATCCGTCGTACGACATCTCCGTCGGCGTCACCTGCTACCGGCAGGTGTTCGACGCCGTCGCCGGCGTCGTGAGCGAGGGCGCCCGCGTGGTGGTGCACGCCAAGCCGGAGTGGTACGCGCCCCGGGGGCAGCTGTCCCTGCGGGCCGCCGAGATACGGCCCGTGGGGGTCGGTGAACTGCTCGCACGGCTGGAGCAGTTGAAGAAGTCCCTGGACGCGGAGGGGCTGTTCGCGCCCGAGCGCAAGAAGCCGCTGCCGTTCCTGCCGCAGCTCGTCGGGCTCGTCTGCGGCCGGGCCTCGGCGGCCGAGCGGGACGTGCTGGAGAACGCGCGGCACCGCTGGCCCGCCGTCCGCTTCGAGGTGCGCAACGTCGCGGTGCAGGGTGTGCACGCCGTGCCCCAGGTCGTCCAGGCCGTGAAGGAGCTGGACGCGCTGGAGGACGTCGACGTGATCATCGTGGCGCGCGGCGGCGGCAGCGTGGAGGACCTGCTGCCGTTCTCGGACGAGCAGCTCGTACGGGCGGTGGCGGGCTGTCGTACGCCGGTGGTGTCGGCCATCGGCCACGAGCCGGACCATCCGCTGCTCGACTACGTCGCCGACCTGCGGGCCTCCACCCCGACGGACGCCGCCAAGAAGGTGGTGCCGGACGTCGGTGAGGAGCTGCAGCGCGTACGGGCGCTGCGGGACCGGGCGCGGCGGTGTGTGCTGGCGCTCGTCGAGCGCGAGGAGCGGGGGCTCGCGCACGCGCTGGCGCGGCCCTCGATAGAGGACCCGCACCGCATGATCGACGAGCGTGCCGGCCAGGTCGACTCGCTGGTGGACCGCGCCCGGCGCACGCTGGGGCATCTGCTCGACCGCGCCGAGTCGGAGCTCACGCACACGCACGCGCGCGTGGTGGCCCTGTCCCCGGCGGCCACGCTGCAGCGGGGGTACGCGGTGCTGCAGAAGGCCGACGGGCATGTCGTCCGCGCGCCGGACGAGGTGTCGGCGGACGAGACGCTGCGGGCACGGGTCGCGGAGGGCGAGTTCACGGTACGGGTCGACATCTAGGGTGGGCGCATGACCAGCAAGACGGACGAGGCACTCGGGTACGAGCAGGCGCGGGACGAGTTGATCGAGGTCGTACGGCGCCTGGAGGCCGGAGGCACGACGCTCGAGGAGTCCCTGGCGCTGTGGGAGCGGGGTGAGGAGCTGGCCCGGGTGTGCCGCACATGGCTGGAGGGCGCGCGCAGGCGGCTCGACGCCGCGCTGGCCGAGGAGGAGGAAGAGGGCGGGGAGGGCGCAGAGCCCTCGCAGTGACCCCCGGCCACTGTGCCGGCGGCCCCGGCCGCCCTCCGCCGGTGAGCCGGGTCACCCTCCGCCGGTGAGCCGGGTCACCCTCCGCCGGTGACCCGGGTCACTCCGCCTTCAGGGCCTCCGCGAACGCCGTCAGCCGCGCGAACGAGGCCGTTCCGGCAACCACGGTCGTGGAGCCCTTGTCCTCGAACACGAGCGCGTCGTAGCGGCCGCCGGTGTAGCGCTGCCACGTCCGGCCGCCGATGCTCTGGGTGACCTTCGTCGCCTCGGCGCCCTGGCTGGCCTCGTCGATGAATTCGGACGCCTTCTGAGTGGACTGCTCGATCGCCACGTACTGACCCTCGGGGTCCTGGAAGCCGAGGTGCCAGGCGTCGAAGTGGTCGCCCCGGAAGCGCACCGAGGTGGCCTTCCAGGTATCGGGCAGCCCCTCGGGTGCCGCCACCGGGTAGCCCGCGGCGCGGCGCGCCGTGAGCAGCTCGACGCGGTAGTCGACCCTCTTGAGGTCGGGAGCGTGGTCGTCATGCGGGATGAAGAGGTAGATGACGCCCGCCATCAGCCCGATCAGGCCCAGGGAGAGGATCATGTCCCGGACCGTCTTCTGCTTGCCTTTCGTACCTGCCACGCCCCTATCGTCGCAGGTGCAGGGATCTGCTCATCCGTGGGGCCCGCTGCTCATTTTGTCTGTCCGGCGATAGAGTCAGGGGTTATCACCCTCGTCCGGCCGTCGTCGTATCAGCAGAAAGGTGCGCTCCGATGACCGAGAATCACCATCATCTGCCGTCCGAGCTCGAAGTTCCCTCCGCGGCCCCCGACCGCAACCTCGCCCTCGAACTGGTCCGGGTCACCGAGGCCGCCGCGATGGCGGCGGGCCGCTGGGTCGGCCGCGGGGACAAGAACGGCGCGGACGGCGCGGCGGTACGCGCCATGCGGACCCTCGTCTCGACCGTGTCGATGAACGGCGTCGTCGTCATCGGGGAAGGGGAGAAGGACGAAGCCCCCATGCTCTTCAACGGGGAGCGGATCGGCGACGGCACCGGCCCGGAATGCGACATCGCCGTGGACCCGATCGACGGCACCACGCTCACCGCGAAGGGCATGCCGAACGCGATCGCGGTGCTGGCCGCCGCCGACCGCGGCACGATGTTCGACCCGTCCGCCGTGTTCTACATGGACAAGCTGGTCACCGGCCCCGAGGCGGCCGACTTCGTCGACATCGACGCGCCCGTCTCCGTCAACATCCGCCGCGTTGCGAAGGCCAAGAACTCCACGCCCGAGGACGTCACCGTCGTCATCCTCGACCGGCCCCGCCACGACGGCCTGATCAGGGAGGTCCGGGAGACCGGTGCGCGCATCAAGCTGATCTCGGACGGCGATGTCGCCGGCTCGATCCTCGCGCTGCGCGAGGGCACGGGCATCGACCTGCTGCTCGGCATCGGGGGCACGCCCGAGGGCATCATCTCCGCCTGCGCCGTGAAGTGCCTGGGCGGCACGATCCAGGGCAAGCTGTGGCCCAAGGACGACGAGGAGCGGCAGCGGGCCATCGACGCGGGCCACGACCTCGACCGGGTCCTGATGACGGACGACCTGGTCTCCGGTGAGAACGTCTTCTTCGTCGCCACCGGCATCACCGACGGCGAACTGCTGCGCGGGGTGCGCTACCGCTCCGAGACCGCCACCACCGACTCGATCGTCATGCGCTCGAAGTCCGGCACGGTCCGGCGGATCGACTCCGTGCACCGGCTGAGCAAGCTGCGTGCGTACAGCACGATCGATTTCGAACGCGCGAAGTAAACGGCGCTACGGGGTCGTCGGGGATCCGAGGGGCGCGCGCCGACGGCGGGCGCCCCTCGCGTCTGCCTCACGCCTCGTTCCGGTGAGGGGCGTCCTCGGTGCGGAGAGCGCGCCCCTTCCCGTATGCCTCGCTCAGCCCGCCGCCGCTATCGTCCCCCGCGCGGCCTTCTTGAGTTCCACGTCGCGGCGGCGGCGCCGGGCCAGCACCACGCGGCGCTCTGCGGCGGTGAGGCCGCCCCACACGCCGTACGGCTCCGGTTGCAGGAGTGCGTGTTCTCGGCACTCGACCATCACCGGGCAGCGCGCACAGACCCGCTTGGCCGCCTCCTCACGGGACAACCGGGCCGCGGTGGGCTCCTTGGAGGGGGCGAAGAACAGGCCGGCCTCGTCGCGCCGGCACACCGCCTCCGTGTGCCACGGGGCGTCCTGATCCCTGTCGCGCACTGGCACCCGCTGGTGCGGAACCCCAGCGACCTGCAGGGACGAATGCGGCGGTTGCAGCACGGTCTACTCCTGACGACGGCTTCGCGAGCGAGAGACGATGCACCAAGGTGTACCCGCTGTGCGCGTGCCTATGCGCTGGGTCCCGAACCACCGGAATTCCAGGGGAGGTTGATGTCAACGAGGCGCACCCGGCGCACTTCGGGCGCGGCCGGATTCACAAGCGTCAACGGTCCAGATGTTTGCGCAAAGCCCTGTCGACCTTGTCCGAGACCCGATCGAGAATGTCCGCGACGAGCTTTCCGCGCTTCGGCCGCGCCTCGACGTTTCCGAGTACGGCCAGTCCGTCCACGTAGACGACGGGCGCGTCCTGTTCGCCCGAGTCCAGCGTGCTCACCTCGAAATTGCCGAGCACGCCGCCTCCGGTTCCGCGCAGCGTGACGTTCTCGGGGACGCGGATCTCCACGTTGCCGAAGACCGAGATCGCCTTGATCACGACCTGCTGGTACTCGAACATGGCCTCGCTGAGGTCGATCTCGACGGAACCGAAGATCGCGTAGGCGTGGAGCCGGCGGCCTGGGCGCCAGCGGCCCCTGCGTATGGCGCTGCTGAAGACCGCCACCACGTTCTCGTCGGGCTCGGCCGGTATCGCCTCGCGGGTGGGGCGAGGAGGCGCCGACGTGTACACCGTGGTGCGGCGCGGGTGGGCCACGGGCAGGTCCCGGACGAACCCCTCCAGGTCGCCGACGGTCTTGGCGCTCAGCACACCCTCGACGCGCTCGGCGTGCTCCTCCGCGGTCAGGCGGCCCTCGGCCAGGGCGTCGCGCAGGATGTCGGCGACACGGTCGCGGTCGGCATCGGAGCAGCGCAGCTCGGCCGGGGCCACCGGCTGCCGGTCCGTCGGGGCGGGGCTCTTGTGAAGGTCCACGGCAGCAGCGTACCGAAACGCGATAGATCGCGACTACCCCTCGACCCGGCCTGTGGACAACCGGGGACGGCCGGGGGCCGGCCGGGGGACGGCCGGGCGTGAACTGAGCCCTACCTCACAGGCGGGCCGTCCTCGCCAGGTTCTACGCTGGTGAGCGCTGCCAACGGAGGCCAGCCGCTGTCTGTCGAGTGAGGAATGGGCGAGATGCCTGAGTTCGCGTACACCGATCTGCTCCCCACGGGAGAGGACACCACCCCCTACCGGCTGGTGACCTCCGAGGGTGTCTCCACCTTCGAGGCCGACGGGCGGACGTTCCTCAAGGTCGAGCCGGAGGCGCTGCGCAAGCTCGCCGAAGAGGCGATCCACGACATCCAGCACTACCTGCGTCCCGCGCACCTCGCCCAGCTGCGGCGCATCATCGACGACCCGGAGGCGTCGGCGAACGACAAGTTCGTCGCCCTGGACCTGCTGAAGAACGCGAACATCGCGGCGGCGGGTGTGCTGCCCATGTGCCAGGACACCGGCACGGCCATCGTCATGGGCAAGCGCGGCCAGAACGTCCTCACCGAAGGCGAGGACGAGAAGGCGCTCTCCCGGGGCATCTACGACGCGTACACGAAGCTGAACCTGCGGTACTCGCAGATGGCTCCGCTCACCATGTGGGAGGAGAAGAACACCGGCTCCAACCTGCCGGCACAGATCGAGCTGTACGCGACGGACGGCGGCGCCTACAAGTTCCTGTTCATGGCGAAGGGCGGCGGAAGCGCCAACAAGTCCTTCCTCTACCAGGAGACGAAGGCCGTCCTGAACGAGTCCTCCATGATGAAGTTCCTGGAGGAGAAGATCCGTTCGCTGGGCACGGCCGCCTGCCCGCCGTACCACCTGGCGATCGTCGTCGGCGGCACGAGCGCCGAGTACGCGCTGAAGACCGCGAAGTACGCCTCCGCGCACTACCTGGACGAGCTGCCGGCCGAGGGCTCAAAACTGGGGCACGGCTTCCGGGACAAGGAGCTGGAGGAGAAGGTCTTCGAGCTGACGCAGAAGATCGGCATCGGGGCGCAGTTCGGCGGCAAGTACTTCTGCCACGACGTGCGGGTGGTACGGCTGCCGCGGCACGGTGCGTCCTGCCCGGTGGCGATCGCGGTGTCGTGTTCCGCGGACCGGCAGGCGGTCGCCAAGATCACGGCCGAGGGCGTGTTCCTGGAACAGCTGGAGACGGACCCGGCGCGGTTCCTGCCGGAGACGACGGACGAGCACCTGGAGCAGGACGGGGCCCGCGGCGAAGCCGCTGATGCGCAGAGTGTCCGCATCGACCTGAACCAGCCGATGGACGAGATCCTCGCCGAGCTGACCAAGTACCCGGTCAAGACGCGGCTGTCGCTGTCCGGCCCGCTGGTGGTGGCGCGCGACATCGCGCACGCCAAGATCAAGGAGCGGCTGGACCGCGGCGAGGAGATGCCGCAGTACCTGAAGGACCACCCGGTCTACTACGCGGGCCCGGCCAAGACCCCCGAGGGGTACGCGTCCGGCTCGTTCGGGCCCACGACGGCCGGCCGCATGGACTCCTACGTCGAGCAGTTCCAGGCGGCGGGCGGCTCCAAGGTGATGCTGGCGAAGGGCAACCGCAGCAAGCAGGTCACGGACGCGTGCGCGGCCCACGGCGGCTTCTACCTCGGCTCCATCGGCGGCCCGGCCGCGCGCCTCGCCCAGGACTGCATCAAGAAGGTCGAGGTCGTGGAGTACGAGGAACTCGGCATGGAGGCGGTCTGGAAGATCGAGGTGGAGGACTTCCCGGCGTTCATCGTGGTGGACGACAAGGGCAACGACTTCTTCCAGGCGCCCTCGGAGCCGCCCACCTTCACATCGATCCCGGTGCGCAGGCCCGGGCTGGCGTAGCACAAGCCGGCGCGGCGCGGGGGCGGTCCCCCCACCCCGGCGGCTGCGATGTGGCCGTCGGGGTCGGGTCACCGCCATGCCCCCAGCCCGGCCGACACTCAGCGCGCCTCCAGCAGAGCAGAACAGCTCAGCCGTCCGGCTCCGCACCCACATGGCCCAGCCCCCGGAACAACCCCACCACCCCCGTCGCTGTACCTGCCATGAGCGACTACCGCATCGAGCACGACTCCATGGGTGAAGTCCAGGTACCGCGGCACGCCAAGTGGCGGGCGCAGACGCAGCGGGCCGTGGAGAACTTCCCCGTCTCCGGGCAGCGGATCGAGCGGGCGCACATCGAGGCGCTCGCGCGGATCAAGGGGGCCGCCGCCAAGGTCAACGGGGAACTCGGCGTGCTGTCCGAGGACGTCGCCGAGGCGATCCAGGAGGCTGCCGCGGAGGTCGCCGAGGGGCGGTGGGACGAGCACTTCCCCGTCGACGTCTTCCAGACCGGGTCCGGGACCTCGTCCAACATGAACGCCAACGAGGTCATCGCCACCCTCGCGAGCGAGCGGCTCGGCAGGGACGTGCATCCCAACGACCATGTGAACGCCTCGCAGTCGTCCAACGACGTCTTCCCGTCCTCCCTGCACGTCGCCGCGACCGCCGCCGTCACCCGGGATCTCGTCCCCGCCCTGGAGCATCTCGCCGCCTCGCTCGAGCGCAAGGCGGACGCATTCGCCGATGTGGTGAAGGCGGGGCGGACCCATCTCATGGACGCCACGCCCGTGACGCTCGGTCAGGAGTTCGGCGGGTACGCCGCCCAGGTGCGCTACGGCGTCGAGCGCCTGAACGCCTCGCTGCCGCGGCTCGCCGAGCTGCCGCTGGGCGGTACCGCGGTCGGGACCGGGATCAACACCCCGCCCGGGTTCTCCGCCGCCGTCATCGCGGAGGTCGCCCGGGTCACGGGGCTGCCCTTCACCGAGGCCCGCGACCACTTCGAGGCGCAGGGCGCCCGGGACGCGGTCGTCGAGATCAGCGGGCAGCTCAGGACCATCGCCGTGGGACTGACCAAGATCGCGAACGATCTGCGGTGGATGGCCTCCGGGCCGCGGGCGGGGCTCGCCGAGATCAGCCTCCCGGATCTGCAGCCGGGGTCCTCGATCATGCCCGGCAAGGTCAATCCCGTCATCCCGGAGGCGG
The DNA here is from genome assembly GCF_055632315.1 of Streptomyces sp. PSU-S4-23. Lineage (NCBI taxonomy): Bacteria > Bacillati > Actinomycetota > Actinomycetes > Kitasatosporales > Streptomycetaceae > Streptomyces > Streptomyces sp. PSU-S4-23. The sequence goes on along the minus strand of NZ_JBVMUU010000002.1, from coordinate 5,544,044 downwards.
TCCTGATGGTCGCCGCGCAGGTCGTCGGGAACGACACGGCCATCGCCACCGCCGGCGCCTCCGGCACCTTCGAGCTGAACGTCATGCTGCCGGTGATGGCCAGGAACGTCCTCGAATCCGTCCGGTTGCTCGCCAACGTCGCACGGCTGCTGGCCGACCGCACCGTCGACGGCATCGTCGCCCACCGGGAACGCGCCCGTGAGTACGCCGAGTCGTCCCCCTCCGTCGTCACCCCGCTCACCGCGTACATCGGGTACGAGGAGGCCGCCAGGGTCGCCAAGAAGGCGCTCGTCGAACGCAAGACGATCCGTCAGGCCGTCCTGGAATCGGGGTACGTGGACCGCGGAGAGCTCACGCTGGAGCAGTTGGACGAGGCGCTCGACGTCCTGCGGATGACGCATCCGTGACGATTCCCGTCACGTCCCGTCACACGGCCCGCTCGTGACGCGAACCATGGCGGCCGCCACGGCGTCGTATGCCTGTGGCACCTAATATCTCTGCATGACGGACGACGGGACGGTGAGACGAGTGGAAGCGGGTGGGGAAGACAACGGACCGACGGTGTACTGGACCCCGGGGGAACGGATCCTGTGGCGGTACCGGGAGAACGCGGGCGATCGCTTCCACATCGCCCGGCCGGTCACCGTCGTCCGGGACGACGACGAGATGCTCGCCGTGTGGATGGCACCCGGCACCCGATGCGTGAAGCCCGTCCTCGCCGACGGCACCCCGCTGCACGCGGAGCCGTTGGAGTCCCGCTACACCAAGCCGCGGACCGTGCGGCTCGACCGCTGGTCCGGCACCGGTGTGCTCAAGCTGGCGCGGCCCGGCGAGCCCTGGTCGGTGTGGCTGTTCTGGGAGCCGGGCTGGCGGTTCAAGAACTGGTACGTCAATCTGGAGGCGCCGCTGGTCCGCTGGAGCGGCGGGGTCGACTCCGAGGACCATTTCCTGGACATCTGCGTCTATCCGGACCGCAGTTGGGGCTGGCGCGACGAGGACGAGTTCGCGCAGGCCCAGCGGGACGGTCTGATGGACGCCCGGCTCGCCCGCCGGGTACGGGAGGCGGGGCGCTCGGCGGTGGAGGTGATCCGCGCCTGGGGGCCGCCGTTCTCGGAGGGCTGGCAGCACTGGCGCCCGGATCCGTCCTGGTCCGTGCCGTCGCTGCCGGAGGACTGGGACCGTACCCCCGCGTACGTGACCTCATGAGACCCTTGTTGCGCCCCCGCGGTACAACCGTAGGATCGTCCTCCGCAAGGGCACGCACGAGCAACTCCCGCAGTATGTGCTGGGCTTGACCAAACGTCACCGAGGGGCGGCAGGACGTGAGCGAGGGGTACGAGGGCCACACCGGGACGGCTCCGGGCCGTCCGGCCGGTGGACCATGGACGGCCCGTGACCGCACGGGATTCCCGTTCCCGGGGCACGTATTCCGGGTATCGGCTTTTCTGCGGGACGAACTGCACGCACGGCGCGCAGCCCCGGACGGATGGATTCGACACGCGTGACGGAGCACCCGACCTCCCACGAACGCCCGCAGCCGGGCGTCGGCCCCGCGGAGCCCCGCGGGGCGCTCCTGCGTACCCCGGAGCCGCTGTCCACCGCGCCGGCCTCGGCGTTACCGGCACAGACCCGGCCCGGCGACGTGTCCGCGGTGCCGATGCCCTGCGCCCAGCACGGGCCGCCGGGCACCCCGGGCGGCACGCCCGCACCGCTGCCCGCGGCGGGTGTCACGGAGCACTCACAGCCGGCCGCGGAGGAGCCCGACGCGCACCGGCCGCGCCCCGCTCCCGAGAGCATCCCGGCCCAGCCCGGCGCCGACCAGGACCGTGGCGCCGCGCCGCCTGCGGGCGAGGACCGGCGCACCGGCCAGTCGCCGCCGAGCGGGCCCATGCCCATGCGGCGCGACGGGGACCGGCTGCGCTTCGTGGGCGCCGCGACCCGCCGGATCGCCCGGGGCATCGATCTCGACGAGATCGTGATGGGCCTGTGCCGGGCCACCGTGCCGACCTTCTCGGACGCGATCCTGGTCTATCTGCGTGATCCCCTGCCCGTGGGCGACGAGCGGCCCACCGGGCCCCTGGTGCTGCGGCTGCGGCGCACCGACCGGATCCCTCAGGAGCGGGACCTGGAGGACGGGATCCTGCCGGTTCCGGCGCCGGAGAACTCGGGTCTGGCCGAGCTGAGCAACGAGCTGTGCCAGGTGCGGCCCGGCGGCCCGCTCGCCGAGGTGCTGCGCGGGGTGCGGCCCGTGTTCGCGGACGCGCCGGCCGCGCGCGCCGCGCTGCCCGAGCTGCTCGGCGACGACCTGGTGATCCCGGCGGGCCAGCGGGCGATCCTCGCTCCGCTGCGTGGCCGCCGCCGGGTCATCGGCGCCGCCCTGTTCCTGCGCCGCCCTGAGCGCATGGCGTTCGAGACGGACGACCTGCTGGTCGCCGCCCAGCTCGCCACGCACAGCGCGCTCGGCATCGACAAGGCGGTGCTGTACGGCCGCGAGGCGTACATCGCCGACGAGCTGCAGCGGACCATGCTGCCGGAGACCCTGCCGAACCCGACGGGCGTGCGGCTGGCGTCCCGGTATCTGCCGGCCGCCGAGACCGCGCGGGTGGGCGGCGACTGGTACGACGCGATCCCGCTGCCGGGCAGCCGGGTGGCGCTGGTCGTGGGCGACGTCATGGGCCACTCCATGACATCCGCGGCGATCATGGGGCAGCTGCGCACCACGGCGCAGACGCTCGCCGGGCTGGACCTGCCGCCGCAGGAGGTGCTGCACCACCTCGACGAGCAGGCCCAGCGGCTGGGCACCGACCGCATGGCGACCTGCCTGTACGCGGTGTACGACCCGGTCTCGCACCGGATCACCATCGCCAACGCGGGCCATCCGCCGCCGGTGCTGCTGCATCTGGGCGGCCGGGCCGAGGTGCTGCGGGTCCCCGCGGGCGCTCCCATCGGGGTGGGCGGCGTGGACTTCGAGGCGGTCGAGCTGGACGCCCCGGCCGGCGCGACGCTGCTGCTGTACACCGACGGTCTGGTGGAGTCGCGGCTGCGGGACGTGTGGACCGGGATAGAGCAGCTGCGGGAGAAGCTCGCGGCGACCGCCCAGCTGACCGGCGCCGATCACCCGCCGCCGCTGGAGGCGCTGTGCGACGAGGTGCTCGACATGCTCGGTCCCGGCGACCGCGACGACGACATCGCGCTGCTGGCGGCCCGCTTCGACGGGATCGCGCCGACCGATGTCGCCTACTGGTTCCTGGAACCGGAGGACTCGGCGCCGAGCCGGGCCCGCCGGCTGGTGCGCCGGGCGCTCGCCCGCTGGGACCTGGACGAGCTGACGGACTCGGTGGAGCTGCTGGTCAGTGAGGTGGTGACGAACGCCGTGCGCTATGCGTCACGGCCGGTCACGCTGCGGCTGCTGCGCACCGATGTGCTGCGCTGCGAGGTCGGCGACGATGTGCCGCAGCTGCCGCGGCTGCGCCAGGCGCGGGCCACGGACGAGGGCGGCCGGGGCCTGTACCTGGTCAACCGGCTGGCGCGCCGCTGGGGTGCGACCCGGCTGAGCACGGGGAAGGTGGTCTGGTTCGAGCTGAACAGGGGCTGAGCGGTCCCGGACGGCGACCCGGTCCGGCCTCCGGTCCTGGACCGGGACCGGAGCTGGACCAGGTCCAAATGTTGCCGACACCCCAGGGGCGGAGTTGACTGCTGAGGTGAGCCAAGCGACCTGACGACCTCGTTCGACAGGAGGGACGCTCGTGACTCAGGCACCTCAGTCGGTCCCGTACACCACGACGAACGCCGGTATTCCGGTGGAGAGCGACGAACACTCGCTGACCGTGGGACCGGACGGCCCGATCCTCCTCCAGGACCACTACCTCATCGAGAAGATGGCCCAGTTCAACCGGGAGCGGGTCCCCGAGCGCGTGGTGCACGCCAAGGGCAGTGGCGCGTACGGAACCTTCGAAGTAACCAACGACGTGAGCCAGTTCACCAAGGCCGCCCTCTTCCAGCCGGGCAAGCGCACCGAGATGCTCGCCCGCTTCTCGACGGTCGCGGGCGAACTCGGCTCCCCCGACACCTGGCGCGACCCGCGCGGCTTCGCGCTGAAGTTCTACACGGAGCACGGCAACTACGACCTGGTCGGCAACAACACCCCGGTCTTCTTCGTCCGGGATCCGCAGAAGTTCCAGGACTTCATCCGGTCGCAGAAACGCCACCCGGTCACCGGGCTGCGCAACAACGACATGCAGTGGGACTTCTGGACCCTCTCCCCCGAGTCGGCGCACATGGTGACATGGCTCATGGGCGACCGCGGCGTCCCGAAGACGTACCGCCATATGAACGGCTACTCCTCGCACACGTACATGTGGATCAACGGCGGCGGCGAGAAGTTCTGGGTCAAGTACCACATCAAGACCGACCAGGGCATCGACTTCCTCACCCAGGCCGACGCGGACCGCCTCGCCGGCGAGGACGCCGACGTGCACCGCCGTGATCTGTACGAGGCGATCGAGCGCGGCGAGCACCCGTCCTGGACGGTCCACGTCCAGGTGATGCCGTTCGAGGACGCCCCGGACTACCGGTTCAACCCGTTCGACCTGACCAAGGTGTGGCCGCACGGCGACTACCCGCTGATCGAGGTCGGCCGGATGACCCTCGACAAGAACCCCGAGGACTACTTCGTCCACATCGAGCAGGCCGCGTTCGAGCCGTCCAACATGGTGCCGGGCATCGGCCCCTCCCCGGACAAGATGCTGCTCGGGCGGCTCTTCTCCTACCCGGACACGCACCGCTACCGCATCGGCCCGAACTACGCCCAGCTGCCGCCCAACCGGCCGCGCTCGCAGGTCAACTCCTACGCCAAGGACGGCCCGATGCGCTACGAGCCCGCCGACACCGCCCGGCCGTACGCCCCCAACTCATACGGCGGCCCGGCCGCGGCGGTGACGCAGTTCGGCGATATCGCTGGCTGGCAGACGGCGGGCGAGATGGTCCGCGAGGCCTACCGGCTGCACTCCGAGGACGACGACTTCGGCCAGCCGGGCACCATGGTCCGCCATGTGCTGGACGACGCGGCCCGCGACCGGCTGGTGTCGAACGTCACCGGTCATCTCAAGGCCGGCGTGACCCGCCCGGTCCTCGACCGTGCGCTGCAGTACTGGCGCAACATCGACAAGGAGATCGGCGACCGCATCGCCCACAACGTCAACGGCGCCTGAGCGGGGCGGCCGCCCGGGCGGCTCCCGTGACGCGTCGAGGGGGCACCCGGACGACCGGGTGCCCCCTCTCCCACGCGCTCGGGATCATGTCCCGCCGTTGGGATTCAGCGGGTTGTTGGGCGGCGGCGGGGTGGTGGTGGCCGGCGTCGTCGGCGGGCTCGTGGTCGGAGGCTCCTGGGTGGGCGTCTGCGACTGCGTCGGCGGGGCCGAGGACGTCGGCGGCGCGGACGTGGGCGGCCGGGTGGTCGGCGTCGACGACGGCGTGCCGGTGGGCGACTGGCTGGTCGTCGGCGACGAGCTCGGCTGGACGGCCGCGCCCTGCGTGGTCTCCAGGTCGAACTTGCTGACGCCGTCCATCGCGTCGAAGGTGTACGCGGCCCAGATCTGCGCCGGGTAGCCACCGCCGTTGATGCGGCCGCTGCCCGGGATGAGGCCCGTCGCCCCCTTCAGCGACACCTGGGCGTGGCTCTTGGCGTCCTCGCCGAACAGGCCGACGGAGGTGACCAGGTCCGGTGTGTAGCCGGTGAACCAGGCCGACTTGTTGCTGTCGGAGGTACCCGTCTTGCCGGCGACCTGCTGACCGCGGCGGGCCGGGTTGTCCCGCACCGATGTCTTGGCCGTACCGTCGTCGACCACGCCGGTGAGCACGGAGGTGACCGTGTCCGCGGCCTCGCGGGTGATCACCTGGTCGCCGATCGGGTCCGGGAGGGTGACCGTGCGGTCCTTGTGCTCGGCCGACTTGATGATCGCGGGGGTGACCTTCTTGCCGTGGTTGTCGAGGGTGGCGTAGACCCCGGCCATCTCCAGCGGGCTCGCGCCCATGGAGCCGAGGGTCTGGGCGGGCACGGCCGGCAGTCCCTCGGTGTCCATGCCGAGGGAGTTCGCGGTCTTCAGGACCTCCTCCATGCCGACGTCGACGCCCATCTGCGCGAAGACCGAGTTCACGGACTGGTTCATCGCCGTCTGGACGGTGATGTCTCCGTAGTTCTGCTCGTCCTCGTTGGGCGGGGCGAAGGGGACCGCGCTGCCCTTGACCGGACGGCGGCTCATGCCGTCGTAGATCGTGTTCGCGTCGATCGCCCGGCCGTCCTGGGTCTTGGCGCCCTTGTCCAGCGCGGCGGCGAGGATCAACGGCTTGAAGGTGGAGGCGGGCTGATAGTCGCGGCGGGTCGCGTTGTTGCGGAAGTGCTTGAAGTAGTCGATGCCGCCGTACATGGCGATCACCCGGCCCGTCTTCGGGTCCACGGACGCCGCACCGGCCTGGACGTCGCCGTCGACGGACCGCTTCTTCGGGTTCAGCTTGCTGGTGAGGCGGTCCTTGACGGCCTGCTCCAGCTGGGCCTGCTTCTTCTTGTCGATGTTCAGTGTGATGGTCCAGCCGCCCTGTTTCACCAGCGCCTCGGCGTCACCGAGCGAGGCGGCGGTGCCCTGGCTGACCAGCTGCTTCTCCAGCGCCGCGTTGGCCGCGTCCACCAGGTAGCCGGTCTGCCCCTCCATGCCGGGCGCCGCCTTGGGCGTCTTCGGCACCGGGAACGTCATGCCCTGGCGTTTGCCCGCGTCCAGCCAGTGCTGCCCGACCATGTTGTCCAGGACGTAGTTCCAGCGGTTCTTCGCCAGCCTCTTGCCGGTGTCGGTGGCGATCGCCCAGTCGTACTGGTTCGGCGCCTGGAGCAGCGCGGCCAGGTAGGCGCCCTCCTGGACCGTGAGGTCCTTGGCGTCCTTGCGGTAGTACGCCTGCGCCGCGGCCTGGATGCCGTAGGCGCCGCGGCCGTAGTAGCTGGTGTTGATGTAACCCGCGAGGATGTAGTCCTTGGACTTCTGGCGGTCCAGCTTCAGCGAGATGACCAGTTCCTTCAGCTTGCGCGTGACGGTCTGGTTCTGGTTCAGGTAGTAGTTCTTGACGTACTGCTGGGTGATCGTGGAGCCGCCCTGGGCGCCCTTGCCGGACAGGGTGTTGATCAGACCGCGGGCCGTGCCCTTCAGGTCGACGCCCGCGTCCTTGTAGAAGGTCTTGTTCTCGGCGGCGACGAAGGTGCGCCGGACGTCCTTGGGGATCTCGGCGAGATCCACGTTCTCCCGGTTGATCTCGCCGGTGCGGGCCAGGATGGTGCCGTCGCTGTACTTGTAGACGTTGCTCTGCAGTTTGGCGGCCGCGTTGCCCTCGGGGATGCCGATCATCATGTACAGCACGATGAAGGCGCCCATGCCCAGCAGCACGAAGCCGAAGAGCGAGCCCAGGACGGTCTTCCAGGTGAAGAATCTGCGTATGCCGCTCTTCCCGGCCTTGCCGCCCCTGCCCCGTGCGGCGGCCCGGGGGCCCGGCGACGCGCCGACCGACGCGGATCCGGCCGTCCTGGACGAGCGCTTGGGCGCCGCGCGGCGGCCACCGCGCTGCCGCGCTCGTCTCTCTTCCGCTCGTCCCATGGCTCGATCCAATCCGCTTCGGTCTCGTGGGTCACACAGGTTCGTGGCTCGGGTCAGCTCAGAAAGCTAACACCGCACGGTATGACAAAGGGTTGCCGATCACGCCTTGTCGGACGTGAGATCCAGCACCTGTCCCATCCGAACCGACGTCCGAGAGCGGCGGAAGGTTGTCGGGCAGGCCCAAGTTCCTGGCGCGGCACGACCTCGCGCAGGCGCCGGGAACCCCCGCCGGACCGAGCGGCTCACGTTCCCCGAACACCCGGCCAGGCCTGTGGCAGAACCGTGACAAAGCCTCCCCACCTGCGAGGAGTCACCCTCCGGCGAGACCTATACGCCGCATGTATACGCGAGGTGTATACGCCGTGTGTAGAGTGAGCGCATGTCCATCGGTCACACCCTCCTAGGGCTCCTGGAGTCCGGGCCCCGTCACGGTTACGACCTGAAGCGGGCCTTCGACGAGAAATTCGGTCACGACCGGCCGCTGCACTACGGCCAGGTCTACTCGACGATGTCCCGCCTGCTGAAGAACGGGCTCGTCGAAGTCGACGGGATCGAGGCGGGCGACGGGCCCGAGCGCAAGCGGTACGCCATCACCGAGGCCGGGATCACCGACGTGCGGCGGTGGCTCGCGACCCCCGAGAAGCCCGAACCGTATCTGCAGTCGACCCTCTACACCAAGGTCGTCCTCGCGCTTCTCACCCACCGCGACGCGGCCGACATCCTCGACACACAGCGCGCCGAGCATCTGCGCATGATGCGGATCCTCACCGACCGCAAGCGCAAGGGCGACCTGGCCGACCAGTTGATCTGCGACCACGCCCTGTTCCATCTCGAGGCCGACCTGCGCTGGCTGGAGCTGACCGCCGCGCGCCTCGACCGGCTCGCCGAGGTGGTGGCCCCATGACGCATCCTCCCGGTTCCCTGCTCACCGCCGAGAACCTGCGCAAGGCCTACGGGCCGACCCTCGCCCTCGACGGCGCCGGGTTCTCCATCCACCCGGGCGAGATCGTCGCCGTGATGGGTCCCTCCGGCTCCGGCAAGTCGACGCTGCTGCACTGCCTCGCCGGGATCGTGCCGCCCGACTCGGGCTCGATCCTGTACGACGGCCGCGAGATGGCCGGCATGGGCGACGCCGAGCGCAGCCTCCTGAGGAGGTCCGAGTTCGGCTTCGTGTTCCAGTTCGGCCAGCTCGTGCCCGAGCTGACCTGCGTCGAGAACGTGGCCCTTCCGCTGCGGCTGGGCGGGACGCCCCGCAGGACCGCCGAGCGGACCGCGCTGTCCTGGATGGAGCGGCTCGAGGTCGACGACCTCGCGAAGAAGCGGCCCGGCGAGATATCCGGCGGTCAGGGACAGCGCGTCGCCGTCGCCCGCTCGCTGGTCACCTCGCCGCGCGTGCTGTTCGCCGACGAGCCCACCGGCGCCCTCGACTCCCTCAACGGCGAGCGCGTGATGGAACTGCTCACCGAGGCGGCCCGCTCCACCAACGCCGCCGTCGTGCTGGTCACGCACGAGGCGCGGGTGGCCGCGTACTCCGACCGCGAGATCGTCGTACGGGACGGGAAGTCCCGGGACATGGAGCGCATCGTATGAGCGCGGCACGGGGGCACCTCCCTGCTGGAGCGGAGTCGAGAGCTTGGGGGTGGCCCAGGGACCTGGCCATGGGGGCCAAGTTCGCGTTCACCGGCGGGCGCGAGGGGTGGGTCCGGGTTCTGCTGACGGCCGTCGGCGTCGGACTCGGCGTGGCACTGCTGCTGCTGACGACCGCCCTGCCGAACGTCCTGTCGGAGCGCAAAGTGCGCGAGGAGGCGCGCGCGGACCACACCTTCAGCCAGTCGCAGAGACCCAGGGCGGACAACACCCTGGTGGTCGCGGACGTCGACACCGAGTACCGCGGGAAGGACGTCCGCGGGCGGCTGCTGGAGCGGGAGGGCGCCCGGGCGCCCTTGCCGCCGGGGCTGACGTCGTTCCCGGCGCCGGGCGAGATGGTGGTCTCCCCCGCTCTGAAGGAGCTGCTCACATCCGGAGACGGGAAGCTGCTGCGGGAGCGGCTGCCGTACCGGATCGCCGGGACCATCGGGGAGAGCGGCCTCATCGGTTCCCAGGAACTCGCCTACTACGCGGGCGCCAAGGGACTGGCGGCGCACATCGCGCCCCCGTACGTGGCCCGTATCAACAGCTTCGGCGGCGCCGACCCCGGCTCCGAGCCGTGGGATCCCGTTCTGCTCCTGCTGGTCCTGGTCGTCTTCGTGGTGCTGCTCATGCCCGTCGGGGTCTTCATCGCGGCGGCCGTGCGGTTCGGCGGCGAGCGGCGCGACCGGCGGCTGGCCGCCCTGCGTCTGGTCGGCTCCGACAGCGGCATGACCCGGCGGATCGCCGCCGGGGAGGCCCTCGCCGGGTCCCTGTTCGGGCTGCTGCTGGGCGTCGGCTTCTTCCTGATCGGGCGTCAGCTCGTCGCGCAGGTGGAAGTCTTCGGCATCAGCGTCTTCCCCAGCTACCTGAACCCGGCGCCCGCGCTGGCGCTGCTGGTCGCGGTGGCCGTCCCCACGGCCGCGGTGCTCGTCACCCTGCTCGCGCTGCGCGGTGTGGTCATCGAGCCGCTCGGCGTGGTCCGCACGGCCAGGCCCGCACGGCGCCGGCTGTGGTGGCGGCTGCTGCTGCCACTGGCCGGGCTCGCCATGCTCTACCCGATGGTCGGGAAGGGCAACGACAACGGGAACTTCAACCAGTACCTGGTCGTCGGCGGCGTCATGTTCCTGCTCGTCGGCATCACCGCACTGCTGCCCTGGGTCGTCGAAGCGGTCGTCGCCCGGCTCGACGCCGGCGGGGTGTCATGGCAACTGGCCGTCCGCAGGCTCCAGCTGAGCAGCGGCACCGCGGCGCGTATGGTCAACGGCGTCGCGGTGGCGGTGGCCGGTGCGGTCGCGCTGCAGATGCTGTTCGCCGGTGTGGAGGGCGACTACAGGGCGTCGACGGGACGCGACCTGACGCGGGCCCAGATGCAGGTCTCCCTGCCGAGCGGCGCTCCGCTCGACCCGGCCGCCCGGGAGATGCGGAACACCAAGGGCGTACGCCGGGTCATAGCGTTCTCGGAATCCTATGTCGGCGACCGGGCCAAGGACCCGGACAACACCACCCAGGTCACGGTGGGCACCTGCGAGGCCCTGCGCGAGACGGCGCCGCTCCCCTCGTGCCGCGAGGGCGACGTCTTCGCCGTGCAGGGTGCCGTGTTCGACACCGGCACCGCGGAGCTGGCCAAGCCCGGCCGGACCCTGTACTTCGATCCGTCCTACGCCAACGGCGACAAGGGCAAGGAGGTCGCCTGGACGGTACCGCGGACGCTGAAGCAGGCCCGGGCGGGCAACGACCCGACCGGGTCGGAGCGCGGCGGCTTCCTGATCACCCGCGGCGCCCTGTCCGCGAAGGCGGCTGCGGCGTTCGACAGGCAGTTGTACATCGGGGTGGACCCCTCGGTGCCCGACGCGCGGGACTATGTGCGGAACACCGCGGCGCGGCTCGCTCCGCTCTCCATGCCCAACACCTGGGCGACCTCCAGGGAGTCCGTGCGCTTCGCCTCCATCCGCACCGGGCTGTTCGTGGGCGCGGCCTGTGTGCTGGCGCTGATCGGGGCGAGTCTGCTGGTCTCGCAGCTGGAGCAGTTGCGCGAACGCAGGAAGCTGCTGTCGTCGCTGGTCGCCTTCGGCACCCGGCGCCGCACGCTGAGCCTGTCGGTGCTGTGGCAGACGGCGATCCCGATCGCGCTGGGCCTGCTGCTGGCGTCGGTGGTGGGTCTCACGCTGGGCGCGGTCCTGCTGAAGATGGTCGGCGCCACGGTGAGCGTGGACTGGGCGAGCCTGCTGGCGATGACCGGCAGCGGCGCGGCGGTCGTGCTGGTGGTGACGGTGCTCAGCCTGCCGCCGCTGCTGCGGCTGATGCGGCCGGACGGTCTGCGCACCGAGTGACCGGCCGGGCCGGCCGTGTGGGCCCCCTCCCCGCTGGGAGGGGGCCCACACGCGTTCACAGGCTGTATTCCTTCACCACCCGGCGGACCTGGGCGAAGAGCATGCCGACGTTCACCGACTTGCGGCAGACGACCACGGCGACGACGTCCTGCTGCTCGTTCATGCGCACGAACAGATGGGTGAGGTGGTCGCTGTTGACGAGGATCTCCTGGAAGAAGTGGTTGTCGCCGCTGACCCCGCGGCGCTCCTTGAACACGTCCTCGATCATCACCACCGTGCGCCCCTGGAACAGGTCGAGGGTCGCGCCCGCCAGGAGGTCGAGGACCTCGGGCGGGTGGTTGTCCACGGTCTCGTACGACAGCAGCATGCCCGTCGCCATGTCGACCACACCCGCGGCCACACAGTCGGGGGCCTCGGAGCGGAGGGTCTTGACCAGGCCCAGCACCTGGTCGGAGAAGCTCTGAGTCATACGCTTCGTCGCCATCCCCTCATACTCCCTCGGGTGCCGTCGCGGTGAGGATCGAGCCGATGCGGTCGATGGCCGGCCGGGTCGCCAGGTGCAGCCGGTCCAGGTCCATCCCCTCGTCACCGAGCACGACCATCAGGGCGGTGTCGCCGACGGCGTAGAAGGCGGCGCAGCCGTGGCTGCCGTATGCCACGGTTCCCTGCAGGGTGCCCCGGGCGGTCGCCTCGGTGGTGCGCCGGGCGAGCCCGATGCCGGCCGCGGCCAGTGCGGCGAGCCCCTCGGGATCGATGCCGTTCGCGGTGTCGGCGGCGATGAGCAGTCCGTCGGCCGCCGCGACCGCGGTGTCGGTGATTCCCGTCACCTGATCGCGCAGGCCGCGCATCTCCAGCGCCAGCGCCGTGTGGTCCATGGTCTCAACTCCCTGTGCATCATTCATCGGTGACCGCGTATGTGCGTCGTGCGCATATGCGGGTCGTGGTCGGTTCGTGCTCGGCTCGTGGTCATCTCGCGGTTCCGCTCCGCAGCCGGAAGAACCCTTTCCGGCGCGGCCCGTTCCCTTCGGTGGCGGGCGTCTCGGCGATGCCGCTGGCGCCTGGGGTGCGGCGGGGCAGGACGGGCGCCGGAGGCGGAGGGGGAGGCGCGGCACGCTCGGGGCCGGGTGCGGCCGCGCCCTGCGGTTCCGCCCGCGGTTCCACCCGCTGGGGCGTCCGCGGGGGCGTCCGCGGGGGCATCCGCGGGCGCAGCCCCTCGGCCGGTACATGGCCCGGTATCCGGACCGCCGGCGCGGCCGACGCGACGCACTCGAGGTAGCCCGCGCCCAGCAGGCGGGCCATCTCGACGGTGACCGTGTAGACCGCGCGCCCGGTGCTGAAGGCGATGTCCCGAGCCGTGCGGCGGCCGTCCGCGTGGAGCATCACCTCCCGCTGCACGGCGCCGAGTCGGGCGAGGTCCGCCTCGACGGCGGGCAGCGGGCGCTCCCGGTCGGGCCGTACCGGATGCGGCAGGACGTCGAGCGCGGCCAGCCTGCGCGCCGCCTGGTGCAGCAACCGCGCGGGCGTCTCCCCGACGGCCAGTGCCTCGGGGGGTTCGGCGGGGTCCTCGATCGCCTCGCAGCCGTCCACCTGCCCGGCGAGGATCGCGAAGACCGCGTCCTGCATCGCCATCACCCGCACGACCCGCAGGGCGGCCGCCCCGGCGCCGGACCGGCCGGAACGCAGCAGCAGCGTTCCGGGGCCGGGGGCGCCGGGGCTCGCGACGGCGACGACGAGGCCGTCACGGATATGGACGACTCCCCCCGGCCGCCCGGAAACCCTCAGGCCGCCATCGCCCTTCTCGTGTGCGTGGCGCGTCACCGCGCGCGACAGCAGGTCGTATCCGTCCCGCTCAGGGGAATCCCATATGCCCGTCACAACTCCCCTTGGAATGTCGCACATGTGCCTGACGCGTCACGCCGAGGGGGTATGTGTATCAGTCCGGGTGGATTTCCCGGTGAAAGTCGCGGTAGGTGACGGAAGTTGCGTTCTCTCGCCGTTCCCGGGACGTGTTGCGGCGCACAAATGACCGGAAGTGCAACGGCGGTTGTCCGCGGATTCTTAGGAGCCGGGCGCCCACACCCGCACGGGCAGTGGCCGCATGGCCTCGCGGAGGGCCTGCGCCAGTTCCTCGTACTCCGCGCCCCGGGCGGCGCCCGTGCGCATGGCGAGGGCGACGCTCCGGGTGGGCGCCGGATCCGCGAAGTAGCCGGTGAGGAGCTGGTCGCTGCGGGTGGTCTCGACCCTGAGGGCCGTACGGGGCAGCAGGGTGACGCCCAGTCCGCCGGCGACGAGCTGCACGAGGGTGGACAGTCCGGCCGCGGTCGTGGTCACCGGAAAGTCCCCGCGCCCGGCCTCGCGGCAGATGTCGAGGGCCTGGTCCCGCAGGCAGTGCCCCTCGTCGAGGAGCAGCAGGTTCAGCTCGCGCAGGGCTTCCCTGGGGATCCCCTCGCGGCCTCCGAGCCAGTGGTCGAGCGGGGTGACGAGCACGAAGTCCTCGTCGAACAAGGGGAGTTCGACGACGCCGGGAACGCCGAGGGGGACGGCGAGCAGCAGCAGGTCGAGACGGCCGCTGGTGAGCCCGTCCAGGAGGCTGGCGGTCTGCTCCTCGTGGACCTGGAGGTCGAGGTGCGGGTAGCGGTCGTTCACGAGCCGGAGGACGGTCGGCAGCAGATAGGGCGCCACGGTAGGGATCGCCCCGAGCCGCAGCGCTCCGGTGAAGGGCGCCCGGACGGCCTCGGCCTCCTCCATGAGCGTGCCGACCTCGTGCAGCACCGCCTTGGCCCGTACGGCGAGGCGCTCACCGGCGGGCGAGAGCAGCACCTTGCGGGTGGTGCGCTCCAGCAGGGTGACGCCCAGGATCTCCTCCAGGGTGGAGACGGCGCCCGACAGCGCCGGCTGGCTCATGCCGATCGCGGCGGCGGCGTCGCGGAAGTGGAGGTGCTCGGCGACGGCCGCGAAGGCGCGCAGCTGGGCGAGACTGGGCTGGCGGCGCCCATGGGTCCTGATCGGGGTCAAGACCGTACCCCTTACTCATAGTCACTGATAGCCGATCTCGATCAACATGACCGAGTGTAGCTATTTCCCTGATCAATGCACTCTGTGCCAGGATCACGATCGTCCAACCCATGGGAGACAGCCTGTGACCGGGATGTCTCCTCGCTGCAAGGAGAGCCCGTGCTCACTGTCGGTGACAAGTTCCCCGAGTTCGAACTGACCGCCTGCGTCTCGCTGGAGAAGGGCAAGGAGTTCGAGCAGATCGACCACAAGACCTACGAGGGCAAGTGGAAGATCGTCTTCGCCTGGCCCAAGGACTTCACCTTCGTGTGCCCGACCGAGATCGCGGCCTTCGGCAAGCTGAACGACGAGTTCGCCGACCGTGACGCCCAGATCCTCGGCTTCTCCGGTGACTCCGAGTTCGTGCACCACGCCTGGCGCAAGGACCACGACGACCTGCGCGACCTGCCGTTCCCGATGATGGCGGACTCCAGGCACGAGCTGATGCGCGCGCTGGGCATCGAGGGCGAGGACGGTTTCGCGCAGCGCGCCGTCTTCATCGTCGACCCGAACAACGAGATCCAGTTCACCATGGTGACCGCCGGTTCCGTCGGCCGGAACCCCAAGGAGGTCCTGCGGGTCCTGGACGCCCTGCAGACCGACGAGCTGTGCCCGTGCAACTGGGCCAAGGGCGACGAGACGCTCGACCCGGTCAAGCTGCTGGCCGGTGAGTGAGCCGATGTCTCTCGACTCCCTCAAGGCCGCCGTACCGGACCACGCCAAGGACCTGAGGCTCAACCTCGGCTCGGTCATCGGCAACTCCGGCCTGCCCACGCAGCAGCTGTGGGGCACGGTGCTGGCCACGGCCATCGCCTCCCGGTCCCCGATCGTGCTGCGCGAGCTGGAGCCGGAGGCGAAGGCGAACCTCACGCCGGAGGCGTACACCGCGGCGAAGTCCGCGGCCGCCGTCATGGCGATGAACAACGTCTTCTACCGCACGCGCCACCTGCTGTCGGACCACGAGTACGGCAATCTGCGCGCGGGCCTGCGGATGAACGTCATCGGCAACCACGGGGTCGACAGGACCGACTTCGAGCTGTGGTGTTTCGCGGTGTCGGCGGTCAACGGCTGCGGCTCGTGCCTGGACTCGCACGAGCAGGTGCTGCGGAAGGCCGGCGTGGAGCGTGAGGTCGTCCAGGAGGCATTCAAGATCGCCGCGGTGATCCACGCGGTGGGTGTGACCCTGGACGCGGAGGCGGTCCTGGCGGAGTAGCCGGCGGCGGCCGCCTCGGGCCCCGTCCACCGTGCGGTGGACGGGGCCCGACGCCGTGTGCCGCCCCTCTCGGGTGCGCGCGGCCCCTACGAGACGACGTCGGACGGCGGTGGGGCCGTCTGCTGCGGCATCTGCTCCGCCGTCCGCTGCGGCCTCTGCTGCGCCGCGACGGCGGCCGAGTACGACCGCAGATAGCCCACCACGGTGTTCGTCACCGCCACCAGCGGCACCGCGACCACCGCGCCGCCGATCCCCGCGATCATCCCGCCGGCCGTCACCGACAGCACCACCGCCAGCGGATGGACCCGGACCGCCCGGCCCAGGATGAACGGCTGCAGGATGTGGCCCTCGATCTGCTGGACGGCGAGGACCACGGCCAGCGTCATGATGGCGGTGAAGACGCCCTGCGTCACCAGCGCCACCACCACCGCCAGCGCGCCCGACGCCACCGCGCCCACCAGGGGGATGAAGGAGAACAGGAAGATGAAGACGGCCAGTGGCACCGCCATGGGGACGTCCAGGAAGTAGATCCCCAGGCCGATGAAGATCGCGTCGATGAGGGCCACGATCACCGTGCCGCGGACGTAGGCCGTCAGCGTGCGCCATGCCCGCGGGCCTGCACCCGCCACCCCCGGCCGCGCCGCCGCGGGGACCAGCTTCAGCGTCCACTCCCAGATGCGCCGGCCGTCGTACAGCAGGAAGAGGGTGGAGAACATCGTCAGGAGGATGCCGGTCAGCGCCTCCACGATGACGGTCACGCCTTCCAGGCCCGCCGAAGTGATCTGGTCGGTGTTGGCGCCGATCGCCTCGCGCAGGTTCTTGGCGATCTCGTTGATCTGCTTGTCGGTGACGTGGAAGGGGCTGTTCAGCAGCCACTTGCGCAACTCGTCGATGCCGTCCTGGATCTGGTTGGAGAGCGAGTCGATGTTCTCCATGACCTGCCACGTCACGAACCAGCCGATCAGGCCCATGATGACGAAGCCGAGAACGGCGGTCAGCGCGGTCGCCGGCCCGCGGGGCACGCCGTGCCGTTTCAGCCGTGCCACGGTCGGCTGCAGCAGCGCCGTGATGAGCAGCGCGGCCACGAAGGCCAGCACCACCAGTTGCACGGCGCTGATGACCCGCATCAGCACCCAGACGGTGCCCGCGAGGACGAGCACCCGCCAGCCCGCCTCCGCCGCGACCCGCACGCCCCACGGCACCGCCTCGACGGGGTGCGGGCGCGGCACGACTGCGGGTGCGTACGCGGGGGGTGGCGGAACGCGGTCCGGCGCCGCGGGCGGCTCGGGCTCGGCGCTCTCCTTCTCGACCTCGGCACGGCGTTCGTCCAGCCGCTCCCCCATCTGGGTCAGTCCGGCGCCGAGCCGAGCGAGCCACCCTGGCACTACCGACATGATCCGTCCTCTTCCCCCGTGTCCGCGGGTGCCCCCCACCACTCCCCCCTGGAGTTCACGGATCCGACCGTACAGGGCCGGGCCCCACGGCGGTGAACGGCCGCAGCCCCTCACCCATAGACGGTGAGGGGCTGCGGGAGGTTGAGTGGCCGCCCGCGGGCGGAGTCGCGACTCAGTACCAGTGGTTGGCCTGCCAGAACGACCATGCCTCGCACGGGCTGCCGTAGCGGCTGTTCATGTAGTTCAGGCCCCACTTGATCTGCGTGGCCGGGTTGGTCTGCCAGTCGGCGCCGACGGAGGCCATCTTGGAGCCCGGCAGGGCCTGGAAGAGGCCGTAGGCACCGGAGGAGGCGTTGACGGCCCGGTAGTTCCAGCTGGACTCGTGGTCCACGATGTTGCTGAAGCACTGGAACTGGCCGCTCGGCACCATCTGCCGCGCCATCGCCTGGATCTGCGACACGGTGTAAGAGCTCTGGACGGCGAAGCTGGACGCGGAGCGCACGGCGTCGCGACTGGCCTTGGCCTCCGCCTCCTTGCGCGCCTTGGCCTCTTCTTCCGCCTTCTGCGCGGCCTTCTGCTTGGCGATCGCGTCCGCGGCCGCCTGCTTGCGTGCCGCCGCCTCGGCGTCCTTCTTGGCGCTGGCGTCCGCGGCGATGGCCTGCGCGTCGGCCTGCTGCGTCAGGGACGCCGTCTGCACCTGGGCCTGCTGGCCGGCGGGTATGTCTGCGAGGAGCGTCGAGTCGCTTGCCGTCGCCTCGGCGTCGTTGGTCTGCGCGGTGCTGCCCGAGGCAACCCCGACGACGCTTCCGACAGCGGTGACCGCCGTGGCCGAGGCCACTGCGAATCCCCGGACCGAAATCCGGCTCACACGGTTTCCTTCCAGCATCGCCCGCTTCGGTGACCCTGGCGGACGCAATCGTGCCCCTGACGCTGGCCTCCCAACTAGCGGGGTCACGGGAGGCACGGGCCCGGTGGGCAACTCCCGGCACGGGAGCGCCGCGTGGTGCTCGGGCGGCATACGACGGCCCTATGGAGTTCTGGATGCTTCAGTTGTGCCGTACCGCTGGGGGTACCGATGTGTCGTATGCGGGGCCTGACAGGAGTGAGACTCTGCCGTAACCCGACACCGGGTGGCAATTCCGTGTTGCGTGTGAAAGCTCACATCCCGTTTGACCCAGGGGATTCTCAGGATCCACCACATGTGAAGGCGCCGCCCGGCTAGGCTCTAGCCTTTGCCGGACGACGCCAACCTGCGGGTAATCAGCCCAAGTTGAGCACTTCGGTCAGATCTGCCCTTCCTCCAGCATTTCGGTCACAAGGGCGGCGATCTGGGACCTCTCGGACCGGGTGAGCGTGACGTGCGCGAAGAGCGGATGCCCCTTCAGCTTCTCCACGACGGCGACGACCCCGTCGTACCGGCCGACGCGCAGGTTGTCCCGCTGGGCGACGTCATGGGTCAGCACCACCCGTGAATTCGCGCCGATCCGGGACAGAACGGTCAGCAGGACGTTCCGTTCGAGCGACTGGGCCTCGTCCACGATCACGAACGCGTCATGGAGCGAGCGGCCGCGGATGTGGGTGAGCGGGAGGACCTCCAGCATCCCGCGCGCGGTGACCTCTTCTATGACCTCGCGGCTGGTGACCGCGGACAGCGTGTCGAAGACGGCCTGCGCCCAGGGGCTCATCTTCTCGGCCTCGGTGCCCGGCAGATAACCGAGCTCCTGCCCGCCGACCGCGTACAGCGGCCGGAAGACCATCACCTTCTGGTGCTGCCTGCGCTCCAGCACCGCCTCCAGGCCCGCGCACAGCGCCAGCGCCGACTTGCCGGTGCCGGCCCGGCCGCCCATCGAGACGATCCCGACGTCCGGGTCGAGCAGCAGGTCCAGGGCGATCCGCTGTTCGGCGCTGCGGCCCTTGATGCCGAACGCCTCCCGGTCGCCGCGGACGAGACGGACGTTGCCCTCCGCCGTGACGCGCCCCAGCGCCTTGCCCCGCTCCGACTGGATCGTCAGGCCGGTGTGCACGGGGAGGTCCGCGGCCTCGGGGACGTAGACGTGCCCCTCGTCGAAGAGGATGTCCACCTGCTCGCCGGACAGGCTCAGTTCGGACATCCCGGTCCAGCCGGAGGAGTCCGTGATGGCCAGCTCCGCGCGGTACTCCTCGGCGAGAAGGCCGACGGAGGACGCCTTGATCCGCAGCGGGAGGTCCTTCGACACGACGGTGACGTCGAACCCCTCCGCCTGCAGGTTGCGGGCGACCGCGAGGATGCGGGAGTCGTTGTCCCCCAGGCGGTAGCCGGTGGGCAGCACGCTGGGGTCCGAGTGGTTGAGCTCGACCCGGAGGGTCCCACCGAGGTCCCCGATCGGGATGGGGGCGTCGAGACGGCCGTACCGGACACGGTAGTCGTCGAGCAGGCGGAGCGCCTGCCGGGCGAAGTAGCCGAGTTCGGGATGGTGCCGCTTGGCCTCCAGCTCCGTGACCACGACGACGGGCAGCACGACCTCGTGCTCCTCGAAGCGGCTCATGGCGTTCGGGTCGGCCAGCAGGACGCTGGTGTCGAGAACATAGGTGCGCCGGTCTGGCTTGTGGCGCTTTGTGCTGGTCACCACGGAAGGACGTACCCCCTCGGATGAGGTCGGGGAGCGACGAGAAGGGAATCCGGGAGGGCGGGCGGGAGGAAGGCGGCCGGTTGCCGGCCGCGTCGCACGGGCCGGGAACCGGCCCTCCGCTGCTTCCTCCGTGCAGTGGCCGCACGGTCGGGCTGATGCAAAGGGCCTCCCGGGCGGACGGCCCCGAGCCGCCCGCTGAGATACGGCACCCGTGGTTCGGGTGTCGACCTGCTTGCCTTATGCCCTCGAACGCGCGTGGCCATGCCACGGGCCATGACGGCGCGCCGGTGAACTCCGTGTGACGCCTTCCCCCAGGGGGGTGATACGACGTGGCGGGTCAGCCGCCGTAGCGGCGGTGTCGCGCCGCGTAGTCACGCAGGGCGCGCAGGAAGTCGACCTTGCGGAAGGCCGGCCAGAAGACCTCACAGAAGTAGTACTCCGAATGGGCGGTCTGCCACAGCATGAATCCGGACAGCCGCTGCTCGCCACTCGTACGGATCACCAGGTCGGGGTCGGGCTGGTCACTGGTGTAGAGGTGGCGGCCGATCATGTCGATGTCGACGGACTCGGCGAGGTCCTCCATCGAGGTGCCCTTGTCGCGGGCGTCGAGGATCATCGACCGCACGGCGTCGGCGATCTCCTGGCGTCCGCCGTAGCCGATGGCGACGTTGACGAGTATCCCGTCGACGTGCGCGGTGGCCGCCTCGGCCTCCTTGAGGACGGTCTGCATCTGCCCGGGCAGCAGGTCGAGCGCGCCCACGTGGTGCACGCGCCAGCGGCCGTCGGCCGCGAGGGAGCGTACGACGTCCTCGATGATCCCGAGGAGCGGGACCAGCTCCTCCTTCGGCCGGTCGAAGTTGTCGGTCGACAGCAGCCAGAGGGTGACGACCTCGACGTCCGTCTCGGCACACCAGCCGAGGAACTCCTCGATCTTGTCGGCCCCGGCCCGGTGACCCTGCGCGGTGGTCGAGCCCGCCGCCTTCGCCCAGCGCCGGTTGCCGTCCATGACGACGCCGATGTGCTTGGGCACCTGAGCGTGGTCCAGGTGGCCTTCCACCCGGCGTGCGTACAACCTGACCAGCAGGCCGCGCAGCTTGTCGCGCAGGTTCACGTGATTGTCAGCCCCTCCGTGCGGATCAGACAGGTGCGGGCGTGCGCGATCCCCGTCAGATGGCGGTCCCCGGACCCCGTCAGACGGGGGTCCCCGGAGCCGAAGCCTACCCCCGCAAGGCCCCCGCCCGGCCCACGGGCGCCGGGGCCCCGGCCGGGGTTCCGGCCGTGAACGGGGGCCCGGGTGGCCGGTGTTCTGGGCCGTTTGCACGAGGGTGGCCCTTCTGGGGAGATACGCGGGGCGGCCTCCCGAGGGGCTGGTACGGGGGTGTCGGGCGGGCCGGGCAGGCGGACCTGGCAGGCGGACCGGAACGGGCTCGCCGCTCCGGCGCGACAGGCGAGCCGGACGTTCGGCCGGGGGGAAGACCGGGGGGAAGACCGGGGGAAGAGAGGAGCGGGAAGAGAGGAGGGGAAGAGAGGAGCGGGAAAAGAGACGGGCACAGAAAACGGGCCGGTCCGTGGGGGGGAGACGGACCGGCCCGAGGGGGGGCTTCCACCATAACCCTTCGTAAGTGATGCTGCGCGCATTGCCGTGCCAAAACTACTCTCCGCAACCGTCCGACAACACCCCGGTCATCCCGGAAGCGCTCATTCACAGGCGGCCGCGGCCCTCTCGCTGCGGTTTCCAGGGGAATCCGGCGGGATCCTGAGGGATCCAAGGGGTTTGGGTGGGCTTGTGCGGCACTCGGTGACATGTCCCACGTCCTCCAGGCGGGTGACCGCAGGGGAGGGCGGGCGCTTGACGCCGTCGCTAACTTCGCAGCCATGGCCATGCTCACAACACCCGGGACGCCTGATCCCATACCCCTGGAGCTCGCCCGCTCAGCGCGGGCCCGGCGGCGCGGACTGCTCGGGCGCGACGGGATCGAGGGAGCGCTGCTGCTGAGTCCCGCGAGCGCGGTCCACACGCTGGGGATGCGGTTCGCGATCGATGTCGCCTATCTCGACCGGAACTTGCGGGTCGTGGCGGTACGGACGATGCGGCCGGGGCGCATCGGCCTGCCCCGTCCCCGCGCACGCCACGCACTGGAGGCGGAGGCCGGGGCGATGGAACGCTGGGGGATACGGCGCGGCGTACGGGTCGCCGTACAGGACGACTGAGGGCGGCTCGGCGCGGTGTTCACGGCACCGCACAGCCCCCTCCACTGCACGGTGCCACCCGCGCAGCTTTGCTTGCGCGAATTACCTTGGTCTGAACTTACGTGAGTCATGGGCGCGAAGCGAGCCGCTGTCCATAACGATGTGGAAACCCCGTGCGGACGTCCCGGCATATGGACACCGGCCTCACCCCCGTTCCCCCGGTTTGCGGGCTTCGATCAGGAAACGGGTGCTGTGGGCGACGAAGGCCCCCTCGGTCTCGATCCGCTCGTGCAGGCACCGGAGCCGGTCCGCGTACTGCTCCACGGTGAAGCCCGGAACCATCCAGATCACCTTGCGCAGGAAGTGGACGACGGCGCCGATGTCACCGAACTCCATGCGCAGCCGCGTCTCCCGGAGATCGGTGACCTCCAGTCCGGCCGTCTCGGCCTCGGCCCGCGCGCGCCGGGGGTCACGGGCCCGGCGGACCTCCTGCGGCTGCGGTCCCAGGAAGTGCTCGACGAGTTCGAAGGCGCTCGCCGGGCCCACCTGCTGGGAGAAGTACATGCCGCCCGGCCGCAGGACGCGGGCGATCTCGCGCCAGTGGGTGCGCACCGGGTGGCGGCTGGTCACCAGGTCGAAGGCGGCGTCCGCGAACGGCAGCGGCGCGTCCTCCGGCGAGGCGACGACCACGGCACCGCGCGGGTGGAGCAACGCGGCGGCCTTGGCCACGTTGGGCGGCCAGCCCTCGGTGGCGACGGTCAGCGGCGGGAACGCCGGGGCGGAGCCCAGGACCTCCCCTCCCCCGGTCTGCACGTCGAGCGCGGCGCTCACGCGCGCCAGCCGCGCCGCCATCGACCGCGCGTACCCCCACGGAGGCCGCTCCTCCGTGGCCCGCCCCTCGAACCAGGAGAAGTCCCAGCCGTCGACGGGAGCGTCGACGGCCTCACGGACGAGGTCCTCGAAGGTACGGCCGGCGGTCATGGCGTGATCCTTCCAACAACCGGGGAGGGAAGGCGACCGAATTTCCCGGCGCCGGGTGCCGCGCCGCCCGGCACCGACCGCGCCTACGGCACGAGGGGGCGTACCTCGCGGGCCGCGAAGCGAATGAACGCCTCCGGATCCGGCTCGTCCGCGGTCGGCTGCAGGACCACGGTGTCGGCGCCCGCCTCCGCGAGCCGCTGCACGGCCTTGGCGACGGCGTCCGCGTCCCCGGCCACCCCGTGTTCCGGCAGCGGGTCCTCCCCGGACGCCTCCATCTCGGCGCGCAGCCGGGCGGCGGCGTCCGGACCGGTGGCCGTGTGGAGGTAGACGACGACGTGGTGGGGATCGGTACGCCCCGCCGCCTCCCGGCCCTCGTCGATGAGCCGGCGCGCCCGCCGGACGCCTTCCGGCGCCGTGGCCGCCGTGAGGATCGTGCCGTCGGCCGCCTCGCCGGACAGCCGCAGCGACCGCGGACCGGTGGCCCCGGCGAGGATGCGGACCGCCTCCGCCGGCGGCCAGTCCAGCGCGACGCCGTCCAGTCTGACGTACCGTCCGTCCGTGGTCAGCCGCTCGCCGCGGAGCAGCGCCCGCAGCGCGTCGAGATACTCGCGCAGCAGCGTCACGGGCGACTCGGCGCGGGCGCCGACCTGTCCCATCCAGCTCTGGACGCCGTGTCCGACACCCAGGACGGACCGCCCCGGGAACATCCGCTCCAGCGTGGCCGCCTCCATCGCGGCGACCGCCACGTTCCGCAGCGGCACGGGCAGCAGTCCCACGCCCACGCGCAGCCGCTCGGTCCAGGCGAGCGCGGCGGACGCGGCCGAGATCCCCCCTTCCAGGAAGCAGTCCTCCCACAGCCACAGCTCCTGGAGGCCCGACTCGTCCGCGAGCCGCGCGATGGCGCGCAGCCGCTCGGGAGGCAGTTGGGGCCGGAACACCGCACCGAGTCCAGTCATGCGGCCTTCCTACAGAGCCGGACCGCAGCGGACAACACCTTTACCGGCCGCCGGCCGCGTCACGTTCGTAGTGCAGCAGCACCACACCGTTGCCGAACCGCCGGGTGTCCTTCAGACGAAGAAAAGTCAGGCCGTCGGCCTCGGGGAAGAGCCGCTTGCCCCGGCCGGCGAGGACCGGATGGACGTACACACGGAACTCGTCGACGAGGCCGTGCCGCAGGAACTCGGCGGCGAGGTCGGCGCCGCCGAGGGCGAGGTCACCGCCGTCCTGGGCCTTGAGCGCGAGGATGTCCTCGACGACGACGTCCCGGACGACGGTGGTGTGCCAGCCGGCGTGCTCCAGGGTCCGGGTGAACACGACCTTCGGCATGTTCCGCCAGATCCGCGCGAACTCGGCCACGGGCGCCGACGCCTGCGGGTCGGCGTCGGCGGTGGGCCAGTGATCCGCCATCAGCTCGTAGGTCACGCGCCCGCTGAGGAAGGCGCCCATCTCCATGAGGACGTCGTTGAAGTGCTGACGCAGCTCGTCGTCGACCCGGCTCCAGCCGATCTCGCGGTCCGGGTCCTCGCTGTACCCGTCCAGGGACATGGACATCATCAGGACGATCTTCCGCACCGCGCACCTCGCCGCCGTCGGTTCCCAGCACCCGCCGCCCAAGCTACTCACAGAGCCGCACCAGCCCCGTTCGCCACGCCCCTCCCCCCGCACCCGGTGCGGCCCAGGCGACCGACCGATCGGCAGTTCCGTTCCGGCAACGGCGACCTTGACCAGGCCCGGGTGAGGCAGCGACCGGAACAGATCTGCCCATCGCTCGATGGCCGCGGGGACCGGTGTCAGGCGCCCGACCCCTGTGTGGCGGCGCCGCTCGACGTCCCCCTCGGGAACGACACCTCCACCCGGCGGTTCTTGCGGCGGCCCTCCTCCGAGGAGTTGTCCGCGATCGGGTAGTCCTCGCTGTAGCCGCGCACCTCGAAGGTGATGTCCCCGCCCAGGGTCACGGCCAGCCGGTCGTGGACCGCCTCGGCGCGCTGCCGGGACAGGACCAGGCCGTGGGCGTACGAGCCCAGGTTGTCGGTGAAGCCGAAGACGCGGACGTTCGTCGCGTTCTGCTTCTTGATCTCCTCCGCGATCGCGTCGATGCGGGAGCGGGCCTCCGGGTTCAGCTTGGCGCTGTCCTTGGGGAACAACACCTCCGCCTGAAGCGCGACCGTCACGTTCTCAGCGGTGTCCTCGCGGCGCTCCTCACCGCCGAGGTCCTCCACGACGGACTTGATGTCCAGCACCTTGGCGGGCGCGAGCGTGGCCCCGTCGGCGAGCTTCAGCCCCGGGCTGGACGGGTCGACGGACGGGGGCGGGGAGGTGGTGACGGTACCGGGCGGCTGGCTGGGGCCGTCGGCGGCGACGGCCGCGGGGCCGCTGGCCAAGGTGAGGGCCGAGAGGAGGGAGAGGGCGGTGAGACGGGGGATGAGGGGCATGTCGTTCACCCCTGGGAGATCTCGATGGAGGCGGGAGGCATGGCGCCGACCTGGAAGTCGACCTTGGTGGTGTCTTCGGGTGGGGCGGGGAACTGGGCGAACCATTCGGCCGACTTGCCTGCGTCCACCCCACCGCCGTCGAACTTGGTGCAGAGGCAGCGCCCCTGGGTGTCCCGCAGAACGAGGTACTTCTTCTTGCCTTTGCTGTCGATCAGGGACGCCCCGGCCAAGGAGGCGCCGTTCCTGCTCAGCTCCCGCTCGTCGCCACGCCAGTTGGCCGCGATCCAGAACTGGCCGCCGCTGTTGGTGACCGTGCCGCTCACCGTCACAAAGCCGCCCTGGTCGCGAACCGCGGAGGTGACGGCGAGTGTGATGTCACCGCTCTTCACCTCGGCCAGCGCCTGCTCCGCAGCGGGCCCGGAAGACTGCCCGGCCTGGCTGCCACTGCCTCCGGCAGGGGACTTGCTCGAGGACGACGCTCCACCGGACTTCCCACCGCCGTCTCCTCCACCGCAGCCGGCCACCGTGAAGAGCAGCCCGGTCGTGATCGCCAGCGCGGACAGCACCCTGCGACCCTTCATGGTGTGCCGGAGATCCATCAGTACGGCTTCCTCTCACTCGGCCAGATGCACAGAGAACAGCACGGACGCGTCGGGAAGGTCCCCCGATTGGAAATCTTCGGGGTTGATGTCGACGAGATCGCCGCTGCAGTCCAACTGCACGGGCTTCTTCGGATCGGCGTCCGGCGCGAAGGTGCAACGCGGTTGAATCACCGCGGTGGCCTCGGCCGTGGCGTGCCGCGTCTCGGTGCCCGGGATGATGGATTTCCCGACCGTGTAGCGCGTCTCGATGGCCACCCGGTATCCGGGGTAGCCGTTGACGATGGTGCGGACCGCGCCGCCCTGCACGGTGGAGTCGTTCTCCGCGGCGAGCCGCTCGGCCGCGGCGGTGGCTCCCGTGCCCTGGAAGAGATCGCCCTTCAGCCAGTCCAGCCAGTTGTCGTCGTGGCCGATGGCCGTTTGAAGGCCGGTCATCAACTCGTCGCGTGAGTCCTGCGCGGCCGCCAACGCAGCAGCGTCCGCTGCGGATTGAGCTCCATTCCGCGCGGACGCTGCTTGAGCGAAAGCGAAAAAGGCGAACGCGGCGAACAGCAGGATCCCCGTCAGCCAGATGTAGATGGGGAGCGTCTGCCCTCGATCACCGTGGAGATCCGGGAGCGTCAGCCGCCGCCCGTGACGGACCTGACGGCGGTCCGGATCGCGCCCGAAATCATTCCGTCCAGACCGATCTGGTCGATCAGCGTGAAGATTCCGGCAATGATGATCATCAGGCCCGCATACTCCACGAACCCGGCCCCCGCATCCCGCCCGGCTCCCCGCATCCGGGACACCACGGTGCGCCCCCACGCGCCGGCCCTGCGCCACGTCTTCGCCATCACGGTCCCTGCCCTCCCGCCAGGTGCGGCTGCTCCCAACCTGGACACGGTACGTGAAAGCACCCTCACTGCGAGTGGGTCCAGGGGCCCAACTTCCCTGAGGCCGGGGGGTCATCGGCTCCACCCCTCCCGGGCCGTGCCCAGCCAGTGGGCGATCGCTTCGCTGCGCGAGGAACTGTGCAGCTTTGCGAAGATGCGGTTGATGTGGTTCTTGACCGTCTTCTCGCTGATGAAGCAGGCGGCGGCGATCTGCCGGTTGTTCATGCCGGCCGCGATGAGATCCATGACCTCCACCTCCCGTGCGCTCAGGCCGAAGTCCAGCCACCCCGCGGCACGGCGCCGCGGACCGCCAGCGGGGGCGGGCCGGGGCGTGGACGACTGTGCCATAAATGGTTGCAGGTGCGAAGAGATTTCGTCGGGTTCGTAGGAAGTGCCGAGCGAAGACGAGACAGGGCGGGACGGGCAGGAGACGCCCGGGGAGAACGTCGGCCGGCCGTCCCTCAGGTCCCGTACCGCTGTGATGAGTTCGGCCGCCGTGAACTCGCCGTGCACCAGGTAGCCGGAGGCGCCGCGACGCAGGGCCTCGGCCACCACCTCGGGCTCCCGGTTGTACGTCAGCATCATCACGGGCGCCGTGCGCGCCAGTTCGGGCAGGGCGGTCAGGCCGTCCGTGCCGGGCATGCGGAGGTCCAGGAGGACGGCGTCCGGGCGGTGCCGGGCGGCGCAGGCGAGTGCCTGGGCGCCGTCCGCCGCCTCCGCCACCACCTCGATGTCGCGGTGGACGGACAGCAGGGCGGTGAGACCGGCCCGGACGACCGGGTTGTCGTCGGCCACGAGGACGCGCAGGGGCGGGCCGGGAAGTGCCTGGTCAGGCATGTGCGGCCTCCTCTTGGGGGGTGTGGGGAGCGGTGGGGCGCAGGGGGATGCGCAGTCGGATCCCGGCGCCGCCCAGTGGGGAGCGGCACAGGTGGAGGCCGCCGCCGAGGGAGGCGGCCCGTTCGGCCATGCCCAGCAGCCCGAAGTGGCCGGTTTTCGCCAGGGCTTCGGGGTCCGCGTCCGGGGGCAGGCCGACACCGTCGTCGTCGATCCGCAGATCGAGCGTGCCGTCCTCGGTGGTGCCGAGTTCGAGCCGTACGCGCGTCGCACGGGCGTGGCGGTGCGTGTTCTCCAGTGCCTCCGACACGATCTCCAGGACGTGGCGGGCCGTGATCGGCGGAAGGAGCAGCGGGGCGTCCGGGTGCGGTCCGCTCAGCTCGGCGTCCGCGCCGGCGCGTGCCGCGAACTCGCCGAGACGCGACCTGAGTTCGGCTCGCACGTCCAGGCTCGCCGTGGTGAAGTCGGTGTGGCGCCGCAGGTCCGACAGCAGGTCGCGGGACTGCGCCGCGGCCCGGCGCGCCGCGCCGGCCACCAGGGTGGCCCGGCGCTTGACTTCCTCGGGGTCGCGGTGGTCGGCGGAGGCCGCCAGGGCCTCGGCCGCCAGGGCCAGCCCGTGCAGCGTCTTCGCCACCGAGTCGTGCAGCTCCCTGGCCAGCCGGGCGCGTTCGGACTCCACGGCCTCCGCCGCCGCGAGGCGGGCGTTGGCCTCCGACAGCGCCTCGCCGGCCGCGCCGAAGCGGAAGAGCAGATTGCGCAGGGTCACACCGATGATGCCGGCGCCCACGCAGAAGCCGGCGACGAGGAGGGTGCTGACACCGGCACCGGGCCGGTGCTCCCAGGCGCGGAACACCCCGAGCACCACGCCCAGTTGCAGGCCCGTGAGGACGCCCGCGCCGCGCCAGCCGTAGAGCAGGCCGGACAGGAGCGGGGTGCAGACGCCGGCGTAGGCGAGGGGGGAGGCCGGGGAGGCGGTGAGCAGGAGCGTGGCGACGAAGAGGAGGTCCAGCGCCATCAGTGTCGGGTGGGCGAGGAGGAGCGGGCCGACGCGGTCCCAGTCGCGCAGCATGGCGTACGACGTCATGACGCCGAGGACGGCGGCCGCGAGGACGGCGTAGCGGGGGGCGCCGTGCGGGGTGTTGGCCAGGGCGAAGGGGGATCCGATCAGCACCATGGCGAGGCGTACGGCCACGGTCTGGCGGCACAGGGCCTGGAGCGCGCTCAGCTGGAGGCGGACGCTCGCCGGGGGCGGTGCGTCGTCCTCCAGGTACCCGGGGGTCGGGCGGCCGGTGCGGGTCGGGCGGCCGGTGCGGCTGCTCATCATCGGCCCAGGATCGATCCGAAGTCCGTCCCCGAGCCCAGGAACATGCCCGTGGCGATGAGGATCATCGTGGCCGGGAGCATGAAGACCAGGGTGACCAGCGTGGCCTTGGGGATCGTCTTGGCGGCGCGGCGGCGGGCGTTCTGCGCGTCGGTCCGCCGCATGTCGGTGGCCAGCTGGATCAGCGTCTCCGCGATCGGGGAGCCCAGTTCCTCCCCCTGCTGCAGGGCGGAGACGAACTGGGCGACCTGCTCGGAGGAGTTGCGTCTGCGGAGTTCGTCGAAGGCCTGGCGGCGGCTGACCCCCATGTCCATCTGGCGAAGGGTGATGCGCAGTTCGTCCGCCCAGGGGCCCTCGTACTTCTCGGCGACCCGGTCCAGCGCCTGGCGGAAGCCGAGGCCCGCCGAGACGACGACCGCGAGGACGTCCAGGAAGTCGGGCAGCGTGCGGTCGATGACCTCCTTGCGTTCGCGGATGGCCTGCCAGATCAGGGCGTCGGCGGCGAACAGCCCGAAGGCGAGGGTGACGCCCGCGAACAGCAGCTGCCCGTTCGACAGGAAGACCAGGCCCATGACGAGGCCGAAGACGCCGTAGACCGCCCGGCGGGCGGCGTATCTGGTGAGCGTGAGCCCGCCCGGGTTGCCGGCCATGTCGATGCGGCGCCGCTTGGCGTCGACACGGCGCGGGCCCATGAGGCGCAGCACGAGCGGCGCGAAGCGCATGCCGAGCCGGTCGACCGCCGAGCCCGCCTTGGAGACGCGGGTGGCGCCCACCTCCAGGGCTAGGGCCAGGTCGCTCGGCAGCTTCGCCTCCGCGCGGATCATGCGGATCCCGAGGAGGATCCCGGCGACCGAGACCGCCGTCAGCAGGGCGAGGAGCAGCGGCAGCATGACGTGATCCCCCTCACACTTCGATCTTGCCGAGCCGGCGGATGACGAAGAAGCCGACCGTGTACAGGCCGAGCGCGAGCAGCACCAGGCCCTGGCCGAGCGGGGAGCCGGTGACGCGGGCGAGGGCACCCTCGTTCGAGGAGTTGACCAGGACGAGGGAGCCGAGGCCGAGCAGCGGCACGGTGAAGGCGGTGGCGTTGACCTCGGAGAGCATGGTGCGGACCTCGCGCCGTGTCTCCTTGCGGTCCTCCAGGGTCTGGGTGAGGTTGCGCAGTGAGTTCACCACCGAGCCACCCGCCTTGTTGGCCAGGACGAGGGTGGTGACCAGGACGATCAGCTCCCGGGACGGGAGCCGTTCGGCGAGTTCGCCGAGGGTGTCGTCGATGGTGCGGCCGAGGGTCAACTGGTCGGCGACCCGCGCCAGTTCCTCGCCGGCCGGGGCCTCCAGCTCCTCCGCGGCCATGGCGAGGGCCGTGCGCAGGGCCAGGCCGGCGGCGGTGGCGTTGGCCAGCAGGCGGGCCACGTCGGGGAGCTGGTTGATGAACGCCTCGATGCGTTTCTGACGCTGCCAGTTGAGGAAGATGGCCGCGCTCCACACGCCGACCAGGGCGGCGATCGGGCCGAAGAAGGGGGCGAGGGTGGCCGCCGCGATCAGCCACAGGGCGAGGACGACGGCGGTGGCGTAGGTGAAGAACTCGCCCGGCGTCAGGTCGAGTCCGGTCGCCGAGAGCCGCAGCTGGAGGGTGCGGCCCAGACGGGTGCGGCGCAGTCTGCGGTCGACGGCCGTGAAGCGCCGTACCCGGCCCGAGGCGGCGCGGGCCGGTTCCGTCGCGCTTCCGGAGAGCCGGTCGACGAGCGCCTGTCGCTGGGCACGGCCGGAGGCGTACACGTGCACTCCGGCGACGGCGAGGGTGCCGGTGAGGACGGTGGCGCCGAGAGCGAGGAGGGCGGGGCTGTTCACGGCTCGCTCCTCTCGCGGGCCTGGTGGGCGGGGTGGGCGGGGTGGACGTCGCGGACGTCGCGGACGTCGCGGGCGGGGGTCATCCGATGGCCTGCCTCGTGGTCAGTGCGTCGAGGGCCTCCGCGACGCCGAAGGCCGGCGGGAGCGGCTCGTTCGCGACGTACAGCTTCTCCGCGGTCGCCCGGGGCAGCGGCAGGTGCTCGAAGCGGCCGCGGACGATCCGGTCGGGGCCGAGGGGCTGCGGGACGAACCGGGACACGGGGGCGATGCGGAACTGCTCGCGGCCGTGGGAGACGACGAGCGCGATCTCCACGACCTTGCGGGAGCCGTCGGCGTACCGGGCGAGCTGGACGACCACGTCGACCGCCGAGTTGATCTGGTCCTTGAGCGCCTCGAAGGGGATCAGCACCTCGGACATGGAGCCGAGGGTCTGCAGCCGCATCAGCGCGTCCTCGGCCGAGTTGGCGTGCACGGTGGCGAGGGAGCCGTCGTGGCCGGTCGACATCGCCTGGAGCATGTCGAGGGTCTCGCCGCCGCGGACCTCGCCGACGATGATGCGGTCGGGCCGCATCCGGAGGCTGTTGCGGACGAGGTCGCGGATGGTGATCTGGCCCTTGCCCTCGACGTTCGGCGGGCGCGACTCGAGGCGGATCACATGCTCCTGCTGGAGCTGGAGTTCGGCGGAGTCCTCGATGGTGATGATGCGCTCGTGGGACGGGATGAGCCCGGACAGGGCGTTGAGCAGGGTCGTCTTGCCGGTACCCGTACCGCCGCTGACGATGAGGTTGAAGCGGGCGCGGACGAACGCGGCCAGCAGCATCAGCATCTGCTCGTCGAGCGAGCCGAGGCCGATGAGTTCGGGGAGCGTGTACGCGCGCGGGAAGCGGCGGATGGTGAGGGTGGGGCCGGTCAGGGCGAGCGGCGGGATGATGACGTTGACGCGTTCGCCGGTGGGCAGCCGGGCGTCGACCATCGGGTTGGACTCGTCGACGCGCCGGTTGACCGTGGAGACGATCCGCTCGATGGTCTGCATGAGCTGCTCGGTGGAGGCGAAGCGCAGCGGGAGCTGTTCGACCCGGCCGGCCCGCTCCACGAAGATCGAGTCCGGGCCGTTGACCATGATCTCGGTGATGGACGCGTCGGCGAGGAGCGGTTCGAGGACGCCGAGGCCGAGGGCCTCGTCGACGACCCGGCGGATCAGCTGGGAGCGTTCGGCGGAGGAGAGGACCGGGCCCTCGCGGCTGATGATGTGGCCGAGGACGCGTTCGAGACGGACCCGGCGTTCGGCGGCCGCGAGGCCGGACATCTCGGCGAGGTCGATCTCTTCGAGGAGCTTGGCGCGGTAGACCGCGACGAGGTGTCCGTCCTCGCGGCCGGCTGCGCCGTCGTCGTGGGCGGCGATACGGGAGCGGAGGCTCATGCCTGTCGTCAACTCCTCTCTGCGTATGGGCTTCAGTCGTCGTTGGGCATGGTGGCGCGACGGGTGACGTCCCAGCCGCCGAAGAGGGGGATGACGGCGGGGACGTGCACGGTGACGGTGGCGGTGGTGGTGTCGGGGCCCTGCTGCACATCGGGCTGCGGGTTCAGCCACCCGCTCACCGCGGCCCGGCCGGCCGCCGGCCCGTCCTGCTTCTGGGAAGCCGCCCGTGCGGCCGCGCGGGCGCCCGATCCGGCCTGGTTGACGCCGTAGCCGACGAGGCCGAGCTGGATGGCGGCCATGCCGATGAGGAGGAGGACGGGCAGGAAGCCGGCGAACTCCAGCATGGAGACGCCGCGGTCGTTCCACCGGCGGGTCCGCCCTCTCCCCCACCGGCGGGTCCGCCGTGCCGGTGGGCGCGCGGTGCCGCGGCGCCGGAGCGCTGCCCTCATGGCCCGTTCACCTCCAGCGCCGCGCCCGCGCTGCCGTCCACGCTCCAGCCCGGGTTGACGCCGGGGAAGAACAGGGGGACGTCCGCGGTGACCGTCGCCCTCATCACCGGGCCGGCCGGAGCGCAGGTGATGTCCGCGCCCTTCCAGGCGTCGGGCAGGTGGGCGGCGCCCGCGGCCCGGCACGCCCCCGCGACGTCGCCCCGCACGGCGTACGCGGCGGTGGCGGCCCTGGCCGCCTCGTCCGCCGCGTTGCCCGCGAGCGAGTACGTGTAGCCGTACAGGACGCACTCCCACAGGAGCGCCATCACGACCAGCACGAGCGGGAACATCCCGGCGAATTCCAGGGTCACCGCGCCCCGGTCGCCGCCCTTGCGCCACAGGCCGATCGCGCCCCGGTCGGAGGACGGCTTGCGGCGCCGTCCGCCCCCGCCCTCGTGCACCGTCACCAGGCCCAGCTCCCCCGCCAGCGCCCACAGCGCCTGCTTCACGGTGGAGCGGGCGTCGAGGTCCTGGAGGCGTCCGGCGTCCACGACCGACTGGAGTTCCTTGTAGGCGGCCGGGACGGCGGCGCGGGCCATGCGCGTGCCGGTGACGCGTTCGACGAGGGAGGGCTGGATCTCGGTGGCGCGCGAGTGGCGGTTGACGACCGTCAGGGTCTCTTCGGCCTTGCGGATCTGGAGCCGGTCCCACAGGCGCACCATCCGTTTGGCGGCACGGACCGCGACCACGTCCGGCGTCACCAGCAGCAGCGCCTGGTCGGCGACCTCGACGGCCGCGGCGGTGGCGGAGTTCATCTGGGAGCCGCAGTCGGCGATCACCACGTCGTGGCGGGAGCGCAGGGCGCCCAGTACCTGGCGGGCGACCCGGTCCGTGACCTCCTCGCCGCGTTCGCCCTCGGCGGGCGCGAGGAGGATGCCGATGCCGCTGTCATGGGTGTAGAGCGCGTCCTGGAGCACGCGCGGGCTGATGTCGGTGATCCCGGCGAGGTCGGCGACCGAGCGCCGGAACTGCACGTCGAGGTACGAGGCGATGTCCCCGGACTGCAGGTCGAGGTCGACCAGCGCGACCGTACGCCCCGAGGCCCGGGCCGCGAGCGCCAGCTGGACGGCCGTGACGGTGGCGCCGACGCCGCCCTTCGCGCCGGTCACCGCGACCACGGTTCCGCCGGGCCCGGCGTAGGGCTCCGGGGTGGCGCTGCCCAGATGACGGCGCATCCCCGACGACCAGGCGGCGGCGGCCTGGACGCGTTCGGCGAGGGCGTCGTAGCCGAGGGGCAGGGTGACGATGCCGCGGGCGCCGCAGTCCATGGCGGCGGTGAGGACGCCCGTACTCGTGTCGGCGGTGATCAGCACGACCCCCACGGCCGGGAACCGCATCACCAGGTCGCGGATCAGGTCGAGCGCGGGGAGCGGCCCGATGCGCTCGTGCACGAGCACGACCTCGGGCAGTTCGTCCAGGGATTCGCCGGCCAGGCGCGCCAGGGTGTCGAGCAGGGCCGTGGAGTCCTGGACCGGCGGGGCGGGCTCGGCGTCGGCGATCTGGCTCAGCAGGGTGGTGAGCGCTCGGGCGGCGTCGGCGTCACCGACGGCGGGGAGGATACGGACGGTCATCGGCGCGCCCCCGTCGGAACAGACCCGCCGGGGGCCGGAACGGACCTCATGCGCGGCCTCCTACTTGTCCTGGTCGAGGGTGTAGGTGCGGTCGCCCGGGGCGACCGCCGTCTCGGAGCCGCCCGCGACCAGGGCGAGCCGGACGTGTTCGGCGAACGACTCGGCGTAGGCCACCCGTTGGGCGTCGGCGGTGTCGAGCGCGAAGGTGATGGGCACGGCCTCGGTGGCGTTGCGGCGGCGTTCGTCGCTGGACTGTCCCGGGTCCAGGGCGGTGAGCCGGCCGACGTCGAGGACGCGGGCGTCGGTCACGATGACCTTCGACTCGTCCTTGCTCTTCTCGTTCGCGGCCTTGAAGGTGGCGTAGATGTTGACCCGCGAGCCGGGGTCGATCTTTCCGGCGACGCCGGTCGACGCGTCGATCATGATCGCGATCTCCTGCTGTCCCGGCTCGAGTGCGGGCCGGTCGACGATCATGTCGGTCTGGAGCAGCGACCCCTTCTCCAGCCGGGTCACGGCGATCTTGCCGCGGATCTGCGTGAGGCTGGTGACGGCGGTCGAGGACAGCCAGCGCCTGGGCATGGCGATCTTCTGGAACTGGTCGGCGGTGAGCTCCTTGTACGGTGCGATGTCGCTCTTGAGCCGGTACGCCGTGACCTCCGGGCCGACCTTGGAGTTCACGTCGCGGACCACCGACAGCACTCCGGCGAAGGCGCCGACGGCGCTCAGGGCCGAGAGGACCAGCAGGATGACGCCGCGGCGCTGGCGTGCGTTCACTACATCTCACCTCGAGGGGACGTGCGGTGTGGTCGAGCGCTGGAGCCCGGTGCTGTGCTGCCCTGGTGCTGTGATGCCCCGGTGCTGTGGCGTTGTAGCGCTGTGGTGCCGTGGGATGGTGATGGCGTCCGTAGGGTTATGTGCCCCCTCGGGGAAGTGCGCGCACCGCGGTGGCCGGTCGATGGTCCGCGGGCGGTGGCAGGGGCGCGGCGCAGAATCCGCAGCGATCGCCGATGAGTTCGAGCCCGCACCAGTGGCACACCTCGCGCCGTACGGAGGAGACGAGCTGGTAGAGCACCGACACGTCGTGCAGTCCGGCGGCGAACTCGGCGAGCCGGCCGGTCCCCCACCAGCGGGCGGACTCCTCCGGCAGGGGGACGGTCGCGACTCCCTGCACCCGCCAGGAGGGGGCGAGCGTGGCGGTGACCCAGTCCGAGGGCGGCTGTCCGGCGGCGACCACCATCCGGGTGCCGAACTCGGGGCCCGGTAACTCCTCCTGCCCCGCCCGTGCGAGCTGCGGCCGGGGATTGGCCAGTACGGCGAACTGGGCGCCCGGCACCCAGGACTTGGCGTGGGACGTCAGCGGGACGGGGACCCGGTCGAGCCTGGCGACCGATCCGAGGAGGGCGCCGGCGTAGATGTAGTGGGCGAGCAGACGGGCGGACGACGCCAGCACCCCAGGGCTGAAGTCGCAGACGGACAGCTGCCGCAACTGCTGGGCCAGCAGGGCGAGTCCGAGCGGGGGCAGGTCGACGCCGAGCAGCGCGATGCGGTCGCTCTCCAGCACGGAGCGGACGGTGTGCAGCCGCTGGACGGCCGGGTCGTCGCCGGAGGCGGGGTACAGGGCGATGACGTAACCGTGCTGTTCGATGAGCGCGTGCATGGCGCCCAGGGACTGTTCGAGCGTGGGCTGCGGCTGGACCGCGGCCGGCGGGGTCTGCCGATCGAGCGGTGGCAGCACCAGGCCGGGACTGGTGACGGCTATCGCGGTCGGCACGGCTGCACACCACCCCGTTCACTGCGGCGAGGTGGTCGACCTCCGCCTCAGATGGCCCCTGTGACGTCCCATTGCGTCGTCCTGCAACAGCACCATATCCACGGCATGCCCCGCTCAACACACAATCGGGAAGATCATCTCACGGAAGGTGGGGGCGTGATCGACACAGAGTAGGCGCATATGCCTCAACTCGTCGCGGCCGCTGGAGGGTTGGCGCCGTCAGAGGTCTTGACAACGCAATTGGTCTGGACCAAATTCATGGGTCAGGCGGTGGCCACCGTTCCGCAATGCCCTCCTGCCCTTCCTCTCCCCACATCCGGAGGCCCAAGTGGACCGCGTACCAGGCATGCTCCGCCGCAGACGGACCCTCGCCGGGGCCGCCGTCGCCGCGCTCGCCCTCTCCCTCCTGGGCGCGGGCCACGCGGCTGCCGCGGAAGTGAACAACACCAGGAACGCCGGCTTCGAGTCCGGCCTGAGCGGCTGGACCTGTTCGGCCGGCAGCGGCACGACGGTGTCCTCCCCGGTGCACGGGGGCGCCTCCGCGCTCAAGGCGACGCCGGCCGGGCAGGACGACGCCGAGTGCACCCAGACCGTGGCGGTCCGGCCCGACTCGACGTACACGCTGACCGCGTGGGTGCAGGGCGGCTACGCGTTCCTGGGCGCCACCGGCACCGGCACGACGGACGTCTCGGCCTGGACGCCGGACTCGACCGGCTGGAAGCAGCTGACCACGACCTTCTCGACCGGCGCGTCGACGACATCGGTGACGGTGTACCTGCACGGCTGGTACGGACAGGCGGCGTACTACGCGGACGACGTGTCGGTGTACGGGCCGGACGGGGGCGGGGGCGGCGACCCGGGACCGACCGTGCCCGCGGCCCCGACGGGTCTGGCGGTACCGGCGACGACGTCGTCCTCGGCCTCCCTGGCCTGGAACCCGGTGACGGGCGCGACGGGCTACACCGTGTACCGGGACGGCACGAAGGCGACGGCCGTCACCGGCACCTCGGCGACGGTGACGGGCCTGTCGCCCTCGACGTCGTACTCCTTCCAGGTGACGGCGACCAACGCGGCGGGCGAGTCTGCGAAGTCGTCCCCGGTGACGGCCACCACGGCGCCCTCCGGCGGCGGCGGAGGAGGGGGCGGAGCGCTCCCCAAGCACGCGGTGACGGGCTACTGGCAGAACTTCAACAACGGCGCGGCCGTGCAGAGGATCTCGGACGTGCCGTCGCAGTACGACATCATCGCGGTGGCGTTCGCGGACGCGACCGGCACACCCGGCGCGGTGTCCTTCACGCTGGACTCGGCGGGTCTGGGCGGCTACACGGTGGACCAGTTCACGGCGGACATCAAGGCGAAGCAGGCGGCCGGGAAGAAGGTCATCGTCTCCGTCGGCGGCCAGAACGGCACGGTCTCGGTGAACGACGCGGCGTCCGCGACGAACTTCGCGAACTCGGTCTACTCGCTGATGCAGACGTACGGCTTCGACGGCGTGGACATCGACCTGGAGAACGGCCTGAACGCGACGTACATGTCGCAGGCGCTGCGCCAGCTGTCGTCGAAGGCGGGCTCGTCGCTGATCATCACGATGGCCCCGCAGACCATCGACATGCAGTCGACGTCGAACACGTACTTCCAGACGGCGCTGAACGTCAAGGACATCCTGACGGTCGTCAACATGCAGTACTACAACAGCGGTTCGATGCTGGGCTGCGACGGCAGGGTCTACAGCCAGGGCTCGGTGGACTTCCTGACGGCCCTGGCGTGCATCCAGTTGGAGGGCGGCCTGTCCCCGTCCCAGGTGGGCCTCGGCCTCCCGGCCTCGACGAGCGCGGCGGGCAGCGGGTACGTGTCGCCGACGGTCGTGAACAACGCCCTGGACTGCCTGACCCAGGCCACGAACTGCGGCTCCTTCAAGCCGTCGAGGACGTACCCGGACCTGCGGGGCGCGATGACGTGGTCGACGAACTGGGACGCGTCGTCGGGGAACGCGTGGTCGAACCCGGTGGGGGCGCACGTGCACGCGCTGCCGTGACGGCACGCTGACCGCCGAGGGGTACGGGACGGCCGGTCGGGGACCGGCCGTCCCGTTGCTCCGGCCTGGGTCAGTCGTCGTCCTGCCCGGGGGCTGCGGGTTCCTCCCCGCCGTCCTCGAAGTAGGCGTCCAGCACCTGGTCCAGCTGTGCTTCCCACTCCTCGAAGCGCGCGCGGGAGTCGGCCTCGATCTCTATGGGGTACCAGCGGCGTTCCGGCGTGTGCACGGTCACCGTGAACCGCTTTCCGAAGCGCGCGGTCTCCGTCTCCACCGCGCCGATCTCGTCCCAGCCGAACTCGCACTCCTGGTCGTCCAGGCGCAGCCGTATGCCGCCGTGGTCGGCGACGATGCGCGCACGGCGGTCGCCGGCCTCGAACACGGGGCCTTCGGGGGCCTGTTCCCCTTCAGGCTCACCTTCGAGCTCCTCGTGGGGTTCCCCGTCGGCCTTCTCCCGGACCGCCTCGTCGGTCTCGTCCTCGGCGGAAGGCTCCCCGGCGGTGTCCGCCGCCACGTCCTCGACCGTGCCCTTCTTCTCGGGCTCGGTGTCGTCGGGCTCGGTGCCGTCGGGCTCGGCATCCTCCGGCTCGGCCGCGGACGCGGGTGAGGTGAGCCCGGGGATGAAGGCCGGGTCCATCCCGGCGCCGTCGAGGGGCTGACTGCTCGAACCAATGCGCTGCTCCACAGCGGGCAGTATGGTCGAAGATCCTGTGCCGGACACAGTCGGCCCCTGCATCGTTATACGAATCCTCGCCATGCAACGACGCCCACCGGCCGTGGCCCGGCGGACGGGCCGGCGACGCAGGCGAAGGACTCTTCGTGGCCGCCGAGGTCGGCGGCCCGGCTCTGGTCGCGCGCCTTCCGCCGGAGAGGCGGCGG
Source organism: Streptomyces sp. PSU-S4-23 (assembly GCF_055632315.1). NCBI lineage: Bacteria > Bacillati > Actinomycetota > Actinomycetes > Kitasatosporales > Streptomycetaceae > Streptomyces > Streptomyces sp. PSU-S4-23. The sequence goes on along the minus strand of NZ_JBVMUU010000002.1, from coordinate 5,504,937 downwards.
CCGCAACCACCACTAGGAGGCTCCATGGATGCCGGGACCACCGCAGAACGCCTCGCCGCTCTCCTGGCGGAACGCGTCGACCACCGTTTCAAGGGCCTCCCGCCGGACGCCGAGGGGCTGACGCTCGCGGAGCTGGCCGCCCAGCGCCGCAACCTCTTCACCGGTGGTTTCACCACCCCGGTCCTGGCCCTGTCCGCCGAACGCCTGCAGCACAACCTCGACCTGATGGAGACGTACGCCACCCGTCACGGCCTCGCCTTCGCCCCGCACGGCAAGACGTCGATGGCACCCCAGCTCTTCCACCGCCAGATCGAGCACGGCGCGTGGGGCATCACGCTCGCGGTCCCCCACCAGGTCCGGGTGGCGCGGTGGTTCGGCATCCAGCGGGTCTTCCTGGCGAACGAACTGGTCGATCCCGCGGCCCTGCGCTGGATCGCGGCCGAACTCGCCGCCGACGCGGACTTCCGGTTCGTCTGCTACGTGGACTCGGTGCGCGGCGTCGAGCTGATGGACGCGGCCCTGAGCGGGACCGCGCGCCCGGTGGACGTGGTCGTCGAACTGGCGGCCGGGGAGGGCGCGCGCACCGGTGCCCGCACGGAGGCCAAGTGCGCTGCGGTCGCGGACGCGGTGGCGGCGACGGGGACGCTGCGTCTGGTGGGCGTGGCCGGGTACGAGGGCGAGGTCCCCCGGGCGGACCCGGACCGGGTGCGCGCCTGGCTGCGCCGTCTGACCGCGCTGGCGGCGGACTTCGACAAGGCGGGCCGGTTCGCGGGGCTCGACGAGATCGTGGTGAGCGCGGGCGGCAGCGCGTGGTTCGACGCGGTGGCGGACGTCTTCGCGGAACTCCCCGGCCTGTCCGTGCCCGTGCTCAAGCTGCTGCGCTCGGGCGCGTACGTCTCCCATGACGACGGCCACTACCGCAGACTGACCCCGTTCGTCCGGATCCCGGAGGAGGGCGCGCTGCAGCCGGCCTTCCGCCTGTGGGCGCAGGTCGTGTCCAGGCCCTCGCCGGAGCAGGGGTTCGCCAACGCCGGCAAGCGGGACGCGGCGTACGATCTGGATCTGCCCTTCGCCCTGGTGGTGCGCCGGGGCGGTGAGGAGCGCCCGGCCACGGGTGTCTCGGTGACCGCCCTGTCCGACCAGCACGCCTGGCTCCGTACGACCCCGGAGGCGGACGTGGAGGTCGGGGACTGGCTCGGCATGGGCCTGTCCCACCCGTGCACGTCCTTCGACAAGTGGCAGCTGATTCCGGTGGCCGAGGCGGACGGCACGGTCGTCGACTACGTCCGCACGTTCTTCTAGGAGAACAGCGGGACGCAGAGGAAGCAGAAGGAACCAGGAGGCAGCGTTCCCATGGATCTCCCCGATCTCGCCGACCTCGTCATCCGGGACGCGGACGTCGTCGACGGCAGCGGTGCCCCCTCCTACCGTGCCGATGTGGCGGTCAAGGGCGGCCGGATCGTCTCGATCGTCAAGGAGGCCGCGGGGGCGGGCTGCCAGCGTCCCAGGGCCGTGCGGGAGCTGGACGCCGAGGGCCTGGCCCTCTCCCCCGGTTTCATCGACATGCACGCCCACAGCGACCTCGCCCTCCTGCGCGACCCCGACCACAGCGCGAAGGCGGCACAGGGCGTGACGCTCGAGGTCATCGGGCAGGACGGGCTGTCGTACGCCCCGGTCGACGACCGCACGCTCGCCGAGGTGCGCCGCACGATCGCCGGCTGGAACGGCCACGGCGACGACATCGACTTCACCTGGCGGTCGGTGGGCGAGTACCTGGACCGGCTGGACCAGGGCATCGCGGTCAACGCGGCCTATCTGATCCCGCAGGGCACGGTGCGGATGCTGGCCGTGGGCTGGGAGGACCGGGAGGCGACGCCCGAGGAGCTGGACCGGATGCGCCGGCTGGTCGCCGAGGGGATGCGGCAGGGCGCGGTCGGCATGTCGTCCGGGCTCACCTACACGCCCGGCATGTACGCCGAGGACGCCGAACTCGCCGAGCTGTGCCGGGTGGTGGCCGAGTACGGCGGCTACTACTGCCCGCACCACCGCTCGTACGGGGCGGGAGCGCTGAAGGCGTACGAGGAGATGGTGGCCCTGGCCCGTGAGGCCGGCTGCCCGCTCCACCTCGCCCACGCCACCATGAACTTCGCCGTCAACGAGGGCCGCGCGCCGGAACTGCTGTCCCTGCTGGACGACGCCCTGGCGGCGGGCGCGGACATCACGCTGGACACCTACCCCTACACCCCGAGCAGCACGACGCTGGCCGGGCTGCTGCCGAGCTGGGTGAGCGAGGGCGGTCCGCAGGAGGTCCTCCGGCGGCTGGCCGACGACGCGGTGGCCGAGCGGATCCGGCACGACCTGGAGGTCGTCGGCGCCGACGGCTGCCACGGCGTGCCCGTCGCGTGGGACACGATCGAGATCTCGGGCGTGAACGACCCCGCCCTGGCGTCGTACGTCGGCAGGACCGTCCAGGAGTCGGCGGAACTGCACGGCGAGGAGCCGTGGGTGACGGCCCGCCGGCTGCTGACGGAGGACCGGCTGGGCCCGACGGTCCTGCTGCACGTGGGCCACGAGGACAACGTCCGGGCGATCATGCGGCACCGCGCCCACACCGGCGGCTCCGACGGCATCCTGCAGGGCGCGAAGCCGCATCCGCGTGCGTACGGCACCTTTCCGCACTATCTCGGCCGTTATGTACGGGAGTTGGGGGTGCTGTCGCTGGAGGAGTGCGTGGCCCACCTCACCTCGCGCCCGGCGGCCCGGCTGCGGCTGCCGGACCGCGGTCTGGTCCGCGAGGGATACCGCGCCGATCTGGTGCTGTTCGATCCGGACACGGTCGCCGCGGGCGCCACGTTCGCGCATCCGCGCACGCTCCCGACGGGCATCCCCCACGTCCTGATCGACGGCCGTTTCGTGATCGAGGACGGGCGCCGGACGGATGTGCTCGCGGGGCGGTCGGTCCGCAGGACTCCCGTGTGACCGCCCGCCCCGCACCCGCTACGGCTTGGGCAGGACGCAGCCGCTCGCACTCAGGTCGAGCTTGTTGCCGGTCCCGAAGCACGCCGGGATCTGGTAGGTCTCCTCGGCGTAGTTGATGCCCTGGCGGACGGTGATGTTGCCGCTCTCGTCGACCTCGCAGGGGTTGTTCACGGTGCAGGTCTCGCCGTTCTCGTTGCCGGTGTTGTTGACGGCGACGACCTTGCCGGTGGCGTCGTCGACGACGGGCGATCCGGACGTGCCGCCGATGGTGTTGCAGGAGGAGGTGTAGCGGACCGAGTCCTTCCAGGTCCAGTCGCCCTCCTTCAGGCGGTAGACGAACCCGTCGATGCTGCAGGTGTAGATCCGCTTCCAGTAGCCGGAGACGACGCTGATGGCGGTGCCTGCGACCGGATGCGTGTCGGCGACGGTGAGGGCGCTGATGCCGTAGGAGCTCCTGATCTGCGCGTAGGTGCTCGTGAGCTGGTAGATCGTGACGTCCGTGTCGGTCATCGTGGAGTAGGCGACCTTGCTCGCGCGCAGCGTCCCGATCCTGCTGCCCGAGGAGTTGAGCAGGCCGAAGGTGCGGCTGGACGCCTGGTCGACGATGACCTCACCGGGCGACGGGAAGCCCGTCTCCAGGCAGTGGCCGTTGGTGAGCACGAGCGCGGGGTCGGTGTCCGCGGAGTTCGGGAAGCGTATGACGGACCCGGAGCAGTTGCTGAGCGAGACCGCGCCGGCGAAGTTCACGGCCTGGATGGTCGCCGTACCGGAAGCCGTGGCCGTCCGCGAGGCCGGGGCCGGCTGCGCGACCGCGGCCGTCCTGGCGGCCGTTTGGGCGGGGTGGGGCGCCGCGACCGCCGGTGCCGCGCCGGCCCCGGCGATCACCAGGGCGAAGAGCGCGGCGACGAGAGGCTTTCTCATGTGGGGGATCCCCTCTGGATGAGGCTGCGATGACGTGACGGCCGGAGGTCGTCCGGCCGTCACCTGTTTTGTCATGCGCATTGTGAGTCGAGGGGTGTGTGCGGGCAAGGAGTTGTTTTCGGCCGCCTCGGGACGGACATCCGGACAGGACGGCGAACCCGGCGGCGCGCCGCACCGGGGACCTGTCCCCCTCGCCCCCCGGCCGGGGACCGCCCGCGATCCCCGGGACCCGACTACCTGGGCCCCTTGGTGGCCCCGTGCCCGCGACCGGGCTTGCGGACGGCGGCCGTGCCCGTCGCGCTCGCGGTGGCGGAGGGAGACGCGGCGGGGGCACTGCCGGTGGGCGCGGGCGACCCCGCCGGGTCTCCGCTCGCCGCACCGGAGGCGCTCGACGAGGCTCCGGCCGAGGGGGAGCCCACGGCTCCCGCGGACGGCTCGGTCTCGGAGGAGCCGGGCCCCTCCGGGAGCGGCAGCGACGGCTTCACGTTCGGGCGCGCCGGCTCCCCGGCTCCCGGCGCGCCCGAGGAGCCGGAGCTGAAGGCTCCGGCGAGCGCGACGGCGATGCCCACGGCACCGAGGGCTCCGGCGGCCACGATCGCGGGGCGGGGCAGCCGGAAGCGCGGTGCGGAGCGGGCCCTGTGCCGCGATCCGGCACGCGGTCCGGGGCCGTAGCCGTCGCCGTCGTCGCCGTCGCCTTCGCCGTACGGCTCGGGGCCGGGACCGCCGTCGTAGGTGTCGTAGGTCACGGAGGCCCGGTCACCGTCGTAGGACACGGGCGGCAGCCTCTGCGTCTCGTCGTACGCGTTCTGCCAGCCGTGCGCGGCCGCCGGGTCGGCGTACCGGTCGTACTCGGGCGCCGCGTCGGCGTACGGGTGGTACACGTGCGGCGAACCCTGGGGATCGCCGTTCTCCTGGTGCGGCCCGCTGGCGGGGTGGGCGTCTGCCGCGTCGTTCACGGCAGGTGCGCCGCACGCCCCGTCGCCGGGCCGGTGCTCCCATGACATGGCCGCGCATTCTAAGGGCGGAAGGCATGGCCAAGGCAGCGACCGGCGGTAACAGTACAAACCGACCCGGTCTCACGTGGTGGAAAACACGCCGCGCGATGCGTTACGCGGCCGTAAGCTCACGGATATGCAGGTGATCCAGTCCACGAAGCTCGCCAACGTCTGCTACGAGATCCGGGGCCCGGTTCTCGAGGAGGCGATGCGGCTGGAGGCCGCGGGCCACCGCATCCTCAAGCTCAACACCGGCAACCCGGCCGCCTTCGGCTTCGAGTCCCCGCCCGAGATCCTGGAGGACATCCTCCGCAACGTCTCCTCGGCGCACGGCTACGGCGACGCGAAGGGCCTGCTCGCGGCGCGCCGGGCGGTCGTCATGCACAACCAGACCCTCGGCATCGAGACGGACGTCGAGCACGTCTTCATCGGCAACGGCGTCTCCGAGCTGATCGTGATGGCGATGCAGGGCCTGCTGGACGACGGTGATGAGGTGCTCGTACCCGCGCCGGACTACCCCCTGTGGACGGCGGCGGTGTCGCTGTCGGGCGGCACGGCCGTCCACTACCGCTGCGACGAGCAGTCGGACTGGATGCCTGATCTCGCGGACGTGGAGCGGAAGGTCACCGACCGCACCAAGGCCCTCGTCATCATCAACCCGAACAACCCGACGGGCGCGGTGTACGACGAGGCGATGCTGCGGGGCCTGACGGACATCGCACGCCGGCACAACCTCCTCGTCTGCTCGGACGAGATCTACGACAAGATCCTCTACGACGGCGCGACGCACACGGCGACCGCGAAGGTGGCCCCGGACCTGCTGACGCTGACCTTCAACGGCATGTCGAAGGCGTACCGGGTGGCGGGGTACCGCGTGGGCTGGATGTCGATCTCGGGCCCCCGGGCGCACGCGGAGTCGTACATCGAGGGGCTGACGGTCCTGGCGAACATGCGGCTGTGCGCGAACATGCCCGGTCAGCACGGCGTCGTGGCGGCGCTCAGCGGCCGCCAGTCGATCAACGACCTCGTGCTGCCGGGCGGGCGGCTGAAGGAGCAGCGGGACACGGCGTACGACCTGCTGACGCAGATCCCGGGCGTGACGTGTGTGAAGCCGAGGGGCGCGCTGTATCTCTTCCCGCGCCTCGACCCCAAGGTCTTCAAGATCAAGGACGACCGGCAGATGGTCCTGGACCTGCTGCGCAGCGAGAAGATCATGGTCGTGCAGGGGACGGGCTTCAACTGGCCGGAGCCGGACCACTTCCGGGTGGTCACGCTGCCGACGGTCAGCGACCTGACCGCGGCGATCACGCGCATCGGGAACTTCCTGGACGGTTACGGCCAACCCTGACGCGCACCCCGCGTGGATCTCCTGGCCAGTTTCCCGATCCGACTCAACCTTAGACGAAATCCAAGCTAGGATGGCTTCCTGTCAGAGCACAGGAGGCCGTCCCATGTACGAACCGATCCGCACCAAGTCGGTCCACACGACGGCCGGCGCCCCCTCCGACTTCCCGCACCGTTCACGCGAGGAGGAACTGGACATCCAGCTCGCGGGCCATCTGTCGGCACTGCTCGCGGCGACGGACGAACTGCGTGCGCTGACGCCCTCCGCGGAGCTGGACACGGCCGCCGAGCGGCTGGCCGAGCAGGTGGCGCGGCTGCGCCGCAGCGCACCGCCGATCCGGGCGACGGCGACCGCGACCGCCCACGAGCCGCACGCCGCGGCGCTCCACCGGCGCGCCCACGCCCTGGCGGGCCGGGCCCTGGTGGTGGCGGCGTCCCGCGCGGACACGGCGGCGGCGATCCTGTCGGCGGAGCGCATGGACGCCCATTCCGCCGCACTGGCCGGGCCACGCGATCGCGTCGCCGCAGGCTGACCCCTTCCGAGCCGCCCGAGCGGCTCCCCCCGACGGCCCCGGTCCGCGTGCACCCGCAGCGACGCGCGGACCGGGCGCCACACGTTCCCCGAGCCGGCCCCCACCCCGGGAGTCAGCGCGTCCGGTGAGCGCAGACGACGTAGGCGGTGAGCGTCTCACCCGCCGGAAGGGGCGTGGTGACGGTCGCCTGCCACGCGGTGGGCGTGTTGCCCACACCGCTGGGGACGGGGAGGCTGGTGACGATCGTGCCCGCGACGGTGGTGGTGAACGGGGTGGTGAACGTGGTGCCGGCGGGGATGGTGATCGTGGGAGTGGCACCGGTGATGTTGAAGCCGCCACCGGTGGCCACGTCACCGGAGTACAGGCAGGGGGCAATCGCCGTGGTCGTGCCGGCCACGGCGGTGACAGAGTTCACGTAGGTGGTGGCCTCGCCCTTGTCACCATCCCCGTGGTCTCCGTCGCCACCGCCGTTGCCCTTGACGTGGCCGGCGTGGCCGGACTCGTGGGACGTGCCGGCGAACGCCACGGCGCCCGAGGCGACGTTGAGCGCCAGAGCCAGCGCGCCGACCCGACTCGCGGCCTTCACGCGGCTGCTGCGATTCGTTGTACGGCTCGCCTGAGAACCTTCCTCACGAAGGGAGAGGGACCTGACCGCGGGCGGGCGCATCCATGCGTGCACTCCCTTCCCCCGTGCACCGGTGGCGCCCCTCGGCTGCGGCGGACCGCGTCGTCGCTGCCTGCATTCGGGTGGTCTCTGCGCCCCTGCTGTCTGCCGAATGGCGGCGTCCGAGGGGGGCCTCGTAACGTCGGCGGACACGACGGCGGTTCGGGCCCGGGTTCCTCCCGCACCGCCACGGCCTGTTCGGCCCCCACCGACAACGAGCCACGCGGGAAGCAGAGATGACGTCGACCCCGACACCCCGGTTCTCCGTCTTCACACCCAGCCACAGGCCCCGTTTCCTCGACGAGTGCCTGACGACCCTGCAGGCGCAGACCTGTACCGACTGGGAGTGGATCGTCCTGCTCAACAACGGCGCCCGCTGGCGTCCGGAGCGCCCCGACGAGAGGGTCCGGGTGGAGGTCGCGGACGAGGTCCGCGGCGTGGGGGCGGCCAAGCGCAGGGCCTGCGAACTCGCACGCGGCGACATCCTCGTGGAGCTCGACCACGACGATCTGCTGGCGGCGGAGTGCCTGGCCGAGATCGGCAAGGCGTTCGACGAGCACCCCGAGGCCGTGTTCGTCTACAGCAACACCGCGCAGATCACCGAGGACGGCAAGCGGGACGACAGCCGCTTCAACGAGGCGCACGGCTGGCGGTACGAGGAGGTGCGCGTCGGCGGCCGCACGGTGCTCCAGTCCCTGGCCATGGCCCCCACGCCGCACAACGTCTCCTACATCTGGTACGCGCCCAACCACGTGCGGGCGTTCCGCAGGGAGAGTTACGACACGGCCGGCGGGTACGACGCCGCCCGCACGGTCCTGGACGACCAGGATCTGATGTGCCGCCTGTTCCAGGTCGGCGACTTCCACCACATCCCCCGCTGCCTGTACCTGCAGCGGATGCACCCGGCGAACACCCAGCGCGAGCCGGAGATCAACGCGCACATCCAGCGCGAGACGGTCGCCCTGTACGACCGCTACATCGAGGCCAACGCGCTGGCCTGGACCCGCCGGCGGGGACTGCTCGCGCTGGATCTCGGCGCGGCCCACCGCAAGCCGCCCGGTTATCTGGGCGTGGACCAGTACCCGGGGGACGGCGTCGACATCGTCGCGACGCTGCCCGGGAAGCTGGACCTGCCCGACAGCTCGGTCGGCCTGATGCGGGCGGTGGACTTCCTGGAGCACGTTCCCGCCAAGGTGCCGCTGATCAACGAGCTGTACCGGCTGCTGGCCCCCGGCGGCATGCTCCTGTCCATGACGCCCAGCTCCGACGGACGCGGCGCCTACCAGGACCCGACCCATGTCGCCTACTACAACGAGAACTCGTTCTGGTACTACACGGACAACCAGTACCGCGCCTTCGTGCCCGAGATCGAGGCCAGGTTCCAGAGATCGCGGCTGGTCACCTACTTCCCGACCGAGTGGCACTCCCAGAACGACATCTCCTACGTGGTCGCCAACCTCATCGCGATGAAGGAGGGCACCGAGCGCTGCGGCGGACCACTGCTGGTGTAGCCCCGGGCGGCGGTTCAGGGACCGTGCGTCCTTCGTGCCGCGGCGGCCAGCGCGGCGAAGGACGGGGTGCGCAGGGCGGCGGTCAGCTGGTCCTCCCAGCGCGGCAGCGCCCCGAGGCCGGCACCCGCCCAACGGCCGTGAGCGAGCACCGAGAACGCCGGCCGCCGGGCCGGACGCGGGAACGTGAGCGAACCGACCGGGCGGATCCGCCCGGGGTCCAGGCCGCTGCGCCGGAACGTCTCACACGCCAGGCCGTACCACGTGGTGCGGCCGGCCGCCGTGCCGTGGTAGACGCCCGCCGGCGCCCGCCCGGCCAGGGCGGCACGGCCGAGGGCCGCGAGCTGCCGGGCCAGCGCCCGGGACCAGGTCGGCTGGCCGTGCTGGTCGGCCACCACGTCCAGGGTCTCGCGCCGGGCGGCGAGTTGGAGCATGGTCGCCACGAAGTTGGGTCCGTGCTCGCCGTAGAGCCAGGCGGTGCGCACCACATAGCCGGTGCGGGGCAGCAACTCGGCGACCGCGCGCTCCCCCAGCAGCTTGCCGCGCCCGTACGCGTTCAGGGGCCCCGTCGGCGCGTCCTCCGGACAGGGCCGACGGGACTCACCCGGCAGCACGTAGTCGGTGGAGACGTGCAGCAGCAGCGCTCCGTGGCCCGCGCAGGCGGCCGCGAGGTGGCGGACCCCCGTGCCGTTCACGGCCGTGGCGGCCGCCTCGGACGACTCGGCGCCGTCGACGTCCGTCCATGCGGCGCAGTTGACGACCACCCGGTGACCGGCGACGGCGGCGCGCACGGCCGCGGGGTCGGTGATGTCGAGCCGGTCCCGCCCCGCCTCCGTCACCACGGCGCCCGGATCGGCGGCGAGTTCGGCGAGCACGTCCCGGCCCAGAAGCCCGCGCGCGCCGGTCACCAGCCAGCGCGCGGTCATCGCGGCCCGGTCCGCTGTCGCAGCGGCTCCCACCAGGAGCGGTGGTCGCGGTACCAGGCGACCGTGGCGGCCAGTCCTTCGGCGAAGGGCACCTGCGGGGCGTAGCCGAGCTGCGCCCGGATCTTGCTGTCGTCCAGCGAATAGCGCAGGTCGTGCCCCTTGCGGTCCGCCACGTACACGACCCGGTCCCAGCCCGCGCCGAGCGCGTCGAGGAGCAGACCGGTGAGCTTGTGGTTGCTCATCTCGGTCCCGCCGCCGATGTGATACACCTCGCCGGCCCGGCCGCCGTGCAGGACCAGGTCGATGCCCCGGCAGTGGTCGGAGACATGCAGCCAGTCGCGGATGTTGCGGCCGTCCCCGTACAGGGGGACCGGCTTACCGTCGAGCAGGTTGGTGATGAAGAGCGGGACGGCCTTCTCGGGGAACTGGTGCGGCCCGTAGTTGTTGGAGCACCGGGTGACCACGACGTCCAGGCCGTGGGTGCGGTGGTAGGCGAGCGCCAGCAGGTCGGAGCCGGCCTTCGAGGCGGAGTAGGGGGAGCTGGGGGCCGGCGGCGCCTCCTCGGTCCACGAGCCCTCGGCGATCGAGCCGTACACCTCGTCGGTGGACACGTGCAGGAAGCGGCCGACGCCGTGCCGCCGGGCCGCGTCCAGGAGGACCTGCGTCCCCAGCACATTGGTGCGGACGAACGGACCGGCGCCGTCGATCGACCGGTCCACGTGCGACTCGGCGGCGAAGTGGACCACCGCGTCCTGACCCGCCATCACCTGGTCGACCGCCTCGGGGTCGCAGATGTCGCCCCGGACGAAGGTGAGGCCGGGGTGGTCCGCCACCGGCGCCAGATTGGCCTCGACCCCCGAGTAGGTGAGCTTGTCGAGGACGGTGATGCTCGCTGCCGGGTCCGCTGCCAGCCGTCGGCGGACGTATTCCGAACCGATGAACCCGGCGCCGCCGGTCACAAGGATGCGCATGATGTCCCCGGTTCTCTCACGCACTGCCCACGAGACTCTGGCGGTACGCACCGCAGTCCTCGTACGAGGGCAGCAGCCCCTGCCGCCGTGCCTCCTCCAGCGTGGGTGCCCCGGCGTCCTTGTCGGACAGGACCGGTTCCAGGCCCTCGGGCCAGGCGATGCCCAACGCCGGGTCGAGGGGGTTGATCCCGTGCTCGCGGTGCGGCGCATAGCCCTCGGAGCACAGGTAGACGACGGTGGAGTCGTCCTCCAGCGCCATGAAGGCATGGCCCAGCCCTTCCGACAGGTAGACGCACCGGTGTGCGGTGTCGTCGAGCCGGACCGCCTCCCAGGTCCCGAAGGTCGGGGAGCCGAGGCGGATGTCGGCCACCACGTCGAGGACGGCGCCGCTGACGCATGTGACGTACTTGGCCTGGCCCGGCGGGACCGACGCGAAGTGGATACCGCGCAGCGTGCCGCGAACGGAACGGGAGCAGTTGGCCTGTTCGAGACGGAGGCCCTGTCCGGTCGCCGCGTGGAACCGGTCGCTCCTGAACCATTCGTGGAATCGTCCCCTGCCGTCCGTGAACACCTCGGGGGTGTCCACCCAGGCGCCTTCGATACCAAGTGATTCCACGTGATCGGTCCCTTCCACCACGCGACTCTCCGTGCCGATCGCTCCCCTCGTTACTTCGGGACGTCCGCCGGGAGACTTTAGGCCGGCCGGGCCCGGCCATGACCGGCCATGACCGGCCAGGGCCGGCCAGGGCCGGCTAGGACGAGCTCGCACCGGACGGGCCGCCGCCCGCGCGCAGCAGTTCCCCGCCAGGCGGTCCGCCGCTCCTTCGGGGCATGACGACGTGCCGGGAGTCCCCCGGCTCCTCCTCCAGCAGTCCCAGCAGATAGTGCCCGTATCCGCTTCCGAGCAGCGGCCGGGCCAGTTCCCGGAGCCGGTCGTCGTCGATCAGGCCGGCCCGCCAGGCCGCCTCCTCGACACAGCCGACCTTGAAGCCCTGGCGCTCCTCGATCACCCGGACGAACTCCGACGCCTGCACCAGGGACGCGAAGGTCCCGGTGTCCAGCCACGCGGTGCCCCGGTCGAGCCGGGTGACGTGCAGCGCCCCGGCGTCCAGATAGGCGCGGTTGAGGTCGGTGATCTCCAGCTCGCCCCTGGCGCTGGGCCGCAGACCGCGGGCGATGTCCACGACGTGGTGGTCGTAGAAGTACAGCCCGGGCACCGCGTACCGGGACTTGGGCCGGGCCGGTTTCTCCTCGATGGACAGCGCCCGGCCCCGTTCGTCGAACTCCACCACGCCGTAGGCGGAGGGGTCGGCGACCTGGTAGGCGAAGACCCGCCCGCCCTCAAGGCGGTCGTGGCGGGCCAGCCGGGTGCCCAGACCGCTCCCGTGGAAGATGTTGTCGCCCAGGATCAGGGCGACGGACCCGCCGTCGATGAAGTCCGCTCCGAGCACGAACGCCTGGGCGATGCCCTCCGGGCGCTCCTGGGCCAGGTACTCCAGCCGCAGGCCCAGCTGACCGCCGTCGCCGAGCAGCCGGCGGAACTGGTGCTGGTCATCGGGGGTCGTGATGACCAGGATCTCCCGGACGCCGGCCATCACGAGCGTGGACAGCGGGTAGTAGACCATGGGCTTGTCGAAGACCGGCAGCAGTTGCTTCGACACCGAGCGGGTCAGCGGCCACAGTCTCGACCCGGTGCCTCCCGCCAACAGGATTCCGCGCATGGCAGCACCATAGGCGAAATGCCCCCGAATACCGCTTTGTCGCGGAGCGCATGGGGCGGGGCCCGCCTCGTACGCCGTCGTACGAGGCGGGCCCCGCCCGTGCATGCGCCGTCACCGCGGCCGGCCCGAGGAGCAGGTCAGGGCGCATCCGACCGGCCGCGGAGTTCACATGGGGGTCAGCCCAGGCGCTGCACCAGCGCGCGGTACTGGTCCCACAGCTCCTTGGGAGCGTGGTCGCCGAAGGTGTTGAGGTGCTCGGGGACCAGGGCGGCCTCCTCGCGCCACACCTCCTTGTCGACGGTGAGCAGGAAGTCCAGGTCGGACCCGGAGAGATCCAGGCCGTTGGTGTCCAGCGCCTCCTTGGTCGGCAGGATGCCGATCGGGGTCTCGACGCCCTCCGCCTTGCCCTCCAGGCGCTCCACGATCCACTTCAGGACGCGGCTGTTCTCGCCGAAGCCCGGCCAGACGAACTTGCCCTCGTCGTTCTTGCGGAACCAGTTGACGTAGTAGATCCGCGGCAGCTTGGACTGGTCCTTGCCCTCGCCGACCTTGATCCAGTGCGCCATGTAGTCGCCCATGTTGTAGCCGCAGAACGGCAGCATGGCGAACGGGTCGCGGCGCAGCTCGCCGACCTTGCCCTCGGCCGCGGCGGTCTTCTCGCTCGCCACGTTGGCGCCCAGGAAGACGCCGTGGTTCCAGTCGAACGACTCCGTCACCAGCGGGACCGCGGAGGCGCGGCGGCCGCCGAAGAGGATCGCCGAGATCGGCACGCCCTTCGGGTCCTCCCACTCCGGCGCGATGATGGGGCACTGCGCGGCCGGGACGGTGAAGCGGGAGTTGGGGTGGGCCGCCGGGGTCTCGGACGCGGGCGTCCAGTCGTTGCCCTTCCAGTCGGTGAGGTGGGCGGGCAGCTCCTCGGTCATGCCCTCCCACCACACGTCACCGTCGTCGGTGAGGGCGACGTTGGTGAAGACGGCGTTGCCCCACATCGTCTTCATCGCGTTGGCGTTGGTGTGCTCACCGGTGCCGGGCGCGACGCCGAAGAAGCCGGCCTCGGGGTTGATCGCGTACAGACGGCCGTCCTCGCCGAACCGCATCCACGCGATGTCGTCGCCGATCGTCTCGACCGTCCAGCCGGAGATCGTCGGCTCCAGCATGGCGAGGTTCGTCTTGCCGCACGCGCTCGGGAAGGCGGCGCAGACGTACTTGGACTCGCCCTGCGGCGGCGTCAGCTTGAGGATCAGCATGTGCTCGGCCAGCCAGCCCTCGTCGCGCGCCATCACGGAGGCGATGCGCAGCGCGTAGCACTTCTTGCCGAGCAGCGCGTTGCCGCCGTAGCCGGAGCCGTAGGACCAGATCTCGCGGGTCTCGGGGAAGTGCGAGATGTACTTGGTCTGGTTGCAGGGCCAGGGGACGTCCTCCTGGCCGGGCTCCAGCGGCGCGCCGACGGAGTGCACGGCCTTGACGAAGAAGCCCTCGGGGCCGAGTTCGTCGAGGACCGCCTGGCCCATGCGCGTCATGGTGCGCATGGAGGCCGCGACGTACGCGGAGTCGGTGATCTCCACGCCGATCGCGGAGAGGGGGGAGCCGAGCGGGCCCATGCAGAAGGGCACGACGTACATCGTGCGGCCGCGCATGGAGCCGCGGAACAGGCCGTCCGCGCCCCGGAAGATCTCCCGCATCTCGGCGGGGGCCTTCCAGTTGTTCGTCGGGCCCGCGTCCTCCTCCTTCTCGGAACAGATGAACGTCCGGTCCTCGACCCGCGCGACATCGGTCGGGTCGGAGGCGGCGTAGTACGAGTTCGGGCGCTTGATGGGGTCCAGCTTCTTGAAGGTGCCCTTGCGGACGAGCTCCTCGCAGAGACGCTCGTACTCGGCCTCGGATCCGTCACACCAGACCACGTTGTCCGGCTGCGTGAGTTCGGCGATCTCGTTGACCCACGAGATCAGGTCCTTGTGCTGGGTGGGGACGGTTGAGGGAGCCGCGATGTCGCGCGCCACGGTTGCTCCTAGATGAGGGATTTTGTGTTGACTGCCCCGTGGGGGCCGCGACCCGGATGCTTCGTAACCGCTCATCCGGTGCCGACCGCACTCATTTGATCATCCGCCGGGATCGCCCATCTGTCCAGAGGAGCGCCCAGCTGAGCAACGTGAGGATCGCCACGTGTCATCGCGTTTCTTTGCGTCCACGTGGGGTTCGGATGAGAGAATCTTTCGGTTCCCCCGCGTCGCGCGCAGACCGGACGGGCGGGGTGATACCGGTCGCACTTTGATTCGCAACTTACGGTTCCGTAGGTACCATGCGGCGCATGACTGCGTCCGTCCCCGACGCGCCCACGGACTCGCCGGCAGCCGGCCGTGGTCCCGTCGCGCTCTCCCTGCCCCACACGGTCAAGCCGAAGCTCCGCGGCTGGCTGCATCTCGGGATGTTCCCGGCCGTCCTCGTCGCGGGTCTCGTACTCACCGCCCTCGCCGACTCGGCCCGCGGCCGCATCGCCTGCGGCATCTACGCCCTGACGGCCTGTCTGCTCTTCGGCGTCAGCGCGCTCTACCACCGCGGCAACTGGAGTCCGCGCATGGACGGGGTGCTGCGCCGGCTCGACCACGCGAACATCTTCCTGATCATCGCGGGCACGTACACACCGCTGACACTGCTGCTCCTGCCGGGCGCGAAGGGCCAGTGGCTGCTGTGGGGCATCTGGGGCGCGGCCGCCGCCGGCATAGCCTTCCGGGTCTTCTGGGTCGGGGCCCCGCGCTGGCTCTACACGCCCTGCTACATCGCGATGGGCTGGGCCGCCGTCTTCTTCCTCCCCGACTTCATGCGCACCGGCGGGATCGCCGTCCTCGTGCTCGTCATCGTCGGCGGGGTGCTCTACAGCGCGGGAGGCGTGATCTACGGGATCAAGCGGCCGAACCCGTCGCCGCGCTGGTTCGGCTTCCACGAGGTCTTCCACTCCTTCACCCTCGCCGCGTTCGTCGTGCACTACGTGGGGATCTCCCTGGTGGCGTACCAGCACGCGTAGTCCCTCCGGCCGGCCCGGCCGGCAGCCCGTTCACCAAGGCCGCGGCACCGACGCCGCGGCCTTCGCCGTGTCCGGAGCCGTTGCGCCCGGTGCCGCGGCCCGCGCCTCCTCACGGAGCCCTCTCACTACGGACAGCGTCACGCTTTTGAGAGTTACTCTCATTTAAGGGCTGCCATCACCACCGAGGACGGGGTGATCGCCGCCCGCGCCGGACGTGCCGGAGGAGGACCTCCGCCATGGTCCCCGCCCCCGGGAATGCCGGACAATGACGACCATGGCCGCTACCGCACACCGCTCCACCCCCGCCGCACAGCCCCGTCTGGGACTGCGCGAGCGGAAGAAGATCAAGACTCGTACGGCGATCCGCAGGGCGACGTACCGGCTGGTCCAGGAACAGGGCTACGACGCGACCACCATCGAGCAGATCGCGGAGGCGGCCGAGGTCTCCCCCTCCACGGTGTTCCGGTACTTCCCCACCAAGGAGGACATCGTCATCACCGACGAGTACGACCCGCTCCTGGAGGAGGAACTGCGCGCGCGGCCCGCGGACGAGCCCCTGATGGAGTCGCTGCGGGAGGTGCTGCAGACCGCCGTCGAGCGGAGCCTGTCCGGGGGGTACGAGACGCGTGAGGAGATGGCGCTGCGCGGGCGGCTGATGGTCGAGGTGCCCGCGGTCCGCTTCCGGATGACCGAGAGCATGTCCGTGACCGGCCGGATGATGTGCGAGGTGGTGGCCGAGCGCACCGGGCGCGACCCCGGCGACCTGGAGGTGCGGGTGTTCTGCATGGGCGTCGTCGGCGCCCTGCTGGAGGCGTCCCGCTACTGGGCGGAGCAGGGGCAGCGGGGCGACCTGCGCGCGTACGTCACCCGCACGATGGATGTGCTCCAGCACGGCCTGCCCCCGCGGAAATCGGACGCCCCCTGAGCCGTCCGCATGCCATCCTGGCCAGGTGAACGGACCCGAGATCCACGTCGAGTTCTCCCCCGAGCTGGGACTCTTCGTCCCGCACGCACGGCGCGGGCGCGCCACGAAGGTCGTCACCGACGGCGCCTCCTCGCTCGGCCATGTCGTCGAGTCGCTGGGCGTGCCCCTGACCGAGGTCGGGGAACTGGTCGTGGACGGCCGCGCCTCCTCCTTCTCCCATGTGCCCGCCGCCGGCGAGTCCGTCGAGGTGCGTCCCGTCGAGCGCCCCCAGCGGGTGCCCGGCGCCCCGCTCCGCTTCCTCCTCGACGTCCACCTCGGCACCCTGGCGCGCCGGCTGCGGCTGCTGGGCGTGGACACGGCGTACGAGTCCACGGACATCGGTGACGCGGCCCTGGCCGCCCGTTCCGCCGCCGAGCGCCGGGTGATGCTCAGCCGCGACCGGGGGCTGCTGCGCCGCCGGGAGCTGTGGGCGGGCGCCTTTGTCTACAGCACCCGGCCCGAGGAGCAACTCAGGGACGTGCTCGACCGGTTCGCGCCCGAGCTGCGGCCGTGGACGCGGTGCACCGCCTGCAACGGCCTGCTCCGCGACGCCACCAAGGAGGAGGTCGCCGACCAGCTCAAGCACGGCACCAAGCGGACGTACGAGATCTTCGCCCGGTGCCGCGACTGCGGCCGCGCCTACTGGCGGGGCGCGCACCACGACCAGCTGGAGGCCATCGTGGAGCGCGCCCTCGCCTACGGGTCGAGTGGCGGCTAACGCCTCTTCACGTCGCCCTTTCCGCAGGCCACCCCGTCCCTGTCGCGGTCGAGCCGCAGTGGGTCGTCACCGCCGTTGAGCTCCAGCCTGCCGTAGCCGTTGCGTGCCAGCCAGGCGCAGCGGGCGGCCGTGGTCCTCTTCACCTGCGGCGGGAACACGGTCGGCACACACACGTTGGCCGAGCCGTAGTGCCGGTCGCAGCCCGAGATCACCGGGCTGACCGGCTGCGAGGTGCGCTTCCCGCCGGCGCCGGTGGTCGCACCCTGCGGGGCGTCGGCGAAGGAGTGGACGTGCGCCGAGGGGGAGGCCGCGGACAGGGCCGCCGGGCCCTGCAGATGGACCCACCGCGCCACCGAGGGGACGCCGTTCGCGTCGACTGCGAAGAGCATGTACCAGCCGGGCGGGGCCAGGTCGGGGTTGCTCGTCACGTTCAGGTCGACGTTGTCGCCGTCCACCGACAGCGGCAGGTCCACGAACCGCTGGTTCGGGTCCGAGGAGTGGGTGACCGCGGCGGGCCGGATCAGCTCCGCCTTCACGATGGGCCGGTCGACGGTGATGCGCTGCGTGGTGCCGTAGGTCCACCGGTTGTCGATCACCGAGGTGATCGCCGGGCGGGCACCCTTGAACAGGTAGGGCGGCGAGTAGATCGACACGTTGTGGTTCCACGTGCCGTTGCCCGGGTTGTCGCCGGTGGCCATCACACGCCCGTCCGGCAGCAGGAAGGCCGAGGAGTGGTAGCCGCGGGCCTCGGGGTCGGCGGCCACCGGATCGAAGGTGGTGGTGTCCGGGTCGAAGATCGACGACTCGTACACGGGGTCGGCGCGGTTGTGCAGCGCGCCGCCGGTCTCCAGCACCTTGCCGTCCGGCAGGAGCACCGCGGAGACGTACATCTTGCCCTGGCCGCCGGTCTCGGCGACCGGCCCGGTGCCCAGGTCGACGGTGCCCTGCGGCAGTGGCGGCCCGGCCGTGTACTGCGGGCTGGCCTGCTTGAGGTCGATGATGTCCGTCAGCCGGTTGGCGTCCGGGTTGGTGTCGATGTTGCCGCCGCCGAGGGTGAGGACCCTCTGGTCCTGGGCGGGCGGCAGCAGCACGCTCGCCGACTGGTCGCGCTCGTCCTTGTTCTGCAGACCCGGGATCTGCGTGATGGTGTTCGCGCCGTAGTCGTAGATCGCCGAGCCGGTGCCCGGGATGTTGTTGCCGAAGACATGGCTGCCCGAGTAGAACAGGCGGCCGTCCTGCATGAGGATCATCGACGGGTACAGGCCCCAGTACGACCAGGTCTGGTTGACCTTCCACAGCGGCAGCCACTGCTGGTCGGCGTCCGACCAGTACTCCGTGGTCACCGAGCCCGTGGAGTCCTCGCGCAGCCCGCCGAAGGAGATCACGTCACCGTTGCCGAGTTCGGTCGCCGACGGGTACCAGTGGCCGTCGTTGAGGTCGTTGGTCTTGGTGTAGGTCTCGGTCGCCGGGTCGAAGACGTACGAGTCCTTGAAGCCCTCGTAGCCGTGCGAGCCGTCCGCCGCCGGGTACGCCTTGTTGCCGCTCATCACGAGCACGCGCCCGTCCTGGAGCTGGACGTGCCCTGCGCAGAACATGTCCTTCGGCGTGGGGATCACCTTGTACGAGCCGTCCGCCGGGTTGTAGACCGCGCTGGTGAAGGTGCCCGCCGCGAAGTTCTCCTCGCTGTTGCCGGAGCCCGCGATCAGCAGCACCTTGCCGTTGTTGAGCACGACGGAGTGCATGGAGCGCACCGGGTTCTGCGTGGGCAGGACCTCCCAGCTTCCGTTCGCGCACTGGTCTGCGCTGCCCGTGCACTGCGCGGGCGGCAGCGGATCGGCGACCTGCTCCATGGTGTAGTCGTCCGTGGTCGCGGACCCGGTGCCGTACACGGAGGCACCCCAGGTGATCATGTCGGTGCCGGCCGGGACCTCGGGGGTGCGCACGCCCGCCTGGGCCCAGTCCGCGCTCATGTCCAGCGTCTTCAGGTCGGTCCAGTACTGCCAGCCCGCGGTCGTGTCGTGCCGGAACAGGGTGACCGCGGCGTCCGGGGTGGTCGACTTGTACCAGAGCGAGAGGTCGTACTGCTTGCCGGGCGTGACCACCGGCGCGCAGCTCGCGGACTCGGTGATGAGCGCCTTGCGGTCGCCGTCGACGCGGCGGGTCAGCTCGACCTTCATGGCCTTGCCGCCGGTGTGGGCGTCGCTGGTGGTGGTGAAGGTGAAGTCGTTGTCGCCCCAGCCCGACTTCTCCCAGCAGTACGGCATCCCGTCGGTGCCGTCGGTCTCGAAGCCGGGGTTCTTGACGAGGTTGGCGGCCGAGGCCGGCTGCGGTGAGGTCAGGAGCAGCCCCGCCGTCAGACCGGTCACGGCCAGCAGGGCGGTCCTGCGTCTGCGCGGGACGCGGAGTGTCCGGATGGTCTTCACATGTGCCTCCTTGCTGTGCGGCCCGCGGCCCCCCGGCCCCGGCGCGGCAGATACACCAGCGCTTCGGTCCCCACGAAGCGCAGGACGAAGGTCGTCACCAGCGCGAGCGCGGTGGCGGGCAGCACGCTCATCCCGAACATGCCGACCAGCAGCGCGATCAGCGGGATGCGCAGCACCAGGTCGGCGTTGGCGAGAAGGGCGAACCGGCCCGCCCGGTCCGCCCAGTGCCGGTGCCTGCGGCGCTCGCGGAACAGCAGGTGCTCGATGAGCAGGAAGTTCCAGGCGACGCCGAGCTGGTTCGCCAGGATCTCCGCCGGCAGGTAGTGCAGACCGAGCGCGGTGAGGGCCCACAGGCCCGCCAGGTTCGGTACGAAACCGCTGGCGCCGATCAGCCCGAACGCCACCATGCGCGCGACCGGCGAGGCGGTGCGCAGCCCGGCCAGATGGCGCAGGAAGCGCAGGCCCTCCCGCGCGGTGGACTTCGACTCGCCGGCGAACCGGTCCTGGAAGACGAACGGCACCTCGGTGACCTCGCGCGGTCTGCTGCGCACGGCCAGTTCAAGGAGGATCTTGTAGCCGAGCGGCCGGAGTACCTCCGCGGTGACCGCGCTGCGGCGGATCGCGAAGAAGCCGCTCATCGGGTCGCTGATGCCGTGCAGCCGGCGCGGGAACAGCGACTTGGTCAGCCAGGTCGCACCACGTGAGACGGCGACGCGGTAGCCGCCCGCGAGCCCGGCGCGGCTGCCGCCCTCGATGTAGCGGGAGGCGACGACGAGACCGGCGCCGGCGCGCTCGCCGGTGCCGACCAACTCGGGTACCAGGGACGGCGGGTGCTGAAGGTCGGCGTCCATGACGACGATCCAGTCGGAGGTGGCCGCCGTCATGCCCTCGACGACGGCCCCGCCGAGCCCGCCGGCCGGCTCCTCGCGGTGCAGCACGGTGACCGGGAACGGGCAGTCCTGCGCCGCGCGCGAGATCACCTCGGGGGTGTCGTCGGTGGAGTCGTCGACGAAGACGACCTCGCAGGGCAGCCGTCCCGGCACCGACTCGGTGATCCGGTGCAGCAGTTCACGGATGTTCCCGGACTCGTTGAACGTCGGTACGACGATGGTGACGGCACCCGGCTCGGGAACCTCCGCGGCGCGTACCGCCGGATCGCCCAGCTCGCCGGGGGCGGTGGATTCATGGCTCATCGGTGGCCTCCCGCGCCCCGGTCGATCCTGCGGATCTCGATCCGGTCGGCACCGGTGCCGAAGGTGGCGACCGGCGTCGAGTGCTCGATCGCGGCCTTCACGTTCGGCAGGTCGACGGCGTCGCGCCGCACCGTCGGCGAGGCCACCACGTAGTCGAGATCGCGCCAGCCGCGCGGCATCGTCTTCGCCACCGCGGGGTCGAGGTCGGCCTTGTAGAACCAGATGACACCGAGGCCGGGCCGGTATCCGGCGTGCACCAGGTCGAGCCAGAGGGCGTCGTCGACGAGGACGCGGGTGTCCTCCGGGTCCTCGACCTCGCCCGCCAGCCACCGCGACGCGGCCCGGTAGGGGGCGTTGGCGTCGGCGGTCACGGCGGTGCGGTCGCCGTCGTACCAGCGGGGCGCGGCATAGGCGGCCCCGGCCGCCACGAGCAGCGCCGCCACGGCGTACCGCGCCCAGGTGACGTACCGCTTCTCGGCCGTGCCGCGGCGCCGGCGCAGCACCGCGTGGGCGACGCTCGCGGCGGCGCCGGCCAGGACCAGCGCGAGGAACGGGAGGGCCTGGATGACGTACATGGCGGGCAGGTAGCCGCTGGGCCGCATCGCGACCAGGGTGAGGATCGCGACGGCGAGCGCGGGCCCGGCCAGGGCCCGGGCGGTCACCGACCAGCGCCGGGTGAGCAGGATCAGCAGCGCCCCGGCCAGGCCGCCGATCGGCAGGACACGGTCGTAGTAGAGCCAGGAGTGCAGCACTCCGTAGGAGCCGGAGCCGGGGTCGAGGAGGAACCCGGAGCCGGCCCGGCTCATCTGGTAGGTGATGCCGTCCCACAGTGAGACATGGCCGGCTCCCGGCAGCAGCTCCCCCTTGAGCAGGGCGAAGAGGGGGTACGACAGACCGATCAGGGCGCACGCGGTGACCGCGCCGGTCAGCGCGAACTTCCGGGTGTCGCGGTGGCTGTGGCGCCACATCGTGAGGAAGACGGCGGGCAGGACGACGAGCATCGTCTCCTTGGTCAGGACACCGGCCGCCGCGGCGAGACCCGCGCCGAAGTGGTGCCACAGATGGCGGCTCGGGGACGCGGCCAGGGTGAAGGCGAGCAGCGTCCACATCACCGCGATGTTGTCGAGGAAGATCTCGCGCTGGAGGACCACCGAGAGCGGGGACAGCCCGAAGAGGACCATGGCGAGGCCCGCGGCCCAGGCGGGCAGCCGCAGCCGGCGGGCGAGGACGTAGACGAGGACCGCGCTCGTCGCGCTGACCACCAGCATGGCGACACGCATCGTGCCGACCGTCATCAGGCCCGGGTCGACGCGGGAGGGGATCCAGGTCAGCAGGGCCAGCTGGATCCAGCCCAGGGGCGGGTGGTCGTACCAGTACGTGTAGTGGGCGAGCCCGTGGCCGTTCTGCACCGCCCACGCCTGGGCGAGGTAGGTGCCCTCGTCGTCGCTGAGGGTCGGGTAGTCGGCGATGTTCCAGCCCTGGACCGTGAGGATCGCCGCGAGGAGCACTCCGCACAGCGCCAGATCCGGACGGGAGCGGCGGAAGCGGAACACCGCGGAGGACAGGGGGACGGTGATGGGGACAGGTGTGTCCTGCGCGGGGACCGTGGTGCCGGTCGCCGCGGGAAGGGTGGAGGTCACGCCGGAACGTCCTCTCGGGACTCGCGGATCACATCGGCCGCGGTCAGATGCGCGCCGACGTGGCTGGTCAGCTCCCAGTCGTTGCGGCCGCGCTGCTCGCGCCAGACGGCACGGACGGCGGCGCCGGCGAGGAGCACCTGGTAGAAGGGGCCGCCCGCGATGAGCTTCGCGTAGTGGACGAGGCGGACGCGCAGCCCGTACTGGGTGCCGAAGTCGTGCAGCCCGACGACCTCGAAGACGAAGGTGACCGCGGCGGTCACGAGCGGCAGGAAGGTGAGGAAGGCGATGCCGACCGGCACGTCCAGGAAGAGGGCGATCGCGGCGTTGAGCGGGATGACGACGCCGGAGAACGCCTGCAGGAACGGCGTCATGAGGGTGTAGCGGGCGAGCAGCCGCTGCCCGAAGCCGGGAAGCCGTTTCCAGTCCTTCTTGCGGTAGACCTGCAGGAAGCCCTGGTTCCAGCGGGTGCGCTGCTTGAGCAGCGACATCAGCGAGCCGGGGGTCTCCTCCCGGGTGACCATGTCGGAGTCGTAGGCGACGACGACCTTCTTGCCCGCACTGGACAGCCGCACACCCAGATCGCAGTCCTCGGCGAGGCACTCGGGGTCCCACCCGCCGGCCTCCCTCAGCACGTCCGTCCGTACGAAGACGGTGTTGCCGCCGAGCGGGATGAAGCCCTTCTGCGCGTGCAGGTGCAGCCGGGAGCGGAACCAGAAGAAGTACTCCAGGCAGTTGCGCAGGCTGTACCAGCTGGAGTGGAAGTTGATGAGCTGCACCCCGCCCTGGACGACGTCCGCGCCGGTGGTGCGGAACGCGTGGTCGACGTGGGCGAGCAGTTCCGGATGGACCTGGTCCTCGGCGTCGAAGACCCCGACGACATCGCCGCGGCAGTGCGGCAGCGCCGTGTTCATGGCCTTCGGCTTGTTCTTCTTGTCGTGGCGGTCGACGACGACGCGGACGCGCGCGTCACGGGCCGCGGCCCTCCGGGCGACCTCGCCGGTCTCCGGGTCGTCGTGGCCCACGATGACGATGATCTCGAAGTCGGCGTGGGTCGACTCCAGCAGCCGCTGGATCGTGTGCTCCAGGACGGCCTGTTCGTGTCTCGCGGGCAGGAGCAGCGAGAACGAGAGATGTTCGGCGCCGTCCGGGCTGCCGAACCGGGTGGAGGCGAGCACCTCGGGCGTGCGCCACGCGTGCATCTGCCACCACAGGGTGAAGGCCGCCATCCAGAACAAGGCAAGCGAAACGGCGGCGATGAAGACAGACGTCAGCAAAGATCCCCCCAGATCTCCTGAAACCCCCCAGTCGCGACCGCGCGTCATCGCGCCCGCCGCGTCACCGTGCAGAGACTAGGGGGAAATTGTGAAGTCCGGGAGGTCTTCCGATAAATAGCTTGTTTCGGAGCGCTCGGTACTCTAACGGGATCTATCCGAACACATGCTCAATCGCGACACCTGGAACGAATCCCTCCGCTGGGCGTTTCAGCCGTTCAGCGCCCTGCGCAGCCGTTCCGGATCGGTGGTCGGAGCGTCGCACGTGAAGTTGCGGCAGACGTACGCGGTGGGTTCGCCGTGGACCAGGGGCCGGTCAACGAGGAGCGGCAGCTCATCACTCCCAGGAGTGCCCACGGCCACCACCGTGCCCGGTGCGGTACCCAGAAGTGCCGTGCGGTGCAGGGCCCTTGTGGCGGGGTCGTCGAGGGCCGGACCGACGACGGCGACCTCGCGCGGCCCGTCGAGGAGCGCCTCGGCGACGGCGAGCCCCCAGCCGATGAAACGGGGCACGCGCGCCCCCAGCGTCGTGACGACGCCCAACGCCCGCTCGGCGGCGGCACGATGGGACTCGGCGCCGGTCTGCCCGGCATACGACAGCAGGGCGCCGGCGGCGGCGGTCCAGCCGGACGGGGCGGCGTTGTCGGTGGGGTCCTGGGGGCGGCGGATGAGCTGCTCGGCGTCGGCGGCCGTGTCGTACAGCCCTCCGCTCTCGTCGGTGAACTGCGCGAGCACATGGTCGAGCAGGAACCCGGCGAACTCCAGCCAGACGCCCTCGCCGGTGACGGAGGCGAGCGCCAGGAAGCCCTCGGCGACATCCGCGTAGTCCTCCAGCACGCCCGCGTTGGCGCCCGCCTGACCGTCCTTCGACGTCCGGGCCAGTCGCGCGTGCTCATCCATGTGCAGCCGTACGAGAAGGTCGGCGGCGCCGAGCGCGGCGTCCACGAGGTCGGGGCGGTCGAAGTAGGCGCCGGTCTCGGCCAGGGCGGCGACGGCGAGGCCGTTCCAGGCGGCGACCACCTTGTCGTCGCGGCCGGGGGCCGGGCGGCGGGAGCGCGCCCCGGTGAGGCGCTGCCTGATCGATTCGGTCTTCTCCGCGTCGAACACCGTGTCGCGCTGAGGAAGCTGGAGGACGGAGCTGCCGTGCTCGAAGGTGCCCTCTTCGGTGACGCCGTAGTAGCGGGCGGCGATCTCGGCGTCCTGGGCGCCGAGGACCTCGGTGAGCTGCTCGGGCGTCCAGACGTAGTACGCGCCTTCGACGTGCCTGCCCGTGCCGTCGTCGCTGTCCGCGTCGAGCGCCGAGGCGAACCCGCCCTCGGGCGTGCGCAGTTCGCGCACCATGAAGTCGGCGGTCTCCAGGGCCACACGGCGGGCGAGCTCCGAGCCGGTGGCGCGCCACAGATGGGCGTACACCCGGCACAGCAGGGCGTTGTCGTACAGCATCTTCTCGAAGTGCGGCACGGTCCAGTCGCGGCCCACGGAGTAGCGGGCGAACCCGCCGCCGAGCTGGTCGTAGATGCCGCCGCGCGCCATGCGCTCACAGGTGTCCTGCGCCATCTGCAGGGCGCCCTCCGCGCCGGTGCGGGCGTGGTGGCGCAGCAGGAACTCCAGGACCATCGACGGCGGGAACTTGGGGGCGCCGCCGAAGCCGCCGTGCCGCGGGTCGTACTCGCGGGTGAGCGCGAGGAGTGCCTGGGCGAGTTCCTGCTCGCCGGGGAGCTGCGTGCCGCCGTACGCGGGCTCTCGTCCGGCGATGTCCCGCACGATCTTCCCGGCGACCTCCGCCACCTCGTCCCTGCGCTCGGACCAGGCCATCCGGACGCCCTCGAGGACCTGCCGGAAGGAGGGCGTGCCGTGGCGGGGGGCGGGCGGGAAATAGGTGCCGAAGTAGAAGGGTTCGGCGTCCGGGGTGAGGAAGACGGTCATGGGCCAGCCGCCCTGGCCGGTGGCCGCCTGCACGGCCTCCATGTAGACGGCGTCGACGTCGGGCCGCTCCTCGCGGTCGACCTTGACGCTGACGAAGTGCTCGTTGAGGTAGGCGGCGGTCGCCTCGTCCTCGAAGGACTCGTGTGCCATGACATGGCACCAATGGCAGCTGCTGTAGCCGACGCTCAGCAGGACCGGCGCGTTCCGCCTGCGCGCCTCGTCGAAGGCCGCGGTCGACCAGGGCCACCAGTCGACCGGGTTGTCGGCGTGCTGGAGCAGGTACGGGGACGTCTCATGGGCCAGTCGGTTCACCCTCCCACTCTCCCACGGCGTCGGGGACCGCATAGAACCGGAGGCCGATGGGGCGCGCCCCCTCGGGCGCGTCGTCGCGCGTGTGGCCGTGACGGTCGAGGAGCGCCTGGTAGTCGCGGACGAAGGCCAGCAGTTCGTCCCTGGTCATCCATACCCCGGCGCGCATGACCTGGGCCCAGCCCTCCGGGCCCCGGTACTCCTGGTGGGCGCGGCGGAACAGGGCGGTGTCCACGTCGATCTTGATGAGCGCCAGGTGCTCCGCCGCGGCGTACTCCTCGGGGGTCATCGTCGCCGGGTCGGGCGCCGTGTGGCGGAAGGGCAGCGCCCGCCACCAGCGCTCGCGGCCGCCGGACTTCTCGGGGACCTCCTCGATGAGCCGCTGCTCGGCCAGCTTGCGCAGGTGGTAGCTGGTCGTGCCCGAGCTCTCGCCGAGGACCTTGGCGAGCACCGTCGAGTTCGCCTCCGCGTGGGTTCCCAGGTACTCGAGGATGCGGCGGCGCAGTGGGTTGCCGAGGGACTTGTAGAGCGCGGTGCGCTCGACGCTGGTGAGTTCGGGCTCCGGCATGGCACCCACAGTACCGCCGACATCACTCTGCAGAGAGAAGTCTGCAGAAATTTCTTTGCAGAATTCCCTCTGCGCTCTATGGTGGGGGCATGCGAACGATCGAGACTCATGACCGGTCGGGCGCCGCCGCGGTGCGGCGCCGGCTCCTGATGACCCTGGGCACGGCGGCCGTGCTCCTGGTGCCCTGGACGGTGCTGCTGGCCTGGACCCTCCCCTCCAGCCCGGACGTGCGGAACTGGCAGGTGGCATGGGCGGGCCTGGACGTCCTGCTGGCGGCGGGCTGCGCGGCCACGGCCCTGCTCGGCCTCCGCCGCCACGGGTACGCGCGCCTCACGGCCTCGGCGACGGCGGCGGTGGCGGTTCTGGACGCGTGGTTCGACATAACGACCTCCCCGTCGGGCGGGGCCCTCGCCCAGGCGATGGCCTGCGCGGTGGCGGAGACGGCACTGGCGGGGGCGTGTGTGTTCCTGGCGGTGTCCGAGCGGACGGGGATCGTGAGGTGCCGATGACACGGGCGTTCGGTTGATCGGCGGCCCCCTCGCGCTCATGCCGCTCCCGAAGGACACTCTTGACATCCTCCCCCTCTTAAAAGAGGGGGATTCCAACCCAGGTGGGTTGGGGTTCACGGGCGCTCGAACGGCCGGTGGCCGCTGTCACCCCTCCGGCACCGACTGTTCGCCGGGGGCGGGGAATCCCGCCCTGTCCTGCCGCGACGTTGGATGCTGCGTTGGTGTCCGCGTTGCAGGTGAAGCCGCAGGAGGAACAGACGAACTCGGCTTGGCTCTTGCGCGAGTTCTTGTCGATCCATCCGCAGGCGCCGCACCGCAGACTCGTGTAGGGGGCGGGGATGTCTTCGACCCGGCCCGGGGCCTTGTGCTCGGTGCGCCGGCGCAGCAGTCCCCACCCTTGGGCGAGGATGCCGCGGTTCAGGCCGGCCTTCTGCCGGACGTTCTTACCCGGCTCCTTGACGGTGCCCTTCGCTGAGCGGGTCATGTTCCGGATGTTCAGCTTCTCGAACCGGATCAGGTCGTAGGTGCGGGCGAGTACGGTGCTGGTCTTCTCGCACCAGTCCTTACGCCGGTTCGCTTCACGGGCCTTGAGCCGGGCGACCTTGGCGTGCTCGGCTGTCTTCTGAGGGCTGTCCTTCTTCGCCCGTGCCGCGCGCCGCTGGTGCTTGCGGATCTGCGCCCGCTCCTTGACGGTGGGCTGCGGGCAGTTCAGCTTGCGTCCGTCCGAGAGGGCGGCGGTGATCGTGACGCCCCGGTCGATGCCGATGACCTCGCCTGTGCCGGGCGCGGGGGTCGGTTCAGGGATGACGGCGAAGGCGATGTTCCACTGGCCATTGCGGAAGGTGACCCGGAACGTCTTCGCGTCGGGCAGCTTCGCGCCCTTGCCCTTGGGGCTGAGGCAGAAGCGGACCCAGCCGCAGCCGGGTACCTTGACCTGGGCCCACCTGCGGTTGAGCTTCTGTACGACGACGGACCGGCCCATGACCTGCTTGCCGGTCTTCGGGTTCCGCTTCGGCGTGCCGTCCTCGTTGTACTCGGGTACGCGGTCGGTGCCGATGACGCGGAAGCCCTCGTGCCGGTACTTCTTGCGCCAGGTCGGCTTGCCGAACCCGGAGGTGAAGCGGGCGTTCCTGGCCTGGGCGAAGTCCTTGAGTGCCTGTTGCTGCACGTCCGCGTTCCCGGCGCCCAGCCACTCGTTGTCCCGCCGTGCTTCGGTGAGTTGGCGGCACTGCTCGGCGAAACCGGGCGCGGACTTGCGCCACCGGCGCCAGTGCGAGTGCTGCTCGACGGCGAGGTTCCAGACGTACCGGGCATGCGCGCAGTGCACGAGCATCTGCTCTTCCTGCTCGCACGTCGGGTATATCCGGAACCTGGCCATGACCCCATCCTAGGGCTACGGTGACCCCATGGCAATCTTCAACTTCCGCATTCCTGACGACCTGTACGACAAGCTCAAAGACCTCGCCGCGTCCGAAGAACGCTCCGTTAACTCGGAGTTGCTGCACCTTGTGCGACATGCTGTCGAGCCGGATGGGACGCCGCATCGCCCTGGTGGCGATTCGGCTACCTCTGCCCCGCTACGCGGGAGCGGGCATTCACCCCGGCCCTAAAGGACCGGGCACCCTCCCCGGCGAGCAAGGTGGACCTCTACGTGGAGGCGCACCACGCCGCGGGCGCGGCCAGAGCGCTGTGCTCCCTCGGCATCACCCTCCACCACCAGGGCAACCTCACCGAGGCCGCGGCCCGGCTGCGGGAGGCCAGGGACCTCCAGGCCTCGCCGGAGCTGGCGGCGGACCGCGCGTGGACGATGCACGCGCTGGCGGCCGTGGAGCGCGACCGTACACGGCTGGCCGAGGCCCTGGACCTGCTCACCCGCGCCCTGGAACTGCACCGGGAGAACGAGTCGGTGCACGGCCAGGCGTGGGCCCACCTCCAGCTGGGCCAGCTGGCCCTGCGCATGGGCGATGTCCCGCGGGCGGAGAGCGAGCTGCGCACGGCGCTGGACCTGCACACCCGCACCCGCGATGCCCGGGGCGACGCCTGGGCCCTGACCCAGCTCGCCCGCGCCCGCCTCGTCGCCGGCGACGCGTCCTCGGCGGCCGACGGCCTGCGCCGGGCGGCCGCGCGCCACCGGGAGAACGAGGACGCTCGCGGCGAGGCATGGACGCTCTACTACCTGGGGCAGGCCCTGGAGGACTCGGGCGACCCCGACCAGGCGGTGCGCGAGCTGGAGCGCTCCCGCACCATGTTCTCGCGGATGCGGGACGTGTACGGGCTGGCCTGTGCCCGCCACCACTCGGCGCGCGTGACCCGTGACCAACGGGCGGCCCGCACGGGCTCCCTGCGCAACTCGGGCTTCGCCCGCCAGCTGCTGGTGGACGCGAGGACGGACTTCCAGCGCATCGGCGTGGCCCACGGCGAGGCGTGGACCTGCCTGGAACTCGCGGTGGTGGACGCCGGCAACGCCCGCACCCAGCAGGCGCTGGCCCTGTGCGACGAGGCGGTGGGCCTGTTCACGTCCTTCGGCGACCGCAGGGGCGAGGACTGGGCCCGCTTCCTGCGCTGCACCCTCCTGCCCTACGCCTCCCCGGGAGGCACCGAGGTGGGCACCGCGGTGGCCCAGGAGGAACTGGCCCTGCTGTCCCGCACGGCCAACCCGGCACGGGACGAGAAGCTCGACGACTGCATGGAGGCGTACCGGCTGCTGCTGGAGCGGGGCGTGCGTCTGGAGGACGGCTGGCAGGCGTGGCGCCTGGGCATGGTGCCCGGACGGCACGCACGGGAGGTGATGGGAGTGGCGGTGCCGGCGCAGGGCTGACGGGCGGACCGGCACGCCGAGCGGGGGCCGCGCCCGTCCACCGGCGCAGCCCCCGAAGGACCCGTCTCAGCCCTGCTGTGCCTTCGGCGTGCCCTGCGGCGCGGCCGGGTCCTGCGGCGCGGATTCCTCACCGGGGGCGTCCGGCTCGTTGAAGTTCACTTTGCCCATGTGCTTGTTCATGGACTTCATCAGGCCCCACACCGCCACTCCCATCACCGCGAAGACGATGAAGCCGAGGACGCCGGGGGTGACCTTGTTCTCGTCGATCTCCGCGAGGGGGACGAGGTGCGTCACTGCCAGGCTCACGCTTGCGCTCATGTCATGCATTGTCTCTCAGGAGCGGCGGACGCCTGCAAAGAGGTCGTCCTCCGGCAGGGAGGTGTCCACCAGGGACCTGGCCAGCTCGTACTCCTCCGTCGGCCAGACCTCCTTCTGGAGCTCCATCGGGACGCGGAACCAGCCGCCGTCGGGGTCGATCTGCGTCGCGTGCGCGATCAGCGCCTTGTCGCGGATCTCGAAGTAGTCCGCGCAGGGGACGTGCGTGGTCAGGGTGCGCTCGACGCGCCCGAACTCGTCCCACCGCTTCAGCCACTCCCCGTACGGCGAGTCCAGACCGCGCTCCAGCATCGCGTGGTGCAGTGCCTCGGTGCGCGGCCGGTTGAAGCCCTGGTTGTAGTACAGCTTCAGCGGCTGCCACGCCGCGCCGAACTCCGCCTCCGGGTACTTCTCGGTGTCCGCCGCGCCCTCGAACGCCACCATCGAGATCTTGTGGGTCATGATGTGGTCGGGGTGCGGGTAGCCGCCGTTCTCGTCGTAGGTGGTGATCACCTGCGGGCGGAACGCGCGGATCTGGCGGACCAGCTCGCCGGCGGCCTTGTCGACGTCCTCCAGGGCGAAGCAGCCCTCGGGGAGCGGGGGCAACGGGTCGCCCTCCGGCAGACCGGAGTCCACGAACCCGAGCCACTCCTGCTTGACGCCGAGGATCTCCCGGGCCTCGTCCATCTCCTTCTTGCGCACCTCGTGGATGTGCTCCTCGATGTACGCGTCACCCTGCAGCTTCGGATTGAGGATGGATCCGCGCTCCCCGCCCGTGCAGGTCACCACCAGCACGTCCACCCCCTCGGCCACGTACTTCGCCATGGTGGCCGCGCCCTTGCTGGATTCGTCGTCGGGGTGCGCGTGCACGGCCATCAGTCGCAGTTGGTCAGTCAAGACTCGATCCTCAGTAAGTCGGCAAGTCGGCGCCCGGTGTCGTACCGCGTGCTGGGCGGCTTCTATAGTGACCGAATCGGGGGGCGAAGTATTCCGGGTCCGGTACGCGGGCGCCCCTTCCGGGACGTTCGTCCCGGCCCCTGCCGAGAGGACGCTCATGAGTACGGCGAGCACGCGCCTTCCCGAGGGCCGTTACGGCCGCCCCGCGGACGAGCGCACCGACCGCACGCTCAAGATCGTCGGTGGCGTGCTGGGGGCGGTGCTGCTCGCCGTCATCGGCTGGTTCGCGTACCACTACGTCGGGCAGAACGAGATCAGCGGCGAGGTCATCAGCTTCCAGACCTCCCCGGAGTCGGTCAAGGTCCACCTGGAAGTGCGCAAGGACGCGGACGCCACCGGCTACTGCACCGTGCGCTCCCAGGCGGCGGACGGCCTGGAGGTGGGGCGCGCGGACTTCCGGTTCGGCGGACATGCCACACGCATCGACAAGGTCGTCACGCTCCGCACCACCGCGCAGGGCACCACCGCGGAGCTCCTGGGCTGTCACGGGGACTGACGGCACTCTTGCCAGGCATCGTCTGACGTGCATAGATGTACGTCTGATGCCTTATGTCCTCCCCCTTGGGCCACGTAATTGTTAGGCTCGTGGTTTCGCCCACCCGTGAACGAACATGCTTCTGGGTAGGGCGATGCTTTGTATTCCCAGTACCGACGAGGAGCACCTGTGACCCAGACCAGCGAGAACGTCACCTGGCTGACCCAGGAGGCGTACAACCAGCTCAAGGCCGAGCTGGAGTACCTTTCTGGTCCCGCGCGCTCGGAGATCGCCGCCAAGATCGCCGCCGCGCGCGAGGAGGGCGACCTGCGTGAGAACGGCGGGTACCACGCGGCGAAGGAGGAGCAGGGCAAGCAGGAACTCCGGGTGCGCCAGCTGACCCAGCTCCTTGAGAACGCCAAGGTCGGCGAGGCCCCGGCCGCCGACGGCGCGGTGGCACCCGGCATGGTCGTCACGATCGCCTTCGACGGGGACGAGGACGACACCCTGACCTTCCTGCTGGCCTCCCGCGAGTATGCGAGCTCGGACGTCGAGACCTACTCGCCGCAGTCCCCGCTGGGCACGGGCGTGCACGGCAAGAGGGTCGGCGAGGACGCGGAGTACGAGCTGCCGAACGGCAGAAAGGCATCGGTGCGGATCCTCAAGGCCGAGCCCTACCAGGGCTGATCCTCCACGACCACCGCGGGCCCCCGGCGCCTTGGCGCCGGGGGCCCGTCGTGTCGCCCGTCGTCGTCCCGGGCACGGTGGCACCGGGCGGGTTCCCTTCGCGGGCTCGTGCCCAAGGGCTCCCTCCGGCCGGAAGGCGGAACCGTCAGCCGGCGGCCCGGCGGTACTTGCGGACGGCGAGCGTGCGGAAGAACAGGATGATCACGACCGACCAGATCAGCGAGGCCCACACCGGGTGCTGCATCGGCCAGGCGTCGGACGCCTGGAAGCCCGGGGGAAGATTGCCGAACAGTTCGCGGCACGCCTGCACGGTGGCGCTGAACGGGTTCCACTCCGCGATGTGTCGCAGGAAGGACGGCATCTGGTTCGCGTCCACGAACGCGTTCGAGATGAATGTCAGCGGGAACAGCCAGATCAGGCCGCCCGAGGTCGCCGCTTCAGGGGTGCGCACGGACAGGCCGATGAGCGCGCCGATCCACGAGAACGCGTACCCGAGCAGCAGGAGCAGACCGAATCCGGCGAGCACCTTGCCGAGGTTCTCGTGCGTGCGCCAGCCGACGATCAGGGCGACGACCGCCAGGACGACGAGGGTGAGCGCCGACTGCACCAGATCGGCGATGGTGCGGCCGGTCAGCACCGCACCACGCGCCATGGGCAGGGAACGGAAACGGTCGATGAGGCCCTTGTGCATGTCGTCGGCGATGCCCGCGCCGGCGCCCGCGGTGGCGAACGTCACGGTCTGGGCGAAGATGCCCGCCATCAGGAACTCGCGATATGCCTGGGTCGAAGTGGACGAGCCGACCTGGATCGAGCCGCCGAACACGTAGGTGAACAGCACCACGAACATGATGGGTTGGACCAGCCCGAAAATGATCATCTCGGGGATCCGGCTCATGCGAATCAGGTTCCGGCGGGTCACGACCAGGGAATCGCTCACGGCACTCACTTGGCGGTCTCCTTCGCACGCTTGCGGGTCGCGGTGTCCTCGGCCGTGCCGCCGTCCTCGGGCTTCTCCTCGGCGACATGGCCGGTCAGGGACAGGAAGACGTCGTCCAGGGTGGGACGGCGCAGTCCGATGTCGTCTATCTCGATGCCGCGGGAGTCCAGCTCGCGGATGACCTCGGCGAGCAGCTTGGCACCGCCGCTGACGGGGACGGTGAGCCTGCGGGTGTGCTCCTCGATGGTCGTGCCGCCCTTGCCGAAGCCGCTGAGGACCTCGGCCGCGGTCGCGATGTGGTCGCGCTCGTGCACGACGACCTCGACCCGCTCGCCGCCGGTGCGCGCCTTGAGCTGGTCGGAGGTGCCGCGGGCGATGACACGGCCGTGGTCGACGACGCAGATGTCGTGGGCCAGATGGTCGGCCTCTTCGAGGTACTGGGTGGTCAGCAGCAGTGTGGTGCCGTCGGAGACGAGCTGCTTGATGACCTCCCACAGCTGCTGGCGGTTGCGCGGGTCGAGACCGGTCGTCGGCTCGTCCATGAACATCACGGCCGGCCGCACCACCAGCGCGGCCGCGAGGTCGAGGCGGCGGCGCATGCCGCCGGAGTAGGTCTTCGTGGGGCGGTCGGCGGCGTCCGTGAGGTGGAACTGCTCCAGCAGTTCGGCCGCCCGCTGCTTCGCGGCCTTGGCCCTCATCTGGTAGAGCCGGCCCACCATCTCGAGGTTCTCGCGGCCGGTGAGGTACTCGTCGACCGCCGCGAACTGCCCGGACAGGCCGACCGAGCGGCGCACGGCGTCGGGGTGCTTGAGGACGTCGATCCCGGCGACGACCGCGGTGCCGCTGTCGGGGCGCAGCAGGGTCGTCAGGCAGCGGACGGTGGTGGTCTTGCCCGCGCCGTTGGGCCCGAGGAGGCCGAGCACGGTGCCTTCCGGAACGTCGAGGTCGACGCCGTCCAGAGCCCTTACGTCACCGAAGGTCTTCACCAGACCCTCGGCATAGATGGCGCCTGGCATATGAGTTCTCCACGTCGTTGGGGTTGGGCAGAGCGTAGGTCTCCCGTCGCGTCCGCTCCATGGGATTTCGCGTCCATGGGGTTTCGCGCACGCGCCGCCGGACGTCGGCAGGCGTGCGAGCGCGACGGGACGAGACACACACCATAACGCGATGTATCGCGTTCCTCAACGCCTTTCCCGGAAGACCGCCGAGACGGCGCTCGGGCCTCAGTCGATGACCGTGTAGCCCGCGTCCCGCAACGCCCGGCCGACCTCCGCGCAGTGCTCCGGGCCCTTCGTCTCCAGGTGCAGCTCGACCTCCGCCTCGGTGATCCCGAGCCTCGGGTCGGTGCGCACATGGCTCACGTCGAGGACATTGGCGTCGACCAGCGTCAGCACCCCCAGCAGCGTCGCGAGGGCGCCCGGGCGGTCGGTCAGCCGCAGCCGCACGGCGAGGTAGCGCCCCTGCGCGGCCATGCCGTGTCGCAGGACGCGCTGCAGCAGCACGGGATCGACGTTGCCCCCGGACAGCACCGCGACCACCGGGCCCTCGAAGGCCCCGGGATGGGCCAGCAGGGCCGCGACGGGACTCGCGCCGGCCGGCTCGACGACCAGCTTGGCCCGCTCCAGGCACAGCAGCAGCGCGGTGGACAGCGCGTCCTCGGACACCGTACGGATCTCGTCGACCAGGTGGCGGACGATCCGGAACGGCACCTCGCCCGGCCGCCCCACCCGGATGCCGTCGGCCATCGTCACCGGGTTCTCCACCGACACCGGGTGCCCGGCCGCCAGCGATGGCGGGTACGAGGCGGCACCCTCCGCCTGCACGCCCACCACCCGCACGTCCGGGCGCAGCGCCTTCACCGCGGTCGCGATGCCCGCGATCAGGCCGCCGCCGCCCACGCCGACGACGATCGTGCGCACTTCGGGGCACTGCTCCAGGATCTCCAGGCCCACCGTGCCCTGGCCCGCGATGATGTCCGGGTGGTCGAAGGGGTGGATGAACACCGCTCCCGTGTCGGCGGCGTACTGCTGCGCGGCGGCCAGTGTCTCGTCCACCACCTGGCCGTACAGCCGTACGTCGGCGCCGTACTCGCGGGTCGCGCTGATCTTCGGCAGCGGCGCGCCCTTCGGCATGAACACCGTCGAGTGCACGCCGAGCAGGGTGGACGCGAGGGCGACGCCCTGCGCGTGGTTGCCGGCACTCGCGGCGACGACGCCCGCGGCGCGCTCCTCGGGCAGCAGCCCCGCGATGCGCACGTAGGCGCCGCGCAGCTTGAACGATCCCGTCCGCTGGAGGTTCTCGCACTTGAGGTGCACCGGCGTCCCGACCAGCCGGGACAGATACCTGCTCCCCTCCATGGCGGTGACGCGCGCGACACCCGCGAGCATCTTCTGGGCGCCGCGTACGTCGTCCAGCGTCACCGTCGGCAAGGAGTGAGACGTGCTGTAGCTCATGACCACCAGTCTCGCAGTTCACGCCCGTCCACAGCGGGTGTGACCAAGCGCTGGAACCGGTTTGCGCAGCGCCGGTACGACCCGCGCCCCGGCCGCGTACCCTGTCCCCCAACCCAGCTCCCCACGCATGAAGTGAGCCCCCGGCCATGCCCACAACACCTGACATGTCGATGGACATGACGACCGTCGGTGACACCGGCCTCCTCGACACGCTGCAGCACGAGGTCGCGGTGTTCGCGCGCCGGGCCGAACAGACGCGGCTCGGCGGGGTCGGCCAGGTGCGCAATTCCATGGACCGTGCCGCGTACCTGCTGCTCAACCGCCTCGACAAGGAAGGCCCGATGGGCGTCAAGGCGCTCGCCGCCAGCATGGGCATCGACTCGTCCACGGTCACCCGCCAGGTCGCCCCGCTGGTCGACACCGGCCTCGTCAAACGCACCTCCCACCCGGAGGACGGACGCGCGGTGGTGCTCCAGCTCTCCCCGCGCGGGGTGTCCCGCCTGGAGGAAGTACGTTCCTCCAGGCGACAGCTGATGGCCGAGCTGACGCAGGACTGGGCCCCGGAGGAGCGTGAGGCGTTCTGCACGCTCCTCACCCGCTTCAACGTCGCCCTCTCCGCCAGGCAGGCCGCGCAGGGGGTTCCGGTGGCGGACTCGCAGCCGGCGTCCTGAGCGGCGGGGACCGTTCCGCCCTCACGCGGGAAGTCCGTGTGAGCAACCGCTTCCCGGCTCTTGACCCGGGGGGTGCGGCCGGTCTCATATGAGACCGGGTCCCTGTCGCGGCGGGGTCCCGTCCCCTTCAGGGTCGCCCTCAGGCGGGAGGCGCGGTGCGAGAACGGCATGCGTCCCAAGACGCCCGCCGGGCCCGGGAGTTCGAGTCGTTCGTCGCGGGCGCGGCCGGGCGGCTGCTGCACGCCGCCACACTGCTGACCGCGGAGGCCCCGGACGACAACCCGCGTGCGCGGCGTCTGCTGACGCTCGCCCTGGCCCAGACGTACGCCTCCTGGGACCGCCGGCGCGGCGAGGACCCGTACGACCGGGCCCGTCAGCACCTGGCCTCCCGCTTCGCGCGCGGCGCGTGGCACCAGTACGGGGCGCTCGGCCGGCACCGGCCGGACTCGGGCAGCGTGCTCGCCGGCCTGTCCCCCCAGGAGCGGCTGATCATCGTCCTCAGGCTGTACGAGGGTGTCGCCGAGGAGCAGACGGCGGCACTGCTGGGTCTGCCCGTCGAACGGGTACGGACGCTCGGGGCACGGGCGATGGCGACGCTGCTGCATCCGCCGCGGGAGCCTGCGCGGCCCGTCCTGGGCGCCGAGGTGGCACCGTCATGAGGGGGCCGTCCCGGAACGGGAGCGGCACGAAGCCCTGCCGAGGGACCCGCCCGGAGGCCGGCCGCGACGGAGGTGGCCGGTGAACCTGCCCGAGCGGGAGGCGGCCGTGCGGCGGATGCTGGAGCGGACGCCGCCGCAGGTGCCGCCGGATCTGTACGACGAGGTGGTGCGGCGCGGCTCCCGCATGCTGCGCCGCCGGGCGGCGGCACGCCGTCTGCTGTGGCTGGCGCTGCTGGCCGCGGCCGTCGCCTTCGCGATCTGGGCGTCCTTCGCACGGCCCTGGGTGGAGCCGCCGTCGACGACGACTCCACCGGTCAGCGACTGGTGAGGCCGGGCCGGCCCGCGGGTGACAGGGGGCCGTGAGCGGGACGGGCCGGCCCACAGCCCTGACCGGCACGTTCCACACCACGGCATGAGCCTTCTAGCGCAGGGCCTGCTGCAGGTCCTCCAGGAGGTCGTCGACGTTCTCGATGCCCACGGAGAGCCGGACGAGGTCGGCGGGCACCTCCAGCGCCGAGCCGGCCGCGGACGCGTGCGTCATACGCCCCGGGTGCTCGATGAGGGACTCCACACCGCCCAGGGACTCGCCGAGCGTGAACACCTCGGCGCGGTTGCAGACCTCCACGGCCGCCTCCTCGCCGCCCTCGACCTGGAAGGAGATCATGCCGCCGAACGCCCTCATCTGCTTGGCGGCGGTCTCGTGCCCGGGGTGCTCGGGCAGGCCCGGGTACAGCACACGCGTCACGCGCGCGTGCCGGGTGAGCATGTCGGCGACCTTCGCCGCGTTCTCGCTGTGCCGGTCCATGCGGACGGCGAGCGTCTTGGCGCCGCGCAGCACCAGCCAGGAGTCGAAGGGACCGGCGACCGCGCCCATCGCGTTCTGGTGGTACGCCAGCTCCTCGCCCAGCCCCTCGTCGTTCACGACGAGCGCGCCCCCGACCACATCGGAGTGGCCGCCCATGTACTTGGTCAGAGAGTGCACGACGACGTCGGCGCCGAGCGAGAGGGGCTGCTGGAGGTAGGGGGTCGCGAAGGTGTTGTCCACGACGAGCCTGGCACCCGCCTCACGGGCGATCTGGGCGACGACGGCGATGTCGGTGATGCCGAGCAGCGGGTTGGAGGGGGTCTCCACCCACACGGCCTTGGTCTTCGGGGTGAGAGCCGCCCGTACCGAGGACGGATCGGAGGTGTCGGCGACCGACCACTCCACTCCCCACCGCGAGACGACCTTGGCGAAGAGGCGGAACGTGCCGCCGTACGCGTCGTTCGGGATGACCACGTGGTCGCCGGGGGCGAGCAGCGTACGCAACAGGCAGTCCTCGGCCGCCAGTCCGGACGCGAACGCGAGGCCGCGGCGGCCGCCTTCCAGGGCGGCGAGGTTCTCCTCCAGGGCGGTCCTGGTGGGGTTGGCGCTGCGGCTGTACTCGTAGCCGCCGCGCAGCCCGCCGACACCGTCCTGTTTGTAGGTCGACACCTGGTAGATCGGCGGGACGACCGCCCCGGTGAGGGGATCGGCGGTGTTCCCCGCGTGAATCGCGAGGGTCTCGAAGTGCTGACTGATGTGCCTGTCGCTCATGGGCACCGAGGGTAGTGCGCCCGGGGCGGGGACGACGGGCCGCGAGAGCGGGGCACCGGGGTGGGGAGCGGGACCCGCCCGGGCGGTGCGGGCGGGCGCGCGGGGACCTCCGAGGGCCCGCCCGCTGTCCACAGGCGGTTTTCCACAGGCCGGCGACCACGTTGGCCAAGTGCCGGACCCGTCTGGTTCGCTTGAGGCATGGCGATTCTCTGGGTTCTGATGGCGCTGGCCCTGTTCAGCATGGTCCTGCTGCCCGTCCTCATGCGCAGGCGCGCGGGCATACAGCAGGTGGCGCCCGGCGACCCCGACGCCGCGGACCCGGAGAACTACGGCTTCGTGCGCCAGGAGGAACTGGACGTGCGCATGCCCGGCCACGACCAGGACCTGCTGGACGTCCTGGACATGGTGCAGCGCACACAGGACTACCGCGCGGCCTCGCAGCTCCTGGCCGGCACGGAGACGGAGAGCGAGACCCGCTGGCAGCGCGTGCAGGCGTTCGCGGGCGCCGCGTCCCTGGAGCTGCAGCAGCGGCCCGGCGGGGTCAGCGAGACGCCGGGCGGCCAGTGGCTGCGGGTGTGGCGGGCCGAGGCCCCCAAGGACGCGGGCGGCGCCGCGGTGCACGCCGAGTTCCTGGTGCAGCAGGCGTGGCGCACGTCGACACCGGGGACGGACGAGTTCCGGATCATCATGGAGGAGGCGAAGGCCGCGTGCGCGGACGCGGCACTGCTGGCGCCCGGTGACCCGGTCCCCTACATCATCGAGCTCTCGGTGGCCCGCGGACTCGGCTACCCGCAGCCGGAGTTCGAGCGGCTGTGGCTGAAGATCCTGGACCGCGCACCGGCCCATATGGGCGCGCACCTGGCGGCCCTGCACTACTGGTGCGAGAAGTGGCACGGCTCGCGGGCGCTGGCGTACTCGTTCGCGGAGTCGGCCGCGGCCCGGGCACCCCAGGGCTCCCTGCTGGCGGCCATGCCCCTCTTCGCGGTCTTCGAGCACCTGCCCGAGGTGCACCTGGTCAGCAGCTTCTACCAGAGCGAGGTGATCACGAAGGCGATCCACGGCGCGCTCTTCGCCGTGCAGTCCGCCCGCCCCGACGACCCGATGCTGGCCCACGTCCGCCATCTCCTGGTGTTCTTCCTGGTCCGCAGCGAGCGCTGGGCCGAGGCGATGGGCCAGCTGGTCCACATCGACGGCCACGTCGGCGCGCTCCCCTGGACCCTGAGCGCCGACCCGGCCGCCGACTACGCGGTCTACCGGGCACTGGCGGTGGCGGGGTACGAGGCGAACGGGGGGAACCCGGCGACACTGCCGCGCTGACAGCGGCCGGGAGCCGTCGGCCCGGGCCCCGGGCGCACCGGGGAGCCGGACCGGAACCGGAATTCCCGGACGGACCCGCCCGTTGACGTACACGGACCCCCACAGCCCCGCGACCTTGTGGAGACCGCATGTTCCTGCACAGCCGTACGCCCCAGCTGCCGACCCCGGAGCAGGCCCTGCGCGGCCGCCCCGAGCCGGCCTTCACGGTCCCCGAGCGGCACACCGTCCTCGGCACCCCGCTCCTCGGCCCCTACCCCGAGGGTCTGGAGATCGCCGACTTCGGCCTGGGCTGCTTCTGGGGCGCCGAGCGCAAGTTCTGGCAGCTGCCGGCGGGCATCCACACGACCCTCGTCGGCTACCAGGGCGGATACACACAGAACCCCACGTACGAGGAGGTCTGCTCGGGCCTGACGGGCCACACGGAGGCGGTCCGCGTGGTCTACGACCCGAAGAAGATCTCGTACGAGCGCCTGCTCCAGGTGTTCTGGGAGTCCCACGATCCCACCCAGGGCTTCCGCCAGGGCAACGACGTCGGCACCCAGTACCGCTCGGCCGTCTACACCCACTCCCCCGCCCAGGCGGCCGCCGCGCAGGCGTCCCGCGACGCGTACCAGAAGGTCCTCACGGCGGCGGGCCACGGCACCATCACCACGGAGCTGCTCCCCGCTCAGGGCCGCGAGTTCTATCCGGCGGAGGGGTACCACCAGCAGTACCTTTCGGACAGCAAAAACCCGGGCGGGTACTGCGGCCTGGGCGGGACGGGGGTCAAGCTGAGCACCCCGTTCGAGACCAACTGGGGAGCGTCCTGCCCGACGGGCATCGCTCCGGCGCCGGAGGCAACGGACAAGTAGCCGGTATCGCGGTAGGTGCTGAAGCGGGCAACGTGGCACCGGCAGTTCGCACGGTGCTGCGGCCGGCGCTCTCCGTTGCGGTGAACGTCGAAAATCAGTGGCCGCCTGAACCGGCCGACCCCACGCTGTACGCCATGGAACAACCGCAACGCGAGATCCGTGCGGCCTACGGGGACTCCACGATCACCGTCTACCAGGCATACACCCCGGAAATCGGCCTGCCCGCCGCCCAGGAGGGCCGTTTCCCCACCGCGTGGAAGCGCGACAGGATGACGTGGATCAAGCCGTCGTTTCTGTGGATGATGTACCGATGCGGCTGGGGCGCCAAGGAGGGGCAGGAGACCGTTCTCGCGGTCGAGATCACCCGTGAGGGCTTCGAGTGGGCGCTGCGCAACGCGTGTCTGTCGAGCTACGTCCGCGGGGTACACCCCGACCGGGCCGCCTGGCAGCGTCAGTTGAAGCGGGCGCCCGCTCGCGTGCAGTGGGACCCCGAGCGGGATCTGCACCTGCAACCCCTGCCGTACCGGTCTCTGCAACTCGGCCTCTCCGGTGCGGCCGCACGACGCTACGCCGACGAGTGGACAGTCGCCATCCGCGACGTGACCCCGCTCGCCCACGAGATCCACGCCCTGGTCAAAGGTGGCGATCCGCAGGCCGCCGCCCAGCTGCTGCCCCAAGAACGCCCCTATCCCGTTGAAGAGGAAGCTCTCGCCGGCCTACGGGGATGACGGGCCGGTCCACCCGGCAGCCGGCTCCGGCCCATGGGTCACATGACAGCACAGGCTCGCCGGGACCGGGGTGTCCTGTCCCATCGGGGTCGCGCCCGCACCGGAGGTCACGGGCGGGTAAACCGCCCCCGGCCCGGGGCCGGCGCGTTGCCCATTACAGGCGTGGACACGGGGGCGGGCCAAGCGGCCGACCACTCCCGGCAAGAAGGGTCTGATCCGTGAGGACTCCTGTCAGGCCGGGTACGGGGCCGCTTCGCATGCCGCGCTCAGGGCGGCGGCCCACCATGCGAGCTGGTCCAGCAGCGTCTTGGCGTAACCAGGCGCCTCGGAG
The DNA here is from genome assembly GCF_055632315.1 of Streptomyces sp. PSU-S4-23. NCBI lineage: Bacteria > Bacillati > Actinomycetota > Actinomycetes > Kitasatosporales > Streptomycetaceae > Streptomyces > Streptomyces sp. PSU-S4-23. The sequence continues at coordinate 5,463,057 of NZ_JBVMUU010000002.1, read as the reverse complement.
TCCAGTGGCCGCCCGTCCTGCCATGCGGTGAAGTAGTTCGGGAACGCCAGACCGTCGCGGATGGTCACCGCGTGCAGTTCGGTGAGCACGTTCTCCAGGTGGAGGACGGCATGACGGCCTCCGGCCGCGCCGCCGTAGCTGACGAAGGCCACGGGCTTGGCCGTCCACTGGGTGAAGTGCCAGTCGATGGCAGCCTTCAAGGAGGCGGGGTAGCTGTGGTTGTACTCCGGCGTGACCAGGATGAACGCCTCCGCCTCCGCCAAGCGGGACGTCAGGGGCGCCATTGCTTCGGGGCGCGGGTAGGAGTCGCCGGCGAACTTCGGCGGCGCCGCCGGCAACGACAGCGGGATCTCGACGTCGGCGAGGTCGACGATCTCGGCATCGAACCCGCCGTGCACGCGCGTCTGCTCGGCGACCCAGGAGGCGACGACAGGGCCGAACCTGCCCTCGCGGACGCTCCCGACGATGATGACCAGCTTGTGCTTCTTCTGCTTCTCGCTCATGTGCTCCACGGTCCACCGCTGCGAGATCGGCAACCAGACCGGGCGCAGGCTGGCCCCCGCAGGGCCAGCCTGCGGCATTCGGGCGCACCGCCACCGTCACTAGACTGCCACCATGGGCACGCCACTGGGCGACTTCGTCCGCGCCAAGCGCGACAGCATCCAGCCCGAGTCGTTCGGGCTCCCCGACCGCGGCCGCCGGCGCTCCCCGGGGCTGCGACGCTCAGACCTGGCGACGCGGGCCGGGATCAGCGTCGAGTACCTCACCCGCATCGAGCAGGGCCGGGACCGCAACCCGTCCCCCGCCGTGATCAACGCTCTCGCCGACGCCTTGAGCCTGGATGCCGCCGAACGCGACCGCCTGCGCCACCTCGCCAAGATCACCGGTGGGGCCTGCCCCGGGCACCGGCGGCCGGAGCCGCCCAACCGCCATGTCCGCCCCACGGTGCTGGCGACCCTCCAACTCCTTGAGCCGTCTGCCGCGTTCGTCACCAACCGCTTGGGCGACGTGCTCGCGCACACCACGGGGTTCGAGTCGGTGATGCGCGGAAGCGGGCTGCTGGAGACGCAGGAGCCGAACCTGACCCGCTATGTGTTCACCGATCCGCGGGCCCGGACGTTCTTCGCCGACTGGGACCAGGTGGCCGACGAGCAGGCCTTCGACCTGTGGCTCGGACCGTCCGCGGAGACCTTCGCGTGGTTCACCGCCGAACTCGCCCCCCTCGCCGGGCAGGAGTTCACCCGGCGGCTCGACCGCCACCTGCCCCCACCACAGGTCCCGCTTCGGCTCAACCACCCCACCGGGCGCGAGCTGCGGTGGCAGCGAGAACGGTTGGAGCTGCCACGCACCGACGCGCAGGAGCTGGTCGTCCTCCTGCCGGCCGACGAGACGACGGCGCAGGCCGTGGAGCGCCTGCGTCGCCGACCCGGCGGCGCCCTTCGCGCGATCGGCTGACGCGGTCGGCACAGCCGCATGTGCGGGCAGCCGAACCGGCGGACCGGCGTCCCCTCCCATGGGGAACTCCCCGCCTCACCGGTCGTGCAGCGGTCCTGGCCGTCCGGAGCACGGATGCGCCCGGGGGCCGGAACGCGGACGTCCTGCCCGGAGAAGGCGCCGGTGGTCGTCGGTCATCACATCACCGGCCGTGCGGCGCTGCAGGATCGCAGCGATGTGCACACGGGGCGCGAGTCTCGGCAAGGCCGGGTGGTCGGCGACCTTGGCCGCCCATCCTGATGGCAGGTCAGAACGCCCGGTTGGGCTGACCGGCCAGATGGCCCGCGAAGGCCACCGACTCGTCGGCGAGGAAGCCGTTGACCGTCACGATTCCGAAGAAATTGCGCGGGCCGTGTGGGTCCTCATCTGCCAACGGGCGCCCCTGCCGCCCTTGGCCGAAGTGTTCCCGGACGTCACGAACCGCGACGCCGCGTACGAGTTCACCCGCAACCAGCCCACGCTCACATGGCAGAAGGTGTAGTGGCGCATGTCGGGCAACCTCGAAGGATTCTTCCTGCGGACCCTGTGCGAAACGTGGTCCTGCACCATCGAGGACCTCCTCGCCCCGGTGGAACAGCGTCGCTGGTCGGACGCCTGCCACCTGGACGACGAGACCCCCGGCCCCGTTGAGGGCTACCTCCTCCGCCGGCCTACGCTCCCCAGCTGAGGCCCCCGACTGAGGTCGCCGAGGCGATGTCCCCCGTGAAGCCGACCGCGGCCGGCCGGGAAACCAAGCGACTTGAGGAGGCTGGAGCGGTCCCGGTGGTGATGTCGTCGAAGACGACGGTGGCCGCGTCGGTGTCGGACGTGCGCACGCTGACGGCCAGCCGCCAGGCGCCGGGCGGGGACAGCCGCACGGTGCCGGACCATCGCCCGGGCCCTGTCGCCTCCAGCCGCGTCGGCAGCGGGCCGAGGCGCAGCGCCGGCAGCGACCAGGCCGCCGTGATCTCCTCCGCCCGTACGGGGCTGCCGGCGGGGTCCGCGAGCCGCAGCTCCACCTCGACCCCACCGCCGGCCCGCCGGGCCACCCGGGCCGAGACCGTGCCGCGGCCGCCGGGGCTCCCGGTGTCGTAACCCGCCGCCATCCGTACCGGCGGGGACGCGGACGAGGCGGCGGTGGCCGACACGCCCGCGCCGTGCGGTGGGGCCGAACCGGACAGGAGGGCCGACAGGGCGATCACCACCGCACCGAGCGCGGTCTCGACCGCCAGAGTGCGTCGCATGCCGCGGAGCGCCCGTTCCGCCGGGCGTGCCTCCTCCCCTGCTGGAGAACCCGGCCGCCCCGCCCGGGACGCCCCGCCTTCCGCCGGCTGCGGGGCGGCCCCCAGCGGCCCGCGGGCGTGGGTCCGGGTCCAGCGGCGTGCGAGGCGGGCCGGCACCAGCAGGAGCATGACCACCAGCACCTTGACGACGAGCAGCCGCCCGTAGTCGCTGCTCAGCAGCCGCCCCGGGCCGCCGAGTTGGCGTTGTGCCTGCACCACGCCCGTCACCACCAGGACGGCGACGCACCAGCCGGCCACACTCGAGAACCGGCGCGTCACCACGGCCAGCGGCTCCGGCCGCTCCCGCCGGGCGTACAGACCGACCAGGGCCACCAGTCCGCCGAGCCACAACCCCATGGCCAGCAGATGCAGCACGTCGACCGTGAGGGCCAGGGGGACCCGCCGCCCGGTGGCCGCGTGCCCGGCCGCGCCGAAGGTGGCGGCCAGGGCGGCCAGGGCGGCAGTCACCGGGAGCACCCGTCGCGGGACGGCCCCCCAGGAGGCCGCCGGACGCGGCAGGCCCCGGGCCACCGGCAGCAGCAGTAGACCGGTGAGCAGGATCCGCGCGCCCGTCGTCCGGCCCGGTCGGCCCGTCAGCGCGGGACGCAGCAGTGCGGGATCCAGCAGGGAGCCCGGCCCCGCTCCCGCGGCGTACGGGCCCTGGGCGACCAGCCCGGCGCATGCGGCCGCGATGACGATCAACCCGCCGCTCAGGGCCAGCCGTCCGAGCAGGCCGCGTCCGGTGCCGGCGGGCGCGAGCAGCCTCATGCCGATCGCCCCGGTGAGCAACGCCAGCCCCGCGTACCCCGCCCCGCGCGCCACGGTCACCGCGGCCCCCAGCAGGGGGTCGGAGCCGCGGTCGGCGCCCGCCGGCGGGTTCGGTACCCGGTCCGCCCCGTCCATCGGGCCGACGGTGAAGGTGAAGGCACCGTGGACGGGGTGCGAGTCGGCGGACACGACCCGCCAGGACACCACGTAGGTCCCGTTCGGAAGGCCGGAGCCGAGGGTGACGGCGAGGGCGTCGGGCCGGTCCGGCAGGGGGGCGGTGTGCCCGGTGTCGGCCCGGCTGCCGTCCGGGCCCAGCACGCGCAGGCCGTCGGCGGTGGCCTCGACCGGCTCGCTGAACCGCATGGTGACCGTCCGCGGGGCCCGGTCGAGGACCGCTCCGGCGGCCGGGACGGTGGCGACCGGTCCGGCGTGGGCGGAGGCCGGTGCGGCCGACGTCAGCAGCAGGACGACCACCGCGGCCGTGGCGGCGAGCGCCCGGACCAGGACCGGGAGCGGAAACGGCCCGCCCGGTCTCCGGGAGTTCACCATCCCCGGCGTCCCAAGAACGTGGCCGTCGCGCGCCGCCGGGTGGCGGCCGCCAGGAGACCGGCCAGCCCGGCCGCGGCCCCGACACCGCCCAGCAGCCGTGCGGGGACGTCCGCTCCGGCCCCGCCGCTCTCCGTGCCGGTGGGCTTCCCCGCTGCTGCCGCCCCGTCGGCGCCCGAGGCGCCCGAGGCGCCCGAGGCGTCCGAGGCGTCCGAGGCGTTCGCCGAGCCGCCCTCCTTCGCGGCGGTGGTCAGTGCGAGGACGGGCGCGGGGTGCTCCGGCTCCGTGCCGTCCGCGGCGGGCAGGTCGATCCAGCGCACCACCTCCCCGTTGTCGTAGGTCTGCAGTGCCTTGAAGACCATCCGGCCCGCGTGCTCGGGCAACGGGCCGAGGGAGACGTCGAACTCCTGGAACTCGCCGGGGTTGATCTTCCCTCCGGTCCAGATGATCCGGGAGACGGCTTCGTCGATCTTCTTCTCGTCGTGGGCCAGCGGGCGATCCAGGTGCCGCTTCTCGGTCCTGACGGTCCATCCGGGGACCGGCCGGACGGAGACGGAGGCGAGTGGCTGGTCGGCCGGCAGGACGACCTCGACCCTGGTGGTGGCGGCGTAGGGCCTTTCGGTGGGGACCCGGAAGGTGAGCTTGGCCCAACTCCCGGCCTCGGCACTGTCCGGGTTGACGCCGACGTGGGCGGCGGCCGGGCCGGCCGTCATCAGCAGGACGATTCCCGCGGTCACGGCGGTCAGGGTGGCTCGGGACGGGGTGGGGCGCATGAGGGATCTCCGTTCAATGGTCGTCGGCCAGCAATTTTTACCATAATTAACAGATCGCCCTCGACCTAGGTCCACTTCACGACAGACTGCCACTGATCTGCGAAAACGCCACGCATATCGCCGACTCAGACACCTCTGGGGCGCCGGATGTGACATGGGCAACATGTCAAGGATTAAATTTCTCTGATAAAAACCATGTCACCATCCGCACCAGCCCGAGGAAGGCAGCATGTTGAGGACAAAGGCGCTGGTCGGCGCCGTCTCCTTCGCGATCGCGGTCGCCGTCCCGTGGTGGTCCGTCTCCACGGAGACCTCCTCCGCCCCCGCCACATCGGCCGCCGGCACGGCCTCCGTGGACCACGGAGGCACCACTCACGACGACTCGTCCTCCGCCTCCACCGGCGGGGACACCACGGCCACGGACACCCAGCACCACGACTGGAAGTCCATGGACAGGGAGATGGCCGAGCGCGACAAGTCGTTCCCCGCCAAGACGGCGGGCAGGGGCGCACAGCTCATCAAGCCCGAGATCCTGAAGGACGGGACCAAGCGGTTCACACTCACCGCCAAGCCCGTGAAGTGGGAGGTCGAGCCCGGCAAGATCGTCGACGCCATGTCGTACAACGGCATGGTCCCCGGCCCCACCATCCGGGTCGACGTCGGCGACAAGGTCGAGGTCGTACTGAAGAACCAGCTACCGGAATCCACGGTGATCCACTGGCACGGGATCCCCATCGACAACGCCATGGACGGCGTCGCCGACATCACGCAGGACCCGGTGGTCCCGGGCGGTACCTTCACCTACAAGATCAAGGCCGAACGCCAGTCCGTCGGCTGGTACCACTCCCACCACAACGGCACCGAGCAGGTGACCAGCGGCCTGTGGGGCGCCTTCCTGATCGGCGACGTGCCGCTGCCGGACCACACGAAGGTCACCCAGGAGGTGCCGATCGAGCTGCAGGACTCCGGCAGCATCGGGCTGACCCTGAACGGCAAGTCGTTCCCCGCCACCGAACCCCTGCGCGTCCGCAAGGGCGACTCGGTCCTCATCCACTACTTCAACGCGGGCACCATGGCGCACCCGATGCACCTGCACGGACTCGACCAGGTGGTCGTCGCCAAGGACGGATTCCCGCTGAAGAACCCCTACAAGGCGGACACCGTCCTGGTCGCCCCGGGTGAGCGGTACAGCGTGCTGGTCAACGCGAACCGGCCCGGCAAGTGGGCCTTCCACTGCCACATCTTCCCGCACTCCGAGGGCAAGACCGGCATGTTCGGCATGTTCACCGAGATGATCGTCAGCTGACGACACGGCCGGCCGGGACGTCCGCCGCCCGACCCGCTTCCCCCCTCATCCCCCTGTCCCTCCCCTCCCCATTGGAGTAACGCCGTGTCAGTCAGCACGGATCCCCCTCGGACCACTCCCGGCCCCCAGAAGAGACCACAGATACTGCTGCGGGCCCTCACCCCCTTCGTGCCCGTGATCGGCGCCGCGCTCGCCCTGGGCCTCGTCATCGGCCTGGCCCTGGTCGGCATCTTCCAGCCGCAGTCGTCGTCCGCCGCGACGGCGCCCGCCGCCGGTACCGAGGCCGCGGCCGCGGCCGCGCCCGGCGCGGGCAGGACCATGACGTTCGACATCGAACTGGGCGAACTCTACGTCAAGCCGGCCGCGATCGAGGTCGACGCCGGCGCGAAGGTCAAGCTCCACGTCGTCAACAAGGGCGCCATGGACCACACCCTCGCCCTCAAGGGCGAGGACACCCCGCTGATCAAGCCGGGCGCCGCCACCACCATGAACTGGGGCCCGATCAACGAGTCGACCCAGGCGTGGTGCACCGTCGAGGGCCACAAGGCCGCGGGCATGCTGCTGGACATCAAGGTGAAGGGCGCGGCCGCCGCCGATTCCGCCGCCGGTGCCGTCACCAAGGCCGATCCGAACGCCGGCAACGCCAAGATCGACGCGAACGCCGCGCCGCCCGCCACCTGGAAGGCCATGGACCCCACGGTCAAGCCGGCCGACGGCCAGAAGGTCCACCAGGTCGACCTCCACGTGAAGGAGAAGAAGACCGAGGTCGCCCCCGGGGTGACCCAGACCCTGTGGACCTACAACGGCACCGCTCCCGGCCCGACCCTGCGCGGCAAGGTCGGTGACACCTTCCGGGTCAAGCTGACCAACGACGGTTCGATGAACCACTCCATCGACTTCCACGCCTCCAAGGTGGCGCCGAACGTCGAGATGCGGACCATCAAGCCGGGCGAGTCCCTGATCTACGAGTTCAAGGCGAACTACTCGGGCATCTTCACCTACCACTGCGGTGCCGCGCCGATGATCCACCACATGGGCAACGGCATGTACGGTGCCGTGATCGTCGACCCGCCGAACCTGCCGACGGTGGACAAGGAGATCGCGCTGGTCCAGTCCGAGCTGTACCTCGGCCCGCAGGGCAAGGCGTCCGACCTCACCAAGATGATGGCCGGCACCAACGACGGGGTCGTCTTCAACGGCTACTACAACCAGTACGTCCACCAGCCGGTGAAGGTGAAGGTCGGCGACCGGGTCCGCATCTGGGTCGACAACGCCGCCATCAACGAGCCCCTCGCCTTCCACACCGTCGGCCTGATCTTCGACACCGTGTGGAAGGAGGGCGAGTACCTGCTGAAGCCGGGCAGCCCGAACAAGGGCGGTTCGCAGACGCTGGACCTCGCGACCACCCAGGGCGGTTTCGTCGAGTTCACCGTCGACAAGGCGGGCACGTACACGTTCGTCAACCACATCATGAAGGACCTCTCCCGCGGTGCGGCGGGCCTGCTCGTGGCCGGCGACGGCCCGGCGGCGGCCCACTGACCACCCTGATCCCGCCCCCGCTCCGTAGCAGGAAGGGCGACGGAGCGGAGGTGGAACCGGCGCCCGGCGTACGCGAGTCGCGTACGCCGGGCGACGGCCGTCCGCTCCCGTTCCGGGCGGTGCTCCCCGCTGCCGCGCGCCTTTCGCTCACACCTCTTCCTCACCCGAAACCGGCCACCACGGCTCCCTCCCTTGTTAGGCTGGAGGAGAATTTCTCAGACCAATGTGGATTTCCACGATTCTTTCGGACGTTGACACCATGGCTCCAGTTCAGCCTTCCGACAGCTCTCCCGGTCCCGCGGGCGGCGCCTCCCGGACGGCCATCCTCGAAGCCCTGTGCCGCGCCAAGGGCCCGCTCACGGTGCAGCAACTCGCCGAGGACCTGGGGCTGCACGCCAACACGGTGCGCTTCCACCTGACCCGGCTCACCAAGGACGGCCAGGTCCGCGAGGGGCGTGTGGGCCTCGGCGGCCCCGGCCGCCCCAAGCTGACGTACGAGCCCACCGCCGGGAAGACGGCCGGACCCGCCGGCCCGGCCGAGCGGGGCGACGGCTACCGGCTCCTCGCCCAGATCCTGGCCGGCCACCTGGCCGCCACCTCCGACAGCCCGTCGAAGGACGCCGTCGCGGCAGGGCGGGAATGGGGCCGCCATCTGACCGAGCGCCCCGCCCCGTTCTCGTCCATCTCCGCAGAAGAGGCATTCGGCAAGATCACCGTTTTGATGGACGACCTCGGTTTCGAGACCGAGCGGAGCGACGACCCGCCGTTGCTCCGGGTCCACCGCTGCCCCTTCCGCTCGGTCGCCGAGGAGCGCCCGGACGTGGCGTGCTCGGTCCACCTCGGCCTGATGCGCGGCGCCCTCCACGAGATGGGCGCCCCCCTCCAGGCCACCGAGCTCAAGGTCTCCCACTCGCCCACCGCGCCCTGCCTCGCCCTCTTCGAGCTGACCGGCGAGGCCGCGCCCGGCGCCTCGGCCGCCCAGTCCCCCGAGCCCCGTATCGGCGATCCGGAGACGGTCGCTCCCCCGAACGGCGAGTAGGCGTGACCGGAACGGCCGCGCAAGACGGCGGCAGGCCGAACGGCACCCTCCCCTTCGGGACGGGTGCCGTTGCGTGGGCCCGCGGGTGGGGCCGGGGTCAGCCGGCCATGGACGGGGCGTAGGGCGACAGGGCCGGGGCGAGCTGCACTCCGGGGGCCAGGCCGAGGGCGACGAGGGCGTCGGGCAGCCCGCGTCCGACGCGGGCCGCCTCCACGGTGCCCGGAGTGGCCAGCCGGCGGCAGCTGGCGGCGATGATCTCGAACAGGTGCTGCACCCGGCCGGCGCCGCGGGGCTGCAACTGGCCGTGGAAGTCCTCGTGGTGTGCGAGGACCAGGGCGGCCAGTCCGGCCACGTGGGCCGAGGCCGTGCCGGTGCCGTCGACGGCCGCGTATCCGCCCCGCGGTGCGCAGGACAGGACCGCCACACCGGGGGCGGCCGCGTCGACACCCGGGCCGTAGCAGCCGAACGGCGCGGCGAACAGCCCTTCCGGTGTCAGCTGTGCTCCCGTGTGGGTGGCCTGGGAGGTGTCCGGCGGGTACGAGCCGAAGACACCCAGGGCGCCCACGGTGAACACGGTCGGCAGCGAGCCCGGGAAGGCGACCGGCCCGCCGGTGTCACCGGCCGGCGCGATGCACGCGATGCCCGCCGCGTTGGCGTCGGCGAGTTTGCGTGAGACCAGTGCCGACGAGTACGGGGTCGCGACCCCGATGTGGGCGATGTCGGCCTCGCGTTCGATGCAGTGGTCCAGGGCGGCGATGAGATCGCTGAAATGCCCGTCGGGCATCACCTGGCAGACCTCGATCTCGGCGTCGACCGCGATCCCGATGACGCCCTTGCCGGTGTCCGCCCCGGCGATGATGCCTGCCGTGTGGGTCCCGCTGCCCACCGTGTCGTGGGCCCATCCGTCCTGCGTGCCGCGGACGAGATCGACCCCGGAGCGCACCCGTTGCTTCAGATCGGGATGCTCGTCGCTGACGCCCGACCCGATGATCGCGATCTTGACTCCGAAGGCGCGGAACGTGGGGGGCAGCCGGTCCAGCCGCATGGCCTGCTGGCCCCAGCCGTACTGCTGGCGCTTCTCCAACTCGGGGTACACCTTGCCCAGCGGCGTCAGGGTGACGACGTTCTCCCGGGTCGCCGACAGGTCGGGGCGGTGGATCCAGCGGTCCGTGTAGCCGCCCGCGGGCCGGACGTACAGGGACTGGACGGACTGTGCGGTCTCCGTCGCCAGGGTGACGGTGACGGTGCCGTCGGACCCGGTGACGCCCTGGCCCGGCCAGGTCGCCCCGATGAGGAACACGCCCGCGCCGGCCAGCGGTTCGCCGTCCGGGCCGCAGACGCGGAGCGAGATCTCGACGGGTTGCTCCATCGGCATGACCAGCCCCGGATCGCGGAGCGGCAGGATCCCCGCGGTCGGCGCGGCGGCGGGTCCGGTTCCGGCCAGCGGCAGGTCCGGCTCGATGTGCACGTGCAGCGTCCGCATCGCCGGCACCTGGGACTCGGCCGCCTCGACGACCGCGATCTCGGGGCAGGAGGGGTGCAGCCCGGCCGACTGGAGCTTCTCCGAGTGCTTGAGTCTGCGGATCACTGTGACCTCGGGCATCCGCTCCAGCCGGTCGCACACCGCGTCCAGGCCGATCTCGGGCACGCCCGGTGGGAGCAGATGCTGCGGCAGCGGTGTGACCATGTACCGCTCACGGCGCGGCCGCACCGGCAGCGGTGACCGCGCGCCTTGCCTGCGTGGCCCCGTCTCTTCGCTCTCGGGTCCCGGCCCCCCTGCCCCCGCGCCCTCGGACCCGCTCGCGCGGTTGTTTCCGGACCTCTCCTTGACCATTACGTCCACCTTCACCACGCCTACGTCGTATGTCCACTCCTGATCCGGCGAGAGGCGGCTCGCGCTTCCACGGTGATGCGGTGCGCCCGGGGACGACCCCGGGGCGCACCGCATCGCGCGCCGCCAGGGGTCAGCCGATACCGAAGGGCTGGCCCATCTGGCCGTAGCCGAAGCCAGGCTGCTGGTACTGCGGGAACTGCTGGCCGAACTGCTGCTGGCCGAACCCGGCGCCCCACTGCTGGCCCTGCTGAGCCTGCTGGCTCTGCTGGAGCAGGGTCACGATCGCGGTCGGCAGCGCCTGCTGCACGGAATGTTCCACAGCACTCCGGATGCCCGTGTGCAGCGAGCGGTACAGGGCGAGGGCCAGGTACGGGTGCGCCTGGTGGGTCATGCCCTGCTGCTGGAGCTGCTGCTGGACCTGCTGGAGCTGCTGGAACGTCTGCTGGATCCGCTGCGCGACCTGCTGGCTGGTCTGCTGGCACGCCTGCTGGATGGCCTGCTGGACCACCTGCGCGATCTGCTGCGGGCCGCCGATCTGCTGACCGAACTGCTGCTGGGGTTGGGTACCGGTCATCACCGACATGAATGCTCCATTCGATGGCACCATGGGAAAGCCGACATACGGTTGAATATCGGCCTTATCGGGAGAATCCGACGCACTGAAACTAAGGTGACCGCCCCCGGGCCGCAATCGGAGACGGCCACCGCTCGTGGTGGGCGGTGGCGACCGGGACCGCGGGTCGTAAGGGCACGGGGCGCGCGCGGTGCCGCGGTGCCCGTAGGCCCGTCGGCGGCGCGGGGGCCGTGCGGAGGCCGGGCGCACCGCGACGCGGACCGGGCCGCCGAGCGGGTGAGCGCCCTTCGTCCGGCACTGTCACGGGCGCGGTCGTGGCGCCGGGGCCACGGGGCGCGGGCGGTGTTCCGGGTGCGGCCTCATACCCTCGGCGTACGACCGCGCACGCGCCGCGCATGCGATCGTGACCGGAGGGCCGACGGGGGACAATGGGACTCCCGTACCGGGCGAGGTGGTGGCGATGCCCGCATGGCGTCTGCGCGACTATCACGACGACGACCTCGACCAGGCGATCCGGGTCTGGGACCAGAGCCGCCGGACCGACGAGGAGCCGGCCTTCCCGGTCTCCGAGGTCATGGCCGCGGCCCAGACCGGCCACACCGCGGTGGTCGCGGTGGTCGGCGACGAACTGGTGGGCATGGCGGTGGCGCAGGAGCACGGCGGACGGGCCTGGATCCTGCTGGTGGCGCTCGCCTCCCAGTGGCGCGGGCGCGGGATCGGCAGTGCCCTGGTCGCCGAGTTGGAGCGGCGCCTGCAGGCACTGGGCGTGCGCCGGGTCAGCGCCCTCCTGCCCGCCGGCGCCGCCGGGGCGAAGGCCCTGGAGCACTCCGGCTATCTGACCCGTGGGGACCTGACCTACTACGAGAAACTCGAACCGCGCGAGACCGCCCACACCGGCGTGCTCACGGACCTGGGCGGCCGGATGCTGCCCTACGGGCTCTGGGGCTCCATGGCCGGTATGGAGTGGGAGAAGCAGGTCGTCGAGCGCCGGATCGTGCTCCCGCTGACGGAGCCGGCCCTGGCCGACCGCTACGGCGTCGTGCCGCCGAAGGCGGTCATCCTGTTCGGCCCGCCCGGTACCGGCAAGACCAGTTTCGCCAAGGCGGTGGCCTCGCGGCTGGCCTGGCCGTTCGTGGAACTCTTCCCGTCCAGGCTCGCGGCCGACACGAGCGAGGGGCTGGCGGCGGCGCTGCGGGAGACGTTCGCGGATCTGGCGGAACTGGACTCGGTGCTGCTCTTCATCGACGAGGTCGAGGAGATCGCCGGCGTGCGTTCGGGGAAGGCGATCGACCCGGGGCACGGGGTGACCAACGAACTCCTCAAACTCATCCCCGGTTTCCGTGAGCACGACGCGCGACTGCTGGTGTGCGCCACCAACTCGGTGCGCTCCCTCGACGCGGCGTTCCTGCGGCCGGGCCGGTTCGACTACGTCATCCCGATCGGGCCGCCGGACCCGGCCGCCCGCTCGGCGATCTGGACCCGCTATCTCGGGCCCGCGGCCGACTCGGTGGACCTGGCCCAACTGGTCACGGCCAGCGAGCTGTTCACCCCGGCCGACATCGAGTTCGCCGCCCGCAAGGGGGCGCAGGCGGCATTCGAACGCGAAGTCACGCGCCGTCAGGGCGGATCCGCCACCACCGACGACTACATGACCGCCATCGCCGACACCCGCCCCACGCTCACCGCTCAGGCGATCGAGGAGTTCAGCGAGGACATCGAGAAGTACCGGCGGCTCTGAGCGGATCCGCACGGGCCCGGAGCGGGCCCGGAGCGGGCCCGGGCGGGCCCGGAGCGGGCCCGTCATGACGCCGTGTCAGCCCGATCAGCGCCCCGACGGCGTGCCGTGCCCGTCGGCAGGGGCGTGCGCCTCGGCGTGCGCGTGCGGGGCGGCCGTCGCCTGCTGGTACAGGCGGTGCGCCCACACCTGCAGTCCGAGCGCGGCCTCGACGTAGGCGCGGGCGCCGGCCACTCCCTCGCCGGCGTGTTCCTTGAGGGCGAGCGCCCTGCGGTGACGGTCTGCCACCTGGTCGCGGACGATCTCGCACAGCACCGCGGTCAGTTCGTCCGCGGAGCCGGTGTCGAGGGCGCGTTCGGCGGCCGGGATCACCGGCCCCACGCCGAGCCCGGCGGGCCTGAGCCCCGTGAACGGCGCGCCCTCGCCGGCGCGGTGCACGCGGACGACCGTCTCGAAGAACCAGCGGTCCGCCACGTCCCGCGCCCGCGGGCCGAGCGTTCGCGCCCCCAGGGCCCGGTCGAACGCCGCCCGGACCTCCGCCTCTCCGTCCTCGTGGACGTAGGGGAGGACGTGATCGACGTTCTCGTCCTGCAGGGCCAGGCGCGCGGCCGTGACGACGGGACCGTCGAGTGCATCGCAGTGCGGAGGCAACGCGATCACCCCTTTCTCCGTCTCCCTCCATCATCGGCTCGCCCGGCGTGAACGGCGAGGCCGGCGGCCGTGCGCCGCCGCGTACCACTGAGAATTAAATGCTATTCACAGAAATATATGCTCGGACACATATCCAGAATTACGTCAACCGGGTACGGTCATCAGACAGCCGAAAGGATTCTCCATCGGCCCATTCCCCCGAATGCCCGATACCTCGGACCCTATGACGCTCGTTAGGTGATCGTGACTTGGAACGAACCGGAAGATCAGATCCCTGTCGGAATCGGGACCGTCTGGCACGAACCGGCCAGTGGTGACGCGCGCCTCAAGTACTGTTCCGATCTTCTTGAAGACTTCCTCAAGAAGATCAGCGAGATGGAAAGCGAATACCTGCGCGCTCTAGACGGAACGCCCTGATCAAGGGCGCGGAGGAGCCAGAGAATGGACAGGCTTGAAGGCGAGCCGAGCCTCTACGACATTCAGTTCCCTCTGAGATCAGATTATGATGCGCTGGGCCAGCATTCTTATCATGTTGATCCGCTGGAGGCGCATCATGTCTGGAGCGCGCCCGGCCCCGACATCGCGTCGAACAACTGGGATCCGGACGAAGAACTGGCCCAGATGCTGTCGTCCGCGTCGGGCATGCCCGGCGTGTCCGACGTGGACCCCGCCCCGTCCGCCCCGCTGGACGGGCCGCATCGCCACAGGGTCGATCGGAGGCGGCCCCGGCCAGGCTCCCATGTCCTCGACGGCGCCCACAAAGTCACCCCCGTCACGATCCTCGTGGCGACGATCGCCGCGTGCGCGGTGGCCATGCTCGGCTGGTCCATCGGCTACTCCTACAACCAGCTGCGCGCCATCGCGGGGACGGTCCTTCCGGCGCCCTTGGCGCAGTGGTGGCCGCTGACGGTGTACGGGCCGTGGTTCGTGGCCGCCCTGTCCATCCTGCGGGCCGCCGTTCAGCACCGGACCGCCCGGCGGTCCTGGTCCGTCCTCCTGGTCGCCTCGGGCACGGCGGTGGCCCTGTGTGTCAGCCACTCCTCGCATTCGATCCTCTCCATGGTGATCGTCGGGATTCCCCCGATCACCGCCCTGGTGTGCTTCCGGGAACTCGTCGGCCAGGTCTCGTGCAAGTACCGCCCCCGGCATGCCGCACACGGCAAGGAGCAGTCCACCGGCGGCTGACACACGCACCGCGGCACGGGGACGGCGGCCGCCGGTGGCCGGTGAACGGCGGTGACGCGGCCGCCCCATGGCGGGACGGGACGCCCGCTGGCATGGTCGTGGGACAGAGTCCCGTGGCCGTCATGGGGCGGAGGGGGTCGTCGTGTGGTTCGCAGGGGGCGGGGCACCGCGCATGCCCACGCCCGAGGAGGCTCCGCCGGGGCGGGCGGCGCTCGCCTACGAGGTGCCCGAGACGCATGCCGTGCTGGGCACCGCGCTGCAGGGGCCGTATCCCGAGGGATTCCCTCTCGCGGACTTCGCACTCGGGTGCTTCTGGGGAGCCGAGCGGCGCTTCTGGGAGGTCCCCGGCGTCTGGACGACCCTGACCGGCTTCCAGGGCGGGTTCACACGGTTCCCCGTCGACGACGAGGTGCGCACGGGGCGCACCGGGCACGCGGAGACCGTGCGCGTCGTGTTCGATCCCGCGCGGGTCTCCTACCCTGATCTGCTTCGGGTGTTCTGGGAGGGGCACGACCCCACGCAGGGCTTCCGGCAGGGCAACGACGTCGGCACCCATGTCCGGTCGGTCCTCTTCACCCACTCCCCGGCGCAGCACTCGGCGGCCGAGCGCTCCCGCGCCCGCTATCAGGAGGCCCTGACCTCCTTCGGGCACGGCGCCGTCACCACGGAGATCCTTCCGGCCGACGGGCACCCCTTCTATCCCGCGCGCGCCCACCACCAGCAGTATCTGCACCGGAATCCGGCGGGCTACTGCGGCCTCGGCGGCACCGGGGTCTCCTGTCCCGTGGACGACCCGCCCCGGCCCTGAAACCGGCCGCGCGCCCCGCCGCCCGGTCCCGGTCAGGACGGCCGGTCGCCTCCGCTGCCGTACGGCCTCGTCAGGATCTCCAGGCGGTGGCCGTTCGGGTCGTCGAAGTACGCCCCGCGGCCGCCGTCGTTGTGGTTGATCTCGCCGCGGCGGCTGTGCTGGGGATCCGCCCAGTACGCCAGGCCCGCCGCGCGGATGCGGGCGAAGATCGCGTCGAAGTCGTCCTCGGAGACCAGGAACGCGTAGTGCTGCGGGGTGATCGCGCCGGGCGTGTCCATGAAGTCCAGCGTCACCCCGTTCGGGACCTGCACGGGGATGAACGGCCCGTACGGGGGCTCCACGTCAAGCCCCAGCAGGTCCGCGAGGAACCGCGCGGACTCTTCCTTGTCGTGCGCGGCGACGATCGTGTGGTTGAGCTCGACGGCCATGGCTCGGCCCTCCGCTCCCCTCGGCTGCCAGTACCACCTCCCACGCTAGGCGGCCGCGCCGGCCCCTGTCATCGGTCTCCGGTCCCCCTTCCGCGCCCGTGCGTGGCCGGCCGCCGTGAGGTGGCCCCAGGTCACCTCACGGCGTCGCCGCCGGGTCCTCAGATGGTGGCCGTGTCGATCACGAACCGGTACCGGACGTCGCTGCCCAGCACCCGCTCGTACGCGTCGTTGATCTCGGACGCGCCGATCAGCTCGATCTCGGCGCCGATGCCGTGCCCGGCGCAGAAGTCCAGCATCTCCTGGGTCTCGCGGATGCCGCCGATGCCGGAGCCGGCGAGTGTCTTGCGGCCGGAGATCACCGAGAACAGGTTGAGGGAGACGGGCTCCTCCGGCGCGCCCACGTTCACCAGGGCGCCGTCCGTGCGGAGCAGCGAGAGGTACGCGCCGAGGTCCAGCGGGGCCGACACGGTCGAGACGATCAGGTCGAAGGTGCCGCGCAGTTCCTCGAAGGTCTTCGGGTCGCTGGTGGCGTAGTAGTGGTCGGCGCCCAGCTTCAGCCCGTCCTCCTTCTTGCGCAGGGACTGCGAGAGCACGGTGACCTCGGCGCCCAGCGCGTGCGCCAGTTTGACACCCATGTGGCCGAGGCCGCCCAGGCCGACGATCGCGACCTTCTTGCCGGGGCCCGCGTCCCAGTGCCGGAGCGGGGAGTAGGTGGTGATGCCGGCGCACAGGAGGGGGGCGGCCTCGTCGAGGGAGATGCCGTCCGGGATGCGGAGGGTGAAGTTCTCGTCGACGACGATCTTCTGGGAGTAGCCGCCGTAGGTGGGCTCGCCGTTCCTGTCGAGGGCGTTGTACGTGCCCACGTTGCCGGCGAGGCAGTACTGCTCCAGTCCTGCCCGGCAGTTCTCGCACTCGCGGCAGGAGTCGACCATGCAGCCGACGCCCACCCGGTCGCCGGCCTTGAACCTGGTCACGCCGGAACCGACCTCGGCGACGATGCCCGCGATCTCGTGGCCCGGAACCATCGGGAAGATCGCCTTGCCCCAGCCCTCGCGGGCCTGGTGGATGTCCGAGTGGCAGATGCCGGCGAACTTGATGTCGATCAGGACGTCGAACTCGCCGACCTCACGGCGCTCGATCGTGGTGCGTTCGAGCGGAGCCTTGGCAGCGGGTGCGGCGTACGCGGCGACAGTGGTCATGCCGAGTTCTCCTCAGTGGGGTGCTGTGCCCGGCTGCCTTCGTCCGGGCACAGCACCCAGCGTGCCCGGGGCCTTCGGATCCACCCAGACCACGGCTCTGCCTACGACCGCCGGTCCTACCACCGGCGGGGTCAGCCTCGTGGTCGTACGACCGTGAATACTGGACGTATGGACGAACAGGCCGAGGCCGTACGGCAGCCCGGGGCGGATGCCGGCGGCGCCCTGGACCGGCGTGCCGAGCTGAGCGAGTTCCTGCGCAGCCGCCGGGCCCGGCTCAAGCCCGAGGACGTGGGGCTGCCGGACTTCGGACGGCACCGGCGGGTGCCGGGACTGCGGCGCGAGGAGCTGGCGCAGCTTGCCGGGGTGTCCGTGGCGTACTACACGCGCCTGGAGCAGGGCAACGGACGGAACGTGTCGGCGGAGGTACTCGACGCGATCGCCCGCGCGCTGCGGCTGACCGACGCCGAGCATGCGCATCTGACGCATCTCGCGAAGCCGACGGCGCACAAGAAGAAGCCGTCGACACGGCCGCAGCACGTGCGGGCGTCGCTCCACCATCTGCTCGGTGTCCTCGAAGGTGTCCCGGCGTACATCGTGGGTCGGCGCTCGGAGATCCTGGCGTGGAACCGGATGGCCGCCGCCGTCTTCGGCGACTGGGCGGAGCTGCCGCAGCAGGAGCGCAACTGGGCGCGGCTGGTGTTCCTGCGGCCCGAGTACCGCGATCTGTTCGTGGACTGGGAGCAGAAGGCCATCGACATCGTGTGCCATCTGCGCTACGACGCCGGGTGCCAACCGGACGATCCGCGGCTGTCGGCGCTGGTCGGGGAGCTGTCGGTGAAGAGCGAGGACTTCCGGCGGCTGTGGGCCACGCACGACGTCAAGGAGAAGAGCCACGGGCTGAAGCTGATGCGGCATCCCCTGGTGGGTGACCTCGCCCTGCTCTACGAGTCGTTCAAACTCGCCGGCGACGGTGAGCAGGTGATGGTGACGTACCACGCCGAGCCGGGCTCCGCGTCGGCGGAGGCACTGCGGCTGCTGGCGAGCTGGGGCACGGACGCGACCAGGGCGGGCACGACCGCGCCCCGTCGCTGAGGCGCTCGCGCACCGGGCCCGCGGGGCCCGCTGCGGGCCCGGGCACCCCGCGGGGCCCGGGCCCGGTGGCCCGGACACCCCGCGGGGCATCGCTCACCGGCCGTAGAACGCGTTGTAGATCGAGATCGTCGACGTGTTGCCCTTCTTGTCGGCGATCTTCGCGTGGAACGACAGGCCCTTGCCCCTGGCCGGGTTCCTGTAGGTGATCGTGCCGTTCCTGACCGTGAGCCTGGTCCAGGTCCGGCCGTGGTCGTACGACACCCACACCGACAGCGACTTCAGGTTGCGGCCGGCGGCCGACCCCTGCACGCTGACCGGGACCGTGACCTTCCGGCCGGCCGGGACGCGGCTGTCCAGGCCGGTGGTCGCGCCGAAGCGGACCGTCGAGGCGGGCAGCTTGGCGTCGCTCGCCTTCTTCGAGCGGAACGTCCAGCTCGCGTCGATCCGGGTGGATGCCGCGGCGACCTTCACGCTGCGGACGACCGAGGTCGTCAGCTTGTAGGAGGCCTCGCCCGACGGGACCTTGAAGGTCTCGCCGCCCAGCAGCGGGTCCTGGTTGGAGCCGACCTCGGTGCCGTTGCGGTAGAGCGTGGTCCTGACCGACGTGAAGTCCGAGGACCCCGCGTGCGTCCGGCCGTCGGCGAACAGCGGCAGATAGCCGTAGATCTCGTTGCCCTCACGGAAGATGCCGTACTCGGAGGTGACCCGCGGCCCGAACACGGCCGTGTTGAACGTCTTGGTGTAGCTCCGGCCGGCCTTGAAGGTCTGCGCGTCGCCGAGCGTGTAGTACGCCTCGGGGACGGGGAAGCCCTGCGGGTCCCGCTTGCCGGCGTACTGCGTGAAGTCCAGCGACCACCGGGCCCGGTCGCCGGTCGAGACGTACAGCGTGCGGGTGCTGCGCAGCCTCTGCTCGACCGCCGTGCTGAAACCGATGTCGTCCGGCAGGACGGCGTAGGCGCCGACGGCGCCGGTCTTGCCGGCCGTCGGAGCTCCGAGGTTCACCTTCAGCGTGGCCAGTTCGCGGGCCGCGTAGTGGCGGACGTGTGCGCCTTCGAGCTTCTTCACCGGGGCTCCGGTCATCACGTCGTACTCGGCCGCGCCGCCCTTGGTCCACTGCCCGAACCAGCTCTGCCGCAGGCCGGAGGACACCGCCGGGCCGGTGTGCGCCACCCGCAGGTCCGGGAAGGACGGCACGATGATGCCGCCGCCGACGCCCGCGGGGTCGTACGCGTACGAGACCATCGCGGCCAGCGGCTCGGCGGCGGCGGCCGGCACCGTGATGTCGGCGGGCCGGGTCGTCCTCAGGTCCAGGGTGACCGAGGTGTCCTTGGTGACGCTCAGCCTGGGCCGGACCAGCCAGTCGAGGCCGCCCTCGATGGAGGCCGGGTCCTTCACCGAGACGGAGTCCAGCAGGTAGCTGCCCTTGGGCACCCGGAGCTTCACCGTGGTCGCGGAGGTCTGGGAGAAGTAGTCCTGGCCGGCGTGCGCGCCCGCGAAGGCGATCAGGTCGGTGAGGTGGACCGGTGACCGCCCGGCACGGTTGACGTAGTGGAGGGTGACGTCGTACGACTCCGCCTCGCGCTGCACGGCCGCCGCCGTCCGCACGCTCTGGCCGCCGCCGGTCGCCGTCACGTACGCCGAGTACGCGCCGTCCGTGCCGCCGCCCAGGCGGGTGTCGGCGGTGACGGGCACCGACGCGGTGCCGCCCGCCGGGACGGTGAGCTTCGTCGCGCCGAGCGTGAAGAAGCCCGAAGGGGCCGCCTGGCCCCCGGGGCTGGTGGCCTTCACCGAGAGCGCGAGGGTGACGTCGGCCGTGCCCGTGTTGCGGTACGTGAGCCGCCTGGTGATCGGCTTGTCGTCGGTGTGCGGCCACTGCGCGGTGCCGAAGTCCACCGAGGTCGGGTCGGCGAGCACCGTCTGCCGGATCGCCCTGTCCACGGCGATCCGGCCCGAGCCCTGCTGGAACGGGGTGTACGCCCCGCCCTTCGCGGAGCCCGTCAGCGCGGACTTCAGCTCCGCGAACGACCAGTCCGGGTGCTCCTGCTTGAGGATGGCGGCGGCGCCCGCGACGTGCGGGGTCGCCATCGACGTACCCGAGATGGTCAGATAGCCCGGCGGGTTCTCGCCGACCTCCCGGTCGATGAGGCTGCCCGGGGCCGCGGCGGCGGTGATGTCCACGCCGGGCGCGGTGACGTCGGGCTTGATGGCGCCGTCGAGGCCGGGCCCGCGGCTGGAGAAGGACGCCAGCTTGTCGTGGTCGTCGACGGCGCCGACGGTGAGCGCGTCGGCCGCGCTGCCCGGGGAGCCGACGGTCTGGTCGCCGAATTCGCCGCTGTTGCCCGCGGCGACGGCGAAGAGGATGCCCTTCTGCTCCGAGAGCCTGTCGACCTCGGCCTCCAGCGGGTCGATCTCCGGTGTGTCGCCGCCTCCCAGGCTGAGGTTGACGATGTCGGCGCCCTGCTGGGCGGCCCACTCCATGCCCGCGAGGATGCCGGAGTCGTCGCCGTACCCGTCGTCGTCCAGGACCTTGCCGCTGAGGATCTTCGCTCCGGGCGCGACGCCCTTGTACTTCCCGTGGGACTTGGCGCCGGTGCCGGCCGCGATGGACGCCACGTGCGTGCCGTGGCCGACCTTGTCGTCGGCGGTGGCGGCGGTCGAGAAGTTCCTGGCCTCGATCACCTGGCCCCTGAGGTCGGGGTGGTTCGCGTCCACGCCCGTGTCCAGGACGGCGATCTTGACGCCCTTGCCGTCGTACCCGGCGGCCCAGGCCCTGGGGGCGCCGATCTGCGGCACCGACTTGTCGAGGCTCGCCTTGCGGGTGCCGTCGAGCCAGACGTGCGCGATGCCGGAGGCGGGGGTGTCGCCGTCGGTGACCGCCCTCCACAGCTGGGCCGCGTCCCGCGGGGGCGTCTGCACGGCGTCCGCGTTCAGGGACTTCAGGGTCCTGCGGAGCGTGCCCGCGTCGCGGACGCCGGCCTTCGCGGTGCTCGCCGCGCCCTTGTAGCCGACGATGACCTTCAGGCCGTTCTTCTGGTCCTTGCGCGTGCGGGCCGTGTCGAGTTCGGTGACGTCGAACAGCCGCCGGTCCAGCTTCCCGGTGGCGATCATGCCCGCCGCGTCGGCCGGCACCACATAGGTGTGGCCGTGTGCCCTGCGGAGCTGCACCGGAACGTTCTGGCGGCCCTTCGCCCGCTCCAAGCCGACCACACGGCCCTTGGTGTCCAGGACGACGCGGTCGCCGGTGATCAGCGTGACGCGGTGCTTGGCCGTCAAGCCGGCCGCGGCCCCGGGCGGCGCGGCCTCGGGCGGCGCGGTCCCGGGCCCCGCCGACGCCGGGCTGGTCATTCCCGCCGCCAGCGCGACGGCGGCCGCCGTGGCGACGGTCGCCGCGCATGCTCTTTTCACTTGTCTGCGCAAAACTCCCCCTGGAGATGGCGTACCGGGCGAATTCCCCGTTCACCCGGCCGGGGGTGGTCTCGCACAGATGCACGTCAGCCCCCCGGAGTACGCAGTATGCCGGGGGGTTGATCAATGCCTCAATAGCGCTGGGGGGCCATGAGTTGGGGCCCTGAGGCCGGCTACGGGGCGGCGTTCTCCCGGATGGTGATCTTCCCCTTGCGGATGGTCGCGAGCCGCGGGGCCTTCCTCGCGATCGTGGAGTCGTGGGTGACCATCACGAAGGTGAGCCCGTGCTCCTTCCACAGGGCCTCCAGGACGTCCATGATCTCGTCGCGCATGGACTCGTCCAGGTTTCCGGTGGGCTCGTCGGCGAGCAGCACCTTCGGCCGCTTCACCAGCGCACGGGCGATGGCGACGCGCTGCTGCTGACCGCCGGACAGCTCCGCCGGCAGATGCCCGAGCCGCTCGCCGAGTCCCACCGACTCCAGGGCCTCGGCGGCCCGTTCACGCCGTTCCCCGCCCTTCGCACCGAGGGGCACGAGGGCCGTCTCGACGTTCTCCTGGGCGGTGAGCGTCGGGATGAGGTTGAAGCTCTGGAAGACGAAGCCGATGTTCTCGCTGCGCACCTTGGTGAGCCGGGCCTCGGAGAGCCTGGCCAGGTCGGTGCCGTCGAGTTCGACGCTGCCCGCGGTGGGCTTGTCGAGTCCGCCGAGCATCTGCAGCAGTGTGGACTTGCCGCCGCCGGTGGGCCCCTGGATGACGAGCCGGTCGCCGTCGCCGATGGTGAGGTCGACGCCGTCCAGGGCGACGATGGTCTCCTTGCCCCGCGTGTAGCGCTTGGTGACGCCTCTGAGTTCGTACATGGGTGCAACTCCTGGGATACGGATGGGGGTCGGGGCCTGCCGCGGCGGCAGGCCCCGTGCCGCGCACGCGGACCGCGTAGGGCAAGAGGTGTGCGGGGCGGGTGCTACTCCACGCGGCGCAGGGCGTCCGCGGGACGCAGCCGTGAGGCGCGCCAGCCGCCGAAGGCGCCGGCGATCAGGCCGCCGGTGACGGCGAGGGCGACCGCGAGGCCGATGGTCGACGGGCTCACCGGCGCGGTGAGCGCCACTTCCAGGGTCTTGGCGGCCTGGCGGCCGGGGCCGCCGAAGCCGCCGCCCGGGCCGCCGCCGAAGCCGCCGCCGCTGCCGCCGCCCAGTTGTGCCTGGAGGGTGGGGCTGACCGCGGTGACGGCGTAGGCGCCCGCGAGGCCGAGCGCGATGCCGAGGACACCCCCGACCAGTCCGTTGACCACGGCCTCGCCGACGACCTGACGGGTGACGCGCCCGGACTTCCAGCCGAGGGCCTTGAGGGTGCCGAACTCGCGCACGCGCCGGGAGACGGCCGAGGAGGTGAGCAGCCCGGCGACCAGGAACGCGGCCACGAGCACGGTGATCGACAGCCACTTGCCGACGGAGGAGGCGAGGTCGGAGGCGGTGGACAGCGAACCGGAGACGGTGCTGGCGAGGTCGGCGGAGGTGGTGACCGTCGTCCCCGGGATGTTCTTCTGAATGGTCTTCTTGACGCTGTCGATCTGCTGCGAGTCGGCCGCCTTGACGTAGATCGTGGTGACCTTGCCCTTGGAGCCGCTGAGCGTCTGCGCCTGCTTCAGCGGGATGTAGAGATTGGCCGCCGCGTCCCCGCTGTCGGGGGTGGCGATGCCGATGACCTTGAACTTGACGCCCTTGATGGTCACCGTGTCACCGACGGACAGCTTCTTCTGCTTGGCGTACGACGCGTCGGCGACGACGACCTCGGCGTCGGTCTCCGAGGTCGTGAAGGTACGGCCGCTGGTGATCTTCGAGGAGGTCAGCGGGCCCAGGGCGGGCTTGGTGACGTCGGTGCCGTAGACGGAGTAGCTGTTCACGTCGAAGTCGGCGCCGCCGCCCTCGACGCGGCCCTGCGGCGCGCCGGTCGGGGCGCCCTGCCTGCCGCCGTTCTGGTCCTGCTTGAACTGGCCCTGCCTGAACTGGCCGCTGACCTTGACGACCTGCAGGCTTAGCCCGCCGACGGAGTCCGACACGCCCTTCTGCGAGCCGACCTTCGCGACCGTGCTGTCGGCCAGGGTCTGGAAGCCCTGGACCATCACGCGGTCGCTGCTCTGTGTCTCGTCGGAGTCGTTGCCGCGGGCGTCGAACTGGAAGCGCGGCCGCTGTGCGCTGCTCGTGGAGCTCGCCGCCTTGCTGACGGTCATGTCCGTGCCGAGTCCGTACAGCGACTGCAGAACCTTGTCCTGCGCCTTCCCCATGCCCGAGGACACGGAGTTGACCACGATGACCAGAGCGATGCCCAGCGCGAGCCCGGAGGCGACGACGAGGGCCGCCCTTCTCCGGCGGCGCAGTTCGCGCCTCAGGTAGGTGAAGAACATGGCCGCAAGCTAGGGAGGCACCCTGATGAACCCGTAAGCCCGACATAAGAGAACAATGAGAAGGCCGCGCCGGGGCGGACGGTTGACACCACCACATCGGACGATCCGGTCCCGTCCGGGAGCGTTCGGGGCGTCACCCGGAGGCCGCGCAGCGGGCTTACGGGCTCAGGTCGTCCTCGGCGACCTGCGGGAGCAGGGTGTGCAGGGCTTCGCGCTCTTCGGGCTTCAGTTGGCCGAGCAGGTCGTCGGTGACGCGGCGGCTGGCCCTGCCGGTGTCGTGCAGGGCGGCCCGGCCGCTCTCCGTCAGGACGATGATGCGCCTGCGACGATCACCAGGGGCCGGTCGGCGCTCGGCGAGGTCGGCGCTCGGCGAGGTCGGCGCTCGGCGAGGTCGCCGCCGCCATGCGTGACGCGCTTCTACGCCTGGGGCGACCGTGCCACCGGCCGGGGCCGGGCCGTCGTCCGCGTGGAGCGGTGACGGCCCGGCCGTTCGGCTGCCGGCCCGGCGCCAGCCCTGCCTCCTGTGCCGCCGCACCGGGAGTCCGTGCCGCACGGAGGGCGTGTCCTGGGCGAGGACCGGCCGAGAGGCCCTCCGCCTCTCTCACGGCGGTGTCCGGGACCAGCGCCGGCTGCGGCTCGCGGCGCTGTGACGACGGCGGTCAGGGGCGAAGGCGGTCAGGGGCGAAGGCGGGTCCGCCGTCCGTCAGCCCGCCGTCTCGTCGGGCACGGTGTCCAGCATGCGGTCCGCCATCTCCCGGGCCGGCCCCGAGACCCTGTCGTGCACTTGCTGGAACACCTGCTGCGCGGGGCCGGCGGGCCAGTCGTCGGGCAGGTGCTGCACGGGGAGCCGCGGATCGGTCCTGGTGATTCCGAGCCACTGGGTCTCGAGCCGGAGCTGGAGTACGAGCGGATCTTCGGGCTCTCCCGAAGGGGGCGGGGTCGCCAGACATGCCCATTCATCCAGGAATGCCCGGTAACGGGAGGCCAGATCGCCCAGGTTGTAGGCGTCCTTGATCATTTCTTCGATGTTCATGCCGGGATCGGCCTGTGCGCGGAAGACCTTGATGTGCGCTTCCAGGCCCAGCCCGGTGACGATCTCGTGGACGTCCACCTCACCGGGGGCGATCCACAGCCCGCCGAGCACCGGCCCGAAGCCCGCCCACGCCAGCCTTGACCGCAGGTCGTGGCGCTGGCGCTGCCAGGACTCGGGGAGTGAGAAGCCGAGGATCGTCCAGGTGCCGTCCCAGCTCGTGTTGACCGCTCCCGTCTTCCAGATGCGCTCCTTCCCGTTCTCGAGGATCTCCCGGGAGCGGGGCGTGAGGCCGAAGTACATCCGGCGACCCCTCCTCTGACGTCGGAGGAGCCGGCGGTTGACCATGCGTGTGAGGGTCGAGCGGGTTGCCTGTTCGGACACGCCCTGGCGAGCGAAGACGTCGATGATGCTGCCCGAGAAGACGCAGATGTCCCGCCCGAGGACGCTGCTCCCGAGGAAGCCGAACATCAACGACTGCGGGCGAAGGGGCGGGCCGTACCCGGTGCCGGGCGACTGCGGCCGGTCGTTCAAGGTGATGCCTCCGATTGGTTCCCGAGCCGGGGCGGGTTCGGTCGAGCATGTCCGGCGAGAAGCAATGTTGCGCACATAGTTGACGGCCGTCAAACCTACGCCTAAGTTCGCCTCCACGACGCTGGGAGCGTGCGCAGAAAGCGCCCCAGATGCGCATCAAACGCCTCGCGATCACTCCAGGAGATACCGTGCGTCCCCTCGTGCCCATTGCCACATTCGTCCTGTCTGCGAGCCTGACGGTCACGGCTTGTGGATCCCAGTCCGGCTCCTCCGCCTCCGCCTCCGACAACGGCCCGATCAAGCTCGGCCTGATCGCCTCCCTCACCGGCAACTACCAGCCGCTCGGCACCGACAACAAGAAGTCGGTCGAGCTGGCGGTCGAGCAGATCAACGCCCAGGGCGGGGTCCTCGGCCGCAAGATCGAACTCCAGGTCAAGGACGACAAGAGCCAGCCCGACCAGTCGGTGCTCGCCTTCAACGACATGAAGGACGACGTGACCGCCGTCATCGGCTCGCCGTTCTCCAACTCCGCGCTCGCCACCATCCCGATCGTGGACCGGGCGAGGATCCCCTACCTGTCCCTGACGCCCGCGGACGAGCAGGTGGACCCGATCCATCCGTACGTCTTCCTCGCCCCGGCCACCTCCCGCACCTACGCCGAGCGGCTGCTGCAGTACTACGAGGCCAAGGGCGTCAAGAAGATCGCGGTCGCCTACGACACCAAGAGCTCCTACGCGGTCGCCGGCTACAACGGGACGAAGGAACTCGCCGCCACATACGGCATCACAGTGGTGGCCACGGAGACGTTCCAGACCACCGCCACGGACTTCAACCCCATGTTCACCCACGTCAAGGGCACCGACGCCCAAGCCCTGCTCGTCTGGGCCACCGGCGCCCCCGGCGTCATCATCACCAAGCAGTACGCGGCCTCCGGCCTCGGCGTCCCGCTCGCCCTCACCGGCGCCCAGGCCAGCAAGTTGTGGGCTGCCCCCGCCGGCAAGGCAGCCGAGGGCGTCACCCTCGCCAGCTCGGTCGGCGTCGTCGCCGACAAGCTCCCCAAGAGCGCGCTGACCAAGACCGCCGTCGACTTCGCCCAGGCGTTCCACCAGAAGTACGGGCAGAACCCGCCGCAGTTCGCCCAGGACGGATACAGCGCGGTGCAGTTGCTGGTCGCCGCCATCAAGAAGGCGGACGGCACCGACCACAAGAAGATCCGCGACGCACTCGAGGGCCTGACCCTCACGACCCCGAACGGCACCTACCGCTACAGCGGGCAGAACCACGCCGGCCTCACCGCCGACTTCATCTCTGTCAACACCGTCAAGGACGGGGCTTTCGTACCGACCGAGTGGGCCAGGGGCGAATTCGCGAAGGGCGCCGCGCAGTGACCGAGTCCGGTCCCGCGCCCCTCCTCGACGCCACCGGACTCGCGCGTTCCTTCGGGGGGGTGTACGCCGTGCGCGATGTCGATCTCCGGGTCGCGCACGGCGAGGTCCGCGCGGTGATAGGCCCCAACGGCGCGGGTAAGTCGACCCTGTTCAACCTGGTCAGCGGGCAACTTCCCGTTCAGCGCGGACGAATCGTGCTGGGCGGGCGGCGCATCGACCAGCTCTCCCCGCACCGCCGTGCGCACCTCGGGGTCGCCATCGTCTTCCAGGGCGCCAGGGTGTTCCACGGAATGTCCGTCCTGGAGAACGTGATGGTGGGCGCCCACTCCACCAGCCGTGCCGGTTTCCTCGCGGGATCGCTCCGGCTGCCCCGCCACCGTGCCGAGGAGCGCGCCATCCGGGCACGTGCCGAGGAGGCGATCGAACGGGTCGGGCTCACGGCGTGGGCCCACCGCCCGGCGCAGACGCTCCCCCTGGGACAGCAGCGCGTCCTGCAGGTCGCCCGCGCCCTGTGCGGCGAGCCACGGCTGCTGCTCCTGGACGAACCGGCTTCGGGGCTGCGCGCGGCGGAACGCGAGCGTCTCGCCGCGCTGATCGAGCAACTGCGTGCCGAAGGGCTGACGATGATTCTCGTCGAGCACGACGTCGCCTTCGTCACCCGCCTCGCCGACCGGGTCACCGTCCTCGACCTGGGCGAGGTGATCGCTGAAGGGACCACCGGCGAGATACGCACCGACCCGCGGGTGGTCGCCGCCTACCTCGGGAAGGAGGCTTCATGACCGAGCACAGCGGGTCCGGCGCGGCCACTCGATCCGCACCGGCCGGAGACCGGCGGGACGACCACGACGTCATCGAGGTCAGTGACCTGGTCGTCCGGTACGGGGCCGCGACGGCGCTGGACGGGGTCAGCCTTCGGGTGGCGCCGGGCGAGGCCGTCGCCCTGGTGGGGCCCAACGGCGCGGGAAAGTCGACCCTGGTCAACACCCTCACCGGCCTGCTGGACCCGGCAGCGGGAAGCGTCACGGTACGCGCCCCGATCGCTCAGGTGCCCGAGGGCCGGCAGATGTTCGCCGACCTCAGTGTCGACGACAACCTCCGGCTCGGCGCGTGGCGGCTGCGCGACCGCCGCAGTCGGGACACCTCCTGGGTGTACGAACTGCTGCCCGAACTGGTCCGGGTGCGCCGCCAGCGCGCCGGCAGCCTGTCCGGCGGTCAGCAGCAGATGGT
This sequence comes from Streptomyces sp. PSU-S4-23, assembly GCF_055632315.1. Taxonomy (NCBI): domain Bacteria; kingdom Bacillati; phylum Actinomycetota; class Actinomycetes; order Kitasatosporales; family Streptomycetaceae; genus Streptomyces; species Streptomyces sp. PSU-S4-23. Next base: position 5,434,839 of record NZ_JBVMUU010000002.1, on the reverse strand, counting down.
CGCGGTCGGGCGGGCCCTCATGAGCCGTCCGCAGGTGCTCGTGGTCGACGAGCTGTCGCTCGGCCTCGCCCCGCTGGTCGTCGCCGACCTCGCCGGCCATCTGACGAAGCTCAACCGGGAGCAGGGACTCGCCGTGCTGCTCATCGAGCAGAACGCCCGGCTCGCCCTCGACCTGTGCACACGCGGCTACGTGATGGAGGCAGGACGCATCGCGCTGGAAGGGACCAGCGCCGAATTGGCGGCGAACACCGCCGTCGCCCAGGCATACCTGGGCGGCCACGCCGACATCCCCGACGCCACCGACCCCGGAGGCACGCCATGAACGACTTCCTCGTCTACCTCGTCACCGGCCTCGGTGCCGGATGCGGATTCGCGCTGGTCGGCAGCGGGATCGTCGTCATCCACCGGGTGACCCGGGTGGTGAACTTCGCGCAGGGCGCCTTCGCCGTCATCGCGGGACTCACCGTCTCCTCCCTGCTCGGCGCCGGACTGCCGCACATCGCGAGCGAGGCACTGGCCGTCGTCGCCGCCGCGGTCGCGGGCCTGATGGTCGGGCTCCTCGCCACCGGCCGCCGGGACACGAGCCCGCAGTCCGCGCTGATCGTCACGCTCGGCGCCGGCATCCTCATGTACGCCGTGGAAATCATGATCTGGGGCGACCAGACCAGGTCCTCCGAGGGAGTGCCCGGTGCCGTGCACCTCTTCGGCGCCCGGATACAGAGCCACTACCTGCTGATCATCGGGGTCACCGCGGTCGTGTTCGCCGCGGTCGCCCTCTTCTTCAGCCGTACGGATCTGGGCAAGGCGCTGACCGCCTGCTCCGCCAACCCGTACGCGGCGCGCGTGGTCGGCATCAACACCAGGCGTATGGGGCTTGTGGCCTTCACGTGCGGAGGCGCGCTCGGTGGTCTGGCCGGGGTGCTCATCACCCCGATGCAGTCGATCAGCTTCGACTCCGATGTCGTGCTCATAGTCAACGGGTTCGCGGCAGCCGTTCTCGGCGGCCTCGCCCGGATCGGACTCAGCCTCGCCGGCGGCCTGCTCCTCGGCGTCGCCCAGGCCCTGGTGGCCGGCTACGGCGATGCCGCGTACCAGCTGGAAGTCGCCCTCGTCCTGATGCTGGCGCTGATGATCGCGCAGGGCGCCCGTACCCGAAGCGTCGTACAGGAGACAGCGTGACAGCGTATCGAGTCCGAACCCGGACCGAGGAGTCCGTGAACCCCCGGGCAGCCGTGCGGAAGCCCACACCCTCGCTCGCGCACATCGCAACGGCGCTGCTGGCCGTGGCCTCCCTGGTGCTTCCGACCGTGCTCAGCGACAGCCAGCTGTCGGTGTACGTGCTGCTCGGCCTCGCCGGCACGGTGGCTGTCGGGCTGTCCCTTCTCATGGGGTACGCCGGGCAGGTCTCCCTCGGCCAGGCATCCTTCTACGCCGTGGGTGCCTACACCGCGGGCCTGCTGTCCGTCCACGGCGTGCCGCCGCTGCTCGCACTGGCTGCGGCTCCGTGCGCGGCCGGCCTGTTCGCCGTGATCGTCGGTGTGCCCCTGCTCCGCCTGCGCGGCCACCATCTGGCGTTCGCCACGCTCGCCCTCCAGCTGATCATGGTGTCCCTGGTCGGCGAGGCGGAGTGGGCCGGCGGAGCCATCGGCCTGCAGGGCATCCCCGCCATGTCGCTGTTCGGATTCACGCTGACCGAGGACATCCACTACGCCTACTTGGCATGGGCGGCGCTCGCCGTGACCGTGGTGCTGGCCCGGAACATCGTCAACTCCCGCAGCGGGCGCGGCCTGCGCGCGCTGGCCACCAGCGAGACCGCGGCGAGCGCGAGCGGTGTCCCCGTCGGCCGGTACAAACTGACCGTCTTCACCCAGGCCGCCGCCTTCGCCGGCCTGGCCGGAGGCATCTACGCCTTCTACCTCGGCTATGTCGCCCCGGGATCCTTCCCGGTGCTGCTCTCCATCACGTACGTGGTCATGGTGGTCGTCGGTGGGCTGGGCACCGTGTGGGGCGCCGTTGTCGGAGCCATCGCGATCACCCTCCTCGTCCAGTTTCTCAACGATCTGGGCACCTGGCCGGGCATGCCCGATTCCGCACCCACGGTGCTGTCCTACGCCGTCTACGCGATCCTGCTGATCGTCGCCGTGCTGTTCGCACCCCGCGGGCTCGTGCCCACGCTCCAGGATGCGTGGCGGCGCAGGCGGCAGCCCTGATCCGGAAGGTCTCGTTCGGATCAGAGCGGGCTGCGTCGGCCGCTGCCCGTGGAGTCCGGGCCCGCTCGACCGCGGACGACCCATCCCACGCCGTGCGCCTCCGCCCCATGGCGGTGTTCGGGCGGGAGCCGTGGTGATGTCTGCGGGCCGGACCGTAGGCTGACCCTCGTGGAGGAACGTATGGAGACGGCGAACGGCCCATCCGCCCCGGTGCTGCGTCCTCAGTCGCTCATGCTCGCCTTCTTCGGCAACCACTTCCTCGGGCGGCAGGAGCGCTGTGTGTACTCGGGGAGCATCATCGACGTCCTCTCCCGTGTCGGAGTCGGTGAGCCGGCCGTACGTTCCACGCTGACCCGCATGGTCAACCGGGGACTGCTGTGGCGCCAGCGACAGGGCAGGAAGATGTACTTCGGCCTGACACCGCACGCGATCCGTATCCTCCAGGAAGGGGACCGGCGCATCTGGAAAGAGGGCGCGGTCAACGAGGACTGGGACGGCACCTGGACCCTGCTGGGCTTCTCCCTGCCCGACTCCTGGCAGCGCCAGCGGCACGAACTGCGCTCCAAGTTGGTCTGGTTCGGCTTCGGAACCCTGTACAGCGGACTGTGGATCGCCCCCGGAAGGACCGATGTCTCCACCACTGTGGCGGAACTCGGGCTCACCGACCATGTGAAGATCTTCCATGGGCAGGCGGACACCGGGACCGACATCGATCAGATGATCAAGGAGAGCTGGGACCTGGACGGCATCGCCGTTCGCTACACCTCCTTCCACGAGCGGTGGACAGCGCAGACGGACATCGCTGCGGACTCCCTCGGCACCAGGCTGCGTCTCGTCACCGAGTGGCTTCAGGTGATCCGCAGCGACCCGCGGCTGCCCGCCCAGCATCTGCCGACATCCTGGCCCGCGCAGCAGGCGCAGGAAACCTTCCGCCGGGTAGCGGCACAGACGAACGCGTCCGCCACCCACATGGCGGACACGATCCTGGACACGATGCCGGCACGGCCCGACGCCTAGCCGAGTGCCGTCCAGGTCGCCCGTCACGCCGACGATGCCGGCGAGCTCCACGGCCTCGTCCCCGTCGCGCAGACAATCCGCCTCGCGCCTCCGGCGCCGTCGCTGCGGATGAGGACGTCGGATGGAACGCCGATGCCGCCGGCTGCCCGCGGGGGCGGTCGGCGGCATCGGGTACGACGCGGTCGGCGTCCGGCGGTCAGATCGCCGAGCCCGCCTTCCACTGGGCCCAGTCCATGTTCCAGCCGTTGAGGCCGTTGTCCGGGGAGACCGTCCTGTCGCCCGTGTTCCGGACGACCACCACGTCGCCGACCATCGAGTGGGTGAAGAACCACGCGCCCGCCGTGTTCGGGTCGCCCGCGCCCTTCGTGTCCGACAGGCCCACGCAGCCGTGGCTGGTGTTCACGCTGCCGAAGACGGACTTGGCGCCCCAGTAGTTGCCGTGCACGAACGTGCCGGAGCCGGTCAGGCGCATCGCGTGGGGCACGTCCTTGATGTCGTACTCGCCCTTGCCGTCGTCGTCGGTGAAGCCGACCGTCGCGCCGTTCATCCGGGTCTCCTTGAACTTCTCGGAGATCACCATCTGGCCTTCGTACGTCTTGTTCTGCGGCGAACCCGCGGAGATCGGGATGGTCTTGATGACCTTGCCGTCCTGCGTCACCTTCATCTGCTTGGTCTTCGCGTCGACGTAGGAGACCTGGTTGCGGCCGATCGTGAAGGTGACCGTCTTCTGCTGGACGCCGTACACGCCGCTCGCGCCCTCGACGCCGTCGAGGTTCAGCTTCAGGGTGACGGTGGAGCCCTCCGTCCAGTACTGCTCGGGCCGGAAGTCGAGCCGGTTGGCGCCGAACCAGTGCCCGACGACCTCCTGCCCGCTGCTGGAGGTGACCGTGATCCCCTTCTGCACGGCGGCCTTGTCGGTGATCGCCTTGTCGAAGTTGATCGAGACCGGCATGCCGACACCGACGGTCGAGCCGTTGTCGGGCGTGAAGTTGCCTATGAAGGAGTGGGCGGGGGCGACGGTCGTGAACGAGGCGTTCTCGTGGGCGGCGCGGCCCGCGGAGTCCTCGGCCGTCACGGCGACCTTGTAGGTCGTGGCCCGCTCCAGCTGGCCGGTGGGTGCCCAGCTCTTCTTGTCCGCGGATATCTGCCCGTCCACGCGGGTGCCGGACTGCGTGGTCATGGTGACGTCGGTGAGCGTGCCCTTGGCGACCGTGACCTTGGCGGCGTTGTTGATGGAGGCGTTGTCGGAACCGTCCGCCGGCGTGATCTTGATCTGTGCCTCGGAGGTCTTCTGGGCGGCGGCCTCGTCGACCTTGGCCTGCGAGTCCCCGCCGCCGCTGCCCCCGGCAGCCGCGCTCCCTCCGCTGCACGCCGAGAGCACCAGCACCCCGCCGAGCAGTGCGGACGCGGCTATCAGGCCCTGGCGCCGCTTACTGGTCGTCATCACACGCTTCTCCATCGTCGCGATATCCCCAAACCCCGTGAGCCCCCGTAAGAACCACCAACGCTACGACCGGTACGACCGGTTCCATATCCCGTGGACGTGTGGGGCACACCACGTCCCGCGCCGGGGCACGGCAGTCCCGGCGGGTGCCCCGGTGCCCCCGCGTCACACGGGACCCGGGAACGCTCCCTGAGACGACGGGACCCCGGGCGCCGGTTGCCGCCCGGGGTCGCGGATCTTTCCCCCCGGACGCGTCAGCGGAGTCCGACCCCTTCCCCGGCCTCCTCCTCGTCCTCCTCATCGGCCTCGTCGGCCTCATCATCCTCGCCGAGGGCCCAGTCCGGCGAATCCGGGTCGTAGTCGGCCTGCTCACTGCTCCAGGAGGCGTGGGCGAGTTCGACCCCCGGCACCTCGCGGACCAGATCCGACGGGTCGACGAGATACGCGAGGGCCTCGGCTGTGTCGTCCGTCACCGCGCTCTCCGTGTACGCGCGCTCGCCCTCGGGCATGTCCGGGTCGTCCGCGACACGGCGCAGGGCGGCCTTGGTGACGGCATCGGGGTCGCCGACCTCGACGACCAGTTCGACACGAAGACGGACAAACCGTGATGTCTCAGGAATACTCATGCCGGGCAGCGTACGGCCCGGAGGGGGTGCGGCTTTCCCGCGACCCGCGCCTTTCACTAGCATCGATCCACCCGGCCAATTCGCAAGCGTCACAAGAGGATCGGTATTTCGTGTCCGCCGCACGTCGATCGTCGTCCAGCGCCCGCAGGACGCTGCTGACCGCCACCGCCGCAGGGACCCTGCTCGGGGCCCTGTGGTTCGTACCGTCCGCGAACGCGACCCCGGACACGTCCGGGCCGCAGTCGTCGGTCTCCCTGCGGACGTCCGAGGAGGCCGGCGCGGCGACGGCCTCGACGGCGGCGGACACGCAACTCGCCGACACCGGAAGCGTGGACACGACGCCGTACGTGGTCGGCGGGACCCTCTTCCTGTGCCTGGGCGCGGGATTCGTGACCTACTCGGTGCGCAGGGAGCGCATGGACTCCTGAAGCCGGGCGCCCGGCGGGGCCCGGCCGGCGACAGGGCCCCGGCGATCCCGGCCGCGCTACCTGAGCATCCCGGTGACCGTCTCCACCGCGGCGATCAGACCACCGTCCCGTACGCACGCCTCGGCCGCCGCAAGATCGGGCGCGAGGAAGCGGTCGGGGCCCGGGCCCTGGGCGCCGGCCTCACGCAGGGCCGTGATCGCCGCCCGGGTGGCGGGCGCGGGGGTCAGGCCCTCGCGGAGTTCGACCGCCCTCGCCGCCGCGTACAGCTCGACCGCGAGCACCCGGGTGAGGTTGTCCGTCGCCGCGCGCAGCTTGCGCGCCGCCGACCAGCCCATCGAGACATGGTCCTCCTGCATCGCCGAGGACGGGATCGAGTCGGCGGAGGCCGGTACGGCCAGCCGCTTCATCTCGCTCACCAGCGCCGCCTGGGTGTACTGGGCGATCATCAGGCCCGAGTCGACGCCCGGGTCGTCCGCCAGGAACGGCGGCAGGCCGTGCGAGCGGTTCTTGTCGAGCAGCCGGTCCGTGCGGCGCTCCGCGATCGACGCCAGGTCCGCCGCCGCGATCGCCAGGAAGTCCAGGACGTACGCCACCGGCGCACCGTGGAAGTTGCCGTTCGACTCCACGCGGCCTCCCCCGCTCTCGGCTTCGCTCGAGCGGGAGGCGCCCCCAGGCAGCACCACCGGGTTGTCGATCGCGGAGGCCAGTTCGCGCTCGGCGACCAGGCGGGCGTGCGCCAGCGTGTCCCGGCCGGCACCCGCGACCTGGGGGGCGCACCGCACCGAGTAGGCGTCCTGGACGCGGGGCGCGTCGTCCTGGTGATGGCCCGTCAGGCCCGATCCCCTCAGCACGGCCAGCATGTTCGCGGCCGACGCCGCCTGCCCGGGGTGCGGGCGGATGGCGTGCAGCTCCGGCGCCAGCACCTTGTCCGTGCCGAGCAGCGCCTCCAGCGAGAGGGCGGCCGTGATGTCGGCCGCCTTGTACAGCGACTCCAGGTCCGCCAGCGCCATGATCAGCATGCCGAGCATGCCGTCGGTGCCGTTGAGAAGGGCGAGGCCCTCCTTCTCGCGCAGCTCGACCGGGGCGATGCCGTGCTCGGCGAGGAGTTCGGCGGCGGGACGCACGACGCCGTCCGGACCCTCGGCCTCACCCTCGCCCATGAGCGTCAGCGCACAGTGGGACAGCGGCGCCAGATCGCCGGAGCAGCCCAGCGAGCCGTACTCGTGCACGACGGGGGTGATGCCCGCGTTCAGGACGTCGGCCATGGTCCGCGCGACCTCGGGCCGTACGCCGGTGTGCCCGGAGCAGACGGTCTTCAGCCGCAGGAACATCAGGGCGCGTACGACCTCACGCTCCACCCGGGCGCCCATTCCGGCCGCGTGCGAGCGGACGATGTTGCGCTGCAGCCGGGTGCGCAGCTCCTGGCCGATGTGCCGGGTCGCCAGCGCGCCGAATCCGGTGCTCACCCCGTAGACGGGATCCGGCTTCGCCGCCAGCGCGTCCACGATCTCGCGGGCCGCCGCGAGGGCCGCCAGGGCCTCGTCGGAGAGCTCGATCCGGGCGCCGTCGCGCGCCACGGCGAGAACGTCGGACGCGGTCAGCCCGGACGTCCCCACCACCACAGTGTGCATATCCATATTCAGGAGCGTACGCAGTGAATTCGACGATGTCACCAGGGGGCGGCGGATTGCCCCGGGCCCGCGCCCGAACCGCTGTGCCCGCGCCTCCGCCCCGGCGGCACCAACGCCACCCGGACCTCTGCGGTCCGACCTCCGCGGTCCGACCTCCGCCGCCCAAACCCCCGGGGCCCTACCCCCACGGCCCGCACCCGGCGGCTCCGGCACAACCCCTACAGGCCCGACCCCCAACGGCCCGCACCCGGCGGCTCCGACACCCCCACGCTCCCCCGCGGGCCCGCACCCGGCGCCTCCGGCACCCCCATGACCCCGACCCCTGCGGGACCCGCACCCGGCGCCTCCGGCACACGGCCCACGGCCCGCACCCCCCCACGGGCCGCACCCGGCGCCTCCGGCACCCCCACGGCGCCGACCCTCGCGGCCCCAGGGCTCTCAGCTGCGGCCCCGGAAGCGGCGACGCTCCACGGCGGCCGGAGGCGGCGCGTCGGCCAGCCGCACCACCGGATCGTCGGGCCCCTCACGGCCCGCCACCACGGGCTTCGCGGCGCGCAGCGCCTTGGCGCGGTACTGGGCCGCGTCCGCGAGCCGGAACAGCCGGCGGGCCGAGCGGACCGGACCGATCGGGTCCTCGGTGGAGGCGACCCCGCAGGCGACCCCGTCGCCCAGCTCCAGCTCGGCGGCGCGCCGGCAGATCTCGTCGGCGACCCGGACGACCTCGTCGGCCGGCGGGCCGACCGCGAGGAGGCAGAACTCGTCGCCGCCGAGCCGCGCGACAAGAGCGCCCGGCAGCATGGCGCCGCACAGGGACAGGACCGACCCGAAGCGCTCCAGCAGCCGGTCGCCCACCGCGTGCCCCTGCGTGTCGTTGACCCGCTTGAGCCCGTTCACGTCACAGACGACGAGCGAGACCACCGCCCCCTCGCCCCGGTGCCGTTCGACCGCCTCTTCGAGGCGCACATCGACGGCACGGCGGTTGGCGAGGCCCGTCAGCGCGTCGGTGAAGGCGAGCCGGCGGGCCTCCTCCAGACGTTCGCTCTGGGCGATTCCCGCGGCGACGACGGAGGCGAGGACGGTGGCGAAGTCGGCGTCGGCACCGCCGTAGACGGGGGCGCCGACGGGGCGCGCGACGTACAGCTCGCCCCAGGCGCGGCCGTGCAGCACGACCGGCGCGACGACACAGCAGCCGCGGCCGCGCCGGCGCAGGGCGGCGACACGCTGGTGGCAGTACCCGGCGTGCCCCGCCGCCGGCCCTTCCGCCGTCTCCACCCAGGCGCTCGGCCCGCCGCCGCCCGCCCAGCGCTCGTGCAGGAACTCGGTGATCTCCGGGAACTGGTGCACCGGGTACGCCTCGTGCTCCGGGAACTCCTCCTCGCCGGGTGCCCGCTCCCCCACGTTGACGAGGACCCTCAGCCGTCCGCGCTCACGCTCCCACACGGACAGCGCGGCGAAGCTGCCGGCGAGGGCCCGGCACGCGCCGAGCGCGGCCGCCCGCCACGCCTCCCGCGGGGTGTGCGCCGCCGCCATGCCCTGCGCCAGCGCCACCACGGCCCTCAGCCGACTGTCCTCACCCATCACTCCAGGCTAGGGACGATCGGCACCATATGAGACATCGGTGCGGCGATCAGGGGTGCGAGCCGGCGGGCCCCGGGGCCGTCAGGGGCGGGGGCGTCTCCCGGCTACTCGCCCGGCCACCGGGGGCTCCGCTTCTCGTTGAAGGCGGCCACCCCCTCCGCGCGGTCCCCGGAGAACGCCACCGACCGCCACGCCGCGTCCTCGACCTCCAGACCGGCCCGCAGATCGAGGCCGTGCCCCAGCCGCAGGGCACGCTTCGCGGCGCGCAGGCCCACCGGGGAGTTCGCGGCGATCCGGGCCGCGAGGGCGAGCGCCTCCGCCCGGTCCCGGCCCTCCGGCACGAGGTCGTCGACCAGGCCCAGCTCCCGCGCCTCGGCCGCCTCCAGGCGGCGCGCCGTGAAGATCAGTTCCGCCGCGCGCGCCGCGCCCACCCGGCGGGGCAGCAGCTGCGTACCGCCGCCTCCGGGGATCACCCCGACCGACACCTCGGGCAGCCCGACCACCGCCGTGCGGTCGGCCACGATCAGATCGCAGGACAGTGCCAGCTCGAAGCCGCCGCCCAGCGCGAACCCGTGCACGGCGGCGATCGTCGGCATCGGCAGTTCCAGGACCCCGGTGTAGGCGGCCCGCGCGACCGGCCGCTGGCGCACCAGATCGGCGTCCGTGAAGGAGTTGCGCTCCTTCAGGTCCGCGCCCACGCAGAACGCCCGCTCGTGCGTCGACGTCAGCACCGTCACCCGGGCGTCCCGGTCGGCGGCGAGGTGCTCGCACGCCGCGGCGATCGAACGCGCCATCTCCGTGGACACCGCGTTCATCGCCTTGGGCCGGTCGAGCGCCAGCTCCGCCACATACGCGTGCCGCCGTACGACCACGTGGTCGCCGAACCGGCGCTCGTCCTCCTGCTCCGCCATGACACCCTCCCGGTTAACGCGGGTTAACTACGATCCCACGATCATCGCAGCCGAAGCGGCCCGGCGAAAGCCGCCGCGAGCCCCGGACGGCCGGGGGCCACTTCCGGGCTACGCACCCCCGTTCGGGTGACATTCGACCCGTCTCCGCACCCCCCACCCCCAATCTGCACATAACCTGCGCACCGCCACGGCGTATCGGGGAGTCGCCGGCGCGGGAGGGATGACCATGACCATGACCACGGACACGGCCACCGCCGGGACCACGACGACGCCGCACGGCGCCCGGGGCCCCCTCCGCCTCCGCCCGGCGGGCCGGCACCGCAAGCCCCGCCCCCGGCGGCTGGTCCTCGCCGTCGGCGGGTTCGCGCTGGCCTCCGGGGCACTCGGCCTCGTCCACCTCGCGTCCCCTCCGGTGACGGGCGGGAGCGGAACCGCGCAGGCCGAACCCCGGATCGGCGCCACCACCGGGTCCACGGCGCCGGCCTCGGGCCCGGCGGTTCCGTCCGCGGGCGGCCGGGGCCACTCCGCCGTCCCCGGCACAGCGGCAGGGGGCGGGGCCCGGGCCGCGACGGCCACCGTGCGCCCCCTCGCGCAGCCGTCCTCGGCGGCCCCGCGCACGGCCGACGCGGCGACGGGCATTCCCGACGCCCCGTCGGACCCCACCGCATCGCGCATACCGCGCTCCCCCACGGCCACGGCACCGCCCGCGGGATCGCCCGCCCCGTCCCCCAGCACGACCGCGGTGCCCGCCCCGGACCAGGACCCTCCGGGCCTGTGCGTCCCTATCATCGGACTGTGCGTCAACGGCCTGATGGCAACGGAGGGTTGAGCCGGGCCGCGCGCACGGCCGCCCGCCGCGGCGGGGTCCCGCGGCTCCTCAGCTGCACGACACCTGCGCGACACCTGCACCGACCCGTCCACGCGACAGCGTCCCGCAGCGCCTGACACGCCCGCCCGTACCGCGGGCGGCGAGGCACCCCGTATCCCCAGCCACCGGGGCGCGCCCCGCACCCACGACCTCCCGGCGGCCGGCCCCCGCACCCCACGCGGACGCCGCGCGGAACCCCGTACACAGGGCTCGCGCACATACGCGACGACGGGCCGCCCCGACGACGGGCCGCCCCGACGACGTGCCGGCCCGACGACGGCGTGCGGGCTACTCCGTCTCCTCCCGGCGCGTCAGCAGCCACGGCTCGACCACGCCCAGGCCACGCACCGGGCGCTGCCACATCGGCTGGAGCGCGAAGCGGTACACGGGCGGCTCCGCGCCCTCCTTCTCCGCCGCGGCCGCGGCCTCGGCGGCCTCCGCCTCGGAGGCGGGCGCCTCACCGGTGCGGATCAGCTCCTCCGCGAAGGCGCCGTCCACCAGGACCGCGTCCCGGGGCGCTATCGAGGTCAGCCGGCTCGCCAGGTTCACGGTCGTGCCGAAGACGTCGCCCATCCTGGTGGTCACCGTGCCGAAGGCGATGCCCACGCGCAGTTCCGGCATGGTCTCGTCGTGCGCCATCGTCTCGATGAGGCGCAGGGCGATCTCCGCGGCCGTCCCGGCGTCGTCCGCCGCGAACAGCACCTCGTCGCCCAGCGTCTTGATCAGCCGTCCGCCGTGGGCGGCCACCAGATCGGCCGCGGTCGTCTCGAACGCCTCGACGAGCTCGCCGAGTTCCTCCTCCTCCATACGGCGCGTCAGTCGCGTGAAGCCGACGAGGTCCGCGAAGCCGACCGCGAGGCGGCGGTCGACCATCTCCTCGTCGTCCGCGGCCTGGACGACCCGTCCGGTCGCGGCGGCGAGCTGGCGCCGCCAGACATAGACGAGGAACTCCTCCAGCTCCGGCAGGAGCAGCTCGATCAGGGGGTAGGTCACCTCGGTGCGGGTCATGCCGGGCTCGGGGGGCTCGGTGAGGCCCTCCAGGAAGGAGTCGATCTGCCACTCGGCGAGGCGGGCGGTGGTCTGCCCGGTCGAACGGGCCACCTGCACCGCCATCGCCTCGCTCAGCAGGCCCGCCTCGACCAGACCGGCCAGACGGCGCAGGGCCAGCACATCGGCCTCCGTGAGCGCCTTGGCCTGCCCGATGTCCGCGAAGCCCATCGCCCGCCAGAAACGGGACGCCAGCTCCATGGAGACGCCCGCGCTGCGGGCCGCCTGGAAGGGGGTGTAGCGGCGCTCCGCCCCCAGGATCAGCTGCTCCAGGCGGATCGCGAGGGGATTGCCCTCGGGCTCGGCGTATGCGTCCCGCTCCGGCTCGCCGTCGGGGTCGGGATGTACGCCCGTGCCCGAGCCCGTGTCGTCGACGGTCACGCGTGCTGCCCTTCCCATCTGCCGCGGTCAGGTTCGACCGCGGTCAACTTTACGGCAGGTGTGCGGTAGCTCACTCCTCAGCGGCTCAGGTGGGTATCGCGTCGGCGGGGCGGACGGCGGGCCGCGGTGCTCAGGCGGGCCGCACATGCACGATGTCCGCCGCCCCCACGGGCTCCTGCACCCCCTCCGCGGTCGCCAGCACCAGCCGGCCGTCGCCGTCGATCGCCACCGCCTCCCCGGTGAGGGAGCGGTCACCGGGCAGATCGGCCCGTACGAGCCGGCCCAGGGTCGCGCATCCGGCCGCGTACGTCTCCTGCAGACCGCTGTCCACCGGGTCGCCGCCGGCGGCGCGCCACCGCCCGTACCAGTCCTCCAGGGAGCGCAGCACGGCCCGCAGCAGCGTGTCGCGGTCCGTGACGCGGGCGCCCGCGAGGGTCAGCGAGCCCGCCATGGGCACCGGCAGTTCGTCCTCCCGGAGGGTCACGTTGATGCCGACGCCGATCACGACCGCGTCCTCACTCGCGCGCTCCAGGAGGATCCCCCCGGCCTTGCGCTCCTCGTCCCCCACCGTGACCAGAAGGTCGTTGGGCCACTTGAGCGCCGTGTCCAGGCCCCCGGCCCGGGACAGGCCGGTCGCGACGGCGACCCCGGTGAGCAGCGGCAGCCAGCCCCAGCGCGCGACGGGCACGTCGGCCGGACGGAGCAGCACCGAGAAGAACAGGCCGGAGCGGGCCGGAGCGGTCCAGGTGCGGCCGATCCGCCCGCGCCCCGCGGTCTGCTCCTCGGCGACCAGGACCGTGCCCTCGCCCGCACCGGTCACGGCGAGGTCGACCAGGTCGCTGTTGGTGGACCCGGTGCGCTGCACCACCTCGATCCGGGACCAGAGCCCGCCCTCCCGCACCAGCGCCCGGCGCAGCACGGCGCCGTTGAGGGGCGGGCGGTCCAGGTCGGACCAGCGGCTGCCGCCCCCGGCGGCGTCGGCGGAGTCGTTCGACGGGTCGTTCGCGTCAGAGGCATCTCGCGGCATCATGCAAGCAACCCTAGGTGTGGTAAACGCCGCACTGCCGAAGGGTGGGCACACCACTACGCTACGGATGAGTAACCGTCCGTACTTCTGAGCATTCTCGCTCGCCTCACCTCCACGTCCCCACTGAGCAGGGAGCCGCGCCCCGATGTCCGAGCCGGAAGAGATCGACATTCACACGACTGCGGGCAAGCTCGCGGATCTCCAGCGCCGTGTGCAGGAGGCCACGCACGCCGGTTCGGAACGCGCCGTGGAAAAGCAGCACGCCAAGGGCAAGCTGACAGCCCGTGAACGCATCGAGCTGCTGCTGGACGAGGACTCCTTCGTCGAACTGGACGAGTTCGCACGCCACCGCTCCACCAACTTCGGCCTGGACAGCAACCGCCCCTACGGCGACGGCGTCGTCACCGGCTACGGAACCGTCGACGGCCGCCCCGTCGCCGTCTTCTCCCAGGACTTCACCGTCTTCGGCGGCGCCCTGGGCGAGGTCTACGGGCAGAAGATCGTCAAGGTCATGGACTTCGCCCTCAAGACCGGCTGCCCCGTCATCGGCATCAACGACTCCGGCGGCGCCCGCATCCAGGAAGGCGTCGCCTCCCTGGGCGCCTACGGCGAGATCTTCCGCCGCAACACCCACGCCTCCGGCGTCATCCCCCAGATCAGCCTGATCGTCGGCCCCTGCGCCGGCGGCGCCGTCTACTCCCCCGCCATCACCGACTTCACCGTCATGGTCGACCAGACCTCCCACATGTTCATCACCGGCCCCGACGTCATCAAGACCGTCACCGGCGAGGACGTCGGCTTCGAGGAACTGGGCGGCGCCCGCACCCACAACGCCGCCTCCGGCGTCGCCCACCACATGGCCGGCGACGAGAAGGACGCCATCGAGTACGTCAAGCAACTGCTGTCCTACCTGCCCTCCAACAACCTCAGCGAACCACCCCTCTACCCCGAGGAAGCCGACCTGGCCCTCACCGACGAGGACCGCGAACTCGACACCCTCGTCCCCGACAGCGCCAACCAGCCCTACGACATGCACACGGTCCTCGAACACATCCTCGACGACGCCGAGTTCTTCGAGACCCAGCCGCTGTTCGCCCCCAACATCCTCACCGGCTTCGGCCGCGTCGAGGGCCACCCCGTCGGCATCGTCGCCAACCAGCCCCTGCAGTTCGCCGGCTGCCTCGACATCGACGCCAGCGAGAAGGCCGCCCGCTTCGTCCGCACCTGCGACGCCTTCAACGTGCCCGTGCTCACCTTCGTCGACGTCCCCGGCTTCCTGCCCGGCGTCGGCCAGGAACACACCGGCATCATCCGCCGCGGCGCCAAACTCATCTACGCCTACGCCGAGGCCACCGTGCCCCTGATCACCGTCATCACCCGCAAGGCCTTCGGCGGCGCCTACGACGTGATGGGCTCCAAACACCTGGGCGCCGACCTCAACCTGGCCTGGCCCACCGCCCAGATCGCCGTCATGGGCGCCCAGGGCGCCGTCAACATCCTCCACCGCCGCACCATCACCGACGCCGCCGACCCCGACGCCACCCGTGCCCGCCTGATCCAGGAGTACGAGGACACCCTCCTCAACCCCTACGTCGCAGCCGAACGCGGCTACATCGACGCCGTGATCACGCCCTCCGACACCCGCGCCCACATCGTCCGCGGCCTGCGCCACCTGCGCACCAAACGCGAAACCCTCCCGCCCAAGAAGCACGGCAACATCCCCCTGTAAACCCCGGCCCCCCTGGAAACCGACATGACGATCAAGGTCGTACGGGGCAACCCCACCCCCGAGGAGCTCGCCGCCGCCCTGGCGGTGGTCCGAGCCCGCGCCGCAGCGGCGGCCTCCATACCGCCGGGCGCGGCGCGGCAGCGGGACTCCTGGGCCGACCCGGCCCGTATCGCCTCCCACCGGCTGCCCGAGCCGGGACCGACGGCATGGAGCCGCACCTACTGGCCCGGCTGACGGCCGCGCCCGGGTGGCCCGGCCGGCCTACAGCACCTTCGCGACGGCTTCGGCCATCACCGCGTGTCCCGCGTCGTTCGGGTGCAGGTGATCACCGAAGTCGTACGCGGGGTGCAGCCGGTCCGGGTCGGCCGGATCCGCCAGGACGCGGTGGAGGTCGACGACCGCGTCGTACTCCCCCGAGCACCGGATCCAGCCGTTCAGCTCGTGGCTCACCTTCGCCGCATGCTCGCCCCAGTGGTCGGAGCCCCCGAAGGGGAGCAGGGTCGCGCCGACCGCCCGCAGGCCCCTCGCGCGCGCCTGGCGGATGACGTCCCGGTGGCCGTCGACGAGTTCGGCGGCCTCCACCACGGGCGCGGGCTTGTACGTCGGCTGCCGGTCCGTCTCGCTGAAGCCGATGTCGTTCAGGCCGAGCAGGACCACCAGCGTGTCCACGCCCGGGTGGCCGAGGACGTCCCGGGCGACGCGGTGGACGGCCTTCTCGCCGTACCACGCCGAGTCGTTCAGCAGCAGGTTCCCGCCGATGCCGGCATTGAGTGCGGGCCGCCCGGTGCGTTCGGCGAGGGCGTCGGACCAGCGGCGGTTCGCGCCCGGGGTGGAGCCGAAGCCGTCGGCGATGGAGTCGCCGAGGACGGCGATGCCGTCCCGGCGGCCGGAGTCGGTCTCGACGGCCGACAGGACGTACCAGGACTCGGAGGACTCCCCGAAGCCCGCTCCGCCGGCCTCCTCCAGCCGGTCGCCCGCGCCACGGTAGCTGGTCGCGAACGCCTGCGCGTGGAAGGTGGCCGGGCCGGTCGCGGCGTCGAAGTACAGGGTGACGGTGATCGAGGTCCCCGGCCGGGTGGCGAGTTCGGCGGCGTCACTGACGATCTGGCCGCGGGCGGGGACCTGCACGGCCCGCACCCCGCCGAAGGTGAGCCGCCGTACCGTGCCCGGCGCGACGGCCGCCCCGTCGGCGGCACGGGCGACGGTGGCCCCGGCGATCCTCAGCGGCGAGGTCCCGTACGCGTGGGTGAGCCGGACGCGGACCCGGCTTCCGCCCGCGGTGAGCCGGACGACCTGACGCAGTGACTGGCGCCAGAAGCCCTCCCGGGACCAGTTGGGGGTGAAGCCCTCGCTGGGGAGCTGGGGCGATGCGGTCCAGGCGGTGGTGAACACGGCAGCCTTCCCTTCCAAATGGAACTGCACTCCCTTTAGTGATGCACAGGACGCTAGCAGCCGGACGACGCTTAATGGAACAGCAGACCCGTTTGGGTAAGTTGAGTACGCGTACTCAGGCGCCCGTGCGCCTCACCGACGGACGATCGACGGCATGCTGTGGTCCGACCCCGAGAACGAGCCGCCCAAGGAACTCCGCGACATGCAGGAGATGTTGCGGCGGCTGGGGGTCCTCATGGCGCTGGCCATGCTGCTGACGATGATCGTCATCGGCATCCGGTGAAGGGCGCCGATACGCTGAGCACATGACCGATCAGCTCCGTCGCCGTCTCGTCCTCGCCTCCCAGTCACCCGCCCGGCTCGGACTGCTCCGGCAGGCCGGGTTCGACCCCGACGTCGTCGTGAGCGGCGTCGACGAGGAGGGCATCAGCGCACCCACGCCCGCGGAACTCGCGCTCGCGCTGGCCGAGGCGAAAGCCTCCGTGGTGGCGGCGAGGCCGGAGGTCATGGGCGCGCTGGTGATCGGCTGCGA
The DNA here is from genome assembly GCF_055632315.1 of Streptomyces sp. PSU-S4-23. Lineage (NCBI taxonomy): Bacteria > Bacillati > Actinomycetota > Actinomycetes > Kitasatosporales > Streptomycetaceae > Streptomyces > Streptomyces sp. PSU-S4-23. The sequence continues at coordinate 5,418,018 of NZ_JBVMUU010000002.1, read as the reverse complement.
CTCGGTGCTCGACCTGGACGGCGAGGCGCTCGGCAAGCCCGCGGACGCGGAGGAGGCGACGGCCCGCTGGAAGTCGATGCGCGGCCGGGCGGGCACGCTGCAGACCGGCCACTGCGTCTACGACACGCTCAGCGGCCGGTACGCGTCGGCGACGGCGTCCACCGTGGTCCGCTTCGGCGAGCCGACGGACGAGGAGATCGCCGCCTACGTCGCCTCCGGAGAACCACTCTCCGTGGCCGGGGCGTTCACTCTCGACGGCCGCTCGGCGCCCTTCATCGACGGCATCGACGGCGACCACGGCAACGTCATCGGCATCTCCCTGCCGCTGGTCCGCCGGCTGCTGGTCGAACTGGGCGTCCGGATCACCGAATTGTGGGCGCCGCGGGAGCCGTGAGCACAGGCCGGCCGGGGTGCCGGGGGGGGAGGCAGGGGAGGCGGGGGAGGCGGGGAAAGCCCGCAGCGGCCGGAAACCCAGGGGCCGGCGGAGCGGGCCGCGGTCAGGAGGTGACCGGTGCCGGGCCGCCGTTCTCGGGGGTGCCGCCCTGCTCCGGGACCGACTGCCCGGCGCCGCCGTCACCCTCGGGACCGCTCTCGGCGGGCGGCGTGTCGGCCGGGCCCTCGCGGCGGTCATCGTATGTCATGAGGGTGAGCAGGATCAGCCCCAGCACCACCATCATGAACGCGAACGCACCCCAGCCGACCAGACCGACCGTGAAGGCGCCGAGCAGGCCGTGCACCACGGCGGCGCTGATCAGGAGGATGCGCCAGATACCGGACGGTGAGCGGTCACGCACGGCGACGAGCAGGGCCGCGAGCCCGCACACCGCGAAGTAGAGCCCGAAGGCGACGCCGCCCGCCTTCGACGACACGGACATCGCGTTCGGGTCCAGCCCGGCCAGGGACATGTCCTGGCGGTCGACGACCATCCCGAGGAACCAGTTCAGCAGCGCGATGCCGAACGCCTCCACGAAGAGGACGAGGGCCAAGATCCATGCCACCGGTCTGCGGACCACCGGTCCCCACCCACCTTCGACGCGCGCTGACTGTTACCTCAAGTACGTTCGAGCCATGCGAACGCTACTAACGAGTAAACCTGGGGACAAGAGGTCCGGCACGGGCAAAGATTCGTTGGGCCATTAGTAGGGACTCCACAAAGAAACACGACGGTCGGCGGGACTAGTTCATAGAGACCTTGACCACATGGGAAGGCTAGGGTTTTGCGGTGGATTCCCCTGTGCGGCGGTGCGACAAGGGATTTCACAGCTTGAGTGAGCCTCGTTTCACGCTCCGTGTGGGCAAGCTCACCACTGGGGACGGGTCGAAACGTCGTGTCGGCAGTCCCTAAACTCGGCTTGTTTCAAGGAGAGGGAGCCATCGTGCGCAAGGTGTTGATCGCCAACCGTGGCGAAATCGCTGTCCGTGTCGCCCGGGCCTGCCGTGACGCCGGGATCGCGAGCGTGGCCGTGTACGCCGACCCGGACCGGGACGCCCTGCACGTCCGCGTGGCCGACGAGGCGTTCGCCCTGGGCGGCGACACCCCCGCCACCAGCTACCTGGACATCGACAAGGTGCTGCAGGCCGCCAAGGACTCCGGCGCCGACGCCATCCACCCCGGCTACGGCTTCCTCTCCGAAAACGCCGACTTCGCCCAGGCCGTCCTCGACGCCGGCCTCGTCTGGATCGGCCCGCCGCCCCACGCCATCCGCGACCTCGGCGACAAGGTCGCCGCCCGCCACATCGCCCAACGCGCCGGCGCACCCCTGGTCGCCGGCACCCCCGACCCCGTCTCCGGAGCCGAGGAAGTCGTCGCCTTCGCCAAGGAACACGGCCTGCCCATCGCCATCAAAGCCGCCTTCGGCGGCGGCGGACGCGGCCTGAAAGTCGCCCGCACCCTCGACGAAGTACCCGAACTCTACGACTCCGCCGTCCGCGAAGCCGTCGCCGCCTTCGGCCGCGGCGAATGCTTCGTCGAGCGCTACCTCGACAAACCCCGCCACGTCGAGACCCAGTGCCTGGCCGACACCCACGGCAACGTCGCCGTCGTCTCCACCCGCGACTGCTCCCTGCAACGCCGCCACCAAAAACTCGTCGAGGAAGCCCCCGCCCCCTTCCTGACCAAGGAGCAGAACGCGGAGCTCTACCGCGCCTCCAAGGCCATCCTCAAGGAAGCCGGCTACGTCGGCGCCGGCACCGTCGAATTCCTCGTCGGCCAGGACGGCACCATCTCCTTCCTCGAGGTCAACACCCGCCTGCAGGTCGAGCACCCCGTCACCGAAGAGGTCACCGGCATCGACCTGGTCCGCGAGATGTTCCGCATCGCCGACGGCCAGGAACTCGGCTACACCGACCCCGAACTGCGCGGCCACTCCTTCGAGTTCCGCATCAACGGCGAAGACCCCGGCCGGGGCTTCCTGCCCGCCCCCGGCACCGTCACCACCTTCACCCCGCCCACCGGCCCCGGCGTCCGCCTCGACACGGGCGTCGAACCCGGCAGCGTCATCGGCCCCGCCTGGGACTCCCTGCTCGCCAAACTCATCGTCACCGGCGCCACCCGCGAGCAGGCCCTGCAACGCGCCGCCCGCGCCCTGGCCGAGTTCCACATCGAGGGCATGGCCACCGCCCTCCCCTTCCACCGCGCCGTCGTCACCGACCCCGCCTTCGCCCCCGAACTCACCGGCTCCCAGGACCCCTTCACCGTCCACACCCGCTGGATCGAAACCGAGTTCGTCAACGACATCCCGGCCTTCGCCTCCCCCGCCGACACCGAGACGGAGGAAGAACCCGGCCGCGAGACCGTCGTCGTCGAAGTCGGCGGCAAACGCCTGGAAGTCTCCCTGCCCGCCTCCCTGGGCATGTCCCTGGCCCGCACCGGCCTCGCCGCCGGCGCCAAGCCCAAACGCCGCGCCACCAAGAAGTCCGGCCCCCTCGCCTCCGGCGACACCCTCGCCTCCCCCATGCAGGGCACCATCGTCAAGGTCGCCGTCGAAGAAGGCCAGGACGTCAAGGAAGGCGACCTCATCGTCGTCCTCGAAGCCATGAAGATGGAACAGCCCCTCAACGCCCACAAAGCCGGCACCATCAAGGGCCTCAACGCCGAAGTCGGCGCCTCCATCACCTCCGGCGCCACCATCTGCGACATCAAGGACTGACCCACACCCACCCACCCACCCCAAGAACCAGGCGCCCGGCCGACCGCACAAACCGGTCCCCCGGGCGCCTGGCGTTTCCCGGCGCGCCGGTAAGCGGCTTTGCGCCGCGTGGGCGCGACCGGCCTTCCCCAGGCTCTCAACCACGTTCGAGCAGGGGGCGCCTCCATCGCGCCCGAGGACGGCGTACCGGACTGCGGCGGAGCGCTCAGCGGCGGCGGAGGTCAGCCACCCTGGCCCGGTCGCCCGTGGACGGCTCCCCGAGGGCGGTCGCGCTGCGCAGTTGCGGGCCGCCGGGGACCTGGCTGCGGCGCGGCCCCGGCAGCGGCACGTCCCGGCGCGGCTGGCGCCCCGTGGGCGCTGATTCGCTTCCGGACCCGCCGCCCGGCGCACCGGCGACCGCGATCTGCACCCCCTGGTCGGCCAGGGCCTGCAGTTCGGTGGCCGCACGGTCGTCGTGCGACGGCGGATCGTCCGTCACCAGCCGGGTGATCACGTCCGTCGGCACGGTCTGGAACATGGTGTCCGTGCCGAGCTTGGTGTGGTCGGCGAGGACGACGACCTCCGCGGCCGCCTGCACCAGCGCCCGGTCGACGGACGCCGACAGCATGTTGGACGTGGACAGCCCGCGCTCGGCGGTGAGCCCGCTCCCGGAGAGGAACGCCTTGGAGACCCTGAGCCCCTGCAGGGACTGCTCGGCCCCGCTGCCGACGAGGGCGTAGTTGGAACCGCGCAGGGTGCCGCCGGTCATCACGACCTCGACGCGATTGGCGTGGGCCAGCGCCTGGGCCACCAGCAGGGAGTTGGTGACGACCGTCAGCCCGGGCACACGCGCGAGCCGGCGCGCCAGTTCCTGCGTGGTGGTCCCCGCCCCGACCACGATGGCCTCACCCTCTTCGACGAGGCCCGCGGCGAGGTCGGCGATGGCGGTCTTCTCGGCGGTCGCGAGATGTGACTTCTGCGGAAAGCCGGACTCCCGCGTGAACCCGCCCGGCAGTACCGCACCGCCGTGCCGGCGGTCGAGGAGTCCTTCTGCCTCCAGTGCGCGCACGTCCCGCCGTACGGTCACTTCGGAGGTCTGGACGACGCGGGCGAGCTCACGGAGCGACACGGCCCCGTTGGCTCGCACCATTTCGAGGATCAATTGACGACGTTCTGCAGCGAACACGAAACTGACAGTAACCCCAACGACCGTCTGCTTTCAGCAGTTTGCGCCGAATAACAGAAGTTGTTCGCACAGCGGGGCCGAAAGTGGTATAGACGCCCACTCCCGACACCGATGCCGCGCGCTTCGCCGGCCACTCCCCGTGACCGGCGGTCTTCCCGGCGGGGCGGTCAGATCTCGCCCGGGACCTTCCGGGTCTGCAACTGCCGTGCCACCTCGGCGATCGAGCCCGACAGGGAGGGGTACACGGTGAAGGCGTTCGCGATCTGCTCGACCGTCAGATTGTTGTCGACCGCGATCGAGATGGGATGGATCAGTTCCGACGCGCGCGGCGCGACGACCACACCGCCGACCACGATCCCGGTGCCGGGCCGGGAGAAGATCTTGACGAAACCGTCGCGGATGCCCTGCATCTTGGCGCGCGGGTTGCGCAGCAGCGGCAGCTTGACGCACCGGGCGTCGATCTTCCCGGAGTCGACGTCGGCCTGGCTGCAGCCGACGGTGGCGATCTCGGGGTCGGTGAAGACGTTCGCGGAGACGGTGTTCAGGTCGAGGGGGGCCACCGCGTCGCCCAGGAAGTGGTACATGGCGATGCGTCCCTGCATGGCGGCGACCGACGCGAGGGCGAAGACACCGGTCACGTCGCCGGCGGCGTACACGCCCGGTGCCGTCGTCCGGGAGACCCTGTCGGTCCAGATGTGCCCGGACTCCTTCAGTTTGACCCCGGCCTCCTCCAGGCCCATCCCGCTGCTGTTCGGAATGGCGCCGACGGCCATGAGGCAGTGCGAGCCCGTGATCACCCGCCCGTCGGAGAGGGTGACCTCGACCCGGTCGCCGACGCGCTTGGCGGACTGCGCCCGCGAGCGGGCCATGACGTTCATGCCGCGGCGCCGGAACACGTCCTCCAGGACGGCGGCGGCGTCCGGGTCCTCACCGGGCAGCACGTGGTCGCGCGAGGAGACGAGGGTGACCTTGGACCCGAGGGCCTGGTAGGCGCCCGCGAACTCGGCGCCGGTGACACCGGACCCGACGACGATGAGCTCCTCGGGCAGCTCGTCGAGGTCGTAGACCTGGGTCCAGTTCAGGATCCGCTCCCCGTCGGGCCGGGCGTCGGGCAGCTCGCGCGGGTGACCGCCGGTGGCGATGAGCACGGCGTCGGCGGTGAGGGTCTCCTCGCTGCCGTCCGCGACCCGCACGACGACCTTGCGCGAGCCGTCCAGGGCCTGCATGCCCTCCAGCCGGCCGCACCCGCGCATGACCCGGGCGCCCGCGCGGGTGACCGATGCGGTGATGTCGTGGGACTGGGCGAGCGCGAGGCGCTTCACCCGTCGGTTGACCTTGCCGAGATCCACTCCGACGACGCGGGCGGCCTTCTCCAGCGGAGGGGTGTCGTCGGCCACGATGATGCCGAGCTCCTCGTACGAGGAGTCGAAGGTCGTCATCACCTCGGCCGTCGCGATGAGCGTCTTCGACGGCACGCAGTCGGTGAGCACCGACGCGCCGCCGAGACCGTCGCAGTCGACGACGGTCACCTCCGCGCCGAGCTGCGCGGCCACCAGCGCCGCTTCATATCCGCCGGGTCCGCCACCGATGATCACGATCCGAGTCACGTACTCCATTGTCCCGCACGCGTGGGGTGGCGCTCTCCCCGGGGGCCGCCCGGTGGTACTTCTGTTACAGCAGAGGCCGCCGTGGCGCTGTCGTACCCTCGACTCCATGTCGCTCTACGCCGCGTACGCCGGCAACCTCGACGCGCGGCTGATGTCCCGCCGCGCACCGCACTCGCCGCTGCGCGCCACCGGCTGGCTCAACGGCTGGCGGCTGACCTTCGGGGGCGAGCACATCGGGTGGGAGGGCGCCCTGGCGACGATCGTCGAGGACCCGCTGTCCCAGGTCTTCGTCGCGCTGTACGACATCGCCCCCATGGACGAGGACTCCCTGGACCGCTGGGAGGGCGTGGGTCTCGGCGTCTACCGCAGGCTGCGCGTGCGCGCCCACACCCTGGACGGCGAGGAACCGGCCTGGACCTACGTGCTCAACGGCTACGAGGGCGGCCTCCCGTCCGCCCGCTACCTGGGCGGGATCGCGGACGCGGCGGAGTCGGCCGGGGCGCCGCACGACTACGTGATGGAACTGCGCAAGCGCCCTTGCTGAGCCCTGCCGAGGCCGCCGGCGCCGGAACACCTCCCCTCCGGCGACGACGGCACTGACGGCAGCGGCGGCGGACAGCGCCCGGCGGGCCGGCGGCCGCACAACGCCCGGCCACGACGGCGGACAGCGCACCACAACCACGGCACAACGCCCGGCCGCGACAGCGGACGGCGTGCCCCGGCACGCGCCGGACCGGCCGCGCCCACAGCCACAGCGACGACGGGAATCGTCGGAAACGACAAGACAACGATCGCATTCCCGTGAGCTCCCTCATCTACGCGCGTAGGCAGAGAGCGGCTACTCTCATCCGCGTGAACGCATCTCTTCTTCCGGACGACATCCAGGGCGATCCCTACGCCGCCGCCGACACCGCCGCCGCGCGCCTGCGCGAGCTGACGGGTGCCGAGACCCACGATGTCGCCCTCGTGATGGGCTCCGGCTGGGCCCCGGCCGTCGACGCCCTCGGCGAGCCCGAGGCCGAGTTCCAGGTCACGGAGCTGCCCGGCTTCCCGCCTCCGGCCGTCGAGGGCCACGGCGGCAAGCTCCGCTCCTACCTGGTCGGCGACACCCGGGCCCTGGTCTTCCTGGGCCGTACGCACTACTACGAGGGCCGCGGCGTCGCCGCCGTCGCACACGGCGTCCGCACCGCCGTCGCCGCCGGCGCCAAGACCGTCGTCCTCACCAACGGCTGCGGCGGCCTGCGCGAGACGATGCGTCCCGGCCAGCCGGTCCTGATCAGCGACCACATCAACCTGACCGCGACCTCCCCGATCGTCGGCGCCAACTTCGTCGACCTCACGGACCTGTACTCCCCGCGCCTGCGGAGCCTGTGCAAGGAGATCGACCCCACCCTCGAAGAGGGTGTGTACGCGCAGTTCACCGGCCCGCACTACGAGACCCCGGCGGAGATCCGCATGGCCCGCGGCATGGGCGCGGACCTGGTGGGCATGTCGACGGTCCTGGAGGCGATCGCCGCGCGCGAGGCGGGCGCCGAGGTCCTGGGCATCTCCCTGGTCACGAATCTCGCCGCCGGTATGACGGGCGAGCCGCTGAACCACGAGGAGGTCCTCCAGGCGGGCCGCGACAGCGCGGCGCGCATGGGAGCGCTCCTCGCCCAGGTGCTGGAGCGGCTGTAGGTGCGGCCGCCGGTGACGGCCCGGCACCGGACCGAGCGGGCGGGAACGACCACGGACGCCGCAGCCCCCGCCCCACCCACACACAACGAGAGGTTGACCCGACGTGCACGACGAACTCATCGCACGGGCCCAGGCGTGGCTGGCCGAGGACCCCGACGCGGAGACCCGTGAGGAACTCGCCAAGCTCATCGACGCCGGGGACCACGCCGAGCTCGCCGCACGCTTCGGCGGCACCCTCCAGTTCGGCACCGCCGGTCTGCGCGGTGAACTCGGCGCCGGCCCCCTGCGCATGAACCGCGCCGTGGTCATCCGCGCCGCCGCCGGCCTCGCGGCGTACCTCAGGTCCCAGGGCCACGGCGACGGCCTCGTGGTCATCGGCTACGACGCCCGTCACAAGTCCGCCGACTTCGCCCGCGACACCGCCGCCGTCATGACGGGCGCGGGCCTGCGCGCGGCGCTCCTGCCCCGCCCGCTGCCGACGCCGGTCCTCGCCTTCGCCATCCGGCACCTCGGCGCGGTCGCCGGTGTGGAGGTCACCGCGAGCCACAACCCGCCGCGCGACAACGGCTACAAGGTCTACCTCGGCGACGGCTCCCAGATCGTGCCGCCCGCGGACGCCGGGATCGCGGCCGAGATCGACGCGATCAACACGCTGACCGACGTCCCCCGCCCGGACGGCGGCTGGGACACGCTCGACGACGGTGTCCTCGACGCCTACCTGGCCCGCACGGACGCCGTGCTCGCCCCGGACTCCCCGCGGACCGCCCGTACCGTCTACACCCCGATGCACGGCGTCGGCAGGGACGTCCTCCTCGCCGCCTTCGCCCGCGCCGGCTTCCCCGCTCCGGTACTCGTCGCCGAACAGGCCGACCCCGACCCGGACTTCCCGACCGTGGCCTTCCCCAACCCGGAAGAGCCCGGCGCCATGGACCTCGCCTTCGCTGAGGCCCACGAGACGGACCCCGACCTCGTCATCGCCAACGACCCCGACGCCGACCGCTGCGCCGTGGCCGTCAAGGACGGCGCCGACTGGCGCATGCTCCGCGGCGACGAGGTGGGCGCCCTGCTCGCCGCCCACCTGGTGGAGCGCGGTGCCCGGGGCACCTTCGCCGAGTCGATCGTCTCCTCCTCCCTCCTCGGCCGCATCGCCGCCAAGGCGGGCCTTGCGTACGAGGAGACCCTCACCGGCTTCAAGTGGATCGCCCGTGTCGAGGGCCTGCGCTACGGCTACGAGGAGGCGCTCGGCTACTGCGTCGACCCGGACGGGGTACGCGACAAGGACGGCATCACCGCGGCCCTGCTGATCACCGAACTCGCCTCGCACCTGAAGGCGCGGGGCCGCACCCTCCTGGACCTCCTCGACGACCTGGCCCTCGAACACGGCCTGCACGCCACGGACCAGCTCTCGGCGCGCGTCGAGGACCTCTCGCTCATCGCCGACGCGATGCGCCGCCTGCGGGAGCGGCCGCCCACGGAACTCGCGGGCCTGCCCGTCACCCGGTCCGAGGACCTCACACGGGGCACGGACACCCTGCCGCCCACGGACGGGCTGCGCTACACGCTCGACGGCGCCCGCGTGATCGTCCGCCCCAGCGGCACGGAACCGAAGCTGAAGTGCTACCTGGAGGTCGTGGTCCCCGTCACCGGGCGCGCCGGCCTCCCGGCGGCACGGGCCAGGGCCACGGACCTGCTGGCGGCACTCAAGCGCGACCTGGCGGCCGCGGCCGGCATCTGACCCACGCACGCACGTGCCCGCGGCTTCTGCAGCCGCGGGCACGGGTTCCGTACCGGATCACGCGCACCGCGCCCCTCTTCTGCCCGGGCGGCGTCAGTGCTGCAGGACCGGTGAGCCGACGGGCACATCAGAAGCCGGTGGCCGCACCCACCCACATGGGCCCGCCACACGAACCCAAGGCCACCTGCATGCACCGAGCACATGTCGGTGCCGCCCGCCGGGCCCTATCGTGCGCGACACGCGACCGGACGACCGCCCTCCGGTGCGCGACGAGACGAGGAGCCGCCGAGAATGACGCGTCACCCCGAGGGCCCGCAACGCGAGGCCACACCGCAGACCGGCCCGTACGAGGAGCTGAGCGTGCCCGTCGAGGGCGGCGAACTCGCCGTGCTGCGCTGGCCCGCGGCCGAGCCGGGCGCCCCGGCCGTGCTCGCGCTGCACGGCATCACCGCCAACGCGCTCTCCTGGGCCAGGGTCGCCCACCACCTCGCGGGCCGGGCCACCCTGATCGCGCCCGACCTGCGCGGCCGGGGCGGCAGCCGGTCGCTGCCCGGCCCGTACGGCATCGCCGCGCACGCCGCGGACATGGCCGCGCTCGCCGACACGTTCGAGCTGCGCGGGGCGGTGCTCGCCGGCCACTCGATGGGCGCCTTCGTCAGCGCGTTCACCGGCGTACGCCATCCCGCGAGGTTCGCCTCCCTCGTCCTCGTCGACGGCGGCCTCGGCTTCCCCGCTCCGGCCCACCTCGACCCGGACGCGCTGCTCGACGCCGTCATCGGCCCGGCGATGCGCCGGCTGACCATGACCTTCCCCGACCGGCAGTCCTACCGCGACTACTGGCGGAACCATCCCGCCTTCTCCGGCTCGTGGTCACCGTGGGTGGACGCCTACATCCAGCGCGACCTCGTCGGCGAGGAGCCCCACCTGCGCTCGTCCTGCGTCCGCGACGCCGTGCGCGTCGACGGCACGCAGGTCCTGCGCGATCCGGAGGTACTGTCCGCGGTACGGCGACTGCAGCTTCCGGCCCGGCTGCTGTGGGCCGACCGGGGCCTGATGGACGAGCCGCAGGGGCTGTACGACGAGCGGCGGCTGGCCGCCGCGGACCTGGACCCCACCCGAATCGCGACACACCGGGTGGCCGACGTCAACCACTACACGGTGCTCGTCGGCGACGAGGGCGCGCGCACGGTGGCCGGCCATCTCCTGGACGCGGCGGTCACGGGCGGCGGCACGCCCGGGTGACGTGATTGCTCCGGATCCGGGCATCCGGCCCCCGCCGTGGAGTTGGACGGATTGCTCGTTCACGGCACCCAGCGTGGACACTTGCACCTAATCTGACCGGTGACGACGCCCATACGTCCAGCCGCCGTCCGGAGAGTGTCCGGTGGTGACGGGGCTTTCAAAAGGGGTGCGCGGGTACCGGGCGTCGCGGCACGGCGGTACGACCGGAGGGGCGCGGGCGATGCGGGTGGACGGTGCAACGGTTGGGCTCAAGGACGAGAGGGACGAGCCGGGTTGGGAGGTGGACCCGGACGACGACTGGGGTGTCGCGGTCGTCGCGACCGTGGGGCGGCAGCTGAAGCTGCGGCGGGAGGCGGCGGGGATGCGGGCCGCGGAGTTCGGCGCGGCGGTCGGGTACGGGGAGGACCTGGTCTACAAGATCGAGGGCGGGAAGCGGATTCCCCGGCCCGAGTATCTGGACAAGGCGGACGAGGTGCTGGGGGCGGGCGGACTGCTCTCGGCGATGAAAGAGGACGTCAAGAAGGTCAGGTACCCGAAGAAGGTGCGGGAGCTGGCACAACTGGAGGCGCGCGCCGTCGAGATCGGGGTGTACGAGTGCAGCAGCATCGCCGGCCTGCTGCAGACGCCGGAGCACGCGCGGGCCCTGTTGGAATCGTGGCTGCCCGCCTATTCGCCGGAAGACCTGGAACGGCGGGTGGCTGCCCGCATGGCCCGGAGGTCCGTCTTCGAACGGTCGCCTGCGCCCGCCCTCGGTTTCGTCCTGGAAGAAGCGACGCTGCGCCGTAAGGTTGGAGACACAATGGTGCGGCGGCAGCAGTTCGAACGCCTGCTGGAGGTGGGGCGGTTGAGCAACGTCACCCTCCAGGTGATGCCGCTGGACAGCGCGGCGCACCCCGGCATGAGTGGCAGGATCGAGCTGCTGAAGTTCGACGACGGCACGGCTGTCGGACGTTCAGACGGCGCGTTCAGCGGCCGCCCTGTCTCCGACCTTAGGCAGCTACGCATCCTTGAGCTGCGGTATGGCACCATCCGGGCTCAGGCTCTTCCACCAGGGGAGTCGCTGGCCCTGATTGAGCGACTGCTGGGGGAAACATGATCCGCAAGACCGCTGCCGGGGGCGTCTCCGAGCCGGCGTGGTTCAAGAGCAGCTACAGCAGCGGCCCCGACGGCGACTCCTGCGTCGAGATCGCGATAACGCCCCGCACCGTCCACGTCCGCGACTCCAAGAACACCGAGGGCCCCCGGCTGGCTCTGTCCCCCGGGGCGTGGTCCGCTTTCGTCCCGTACGCCGGGAAGTAACCGCAGGGGCCGCCCGCTTCTTTGCCAGTGTCGTGCTTCCGCGGGCCGCGTCAAGGGCGCTGCGTTCCGCTGCGCTCCACTTCGCGTCGGCTTCGCCGATGGCCCTCCGGGCCACCCTTGACCCGGCCCGCTCCAGCACGGGGGAGAAGCGAGCGGGCGGCCGGGGGAGGAGCGGGTGCCCAACCGGGGTTTGCGGTGCGGTGGGCCGGGGCGTGGACCGGTGGCTGACGGGTCGCGGTCGCGCCTCGCATGCACGCCGGGTGAGCTCAGCGGCTTACGGTGGGTGGGGCGCGGTCGCGAGTGGCGGCACGGCGGGCCGGTTCGGCGGCGTACGACATGACATGGTGCGACCGTCGCGGGCCGCGATGTGGCGATGGACGATTGGTGGATTTGTGCCACCGTCGGCAGGCCGACGGTGAGAAGCACCAAGACAGCGCAAGGTGGCCGACGTCCGGGGTGGCACAAATCCACCAATCCCCCCGGCGGTGTGACTCCAGAGGCTGATGTGACGTGGCAGTGACTCCCACCCGACCCCGCACGCCGACCCCACCCACACCGACCCCACGTCGCCGAACCGGCCCGGCGTGCCGACGAGAACCGACCGCGATCACCGCCCACCCACCGCAAGTCGCCAAACCGGCCCGCCGTGCCGCCACTCCGCAACCGCGCCCCACCCACCGACCCCACGTCGCCAAACCGGCCCGCCGTGCCGCCACTCCGCGACCGCGCTCCACCCACCCACCGACCGCAAGCCGCTGAGCCCACCTGGCGTGCATGCGAGGCGCGACCGCGCCCCCAGCCGCCGGCCCACGCCCCGGCCCACGGAACCCCCGACCCCGGTTGGGCACCCGCTCCTCCCCCGGCCGCCCGCTCGCTTCTCCCCCGTGCTGGAGCGGGCCGGGTCAAGGGTGGCCCGGAGGGCCATCGGCGAAGCCGACGCGAAGTGGAGCGCAGCGGAACGCAGCGCCCTTGACGCGGCCCGCGGAAGCACGACACTGGCAAAGAAGCGGGCGCCCCCCACAGCACTGAAGAGGAAGCGGCTCCCACCGTCACCTCACGCGCGGCGCCGGCCCCCTCACCACGTACGGCTCACGGGGCCTGCATCCGCCCCGCCCCCACCGGCGTCCGCCGCCGTCCCCGCAGGCAACCGCCCCTCCCCCCGCCAGCATCCGCCCGCCCGCGGCTCACCCCACCGCCACCAGGATGGCCAGCACCACCGCCCCCGCCACCGCCGGTCCCATCACCTCGTAGGCCCAGCGGACGGTCGGCTCGCCCTGGGCGTGCTCGGCGTTCTGGCGGGTCTCGGCGAGTTCGCGCAGGTCGTCCATGATCTGGTCGGTCTGGGCGCGGGTGGGGCCGGCCGGTACCGGCGGCGCAGTGTCGGTGCGGCCCCGCGCGCCGGGGCGGGCGGCCTGGGCGGTGGCCCGGGTGTGCTGCCGGGCCGCCCTCTTGCGGGCGCGCAGCGAGACGGGCACGGCCCACAGCTGGTACTTGGTGCCGGAGGTGGCGACGACCTCGTTCGAGTAGCCGGAGCGGAGCGAGGCCACCGAGCCCCAGGGGAGCACGATGACCCGGAACGGGTTGCGGATGCGCAGCCGTTCCTCGTTCGCGTACACGGCCGGGCGCAGGGTGAAGGCGGTGACCAGCGGGATGACCAGGATCATCGTGGCGAGCGCCAGCCACGGGGTGCGGCCGTGTCCGGAGACCAGTGCGTCGATGCCGAGCCAGAGCACGATGGCGAGCAGCAGTCCGCCGGCCGCGATACCGGCGGGCGACCGGTAGATGCGGTCCCGGGAGGGGGGTGCCGAGGAGTCCGGCGCGGGTGACTGGTGATCCGGGGTCGTCATGGGTTCGATTCTGCACGACGGGACGACGGGCCCGTGGCCGGTACGCCGCCCGGGGACGCGTCCGGTGCGTGCACGGCGTACGCACCGGGGCAACCCGGCACGCGGGGTGCGCCGCCGGCCCGCGCCCGCCTCGGAGCCTCCCGGGGCTGTCCCGGGGCTGTACAGCCGCTACGCGCGTAGATATGCTCGGCTGGTGACCATGCCCACCACTGCCGCACAGGCCCCACACGCTCTCGCCGACGTCACCGCGTCCGACAGCACGCTGCGCCGCTTCCTGCACGGGCTGCCCGGCGTCGACGCGGTCGGCCTGGAGGCGCGCGCCGCCTCCCTCGGCACCCGTTCCATCAAGACCACCGCGAAGGCGTACGCCCTCGACCTCGCCATCTCGATGGTCGACCTGACGACGCTGGAAGGCGCGGACACCCCGGGCAAGGTCCGGGCGCTCGGCGCCAAGGCGGTGCACCCCGACCCCACGGACCGTTCGACGCCCGCGACCGCGGCCCTCTGCGTCTACCCCGACATGGTGGCCGTCGCGAGGGAGGCCGTCGCCGGCTCCGGCGTCAAGGTCGCGTCCGTCGCCACGGCCTTCCCGGCGGGCCGCGCCGCGCTGGAGGTGAAGCTGGCCGACGTGCGCGAGGCCGTCTCCGCGGGCGCCGACGAGATCGACATGGTCATCGATCGCGGGGCGTTCCTCGCGGGCCGGTACCTGAAGGTGTACGACGAGATCGTCGCCGTGAGGGAGACCTGCGGGAACGCCCGTCTGAAGGTCATCTTCGAGACCGGTGAGCTGTCGACGTACGACAACATCCGCCGTGCCAGCTGGCTCGGCATGCTCGCGGGCGCGGACTTCATCAAGACCTCGACCGGAAAGGTCGCCGTCAACGCGACCCCGGCCAACACCCTGCTCATGCTGGAGGCGGTGCGCGACTTCCGGGCGCAGACCGGCGTCCAGGTCGGCGTGAAGCCGGCCGGCGGCATCCGCACCTCCAAGGACGCGATCAAGTTCCTGGTCCTGGTGAACGAGACCGTGGGCGAGGACTGGCTGGACAACCACTGGTTCCGCTTCGGCGCCTCCTCGCTCCTGAACGACCTGCTGATGCAGCGTCAGAAGCTGGCCACCGGCCGCTACTCCGGCCCCGACTACGTGACGGTGGACTGATCCCCCATGGCATCCGCATTCGAGTACGCACCCGCGCCCGAGTCCCGCTCGGTCGTCGACATCGCGCCGTCGTACGGCCTGTTCATCGACGGCGAGTTCGCCGAGGCGGCCGACGGCCGGGTCTTCAAGTCGATCAGCCCGTCCACCGAGGAGGTCCTCTCCGAGGTCGCCCGGGCGGGAGAGGCGGACGTCGACCGGGCGGTGAAGGCCGCCCGCAGGGCCTTCCGGACGTGGTCGGCGCTGCCCGGCGCCGAGCGCGCCAAGTACCTGTTCCGCATCGCCCGCATCATCCAGGAGCGCAGCCGCGAACTGGCCGTCCTGGAGACGCTGGACAACGGCAAGCCCATCAGGGAGACCCGTGACGCGGACCTCCCGCTGGTCGCCGCGCACTTCTTCTACTACGCGGGCTGGGCCGACAAGCTCGACCACGCCGGGTTCGGTCCGGACCCCCGGCCGCTCGGCGTAGCGGGCCAGGTCATCCCGTGGAACTTCCCGCTGCTGATGCTGGCGTGGAAGGTCGCCCCGGCGCTGGCGACCGGCAACACGGTCGTGCTGAAGCCCGCGGAGACCACTCCCCTCTCGGCGTTGTTCTTCGCGGACATCTGCCGCCAGGCGGGCCTGCCCAACGGCGTCGTCAACATCCTTCCCGGCTACGGCGACACCGGCGCCGCGGTGGTCGCGCACCCCGACGTGGACAAGGTCGCGTTCACCGGCTCCACGGCCGTCGGCAAGGAGATCGCGCGCACGGTCGCGGGCACGAGGAAGCGGCTCACCCTCGAACTGGGCGGCAAGGGCGCCAACATCGTCTTCGACGACGCACCCGTGGACCAGGCCGTCGAGGGCATCGTGAACGGCATCTTCTTCAACCAGGGCCAGGTCTGCTGCGCGGGCTCCCGACTCCTGGTCCAGGAGTCGGTCCACGACGAGGTCCTGCAGTCCCTGAAGCGGAGGCTGTCGACGCTTCGCCTGGGCGACCCCCTCGACAAGAACACCGACATCGGCGCGATCAACTCCGCCGAACAGCTCGCCCGGATCACCGCGCTCGCCGAGCAGGGCGAGGCGGAGGGGGCCGAGCGCTGGTCCCCCGCCTGCGAACTCCCGGGGTCCGGCTACTGGTTCGCGCCGACGCTCTTCACCAACGTCACCCAGGCGCACACCATCGCCCGCGACGAGATCTTCGGCCCGGTGCTGTCCGTGCTGACGTTCCGCACCCCGGAGGAGGCCGTGGCCAAGGCCAACAACACCCCCTACGGCCTGTCCGCCGGCATCTGGACGGAGAAGGGCTCCCGGATCCTGGCCGTCGCGAGCAGGCTGCGCGCCGGCGTCGTCTGGTCCAACACGTTCAACAAGTTCGACCCGGCCTCGCCGTTCGGCGGCTACAAGGAGTCGGGCTTCGGCCGCGAGGGCGGCCGCCACGGTCTGGAGGCATACCTCGATGTCCGGTAACAGCGACGCCGCCGAAGAGACCGCGAAGGCCGCGAAGACCACGAAGAGCGGGAAGACCACGAAGAGCGGGAATGCCGAGAAGGGTGCGAATGGCGTGACCAGCGAGCCGCGGCTCGCCGTCTTCAAGACCTACAAGCTGTACGTGGGCGGGAAGTTCCCGCGGTCCGAGAGCGGCCGGGTGTACGAGGTGACCACAGCGACATCGGATGCTGACGCGGCGGGCGAGGGCAACTGGCTGGCGAACGCGCCCCTCGCCTCCCGCAAGGACGCCCGTGACGCGGTGGTCGCCGCGCGCAAGGCGTTCGGCGGCTGGTCGGGCGCGACGGCCTACAACCGCGGCCAGATCCTCTACCGCGTCGCGGAGATGCTGGAGGGCCGCAAGGAGCAGTTCGTCCGCGAGGTCGCCGACGCCGAGGGCCTGTCCGGGGCCGAGGCGGCCCTCCGGGTGGACGCGGCGATCGACCGCTGGGTCTGGTACGCGGGCTGGACCGACAAGATCGCCCAGGTGGTGGGCGGCGGAAACCCGGTCGCGGGCCCCTATTTCAACCTCTCCACCCCTGAGCCGATGGGCGTGGTCGCGGTCGTCGCCCCCCAGGAGTCGTCCTTCCTGGGCCTGGTCTCGGTGGTCGCTCCGGTGATCGCGACCGGCAACACGGCCGTCGTGATCGCGAGCGAGCGGTCCCCATTGCCGGCCCTCTCCCTCGGCGAGGTCCTGGCCACCTCCGACGTGCCGGGCGGCGTCGTCAACATCCTCTCGGGCCGCACGGCGGAGGTCGCGGCGCCGCTGGCCGCCCATCAGGACGTCAACGCGATCGATCTGGCCGGCGCCGACGACGTCCTGGCCAGGGAACTGGAGATCGCGGCGGCGGACAACCTGAAGCGAGTTCTTCGTCCACAGCCTGTGGATTATTTTTCGACGCCGGGCACCGAGCGGCTGACGGCCTTCCTGGAGACGAAGACGGTCTGGCACCCCACGGGGTCACTGGGCGTGTCCGGTTCCTCGTACTGAGGCCGCCCGGCACAGGAGGGCCGTGTTTCCCCGGAGCCCGGGGAAACACGGCCCTCCGTCGGTCGCCACCGGCCGAAGCCGGTCGACGGCTGAAGCGGGTCACCGGCCGGAACGGTCACCAGCCGCAACGAGTCACCGGCCGGGCGGATCGCTGGCGGTCGGAAGGTCAGCGCAGCGCTCCGAGCGCCTGGCCGACCACCGGCACGCCGCCGAGCGACCGTGCCTGCGCCACCGGCCGGGTCAGTGCCTGCGACGACAGCGGCTTGAAGTCGGCCAGCCGGGTGGCGACCCCGTTGTCGAGCGGGTCCGTGCCCGTGCCCGCCAGCGGGTTGGGCTTGAGGTCCGCGAGCGGCCCGGTGACGTATCCCAGGCTCCCCCTCAGCACCTGCAGCCCCTCGTGCGGGTCGACCGTGCCGAGCGAGACGGAGCGGGCGCGCATCGCGTCGACGACCGGCGCACCGTCCACGGGTGTCGCGGATGCCGCGGCCGCGCCCGTGCCCAGTGCGGCACCCGCGGTCACGAGGACGACGAGGGCGCGCGGGGCGGTGGTGGTGCGGGGGGAGGCGTGTCGTGCCATGGCTGCTGCCACCTTCTTGCTGCGAAGCGTCATCATGTCGACACGAAGGGTAGTTGACCTGTGATGTGGGCTCCAAGGCCGACCCGCGGGCTCGGCACGGGGCGCGCGATGCGTCAGACTGGTCTCTCGTGAATCCCCGTCCCCCGGTCTCCGCCCGCGTCGTGCTGCTGTGCGGCCCCTCAGGCTCCGGCAAGTCCCTCGTCGCCGCCCGCTCCGGCCTGCCCGTGCTGCGGCTCGACGACTTCTACAAGGAGGGCGACGACCCGACCCTGCCGCTGGTGGAAGGGAGTTCGGACATCGACTGGGACCATCCGCGGTCGTGGGACGCCGACGTCGCCGTCGCGGCCATCGCCGCCCTGTGCGCCACCGGCCGTACGACGGTGCCCGTGTACGACATCGCGCTCAGCGCGCGGACGGACGAGGAGACGCTGCACATCGGCCGGACGCCGGTGTTCGTCGCGGAGGGCGTCTTCGCCGCCGAGATCGTGGGGCGCTGCCGTGAACTGGGTGTCCTCGCCGACGCGTTGTGCCTGAGCCGCGGGCCGCTCACCACGTTCCGCCGGCGCTTCGTGCGCGACCTCCGGGAGGGCCGCAAGTCGGTCCCGTTCCTGCTGCGCCGCGGCTGGCGGCTGATGCGCGCGGAGCGGTCGATCGTCGCCCGGCAGACGGCCCTGGGCGCGTACGCCTGCGACCGGGAGGAGGCGCTGGGCCGGCTGGCCGCGGCGGCCGCGGGCCGGCACGTCTCGGTGAGGACGGCGGCGTAGAGCCACGAGAAGCGGGACTGGACGGACCCCCCGGCCTTCCAGTCCCGCTCTCTTGTGCTCCCCCGTTGTCCCCCGAGTCCCCCGTGGTCCCCCGACCCCGTTGTCCCCCGTGTCCCCCGTGTCCCCCCGATCCCTCAGGCGACCAGCTCCCCGAAGGACTCCTCCTCGTCACGGCCGAAGCTGAGGACCTCGTCCTCGCGCAGCCGGCGGAGGGACCGCCAGATGCTGGACTTCACCGTGCCGACACTGATGCCGAGGATCTCCGCGATCTCCGGGTCCGTACGGCCCTCGTAGTAGCGCAGGACCAGCATGGTGCGCTGGAGTTCGGGCAGCCTGGCGAGCGCCTGCCACAGGACGGCGCGCAGTTCGGTGCCGCGCATCGCGTCCGTGTCGCCGGCGGTCTCCGGCAGTTCCTCGGTCGGGTACTCGTTCAGCTTGCGGCGGCGCCACGCGCTGATGTGCAGGTTGGTCATCGTCCGCCGCAGGTATCCCCCCACGGCGGCCTTGTCGCTGATCCGGTCCCAGGCCCGGTAGGTCGAGAACAGCGCGCTCTGCAGCAGGTCCTCGGCCTCGAACCGGTCGCCGGTCAGGTGATAGGCGGTTGCGTACAGGGAGGCGCGGCGCTCCTCGACGTAGGCGGTGAACTCCGCCTCCGCCGCGGAACGGCGCTCCCCCGATCCCTCCCCGTACGCGGCTCCCCCGTGAGCTTCCCCCGCCGTGCCGCCCCCCGTGTGCGCGTCAACCACCGTCATGTACACGGTGTGCTGACGCCCGGTGCCGCGAGCGCACCCCCGCCCGCTCACGGCACCGGACTTCTCGGTGGTCCGGGTGACGTCGTGCAGACGCGTGACAACTGCGCTCGTGCTGGTGCTGTGCAGCGTGTTCATCTCGCGCCCCCCGTCGTGGAGTCCCGGTCGTCGTGCGGTCGTGCCGTGCCGTGCGGTCGTGCCGTGTTCGGTGCGGCTCCGCTCCGCTCGGCCCTGCTTGTGCGGAAAAGCTTGCCGGGGCGACTTCATGACCGTGTCCGCCGACTGTCACAGACCTGTCACAGGGGTCCCGCACGCCGGCACGACGGGCCGGTGACGGAGCAGAGTCGTACGGCTACGCAGGCACGCGGACGGGGGCCTCGGCGTGGGCGAGATGTGAGGGAGCGCTCCAACAGTCGAAAGACGACCCTGGCATGGGCCAGAATGGCCCCCGTGCCTTCCCTGTTGCTGATCGAGGACGACGACGCCATCCGAACGGCCCTGGAGCTCTCACTGACGCGCCAGGGACACCGTGTGGCCACCGCTGCCACCGGCGAGGACGGTCTCAAGCTGCTGCGCGAGCAACGGCCGGATCTGATCGTGCTGGACGTGATGCTGCCCGGCATCGACGGGTTCGAGGTGTGCCGGCGCATCCGGCGCACCGACCAGTTGCCGATCATCCTGCTCACGGCGCGCAGCGACGACATCGACGTCGTGGTGGGGCTGGAGTCCGGCGCCGACGACTACGTGGTCAAGCCCGTGCAGGGGCGGGTGCTCGACGCCCGGATCCGGGCCGTGCTGCGGCGCGGCGAGCGTGAGGCCAGCGACTCGGCGACGTACGGCAGCCTCGTCATCGACCGGGCGGCGATGACGGTCACCAAGAACGGCGAGGATCTGCAGCTCACCCCGACCGAGCTGCGGTTGCTGCTGGAGCTGAGCCGGCGGCCCGGACAGGCGCTGTCCCGGCAGCAGTTGCTGCGGCTGGTGTGGGAGCACGACTACCTCGGCGACTCGCGGCTCGTCGACGCGTGCGTCCAGCGGCTGCGTGCCAAGGTCGAGGACGTGCCCTCGTCCCCCACGCTGATCCGCACGGTCCGTGGGGTCGGATACCGACTGGACGCTCCTCAGTGACCGATTCTCCAGGGGGACTCCGCGGCTGGGCCGCGGCACGCAGAACCGTACTGTCACGTCTCCGCTTCACAAGTCTGCGTCTGCGCCTGGTCGTGGTGTTCGGGCTCGTCGCCCTGACCGCCGCCGTGTCGGCGTCCGGCATCGCGTACTGGCTCAACCGCGAGGCCGTGCTCACCCGCACCCAGGACGCGGTGCTGCGCGACTTCCAGCAGGAGATGCAGAACCGGGCCAGTTCCCTGCCGATGCATCCCACTCAGGACGAACTGCAGTACACCGCCGGGCAGATGGCGAGCAGCAGCCAGCGCTTCAGCGTGCTCCTGGTCGCGCAGGACGAACACGGCCGGACCGTCGTCGGCAACTCCGACCTGGACACCTTCACACTGGAGGACGTGCCGAAGTCCCTGCAGCGGGCGGTGAACAGGCAGCAGCCGGTGTCGTCGGCCAACAAGTACCCCTACCACCTGTACTGGCAGCGGATCGTCGACGGCGACAAGCCGTACCTGGTGGGCGGGGCGAGGGTGATCGGCGGCGGACCGACGGGCTACATGCTCAAGTCGCTGGAGCCGGAGGCGAAGGACCTCAACTCGCTGGCGTGGTCGCTCGGCATCGCCACCGGACTGGCGCTGATCGGCTCGGCACTGCTCGCGCAGGCCGCCGCAACGACCGTGCTCAAGCCGGTGCACCGCCTCGGCATCGCGGCCCGGCGCCTGGGCGAGGGCAAGCTGGACACCCGGCTGCGGGTGTCCGGCACGGACGAACTGGCCGAGCTGTCCAGGACGTTCAACCGCGCCGCCGAGTCCCTGGAGAAGACGGTCGCGGACATGAGCGCCCGCGATGAGGCGTCCCGCCGCTTCGTCGCCGACATGTCCCACGAGCTGCGTACACCCCTCACGGCGATCACGGCCGTCACGGAGGTGCTGGAGGAGGAGCTGGACGCGGAGACGGGCGGCATCGACCCGATGATCGAACCCGCCGTCCGGCTCGTGGTCAGTGAGACCCGGCGGCTGAACGACCTGGTCGAGAACCTGATGGAGGTCACCCGCTTCGACGCGGGCACGGCCCGGCTGGTCCTGGACGACGTCGACATCGCCGACCAGATCACCGCGTGCATCGACGCCCGCGCCTGGCTGGACGCCGTCGAGCTGGACGCCGAGCGCGGCATCATGGCCCATCTGGACCCGCGCCGCCTCGATGTGATCCTCGCCAATCTGATCGGCAACGCGCTCAAGCACGGCGGTTCGCCGGTACGGGTGTCCGTGCGCGAGGAGGGCGAGGAGCTGGTGATCAAGGTGCGCGACCACGGTCCCGGCATCCCCGAGGACGTACTGCCGCACGTCTTCGACCGCTTCTACAAGGCGAGCGCCTCGCGCCCGCGCTCCGAGGGCAGCGGCCTCGGCCTGTCCATCGCGATGGAGAACGCCCACATCCACGGCGGCGCGATCACGGCCGCCAACGCGCCAGAGGGGGGCGCGGTGTTCACGCTGCGGCTGCCTCGTGACGCCTCGCCGCTGATCGAGGACGAGACGCGGAACGGGAGCAGCAACGGGAACGGGGGCATGGGCGGGAACGCCACCGGGAGCGGGAAGCCGAGCGGGGACGGGAAGACGAGCAGGACCGGGAAGACGGGCAGCGACGGGAAGCCGAGCGGGGACGGGAACACGGACCGGAACGGCGCCGAGGAGAACGCCCGATGAGCATACGAGGCGGACGTCCCTGGCTCGCCCTTCCGCTGCTGGCCGCGCTGCTGGCCGGCTGCGGCATCCGTCCCACCCAGGTGCCGACGGACTTCGGCCCTGCCCCGTCCCGGGTGCCGTGCACCCTGTCCGGCGCCGACCTGTCCACGCAGGCGGGCCCCGGCATCCCCGTCCAGGTCTTCCTCCTGTGCGCCTCGCAGCTGGTGCCGGTGGACCGTTCCGTGCGCATCCCGGACGGCACCGCCGAGGCCGAGCGCCGGGTGCTGGTGGCGCAGGGGCTGCTGAACGAGCTCGCCGCGAAACCCTCGGCCGCCGAGAAGCAGGCGGGTTACAGCACGGCCGTGGCCGGCGGTCTGAAGGTGACCGGCCCGCGCGACGGTGACCCTGAAAGCACCTTCCGGCTCGGCGCCCGCCCTCAGGACCTCACCCCGTACACCCTGGCGCAGATCGTCTGCACCTTCGCGGACTCGGAGGCGACCGCCGACGACGACGGGAGCGTCGTGCTCGGCGGCCCGGACGGGCGACCGGTGCGCCGCTACCAGTGCACGACCGCGGTGCGCTCCCGCCCGGGCACGGAGACGCCGCCGTCCAGCGACGTGCTGGGGGCCTGAACCGGCGCGGGAGCGGCGTCCGCGGCGGCACACGCGCCCCGCGCGCCGCCGCGCCCCTCATACTCCCGGGCGTATGGCGGAACCGATCCCACCGGGACCCGCGTCTTGGGGGGCGTGCAGCGTCAAGGCTCAAACGGCGGCAGCGCCGTGAACCGCGTCCGTGTGGCAGGGGGTGTCCTCCTCGTCGCACACCTGGCACTCGTCGCCTGGATCACGCTGCGCCCGCTGGACGTGCCCTGGGTGAGTCCCGCCAACCTGCGTCCGCTCGCCGGCATCAGAGCCGATCTCGCGCTGGGCTGGCCCGAGGGCGCCCGCCGCATCGGGAACGGGCTGGCGCTGCTCGCGCCGCTCGGGGTGCTGCTGCCCATGGCGGGCGGCCGGCTGGTCGTCTCGCCGCTCGCCTCGCTGGCCCGTACCGTCGCCGCGGGCGCCCTGATCTCTCTGGGCATCGAACTGCTGCAGACCGGTGTGCCCGGCCAGGTGGCGGACATCGACGCGATCCTGCTCAACACGGCGGGGGTGGCACTGGCCCATCTCCTCGTGGTTCCCGCGGCCCGGGTCCGGCTCCGCCGCCGGGCGGAGTCCCGGCACCGGGCCGCCCTCCCCCGGGAGGAGCCGGCTCAGGGGCGGACCCCGACGATTCCCAGGGTCGGGATAGCCCCGTAGAGCGACGCTTCGTCCGCTTCGTCCGCGTAGCGTGGAACACGCCGGAACGTCGGGGCGCCGGAACAGCGGCGGCACCGGGCACCGGCATCGAGACCGGCCGGACTACCGGCAGCCGCCGGGAGCCGGCCCCCACCACGGTTCGCGAAGGAGCCACCATGACCGCCCTTGCCCGGCCCACCCACGGACGGATGATCGGCGGAGTGTGCGCAGCGCTGGCACGGCGCTTCGGCACCTCCGCGACCACGATGCGCGTCATCTTCCTGCTGTCGTGCCTGCTCCCGGGCCCACAGTTCCTGCTCTACATAGCGCTGTGGATCCTGCTGCCCTCCGAGGACAAGACGGCGGGCCGCACCGCCTGGTGACGGCCGGCGCCGCGGCGCCGGCACGCACCGACACGTCGATGGGCGCCCCGGGCCGGGGCGCCCATCGGCGTGTCCGGGGCCTCAGCCCAGCGGGAGTCCGTTGACCGGCGCGCCGTGCGTGGGCAGTCCGTGGACCGGCAGCCCGCCGAGGAGCCCGGCGACGGGGGCGGCCGGACCGTCGGCGACGGCCTGCCGGGCGACGGGCCGGGCCGCGGCCACGGTCGCGCCGAGCGCGTTCTGCCCCTGGCCGAGCGCCTCGCCCGCGCCCGGCAGGGTCCTGGCGACGTTGCCGACCGGCAGCGCCTGGGTGACGGTGTCCAGGCCGACGGTGTCCGGCGTGGCCGGGGCGGCACTCGCGACGCCCGCGCCCGCGGCGGCGAAGGCGGCACCCAGGGCGGCGACACCGAGGGTTTTGGCGGCAGACTGCTTCATGGTGAATGCGTCCTTGGATCCGATGACGGGGATGTGAGCGGTCCAAAACCGTAAACGCGCGGAAGCGGGCTCCGCAAACATCGGGATACGGCCGGTTTCCCGCTCACCGGCCGCCCGGAAAACGGTCCCGTCAACCGTCGGACGCCAGGGAACCCCTGGTGGAGGCGGTCTGCTGGAACAGCCATTCGGACTTCAATTCCGCATAGCCGGGCTTGACGACGTCGTTGATCATCGCCAGCCGTTCATCGAAAGGAATGAATGCTGACTTCATAGCATTGACGGAGAACCATTGGAGATCATCGAGCGTGTAACCGAAAGCATCGACCAGGTGGTCGAATTCCCGGCTCATGCTCGTCCCCGACATCAGGCGGTTGTCCGTGTTCACCGTGGCACGGAAGTGCAGCCGGCGCAGCAGCCCGATCGGGTGGTCGGCGTACGAGTCCGCCGCCCCGGTCTGCAGATTGGAGCTGGGGCACAGCTCCAGGGGGATGCGCTTGTCGCGCACGTAGGACGCGAGACGCCCGAGCTTGACCGTGCCGTCGTCGAGGACCTGGATGTCGTCGATGATGCGCACCCCGTGCCCGAGCCGGTCGGCGCCGCACCACTGCAGGGCCTGCCAGATGGACGGCAGCCCGAACGCCTCGCCGGCGTGGATGGTGAAGTGGTTGTTCTCGCGCTTGAGGTACTCGAAGGCGTCCAGGTGCCGGGTGGGCGGGTAGCCGGCCTCGGCGCCGGCGATGTCGAAGCCCACCACGCCCAGGTCCCGGTACCTGTTGGCCAGTTCCGCGATCTCCAGGGCGCGGGCCGCGTGCCGCATGGCGGTGAGCAGCGCGCCGACACGGATGCGGCGGCCGCCTCGGCGGGCGCGCAGCTCGCCCTCGCGGAAGCCCTCGTTGACGGCCTCGACCACCTCTTCGAGGCTGAGCCCGCCCGCGAGGTGCTGCTCGGGGGCGTATCGCACCTCGGCGTAGACCACCCCGTCCTCGGCGAGGTCCTCGGCGCACTCGGCGGCCACGCGCACGAGCGCCTCGCGGGTCTGCATCACGCCGACGGTGTGGGAGAAGGTCTCCAGGTACCGCTCCAGCGAACCGGAGTCGGCGGCCTCGCGGAACCAGACTCCGAGCTTGTCCGGGTCGGTCTCGGGGAGGGGCGGGACGGGGGTGCCTCCCGCGCCGTCGAGGCGGTGGGGGGCGGTCTCGTGGGCGAGTTCCACGATCGTGCCCGGGCGCAGGCCCCCGTCCAGGTGGTCGTGCAGCAGGACCTTGGGCGCGCGGCGGATCTGATCCCAGCTCGGGGTGATCTGGTGCTGGTTCTTCATTTCCGCACCATAGCCCCTACGCGCGTAGAGTCGGGGAGGCCGCGAGACGTCGATATCCAACGGTGACCCACGGGGCGGGTTTCGTCCACCGCCGTGTCTGACACTGTTCTTTCATGGCACACCAAGCTACGCCGGTTCGCAGGGCCCGGCTGGGGAGGCCGCTCGGCCCGGAACCGATGGCGGTGAGCGGCGCGGTGCTGCTGCTCCCCGGCGGCGACGAGACCTCCGCCCGCAGACCGTCCCCCCTGCTGGCGGCCGCCTCCGTCCGCGGGCTCGGCCGCCGGCTGGCGCGCGCGGGCCGCGGTGAGGGTCTGGTCACCCACGTGGTGCACTACCGCTACCGGGGCTGGAACGGCAGCGAGGCGCATCTGGCACAGGACGCCACGTGGGCCGCCGACGAGGTCGTACGACGCTACGGAGACGTACCGGTCTGCCTCGTCGGCGTGGGCATGGGCGGCCGGGCGGCGCTGCACGCGGGCGGGCACACCGCCGTCGCCGCCGTGCTCGCGCTGGCCCCCTGGCTGCCCGAGGAGGACATGGCGGCGGCACCCGAACCGGTGAAGCAGCTCACCGGCCGGCGGGTGCTGATCGTGCACGGCACGCACGACGAACGGACGGACCCGGAGCTGTCGTTCCGGCTTGCGCAGCGGGCGAAGAAGGCCAACCGCGATGTCTGCCGCTTCGAAGTGCACGCCGACGGCCACGGGTTGCACCAGTACCGCTCCGAAGTGCTCGCGCTGGCCGAGGACTTCGTGATGGGCACGCTGCTCGGCCGGTCCTTCTCCCGCCCCCTCCAGGACGCCCTGGCGGCACCGCCGCCGCTGGGGCTGCGGATGCCGCTGGCGGCGGGGTTCGGGCGGTCCCTGCGGAGATGACGGGGAACTCCGGCGGTGACAGGCGTCATCCGTCTGCGAGAGCATGGCCGTGACGGTGTGCCGGTCCGTTGACGGAGGTGCGAGCACGTGGCGGGTGGGGGCCCTTCGCGGCAGGAACTGATCCGGCGGTGGCGGCAGGGCGGGTTCGTGGGGCGTCAGGGCGAACTGACCGCCTTCCGGGACGCCCTGAGGCGATCGCCGGAGGAGACGCCGCAGTTCGTCTTCCACATCCACGGCCAGGCGGGGGTCGGCAAGTCCACCCTGGTGCGGCAGTTGGAGAGCGCTGCCCGTGAGGCGGAGGCGCTCACGGCGTACGCCGACGAGTCGGTGGCCGACGGGAACCTCTTCCTCGCCCACTGCGTGACGCCCCACTGGGACAAGGCCGAGCAGTGCCTGACGGAGTTCCTGGCCGGCAGCCCGGCCCCCGGGCAGATCGCCGAACTCCGCATTGCCACACAGAGCCTGACCCGGATCGCCCCCTCGGGAGCGGCGAGAACGACCTCCTTCTGCCGTCGGCTGGAGCATGCGGCCGGTGCGTTTGCGGGCGGCACCGGCGTCACGGCCGGCCTGAGGCCGGACAGGTGAACGGGCGGCCGCGCTCCGCTTCGCCCGGCCGCCGCACGATCCGAGCCGGGCGGCTCACTTCGAGCGGTCCTCCAGGTACCTCGTGTGGGTCTCCTGGCGGCGTGCCTCGGTGTCCCGCAGGTCCGAGGCCAGCCGGCCCGCCTCCTCGTGGAGGAGTTCCAGCTGCCGTTCGAGATGGCGCACCGGCGGTTCCTGCCCCGGCGTCAGCCGGCTCCACCAGCGGGTCCGTACGAATGTGTCGACGGCCTCCGGGATGTCCTGCCGGACAGCCCGCGAGAGTGCGTGCACGCCTTCGGGATGCCGTGCGAGGGCCTCGGCGACCCAGCCCGGATCCAGCAACGCGCCCAGCAGCCCGGTCAGTTCGGTGAGCCTGCCGGAGGCGGCGGGCGGCAGTTCGACGTCCGCCAGATAGCCGCGCAGTGCCTCGAAGTCGGCGCGCAGCGCGTCCAGTTGCGCGGAGGGGCCGGGGAACTCCGGGGGCGCCGGACGCTCCGGCGGTGCGATCAGCGCCCCGGCACCGTAGAGGCCGGCGACCACGACGGGCCAGTACACGCCCGCGAGGCCCGTGAAGGTGAGTGCGAGACCGGCGAGTCCGC
The DNA here is from genome assembly GCF_055632315.1 of Streptomyces sp. PSU-S4-23. Lineage (NCBI taxonomy): Bacteria > Bacillati > Actinomycetota > Actinomycetes > Kitasatosporales > Streptomycetaceae > Streptomyces > Streptomyces sp. PSU-S4-23. The sequence continues at coordinate 5,390,326 of NZ_JBVMUU010000002.1, read as the reverse complement.
AGGCGCTCCCGGCGAGGTTCTTCCGGGACTCGACGTAGCGCAGGAGCCTACTGGTAGCCACGGATCTCCTCGAAGGCTCCGTCGAGCGAGCCCTTCCGGGCGTCGAAGAGGCGGCCGCCGGTCAGTTCGGCGATGTGCTCCAGCTCCGCCCGGTCGGAGTCGCCGAAGAGGACGGGGAACACCGGGATGTCGCGCCGGTGGCCGCTCAGCCGGCGGTGGAAGGCGTCGAAGTCGCCGGCCTTGGCGCCGGTGGTGTTCTCGCCGTCCGTCATCAGCACGATCGACGTGAAGGTGTCGCGGTCGGTACCCAGGTGCTCGTACGCCTTCTCCAGGGAGGTGTAGACGGCCGTCTCGCCGTCGGCCTCCAGCGCCCGGGTGTCCGCGCGGATGGCGTCCAGCCCCCGCTGCGGATCCGAGGGGTCGACGACATGGGTCCGTACGCTCTTCACGTCCGACCCGAACGGCATCAGCGTGACCTCCTCACGGTCGCGGAAGCGGCCGGTGAGGTCCGTCAGCGCCTTCTTCAGCCGGGCGAGGCGGTCGCCCTCCATCGAGCCGGAGGTGTCGAGGACGTAGACCGTGCGGGAGGGCCGGCGCAGGGTGTTCTCGTACGCGTCGAGGAGCCGGTCGGCGACCGACCGGGTGCCCGGGAAGGGGAGTTCGCGCCGTAGGCCGGTGTCCAGTCCCGCGCCCGGCGGTACGGACGCGACCACCGGACGGCGGTGCGTGCGGTCGGTGATCAGCCGCTGCACGGCCGGGGTGCGCAGGGCGTCGGCGAGACGGCGGACCTCGTCGCGGGTGCCGGGGCTCGTCGACGCCAGGGAGGACAGCGGGTAGTCGGCGGTGACCACGCCGTCGCGGGGGCGGATCACGGTCAGGCCGGGGATGCCCGTGAGGACGGACTCGTAGTTGAGCAGGGCGTCGACGTTGCCGCGGCGGGCGTAGGCGGAGGCCAGCCAGCCGGACGAACCCGACGTCAGCCTCTGCCCCTTGAAGAACTCCTTCAGCCGCGGGGTGGCGCGGGCGACGTCCGCGTCGGTGAGGGCGGACTGGGCGCCGGACAGGCCGGAGGTGACGGAGATCAGCGTGGAGAAGCCCGAGTTGGAGCGGGCCGGGTCGGTCATGCCGTACGTCAGCCTGCCCTCCCGCACTGCCTGCCCGATCTGCGACCACGTCACCTGGTCGGGCTTCCAGTGCAGTGCGCTCACCGTCTTCGGCCTGACGCCCATGGCGACGGGGCTGGACATGACCGGTGTCTCGGAGACGACCTTCCTCGCGGCCTCGGGGCGCAGCCGGAGGTAGTCGTCGGAGGACAGCCACAGGGCGTCGTACGCGCCGTCCACCGTGCCCTTGGCGAGCAGGTCCACGGCGTCGAGGGTGCCCATGTAGGTGGGGCGGACCGTGATTCCGGTGGACGCGCGGACCCGGTCCAGGACCGGGCCCATGTCACTGAGTTCGCTGGAGGCCAGGATGCGGAGGGTGCCGGGCCGGGGCCCGCCGTCGTCCGCCTGCTTCTCCCGCTGCTGCCCCGTGCAGGCCGTCAGCAGGACGGCGAGGGCGGCGGCCGCGGCGAGGGCGGCGTGCGCGGTGTCGCGTCGTCCGCGTCTCATGCGATCCCTCCCTCCAGCGCCGCCTGCGACCGGCTCCGCTCCAGGTGGGCGCTCGCCTGCCGCAGTTCCGTCGTCAGCGACTCCACCGTGGCCGCCATCGTCTCGGTCGCCTGGGCCTTGTACGTGTCGATGGCGTCGAGGGTGCGGTAGATCTGCTGGAAGGCCGCGCGGAGCGTCTCCGCGCCGACCGCGGGGTCGGCGGCGATGCGCTGGATCTCGCCGCTCTGTGTGGCGAGCATCTCGGCGTTGCCGCGGATCAGGTCCTCGGTGGTACCGCGCAGGGCGTTCACCTGGTCCACGACCTTGCGCTGGTTGTCGAGGGCCGAGGCCAGCATCACGGAGATCCGCAGGGCGGAGACGGTGGTGGTGGCCGCGCGGTCGACGCCCTTGATCAGCTCGTCGTTGTTGCGCCGGACCACGTCCATGGCGAGGTAGCCCTGTGCGCACACCGCCAGTTGGGTCAGCAGGTCCTGGTGCTTCTGGCGCACGGGGAAGAGCACGTCGGCGCGGAGGGTGTCGGCCTGCGCGGGGTCGGTGGTCTCGACGCCGGCGATGTGCTGCTCCACGGCCGCGTCCAGGGCCTCGGTGAGCACGACGTGCTCCTGCAGCGTGCCCATGGTCTCCCACAGGCGGACGCGTTCGGTCTGCAGGGCGGCGTTGTCGCGGCGCAGTTCGTCCTGGCCGCCGCGCAGGGATCCCACGATCCTGTTCAGGGTCCCCTGCGCGGAGGCGTACTTGGCGACGTGGTCGCGCAGCTTGTTGCCGCCGGGGAGCCTGGAGAGGAACCTGCGTCCCCTGGCCGCCGGAAGGTCGCGCGGGTCCAGGTCCTCCACCACCCGCCGCAGTTCGACGAGCGAGCCGCCGACCCTGGCCCCGGCGTCCTCGCCCTTGCCGGGAAGGCTGCGCAGGGTGCGCTCCAGCATCCGGTTGGACTGGGCGGCGGCGGTGCGCATGTCGCTCGCGCCGAGTGCGGTGATCTCCCCGATCCGGCCGGCGAACTCGGGGGAGCGGGCGTCGAGGGCGGCGAGCCCCTCGACGTAGGCAGCGGCCTTCCGGGTCATGTCGGCGCGCGCGGAGTCGTCGAGCGGCACGAGCCCGCCGGCCTTCTCCCGCGGCACGGGTGCGACGGGCTCGGGTGGGGTGAGGGTGAAGGTGCCGTCGCCGGCGTCGTTGTCGGTACCGGTCATGTCAGTTTCCCCCCTGGTTCCGGGCCCGGCGCGCCATCTCGTGCAGCACCGCGGAGGTGGGCACGGGCGCCTGCCGGACGCCGGTCAGCTTCTGGTTGAGGTACGAGGTGTAGGCGGCGGTGGCCTTCGTGAACTCGGCGGTGTCGCCCTGCGGCCGGAATCCGTGCCGGACGGCGAGCCTGCGCAACGCCGGGTCGGAGGCGAGGAGTTCGCCGAGATCGCGGCCCGCCCGGGTGAGGGGTACCACGGTGTGGTCGCTGGTGGCCGTGGTGTCCGGGTAGAGGACGGTGAGGTCGTCCACGCCCCGGCCGTCGTGGAGGAGGGCGGCCACCTGGGACTCGTAGACGAGGACGAGGGGATTGCCCGCGCCGCTGACGAAGTCGCGGAACGCCGCGTCCGAGCTGGGCTGCTGGGCGCCCTGGACGCTGATCAGTTTGCGCATGAGGGGCGCGGTGCGGTCGATGCCGGCGTCGTCGGCCGCGACGCGGCCGCCTCCCGCCACATAGCTGGCGGCGGCCAGGTAGAGGGCACCGGAGTTGGAGGTCTCCGGATCGGTGGTGGCGATGTAGAGGGTGCCGGTCAGCTCGGTGTGGGCGCTCGCCCCCTTGAGCTGCTGCCAGGTGCGGTCGTGGCGGGCCGCGTCGAGGTAGGCGGCCATGCGGAGGGTGCCGCGACCGCGGTCCAGGGTGGCCAGCCCGTTCGCGGCGAGCACCTGGGCGGCGCTGCGGTGCGCCACAACGACCAGGGGCGAGTAGAAGGGCCGCGGCAGGGGCTGCCGAACGTGGTACGTGCCGGCGAGCGCGTCGGCGGGGGCCTGGCTGGAGGGGAAGGCGAAGTCGTAGCCCTTGAGGGAGAGTTGCTCCATGGCCCAGGAGCCGGATGTCTCGGTCTTGACGGTGTAGCCCTTGGCGGCGAGGGCCTTCACCACGGCGGGATCGGCGAAGAACTCCGCCTTCTCCGATCCGATCACTCCTCGCACGGTCTTCGTTGCCGTGCCCGTGTCCCGCTCTCCACGGCCCGCTACGACGGCTGCCACCACGCCGCCGATCAGCAGCACCGCGAGGACGATTCCTGCGATACGTTTCACGCCGGGAGCGTGCTCCCGGAACCCAACGTTCCTGCCGGTTCCGGGTGAACACCGGATGACGGGCCGTTCCCGGTATGCAACGGGAACGGGGGTCTCCGGTTAGGAGGAGGAGGAGGCCGGGTCGCGGCCGGCGGACCGGCTAGCCGGCGAGTGTCTGGGTGCCCAGGACGGCGAGGAGCGCGAGGCGTTCGGCGTCCTCGGTGCCGGGCTCGGCCGTGTAGACGACGATGCGCAGGTCGCTGCCCGCGACGCTGAGCACGTCGCAGTCCAGCGTCACGGTACCCACCTGTGGATGGTCGACGGTCTTGCGTGACGCCTCGTACCGGGCCATGGCCCCGGAGTCCCACAGCTCGGCGAACCGCTCGCTGTTCGCGCGCAGTTCCGCGATCAGGCGCCGCAGCCTCCGGTCCGCCGGATAGCGGCCGGCGGCCGCGCGCAACGCGCCGACCTGCGTGGTCTCCAGCGCCCGCCGGGACTGCGGTGTGTAGCGGACTCGGGTGCCCGAGCCGAGGAAGTTCCGCCACACCGCGTTGCGGTCCTTGCCGTGCCACTCTCCCATCAACGCCGTGTACAGCGGATTGGCCAGCAACAGCGTCCAGGCCGCGTCGGAGACCGCCACGGGCGTCCCGGTCAGCCGGTCCAGCATCCGGTGCACGCTCGGCGTGATGTACGCGGGCACGGTGCCCCGCCCCGGTGGAACGAGCCCGGCTGCACGGAACAGATGCTCGCGCTCGGCCGGGGACAGGCGCAGCGCCCGGCCGAGGGCCTCGACGACCTGTTGCGACGGGTGGGCCGCCCGCCCCTGTTCCAGGCGGGTCACGTAATCGACCGAGATCCCGGCCAGCAGGGCCAGTTCCTCGCGGCGCAGCCCGGCCGAGCGCCGTCGCCCGCCCGTGGGCAGCCCGGCCGCCTCCGGGGACATACGGTCGCGCCAGCGCCGCACCGCGCGCCCGAACTCCGTGCCCGCCATGCCACCACTGTGCACCAGGACGCTCGGGTCTTCCTGGTACTGGCAGTCCCAGGAAGGAGGGACGCCTGGCTGACCGCGCGCCCCCACCCCACCGTGGAGGCATGACCACCACACTGATCACCGGAGCGAACAAGGGTCTCGGCTTCGAGACCGCCCGTCGGCTCGTCGCCGCGGGCCACACCGTCTGGATCGGCAGCCGCGACGCCGGACGCGGCCGACGGGCCGCCGAGCGGCTGGGCGCGCGTGCCGTGCGGCTCGACGTCACCGACGACGCGTCCGTCGCGGCAGCGGCCGAGGCCGTCGAAGCCGAAGGCGGCCTGGACGTACTGGTCAACAACGCCGGCATCGAGGTCCGCGACGCGGACAACGGCGTGCCCGGCGCGGAGGAGGTGACCGCCGGCCAGATGCGACAGGTCTTCGAGACGAACGTCTTCGGCGCCGTCCGCGTCACCCACGCGTTCCTCCCGCTGCTGCGGCGTTCCACCGCGCCCGTCGTGGTCAACGTCAGCAGCGGCCTGGCCTCCCTGACCCGGGTCGGCACCCCGGGCACCCCGGCGTACGCCTACCCGGGGGTGGCCTACCCGGCGTCGAAGACCGCGCTCAACATGGTCACCCTGCAGTACGCGAAGGCGTTCCCGGGCATGCGGATCAACGCGGTGGAGCCCGGCTTCACCAGGACCGACCTGAACGGCAACACCGGCATCCAGACCGTGGAACAGGGCGCCGAGATCATCGTGCGCATGGCGCGGGTGGGCCCCGACGGGCCCACGGGGGGCTACTTCGACGCGGAGGGCGCCCTTCCCTGGTAGCCGCAACCCGTGGCGGGGCGGCGGTCATTCGGGGAGCAGCCGTCCCCTCCGGGACAGCAGGAACCTCTTGAATGCCGCCACCGGCGGCGTGTCCACATGGCCCGCCGGCCACGCGACCCCGATCTCCCGCACCGCCCGCGGAGCGGTGACCGTCAGTTCCACGACTCCGGGGCGCGGTACGGCCGGCGGCGGCAGCAGGGCCACGCCGAGGCCGGCCGCCACCAGCCCGCGCAGGGTCTCCGCCTCCTCGCCCTCGAAGGCGACGCGCGGCGTGAACCCGGCCTGGCGGCACAGGTCGTCGGTGATGCGGCGCATTCCGTAGCCGGGCTCCAGGGTCACGAAGGTCTCGTCGGCGGCTTCGGCGAGGCGGACGCGTCTGCGGCCCGCGAGCCGGTGGTCGGCGGGCACGACGAGCCGTAGCTTCTGCTCGTCGAGCCGGCGGCCGACGAGGTCGGGGGCGTCGGGCACCGGCGAGGTCAGGCACAGGTCGAGTTCCCCGGCCCGCAACCGCTCCAGCATCGCCTCGCCGTGGTTCTGGACGAGGCTGAAGCGGACGCGCGGGTGGTCGGCGCGGAAGGCGTGGAGCAGGCCGGGCACGGTCTCGGCGCCCATCGTGTGCAGGAATCCGAAGGCGACCTTGCCCGCGGCCGGGTCGGCGTCCGCGCGCACCTCCTCGGCGGCCCGCCCGATCTCGGCGAGGGCACGCTCCACGGAGGTGAGGAACGTACGGCCGGCGGGGGTGAGCGAGACCGTGCGGCCGCGGCGGGCGAACAGCTCGACGCCGAGGTCCTGTTCGAGCCGGACGAGCGCGCGGGACAGGGTGGACTGCGGGACCTGCATCTCCTGCGCGGCACGCGTGACGTGTTCGGTACGGGCGACACCGGCGAAGTACGCCAGGCGCGGCGCGAGCACCGTGACGATGTCTTCTGTGTCACCGGACTGCGACAGGCCCGCGGCCGACCTCTGCTGATGCACCATGGGAACGATTATGGGGTTTCTGTGCATTGGACGGATGAATGGCGGCTCCGTACGGTCGAAGCATGCCTTCCGCCGATACCGGGGCGTCCACCACCGTGGGCGCCGATGCCGTCACCGTCCCCGCCGCCGCTCCCGACTCCCGGATGGCTCCCGGGGGCCCCGGCTACCGCCGGATGAGCCTCGCCCTCTTCCTCGCGGGCGTCGCGACCTTCGCCCTCCTCTACTCGACGCAGGCCCTGCTGCCGCTCGTCTCCCGTGACTTCGCGGCGACGGCCGGCGCGGCGAGCTGGACGGTGTCGGCCGCCACCGGCGGCCTCGCCCTGTTCGTCCTGCCCATGAGCGCGCTCTCCGAGCGGTTCGGACGGCGTACCGTGATGACGGCGTCGCTGGCGGTCGCGGTCACCGTCGGGCTGCTGGTGCCCTTCGCCCCGTCGCTGGGCGCGCTGGTCGTGCTGCGGGCCGTCCAGGGGGCGGCCCTGGCCGGGCTGCCGGCGTCGGCGACCGCGTATCTGGCCGAGGAGGTCCGCCCCAGGGCCCTGATCACCGCGATCGGCCTGTTCGTCGCCGGCAACAGCGTCGGCGGCATGAGCGGCCGGATCATCAGCGGCTGGGTCGCGCAGGAGTGGGGCTGGCGGGTCGCCGTGGGCACCATCGGTGTGATCGCGGTCGGCTGCGCGGTCGCCTTCCGGCTGCTGCTCCCGGCGCCGCGGCACTTCAGGGCGGGATCGCTGCGCCCGCGCGTGCTGGCCCGCACGGTCCGCGACCACCTCTCCAACCCGCTGCTGGGCCGGCTGTACGCGATCGGCGCGCTGTTCATGACGGTGTTCGGCGGTGTCTACACGGTGATCGGCTACCGCCTGACGGAGGAGCCCTTCGGGCTGCCGCAGGGCGTCGTCGGCTCGGTCTTCCTGGTGTACCTGGTGGGGACGGCGGCGGCGTCGGCCGCGGGCCGGCTGGTGGGCCGCCTGGGCCGCCGCGGGGCGCTCTATCTGGCGGGCGGCACGACGACCGCGGGCCTGCTGCTGTCCCTGGCCCCGTCGCTGCCGCCGGTGCTGCTGGGCCTGGTCCTGATCACGGCGGGGTTCTTCGCGGGCCACGCGGTGGCGTCGTCGGCGGTCAGCCACACGGCGAAGCGGGGCCGCGCGCAGGCCGCCGCCCTCTACCAGTCGGCGTACTACGTCGGCTCCAGCACCGGCAGCGCCGTCGGTGCGGTGGCCTTCCACGCGGGCGGCTGGGGAGGGACGGTGGGCATGGGCCTGCTGGCGGTGCTCGGCGTCGTGACGGTCACGCTGGCCGGGTCGCGGGCGGCCCGGGCCGCCCGGCGGCCACTGGCGGCCTGAGCCCCGGGCGCCTCCCTCCGGCCTGAGCCGATCGTGCCACGCCTGCTCTGACCTGGCCCTTCGCACACGCGGGGGCCATTGTCAGTGGCCTGCGGTAGCTTCCGAAGGTGTTGGGGCGCGACGGCGCGCACCACGGGAACGGCCACAGGGGTGGGTGGACCATGGGTGACGGCACGGCGACGGCGGACGACCTCGACGTCCGGCTGGAGAAGCACCGGGTGGAGCTGACGGGGTACTGCTACCGCATGCTCGGCTCCGCCTTCGAGGCCGAGGACGCGGTCCAGGACACGATGGTCCGCGCCTGGCGGAGCTACGAGAAGTTCGAGGGCCGCTCGTCCCTGCGCTCATGGCTGTACCGGATCGCGACGAACGTCTGCCTGGACATGCTGAGCGCGGGCAACAAGCGCGCCCGCCCCATGGACCTGACCGACTCCACCCCGCTGGCCCGCGCCGCCCTCTCCCCGCGCCCGGAGGAGACCTGGCTGGAGCCGATGCCGGACGCCCGGGCGCTGCCGGCGGTCAGCGACCCTGCGGAGGCCGCGGTGGCGAAGGAATCGGTGCGGCTCGCGTTCATGGCGGCCCTGCAGCAACTGCCGCCCAGGCAGCGCGCGGTGCTCATCCTGCGCGAGGTGCTCGCCTGGCGGGCGAGCGAGGTCGCGGAGCTGCTCGGCACCTCGGTCGCGTCGGTCAACAGCGCGCTGCAGCGGGCCCGGGCGACGCTCGCGGAGAAGGGCGGGGAGGGCGCCGACGCGTCCGTCTCGGCCCCTCTCGACGAGGAGCAGCGCAGACTCCTGGAGCGCTATGTGGCGGCCTTCGAGGGGTACGACATGACGGCGCTGACGGCCCTGCTGCACGAGGACGCGGTGATGACGATGCCGCCGTTCGACCTGTGGCTGCGCGGCACGCCGGACATCACCGGTTTCATGACCACGCTCGGCTCCGCCTGCGCGGGCTCGCGGCTGGTGCCGGTCGCGGCCAACGGCCTGCCGGGGTTCGCCCAGTACAAGCCGGACCCCGACACGGGAGGCTTCACGGCCTGGGCGATCCAGGTCCTGGAGATATCAGACGGCCGGCTCACCGGGCTCCACTGCTTCCTCGACACCGAGCGCTGGTTCCCGCTGTTCGGGCTCCCCCTCCACCTCGAAAGGGAGGCCGACGAGATCGAGTAACGCCCGCAGCGCGGGCGCCGGGCCGCGCAGCCGGATGCGCCCTCCCGCCCGCCGGGCGGCCAGCTGCAGCCGGGCCAGCGCGTCCACGGCCGCGAGTCCCGGCGGACCCAGCGCCGAGGCATCGCACACCACGACCCCGGCGCCGGTCGACACCAGCAGCGCTCGCACGTCCGCGCACAGCGCCGCCACCTCGTCACGGCCGACGGAGGGGGGCAGGGCCAGCACGGCGGGTGTCGTCGCGTCCATGGAGGGGGGACCGGGCGGGGCCACCCAACTCATCGGCTGCGGCTCGCGTGAGTCCCTACCCGACTGGGAATTCGCTGGTGTCGAGGGAGAGGTCGAAGGGTGGGGCAGCTTGATGGCCTCGCCGGACTCGGCCTCGGCCAGGACCTGGTAGACATCGCCCTTGGGCTCGCCGTACAGCGTCGCCGTGGGACCGCCGGAGGCCCAGCGGTCGACGAGGAGGTACAGGGGGATGCCCGCGGTCGCGTAGGCGGCGGGCTTGTTGGGAATCCCCAGGTCAGGCGATACGTTCCAGCACCACCGGCGACGGCGTGACGGCCGTGCCCGGGGCCGCGATGTCGTACGCGCCCTCGATCGCCTCCAGCGCGTAGGCGAAGCGCTCCGGGGTGTCCGTGTGCAGGGTGAGCAGGGGCCGGCCCGCCGTCACCGGGTCGCCGGGCTTGGCGTGCATCTCGATGCCCGCCGCCGCCTGCACCGGGTCCTCCTTGCGGGCGCGGCCGGCGCCGAGGCGCCAGGCGGCGACGCCGATGGCGTACGCGTCCAGGCGGGTCAGCACGCCCGACGACGGCGCCGTGATCACGTGCTGCTCGCGGGAGGTGGGCAGCGGCGCGTCCGGGTCGCCGTCCTGGGCGCGGATCATGCGGCGCCAGACGTCCATCGCGGAGCCGTCGGCCAGGGCCTTCGCCGGGTCCGCGTCCTTCAGTCCGGCCGCGTCCAGCATCTCCCGCGCCAGCGCCAGGGTCAGGTCCACGACGTCCGTCGGGCCGCCGCCCGCCAGGACCTCCACGGACTCGCGCACCTCCAGCGCGTTGCCCGCCGTCAGGCCGAGCGGAGTCGACATGTCCGTCAGCAGCGCGACCGTCCGCACTCCGTGGTCCGTGCCCAGACCCACCATCGTCCGCGCCAGTTCGCGGGCGTCCTGAAGGGTCTTCATGAAGGCGCCGCTGCCCACCTTCACGTCGAGGACCAGGGAGCCGGTCCCCTCCGCGATCTTCTTCGACATGATCGAGGAGGCGATCAGCGGGATCGCCTCGACCGTCCCGGTGACGTCGCGCAGCGCGTACAGCTTCCTGTCCGCAGGCGCCAGGCCGTCGCCCGCCGCGCAGATCACCGCGCCCGTCGTGTCGAGGACGTGCAGCATCTCCTCGTTCGACAGCAGGGCGCGCCAGCCCGGGATCGACTCCAGCTTGTCCAGGGTGCCGCCGGTGTGGCCGAGGCCGCGGCCCGAGAGCTGCGGCACCGCGGCGCCGCAGGCGGCGACCAGCGGTGCCAGCGGCAGCGTGATCTTGTCGCCGACGCCGCCCGTGGAGTGCTTGTCGGCGGTCGGGCGGGACAGGGACGAGAAGTCCATGCGCTCGCCGGAGGCGATCATCGCCGCGGTCCAGCGGGCGATCTCGCGGCGGTTCATGCCGTTGAGCAGGATGGCCATCGCGAGCGCGGACATCTGCTCGTCGGCGACCTCGCCGCGCGTGTACGCGTCGATGACCCAGTCGATCTGCTCGTCGCTCAGCTCACCGCGGTCCCGCTTGGTGCGGATGACGGAGACGGCGTCCATGGCCATGGCTTCCTTCCGGAGGTGCAAGGGTGCGCGGCCCCCCTGAGCCGTGGCGGACGACTCGGCGGGGCCGCACGGGAGTCACGTGGTGAGGTGGTCCGGACCGAAGGGCTGCGGCAGCATCGCGGAGAGCGGCACGATCCCGGCCGGTGTCTCCAGCAGCAGGTCGGGGCCGCCGAACTCGTACAGCAGCTGACGGCAGCGACCGCACGGGACGAGGATGTCCCCGTTGCCGTCCACGCACGTGAAGTGCGTCAGCCGGCCGCCCCCGGTGTTCTGCAACTGGGAGACCAGCCCGCACTCGGCGCACAGGCTGATGCCGTACGAGGCGTTCTCGACGTTGCAGCCGGTGACGGTGCGCCCGTCGTCGACCAGGGCCGCGACGCCGACCGGGTAGCCCGAGTAGGGGGCGTAGGCGCGGGACATCGCAGCGCGCGCCTCCTCCCGCAGGGCCGCCCAGTCGACCGTCGCGGGCCCGGTCACTTGCCCTGTCCCTTCCGGTACGGCAGGCCGTCCGCCTTCGGCATCCGCAGATGCTGCGCGGACAGCGAGAGCACCAGCAGCGTGACGAGGTACGGGGTGGCGGACACGAGCTGCTTCGGGACCTCGTTGGTGTCGACGTACCAGAGGAACATCAGGGCCGAGACCACGGCCGTGATCACGGCGGGGACGTACTTCCTGCGCCACACGAGGTACACGGCGCCGACCACCAGCAGGATCGCGAGCAGCAGGATCAGGGCGTGGACGTTGGTGGTGCCGCCGCGCAGGTTCAGGCTGTCGGTGTAGCCGAACAGGCCCGCGCCGAGGGCGAGTCCGCCCGGCATCCAGTTGCCGAAGATCATCGCGGCCAGACCGATGTAGCCGCGGCCGGCCGTCTGGCCGTCCAGGTACACGTTGGACGCCACGATCGACAGGAAGGCCCCGCCCAGACCGGCGAAACCACCGGAGATGATCACGGCGAGGTACTTGTACTTGTAGACGTTGACGCCCAGCGACTCCGCCGCCACCGGGTTCTCGCCGCAGGAGCGCAGCCGCAGGCCGAAGGCGGTGCGCCACAGCACCCACCAGGAGACCGGGACGAGGGCGACCGCGACGACGGTGAGCGGTGACAGGTCGGTGACCAGGCCGCCGATCAGGCCGGCGAGGTCCGAGACCAGGAACCAGTGCTTCTGGTTGAGCGTGTCCATCGCGCTGGACAGGCCGGGGATGTCGAAACTGCCCAGCGACTCGATCGGCGGGGACTGCTTGGAGGAGCCCTGCGGCACGTCGTCGAAGGTGAACTTCGACAGATAGCGGGTGGCGCCGAGGGCCAGGATGTTGAGGGCCACACCGGAGACGATGTGGTTCACGTTGAAGGTGATGGTGGCGACGGCGTGCAGGAAGGCGCCCAGCGCGCCGCCGATGATGCCGAAGACGACACCGGTCCAGGGGCCCCACTGGTAGCCCGCCCAGGCGCCGAACCAGGTGCCGAGGATCATCATGCCCTCAAGACCGATGTTGACGACGCCGGAGCGCTCGGACCACAGGCCGCCGAGGCCCGCGAGGCCGATCGGCACGGCCAGCCGCAGGGCGGTGGACATCTGGCCGGTCGAGGTGATGCCGTTGGCCCCGCTGATCATGCGGACCACCGAGGTGAGCACGAGGACGCCCGCGATGACGAGCAGGAGCACGGGGAGCGAGAGGTGGCGGCCGCCCTTGACGGGCTGCTGCGCCTTCGGCTTCGCGACGGTCGCGGTGGTCATCAGGCAGCCACCTCCTTCTGGTGCGAGTTGATGGTGCCGACGGTTTCGGCCGCGAGTTCCGCGCCGACGCGCTTCTGGTGGCGGCGCAGACCCCATTGGCGTACGGCCTCGTACGAGATGACGACCGCGAAGACGATGAGGCCCTGCATGATCGTGGCGATCTCCTTCTCGTACGCCACCGGGGTGGCGTAGTCGAGGGCCGGGGAGGTCTTCTCCAGGAAGGCCCACAGCAGCGCGGCGAGGGCGATGCCGCCCGGGTTGTTGCGGCCGAGCAGGGCGATGCCGATGGCGGTGAAGCCGAGGCCGGCCGGGAAGGTGAGGGCGTAGGTGTGGGCGTCGCCGAGCAGCAGCGGCAGTCCGGAGAGGCCGGCGACGCCGCCGGAGATCAGCATCGCCGTGAGGACCATCTTCCTGGCGTCGACGCCGGAGGCCGCGGCGGCGGTCTCGGAGGCGCCGGTGGCCCGCAGGTCGAAGCCGAAGCGGGTGCGGTTGAGGACGAGCCAGTAGGCGACGCCCAGGGCGGCGGCGAGGAAGACCAGGCCGTAGATCTCGCCGACGTCCGGGCCCAGGTCGATGCCGGGCACCCACCCGGACTTCTTCATCACGCCGGTCGTGTTGTTGTCGCCGACCAGCACACCGAAGTTGTCGGTGAGGGTGAGGTAGCCGATAAGGCTGGTGGCGATCGCGTTGAGCATGATCGTGGCGACCACCTCGCTGACGCCCCGGGTGACCTTCAGGACGCCCGCGATGCCGGACCAGAAGGCGCCGGTGAGGACGCCGACGAGCAGCAGCATCGGGATCTGCAGGAAGGACGGCAGGGCCACGTGCGCGCCGACGATGGCGGTCGTCACGGCCGCCAGGCGGTACTGGCCGTCGACGCCGATGTTGAACAGGTTCATGCGGAAGCCGAGGGCGACCGCGAGCGCGGCGATGTAGTACAGCGACGCCTGGTTGACGATCAGGACCTGGATGTCGGAGTAGGTCACCTGCTCGATCATCAGCCGGTACGGCTCGAACGGGTTCTTGCCGGAGGCGATCAGCACGACCGAGGTGAGCAGGATCGCGGAGACCAGCGCGATGACCGGACCGGCCACCGCGAGCAGTACCCGCTCCTTGTCGAACTTCTTCATCGGGCCTCGTCCTCCGCGGCGGCGTCCGTTGCGTTGTCGGTGGATTCCTCCACGTGTTCCAGGTGGCCCGACACGGCACCCGTCATGGCCGAGCCCAGCTCCTGCGCGGTGATGGTGGCCGGGTCGGCGTCGGCGACCAGCCTGCCGTTGTAGATCACCCGCAGGGTGTCCGAGAGGCCGATCAGCTCGTCCAGGTCGGCGGAGATCAGCAGCACGGCCAGGCCGGCCCGGCGGGCCTCGCGGATCCGGTCCCAGATCTGCGCCTGCGCGCCGACGTCCACACCGCGCGTGGGGTGGGCGGCGATCAGGAACTTCGGGTCGTGGCTCATCTCACGGCCGACGATCAGCTTCTGCTGGTTGCCGCCGGAGAGGGAGGCGGCGGTGACGTCGATGCCGGGTGTGCGCACGTCGAACTCCTCGACGATGCGCCGGGTGTCCTCCTGGGCGCCCTTGGGGTCGAGCCAGAAGCCCTTGGCGTTGGGGCGCTCGGTGACATGGCCGAGGATGCGGTTCTCCCACAGCGGGGACTCCAGGAGCAGCCCCTGGCGCTGACGGTCCTCGGGGATGTAGCCGATGCCCAGTTCACGGAGCCTGCGGGTGCTCCAGCGGGTGACGTCCTGGCCGAGGAAGGTGATGGAGCCGGAGTCGGCCCGCTTGAGCCCGATCAGCGCGGCGATGAGTTCGCTCTGGCCGTTGCCCTCCACGCCGGCGATGCCCAGGACCTCGCCCGCGTGGATGGTGAAGGTGATGTCGTCGAGGACGCGCCGCGTGCCGTCCGCCCCGGCCGTGTCACCCGCGGGCAGACCGGGGCCCGTGGAGGCGGCGGCGCCCGCGGGTTCGGTGAGCCGGTCGGGGACGGCGCCGCCGCCCGCGTGGACGGTGAGTCCCTCGACCCGGATGACGGGCTTGTCGGTGACGGTGGACTCGGCGGTCTCCGGTGTGGGCAGCTCGCTGCCGACCATCAGCTCGGCGAGCTGGCGCGGGGTCGTCTCGGAGGGTACGGCGGTGCCGACCGTCGTACCGCGGCGTATGACGGTGATGTCGTCGGCGACCGACAGGACCTCGCCCAGCTTGTGCGAGATGAAGATGACGGACAGGCCCTCGGCCTTCAGCTCGCGCAGGTTGCGGAAGAGCGCGTCGACCTCCTGCGGGACGAGCACGGCGGTCGGCTCGTCCAGGATCAGGGTCCTGGCGCCGCGGTAGAGGACCTTGAGGATCTCCACGCGCTGGCGGTCGGCGACACCGAGGTCCTCGACCAGGACGTCGGGGCGTACGCCCAGCCCGTACCGGTCGGAGATCTCCTTGATCCTCCTGCGCGCACCGCCGCCGATGCCGTGCAGCTTCTCGCTGCCGAGGACGACGTTCTCCAGCACCGTGAGGTTGTCGGCGAGCATGAAGTGCTGGTGGACCATGCCGATGCCGCGCGCGATGGCGTCGGCGGGGCTGTTGAAGACCACCTGCTCGCCGTCCACGGTGATCGTGCCCTCGTCCGGCTTCTGCATGCCGTAGAGGATCTTCATCAGCGTCGACTTGCCGGCGCCGTTCTCGCCGACGAGGGCGTGCACGGTGCCCTTGCGGACCGCGAGGTCGATGTCGTGGTTGGCGACGACACCGGGGAAGCGCTTGGTGATCCCCGCCAGCTCGACCGCGATCGTCGACAGTGCGGTGAGCGGAGGGCTGCTGGACGCGTCGATGGCGCACTCTCCTTGGAAAAAGGGCTATCTACGCGCGTAGCGCCCCTGCCTTGAATAGTGCCCGGACCCGACCGGATCCCGATGAGGTCTCCAGTCCGCTCCGAGCGTGGTGCCGTGCGAACGGGGTGCGAGCAGGTCATCCTTCCCCCACCCCGTTCCGCGGCCGTAACGCTGCCATTACGGCGACGCGTTGACCATGGTCCGTGACGACCTTTCGGCCCGGACTTCGGGCCCATGGACGTCAGGACGTCTTGACCGTGATCGTGCCGTCCTTGATGCCCTGCTCGGCCTTCTTCAGCGCGGCCTGCAGATCGGCGTTGTTCTTGAACACCGGGTTGGAGTCGGCCAGGCCGACACCGCCGTTGTCCAGGCTGCCGCGGATCACACCGGTCTCCGGCCTGTTGTCCTTGATGACGGACTTGGCGAGGTTGTAGACGGCGCCTTCAACGTTCTTGAGGGCCGAGGTCAGGATGGTGTCCTTGTAGCCCGCCAGGGCGGCCTGCCGGTACTGGTCGGAGTCGACGCCGATGGCCCACACCTTGTGCGCGGCGGCGGCCTGGATGACGCCCTGACCGGACAGGCCGGCCGCGTGGTAGATGACGTCGGCACCCGCCTCGATCTGACCGTTCGTCGCGTCCTTGCCCTTGTCGGGGCTGGCGAAGCCGCCTTCTTCGGCCGTCTGCGTCAGGTACTGCTTGTCAATCTTGATCTTCGGGTTGACCGACTGGGCCCCCTGGACGAAGCCCGCCTCGAACTTGTGGATGAGCGGGATGTCCACACCGCCGATGAACCCGATGTGGTTCTTCTTGGTGGTCTTGGCCGCGGCCACACCCGCCAGGTACGAGGACTGCTCCTCGTGGAAGACGAGGTCGGCGACGTTCTTCGCCCGGACGTTCTCGTCGTCGATGATGCCGAAGGTGATCTTCGGGTACTTGGCGGCGACTTCCTTGACGGCGGGCGCGTAGACGAAGCCGACGCCGATGATCGGGTTGTAGCCCGACTTCGCGAGCTGCTCCAGGCGCTGCACCTTGTCCGCCGTGGTCTCGCCGTCCTGCGGCTCGATATCGCGGCCGCTCACGCCGAAGTCCTTCTCGGCCCGCTGGAAACCCGCGTACGCGGCGTCGTTGAAGGACTGGTCGCCCTTGCCTCCGATGTCGTAGGCAAGGCCGATGCCCTTGTTCTTTCCGCCCCCGGCGGAGGCGCTGGTCGAACTGCTGCCGCAGGCGGATGCGGTGACGGCGAGGGCCGCGGCCACAACGCCCGCAACCGCGATACGGGACACCCGGTGCATGGAACGAGACTCCTTTGTGCAAGCGCCTACACCAGGCGCTGGTTCCGCCGCAGCGTAACGCGCGTAGACACCCCAGAGAACCCCACCTTGCCAGAGTGTTATCCGACCGTTTTGAACCTTCGGTGGGCCTCCGGGCGGGAAGCACTCCCGGAGCACTCGGCGCAGATAACACGCCGCCGCAGCCTTCAAGATCCTTCCAGCGGTTGATCTATTCGCAGTCCGCCGACGGCAGACTGACCGACCGAGATGCGCATCCCCGCAGGCCGGACCAACCTGCGGTGTCTCTTTACGGAATCACGGGGAGGATCGTGAAACTCAACAAGCTCGCCGCCGCCACCGCCGGCGTGGGCATCGCTCTGTCCGCCACGGTGGTCGGTGTCGCCGCACCCGCCATGGCCGCGTCGAACTGCAGCACATGGGTGTCCAAGGACGGCGCGACCGGTTACGGCAAGTGCACCGGCGGGAACACCCGCTACAGCATCCACCGGGTGAAGGTGGTGTGCGTGGGGCCGCGCGGCACGACGTCCAATGTCTTCGGCCCGTGGGTCAACACCCGCAAGGGTCAGACGTCGAAGGCCGTCTGCACCACCGACCCGAAGAACACCGGTGTCGGTGTGCTCAAGATCTACATCGAGACGGACGAACCGCTCTAGCCACCGGGTCCCGGCGAGCGCGCCCAGCGCTCCCGGACCACCATGAGCGAGAGGGAGCCCCGGCCCGTACGGGCCGGGGCTCCCGCGTCTGTGGTCAACGGCTCACCGGGTGTTGACGGTGACCTTGCCGTCGATGATGTCCTGCTTGGCCTTGTCGACGGCGGCGACGACATCCTTCATCGCCTGGTACTTCGGGTTGGAGTCGGCGAAGCCGACACCGCCCGACTTCAGGTCGCCGCGCACGTCGCCGCTGAGCGGCTTGCCCTCGACTACGGACTTGGTCAGCTCGTACACCGCGCCGCCGACGTTCTTGAGGGCCGAGCCGAGGATCCAGTCCTTGTACTTGGCCAGTGCGCCCTGCTGGTACTGGTCGGAGTCGACGCCGATGGCCCACACCTTGTGCGCGGCGGCGGCCTGGATGACGCCCTGACCGGACAGGCCGGCCGCGTGGTAGACGACGTCGGCACCCGCCTCGATCTGACCGTTCGTCGCGTCCTTGCCCTTGTCGGGGCTGGCGAAGCCGCCCTCCTGCGCGGTCTGGGTCAGGTACTGCGATTCGATCTTGATCTTCGGGTTGACCGACTTGGCGCCCTGGACGAAACCCGCCTCGAACTTGTGGATGAGCGGGATGTCCACACCGCCGATGAACCCGATGTGGTTCTTCTTGGTCGCCTTGGCCGCGGCGACACCCGCCAGGTACGAGGACTGCTCCTCATGGAAGACGAGGTCGGCGACGTTCTTCGCCTGGACGTTGTTGTCGTCGATGATGCCGAAGGTGATCTTCGGGAACTTCGCCGCGACCTCCTTGACGGCGGGCGCGTAGACGAAGCCGACGCCGATGATCGGGTTGTAGCCCGCCTTGGCGAGCTGTTCGAGCCGCTGCACCTTGTCGGCGTCGGTCTCGTTGTCGCTCGGCTCGACGTCCCGGCCGCCTATCTTGAAGTCCTTCTCGGCCTTCTGGAAGCCGGTGAAGGCGGCGTCGTTGAAGGACTGGTCGCCCTTGCCTCCGATGTCGTAGGCGAGGCCTATGCCCTTGCCCGAGTACTTGCCGGACTCGGAGGAGCCCCCGGACGACTCGCTGCTGGACTTGCCGCACCCGGCGGCCGCGAGGGCGATGACCGCGACGGTCACCGCAGCTTGGGAGAACCTCGTCCTCCGAGAGATCAGACGCACAGCAAAGCACCCCTTCATCCCCACGGCACCGTCACCCGGCCCGCTTGCCCGACGCGCCGCACCGCAGCGGTCCGGCGCACAGTAACGCGCGTAGAAGCGGAGCGGTACGGGGTTCGTCGCGGCCGTTATCGATTCGTGCCGACGCCTGGTTACGTCCGGGCACCGACCGTTACGGGCGGGTGACGCGAGCGGACGAAGGGGTGCCGATCGGGCACCCCTTCCGGCCGTGCGGACCCCCCGGTGCCCGCGGGGTCCGGCTGTGCGTCTACCGCTCCGCGTCCAGCAGCGCCGCCGCCGTGAACAGTTCCACTCCGACGGTGATGGCGTGCTCGTCGGCGTCGAAGTCGCCCTGGTGGAGGTCGCGGACGGTGCGGTCGCCGGGCCGGCGTACGCCGAGGCGGGCCATGGCCCCGGGGACGTGCTCCAGGTACCAGGAGAAGTCCTCGCCGCCGAGGCTCTGCTCGGTGTCCTCGACGGAGTGGGCGCCGCGGCGGGCGGTCATGGCCTCGCGCAGCAGGTCCGCGACGTCGGGGTCGTTGACCACCGGCGGCACCCCGCGGATGTAGTTGATCTCGGACTTCGCCTTGTACAGGTTCGCGATCTCGTCGATGGCCGCGTGGACGACGTCCGGTGCCTGCCGCCAGGCGTCGAGGTCGAGGCAGCGCACGGTCCCGGACAGCTCGGCGTGCTGCGGGATGACGTTGCAGGCGTGCCCGGACTCGATGCGCCCCCAGGTGACGGCAAGCCCGCTGCGGGCGTCCACGCGGCGCGCGACCAGCGCCGGCACCTCGGTGGCGACGCGCGCGGCGGCCGTGACGAGATCGGTGGTGAGGTGGGGGCGCGCGGTGTGCCCGCCGGCCCCGTCGAGCGCGACCTCCAGCCGGTCGCACGCGGAGGTGATGGGGCCGTGGCGCAGTCCGATGCGGCCCGCCTCCACCTTGGGGTCGCAGTGCACGGCGATGATCCGCCCGACGCCGTCGAGGACACCGGACCCGATGGCCTCGGTGGCACCGCCCGGCAGGACCTCCTCGGCGGGCTGGAAGATCAGCCGCACCGGCCGCGGCAGCCGCCCCCGGCGGTGCAGTTCGGCGAGGACGAGCCCGGCGCCGAGGACGACCGTGGTGTGCACGTCGTGGCCGCAGGCGTGGGCGCGGTCGGGCACGGTGGAGCGGTAGGCGCACCCGGTCTTGGTGTCGGGGATGGGCAGCGCGTCGATGTCGGCGCGCAGCGCGAGCACGGGACGTACGCCGTCCTGGTCGCCGATGTCGCACAAGAGCCCGGTGCCGGTGTCGAGCACGCGCGGAACGAGTCCGGCCTGCTCCAGGCGGGCCTTGATCGCGGCGGTCGTACGGAACTCCTGGTTGCCGAGCTCCGGGTGCATGTGCAGGTCGCGGCGGAAGGCGACGAGTTCGGCGCGCAGCGCCTCGGGCAGCGCGCCGGGGAGCACCGCGTCCCCGGGGTGATCGGCCTCGGACTCTCGGGACATCAATTGGTTCACCCTTTGAAGGGTAGGGCGATCGGGCGGCCGGCCTCCCCACGATCAACAAAACTTCAACCCGTCAGGGGGAGAAAAACTGGCCGCTCGCCGCATAGCCGACGATGAGGATGGGTAAACTCGCCCGGCTTTCCGGACGAAGGGGATACCGGGGGAGTCCGGAGCGGCCCGCCGGGGTGTGAGCGGAGCCGTCCCGGCACCGCCGAGGGCGCCCGGTGATCCTGCACGGGACCGCTCCCGTGTCCGAGCGCTCCCGACCCGGGGAACCGCCCGGACCACCCGGGCGACTCCCTTCCCCTCACGGATACCACGCCGGGGGGCCGTCCGGCCTCCCGGAGGGCGTCGCACGGTCGTGGGAGACCTCCCGGACGCCGCCGCGCCGGCGGCGAAACCGCGACGGCTAGACCGCGAGGGCTAGACCGCGGCCCCGGCATGGCGAGACCGCGGCCCCGGCATACGGGTGGGCGGCCGGCCGATGCGCTGAGCGAGGCGACGACGGTGACGTCCCCGGCGGCGCACGGCGGGCGCCGGCCCGTCGGCGGGGCCGCGAACGCGTCTCCCCGTGCGGTGCCGGCCGGCTCCGCACGGGGGACGCGCCGGGTGGCACCCCGGCCCTATCCCGTGGTGATGTCCTGCTCCGCGGGCGACGGCACCCGGTCCACGCCCCTGGCCGTCCCCGTCACCCCCGACAGGAAGCCCTGCGCCCGCGGTGACGCGCGGTCGGTCAGCCAGGCCGGGTCGATGTCGCACACCGCCACGCGGACCTGCGTGCCGGCCAGTGCCAGGGGCAGGGTGTGGACGACCGTGGAGGGGAAGCTGAGGATGGTGCGGCCGATGGGGCCCCGGCGCGCGATCAGTTCCAGCGGGAGGTCCGGGCGGACCACCTCCAGGCCCGTCTCGGCCGCCACGCGGTGGAGTTTCTCCGAGCTCTCGCGCCGGTGGGCGAAGTAGCGCCCGGCGCCGTGCGCCCCGGCGAGGGCCCGGACCGCCTCCAGGTAGCGCTCCGGGTCCACCACGCCGGTCTCCACGAGGGAGGTGCCCACCAGGTCCGCGCCCTTCGTCAGGCGCGGCGGACCGAAGCGGGCGCGGGTCCAGGCGAAGTCGTTCGCCGTGACCGCGACCCCGGTGGGGGCCTCGTGGATCGGCATCGAGGAGAAGACCTCCACCGTGCGGCGCGCGCCGGGTGTCAGGCGGCGGCGCGCCGACGAGGACACCGGGGCGAACAGCAGGTCACGGGCGCCCGGGCGGCCGCCCTTGCGGTGCCAGCGCACCAGGCGTTCGCCGCGGGCGAGCTGGGCGACGAACTCCATCGTCGCCGTGCCGTCGTCCACCACGACCAGGTCGTGGGCGCGGGTGATCGTCAGCAGCAGCTGGACGTAGCGGGAGAAGGGGTCCCCCATCACCACGCAGCCCGCCCGGCGCAGCAGCGGGGCGAGGCGGCCGACGGTCTGGAAGGGTGCCGTCGCGCCGCCCCGGGCCTCCTCCCAGCGGACCTCGTGGCCCTCCTCGCGGGCGAGTTCCGCCATGCGGCGCAGTTGGCCGCGGGTCATCGGGTCGGTGGGTGCCAGCACCACGAGGGTGAGCCCCGCGGGCGTCCGACCGCCGGCCGCGCCGCTCGCCGCCGTGCGCCCCGCGCCGGACCGCCGGCCGCCCCCTGCGGGGATCGCCGCCCGGCGGCCGGGCGCACCGGTCCCCGTCGCGCCCAGCGCGTGCGCGTGTGTGTGCGCCCACTCCAGCACGTTCAGGAGCTGTACCGGGCTCTCGACGAACGCGAGCGCGCGGGGGCCGCCGGATGCGGCGCGGGGGCTCATCGGCGTGGGACCGTCCCGTCAGGCGCTCAGACCGACACCGGCTCACCGGCCGCCGCGGCGATCTCCGCCTCGGCGACCACGCCGGCGACGCGGCGCAGCTTCTTCATCGGGCCCAGCTCGGAGTCGTAGACCTTCTTCACGCCGTCGCCGAGCGACGCCTCGATGGTGCGAATGTCGCGCACGAGGCGCTGCAGGCCCTGCGGCTCCACGGACGCGGCCTGGTCGGAGCCCCACATGGCGCGGTCGAGGGTGATGTGCCGCTCGACGAACGCGGCGCCCAGGGCGACCGCCGCAAGCGTGGTCTGCAGGCCCGTCTCGTGGCCGGAGTAGCCGATCGGGACGTTCGGGTACTCCTTCTCCAGGGTGTTGATCACGCGGAGGTTGAGCTCCTCGGCCTTCGCCGGGTACGTCGAGGTGGCGTGGCAGAGCAGGATGTTGTCGCTGCCGAGTACCTCGACCGCGTGGCGGATCTGCTTCGGGGTCGACATGCCGGTGGACAGGATGACCGTGCGGCCGGTGGCGCGCAGGGTGCGCAGCAGCTCGTCGTCCGTCAGGGAGGCGGAGGCGACCTTGTGCGCCGGGACGTCGAACTTCTCCAGGAAGGCGACCGCCTCGGTGTCCCACGGGGACGCGAACCAGTCGATGCCCTTCTCCTTGCAGTACGCGTCGATCCGGCGGTACTCGTCCTCGCCGAACTCCACGCGGTGGCGGTAGTCGATGTAGGTCATCCGGCCCCAGGGGGTGTCGCGCTCGATGTCCCACTGGTCGCGCGGGGTGCAGATCTCGGGGGTGCGCTTCTGGAACTTGACGGCGTCGCAGCCGGCCTCGGCGGCCACGTCGATCAGCTTGAAGGCGTTCTCCAGCTCACCGTTGTGGTTGATGCCGATCTCGCCGCAGATGTAGACCGGCCGGCCGGGGCCGGCGGCGCGCGAACCGAGCTGGCGGAGACGGGAGTTGCTGCTCATGGCGGGGGGATTCCTTACGTGTCGAGGGAGTCGAGAGAGGGGCCGAGGATCCAGCTGGCGATCTCTCGGATCGCGCCGTCACCGCCCGGGGCGGTGGTGACCGCGCGTGCGGCGCCGCGCACGACGTCGTGGGCGCTCGCGACCGCCACGGGCCAGCCGACGAGGGCGAAGCACGGGAGGTCGTTGACGTCGTTGCCGACGTAGAGCACGCGCTCGGGCGCGATGCCCTGCTCCTCGCACCACTGCTTGAGTGCGAGGTCCTTCCGGTCGATGCCGTGCAGGACCGGGATGCGCAGCTTCCGGGCCCTGGCGGCGACGACCGGGTTCTGCTCCGTGGACAGGACGAGCATCGCAAGGCCGCTCCTGCGCAGTGCGGCGATGCCGAGGCCGTCCCCGCGGTGCACGGAGACGAACTCGTGTCCGTCGGAGTCGATCAGCACCCTGTCGTCGGTCTGGGTGCCGTCGAAGTCGAGCACGACCGCGTCCAGGTCGGCGCGGGTCGGGAGGGCGCCGGGCCGGGCCGCGTCGAACAGCGATGCCAGGGCGCGGGCTCGGGCCAGGTCGTGCGGGTCGTCGATCTCCAGGACCCGGGCCGGGTCGGTGCGCACGAGGTCGGTGCGGCCGAAGAAGCGGTGCCGGTGCTCGCGCAGTCCGGCCGCGTCCATGGCGTAGGCGGCGCCGGTCTCCAGCAGGTCCTGGGGGCGGTCCTGGCGGCGGGGGCGGAACGACTTGTCGTGGTTGACGCCGTATCCGCACTCGGTGGCGGTGGTGCCGGCGACCCGGGTGCCGCCCGTCCCGGACACCTCGCCGGCGTGCCGCGCGTCGATGACGGGCGCGGGCTCGTCGGCGGCGTCGCGCCAGAGGAAGCCGTGGAAGGGGGCTACGGTCAGCGCCGTGTCGGCGCCGTTCTCGACGACCGCGGCGGCCACCCCGTCGATGTCCTCGCGGACCAGGAAGGGGCTGGTGCACTGGACCAGCAGCACCACGTCGGCCGGTGAGCCGTGCAGCGCCTCGTGGGCGTCCATGGCGTGCAGGACGGCGTCCTCGGAGGTGGCGGTGTCGCCGGCGATGGCGGCGGGCCGCAGCACGACCTCGGCACCGGCCTCGCGGGCCGCGGCGGCGATCGCCGCGTCGTCGGTGGAGACGACGACGTCGGTGACGAGCCGGGCGGCCCGGCACTCGCGCACCGCGCGGGCCACCAGCGGCACCCCGCCGACCGGGGCCAGGTTCTTCGCGGGCACGCCCTTGGAGCCGCCGCGCGCGGGGATCACCGCGAGCACGCGGCGCGCCGGTGCCGCCTGTCCCGCTTCCGGGTTCGACATGGGCTGTACTCCTTGGGGTCCTTGGCGTGGGATCCGCCCGCTCACAGCTCCCCCATCCGCCGGATCACGGGCGCGACACGCTGCACGCCGTGGCGGTAGGCGCCGCGGGCCGCGCGGCGGACGATCTGGCGCACCGGGCCGGCGGCCCTGTCGGCGGCGGGTGCGCCGGGCAGCGGGCTGCCGTCCGGGGCGAGGTGGTGGCGGGCGAGGACGCCGGGCAGATAGCCGGGCGCGGTGAGGGGCGTGTAGTAGGGCTTCAGCGGTGGCAGTCCACCGGCGGCGAGCAGCGCGGTGATGCGCCGGCGTGCCTCGTCGAAGGCGGTCGCGTACGCCCCGTCGGCCGCGACGCCCTGCCGCGACACCCACTCCGGGTCGGGCAGGGGCTCGTGTCCGGCGTCCAGCTGGTCCCAGGAGGCGAGGCAGCCGGAGCCCACGAAGTGGTGGTTGCCGAGCGCCTCCCGCACTCCGAGGTCGGTCAGGACGACGGTGGGGATGCGGCGGTGCAGGGATTCCAGGGCGGCCGTCGAGCTGACGGTGACCAGCAGATCGGTGCGGTCGAGGACGTCGCCCATGTTTCCGTACACCAGGCGGAAGTTGGCCGGCGGCTGCTGCTTCTGGGCCAGCTTCTGGTAGGGCAGTTCCTCGATGTGGGTGGTGTGTTCGCCCGGCTTGGAGCGGAGCTTGAGCAGTACCTCGCGCTCGGGGTGGCGGCGCGCGTGCTCGATCAGCCGGTTCAGCAGGTACGTGCGGTCCCCGCGGCTCTCGGGCACGGAGGGCTGCGCGGCGAAGACGACCGTGTACGGGTCCTTCTTCTCGTACGGGGCCCCGCCGAGGAAGGGCAGCGCCACCTCGGTGACCGACGAGGCGTCGGCGCCCACTCCCTCGTACACCGCGCGGAAACGCTCGGCGTCCCGGCGGGAGTTGGCGAGGACGAGGTCCGCACCGTGCCGCAGCAGCAGGCCGTCGGCGAGCTTCTCGTAGACGACGCCCACATAGCCGGTGACGACCACGGGCCGCCGGGTGCGTTCCCGCCAGGCGTGGGCGAGCCCGTGCAGTATCGCCTGGACGCCGCCGCCGACGAGGGCGAGCACGAGGACGTCGTACGTCTCCTGCGTCATCTCGCGCAGGAACTCGACGGCGGTCACCTCCCGGAGGGAGTCCGCGCGGACGCCGACCTCGTGGAGCTGGCGCGCGGTGGGGGTGGCGCGGCCCCGTAGCAGGAAACCGTCCAGTCGTATGTCCGGAGCGGCCGTTTCAGGCGATTCGCCGGCTTCCCCGGGCCGTGTCGGTGAGATGCGGTTCGCGGTGAGCGCGCCCCATTTCCACCGGGTGTCGGAATCGGCGAGGACGGCAATCCGCAGGGTGTTCGCGGTACTTGCTGGCACGTCGAAGACGCTAGGAAGCGATTCCGATGCCCAGCCCAACCGGAATCCAACAAATGGTTAACAGCACTTCGCCGAATGGCGAATCGGGCCGCGAAACACGTCCGGAACAACTGGGTTCACTATTCCGCCACGCGTCGTTCACCCGGTATCAAGCCGACGGTCAAGACGAATGCCGGGCCGCCCCCTAACGTCACTCGGGTGGTCAAGCTCTCCGTCATCGTGCCGTTCTACAACGTGCAGCAATACGCGCCCGACACCCTGAAGAGCCTGCGTGCGAACGCGCGCGAGGACTTCGAATTCATTCTCGTCGACGACTGTTCGCGCGACGAGACACCGGACATCCTCGCGCGCGCGCAGCGCGAGCTGCCAGGCGCGGTGCTCGTCCGGCACGAGCAGAACGGAGGACTGGCGACCGCCCGCAACACCGGGATCGACGCGGCGCGCGGCGAGTACCTCACGTTCCTCGACGGGGACGACTGGCTCGCACCCGGCTACTACCCCCGGCTGGTCGCCGCCATCGAGGAGTTGGGGTGCGACTTCGTCCGCACCGACCATGTGCAGTGCACCGCGCGGGCCCGCACCGTGCACCGGGTGCCGCACGGCCGGCGCGGCGTGGTGATGACCCCGCGGGACGCGATCCTGCCCGCCGACCGCTCCACCTCCGTCGACTACCCCTACGCGTGGGCGGGCGTCTACCACCGCCGGCTGGTCGACCGCGGCCTGCTGCACTTCACCCACGGGCTGCGCACCGCGGAGGACCGGCCGTGGATCTGGCGGCTGCACCGTGAGGCGGAGTCGTTCGCGGCGGTGAGTCTGCTGGGCGTCTTCTACCGGCGCGGAGTCGCCTCCTCGCTCACCCAGATCGGCGATGTACGACAATTGGACTTCATTCGCGCGTTCGACCAGGTGGTGGCCGAAACGGCCGAGGACCCGGACGCGGACAAACTCCTCCCCAAAGCCGTTCGCACGTATTGCGCCATCATTTCCCATCATCTGGGATCCATCGAAAGGTTCGAGCCGCCGGTGGCACGGAAACTGAAGTCGATGAGTGCTGTCGCGTTGCGGCGCATGCCGCAGGACGTACTCGAGGGGGCTCTCGACTCCATGGACGTCCAGCGCGCCTCGCGCCTGCGCCGGCTGCGCCGCCGTCCCGCCTCCGCGGGGGTGGCCGCGTGACGACGCAGATCTTCCTGGCGTCGACGCTGTACGGTACGGCGACGCTGGCCGCCGCCCTGGACAGCGAGTGCTTCGCGCCCGCCGACCGGCGCGTCCTGCTCGTCTCCAACAACGCGGCGACGCCCGAGACCACACCCGGCCTGGACGAGATGCCCGGCTTCGCGCACCTGCGCGGCCGGTTCGACGACGTGATCTCCTGGAACGAGACCATCTCCCCCTTCCACCCCGGCGGCTGGGCCCCGCGCCCGGACGACGTCCCGCTGTGGGAGCGGCACCTGCGGCTGGCCTGGGACCTCGGTGACGACGACGTGCAACTGGCCGTCGAGTCGATCCAGGTCAACCCGGCGCTGGGCATCTGCCAGATCTTCACCGGGGCGCCCGTCACGGTGTACGCGGACGGCCTGATGAGCTACGGCCCCACCCGCAACAAGATCGATCCGCTGGTCGGCACCCGCGTGGACCGGCTGCTCCACCTGGACCTGGTGCCGGGCCTGAAGCCGCTGCTGCTCACCGAGTTCGGGGTCGAGCCGGAGATCGTGCCGACGGACGCCTTCTCCAAGGTCCTCGCCGAACTCGAGGACACCGGCGAGGCGTTGCCGTCCGTCGAGGCACCCGCGCTGCTGCTCGGCCAGTACCTGTCCGCGCTCGACATCCTCACCGCCGAGGAGGAGGAGAACCTCCATGTGCGGATGCTGGAGGGTGCGGTCGCGCTCGGGCACACCCGCGTGGTGTTCAAGCCGCACCCGACGGCCCCGGCGCGCTGGTCGCGCACCCTGGAGAAGGAGGCGGACCGGCTCGGCGCCGATCTGACGGTGCTCGACACCCCCGTCCTCGCCGAGGTCCTCTACCAGCGCATGCGTCCGGCGCTGGTCGTGGGCTGCTTCTCCACCGCCCTGCTCACCGCGTCCGCCCTCTACGGCCTCCCGGTGGCCCGTACCGGCACCAAGACGCTGCTGGAGCGCCTGGCGCCGTACGAGAACAGCAACCGCGTCCCCGTCACGATCGTCGACGCGCTGCTGCCGGAGCTGACCGACCGCGAGGCGGTCACGGACGGGCGCCGGGGCATGGACGTGCGGGAGCTGACCGGGCTGGTCGCCGCGGTGGGCTATGCGATGCAGCCCAAGATCTACCCGGACCTGCGTCCGGCCGCCGAGGAGTATCTGACGGCCCGTCTGACCTCGTACACCTGGCGCTACTTCAAGCGCAAGCGCCTCACGTCGCTGGCCCTGCCCGGCGCGGTCCCCGCCCAGCTCGCGTTCATCCCGCGCAACGCGACGGTGCGCCGGGTGGCGCGCCGGGCCCGTTCCCTCAGGCGGTCGGTGCGCGGCTGAGGTCTTTGGGGGCCGGTCGGTTCGGGCCGGCCCCGGAACCCGGGGTGACGCGCAGGTGAACGGGCACGGAGCGTTCGGCGAAGCGGCAGTCCACCCACGGGAATCACCTTCTCATCCGATTAATGTGCTGTGGGTCAGCCCAGTCCCGCCGAGGGGAAACCTGTGATCGACATGCCCGGGACCCTCCGCGGGACCGCCACGGACACGGCGATACGCGGCGCCCTTCCGCCGTCGACCGCCGCGCCCCGCCTCCCGAAGCCCCGTGCGGGCCGTGCGCGCGGTGCGGGCCGGCTGCGGGCCCTGGACGGCCTGCGGCTGCTCGCCGCGCTGATGGTGGCCGCGTACCACTACGGCGGCCGCGGCGGCGACGTCGCCCGCGCCTGGGGCACTTCGCCACGGGAACAGTTCCCGACGCTCCACTCGTGGTTCGCGTACGGCTGTCTGGGCGTCCAGATCTTCTTCGTCATCAGCGGGTTCGTCATCTGCATGAGCGGCTGGGGGCGCCCGTTGCGGGCGTTCTTCGCCTCCCGTGCCTCCCGGCTGCTGCCCGCGTACTGGGCGGCGATCGTCATCGTGACGGCGGTGTTCGCGCTGCCGGTGGTCGCGTACAAGGCGGTCTCGCCGAGCGACGCGCTGCTGAACCTGACGCTGCTGCAGCAGCCCCTCGGTGCCGACCGGGTGCTGGGCGTGTGCTGGACCCTGTGGGTGGAGATACGTTTCTACGCCCTGTTCGCCCTGTTCGTCGTGCTGCCGGGCGCCAACCGCCGGCGCGTGATCCTCTTCTGCGCCTCCTGGACGCTGGCGGCGGCCATCGCGCAGGGCGCCAAGGAGCCGCTGCTCGACATCGTCCTGATGCCCGAGTACGCGCCGTTCTTCATCGGCGGCGTCGGGCTCTACCTCGTGCACCGCGACCGGCGGGACGTGTACGCCTGGGGCATCGTGGGCGTCAGCTGGCTGATCGGCCAGCACTACGCGGTGCGGCGCCTGTGGCACGCCCCGGACCCGCACGCCTTCTCCTACCGCCCCGCCTACGGCATCGTCCTCGTCGTCACGCTCGGCTTCCTCGCGGTCGCCGCGATCGCCCTCGGCTGGCTGAGCTGGGCGAACTGGCGGTGGCTCACGGTCGCCGGGGCCCTGACCTACCCCTTCTACCTGGTCCACGAGCACCTGGGCTGGGTCGTCATCCAGGCCCTGCACCGCACGCTGGGCATCCCGTCGTACGGCACGCTCCCGCTGACGGCCGCGAGCATGCTGCTGCTGGCCTGGCTGCTCAACCGCTTCGTGGAGAACCCGCTGACCCCCCGGCTGCGCACCGCCCTGTCGGCACCACGTCGCTGAGCCCCGGCGCGAGGGGACGCGCCGGCCGGTCCGCTTCCCCGGCTACGCGCCGGCCAGCGACAGCTTCACCGCGAAGCCCAGGAAGAGGACGCCCGCGGCCGACGTGGCCCCCGCCGACAGCCGCCTGCGCCGGTGGAAGGCCGCCGCCAGGCGCGTGCCGCCGAATATCAGGGCGCTCAGGTACAGGCCGCTGGCGAGCTGGGCGAAGACGCCGAGCACGACGAAGGAGAGCGCCGGGTGTCCGTACCCGGGGTCGACGAACTGCACGAAGAAGGCGACGAAGAAGAGGATCGCCTTGGGGTTGAACAGGCTGATCACAAGGGCGCGGCGGAAGGGCCGCTCCGCGGCCGCGACGAGCGGCGCCGGGGCCTGCGCGGCCGCGGTCTCCTGCCGCCGGCTCCGCCACATCCCCCATGCGGCCCGCAGCATGCCGACCGCCAGCCACGTCAGATAACCGGCCCCGGCGTACTTCACGATCCCGAACAGCACGGCGTTCGCCTTCAGCAGCGAGGCCACTCCGGCCGCGGACAGCGTCATCAGCACCGTGTCCCCGCACCACACGCCCGCCGCCGCCGTGTAGCCGGCCCGCACCCCGCGGCGGGCGGCGACGGACAGCACGTAGAGGGAGTTGGGCCCGGGCAGCAGGACGATGAGGACGAGACCCGCCAGGTAGGTGGGGAGATCGATGACGCCGAACATGGGAAGGAGTGTCGCACGGGGGTACGACACTCCGATTCCGGGTTTCGCGGGGCGAGACGGTCAGCCGTCGCCGTCGAGGAGGGTGTCCACGGAGAGTTCGACGCGGACGCCTACCGTCTCCGGCACGGGCACGCTCTGGCCGCGCTTGAAGACCTGAGGCTCGGCGTACTTGCCGTCGACCGGGTCGGTGTACAACAAGACCTGATCGTGCTTGCGGTCCGCGACGAGGTAGGCCGGGATTCCCGCCTGGGCATAGCACTCGACCTTGGGACCGAGATCATCGGACCAGTTCGACGACGTCACCTCGACGACCAGACGGAAGACCTCGGGCGCGTAGTAGTTCTTGGTGATGTGGGCGTCGCGGAAGTCCTCGTCTAGGACGGAGAGGTCGGGGATCGCGAAGTCCTCGGGCAACGTGGGGAGCCACAGGCCGACGCCCTGGGCCCATTCCGCCCCGCTTCCCTCCATACCTGCGCGTTCAAGCGCCCGGCACGTCTTGGTCAGCGACAGCGCATGCGAACCGTCCGGTGGCGGTGTCACAGTGAGCCTCCCCTGGAGAATCTCCACGCGGTGCCCAGGCAGTGCACGGGAGAGCAGGTCGGCGGCTTCGCCCAACGTCAGCTCGTGTTGCAGTACAGCCACGGCATCCTCCTTTTCGGGGATCACTCTCCATGAGAGTAACCGGGGACGTGCTCCTTCCGCCCCCGGTCACCCATTCGGAGGAATTGCCCAGGTCAGAAGGCGTCGCTCGGCACGTACGTCCCCCACACCCCGCGCAGCGCGTCGCAGACCTCGCCCACCGTGGCGCGGGCCTTCAGCGCCTCCCGCATCGGGTACAGCACGTTGTCGGTGCCCTCCGCCGCCTTCTTCAGGTCCGCGAGCGCCGCGTCCACCGCCCGCTGGTCGCGCTCCGCGCGGAGCCCCGCGAGGCGTTCCGCCTGCCGGGCCTCGATCGCCGGGTCGACGCGCAGCGGCTCGTAGGGCTCCTCCTCGTCGAGCTGGAAGCGGTTGACGCCGACGACGACCCGCTCGCCCGCGTCCGTCTCCTGCGCGATCCGGTAGGCGTTGCGCTCGATCTCGCCCTTCTGGAAGCCGCGCTCGATCGCCGGGACCGCGCCGCCCAGCTCCTCGACCTTGCCCATCAGCTCCAGCGCCGCGGCCTCCACCTCGTCCGTCATCGTCTCGACCGCGTACGAGCCCGCGAAGGGGTCCACGGTCGCCGTCACGTCCGTCTCATAGGCGAGCACCTGCTGCGTGCGCAGCGCCAGGCGCGCGGACTTGTCCGTCGGCAGCGCGATCGCCTCGTCGAAGGAGTTCGTGTGCAGCGACTGCGTGCCGCCGAGCACCGCCGCCAGGCCCTGCACGGCGACGCGCACCAGGTTCACCTCGGGCTGCTGCGCCGTCAGCTGGACGCCGGCCGTCTGCGTGTGGAACCGCAGCATCATCGACTTCGGGTCCTTCGCACCGAACTCGTCCCGCATCACGCGCGCCCAGATCCGGCGGGCGGCGCGGAACTTGGCGACCTCTTCCAGGATCGTCGTCCGGGCGACGAAGAAGAACGACAGCCGGGGCGCGAAGTCGTCGACGTCCATGCCGGCCGCGACCGCCGTGCGCACGTACTCGATGCCGTCCGCCAGCGTGAACGCGATCTCCTGCGCGGGGGAGGCCCCCGCCTCCGCCATGTGGTAGCCGGAGATCGAGATGGTGTTCCACTTCGGGATCTCCGCCCTGCAGTACTTGAAGACGTCCGCGATCAGACGCAGGGATGGCTTGGGCGGGAAGATGTACGTCCCCCGCGCGATGTACTCCTTCAGCACGTCGTTCTGGACGGTGCCGGTGAGCCGGTCGGCCGGCACGCCCTGCTCCTCGGCCACCAGCTGGTACAGGAGCAGCAGCAGGGCGGCCGGCGCGTTGATCGTCATCGACGTGGACACCTTGTCCAGCGGGATCCCGTCGAACAGCACCCGCATGTCGTCGAGCGAGTCGATGGCGACGCCGACCTTCCCGACCTCGCCGTGCGCGATCGGCGCGTCGGAGTCGTGGCCCATCTGGGTGGGCAGGTCGAAGGCGACCGACAGGCCCATGGTGCCGTTCGTGATCAGCTGCTTGTAGCGCGCGTTCGACTCCACCGCCGTACCGAAGCCCGCGTACTGACGCATCGTCCACGGACGGCCCGTGTACATCGTGGGATACACACCGCGCGTGAACGGGTACTCCCCCGGTGCGCCCAGCTTCCCGTCCGGGTCCCAGCTCTCCAGGGCGTCCGGCCCGTACACCGGCTCGATGGGCAGTCCGGACTCCGACTCGCGCGCCATGGTGTGTGCCTCCGCGTTGCTTCGTTTCCCGGCCCGGTGGACCCGACTACGTTACCGGCCGGTACGGACGATCTCGGCACGGACTGTAGCGGCGGCCGTGCGCCCGGTGGAGGGCCGCACGCTGGGACCTTGCTCACAACCATGCCCTGTTGTTCCCTTGGGGGCACATGCGGGGAAGATCTCAGGTGACACGACCGGGCATCGGGGACCGGCGGGACGATCGGGGGGCGGATGCGTACCAGGGGCATGGGGAGATCGCTTGCCGTACTCGCGGTGACGGCCGCGCTCGCCGCGGTCGCCGGATGCACGGCGCAGCCGGTGGACGGGCAGGGCGGGGGCGCCGGGCACCGTTCACCGGTGCGCATCGAGGTCCCGTCCACGCCGCCGGGCGGCGCGACGCCGGGCGCGACGCCGGGCGCCACGCCCGCCTCGAAGCCTTCCGCCACCGTCCTGTGGGCACGTGGTGACTCCGGCCGGCAGGTCCGCGAACTGCAGGCCAGGCTGCGCCAGCTGGCCTGGCTGTTCGACGGGCCGACGGGGACGTACGACGATCTGACCGAGAACGCCGTCAAGGGCTTCCAGGGCAAGCGCGGGCTGCCGCGGACGGGCGAGGTCGACTCCGTCACCTGGCAGCGGCTGCTGAAGATGACCCACGAGCCCGGGACGTGGGAGCTGTATCTGATGGGCGGGCAGCCGGCCGCCGCACCGGACCCGCGCTGTATGACGGGCCGGGTGCTGTGCATCAGCAAGACGACCCGGACGCTGCGCTGGATGATCGGCGGACGGACCGTCTCGACGATGGCGGTGCGGTTCGGCACCCAGTACACGCCCACGCGGGAGGGTGTGTTCCACATCTACTGGAAATCACGCCACCACGTGTCCACGATCTACCACTCGCCCATGCCGTACGCGATGTTCTTCAGCGGCGGCCAGGCGGTGCACTACTCGTACGACTTCGCGGCGCGCGGATACGCCGGCGGCTCCCACGGATGTGTGAACGTACGGGACGAGGCCGCGATCGCGGCGCTGTTCTCGCAGGTGCGGACCGGCGACAAGGTCGTCGTCTCCTGGTGAGACGGACCGGAGGAGGTGTGCGGGGCGCGGGCGGGACCGGGGGAACGTGTCCCGCCCGCGCCGGGTGCACGGAGCCGTGGGTACGGGGGGAACCCCGGCTCTGTGCGACGGCCGATGACCAGTCGGCTCACTTATTACTGCGCCACCGCGGCCGAAAACGTCACACCCCCGTCGAACAAAGTCCGACGCAGCACGAAACCCCAGGTCAAAAGGCATGTGGTCGGAGCGCGGCGGGTCAGTGGCCCTCAGGCGCGCCCAGCGCGCTGTAGGTGGGGCCCGGGGACGCCGTCCGCGGGGGCAGGAGCCGCGCCACGGAGTGGGGGGTGGCCGGCCCTATGTTGCCTTCGCCGTCATCGCCGTTGCCGCCCTGGTCGCCGGCGCTGCCGTTCCCGTTCCCGGTGCCGTTCCCGTTGCCGTTCCCGGTGCCCTTGCCGGTGCCGTTCCCGTTGCCGTTGCCGTTCCCGGTGCCCTGGACACGGCCTTTGCCGCCGAGGACTCCCCTGCAGAACTTCTTCACCCGTCCGCTGCCGCCGGCCGCGTCCTCCAGAGCGCGCCGCCGCTCCAGGCCCAGTCCCTTGCCGTCGGCCAGATCGCGGCAGGAGGAGTACACCACGGCCCACCGCTGCCCGGCCCCGCCTCCGGCGTGCTCGTCACCTGCGCCCGGCCGGCCGCCCGGCGCGGAGCCGTTGCCGGCCTCGGGGTGCGAGGAGCCGTTCCGGGCGCTGCCCGTGGCACCGGGCACCGGCGTACGGGAACCGCCCGCCCGGGGTCCGCCCGGCGTCGGCGTGCCCGGCGGCTGCCGCGGCGTCGCGGCGGCCGACTCGGACGCGGCGGGTCCCGGTTCGTCGTGGAACGGCGTCGGCAGGACTCCGGTTCCGGCCGCCACCGCGGCCCCGCCGATCACCCCGGCCGCCACCGCGGCGGCGAGGCCGAAGCGCACGGGACGCCCCCACCACCGGGACCGGCGCCCGGCGGCGACGGGGCGCCCGAGGCGGATGAGTCCGGCGTCGGCGGACACGGCGGCGTACGGACGTGCGGACGCCCCGGAGCGTGCCCCCTCGCCGTCGGCGCCGGTGCGCGCGGCCCGGAAGGCGGCCAGCGCGGCGGCCTCGCCGGGCGGTTCCTCCGTGGCGGGCGCCGGTGTCGCGGCAAGTGCGGCAAGGGTCTCGGCGAGCCGGGCGGCGCGTGCGCGCGTGTCGGGGTCGACGGCGTCCAGCGGCTCTCCGCGCAGCAGCCGTTCCGCCGCGTCCTTGTCAAGCCACCCGTACTGCTCGTCGGCCATCACATGTCCTTCTGCGTTCGCGAACGCACGCGCGTCACACCCGCGGGCGACACCGCGCGCCTGCGCGCATCTCGCTGGGGAGGCATGGCGCCGAGGGCGCCAGCCGATTCCGGATCCGCCCCGGGGCCCGCGTCGAGCAGCTCCGCGAGCCGCTTCAGTCCGCGGTGCGCCGCCGTGCGGACGGCACCCGGGCGCTTGCCGAGCGTCTCCGCGGCGGACTTGGCGTCCAGGCCCACGACCACCCGCAGCACCACGGCTTCCGCCTGGTCCTGGGGGAGCTGGGCGATGAGGGAGAGGGTGCGGTCCGTGGCCAGGGCCTCGATGGCCTCGCCGGCCGTGTCCGACTCGGCGGCCTTCCCGGTCAGTTCCGTCTCGTCGCCGCCGATCGCGGGGCGCCGCCCGCGCATCCGTATGTGATCGAGCGCACGGTTGCGGGCGATCCGCGCCGCCCAGCCCCGGAACCGGTCGGCATCGCCGCTGAACCGCTCCAGGTCACGGGCTATCTGCAGCCACGCCTCGGAGGTGACGTCCTCCGCGTCGGGGTCACCGACCAGCGTCCGCACGTATCCGAGCAGCCGGGGATGCACCGCGCGGTACACGGTCCGGAACGCGGTCTCGTCCCCGTCCTGTGCCGCAAGCACGGCGGCTGTCAGCTCCGCGTCGTCCCCCAGCACCCCGAACTGCCCCTCTGTGCGCCTCGTCCGGCACCGCCCGCGCGGACCGGGTTGTCGCTGTCGTGATTCCTCGTCCTTGCCCTGCGGTCTGATGCCGTGGTCTGCGGCGGTTTCCCTCACCCGTTTTGCTGGTCGTCCGCGGTCGGCGCGAAAGGCACGTTACGGCCTGAAACAGGTCTGCGTCCACGACCGTACAACGTGCAACCAATACATGACGCGGTGGGGTGTGACAGAAAACGCATCCATGGCGCTGTAGAGAGTACGGGCCGCCGCGCGGCCCGTGCCGCGCGACGGCCGGGGCCTCTCCTGTGGGGGGTGGCGGCCCCGGCCGTTGCCTCGGCGCCGTGACACTTGTCGCGAGGCGCACTCCGGCCGGCCCTGGGACAGACGACAGCTGGGCGTCGGGCTCCATTGGACATGCTCCTGAGTACATACTCCTGAGAACGAACCGGTTCGGGCCCGCGGACGCGCGAGCCGGCGCACGCCCGGCCGGCGGCAGCGGCCGGTGAACCTACCGCCCGGGTCTCCTGGACTTGCCGGCCGCGGGGGTCGTGGGCACGACGGCCCGCGTCGCGGGAGCGGCCGGAGTCGCGGTACCCGAGCCGGCCGTCGTCCCGTTCCCGCCCTTGGTGCCGGACTTGCCCGTCCTGTCGGCCGACGAGGCGGCGGCCTTCAACTGCTCCGCGCAGTACGCCTCGACGTTGTCCTCGCCGCCCGCGGCCGTCACCAGCCGCTGCCAGGCCGTGGCGTCCATCGCCTTGCCCCGGTCCTTGACCGCTTCGTAGGCACGGCAGTGGGCCACGGTGTCCTGCGCGGTCTCCGGGCGGTCCGGGGAGGCGGCGGTGCCCGGCGCGTGGGACTCCGTCGGGTCGGGCCGCACGGCCTGGCGGTCCGTGGCGTCGTGCGAGGGCTGCCCGTGGTCGCCGCCCGCGTCGCCGGAGAAGCCGGCCGACCCGATCCCGGCGACCGCGACGCCGCCCAGGGTGAGACTCGTGAGGAACACGGCGACCGTCGCCTTCACCGAGCGTCGCGTGCGCCGTTGCTCTCGCGGCCGCCAGTCGTCCCGGCGCCGGGTCCGCGCCTGCTGGGCCCGGGCGTCCCGGGTGGCGCGGAACGCGGCCACCGCCCGCTGTTCGCCCTCGGCGTCCACGGCGCCCTGGCGCAGTGCGGCGGCGAGCAGCGCCTCCAGCGCGGCGTTCTCGGCCTCGACCCCGGGGGCGGGCACGGTGCCGCCGGGGTGCACGTGCCGACGGCCGGGGGCTCCGCCGCCGCTGTGCCGTTCACCCATGTCCGCATCCATCCCTGTCCGACGGCCGGTCTCGTCGCCGGGTGCGCCGCCGTTGCCGTTCATTTCGACTCCCCCAGCGTTCGGGAGCCGTCTTCCGTCACACCCCTGCCCGTTCCGCCGTCGGCACCGAGCTGACGGGCCAGCCGCTTCAGCCCCCGGTGGGCGGCGGTGCGCACCGCGCCGGGCCGCTTGCCGAGGACGCGCGCGGCGGCCGGGCCGTCGAGTCCGACGACCACGCGCAGCAGCACGGCCTCGGCCTGGTCGCGCGGCAGCCCCCGGACCATCTCCAGGGCGCGCTCGGTGGAGATGGACTCCAGCGCCTGGTCGTGGGTGCTGTGGGTGCCCGGCAGTTCGAGGGCGTCCTGCTCCAGCGCCGACGCGCGGGGGCGCACCCGCTGCCGGCGCAGATGGTCGAGGGCCCGGTGCCGGGCGATGGTCGCCGTCCAGCCCCGGAAGCCCGCGCCGTCTCCCTTGAACCGCCCGAGGTCCCGCGCGATCTCCAGCCAGGCGTCCGACGCCACGTCCTCGGCGTCGCCGCCGACCAGCCCGCGCAGATAACCGAGCAGACCCGGCTGCACGATCCGGTACGCCACCGCAAAGGCGGCCTCGTCACCTTCCTGAGCCCGCGCAACGGCCGCGCCCAGTTCCCCGTCGAACGCCTGTGCGCGGCGGGGTTCCCGTCGTTGGCCCAACACTGTCCTCGTTCGTACCGAGTGCGTAGCGAGCTGTGGTGAACCCGCACCGTGCGGGGCGCGCGGCGGCGCCCCCATGGTCAACAGCGTCGCGCCCCGCCGAAGTGTCACAGCCGCCGCCCGCCCGCCCTACGCGGTCCGCGCCCCGGCCGTCGCGTCCCGGCACAGCAGGCGCAGCGAGCCGTGCCCGGTGAAGCAGCGGCGGGCCTCGTCGATCGGGTCCCACAGCGAGCCGTTCGGGGCGCGGACCCAGTGGTCCCCGCCGGACGCCCACCACTCGGCGCCGGTCTGACGGACGATCACCTCGCCCGCGTAGGCGCCGAATCCCCGCAGCGCGCTCTCCACGGCGTCGTACGGTGCCCCCTCCCGCCGTATCTCCTCGATCAACCGGTCCACGCGCCACAGGCTCTGCGCCGAGTAGTCGAGCCGCAGCCCCGCGCCCTCACGCATCGCCGCCACCGTGTCCGCCGCCCATCGCGCCGGCTTCGCGGCGGCATGGGGCCTGGTCTCCTGCTGTGTCGTCACGTACGGGACAGCGAGGTCGGCGGCCTTTTCGTCACCATGATCCGAGCGGTCGCCGCAACCGGCACAGGACCGGCCCGCCTCCGCCCCATGAGTGTCACAAGTCCCCCTCACCAGCGGGGTTTTCGCGGAAGTGACGGTTCAGCCGCGGTGTGCGCTCCCTTCTGTGATGAGCATGTACTTCCACCTCCGCTCGGTGCCGGCCCCGGCACTGCGCAACAGCGCGAACTGGCTGCAGAGGCTCTTCGAGGACGACTGGGACACGGTGCGGCGACGGGTCGACCGGCACCGCGAGGAAGTCCTCGACCGGCGCTACCTGGACCAGGAGTTGTTCTACGCCTGCGCCCCGTCCCGCCCCGAGGAGAACGGTCCGCGGAACGACGTCGTGCTCGGCGGCGCCCCGGTGTTCCCCGGCGACCGGGAGGGTCCGCCGTTTCTGCTGCTCCCCGCGGCGCGGGCGGCGCGGGTGGCCGCGTTCCTCACGACGACCGACTTCGAGGCGTTGTGGCGGCTCGCCCGCGACCATCTGCTGCCCCGGTACGGCGGGAGCGCCACGGAGGCCGAGACGCGGTGCGCCTTCGAGTCGGCGCACCGGGACCTGAGGGCCTTCTACGCCCAGACCGCCGAGTACGGGGACGCGGTGGTGAAGCGGCTGATGCGGTGAGCGCCGGCGGGGCTCACGCCCGCCCGCGCGCCCGCCGCGACACGACGGCCCGCAGCACCCGCCGCCCCTCCGTGGACACCTCCAGGGCGTGGCGCAGCCCGTTCGGGCCGTGCCCGGCGAGCAGTTCGAGCACGGTGATCTGGCGGCGCAGTTCGGCGGCGACCAGGGGCGGCATGCCCTCCGTGCCGCCCTCACGGCGGGCTTCGACCGGGGAGGTGTCCTCGGCGGGGTCCAGCAGCTGGTGGACCTGCAGCGCGGCGACCGAGCAGGCGTCCGCCCACTGGCGCAGCGCCTCGGTGGTGGGCCGCTCGGGGAACGTGTCCAGCATGCGGCGGGCGAGCCGCGCGGCCTCGGCTTCGAAGGCACAATCGGCGTCGCCGTCGGGTATCTCCCCGGCGGCCAGTTCGGCCCGCGCCTTGGCGACCCGCTCCTGCCACTCCTGCCCCGCGACGAGGCTCGACCACAGCGGCCGCAGGATCTCGTCGTCGCCTCCGAGGAGCGGAACACACCGATCCAAACAAGCCAGACCGCTTGCCGCGAGCGCACGCCTGTCCGCCTGTGCGATCAGGTCCACCAGGCTCATCACGCCTCCTCGAAACGCCTTGACGGGGCGCCTCATGTCAACGGAGCCCGCATTTCCCCTTACTGCGTGCAACCTACCGGGAGTGTCACCGGGGCACCACGCCCTGTCGGCGACTGATTGGGAACAAGGGGTTTTCGGCCAACCGCGCCTGCGGCCCTCTCTCACCCCAGCCGGCCGGCCAGTTGCCGGAACTGCGCCCAGGGCAGCGCCGGCTTCCCCGCGTCCCACAGCTTCTGCGCGGTGGCCCGCAGCGGCATCCGGATCCCGGCCGCGACCTGGTTCTGCGTCTGCGCGGTCGCGCGGTCGGACCACACCGCGAACACGCCGCCGAGTATCTGCCGGTCGTAGCGCGCGGGCACCGCGGTGGAGCCCCGCAGCACGCGCGGGGTCCACTGCTCGTAGATCCGCTGCCCGGTGGGGTACACGAAGGTCTGCGGCTGGCCCAGCACGTAGTACAGGTAGGCGTCGTTGTAGTTGAGCAGCGTGCGGCCCGCGCCCAGGTACTCCGCCGGACGCCGGGCGCCGATCTCCTTCCCGGTCCAGTACGCGACGTCGAGGCCCTTGGCCGGCTGCACCGCGCTCGTCCGGTAGAACCCGTCGTTCCAGGCGCGCACCGTCCGGCCGTGGCGGCGCAGCACGGCCGCACGGTCGTTGAGCCAGCCGGTCGCGAGGTCCGCGACGCCGGCGTTCGGCCCGTAGCGGGCCTTGGCCGCCGCGGCGAGCCGCGGGTAGGAGGCGGCCGGGTTCGGCACCGCCAGCGCCCGGTACTCGTCGCCGCCCAGATGCCAGTAGGGGCCCGGGAACAGGCTCGCGTACTCGCCCAGCAGGTCGTCCACGATCCTCGCGGCCGCGGGCTTGGAGATGTCGACCGCCCCGCGGGCGGGGGTGCCGGAGGCGGCTCGCAACTGGAGGTCGGGATGGGCGGCGATCACGGCGCCGAGGTGCCCGGGGGAGTCGATCTCGGGGACGACGGTGATGTGCCGGCTGGTGGCGAGGGCGACGATCCCGCGCACCTGCGCCTTGGTGAGGTGCTGCCGGGAGACGACCTCCGGATGCGTGCCGGACTCGATGCGGAAGCCCTGGTCGTCGGAGAAGTGCAGTCCCAGTTCGTTGTACTTCAGGTCGCCGAGCTCCCGTATGCGGTCCTCGATCCAGCCGGCCGTGTAGTACTTGCGCGCGATGTCGAGCATGAACCCGCGCCGTGGCTTGGCGGGCGCGTCGCGGACGACGCCCTCGGGCGCGGTGCCGCCGCCGTGCACCTCCTGCTTGAGGGTGCGGGTCCCGTAGAACACCCCGGCCTCACCCGGTCCGGTGATCCGCACCCGCCCGGCGCGGACGGTCATCGTGTACGACTCCCGGTCGCCGCCGCCGGCCAGTCCCAGCTCGACGTCCCCGGCGCGGGCGGCCGTCCGCCCGGCGTACCCCATCCTCAGCTCTCCGGCCAGCAGCCGGCCCTCGTCGGCCAGGGCGTCGTCGTCGACGACCACCCGGGCCGCGGCGGCGGGCCGCCAGCCGGGGCCGCGCGCCGGGGTGTGCTCCCGGACGGCGGGGATGGTGCGGGGCGTCTGCGAGAGGGGGTAGGTGCGGGCCGGGGACGGGACGGAGGTGCCGGCGGACCCCATGGGTGCGACCGGCCCCGTGGGGGAGGCCGACGTGCCCGCGGAGGCGCCGGTCCCGTCCGGCGAGCCGTCGCCGGACGGCCAGAGGGCCACGGCGGCCGCGACCGCACCCGCGACGAGGATCCCGCCGCCCAGCAGCAACCGGTTGCGCCTCCCGGACGTCTTCCTGCGGGAGACCCGCCGCCTGCGGCCGGTCACTTTGCCCCTCCCCGCGCCGCGCCCGGGTACGGCAACGCCGTGTCCGGACGACCGGGCGGCACCTCACCCGGCCCGCCCGTCCGTATGCATCCGGCCTTAGATCGCACACCACTCACCTCCAGGCTCCGCTGCTCTCCCGAACCTACGGCCGCCACCCGCGCGACCGTCCACCCAGCGTTCCAAAACTCTCCCATCCGGGTGAAATCCGGACAACGATTGGACATCCGCCCGACCGCCGTCGGTACCGTGACGGCGCACTCCACGCACCCTCCCCTGCCGATCCGCACGCGATGCCCACGGGACGTCACGCGCGCCTCCCGCCGAGGACCCACGCTGCATCCGCACCGTCTCCCTCACCTCCCCGGCCACACCGCCCTGCCGGTGCAACACCGCGCGGAGGCCCCCACGGGCCTGGAGGTGTTCAACTCCGCGGCCTCCGACGAGGCCCGGCGCGCCCTCCTCGCCTGCTGCCGCAGCCTGCGCTGGGCCCACCGCGTCGCCGAGCACCGCCCCTATCCCGACCTGGGCTCCCTGCTCGCCGCGGCCGACGAGGCGGCCTACGACCTCACGCCCGCGGACCTCTCCGAGGCGCTGGCCGGCGAGTCGCTCATGGCACTCCCGGACGGCGCGTACTCGGCGGCCCGGACCGCCCTCGACGCGGCACACGCCGCCTACGAGAGCAGGTTCGGTCATGTGTTCATCATCTGCCTGGACGACGTGGCGCCCGAGGAGGCCGCCGACGGGGTCCTGGCCGCCATCCGATCACGATTGGCGAACGATCCGGAGGAGGAGCGGCTGCTGGCGGCCGAGGAGCTGCGGCGGCTGGCGCGGGGACGGCTGACGCGGCTGCTGCGGGCACCCTGCGGGCGGCCGGCGCTGCACCACACCCCCTGAGCGCGGCGGACCTGCGACGACGCACGGCCGCGACCGCCCGCGCCGGGGGACGCGAGCAGCCCCCGCCCGGTCACCGGTCCGCCG
Organism: Streptomyces sp. PSU-S4-23; assembly: GCF_055632315.1. Lineage (NCBI taxonomy): Bacteria > Bacillati > Actinomycetota > Actinomycetes > Kitasatosporales > Streptomycetaceae > Streptomyces > Streptomyces sp. PSU-S4-23. The sequence goes on along the minus strand of NZ_JBVMUU010000002.1, from coordinate 5,348,284 downwards.
ACTAGCCCGTCCGTGCTCGTTTGATTGCCGGTTTGATCACATCGGTACGGCCGCCGTAAGCGATCCGCCGACTCGTCGCTAGGATGCTGAGGGCCGGTGGACCGTACCCGGCCGGGCCCGACCGACCCAGAAGCCGGCGCGGCCCTAGTCCCCGCTCCCGGAGGGTTCTTCCGTGCCGGCTGGAACGCTGTACCGCGGCCGGGAAGGAATGTGGTCCTGGGTGGCTCACCGAGTCACCGGCGTCCTCATCTTCTTCTTCCTGTTCGTACACGTCCTGGACACCGCTCTCGTGCGTGTCTCCCCCGAGGCCTACGACAAGGTCGTCTCCACGTACAAGACGCCGATCGTCGCCGTGCTGGAGTACGGCCTCGTCGCCGCCATCCTCTTCCACGCGCTGAACGGCCTGCGTGTCGTGGCCGTCGACTTCTGGTCGAAGGGCCCGCGCTACCAGAGGCAGATGCTGTGGACCGTCCTCGGCGTGTGGATCGTGCTGATGCTCGGGGCGATCTACCCCGTCCTCGGTCACGCCGCTCGTGAACTGTTCGGGAGCTGACGCGCATGTCCACGACTGAAACCACCGCCTCCGGCATCGGCCCCGTCGAGGGCGCCCCGCTGTACGACGCCGACAACCCGGCGCCGGTGATCGAGGCCCCCCGCAAGCGGACCAAGAAGACCCCGAAGTCGACCCGCGGCAACTTCGAGATGTACGGCTGGCTGTTCATGCGCCTGTCCGGCATCGTGCTGGTCGTCCTGGTCCTCGGCCACCTGCTGATCCAGCTCGTGCTCGACGGCGGCGTCACCAAGATCGGCTTCGCCTTCGTGGCCGGCCGCTGGGCCTCCCCGTGGTGGCAGGCCTGGGACCTCGGCATGCTGTGGCTCGCGATGCTGCACGGCGCCAACGGCCTGCGTACCGTCATCAACGACTACGCCGAGCGGACGAACACGCGCCTGTGGCTGAAGGGCCTGCTGTACACCGCCACGGTGTTCACCATCCTGCTGGGCACGCTGGTGATCTTCACCTTCGACCCGAACATCCGCTAGGCACGGGGCTGCGAGAATCATGAAGATCCACAAGTACGACACCGTCATCGTCGGCGCCGGCGGCGCCGGCATGCGCGCCGCCATCGAGGCGACGAAGCGCAGCCGCACCGCCGTGCTGACGAAGCTGTACCCCACCCGCTCCCACACGGGCGCCGCGCAGGGCGGCATGGCCGCCGCGCTGGCCAACGTCGAGGAGGACAACTGGGAGTGGCACACCTTCGACACGGTCAAGGGCGGTGACTACCTGGTCGACCAGGACGCCGCCGAGATCCTGGCGAAGGAGGCCATCGACTCCGTCCTCGACCTGGAGAAGATGGGCCTGCCGTTCAACCGGACCCCGAACGGGACGATCGACCAGCGCCGTTTCGGCGGTCACTCCCGCAACCACGGCGAGGCCCCGGTCCGCCGCTCCTGCTACGCGGCCGACCGCACCGGCCACATGATCCTGCAGACGCTGTACCAGAACTGCGTGAAGGAGGGCGTGGAGTTCTTCAACGAGTTCTACGTCCTCGACCAGCTGATCACCGAGGTCGACGGCGTCAAGAGGTCGGCCGGTGTGGTGGCCTACGAGCTGGCGACCGGCGAGATCCACGTCTTCCAGGCGAAGGCCGTGATCTACGCGTCCGGCGGCTGCGGCAAGTTCTTCAAGGTCACGTCGAACGCGCACACGCTGACCGGTGACGGCCAGGCGGCCGTCTACCGCCGGGGACTGCCGCTGGAGGACATGGAGTTCTTCCAGTTCCACCCGACCGGCATCTGGCGCATGGGCATCCTCCTGACCGAGGGCGCGCGCGGCGAGGGCGGCATCCTCCGCAACAAGGACGGCGAGCGCTTCATGGAGAAGTACGCGCCGGTGATGAAGGACCTGGCGTCCCGTGACGTCGTGTCCCGCTCCATCTACACGGAGATCCGCGAGGGCCGCGGCTGCGGTCCCGAGGGCGACCACGTCTACCTGGACCTCACCCACCTCCCGCCGGAGCAGCTCGACGCCAAGCTGCCCGACATCACGGAGTTCGCCCGCACCTACCTGGGCATCGAGCCCTACACGGACCCGATCCCGATCCAGCCGACCGCGCACTACGCGATGGGCGGCATCCCGACGAACGTCGAGGGCGAGGTCCTGGCGGACAACACCACGGTGGTCCCGGGCCTGTACGCGGCCGGCGAGGTCGCCTGCGTGTCCGTCCACGGCGCCAACCGCCTCGGCACCAACTCGCTGCTGGACATCAACGTCTTCGGGCGCCGGGCCGGCATCGCGGCGGCGGAGTACTCGCAGAAGGCGGACTTCGTCGAGCTGCCGGAGGACCCGGAGCGCTTCGTGGTCGAGCAGATCGAGCGGCTGCGGTCGTCGACGGGCACCGAGCGCGTGGCGGAACTGCGGCGCGAGCTGCAGGAGACCATGGACGCGAACGTCATGGTGTTCCGCACCGAGCAGACGATCAAGACGGCCGTCGAGAAGATCGCCGAACTCAGGGCGCGCTACCGGAACGTGGCGATCCAGGACAAGGGCAAGCGGTTCAACACGGACCTGCTGGAGGCCATCGAGCTGGGCAACCTGCTGGACCTGGCCGAGGTCATGGCGGTGTCGGCCCTGGCCCGCAAGGAGTCCCGCGGCGGTCACTACCGCGAGGACTACCCGAACCGCGACGACGTCAACTTCATGCGCCACACCATGGCGTACCACGAGGTGGGCGCCGACGGCACCGAGTCCGTCCGTCTCGACTACAAGCCGGTCGTCCAGACCCGCTACCAGCCGATGGAGCGTAAGTACTGATGGCTACCCCCGTTCTGGACAAGGAGGAGGCGGCCGCCTCCGGTTCCGCCGCCTCCCCCTACATCACGGTCACCTTCCGGATCCGCCGCTTCAACCCGGAGGTCTCGGCGGACGCGGTCTGGGAGGACTTCCGGATCGAGATCGACCCGAAGGAACGCGTCCTCGACGGCCTCCACAAGATCAAGTGGGACCTCGACGGCTCGCTGACCTTCCGCCGCTCCTGCGCCCACGGCATCTGCGGCTCGGACGCCATGCGGATCAACGGCAAGAACCGTCTGGCCTGCAAGACGCTGATCAAGGACATCAACCCGGACAAGCCGATCACGGTCGAGCCCATAAAGGGCCTGACGGTCCTCAAGGACCTGGTCGTGGACATGGAGCCGTTCTTCCAGGCGTACCGGGACGTGATGCCCTTCCTGATCACGAAGGACACCAACGAGCCGACGCGTGAGCGCCTGCAGTCGGCGGCCGACCGCGAGCGCTTCGACGACACGACGAAGTGCATCCTGTGCGCCGCCTGCACCTCCTCGTGCCCGGTGTTCTGGAACGACGGCCAGTACTTCGGCCCGGCGGCCATCGTCAACGCGCACCGCTTCATCTTCGACTCGCGCGACGAGGCCGGCGAGCAGCGCCTGGAGATCCTCAACGACCGGGACGGCGTGTGGCGCTGCCGCACCACGTTCAACTGCACGGACGCCTGCCCGCGCGGCATCGAGGTGACGAAGGCGATCCAGGAAGTGAAGAGGGCGCTGATCACGCGCCGCATCTGAGGCCGGTTGCGACCGACCCCCGAGGGCCCCGTTTCCGCTGGATACGGGGCCCTCGGGCGTATGGGCACACGATCGGGTGAACGTGATCACCAAGGACGCGAGGGCGCCGTCGGCCTACCATGATGTTCTCGACACCAGCCCACGGGAGGCACGCGATGTCCGCATCACCTGTCGAGTGGCGCTCCGGCGATCGGCCGCTGACGAAACTGGCCGACGAGATCATGGAGCGGCATCCGGGCTACCGCGTCGAGATCATCGGAGGCCAGATCCTCGTGTCCCCGCCCCCGGACGGTGGCCACGCCATCGCTCTCACCGATCTCATGCTGCCCTTCCTGGCAGCGGGGCTGCACGGACCGGAGTCGAGGGTGCTCCAGGGCATCGGCCTATGGCTCCCTGACGGGCGCGAGGACTACGCGATTCCCGACCTTGCCGTCGTGGACGCCGACTTCCAGGACCACCTGGTCGAGAACAACTGCTACGACCCGGTCACCTTTCGCTTCGTCCTGGAAGTGACCTCCAGCAACTACAGGATCGATCTCCACGACAAGGTCGCCGCCTACGCCACCGCCAAGATCCCTGTCTACGCCGTCGTCGACCGGAAGCACCAGCGCCTCCACGTCCTCACCGACCCCGCGCACGACGGGTACGCCAACCACCGCGTCCACGCACCCGGCGAACTCGTCACCCTCCCCGACTCCCTCGGTGCCAAGGTCACCCTGGACGTGGCCGAGATCCTCGAAGCGGGCCGGTCGAAGCGGTCCGCCGCCGCTCCTCACACCGACGAGTGATCCGTCCTCCGGTCTCTCCCCGCCCCGGGACGGCGGCCGGCCGCTCGTTAGGCTCTCCTCCCGTGCCCACCAAGTCCGAACAGACCCGCGCCCTGATCCTGCAGACGGCTATGCGGCTGTTCCGGGAGCGCGGGTACGACCGGACGACCATGCGGGCCATCGCCCAAGAGGCCGGGGTCTCCGTCGGCAACGCGTACTACTACTTCGCCGGCAAGGAACATCTGATCCAGGGGTTCTACGACCGCATCGCCGCCGAGCACCGGGCGGCCGTCCGGGAGGTCCTGGACCGGGAGACCGATCTGACGGCCCGGCTCACCGGTGTGCTGAAGGCGTGGCTGGACGTCGCGACGCCGTACCACGAGTTCGCGGTGCAGTTCTTCAAGAACGCCGCCGACCCGGACAGCCCGCTCAGCCCCTTCTCCGCCGAGTCGGAGCACGCGCGCGCCGAGGCCATCGACGTCCACCGGGAGGTGCTGGCGGGGTCGGGTGCGAGAGTGCCGGAGGAACTGCGGGACGTGCTGCCGGAGTTGATGTGGCTGTCCCAGATGGGCCTCGTCCTGTACTGGATCTTCGACCGGACGGAGGGCCGTGAGCGCAGCTACCGGCTCGCCGAGCGCGGCGCCCGGCTGACCGCGCGGGGCGTCACCCTGTCCCGGTTCCGGGTGCTGCGTCCCCTGGTCCACGACGTGCACGAACTGTTCACGGACTTCCTGCCCGGGATGGCCGGGGTCCTGCCGGATCCGGCGAGGGCGAAAGGGGCGCCCGCGTCCGCCGACGCGAGCGCCCCCGAGTGACCACGGGCACGGCCCGTCAGTTCACCGCGTCCACCTCGTCACCGGTCAGCTCCACGTCGTACACGAGCGGCTCCTGCCCGAGCACCACGTGCCGGGCCCGGGATCCGTACGAGGACGCCGTCACCGCGACGAGGTAGGTGCCCGGCGCCGGGACCGCGAGGATGTACGAGCCGTCGGCCAGCGACATGACCCGGTCCAGCTGGCGGCCCCCCGTGGACAGCAGCGTCACGGCCGCTCCCCCGACCGGGTCGCCCTCCGCGTCCCGGACGAACCCGTGCACGGCGCTCGCACCGCCCGGACCCGCGCTCTCCGCCGGCTCCTTGCGCGGCTCCTCGGCCGGCTCCACCGCCAGGTGCGGCAGCCGGCGGTCCAGCCAGCGCGGCAGCCACCAGTTCGACCTGCCGAGCAGATGCATCGCCGCCGGCACCAGCGCGGTGCGCAGCACGAACGCGTCCAGCGCGACCGCCGCCGCAAGCCCGACACCCGCCATCGCCGCGCCCGAGTTGCCGCTGAGCACGAAGGCGAGGAAGACACAGACCATGATCAGGGCCGCGGAGTTGATGACCCGGCTGGTCTCCGCGAGGCCGACGCGGACCGCGCGGGCGTTGTCCCCGGTGTGCACCCACTCCTCGTGCATCCGGCTCACCAGGAACACCTGGTAGTCCATCGACAGGCCGAAGAGCAGGGAAAGCATGATGATCGGCAGGAACGCCTGGATCGGGCCCTCCTTGCCCAGTCCCAGCAGGTCCAGGCCCCAGCCCCACTGGAAGATCGCCACGAGGGCGCCGAAGGACGAGGCGGCGGCGATCAGGTTCATCACGGCGGCCGTCAGCGGCACCACCAGCGAGCGGAACGCGATCAGCAGGAGCAGGAAGCCGAGTCCGATGATGGTCGCGACGAAGTACGGCAGCCGGTCGCCGGTGACGGACGCGAAGTCCTTCGACACCGCGGTCACCCCGCCGACATGGGCGGTCGCGCCCGCCCGCGGGATCACGTCGTCGCGCAGGGTGTCGATGAGCCGGTCCGTCTCCTCGGACTGCGGCGAGGTGGTCGGCACCACCTGGATCACGGTCACGCCGTTGGCGGGCGGCAGCGCGACGGCCCGGGCCACCCCGTGGGTGCCGCTGATGTCCTTGACGAGCGTGGGGGTGTCACCGCGGGTGGACACCACCTGGAGGGGTCCGTTGAAGCCGGGGCCGAAGCCCTCGGCGAGCAGGTCGTACGCCTTCCGGGTCGTGGTCGACGCGTCGTCGTTGCCCTGGTCGGTGGCGCCGAGCCGCAGGGACAGCACGGGCAGCGCGAGCACCACCATGAAGACCACGGCGAGCGCGGCGATGACCCGGGGACGCCGCTGCACCAGTCCCGACCAGCGGGCCGCGAGCCCGCTGGCCCGCTCCGGCTCGGGCCCCTGCGCGGCCAGCCGCCGCCGCTGCCGGCGGCTGAGCACCCGCGGGCCGAGGAGCCCGAGCAGCGCCGGAAGCAGGGTGACGGCCGCGAGCACGCTCATCACGACCGTGAGCGAGGTGCCGATGACCACACCGTCGAGGAAGCGCAGGTTCGTCACGAGCATCCCGGCGAGGGCGATGCACACGGTGCCGCCCGCGAACAGCACGGCCCGGCCCGAGGTGTTCAGGGCGACGGCGGCCGACTCCTCCGGATCCAGGCCGCGCAGGATGCCGCGCCGGTGCCGGGTGACGATGAACAGCGCGTAGTCGATGCCGACGCCCAGGCCGATCAGCGAGGCGAGCAGCGGGGCGATGTCGGGCACGTCGGTGACATGGCTGATCAGCTGGGTGGAGAACAGTCCTATGCCGACGCCGAAGACCGCGACGGCGATCGGCAGCAGCATCGCGAAGAGCGAGCCGAACGCGAGGAACAGCACGACGGCGGCCGCGACGATGCCGACCATCTCGGACAGGCCGGCGGGCGGCTGCTGGATCCGGGCGATCGCCTGGCCGCCCAGCTCCACCCGCAGACCGTCGCCGCGGGCGCCCTGGGCGGTGTCGACGACGTCCTGCACCAGCTCCTTGGGCACGGCGTTCGCCCGCTCCGTGAAGGTGATCTGCGCGTAGGCGATGGTGCCGTCCCGGCTGATCTGCGCCGCCCCCCGGGGCCCGGTGTACGGGCCGGCGACCGCGCCGACCCCCTCCATCCGCCCGATCTTCGCCAGCGCCGGCTCGATGCGGTCCCGTACGGACCGGTCACGGACCGAGCCCCGGTCGACCTTCCACACCACCGTGTCGGTGTCGCCCGCGGCCTTCGGGAACGCCTTCTCCATGAGGTCGTAGGCGCTCTTGGAATCCGTGTCGGGCAGGGAGAAGACGTTCGCGTAGTCCGCGCCCCCGGCGGAGGCCGCCGCGCCCACTCCCAGCAGCGCCCCCACCCACAGCAACAGGACCAGCAGCCGGTGCCGGTAGCACCACCGCGCCATTGTCGTCACGCTCTACGCTCCTTCATCAGGGTCCCCCGGGTCCTGGACCACCAGCATCGGCACTGGCGTGCCCGGACGGACATGATCCGCGCCGACTCTCAAGGAACTCCAAAGCACGCCCACGCCCACGGGTCCGGGCGCGTGCGGATACTGGGGGCATGACCGTCAACGAGCCGGCGCGCGAGGGGGCACACCCGGGCACGCACGAGGGGGCGACCGTGCTCGTCGTCGAGGACGAGGAGAGCATCGCGGACGTCCTGTCGATCGCCCTGCGCTACCACCGCTTCCAGGTGATGACCGCGCGCACGGTGCGCGAGGCGCTCGCGCTCACGGAGCGCACCAGGCCCGACGCCGCCCTGCTGGACGTGATGCTGCCGGACGGCGACGGGCGCGCGCTGGGACGTGAACTGCGCGCCCGGCGGCCGGATCTGGCGCTGGTCTTCGTGACCGCGCGCGACGCGCCCGCCGAGATCGTCGGCGCGCTCGGCTTCGGTGACGACTACATCACCAAGCCGTTCAACATCGACGAGGTGGTCGCCCGGGTACGGGCCGTGCTGCGCCGCACCCTCCCCCACGCCGACGACGTCCTGCCGCAGCGCCCGCCGCTGCGCTACGGCGACCTGGAGCTGGACGAGACGACGTACTCGGTGCACCGCGCGGGACACACGGTCGAGCTGACCCCCACCGAGTACGCGCTGCTGCGCTTCCTGGTGCGCAACGGCGGACGGATCGTGCCCAAGGACCAGCTGCTGCGCCATGTGTGGCAGTACGAGCACACGCCGGCCGAGTCGACGGTCGTGGAGACGTACATCAGTTATCTGCGCCGCAAGCTGGAGCCGCTCGGACCGCCGGTGATCACCACCCGGCGGGGTGTGGGATACGGGCTGGCATGACCCTCCTCCGGCTCCCGCGGATGCCGCGGCTGCCGCGGCCGCGCGGCATCCGCTCCCTGCGGGGCAAGCTGACGCTGGCGAACGTGGGGCTGCTGGCGCTCGGCATCGTCGCGGCCACGGCGTTCAGCCTGATGGGCATGCGGCACTACGTGCTCGGACAGATCGACGCCGAGCTGACCAAGTCCCGTGCCTCGCTGGCGGCTTCACACCTGACCATGCGGGAGATCGACTCGCTGGCCGCGCTCGCGCTCGTCCGCGACCGGCTGCTGCCGCACAGCGGCGACTCGCCGAACCCGGACAGCATCTTCGTGGCCGTCGGCGGGGACGGCACGGTGCTCCCCGTCGCCGGGCTGAAGCCCACCGCCATCCAGCAGGCGCTCGCCGCCGAGGCCGGGGACCCGGCCGCGCTCGTCCGGGACGGGACGCCGCACGACCTCCAGCTGCGCGGCGACCCCTACCGGGTGACCGGGGTGCGGCTCGCCGACGGCGCGTACGTGCTGCTGGCCCGTTCCACCGCGGTGCTGCACAAGGGCGTCGCCAAGGCGCTCAAGCTCGATCTCACCATCGGCAGCCTGCTGCTGGCGCTGCTCGCCGCGCTGACGATGATCAGCGTGAGGCGCCGGATGCGGCCGCTGGAGGACATGGTGGAGACGTCGTCCGCGATCGCGGAGGGCGATCTGACCCGGCGCATGCCGTCCAGCAAGGACACCTCCCTGGAGGTCGAGCAGCTGCGCACGGCCCTCAACTCCATGCTCCATCAGGTGGAGTCGGCCTACCGGACGCGGGAGCGCAGCGCCGCCCAGCTCCGCCGCTTCGTCGCGGACGCCTCGCACGAGCTGCGCACACCCCTGTCGGCGATACGCGGTTACCTCCAGCTCTACGACCAGGGGATGCTGACCGACCCGGACGAGAGGAAACGGTCCTGGGAGCGGATGATGGCCGAGGCGGACCGGATGGGCCGGCTGGTCGACGAGCTCCTCACCCTCGCCCGCCTCGACCGGCAGCCGGAACTCCGCTTCCGCAACGTCGACCTGAGCCGTCTGGTGCGGGACGCGGCGGAGGATCTGCGCGCCCAGCAGCCGGAGCGTCCGGTGACGGTGGCCGCGGACGGCGCGCTGCTGGTGCGGGCGGACGAGTCGGGGCTGCGGCAGGTGCTCGGCAACCTCGTGGGCAACGTCCGCACCCACACGCCCGCCGATGTGCCGGTGCGGCTCGGTCTGGAGCGCGCGGACGGGGTGGTGCGCCTGTGCGTGGCCGACGAGGGGCCTGGCCTCGCCGAGCAGGACGCGGCACGCGTCTTCGACCGGTTCTTCCGTGTGGGCCCGGGCGCGGGCAGCGGGCTCGGGCTGGCGATCGTGCAGGGCGTGGTGGCCGCGCACGGTGGCGAGGTGGGGGTGCGGACGGCGCCGGGCGAGGGGCTGGCGGTGACGGTGACGCTGCCGGCGCGGGGACACGGCAGGGACCGGGACGACGGGTGATCCGGCGTCAGATCCAGGTCAGCCGCCAGAGGCGGAAGACGCCCGTGCCGTCCGACAGGTACTGCCCGCCCCCGACGTCCTCGCTGCCGACGACGTACTCCTTCGCCTGCCACAGCGGGATCAGCGGCACGTCCCGGGCCACGAGCTGCTGCACCTGCTCGAAGTCGGCGGTGACGCGGCTGCGGTCCGAGTACTGCTGGCTGTCCCGGATCAGAGCGTCGACGGCCTTGCTGCTGTAGCCGTTCTTCATGCTGTTGCCGGTGCCGACGAGCGGGCCGCTGAAGTTGTCCGGGTCGGGGAAGTCGGCGACCCAGCCGACCGCGTACGCGTCGAGCCCGCCGCTCGCGTACCGCTTCTGGAAGTCGGTCCACTCGTAGCCCGCGATGTCCACCTTGAACAGCCCGCTCGACTCCAGCTGCCGCTTCAGTTCGGCGGCCTCCTCGGCGGCGGCGCCCCGGCCCCGGGCGTAGCCGTAGCTGAAGCGGACGGGTGTCTTCACGCCCGCCGCGGTCAGCAGGGCGCGGGCCTTCGCGGGGTCGGGCTTGGGATAGGTGTCGAAGAAGGACGTGGTGTGCCCGGTGATCCCCGCCGGGATCAGCGAGTAGAGCGGGTCGGTGGTGCCGTCGTACACCGTGCTGACCAGTTTCTCGCGGTCGATGAGCGCGGCGACAGCCTGGCGGACGCGGCGGTCGTGCAGCGGTGAGCGGGCGGAGGTGTTCAGCACCAGGTTGCGGGTCTCGGCGCTGTCGGACTCGCTGACGCGCCGGCCGGGATCGCTGGGGTTGAGGCCGGCGAGCACGGCGGGCGGCAGCTGGCGGGTGGCGACGTCGACGTCCTTCGCCTGCCACGCCTTCTCCAGGGCTGCGGGGTCCTCGTAGTAGCGCAGCACCACCGGCCGGCCGGTGTCCTCGACGGCGCCCCGGTAGCGGGCGTTGGGCCGCAGGGCGGCCTTGTCGTCCTTCGTGTACGACGTCAGGGTGTAGGGCCCCGTCCCGTCGGCACCGTTGTCCGTGCGCAGCGCCTTGCGCGGGTACCGGGTGCGGTCGACGATCGACCCGGCGCCGGTGGCGACCTTGAACGGGAAGGTCGCGTCGGGCGAGGACAGGTGGAAGGTGACGGTGAGCCCCGCGGCGTCGACCGGACCGAGGGTGTCGAGCAGGGTCGCGGGGCCCACGTCGGAGTTGATGCGCTTGACCCGGTCGAAGGAGTACTTGACGTCCTCGGCGGTCATGGTGCGGCCGCTGGGGAAGGTGAGGCCCTTGCGGAGCGTGCAGCGGTAGGTGCGCAGGTCGCTGCCCACGAAGCCGCACTGCTGGGCCGCGTCCGGCACGGGTTCCGCGCCGTCCGGTTCGAAGGTCAGCAGTGTCTGGAAGACGTTGCTGAACAGGGCCCAGGACCCGGCGTCGTAGGCCCCCGCCGGATCGAGCGACGTGACGGCGTCCGTCGTCCCGACCGTGATGGTCCTGTCGGTGTTCTCCTTGGCCGGCAGCAACTGCCAGCCGCCCACTCCCGCGCCCGCCACCAGCACGGTCGCGAGGATCCGCATGCGAACGGATCGCATCGGCGCCCTCCCCAGGCCCTCAGCGCACGCCACTCCCCTGTGGCGCGGATCACCCAATCACAGGGTTTGGAGCGACGGAAGAGAGATCCGCCGAACTAAGAAAGGTCTTACCCAGCGGGTGTCACCGCCGGGTTTCGGCCGGCCACGTCACCGCTGCCGCCCGGCCCGGGAGGACGGGGTCCCCGCCGGGGCACAGCGGATGCGGGCACCGGCCGGACCCCCGCCGACCGGGCCCGGAAGGTGCTCGACGGCCACGGTGCCCGCCGGCACCGGAGACGTCGGGGTGCGCATCGTCCGGCCCCCGGCTCCACGGGCCCCCGGGACCCCTCCCGGTCGTGCTCTGCATGCACGGCGGCACCCGGGCGACCCGTGCCGCCGTCGCCCGGGCCGTCGCGGTGCTGCGCGACGCGCTGGGCACGGAGCAGCGGTGACACAGGGGGTGGGCCGACGAGGGTGGACGGGGGTACGCCGTTCGTGTGTTCCGTCCTTCGACCATCCATGGCCCCGGGAGTGGTCGTACGCGGCCCCGGCCGTCGTGAGGTAGACACGACACACGCCATCAATCAACTGGCAACCGGCCCACCGGACGGGGGGACCTTTCGCCGCGCCCAGGCCCGGATGCGCGCCCCCCGGCCTCCGGTTGCCGAGGAGGTCCCCACACCATGAGCCGAAAGTCACTGCGCGGATCCTGGATCGGTACCGCCACCCGTTTCTCCGCGGCCGGAACGCTGGCCGTGCTGGCCGGGCTGTCGTCCGCGACGGCCGCTCAGGCCCATGGCGTCGACGACCCGCGCGACGACTGCGGTTACTCCTCACACGACCACGGCCATGACGGCCGCTGTCCCCAGGGCCCGCAGGGTCCCCAGGGTGCCCAGGGCCCGCAGGGCAACACGGGGCCGCAGGGTCCGCAGGGGGCGTTCGGCGGTCCGCAGGGTCCGCAGGGTGCTCAGGGAGCGGAAGGCGCTCAGGGCGGTCCTGGCACGCAGGGCCCGCAGGGCGAAACCGGCGCCCAGGGCAGTCAGGGGGCCTTCGGGCCGCAGGGCTTCCAGGGACCGCAGGGCGACGTCGGCGCTGCGGGCACCCAGGGGCCCCAGGGCGTGGAGGGCACCCAGGGCGCCTCCGGCTCGCAGGGCCCGGCGGGCGACACCGGCCCCCAGGGTTCCGAGGGACCACAGGGCAGCACCGGGGCCGAAGGCCCGCAAGGTCCCCTGGGTCCCCAAGGGTTCCAGGGCGACTTCGGCCCCCAGGGCTCCTCGGGACCGCAGGGCGACACCGGTGCCACGGGCCCGGCGGGCGTCATCGGCCCCCAGGGCTTCGAAGGACCCCAGGGCACCACCGGCGTCCAGGGCGACACCGGCGCCCAAGGCCCCCAAGGCACCCAAGGCCACCAGGGCGACACCGGCGCCGGCACCCAAGGCCCCCAAGGCGACTTCGGCCCCGTCGGCCCCCAGGGCAGCTTCGGCCCCCAGGGCTTCGAAGGACCCCAGGGCACCACCGGCGTCCAGGGCGACACCGGCGCCCAAGGCCCCCAGGGCACCCAAGGCCACCAGGGCGACACCGGCGCCGGTACCCAAGGCCCCCAAGGCGACCACGGCCCCGTCGGCCCCCAGGGCAGCTTCGGTCCCCAGGGCTTCGAAGGACCCCAGGGCACCCACGGCGCCCAGGGAGACACGGGCGCCCAGGGCCCGCAAGGCGATCCCGGCAAGCAGGGTCCGCAAGGCCCACAGGGCGAACCCAACGGTCCCCAAGGGCCGCAGGGAGAACCGGGCCCGGCCGGAGGCCCGCAGGGCGTGCAGGGTGCGCAGGGCACCCAGGGCGAAACCGGAGCGCAGGGTGTCCAGGGCACCCAGGGCGAGATCGGCGCCCAGGGCTTCCAAGGCAACTTCGGTCCTCAGGGCTTCCAGGGACCCCAGGGCGAAACCGGAAGCTCAGGCCCCCAAGGCACCCAAGGCGACATCGGCAGCGCAGGCCCCCAAGGCGACACGGGCCCCCAGGGCCTCCAGGGCACCCAGGGCGACACCGGCAGCCAAGGCTCCCAAGGCGACTTCGGTCCTCAGGGCTTCCAGGGACCCCAGGGCGAAACCGGAAGCTCAGGCCCCCAAGGCACCCAAGGCGACATCGGCAGCGCAGGCCCCCAAGGCGACACGGGCCCCCAGGGCCTCCAGGGCCACCAGGGCGACACCGGCAGCCAAGGCTCCCAAGGCAACATCGGCCCCCAAGGTGTCCAGGGCGACTTCGGCCCCCAAGGCGTCCCGGGACCCCAGGGCGACACCGGGGCCACGGGCCCGCAGGGTGTGGAGGGTCCGCAGGGTTTCCAGGGCACCGAAGGCGTTCCCGGTCCCCAGGGCTTCCAGGGTGACACCGGAGTACAGGGCCCCCAGGGCCTGACCGGGCCGCAGGGTGTGGAGGGTGCCTCCGGACCGCAGGGCGACACGGGCGCTCAGGGCCCCCAGGGCAGTCAGGGGGCCATCGGGCCACAGGGCTTCCAGGGCACCCAGGGCGAGACGGGGGCGCAGGGCCCGCAGGGCGGGGGCACCGGCGCCCAGAGCAGGGTCGTCTCGGCCACCACCTCCACCGGTACGGCCACCGTGCTGTGCCCGGCCGGCACCTTCGCCGTCGGCGGTGGTGTCCGGAACCTGTCAGGAGGCACGGCCAACTACGACTACCTGGGGCCGGTCGGGTACACGGCCACCACGCCGGCCACCGGCTGGCAGGTCATCTCCCCCGTCGCGCGCACCCTCACGGTGTACGCGGTGTGCACACCGTGACCCCGTGAGGGCCCGTCATGCGTGGAGGGACGCCAGCTCGATCACCGTGATGTCCGAGGGCGCGCCCACCCGCGTCGGCGGCCCCCAGGCGCCGGCGCCCCGGGACACGTACAGCTGGGTGTCGCCGTAGCGGTCCAGGCCCGCGACCGTCGGGTTGGCGGCGGCCGCGACGAGGTTGCCGGGCCAGAGCTGGCCGCCGTGGGTGTGGCCGGAGAGCTGGAGGTCCACGTGGTGCCGTACCGCCTCGTGGATCTGGACCGGCTGGTGGGCCAGCAGGACGACGGCGCGCGAGGGGTCGCGGTCGGCGAGCGCCTTGGTGAAATCGGGGCCCTCGCCCTGCCGCTCGCCCGCCAGGTCGTTGACGCCGGCCAGATCGAAGGCGGGCAGTTCGGTGCGGGCGTTCTCCAGCGGGTGCAGGCCGAGCCGGCGCACCTCCTCGACCCACTGGTCCGCACCGGAGAAGTACTCGTGGTTGCCGGTGACGAAGTAGCTGCCGTGACGGGCCCTCAGCCGCGACAGCGGTGCGGCGGCCGGGCCGAGGTCCTTGACGCTGCCGTCGACCAGGTCGCCGACGACCGCGATCAGGTCCGGCTGTGTGGAGTTGATCGTGTCCACCACGCGCTGTGCGAAGCCCCGCCCGAGCACCGGGCCGAGGTGGATGTCGCTCACCACGGCGATCCGGTAGCCGTGCGCGGAGCGCGGCAGTCTGGCCAGCGCGACCGTGACGCGTTTCACGGCGGGGCCACGGAGCACGCCGTACGTGCCGTAGCCCACCGTGCCGGCCGCGGCGGCGGCCACGGCCCCGCCCACGAGCCGGGAGACGAACAGCCGGCGGGACGGGGGTCCGGCGGCGTCCTCCGGCAACGGGGACTGCGGGTCCCCGGGTGCCGTATCCGCCGGTTCCGGTTCCGGTTCCGTTCCGGCCGGTTCCGGGGCCACCGATCCCGGGCCCACCGGCATCGCTCCCGGCCCCACCGGCACCGGTGCCGGGCTCGGCGCCGTCTCCCGCACCCTCGGCCGGCGCTCCACCAGCCGGCGCGCCAGCGGCCGCAGGAGTTCCCCCGCCACCAGCGCCAGCAGCAGGTAGAGGGACAGCGCCATCCACAGGAAGCCCGGCCAGCCCAGGACACGCTGGAGCCAGAAGGGAGCCCCGGCGACCTCGGCGGCCAGGGCCCCGACGGTCAGCACGGGTCCGGCGGTGAACACCACCGTTCCGGCGCGCCGGGCGAGGCCCGGCCCGCGGGTCGTGTCACGGACGAGCCGGAGCCACGCGTAGCGGTGCAGCGCCGCGAAGGCGGCCAGGACCGCCAGGGCGACCAGCCCGAAGACGACGACCACTGCGTCCCTGTCCCCCCGTCGCTATGGCGTACGTCGCAACGCGCGCAGTCCGCGGAACCCGATGACGCCGATGACGGTCCCCAAGACAAAGGAGACGACGGCGAGCGCCAGATGCACCCAGAAGTACGCCGTCGGATCCCCCGCGTCATCGAACGCGAGGCCGCTCGCGTCCTTCCACAGGTTCCTGACGAAAGTGATCCAGATGACCCAGCTCCACACCCCGAAGGCGAGCAGGAACCAGGAGACGGGACGGCTGAGTTTCACAAGACGGGGCCTTTCGTCACTGCGCCGGGCATCCGATGCCGGCATGCGTTCAGTATCGCCGCTTCCCGGTGGCCGTTCATCGCGGGGTGGGCGGCATCGGCCGGGATGCGGCGGGACTTCCGGCTCCGCACCCTGTACTTTCGCGTCCGTGTCCGCCTTGAAGAAGATCACCGGCCGCCGCCTCGCGGTCGCCTCCGCCGTCGTGTTGTCCCTCGCACTCGCCACCCCGGCGACCGCCTTCGCCGGCAGGAGGAGCCCGGCGGCCACTCCGTCGGCCACGCCCCCGGCGGTGATGTCGACCGTCGGCGGGGAACTGCTCGGCAGGCCGGGCACCCAGGTGAACCTCGGCAGCGGTGCCCCGGTGCTTCCCAAGGACATCACCGCGCGCTCCTGGATCGTCGCCGACGCCGAGTCCGGTGACGTGCTGGCCGCCCACAACGCGCACTGGCGGCTGCCCCCGGCGAGCACCCTGAAGATGCTGTTCGCCGACACCGTGCTGCCCAGGTTCCCGAGGACCGAGCAGCACAGGGTGGCACCCTCCGACCTGGCCGGCATGGGCGCCGGCTCCAGCCTGGTCGGGATAAAGGAGGGTGAGACCTACACGGTTCACGATCTGTGGCTGGGGGTCTTCCTGCGCTCCGGCAACGACGCGGTGCACGTGCTGTCCGCGATGAACAACGGGGTCCAACAGACCGTCAGGGACATGCAGGCGCACGCCGAGGAGCTCCAGGCCCTCGACACCCATGTGGTCAGCCCCGACGGCTATGACGCCCCCAAGCAGGTCTCCTCGGCCTACGACCTGACGCTGTTCGCCCGGTCCGGGCTGCAGAAGAAGGACTTCCGGGAGTACTGCGCGACGGTGCGGACCGAGTTCCCGGGCGAGACCAAGGTGACGAAGGGCAAGAGGACCCGGGGGTCCTTCGAGATCCAGAACACCAACCGGCTGCTGGCCGGGGACTACGACATCTCCCCCTACCGGGGCATCGCGGGTGTGAAGAACGGCAACACCACCAACGCGGGCGCGACCTTCACGGGTGTGGCCGAACGCGACGGCAGGGTGCTGCTCGTCACGGTCATGAACCCGGAGAGGCACGAGCACAACGAGGTCTACCGGGAGGCCGGCCGGCTGCTCGACTGGGGCTTCGGCGCGGCCGGCAAGGTGACGCCGGTGGGCGAACTCGTCGCCCCGAGGAGCGCCGCCGGGCAGCCCGGCGCGAACCCGTCCGCCTCCGGTGCGGGCAGGAGCTCCGCCAAGCCGGTGGCCGCCTCGGTGAAGCAGGGCGGCTCCAGTGGCATCGGCGTGGCGCTCGCCCTCGTCGGCGGCCTTCTCATACTGCTCGGCGGGGGCGCGTTCCTGGTCAACCGCCGCTGGCCGCTGCCTGATCTGGTACGCCGCCGGACGCGCCCGTGACATCCGCCCCGTTGTTCCGGATGGCCGTCCAGGCGGCGCAGAACAGCACGAGTTTCGCGGTGAAGTTGATCCACAGCAGCAGCGCCACCGGCACCCCGAAGGCGCCGTACATGCTCTTCGAGGCGACCTGCTGGATGTAGCCGCTGAGCAGCAGCTTCAGCAGTTCGAAGCCGACCGCGCCGATCAGGGCGGCGATCAGCAGGCGCCGCCTGGGGGGCTCCACGCCGGGCAGCAGCGTGAGCACGTACAGCAGGACCAGGAAGTCGGCGCAGGCGGCGACGGCGAACGCGGCGACGCGCAGCAGCACGGTGCCCCAGCCGCCCTCGTCCAGGCCGAGCTGCCCGGCCGCCCGGCCCACCAGCGCGGAGGCGAGGGTGGACGCGGCGAGGGTGACCAGGACCGCGCCGCCGAAACCGATGAGCACCACGCCGTCCTTCACCTTGCGCACCAGCGGGTTCTCGTCGCCGTCCGGCAGTTCCCACACCGCGCGCAGGCAGTCGCGGACCTGCCCGACCCAGCCGATGCCCGCGAGCAGCAGCACGGCCGCGGAGATGGCGCCGACCGTGCCGGCGTTCTGGACCAGGCCGTGGATGTCGAGCTGTCCGGAGATGCCGGGGAACTGCTGGGCGATCTTGCTCTGCAGCTTGTTCTGCTGGGAGGTGCTGAGCGTCGCGGCGCCGATCGCGGCGGCCAGGGTGAGCAGCGGGAAGAGGGCCACGAAGCTGATGAACGTCATCGCGGCGGCGAGCCTGGTCCACTTCACGCGGTCGAGGCGTTCGTAGGACCGCCAGGCGTGCGTGACCATGAGGCGGGTGACCAGCGGCCCGACGACGGGGAGCCTCTTCAGCCAGTCCATGATCCGACTCTCCCCTCGTGGCCCCTGGGTGCGGTCTCTCGCACGGAGCCGCGGACGATCGGTGTCCGGGTACCCCCGAAGCCGCCCGGCACCGCACCGTCGGCGGGACTCCGTGCGTCGCCCATTCCGGTGAGGCCCCGTAGCGAGTGGGGATATGAGAGAGTTATGCCCGTTTTGCGGCGATACGGTCACGATCATGCCTGCCCACAAGGACGCCCTCGGCACCCCGCAGTCCCTGCTGATCCTCGGCGGTACGTCCGAGATCGCGCTGGCCACCGCGCGCCGGCTCATCGCACGGCGCGCCCGCACCGTATGGCTGGGCGGGCGCCCCTCCCCGGAGCTGGAGCGGGCCGCAGACCATCTGCGTGAGCTCGGCGCCGACACCCGTACCGTCGCCTTCGACGCGCTCGACAGCGGGAGCCATGAGAGCGCGCTCGGCAAGGTGTTCGCGGAGGGCGACATCGACCTGGTGCTGTTCGCCTTCGGCGTGCTCGGCGACCAGGCGACCGACGAGCGCGACCCGGTCGCCGCGGCGCGCGTCGCGCAGACCAACTACACGGGCGCCGTCTCGGCGGGCCTGGTGTGCGCCCGCGCCCTCCAGGAGCAGGGCCACGGCTCGCTGGTGGTGCTGTCGTCGGTCGCCGGCGAGCGGGCCCGCCGCTGGGACTTCATCTACGGCTCCAGCAAGGCCGGGCTCGACGCGTTCGCACAGGGCCTGGGCGACGCGCTGCACGGCACCGGCGTGCACGTCATGGTCGTGCGCCCCGGGTCCGTCCGCCGGCGCGGCGGCGCGGGACGGGGGGACGGACCGCTGTCCACCACGCCGGAGCGGATCGCCGCCGCGATCGACCTGGGGCTGCGGAGGCGGTCGGAGGCGGTGTGGGTACCGGGGTCACTGCGGCTGGTCATGTCGGCGCTGCGGCATGTGCCGCGGCCGGTGTTCCGGTGGCTGCCGGTCTAGGGGGTCCGGGGTCCGGGGGTCTATGCCCAGGGGGCGGGCAGGGAGGCGTCCTCCGACCGGGCCGCCTGCGGCGGCACCACCGCGCCCGCGAAGGCGAACTCCCGCAGCCTGCGCCAGACGCCGTCCGCGCCCTGCTCGTACAGCCCGAAGGCCGTGCACGGCCACTCGGCCTCGTAGTCGGCGAGCTCCTCGTACGCCCGGTCCATCGCCGCGTCGTCGATGCCGTGCGCCACCGTGACATGCGGGTGGTAGGGGAAGAGCAGCTCGCGCGCCACCGGCCCGGAGGCGTCCCGGATCTGCTTCTGCAGCCACGCGCACGCCTCGGCGCCCTCGGCGATCCGCACAAAGACCACGGGCGACAGGGGACGGAACGTGCCCGTCCCCGACAGCCGCATCGGGAAGGGGCGCCCGGCCGCCGCCACCTCGACGAGGTGCGCCTCGATCGCGGACAGCGCGGAGGCGTCGACCTCCGTCGGCGGGAGCAGGGTGACATGCGTGGGGATGCCGTGAGCCGCGGCGTCGCCGAAGCCCGCGCGCAGCTCCTGGAGCAGGCTGCCGTGAGGCTCCGGGACCGCGATCGACACGCCGATCGTTACGGTCCCCACGTCGTCTCCTGTCGTCGTGCTGGTGTCGTTCAGTGGTCTTCGGCGTTCTTCGGTGTTCTTCTGGGGGCTTCGGGTTCTGCCGGCTTCCGGTTCTTCCGGTGACCGGTTCCTCCGGTTTCCGGTTCTTCGGGTGCCCGGCCTTCGTCGCGGGCAGGAGTGACTACCGACTGTACGGCGATGGGACGTGCCGCCGGGAGACCGGTCCTGCCGGATCAGTGCTTGGCGGGCAGGAACCCGACCCTGTCGTACGCCTGGGCGAGGGTCTCCGCGGCGACGGCGCGGGCCTTCTCCGCGCCCTTGGCCAGGATCGAGTCGAGGGACTCGGGGTCGTCCAGGTACTGCTGGGTGCGCTCCCGGAACGGGGTCACGAAGTCGACCATGGCCTCGGCGAGGTCCGTCTTGAGCGCACCGTAGCCCTTGCCGGCGTACTTCTGCTCCAGTTCCGCGACACCGGTTCCGGTGAGGGTCGCGTAGATGGTCAGCAGATTGCTGACGCCCGGCTTGTGCTCCACGTCGTACCTGATCACGGTGTCCGTGTCCGTGACGGCGCTCTTGACCTTCTTCGCGGTGGTCCTCGGCTCGTCGAGCAGGTTGATGAGGCCCTTCGGCGTGGACGCCGACTTGCTCATCTTGATCGACGGGTCCTGGAGGTCGTAGATCTTCGCGGTCTCCTTGAGGATGTACGGCCGCGGGATGGTGAAGGTCTCGCCGAAGCGGCCGTTGAACCGCTCGGCGAGGTCGCGGGTCAGCTCGATGTGCTGGCGCTGGTCCTCGCCGACCGGCACCTCGTTGGCCTGGTACAGCAGGATGTCGGCGACCTGGAGGATCGGGTACGTGAACAGGCCCACGCTCGCGCGCTCGGCGCCCTGCTTGGCGGACTTGTCCTTGAACTGGGTCATGCGGCTCGCCTCGCCGAAGCCGGTGAGGCAGTTCATCACCCAGGCGAGCTGGGCGTGTTCGGGGACATGGCTCTGGACGAAGAGCGTGCACCGGTCCGGGTCGAGCCCGGCGGCGAGCAGCTGGGCGGCGGCCAGGCGGGTGTTGGCGCGCAGGTCCGCGGGGTCCTGCGGGACAGTGATCGCGTGCAGGTCCACGACCATGTAGAACGCGTCGTGGGTCTCCTGAAGGGCCACCCACTGGCGGACGGCGCCCAGGTAGTTGCCGAGGTGGAACGAGCCGGCGGTCGGCTGGATGCCGGAGAGCACACGGGGACTGTCTGAAGCCATGTTCACCATTCTCTCAGGTCTTCGGGGCCGGTCAGGAACTGGTGGGGCAACAGGTGCGGGCCGAATCGGGCCCGGCGGTGTAACAAGGGGACATGACAAAGAACGGGGGCCGTGTGCGCGCGCTCGGCAGGCTGGTGGCGGCGCTGGCGGTGACGGCGGGGGCACTGACCGCGACCGCCGGGCCGGCCCGGGCTGTGGGCAAGGACATACCCGACCTGGCGCTGGTGACGGCGGCCGGCACGGGCCGCACGACGACACTGCGGGCCGGTGAGGGTGACTTCGCGCTGCTGTGGAAGCTCCTGGGGCCGACGGGGCGGCGGACCGAGCGGGTGCCGGACGCGTGGCTGCGGGGACGGTATCCGCGCGTGCGGGCCACCGTGGTGTGGGGCCTGACCGGGATCGGGGGGTGGCCGTACACCCGGCGGGCGCCCGGGGGCGACGTGGCGATCGAGCGCCAGGACCAGGTGTTCCTGGCCGGGGACGGCACGGCGTGGGTGCGGTCGGACCCGGCGCCGGACGTGGCCGACGACGACGTCCGGTGGCATCGGGTGCCGCGGCCGGTCTTCGACCGGCTGGCGAAGGGCGGGCTGTTCGGGCCGGCCGCCGCCGAGGACGGCCCCCCGGACCGTCTGCGCTGGGGGGCCGTGGGGCTCGGCGCGGGGCTCGCCCTGGGGATCGGGGGGACCTGCGCCGTGCGGCGGGCGGCGGCCCGGCGGGAGGGACCGCCGGCCGGGCCGCGGCAGGAGCTCATCGATCTGTGAGCGCCGGGCGTCCTCAGCCCAGGTCGATCTCCGGGTACAGCGGGAAACCGGCCAGCAGGCCGGACGCGCGGTGCGCGATCTCGTCGGCGATCTTCGGGTCCAGGACGTGCTGGGCCTTCGACGGGGCGCCCTTGGCGGTCGTGCCCGGGACGGCCGTCGTGAGGACGCGGTCGATCAGGGCCGCGATCTCGTCCATCTCCGCCGTGCCCAGGCCGCGGGTGGTGAGCGCGGGGGTGCCGATGCGGATGCCGGAGGTGTACCAGGCGCCGTTCGGGTCGGCCGGGATGGCGTTGCGGTTGGTGACGATGCCGGACTCCAGCAGGGCCGCCTCCGCCTGGCGGCCGGTGAGACCGTACGAGGAGGCCACGTCGATCAGGTTCAGGTGGTTGTCGGTGCCGCCGGTCACGAGCGTGGCGCCGCGGCGCAGCAGCCCCTCCGCCAGGGCGCGGGAGTTGTCGACGATCCGCTGGGCGTAGTCGCGGAAGGAGTCCTGCCGGGCCTCCGCCAGGGCCACCGCCTTGGCGGCCATCACGTGCGGCAGCGGGCCGCCCAGGACCATCGGGCAGCCGCGGTCGACCTGGTCCTTGAGCGAGTCGTCGCACAGGACCATGCCGCCGCGCGGGCCGCGCAGCGACTTGTGGGTGGTGGTCGTCACGATCTGGGCGTGCGGCACCGGGTCGAAGTCGCCGGTCAGGACCTTGCCCGCGACCAGGCCGGCGAAGTGGGCCATGTCGACCATCAGCGTCGCGCCGACCTCGTCGGCGATCTCGCGCATGATCCGGAAGTTCACCAGGCGGGGGTAGGCGGAGTAGCCGGCCACGATGATCAGCGGCTTGAACTCGCGGGCCGAGGCGCGCAGGGCCTCGTAGTCGATGAGCCCGGTGGCCGGGTCGGTGCCGTAGGAGCGCTGGTCGAACATCTTGCCGGAGATGTTCGGGCGGAAGCCGTGGGTGAGGTGGCCGCCGGCGTCCAGGGACATGCCGAGCATGCGCTGGTTGCCGTAGGCGTGGCGCAGTTCGGCCCAGTCCTCCTCGGTCAGGTCGTTGACCTGGCGCACGCCCGCCTTCTCCAGCGCGGGGGACTCGACGCGCTGGGCGAGGACGGCCCAGAAGGCCACGAGGTTGGCGTCGATGCCGGAGTGCGGCTGGACATAGGCGTGGCGGGCGCCGAACAGCTCCTTGGCGTGCTCGGCCGCGAGCGACTCCACGGTGTCGACGTTGCGGCAGCCGGCGTAGAAGCGGCGGCCGACGGTGCCCTCGGCGTACTTGTCGCTGAACCAGTTGCCCATGGCCAGCAGGGTGGCCGGGGAGGCGTAGTTCTCGGAGGCGATCAGCTTGAGCATCTCGCGCTGGTCGGCGACCTCCTGGCCGATGGCGTCGGCGACGCGCGGCTCAACGGCGCGGATCACGTCGAGGGCGGCGCGGAAGGCGGTGGACTCGGTGGAGACAGGCGCGGGCATCTCGGGCATCAGGGACCTCCGGACGTGGCGTTCGGCGTTCACGGTACGGCCCAGGCGCACGGCACACTTCCTGCTCGGGCCGCTCCCCGATGGTCCGTCCCATCCCAGCGCGCCAGTCACGGCCCGCGGGCCAGCCTACCCGGCCGTTCGGACGGCGCGACACGCGACGCCGCCCGCGGACGGGTCCGCCGCGTCCACCGCGCGCGAGGATGTGCGGGGGAAGCAGGGGCAGCAGGGTCACCCTCGTCGTCCGGGAGCCGCCGTGACCGCCACGCAGACACTCATCGCCGCCGCCGAGGCCCACGGCGCGCACAACTACCGTCCGCTGCCGGTGGTCATCGCGTCCGCCGGCGGCGCCTGGATGACGGACGTGGAGGGCCGCCGCTATCTGGACCTGCTGGCCGGGTACTCGGCGCTCAATTTCGGTCATGGCAACCGGCGGCTGATCGACGCGGCCACCGCGCAGCTCCAGCGGGTGACGCTGACGTCGCGGGCCTTCCACCACGACCGGTTCGCCGACTTCTGCGCGCGGCTGGCCGAGCTGTGCGGCATGGAGATGGTGCTGCCGATGAACACGGGCGCCGAGGCCGTGGAGACCGCGGTGAAGACGGCCCGCAAGTGGGGCTACCGGGTCAAGGGCGTGCCCGCCGGAAGGGCGAAGATCGTGGTCGCGGGCGGCAACTTCCACGGCCGTACGACGACGATCATCAGCTTCTCCACCGACCCGGAGGCGCGCGCGGACTTCGGCCCCTACACGCCGGGCTTCGAGATCGTGCCCTACGGGGATGTGACCGCGATGCGGGCGGCGGTGACGGAGGACACGGTGGCGGTGCTGCTGGAGCCGATCCAGGGCGAGGCGGGGGTGGTGGTGCCGCCGGCCGGTTATCTGCCGGCCGTGCGGGAGCTGACCCGCGAGCGGAACGTGCTCTTCGTCGCCGACGAGATCCAGTCGGGGCTCGGCCGCACCGGACGCACCTTCGCGTGCGAGCACGAGGGGGTCGTCCCGGACGTGTACGTCCTCGGCAAGGCGCTCGGCGGCGGGATCCTGCCGGTGTCGGCGGTGGTGTCCAGCGCCGAGGTGCTCGGGGTGTTCCGGCCCGGTGAGCACGGGTCGACGTTCGGCGGGAACCCGCTGGCCTGCGCGGTGGCGCTGGAGGTGATCGCGATGCTGCGGACCGGCGAGTACCAGGCGCGGGCGGCGGAGCTGGGCGCGCACCTGCTGAGCGAACTGGGCGCGCTGACCGGCACGGGGCGGGTGACCGGGGTGCGCGGGCGCGGGCTGTGGGCGGGCGTGGACGTCGCCCCCGCGTGCGGCACCGGCCGGGAGGTGGCCGAGCGGCTGATGCACCGGGGTGTCCTGGTCAAGGACACCCACGGGTCCACGATCCGGATCGCCCCGCCGCTCGTCATCGGCACGGAGGACCTGGACTGGGGGCTGGCTCGGCTGCGTGGTGTCCTGGGCGTCTGACCGCCGCCGCTCCCGGGGGACGCCGAGGAGGTCCCCCGGAGAGGTCAGAGGATCACGTGCGGCAGGAAGCGCGCGTACTCGTCCGTGACCAGGCCGGACGACTCCCGGATGCCGAGCCCCGCCGACTCGCCCTCGACGACCCAGGCGCCCAGGACCACCCGGTTGCCGTCGAAGTCCGGCAGGGGCGCCAGCTCCTGGTAGCAGCAGGGCTCTTCGCGCAGCACGGGCCCGGCGCCCGGCGCGTGGACCGTCACGCCCTCGCCCTCGCGGCCGAGCAGCGGCTTGGCGACGTAGCCCGTGGTGCACGCCATCTCCCGCGGGCCGTCGAGGTGGGCGGGCAGCAGGTTCGGGTGGCCCGGGTACAGCTCCCAGAGGATCGCGAGCAGCGCCTTGTTGCTGAGCAGCATCTTCCAGGCGGGTTCGATCCACATCGTGGTGCCCGTGCCGCCGCCGTTGTCGAGGGTGTCGAGGACATGGCCGGCGAAGCGGTCGGTGGTGAGCCACTCCCACGGGTAGAGCTTGAAGCAACTGCGGATGAAGCGGAGCCGGTTGTCGACGAAGCGCTCGGACAGCGGGTCCCAGCCGATCTCCTCCATGGAGATCCAGTCGGTGTCGAGTCCGGCCTGTTCCGCGGTCTCCTTGAGGTACGCGACCGTCATCAGGTCCTCGCCGAGTTCGTCGGCGCAGGAGTGCGCGAAGTACAGCGGACTGGCGGGCGGCAGCAGGGCGGACTGCTTCTTCCAGGCGGCGACCAGCCGTTCGTGCAGGGAGTTCCACTGGTCGGCGCCCGGGAAGCGCTCCTCCATCCAGAACCACTGGGGGCCGGCCGCCTCCACGAGCGAGGTGGGGGTGTCGGCGTTGTACTCCAGGAGCCTGGCCGGGCCCGTGCCGTCGTAGCGCAGGTCGAACCGGCCGTAGACGGAGGGGAGTTCGGCACGGCGGTGCCACGCCTCGGCGACCGCGTGCGCGACACGCGGGTCGGTGATGCCGAGGTCGGCGAACCGGTCCGTGGCGACGATGTGCCCGGCCGCGGCCAGGCACATGGTGTGCAGTTCCTCGACGACGTCCTCCAGCGCCTCCACCTCGGGGAGCGTGAAGGTGTAGTAGGCGCTCTCGTCCCAGTACGGGCGCAGGGAGTCGTCGGGGTAGCGGGTGAGCGGATAGATGAGGCCCTGCGCCTCGACGGTCTGCTGCCAGCCGGGGCGGGGCTCGATCGTGCGGCGTTCCACGGCGGGGCGCTCAGCCGCCGGACTTGCCGTGACCGCTGCCGAAACCACCGCGGTCGACGCCGCTGTGGCCGCCGCCGGAGCCTCCGGAGCTCCGGGGCCTGGTGAAGGAGCCGCCGCTGACCCAGCCGTTCTTCTTCTCGCCGCCGTAGTACCAGGAGCCGCGGGCGGACGCCTTCCCGGAGGTGCAGTTCTTGTCGGCGACGACCTTGTAGCCCTTGGCGAGGGTGTAGCTGTCGCGGTCGACGCAGCGCTTGTCCGGGTCCGACGAGCAGGCGGTGAGGGCGGCGGCGAGAAGCCCCATACCGCCGAGGACGACCGTGCCCGAGCGCAGTTGCCGGCGTGTGTCCGCCATGTCCGCGATCCCCCGTCGTATGGGACGTCGTTGGTGAGACGTCGTTGAGATGTTGATGAATATCAGACTAGAGAGCTTGCTTCCGCCCGGCGCGCCCGCCCCCGCTCTTGCGGCCTGCCCTACAGTCGCACCGTGCTCTGGGGAATGGTGTGCGCACTCGGTGCGGCGGTCTGCTTCGGTACGGCGACGGTGCTGCAGGCGATGGCGGCGCGCGCGGCGGGCACGGGCGGGGGCGGGGACGCGGCACTGCTGCTGCGGGCCCTTCGGCAGTGGCGGTACCTGGCGGGGCTCGCGCTGGACGGGCTCGGCTTCCTGCTGCAGATCGTGGCGCTGCGGTCGCTTCCGATCTATGCGGTGGGGGCTGCGCTCGCCTCCAGCCTCGCGGTGACGGCGGTGGTGGCGGCCAGGCTGCTGCGGGTGCGGCTGACGCGGAGCGAGTGGGCCGCGGCCGGGGTGGTGTGCGCGGGCCTGGCGATGCTGGGGCTGGCATCCGGCACGGAGGGGAACCGCGACGGGTCCACGGTGCTGCGGTACGCGATGCTGGCGACGGCGTTGGCCGTGCTGGTGCTCGGATCTGCCGGGACGCGGCTGCCGGGACGCGGGCGGGCGCTGGCGCTGGGGCTGGGCGCGGGGTTCGGGTTCGGGGTGGTCGAGGTGGCGGTGCGGCTGATCGACGCCCTCACGCCGTCCGTCCTGCTCACCAATCCGGCGACGTACGCGCTGCTCCTGGGCGGCGGTGCGGCGTTCCTGCTGCTGACGAGCGCCCTGGAGCGGGGATCGGTGACGGTGGCGACCGCGGGCCTGGTCGTCGGCGAGACGGTGGGGCCGGCCGTGGTGGGGGTGGTGTGGCTGGGCGACCGCACCCGCGAGGGGCTGGCCTGGCTGGCGGTACTCGGCTTCCTCGTCGCCGTGGCGGGGGCGCTGGCGCTGGCGAGGTTCGGGGAAGCGCCGGTTGCCGAAGAGGTCTCGTGATGCCGGCGGAGCCGGGCGGCTGAGGGGTGCCGCCCTGACGCCCGGGACAAGCCCTGGGCGGCCGCCCCGTGCCCTCCGGCCGGCCGGAGCCCTGCCTTCCGCCCTCTCACGGCAGCACCCGGCACAGGGCCTCCAGTGCCCCCGCCCACCCGTGGTCAGGGGGCGTCCCGTAGCCCACGACCAGGGCGTCCAGCGGCTCGGCGGCCGCCCTCTCGTGGCGGTAGCGGCGCAGGCCGTGCACCGCCAGGCCCTGCCACGCCGCCGCCTGGACCACCGTCCGCTCGGTGCCGGGCGGCAGCCGCAGGACCGCGTGCAGGCCCGCCGCGATGCCCGTGACCCGGACGTCCGGGGCGCGGGCGGCGAGGGCGTGGACCAGGGCGTCGCGGCGCCGCCGGTAGCGCAGCCGGGAAGCGCGCACATGGCGGTCGTACGCGCCGGACGTCAGGAACTCCGCCAGGGTCAGCTGCTCCAGCGCCCCGCACATGTCGTGTCTGCCGTTGACGGCCGCGGCCTCCTCCGCGAGCCCCGGCGGCAGCACCATCCAGCCCAGCCGCAGCCCGGGGGCCAGGGACTTGCTGGCGGTGCCCAGGTGGACCACGTGGTCGGGGTCCAGGCCCTGCAGCGCCCCGACGGGCTGCCGGTCGTAGCGGAACTCGCCGTCGTAGTCGTCCTCCAGGATCAGCCCGCCCGTCCGCCGCGCCCAGTCGACGACGGCCGCCCGCCGGTCGGGGGGCAGGGGCACGCCCATCGGGAACTGGTGGCCGGGAGTGAGCAGCACGGCGCCCCCGACCGGCAGCGCGCCGGTGTCGGTGCCCCGCGCGTCGAACGGGAGCGGCTCCGTGCGCAGGCCCGCCTCCGCCAGCAGGTTCCAGTGCACGTCGAGTCCGTACGACTCGACGTGCACCGTGCGGACACCGCGTGCCCGCAGGACCGCGCCGAGGATCGTCAGCCCGTGCGAGAAGCCCGCGCACACGATGACGCGTTCGGGGTCGGCGCGCACACCGCGTGCCCGGGACAGGTACTCGGCGAGTGCGGCGCGCAGTTCCGCGCGGCCGCGCCCGTCGCCGTAACCGAGGGCGTCGTGCGGGGCCGCCGCCAGGACGCGGCGGGTGGCCTTGAGCCACTCCGCGCGCGGGAAGGCGGCGAGGTCGGGGGTGCCGGGCGCCAGGTCGTACTCGGGGCGCCCGAGCACACGGGGGCGGGGCGCGGCGGGTGCGGGCCGCGGGCCGGGGGCGGTGCGCTCGGCCACCCGGGTGCCCGAGCCCTGGCGCGCGGTGAGCCAGCCCTCGGCGACCAGGTCGCCGTACGCCTCGGCGACCGTGTTGCGCGCCATGCCCAGGTCCGCGGCGAGCGAGCGGGAGGACGGCAGCCGGGTCCCGGGGGTCAGCCGGCCGGTGCGGACCGCCTCGCGCAGGGCGTCGGTCAGGCCCCGGCGCAGCCCTGGTCCGGTCGGCTCCAGATGCAGGTCGACACCCAAAGTGGCCCATGCTCTGCCCATGGGAATGGACCATACTCCTGGGATACCTCGCCCCTAGGGTCGGGAGCATGACCACGAACGATTACGCGCCCGAGCACACGCCCCGCCTGAGGTGGGCCCGGCACGCCCCCGACGTCTACAAGGCGATGATCCGGCTCGACGCCGCCGCCGGGCAGGGCCTCGACGCGAAGCTGCGCGAACTGGTCAAGATCCGCGCGTCGCAGATCAACCGCTGCGCCTTCTGCCTCGACATGCACACCAAGGACGCGCTCGCGGCGGGGGAGAGCGTCGAGCGGATCATCCAGCTCAGCGCCTGGGAGGAGTCGCGGCACTTCTACACCGGGAAGGAACTCGCGGCGCTGGAGCTGACGGAGGCGGTCACGGTCCTCACTGGGGGCGCCTCCCAGACGAAGTCCGGGGGAGGTTTCGTGCCGGACGAGGTGTACGAGAACGCCGCCAAGCACTTCGACGAGGCGGAACTGGCCCAGCTGATCGCCGCGATCACGGTGATCAACGCATGGAACCGGTTCGGTGTGACGACCCGCGCGGTGCCGGGCCACTACCGGCCGGGGCAGTACTCGTGACGGCCCGCACGGCGGCCCGCACGACGGTCCTCGACTCGGACGTCCGCGCCGCGATGCAGGCGCTGAGCGCCGCGGCGAAGAAGGGCCTCGGTGACCCCGCCCTCGCCGAGCTGGTCCAGATCCGCGCCTCCCAGCTCAACCACTGCGCCTTCTGCCTGGACCTGCACCTCACGATCGCCCGCCGGCACGGCGTGAGTGAGCGTCAGCTGGACCTGCTGGACGCCTGGGAGGAGGCCGGGGAGGTCTTCGACGAGCGCGAGCGGGCCGCGCTGGCGCTGACGGAGGCGGTGACGGTGCTGGCCGGGGGCACCCCGCGGACGACGTCCGGGGGAGGCTTCGTGCCGGACGAGGTGTACGAGGACGCCGCCCAGCACTTCGACGAGGGGCGGCTCGCCCATCTGGTCGCCCTGATCACCGTCATCAACAACTGGAACCGGCTGATGGTCAGCCGGCGGATCCCAGCGGGGAGCACGCAATGGTGAGCGGCACCGAGACCTTCCGGGCCCTGCATCAGGGCCGGCTGCCGGGCGATCCCCTGGTGCTGCCCGGGCCCTGGGACGCGGCCAGCGCACGGGTGTTCGCGGACTCCGGGTTCCCGGCGCTCGCGACGCCCAGCGCCGGGGTCGCCGCCTCTCTCGGGTACGCGGACGGCGAGACGCCCGCCGACGAGATGTTCGCGGCGGTCGCGCGGATCGTACGGGCCGTCGACGTGCCGGTGTCGGCCGACGTCGAGGACGGGTACGGGCTGGCGCCGAAGGAGCTGGTGGAGCGGCTGCTGGAGACGGGCGCCGTGGGCTGCAACCTCGAGGACTCGCGCGGAGGGGTCCTCAAGGATCCGCGGGAGCACGCCGACTGGCTCGCCCGGGTGCGGGCCGAGGCCGGCGACACCCTGTTCGTCAACGCACGCGTCGACACGTTCGCCCGCGGCGTCACCGATCCCGAGCGGGCCATCGAGCGGGCCGCGTTGTACGTCGCCGCGGGGGCCGACTGCGTGTACCCGATCGGCGCCCCGGCGGACCTGCTGCCACTGCTGCGGGCGGGGATCCAGGGGCCGCTCAACGTGTACGCGCGAGCCGACGGCCCCTCACCGCGGCAACTCGGCGAGCTCGGCGCCACCCGCGTGACGTTCGGGCCGGGGCTGCAGCGCCGGGCGATGGCGGCGCTGGGCGAGATCGCCGCGCGGCTGGAGTGACCGCCGCGCGACGGGGCACGCATCGCCTCCCCGGCATGGAGTCTCTGAAAATGCGTCGGAAAGCGGGCAAACGTAATCTGACGACCAGGTACTCATGGAGGTGATGCGATGTCCCGGACCCGTGGCTTCACGAGGGCGGCCTGCGCGACGACGACGGCCGCGGCGGTGGGCCTGCTGTTCGCTCCCGGGCTGGCCGGCGTCTCGGCGGCCCAGACCGGCGGCAACCCGGACCCGCGGCGGCTGGCCGCACAGGCGCAGGACGGGCTGCGGAAGGCGACATCGATCCGTATCGGCTACACGGACCGCAGCGCGGCGGTGACGTCGAACAACCGTTTGCCGAAATCGATGAGCCTCGCGCTCGACCGGGGCGGCAACTGCGCGGGCACCATGACGATGGGCGGCAACGGCGGCAGCGTCGAGATCATCAAGCGGGGCGCCGAGGTGTGGCTGAAGCCGGACGGCACGTTCTGGAAGGCGGAACTGCCCGGGCAACGGGGTATCGACGCGGCCACCTCGCTCGCAGGCCGCTACCTCCACGGCTCCACCGCCGACACACTCCTCAGCGGCATCGCCGGCAGCTGCGACCTCGGCACCCTCCAGAAGGCCGCGACGGTCACCGCGCCCCCCTCCCTGACGGAGGGCCTCGCGAGGGCGCTGGACCACACGCGGGTGGTCCCCCTGTCCTTCACGGTGAACGGCCTGAAGTCGACGCTGTACATCACGACCGACATGCCGCGCCGCCTGTACCGGGCCACCCAGACGGGGCAGGGCACGAACCTGGCCCTGACCTTCACGGACTACAACAAGCCGGTCCCGACGAGGATCCCGCCGGCGAGCGAGACGGTGGACATCTCGAAGGTCCGCGCCCAACTGCCCAGGAGGTAGGGCACCGCACGCCCGTCGGCGGTGCTCCCCGGCATGGACACCCCGCATGTCCTTTGACTAGGGTCAAAGAACCATGGAGCGAGTGTCCAGTGAGCAGGTGACGGCCCTCCGGCGGTTCAACCGGTACTTCACCCGGCGGATCGGGGTCCTCGACGACCACTACCTCGGCCAGGACCGGCCGCTCGGCGAGGCGCGGCTGCTGTACGAGATCGGGGACGGGGCCCCGCTGCGCGAGCTGCGGGGGCGGCTCGGGCTGGACGCCGGGTATCTGAGCCGGATGGCGCAGGCGCTCCAGACGCAGGGGCTGGTGCGGGTGAGCGTGCACCCGGACGACAGCAGGGTGCGGCTGGCGGAGCTGACGCCCGCCGGGCGCGTCAAGGTCGACGAGCAGAACCGCCGTGCCGACGCCCTCGCCGAGAGCCTGCTCGCGGGTCTGACCGACGGCCAGCGCGCCGAGTTGACCGGCGCCCTCGGCGCCGTCCGGCGTCTGCTGCGCCTGGCCGCCATCACGGTCGAGCACGTCGACGGCGGCTGCGCCGACGCCCGCGCCTGCCTCGACGCCTACGCCGCCGACATCGACGCCCGCTTCCCCGAGGGCTTCGACCCCGCCGCCCTCGTGCGCCCCGAGGAGGTGTCCGCGGACGCCGGCGCCTTCCTGGTCGCGTACGAGGAGGGCCGTCCGGTGGGATGCGGGGCGCTGCGCACGCTGGAGCCCGGAGTGGGTGAGATCCGGCATGTGTGGGTGCACGCGGACGCCCGGCGGCTCGGGCTTGCCCGGCGCATCCTCGACGGGCTGGAGCGCCGGGCCGTCGCACGCGGCCTCGGCGTCGTACGCCTGGACACGCACGCCGTCCTGACGGAGGCCCAGGCGATGTACCGGGCCTGCGGGTACACGGAGATCCCGCGCTACGACGACAACGTGTACGCGGCCCACTGGTTCGAGAAGCGGCTCACGGCGAGGAGCTGACCCTCAAGGCGAGGAGCCGGCCTCACCGTCTGCCGCCGGAGGCGGGGCACCGCCCGGCTGAAGACACCGCGGACGCACCGATCCCCGGGCGGCGGGCACCCGGGGATCGCAGAGCACGGCCGGGGAGGCCGGGCGGAGGCGGGTCAGACGAGGCCGAGGCCGCGGACCGCTGCGCGCTCCTCCTCCAGCTCCTTGACGGAGGCGTCGATACGGGCACGCGAGAACTCGTTGACGTCCAGGCCCTGGACGATCTCGTACTTGCCGTCCTTGCAGGTGACCGGGAAGGAGGAGATCAGGCCCTCCGGAACGCCGTAGGAGCCGTCGGACGGGATGCCCATGGAGGTCCAGTCGCCCTCGGCGGTGCCGTTGACCCAGGTGTGGATGTGGTCGATCGCGGCGTTGGCGGCGGAGGCCGCCGACGACGCGCCACGGGCCTCGATGATCGCGGCGCCGCGCTTGGCGACGGTCGGGATGAAGTCCTCGGCCAGCCACTTCTCGTCGTTCACGACCTCGGGGGCGCTCTTGCCGGCGACCGTGGCGTGGAAGATGTCCGGGTACTGGGTGGCGGAGTGGTTGCCCCAGATCGTCAGGCGCTTGATCTCGGTGATCGGGGTGCCCGTCTTCTTCGACAGCTGGGTCAGGGCGCGGTTGTGGTCCAGGCGCATCATCGAGGTGAAGCGCTCGGCCGGTACGTCCGGGGCGGCGGCCTGGGCGATCAGCGCGTTGGTGTTGGCCGGGTTGCCGACGACGAGGACCTTGACGTCGTCCGCGGCGTGGTCGTTGATGGCCTTGCCCTGCGGCTTGAAGATGCCGCCGTTGGCCTCCAGGAGGTCACCGCGCTCCATGCCCTTCGTGCGCGGGCGGGCGCCCACGAGGAGGGCGACGTTGGTGCCGTCGAAGGCGACGTTCGGGTCGTCGCTGATGTCGATGCCCTGCAGCAGCGGGAACGCGCAGTCGTCGAGCTCCATGGCCGTGCCCTCGGCCGCCTTGAGCGCGGGGGTGATCTCCAGGAGGCGCAACCTGACCGGCACGTCCGCGCCGAGCAGATGGCCGGAGGCGATGCGGAAGAGCAGTGCGTAGCCGATCTGGCCGGCCGCGCCGGTGACGGTGACGTTCACGGGAGTGCGGGTCATGGCGTTCTCCGTATGACAGCTGGCGGTGGGGCGCCGTCGCCCCGGGGTTACGGGATCCCACGGCCGGCGCGCGGCCGTGCCCGCCGCGATGATCGATCAACGGAACAAATGATCGATCTCTTGGCGTCAAGAGAGATCCAGCGGTCAGGCTATCGCGCATCCGGGACCCCGGACGGCCGGGTTCGTGTGGCCCGCCCCACAACCCGGCGGGGCGGCGGCCGCCCGCGACAGAGGGGGGACTGAGAGGCGGCCGCCGTGGGGTGTCCTGCCGGACTCCCGTGGGGGGGGGTACCCGTGCGCCTGCCCCGCGGCGGGACACTCATGCGTGCCGTGCGGAGATTCTTTCCGGGAAGAGGAGCGCCGCGTGGTTGCGCGCGCCCTCCAGCCGGCGGCGGCGCCCCGGCGCACGCCGCCTTCCCCCCTCGCCCGCCGCCGGGCACGCGCTACGCCGTGCACCCTTTCCGGCCCGACGTCAGCGTCACGCACGCCTTCGCCTCGGCCGCGTCCTTCACCGCCAGCATCGGGGTGTACGCGTCCGTGTCCGCCGCCTGGGTGACCGAGCCCGTCTGCTTCCGGGCGGACGCGCCCGCCGACACCTCCACCCGGTCGCCCTGCGCGGCCCGGGTGATACGGGCCCACGCGGCCCCGCACGTCTTGCTGTAGCGGACCTCGACGAGGGTCGTGCCGACGGTGACGCTGGTGGTGGTCGTCGCCCGCGTGCCGCCGCAGCCCATGTTCTCCGGGTCCTTGCCGGTGCAGCCCGTGCCCCTGCACTTGACGCCGGCGGGCAGGTCGGTGCCCGGTTGCGCCGATGTCGTGGACGGCCCGGGCGCGGTCTGGGGCCTCTTGCCGTCACCGCCGGTGAAATGGAACGCCGCCGCGATCACCACGAGCGCCCCGCCGACGCCCACGAGGGACATCGTCAGCCGGCGCCCGCGCCGCCCCCCGCCTGACGGGCCCCCGGTGTCCGGGCGGGCGTCGCGGGGCTCGCCGTCGGCCGTCGTCGGCCCGTAGGGCCGGGACGCGCCGGGCGTCCGCGCCGGCCCGCCCGCCGGCACCGGCGACCCGGTGGGCGCGGCGGCCGCCGCGCCGGTCCGTGACGGCCCCCGGTATCCGGCGAGCCCCCAGGAGTTGCCCCCCGGGGAACCGGCCCGCGGCGGCCGTCCACCGCTGTCGGCGTCCGCACCCCGCGCGCCGTCCGCGTCCGCCGGCCTCGCCGGGGCCGCGGAGGCCGCCCCGGCCGGTCCCGCCTCCCCGGAGGCCACGGTGGTGCTGCGGGCCCCGGTGCCGCCGCGGCCCTTGGTGCCGGGTGCCGCCCCGGCCTCCCCGAGCGCGGCGCGCGCCTGGGAGATCCGGATGGCCTCCATCGTCCTGTCGTGACGCATCTCCGAGCGGCTCCACGCGCGCTCGGCCAGCTCCCACAGGGTCGTCAGATGGACGGGATCGGTGCCGGTCACCTCGGCGAGGGCGACGATCGCGCCCTTCGGCGCGAGCAGCCGGCCGTTGAGGTAACGCTCCCAGGACGTCTTGCTGTAGCCCGTGCGGTCTGCCACGGCGGAGACGCTCAGCCCGCTGCGGTCCACGAGCCGCCGCAGCTGGACCATGAACTCCTTCATCTGCGGGTCGAGTTCATCGGGCAAGGCCTTCCAGCGAGGCATTGCTTCCCCCCTCTTTCCCCCTGGTATGTGCCGGCGTTCCCCCGTGCGCGACGCCCGCCGCCGATTCCCCGTTCTGAATTACCCACCGGGATGCACCCGGCCAGGATGTCAGCTCCCCGGGTGCGGGCGCACGGGAGCATTCGGGCGAGAACGCGCGCCGTCGCGCGCCCGCCGGTCCGCGGTCCGGCCTCCCCCACGGTAGCCCCGGCGTGCCCGGGGTCCGGCGGACATCCGCCAACTTGTCAACATATCGACACAACGGAGACACAGCGGCGACCTCGGCAGGCACAGGGGGACCAGATCACCCGAGCGTGACGGCACCGACGAGGACCACGGCGAGCAGCGTCACCAGCGCGAGGAGGGCGACGAGCAGGAGGCGGCGCCCGGCGGGCCGTGTCTCGCGCTTCTCCTCCAGCCGGTCCCACCACGGGACCGTCGGATCCTCCTCGTACTCCCCCGGCACCGGACCGGATCCCGGCGCCTGCGCCGGCCCGGCGGCCCCGGCGGGCGCCGGGGCCGGGGCGGGGGCGGGGGCCGGGGCGGGAGCCGGGGCGGGAGCCGGGAGCCGGTCCGGGGCCGGTACCTGTGCCGGTGCCGATACCTGTGCCGGGGCCGGCTCTTGCGGGCGGGGCCAGGCGTGCACGGCCAACTCCCAGCGCACGGCGAAGCGTTCCGCCTCGTCACCGGGGAGCCCCGCGACCCGGCACAGCGCGGCGACCGCCTGACGGGGCGGCGGCTGGGTGGCGTTGAGGTAGCGCTGCCAGGAGGACTTGCTGTACGCGGTGCGCGCGCCGAGGGCGACCAGGCTGAGACCGGTGCGGTCCTTCAGGAGCCGCAACTGCTCCACGAAGTGCCGTACCTCCGACGGCAGATCGTCCGGCAGCGGCTGCCAGGCGCCCATCGCTCACCCCTCCGCGTTGCCCGGTCCCTGAGCCCTGTCCGTTCGATTGACGACGTCAGGACCTGCATCGGTTCCGTTGCGGGGCGCGGACACCGTAGCGGAACGGTCACTTCCGTGCCACAGCGGTCTGCCAGGTGTTGAACAGCTCCCGCCTGTGGATCAGGGTGTTTCCCGGGCGGCCCCAACCGCCCCCGGCGCCCGGCCTCCCACGGGGGAGAGGCCGGGCGCCGCCGCGTGTCCGGGCCGCCGCGACGACGGACGGGCCGTCCTTCCGGGGGAAGGACGGCCCGCCGCTCGTACGCCGCGGACGCTCCGTCAGGTGCGGATCGTGAAGTGCAGCGTGTCGTCCAGGAACGGTATCTCCAGCCACGGATCGGGCTGGACCATCATCGCGAGCAGCACGATGGCCCCGCCCAGGACGCCGTAGGTGACCGTGTCGGTGAAGCGGGAGCGCACCGCGAGCATGCCCACGTCGGGCAGCATCCATCGCATCACGGCGCCGCCCAGCAGCGCCGCCCCGATCAGGATCGTGCCGAAGCGGAACGCGTCCAGCGCCGTCACCAGCAGCCCGAGGCCGACGACGGACAGCACGGCGAGGATGGGCCACTGCCGGGCCGGTGCGGGCGCGTCGCGCGGCGCGGCCCGGCCGCCGCCCTCGGGCCGCGCGGTGTCGCGCGTGATCCGCGGAAAGCGCCGCGTCACACGCCGCGGCCTCCCCTCGGCGTCGGGAGCGCTGACGGCGTCCCGCACCAGGGGCTCGCCGCCGGTGTCCGCCCGCCGGGCGGTGGCCCGCTCCCGGGTGCCCTCGGTCCTGTCCTCAGCCGACACTGCGCTCCGCCGCCTCGACCACGTTGACGAGCAGCTGGGCCCGGGTCATCGGGCCCACGCCGCCCGGGTTCGGGGAGAGCCAGCCCGCCACCTCCGCGACGTCCGGGTGGACGTCACCCACGACCTTGCCCTCCGCGTTGCGCGACACACCGACGTCGAGGACGGCGGCGCCCGGCTTCACGTCCTCGGCCCTGATCAGGTGCGCGGAGCCCGCCGCGGCGACGATGATGTCGGCCCGCCTCAGATGCGCCGAGAGGTCCCGGGTGCCGGTGTGACACTGGGTGACCGTGGCGTTCTCGCTGCGCCGGGTCAGCAGCAGCGGCATCGGGCGGCCGATGGTCACGCCGCGGCCGACGACCACGACCTCGGCGCCCTTGATCTCCACGCCGTAGCGGCGCAGGAGGGTGAGCACGCCGTTCGGGGTGCAGGGCAGCGGCGCCGGCTCGTTCAGCACCAGGCGGCCGAGGTTCATCGGGTGCAGGCCGTCGGCGTCCTTGTCCGGGTCCATCAGCTCCAGGATCCGGTTCTCGTCGATGCCCTTGGGCAGCGGCAGCTGCACGATGTAGCCGGTGCAGGCCGGGTCTTCGTTCAGCTCGCGGACGACCGCCTCGATCTCCTCCTGCGTGGCCGTCGCGGGCAGTTCGCGCTGGATCGACGCGATGCCGACCTCCGCGCAGTCGCGGTGCTTGCCGGCGACGTACTTCCGGCTGCCGGGGTCGTCCCCGACGAGGATCGTGCCGAGGCCGGGCGTGACGCCCCTCTCCTTCAGCGCCGCCACGCGGACGGTCAGATCGGACTTGATCGCGGCTGCGGTGGCCTTGCCATCGAGAATCTGGGCGGTCATGGCCCCCATCCTCCCGGATGACCCGCCCCGGGTTCCAATCCGGGCACCGTCCGAAGCGCCGCGTCCGTTTCAACCCATGATCATCGATGTTGCACTTGCACAACACATGCGACGTGCGGCTGGACAAAGTCACGAACGCCTTACCACGATGAACTGCACAGTGCCGCGGGCAGTGCCGGGGGGCGGACCGCATCTGTAGTACTTCCTCCGTACGGTGCCACGCGTCGTCCCCGCACCCAGACAAACGGAGGAACGATCGCCATGAGTTTCGGCGACCCCAACAACCCTTATGGCGCCCCGCAGGGCCAGCCCGGCTACGGCCACCCCCAGGGTCAGCAGCCCGGTTACGGCTACCCCTCGGCCCCGCCGCTCCAGCAGCCGTACGGCGGCTACCCGGCCGGCCCGGTGGAGATGCCGGGCACCGTGAAGGCGGCCCGTGTGATGCTGTTCATCCTGGGCGGCTTCCAGGCCCTCAGCGGCGTCCTGATGATGGCGGCCAGCACCTGGTTCGCCAACAAGTTCGAGGACGCCCTCTCCTCCGACAGCAGTATCTCGTCCGAGGACGCGAACAGGGCCGCCGACTTCGGCGCCGGAGTCATGATCGTCCTCGGTGTGCTCGTGCTGGCCTTCGCCTTCTGGGCGATCTTCACCGGCGTGAAGTTCTCCCGCGGGGCCGGCGGCGTGCGCGTCTCGGCGATCGTGTACGCGTCGCTGGTCATCCTGTTCAGCCTCCTGAGCCTGCTGGGCGCCAACGTCTTCGCCCTGATCAGCCTGGTCCTCGGCATCCTGATCATCGTCTTCTGCGCCAACAGGAACGGCGGCGCGTGGTTCAACCGTCCCCGCTACTGACCACGAGGCACCCTTCGCGCCACAGGCCGTGCCCCACCCTGCTCGAGGGATGGGCACGGCCTCGGCCGTCGGTCACTCATGCGCCGCTCTCCTTGAGGGGGGGAGGACACACCGGTGGCGTGTGAACGCCCGCGCATGGGCGTCCGGTGAACCAGGGGCTCAGTCCGGGCCGGGGCTCCAGCGGAAGGACGCGAGGCCGACCGGTTCCCCGTCCGCGCCGGTGTCTTCCGGCAGGTGGTCGTCGTCGCGGCGCCGGACGAGGTGCCCGAGGGCGGTCATTCCGCCGAGCAGCAGTCCGATCAGGGAGACGAGGCCGATGAACAGCCCGGCGATGGCCAGGAGGCCGTATCCGGCCAGGGCCGCCACGATGTCCAGGACGTTCATGCATCCGCACGCCGACATGCCGTGACATTGCCCGACGGCGGCGCTGTCGTGACGGCCCGTTCCCGAACGGTGCCCTGCCGGTACCCGTATCGCAACGCACACGATGCCGGGCCCGTCGGTCGTCGACCGACGGGCCCGGCATCACACGGCACGGCGCGATCGGCGCGGCTCAGTGGAAGAAGTGGCGCGTGCCCGTGAAGTACATGGTCAGGCCCGCCTTCCGCACGGCCTCCACGACCTGCTCGTCACGGATCGAACCGCCGGGCTGGACGATGGCCCTGACGCCCGCGGCGATCAGGATCTCCGGGCCGTCCGGGAACGGGAAGAAGGCGTCCGAGGCGGCGTACGCACCGCGCGCCCGCTCCTCGCCCGCCCGTTCGACGGCCAGCCTGCAGGAGTCGACGCGGTTGACCTGGCCCATGCCCACGCCCACCGACGCGCCGTCCTTGGCGAGCAGGATGGCGTTGGACTTGACGGCGCGGCACGCCTTCCAGGCGAAGGCGAGCTCCCGCAGCTCGTCGGCGCCGAGCGCCTCGCCGGCAGCGAGGGTCCAGTGGGCGGGGTCGTCGCCGTCGGCCTGGAGCCGGTCGGTGACCTGGAGCAGCGCACCGCCGTCGATCTGCTTGACCTCGGCGGGGTTGTCCGGGCCGGTCGGGGCCTTCAGCACCCGGATGTTCTTCTTCTTGGTGAGGGCGTCGAGCGCGCCCTCCTCGTAGTCCGGCGCGACGATGACCTCGGTGAAGATCTCGGCGACCTGCTCGGCCATCTCCCGGCTCACCGGCCGGTTGACGGCGATGACGCCGCCGTAGGCGGAGACCGGGTCGCAGGCGTGCGCCTTGCGGTGCGCCTCGGCGACGTCCGCGCCGATCGCGATGCCGCACGGGTTGGCGTGCTTGATGATCGCGACGCAGGGCCCGTCGTGGTCGTACGCGGCACGGCGCGCGGCGTCCGTGTCCGTGTAGTTGTTGTACGACATCTCCTTGCCGTGCAGCTGCTCGGCCTCGGCGAGGCCGCCGCTGCCGTCGGCGTAGAGGGCGGCGGGCTGGTGCGGGTTCTCGCCGTAGCGCAGGGTGCTCTTGCGCTCGTAGGTGGCGCCCAGGAAGTCGGGGAAGACCGAGTCGTCGACGGGCGCGTACGCGGAGGCGAACCAGGAGGCGACGGCGACGTCGTAGGCGGCGGTGTGCCGGAACGCCTCGGCCGCGAGCCGCTTGCGGGCGGTGAGGTCGAAGCCGCCGTCGCGGACGGCGGCGAGGACGTCGGCGTACCGGTCGGGGCTGGTGACCACGGCCACGGACGGGTGGTTCTTGGCGGCGGCGCGCACCATCGAGGGCCCGCCGATGTCGATCTGCTCGACGCACTCGTCGGGGGAGGCGCCGGAGGCGACGGTCTCACGGAAGGGGTAGAGGTTGACGACGACCAGGTCGAACGGCTCGACCCCGAGGTCGGCGAGCTG
Organism: Streptomyces sp. PSU-S4-23; assembly: GCF_055632315.1. Lineage (NCBI taxonomy): Bacteria > Bacillati > Actinomycetota > Actinomycetes > Kitasatosporales > Streptomycetaceae > Streptomyces > Streptomyces sp. PSU-S4-23. Next base: position 5,307,929 of record NZ_JBVMUU010000002.1, on the reverse strand, counting down.
CTGCCGGTGGCTGTCGAGGCGCAGGTCGGCGAGGATGCCCGCGTGGACCTTGGGGTGCAGGGTCTTGACGCGGCCGTCCAGGCACTCGGGGAAGCCGGTCAGGTCCTCGACCTTGGCGACGGGGACGCCCGCGGCGGCGATCCTCGACGCGGTGGAGCCGGTGGAGACGAGCTCGACACCGGCCTCGTGCAGTCCACGGGCGAGCTCTTCGAGCCCGGTCTTGTCGTAGACGCTGACGAGCGCGCGCCGGATGGGCCGCTTGGTGCTCTCGGCGGTCACTGGATAACTACCTTTCGTCCCTCAATGCGATAGCCGTTGCGGGCGAGCCGCCCCACGACCTCGACGAGCAGCCTTCGCTCGACTTCCTTGATGCGCTCGTGCAGCGCACTCTCGTCGTCCTCGTCCCGGACCTCCACCACGCCCTGCGCGATGATCGGTCCGGTGTCGACGCCGTCGTCGACGAAATGGACGGTGCACCCGGTGACCCTCGCGCCGTACGCGAGCGCGTCCCGCACGCCGTGGGCTCCGGGAAAACTGGGCAGGAGGGCGGGGTGGGTGTTGATGAACCGCCCACCGAACCGCGCGAGGAACTCCTTGCCGACGATCTTCATGAACCCGGCGGAGACGACCAGGTCGGGCTCGTACGCGGCGACGGCCTCGGTGAGGGCCGCGTCCCACTCCTCCCGGCTGCCGTGGTCCTTGACCCGGCACACGAAGGTGGGCAGCCCGGCGCGCTCGGCGCGGGCGAGGCCCTCGATCCCGTCGCGGTCGGCGCCGACGGCGACGACTTCGGCCCCGTAGGCGGCGGCTCCCCGCTCGGCGACGGCGTCGAGGAGTGCCTGCAGATTGGTGCCGGACCCGGAGACCAGGACGACCAGGCGCTTGGCCGGGGACTCGGTGACGGTCTCGGCCACGGACTCGGCCACGGCGGGGCCCTTTCTCGGGGGTGTGTTTGTGGGGTCGCTCGGACGAGCGTTTGTATGGTCGTACGAATGCTTCACGCCCCGGGATACGGGGAAGTCTACGAAACGGACGACCGCCAGCAACGATACCGGCACACCGGATGGCCCCCGCGGGACGGGGGCGTGGCCGGAAGGTAGCGTCTGGGAAGGAACCACCCGGGGAAAGCGCTTCGACGCGGGGAACGCCGTGCCTGCGCAGGACGTTGACCACATGAGGCGCATGCCCGGGGCGCACCCGCCCCGCGGCGAGTCTGTGGACGAGCCGCCCGCCAGAACCACCAAGGGGAAGACGCACACCTGATGCCGGACCGCAGTCTCCGACTCCCTCCGCTGCTGCTGCGCGAGCGGCACCCTCAGCCCGTGCCGCCGCGGGAGAGCGAGAAGTCACCCGAGAGCCGGGGTGACTCCGCGAGCGGTGGCTCCGCGGGGGGCGAGCGGAACCCCGAGGCGCCCGCGGACGACAACCCCTTCGCACCGCCGCCCGAGGGCGCGCCGGACCGGCCGTGGCAGCCGCGGCACCCGGCGCCCGGTCAGGGGCAGGACGGCTCCGGCGAGGGCGGGCACTCCGCTTGGGGCAGCCAGTGGAGCGACCGGCAGCCGGGCCCCGCGACGGGCGGCCGCTTCGGTGAGCGTCCCGGCGGCCCCGGCGGGCAGGGGCGACAGGGCGGCGGGCCCGAGGGGTCCGGCGGCCCCGGCACCGGCGGCCTGCGGTGGGACCCCACGGACCCGAGCCAGCGCCGCGCACGGTATGCGCTGCTGGCCGGCATGTGGGCCTTCTTCTTCGCCCTCTTCAGCTGGCCCTACGTGGCCCTGCTGCTGGGCTCGCTGGCGCTGTACTGGGGGACGAGCGCGCTCCGGGCCAAGCCGCGCACCCCCGACCCGAACACCCCGGTGGCCCCGGCCCGCCCGCAGACGACGGCGGCGATCAGCGGCCTGGTCACGGCGTCCCTGGCGGTCGCCATGGTGGCGGCCATGTTCACGGCCCAGTTGGTCTACCGCGACTACTACACCTGCGTCAACGACGCCTTGACCAGCGAGGCGAAGCAGTCGTGCAACGACCTGCTGCCGAAGGACCTGCGCGGAGTGCTGGGCACCCGCTGAGCCGGGTGGCCGCGCCCACCGGTCCGCTCCTCCTCGCGACCGCCCCTCACTCCCGCGGACCGGGCTCGTCGCCTTGGCCGGGGCCGGGGCCTTGGCCGGGGCCTTGGCCGGGGCCGGGGCCGTAGGGAAACGGATCCGCCTCCTCCGGAAGTGCCTCGTACGGCTCGGGGTGGGGCCCCTCCCACGCCCGTTCCGCCTCCTCACCGGCACGCGGGGCGGAGCCCCGGCCTCCGGCCGGGTACGGGGTCCGGCCCGGGCCCGGTTCCGGGGTCCGGCCTGCGCCTCGCTCCGGGGCCGAATCCCCCGCCGGCGGCGGAGCCGTGCCCCCGGCCCACGGCGGGCTCCAGACCCCGGCACGTCCCGGAGCCCACCCACCAACCGATCCCAGGACCCGCCCCCCATCCGGTCCCGCGGCCGTACCGCCGAGCGGCTGTGTGGTCCGGCTCCCGGCCGGCGGTTGCGGGGCCCATCCCCCGGTGGATTCCAGGGTCCGCCCCCCGGTGGATTCCGAAGTCCGCTCCCCGGCCCGTCCCGCGGCCGTATCGCCGACCGGCTGTGTGGTCCGGCTCCCGGCGGGTGCCGGGGTCCGCAGTCCGCCCGGCTGCGGGACCCAGCTGCCGGCCGGCTGCGGGATCGGGGCCGGGAAAGGTGCGGGGCGGGCGCGTCGGGTGCGCCAGAACCGTCGCCCCGGCCCGTGCTCCTCCCGCTGACCGCGCCCGCGCCGTGCGAGCCCCCGCAGCCGCCATGCCCGTACCGCGACCCCCACCGGCGCGCCCACCGCGAGCGTCCATCCGGCCGCCGCGCCGCCCACCTGCCATCCCACCGGCCCGAACCGCGACAGCGCCGCCACCCCCAGCGGCCCGCCCGCCGCCTCCGCGAGCCCGCCCAGCAGCGCCCCGCACACCGCCGCCGCCACCATGACCGTCCCCACCGTCCGCCCCACCGACCACACCGCGTCCCGGCCCCGCGCCCGGTGCCGGCTCGCCGCCCCCGCCACGAACCACCCCACCGTGGCGCCCGCCGCGGCCGGCACCGCTCCCACCGCCCAGCACAGCGGCGTGCCCCCGGTCCCCGGTACCGCCGCCAGCAGGGGGAACGGCGGCAAGGACGCCGGGGGCGCCGCCGACGACAGCGGACCGGCGACCTGCCCGGCGCCCAGCAGGAAGCCCGGCCCGAGCCCGTACGCCGCTCCCCACACCGCCGCGTTCGGCACCAGCGCCACCGCCAGCAGGACCACCGCGCACCGCCCCGACCAGCCCTCGGTGAGCTGGAGGAACGACGCCCGCGCCGCCTCACCGTGCCACCCCAGTGACAAGCCCACGAGCAGCGCGCCGCCGCCCACGAGCACGGCCGTCCCGCCCAGCGCGGCCCGTACACAGGCCCGCAGCCATGCCCGGCCGCCCCGGCGCGGCGTCCCGGCGGTCACCACCCGGCGCAGACCCGCGGGCAGCCGGTCGAGCGTCCGGCGCACCCGCCCCAGCGGCCGTCCGTACGCCGTCCACACCCCCGTCCCCGCCGCCACCAGCGCGACCAGCGGCAGGCACACCGCGGTCCACTTCCACGACGGCCGCAGCACTCCGCCCGAGGCGTACAGCGCCGCCACCGCGCCCACCCCGAGATAGCCCGCCACCACGCCGGACCACGCCGTGCGCGCGGGCACCAGGGGCGCGGTGCCGCCCTCGGCCTCCACGCTGTCCCCGTCCGTCGCGTCGCGCGCCGCCCGGTGCAGCAGCCACACCGGCAGCACGACCAGCAGCAGCGGCGTGACGCCGACGGGCGCGGGCACCCCGGAGAGCGTCTCGGTGCGCACGAGCACGACGCCGTGCGCCAGCAGCCACAGTGCGGCGGCCGCCCGCAGCGCGCCGCCGGGTCCGCTGTCGGGGTAGGGAGAACTGATCCACAGCAGCATCGCGAGCAGGGCGAGCGAGCCGAGTCCCAGCACAGCGGCGCCGGCGCCGCCCAGGAGGCCGGCGCCCAGTCCGGGCGACCGGTCCCGCAGGCGGGCGCGAAGGGACGACGTGGTTCGGCGATCGGTCCATTGCGTCACGACCGCCATGCTCCCAATGACACGCGTTTTCTCCGCGCAACAGGCGGAGTTCCGCTGTGTCGATCAATATACGATTATGTACCTCTTCACCCGGAGGGCCGTCCCGTGACACGACGCCCCGCCTCCACGCTGCCGGCCCCCGAAGAGCGCCGACGCCTGCGCGAGGCCGGGTCACTGACGCAGGCTCAGGTCGCCGAGCGGCTGGGCGTCCCGCTGGAGACCGTGTGCGCCTGGGAGACCGGCCGTTCCGTGCCGCGCGGCGAGGGGCGGAGGGAGTACGCGAGACTCCTCGCGGAGTTGGCGACCGGGAGACAGGCCCCGCCCCTGACCGCCCATCAAGCATTCGACGGCCTGTACGAATTCTGCGCCCCTGCCCTCGTACGGCAGGCGTACCTGCTCACCGGCCGGCGCGACCTGGCCCACGACGCGGTCGAGCGGGCCTTCCAGCTCGCCTGGCAGCGCTGGCCCGAGGTGGCCGTGGACCCCGATCCCGCGGGCTGGATACGGGCGCTGGCGCACGACTGCGCGCTCTCACCCTGGCACCGCTTCCGCCGGCGCTACCGTCACCCCGAACCGCCGCCCGCGAACCCCTCGGACCGCCTGCTGCTGCACGCGCTCCTCGGCCTTCCGCCCGTCCACCGGCGCACGCTCGTGCTCTACGACGGCGTCGGCCTCGGCCTGCCGGAGACCGCCGCCGAGACCGAGGCGAGCACCCCGGCCACGGCCGGCCGGCTGCTGCGCGCCCGCCGGGCGGTGGCCGCGGTCGCGCCGGAGTTCGCCGATCCGGAGGCGCTCCACCGCGCGCTGACCGAACCGGCCGCGCCGCGACGCCCGCAGTCCTCCGGGCCGCCGTCCTCGGTCCGGGCCCGCGGCGAACGCCTCAGCCGCCGGTGGAACGGCGCGGCGATCGCCCTCACCGGCGCGGTCGTCGGCGCGACCGCACTGACCCTGGGCACGGCCCCGGACCACTACGAGGCACCGGTGCCGCGGGGAACCGCGATCCGGGACGTCCCGGCACGGGCGGCCCAGGGCCCGCTCTCCGCCGAGCAGCTGCGGCTCCGGGCGAAGCTGAGGGCGCAGGCGCACAGCGGCCCCACACGAGTGGCCCCGCAGGCGCGCTGAACACGCGGACGGGCCCGCACCCCTCGCCGGGGTGCGGGCCCGTCCGCGTGTGCGAGCCCGGCCGGCGCGTCAGCCGGCCGCACCGTGCCTAGCTGCCGAGAATGGCGCGGGCCAGCTTCGCCGTCTCCGTCGGCGTCTTGCCGACCTTGACGCCGGCCGCCTCCAGCGCCTCCTTCTTCGCCTGGGCGGTGCCCGACGAACCGGAGACGATGGCTCCCGCGTGACCCATGGTCTTGCCCTCGGGCGCGGTGAAGCCCGCGACGTAGCCGACGACCGGCTTGGTCACGTTCTCCTTGATGAAGGCCGCGGCCCGCTCCTCGGCGTCGCCGCCGATCTCACCGATCATGACGATCAGGTCGGTGTCGGGGTCGTCCTGGAACGCCTTGAGCGCGTCGATGTGGGTGGTGCCGATGATCGGGTCACCGCCGATGCCGACGCAGGAGGAGAAGCCGATGTCCCGCAGCTCGTACATCATCTGGTACGTCAGCGTGCCGGACTTCGAGACCAGGCCGATACGGCCCGGCTTGGTGATGTCGGCCGGGATGATGCCCGCGTTCGACTGACCGGGGGTGATCATGCCGGGGCAGTTCGGGCCGATGATGCGGGTCTTGTTGCCCTTCTTGCCGGCGTACGCCCAGAAGGCGGCCGTGTCGTGCACCGCGACGCCCTCGGTGATGACGACCGCGAGCGGGATCTCGGCGTCGATGGCCTCGATGACCGCGTCCTTGGTGAACTTCTCCGGGACGAAGATGACCGTCACGTCGGCGCCGGTCTTGTCGATGGCGTCCTTGACGGTGCCGAAGACCGGTACCTCGGTGCCGTCGAAGTCGACGGTCTGACCCGCCTTGCGCGGGTTCACGCCACCGACGATGTTCGTGCCGGAGGCCAGCATGCGGCGGGTGTGCTTCTGGCCCTCGGAGCCGGTCATGCCCTGGACGATGACCTTGGATTCCTTGGTGAGGAAGATAGCCATGGGTGTGTGTGACCTCGTCCCTTACTTCGCGGCAGCAGCCAGTTCGGCGGCCTTGTCGGCCGCGCCGTCCATGGTGTCCACCTGCTGGACCAGCGGGTGGTTGGCGTCCGTCAGGATCTTGCGGCCCAGTTCGGCGTTGTTGCCGTCGAGGCGCACGACCAGCGGCTTGTTGACCTCTTCGCCCTTGCTCTTGAGGAGCTCCAGGGCCTGCACGATGCCGTTGGCGACGGCGTCGCAGGCGGTGATGCCGCCGAAGACGTTGACGAACACGGACTTGACGTCCGGGTCGCCGAGGATGATCTCGAGGCCGTTGGCCATGACCTCGGCGGAGGCGCCGCCGCCGATGTCGAGGAAGTTGGCCGGCTTGACGCCCTTGTGGGCCTCACCGGCGTACGCGACGACGTCCAGGGTCGACATGACCAGGCCGGCGCCGTTGCCGATGATGCCGACCTCGCCGTCGAGCTTGACGTAGTTGAGGTTCTTCTCCTTGGCCGCCGCCTCGAGCGGGTTGGCGGCCGCCCGGTCGTGGTACTCCTCGAAGTCCGGGTGGCGGAACTCGGCGTTGTCGTCCAGGGACACCTTGCCGTCGAGGGCGATGACATCACCGGAGGCGACCTTGGCCAGCGGGTTGACCTCGACCAGGAGGGCGTCCTCCTTGACGAAGACCTCCCACAGCCTGACGAGGACATCGGCGACCTTGTCGGCGACCTCGGCCGGGAACTTGGCCGCGGCGACGATCTCCTCGGCCTTGGCCCGGTCCACGCCGTCGATGGCGTCGATCGCGATCTTGGCGACGGCCTCGGGGCGGGTGGCCGCGACTTCCTCGATCTCCATGCCGCCCTCGACGGACGCGATGGAGAGGAACGTGCGGTTGGCGCGGTCCAGGAGGAAGGAGACGTAGTACTCCTCCAGGATCTCCGGAGCCGTCTCGGCGATCATCACCTTGTGGACCGTGTGGCCCTTGATGTCCATGCCGAGGATGTCCGTGGCGCGGGCGACCGCCTCGTCCGGGCTGGCGGCCAGCTTCACACCGCCGGCCTTGCCGCGGCCACCGACCTTCACCTGCGCCTTGACGACCGACTTGCCGCCCAGTCGCTCGGTGATCTCGCGCGCCCCCTCAGGCGTGTCGATGACTTCACCGGCCAGCACCGGTACACCGTGCTTGGCGAAGAGGTCCCTCGCCTGGTACTCGAACAGGTCCACGCGCTTCCGTCCCTATCAGTGATCTCGCGGTTCGTTGGATGCGTGGGCGTGCCGCGAAGGGCAACGTGACGTCCGCTCTGTGTCACGCTCTGTGTCACAAAAGGAGCGCACACGGTGTCCGAGCGCGCGGCAGGTCCGTCTCGCAGGTTATCGCCGGTCGCCGTGGGGCCCTAAATCACAGATCACACCTGAGCGGTGATACCTGTCACACGTGCGGAGGAGCCGCCCGGGCCCACCGGCGGAGCGGGGTGGCAGGGTCCCACCGGGTTGGGGTTGGCCCGGTGGGACCCCTTGTGCAGCCCCCGCAGGGGCGTAGGACGGGTGGGCCCCACCCCAATGGGGCCACCCGTCCTGTCCGCGGGATCACGGTCGGACGGGCCGACGGCGTTCGGCCGCCCGGGGCGTCGGCCCCGCGGAGCCGGTCGGAGTGCCGTACGGCACTCGATGGGTCAGACGGAGTACGGCTGGTACGGGCTCTGCGGCAGATGCCCCGGGGTGACGGACCCGGCGACGCCCTGGACGCCGGTCACCGCGTGGCCGGTCAGGGCGCCGCCGGCCGACCGCACGGTCCCGGTCAGGTCCCCGGCGAACGGCGCGGCCCGCCCCGCGGCCTCCTGCGCGAACGATCCGGCCCCGCCCACGACGCCGCCCGCGAACGGCCCCACGTCGCCCGCCACACCGTGGGCCAGGTCCGTGGTGCTTGCCGCCACGCCGTGCGTGACGGGCCGCACCGTGTCGTCCACCGTCTGCACGACCGGCCGCGCCGAGCCGGCCACGCCGTACGCGAAGGGCTGCGCCTCGCCCGCCACGCCGTACGCCAGCCCCGTCGCGTTCCCGGCGACCCCCTCGGCGAACGGCGCGACCTGGCCGACCTGGCCCACGACGCCGCCCGCGAACGGCCGCACATCGCCCGCCACGCCGTACGCCAGCCGCGTCGCGTCCCCGACGGCCTGCCCGGCGACCGGCACGACCCCGTGGACGGCGGTCCCGGCCACCGGCGGCAGCACGGAGCCGGCCCCGTCCCCGGTCACCTCGCCGGCCGCGCCGTACGCCAGCGACCGCGCATCGGCTTCGGCCCCGTACGCCGTCGTGGACGCGTGGCCGGCGGCGTGCCCGGCGAGTGGCTGGACGTCCGCCACCGCCCCCTGGGCGAGGCCGGCCGCGCCCGCCACCGCGTGCCGAGCGGCCGGCACCGCGCCGTCGACGACCGGGCCGGCGACCGGCGGCACGACGGCGGCGGCCGTCTCACCTGCCACCGTCGTGACCGTGCCGGGCACCCCGGTGGCCGTTCCGGCGACCTGCTGCCTAGCCCCCGCGACCGCGCCCGTGGCGTGGGCCGGGACGGCGGAGACACCGGCGCCGGCGGCGGCCGTCGCCTCCACGGCCCGGCCCTCCGCCCCGGTGGCCGTCTGCCGCGCGGCACCGGTCGTGCCCGCCGCGGTGCGGCCCGCACCGGCGACGGTGCGCTGCGCGGTCGTGCGGACCACTCCGTCGACGCCCTGCGCCCGGGTGTGCGCGGCGGCCTGCACTCCCTGGAGCTTGGTCTGCGCGGCGGCGAGCGCCTGCTCCAGTTCGGGCGCGAAGGCCGCGAGGGGGCCGAAGAGGTAGTCGATCTCGTCCTGCGGGGAGGCCGCATCGGACACGGCGGCCCCGGCGGCGTTCCCGGTGGGCTCCGCGGTCCCGACGGCGCCGGACGCGGCGGCGTGCACGGCGCCCCCGGCGTGCGCCCGGTGCGGGACCGCCACCTCGGCGTCGATGTACCGGTGGGCCCGGTCGGCGGTGGACGCCGCCGTGTGGGCCCCGGTCCGCGCGACCGCGGCCGCATGCGCCGGGGCGCCCGTGACGTCCGTGGCCTCTGTGGGTTCTGTGGCCTGTGTGATCTTCGTGACCTCCGTGACGGCGGAGACGGCGTCCTGGACGTCGGTGACGGCGCCTCCCACCGTGCCGGTGACCGCGCCGACCGTGTCCGCGGTGTCGATGCCCACGTCGGGCGTGGACACAGACGTCGCCGGCAGTTCGTCCGCGCTGGCGACGGCGGAGCCGAGCGCCCACGCGCCGGTGACACCGGCGGCTATGACGATGGAGCGGCGGATGTTCTTGTTCATGCGTGCGTCAGATCCTTCGGGAATTCCGGGAATTCCGGGAGTTCGGGAGTTCGGGACGTACCGGTGCCGAGTGCCGTGGCCGGTGCCGGTGCCGGTGCCGGTGTTCGGTCTGAGGCCGATGGATCCGTGGCGCTCCGGTGGTCCCGGAAGGGGGACCCGGCGGTCACGGATGCGGGCCGGCTGCGGCGGCTCGGGGCCGGCGGCTGCCGTCCGAGGAGGTCCGGGGACCGGAGGGATCCGGACGGCGGGCAGACCTGTTCCGTCCCCGCGTCTCAGGTCTCGCGGGGAGGAGGTGCCGCCCTAGCCGGGGAACTCGGGGATGTCCCGGTGCCTGTCCCGGGTCCCGTCCGCGGTGACGACCGCGGTGGCGCCGGGCACCAGCCGCAGCGGTGCCCGGTGGTTCGCTGAGACGGCGTGCCCGTCGTGCCGGGGCGCGCCGCCGTCGGTGGCCGGCTGGCCGCCGAGCGCACCGGTCGGGTCGCCGTCGGGCGCCTGATGCCGCGGCAGACGCGCGGACCGGCCGGTGTGGAGGGCTCGGTGCGGGTACTCGCCCGCGTCGGCTCTGGTGTCCCGCGGCCCGTGCTCGCCGCCGGGCCGGTGCTCCACCGCGGCCTGGTGCCCCGTGTCGCCGCCCGGCTGCTGCGGCACCGCCGGCGCCGGCAGGGTGTGCGCCTGAGCCGCCGGCGGCCCCGGCAGACCGGGCAGGGACGGAAGACCGGGCAAGGACGGAAGGCCGGGCACGGAGGGCAGCGACGACAGCGGCGGCCACTGCGCTGACGCGTCCGCCAGCCCGCCGGTCACCGTCTGCAGAAGATCCCCGACCGGTCGGACGACGGTGTCGCCGACGGGCCGCAGGACGGTGTCGCCGACCGGCCGTATGAGTCCCTCGGTGACGGGGCGGACGGCTCGGCGGACGGTGTCGGAGACGGCGGGAAGCGTCCCGGTCACCGAGGCGACGGAGTCGTCGGCGGGGGTGCCGGGCGCGGTCCGGGCGGGGTGGGTCCCGGAGGCCGGGGGAGCCGTGACGGGGGCGCTGCCCGGCTCCGTGGCGTGCGCGCCGGAGTGGCGCGCGGGCCGCGGGCCGGACGCCGGCAGCGGGAGTCGGCCGTCACGCGCGTGTCCAGGGGCGGCGGCCGGAGGGGCGAGGTGGGCCAGAGGCGAGGACGGGCCGGTCACCGCCCGCACTGCCACGGTGCTGAGGGGCCGTTCGGTCCGCCCGACCGTGTCCACGACGTCCCGCACGACGCCGGCCGGGGTGCCTGCGGCCATCGGGGCGGCCGGAGCCGTCAAGGCCGGTGTTCCCTCCGCCGCCTGCGCCCGCTCCCCGCAGAGGAGTCCCAGTGCCAGCAACCCGCCCACCAGCAGGGCCAGATACAGCGCACGCCGCCCGGCCGCGGTGCGCATCGCGCGCAGTGCGGGGCCGGTGAACGGAAGTGTGCTGGGCAGGGTCACGACGGGGAGAGCCTCCGTGCGGCGGGACGCAGCGGTACGGGGCGGTACGGGGCGAATGCGACGCACCGTCGATGGCGAAAGGCCGTTTCGATCCTCGCACGGCCCTCCCGCGGTTGCGCAAGCCCCCTGTTACCGATGGGTAGTCATGTCTGGTTTGCTCCTGGCTTCCGTCCTGCATCGGCTGATGTCCCTTTTGGGCGCGGTCCGTTGCCCGTCGCCGGGTGTCACGCGCTCTCCGGTATCGGCAGCGGCCGCTTCTCGATCGCCGCCGCCATCACATCCGGGAACAGGTCGGGCGTGCACGCGAACGCCGGTGCGCCCAGCGCCGCCAGCGCCGCCGCATGCTCGCGGTCGTACGCGGGCGCTCCCTCGTCGGAGAGCGCGAGCAGCGCCACGAACTGCACACCCGACGCCTTCATCGCGGCCACCCGCTTGAGCATCTCGTCCCGTATCCCTCCCTCGTACAGATCGCTGATGAGGACCACGACGGTCTCCGCGGGCCGTGTGATCTGCGACTGGCAGTACGCCAGCGCCCTGTTGATGTCCGTGCCTCCGCCCAACTGGGTGCCGAAGAGGACGTCGACCGGGTCGTCGAGCTGGTCGGTGAGGTCGACGACGGCCGTGTCGAAGACCACGAGACGGGTGGCGATGGACCGCATCGACGCGAGGACCGCCCCGAACACGGACGCGTACACCACCGACGCCGCCATGGACCCCGACTGGTCGATGCAGAGGACGACCTCCTTCTCCACGGACCGCGACGCCCGCCCGTACCCGATCAGCCGCTCCGGTACGACCGTGCGGTACTCCGGCAGGTAGTGCTTGAGGTTGGCCGCGATCGTGCGGTTCCAGTCGATGTCGTGGTGACGGGGCCGGCTGACGCGGGCACTGCGGTCGAGGGCACCGGTGAGGGTCGCCCGGGTACGGGTGGCGAGCCGCTTCTCCAGGTCCTCGACCACGGTGCGCACCACCGCCCGGGCCGTCTCCTTGGTGGTCTCCGGCATCGCCTTGTTCAGCGAGAGCAGCGTGCCGACCAGGTGGACGTCCGCCTCGACCGCTTCGAGCATCTCCGGTTCGAGCAGCAGGGTGGACAACCCGAGCCGGTCGATGGCGTCGCGCTGCATCACCTGGACGACGGACGAGGGGAAGTAGGTCCTGATGTCGCCGAGCCAGCGCGCGACGGACGGTGCGGACGCCCCGAGCCCCGCCGAACGGTCCCGCCCCCGCTGCGGTTTGTCCCCGTTCCCGTACAGCGCGGTCAGCGCCCCGTCCATCGCCGCGTCCTGCCCGGTGAGCCCGTGCCCCGTGCCGTCCGCGGCATCGCCACCGAGCACGAGCCGCCAGCGCCGCAGCCGCTCATCGGCTCCGGCCGCCCCGGTGTCCGCGGACCCGACGGAGTCACTGCTGGTCCTGCGCGTACTCATGTGGCCACCCCCGCAAGGTCGTTGACATCACTGCCGCCGGGCTCGTCCAGACCGAGCAGCAGGCGCAGCACCGGCACCACCGCGTCCGCCCGGCCGGCGTCGAGAGCGGACACGAAGCCGGGAACGCCCGGCCCGGTCCGTGCGCTGTCCCGCGCACCCGGCCCGCGTCGCACCAGCTCGCCGAGCGTGCGCCGCACTCCCGGCTCATACGCCGAGAACGTGCGCCGCAGCAGCGGCAGGACGTCGGTGAACGCCTCCGCCGGCACGCCGGTCAGCCACGCGTCCACCAGCCCGAGCAGCCGCTCGTCGTGCACCAGCAGCATCCCGCCGCCGGAGCCGCCGCCGACGAACCCCTCGATCCACGCGGCCGCGTCCGCCGGCGCCGTCCCCGGTGACAGCACCAGCCCCATGAGACGGGCCGCCTCGTCCTGCGCCAGCTCGCCCTCGTCCAGAAGCAGCCGCACCGAACGGCCGCGGATGACTCCGGGCACGGTCTCCCGCAGGGACAGCACCCGCAGGACGGAACGCCACCGCCCGCGTATGTCGCCGTGGGCCGCCGCCCCCGTCTCCCCGAGCAGCCCCACCGCCCCGTGCACCGCGTCCACATGGCGCCGCATCTCCTCGGCGGCCTCCGTGTCGAGTGCGGCGCAGGCCGGCGGCAGCCCGACGAACACACGCTCGGCGAGGCCCGCCGCGACGTCCGCCAGCGCCCCGGTGTCCGTGCCTCGCACGTCTCCGTAGCGCAGGGAGCGGACCAGGGCGGGCAGGGCCTGGGCGAGATGGCCGACGTCCGCGTCGAGGGCGGCGCGGTCGGCGAGGACCCGCATCACCACGGGCAGCGCGTCCGGCAGCTCCGCCAGGAGGCAGCGCTCGGCGAGCGCCGTGACGTCGGCGAGCGCCTGCGCGCCGGCCGCGTCCGCCTCGGCCTTGGCGGTCGCGGCGCCGAGCACGGTCGTCCCCCACACCCCCGCCTCGGCGACCCGCACCGCCAGCTCCGGCTCCCAGCGCAGCCGCCAGGTCTCGCGGAACGTGCCCGTGCTGCCGCGCGAGGCCGCGGGCTCGCCCCAGCCGATGCCGAGGAGGCACAGCCGGTGAAGCAGCCTGCTGCGCCCGGCGTCGGTTTCCTTCCGCAGGTCCAGCTCCAGCTCCCGCTCCAGAGGCTCCGGTTTGAGCCGCAGCCGCTTCTGGAGCCGGGCGAGGTCACGCTGCAGGGGGACGGCGGGGGCCGCCGACGGCACCTCCCCCAGGACGTCACCGACCACGAGCCGGTCGTGCACCAGCGCCAGCGGCACGTCCGAGCCCTCGCACATCACCGCCCGCACCGCGTCGGTGGTCTCGGACAGCCCCGGCAGCGGGCGCCCGCGCAGCGCCGCGAGCGTCCCGGCGAGCCGCACCGCCTCGATGACATGGGCGGACGACACGATCCTGTCCTCCTCGCGGAGCAGGCCCGCGACCTTGGTCATCCACCGCTCGACGGGCCGGTCGGGGGCGCCGAACAGATGCCCGTACCAGCCGGGCGAGTCGATCCCCGCGCCGTAGCCGCTGGCCCGGGACAGTCTCCGATGGGTCCAGGGCACCCAGGTCATGTCGGTCTTCACCTTGGGCAGCCCCTTCAGCAGGGCGCGGTCGGCTGCGACGGCGGTCCTCCGTCGCAGCGCGGGCACATGCCAGGCCCCGCACACCACGGCCACGTCCTGGCCGAACTCCCGCTGCGCGGCGCGCACTTGGAGGCGCATATACGCCTCGCGCACAAGGTCCCGCTGATGTCCCCCGGTGCCGTACGCCTCCCGCAGCGCGGTCATCGCCTCCTCCAGCACGGCGAACGGCGCGAGCGCGCCGCCCCTGCCCGCGCCCCGGTGCTCCACGACGTCCTCCCACCAGCGCTCCGGATCGTCGTAGCCGGCGGTCTCGGCGAGCACGGCCAAGGGGTCGACGCGGACGGTGTCGGCGCTCCCGGACGGGCCGGACGCCTCCCGCTCCGCCTTCCCCTCCGCCGCCGCCTCGGCCTCACCGGGCGCGTCGCCCACCGGCGCCGGTTCCTCCCTTCCACAGGCCAGCGTGTGCGTCGCCGGGAGGTCGATGAACCGGGCCGGAACGCCGCGTTCGAGGGCCCAGCGGATCGCCACCCACTCCGGGGAGAACTCGGCCAGCGGCCAGAACGCCGACCGCCCGGGCTCGTCCACGGCGTGCGCGAGCAGCGCCACCGGCGGCCGCATCTCCTCGTCCGCCGCGAGCGGGATCAGCGTGTCCGCCTCCGGTGGTCCCTCGATCAGCACGGCCCGCGGCCGCGCCTCTTCCAGGGCGGCCCGCACGGCCCGCGCGGATCCCGGTCCGTGATGCCGCACCCCGAGCAGCAGCGGCCCCTCGCCGGCCGTCCCGCCCGGCGGCCTGTCAACGCCCGTCACACCGTCCCCCTCGCCACCGGGACCGCCCCGGCTCGTCGCCTCCCGCCGTTCCCGTTCCGTCGCGGCCCCCGGCACCGGTCGGCACGATCGCTCCGCTCACTGCGCCGACCGCGTCCACCGTGCTGGGAACGTCCCGTGTGGTGCCGGAGTCGTTCACACCGACACCTCCCGGCACGCGCGGTAGAAGTCCGTCCAGCCGTCACGCTCGCGGACCACCGCCTCCAGGTACTCCTGCCAGATCACGCGGTCGGCCGCCGGATCACGGACGACGGCGCCGAGGATGCCCGCGGCGACATCGCTCGCGCGCAGCACCCCGTCGCCGAAGTGGGCCGCCAGCGCAAGCCCGTTGGTGACGACGGAGATCGCCTCCGCGGTGGACAGCGTGCCGCTGGGCGACTTCAGCTTCGTGCGGCCGTCGGCCGTGACACCGCCCCGCAGCTCACGGAAGACGGTGACGACGCGTCGGATCTCGTCGATCCCGTCGGGAACGGCCGGCAGGTCGAGCGAGCGGCCGATCTGCTCGACGCGGCGGGAGACGATGTCGACCTCGGCCTCGGGGCTCTCCGGGAGGGGCAGCACCACCGTGTTGAAACGGCGGCGCAGGGCGCTCGACAGGTCGTTGACGCCGCGGTCGCGGTCGTTGGCCGTCGCGATCAGGTTGAAGCCGCGGACCGCCTGCACCTCCTGCCCCAGCTCCGGTATCGGCAGCGTCTTCTCCGACAGGATCGTGATCAGCGTGTCCTGAACGTCGGCGGGGATACGGGTCAGTTCCTCGACCCGGGCGACCATCCCCTCGGACATGGCCCGCATGACGGGGCTGGGCACCAGCGCGTCGCGGCTGGGGCCGTGCGCGAGCAGCTGCGCGTAGTTCCACCCGTAGCGGATCGCCTCCTCCGGGGTGCCCGCCGTGCCCTGCACGAGCAGGGTCGAGTCGCCGCTGACGGCCGCCGCCAGATGCTCGGACACCCAGGTCTTCGCCGTGCCGGGCACGCCGAGCAGCAACAGCGCCCGGTCGGTGGCGAGGGTGGTGACGGCGACCTCGACGATGCGGCGCGGGCCCACGTACTTGGGCGTGATCACCGTGCCGTCCGACAGCGTGCCGCCCAGCAGATAGGTGGCCACGGCCCACGGCGACAGCTTCCAGCGGGCCGGGCGGGGCCGGTCGTCCTGCTCGGCCAGCGCGGCGAGCTCGGCCGCGAACGCGTCCTCGGCATGCGGCCGCAGCGCCTCCGCCGACGTCTTCTCCGCTGACGCCTTGTCCTCCGCGGGTGTGCGCACGGGCGCGGGCACCCGCCCGCCCGGGTCTGCTCCCCCGCACCCGTTCGCGGGCGCGGACTCGCTCGGGCTCGGTTCCACGGACTTGGGATCGATGGACGCACGCATGGCCAGGTCCCCCTCCAGCTCGGCCGGTTCGGATCTGCCACCAACCGTGCACCACACCACTGACAATGCACTCCCACCTGCGCAAACACTGTCGGCCACGGCGATTGTCAGTGCCAGGATCTACCGTCGACGACATGACTCAGCAGGGGGTGCGCTGGACGGCGGACCAGGTGCTGGCACTGGCACCTGACGCCGCGTCGCGCAAAGCGGGAAGCAAACTCGGTGCGGCCGGGCCGTGGTCGGAGGCGGGCAGTTCTGACGAGGGGACGGTGTGGGGGCTGTGCAAGGGCAGCGGCAGCAAGCCGTATCAGACGGTCGTCGACATCGCGGACGTGACGGGGCCGGCGTACAAGTGCAGTTGTCCGAGCCGCAAGTTCCCGTGCAAGCACGCGCTGGGGCTGCTGCTGCTCTGGGCGGGCGAGGACGGCTCGGTGCCGCAGGGGCGGGCGCCGGACTGGGCGGAGCAGTGGATCGAGGGGCGCAGACGGCGTACGCAGGACAGGCGGGCGGCGGGCGGCTCGCACTCCGGCGGTTCCGCTGATCCCGAGGCGGCCCGGCGCAGGGCGGAGCGACGGGCCGAGCGGATCACCGCGGGGGCGACGGAGCTGGAGCAGCGGCTGACCGATCTGCTGCGCGGCGGCCTGGCCTCGGCCGAGCAGGCGGGGTACGGGCTGTGGGAGGAGACGGCCGCCCGCATGGTCGACGCGCAGGCTCCGGGACTGGCCGCACGGGTACGGGAGTTGGGCGCGATCCCCTCGTCGGGGCCGGGGTGGCCGGTGCGCCTGCTGGAGGAGTGCGCGCTGGTGCATCTTCTGGACCGGGGCTGGCTGCGCCGGGAGCGGCTGCCCGACGGGCTGGCGGCGACGGTCCGTTCGCGGGTCGGCCTGCCCGGCTCGGCGGACGGACCGCCCGTCCGCGACCGCTGGCTGGTCCTCGCGCAGTACGACACCTCGGACAGCCGGCTCACCACACGGCGGATCTGGCTGTACGGGGCGGAGTCGGACCGCACGGTGCTGCTCCTCTCCTACGGGGCGGCCGGGCGCGCACCCGAGCTGGCTCTGCCGGTGGGGCTCGCCCTCGACGCAGAGGTGTCCGCGTATCCGGGGGCAGGGCAGATACGGGCCGCCCTGGGCGAGCGGTTCGCGCCCCCAGCGCCGACCGCGGTACGGCCGCCGGGGGTGACCACCGCCCGGGTGGCGGCGCGCTACGGGGAGGCGCTGCGGGCCGACCCCTGGCTGGACTCGTTCCCGGTGACGCTGGGCCGGGTCATACCGGCCCCGGTCGAGGACGGCTGGCAGCTGGCCGACGCGGACGGCGGCACCGCCCTGCCGCTGACGCCGTCGGCGGGCGCCCGCCCGGGCCTGTGGCGCCTGGTCGCTCTGTCGGGCGGCGCCCCGGTCACCGTCTTCGGCGAGTGCGGCCACCGCGGTTTCAACCCGCTCACGGCCTGGTCCGAGGGGGCGGGAGAGGCGGTCCCGCTGTGCTGACGCCGCCCCCGGACGGCTTCGTTCCTCCCCGGATGGGACCTGACATGCGGGAGCTGACATGCGGGACCTGAGATGAGGAATCTGACGAGGGATCTGACATGAAGGGTCTGACATGAAGGGTCTGACATGAGCGCCGCACCGACTTCGCCGGACGCTCTCTCCGCCGTGCCGTGGGAGGAGCTCGTGACCGTGGCCCTGCTGGGCACCGACCGGCGTACCCCATCATGGCTGCCGCCGGGCCGGGAGGCGCCGACGGCGCTGCTGGACCTGGCCGCGGTGGAGACCGTACGCCGCCGGGCGGGGCTGAACCCGGCGCCGGCCGGGCCGCGGCCGGAGCCCGCGGCGGCCGACCCGCGCCCACCGCTGCCGCCCGCCGCCGCCCGCAGGCTGGCCATGCTGCTGTCCGACCGGCCCGGCACCGGCAGCGGAGGCCGCCGGGGAACGGCACCCGACCTGATGGAGCTGTTGCCGCAGTGGCTGTCCCTGGCCAACGAGCGAGGCTTCGCGGCACCCCCGCACATGCTGCCGGCGCTGCTGGACGCGGCCCGCGGACGCACGGACCTGCGGCCGGCGACGCTGGCCTTCGCCGGCCCGCGCGCCCTGTGGCTGGCCCGCCTGAACCCGGACTGGCGTTTCGCCCTGCGCTCGGTGCCCGGCGGCGGATCCGAACTGCCGCTCCCGGAAGAAACGGACCGCGTCCAACGCCTCTGGCAGGAGGGCCTGTTCGCGGAACGGGTGGCCCTGCTCGGCGCGCTCCGCTCGCGACAGCCCGCCCTCGCCCGTGCGCTGCTGGCCACCACCTGGGCGACGGAGCGGGCCGAGGACCGCCTGATGTTCCTCGACTCGCTCCGCACGGGACTGGAGGCCGCGGACGAGCCCTTCCTGGAAGAGGCGCTCTCCGACCGCAGCCGCAATGTGCGGGCGACGGCGGCGGAACTGCTGTCGGCGCTGCCGGACTCCGCGCTGGCCGGGCGGATGGCCACCCGGGCGGCGGCCTGCGTGGCGGTCGACCGTACGCAGGGCGAGCCGACGATCGTGGTGGAGGCGCCGCACGAGTGCGACCCGGACATGGAGCGCGACGGGGTGGTGCCGAAGCCTCCCGCCGGACGCGGCGAACGCTCGTGGTGGCTGGGCCAGTTGGTGGAGGCGGCGCCGCTGGGCTCGTGGACGGCCCGGCTCGGGGGACGCACACCGGAGGAGATCGTCGCGCTGCCGGTGGCGGACGACTGGCAGGGCGAGCTGCACGCGGCGTGGTGCCGGGCTGCGGTACGGCAGGGGGACCCCCGCTGGGCACGGGCCCTGCTCGGACCGCCGTCGGCACCGGAGGCCGGGGGCCCGGGGGCGGTGTCGCTGGCCGAGCGGGCGAAGCTGCTGTCGACGCTGGGCGCGGAGGAACGGGCCGAATGGGTGGCGGGGTTCATCGCCACACACGGTCTGTCGGAGGCGTTCCAGCTCCTCGGGGTGTGCGCGGTCCCATGGTCGGCCGCGCTGGGGCGGTCGGTCGTGGACGCGCTCGACATAGCGCGGGACGCGGGAAGTTATCCGTGGAGCTTCAGCGGGGTGATGGGGCTGGCGGAGCGCTGCCTCGACCCCGCCGAGGCGAGCCGCCTCGACGCGCTGACGGCGATACCCGACGAGACGGAGGACGCATCGCCGGGTGCGGGCGGCTACTGGGCGGAGGCGTTCCAGCGTCTGACCACGACGCTGCGGCTGCGCGCGACGATGCGGGAGGAACTGACGGAGCCGTGACGCGGTGCGCGGTCCGGCCCTGCGGACCTCCCCGCCCGGCCCGGGAGCCTCGGCCCGCCCCTCAGCGAGGTGGCGGGGGCCGCCGCGGCCGGGCGAGGCGGCCCGGCCCGCCCCGGCCCCGCGCTACGCCTGTGCCGGCTGGCGTACGTTCGCCCGTACCCAGTCCACGATCGACGCGGTGGTCGCCCCGGGGGTGAAGATCTCCGCGACGCCCTTCTCCTTCAGCGGCGGAATGTCCGCCTCGGGGATGATGCCGCCGCCGAAGACCAGGATGTCCTCCGCGTCGCGCTCCTTGAGCAGGTCGATCACCGCGGCGAACAGCGTGTTGTGCGCACCGGAGAGGATCGACAGCCCGATCGCGTCGGCGTCCTCCTGGATCGCCGTGTCGACGATCTGCTCCGGCGTCTGGTGGAGGCCGGTGTAGATGACCTCCATCCCCGCGTCGCGCAGCGCCCGCGCGATCACCTTGGCCCCGCGATCGTGGCCGTCGAGCCCCGGCTTGGCGACCACCACGCGGATCGGACCGGCTGCCACACCCATCACTGCCTCCATGAAGCGACTACTCCACCCTGTACCGACGTACCGCCCTGCCGCCACACGACCGCACCCGCAGGCAGGACCGCACGGACGGTTCGGCCCGCACGGACCACGCGCGCCGCAGGGCTTGCGGCACAGGCGCCCCGTGCCGCATCGACCCGGGAAGTGAACGAACGTTATCGCCAGCATCTCGCACCCGGCAGTTTCACGGTGGAGACCGAGGGGGAAATCACACAGTGGGACACATTCGCCGCGCAGGGTCCCCCTTCTCGCGGCACGCGGGCCGCAGTGACCAGCGGCTCGGGCGCCACGGGCGGAGCGGACCGTACGCAAGGAGAGCCGCCATCAGTCGGCCGCACCGTCGCAGCGCCCGTCGGCGCCCCGGTGGTGGGGTTCGCCGGCGAAAGGCATTGCAAGGGCACGACAGCGGGGATCAGGACCCGTACGAGGAGGACGGGAATCGAGCCACAAGGACGCCAGGGATAACGTCATCACGACGACAAGGCTCCCGTCGCGTCACCGGCGCCCATACGCCGCATCCGCGGTGAGCGCCGACCCGCGGCACCAGCCCCGCAGGCCACCGCCGTCGCGGCTTTCCGCAAGGGCTCACGGGGGACAGAGGCGTCCTCGGTGCGCCGACGGGAGGTCGGCCATGAAGGTCACTGGGGCGGTACAGCCCATTCTTCCGCTCTGCCAGCGCCTGTTCCCCACCAGGCTGGCCGGACTCTCCATGGATCTGCTGAAGGCGACCGCCCTGGAGCTGGCGATCCTGGCCGGACACCTGCTCCTCTACCCGTCGGGAATCGTCCAGGAGCGTCCCTCCGCCCCGGCCCTCCCCCCGCAGGGCACCGCCGCCCCGCTCCCCAGCGGAGCCAAGCCGCCGGTCGTCCTGCTCCACGGGTTCATCGACAACCGCTCCGTCTTCGTCCTGCTGCGCCGCAACCTCGCCCAGCACGGCCGCCAGCACATCGAGTCGCTCAACTACTCTCCGCTCACCTGTGACATTCGGACCGCAGCCCGGCTGCTGGGGCGGCATATCGAAGAGTTGTGCGAACGCACCGGGCAGCCACAGGTGGACATCGTCGGGCACAGCCTGGGCGGGCTGATCGCGCGCTATTACGTGCAGAGCCTCGGCGGGGACCTCCGTGTCCGCAAGCTGGTCACGCTGGGCACGCCCCACTCCGGCACCCGTGTCGCGCCGCTCGCGAACGCTCATCCGATCGTCCGTCAGATGCGCCCGGGTTCCCCCGTCATCGAGGAGCTGCGCCTTCCGGCCCCCGGCTGCCGCACCCACATCGTGAGCTTCTGGAGCGATCTGGATCCCCTGATGGACCCGCTGGAGTCGGCCTGCGTCGAGCACCCGGACCTCCTGACACAGAACGTGCGGGTGAGCGGCATCGGCCACCTCGCCCTGCTGGTGCACCCGGCGGTCGCCGCCGGGATACGGCAGGCGCTCGACCTCGAGCAGCCGGGAACCACCGCGCAGGCCCTGACCGTGGCGTGACGCCCGCGGCCGCGCGCGCCGCCCACCGGGCAGCGCGACGCAACCGGAAAGACAGCCGAAGGGGTCCGTCGAAGGGTCCGTCGAAGGGTCCGCCAAGGGGATCCACCGAAGGGGTCCGCTGAAAGCGCCCACCGAGGGGCTGCCGCCACCCCCCACCGACACCCTCCCGGCACCTCCCGGCGCCTCCCGGACACCCCCACGCCCTCGAACATTCATCGAACAAAGAGCCAAGGTCGCGCCGGGGGCCGCCGAAACACGGCCGAATGCCCGTTTCCTACCGACGGGAAACCTGCCGAAGATTGTCGCGCCCGCATACCGCCGGGTACAGTCACCGCACTGCTCTGCCAGCCCCTGTTGTCGAGGCGAAAGAGAAGTTGGTGAACGACCGTCACCCGTCGGGGACCGCAAGCCCCCCGGCTCCGGCCTCCGATGCCGCCTCGACGCACTACGCGTCGTACGGTCTCCCGGACGGCCACTACGGTGAGTTCACGACCTACGCCGACCCCTCTGCGAGCGCGTTCGGCACCGCTGCCCCGACGGCCGCTTTCGCGACCGACCCCCTCTTCGGCGATCTCCCGGGCGGTGGCACGACCGGCGCATACGACGCCACCCAGTGGTCCACCGGCGGTCACGCCACCCTCGGCACGGGCAGCCACCAGACGGTGACCTACGACCCGTACACCGCCCACCACTACGCCCCGTACGACACCGGATCCCATGACGCGACCGCCTGGGCGGCCGGCTGTCAGCAGTTCGCGGGCATCCCGGCGCAGGCCGCGGCCCCCGACGCCACCGGCCAGTGGGACGCGCAGGCATGGATCGAGGCCGGCCAGTGGCCGGAGCAGACCCAGCAGTGGGATTGGGGCACGCAGGCATTCGACACGGGCGCCTACGACGCCACGCAGTGGAACTCGGCCGGCACCGCCGAGCAGCAGGAGACGCAGGACCAGCAGGCCGCGGCCACCGCGACGGCGACCTTCGAGCAGGACGCCCCCGAGTCCTTCGACTCCGTCGATTCCTTTGACTCCTTCGAGCAGTTCCCGTACGAGCACGCCGCCGCTTCGGACGACGAGTCGGGGTTCGACCACGAGACGCCCGCCGAGGCGCCCCTCCTGCTCGACGACCAGGAAGAGGTCGCCTTCGTCCCGGCCCCGCGCTCCGCCTCCCGGACCGCGAACCGTTCCCGGCGCCGCAGCCCGGCGAAGCGTTCCGCGCTGCTGACGGTCGCGGTGCCCTCGATGTGCGTGATGGGGGTCGCCGGAATCGCCGCCGCGACCGTCGACATGGGCGGCGACGACGGCAAGGAGACCACGGCGAGCGCGTCCGACGCGACCGCGGTGAAACCGTCCGCCGCCAACAACAAGCTGGACTCCCAGCTCGAGGGCCTCTCCGCGGGCGCGCACGACTTCGCGGACCGGGCGAGTCGCACGCAGGAACGTATCGACCTCAAGGCCCAGCAGGCGGCCGAGAAGAAGAAGGCGGCGGAAGAGGCGGCCCGCAAGGAGCGGCTGCGTCCGAAGTTCGCCCTGCCGGTCCTGCAGAAGGGGCTCAGCGCCTACTTCGGCCAGGCCGGCGTCAACTGGATGTCCGTACACACCGGCATCGACTTCCCCGTCTCGTACGGCACCACCGTGATGGCCGCCACCGACGGCACGGTCCGCACCCAGTGGAACAGCGCCTACGGCAACATGATGATCGTGACCGCGAAGGACGGCACGGAGACGTGGTACTGCCATCTCTCCAGCTACCGGGTCTCATCGGGCACCGTCGTCAAGGCCGGCCAGCCCATCGCGTACTCCGGCAACTCCGGCAACTCGACCGGCCCGCACCTGCACTTCGAGGTACGGCCGGGCGGAGGGGCCGCGATAGACCCGCTTCCCTGGCTGCGCAGCCACGGGCTGGACCCGACCTGACCGGCCCCTCGGCGGGCCTGCCGCCGGGCCCCACCGACGAGCCGCCCGTCGGCGGCCCGCCCGGCCCGGCACCGAGCGGTACCGCGAACTACAGCTTCTCCACCGGCGCATACCGCAGCAGCAGCCGCTTCGGCTTTGTGTCGCCGAAGTCGATCGTCGCCTCCGCGTTCGACCCCATGCCCTTCACCCCGACCACCGTGCCCAGGCCGAACTGGTCGTGCGTGACGCGGTCGCCGACCGCCAGGGCGATCACCGGCTTCTCCGTCGCGCCTCCCCGCCGGGTGGCGAAGCCGGCCGCGCCCGCGGCCGAGGACCGTGACCGGGTCGACGACAGCGACGCCGCCACACCGGAGAGCGGCCCCGCCGGCACCGGGGCGGAGGGAGCACTCGTCCGCTTCCACTCCACGTGCTGGTCCGGGATCTCCTCCAGGAAACGCGAGGGCGGGTTGTACGAGGGCTGGCCCCAGGCGCTGCGCAGGGCCGACCGCGTGAGGTACAGCCGCTCGCGCGCGCGGGTGATGCCGACGTACGCCAGGCGCCGCTCCTCCTCCAGCTCCTTGGTCTGGCCGAGCGCGCGCATGTGCGGGAAGACGCCGTCCTCCATGCCGGTCAGGAAGACCACCGGGAATTCGAGGCCCTTGGCGGTGTGGAGGGTCATCAGCGTGATGACGCCGCCGCCCTCCTCCTCGTCGGGGATCTGGTCGGAGTCGGCGACCAGGGCGACCTTCTCCAGGAAGTCGGACAGCCTGCCCGACTCGCCTTCCCCGCGCTCCTGCTCGAACTCCAGCGCCACGGCGGCGAGTTCCTGAAGGTTCTCGATGCGGGTCTCGTCCTGGGGATCGGTCGATGCCTGCAACTCCGCCAGGTAGCCGGTGCGTTCGAGGACAGCCTCCAGGACCGTGGCCGGTCCCGCGCCCGACTCCACGATCGTCCGCAGGTCCTCCATCAGCGCGTTGAACCGCTTGACCGCGTTCGTCGAGCGCGCGGCCATGCCGTACGCCTCGTCCACGCGCCGCAGCGCCTGCGGGAAGCTGACCTTCTCCCGCTGGGCGAGGGCGTCGATCATCGCTTCGGCGCGCTCGCCGATCCCTCGCTTCGGCACGTTCAGGATCCGCCGCAGCGGCACGGAGTCCTCCGGGTTCGCCAGCACCCGCAGGTACGCCAGGACGTCCCGGACCTCCTTGCGCTCGTAGAAGCGGACGCCGCCGACGACCTTGTAGGGCAGTCCGACGCGGATGAAGACCTCTTCGAAGACACGGGACTGGGCGTTCGTGCGGTAGAAGACGGCGACGTCGCCCGCCTTCGCCTCGCCCCGGTCGGTGAGGCGGTCGATCTCGTCGGCGACGAACTGCGCCTCGTCGTGCTCGGTGTCGGCCACATAGCCGGTGATCCGCGCGCCCGCGCCCGCGTTGGTCCACAGGTTCTTGGGACGGCGGGACTCGTTGCGCTCGATGACCGCGTTGGCGGCGCTGAGGATCGTCTGGGTGGAGCGGTAGTTCTGCTCCAGGAGGATCGTCGTGGCGTCCGGGTAGTCCTCCTCGAACTGGAGGATGTTGCGGATGGTCGCGCCGCGGAAGGCGTAGATCGACTGGTCGGCGTCGCCGACGACGCACAGTTCGGCGGGGCGCAGGTCGTCCTCGCCCGGCGGCACGTCCTCGGGCCGGCCGCCGCCCGCAGGGCCGACCAGCTCGCGCACCAGGGCGTACTGGGCGTGGTTCGTGTCCTGGTACTCGTCGACGAGTACGTGGCGGAAGCGGCGGCGGTAGTGCTCGGCGACGTCCGGGAACGCGCGGAGCAGGTTGACCGTCGTCATGATCAGGTCGTCGAAGTCGAGCGCGTTGGCCTCGCGCAGTCGCGACTGGTACAGCGCGTACGCCTGGGCGAGGGTCTTCTCGAAGCCGTCGGCCGCCGTACCGGCGAAGTCCTCCTCGTCGATCAGCTCGTTCTTCAGGTTGGAGACCTTGGCGCTGAAGGACTTGGGCGGGAAGTGCTTGGGGTCGAGGTCCAGGTCCCGGCAGACGAGCGCCATCAGACGCTTGCTGTCCGCGGCGTCGTAGATCGAGAAGGAGGACGTGAAGCCGAGCTTCTTGCTCTCCCGCCGCAGGATGCGCACACAGGCGCTGTGGAAGGTCATCACCCACATCGCGTTCGCGCGCGGGCCGACGAGCTGCTCGACGCGCTCCTTCATCTCGCCCGCGGCCTTGTTGGTGAAGGTGATCGCGAGGATCTGGCCGGGGTGCACGCCCCGCTGGGCCAGCAGATACGCGATGCGGTGCGTGAGCACACGGGTCTTGCCTGAGCCGGCGCCGGCCACGATGAGCAGGGGGGAGCCGGCGTGCACGACGGCCGCGCGCTGGTTCTCGTTCAGCCCCTCCAGCAGCGCCTGCGGGTCGAGGGCGGGGCGGTGCGCGCCGTTGCGGTAATAGGAGTCGCGGTCCGGCGGCACGTCGAACCGTCCGCCGAACAGATCGTCCGGAACCGGCTCCGCTCCGTGATCGCCGTCGGGCGGCGGTGGCTCCTCCTCGTGGGCCGGGGTGCCCTTGAGGTCCGCCAGGAAGCTGTCGTCAAAGAGGCTGCTCATCGCTCTCCGAGTCTAGGCCGCCCCACCGACAACCGGTTGCCGCCCCGAGAAGTCCGTCCCACCGGAACCAGATCCGGGTACGGGTACGGGTACGGGTATGCGTACGGCTAGGGGGATCTTCCGCAGCCCCCGCCCCGGCGGGCATCGCGCTCCGCGCCTGTCGCATCACCGAAGGTGACGCACCGCCCGGAGGCCGTCCGTCTCCCGCCCCGGCCGCGAACGACGCCCGGGAACCGGACACAGGGCACCACTTCCCCCGACTCCGGGGAAAGGCGGCCAACACGCCGCAGACCCCTCCCCATTGACCGCGGTGAGCCGCACTCATGGTCAAGGTCACGAAAATGTATCGGGCATATCGCACATCAACCTTCACACGGGCCGCACCAGTTGGCTACGGTTCCGGGCGGGCCGCTCGACCCCCACCGGCGAAGGTCGCCGGGCCGCGCGGCCCCCGCCGAGTCCGGCGTGCCCGTGGGCAGCCGGAGCCGGGGACCCAACCGACCTTGGGGTGAATCGGCCAACCACCTTTCGGGGGACGGCCGTAGGGCACACCTTCCGGAACCACCCGCCCGAACCCGACAGCTAACCCGGTAGGCGGTGTACGGAAGGAGTCGCCTCCCATGGCGCCGCACCGCAAGGCGCGCCCCTCGGGCACGCGCATCGCAGGCATACGGACTCCCGCCCTCGCGACGGCGGCCCTCACCTCCGTGGCCCTGCTCTCCCAGACGGCGAACGCCGCGCCCTCCACGGACGGCAGACCGAGCCTCGAGGAGGTCGAGAAGAAGGTCGACGAGCTCTACCACCAGGCCGAGTCCGCCACCGACAAGTACAACGCGGCCAAAGAGAAGACCGCCAAGCAGCGCAAGCGCGTCGACACGCTCCTCGACGACGTCGCCCAGCGCACCCAGAGGCTCAACGAGGCGCGGGACGAACTGGGTTCGTTCGCCGCGGCGCAGTACCGCACCGGGGCCGCGGCCCCCGACACGGCCACCTTCCTGCTGGCCGACTCGCCTCAGGACTACTTCGACCAGACCCAGCTGATGGGCCGGCTGACCAGCCGCCAGAAGGACGCGGTCGACCAGTACGTCACCGAGCAGTCCGCGACGATGCAGAAGCGGCGGGAGGCCGCCAAGAGCCTGCAGACGCTCACCGAGTCGCAGCAGAAGCTCAGAGCGACCAAGGCGGACGTCCAGGAGAAGCTCGCCACCGCGCGGCAGCTGCTGTCCGACCTGACCGCGGAGGAGAAGGCGCGGCTCGCCGCGATCGAGAAGAAGAAGCAGGAGGAGGCCCAGCGTCAGGCGGAGGAGCTGGCGCGGCAGCAGGCGGCGCGGCAGGCCGCCCAGCAGCAGTCGTCCTCGGGCACCACGACCGGCACCTCCGGGTCCTCCTCCACGTCCACGGGCTCCACGTCCACGGGCTCCGGGTCCACGTCCACGTCCACGTCCACGGACACCTACGCGACGAAGGCAGCCAAGGCGCTCGACTTCGCCCGCGCACAGATCGGCAAGCCGTATGTGTGGGGTGCGACCGGGCCCGACTCCTACGACTGCTCGGGCCTGACCCAGGCCGCCTGGAAGGCCGCCGGGGTGACGCTTCCGCGCACCACGTACGACCAGGTCAACGCGGGTACGACCGTCTCGCTCGCCGATGCCAGGCCGGGTGATCTGATCTTCTTCTACGACGACATCAGCCACGTCGGCATCTACATCGGCAACGGCATGATGATCCACGCCCCCAAGCCCGGTGCGTACGTGCGCGAGGAGTCGATCTACTACGACGGCGCGTCGATCATCCACAGTGTGGTGCGGCCGGCCTGAGGCCGTGTCCGCCGATGCCGTCCGGCACGCGCGCGTGGGGTTGTTTTCCGCCTCCCCGCGCGCGTGCCCCGCGCCCGACCCCGGTGTACGTCCCTAGCATCGGGCGCATGTCAGGCACCTCCGCGCTCCGCACCCGGTGGGTGCGGCGTCCGCCCGCCACCGGTGCCGCCGTGCTGGCGACCGGCGTCCTGTCGGTCGGGCTGCATCTGACCGGGTACGAGGTCCTCTCCCGTATCGTCCTGGCCCTGGCGTGCGCCGCCTGGCTGGGGCTCGTCGCCGACGTCGCCGTGCGGCTGCTGCGGGTGCGCGGGCCGTGGGAGCCGGCCCGGGCGGGCTCCCCTACCGCGCTCACCCCGGTCGCGGCGACCACCGTGCTGGGGGCGCGGGTGTCCCTCCTGGGCGCACAGCGGCTCGCCGGGGCGCTCCTCGCGCTCGCCGTCGCGCTGTGGGCGGGCCTGGTGTACCCGGTCCTGCGGCGGGGGGAGCGGCACCGGCCCGGGGCGGTGTTCCTCGGGTGCGTGGCGACGCAGGGGATCTCGGCGCTCGCGGCGGTGCTCGCCGCGGCGGTGGACGTGGCGTGGCCGGCGCACCTGGCCCTGGTCTTCTTCTGGCTCGGACTGGTGTTCTACCTGGTGGGGCTGTGGCGTTTCGAGCCGCGGCAGTTGCTGACCGGTGCCGGAGACCACTGGCTCGCCGGCGGCGGGCTCGCGATCTCCACGCTGGCCGGGTCCCAGCTCATCGCCGCGGCGCACCACGGACCGTACCTCTGGAGCAACGACGACGACGGCGTCCTGCGGGCCACCACCGGCGCCCTCCTCGTCCTCAGCTTCGCCTGGTACGGCGTGCTGGTCGTGGCCGAAGTGCTCCGGCCGCGGCTCGGCTACGACGCACTGCGCTGGTCAACCGTCTTCCCGCTGGGCATGACGGCGGTGGCGACGCTGTCCGTCGCGTCCTCCCTGGGCGTGCCGTGGCTGCGCGGCCCCGGCCGGGTGCTGCTGTGGATCGCGGTGGCCGTCTGGTGCGCGGTCCTCGCGGGAGCCGCCCGCGACGTCACGCGAAGCCTCCCTTCCCCCGGCGAGGCCCAGGACGTCAGACCCAGAGAACCGCGATGAAGATGTTCACACAGGTCAGTGCGCCCACGAGGCCGAAGAGGGGCGCCTGGACCCTCTCCTCGTCGCGCTTGACGTAGACCAGCCCGAGGATCACGACCAGCACGGCCAGCTTGATGCCGATCTTGACCATGTTGAGCGTGTAGTCCTGCGCCTCGTTGACGCCGACCAGGGCGACACCCGTCACGAGCATGGTCAGCGCGCCGTGCAGCATCGCGGGCACGAAGCGCGCGGTGCCCTGGCCCATGGCCTTCATCTGGGTGAGGAACCCGCCGAGGAGCGCGCCGATGCCGATGATGTGCAGACCGACGAGGAAATGGGTGAGTACGTCCATGGCCGGAGCCTAATCAGGGCTCCTACGGCGCCCGACACCGGCCCGGGGGATGTGACGGTGCTCGCACCGCCCGTCTCCCGACAGCATCCCGCGCGCGTCCCGGCGGCAACCCGACTGCAAGCCGACCGCATTCCGCCCGCAATCCGCCCGCGTTCCGCCCGCAATCCGCCCGCAATCCGCCCGCATATATGCGTCCCATAGCAGTGCGTCACCGCCCTGTCGCCCGGAACCGCCGCATCGGTCATCGCACAGCGTGAAGCCGTAGAGCCCAGGACGGGATCACGGTCACATACGGTCACCAGGCGGTCCGGTCACGCCAGTTCCGCACATTGCGTCACCGAGCCGTCACGCTCCGGATTACCGTCCTTCCCCAGGTGACCGGCTCCCCACCGCCGCCCGGACCAGGGGCGGCCGTCGGCCACTCCCGCCGGGAAGATCCGGCGGCGGCCCGTTTCCCCTGTGCGGGCCGCCGCCGGAGCCGTCGCAGCGCCCGACGGCCCCGGTGGCCGTACGAAAGGACGTGACGTCGAGGTGGCAGCGCACCGCAGGACCGCACCGCGTTCGCCCGGCGGGGGCAGGGCCCGTACCGCCGCCACGATCGCCCTGGCGGGTGCGGCGTCCATGACCGGCCTCGACGGAACGGGCCACGCCGAGCCACCGCTCTCACCGGCACAGGTCGAGGCCAGGGTCGAGGGGCTGTACCACGACGCGGAGACCGCGACCGAGAAGTACAACGGGACGAAGGAGCAGGCCGGCCGGACCCGCGAACGGCTCGGCGCGCTGCAGGACGAGGCGGCCCGCCGGACCGACCGGCTCAACGAGGCGCGCCGGGCACTGGGTTCCGCCGCCGCGGCGCAGTACCGCGCCGGGGGCATCGACCCCTCGGTGCAGCTCCTGCTCTCCTCCGATCCCCGGCAGTACCTCGACAAGGCCGCGCTGGCGGAGCGCGCCGACGGCCGGCAGGCTGCCGCCGTGACGCGGGTGCGCCGGCAGTTGCGGGAGATCGAGCAGCTGCGCGGGGCAGCACGCGTGGAGCTGGCGTCCCTGAGGTCGCGGCAGGCCGAGCTGCGGCGGCAGAAGCGGACGATCACCGGGAAGCTGCGTGAGGCACGGCGGCTGCTGTCCCGGCTCACACAGGAGGAGCGGGCGCGGTTCGCGGCAGGGGGCGCCGGGCGGGCGGCACGGTCCACGGCACGGGACCTGTTGGGGCCGGTGTCGGCGTCGGCGTCGGCGTCGGCCGCGCAGGCGCCGGACGCGCGGGCGGCGGCCGCCGTGGTGTACGCGTTCGGCAAGCTCGGCAGCCCCTATGTGTGGGGCGCCACCGGGCCCCGCGCCTTCGACTGCTCGGGCCTGGTGCAGGCCGCGTACCGCTCGGCGGGCGTCTCGCTGCCCCGGACGACCTACACCCAGATCGGAGCGGGCCGCCGTGTCTCGCGCTCCGAACTCCTCCCCGGTGACCTGGTGTTCTTCTACTCCGGGATCAGCCATGTGGGGATCTACGTGGGGCAGGGCCGGATGATCCACGCACCCAATCCGTCGGCGCCGGTGCGGGTGGCGCCGATCGACCAGATGCCGTTCGCGGGGGCGACCCGCGTGGTGTGAACAGCCCGCGCGGCGCCGTGTCCGCCGGCGCCCCCGCGATCTTCAAGGGCGCGGCGGACGAGGGTCCGTCACACCAGCCGCCGGGCCGTCGCCCAGCGCGTCAGTTCGTGACGGTTCGACAGCTGGAGCTTGCGCAGCACCGCCGAGACATGGGACTCGACCGTCTTCACCGAGATGAACAACTGCTTGGCGATCTCCTTGTACGCGTAGCCGCGGGCGATGAGGCGCAGCACCTCGCGCTCGCGCTGGGTGAGGCGGTCGAGGTCCTCGTCGACCGGCGGGGCGTCGGTCGAGGCGAAGGCGTCGAGGACGAAGCCGGCCAGGCGGGGGGAGAAGACGGCGTCGCCCTCCTGGACCCGGAAGATCGAGTCGACCAGGTCCGAGCCCGTGATCGTCTTCGTCACGTACCCGCGGGCGCCGCCGCGGATCACTCCGATCACGTCCTCGGCGGCGTCCGACACCGACAGCGCCAGGAACCGGACCGGCCGTTCGGCGTCGGCCGTCAGCGCGGCGCAGCGGCGCAGCACCTCCACCCCGCCGCCGCCCGGCAGATGGACGTCGAGGAGGACCACCTCGGGCCGGGTCGTCGTGATCACCGAGACCGCCTGGTCGACGTCCGCGGCCTCCCCGACCACCTCGACCCCGGTCCGCTCGGTCTGCCCGATCTCCGCCTGGACGCCCGTTCGGAACATGCGGTGGTCGTCGACGAGCACGACCCGCACACGCCGGCCGCCGGCACCGGCACCGCCGCCGGACACCGCGGACTCGTCGGCGCCGGTCTGCCCGGTCGCCCCGTTCGCGTCGCTCATGACGTACTCTCCGCCCTCTCCATCTCCAGCTCGACCTCCGTGCCTCCGCCGGGAACCGCGCGCAGCCGTGCCGTGCCGCCGTTGCGCTCCATGCGGCCGATGATCGATTCTCTGACACCCATCCGGTCGGCGGGTATCGCATCGAGGTCGAAGCCGGGGCCGCGGTCACGGACGGACACGAAGACCTTCCTGCCCTCGACCTCGGCGTAGACCTGGACGGCACCGCCCTCGCCACCGTACTTGGCGGCGTTCACCATCGCCTCGCGCGCGGCCTGCATCTGTGCGCCCAGCCGCTCGTCGAGCGGGCAGTCGCCGACGACGACCACCTCGAGGGGGACGCCGTGCTTGTCCTCCACCTCCGCCGCGTTGCGCCGGACCGCCTCCGCGAGGG
The DNA here is from genome assembly GCF_055632315.1 of Streptomyces sp. PSU-S4-23. NCBI lineage: Bacteria > Bacillati > Actinomycetota > Actinomycetes > Kitasatosporales > Streptomycetaceae > Streptomyces > Streptomyces sp. PSU-S4-23. The sequence continues at coordinate 5,275,919 of NZ_JBVMUU010000002.1, read as the reverse complement.
TGCCGGGCTCCTCGTCCTCCTCCTTGCCGGTGCCCTCCGGCTTGTAGAGCCAGGCGCGCAGGTCGCGCTCCTGGGCGCGGGCGAGACGGCGCACCTCGCCCGCGTTCTCCGCGTTGCGCTGGATCAGGGTGAGGGTGTGCAGCACCGAGTCGTGGACGTGGGCCGCGACCTCCGCGCGCTCCTGGGCGCGGATGCGCATCAGGCGCTCCTCGGACAGGTCCTGGGTGATCCGGACCAGGTACGGCCCGGCGAGCAGGGTGACGCCGACGAGGACGGCGAGCGCGGCCTGCAGGACGGAGCCGAGGTGGGCCGCGGAGCCCTGCAGCACGAACATGCCGGAGACCCCCGCGGTGACCAGCAGGACACCGGCGGCGGCGCGCAGCAGGGTGAGGGTCCGCCGGCGGCTGCCGACCTCCATCCAGCGGGCCCGCCGCGCGTTGTCCGCCTGACGCCACACCAGGGCCACGCCCGCGGCGACGAGGACGGCCGGTATCAGATACGCCTTGGCCCCGCTGCCGAGGTTCACGCTTCCCACGAAGGTCAGCGCCACGACCACCATGAGGAGCAGGGCCACGATCTGGCCCCGGTCGGGTCTGCGGGCGACCAGTCTGCGCCGGCCGTCGGACGAGGTCTCGGTGGTGACCGGGGACGGGGGGCGCCGGTCGTCGACGCCCCCGACGCCGAGCGGCACGAAGAACCAGAACGCGGCGTACAGCAGGGCGCCCAGGCCGTCCGCCATGAACAGGCCGACGAAGACGAGGCGCACCCAGATCACGGGCAGGCCGAGGTGCCCGGCCAGCCCCCGCGCCACACCCCCGAGCCAGCGTCCGTCGCTGCTGCGGTAGAGCTTGCGCGGCGGCCGCGGATCGGCGAGGGGCACTGCTGCGGCGTCCGGCATGCCATCGATGGTCACACGACCGGCCCGGCGGAGCATCAGGGTCGGCCCCCTAGACTCCCCTGATCTTCACATCCGTTGATCGAACACTTCCCCGGGCGGCCGTCGGGGCCGATTTCAGGGTTCGGCCAGGGTCGCCCCGACTGCCGCCGGGCGGCCGGGACAGGGACCATGGACGCATGACAGATCAGCAGCACGCGGCGGCGGGGGTGGGCCCCGGCGCGGGCCGGGGTGCCCGTCCGCCGGGCGGCGCGCCGCCCGGGGCCGCCCCGCGGGACGCCGCTCAGGCGTCCGGCGAGGGCGGGCCGGTGCGGGACGAGGCGGCCGCCGCCGAGGGGCCCGGCCCCTTCCGGCGCGAGCGGCGGCACGGGATGCTGGCAGGCGTCTGCGCGGGCCTGGCCCGCCAGTGCGACATGGACCCGGTGATCTTCCGGATCGTGCTCGCGGTGCTCTCCGCGACCGGCGGCCTCGGTCTCATCTTCTACGGCTTCGTCTGGCTCTTCGTCCCGTACGAGGACGAGGAGGAGAACGAGATCCGCAAACTGCTGACGGGCCGCGTCGACGGCCCGGGCCTGGCCGCGGTCCTCTTCGCCCTGGTGGGGTGCGGGGTCTTTCTGTCGATGCTGAGGAACGGCGGGGTGCTGACCTTCGCCGCCGTCCTGTCCCTGCTCCTGGCGGGCGCGGGCTACTGGTCGCGGCAGCGCGGTGCTCCGGACCCCGACCCGCTCGCGGCACAGGCCGCAGCCGACGCGCCGCCGGAGGCGAAGGCGCCGCCGGTCCCCGCCCTCCATCCCTCCTGGTGGCGTGAGCCCATCGTCAAGGACGGCACGCATGTGGGCGGCACGGGCTATCTGTGGGGGCCGAGTGACACGCCGAGCCGTGATGTCGCGGCGGCGGTCGCCGTCGCCCGCTGCTACTCGTACGCCAGACGGACGGGGGCGGAGCCGCCGCCGAGGCCGCGGGGTCCGCGCTGGATCGGTGGCTGGGTGTTCCTGGCGGCGCTGCTCGCCGGCGGTCTGGGCACCCGTCTGACCTGGGACGCCGACGCGCTGGGCACGAGCCTGCAGACGGGCCTGGCGAGCGCGCTCGTCGTCTTCGGGGCGGGCATCGCGGTCAGTTCGCTGCTGGGCCGTACGGGTGCGGGCTCGGTGTTCCTCGCCGTGGTCACCGCAGGTCTGCTCGCCACGTCGGCGGCCCTGCCGAAGGACGTCAGCAGCCACTGGGCGCGCACGACCTGGGCACCGGCCTCGGCGGCCGCCGTGCACCGGACGTACGGCCTGGGCACCGGCGTCGGCACGCTGGACCTCACCCGTCTCAAGCCCGGCGGGAAGCAGACGGTGACGACCCGGGCGGAGGTGGGCGTGGGCCGGCTCGCGGTGATCGTCCCGCGGAACGCGACGGTGAGGCTCGACATCCGCACGGGCATCGGCGACATCCAGTTGCCCGGCGACACCGGGAAGGACGTGGATGTGGCGCCCGGCAAGCACAAGCGGTTGACGCTCTCCCCGGCGTCCGGCACGAAGAACGCGGCCACGTTCGACCTCAGCCTCGAGGTCGGTCTGGGCCAGGTGGAGGTGACCCGTGCTGCGTCATGAGTTCCAGCCCGGCCGGCTGGTGGCCGGCGTGTTCCTGATCGCCGGGGGCGTCGCCTACATCGGTGACGCACGGGGGGCCTGGGAGACGCCGTGGTTCGCGATCGTCCCGATCGTCGGCGGCGGCCTGTGCCTCGCGGCCGTCACGGGCCTGCTGGCCCGCTCCCTGCGCAAGGGCCGCAAGGACCGCAGGGGCACGGGGGGCACGCGCGCCGACGGGCACGCCGAAGGGGACCGGGCCGCGGCCGCATAGCCGGCCGGCAGGCGCGTCCTACCAGTCCACGCCCGAGCGGTTCCGGCGTCGGGAACGGATGGCGGCGTCCAGGGAGAGCACCGGGGCGCCGGCGAGGACCAGGGGCAGCCAGGCCATCAGGTAGGCGAGGTCGTTGCCGTAGTAGTAGGGGCTGGACGCCCAGCTCACGGTCAGCCACAGGCTCATCGAGATGAGCGCGCCGCCGAGCGCGGCGAGCCGGCTCAGCAGGCCGACGAGCGTGCCGATGCCGACGGCGAGTTCACCGAAGGCGATGGCGTAGCCGAAGCCGACGGGGTTCTTCAGCGCGAGGTCGACCATCGCCGGGATCGCCGAGGAGTCGCGTACGGCGCGCATCAGGTCGCCGATCGAGCCGCTGCCGGACGCGTGCATGAAGGCGCTGTTGGTGAGTTTGTCCACGCCCGCGTAGACGAAGGTGACGCCCAGGAACACACGCAAAGGGAGCAGGGCGTACCGGGTGGCGGTGTCCCGCCAGGCGCGGCCCTCGTCGAGGTAGGGGGTGTGGGTGTCCGTGCGCATGCCATGAGCCATCGTGTCCGCCGCCTCTCGCGCGCCATGCCGTTGACTCTTCGACAGACCATACGTACACAAGGCGGGCCCCACTCAACCGCTGTGCGGCCACTTTTCCTCATACCTTTCCCGGACGGCGTAGGGACGTGTCAGTCCGTCACCTCGATGGCCACCCGGTTCGTCTCCACTCCGGCCGCCGTCACCACCTGCACCTCGACACGCCCCGGCTCGACGTCCGCCGGCACCGGAACCGTCAGGAGGGTGTCCGTCGGATTGCTGAAGCCGCCGGGCACGGGGACCAGGGGGACATGGACGTGGACGGCGCCGATGCGGACCACCATCCGGGACAGCCGGTCCGCGGTCTGGGCGCCGGGCGGTACGAAGCCCGCGCCGCGGATCTCGATGTCGTCACCCGTCCGGATCGGCGCGTCCAGGTCGCCCGCCTCCCTCGCCCTGACCACGGAGAGCACCACCGGACGACCGCCCTCCGCGTACTTCCCGGCGAGATAGGTGGCCGCCGACACGAGCACCAGCAGCGCCAGCCCCCACGGCAGATCGGGCAGCTGGTCCGGTCGCCGGGCCAGCCGGACCAGCGCGAAGGCCAGGGCGACCGCGCTGATGACCACGTACTGGGTGTCCGCGAAGCCGCCCCGCCCGGAGTCGTCGGTCAGCAGGTCGGCGGCGCGCGGCCGGTCGGCGCGCACCTTCTGCAGGCGCTGGCCGAGGACCCGCAGCCCGACCACCCTGCGCACGACGACGGCGATCCCGCTCACCACCGCGATCACCGTCACCACCCCCGCCCCGCGCGCGAGGTCGAGGCCGGCGATCAGCGCGTCGCGCCGGCCGTGCGCGGAGGCCGCGGCCAGCTCACCGGCCAGCACCAGCACCGCGTACACCGCGAACAGCACCCAGCCCGCCGCCACCGCACGCGAGGTCGACAGCCGGTTGTCCTCCCCGATGACGGGCGCGAGCGCGCCGCCGCGCGCCCGGTGCAGATATCCGGCGGCGGTCAGTGCGGCTCCCACCAGCACCGCCGCGACCAGCCCTGCCGTCCGTGTCACGGTCCACCCCGCGCCGATCGCCGTCAGCGCCTGCGCCAGCAGCAGGACGCCCACCGCGCCCCACACCGCGACCGCCGTGCGCCGCCACAGCCGGGCGAGCCAGGCCGCGCCGTCGGCCCTGCCCCGCTCGGCGACGAGGTCCGCGGACTGGGTGAGCTCGTCGGAGACCCACTGCCGGGACGCGGACGCGGAGTGCGCGACCGCCGCGGGCAGCCCCCGCCCGGACGCGAACTCCTCCCGCTTCGCGAGGAATTCCGCGACCGCGCGCCGGTGTCCCTCCCGGGCCCCGTGCGGGCAGTCCCCGCAGGTGCAGCCACCCCCGTGCACGCCCGGACCGCTCCCGCGCCCCACGCCCTGCCCCGCCTCCTGCACCGCCACGCCCGCTGCCGCCTTCCCCGCACCGATCGCCATGCCGCACCCGGCCACCACCGGGCCGGACGGCTCGCCCGGCCGCCACCGACCGGGCACCTCCGCCCGGCCGCTACCCGGCCGGGCCTCTGACACGCACGGGCGCCGGACGGCACCGCCGTACAACTGCCCTGTGACGACAGCGAATTGTGCCGTATGGAACACACCCCGCGTTCGCCAGGTCCACCCGGACGAGTGAAGGGGCGAATCCCCGGTTGACCTCCTCGGCCACCGCCTGCCGTCCCGCCGCGCCGACGACCCCGAAGGCTGCCGTGCCGCGCGCCCCGAAGGCTGCCGCGCCGCGCGCCCCGAAGGCTGCCGCGCCGCGCGGTCCCGAAACGGCCGGTTCAGCTCAGCAGGTCCGGTTCGCCGCGGCTGATGTCCTGCCACAGCGGCTGGTAGTTGATCCAGGCCACCAGGTCCCCGCCCAGCTGCTCCCTTGTGGCCACCGCCTGCCGGTGGTCGATCAGGACCGGCCGTCCGGCCGCCCTGGCCGTGAGCTGCACCTGGCAGGAGCGTTCCATCGACAGGAACCACCAGGCCGCCGCGTCCACCGAGTCGCCGACGGTCAGCAGTCCGTGGTTGCGCAGGACCAGTGCCTTGCGCGTGCCCAGGGCGGTGGCGATCCGGCGGCCCTCCTCGGCGTCCACGGCGACGCCGGTGTAGGCGTCGTAGACGGCGTGGTCCTCGTAGAACGCGCAGGACTCCTGGGTGATGGGATCCAGCAGCTCGCCGAGCGCCGCGAGGGCCCGCCCGTGCACGGAGTGGCAGTGGGCGACGGCGACGACGTCCGGGCGGGCGGCGTGGACCTGGGCGTGCACGGTGAACGCCGCCTGGTTCACGTGGTAGCGGCCGTCGATCACCTGCCCGTCCTGGTTGGCCATCACCAGGTCGCTCACGGTGACGTGCTTGAACGGCATCCCGAACGGATTGACCCAGAAGCAGTCCGTGAACTCCGGGTCGCGGGCGGTGATGTGCCCGGAGACGCCGTCCTCGAAGCCGAGCCGGCCGAAGATCCGCAGCGCTCCGGCCAGCCGCTCCTTGCGGTGCCGACGCTCGTCCTCCAGCGATTCGTGCATCGGCGGCATGGCGAACTGCAACTGATCGGTGGGCAGGGGCAGCGGTGGGGTCGGCCCGTGCATGTGTCCTCCAGCACTGGGTTCCTTGACGAAGCGGAAGTTACCGTCGGTCTCCGCAGGAGAACAGGGTCGTACGGTGAAGAGAGTGCGCAACCGTTACGCGCGGTGGCCGCACCGCGGCGCCGGAGTCGGCGAACCCCAGCGAGGGGGCCGCGGATCACTACAGATCACGACAGGAGATGTCGGGTATACGGGGTCAGACTCGCGGTATGACACCCAGCCGCAGGACACCGAGCCGCAGGGCACCGAGCCGCACGCCGTCGAACTGGGCGGCCTTCGCCGCCGCCGAGCCCGGCCTCGCCCGCCTCGTCGAGGACCGCTTCGGCGCCTTCACCCATCACGTCCTGGCGACCCTCCGCAAGGACGGCTCCCCGCGCACCACCGGCCTGGAGGTCCGTTTCCTGGACGGCGAGCTGTGGCTCGGCATGATGCCCCACTCGCTCAAGGCGCTGGACCTGCGGCGCGACCCCCGCTTCGCACTGCAGGCGAACCCGGGGCCCGGTACCGGGATGGGCGGCGGTGATGTGCGTATCAGCGGGCGCGCCGTCGAGGTCGAGGACGAGCACGACGCGCGGAAGGAGGCGTACGTGGAAGAGGTGAAACCGCCGCAGCCGTTCCACCTCTTCCGCACCGAGCTGACGGAGGTCGTGCGGACCTGCGTCGAGGACGACGCGTATCTGGTCGTCCAGGTCTGGAAGCCCGGAGAGCCGGTGCGCACCCTCCGGCGTACGTGACTCAGGCGTACGTGCCCCGGGCCGCTCCCCGGGTCACTCCCACTCGATGGTCCCCGGCGGCTTCGACGTCACGTCCAGGACGACGCGGTTGACGTCGCGGACCTCGTTCGTGATCCGGGTCGAGATCTTCCCGAGCACGTCGTACGGCAGCCGGGACCAGTCGGCGGTCATGGCGTCCTCGGACGAGACCGGGCGCAGCACGATCGGGTGGCCGTACGTCCGGCCGTCGCCCTGGACGCCGACGCTGCGCACGTCGGCGAGCAGGACCACGGGGCACTGCCAGATCTCGCGGTCGAGGCCGGCCGCGGTCAGCTCCTCGCGGGCGATGGCGTCGGCCTCCCGCAGCAGGTCGAGCCGCTCCCTGGTGACCTCGCCGACGATGCGGATGCCGAGGCCCGGGCCCGGGAAGGGCTGGCGCTGGACGATCTCCTCCGGCAGGCCCAGCTCGTGGCCGACCATGCGGACCTCGTCCTTGAAGAGCTTGCGCAGCGGCTCGACGAGCTGGAACTCGAGGTCCTCGGGCAGGCCGCCCACGTTGTGGTGGGACTTGATGTTGGCCGTACCGGTGCCGCCGCCGGACTCGACCACGTCCGGGTAGAGGGTGCCCTGCACGAGGAACTCCACCGGCTCGCCGCTCTCGCCGGCCTCGGCGACGATCTCCGCCTGGGCCTGCTCGAAGACGCGGATGAACTCGCGGCCGATGATCTTCCGCTTCTGCTCGGGGTCGGAAACCCCCTTGAGGGCGGTGAGGAACCGTTCCTGGGCGTCGACGACCTTCAGCTGGACGCCGGTGGCCGCCACGAAGTCCTTCTCGACCTGCTCGGTCTCGCCCTTGCGCATCAGGCCGTGGTCGACGTAGACGCAGGTCAGCTGGGAGCCGATGGCCTTCTGCACGAGGGCCGCGGCGACCGCGGAGTCCACGCCGCCCGACAGCCCGCAGATGGCGCGCCTGGTGCCGACCTGGCGGCGGATCGCCTCGACCTGCTCCTCGATGACGTTGCCGGTGGTCCAGGTCGGGCTCAGCCCCGCGCCGCGGTACAGGAAGTGCTCCAGCACCTGCTGGCCGTGCGTGGAGTGCATGACCTCGGGGTGGTACTGGACGCCGTACAGCTTCTTCTCGTCGTCCTCGAAGGCGGCGACCGGGACGACGTCCGTGGACGCCGTGACGGTGAAACCCTCGGGGGCGGCGGAGCAGGCGTCGCCGTGCGACATCCACACGGACTGATCGGCGGGGGTGCCCTCGAAGAGGGTGGAGGACGGCCGGCAGACACTCAGCGCCGTACGGCCGTACTCGCGCGCCCCGGTGTTGTCCACGGTGCCGCCGAGGGCCCGGGCCATCAGCTGGAAGCCGTAGCACATGCCGAAGACGGGGACGCCGGCCTCGAAGAGGGCGCGGTCGACGGTCGGGGCGCCCTCCTCGTAGACGGACGAGGGGCCGCCGGAGAGGATGATCGCCGCCGGGTTCCTGGCGAGCATCTCCGCGACCGGCATGGTGCTGGGCACGATCTCGCTGTAGACCCGGGCCTCGCGGACGCGACGGGCGATGAGCTGGGCGTACTGCGCGCCGAAGTCGACGACCAGGACGGTGTCGGGGGCGGCGGCAGCGGGGGTCGCTGATGACACGGGTTGCCTTCCGGCGGCTTGACAGGGGGCTGTGGTACCCGATTCTAACGGGGCGGGCGGCGGGGCCTCCCGCCTCACGGGGGACGGGCCCGCCGGCGCCCGGTGCGGAGGCGCACCGGTTCCCGTCCGCAGGCGCACCGGGTCCCGTCCGGAGGTCCGCCGGCCCCGGCCCCCCGTCTCACCATCCGAACCCGCTTGGTACGCGCCCCGGGCCCTCGGCATACTGGAACCATGCTGACGCACACGACCTTCGTCTTTACCTATGGCAACCGGCCCGCCGGCTGCCATGGTCGTGCTGCTTGAGCCACTGACAAGCACCCCAGGCGCCCCGGGCCGACACGGTCCGGGGCGCCTGGCGTTTGCGGACCGCGCCGGTCCCGGGCACCTCGCCGCGACACCGACCCCAGAGGAGCCCCGGACATGACCGCCCCCACCACCGAGCAGACGGCCCCCGAGCAGACGGCCGCCGAGAAGACCGGCGCCCGCACCGCCGAGGCCGCCGACGTGATCAGCGGCGCCCGTGAACGCATCGACGCGCTCGACGACCGCCTCATCGGCCTCATCCAGGAGCGCATGGCGGTCTCCGCCGTCATCCAGGACGCCCGTATCGCCTCCGGCGGCCGCCGGGTGAACCTCTCCCGCGAGATGGAGATCCTCGGCCGCTACCGGGAGGCCCTCGGCAAGCCCGGCACCACCCTCGCGATGACCTTGCTGGAGCTGTGCCGGGGCCGCGTCTGAGGCGACCGCCGCGGGACCGCTTCCTGCGACGGACGTCCGCCGCACCCACGTTCCCATGCCCTCTCACCCGTACGGCACGTGACCGGCGGTGCGCGGGGTTCGTTGGTCCCGGTGTCCGTGCCAGCCAGGGGCGGGCCCGAGAGAACCACGCGTGGCTCCGCTGGAGCGATGAGGCGTACGGATCGTGCTGTGCGTCGTGGGACCTCGCTCCAGGGATGTGACCGGACGGCAGGGGACAGCAGCCCGGTCACCAGTAAACGGCCGGCTCCGGGGACGCCCGGAGCCGGCCGGCGGAATCCGTTCAGGTGCGGTCGAAACGGTTGCGGAGGCCGGGGCGGTCCAGCACGATGCGAAGAACGGCCGGCTCCGCAGACAGACGTATCCCAGCTCTCCGCACAGCGACCGCCAATGGTCCACACCGGGCGCGCTCCCCGAGGGCGCCGGGCACACCACCGGGCGGTCCCATGAACCAGCGGCGCACTCCCCCCGGCGCCGCTCCGAGGCACCGGCGCCGCCCTGACGCCGGTGCTGACGCAAGAAGGGCCCCGCGGCACCTCCCCCCGCCGCGGGGCCCTTTGCGTTGGCCGGCCCTGTCGTCACATCCGTCCGCGTGAACGGCGCCTGCCGGTTGCTCCTCACATGCCGCGCTCAGGGTCCGTACCACCTCCGCGGTCTGTGTCCACGAGCGGAATCAGGCCGAGGGGCACTCCACCCGTGACCTACCTCACATAAGAATTCTGTGAGATGGGGAGCAACCCTCCCGAGGGGTCGCCGGTCTCACCTACGCAACCAACGGTCACACCCGCGCCCCACACGCGGAGACCTCCTCCGATCGCGTGCTGCCGCGCCGCAGCACACCAGACTTCTTGAGGTCTTCATGAAGCTTCGCCGCGCCATGGTTACCGCGGCCGCAACCGCAGTCGTAGCTCAGCTGGCCCTCGTGTCGGCTCCGGTCGCGGTCGCGGCCGAGAGCCCGTCCCCGTCGGCGAGTTCTTCGACCGGGACGGACGGTTCCCTCTCGGCAGAGAACCAGAGCACCCCGTCCAACGAGAAGTCCACCCCGTCGGACCAGCAGAACACTCCCTCCGACGCCCAGAGCACCCCGTCGGACGAGCAGAGCACCTCTTCCGATGAGAAGTCCAGTTCGTCGGACGGGCAGAGCACCCCCACGACGCAGGGTGTCGCCCCGTCGAAGTCGGCCGGGTCTGACGAGTGGACCCCCGATGAGTGCGACGAGTACAACATCGACGACAATCTCGCGGTCACGGTCAAGGGCCTGCCGAACAAGATCGTCGCGGGCTCCGGCTGGCACGACTTCACCTTCTCGGTGAAGAACAACTCGGACGCCGACCTGAAGAACGTCTGGGTCAACACGTTCACCGAGTACGCCGACGATGTGAACATGGACGACTCCCTCGCATGGGATCTCGCCCAGCTTCAGTACAAGGACCCGGAGACCGGCAAGTGGACGGACTCCTACCAGGACAGTTACAGCGACGGAAATGCGAACGACGCAACCGTCGCCACCGGCACCTTTGTCGGCATCATCGACGCCATCGACAAGGGTGCCAAGGTCGACATGGACCTGCGCGTGCGGATCGACGCCAAGGCTCCGGCCGGTTCGTCGTTCGCCATGAGCAGCGCTGTCTACGCGGGCAAGGGCACGGCGTGCAACGGCAACGGTGACGTCTACGAGTTCACCGTTCTCAAGGCGGGCAGCAAGCCGGCCGACGAAGGCGATGCCAAGCCCACCGGCGACAAGCCGACCGAAAAGCCCAAGACCGACATGAAGCCCCAGGGCGGCTCCGAGCAGCTCCCGGTCACCGGCAAGCTCGCGTCAACCGGTTCTTCCTCCGCGGTGCCGACCATCGGCCTCGTCGGCGGTGTCGCCGTCGTCCTCGGTGCCGGTGCGCTGTTCGCCGTCCGTCGCCGCAAGGGTGCCGGTTCGAACGCCGCCGCGTAAGGACGCACGGTAGGCGTCACGACGCAGCACATGCAGCAGGGGCGGTACACGCCGCCCCCGCCAAGCCCGAAGGGCCTGCACACGGAGGGGGGTGCAGGCCCTTCGGCACGCCGTCGGGCCGCGAGTACGCCGGGGCAGACGCCCGGCTGTGCAGCCGGTTGCTCGCCGTCTGGACGACGCCCTTCCCTGCCTACCGTGTCCCCTGCCGCACGGCCAGCGGTTCCGTCGCCCGCACGCGCAGTGCCGGACCCTCGTCCAGCGCCAGCACCACCGCGGGCGCCCCTGCCGCGTCCCCCTCGTCGCGGACCCCGACGACCGTCCGCCATTCGCCCCACACCCGTACCCGCTGCCCTCGACGGACCATGACCGCCGCCACCTCCCTCACGACCGGCTCGACAACGATGTCCGGGGCCTTCAGTTCGGCGTACACCGTCTTCCCGATCCCGGCCGCGCGCTCCTCGAAACCCCAGCGATGGGCCAGCGCCGCCACCAGCAGCAGCCCGCGGCCGCCCGTCTCGTGGTCGCCGGGCTCCCGCACCTCGGGCCTGCCTCCTCCGGCATCGCTCACCTCCAGGCGCAGCAGCCCCTCGCCGACCGAGCGTGTGATCCGTACGCCCACCTGGCGGTCACTGGGCACGGGCACGCGCAGCGCGTTGGTCACCAGCTCCGACAGCACCAACTCCGCCGACTCCAGGACGTCCTGGCCGACACCCCAGTCGCCCAGCACCGCGTGCAGCAGCGCACGCGCCCTGGGCACACTGCGGTGGCTGCGGGGTAGGCGGAAGGCGACTTCCTTGGATGCGGTCACGGACGACCTCCTCTGGATTCGATGTGGCGACGAAATGCCCTGCGCACGGCTGGGGTTGGAGTCGCGGACACACCGGCAGAATGCGCACGCATCATGCGCATCTGCAACGTTTCCGAATGAGGTGGCGCCAATGTTCGTCCTTTCGGGTTAAGCCGGCCTCATCTCGTCGACCACACTGCTAAACGTGGTGCCCATGCCTGCGATGAGCGCCACCATCAACCGGTCGACAGTTCTCGGACGCCAACTCGGCGACGAGTTGCGCAGACTGCGTGAATCCGCCGGGCTGACCACTGCCCAGGCAGCTGAAGCGCTCGACTGCACGAAAGGAAAGATCAGCCGGATCGAAAACGGCCGAGTGGCCGTCCGGCTGCCCGATCTCACCGCGATGTTGCTTGCCTACGGGGTGACGGACACCGAGCTTCGCAGCCGACTCGGCGCGCTCGCCCGAAAGGCCAACCACCGTCGCAGGCAAGGGTGGTGGAACCAGTACGGGTCAGTGCTCGCCGACACCTATCGCGACTACATCGCGCTGGAGGCCATGGCGGGGACCATCCGCACCTTCCAAGCTCAACTGGTGCCCGGCCTGCTGCAAACGCCGGAGTACACGCGTGCCGTGACGGTCGCCTCCCGCCAGTGGCAGACGGCGGACGAGATCGAGAAGTTCGTCCAGGTGCGTCTCGCCCGCCAGGAGCGTCTCACCAACGACTCCCCCTTGCGCCTCTGGGCGGTCCTTTCGGAGGCCGTGCTCCTCCAGCAAGTCGGTGGAGCCGAGGTGATGAAGGCTCAGCTGGAGTGGCTTCTGATCGCGTCCGAGAAGCCCAACGTGACCATCCAGGTCCTTCCGTTCTCCCGCGGAGCCCATGCGAGTATGTTCGGGCCGTATGTAGTACTGGGTTTCCCGGAGGAGGCGGCGCTCGACGTGGTGCTGGCGGACAACCCCACGGGCTCCATGTGGCTGGAACGAGAAGCAGAGGTCGCCCGGTATCAGGAGCTGTTCGATGCCGCTCGTACGTCCGCGCTCTCTCCTGTGGAATCCCGCACGGTCATCCGACGCAGGTCCAAGGAGCACAGGACATGAACACCGCAGGCCACAGCACGCCGGACCTGTCGGACGCGAGGTGGCGCTGCAGCACCTTCAGCGGCGGCAACAACGAGTGCGTCGAAGTCGCCGACGGCATACCGGCCTTCGTCCCCGTCCGCGACAGCAAGCGTCCCGCCGGCCCGGTGATCCGCTTCGGCCCGGACGCCTGGCGGGCCTTCGTCGCGCACCTGGGGTGAGCCGGGCGCCCGCCGCGGCTCACCCCTGACCCGGTCGCCGTCAGCCGACGGCGTCCTTCTTCGGCGGCACCGTCGGCACCTCCAGGAACGGCAGGCGCAGGGCGCCGAACGCCTCCGCCGGTACCGCGGGACGGCCGGGCTCGATCGGCTTGAGCCGTTCGTAGGGCGCTCCCTGCTGCGGGCGCGGGTCCGCCTCCCCCTTGTTGGGCCAGTACGACATGGCGCGCTCGGCCTGCGCGGTGATCGTCAGGGAGGGGTTGACGCCCAGGTTCGCCGAGACCGCCGCTCCGTCGACCACCGAGATGCCGGGGTGGCCGTACAGCCGGTGGTACGGGTCGATCACGCCCGTCTCGGGCGAGGCGCCGATCGGGCAGCCGCCCAGGAAGTGCGCGGTCAGCGGCGTGCCCATCAGCTCGCCCACGTTGCTGCCCGGGAAGCCGTTGATCTCCTCGGCGATCGCCGACGCCGCCTCGGAAGCGGCCTTGATCTGCTTGGGGTTGGGGGCACCGTGGCCCTGCCGGGCCGTCAGCAGGCCCTTGCCGGGGCCCTTCGGCTTCAGGTACGTCGTCAGGGAGTTGTCCAGCGACTGCATGACCAGTCCGATGATGGTCCGCTCCGACCAGCGGCGGTTGGAGAGGGACCGGGCCATCAGCCACGGGTGGCGCACCACGTTCCCGAGCCAGGCCAGGGCCCGGGAGGAGCCCTCCGCGTACGGGACCTGGAGGACCGACAGGCCGCCCATCGCGTTCGAGCCCTTGCCGTAGCGGACCGGTTCGATGTGGGTGTTCCCGTCCGGGTGGACCGAGGAGGTGATCGCGACGCCGCGGGTGAAGTCGACCTCGGTGCCGTGCGCCTTGCGGTAGCGGCGTCCGTCGGTCTGCGCGCCCACCAGCGCCTCGGAGTTGGTGCGGGTCAGGTCGCCCAGGCGGTCCGACAGGTGCGGGAGCTGCCCGCTCACCTTCATGCGGTGCAGCAGCGTCTGCGTACCGTACGTGCCCGCCGCGAGGACGACCCGGCGCGCCGTGAAGGTCCGCTCCTTCCCCTTGCGCTTCTTGTCCGTGGGGAGGGCCGTGACGGCGTACCCGCCCCGTGAGTCGTCCGTGACCGAGACGACCGTCGTCATCGGGTGGACGACGGCGCCGGCCTTCTCGGCGAGGTAGAGGTAGTTCTCGTTGAGGGTGTTCTTGGCGCCGTGGCGGCAGCCCGTCATGCACTCCCCGCACTCGGTGCAAGCCCGGCGGGCCGGCCCCGCGCCCCCGAAGTACGGGTCGGGGACCTCTTCGCCGGGCGTGACCCGGGCGCTTCCGCCGGCGTCGTCGCCGTCGCCGAAGAAGACGCCGACCGGTGCCATGTGGAAGGTGTCGCCGAAGCCCATCCGCTGGGCGGCGGCCTTGAGGTGGACGTCCGACGGGGTCATGGTCGGGTTGAGCCGCACGCCCAGCATGCGCCGCGCCTGGTCGTAGTACGGCTTCAGTTCGTCCTGCCAGTCGGTGATGTCCTTCCACTGCGGGTCGTCGAAGAACGGCTGCGGCGGCACGTAGAGGGTGTTGGCGTAGTTGAGGGAGCCGCCGCCCACCCCGGCGCCCGCCAGCACCATGACGTTGCCCAGCAGATGGATGCGCTGGATGCCGTACAGGCCGAGAGCCGGTGCCCACAGGTAGTTCCTGAGGTCCCAGGAGTTCTTCGGCAGGGAGTCGCGGGTGAAGCGGCGCCCCGCTTCCAGGACACCCACCCGGTAGCCCTTCTCGGTCAGCCGCAGGGCGGTGACGGAGCCGCCGAAGCCGGAGCCGACGACGATGACGTCGTAGTCGTAGGTCGGGGCGTCGGGCCGCTCCCCGGTCGATTCCCCAGTCGGTTCCGCGGCCGATTCCGCGGCTGGTCCACCGGCCGGTTCGTTCCGTTCGTCCGGGTGTTCGCCCTGGGTGCGGGCGGAGTTCTCCTGTGACACGTGCTCTCCTCGTTGAGGACGTTCGAGGCTGGTGCGATCGGCGCGCGTCAGCGCAGCCGCAGCGCCTTCATGACTCTCAGGCTGCGGCTCATGAACGCCGCGTACTTCTCGTCGTCCATGCCGAGGGACGGTGCCATCGGCAGCAGCCGCTGGTGGGCGACGGTCTGGGCCTCGGTGTACTTGAGGATGCCCTCGGAGCCGTGGCGGCGGCCGAGCCCGGAGTCCTTCATGCCGCCCATGGGCGACTGGACGCTGCCGTAGGCGGGCGCATAACCCTCGTTGACGTTGACCGTGCCCGTGCGCAGCCGGGCGGCGACCGCCCGGCCGCGTCGGCCGTCCTTCGTCCACACGGAGGAGTTCAGGCCGTACGGGGTGGAGTTGGCGCGCTCGATCGCCTCGTCCTCGGTGCTGAAGCGGTAGATCGACACGACCGGTCCGAAGGTCTCCTCCGTGCACACCGACATCGGTGCCTCGACGCCGTCGAGGACGGTGGGCTCGTAGAAGTACGGGCCGATGTCCGGGCGGGCGACCCCGCCGGCCAGGACCTTCGCCCCCTTGGCGACGGCCTCGTCGACATGCCGGGTGACGGCGGCCAGTTGACGCTCGCCGACCAGCGAGCCCATGTCGGCGCCGTACGCGAGGGAGTTGCCGAGCCGCATCGCCTTGGTGCGGGCGACGAACCGCTCCAGGAAGGCGTCCGCGATCGACTCGTGGACGTACAACCGCTCGATGGAGATGCACAGTTGGCCCGCGGACGAGAAGCACGCGCGCACCGCGCCCGCGGCCGCCTTGTCGACGTCGGCGTCCTGTAGGACCAGCATGGCGTTCTTGCCGCCGAGTTCGAGGGAGACGCCGACGAGACGGGCGGCGGCGCTCTGCGCGACCTGGCGGCCGGTGCGGGTGGAGCCGGTGAAGGAGACGTAGTCGGCGTGCTTGACCACCTCGGGGCCGACGACCGGACCGTCGCCGATGACGACCTGGAAGACGTCGGCGGGCAGCCCGGCCTCGATCAGCAGATCGCGCGCCCACAGCGCGGTCAGGCAGGTCTCGGTGTCGGGCTTCATCACGACGGCGTTGCCCGCGGCGAAGGCCGGCAGCGCGTCGCCGACCGACAGCTCCAGGGGGTAGTTCCAGGGGGCGATCTGGCCCACGACGCCCCGCGGATGGCGCAGTTCGGTGACCCGGGTGAGCGTCGGCATGGCACCGGCGTGCCGCTTGGGCTTCAGGTACGAGGGTGCCTTGCGGCCGTAGTGCCGGGCCGCGACGGCGACGGCCTGCACCTCCTCGTGGGCGTGCAGCCGGGCCTTGCCGGTCTCCAGCTGGATCAGGTCGAGGATCTCGGCCTGGCGGGCGAGCACCAGGTCGTGGAAGCGGAGCAGGACGGCGGCGCGCTGCCGCACGGGGGTGGCCGCCCAGACGGGCTGGGCCGCGCGGGCCCGCTCGAACGCCTGCGCCACGTCCTCGGGGGTGGACTCCGGCAGATCGGCCAGCTTCTCGCCGGTGAACGGCGTGTGGTTGGCGGTGCGGCCGGAGCCGGCCACGCCCGTGGTGAGCTGGGCGACCAGCTCCGGCGTGACCACGTCGACGGCGGTGCGGGCACCGGCGGGGGCGGGTGCGAGGGGGTTCGTGCCGGCCGTACCCGTACCGGTCGCGTCTATGGCCTTCTCCGGGGCCTGGGAGTCCGTCATGAGGCGCAGGGTATGCCCGGCCGGAGCGTTTGTGTACCCGTCGGTAATAGGGATTCACCGAGTGCTCACATGACGCCAGTGATCACTGGCAGGAAACGCGCTGATCAGGGCATTGTTCGGTGGCGGCTGGACACGGTTCAGTCTCTTCCGATCTCAAGACGGTTACGGGCCTCCTTGAACACCGCCGTTCCCTTCTTCTCGTCCACCGTCCCCTTGGGCATGTCGACCCGCAGTTCGTACATGCCGCCGTCGCCGGTCAGCACGAACAGCTGCATGATGCGGGTCGGGGAGCCGGCCAGGCCGA
Source organism: Streptomyces sp. PSU-S4-23 (assembly GCF_055632315.1). Lineage (NCBI taxonomy): Bacteria > Bacillati > Actinomycetota > Actinomycetes > Kitasatosporales > Streptomycetaceae > Streptomyces > Streptomyces sp. PSU-S4-23. The sequence goes on along the minus strand of NZ_JBVMUU010000002.1, from coordinate 5,258,959 downwards.
AGGCGGTGTCGGCGAGGGCGGCCTCGTCACCGTGGAAACGGGTGCGGGTGTACTGCGTCCGCGCGTCGCCCGTGTAGCCGTCCCAGGTGCGGTGCGCCGCCTGCGCCCGGCTCATCGGGGAACCGGGCGCCCTGTCCCACCGGGTGAGACGGACGGTGATCCCGTCGGCTTCGTAGACCACGAGCCGGGGCTGGTCGCCGGCGCCGCCCTGCCTGGCGGACTCCTTGTACACGCTCGGCAGGAAGAGGACGGCCTTCATGGCCTCCTCCCGGTGGGCGGCCCAGGCGACGGCGGTAGGGCCCGGGGCGGCGGTGGGGCTCGACACGGCGGCGGGGGCCGAGCTGTAGGTCGCCGTGTGCTCCGTGGCCGCCCCGCTGTCGGGACCGCCGAAGAGGAACGTGACGAGCCAGGTGCCGCCCGCGACAACGGCGCCGAGCAGGGCGAGGGGGACGGCGCCTCGCGGGGTGCGGCGCCGCGGTCTCGCGGCGGGGACGGTTTCCGTCACGGGGGCGGAGAGCAGCGCGGGCGCCGGTTCTGCCTGCGATGGGGCTTGCGGTTCTGGTTGCGGCGCCGCTTGCGGATCTGGTCGCGGTTCCGTCTGTGGCTCTGTCCGTGGTTCTGCCTGCGATGGGGCTTGCGGTTCCGTCTGCGGTTCCGTCTGCGGTTCCGTCTGCGGTTCCGTCTGCGGTTCCGTCTGCGGTTCCGTCTGCGGTTCCGTCTGCGGTTCCGTCTGCGGTTCCGTCTGCGGTTCCGTCTGCGGTTCCGTCTGCGGTTCCGTGTGCGGTACGGCGTCGGGGCCGGCACCGTCCGGTTCCGGTGCGGGCCGCCCCTCGGCGACCGCCTCCAGCACCGCACCGGTCTCCTCCGCGCCGGGCCGCCGCTCCGGTTCCCTCACCAGCAGCCGCAGGACGAGCGGCCCGAGCGGCCCGGCCCGCTTCGGCTCGGGCGGATCGTCGGCGAGGATCGCGGCGAGCGTGGACTCCGGCGCCGTACGGCGGAACGGGGACCGTCCCTCGACGGCGGCGTACAGCAGCACGCCCAGCGACCACAGGTCGGAGGCGGGCCCGGCGCCCCGCCCGGACATCCGCTCCGGCGCGATGAACTCCAGCGAGCCGACGAACTCCCCGCTCACGGTGAGGGATTCCTCGCCCTGGATGTGGGCGATGCCGAAATCGGTGAGGACGACGCGGTCATGCGGGCCGAGCAGGACGTTGGCGGGCTTGACGTCACGGTGCACGATGCCGACGGCGTGCGCTGCGCGCAGTGCACCGAGGACGGCGAGGCCGATACGGGCGGATTCGGCGGGCTCCAGCGGGCCGCGTCGGAGCACCTCGTGCAGGGACTCACCGCGGATCAGCTCCATGACGATCCAGGGGAGTCCGTCCTCGACGACCACGTCGTGGATGGAGACCGCCGAAGGATGGTCGACACGGGCGGCGGCGCGGGCCTCGCGGTACAGACGGTTGGCGGCCCGCCGGTGGCTCTCGGCCTCCCGGTCACCGGGCAGATGAGGCTGCTTGACGGCGACGTCCCGCTCGACCAGCTCGTCCAGCGCCCGCCACACGGTGCCCATCCCGCCGGAGCCGATGCGCTCGATCAGCCGGTAACGGCCCCCGATCACACGGCCCTTGGCGCCCGTGCCGCCACCGTCGTTGCTCATCCCCCATGATTATCGTGCGCAACGCCCGCTTGTCGACGCGGAAGCCGGCGCCGTCCTAGAGCTTGTGGATGTCCAGGTTCGCCATCGCGGCCCTCGCCACCTCGCGGCCCCGGTCCGTGAAGTCGCCCTTGCCCGGGTAACTGACCGTCAGCTTGTACATGTTGCCCGCGGAGTCCTTGTAGTAGAAGAGCTTCAGCTCCCGGGGGCGCGGGTTCTGGCTGTCGTCGGTCGTGTAGACGACCGTGTTCTCGGCCGCCTGCCTGCCGTGGTACGTGCTCTGCTTCGGGTCCGTCTTCGTCTTCGGGGCCGCCGGCATGTCGAGGGCGTACGCGCCGTTCTGCTTGAAGTCGCCGTTGTCGGCGTACATCTGGGCCGCCGCCGAGTCCTTGATCTGGTGGTTGGGGTCCTCGGACCTCCGGTCCAGGTGCAGCCCGATCCAGATGCTGCCGCTCCAGTCGGTGTACGTCACCCAGTTCTTGTCCGCGTCGTCCTTGGTGGGCCGGCCCGGCTGATAGTCCGCGGGCACTGCCAGCGTCGCGCCCAGCACCTTCTCCTCGCGCTGCTTCCAGCCGTCCGGCAGTGGGCCCGCGAACGGGTCCGCGATGAGCAGGTACGCCGCCAGGGCCGCCGCGACGACGCCCGCGCCGATGCCCAGGAGCGGCCCGCGGCCCAGGCGGACGCCCTTGCCGGCGGCGGCGCCGGGGACAGCGATCTGCACGGGCTGCGTCGGCTGCGGCGGCCGCGCCGCCTCTTCCAGCAGCCGGCGGACCTCGGCCGCGTTCGGACGGCGCGAGGGGTCCTTGTTCAGCAGGCCGTTGATGGCGTCGGCGAGCGGGCCGCGCGCCGAGGCGGGAGCCGCCGGGGTGGAGTTGAGGACCGACTGGAGGGTGGCGGGGGTGTTGGTGCGGCGGAACGGTGAGACGCCCTCCGTCGCCGCGTACAGCACCACGCCCAGCGACCACAGGTCCGACGCCGGGCCGGGGCGCTGGCCCAGCACCCGTTCCGGCGCGATGTACTCGGGCGAGCCCACGAAGCCGCCCGTGTCCGTCAGACTGGTCTCGCCCTCGATCTGCGCGATCCCGAAGTCGGTGAGGACGACGCGGTCGTGCCAACCGAGCAGGACGTTGTCGGGTTTCACGTCACGGTGCAGGATGCCCGCCGCGTGCGCGGCCTCCAGCGCGCCGAGGACCTCCAGGCCGATCCTCGCCGCCTCGCGCACCCCGAGCGTGCCCTCCTGCAGCGCATCTCCGAGGGAGCGGCCCTGCACCAGCTCCATCACGATCCACGGCCGGTCGTCCACCACGGCCACGTCGTGCACGTTCACGACCGCCGGGTGGTCGAGGCGGGCGGCGGCGCGGGCCTCGCGCCGCATCCGCTCGAAGGCGGTGGCCTGTTCGCGTTCGGGCAGGTGGTCGGGGACGCGGGGTTCCTTGACGGCGACCTCACGGTCGACCGTCTCGTCCTTGGCCCGCCAGACCGTGCCCATGCCGCCGTGGCCGAGCTTCGCCAGCAGCCGGTAGCGCCCGGCGATCAGCCGCCCGGCACCGGGGTCCCGCGGTGCCTCGGGCACGACCTGGGTGGGGGCCGCATGGGGCTGGGACGAGGGCTCTGGCTGGGACCGCGGCTGCGGCTGCGGCTGCGGCTGCGGCTGGGCGTACGGGTTCCCCGGGTACGGCGCACCCGGCTGCGGCGGTTGCAGTCCGAAACTCGTCGGCTCGTCGGACCGGTAAGGCCCTCCCCCGTAGTTGCTCATACGGTCATGCTTATCGCGCCGGGTGCTTCGCCATCCACCCCCGCCTGATTCCGGTCACAGACCCGTGACGCGCCTCGCGGCCTATCTCCCTTTTGGACCGGTACGCCGTACGGACTACCCCGGTGCGAACGTGTCCACCGCCACGTCGAAGTACTCCTTCGCCTCCCTCACCTTCCCGACCGGCGCCGACACCCACACGTCGTACATCCGGCCGCCCTGCTCCCAGCACAGGTCGTAGGTGTGCCGCGGGCCCTCCGCGGCCGTGAAGCCGTTCCACGTGAACTCCCACAGCGCGGCAGGGCCTCCCCCGTGCGAGGTCGAGGTGACCCGGCCGTCGCGGTAACCCGGGTTCGTGGACGGCCCGCTCGCGTCCGCGCGCCGCATCACCGCCAGCGGGCCTCCGGTCTCGGGGTCCGCCGTCTTGACGCCGATGCGGAAGGTGCGCCCCGGCGACAGATAGAAGACGCGCTCTCCCTGCGGGCTGCGGGTGAACCCGTCCGGCACCGCGAGCGAGAACCCGTCGGGGTCCCGGACCAGCCGGTATCCCGAGGGCGCCGTACGGGGTGTGGCCGACGCGGACGACGGCGAGCGCGTCACCGTCACCGTGGGCGCGGGTTCCGGGACCGGCGCGGACGCCGACGTCGTGCCCGGCGACGCACGCTGCGGCCCGGAACTCGACGGCGTCCGGCCGCCGTTGCCGCCGTCGTGCATCAGCAGTGCCGCCGCCGAGACGCCCGCACCCACCATGGCCGCGACGAGGGCGGCGGCGACGAGCACACCCCGCGCCGGGTACGGCCCCGGCCGCGATCCGGCGGCCGCGGACGGGGCCGCGGCCTCGCCTGCCGCCCGGGGCGGCGAGTGCGCCGCACGCCGGGGCACGTCCCGCTGCGTCGGCGTGTACGCCACGGGCGCCCGCGGCGTACGTCCCGTCTCCAGGAACTCCCGCAGCAGCCGCTCGGCCTCGGCGGCGTCCAGGCGCCGGTCCGGGTCGCGCTCCAGCAGTCCTCGTACGACGGGCAGGACCGGCTGCGCCTGCGCGGGCGGACGGATCTCGTCGACGACGACCGCGTGCAGGATCCCGCCCAGCGAGTCGCGGCGGAACGGCGATTCGCCGCTCAGGACCGCGCACAGCAGCGCGCCCAGCGACCACAGGTCGGACGCGGGCCCGGTCCGGTCGCCGGACATCCGCTCCGGGGCGGTGTATTCGGGTGAGCCGACGAAGGAGCCGCTCTCGGTGAGCGTGGTGGCCCCGGCGACCTGCGCGATGCCGAAGTCGGTGAGGACGACACGGTCGGTGCCCGCCTCCAGCAGGACGTTCGCGGGCTTGAGGTCGCGGTGCAGCACGCCCGCGCCGTGCGCACAGCGCAACGCGCCCAGCAGCGCGATGCCGATGCGCGCCGCCTCCCGGGCGTCGACGGGGCCGTTCCGGGCGATGTGCTCGGCCAGCGAGGCGCCGTCGATCAACTCCATGACGAGGTAGGGCTGCTCGTCGTGCGCGACGACGTCGTGGACGACGATGATGTGCGGGTGGCGCAACTGTGCGACCGCGCGCGCCTCGCGCAGGGTGCGCTCGCGCTGCAGCCGGGCCTCCTCTGCGGAGAGCGAGGGATCGACGACGAGTTCCTTCACCGCCACCTGCCGGCCGAGCAGTTGGTCGGTGGCCCGCCAGACGACGCCCATGCCGCCCCGGCCGATCCGCTCCTGAAGCCGGTAGCGCCCCGCTATGACACGGACATTCTCCCCCTCGGTCCCCATGCGCCCCATCATGCCGCACCACAGGTCAACCCTCCGGGACGCCGTGCTCAGGGTGGCCGACATACGACGTACGCGGGCGCACGAGCGGGGCGTGAAGGGCGTACGGGAACGCGCACCGAGGACGCGCACCGGCGACGCGTACGGGCGGAGGCGTCCGGGGACGCGTACGGGCGGAGGCGTCCGGGGACGCGTCGCCGTGTCCCGTCAGCCCGACGGGGGTCGCCACCCCCGCAGCACCGCGTCGAACTGGGTGCTCGTGGTCGGCCAGTCCGCGGCGGGGCCGGACATGTAGATGGCGTACTCGACGCCGTCACGGCCGATGTACGTCTCCTCGACGGCGTGACGCGGCCCGGGGAACCGTGTGTCCTTGGCCAGCGCGGTCCAGGTGTACTCCCACCGGGAGCCCCTGCAGTCCCGGTAGATGTCGGACTCCAGCGTGATGCGCTTGTAGTCGACGAGCCGCCGGAGCTGCTGGTCCAGGTCGAGTTGGTGCTCGTGCGGGTCGTCGAAGTCCGGCGAGTCGTCGATCGCGATGCGGATGAAGTGCCTGCCGCCGTCGGGCGAGTAGTCGGTCTGGAAGGCGTCGAACACCTTCCGCTTCCAGCGCTTGCCGGGCAGGACGAGGCTGAAGCCCGCGGGATCCGGCACACGTACCCAGCCTTCCGGCACGGTGCTCGCGGCCTGATTCGTGCTCTTTCCGGGGGAGGGCGTCGCGGAGGGTGTGGTGGTGGGCCCGGCGCCGGCGTCGCTGCGCCCGCCGAAGTGGTCCGCGGCCACGGCGCCCGCCGCTCCGACGGCCACGGCCACCGCGAGGACGAGCGCGACCGTGCGACCGCGGCGTCTGCGGGGCGGGGGCGGCAGAGCGGGCTGGTGCAGGGTGCCGCCCGCGGTCCCCGCGTCGCGCGCCTGTTGGGGACCGGGCACGTGGGCGGTCGTGTCACCGTCGCCGTTCAGGTGCACGTGCTGCGTCGCCACGTACTCCTGTGCCGCCCTCGGCCGCCGTCCTTCCGCGGCCTCGGCCAGCATCTGCTCCAGCTCCGCGGCACCGGGCCGGTGCGCCGGGTCCTTGCGCAGCAGCGCCGAGATCACCGGTTCCAGGGCGGCCGCGAACCGCGGCGGCGCGGGATCCTCGTCGACGACGGCCTGCATGGTGGTCAGCGGCGAGGTCCGCCGGAACGGCGACCTGCCCTCCACCGCCGTGTAGAGCGTGGCGCCGAGCGCCCACAGGTCGGAGGCGGGACCCGGGTCGTGGCCGCGGACGCGCTCGGGCGCCAGGTAGTCGACGGAGCCGACGATCTCTCCGGTGCGCGTGATGGTCGTGTCACCCTCGACCTGCGCGATCCCGAAGTCGGTGAGCAGCACGCGCTTGTCGGCGGCGAGCAGGACGTTGCCGGGCTTCACATCGCGGTGCAGCACGCCCGCGGCGTGCGCGGCCCGCAGGGCTCGCGCCACCCACAGGCCGATGCGGGCGGCCTCGGCGGGGTCGACACGCCCGCGCTCCTTGACCGCGTCGGCCAGCGAGCCGCCCTCGACCAGCTCCATGACGATCCACGGCCGGTTGTCATGCTCCAGGACGTCGTGGACGGTGACCACGGCCGAGTGGTTGATGCGAGCGGCGGCCCGCGCCTCGGCGTGGGTCCGGGCGAGGAGTACGGCACGGTCACTCTCCGTGACGTACAGGGCGGCGGTCAGCTCCTTGATGGCGACCGCCCGGTGCAGCACCTCGTCGTGGGCGCGCCACACCCTGCCCATGCCACCGCTGCCGATCGAGTCGACGAGCCGGTAGCGGCCCGCGAGGAGCAGGCCCTGCATCTGATTCACGTTTCCCCGCAATGGTCTTGACGAGGTCAGAGTAAAGAGCGGCCCCCGCACAGGGAACCGGCGGGGTCGTTCGGAGACCGCACTGTGACGGTTCTCCCTTCCACGTACGGGACGGAACCACCGCACACTCAGCGCAATCGGACCGCGCCCCGTGACGCGCGGTCAGCCGACGACTCTGTATGTCTGTTCGGCCTGCTCGTACAGCCGGGTCACCTCGTCGCGTTCGGCCTCCGGGCCGCGGACCTGCAGCACGTGGTAGCGGCCGCCGACGATGACCGCGAGATTGCGCACGTACAGTTCGCGTCCGTCGCCGTCCGTCCAGGTGAACTGCCCCTCGGCCATGGTCCGTCCGCCCACGTCGATGCGCCGCATCCCGCTGGAGGTGGCCCAGGTCGAGTCGCGGAAGGGCTGCAGTTCGGGCTCCGACTCCCGCTGGTAGGTCAGCGGATCGCCGCCGTACCTGCTGGTGCTGTCGCGTCCGGGCACGACGATCAGCTCGAAGTCGCCCTGGGAGTAGACGACCTGGCCTCGCCCGTTCCTCGGGGCGCGGTCCCAGCCGTTCGCGACGGCGACGCTGAAGCCCTCGGGGTCCTTGCGCAGGGTGAAGCCCTGGGCGACCTCCGGGTCGCTGGTCTGCGTCTGGGGCGAACCGGCCGACGACGAGGGGCTCTCGGCACCGCTCTCGCCGGGCTCCGGGGAGCCGCCCTGACCGGGCCCCGGGGCGCCGCCCGAGCCGGACTGCCGCGGGGCGGGGCCGGCGTCCCCGGCCGCACCGGTGCGCTGCCCCGACGTGCCGTCGGCGCTGCCGGCCTTGGGCATGAACACCATGGCGTAGGCGATCACCGCGGCCAGCACGAGCAGGATCAGCAGGAGCAGGGTGCGGCCCAGGCGCCGGGGCCTGGGTGCCCGATCGTCCCTGGCGCGCCGGTGGCGGGCGTGGGTGGCCGCCGGGAGCCCGGCGCGGCGCCGGCGGACCAGCTCGCCCCGGCGGCGCACGATCGGCAGCCGGCGCGGGTCGACGGGCGGCGCCGCGACGACATGGGCCCCCGCCTCGGGCTCGGGCGCGGACCGGACGAGGGAGCGCAGCCAGCCGCGCAGCTCCTCGAAGTCGAGCCGGTCGGTCGGGTCCTGACGCAGCAGCGACTCCACGACCGGGCGCAGCGGACCGCACTCCTCGGCGAAGGCGGGCGGTTCGGCGCACACGAGCTGGACCAGTTCGGCGGTGCTCTCCTCGGGATACGGCGCATGCCCCTGCACGGCCCGGAACAGCAGCGCGCCCAGCGCCCACAGGTCGGTCGCGGGCCCGATGGGCGCGGCCAGCTGCCAGTTCTCGTGCACGGGGCCCGCCTGCTCGGGTGCCCACCGCTCGGTGACGGGCCCGACGACGGCCATCCGCGCCTGGCGCGCCCGCTCGGCGGCGAGGGGGGTGGCCGGGCCGCGCTGCCCCCAGGGGGCCGCGGGGGCGCCCGCGCTGACGGCGGGGCCGGGGACACCGCCCTCGGCGGCAGGCGTGCCCGGGACCGCGTCCTCGTACGGGCCGGCGCCGATGCCGTTGTGGGGTGCGGACGGCCCGCCGGGTGGTGCGGTGCGGTCGGTGCCGCCGACCGGTGCCGCCGGGCGCGGTGCCGCGCCGTGCCAGGAGGCCGTACGGCCCACTCCGTACGGGTCGGCGATCTGCCCCGGGGGCGATGCGGCGGGCCGGTGTTCCGCCGGCCCGCCGGGGTTCTGGGCCGGTACCACGGTGCCGGTGCCGGCGCCCGAACCGGTCGCCGGCCTCGGCGCGGGCAGCGCCGCCCGGTCGGCGCGCTGTTCCTCCTGCACCCGTGCCGCGGCCCGCGCTCCGGCGCGGTAGGCGGCGATCGCCCCGGCCCGTGCCGCCCGCACATCCTCCGCGGACTGAAGGGCGGGCATCCCGGCGGCGGGCCCGCCGGGCGCGGCCGCGGTCCGGGCCGTGCCGCCCGCCCGCGCCTCGATCGCGGCCCGCCGCGCGGCCTCGGGGTCCGTGCCCCGCTCCACCCCGCCCACGGCCCCGAAGGAGCCCGTACCGGAGACGTCGACGGCGCCGCCGGGCCCACCGGCGCCAAGCGGCGGCCCCTCCGGGCCCCGGCCGGGCGAGCCCGTGCCGCTCCCGGACTCCGCGGGCGGCACCGGGTCGTAGCCGCACAGCGCCTCCTCCGCCGCCCCCGCCGCCAGTCCGGTCAGCATGACGCGGCCGTCGTCGCAGACGAGCACGGTGCGGGCGGTGATGTTGCGGTGCACCCAGCCATGGGCGTGCAGCACCCGCAGCGCCATGAGGACGTCGGAGGCGACCTCGGCCGCGCGGTAGGGCGTCAGGGGCTGCTCGGCGAGCAGCGCCGCCAACGGCCGCGCCGCCACCAGTTCGCTGACGATCCACAGCGAACCGCCCTCGGCGAACACGTCGAAGACCTGGTCGAGCCGGGGATGGTCGGGTATCTGCGCGGCGGCCTGTGCGGCCTCGATGGCGCGCCGTACGGCGGGATCGCTGGGCCGGCGCGTGGCCGCCGTGCGGGCGGAGGCGCCGCGGGCCCGGCCGTCGCGTGCCACGAATCCCTCGGGCAGCCCGTCCGCGTCGAGCACCTCGGCCTCGACGACCTCGGGCAACGGCACCTGGCGTACGAGGACTTCCTGCCCGCTGTAGGTGTCGAAGGCCCGGGTCTCGGCGCGTTCGTACTCGTCGGGGGGCGGCAGCGGCAGGCGGTAGCGGTCGGCGAGCACTCGACCCGCGTAGTCGTCCACAGTGCCTCCCCCGGCCGCCCGGTTGCTCAATTCCGTTCGTGTCGCCGCCCGTTCCGGATTGCGTACGGTCCGCAATCCCTCACGATACGTGCCGGAGGCAACCTGCAACCTCGGGATGTCATATCTCCCCGCGACGCGACCGCGCGCAACCCCGGCCGGACGCGCGGTACGTCATGACTTCGGCTGGAAGGTCTGGGTCAGCGTGGTCCAGGTGTCCTTGCGCTGCGCGCCGTCCCACCCGGCCGCCTTCGCCGTGTACATCAGCCCGTACCCCTGGTGCGGGTTGACGACGAATCCGCGGTCGATGACCCGGTAGGTGGTGCCTCCGTCGGCGTAGGTGAACTCCCAGTCGGCCGTGTTCCAGCCGCGGTAGTCCACCTTCTCGATGCGGATCCGCCGGTACTGGGGGCGCGTCATGTAGCGCTCCTGGTTCTTCCAGTCCGCCACCGGGTCGTCCTTGGGCGAGGACGTCCAGGCGATGAGCAGCCGCTGTCCGTCGGGGCCGGTGAAACGGTCCCCCGCGGAGTCCGAGGACTGGTACTTCCAGCCCGTCGGCAGCCCGATCGAGTAGCCCTGGCGGCCCTTGTGCACCGTCACCTTGCCGTCGCCGCCCGCGGAACCGGACGAGGCGGCGGCGTCCGTCCCGGTGGCCGGCGAACCGCCCGAGGTGTTCGCCTGGTCCGGCCCGGTCGTGGCGCTGCCGCTCGTGCTGCCGCTGTCCGTGTGCGAGCCGCCGCCGGTGCCCTTCCCGGCGCTCTCGGCGGTCGGGGTCGCGCTGCCGGACGCGGCGGCCTTCGTGCCCTTCTTGTTGTCCTGGGAGCTGTTGCCGCCGTCCCCGAGGTTGAACGCGAGCACCGTCCCGAGCACCGCGAGCACCACGACGAGGGCGATGATCAGCAGTGTGCGCTTCGGCACCACATCGGTCAGGGGCGCCCGGGGCGGCGGCACCGGCCGCGGCGGGCGGTCCGGGTCCGGCAGGATGGGCCAGCCCGAACTCGGCTTGTTCGCACCGGAGTTCGATCTGTCGGCGGCCGTGTCGTCCCGTGCGGACCCCGCGGCGCCGTCGGAGCGGGCCGTGCCGGACGTCCCGGTGGCGGGCGCATCCGCGCGCAGGGACGCCACGGCCTCGGGCGCCGTCTGCGTGGAACCGCTGGACCTGGTCCGCGCGGCCGCGGCGGCGGCCGTGGCCGCGCCCGCCGAGGCCACCGCGGCCTTGCGTACGGACCGCAGCGCCCCGCGCACCCGATCGGCGGCCTCCTCGCCCCGCTTGGCGCCGGAGCCCGCCGCGCCCCTGACCGGGCTCTCCTCCGGCACCGGCGGCGACGCGACCACCCGGGTCGCGTCCACCGGCAGCTCCTGAGCGGGATCGGGTGCGTGGACGACCTCGTTGAGCATCGCCCGCGCGCCCTCGTCGTCGAGCCGCTGCTGCGGGTCCTTGGCGAGCAGGCCGAAGATGACGTTCTTCAGGGGGCCCGCGTTCCTGGGCTCCTCGACCGGCTCGGTCATCACCGCGGTCAGCGTGGCGATCGCCGACCCCTTGTCGTACGGGGGCACGCCCTCCACCGCCGCGTACAGCAGTCCGCCGAGCGACCACAGGTCGGCCGCCGGGCCGGGCTTGTGGCCGCGCGCCCGCTCCGGGGAGATGTAGGAGGGGGCGCCGACGAGCATGCCGGTGGAGGTGATGGACGGGTCGCCCTCGACCTGCGCGATGCCGAAGTCGGTGAGCACGACCCGGCCGTCCTCGGCGATCAGCACGTTCGACGGCTTCACGTCGCGGTGCAGGATGCCCTCGCGGTGCGCGGCGCGCAGCACGTCGAGGATCGCGAGCCCGACCTCGGCGGCCCGCCCGGGTTCGAGCACGCCGTCCTCGCGGATGACCTCGGCGAGCGACTTGCCCTCGATCAGCTCCATCACGATCCAGGGCCGGTCGTCCTCGTGGACCACGTCGAAGACGGTCACGGCGGCGTTGTTGCGGATCCGGGCGATCGCCTTGGCCTCCCGCAGCGTGCGCGTGATGAGCCGGCGCTTCTCGTCCTCGTCGATGCTCGACGGGAACCGCAGTTCCTTGACGGCGACCGTGCGGCCGAGGGTTTCGTCCTCGGCCCGCCACACCGTGCCCATGCCGCCGCGGCCGAGTACACCTCCCAGCCGGTACCGCCCGGCGAGGAGACGTTCGCTCTGGTCCTGACGGGGTGTCCCCGCGTCGCGCTCCGCCTCCGACATGCGTCCCCTCATGCAACCCGCCCTGACAGAGCCTTCATTGTCCCTCACTCACAGACCGCCCCACGCCCAGGGTGCCCGTGTTGCGGCGGCTCCCCCGCGTCGGAGGACGCCTCGGCGTGGCGGATGCCGCGATCCCGGAGGCCCGGGGGTGTACCACGGCCGCCCGGTGCGGTCCTCGCCGGGGCCGCGCACCGCCGCTCCGGGCGGAGCCGCCGGGCCCCGGGCTGCTCTTCTGCAGTGCCGTCCAGCATGATGGGCCGACCGACAGAAGGGAAGCCGATGCCGCCGCGCCGGACACGCCGAAGCCTACTGGCCGTACCGGTGTCCGTGGCCCTGCTCGGCCTGGCCCCGGGCAGTTCCCAGGCGCCCCGGACCCCGGCGACGGACTCCGTGCTCCCGCTGCTCGTGACCCGGGGAGGGGCTCCCGCCGCCGCACTGCTGGCCCGTGAGGAGACGGGCTCGCACGTCACGGCCGCCGGTCACGGCATCGCGCCCGCCGACCACTTCCGCGCCGGCAGCATCACCAAGACCTTCATCGCGACGGTCGTCCTGCAACTGGCGGCCGAACACCGCCTGTCCCTGTCGGACTCGGTGGAGGACCATCTGCCCGGGCTGGTGCGCGGCAGGGGCAACGACGGCCGCGCGCTGACCCTGCGCTCCCTGCTCACCCACACCAGCGGTCTGGCCGACTTCACCGGGGACACCAGGGGCACCGTGCCCCTGACCCCGCTTCAGGCCGTACGCATCGCACTCACCCACCCTCCGGCCGCCCGGGGCCGCTTCTCGTACTCCAACACCAACTATGTGCTGCTCGGCATGGTCGTCCAGCAGGTCACCGGCCACTCGTACGCCGTCGAGGCCGAGCGCCGCATCATCACCCCTCTCCGTCTGACGGGCACGTCCTTCCCCGGCGCCCGCACCACGCTTCCCTCGCCGCACGGCCGCGCCTACGCCGCCGACGGCTCCGACGTCACCGAGCTCGACCCGCGCGTGGCCGGCGCGGCGGGCGAGCTGGTGACCACGCTCGCCGATCTGGACCGCTTCTACGCGGCCCTGCTGGGCGGGGGACTGCTGCCCCCGTCCCGGCTGCGGGAGATGCTCGACACCCGTGCCGCACACGGCTCGTACGGCATGGGGCTGTATCCGGCGAGGCTTCCGTGCGGCACGACGGTGTGGGGGCACAACGGCCGGATCTCCGGCAGCTACGTGCGCACCGCAGCCACCGTCGACGGCCGTCGTGTCCTCACCTTCCGCGTGAACACGGACGGGTTCGCAGACTCCGGACTGGAACGGGCCCTGCTCACGGCCGAGTTCTGCCCCCGCACCCCGTAGAACGAGCCGGCCCCGAACGGAGATCCCGCCATCCACCACTCGTTCGAGTGATGTCGGCGGGGCTGCCGGAACGCCTCGGTCCCGGCGGCGCCGCCGGGACCCTGCGTCCGCCCGGCGGTCACAGCGGCACGATGTCCGGCGCCCCCAGCCGTGCGGCGTCCGCCGTCAGGTCGTCGGGCTGCCGCTGCGACTCCCGCTCCGCCTCCACCCGCTTCCGGTAGTGCTCCACCTCGCGCTCGACCTGGTCCCGGTCCCATCCGAGCACCGGCGCCATCAGCTCGGCGGCCTCCCGGGCACTGCGCGTGCCGCGGTCGAACGTCTCGATCGAGATGCGGGTGCGCCGGGTCAGCACGTCGTCCAGGTGCCGCGCACCCTCGTGCGACGCGGCGTACACGACCTCCGCCCGCAGATAGTCGTCCGCGGCCTGGAGCGGCGCGCCCAGTGAGGCGTCGTGCGCTATCAGGTCGAGGACTTCCTCCGTCATCGTCCCGTAGCGGTTCAGCAGGTGCTCCACCCGGACCACGTGCAGCCCGGTGCGTGCCGCGATGCGCGCCCGCGCGTTCCACATCGCCCGGTAGCCCTCGGCGCCGAGGAGGGGCACGTCCTCGGTGACGCAGTCGGCGACCCGCTGGTCGAGGCCGTGCACCGCCTCGTCGACCGCGTCCTTGGCCATCACCCGGTACGTCGTGTACTTGCCGCCCGCCACGACGACCAGACCGGGCACCGGATGCGCCACGGTGTGCTCCCGGGACAGCTTGCTGGTGGCGTCCGACTCCCCGGCGAGCAGCGGCCTGAGACCCGCGTACACGCCCTCGACGTCGTCGCGCGTGAGTGGCACGGCCAGCACGGAGTTCACATGTTCCAGCAGGTAGTCGATGTCCGCGCTGGAGGCGGCCGGGTGCGCCTTGTCGAGGTCCCAGTCGGTGTCGGTGGTGCCCACGATCCAGTGGCGGCCCCACGGGATCACGAACAGCACGGACTTCTCGGTGCGCAGGATCAGCCCGGTCGTGGAGTTGATCCGGTCGCGCGGCACCACCAGGTGGATGCCCTTGGAGGCGCGTACGTGGAACTGGCCCCGTGAGCCCACCATCGCCTGGGTGTCGTCGGTCCACACCCCCGTCGCGTTGACGACCTGCTGGGCACGGATCTCGTACTCCCCGCCCCCTTCCACGTCCTGCACCGTGGCACCGACGACCCGCTCGCCCTCGCGCAGGAAGCCGGTCACCCGCGCGCGGTTGGCGGCCTTCGCCCCGTACCACGCGGCCGTGCGCACCAGCGTGGCCACATAGCGGGCGTCGTCCATCTGCGCGTCGTAGTACTGCAGGGCGCCGACCAGCGCGTCCCTCTTCAAGCAGGGGGCGATGCGCAAAGCGTGACGGCGGGTCAGGTGCCGGTGCGCCGGCAGCCCGCGGCCGTGGCCGCGGGCCGTCGACATGACGTCGTAGAGCGCGACGCCCGTGCCCGCGTACAGCCGCTCCCAGCCCTGGTGCTGCAGCGGATACAGGAACGGGACCGGCTTCACGAGATGGGGCGCCAGGCGTTCCAGCAGCAGTCCGCGCTCCTTCAGGGCCTCGCGCACCAGCGCGAAGTCGAGCATCTCCAGATACCGCAGGCCGCCGTGGATCAGCTTGCTGGACCTGCTGGAGGTGCCCGACGCCCAGTCACGCGCCTCGACCAGGCCCGTGGACAGACCACGTGTGACGGCGTCCAGCGCCGTGCCCGCCCCGACCACCCCGCCGCCGACCACCAGCACGTCCAGCTCACGCTCGGCCATCCCCGCCAGCGCCTCGGCGCGCTGCGCCGGCCCCAGTGTCCCTGTCCTCACCGCTGCCTCCCGCTCCGTCGCGCCGGCCGCACCGCCGGGCGAGCCCGGCCCACACCCCCTGCCCAAAGTCTGACCGGGATGCCCGGCTTCGGCCACCACGCACTCACGGCCTGTGGACAACACACAAGGAAACACACCTCGTCAATCCCGCAAATCGGTCATATTTACTCCTAGTCTGACATTGCGTCTCGCTCCTTGTGTCCACAGCGCTTGCGCACCTGTCCCGCTTCGGCTACTGGGAAGGACCGCCCACGTCATGCCCGCAGATCTCGCCGTCATCGGACTCGGTCCTCTCGGCCTGCCCCTGGCCCAGGCCGCCGTCGCCGCCGGCATCCCGACCCTCGGGTACAGGACGGGCCCCGAGACGGGTTCCCTCACCGCCGCCGAACTGCGCCGGATGCTCGCGCGGGGTTTCCGGCCCACCGGCAACCCCGCCGAACTCGGCCGTGTCCGCACCGCCGTCATCTGCGCCCCCACCCCGCAGGGCGCGGACGGTGCGCTCGACCTCACCCAGGTGGAGTCCGCCGCCCGGACGCTCGCCCGGCGGCTGCGCCCGCACACCACCGTGATCCTTCAGTCGCCGGTGCCGCCCGGCACCACGGACGCGTTCCTGCGTCCGCTCCTCGAAGAGGGCTCCGGCCTGCGCGCGGGACGCGACTTCCACCTCGCGTACTCGCCGAGCCGGGCCGACCCCGGCAACCGCCGCTTCGGGGCCGCCAACACCCCCAGGGTCATCGGCGGTCTCACCCCCGCGTGCACCGAGTCGGCCGCCGCCTTCTACGGGCGCCTGACCGACAAGGTGGTACGCGCGCGTGGAGTGCGGGAGGCGGAGACCGTACAGGTCCTTGAGACCAACTACCGGCAGGTCAACATCGCCCTCGTCAACGAAATGGCGGTGCTCTGCCACGACTTGGGCGTCGACCTGTGGGACGTGATCCGCTGCGCCGAGACCAAGCCGTTCGGCTTCCAGGCGTTCCGCCCCGGCCCGGGCGTCGGCGGCCACGCGGTGCCCCAGGACCTGGCGGGCCCGACCGGGCGCACCCTGCGGATGGTGGAACTGGCGCAGCAGGTCAACAACCGCATGCCCCGCTACGTCGTCCAGCGCGCCGCCGCGCTCCTGAACGAGCACGGCAAGTCGGCCCGCGGCGCGCGCGTCCTGCTGCTCGGCGTCACCTACAAGCCGGACCTCGCCGACCAGCAGGGGGCCCCCGCGCGCGAGATCGCGCTGCGCCTGATGGAGCTGGGCGCGTCGGTCAGCTACCACGACCCGCACGTCCCCGCGTGGAGCGTCCTCGACCGCCCGATCCCGCGCGCGGACTCCCTCTACGAGGCCGTCGCCGACGCCGACCTGACGATCCTGCTCCAGCAGCACCGCACGTACGACCTCCAGGGCCTGTCGGTGAAGGCGCAGCTGCTGCTGGACACGCGGGGGGCGACGCCGGCGGGGACGGCGCATCGGTTGTGAACGGGGGCGCGTGGGTGGCCGGGCCGCAGAGGACGGTGGTCCGAGGGCGGCGGGGCCGCTACCGTACGAAGAGGTGGGCCCATCGCAGCGGCCACTGCGGCAGGCTTCCGACGGATCACGGGTGTCCGCCCCCGATTCTCCCAGGGGCGGCCGCTCACCGTCCGGAAATCCGCAAGGACCACCCGTCCGGCACCCCACCGCCCGACGGCGGATCCGGTACCGTACGAAGAGGTGGAGCCCACCGCAGGGGCTACTGCGGCAGGCTCCCGAAAAGTGAACGAGGTGTCCACCCCTAGTTCTCGTGGGGGTGGGCGCTCACTTTCCGTAGATCCGCAAGATCCACCTCCTCCGGCACTTCACCATCCGAAGACGGATACGGTCCCAGCGGGTGGGCTTGCGGTGACGGCCCATAAGCGCGCCCCCTTCCATGAGGCCGCCCATTTGCCCGGTGGACGGTTCATTGGACTCCGGGCCGGGCCCCGGGCCACTGGGTCCGGAACCGTGTCCCTGGAAGGGGGCGCCCCGGAGAACCGGGTCGCCGGACACGGACGCTACCGCCCCGGCACGGCCCTCCCCCCGCGTATTCGTCCCGAAGGCAACCGTGCGCCCCCTCCGCCGCCCGACGCGCCCCCACCTGGGCACTTGGCCGCGCGAACGTCACGCAAAGGGGCCCGGCCCACCCCGACGGGTGGACCGGGCCCCTGGGCTCAGGCCGGGCGGGGTGTCACCGCCTGTGCTGGGAATCCGCCACCGTCACCTCGACGCGCTGGAACTCCTTCAGCTCGCTGTAGCCGGTGGTGGCCATGGCCCGGCGCAGGGCGCCGAAGAAGTTCATCGAGCCGTCCGGCGTGTGCGAGGGGCCGGTGAGGACCTCCTCGATCGTGCCGACCGTACCGAGGCCGACCTTCATACCGCGCGGCAGCTCCTCGTTGACGGCCTCCATGCCCCAGTGGTGGCCCTTGCCGGGCGCGTCGGTGGCGCGGGCCAGCGGGGAGCCCATCATGACGGCGTCGGCACCGCAGGCGATCGCCTTGGGGAGGTCGCCGGACCAGCCGACGCCGCCGTCCGCGATCACGTGCACGTACCGGCCGCCGGACTCGTCCATGTAGTCGCGGCGGGCCGCCGCGACGTCCGCGACCGCCGTGGCCATGGGGACCTGGATGCCCAGGACGTTGCGCGTGGTGTGTGCGGCGCCGCCGCCGAAGCCGACCAGCACACCGGCCGCGCCCGAGCGCATCAGGTGCAGGGCCGCGGTGTAGGTGGCGCAGCCGCCGACGATCACCGGTACGTCCAGCTCGTAGATGAACTGCTTCAGGTTGAGCGGCTCGTGCGAGTGGGAGACGTGCTCCGCCGACACCGTCGTGCCGCGGATGACGAAGATGTCCACGCCCGCGTCGACGACCGCCTTGGAGAACTGGGCCGTGCGCTGCGGGGAGAGCGCGGCCGCGGTGACCACGCCCGCGTCACGCACCTCCTTGATGCGCCGGCCGATCAGCTCCTCCTTGATGGGGGCGGCGTAGACCTCCTGGAGGCGCCGGGTCGCGGACTCGGCGGGCAGCTCGGCGATCTCGTCGAGGAGCGGCTGCGGGTCCTCGTACCGCGTCCACAGCCCCTCCAGGTTCAGCACGCCGAGACCGCCCAGCTCACCGATGCGGATCGCGGTGGCGGGAGAGACGACGGAATCCATGGGCGCGGCCAGGAACGGCAGCTCGAAGCGGTAGGCGTCGATCTGCCAGGCGATCGAGACCTCCTTCGGGTCCCGCGTACGGCGGCTGGGGACGACGGCGATGTCGTCGAAGGCGTACGCCCGGCGGCCGCGCTTGCCGCGCCCGATCTCGATCTCAGTCACGTCTGTGGCCTTTCCCTCTGCGTTTCAGCGCCTCCAGTATCCCCGACGGGTGCGGCGGGGGCCGTTCCAGAGGTACGGCGAGGGCGGCCCCGAAGTCCCCGGGGCCGCCCTCGGACGTGTGCCACGCGCGCGTGGATCACTTCTGGCTGTAGTTCGGCGCCTCGACCGTCATCTGGATGTCGTGCGGGTGGCTCTCCTTGAGGCCCGCGGACGTGATCCGCACGAACCGGCCCCTCGCCTGCAGCTCCGGGACCGTCCGGCCGCCGACGTAGAACATCGACTGGCGCAGGCCGCCGACCAGCTGGCGGACGACCGAGGAGAGCGGGCCGCGGTAGGGCACCTGGCCCTCGATGCCCTCGGGGATCAGCTCGTCGTCGGAGGCGACGCCCTCCTGGAAGTAGCGGTCCTTGGAGAAGGAGCGGCGGTCGCCGCGGGACTGCATGGCGCCCAGGGAGCCCATGCCGCGGTACGACTTGAACTGCTTGCCGTTGATGAACAGCAGTTCGCCCGGCGACTCCTCGCAGCCCGCGAGCAGCGAGCCCAGCATCACCGTGTCGGCGCCGGCGACCAGGGCCTTGGCGATGTCGCCGGAGTACTGCAGGCCGCCGTCGCCGATGACCGGGACGCCGGCCTCCTTGGCGGCCAGCGACGCCTCGTAGATGGCGGTCACCTGGGGCACGCCGATGCCGGCGACCACTCGGGTCGTGCAGATGGAGCCGGGGCCCACACCGACCTTGATGCCGTCCACGCCGGAGTCGATGAGGGCCTGGGCGCCCTCGCGGGTGGCGATGTTGCCGCCGATGACGTCGATGCCCGACGAGTTCGACTTGATCTTGGCGACCATGTCGCCGACCAGCCTGGAGTGGCCGTGCGCGGTGTCGACGACGATGAAGTCGACGCCCGCCTCGATCAGGGCCTGGGCACGCTCGAAGGCGTCACCCGCGACGCCCACCGCGGCGCCGACCAGGAGGCGGCCCTCGGCGTCCTTCGCGGCGTTCGGGTACTGCTCCGCCTTCACGAAGTCCTTGACCGTGATCAGGCCCTTGAGGATGCCCTCGTCGTCGACCAGCGGAAGCTTCTCGATCTTGTGACGGCGCAGCAGCTCCATGGCGTCGCCACCGGAGATGCCGACCTTGCCGGTGACCAGGGGCATCGGGGTCATGACCTCGCGCACCCGGCGGGAGCGGTCGTTCTCGAAGGCCATGTCGCGGTTGGTGACGATGCCGAGCAGTTTGCCGGCGGGGTCGGTGACCGGGACGCCGCTGATGCGGAACTTGGCGCACAGGGCGTCGGCCTCGGCGAGCGTGGCGTCCGGGTGGATGGTGATCGGGTTGGCCACCATGCCGGACTCGGAGCGCTTCACCAGGTCGACCTGGTTGGCCTGGTCCTCGATGGAGAGGTTGCGGTGGAGCACGCCGACGCCGCCCTGGCGGGCCATCGCGATCGCCATGCGCGACTCGGTGACCTTGTCCATGGCGGCGGACAGGAGCGGGATGTTGACCCGGACGTTCTTGGACACGTGCGAGGCGGTGTCGATGTCGTCGGGCGCCATGTCCGACGCACCCGGCAGCAACAGCACGTCGTCGTAGGTCAGCCCGAGTGTCGCGAATTTCTCGGGCACTCCGTCGACGTTGGCAGTCATGACACCTTCTCCAAATGGCCTTGATCGGTGCGGATGTCCATGCTAACGGGAAGCATGGCTTGCTCATTCCACGGCTGGGAGCCACTCCGGGCTTCGTATGTTCGTACGGAAACGGCGGGCCACCTGCTCATCCGGGCATGCCGCCGGCGAAGAAAGGCCCTGCCGCGGGGAAAGGGGCCCTGCGAGGGCCTACTGTTCCGCGAGCGCCCGCAGCCGGCTCAGCGCCCGGTGCTGCGCCACCCGCACCGCCCCCGGTGACATTCCCAACATCTGTCCCGTCTCCTCCGCCGTCAAGCCGACCGCGATGCGCAACAGGAGCAGCTCGCGCTGGTTCTCGGGGAGGTTGGCCAGGAGTTTCTTGGCCCACTCGGCGTCACTGCTCAGCAGCGCCCGCTCCTCCGGGCCCAGCGAGTCGTCCGGGCGCTCGGGCATCTCGTCCGAGGGAACCGCCGTCGAGCCCGGGTGGCGCATCGCCGCGCGCTGCAGATCGGCGACCTTGTGCGCGGCGATCGCGAAGACGAACGCCTCGAAGGGGCGCCCGGTGTCCTTGTAGCGCGGCAGCGCGAGGAGCACCGCGACGCAGACCTCCTGGGCCAGGTCCTCGACGAAGTGCCGCGCGTCTCCGGGCAGTCGCGACAGGCGCGTACGGCAGTAGCGCAGGGCCAGGGGGTGGACGCGGGCGAGCAGATCGTGAGTTGCCTGCTGGTCGCCGTCGACGGCGCGGTGGACGAGCGCACCGATCACCGTCGTCTCGTCGTCGCGCATCGGTCCATGGTGCCTCGGCGTCGTTCGCTCCGTGGCACCGCGTCCGTAGTTGTGCACCGAAGCGTTATGAGCAGGTGCGCCGGAACTCATCTCCTGCGCCTTCCCCTCACGCTCGACCGACTCGTCCCCGAGGAACTCCACACCTCAAGGATGCGGCATCCGCGGCGAAACGAGCAGCCGGCACCCGGCGGGCCGCTTTGCCAACCCCGCCCACCATGCGGTAGGCGGGGATCCGCACACCCCCGCGGTGATCCACTTAGCGGACCAGGCCCCACCGGAAGCCGAGCGCCACCGCGTGCGCGCGGTCCGAGGCGCCGAGCTTCTTGAACAGCCGCCTGGCGTGCGTCTTCACGGTGTCCTCGGAGAGGAACAGCTCGCGGCCGATCTCCGCGTTGGAGCGACCGTGGCTCATGCCTTCGAGCACCTGGATCTCGCGTGCCGTGAGCGTCGGCGCGGCGCCCATCTCGGCCGAGCGCAGCCGCCGCGGGGCGAGCCGCCAGGTCGGGTCGGCGAGGGCCTGGGTGACGGTCGCCCGCAGTTCCGCGCGCGAGGCGTCCTTGTGCAGATAGCCCCGCGCACCGGCGGCCACCGCGAGCGCCACCCCGTCCAGGTCCTCGGCGACGGTGAGCATGATGATGCGCGCCCCGGGGTCGGCGGACAGCAGCCGGCGCACGGTCTCGACGCCGCCCAGACCGGGCATGCGTACGTCCATCAGAATCAGGTCCGAGCGGTCGGCACCCCAGCGGCGGAGGACTTCCTCGCCGTTGGCCGCCGTCGTCACACGCTCGACGCCGGGCACGGTCGCCACCGCGCGGCGGAGCGCCTCTCGGGCAAGCGGGGAGTCGTCGCAGACGAGGACGGATGTCATGACCGCCCTCCGCAGCTGATGCGCGTCACCTTGAGCCTCCAGGCTGGTACGAATCGTCACCTGAGCGGTCGACGCCCTCGGACGCCTGCCCGAGCGCTTCTTGTTTCAACCGCCTCCGCACTCTCAACGATGGTCACTCGAAAGAGTTACGGTGCAGCAAGCCATCTTCGGCACTGTACGTGAGGGTGCGGACACGGTGCAGACATGCGCGGCGGACCCTCGAACTTTCAACACAACCTATGCCCCATTTAGACGCTTTTCTTCCCGTTAGGTGGTGTCTGGAGCTAGATTCGCAATGAGTCATATTTTCATCTCCTAAGATCGTCTATGCACGGTCGGGGGCACGTATCCGCACAGAACGGCAACGAGGGGACATGCAATGGCAGACTTCTCCCGCCTTCCCGGTCCGAACGCGGATCTGTGGGACTGGCAGCTCCATGCGGCCTGCCGCGGGGTCGACAGTTCGCTCTTCTTCCATCCGGAGGGTGAGCGCGGAGCGGCCCGGAGCGCTCGCGAGAACTCGGCCAAAGAGGTCTGCATGAGGTGCCCCGTGCGCGCGGAGTGCGCTGCCCATGCACTGGCAGTGCGCGAGCCGTACGGCGTGTGGGGCGGACTGACCGAGGACGAGCGCGAAGAGCTCATGGGCCGGGCACGGAACCGGCTGGTACCGGCGTCGACCAGCAGCGGGGGCACGGCCGCCTCGAACAACTGAAGGAACGTTTCTGCAGACGGGCGCGCGCGAGCGTGCCCATATTCTTGGGGCGAGGGCCCCTTCTTGAGGGGGAGGACGGCGGGTGCGAGGGCCCGTCACGAGGCGCGAGCGCCTCCTTCCGGCAACGGCCCGGGTCGAGGCGAGACCGCCTCTCCGGGCGGCGAGCCACTCTTCGGGCCTCACAGCGAGGCACCACTCATGGAGCCGCGGTCCCCGTTCGAAGCGGGCCTGGCCCAGACCACCCGGGCCCTGTCGCCACATTCCCGTCGTGCGCCCGAAGGGCGGGCCGCGCGGCGCCGTGGGGGCACCGCCCGCACGAGCGCAGCCGAGCGAGGGGGAGCGCGCATGGCATCGCACGGCAGACGGGAACGCGACGACAGGGCCTAGCGCCCGGCAGCCCGTTCCAGTTCCTCCAGCGTCGCCGCCACCGCCGGCACCTGGGCCAGGTCGGGCAGCGTGAGGGCGACGATCTCCCGTGGTACCGCCGGTTCCAGCGTGACCGGGCGGGCGCCCCTCGGGCGTACGGACTCGAGCGCGAGCTGGGGCAGGACGGCCACGCCGAGGCCGGCACCCACCAGGCCGGCCACCGCCGGGTAGTCGTCGGTCGCGAAGTCGATGCGGGGCGTGAAGCCGGCGCTCTCGCACACCTCCACCAGTTGCCCCCGGCAGCGCGGGCAGCCCGCGATCCACGGCTCCCCCGCGAGGTCGCCGATCGCGACGGATCCCGCGCGCGCGAGGCGGTGCCTCTCGGGGACCAGCCCGACCAGCCGGTCGGTGAGCAGATGGCGCACGACCAGGTCGCCCCACTCCTCGGCGCCCGCCGCACCCTCGTAACGGAAGGCGAGCGCGATGTCGCAGTCGCCGGCACGCAGCTTCTCGACGGACTCGGGCGGTTCGGCCTCCTCCAGCGAGACCCGGGTGCCGGGGTGCGCGGCGCGCAGGGCGGCGAGCGCGGCGGGGACGAGCGTGGAGCTGCCGCTCGGGAAGGAGACCAGGCGCACCCGGCCGGCCCTGAGCCCGGCGATGGCGGCGACCTCTTCCTCGGCGGCCGTCAGCCCGGCGAGGATGCCCGCCGCGTGCCGCACCAGCGCCTCACCGGCCTGCGTCAGACGCATCGCGCGGCCGCTGCGGATCAGCAGCGGCGTACCGACGGACGACTCCAGCGCCTTCATCTGCTGGCTGACGGCGGGCTGTGTGCAGCCCAGCTCGCGGCCCGCCGCCGAGAAGGAACCCGTCGCGGCCACGGCGCGCAGCACACGGAGATGGCGGGCCTCGATCACCCTGCGAGCATAAGGGAGCCTTGGGCATCGCCGCCAATAATGCGTCGACGCTTTGACGCTGTATCCCTTACCGTGCGGCCATGAAGCTTCTGTCCCTGAATCTGGGCCGGCCGAGGGTCGTCGGGTACACCGACCAGGCGGAGGGCCTGACCGGCATCGACAAGCGGCCCGTGGACGGGCCGGTCCGGGTGGCCGCGCCCGGGCCGAAGGGCACCGGGGCGAGCGGGCTGGCCGGGGACGCGGTGTGCGATCTGCGGCACCACGGCGGAGACGACCAGGCGGTGTACGCGTTCGCCCGCGAGGACCTGGACGACTGGGAGCGGGAGCTGGGCCGGCGGCTGCCGAGCGGCTCCTTCGGCGAGAACCTCACCACCGAGGGGCTCGACGTGTCCGGCGCGCTGATCGGCGAGCGCTGGCGCATCGGGCGCGAGGTGGTGCTGGAGGTCACCTCCGGGCGGATTCCGTGCCGCACCTTCCAGGAGCACCTGGGCGAGCGCGGCTGGGTCAGGCGGTTCACCCGGAGAGGGGCGCCGGGTGCCTATCTGCGGGTGATCGAGCCGGGTGAGATACGGACCGGCGATCCCATCGAGATCGTGCACCGGCCCGGGCACGACATCACCGTGGCCGTCCAGTTCCGGGCGTCCACGACGGAACGGCATCTGCTGCCGAGTCTGTCGGCGGCCGGCGACACGCTGCACACCGAGACCGCCGCGGCGGTCCGGGAGTACGCGCGCAAGCACGCGGCTGACGGCTGACGGCTGACGGCTGACGGCTGACGAGGCAGGGGGGCGACCTCGGCGGCGGAGCCGTGAACGTGCCCGTACGGGGAGCGGACCGGCCCGGAGGTCCGGGCCCGCGGCACCGGGCGGCCACCGTCTCCTGCGGCGCGACCCGGCGGTGCGAGCCGGCCATCCACTCCTCCCGGAGAGCGGCGCAGTCAATATCGTTGGCCCATGACAACGGCTCTGATTACGGGATCGACCGCGGGCATCGGCGCCGCGTTCGCACGGCGGCTCGCCGCCGACGGCCATGACCTCGTCCTGGTGGCCCGCGACGGCAACCGGCTGCGGGAGCAGGCGACCGAGTTGCACGACCGGCACGGCATCGAGGCGGAGGTCCTGACGGCGGACCTGGCCACGGACGACGGCATCGAGGCGGTCGCCCGGCGTCTGTCCGACCTCAGGAACCCGGTCGACCTGCTCGTCAACAACGCGGGCTTCGGCAACAAGGGCCGTTATCTCGACGTGCCGATGGCCGACGAGCTGCGGATGCTGAAGGTGCACTGCGAGGCCGTGCTGCGGCTGACGAGCGCGGCGTCGGAGGCGATGCGCACCCGCGGGCGCGGCGGGATCGTCAACGTGGCCTCGGTGGCGGCGTTCGTCCCGCGCGGCACGTACGGCGCGTCCAAGGCGTGGGTCGTGCAGTTCACGCAGGGCGCGGCGCGGGACCTGGCCGGGTCGGGGGTACGGCTGATGGCGCTGTGCCCGGGGTTCGTCCGCACGGAGTTCCACGAGCGGGCCGGGATGGGCACGGACAACATCCCGAACTGGATGTGGCTGGATGCGGACAAGCTGGTGGCCTCGTCGCTCGCGGACCTTGCCCGGGGCAAGACGCTGTCCATCCCGGACCCGCGGTACAAGGCGCTGATGGGCGTGGTGAAGGTGACGCCGCGAGCGCTGCTGGGAGGGATCAGCTCGCGGACGGGGCGCAGGTACGGGCCGCGGTAGGACACCGGTGCGGCCTTCGACGGCACGGCCGCGGGCCGCGGCAGGACAGGTGGCGCCGCCCCTCGGGTGGGAAAATGGCCTTACACACCGGACCCAGGGGGGCCGGAGGCGGCGTCATGACATTCGTGCAGCTCATCGACTGCAAGACCAGCCGGTTCGACGAGATGAACCGGCTCTTGGACACCTGGGCCGAGCAGACCCGGGGCAAACGGACCGCGACCCACAGCGTCATCGGCCAGGACCGCTCCGACGCCTCGCACCTCGTCGAGATCGTGGAGTTCCCCTCGTACGAGGAGGCGATGCGGAACTCGCGCCTTCCGGAGACCGCCCTGATCTTCCGCGAGATGGTCTCCCTCTGCGAGGAGGAGCCCACGTTCACGGACCTGGACGTGGTGCGGGACGAGCAGTTGAACGCGACGGCCGTCCGGCGGTTCTTCGAGACGCTTCCCGGTGAGGGTGAGCCGCCGCCGCTCGACGGTCTGCTGACCGAGGACCACCATCACCACGATCCCGCCGACGCGCAGGAGGTCATCGGGATGGACGCCGTGCGCCGCGAACTGCGGGTGTGGCGGGACGGCTTCGACTTCGCGTTCACCGTCGAGGACCAGATCTGCGAGGGCGACCGGGTGTGCACACGGTGGACCTGGAACGGCCGGCACAGGGGCGAGTTCCTCGGGATCGCGGCCACGGGCCGGAAGGTCGCCATGACCGGCACGACCGTCTTCCGGTGCACCGAGGACGGGAAGATCGCGGAGGGCTGGTGGCAGTACGACCGGCTCGGGTTGATGGCCCAGTTGGGGGCGCTCGACGAGCTGGAGGCCTGACGCGGGGTCACCGCAGCGTCGGCGCGTCACGGACGCCGTGCCGGAACACGCCGGGGCCCGGCACTCCGGAGCGGAGTGCCGGGCCCCGGCGCGGACGGCCGTCCCGCGTCAGTGGGCGTGACCGTGGCCGTGGCCGGCCGCGGCCGGCTCCTCCTCTTCCTTCTTCTCGACGACCAGGGTCTCGGTCGTCAGCAGGAGGGAGGCGATGGAGGCGGCGTTCTCCAGGGCGGAGCGGGTGACCTTGACCGGGTCGATGACGCCGGCCTTGATCAGGTCGCCGTACTCACCGGTGGCGGCGTTGTAGCCGTTGCCCTTCTCCAGGTCGGCGACCTTGGAGGCGATGACGTAGCCCTCAAGGCCCGCGTTCTCGGCGATCCAGCGCAGCGGCTCGACGACCGCGCGGCGGACGATGGCGACACCGGTGGCCTCGTCGCCCTGCTTGCCGAGGCCGTCGGCAAGCACCTTGGAGGCGTGGACCAGCGCGGAGCCGCCACCGGAGACGATGCCCTCCTCGACCGCGGCACGGGTCGCGGAGATGGCGTCCTCCAGGCGGTGCTTCTTCTCCTTCAGCTCCACCTCGGTGGCGGCGCCGACCTTGATCACGCACACGCCGCCGGCCAGCTTCGCGAGGCGCTCCTGGAGCTTCTCGCGGTCCCAGTCGGAGTCCGTGGTCTCGATCTCGGCCTTGATCTGGGCGACGCGGCCCGCGACGTCCTCGCTCTTGCCGCCGCCGTCGACGATGGTGGTGTCGTCCTTGGTGACCGTGATGCGGCGGGCGGTGCCCAGCACGTCCAGGCCGACCTGGTCGAGCTTGAGGCCGACCTCCTCGGAGACGACGGTGGCGCCGGTGAGGACCGCCATGTCCTGCAGCATCGCCTTGCGGCGGTCGCCGAAGCCGGGGGCCTTGACGGCGACGGCGTTGAACGTGCCGCGGATCTTGTTCACGACGAGGGTGGACAGGGCCTCGCCCTCGACGTCCTCGGCGATGATCAGCAGCGGCTTGGAGGAGCCCGCCTGGATGACCTTCTCCAGCAGCGGCAGCAGGTCCGCGATGGAGGAGATCTTGCCCTGGTTGATGAGGATGTACGGGTCGTCGAGAACGGCCTCCATGCGCTCCTGGTCCGTCACGAAGTACGGCGACAGGTAGCCCTTGTCGAAGGCCATGCCCTCGGTGAAGTCCAGCTCCAGACCGAAGGTGTTGGACTCCTCGACGGTGATGACGCCGTCCTTGCCGACCTTGTCCATCGCCTCGGCGATCAGCTCGCCGACCTGCTGGTCCTGGGCGGACAGCGCGGCGACGGCGGCGATGTCGGACTTCTCGTCGATTGGGCGGGCGGTGGCCAGCAGGTCGTCGGAGACGGCCTTGACGGCGGCGTCGATGCCCTTCTTCAGGGAGGCCGGGGAGGCACCCGCGGCGACGTTCTTCAGGCCCTCGCGCACCAGCGCCTGGGCGAGCACGGTGGCGGTGGTCGTACCGTCACCCGCGATGTCGTTGGTCTTGGTCGCCACCTCCTTCACCAGCTGGGCGCCGAGGTTCTCGTACGGGTCCTCGATCTCCACCTCACGGGCGATGGTGACACCGTCGTTGGTGATGGTCGGGGCACCGAACTTCTTGTCGATGACGACGTTGCGGCCCTTGGGGCCGATCGTCACCTTGACCGTGTCGGCAAGCTTGTTGACGCCGCGCTCGAGGGCGCGACGGGCGTCCTCGTCGAACTTCAGGATCTTCGCCATGGAGCGTTTCAGTCCTCTCGAATGCGATCTCCGGCCGCCGCCCTGCCGGAGCGGCCGCCATCGCGGTGAAAAACGAACGGCGCCCCCGGCGCCCGGCCTGTCAACGGTCGCGGGGGCCAGGGGCGCAGCTCACAGCGGTCTGCTTCGGTGACTTACTTCTCGATGATCGCGAGCACGTCGCGAGCCGAGAGGACGAGGTACTCCTCGCCGTTGTACTTCACCTCGGTGCCGCCGTACTTGCTGTAGAGCACGACGTCGCCGACCGAGACGTCGAGCGGAAGACGGTTGCCGTCCTCGAAGCGGCCCGGGCCCACGGCGAGGACGACACCCTCCTGGGGCTTCTCCTTCGCGGTGTCCGGGATGACCAGGCCAGAGGCCGTGGTCTGCTCGGCGTCCAGCGGCTGGACCACGATGCGGTCCTCAAGCGGCTTGATGGCAACCTTGGAGCTGGCGGTCGTCACGATCCGACCTCCCCCTTCGGAGATCTCACGGGGTTAACTGTCTGAGGTGGCGACCAGGTCGATCCGTCGTCGCGGGTGCCGGACCTGCCCGTCGCTGTGTTGGCACTCTCCAGTGGTGAGTGCCAGAGCCGAGACTATGACCGCGATTAGCACTCGGTCAAGCGGAGTGCCAGTCGCCCTCGGCGCGGCGGCCGCACGGCCGGGCGTCGCGCCCCGGCGGCCGCGGCCCGACGGCGTGCAGGACGGGCCGCGGGGTGCCCGCCGAACCGGCGGGAGCGGGGCATGGAACGAACCACCGGCCGGGATCGCCCGAACGGCCGCTCCCGGCCCGGCTACAGGTAGTCCTCCAAGCGCCCCACCGTGAAACCCGCCGCCTGGATGCGGCGCAGGAGCCGGGTCGTCTCCGCGGTGAGGGACGTGCGGGGACGGCCCGCCTCATGGGGCAGGACAATGTCGCCGGGGCGCAGGGCCATACCGCTGCCGTACGGGCCGGGCTCCCCGCCCGGGGTCGGGCGCCACAGGATCAGGGCCGTGACGCCGCAGTCCGCCGCCGCACGCAGCGTCATGCGGTCGTAGGTGCCGTACGGCGGGCGCAGCAGCCGCGGGCGCAGGCCCAGGCGGCGTCCGATGCGGTCCCGCTGGCCGCAGATCTCGGCACGCTGCTCCTCGTAGGGGCGGCCGCGCAGCCCGGCGTGGCCGAGGGTGCGGTTCTGGATGCCCGCTCCGGCCGCGCGCAGCCGCGCGACGTGCCCGTAGCCCCGGCCGACGGCACCGGCGGTGAGGAACACGCTGACGGGCAGCCGCAGTTCACGCACCATGTCGACGAACCGGGCGTCTCTTTCGGCGCCCTCGTCGTAGGTGAGGAAGACCACCTTGTCGCGGGTGGGGACGCGGTCGAGGACGAGCGGCAGGTCTCTGCCCCCGCGGCCCTCGGCGGAGCCCGGGGAACGGTCCGGCCGGGGTGCGGGCGCGAGCGGGGCGGGCAGCCCCCAGCGACGGTAGGCCCGTTCGCGGGGCCCGTTCGGGGTGTGCACCTCCTGCGCCGCCTTCTCGCCCAGCCGTTCGAGGGGGTCGACGGACTGGGCGCAGCCGGACAGGAGGGCGACGGCGAGGGCCCCGGCGAGCAGGATCCGCGCCTGCCGCCGCGCGCTCACAGGCGGCCCTCCAGGCGCGCCACCGCGGGGCGTACCCGATGCCGCGCGTTCCGGTGCGGCCGGCCGCGGAACCCGCCGTCCGCCCCGGCGTCGGTGCGGCCGGCTGCGAGGGAGGTGCCGGCGGGGACGACGAGGGAGGCACGCGCCACGGGCGCGGCCCCGGCACGCCGCGCCCGCCGCGCGGTGCGCTGCGCGCGGACCGCCCGCCCCTTCCGCCGCCATGCGCACCTCTTGTCGTCTTGTCGCACCAGTCGCATGGCGCCGGATCCTTCCAGCCGTCGGCGGCCGCACCGGGCCGACACCGCGACCGGACGCACGCCGTCCACCGACTGGCCGACAATGGCCCCGTGACCGACCACTCCTTCGCGTCCCTGCTCACCCCCGAGGGCCGCGCCCTCCTCGACGAGGTGCGCGGCACCGCTCCCGCGCGGGAGCTGGCCGTCGCCACCCGGCTGCGCCGCGAGCACCCCGCCGGACTGGTCTCGGCGGCCCTCGCGCAGGCGCGGCTGCGGGAGCGGGCGGCGGCGAAGTTCGGCGCGGACGCGGGGCGGATGTTCTTCACGCCGGACGGCGTCGAGCAGTCCACGAGGGCCACGGTCGCGGCCCACCGCGCGCGACGGCTGCGGGAGCTGGGCGCGGCCTCCGTCGCCGACCTGTGCTGCGGCATCGGCGGCGACGCGATCGCGCTCGCCCGGGCCGGCATCCGGGTCCTGGCGGTGGACCGCGACCCGCTGACGGCGGCGGTGGCCCGGGCCAACGCCGAGGCGCTGGGCCTGTCCGCGCTGATCGAGGTGCGCGAGGCGGACGTCACGGACGTGGACACATCGCCGTACGACGCGGTGTTCGTGGACCCCGCGCGGCGGGGCGGCAGGGGCAGGGTCTTCGACCCGGAGGCGTACTCACCACCGCTGTCCTGGGCCGTGGCCGCGGCCCTGAAGGCCCCGCGAGCCGCCCTGAAGGTCGCGCCGGGCATCCCGCACGAGGCGGTGCCCGCCGAGGCGGAGGCCGAGTGGATCTCGGACGGCGGGGATGTGAAGGAGGCGGTGCTGTGGTTCGGCACGGAACCGGGACTCGTACGCGCCACTCTGCTGCCGGGCCCGCGGACGCTGCGCGGCCGGGGCCTGCCCGACCCGCCGGTGCGCCCGCCCGGCCGCTACCTCTACGAACCCGACGGCGCCGCGATCCGCGCGCACCTGGTGGCGGAGGTGGCCGACGAACTGGACGGCGGGCTGGTCGACGGGACGATCGCGTACATCACGGCGGACGAGCTGCGCGCCTCGCCGTACGCCACCGCGTACGAGATCACCGACCGGCTCCCCTTCAACGTGAAGAAGCTGAAGGCGCTGCTGCGGGAGCGGGAGGTCGGCGTCCTGACCGTCAAGAAGCGCGGCTCGGCGGTCGAACCGGAGGAACTGCGGCGCAAGGTCCTGCCCCGGCCGCAGGGACCGAACGCGGTGACCGTGTTCCTGACGCGGGTCGCGGGGGCGCCGACGATGCTGCTGGGCCGGCCGGCCCGGCAGCAGCCGGCCGGCTAGCGGCAGTCCTCCGCGCGCGCCCGGAGCAGCTGCCGCTCCCGGTCGTTGCGGGCGAGGGAGGCGGCCCGTGCGAACTCGGTGCGGGCCTCGGCGGTCCGCCCCAGGCGGGCCAGCAGGTCGCCGCGGACGCTGGGCAGCAAGTGGTAGTCGCGCAGGGCCGGTTCGGCGGCGAGGCGGTCCACGATCTCCAGGGCCGGGCCCGGGCCCTGGGCCATGGAGACGGCGACCGCGCGGTTCAGCTCGACCACGGGCGACGGCGACCGGGCGGCGAGCAGGCCGTACAGGGTCGCGATGCTCGCCCAGTCCGTCTCCTCGTAGGTGTGGGCGTGCGCGTGGCACGCGGCGATCGCGGCCTGGAGGGCGTACGGCCCCGGGGCGCCGGATGGGGGTCCGCCCTGCTCGAGCGAAGCCGAGAGCTTGGGGGAGGCCGCGTCGGCTCGGCCGAGGGCGGCGATGCCGCGCGCGATGAGCATGCGGTTCCAGCGGGCCCGGTTCTGGTCCCTGAGCAGGACGGGCTCTCCGGAGGGTCCCGTGCGGGCGGCGGAGCGTGACGTCTGGAACTCCAGCAGCGCGGCCAGCCCGTGCACCTCGGGCTCCTTGGGCATCAACTCGGCCAGCACACGGGCCAGCCGGAGCGCGTCCTCGCACAGGGCGGGGCGCAGCAGGTCGTCGCCCGCGGTGGCCGCGTACCCCTCGTTGAAGATCAGATAGATGACCTCCAGCACGGAGTCGAGGCGGGCCTCGCGGTCCGGCCCGTACGGCACCTCGAAGGCGACGCCCTTCGCGGCGAGCGTCCGCTTGGCCCGCACGATGCGCTGGGCGACGGTGGCCTCCGGCACCAGGAACGCCCGGGCGATCTCGGCCGTGGTCAGCCCGCCGAGCAGCCGCAGGGTGAGCGCGATGCGGGACTCGGCGGACAGCACGGGATGGCAGGCGGTGAAGACCAGCCGCAGCAGGTCGTCGTCGATGTCGTCGGGGTAGGACGGCTCGTCGACGTGGTACGGCGCGGCCTCCAGGTCCCGCCCGACCTCCTCCAGCTTGCGCGCGTACCGCTCCCGGCGGCGGACGAGGTCGACCGCGCGGCGCCTGGCGGTGGTCATCAGCCAGGCGCCGGGGTTGTCGGGCACCCCGTCGCGCGGCCACTGCTCCAGGGCGGCGACCAGCGCGTCCTGCGCCAGCTCCTCGGCTATCCCGACGTCCCGGACGATCCGGGCGACACCGGCGATGACGCGCGGGGACTCCATCCGGAACACGGTCTCGATGGCACCGGCCGCCGCGGCGGTGGCCTTCGGTGTCATGGGGAGCCTCCTGGTGCGTGCGGCCCTGCGGGCCGGGGAATCCGGTCCGTGCGGCCGGCCCTGCGGGGCCGGGGGTCAAGTCTGTCGCGCGCAAAGCCGGGGAGCCACGCTCCGGGCCGGGCGGGGCGGCCGTGGCCGCGCAGAGGGCACACGGCGTCCCGCCCGCCGCGGAGCCGCGCCCCAGGCCGGGGCCGGGACCGGGCGGCACCGGGCGGCCGAAGCCGGACTGCCGGGACCAGTCGGGCGGGACCGGGCGGGCGGAGCCGGACTGCCGGGACCGGGTGGCCGGAGCCGGACGGCCGGGACCAGGCGGGCGGAACCGGACGGCCGAGACCGGGTGAGCGGCGCCGGACGGCCGGGACCGGGTGAGCGGCGCCGGACGGCCGAGACCGGGTGGAGCCGGGCGGCCGAGACCAGGCGCGCGGAGCCGGACGGCCGAGACCGGGTGGAGCCGAACGGCCGAGACCAGGCGCGCGGCGCCGGACGGCCGAGACCGGGTGGAGCCGAACGGCCGAGACCAGGCGCGCGGAGCCGGACGGCCGAGACCGGGTGGAGCCGAACGGCCGAGACCAGGCGCGCGGAACCGGACGGCCGAGACCGGGTGGAGCCGAACGGCCGAGACCAGGCGCGCGGAACCGGACGGCCGGGACCGGGTGGCCGGAGCCGAACGGCCGAGACCAGGCGCGCGGAACCGGACGGCCGAGACCGGGTGGAGCCGAACGGCCGAGACCAGGCGCGCGGAGCCGGACGGCCGGGACCGGGTGGAGCCGGGCGGCCGGGACCGGGTGGAGCCGGGCGGCCGGGACCGGGTGGAGGCGGGTGGCCGGGACCAGGTGGGGCATGCCGCTTTTGGAGCAATGGCCGGGACAGGCCGTCGGACCGTGCCACGCTGTGGTCAGTTTGATCACGGTCGGGTCGGGAGGCCGGGGTGTACCGCTCGGGTGAGTGGCTGGTTGAGCGGATCCGCGGTGACCGCCGGGCGGAGGCGGCCGGACACGGCGCCGGTTCCGCACATCAGGTCACCGGGCGTCCGTGATGGCGGGGAGCAAGGAGGGGCGGGATCCCGAGCAACCGCCGAGTCTTCCCGACCTGCGGCTGCGGCTGCGCGAGGAACTGGGCCGGATCGACGAGCAGTTGCGCGCCCTGCTCACGGCCACAGAACGGCTGCAGGGACTGCTGGACGCGGTGGTGGCCATCAGCCGGGAGGTGGAGCTGCCCGGGGTGCTGCACCGCATCGTGACCACCGCCATGGACCTGGTGGGTGCCCGCTACGGGGCGCTGGGAGTCCTCAACGAGTCCGGGGACTACCTGGACGAGTTCATCACCGCCGGGCTGTCCGAGCAGCAGCGCGCCGCCCTGGCCGGGGTCGATCTGCCGCGCGGCCGAGGCGTCCTCGGGTATCTGATCCACCACCCGGGTCCCCTGCGGATCGAGGACATCTCCAGCCACCCGGCCTCCGTCGGGTTCCCCCGCGGCCACCCGCACATGGGCCGCCTGCTCGGGGTCGCCATCAGAGTCCGCGGCGAGGTCTACGGCGACCTCTACCTCTGCGAGCGACACGACGGGCGGCCCTTCGACGTCCACGACGAGAACATCGTCGTCGCCCTGGCCAGTGCCGCCGGCATCGCGATCGAGAACGTCCGCCTGTTCGAACGGGTGCGCGCGGGGTCCGAGCAGTTCCAGCGGCTCCTGCTGCCGGCCCTGCCCGACCTGCGGCCGTTCACGACCGCGGCCATCTACCGGCCGGCCGCCCAGCCCAGCCGGCTGGGCGGGGACTGGTACGACGCCATCCTGCTGCCCGACGGTGTGGTGGCGGTCGTCATCGGCGACGTGGTCGGCCACGATCTGCACGCCGCGGCCGCCATGGCCTCCACCCGCAACATGCTGCGTGCCCTGCTGTTCGACCGGGGCAGTCCGCCCAGCGCGGTCCTCACCCAGCTCGACCGCACCCTCCAGGCCATCACCGACAATCCCGTCACCACCACCAACCTGGCCCGCATCGAACCCGACGGACCGGCCTGGCGGCTGCACTGGAGCACCGCGGGCCATGTCCCGCCGCTGCTGGTCGGCCCCGGCCGGAGGGCGGAATACCTCTTCGCCGAACCCGGGCCGCCGCTCGGGGTGGACCCCGAGCAGCCCCGCCCCGACCACATCCGCCCCCTGCCCCCGGACACCACCGTCGTCTTCTTCACCGACGGGCTCGTCGAACACCCGGACCACCCCATCGACGAGAGCCTGGACCAGCTCGCCGCTCTCGCCACCGCCCATGCCGGGCTGCCCCTGCAGGACTTCGTCCGGGCGCTGGCCGACCACCACCCCAGCGACGGTCATGACGACATGGCCATCCTCGCCCTGCGCACCCCGCCGGCCGGCCGGACGGCCGCCCCGTAGGCGGGCCGTCGCCGGTGACGTGGTGGAACCGGCGTGATCGGCGGACGATGGACTACGGGACGAAGCCGACAGGGAGCCTCCCGATGACTGTCGCCCGGCATGAGCGGCTGCGGCGCGGTGGCGTGGCCGCGCTGGAGATCTGCGCGGTCGCCGCGCTGTACTACGGCTCGGCCCGGCTGGGGCTGCTGCAGCACCTGGTGCGCGGCCAGGTCACCCCGCTGTGGCCGCCGACCGGGATCGCCCTGGCCGGGCTGCTCCTGCTCGGCCCGTGGGTCTGGCCCGGGATCGCGATCGGCGCGTTCCTGGTCAACATCACGCTCGGGCCGTCCGTCCCCGCCGTCCTCGCGATCACGCTGGGGAACACGCTCGCGCCCGTCTGCTCGTACCTGCTGCTGCGCCGCGTCCGGTTCCGCACGGAGATGGACCGGGTGCGGGACGCCCTCGCGCTGATCTTCCTCGGTGCGTTCGCCGGGATGCTGATCAGCTCGACGGTCGGCAGCGCCACCCTGTACCTCGCCGATGCGCTGCCCCCCGCCGGGTTCTGGCCGACGTGGTCGGTGTGGTGGACCGGCGACGCGATGGGCGTCCTGGTGGTCGCGCCGGTGCTGCTCGTCCTGCGCTCGGCGCACCGGCCGAGGGACCTCCGGGCGTCGCGATGGTGCGAGGGAGTACTGCTCGTGGTGGCCACCCTCGGTGTCGGCGTCCTGGAGACCGCCGAGGTGCCGCTCAGGTTCCTCGCCTTCCCGGTACTGATCTGGGCGGCCTTCCGCTTCCAGCTGGCGGGGGCCGCTCCCTGTGCGCTCGCCGTGTCGGTCTTCGCGATCGTCGCCGCCACCCGACGCGCGGGCCCGTTCGAAGGGCACGACCTGCTCACCACCATGATCAGTCTGCAGGCGTTCAACGCCTCCGCCGCCCTCACCGCGCTGCTGCTCGCGGCATCGGTCGCCGAGCGCAACCAGGCCCAGCGGGAGATCGAGCTGGCCTGCCGGCAGCTCGCCGAGATGGTGACGAGGAGCGCGCCCGGCGGCGTCCGCCGCCCCGCGCTCCCCGAGGACGGGGGCGACGCGGAAGAGGGCGGCGGACGGGGCCGGGAACCGCCGTGATCAGCCCTCCGCGATCTCGCGCACCTCGCAGGTGACCGTCCAGTACTCCTCGTGCACCTTCAGGAACCGCTTGGCCCACTCGATCGCCTCGGCCTGGTCCTTGCACTGCATGATCGCGTAGCCGCCGATGACCTCCTTGGACTCGGTGAACGGTCCGTCCGTGACGGAGACCTTCCCGCCCTCCCAGCGCACCCGGGTGCCCTGCGCGGACGGCGTCAGGCCGGCGGTGTCGAGCATCACCCCGGCCTTGGTGATCTCCTCGATCAGCTCGCCCATCCGCTCCATCAGCTCGGGGCTGGGGCCTTCCGGGGGCGCGGTGGTCTCGTCGATGCGCACGAGCGACATATAGCGCGGCATGGTGACTCCCGTGGTCGGCGGCCGGGCCTGTCCCGGCCTCACACCCGTGCGTCGAACGGCGACGGGGCGGATCGACACGGGCCGTGGAATTCCTTCGGGGAATCTTCCGGGCGCCGTCCGCCTCACCTCAGCGACGCCCACAGGTCGTCTGCCGCCGGCTGCTTCGCGATCACCCGGTTGGGGTCCGACGGGGCCGTCACCACCGGCATCGTCACCGTCTTCACGTGCGTCGCCGTCAGGCCCTTCAGGCTCTGCCCCAGGCGCACCAGCTCCGGCAGCGAGTCCAGTCCCGTGTCGGTGGTGAGGCTGCCGGTGACCGTGTCCGCGACCCGGTAGAGCTTCGCGGGGTCGGTCAGCA
Organism: Streptomyces sp. PSU-S4-23; assembly: GCF_055632315.1. Classification (NCBI taxonomy): domain Bacteria; kingdom Bacillati; phylum Actinomycetota; class Actinomycetes; order Kitasatosporales; family Streptomycetaceae; genus Streptomyces; species Streptomyces sp. PSU-S4-23. Next base: position 5,222,310 of record NZ_JBVMUU010000002.1, on the reverse strand, counting down.
GGTCCGTGGCGGCGATCTGTTCCAGCAGTGCCTTCACCAGGTTCTGCTGGAGACCGATGCGGCCCAGGTCGCTGCCGTCGCCGATGCCGTGGCGGGTACGGGCCAGCGCCAGCGCCCGCGCGCCGGTCAGGTGGTGGGTGCCCGCCGTGAGGTGCAGATGGCTCTTGGCGTCGTCGATGTCCTCGTCGGTGGTGACCGTGACCCCGCCGAGCGCGTCCACCAGCCGCGCGAAGCCCGAGAAGTCGATCTCCAGGTAGTGGTCCATGCGGATGCCGGTGATCGACTCGGCCGTCTTGACCGCGCAGACCGGGCCGCCCACCGCGTACGCACTGTTGAACATCGCGTCGTGGGCCGCCGGGCTCGTACCGCCCGAGGCCGACGGGCACGAGGGCCGGGTGACCAGCGTGTCGCGCGGGATGCTCACCACCGTCGCGTCCGTGCGGCCCGCGTCGAGGTGCACCACCATCGCCGTGTCGGAGCGGGCGCCGGAGGTCCGGCCGCCGCCGAGCGCCGCGTTGGCCTTGCCGCTGCGCGAGTCGGAGCCCAGGACCAGGATGTTCAGGGGGCCGTCCGGCAGTCGCGAGGCGGACGAGGATCCCGAGGGTTCCGGGGCCGCCGCGGGCGCGGGGCGGTCGTCGCCCAGGGCGCCGTCGATGTCGACGCTCCTGATGTTGTGGTTCAGATGCCAGTACGCCCAGCCCGCACCGGCGGCCGAGAGGACGAGGCCGCACGCGGCCACGGCGCCGGCGGCCCTCCACAGGCGCGACCGCCGGCCGCCATGGTTCCCCGCGCTCCGGTTGCCGTCCGCGCGCTCCTCTTCTGACGTCACGCGCAGGAACGTAAATCGGATTTATGGCGAGCAGCGGTACCTGACCGCCATTCTTCAGAAAATCTCACTCTTCTTAGCGTGCCCTCAGCCCAATGTCACCGATGGCACCGGGTTGCTCCCGCTCCACGACGCGTTGAACCCGAACGTCACCGAACCGCCGTCCGGCACGGTCCCGTTCCAGGAGGCGTTCGAGCACGTCACCGCCGCACCCGACTGGGCGCAGTCCGCGTTCCACACCTGGGTGATCCGCTGCCCGGCGCCGAACGACCAGTTCGCCGTCCACGACGCCAGCGAGCCGCCCGAGCAGGCGATCGTCACCTGGCCCGTGAACCCGGTGTCCCACTGGCCGGTCACGGCGTAGCCCGCCGTACAGCCGTCCCTCGGCGGGGGCGGCACGCTCGCGCCGAGCGCCTCCGCGATGCCGTCGTAGGCCGGTTTCGGCGCGTAGTTCTCGTCGTACGGGGTCGCCGCCCCGTAGCCGTCGAAGACGTCCGGGATCCACGAGTCCGAGTCGGTGAAGCCCCAGACCGTGACGCCGGCGCAGCGCGTCACCGCCACGCACGCGGAGACCACGCTGCGGTAGTCGGCCCGCTGCTGCGCCAGCTTGGCGTCGGTGGCGGGCAGTTGCATACGGATGTCCAGTTCCGTGATCGCCACGTCCACGCCCAGGTCGGCGAAGCGCTGGATGTTCTGCCGGAGCGTGGACGGGACCTGACCGAGGATCAGATGGGCCTGCAGCCCCACTCCGTCGATCGGGACACCGCGGTCCTTGAGGGACTTGACCAGGTTGTACAGGGCCGTGCTCTTCGCGTTCACGCCCTCGACGTTGTAGTCGTTGATGTACAGCCTGGCGCTCGGGTCGGCCGCGTGCGCCCAGGTCAGAGCCTGTGCGATGTAGTCCGGGCCGAGGTTGTCGTACCAGATCGTCGAGCGGTAGGTGCCGTCCTCGTTGAACGGCTCGTTCACCACGTCCCAGGCGGCCAGCCTGCCCTTGTAGCGGGTGACCTCGGTGGTGATGTGGTCCTGGAGCAGGCCGCTGAGCTGGGCCGGTGTCCAGCTGCCGTTCGTCAGCCAGGTGGGGTTCTGGCTGTGCCAGACCAGGGTGTGGCCGCGCACCTGCTGGTCGTGGGCCTGGGCGAAGGCGACGATCCGGTCGGCCTCGGCCCAGTCGTACGTGCCGCGGCTGGGCTCCACCGACCCCCACTTCATGGCGTTCCCGGGGGTGAGCGAACCGAACTGGCCGCCCGCGATGTCGGCGTAGGCGCCGGTGAGCCTGGAACCGGTGACGGCCGTGCCGATGACCTTGCCCCGGGCCGCGGCCAGGTCCCGCAGGGGCGTGCCGGCGGCGTGGGCCGCGCTCGTGCCGGCCGCAAGCAGGGCCCCGGCGGCCGCGGCGCCGGTCAGCAGGGCGGTGAGCCGGACGCGTAAGGATGGTCTGGAGGATCTCATTGGCGGTGCCTCCGAAAGATTCGGTGTTCAGACCGATTGGCTTCGGAGGAGTGTGGAGGGATTCGCCTCACCCGTCAATTCGCCTCACCCGTCAATACGTCGGCTTCCGGCCACGGCCGCCCCGTGCGTCACGCCGGAGGCGCCCCCGTGCTGCTCCGCACCACCAGGCTGGTCGCCAGTTCCACCCGGGTCGCCGCCGTGGCGCCGTCCCCGCGCGCCAGGTCCAGCACGAGCCGCGCCGCCGTCTCCGCCATCTCCCTCAGCGGCTGCCGCACGGTCGTCAGCGGGGGACCCACCCAGCGGGCCACCGGCAGATCGTCGAACCCGACCACGCTCAGGTCCTCGGGGATGCGCAGCCCCAGCTCGCGAGCCGCCTCGTAGAGCCCGAGCGCCTGGAGGTCGTTCCCCGCGAAGACCGCCGTGGGCCGGTCCCGCCTGCGCAGCAGGTCGAGACCGAGCCGGTAGCCGGCGTCGTGATGGAAGTTGCCGGCCCTGATCAGCCCGGGGTCGAACGGCAGTCCCGCGGTCTCCAGCGCCGCCCGGTATCCATCGACCCGGGCGCGGCTGCACATCATGCGCGCGGGACCGCTCAACGCGGCGATCCGCCGATGGCCCAGCTCGATCAGATGCCGGGTCGCGGCCAGGCCGCCGTGCCAGTTGGTGGCACCGATCGACGGCACGTCGTCGCCCGGGTCGCCGGCCGGGTCCATCACCACGAACGGAATGGAGCGGCTGGTCAGCAGCGCGCGCTGGGACTCGTCGAGGCCGGACAGGACGAGGACCACCCCGTGCGGGCGGCGGGCGGCGACCTGGTCGGCCCAGGTCCGGCCGGGTGTGAGCCGTCCCGCGCTCTCGGAGAGCACGACGCTCAGCCCCTCCTCGCGCGCCACGTTCTCCACACCCCGGATGACCTCCAGCGCCCAGGAGCTCTCCAGCTCGTGGAAGATCAGGTCGATCAGGGGCGAGCGCGTGGCCTCGGCGCGGCGCCGGCGGTAGCCGTGGGCGCGCAGCAGGCCCTCGACGCGGGCCCGGGTCGCCGGGGCGACGTCGGCCCGGCCGTTGAGCACCTTGGACACGGTGGGCGCGGAAACGCCCGCCTCGCGGGCGATCCCGGCGAGCGTGGCGGTCCTCACCGGACGCTCCGACGACGGCGGGGTCTCCGAGGTCTCAGAGGTCTCCGAGATCTCCGAGATCTCCGAGATCTCCGAGGTCTCAGAGGTCTGATAGGTCGGCGGGGCCGCGTTCGTTCCGGCAGGTTCCGAGGGTGTCATGGGCGGATGGTATGCCGGGAAGATTCGGCACACCAGTCGAAACATTCGGTACGCTCGGGCCCCGCTGGAGAAGCCCCCGGCCGCGGGTTCAGGCGCAGTCCACCGACTCGAACCGCCACCGGTGCACCGGCCGCGCCGCCAGCTCCTCGTCCGGGTCGGGCAGGTCGGGAAGGCCGGCGGCGAGGTCCGCGTCCCACCAGGTGATGACGAGGACACGGTCCTGAGGGGCCCGGAAGGTCTCCCGGCGCAGCGGCGCGGGCGTCAGCTCCTGCTCCCTCGCCCAGGCCAGCAGGTCCTCGCCCCGCCCGGCCGCGGCCCGCGCCTCCCACATCAACGCGACTCTCACGGGTACAGGTTCTCCTTGCTCACCTCGTGGACGTGGTCGTGCCCGTGCCCGTGCCCGTGCCCCGGCACATGCGGGTCCGTCACCGGCAGCGACGAGTCCGCGGACAGGTCCCAGGCCGACGCCGGGCGGCCCCGGGCGACCATCTCGGCACCCAGCGCCGCGACCATCGCGCCGTTGTCCGTGCACAGCTTGGGCCGGGGCACCCTCAGCCGGATCCCGGCCGCGGCGCACCGCTCCCCCGCCAGCGCCCGCAGACGCGAGTTCGCGGCCACACCCCCGCCGATCATCAAATGGTCGACACCCTCGTCCTTGCAGGCCCGCACGGCCTTCCTGGTCAGCACGTCCACGACCGCCTCCTGGAAGGACGCCGCCACATCCCGTACCGGCACCTCCTCCCCCGCCGCCCGCTTCGCCTCGATCCAGCGGGCCACGGCCGTCTTCAGACCGGAGAAGGAGAAGTCGTACGCCGGATCGCGCGGCCCGGTCAGACCGCGCGGGAACGCGATGGCCTCCGGGTCGCCCTCCCGCGCGTAGCGGTCGATGACCGGGCCGCCGGGGAAGCCGAGGTTCAGCACCCGCGCGATCTTGTCGAACGCCTCGCCCGCCGCGTCGTCGATGGTCGCGCCGAGCGGCCGCACGTCCGACGTGATGTCCGTGGACAGCAGCAGCGAGGAGTGCCCGCCGCTCACCAGCAGCGCCATCGTCGGCTCCGGCAGCGCGCCGTGCTCCAGCTGGTCCACGCACACATGGGAGGCGAGGTGGTTGACGCCGTACAGGGGCTTGCCCAGGGCGTAGGCGTACGCCTTCGCCGCCGAGACGCCCACCAGCAGGGCGCCTGCGAGACCGGGCCCCGCGGTGACCGCGACGCCGTCGAGGTCCTTCGCCGACACACCCGCGTCCTTCAGCGCGCGCTCGATGGTCGGCACCATCGCCTCCAGGTGTGCGCGGCTCGCCACCTCCGGGACGACGCCGCCGAAGCGCGCGTGCTCGTCGACGCTGGACGCGACCGCGTCCGCGAGGAGGGTGGTGCCGCGGACGATGCCGACGCCGGTCTCGTCGCAGGAGGTCTCGATCCCCAGGACCAGGGGTTCGTCAGCCATTGCTCTCGGTTCCTTGTGCTGAGGGGGAGCCCGCGGCGGTGCCGCCGTCGGGCGCTGTGGTCAGGCGCATCACCAGGGCGTCCACGTTCCCCGGCTGGTAGTAGCCGCGTCTGAACCCGATGGGCTCGAAGCCGAAGCGCTCGTAGAGCTTCTGCGCACGGACGTTGTCGACCCGGCATTCGAGCATCACCTCGGCGCACTCGAACGCGGTCGCGGCCCGCAGCAGCTCGGTCAGCAGCTGGCCGCCGAGCCCCGTGCCCCAGTGGTCGCGGGCGACGGCGATGGTCTGGATGTCGCCCAGTTCGCCCTGGGCGGCCAGCCCCGCGTACCCGACGATCCGCTCGTCCTCGACGGCCACGACGTAGCGCCGGGTGGCCTCCGGGCCCCGGGAGTGGGCGAGTTCGGACCAGAACATGCCCCGCGACCAGGCGTCCTCGGGGAAGAGGTCCTTCTCCAGCTCCAGCACGGGATCGATGTCCCACCAGCGCATCTCGCGCAGCTCGGGCGTCACGGGCGTCACAGGCGTGGTCACTTGGGGGTGACCACCTTGTAGTTCCTGGGCACCTGCGCGTCGGGGCGACGCAGGTACAGCGGCCGGGGGACGGCCAGTTCCTCGCCCGCCGCCAGCTTCTCCACCGCCAGGGAGGCGAGCGCGGACGCCGAGACGTGCTCGGGCTCGCGCGTCTGCGGGAACGTGCCGGGATACAGCAGCGCGCCGCCGCCGACGGCGGGCAGGCCGGCGACCGTCTCCGCGATGTCCGCGGGCCGGTCCACGGCGGGCTCGGTGACCCGGGTGCGGGCGTCGTCGTACCGCGCCCAGTAGACCTCCTTGCGGCGGGCGTCCGTGGCCACCACGAACGGCACGTCGAGATCGGAGGCGTACGCCAGGCCGTCGAGCGTGCACACGCCGTGCACGGGGACGCCGAGCGCGAGCCCGAAGGTGTCGGCGGTCATCAGCCCCACCCGCAGACCGGTGTAGGGGCCGGGGCCCACGCCCACGACGATGCCGGTGACGGCGTCGAGCCGTGTGCCCGCCTCGGCGAGGACACGGTCGACGGTGGGCAGCAGCAGTTCCCCGTGCCGGCGCGCGTCCACCTGCATCGAGGACGCGACGACGGAAGTGCCGTCGTGGAGGGCGACGGTGACGGCCGGGGTGGCGGTATCCAGAGCGAGCAAGAGCACGCAAACAGCCTACGGCGCCCGGGCCCCGCGCACGGCCGACCCGGTACGGCCGGCACCTGCTGCTACCGTCACAGCAGCGGCGTACGAAGGATTCGATCAACGGCATCGGTACGTCGTGCGGGTCGGACACGGGTGACGAGTACCTCCGCGCGTCGCGCGGGGTCGAGAGGTGGGCACAGGTGGCTAGGAGCAGCTCGGGATTCGTGGCCGGGCTCACCGTGGCGGCCATCGGCGCGGTCGGTTTCCTCGCCTACCAGGCGTCGGCGCACGTGCCCGACTCGCTGGGCAGGCCACAGGCGAAGAAGTCGCCGGCGGCCACCGCCCCGAAGTCGCCCTCCAGCAAGAACCCGGCGGCGCTGCCCGGCGCCTCCGGCTCCGGCGAGCGGGTCGTGTACGCACTCGACAGCGACCGGGTGTGGCTCGTGGGCGCGGACGGCAAGGTCCAGCGCACGTTCAAGGTCACGCCGGGGACGGTGGATCCGCTGCCGGGCACCTACGCGGTGACCTCCCGGACCGCCACGTCCCCCGGGTCGGACGGCAAGCTGGTCGAACACATCGTGCGGTTCACGACCCACCAAGGCGCGGTGATCGGCTTCAGCGCGGCGGTCGACGGTTCGACGCCCAGGCCCGACGCTTCGAAGAAGCTGGGCGGGATCCGCGAGTCCCGCGCGGACGGCACGGCGATGTGGGAGTTCGCGACGCTCCGCACGAAGGTCGTCGTCACCGGGTAGCAGGCCGCCGGGCACCGGACCGCCGCCACCGGACCCCGGACCGCCGGGCCACCGGGACCCGGCCACCGGACCCCGGACCGCCGTCACCGGACCGCCGGACCCGGGCCGCCGTCACCGGACCGCCGGACCCGGGCCGCCGTCACCAGGCCACCGGACCCCGGACACCGCACCTCCGTCACCGGACCACCGGGCACCGGACCACCGGGCACCGGACCGCCGGGCCACCGGGCACCGGACCGCCGGGCCACCGGGACCCCGGCCACCGGGCACCGGACCGCCGTCACCGGACCACCAGACACCGGCCACCGGGCACCGGACCGCCGGACCGCCGTCACCGGGAGCCGGCGCGCTGGAGCGCGCGGCTTCGCCCGGGTACGGGGCCGGCTACGCGGCCCTGCGCTGCCCGCCGGACGCGGGCGTCCTCCGTGGCGTTCCGGCCGCAGGTGGCCGGGGCGGTGTCGAGACCGCCTTCGCCGCGGCGCATGCCGCCAGCAGGTCCCGCATCGGCACTCCGGCCGCACCGGCCGCCGCCCCCGCCTCCACGCGCGGCGGCGCCTCGTCTCGTTCTGAAGCCGGCATGGCGCCTCCTGGTGCTACGGGGGCGGGTGGGTTAGGCAGACCTAACCACGGCTGACTTCCATGTGACCACGCCGCGCACCTGCGACGCAACATCATGCCGACGGCCTGTCGGCATGCCGGGTCGGGCAGGGGACGCCTCTCAGGCGGACAGCACGCCCAGGTCGACGGCCGCCCAGCGCGGGCCGATACCCGTGACGGAGACGTGCCGCACCTCGTCGGTCGTGTCCCCGACGGCCCGGTGGATGGCGACGTGCAGCCGGTCCTCCGTCAGCTCCTCGACCTTGCCCTCGCCCCACTCCACGACCACCACGGACTCCGGCAGCGAGACGTCGAGGTCGAGGTCCTCCATCTCCTCCAGGCCACCGCCCAGGCGGTACGCGTCCACGTGGACCAGCGGCGGACCCCCGCCGAGGGACGGGTGCACACGGGCGATGACGAAGGTCGGCGAGGTGACCGCGCCCCGCACACCGAGCCCCTCGCCGAGCCCACGGGTCAGCGTGGTCTTGCCCGCGCCCAGCTCGCCGTTCAGCAGCACGAGGTCGCCGGCGCGCAGCAGCTTGGCCAGGCGGCGCCCCAGCTCCTTCATCTGTTCGGGGGAGCTGACGGTGAACTCGGTGGTGACGCCCGGCCGAGACCCCTCAGCCGGGCCGTGCGGTGCTGGTGCTTCCATAGCCACCCACGGTAGCCCCTGCCGGCACCGCCCCGGCGCGCATCAGCAGGTCGGCGAGGCGGTCCGTGACGACCTCCGGGTGCTCCAGCATCACCAGGTGCCCGGCGTCCGGTACGAGCACCAGCTCCGCGTCCGGCAGCAGATCCGCGATCGCCTCGCTGTGCTCGCTCGGGGTGACCAGGTCCTGCAGCCCGGCCAGTACGAGCACCGGCAGATCGGCGAAGCGGGCCAGCGCCGACGTCTTGTCGTGGTCGCTGAACGCCGGGTAGAACTCGGCGACCACGTCGATCGGCGTGCCCTCGATCATCCGCTCGGCGAACCGGGCGATGGCCGGGTCGACCTCCCGGGACGCGAACGAGTACCGCTTGACGATCCCCGCGAACAGGTCGGCGGTGGCCCTGCGGCCCTTCTCCACCAGCGCCGCCTGCTGCCCGAGCGCCCTCAGCACTCCGGGCAGGACGCGCCGCACGGCGTTGACGCCCGCGACGGGCAGCCCGAAGTTGACCTCGCCGAGCCGCCCGGACGACGTGCCGACGAGGGCGACGCCGACGACCCGGTCGCGGATCAGCTCGGGGTACTGGTCGGCCAGGGCCATGACCGTCATGCCGCCCATGGAGTGGCCGACGAGCACGACCGGCCCCTCGGGCACGGCCGCGTCGATCACGGCCTTGAGGTCGCGTCCGAGCTGGTCGATGGTGACGGGTGTGCCGTCGGCCTGGGCCATGCCGCGTCCGGAGCGGCCGTGGCTGCGCTGGTCCCAGTGCACGGTGCGCACGACCCCGCGCAGCGCGGCCCGCTGGAAGTGCCAGGAGTCCTGGTTGAGGCAGTAGCCGTGGCTGAAGACGACGGTGACGGGGGCTGGGGCCTTGCGCCCGAAGAGCCGCCGGCGGCGCGGGGCGGAGCCGCCCTCCGGCTCGACGTCGTCGACCTCGAAGTACAGCTCGGTGCCGTCGTCCGCGTGCGCCTTGCCCGGCGTGCCGCGCAGGCTGCCGTACGGGCCCGTCGAGTCGAGGGCGAGCCGGGCCTTCTTGCGCATGCCGCGGCCGACCGTCATCCGTTCGATCGCGACACCGGCGGCGGCGCCCGCCGCCACCACGCCTATCGCGGCGCCGGCGATGCCGGCGATACGCCAGTTGCCGGCCGTGGACGCGGCCGCCCCCGCGACGGCCTCCCCGGCCTCGGCGCCGCTCTTGCTCACGTCCCGTCCCTCCTCGCCCCGGGCTCCGCTCCTGCTGCGGCACACCTGCCCAGGTTCACCCGTGTGGGTTACCCATTCCGTTCCGGGTTCACATTCACATAGACGCGCGGGACGCGGGTTCCGATCCGGGTCACGATTTCGTACGCGATGGTTCCGGCCGCCTGCGCCCAGTCCTCGGCGGTCGGCTCGCCCCGGTCTCCGGGACCGAAGAGGATCACCTCCGTGCCGGGCGGCGGCTCGTCGCCGCCGAGGTCGACCACGAACTGGTCCATGGCGATCCGGCCCGCGACCGTGCGGAGCTTGCCGTCCACCAGGACCGGGCCGGTGCCGGAGGCATGGCGTGGAATGCCGTCCCCGTAGCCGACGGGGACCAGGCCGAGGGTGGTGGCGCCGGGGGTGGTGTACAGGTGCCCGTAGCTGACGCCGTGGCCGCCGGGGACCTTCTTCACCAGGGCGAGCGATGCCTTCAGCGTCATCACGGGGCGCAGCCCGAAGTCCGCCGGGGTGCCCATCTCCGGGCTGGGCGAGATGCCGTAGACCGCCACTCCCGTACGGACGAGGTCGAAGCGGGCCTCGGGCAGGGTCAGCGCGGCGGGCGAGTTGGCGATGTGGCGCACCTCGGGCCGTAGGCCCTGCTCCTCGGCGTACGCCACCATCTCGCGGAAGCGGGCGAGCTGGGCCTGGATCGAGGGGTGGCCGGGCTCGTCGGCACAGGCGAAGTGCGACCAGAGACCGACGACGGTGATCAGGCCGTCGGCCTGGGCGCGCAGGGCCTCGGCGACGAGTTCGGGCCAGTCCCCGGGCTGGCAGCCGGCCCGCCCGAGACCGGTGTCGGCCTTGAGGTGGACACGGGCGGGCGCGCCCGCGGCGGCCGCCGCCTCGCGCAGCTCCCCGACGGCCCACAGGCCGCTCACGGACACGTCGACGTCGGCTTCGATCGCCTGGCGCCAGGGGCCGCCTGGGGTCCACAGCCAGCACATGACACGGCAGTCCAGCCCGGCCGCGCGCAGCGCGAGAGCCTCCTCGGGCGTGGCCGTGCCGAGCCACTCGGCTCCGGCCTCGACGGCCGCGCGGGCGCACGGCACCGCGCCGTGACCGTACGCGTCCGACTTGACCACGGCCATCAGCGCGGCACCGGACGCACGGGCGCGCAGCGCGCGGACGTTCGCCCGCAGGGCCGCCAGATCGACCTCGGCCCAGGCACGAAGACAAGCAGTTTCGGAGAATCTCATCGCGCCCAGTCTCTCAGAGCCCCCCGAGCCCCCGTCATCGCGCCGGGGGCGGGACGGCGATCGGCGGTTCCGTCCCATGTACGGGAGCGGGTGACAAGTCCTGTACGGGAGAAGGTGACAAGGTCTTTCCGGGTGCCCGGGTGGAACGGATCTGCCGGTCCCGGGTCTGCTCAGTGCCGCACGTCCCGCCACGCGTCCGGAAGCGCGTTCGCCACGTCGTGCGCCCCCGCCGGCGCACCGTCCGCCGCGTAGCGGCCCGCGAGGCCGTGCAAGTAGGCCGCCACGCTCCCGGCATCCCGCGCGGACAGGCCGGCCGCCAGCAGGGAGCCCGCCAGCCCCGACAGCACGTCCCCGCTCCCCGCGGTCGCCAGCCACGGCGTGCCCGTCGGGTTCACCCGCGCCGGGCCGCCCCCCGGATCCGCCACCAGCGTGGTGGAACCCTTGAGGAGGACGGTCGCCCCGAACCGCGCCGCCAGCTCCCGCACCGCCGCGAGCCGGGCGCCCTCGACCTCCTCCCGCGACACCCCGAGCAGCGCGGCGGCCTCACCCGCGTGCGGGGTCATCAGCGTCGGCGCCTCACGTCCGCGCACGGCGTCCCGGTCGGCCAGTCGCAGCCCGTCCGCGTCGACGAGCACCGGTACGTCCGCCTCCAGCACCTCCGCCACGGCCGACGCGTCGTCCCCGGCGCCCGGCCCCACGACCCACGCCTGCACCCGTCCGGCCTTCGCAGGGCCCCGGTCGGAGACGAGGGTCTCCGGAAAGCGGGCGATCACGGCGGCCCCGGCGGGCCCCACGTACCGCACGGCCCCGGCCCCGCCCCGCAGCGCACCCGCCACCGCGAGCACGGCGGCGCCGGGGTAGCGCGCCGACCCGGCGGCGATGCCGACCACCCCGCGCCGGTACTTGTCGCTCTCGGCCACCGGCGCCGGCAGCAGGGCCGCCACGTCCGCGTGCTGCAGCGCCTCCAGTTCGGCCTCCTCGGGCAGGTCGAGCCCGATGTCGACCAGGCGCACGGATCCGGCGTGGTCCCTGGCCGGATCGACGAGCAGCGCCGGCTTGTGCGTACCGAAGGTCACGGTCACGTCGGCCCGTACCGCCGCGCCCCGCACCTCGCCGCTGTCGGCCTCGACACCGCTGGGCAGGTCGACGGCCACGACGGCCGCGCGGGACCGCCCGGCGAGCGCGGCGAGCCGTGCGGCGTCCGGCCGGAGTCCGCCCTTGCCGCCGATCCCCACGATGCCGTCGATGACGAGGTCGGCCCGCCGGATCGACTCCTCGGCGGCCGTGGCGGGTTCGGGTCCCCCTCCGGGCACCACGGTGCCGCCCGCGCCCCGCAGGGCGGCGAGCCCTCCCGGGTGGGTCCGTTCGGGCGAGAGCAGCACCGCCGTGACCCCCGCCCCGCGCCGGGAAAGCCGCGCCCCGGCGTAGAGGGTGTCACCGCCGTTGTCCCCGCTTCCGACCAGCAGCACGACCCGGCTGCCGTACACCCGCCCCAGCAACCGGGCGCAGGCCGCGGCCAGTCCGGCGGCGGCGCGCTGCATCAGCGCCCCCTCCGGAAGCCGCGCCATGAGCGAACGCTCGGCCGCCCTCACCGTCTCCACGCTGTACGCAGTACGCATACCGTGAGTCTCCCGCACCCGCGTGCGCCGCGGGCGGACCTATCCCTCCGCCACGACCACCGCGGAGGCCACGCCCGCGTCATGACTGAGCGACACGTGCCAGGACCGCACGCCGAGTTCCGCGGCGCGGACCGCGACCGTCCCCGTCACGCGCAGGCGCGGCTGCCCGCTGTCCTCGACGTAGACCTCGGCGTCGGTCCAGCGCAGCCCGATCGGCGCGCCCAGGGCCTTGGCCACCGCCTCCTTGGCCGCGAACCGCGCGGCCAGCGAGGCGATACCGCGCCGTTCGCCGCTGGGCAGTGACAACTCGCTCGGCAGGAACAGACGGTCGGCCAGCCCGGGGGTACGCCGCAACGACGCCGCGAAGCGGTCGATCTCGGCCACGTCGATTCCGACCCCGATGATGCTCATACGGTGCACCCTACGGTCCGGCCGGCGCCCGCCGAGCGGCCGGCCGGGCCGGGCCCGGGAGCCTTCGGACCCCACCGGACGGATCGGCGCCGGCCCTGTCGGCGCGGCCAATTATGCTGCCGCGCATGAGCGAGGTGGGCAGCGACGGCAGACGGGTCGTCGACGGGCGGTTCGAACTGGAAGCACGGCTCGGCAGCGGGGGGATGGGGACGGTCTGGCGCGCCAGGGACCTGATGCTCCATCGGACCGTCGCCGTCAAGGAGGTCCGCCCGCCCGACCGGGACCTGGCCGAATACGACCCGGACGGCGCGCGGATGCTGCGGGAGCGGGTGCTTCGCGAAGCCAGGGCGCTGGCCAGGATCAACCACCCGAACGTGGTCACGATCCACCACATATTCGACGGCGGCGAGGGTTCCTACCCGTGGATCGTCATGGAGTACGTCAGCGGCGGCTCACTGGCCGACCTCCTGGCCCGCGGACCCATGGCCCCGGCGGAGGCGGCACGGATCGGCCTGGAGGTGCTGGCCGCACTGCGCGCCGCCCACGACGTCGGCATCCAGCACCGGGACGTCAAGCCCGCCAACGTGCTGATGCACCCCGACGGCCGCCCCGTGCTCACGGACTTCGGCATCGCGGCGATCCGTGACGCGACCGCGCTCACCGCCACCGGTTCGGTGATCGGAACGCCCGACTACATGGCGCCCGAACGCGTCTCCGGCCGCGGCGACGGGCCGGCCTCGGACCTGTGGTCGCTGGCGATGATGCTGTACACGGCCGTCGAGGGCCAGCACCCGCTGCGCCGCGGCACGACGCTCGCCACCCTCGCGGCGGTCCTCAACGACGAGGTGCCACCGCCGGTCAAGGCCGGGCCGCTGCGGGAAACGTTGATGCGGGTCCTCGTGCGGGACCCGGCGGCGCGGCCGGACGCGGAGACACTGGGCCGGATGCTGGCCCACGTGGCGGAGGGGCGTCAGGAACCCGCCACCTCCTACTCGTTGCAGCCACCGCCCGCCGGCCACGGCACCACCGCAACGCCTTCTCCGGTCGCCGCCCCGGCCTCTCCTGTGACCACCCCGGTCGGTTTCGGACCGCCGCCGGTGTTCCCGCCGCCGCAGGAGGCCGTTCCGGCGCCGACGAAGGTGCCCGTGCCTCCCGTCCGCCGGAGGCGCTGGGCGACGGTCGGGCTGCCCGGCACCGTGCTCGTGCTCGGCGGTGTCCTGGTGTGGACGCTGCTGCCGGGCAACTTCGCGCAGTCCTCGGGCTCCCACGGTTCCTCGTCGACGCAACCGACGGTGAACGCGCCGGCCGGCGGCGATCCGGCCGTCCACGAGTCGCCGCAGTCGTCGAAGACCGCCGACCTGCTCACCCCGGACGGCATCCGCACCGCGATCAAGGCGTTCAAGAAGGAGACCGGCAGGGACCGGTTCGGCGGCTTCACGGTGTACCCCGACAACATCTCCGCCGAACTGATGGTCAAAGGCAGCAAGACCGAATACGACACCTACAGCTATCGCCTCGACACGGGCGTGCAGAAGGGCATCATCAGCAGCACGCTGATGGGCGGGGAACAGCCGGTGAGCCTGGACGACTTCGACTGGGACAAGGTCCCCGCGCTGCTCGCCGAGGCGGAGAAGAAGCTCAAGGTCGACAAGATCGAATCCCGCTACCTGCTGGTGAGGCAGCCGGACACCACGTTCGACACCCCTGCTGGCATGGCGGTGTACCTGACCAACAAGTACGGCTCCGGCGGTTACCTCGAGGCCGACAAGCACGGCAGGGTGACCAAGACGGTGCCCTTCTAGCGCTCCGGCCGGGGTCCCGGATTCCCGCTGCCCGACGACCTGGTGGCGGGGATCGCAGCGAGTGCGCGGCAGTCACGGGACCATCGCGCCGGGGCCGCCCGGCGACCGTGTTCCGGCCGCCAGGTGAGGGGCACCCCGGCACGAGCCGCGACCGAGGCGAGGACTCTACGATCCGCCCGGCGACCCCGAGCTCTCCCCGGCGCCCCTGACTGTCCTGCTGATCGGCCACGCTCAGGTCCGTTCGGAGCTGGTCCCCGGAACCTCCGGGTCCTCGGCGAACAGGTCCTCGGCACACGCCACCGTGCCGGCCCGGTCGAGCCAGTCGTTGAGGCGGTCGAGGTCCGTGCAGGCGGTGATGCGTTCGCGGACGTCGCCGGAGATCGGAAGGCCGCGCACCTCCAGCACGCGCAGGACTCCCTTGGCCTCGCCTTCGGCCTTGCCTTCGGCCTTGCCTTCGGTCTTGCCTTCGAGGTAGGCCCTCTCACGGACCGTCCCCCGGCCAGGGAAGTAGCTGACGAACGACATGATTTCCTTCAGTTTCTGTCCGGCTGGGGTGTTGCCCAGGCTGATTTCCAGGAAGTCGATGAAGTAGTCGGCGGTCTCAGGATCCGTTTCCCGGACCTTCTCGATGGCGGCCGTGATCGCCTCCATTATGGCGTCGCAGTCGGCGCTGCGGGCGTGCGCCAGGGCGGAGAGCACCGCCAGTGCGAGGTTCTTCGCCGCGGTTCTGACGTCGGTGATCTTCGGCACGTTGTCCGGCCCGGCGACCAGAGGGTACGTCCGCTGAGCGGTCCAGCCGCGCGCGCCGCAGTCGAAGGGGCCGACCGCCCATTTGGCCGTGGCCCCGTCCTGGCAGACCACGAGAAGCAGCACGGGCAGGCGGAACTTCGCCTGCAGGAAGGCGACGTAGTAGGCCCAACTCGACGCCTTGGCCTCGTCCTTGCCCGACTGCGACTCGATGGCGAGCAGGAAGTCCTCGCCGTCGGAGGGGCCGACACGCAGCACCGTGTCCACGCGCCGCTCCAGCGGCCGGGCCTCCGTCACATCGGTGGTGACGGCGTCCACGGTCGCCTTCTCGGATAACGGGACGCCCAGCAATCCGAAAACGGGAGCCAGGACTTCGGGCCGCTCCTGGAAAATGCGGTGCATGCCCTCGTGAGCTGATGTGACCATGTGCGCAACCTATGGGGATCAAGGAATGGGCTGTCCGGGTGATCGGGAGCGTTCACCCTTTCGAGGGGCGAAAAAACGATCAGGCCGCGGCGGTCAATTCACACCACACGATCTTGCCCCGGTTGCCCTCCCTGGCCAGCGGCTGCCAGCCCCACAGGTCGGCGCACGCCCGGACCAGCGCCAGCCCGCGCCCCTCCTCCAGCTCGGCCGCCTGCTCCAGCGGGACGGGCGGCTCGGGGTCGGCGTCCCACGCCCCGATCCGCAGCACGCCCGCCGACCAGCGCACGCGGAGCGCCGCGGGGCCCTTGGTGTGGCGTACGGCGTTGGAGACCAGCTCGGCCGCGAGGAGTTCGGCGGTGTCGACCAGGCGGATCAGGCCGTGCATGGTGAGGATCAGACGGAGGGTGCGGCGGCTTACGGTGACGGCACGCAGGTCGTTGGGGATGTACAGGCAGTACTCCCAGGGTGCGGACTCGTTTTCGGGCATGGGTCAGCTCCGTTTGGCGGGGGCGGGTTTCCGGGGCAGGCGGTGGCATTGCCGCAGCCGTCACGAGGGGGACGGAACGGTGCGCTTCCGATACGTCACCGACGGTAGGGCCACAATTTGGGACCGTGCAAGTCGCTGCCGTAATCTGCCCTCGAACGAGTCACTGTTTCGGGGAAGTTGGGAGCAAGGAGGAGGCCATGCCTCGCAGGCGACAACCGACTGCCCGGCAGGAGCGCCTGGGTACTGAACTGCGCAAACTACGTGAGGCCGCCGGGCTCAAGGGGCGTGACGCGGCCGCGTTGCTCGGGACGGATTCGGCTCAGGTGAGCCAGATCGAGTTCGGCACCGCAGGCGTGAGCGAGGAACGAGTGCGGCGACTCGCCGCTCACTACTCCTGCACCGACGCCGAATTGATCGAGGCACTCGTAGCGATGGCCACCGATCGGACACGCGGCTGGTGGGAGGAGTACCGGGGGTCGCTGCCCACGTCGTTCCTCGACCTCTCCGAACTGGAGCACCACGCCGCGTTTCTGCAAGAGGTGGCGCTGCTGTATATCCCCGGCTTGCTGCAGACGGACAACTACGCCCGTGCCGTCTACTCATACAGGGTCCCCGAACTCCCCGAAGACGAACTTGAGTTGCGGGTTCGCCATCGGATGCAACGCAAGGTGGTCCTGGAAGGCCCCACTCCCGCCTCGTATGAAGCGGTGATCCACGAGGCAGCTCTGCGGATCAGAGTCGGCGACCGCGCCGCGACGCGGGCTCAGCTCTCCCGGGTCCTGGAAGTCAGTGAAGCGGACCACATCACCGTGCGGGTCATCCCCTTCGACCTGGACGGCTTCGCCGGAGCCGCGAGCACGATGAAGTATGCGGGTGGCGCAGTCCCAAAGCTGGACACCGTGGTGCGGGACGGACCCCACGGCACCGCCTTCATCGACTCGGAGGCACAACTCGGCGCGTATCGAACGCTCTTCCGTAGAGTGGAGACTGTGTCACTCGAGCCCGCACGGTCCCGTGACTTCATCCACAGGCTGGCGAAGGAGCTGTGAGGCGCGCCATGACCACCCCCGACATCTGGCGGAAGTCGTCCTACTCCGGCCCCGGTGACGGCAATGACTGCGTGGAGATCGCAAACCGCCGCACCCGCATAGCCATACGCGACTCCAAGGCCCCGGCCAGAGCCGCCATCTCCCTCCCAACCGACGCGTTCACCGCCTTCATCGACGCCCTGAAAGGCGAGACCCACTCCACCGTCACCGACTTCGCCAGGTTCCACAGCTGAGCTGTACGGCCGACCTGTGTTCCGTTATGTCCCGTCACCCGGTGGCCGCGCGGCCGCGGCCGCCACGCGGGCCGGTGATTGGCGGGTTTGGGCCGGCCCCGACGGCGTTCGCCTAGCCGCATCAGGGCCGCCGGTGTCCCAGATCCGCCGCTCACCCGCTGCAGACCACCGCACCATCGCGCCGTCCTGCTCAGTAGGCGCGCGGGCCGTTCTCGGTGGCTCGCACGGGGCTGCCGTAGCCGCGCGGCTTCTCCCCCTTGTCGACCACCTCGCAGCGGTACGCGGACTCCCGGCCCAGCGGCGCAAGCGTCGCCTTGGGGATGTTGTTGCAGAGGGCGTAGTCGATGCTGCCCTTGTAGTTGCCGAACAGGAGCTTCGCGACGCCCTCCCGGGTGAGGATGCCCGCGCGCGGAACGGCCTCGTACGACACGTAGTTGTCCGACCAGGCGGTCTTGTCGCCGACGGTCACGTCCCACTCGACCTTCAGGCCCTCGTAGGTGGTGGTGCACGTCACCGTCGTGCCCTTCTTCGACGCGGCGGTCTTCGGGCACTCCCCGGTGGTGCTGCCGGGCGCCTGCGCCATCTTGAGCGTCCTGGTCTGCAGTTCGTACGCGAGAGTCTCGGCGAACGGCGCGCCGTCGGCCGGAGATGCCGACGGCGCCAGGGCCGGTCCCATGTCCGGCTGGGTCAGCTTCTGCGGCAGCGCCGCGCGGGCAGGGGCCGATGCCTTGGCGTCGGCCCCTGATCCGGACTTCCCTCCTCCGCAGCCCGTGGCCAGAAGAGCGGCCGCACCGAACGTCATCACTGTCTTCATTCGCATGATGATCAGACTACTGATGGTGAACGCCGTGCTCCGCCCCGTCATTGCCGTACCGTCGTGACGAGGCGCACAAGGCGGGCTACTCCACCGTCACCGACTTCGCCAGGTTCCGCGGCTGGTCCACCTCATTGCCCCGGGCCGTGGCCAGTTCGCAGGCGAAGACCTGGAGCGGCACGGTCGCGACGAGCGGCTGGAGGAGTGTGGGCGTCGCCGGGATGCGGATCAGATGGTCGGCGTACGGGGCCACCGCCTCGTCGCCCTCCTCCGCGATCACGATCGTGCGCGCGCCCCTCGCCCGGATCTCCTGGATGTTCGACACGATCTTGTCGTGCAGGACCGAGCGCCCGCGCGGCGACGGCACCACGACGACGACCGGCAGGTCCTTCTCGATCAGGGCGATCGGACCGTGCTTCAGTTCGCCCGCCGCGAAGCCCTCGGCGTGCATGTACGCCAGTTCCTTGAGCTTGAGCGCGCCTTCGAGTGCCACCGGGTAGCCCACGTGCCGGCCCAGGAACAGCACCGTGTTCTTGGCGGCGAGCGAGCGCGCGAGTTCCCGTACCGGCTCCATCGTCTCCAGGACGCGCTCGACCTCGCAGGAGATCTTCGACAGGTCGCGGATGACCGCCTGGATCTCGTCGCCCCACTTGGTGCCGCGTACCTGGCCCAGGTACAGGGCCACCAGGTAGCAGGCGACGAGCTGCGTCAGGAACGCCTTGGTCGAGGCGACCGCGACCTCGGGACCGGCGTGCGTGTACAGCACGGCGTCCGACTCGCGGGGGATCGTCGACCCGTTGGTGTTGCAGATCGCCAGCACCTTCGAGCCCTGCTCGCGGGCGTGCCGAAGCGCCATCAGCGTGTCCATGGTCTCGCCGGACTGCGAGATGGCGATGACGAGCGTGCGCGGATCGAGGATGGGGTCCCGGTAGCGGAACTCGCTGGCCAGCTCCACCTCGCAGGGGATCCGCGTCCAGTGCTCGATCGCGTACTTGGCGATCAGCCCGGCGTGGAAGGCGGTCCCGCAGGCCACGATCACGACCTTGTCGACCTCTCGCAGCTCGGCTGCGGAGATGCGCAGCTCGTCGAGCGTGAGAGAACCGGCCGCGTCGATCCGGCCCAGGAGTGTGTCGGCGACCGCCTTGGGCTGCTCGGCGATCTCCTTGAGCATGAAGTAGTCGTAGCCGCCCTTCTCGGCGGCCGAGGCGTCCCAGTCGACGTGGTACGAGCGGACGTCGGCGGGACGGCCGTCGAATCCCGTGACGGTCACACCGTCCCGGCGCAGCTCCACCACCTGGTCCTGGCCCAGTTCGACCGCCGAGCGGGTGTGGGCGATGAACGCGGCCACGTCCGAGGCGAGGAACGCCTCGCCCTCGCCGACGCCCACCACGAGCGGCGAGTTCCGCCGTGCGCCCACGACCACGTCCGGGTCGTCGGCGTGGACCGCGACCAGCGTGAACGCGCCCTCCAGCCGGCGGCACACCAGCCGCATCGCCTCCGCGAGGTCCGCGCAGGAGGAGAACTCCTCGGCCAGCAGATGCGCCACGACCTCGGTGTCCGTCTCGGACGCGAGGGTGTGGCCGCGCTCCTGCAGTTCGGCCCGCAGTACGGCGAAGTTCTCGATGATCCCGTTGTGGACCACGGCGACGCGGCCCGCGTTGTCGAGGTGCGGATGGGCGTTCGCGTCGGTCGGGCCGCCGTGGGTCGCCCACCGGGTGTGCCCGATGCCGGTGCTGCCGGCCGGCAGTGGCCGGTCGACCAGTTCCTTCTCCAGGTTGACCAGCTTGCCGGCCTTCTTGGCCGCGGCCAGGCCGCCGTCCGCGAGCACGGCGATGCCCGCCGAGTCGTAGCCCCGGTACTCCAGCCGCTTCAGTCCTGCCACGACCACGTCGAGCGCCGACTGCGGTCCCACGTATCCCACGATTCCGCACATGCGGGGCAGCCTACGTGCCGGGCGGCGCCCGAAACCGCCGCCGCGTGCCCGAAATCGGAAATTCCCACCGGGGTACGAAGGTGTCCGGCCGCCGGGGCCGGCGACCGACAGGGCCGGCGACTGACAGGGTGGGTAGCCGGCCGGGCCGGCGGCCGACCGGAGCCGGCGGCCAGTCCGGCCCCGGCGATCAGCCCAGTTTCGCGAGCTGTGCCTGGAGGATCTCCGCGGGGAAGGCGAAGTCCTTGCCGGAGACGGCCGAGGCGAAGTTGACGGCGGGGATCAGGACGAGGGTGGCTCCCTTGCGGGCGGCCACGGCCTTGACCGGCATCTTCCCGTCCTCCCCGGCGTCCACGAGCAGCGTCACGGCGAGCGCCTCGTCCGCCCCCTCGGGCGCCTTGGTCGTCGTCACCTTGAGGATCTTGGTCTTCTCGCCCGCCGCGGTGTAGGTGAAGCCGCCGGCACACTTCCCGGCGGCCGCGGTCAGGTCCTTCACCGCCTGCTCGGCCCCGCCGTTCTCGTAGGACGCCAGGGTCAGCTGGACCTTCGCCACATCGAGGGCCGCGAGCATGGCGTCCTCGGCGGAGGCGTCGGCCGCGGGCTTCTTCGGGGTGTCGGTCCAAGCGCGCTTGGCCGTGGCGGCGGGCTTGCCCACGTAGCTGCCGGACTGCAGGAGCGCGAGCGGCGTGCAGGCCGCGTCCTCGGACTTCACCTTGTCCTGCGCGATGTCGTCCTTCGCGGGCACCTTCGTGGCAACCTTGCCGCTCTTGACGTCCTGCTGGGCGAGCGCGGCCTTCTCCAGGTCGGCGGACGTCAGGGCCTTGGCGGGCGCCGCGGAGGCGGTCGCGGTGGCGGTGGCGCCGGCCTGGGCGCCCTTGCCGTCGCCGCCCTTGTCCCCGCCGTCGGAGGAGCCGCCGCAGGCGGTGGCGAGGAGGGCGAGAGTGGCGGCGGAGGCGGCGAGGGCCGCGCGGCGGACGGCGATGGATCTCACGGGTGAACGCTCTCTTTTCTTCGGTGCGCCGCGGCGATTCCTCGGCTTTGCCCGGACTTTACGCGATCATGCCACTGGCGTTGATCATGGATGGGACGGTCGGTACCCAACCGTGACGGCGCCGTGATCCGCAGGGCCCGGGACCCGTCCGGCGTGACGGACTCCACCCGCCGCCCGGGGCGAACTCCGTTAACAATGGACTGTGATCTCTCCGGTCTCCTCGATGCCCCGGAGCGCCCACCGGTCCCGGCCGGAGGCGACTCCCTACGTCGACCTCACCCGTGCCGAGTGGAGCGCGCTGCGCGACAAGACGCCGCTGCCGCTGACCGCCGAGGAGGTCGAGAAGCTGCGCGGCCTGGGCGATGTCATCGACCTCGACGAGGTGCGGGACATCTATCTGCCGCTGTCCCGGCTCCTGAACCTGTACGTGAAGGCGACGAACGGGCTCAGAGACGCCCTGAACACCTTCCTGGGCGAGCGGCGCTCCCAGTCCGGCACCCCGTTCGTGATAGGCGTCGCGGGGTCCGTGGCGGTGGGCAAGTCCACCGCCGCCCGCCTCCTGCAGGCCCTCCTCTCCCGCTGGCCCGAGCACCCGCGTGTGGAACTGGTCACCACGGACGGCTTCCTGCTGCCCACCAAGGAGCTGCAGGCCCGCGGGCTGATGTCGCGGAAAGGTTTCCCCGAGTCGTACGACCGCCGTGCGCTCACCCGTTTCGTCGCCGACATCAAGGCCGGCAAGGACGAGGTGACGGCCCCCGTCTACTCCCATCTGATCTACGACATCCTCCCGGACCGGAAGCTCACGGTCCGGCGCCCGGACATCCTGATCGTCGAGGGCCTGAACGTGCTCCAGCCCGCCCTCCCGGGCAAGGACGGCCGCACCCGCGTGGGTCTCGCGGACTACTTCGACTTCAGCGTGTACGTCGACGCCCGTCCCGAGGACATCGAAGGCTGGTATCTGAGCCGGTTCAGGAAGCTCCGGCAGACCGCCTTCCAGGACCCGTCGTCGTACTTCCGCAAGTACACCCAGGTCTCCGAGGAGGAGGCGCTGGACTACGCCCGCACGATGTGGCGGACCATCAACGGGCCCAACCTGCTGCAGAACGTGGCCCCGACCCGGGGCCGCGCCACCCTGGTCCTGCGCAAGGGCCCGGACCACAAGGTGCAGCGGCTGAGCCTGCGCAAGCTGTAGGACCGGGGGTCCGCGGGCCGGGGCGGCCTGTTAGAAAGGGCGGCATGCTGCATCTGCGCCTGATCGCCCCGGCCGAGCACACCGACGACGTGGTGCGTCTGATCGAGCGGACGGTCGGTACCGCCCACCTCGCCGTGCTGCCGGGCGCCGCCCGCAACCCCGCCGGGGACGTCGTGATGTGCGACGTCGCGCGCGAGTCGGCCGACGAACTGATCGGCGGGCTCAGGGAGCTGGGCCTGGACGAGAGCGGTTCGATCGCGGTCGAGAACATCGACCTGTCGCTGTCCCGGCGGGCCGAGAAGGCCGAGCAGGAGGCGCCGGGTGAGGGGGCGGACGCGGTGCTGTGGGAGCACCTGGCGGACGCGACGCACGAGGAGTCGACGCTGTCGGTCACCTACGTCGCCTTCCTCATGCTCGCCACGATGATCGCGGCCTGCGGCGTCGTCCTCGACAACGCGATCCTGATCGTGGGGGCGATGGCGGTGGGCCCGGAGTTCGGCCCGCTGGCGGGGCTGAGCACCGCTCTCGTACGGCGGGCGCCGCGGCTGGCCCTGCGCTCGCTGGCGGCGCTGCTGGTGGGCTTCGCGGCGGCCATGCTGGTGACGGTCGGCTTCACCTACTTCATGGACGCCGTGGACCTGTTCAGCCGGGTCAAGCTGGACGCCGAGCGTCCCAGCACCAACTTCATCTACCGTCCGGACGCGTTCTCGTTCGTCGTCGCGGTCCTCGCGGGCATCGCCGGCACGCTCTCGCTGACGTCGGCGAAGTCGGGCGCGCTGATCGGCGTCGCCATCTCGGTCACCACGGTGCCGGCGGCGGCGAACGCGGCCGTCGCCTTCGCCTACGAGGACTACCGCCAGGCGTGGGGCTCCACCGAGCAGCTCCTGCTGAACCTGCTCGGCATCGTCCTGGCGGGCACGCTCACCCTGCTGGCCCAGAAGTGGCTCTGGACCAGACAGCGTGAACGGGCCCGCAGGGCCGGGGCGTTCCAGCCGGGCGCGTTCTGACCGGCGCGTTCTGACCGGCGCGTTCTGACCGGCGCGTTCTGACCGGGCGCCCGGTGACCGGCGGGTGCTAGCCGAGCGCGGACTTCACCGCGTCCGCGAGGCGCCCCGCGACCGACCTGGCCTGGTCGATGTCGGCGGCCTCGACCATCACCCGCACCAGCGGCTCGGTGCCCGAGGGCCGCAGCAGGACCCGCCCGGTGGAGCCGAGCTCCCGCTCGGCCTCGGCGACGGCGGCGGCCAGGTCCGCGGACGACGCGACACGGGACTTGTCGACGTCCGGCACGTTCACGAGGACCTGCGGCAGCCGCTCCATCACGGACGCGAGGTCCTTGAGCGTCCTGCCGGTCTCGGCCACCCGCGCCGCCAGCAGCAGGCCGGTCAGCGTGCCGTCGCCGGTGGTGGCGTGGTCGAGGGCGATGACATGGCCGGACTGCTCACCGCCGAGGGTGTAGCCCTTGTCCTTCATCTCCTCCAGGACGTACCGGTCGCCGACGGCGGTCTGCACGAGCTTGAGCCCCTCGCGCTCCAGGGCGAGCTTGAAGCCGAGGTTCGACATGACGGTCGCGACGACGGTGTCGGAGCGCAGCACGGAACGCTCCCGCATCGCCAGCGCGAGCACGGCCAGGATCTGGTCGCCGTCCACCGTCTCACCCGTGTGGTCCACGGCGAGGCAGCGGTCGGCGTCGCCGTCGTGCGCGATGCCGAGGTCGGCGCCGTGCTCGACGACGGCCGCGCGCAGCCGGTCCAGGTGGGTGGAGCCGCAGCCGTCGTTGATGTTGAGCCCGTCCGGCTCGGCGCCGATCGTGACGACCTGCGCGCCCGCGCGGGTGAACGCCTCGGGCGAGACCCGGGCGGCGGCGCCGTGCGCCTCGTCGAGGACGATCCTGAGCCCGTCGAGCCGGTTCGGGAGGGCGTCCAGGAGGTGGGCCACGTACTGGTCGAAGCCCTCCTCGTACGCCTTCACCCGGCCCACCCCGGAGCCCGTGGGCCGGTCCCAGGGGGCGCCGGTGCGGTGCTCCTCGTACACGGCCTCGATCCGGTCCTCCAGTTCGTCGGCGAGCTTGTGCCCGCCGCGGGCGAAGAACTTGATGCCGTTGTCGGGCATGGCGTTGTGGCTGGCGGAGAGCATCACGCCGAGGTCGGCGCCGAGCGCGCCGGTCAGGTGGGCGACGGCCGGGGTGGGCAGCACGCCGACGCGCAGCACGTCCACTCCGGCGCTGGCCAGACCGGCGACCACGGCGGCCTCCAGGAACTCCCCGGACGCGCGGGGGTCCCGCCCGACGACCGCCCTCGGCCGGTGGCCCTCGAACGTGCCCGCCTCGGCGAGCACGTGGGCCGCCGCCACGGAGAGCCCGAGTGCCATCTCGGCCGTCAGGTCCGCGTTGGCGACACCGCGCACGCCGTCCGTGCCGAAGAGTCGTCCCACTGTCTGTCCTCCGAACTTGCTGCGAATGTGCGGCTCATGCCGAGTGTCCGGACAGCGACCGGTTACGTACATGGGTCACCCGGACCTCGCCTTCAGGACCTGTTCCCGGTCCCCGTCCCGGGACTGCCGGAATTGCTCCATAAGCCCGTGTTGAGCAACCATCCCCCGTAAACGAACCGCCCCGGCGGCACAGAGCGTGCAGCCGGGGCGATACGGGCTTGCGGCAGGCGCGGACGCCTGCGGCCAGCGGACGCGTCAGCGCTTGCTGTACTGCGGCGCCTTGCGGGCCTTCTTCAGACCGGCCTTCTTGCGCTCGACCGCACGGTCGTCGCGGCGCAGGAAGCCGGCCTTCTTCAGCGGGCCGCGGTTGTTGTCGACGTCCGCCTCGTTCAGCGCGCGGGCGACACCCAGACGGAGCGCACCGGCCTGGCCGGAGACACCGCCACCGGCGATGCGGGCGATGACGTCGTAGCGGCCCTCCAGCTCGAGCACCTTGAAGGGCTCGTTGACTTCCTGCTGGTGCACCTTGTTCGGGAAGTAGTCCTCGAGGGTGCGACCGTTGATCTTCCACTTGCCGGAGCCCGGAACGATCCGGACGCGGGCGATGGCGTTCTTGCGGCGGCCCAGGCCGGCGGCGGGCTGGGGCTCACCGAAACGGGAGGCGAGGGACTCGGAGGTGTACTCGCCCTCCAGCGGAACCTCGGTCTCGGTGGTGTAGCTGTCGATGTCAAGCTCTTCGAGCGGCTGCTCGGCAGTGGTCTCGGCCACGATGCTCCTCAGATTCTCTTCGGTCTTAGGGGGTGGCCGGACTTACTGCGCGACCTGGCTGATCTCGTACGGCACCGGCTGCTGGGCGGCGTGCGGGTGCTGGTCGCCCGAGTAGACCTTCAGCTTCGAGAGCATCTGACGGCCCAGGGAGTTCTTGGGGAGCATGCCCTTGACGGCCTTCTCCACGGCCTTCTCCGGGTTCTTCGCCAGCAGGTCGTCGTAGCGGACCGAGCGCAGACCGCCCGGGTAACCGGAGTGGCGGTACGCCATCTTCTGGGTCCGCTTGTTGCCGGACAGGTGGACCTTGTCCGCGTTGATGATGATGACGAAGTCGCCGGTGTCCACGTGGGGCGCGTAGATCGGCTTGTGCTTGCCGCGCAGAAGTGTGGCGGCGGTGGTGGCCAGACGGCCCAGGACGACGTCCTGAGCGTCGATGACGTGCCACTGACGTGTCACATCGCCGGGCTTGGGGCTGTACGTACGCACGGTTCGTAGCCTTCGCTTCTTCAGTGAGGTTCCTGACAAGGTCACCGAAGACGATCACGACAGCCCTGACCGCACCGCGGTGACGCAAACCGCGTGCTGGTCGCTGGTCATCGGCCCGGTGGACCGGTGTAAGGGCCCCTCACGTGAGAATGAGCAAGCCAATACACATAACGAACAGCCAGGATAACGGGGGCGCCCGGACGGGTCAAAACGGCGGTGCCGCCGCTCCGCGGGCACCCAGGGGGTCACCGCGTGCGTCCGGCCGCCGACGAGGGGTGCCGGCGAACGGGACGACCCCGGCCCGGACGGCCGCACACGGGCGGAGGGGGAGATTCCCGTACAGGCCCCGCAAAGCCCCGGCTCCCCGGGTTTCCCGGCTCTACGGGCCGGCACAAGGCGGCCCGTGCCCCGTCTAAGATGCGCCGCATGAGTTATGGGCAGGGGGGGCCTCAGTGGGATCCCTGGAAACCGAGTTCCCAGCAGCCACCGTGGGAAAGCCAGAGCGGCACCCCGGACTGGGCCGCGCTCGCCGAGGCCTCGGAGGCGCGCAACAGGCGCCGCCGCCTGCTGCTGATCCTGGGCGGCGCCCTGGCCACGGTCGCGGTGGGCACCGCCGTCGCCGTGGCGGTCGTGTCCGCGAACGGCGACGCCCGGGCGTCGGACAAGCCCACCCGTGACCTGCCCGGCACGGCGGACATCCCCAGCCAGAGCGCCGACGCCGATCCGTCGTTCGCGCCGACCTCGGCCCCTCCCCCGCTGGACCCGATGGACTTCATCTCCAGCGCGGCGAAGGACACCGCCCCCATCAGCGCGAACACGCTCTTCCCCGGCACCCAGCTGACCATGGGCACGAACGTCTACAAGAAGGGCCCCACGGCCTCCACGACGAAGTGCGCGTCGGCCGTGCGCGGGACGCTGCCCGCGGTGCTCACCAAGAACGGCTGCACCCGCGTCATGCGCGCCACGTACACCAAGGACGGCGTCGCGGTGACGGCCGGCGTGGCCCTCTTCGACACCGCGGCACAGGCGACGAAGGCCAAGCAGCAGGCGGACGGCAAGAGCATCCTCGCCTCGCTGACCGGTCAGGGGGTGCCGACGTTCTGCCGTACGGCGGTCTGCCGCTCCACCACCAACTCCTACGGCCGCTACGCCTACTTCACGCTCGCCGGCTTCACCGACGGCAAGGACGTGACGGCCAAGGACGCGAAGGTCTTCGCGGCCGGCGACGACCTGGCGGAGTTCGCGTTCCGCCAGATCCGCCGCCGCGGCGAGGCCCAGGCGTCGGCGGCGTCCAACCGGTAGCCGAGCCGACCCCCTCGCCCCCGGCAAAGGCGTCAACCGGGGCGGAAATCAGAGCACGGGCGCGAGGGGATGGGAACCGACGTATGCATGTGCGAGGACGGCTTCGGCTCATCGGCGCGGGCGCGACGGCCGCGCTGCTCGGCCCGGCGGCCCTGTGGGCGCTCTCGCCGGGGGACGCCGCACAGCGGCCGCCACTCGTCCCCACCGACCTGCGCGAGCGGGACCCGGAGGCGACGTCCGCCGCACGCGAGGTCTACGCGCTGCTGGCCGGCCTGGAGAACGACGCCCGCCAGGGCCGGCCCAGCCGCACGGTGATCGGGCAACACGTGGAGCTGCACAACGAGCGGTACAACACGCGGTACGGCGACCACCGGGGCGCCAAGCCTCCGGGCTACTACTACCGCAAGGCCAGGGACATCACCGGCCGCCTGCCCGCCTTCGTCGAACTGGACCTGGGGCCGGGCTACGGGCAGCCCGGCTGGGCGGTCGGTGAGACACGCTCCTACTCCCGCGCCTGGCCGAGCTGCCGCCGCGTGTGGGGTTACGTCGAGGACGCCGTTGACCTCGCCGTGGGTGTGTGGGCTGGGCTGCCCCGGACGGCCGACGGCTCGTACCGCCCTTCCGGCACGCACATCGAGTGCGCCTCCGGCATGGAGGTCGCCCTGCCTCACAACGGCGGCGCCCCGGCCGGCTTCGTCGGGTTCTCCTTCCACCAGCCCTATCCGGGCAGCGCTGTCAAGGGCTTCCCGCAGGCCCTGTGCCGCAATTCGCCCGCCGCGAAGGACCCCGGCTGGTTCGGCCGAGTGGTCACCGAGGGCACGGCGGAGCACCGCGCCCTGATGCACGACCTCAGTTTCCTCGCCGACCATCTGGGCTACCTGGCCGACCGGGGCGTGCCGGTGCTGTTGCGGCCGTACCACGAGATGAACGCGGCGCCCGGCCACGGGTTCTGGTGGGCGGGGCAGGATCCGGCCGCGTACCGGAAGCTGTGGCGGCTGACGTACGACTTCCTGGTGCGGCGCCGAGGTCTGCACAACCTGATCTTCGTCTGGGCGCCGAACTCCTGGGACGGCTCCTACGGACGGACGCCCTGGGACTACTACCCGGGTGACGACCGTGTCGACGTCGTGGGCGTCGACGACTACAGCGGGAGCCCGGCCCGGCCGTTCGGCGGCGGCGCCTGGACCGAGGTCTGGTACCGCGGTCTGGAGCGCTACGCCAGGCCCCGCATCGTCGCCGAGTCCTTCGACGTACCGCTCAACGCACATCAGCCCCGGACCCTGACCCGCACGCCGTGGGTGCTGTGGACGGTGTGGGGTCAGGCGCTGACGTACGAGAACGTGTCCGAGCCGCGCCACAGGAACACTCCGGACGACGTGAAGCGGACCTACGGCTCCCCCCGAGTGTTGACCGCCGACGACTGGAGATCACCGGACAAGAACTCGCTTGGTTAAATTTTGAACACGCAACACTCACACCACTTCCTCGCCCTGGCACATACGTGTAAGGATCAGGCTTATATTCGGCCAGTGGTTTGGGCGCCCGGGGGGGCATCTGAGCGGCGAGTGGCCGAGACGCCGATGAAGGCGTCGGGGGGCAGGGAACCCGAAGTGGACGTCACGGTGCGCGTTGCATGCCGTGACAGAGATCGCTGCTGCCTTGACGCACCGTCCGATCTCACAGGAGTTCCGCAGTCGTCATGGCACCGACATTTGTCGACGGGGGTATGCCGCATTCGCGGCACAACACCAAGCTGGCGAAACGTACCGCCGCGTGGCGGCCAGGCGTCCTGCCGTTCCTGATCCCACTGGTGTTCCTGACTGTCTTCAGCTTGTGGTCGTACACCCCGAGCGACTCGCCACTGGCGTGGTTGATCACCATCTGCTGGGCTCTTCCAGTGCCCGGCGTACTCGTGTCGATTCAGGGTTTCATGCTCATCCGCCGCCGGATCCGCAAAGCCCATCTGATGACCCCGCCCGCCCCCGTGGAGCAGGACTTCCTGATCGTGCTCGTGCCCACCATCGGGCGCCACGACACTTACCCGGCCCTGGAGCGCTCCGTCCTCTCCTACGTGGAACACCTGCCGGAGTGGTTTCCGTACATGCGCGTGGATGTCCTCACCGAGGAGGGTTGTGAGGCCGCTGAACGGATCGACGAGCTGGCCGCGACCAGCCACCTGATCCGCGTGGTCACGGTCCCGAAGGTCTACCAGACCAAGAACGGCACCCGTTTCAAGGCCCGCGCCAACAACTACGCCCACGAACTGCGGATCGAGGAGGGCGAGACTCTCGAGCACGTGTGGGTCCTGCACATGGACGACGACACCGGTGTCGGCCCCGACACCGCCGCGTCCCTCGCCCAGTTCATCAACCGCCAGCGCCGGGCGACTCCCGAAGAGGTCAAGCACATGGCGCAGGGCATCCTCACCTACCCGCGTGAGAACGCGGTGAGCCTGGTGACCTGGTTCGCCGACGCCATCCGTCCCGCCGACGACATCGCGCGGTTCCGCGCCTTCACCGGCCTGGGCACCCCGGCCGCCGGTGTGCACGGCGAGCTCCTGGTCGTCCGCGCCTCCATCGAGGCCGAGATCGGCTGGGACTTCGGTCCCAAGGAGATCGTCGAGGACGCCCGGCTGGCCCTCACCTTCTGCCGCCTCTACCCGGGCCGCAGCGACTGGTTCAACGGTCGCTGCTACGGCGCCTCACCGGCCAACACCAAGGACTTCATCAAGCAGCGCGAGCGCTGGGCCTGGGGCCTGGTCGCCCTCTGCTTCAACCGCAAGGTGCCGCTGCGCTACCGCTGGTTCCTGACCATCTGCGTGACCAGCTGGATCCTCGGCCCACTGCAGCACGTCGGCACGATCCTGTTCGTGGCCTGGTTCATCGGCGACATGAACACCTCGCCTGTGACCCAGTCGGTCGTCCTGCTGTGGTCCATCAGCTTCGCCTACGTGATCTGGGCGTACTGGGAAGGACTGCGGCTCAACGCGATCGCCTCGGTGAACGGCAGGCGCAAGTGGTGGGAACCCATGGCCGTCCTCCTCATGCTGCCCTACTTCTCCCTCATCGAAGGGATCGGCGGCATCAAGGGGCTGTGGAAGTTCATCCGCCGTGAGGAGAACAAGTTCGTCGTCATCGCCAAGCCCGCCTGACCCGGAAGAGATCACACACCCATGAAACGCGCACGCCTGCCCATGCTCGCCGTGCTCCCCGTCACCGTCATCTCCTTCGTGATCGCTGTCCCGGTCATGATCGGCGACCACCCACTGCAATGGTCTTCCGGCTCGCTCATGCCCCATCTGGTGCTCGACGGCAAGGAACACACCCAGCCGACCGGCTCCAAGGGCGGCGACGGCAAGACCTCCGCGGCTGCCACGCCGACCCCCGAGGTCGCAAAGGTGGACAAGGAATGGAAGCCGGGCATGCCCCAGTGGGGCGCCCAACTCTACTGGGAGGACAACCCCAAGCACCCCCTCGAGTACATCGAGAAGCAGGCCCGGCTCCACGCGAACTACCTGGTCGGCCTGCACGCCAACTCCGTCGGCCTGTCCTTCCCGTTCTTCACCGGGAACCGTTCCTCGACGAAGATCAGCAGCGGTGCCAAGACCCCGACGCCCGAGCGGCTCGCTCGTGTCCTGCAGATCTTTCGCGAAGCCGGCCTGCGCACCACCATCCGGCCTCTCATGGACGAGCACTCCCTGCAGTCCGAGGACGGCTGGCGCGGCAACATCAAGCCCGCCGACCGCGGTGCGTGGTTCACCTCCTACGAGAAGTTCGTCACCCCGTATCTGAAGGCTGCGGAGAGCGAGAAGGTGACCACCTTTGTCATCGGCACCGAGTTGAACTCCCTTGAAGGCGACCCCCACTGGGGCACCGTCGTGGACGACGCCGAGAAGCTGTTCAGCGGCGAGGTCGCCTACGACGCCAACTGGGACAACTATGTCCAGGGCCCGGTGACCATGCCGGTCACCCACCTCGGCATCGACGCCTACTTCCCGGTCAAGGTCGACGACGACGCCTCAGTGCAGACCCTGGTTGCCGGCTGGAACCGGTGGCTGGACAGGAAGGCCACCGGCTCCCTGCCCAAGATCACCATCGCCGAGGCCGGCATCGGCGCCATGAAGGGCGCCTACCACGCCCCCGGCGACTTCTACCACAAGCGCACGGTCAACCCCCAGGTGCAGGCCAACTGGTACACCGCCGTCTGCAAGGTCGTCCAGGAACGGAAGATGAGCGGCGTCTACTGGTGGTCGATCTACTTCGACGACGACCCGAACACCAAGCCCGACGACAAGGTCGCCTCCCGGCTCGACTTCGCCGGACGATCCCTCTCCGAGAAGGCGATCAAGACCTGCTTCACCTCCGACTACGCAGGACCCGGGACCACCACCGCTAGCTGACCGAGCGAGGCATTCATGCAGGAAGCCATCATTCTGGTGGGCGGCAAGGGAACTCGCCTGCGCCCCCTGACCAACCACACCCCGAAGCCGCTGCTGGGCGTCGCGGGCTCCTCCTTCATCCGCCACCAGGTGGCCAAGCTGATGGACTCCGGCGTCGAGCACCTGGTGTTCGCCACCTCCTATCTCGCCGGCCTCTTCGAGGAGGAGTTCGGGGACTTCTTCCAGGGCTTGGAGATCTCCTACGCCGTCGAGGAGGTCCCGCTCGGCACGGGCGGGGCGATCCGCAACGCCGGACGGCTGCTGCGCGGCCCGGCCGACGCCCCTGTCCTCGTGCTCAACGGCGACATCCTCTCCGGCGTGGACCTGCGCGCCATCCTGGAACACCACGAGGCTCGGGAAGCGGACGTGACGCTGCACCTCACCCGGGTCACCGACCCCCGTGCCTTCGGCCTCGTCCCCACCGACGCGTCCGGCCGGGTGCTGTCCTTCCTCGAAAAACCCAAGACCCAGGAGGAGTGCGTCACCGACCAGATCAACGCCGGCTGCTACGCCTTCCGCCGGTCCGTCCTCGACGCGATCCCGACCGACCGCGAGGTCTCGGTCGAGCAGGAGACCTTCCCGCAACTCGTCGCCCAGGGGCGGCGCGTGTTCGGCCACATCACGGAGGACTACTGGCGCGACCTCGGTACGCCGCTGGCCTTCGTCCACGGATCCGCCGACCTGGTCACCGGCAAGGCGACCTCGCCCCTGGTCGGGCCGCCCGCCGAAGCGCTGATCCATCCCACAGCCACCGTGGACCCGACCGCCCGCGTCACGGGCGGCTCGACGATCGGCCCGCACGCCGTCATCGGCCCGCGCGTCGTCGTCGACCGCTCCATCATCGGCGCGAACGTCACCGTGGCCGAGGGCGGGCAGATCCACGAGTCCGTGGTCGACCACGACTCCTCGATCGGCCGCGAATCGTTCCTTCGCGAGGTGGTGGTGGGCTGCCACGCGCACATCGGCGCGCAGAACGAGCTGCCCGCCCAGCTGCGGCTGTCGTGCGGCATCTGTATTCCCGCCCTGGGGGTGCGCGTCAGTGGTACGGCTGCCGCCTGCCTGACGGCCCACTGAAGCAGCCAGCCCGACCGGACACAGTTACTGGAGAACCGTGACCAGCCAACCCTCAACGGCCGTCGGCCCGAAGCTTCCGCCCCGGCACCGGTCGGAGCCCCAGCCGCTGGCGACGGATCGCCTGCGCAAGTACCGCCCGGACATCCAGGGCCTGCGTGCCATCGCCATCATGATGGTGGTCGCGATGCACTGCGGCATCCTCGGCATCCACGGCGGCGTCGACGTCAGCTTCGTGCTGAGCGGCTTCCTCATAGGCAGCCAGCTCCTCGGCGAGATCAGCCGGACCGGCAAGGTCTCGCTGGGCAAGTTCTGGGCCCGGCGCTTCCGCCGGCTCGCGCCCGGTGCCGCGCTCACCATCGTGGTCACCGCTGTCTTCTCCTGGATCTTCGCCGGTCCGTTCTCCTTCCGCGACTACATGAGGGACGGCTTCGCCGCCTCGCTGAGCTTCATCAACTGGCAGCTCGCCGAGAACGGCACCGACTACTTCGCCAACGACGGAAGCCAGTCTCCCTACCAGCACTTCTGGTCGCTCGGCATCGAGGAGCAGTTCTACGTCGTCGCGCCGATCGCGCTCGTCGTCGTCGCCTGGCTCAGCCGGGTGCTCACCCGCAGCCGCTTCCTGGTAGGGCTCTTCCTCGTCACCATCATCGCCGGTTCGCTCTATCTCTCGGTCTCCCAGACCAAGACCGACCAGCCGCTCGCCTACTTCGGCACCCAGACCCGTGTGTGGGAGCTGGCCCTCGGTGTCCTCGTCGCCCTCAACGCCAGGCTCCTCTCCCGTATGAACCTGTGGCTCGCGGGCTTCCTCAGCTGGGTCGGCCTCCTCGGCACCGTGGGCACCGCGCTGCTCATCACCGAGGACACCCCGCTGCCCGGCTACGCCGTGGCCGGACCGGTGGTCGGCGCCGCGCTCGTGATCGCCGGTGGCTGCGCCGCACCGCGCCTCGGTGCCGAGAAGCTCCTCGACAACCCGGTCTTCGACTTCATCGGCAACGCCAGCTACAGCTGGTACCTGCTGCACTGGCCGCTGCTCATCCTGTTCCCGGAGATCATCGACCGGGAGTTCGGCTACTCCGACCGCTGGCGGGTGGCGTCGGCCTCCTTCATCCTCGCCGTCTGCATGCACTACCTCATCGAGCGGCGCTTCAAGGCGAACGCCCGCCTGGTCCAGGTGCCGTGGCGGGGCATCCTCATGGGGCTGTCCCTGACCGCCACCGCCGCCATCGCCATGGCCCTCGCCATACGCGTGGTGCCGCTCAACATCGGGGTGCAGGACACGGCCGACGCCGTGGCGAAGGGCTACCAGGGCGCCGCATCCGTCAAGCAGGCGGTGAAGGAACGCGACCACCCGGTGCTCAGTCAGGACGCCCTGCTGAAGGCGCCCGACGACCGCGGCGACCACGGATGTATCGACCAGTTGCTCGTCACCGCGTTCGTCATGCAGGACGACTGCGTGATCGGCGACACCTCGGCCAAGAAGACGATGGTCCTGCTCGGCGACTCGCACGCCTTCCAGTGGGGCAACGCGTTCAACGAACTCGGCCTGAAGCTGCACGTCAAGGTCATCACCGTGATCAAGAGCGGCTGTGCCCCCGAGGAGTACCAGATCACCCGCGAGGACCTCGGGCGCGAGTACACCGAGTGCGCCGCGTGGCGGAAGACCGCCCTGGACAAGATCGACGATCTCCACCCTGACCTCATCGTCGTCACCAGTCGCGTCCAGGGGACCACCACCCGGGCCGGCGCCGACCAGACGTTCAAGCGGCTCCAGGCCAACGGCGCCAAGCTCGTCTACATGACCGACACCCCGCACCCGAACTTCACCGTCCCGGACTGCCTCGCCAAGAACTCCGACGGCGTGGCCGCCTGCTCCCCCAACTCCACAGCCGTGCTCGACTACCCCGAGTTCCGCGAGGCGGAGCGCGAGGAGGCCGAGAAGTACGGGTTCGACGTCATCGACACGATCCCGGCGTTCTGCGCCGACGGCTACTGCCCGGCGGTCATCGGCGGCGAGGTCGTCTACTGGGACTACAGCCACATGGCGGGCGCCTACTCGGCCTCCCTGGAGCCGTACCTGCGGCCCTACTTCGAGGAATACCTGGCGGCCTGACCCGCCGCCCGCACCGACCGAGGGGCCCGCGGCGACGACCGGCCCGACCGGCCTGCATTCCGTCACCCGGATCTCATCCAGGTGACGGAATGCAGGCCGGCCGTCAGGACCTCTGCAGCACTTCTAGCCGCAGCACCCGCCCCGCAGCGGCAGGGACCGCTTGTTCCGTGCCTCCCTGCTCCGGGCGGCCAGCAGTTCGTCGGCCGGGTAACCGACCTCCTCCAGCGTCAGCCCGTGCGGACGTACGACGTGCACGGCCGAGTCCCGTACGCCGGCGTCCAGCACCTTTCCCGGCCAGTCGGGCGCTCGATGCCCGTCCCCCACGAACAGCAGCGCCCCGATCAGCGACCGCACCATGTTGTGGCAGAAGGCGTCCGCGCGGACGGTGGCGGTGATGATCCCGTCGCCGCCGCGCACCAGGCTCAGCTCCTGGAGCGTACGGATCGTGGTGGCCCCCTCGCGCCGCTTGCAGTAGGCGGCGAAGTCGTGCTCGCCGATCAGCCGCCGGGCCGCCTCGTTCATGGCGTCGACGTCGAGCGGCCAGTCGTGCCACAGCACATGGCCCCGCAGCAGGGGGTCGACCCCGCCCGGGTTGTCGGTGACCCGGTACGCGTACCGCCGCCAGACCGCGGAAAAACGGGCGTTGAAACCGCTGGGCGCCTCCCTGAGGGCCCACACCCGCACATCCTTGGGCAGGCGCCCGGCGAGCCGCTTCAGCAGCTTCCCGCGGTGTTCCGCCCACACCTCCCGTGGCAGATCGACATGCGCGACCTGTCCCCGCGCGTGCACCCCGGCGTCGGTGCGGCCGGCCACGGTCAGCTCGTAGGCCGCGTCCCGGTTCCGGGTGACGGTGCGCAGGGCGTCCTCGATCTCCGCCTGGACGGTCCGTCTGCCGCCGGCCTGCTTGGCCCAGCCGTGGAAGCCGCTGCCGTCGTAGGAGAGGTCGAGGCGGACGCGGATGTCACCGGGCTGTACTTCGTCACTCACGTAAGAGATCCTCCCAGGTACGCGAAAGCGGGCCCGTCCCGAGGGACGGACCCGCTCAGCGTTCGGCGGTGCCTCAGGCGTCCTCGGACTCCCCGGCGGCCTCCGCGGCCGGAGCCTCGGTGGCCTCCTCCGCCTTGGCGGTCTCGGCCTCCTTGACGGCGCGCTTGGTCGCCGCCTCGGCCTCGCCGACCGCCTTCTGCTGCACCGTCAGCGCCTCGACCAGCTCGATGACGGCCATGGGCGCGTTGTCGCCACGGCGGTTGCCGATCTTGGTGATGCGGGTGTAGCCACCGGGCCGGTTCTCGTAGCGCGGGCCGATCTCGGTGAAGAGCGTGTGGACGATGCTCTTGTCCGTGATGACCTGGAGCACCTGGCGGCGGTTGTGAAGGTCGCCCTTTTTCGCCTTGGTGATCAGACGCTCCGCGTACGGGCGCAGGCGGCGGGCCTTCGCCTCGGTGGTGGTGATACGACCGTGCTCGAACAGCGACTTCGCGAGGTTCGCGAGGAGCAGCTTCTCGTGCGCGGCACTGCCGCCCATACGGGCACCCTTGGTGGGCTTCGGCATCGTGTTTCTCCTAGGTGTCTGCCCCGGCCGTGTCAGGTACCGGAGTCAGTATCCGAGCGGGCGGTCGCCCGTCGGAGATCCGGGCGAACCCGGAGGTCTGGCGGCGGGGTGCACAGGTGCACCCCGCGGGTGCGGGGCCGCGGCCCCGCCCGTCCCCCGGCCCGGAAGCCGGAGGCGTCGGGCACCGTCCCCCACCTCCCGGCCGGAAGGCCGGTGCATGAGGCACAGCCCCGTCCCGGCCCGAGAGCCGGAGTGCGGGCAGCGGTCCCTCCCGTCCGGCCCGGGGGCCGGAGGACCGGGCACGCCGCCCCGCGTCGTTCCGGCCCGAGAGCCGGGTTTCCGGGACCGAGGTCCCGGGGCCCGGGGGCACAGCCCCGGAGAATCGTCCCGGCGAGGCGGGGAAACCCCGCCCCGCCGGTGGCGATCAGTACTGCTCGGTCTCGACGAACCCGGCGTCCGCGTCGTCGTCGGCGCCGAAGGCGTCCGCGGCGGCGGTCGGGTCGAATCCGGGCGGGCTGTCCTTCAGGGCCAGGCCCATGCCGGCCAGCTTCGCCTTGACCTCGTCGATGGACTTCGCGCCGAAGTTGCGGATGTCCAGCAGGTCCGCCTCGGAGCGGGCCACGAGCTCGCCCACCGAGTGGATGCCCTCGCGCTTGAGGCAGTTGTAGGAGCGGACGGTGAGCTCCAGCTCCTCGATCGGCAGCGCCAGGTCGGCGGCGAGGGCGGCGTCCGTCGGGGACGGACCCATGTCGATGCCCTCGGCGTCGATGTTCAGCTCGCGGGCGAGGCCGAACAGCTCGACCAGGGTCTTGCCCGCCGACGCCATGGCGTCACGCGGACGCATGGCCTGCTTGGTCTCGACGTCGACGATCAGCTTGTCGAAGTCGGTGCGCTGCTCGACACGGGTCGCCTCGACCTTGTAGGTGACCTTGAGAACCGGCGAGTAGATCGAGTCGACCGGGATACGGCCGATCTCCTGGCCCACCTGCTTGTTCTGCACGGCGGAGACATAACCGCGACCGCGCTCGACGGTCAGCTCCATCTCCAGCTTGCCCTTGCCGTTGAGCGTGGCGAGGACGAGGTCGGGGTTGTGCACCTCGACACCGGCCGGGGGCGCGATGTCGGCGGCGGTGACGAGACCCGGGCCCTGCTTGCGCAGGTACATCACGACCGGCTCGTCGTGCTCGGAGGAGACGACCAGCTGCTTGATGTTGAGGATCAGGTCGGTGACGTCCTCCTTGACGCCCGGCACGGTGGTGAACTCGTGCAGAACGCCGTCGATGCGGATGGACGTGACCGCCGCACCCGGGATCGAGGAGAGGAGCGTACGACGCAGGGAGTTGCCGAGGGTGTAGCCGAAGCCCGGCTCCAGCGGCTCGATCACGAACCGGGAGCGGAACTCGTCGACGACCTCTTCGGTCAACGAGGGACGCTGAGCGATCAGCATGTGTGGATCAGATCCTTCAGTCGTGGGCGCCCGCTATATGACACCCGACGGACCGCACCGAAAGAGTGCGGGTACTGCAAGGGTACGGGCGGTACGACCCGAACACGGAGCGTACCGCCCGAATCCTGCCAGGCAGGCCGTGCCTCAGACGCGGCGGCGCTTCGGCGGACGGCAGCCGTTGTGCGGGGTCGGGGTGACGTCCTGGATGGAGCCGACCTCCAGGCCCGTGGCCTGGAGGGAACGGATCGCGGTCTCACGACCGGAACCCGGGCCCTTCACGAAGACGTCGACCTTGCGCATGCCGTGCTCCTGGGCACGGCGCGCGGCCGACTCGGCGGCCATCTGCGCGGCGAACGGCGTGGACTTCCGGGAGCCCTTGAAGCCGACGTGGCCGGCGGAGGCCCAGGAGATCACGTTGCCGGACGGGTCCGTGATCGAGACGATCGTGTTGTTGAACGTGCTCTTGATGTGCGCGTGGCCGTGAGCGACGTTCTTCTTTTCCTTGCGGCGCACCTTCTTGGCAGCGCCCTGACGTCCCTTGGGGGGCATCCTCTATCTCCTAGGGAGGTGGTCGGTCCTACAGCGAAGACCGTGGACAGGTGTCCGCTGCGGACTACTTCTTGCCCGGCTTCTTCTTGCCGGCGATGGCGCGACGCGGACCCTTGCGGGTGCGAGCGTTGGTGCTGGTGCGCTGGCCGCGGACGGGAAGACCGCGACGGTGCCGCAGGCCCTGGTAGCAGCCGATCTCGACCTTGCGGCGGATGTCGGCCTGGATCTCGCGACGGAGGTCACCCTCGGTCTTGACGTTGTTGTCGACGTACTCGCGGATCGCGATCAGCTGCTCCTCGGAGAGGTCACGAACACGAGTGTTCGGGTCCACACCGGTGGCGGCCAGCGTCTGCTGGGAGAGGGTCCGGCCGATGCCGAACACGTAGGTGAGGGCGACCTCCACGCGCTTGTCGCGCGGGATGTCAACACCGGAAACGCGTGCCATTCAATGGCTCCAGTTGATCTTCGGAGGTCTTCCGCAGAACCGTTTCCCAGCCGCCGTACGAGGTACGGACTGGGTCCCCGGCCTCCGAACCGGGGGTGTCAGACCTGATGGATCAGGCCCGGGTCCTGCGTATGAACATGTTGCTCGCGTCGCGCGAATCCCTGCGAGTCGCAGAGGGTGCGGTCGTGCGTCAGCCCTGGCGCTGCTTGTGGCGCGGGTTCTCGCAGATGACCATGACCCGGCCGTGACGGCGGATCACCCTGCACTTGTCGCAGATCTTCTTGACGCTCGGCTTGACCTTCATGGGATGTGAGGTTCTCCGGGTCAGTGCCACCACCCCGTGGAGACGGGGCAAGGGCAAGATCTACTTGTACCGGTAGACGATCCGGCCACGCGTCAGGTCGTACGGAGACAGCTCCACCACGACCCGGTCGTCAGGGAGGATGCGGATGTAGTGCATGCGCATCTTGCCGCTGATGTGTGCCAGGACCTGGTGGCCGTTCTGGAGCTCGACCTTGAACATGGCGTTCGGCAGAGACTCGACGACAGTGCCCTCGATCTCGATGGCACCTTGCTTCTTGGCCACGCTTCGCCCTTCGAATCGACTACCTTGATCGGCCGCGCGCCCCGCATGCGGACATGCGAATGCACGAGAGCCGACGAGTCAGTCTACGCCAGGGCCCCCGGAAAGACGAATCGAGGAAGTCTGCCCCGAGCCCGGGATCACTATGCAAGGGGGTCGGGAGCGGCCGTGACCCCGTACTCGGCGAGCTTGGCCCTGCCGCCGTCGGGCGCGGTGAGGACCAGCGGGCCCCGCTCGGTCAGCGCGACGGAGTGCTCCCAGTGCGAGGACCAGGTGCCGTCGGTGGTGATGACGGTCCAGTCGTCCTGGAGGACCCGCGTCTTCGGCGTCCCGAGCGACACCATCGGCTCGATGGCGAGGCAGAACCCGGGCACCAGCTTCGGCCCCTTGCCGCGCCGTCGGTCCACATAGTTCAGCAGGTGGGGGTCCATGTGCATCTCGGTGCCGATGCCGTGCCCGCCGTAGTCCTCGACGATCCCGTAGCGCCCGCCGCCCGGCTTCGGCTGCCGGCGGATGTACGTCTCGACGGCCCGCGAGACGTCGACCAGCCGGTTGCCCTGCCGCATCGCCGCGATGCCGGCCCACATGGACTCCTCGGTCACCCGGGACAGCTCGACCAGCTCCGGAGCGTGACCGGACCCCACGAACGCGGTGAAGGCGGCGTCGCCGTGCCAGCCGTCCACGATCGCGCCCGCGTCGATGGAGATGATGTCGCCGTCCTTGAGGACGACCTCCGCGGACGGGATGCCGTGCACCACGACCTCGTTCACCGACGTGCAGATGGTGGCGGGGAAGCCGCCGTACCCCAGGAAGTTCGACTTCGCCCCGTGCTCGTCGAGCACCTCGCGCGCGACCTCGTCCAGGTCCTTCGTCGTGGCACCCGGCACGGCAGCCTCGCGCGTGGCCGCGTGCACGGCCGCCACCACCAGCCCGGCCTCACGCATCTTGGCGATCTGCTCGGGGGTCTTGATCTGCACCATGGGGGCTGCGGCCTTTCTGGACCGGAGAGGGGACGGACTACATCAACGATACGGGCGGACGGGCGTTCCCTGTCCGCCCACGGCTCGGCCGCGGTCCCCTCGGGGAACCGCGGCCTGAGAGCGGCAGTGATGCCGACGTACGACTAGTTGTCGTCCGTCTTCTGGCTGAGCGCCTCCATCGCGCGCCCGGTGACCTCGTCCACCTTGCCCAGCGCCGAGATGGTGATCACCAGACCCTGCGCCTTGTAGTAGTCGATGATCGGCTCGGTCTGCGTGTGGTAGACCTCCAGCCGCTTGCGCACGGTGTCCTCGGAGTCGTCGTCCCGCTGGTACAGCTCGCCGCCGCAGACGTCGCAGACGCCCTCCTGCTTCGGCGGCTTGTAGGAGACGTGGAAGACGTGTGCCGACTCGTTGCGGCAGACGCGGCGGCCCGCGATGCGCTTGACCACCTCGTCCTCGGGGACCTCCAGGTCGAGCACCGCGTCCAGCTTCATGCCGCCGGTCTTGAGCGTCTCGTCCAGCGCCTGGGCCTGCGAGACGTTGCGCGGGAAGCCGTCGAGCAGAAAGCCGTTCTCGGCGTCCGGCTGCTCCATGCGGTCCTTGGCCATCGCGATGGTGACCTCGTCGGGAACCAGGTTGCCCGCGTCCATGTAGGACTTCGCCAGCTTGCCGAGCTCCGTCTGCTGGCTGATGTTGGCGCGGAACAGGTCACCCGTGGAGATGTGCGGGATCGACAGGTTCTCGGCGAGGAACGCGGCCTGCGTTCCCTTGCCTGCACCGGGCGGCCCGACGAGGACGATTCGCATCAGCGGAGGAACCCTTCGTAATTGCGCTGCTGAAGCTGGCTCTCGATCTGCTTCACCGTCTCAAGACCGACACCCACGATGATCAGGATGCTGGTCCCGCCGAACGGGAAGTTCTGGCTTGCCCCGAAGCCAACCAACGCCATTGTCGGTACGAGAGCGATCAGACCCAGGTACAGCGAACCCGGCCAGGTGATCCGGTTGAGCACGTACGAGAGGTACTCAGCGGTGGGCCTACCGGCCCGGATGCCCGGGATGAAGCCACCATACTTCTTCATGTTGTCCGCGACTTCCTCGGGGTTGAACGAGATCGCCACATAGAAGAACGCGAAGAACACGATGAGCAAGAAGTACAAAGTGATGTAAATCGGGTGATCGCCCTTGACCAGGTTCTGCTGGATCCAGGTCTTCCAGCCCGAGTTGCCGCTCGAGAACTGAGCGATCAGCGCCGGGATGTAGAGCAGCGACGATGCGAAGATGACGGGAATCACACCCGCCTGATTCACCTTCAACGGGATGTACGTGGACGTACCACCGTAGGAGCGGCGGCCGATCATGCGCTTCGCGTACTGGACGGGGACGCGCCGCTGGGCCTGCTCCACGAAGACCACCAGGCCGACCATGACCAGGCCGACGGCGATGACGGTGCCGAACTCGATCCAGCCGCCGGCCAGGTTGCCCTGCTTCTTGATGGCCCACAGCGCGGACGGGAACGTCGCGGCGATCGAGATGAACATCAGGATCGACATGCCGTTGCCGATGCCGCGGTCGGTGATCAGCTCACCGAGCCACATGACGACGGCCGTACCGGCGGTCATGCAGACGACCATCGTGATGGTGGTGAAGATCGACTGGTCCGGGACGATCGAGGTCGCCACCGGGCAGCCCTGGAACAGGGCGCCGCTGCGGGCGGTGGCCACCAGACCGGTGCCCTGGAGGATCGCCAGCGCCACCGTCAGGTAACGGGTGTACTGCGTGATCTTCGCCGTACCCGCCTGGCCCTCCTTCTTCAGGGCCTCCAGGCGCGGGATGACCACGGTCAGCAGCTGGAGAATGATGCTCGCCGTGATGTACGGCATGATGCCCAGGGCGAAGACCGTGATCTGCAGCAGCGCGCCGCCGCTGAACATGTTGACCAGACCGAACAGGCCCTGGTTGCCCTTGGCGACGTCGATACAGGTCTGGACGCTCTTGTAGTCGACGCCCGGGATCGGGATGTGTGTACCGGCCCGGTACACCGCGATGATGGCGAGCGTGAAGAGCAGCTTCTTGCGCAGGTCGGGCGTCCTGAACGCCCGGGCGAACGCGGTGAGCACGGTGCCTCCTGCGACCCCCGCGCAACTGCGTCAAGGGTGACGGTCTTGAGTTCCGACTGAACAACGACTTGGGTAACGGTCGACTGCCGCCCCGAGTGCCCGTACCGCGGCACCCTGTGAAAGTTGGCAGTCCAAGCCACCTTACCGGCGGCACCGCTTCCCTTGGAACGACCAACCGGGGATACCCCAAATGTGGGGTATCCCCGGTCGGGATCGTTCAGGTCATCGAGACGCCCGAAGGTTTCAGACGAGCTCGGTGACGGTACCGCCGGCGGCGGTGATCTTCTCCTTGGCGGAGCCGGAGACGGCGTCGACCGTCACCTGCAGCGCCACGGAGACCTCGCCCTGGCCGAGCACCTTGACGAGGCTGTTCTTGCGAACGGCCCCCTTGGCGACCAGGTCCGCGACCGTGACCTCGCCGCCCTCGGGGTAGAGGGTGGCGAGCTTGTCCAGGTTCACGACCTGGTACTCGGTCTTGAACGGGTTCTTGAAGCCCTTCAGCTTCGGGAGGCGCATGTGCAGCGGCATCTGGCCGCCCTCGAAGCGCTCCGGAACCTGGTAGCGGGCCTTCGTGCCCTTGGTACCACGACCGGCCGTCTTACCCTTCGACGCCTCACCACGACCGACGCGGGTCTTGGCGGTCTTGGCGCCCGGGGCGGGACGGAGGTTGTGGATCTTGAGCGGGTTCTGCTCCGCCATGATCAGTCGACCTCCTCGACCGTCACGAGGTGGCGGACGGTGTGCACCATGCCGCGGAACTCGGGACGATCCTCCTTGACGACCACGTCGCCGAGCCGCTTCAGGCCGAGCGAGCGCAGGGTCTCACGGTGGTTCTGCTTGCTGCCGATGTACGACTTCACCTGGGTGATCTTGAGCTGTGCCATCACGCACCCGCCCCGGCACGCGCACGCAGCAGGGCCGCGGGGGCGACGTCCTCGAGCGGCAGACCGCGGCGGGCCGCGATCTCCTCGGGACGCTGCAGGCCCTTGAGGGCCTCCACGGTCGCGTGCACGATGTTGATCGCGTTGTCGGAGCCGAGCGACTTCGACAGCACGTCGTGGATACCGGCGCACTCGAGCACGGCACGCACCGGGCCACCGGCGATCACACCGGTACCGGGCGACGCGGGCTTGAGCAGCACGACGCCGGCAGCCTTCTCACCCTGGATCGGGTGCGGGATGGTGCCCTGGATCCGGGGGACCTTGAAGAAGTGCTTCTTGGCCTCCTCGACGCCCTTGGCGATGGCGGCCGGCACCTCCTTGGCCTTGCCGTATCCGACACCCACGGTGCCGTCACCGTCGCCCACCACGACCAGCGCGGTGAAGCTGAAGCGACGACCACCCTTCACAACCTTGGCGACGCGGTTGATCGCGACGACGCGCTCAACGTACGCGGTCTTCTCGGCGGCAGCAGCGCCGCCGTCACGGCCCTTCCGGTCCCGCCGCTCGCCGCCACCGGCACCGCCACCGCGGCGCTGGGGTCCAGCCATTGGATTTACCTCTCTCTTTTCCGCTAGCTACGGCGGCTCAGAACCTGAGCCCGGCTTCGCGGGCGGCGTCCGCCAGGGCGGCGATGCGCCCGGCGTACTGGTTGCCACCACGGTCGAACACGACGGCCTCGACACCGGCGGCCTTGGCACGCTCGGCGACCAGGGCGCCGACCTGCTTGGCCTGCGCGGACTTGTCGCCCTCGCCGCCGCGGATCGACGCGTCCAGGGTGGACGCCGACGCCAGGGTGTGGCCCTTCAGGTCGTCGATCACCTGCGCCAC
Source organism: Streptomyces sp. PSU-S4-23 (assembly GCF_055632315.1). Taxonomy (NCBI): domain Bacteria; kingdom Bacillati; phylum Actinomycetota; class Actinomycetes; order Kitasatosporales; family Streptomycetaceae; genus Streptomyces; species Streptomyces sp. PSU-S4-23. Next base: position 5,177,967 of record NZ_JBVMUU010000002.1, on the reverse strand, counting down.
GATGTGGCGGTTGGAGCGGGTCACGACCAGACGGGGGCGCTCCGCCGTACCCTCGATCCGCTTGCGGATCCGGATGTGGCGGCGCTTGATCGCGGCGCGCTTGTAGGCGTCGCCCTTGAGGATCTTCTGCCCGTATGCCATGGCTTACTTACCCGCCTTTCCGACCTTGCGGCGGATGACTTCGCCCTCGTACTTGACGCCCTTGGCCTTGTACGGGTCGGGCTTGCGCAGCTTGCGGATGTTGGCCGCAACCTCGCCGACCTTCTGCTTGTCGATGCCCTCGACCTGGAAACGGGTCGGGGTCTCCACCTTGAAGGTGATGCCCTCGGGCGCCTCGACGGTGATCGGGTGGCTGTAGCCGAGCGCGAACTCCAGGTTCGAGCCCTTGGCGGTCACGCGGTAACCGACACCGCTGATCTCGAGCTTCTTCACGTAACCCTGGGTCACGCCGGTGATCATGTTCGCCACCAGCGTGCGGGACAGGCCGTGCAGGGCCTTGTTCTGACGCTCGTCGTTGGGGCGGGTCACCTGGAGGGTGCCGTCCTCGCCCTTGACGACCTCGATCGGCGCGGCGACGGTGTGGGTCAGCTCGCCCTTGGGGCCCTTGACCGCGACCGTACGGCCGTCGATGGTGACGTCCACGCCGGCGGGAACCGCGATGGGGAGCTTGCCGATGCGCGACATAGCTGTTTCCTCCGTTCCCTTCCGTTACCAGACGTAGGCGAGGACTTCTCCGCCTACGCCCTTCTTGCCGGCCTGCTTGTCGGTGAGGAGCCCGTGGGACGTGGAGATGATCGCCACGCCGAGGCCGCCGAGCACCTTCGGCAGGTTGGTGGACTTCGCGTAAACCCGCAGACCGGGCTTGGAGATCCGCTTGATGCCTGCGATGGAGCGCTCACGGTTGGGACCGAACTTCAGGTCCAGGACGAGGTTCTTGCCGACCTCGGCGTCCTCGACGCGCCAGCCCGTGATGAAGCCCTCCTGCTGGAGGATCTCCGCGATGTGCGACTTGATCTTCGAGTGCGGCATCGCCACGGTGTCGTGGTACGCCGAGTTCGCGTTCCGCAGACGCGTGAGCATGTCTGCGATCGGATCAGTCATGGTCATGAATTGGCCTTCGGCCTCTCTCGCCGGGGTTTCCTGGTGCGCCATCCCTCTCCCCGATCCGAGACGGGACGGGTGCGGCGCGGTGGACCTACGGCGTAGTAAGCAAACATTAGCGGGCTTCGCCCGCGGGCGTACGGGCGGCAGACGCCCAACCCCCCAAGCCTACGGCATGTGGGGCGGGCCGCCTGCCGGCCCATTGCTTACCGAGAGCCCTGGATCAACCCAAGTGGGTTGTTACCAGGAGCTCTTGGTCACGCCCGGCAGCTCTCCGCGGTGAGCCATCTCACGAAGGCACACGCGGCACAGGCCGAACTTGCGGTACACGGAGTGCGGACGGCCGCAGCGCTGGCAGCGGGTGTAGCCGCGCACACCGAACTTGGGCTTACGGGCAGCCTTCGCGATGAGAGCCTTCTTCGCCATCTCGCTCACGCCTCCTTGAAGGGGAAGCCGAGGTGACGGAGGAGCGCGCGGCCCTCAGCGTCGTTGGTCGCCGTGGTGACCACGGTGATGTCCATACCCCGGACGCGGTCGATCTTGTCCTGGTCGATCTCGTGGAACATGACCTGCTCGGTGAGACCGAAGGTGTAGTTGCCACGGCCGTCGAACTGCTTGGGGGACAGGCCGCGGAAGTCGCGGATGCGCGGCAGCGCGAGCGACAGGGTGCGGTCCAGGAACTCCCACATGCGGTCGCCACGGAGCGTGACGTGGGCACCGATCGGCTGCCCCTCGCGCAGCTTGAACTGCGCGATGGACTTGCGGGCCTTGGTGACGGCCGGCTTCTGACCGGTGATCGTGGTGAGGTCGCGGATGGCGCCCTCGATCAGCTTGGAGTCGCGGGCGGCGTCGCCCACACCCATGTTGACCACGATCTTGACGAGGCCGGGAACCTGCATGACGTTCTCGTACTTGAACTCGTCACGCAGCTTGCCCGCGATCTCCTCGCGGTACTTCGTCTTCAGACGCGGAGTGGTGGTGGTCGCCATCAGATGTCCTCACCCGTCCGCTTGGCAACGCGGATCTTGTTGCCGTTCTCGTCGAAGCGGTAGCCGACACGCGTGACGACCTTCTTGCCGTCCTTCTCCACGACGAGCTGGACGTTGCTCACGTGGATCGGGGCCTCGGTGGTCACGATGCCGCCGGCCTGGGAACCACCAGCGGTGGGACCGGCCTTGGTGTGCTTCTTGACCCGGTTGACACCCTCGACCAGGACGCGGTCCTCGCGCGGGTAAGCGGCAATGACCTTGCCCTGCTTGCCCTTGTCCTTGCCGGTGATGACCTGGACCAGGTCGCCCTTCTTGATCTTCATGCTTACAGCACCTCCGGCGCGAGCGAGATGATCTTCATGAACTTCTTCTCGCGCAGCTCACGGCCGACCGGGCCGAAGATGCGGGTGCCGCGAGGGTCGCCGTCGTTCTTCAGAATGACGGCGGCGTTCTCGTCGAAGCGGATGTACGAGCCGTCCGGACGGCGGCGCTCCTTCACGGTGCGAACGATGACCGCCTTGACGACGTCACCCTTCTTCACGTTGCCACCGGGGATCGCGTCCTTGACGGTGGCGACGATGACGTCACCGATGCCCGCGTAGCGGCGACCGGAGCCACCGAGCACACGGATGCAAAGAATCTCCTTCGCCCCCGTGTTGTCGGCGACGCGCAGTCGCGACTCCTGCTGGATCACGTCTATCTCCTGATCGTCTGCCGGTTCCCTCCGGATTGCGGCCGGAGAGCCTGGCGGAACTGTCCTGCGGGTTGCTCCCGCAGGAATTTCGTGGCCTGCCCGACGGGGCCGCGCGGGGCACACGCGCCGCTGGAGCGCGGCTGCCCACACGGCCCGGCCGGTTTCCCACCGGGATCCGCAGGGCGTTCTGCGAACCTCGCCGGGGCGGCGGTCCGCCCCGCGGGTCACCCCGCGGGACGATGGTGGTCCGCCCCGGCCGGCCGGAGGGCCGACGGGGGGTTGCGCGAGTCGGCTCACGGAACCCCCGTCGGGGCGGCGGTATGGCCCCGCGGGCAAGCCGCGGGGATGTCCGGTCGGGCGAAACCCTGCCGGTGCCCCGGCATCGCCGCGGGCCGTCCGGCCGGGCCCAGCGAGTCGCCTCGCGGTGCCCGCCGACGGGCCCGGGCGGGCCGGGCCGGGCGACCGCCCAGGCCCGGAGGCCTGGGACGACAGCCCCGGCGGGGCAGCGGGGGCCGGGCCCCCGCTTGGTTACTTCGCCTTCTCCAGGATCTCGACGATGCGCCAGTGCTTGCTGGCGGACAGCTTCCGGGTCTCCATGAGGAGGACGCGGTCGCCGACGCCGGCGGCGTTCTGCTCGTCGTGCGCCTTGAGCTTGTTGGTACGGCGGATGACCTTGCCGTACAGCGCGTGCTTCACACGGTCCTCGACGGCGACGACGACGGTCTTGTCCATCTTGTCGCTGACGACGTAGCCCTCGCGGGTCTTGCGTGCATTGCGCTCGGTCTGCTCAGTCACGTTCTTCTCGCTCATCAGGCGCTCTCCACCGTTTCGATGCCCAGCTCACGCTCGCGCATCAGGGTGTAGATCCGCGCGATGTCCTTGCGGACCGCCTTCAGACGGCCATGGTTCTCGAGCTGCCCGGTCGCCGCCTGGAAGCGGAGGTTGAACAGCTCTTCCTTGGCCTCGCGGAGCTTCCCCAGAAGCTCCTCGTTGCCCAGCTCGCGCAGCTCGGACGCCTTGGTACCGACCGACATCACGCTTCACCTGCCTCGCGCTTGACGATCCGGCACTTCATCGGCAGCTTGTGGGCCGCACGGGTCAGCGCCTCACGGGCGATCTTCTCGTTCGGGTAGGACAGCTCGAACATCACCCGGCCGGGCTTGACGTTCGCGATCCACCACTCCGGCGAACCCTTACCGGAACCCATGCGGGTCTCGGCGGGCTTCTTGGTCAGCGGGCGGTCCGGGTAGATGTTGATCCAGACCTTGCCGCCACGCTTGATGTGACGGGTCATGGCGATACGAGCCGCCTCGATCTGGCGGTTCGTCACGTACGCCGGGGTCAGCGCCTGGATGCCGTACTCGCCGAACGCAATCTGCGTGCCGCCCTTGGCCGCACCGTCCCGCTTCGGGTGGTGCTGCTTGCGGTGCTTGACCCTACGGGGGATCAGCATGTCGGTCAGGCCTCCGTTCCGGTGCTCTCAGCCGGAGCGGCCGGCGCGGCCTCGGCCTTGGGGGCCTCGGCAGCGGGAGCCTGCTGCGGCTTGCGACCGCGCCGCTCGCCACCACGGCCACCACGGGCCGGGCGGTCGGCGCCACCGCGGGCCGGGCGGTTGCCCGCACGGGCGGCGGCGTTCTCGGCGCGGACCTCGGCGATGTTCTTGACGTCGCCCTTGTAGATCCAGACCTTCACGCCGATGCGGCCGAAGGTCGTCTTGGCCTCGAAGAAGCCGTAGTCCACGTTCGCGCGGAGCGTGTGCAGGGGCACACGGCCCTCGCGGTAGAACTCCGAGCGGGACATCTCGGCGCCGCCGAGGCGGCCACCGCACTGGATCTTGATGCCCTTGGCGCCCGCCTTCATCGCCGACTGCATGCTCTTGCGCATGGCGCGGCGGAAGGAGACGCGGGAGGACAGCTGCTCGGCGACGGCCTGGGCCACGAGCTGAGCGTCGGTCTCGGGGTTCTTCACCTCGAGGATGTTCAGCTGGACCTGCTTGCCCGTGAGCTTCTCCAGGTCGCCGCGGATGCGGTCGGCCTCGGCGCCGCGGCGGCCGATGACGATGCCCGGACGCGCGGTGTGGATGTCGACGCGGACGCGGTCACGGGTGCGCTCGATCTCGACCTTGGAGATGCCGGCGCGCTCCATGCCGGACGTCATCATCCGGCGGATGGAGACGTCTTCCTTGACGTAGTCCTTGTACAGCTTGTCGGCGTACCAGCGCGACTTGAAGTCGGTGGTGACACCGAGCCGGAACCCATGCGGGTTTACCTTCTGGCCCATTACCGGGTTCCTTCCTTGCTGGCGACGACCACGGTGATGTGGCTGGTCCGCTTGCGGATCCGGTAGGCACGGCCCTGGGCACGCGGACGGAACCGCTTCAGGGTCGGGCCCTCGTCGACGTAAGCCTCGGAGACGAAGAGGCTGTCGACATCGGTGTGGTCGTAGTTGTGCGCGGCGTTGGCGATGGCGCTGTCCAGCACCTTGCCGACCGGCACGCTCGCGGCCTGCGGGGCGAAACGCAGGACCGCCTGAGCCTCCGTGGCGTCCATGCCACGGATAAGGTCCACCACGCGGCGGGCCTTCATGGGCGTGACGCGGATGTACCGCGCCTGGGCCCTGGCTTCCATGGTTGTCCCTTCAGTGTCTGTCATGGTCATTCACCCCGCTGACTAGCGGCGCTTCGACTTCCGGTCTTCCTTGACGTGACCCCGGAAGGTGCGCGTCGGCGAGAACTCGCCGAGCTTGTGGCCGACCATCGACTCGGTGACAAACACCGGGATGTGGGTCTTGCCGTTGTGCACCGCGATCGTGTGGCCGAGCATGGCCGGGACGATCATCGAGCGGCGGGACCAGGTCTTGATGACGTTCTTGGTACCGGCTTCGTTCTGCACGTCCACCTTCTTCATCAGGTGGTCGTCGACGAAGGGTCCCTTCTTCAAGCTACGAGGCATCTCAACCCGTCCTTAGCGCTTCTTGTTCGTCTTGCGGCGGCGGACGATGTACTTGTTGCTCGCCTTCTTGGGAGAACGAGTACGGCCTTCCTTCTGACCCCACGGGGACACCGGGTGGCGGCCACCGGAGGTACGGCCCTCACCACCACCGTGCGGGTGGTCGACCGGGTTCATGACCACACCACGCACGGTGGGGCGGACGCCCAGCCAGCGCTTGCGGCCGGCCTTGCCCCAGTTGATGTTGCTCTGCTCGGCGTTGCCGACCTCGCCGACGGTGGCGCGGCAGCGCACGTCGACCAGGCGGATCTCACCGGAGGGCATGCGGAGGTGGGCCATCGCGCCCTCCTTCGCGAGCAGCTGCACCGACGCGCCGGCGGAGCGGGCGAACTTGGCGCCGCCGCCCGGACGCAGCTCGATGGCGTGCAGCGTCGTACCGACCGGGATGTTGCGCAGGGCCAGGTTGTTGCCCGGCTTGATGTCGGCCCCGGGACCGTTCTCGACGCGGTCGCCCTGGCCGAGGCCACGCGGCGCGAGGATGTAGCGCTTCTCGCCGTCCGCGTAGTGCAGCAGCGCGATGCGCGCGGTGCGGTTGGGGTCGTACTCGATGTGCGCGACCTTCGCCGGCACGCCGTCCTTGTCGTGACGACGGAAGTCGATCACGCGGTAGGCGCGCTTGTGGCCACCACCCTGGTGGCGGACGGTCACTCGGCCCGAGTTGTTACGGCCACCCTTGCTGTGCAGGGGGCGGACCAGCGACTTCTCCGGCGTGGACCGCGTGACCTCGACGAAGTCGGCGACGCTGGCGCCACGACGGCCAGGAGTCGTCGGCTTGTACTTGCGGATACCCATTTCTCAGTCCTCGTCCGATATCGGACGATCCGGACCTCCGTCAGGAGGTCGGACCGCCGAAGATGTCGATGCGGTCGCCCTCGGCGAGGGTCACGATCGCGCGCTTGGTGGCGGCACGCTGGCCGAAGCCCGTGCGGGTCCGCTTGCGCTTGCCCTGGCGGTTGATCGTGTTGACCCCGGTGACCTTGACCGAGAAGACCGACTGCACGGCCTCCTTGATCTGGGTCTTGTTGGCACGCGGGTCGACGATGAACGTGTACTTGTTCTCGTCGAGGAGCGCGTAGCTCTTCTCGGACACGACCGGCTTCAGCAGGACGTCACGGGGGTCCGTGTACGCCTTGCTCGCCGGGGTGACGACGGTGTTCTTGCCCTCGGTGGCGTGGCGCCTCGCCTTGGCGACGCGCGCGGCCTTGGCGGCCTTGGCGGCCTTCGAGGCGATGCTCGGGTGACGCGTGGCCATCAGGCGTCGCTCCCTTCGGTGTCGTTGGCCTTCGGGCCGGCGACGAAGGACTCGAGAGCGGCCTGGGTGAAGACCACGTCGTCCGAGACGATCACGTCGTACGTGTTCAGCTGGCCCGGCTCCAGGATGTGGACCTGGGGCAGGTTGCGAGCGGACAGCAGGGCCTTCTCGTTCTCGCGCTCGACGATCAGCAGCACGTTCTTGCGCTCGCTGATCTTGCCGAGGAGAGCCTTGGCGGCCTTGGTGGAGATGTCCGACTCGACCACGTCGGTGACGACGTGGATGCGGTTGTTGCGGGCCCGGTCGGTGAGGGCGTGGCGCAGGGCCGCGGCCTTCATCTTCTTCGGGGTCCGCTGCGAGTAGTCACGCGGCACGGGACCGTGCACGACGCCACCACCGGCGAACTGCGGCGCGCGGGTCGAACCCTGGCGGGCGCGACCGGTGCCCTTCTGGCGGTACGGCTTCTTGCCGCCACCACGGACCTCGCCACGCGTCTTCGTCTTGTGCGTGCCCTGGCGGGCAGCGGCCAGCTGCGCGACGACGACCTGGTGGATCAGCGGGATGCTGACCTTCTCAACGCCGAAGATCTCCGCGGGGAGCTCGACGGTACCGGCCTTCTCGCCCGCCGGCGAAAGGATGTCAACAGTGCTCATCGGTTACCTCAGGCCCCCTTGGCCGCGGTGCGGACCAGGACGAGGCCGCCGTTCGGACCGGGAACCGCGCCCTTGATGAGCAGCAGGCCCTTCTCCGCGTCAACGGCGTGGACGGTCAGGTTCTGGGTGGTGACCCGCTCGTTGCCCATGCGGCCCGCCATGCGGACGCCCTTGAACACACGGCCCGGGGTGGCGCAGCCACCGATGGAACCGGGGGAGCGGTGCTTGCGCTGGGTGCCGTGACCGGCGCCGAGGCCCTTGAAGTTGTGACGCTTCATGACACCGGCGAAGCCCTTGCCCTTGCTCTTGCCGGTGACGTCGACCTTCTGCCCGGCCTCGAACACCTCGGCGGTGATCTCCTGGCCGAGGGTGTACTCGGAGGCGTCCGACGTGCGGATCTCGACGAGGTGACGGCGCGGGGTGACGTCGGCCTTGGCGAAGTGGCCCTTGAGGGGCTTGTTCACCTTGCGCGGGTCGATCTCGCCGAACGCGATCTGGACGGACTCGTAGCCGTCGGCGTCGTTCGTACGGACCTGGGTCACGACATTGGGGCCGGCCTTGACGACGGTCACGGGGACGACGCGGTTGCTCTCGTCCCAGACCTGCGTCATGCCGAGCTTCTCGCCCAGGATGCCCTTGATCTGCTTAGCCATCTCTTCAGATCACCGGCCTCAGAGCTTGATCTCGATGTCGACACCGGCCGGCAGGTCGAGTCGCATCAGAGAGTCGACGGTCTTGGGGGTCGGGTCGAGGATGTCGATCAGGCGCTTGTGCGTGCGCATCTCGAAGTGCTCGCGCGAGTCCTTGTACTTGTGCGGCGACTTGATGACGCAGTACACGTTCTTCTCAGTGGGCAGCGGCACCGGGCCCGCGACCGACGCACCGGTACGGGTCACCGTCTCGACGATCTTCTTCGCCGAGGAGTCGATGACCTCGTGGTCGTAGGCCTTGAGCCGGATGCGGATCTTCTGTCCCGCCATGGCTACTTCGTAGTCCTGTCTCTCTTACGCTCCGGAACCCGGTGTCCCCATCCCTCTTCTCCGGCCCACGCGGTCGGGCGTGTCGCGCTCCCGCTGACACAGATGCCCCTTGACCGAACATCCCTGCTGGGGGAACACGGCCCTTCCGGAACCGTGAGACCGAGGGCGAAGGCCCACCGGGTGCCTGGCCGGTGCCGCGCCCACGCTTCCCGGAAGATTCCCGTACGTCCGCCCCAGCGCTGCCGTGAGGCAGTTAGGACGACGAGTACTGTGGGACTCGCTTCCGGTCCTCCCGGCGGGAGGCGCGCAGCATCAACACTCGACCGAGCAACCCCGCTAGTCTGCCACAGCGGGCGGGGGGCTGGCCAATCGGGCCGAAGAGCGTACCCCCAGGGTCACGTGGGTCAAACCGCGGGCCGCCCCGGGTCGGGGACACCGTCCCGCTCGCGGCGGAACCCGGCCGCGTCGGCGTGGCCGCCGAGGACGCGTCGAGGACGTCGGTGAGACCGGTCACGGCAGGTGGGCGCCCTGGAGCCGGCGGCGGGTGGGCCGGGCGGACGCGGGCCGAGGATCGCCCAGGTCAGGTCGCGGGCAGCGACGGCAGGGGCCGGGTGGCGATCTCCTGTGCCTCGGCGGGTGCCATGCCGAACATGCACAGGAGACGGAAGGCCAGTCGATCGGTGACGCGGTCGGCGTCCAGGTCGGGACGCGTCTCCAGCAAGTGCAGCACGCCGAGCAGGGCGCCGCCGGTCATGGCGACGGCGGTGAGCGCGTCATCGATGTCCAGCCGTCCGTCGTCGAAGGCGGCCTGCAGGTCCCGCATCGCCTGCGGGGCCAGGCCGCCCTCGGAGGTCAGGTAGGGCATCCCGGTGCGCACGAGGATTCTGGCCATCTGCGGGTGGGTGCGCTGCAGGCGGCCGGTCATGCGGACGCTTGCGGCGAAGACCTCGGCCGGGTCCTTCAGGTCTCCCACGACGGAGTCAAGAAGAGCGCCGTGTTCCTCCAGGGTGAGGGCGACGGCGGCGTCGAACAGCTCGTCCTTGCTGGTGAAGTGGTTGTAGAAGGAGCCGAAGCCGACGTCCGCCGCCTCGGTGATCTCCTGGATGCTCACATCGGCCCGGCCCTGCTCGGCGAGAAGGCGCTGCGCGGCGGCGACCAGCGCGGCCCGGGTACGCGCCTTGCGCCGGTCCAGGCGGTTGGGCGCGTGGCCGGGCGTCCGGCTCTCGGCCCTGCCCTGTCCGTCGGTGCTCATCCCACCACCTTACCCAATGGATCAGTGCTGATAATTACATCAACATTGATACCCCTTGACGATGACGCCATCTGTACTGATGCTTTCATCACTACTGACCGGAGTTGCTCGCGGGAGCGGCCGGTCGACGCCCCTCCAGGACTCAGGAGAGCCGATGAGTATCCAGGTCGTCCGCACGAAAGACGGCTGGTGGGTGGAGAGCGGCACGGGACGGCTGCACCACGTCGACACCGATGCGGACACCACCGCCGCTCTGCTCGCCGACCGCTCGGCCGTGCGGGAGGCGGCCGACCGCGCCGCGGCCGAGCCCGATGCCGGGCTCTCCGCCGGGGAAGGGGACCTGCTGTCGCCCGTCACCACCCCCTGCCGGGTGGTGGCGCAGATGGTCAACTACCGCTCCCACGCGACGGATTCCGGGTTCGACCCGGACACCGTCCCGCCCGCGTTCTTCCGCAAGGCGTCCGGGTCCGTCAGCGGGCCCTACCAGGACATCGTGCGCCCACAGCACGTGCGCTTCCTGGACTACGAGGTCGAACTCGGGCTGGTTATGGGCGCGGAGCTACCGGTCGGCGCCGAGGTCACCGAGACCACCCTGGCGGAGTACGTCGCCGCGCTGGTGGTCGCCGACGACGTCAGCGCGCGCGACCTGCAACTGCCCAAGACCCAGTTCTACGAGTCCAAGTCGTACCCCACGTTCACCCCGCTGGGCCCCCGGCTGCTCCTGGTGGACGCCGACGACCTCGCCCGTCTGCCGGACCTGCGTCTCACCCTGAAGGTCAACGGAGCCACCCGGCAGGACCGCACCACCGCGGACATGATCGTCCGGCCCGCACGCGCACTCAGCCTGCTGGCCCGTTTCCAGACCCTGCAGCCCGGTGACGTCCTGCTCACCGGAACACCCGGCGGCACCGCACTGAAGTCCCCGGGCAGGCTCCTGGCCACGCTCGGCGCCCTGCTGCCCCCGCACAAGCGCTGGCAGAAGTTCTTCGCCCGCCAGCAGGCGAACCCCGACTACCTGAAGGACGGCGACGTCGTCACGGCCCGGATCGCGACCGACGACGGCGTACTCGACCTCGGCGAGCAGCGCACGGTGGTGCGCACCCGCTGACGGCTCCCGGGCCCCCGCCCGGGACCGGCCGGACCGGCTCCCCGTGACCGGGCCGGCCCCTTGCCCCCATCCCTCACCCTGCAAAGGCGCACCGGTGACACTCACACCCACCGACCTGCTGTGGCCCGCCCACGACACCCCCGCGGACCTGACCGCCATCGAGGCCGTCCCGCTCCATGAACGCGGCCTGCCGGCCACCACCTACGACACCGTGCTCCGCGCCGCCCGTCTGTGGCCCGACCAACCGGCCCTGGCGGTGCTGCCCGACGCCGCGCGCTTCCTGCGCCCCGCCACCACGACCTTCGCGCAGCTGCGCGACCAGGTGCACCGCGCCGCCAACCTGCTGCGCTCGCTCGGCGTCACCCGCCGCGCCGCCGTGGGCCTGCTCGCGCCGAACACCGCCGAGCTGCCCGCCGCCCTGCTGGCCGCGCAGGCCGCGGGCATCGCCGCCCCGGTGAACCCGGGCCTGGCCGCCGAGCACATCGAGCAGCTGCTGCGGCGCGGCGGCGCGCGGGTGCTCATCGCCGCCGGTCCGCAGCTGGACGCGCAGGTGTGGGCCACGGCCCGGCAGGTGGCCGCGGCCCTGGGCCTGGACGCGTTGCTGGCCCTGGCCCCCACCGCGGCCGAGGGCCCGGCCCCCGCTCTGGAACCCGTCGAGGGCGTACGCGTGGGCTACCTCGCGGAGCTCGCCGCGCCGCATCCCGCCGACAGGCTGGTGGACATCGAGCCCCCGGCCGCCGACGACCTGGCCGCCTACTTCCACACCGGCGGCACCACGGGCACGCCCAAGCTCGCCGCGCACACCCACGCCAACGAGGTCGTCGACGCCTGGACGGTGGCCGCGAGCACCCCCCTCCACGAGGACTCGGTGATGTTCGCGGCACTGCCGCTGTTCCACGTCAACGCCCTGATCGTCACCCTGCTCGGCCCGCTGCTGCGCGGTCGGCGGGTGGTGTGGGCCGGACCGCTGGGCTACCGCGATCCCCAGCTCTACGGGGTGTTCTGGAAGCTGGTGGAGCACTACCGCATCGCCGCCATGTCGGCAGTGCCCACCGTGTACTCCGTCCTTGCCCGCGTCCCCGTCGACGCGGACATCTCCAGCATGCGGTTCGCCGCCGTCGGCGCCTCCCCGCTGCCGCCCGCCGTACGGAAGTCGTTCGAGGAGCACACCGGCGTCCCGCTGTGCGAGGGCTACGGGCTGACCGAGGCGACCTGTGCCTCCGCCCTCGGCGTGCCCGGTCACACCCGGCCCGGCACCGTCGGCCGGCGCCTGCCCTACCAGCGGCTCAAGACGGTGCGGATCGACCCGGACACCGGCGAGTGGCACGACCTGCCGCCGGGCACCACCGGGGTGCTGGCCGTCAGCGGCCCCGTGGTCTTCGCCGGCTACGTCGCCGGGCACACCGCCCAGGGGCCGCGTCTGGAGACCTCGGGGAAGATCCGCGACGGCTGGCTGGACACGGGTGACCTGGCCCGTATCGACACGGACGGTTTCGTCCATCTCGCGGGCCGTGCCAAGGACTTGATCATCCGCGGCGGCCACAACATCGACCCCGCCGGGATCGAGGACGCCCTCCTCGCCCACCCCGCGGTCGCCGCCGCCGCAGCGGTCGGCCTGCCCGACCCGCACGCCGGTGAGGTGCCCGTCGCCTACGTCGCCCTCGCACCCGGCGCCGAGGCCGACCCCGCCGAGCTGCTGACCTGGGCCACCGAACGGGTCCCCGAACGCGCCGCCGCCCCGCGGGAGGTGCTCGTGATCGACGCCGTCCCGCTCACCGCCGTCGGCAAGCCCTACAAGCTCGGCCTCCGCCTGGACGCCACCCGCCGCGCGGTCCACGCCGAACTGGCCGCGCAGGGCGCGGACTGCGACCCGGAACTCATCGTGTGCCAGCCGCACGACGGCGGTGTCCGGGTCACGGTGCCCGCACCGGCCGACGAAGCGGTACGGCGCAGGGTCACCGAGGCCCTCGACCGATACGTCCTGCACTGGCAGTACGCCCCCCGCCCCGTCACCTGAACCGGGGCGCGGCGACCCGCTTCCGGACGGCCCCGAGCCATCCCCCTCCGCCCAGAGAGCACCCCCATGAGTACCCTCACCGTCGTCCTGGCCGCCCTCCTCGCCGGGATCTTCCTCCTCCTCGGGGCGGCCAAGCTCGCGGCAGTCGCCGCGATGCGCCAGGCCGCAGCCCACGTCGGCATGACCACCACCCACTACCGCCTGCTCGGCGCTGTGGAGGTGGCGGCAGCGGCCGGACTGCTGGCCGGCCTGCGGATCCCCGCGCTCGGGGCCGCCGCCTCAACGGGCCTGATCCTGCTCATGACCGGAGCCGTCGTCGTACACCTGCGCAGCGGCGACCCGGCCGCCCGCTGCCTCCCGGCCGCCGTCATGGGCGCCCTGGCCACGGCCCATCTCGTGCTGCTGGCCGGGAGCTAGTCCCCCGAAGATCAGCCCGTCCCAGGGGCGGTTTCCTCCCGTACGCCTCGCCGTCGCTCACCTCACCCTCACCGGCGAGTACGACCGCTGCCCCGGCCCGGGCGCCGCCGGCCACCACGCCCGTCGGCCGGTAGACCGCCCGCTGTTCCCCGTCTCTCCCGCGCCGTCCCCACCCGCCGTCCCCGAGCCGCAAACACCCCATGGAGTACTCATGAACGACATCGACGTCCCTGTCCTCATCGTCGGCGGCGGTGGTGCGGGGCTCACCGCCTCCATGCTGCTCAGCCGCATCGGCATCGAGTCCCTGCTGGTCACCGCCTGGCCCAGCACCTCCGTCCTGCCCAAGGCCCACGTCCTCAACCAGCGCGCCATGGAGGTCATGCGCGACGCCGGCGCGGCCGACGCCATCTACGCCGCCTCCACCCCGGCCGAGCAGATGTCCCACACCGCCTGGTACATCGGCCTGGCCGGCGACCACGAGGACTACGGCCGCCGGGTCGCCAAGATGGAGGCATGGGGAGCCGGCGGCGCCTCCCCCGAGTGGCTCGCGGCCAGCCCCGAGCGGCAGGCCAACCTGCCCCAGATCCGCCTGGAGCCGGTCCTGCGCGCCCGCGCCGAGGAGCTCGCGCCCGGTCGGATCCGCTTCCACCAGGAGGTGACCGGGTTCACCCAGGACGACGAGGGCGTCACCGCCACCGTCGCCGACCGCGGCACCGGCGAGACCTACCGGGTACGGGCCCGCTACCTGCTGGGCTGCGACGCCGGCCGCACCGTCGGCCCCGCCGCGGGCATCGTCCGGGAGGGCGTGCACGACCTGGCCCGTGTGGTGTCCTTCCACATCTCCGCCGACCTGTCCCGGGTGGCGACCGACCCCGATGTGCTGATCCGTTGGCTGTGGCTGCCCGACCTCGGCATTCCCGGCGTGCTGGTGCCGATGGGCCCTGACCACTGGGGCCCCGAGTCCGAGGAGTGGGTCTTCCACCTCAACTACGGCGCCGATGACGGCCGCGCGCTGGACGACGAGGCCGTGCTGGCGGACATGCGCACGGCGCTGGGGCTGGACGAGGACCAGGTGACGGTCCACATGATCTCCCGCTGGTCCCTGGAGGGCGTGGTCGCCGACCGCTACCGCGTCGGCCGGGTCCTGATCGCCGGTGACGCCGCCCACCGCCACCCGCCCACCGGCGGTCTCGGCCTGACCTCGGCCATGCACGATGTGCAGAACCTCACCTGGAAGCTCGCGGCCGTGCTGAACGGCCATGCCGGCGACGCCCTGCTGGACACCTACGAGCCCGAGCGGCGCCCGTCGGACGCCACCAACGTCCAGCGCTCGCTGGAGAACGCCATGAACCACCTCGCGATCAACGCCCTCTTCGGCGGCGGTCCGGAGGCCGGCGAGGAGGAGAACTGGCGTCAGGCCCGCCGCCTGTGGAGCGATGACCCGGCCGACGACGACTTCCGCCGCACCTTCCTGGCCACCGTGGCCGCCCAGTCGGCGGAGTTCAACGAACTGGGCGTCGAGTTCGGCTACACCTACGACTCCGCGGCGATCGTCCCCGACGGCACTCCCGCACCCGAGAACCCCGACCCCGTCCGCATCTACCGGCCCACCGCCCGCCCCGGACACCCGCTGCCCCACGCCTGGCTGGAGGACCTGGACGGAAACCGCGTGGCCCTGGCCCGCCTGGTCCGGCCCGGCCGCTTCCTGCTGATCGCCGGCGAGGACGGCCAGACCTGGTGCGAGGCGGCCGGAAAGATCGCCGCCGAGAGCGGGCTGCCGCTGGACGCGATCCGTCTGGGCCACCTCGACGGCGACTACCGCGACCTGCGCTCCACCTGGACCGCCGCCCGCGGGCACACCCCGCAGGGCGCCGTCCTGGTGCGCCCGGACCGCTTCATCGGCTGGCGCGCCCAGGGCTCGGCCACCGACCCGGTCGCCGAGCTCATCACCGCACTCGACACCCTGCTGGCCCGGTAGGAACCGCTCACCTGCCGTGCCACCCGGCCTGCCGATCGCCGCCGCGATCGGCGGGCCGGGCCCCGACCTCACCCCGCCCGCCTGGAGCAACAGGAAGGGAATCCCCCGTGAACGACCCGGCATCCACCCCCATCCCCACCAGCGACGCCCACCAGGGCCTGCACAGCGAACAGGGCGCCCTGCGCGGGGAGCACCCCGGCCGCGCGGCCCAGCCCGTCATCAAGGTGGCCGACCTGGCCTGGCTGGAGTTCACCAAGCCCGACCTGGACCGCGCCGAGACCTTCGCCCACGACTTCGGCCTGACCACCGCCGCCCGTACCGACGACGCCCTCTATCTGCGCGGCGCCATGGCCGGCCCCCACTGCCTGGTGATCCGCCGCGGACCCGCCTCCCGGTTCATCGGCCCCGCCTTCCAGGCCGCCGACGCCGCCGACCTCGACCGGCTGGCCCGCGCCACCGGTCACACGGTCCGCACCCTCACCGAGTACGGCGGCGGGCGCTCCGTGGACCTGCTCGACCCCTCCGGCATCCCGGTCCGCGTCGTACACGGCGTCACCGAGGAACCCGCACGCCCGCTGCGGCAGCCCCTCGTCCTCAACACGGGCACCACCGCCGCCGCGGCCCGCGTCAACGCCACCCAGCGCCCGCCCCGCGAGCCCTCCCAGGTGCAGCGCCTGGGCCACGTGGTGCTCTCCACCCGGGTCTTCCGCCGCGCCCTGGACTGGTACCTGCAGCACCTCGGCCTGATCGTCAGCGACTTCCTCTACCTGGACGGGCAGCGCGACCGCGGCCCCACCATGGCCTTCATCCGCTGCGACCGCGGCAGCGAACCCGCCGACCACCACACCCTGGCCATGCACCTGGGCCCCGACACGGGCTATGTCCACTCCGCCTACCAGGTCGCCGACCTCGACGTGCTGGCCGCAGGCGGCGAGTACCTGCGCGAGCGCGGCTACCACCACTCCTGGGGCATCGGCCGCCACATCCAGGGCAGCCAGATCTTCGACTACTGGCGCGACCCCGACCGCTTCATGCTGGAGCACTACGCCGACGGCGACGTCTTCGACCACACGCTGGAACCCGGCTGGGCCCCCATGTCCGCCTCCGGCCTGGCCCAGTGGGGCCCGCCCGCCACCCGCGACTTTCTCGGCACCACTCCCTCGCCGGGGACGCTCCTGCAGGCGCTCTCCGCGCTGCGCGAGGACAACGAAATCGACCGCGCCCGTCTGCTGGGCCTGATGAAAGCGCTGAGCCGGTGACCGCCACCACCCCAGAGCATGCGCCCGTCGTGGTGATCGGGGCCGGGCCCACCGGGCTGACCGCCGCAACCCTCCTGGCCCGCCACGGCGTGCCCGCCCTGG
Organism: Streptomyces sp. PSU-S4-23; assembly: GCF_055632315.1. Lineage (NCBI taxonomy): Bacteria > Bacillati > Actinomycetota > Actinomycetes > Kitasatosporales > Streptomycetaceae > Streptomyces > Streptomyces sp. PSU-S4-23. Next base: position 5,161,157 of record NZ_JBVMUU010000002.1, on the reverse strand, counting down.
TCCTGGAACGCCACCGTGCCCCGTATCCGCTGCCCCGCGCGGTCCACCTGGACGACGAGGTCCACCGCATCCTCCAGGCCATGGGCGTCCATGAGACGTTCGGCGCGATCACCCGCCCCGCCCGCGGCATGCGGCTGCTGGACCGCTCCCACCGGGTGCTGGCCGAGTTCCTGCGCGACAACCCGTACGGCAGGAACGGCTTCCCCCAGGCCAACATGTTCGACCAGCCAGAACTCGAACAGCTGCTCAGGGACAACCTCGCCAAGCAGCCCCTGGTCACGGTGCGCGGAGGCACCGAGGTCACCGCCGTGGATCCGCCTCCGCACAACGGCGCTCCGGTGCGGGTGACCTACCGGGACGAGGACACCGGTGTCTCCCACACGCTCCTGGCCGACGCCGTCCTGGGGTGCGACGGCGCCAACAGCCTGGTGCGCGCCGCCGTCGGCTCCCGGATGCAGGACCTCGCCGCCCCCCAGCAGTGGCTCGTCGTCGACGTCCGCTGCCGCCTGCCGCTACCCGCCTGGGACGGCGTCCACCAGATCTGCGACCCGCAGCGGGCGGCCACCTACATGCGTGTCGGCGAGGACCGCTACCGCTGGGAGTTCCGCCTGCGCACCGGCGAGCAGCCGGAGGAGCTCACCGACCGGGGGCGTCTGCTCGCGCTGATCGCCCCCTGGACGCCGGGCATCCCCGAGGACGAACTGCACGTCCTGCGCACCGCCTCGTACACCTTCCGCGCCCAGGTCGCCGACCGCTGGCGCCAGGGCCGCGTCTTCCTGCTCGGTGACGCCGCCCACCTCACCCCGCCCTTCATCGGGCAGGGGATGTGCGCGGGCATGCGCGACGCCCACAACCTCGCCTGGAAGCTCGCCCGCGTCCTCACCGGCCGCGCGAGCGAGACCCTGCTCGACACCTACCAGGCCGAACGCCACCGCCACGCACGGCAGTTGATCCGCACCGCCGTGGCCGTCGGCACTGTCATGACCGGCGGCGGAACGGGCACCGCGCTGGCCCGCAACGCTGTCCTGCCCGCACTCTCCCGCCTGCCGGGCGCCTCCCGCCTCGTCCTGTCCGCCGTCAGCCCACCGCTGAGACCGGGCCCCCTGGCCGGCTCCCGCCGCCCGGGCCACCCGCGCCCCGGGACGCTGTGCCCCCAGCCCCTCGTCCCCGGCGCCGACGGCACTCCCCGCCCACTGGACGAGCTGCTCGGCGACGGCTTCGCGCTCCTGACCACCGAGCCGCCCGGTCCCGCCCTGCACGCGCTCGTGCGAACGCTGGACGCCCGCGTCGTCCACCTGCCCACCCCCCGGCGCCGACAGCCCGGCAGCGGTGGCGCCGAGCACCCCGCCGCACCGGGCACCGGCACCCTGATCCACTGGATGGGCACCGCGGGGGCCGTCCTGCTCCGCCCCGACCGGGTCGTCCTCGCCACCGCAGCCCGGCCCCGCCCCGGCAGGACGTGCGGGGACGACCTGGCAGCCGCCGCAACAGCCTGGGCACCCATGCTGTGCAGCAGCGGCCGCGCAGCCGGAGACGCCACAACCGTGGCCACCGAGCGGTATGACGGCGGCTGAGTCCACAGAGCGGAGGGGCCCCGGTCCCCACCGGACAAAAATTGACGCAGCGGCGGCGGCCTTCTGTTCGGCTGCCTCACGGCGGAGCTGCTCACCTCCAGCACTGATCGGCTGGAAAACGGCACAGGCTCTTGCGGGCTCACCCGTCGCTGTTGTGGGCACCGCTGACGGCAGGACAACATCGCCGTGCGCTACCTGCCGGCGACCACCTCACGGAACGTATGCGGCGACTGGTACACCATTGTCGACCTACCACCCGGCCGCTACGCCGTGGCGGTCGGAGACGTCGTCGGCCACGGTCTGCACGCTGCGGCCGTCATGGGCATGCTCCGCAGTGCCCTGAGCGCCGTCATCCGCGCCCTTCCCAGTCCCGCCCGCAACGAGGACATCGACGCCGGCCCGACACGCCTGACCACAGCCCTGGCGCAGGACAGCAGCCTCGCCGCTGCAGAGCCGGCCGACGCGCTGCTGACCCGCCTCGGCGTCGCTGACGGCGCCCCTGACGACATCGCCCTCGTCGTCATCCGCCTATGAACAAGTCCGGGACGTCAGGTGGAGACGACCGCGCTCGGTTGCAAGCCACCAGGTGATCGGTCGGCGGGGACGGGAGGCGGAGATGCCGGACGGCCGTGGGCGCCGGTGCTCCCTCAAGCACCGGCGCCCACTCACCCCTGCCCGAGGTGGCTTGGATGACCCGTCTGATCAGGCGTCAGGGGACGAGGACGAGGCGGATCGGGTCGCCGATCTTGTTCACCAGCCGGTTGATCGCGTCGGCGGCATCGGGGAGCGGGATGTGGTCGGTGATGGAGGGGGCCAGGTCGAGGCGGCCGGCTGCGGTCAGCCTGACCAGCTCGTCGACGGACTCCGGGGTGCCACCGTAGTGGCCGCGCACCTGCTTGCTCAGGTAGTTGAAAGTCAGGCCCTCGGTGATGGTGAGCGGGTGCGGCGTGATGCCCACCAGGATCAGGGAGCCGCCCGGGCCGAGCACGGCGGTGGCCTGCTCGCGGACGGCGGGCACACCCGCGCAGTCGAAGGCGAAGTCCAGGCCCCGTCCGCCGGTGGCCTCGCGTACCAGGTCGGCGACGTCGGAGGCGGCCGGGTCCAGGGCCAGGTCCGCGCCGAAGGCCAGGGCGCGCTCGCGGGCGCTGGGCAGCGGGTCGAAGGCGATGATCGGGGCGGCGCCGACCAGGCGGGCGAGGCGTACGTTGTGGGCGCCGACTCCGCCCACGCCCCAGACGCCGACGGACTGGGCGGGTCGGACGCGGGCGGTGGCGACGACGGCGGCGTAGGGGGTGGAGACCGCGTCGGGGATGATCGCGGCCTGGTCGAAGGGGAGGCTGTCGGGGATGGGGACGAGGGTGTCCTCACGGGCGAGGGTGTACTGGGCCCAGCCGCCGTCGTAGTCGATGCCGGCGGTGAGCATCTGGGTGCAGGGGCGGCGGCGCACGCAGCCGGCGCACTGGCCGCAGGTCTTGCCGGCCTCCAGGGTGACGCGAGTGCCGACGGTCAGGCCGCGCTTGAGGTCGGGGCCGAGGGTGTGGACCACGCCGGAGACCTCGTGGCCGACGGTGACCGTGTCGGAGGTGGCGAACAGCGGGACGAGGGAGCCGTCGATCAGGTGGACGTCCGAGAGACAGACGCCGGCGGCCTTGACCTCGATGAGGACCTCGCCCGGACCGGGTACGGGGACGGGAACCTCCTCCACGGCGAACTTCTTGCTGTCCAGATGGAAGCGTCCAGCGAGCATGGTGTCCATGAGAATCTGCTTTCTGTGGGCGGCACCGCCCGGCATTTCGGATCGATGGGTGCCGTGAGGTGTCTGGCGGGGTTGCGAGGGGCCGGGAGGCGGGCGGGTGCCGGACGGCGGCACGCCTCCCGGCGTCTGGGAATCAGGCGAAGACGTCCTGCTGGTAGCGCTGGTCGGTCTCGAGCTGGGCGAGCCACTGCCGGGCGGCCTCGTCGTCGCTGCCGGTCCGCTCGCGGTGGATCGCGGTGAGGGCCTCGCGGACGGCGGGTGCCATGCGGCGGCCGTCGCCGCAGACGTAGAGGTACGCGCCGTCCTGGATGGCCTGCCACACCGTGTCAGCGGCGTGAACGATGGCGTCCTGCACGAACCGGGCCGGGTGACCGGTCACCGCGGAGAAGGCGGTGTGGACCCGGGCGATGCCGGACAGCTCCCACATCTCCATCTCGTCCCGGTAGAAGTAGTCGTGCTCCGGGTGGCGGCAGCCGACGAAGACCTGGGACAGGCCCACCTTCGTGCCGTTCTCGTACTGCCGGGCGCGCTCCTCCAAGAAGCCGCGCAGCGGTGCGATGCCAGTACCTGGGCCGATGAGGATCAGCGGCGTCGTCGGGTCGGCCGGCGGGGCGAACGTCGGGGAGGGCACGCGCACATAGCCGTAGACGACGTCTCCGGGCTGAAGGCGTGCCATGTAGGAGGAGCAGGTGCCGCGGTACTGGCCCTCGCCGGACAGAGCGGGTCCTTCGAGAAGGCCGACGGTCAGGCGCACCTGGCGCGGGTTGACCAGCGGGGAGGAGGAGATGGAGTAGAAGCGGGGGCGGATCGGGCCCGTCGTCTCCAGGAAGACCGCAAGTGGCAGTTCGACGGCTGGGAAGCGCTCCAGGAGGCCGAGCACCGACACCCGCTTGCCGAGGATCTCGGTCTGGTACCGCTCGTCGGCTTCCTCGGTGTCGGCCGTGTACGCCTCCAGCTGCGGCCTGGTCCACGGGCACGGGGCGTGCTCGGCGAGCGTCCGGATCTGAGAGCGGGTGGCGACGTCCTGCAGTTCCAGGAATTCGGTGAGCAGCAGTCCCGCGGTGACGGGCGTGCCCACCGGCAGATGCGTCCGGCCGCCTGCGGGCTGCTCCAGCCGGAGGACCTGATCGCGGTCGACGCCGAGCCGTGCGAGGGCACGGTCGACCAGCGCGGGCTCGTTCTTGGCGAAGACAGCCAGGTGGTTGCCGCTGTCGTAGGTGACACCCTCCGGCAACTCGATGGTGATGGACTTCGCGGACGGGCGCGGCGGCTCGATTCGGAAGTCCCACAGCCCGGTCGCGTCGGCCACGAGTTCCTCGTTGGCCACCACGGTCAGCGGGTATGCCTGCTCGGAGACGATCGCCGGGCGCACGTCCGCCTCGGTCAGCAGCTGCACCTCGTAGCGCGGTGCGCCCGTGTCGGAGGTGTCGGCGGCGTACTCCTCGGCCAGGGTGGCCCACAGGGCGTCCATCCAGCGGCCGGCCATGCCGTCGAAGTCGCCGGCGGCATCGGCGATGCCGCGCTCGACGACGGGGGTGGCACCGGCGGCCAGCAGGGCGGATTCGATCCGCTTGGGGAACGCCTGGTAGGTCGCCACCCACTGGGTGTTGCCGGCGCCCAGCAGCGCGAACCGCACGTCGGACAGCGAGCCCTCGGGCAGCCCGGCGGCGATCAGGTCGTCGAATCGCTGGGCGTTGTCGGGCGCCTTGCCGTTGTAGCTGGCGGCGACGACGACCAGCAGGCCCTCGGTGGGCAGGTTGTCGCCCAGCTCGTCCAGGCTCGTCAGCGTGGTGCCGAACCCTGAGCGCTCACCACGGTCGGCGATCGCGCGCGCCAGGTCCTCGCAGGAGCCCAGGTTGGAGCCGTATGCGACGGTGAGGTTCACGCCGACGCCGCTGACCGCGGCCTGCTGCCGCTCGTCGTCGCTCCGGACGTCGGTGGCACCGAACACGGTCCGCTCGTGCTCCTGGCGGGTCCGTACGACGAGTTCGAAGTCGCCGGGCTTGCGGGTCAGGGCTTCCCGGACGTCCATCCTGTAGTCGTTCGGGTCGGCGAACTTGAACTTCTGCAACACCAGCGCCAGGGCCAGGCGGGCCTCGGTGAGCGCGAATTGCCGGCCGATGCAGGCACGCACGCCGTTGCCGAACGGCTTGTAGGCGTGCGGGTGCTGGTGCACGCGGTTCTCCGGCAGCCACCGGTCGATGTCGAACTCCTCCGGCCGCTCCCACGCCTTGGGGTGGGTGTGCAGCGGGCCTTCGAGGACGTTGACCCGCGTTCCCTTCTTCAGCTCGTAGCGGCCGCCGATGACGGTGTCCTCCAGCGGCGCCTTGCCGAACAGCGGGATGGGAGCCCACAGGCGCAGGGTCTCCTCCAGGATCCGCGGGATGACGTCCAGTTGCATGATCGTGTCGTAGTCCGGGACGGTGTCGCCGGGCAGCAGCCGGTCCACCTCCGCATACGCCTGGGCCAGCACGTGCGGATTGCGCATCAGCGAGTACGTGGCGAACGACAGCAGACCACTGGTGGTCTCGTGACCGGCGATCAGGAACGTCAGCACCTGGTCGCGGACGTTGTCGTCGTGCAGCAGCTTGCCGGTCTCCGGGTCGGTGGCCTCCAGCATCAGACCCAGCAGGTCCTCCTCACCGCCGGCATCCCCCTCGCGGCGCTCCTTGATCACGCTCTCGACCAAGTCCCGCATCAGCCGGATGTTCTCGCGGTACTTCTTGTCGTCCGTCTTACGGAGCTTGGTCATCATCGGCAGCTCCTGCGACCGCCGCAGCGACTCCACCAGCGCGCCCAGCAGCGCGTTGAGGAAGGGGTGAAGCTCCTGTTTGCCGAAGGACCGGAACCGGTGGCCGAAGCCCGACAGAGCGATCGTGTCCAGCGTCAGCCGGGTGTAGTCGTCGGTGATGTTGACCGGCTGCCCCTCCCTGCGCTCCCACTTGCCCACCAGGTTCTCGGCGATCTCCAGCATCTGCCCGAAGTAGTTCCTCATGGCGCGCTGGCTGAAGGCCGGCAGGAGGATGCGGTGCGCCATGGCCCACTCCTCCTCGTGCTGGTGGGCCGTGAACAGGCCCGTCCCCGCGAAGTCGCGGACGTGGATCAGGGGCGTCTTGTCGATCTGCTTGTAGAACCGGGTCTCGTCGCAGACCTCGGCCACCAGGTCCGGGTCGTAGACGAAGACCTGCTCCAGGCCGGCGATGTCCATGCCGTAGACGCCCTCGGGGTACTGCTTGGACAGCTCGGCGAAGTACGCGACGGGGTTGGTGTCGGGGATCCGTGGTGTGTGGCCGAGGAGGGGGATCCCCCGCGGGGACCGTATGGGGCGCAGGTCGGGTTGCGTGGCCATGGCTTGCTCCTTCGTGCGGAGGGTGTCGGATGGGGCAAGGGCACCGTGGATGCCGGGGAAGCCTCTGACGGGCGGCGGCGTCGCCGTTTTCCATACGGCGTATGGAACTACCTCCAGTGGTACCATACGTCGTATGGAAACTCCAAAGAAGGCTCCCCGGGGGACGAGAAAGAGGGACGTACCTCTCACCAAGGACGGCATCTTCACCAAGGCCCTGGAACTCATCGACGCCGACGGAGTCGAGGCGCTGACCATGCGCAAACTCGCGGCGGCGCTGGACGCGAACCCGATGTCGCTGTATCACCACGTGCCGAACAAGGACGCCGTGCTGCGCGGCGTGACCGAGCGCGTCGGCTCGCAGTTCCGCACGCCGGAGCGGGAGGACGCCCCCTGGCAGGACCGGCTACGCCAACTGGCCCTCGATTTCCGCGCCTTGGCGCACCGCCACCCCAGGCTCATGGGGTACTCCTTCGGGCGCGCCGACTTCATCCAGCCGGACGACCCGTTCTGGCGTGGACTCACCGACACGCTCTCCGCCTCCGAACTGCCCGCCCCGGAAATCCCGCGCGTCGCCGCCACTCTGGGCGCCGTGTTCACGGGCCTGCTGGTCAGCGAGCTGACCGGAGCGCTGCAGCGGTGGAGCACCCTCCCGCCGGCAGCGGCCGGCCCCGGCGGGCAGGAGGCACCCGCACCGTCGGACGACGCGGTCGACACGATGTTCAGCTGTGCGCTGGACGCCGCGATCGCCGGCGTGGAGAACCACCCAGCGCGAACCCGCGCGAAGGGATGACAGACGAGAGACAGCCGCGCGACTCCGGGCAGTCTCCCCCTTGTGCGGCCCCGCAGTGCCGCGCGGCCCGATGGAGCGGCAGCGACCGCCCTCAGACCCCGTCGTCGGAGCCGGACCCAGCACCAATCACGGCAGAGGACATCGATGACCACAGCGCTGCGGACGCCTCGCCGGCCAGCGCCTCCAGCAGGCTTCCCGCCCGGGAAAGCGGCCGACGTGCACCGCAGCCGTTCCCGGCCAGCGGAGTGAACCCGTGTCTGCCAGCCTGGTCGCATGGGTTCCCATCGGCCGGCCGTCGGTCGGCCCCGGCGGCAAAAAAAGGGGGTGCGGTGGTGGCTGGAGCCTAGGCGCGTCCCCGGGCAGTGGTTGTGACGAATCCACGCTCGGGCGGAGGCAAGACCGCCCGTTTCGACCTGGTCGACCGGGCTGAGCGTATGGGCGCACGTGTCTGGTCGACCAGTGCCGAGCACGACGCGGCGTCACTCGCCGGGCTCGCGGTCCGGGAAGGGGCTGAGGTACTGGGGGTCGCGGGCGGAGATGGAACGGTATCGGCCGTGGCCGCAGTGGCCGCCGCCACCGATCGGCCGTTGCTGGTGCTGCCGGCAGGCACACGCAACCACTTCGCCCGGGATCTCGGCCTCGACATCCGCAACCCGGTGTCCTCACTCAGCGCCCTGATCGATGGCGTGCCCACACGTGTGGATCTCGGCTTGGTGGGCCCGCACGTCTTCGTCAACAACGTCTCATTCGGCCCCTACGCCGACGCCCTGCTGGAACCTGGGTACCGCGAGGACAAGGCGCGTGCCCTCGCTTCGGTCGCACCGGATTACCTCGCGGGAAGGCAATGCGTCGAGGCCGACGTGGACACCCCGCGGGGGACCGTCCGGCGCCCGCAAGTCGTGCTGGTCTCCAACAATCCGTACCACCTCGCCACCCCGCGCTACCTGGGGCGTCGCTTCACGCTCACATCAGGACTGCTCGGCGGCATCGTGCTCAAGCGCCCGGCCGACACGCCGCCGGATCTCCTCCGGCACCTTCGCGGTGAGCTCCTGCGGCGGCAGCCCGGTCCGGGCACGCCAGGTGATGCGGCCATCGTCTGGACGGCGGCCGGCATCACGTTGCACGGCCGGGGGCGGCAACTGCGCGCAGGGATCGACGGCGAATCCCTGACACTGCCTCTTCCCATCACGTGCGAGACCCGGCCAGGTGGACTGCAAGTGCTGCTGCCGAGAGACCGGCCAGGAGTCCCACGGGAGCCGGTACCCGGGCGCCCGAGAGCGCCGCGTGACCGCTGAACATCGAACTCAGGGCTGGCGGCGTGGCGCGGCGTACGCCCGTGGCGCACAAGGACACGCAACTATTCACATACGTGAATGCAAATCAAGCATCTATCTATTGACGCGTCCACAGCAAGCACTTACCTTCTCAGCGAGAAAGCGAGCACCCCGCACAGAAAGCCCCATTCCCCGCAGGAACCACCCGCCTCCCTCGGTGCGCCAGGCGGCCTCCCGCACACGCCACATCGGTTGATATACTGGCAGGGACGATATATCAACCGGGTTCCGGGAGGGTCTAATGTCCAGGACGCTGGTCGACATCGATGACGACAAGCTGGCCTTCGCCCAGCAGCAGCTCGGCACCAAGACCAAGCGGGAGACCATCAACCGCGCGCTGGCCATAGCGTCGGCGATCAGCGCGGACGACCGGGCCCGGGCCCTGCGCTGGCTTCAGGAGAACGCCGACGCGTTCCTCGACTTCGACGTCTTCGAAGAACGGGAGCGCTCCGGGCTGTGACCTATCTCGCCGACACCTCCGCCGTCTGGCGACTGCTGCGAGGCCAGATCGGCGCGCCCTGGCCCGACCGTGTGGCGCGAGGTCTCGTCGCCGTCTGCCCGCCGGTGGAGGCAGAGCTGATGCCCGGCCTACGCGCCGACCGCGACTACGAGCCGTTCTTCACCATGCTCGGCCAGACCTTCGGCTGGGTTCCGGTGCTCGACGACCCATGGCCCAAGATCATCGACGTGCAGAGGGACCTGGTGAGGATCGGCCATCACCGCGGGCCCTCGCCCCTCGACATCCTGATCGCGCTCACCGCCGAACACCACCGCCTGACCCTGGTCCACGTGGACGACGACTTCGCCGCCATCGCGAAGGTCCGGCCCCACCTGTCCATGATCCGAGCGCAGCCGAAGACCGGCTGAACCGGGGCGCGACAGGAGCGGCCAAGAGGTCAGCTCCGCGACGCGTACGCCACGAAGTGCGCCCAGGCACCGGGCGTGAGCGCCAGCCGGGGGCCTTCGGCGTTCTTGGAGTCGCGGATGTGGATGGTGCGGGGGGCTATGGCGATCTCGACGCAGGAGTTGCCGTCGGGGCCGTCGCTGTAACTGCTCTTAAACCAGACCAGTTCGGAAGCATCCCCGGCAGAAGCCTTGCGGATCATGTTTCTCCCAGCGCTTGCTCGATGAAGGCCAGCGACTCACGCGGCGTGAGAGCCTGCGCACGGATGGTCCCATACCGCAGTTCAAGGATCCGCAACTGCTTCGGATCCGAAGTCGGCCGGCCGTTGAACGCGCCGTCGGAACGACCCGCCGCCGTGCCGTCGGCGAACTTCAGCACCTCGATCCTGCCGTCCAGCCCAGGATGGGCCCCTGCGCTCGTCGGCATCACTTGAAGCGTGACATTGCGCAGCCGCCCTGCTTCCAGCAGATGTGTGAGCTGCTGACGCCACACCATTGTGCCTCCGACCCGCCTGCGCAGCGTCGCCTCTTCCAGGACGAAGCTGAGAGCCGGAGCAGGCGACCGCTCGAAGATCGACTTCCGGGCCATGCGAGCGGCGACCAAGCGCTCCACCTCCTCTTCCGAGTACGGCGGCTGCCACGCCTCGAACAAGGCTCGCGCATGCTCCGGGGTCTGCAACAGACCGTGAATGCTGAGCCCGACGTATACCCCGATCTCAACTGCCCTAGCCTCAAGCTCCGCCAGTGCCCGCACGCTCTTCGGATACCGGACCCTCTTCACGTCCTCCCAAGTGGCCGCGATGAGCCCACCCGCTCCCAACACCTCGTCGGCCCTGTCCAGATACTCCTGCCGCGGAATCCGCTTGCCGCCCTCGACCTTGTAGACCAGGTCCTCCCCGTACCCCACCGCCGCCCCGAACTCGGCGGCACGCATCCCCACCGCCTCCCGCCGCAGTTTCAACTGCCGCCCCACCGTGGTGATGACGGCGACGCCCCACTCGTCGTCCGGGTCCACCTCCCACCCCGGCTCGTCCGCCTCGTCCCTGACCCGTACCGCCTCACCGTCCACCGGCATGCACCCCTCCGTCGTCCCGCGCCGTACCGCCGCGTCCTGCCCGTACCAACCGCTCCGACAGCCCGGACAGCACCGGACAAACACCGGACAGTCACCGTACGCATCCACTCGATCACTCCTCACGGTAGGCAGGAACAGCCACGCTGAGTGACGTGAATCAGGAAACCGCCGAGCCCAGGGCCGCCGAACCGGCGTGCCACTTCCCCCACTTCAGCGTGCTGCTGTCGTCCACACCCCGCGGTGCCCGCCTCGCCCGCCTGCTCGCGGACGCCCGGCTGCTCAACTGGGGAATCCCGTCGGACGCCGCGCGCCACCTCGTGGCCGAACTGGCGGCCAACGCCGTCACCCACGGCCGCGTCCCGGGCCGGGACTTCCGCCTCACGCTCTACGTGGTCGACGGCACGCTCCGTATCGAGGTCACCGACACCCGGTGTGAACGCCTCCCCCGGCTCCAACAGCCCGCTCCCGGCGCCGAGTCCGGCCGCGGCCTGCTCCTCGTGGACGCGCTGGCGGACCGCTGGGGCGTGCGGGAGGACCGCTTCCCGCGCAAGACGGTATGGGCGGAACTGCGCTGCGCACCACCGGAACCCGCCCCCACGGGCCCCGGTCCCGACGGCTCCTTTTCCCAAGGAACATGAGGAGAAAGAAACCCCACCAAGCCCCACCCCTCCCGCCCGAGGCCCATGCTCACTCGGGCGGGTGAACATCCACGGCTCGGCTGGATTTCGCGGCCCTCAAGTCCCCTACATGGTCGCCTTGATCGAGAAGTAGGCGGCCTGGTGACCAGGCGCCACGGCTCACGCCGCGTGCCGTCGGCGAGGGTGACGGTGACCCACGCCATACGGCACCCGATCCGCCGAGCACGTCACGCTTCGCGCGACGTGCCGGAAACCGGAAAAACCCCTACGAACAACCCCCGGCAGCATTGACGAAACAGACAGGGGCACCCCCCGGGTGACCGAACCCGTAGTCCGCACGACCCTGTCACGGTCACGCTGGGCCGCAATGGCGGCGGGTCTCGGCGCACGGCTGCGCGATGTATGAAGCATTGGGTACCTTTGTATGGAGCAGATCTTATGGAGGTGCCCCATGTCCGCCACTCAGATCGACATCGACGACGAGGCTCTTGCCGACGCGATGAGGCTGTCCGGTGCGAAGACCAAGAAGGAGATGGTCAACCTGGCGTTGCGTGAGTACGCCGAACGTCGGCGGCGCACAGAGGCACGGCTGCGCCATCTGGAGCGCGCCCAGCATTGGGACGAGGACGGATTCTGGCGCCGCCACGAGGCGGAGAAGGGATCCGCTGACGGGGACCGGGCAGAGAAGGGCGTCGCCTGACCGTGATCCGCTATCTCGCCGACTCGACTGCTGTGTGGCGGCTCCAGCGCGACCGCAAACTCAACGATCTCTGGGCCCACGAGATCGACGAAGGAGCCATCGGGTCGTGTGCCGCGCAGCGGACCGAGTTCCTCCAGTCGGCACGGAACCTCGACGAGTACGACCACATGACCGATATGTTCGCCGATCTGTACCCGGACGTTCCGGTCCCCAAGGGGGCCTGGCGCTGGATCGAGGCGGCCCAGTACCGGCTCGCCCAGCGGGGACAGCATCAGAGCCTGTCCACGGTCGACTGGCTGGTCTGTGCCACGGCCGCTCATCACGGGCTCGTCGTCCTGCACGACGACCACGACTTCCGAGCCGCCGGCCGCGTTCTCACGGACATGGTGGAGCGCAACGTCTTCGCGACTGACCGCGAGGCCGACCGGCAAGCCGCAGGACGCGGCTGCGAACACTCCTGCGCCGCGGAGTCGCCTCGTGGCCCCCGACACCCGCACCGCACATAATCCGCTCGCCCGTCACCGCCCCCGCTCCTACGCTGATCAGGTACGTCGGCTGTCACGGGGGAACGTTCACCATGCGTACGCACTATCCGCGGACCCGGCATCTGCCCTGGTCCCCCGGCGCGACCGCCGATGACCTCCGGGTCACCGACCTGTCCGGGCTGCGGGGCCGCGAGGTCGTCGTCACCGAGAAGCTCGACGGCGAGAACACCACGCTGTACGCGGACGGCCTGCACGCCCGGTCGCTCGACTCCGCCCACCACCCCTCCCGGACCTGGGTCAAGGCGCTCCAGGCACGCATCGGCCACGCCATTCCAGAGGGCTGGCGGGTGTGCGGGGAGAACATGTACGCCCGCCACTCGATCGCGTATGACGCCCTGGAGAGCTGGTTCTACGGGTTCTCGGTGTGGGACGGGGACGGCCGCTGCCTGGCCTGGGACCCCACGGTGGCCTTCCTGCGCGGGCTCGGGATTCCCGTACCGCGGGTGCTGTGGCGGGGCCCGTTCGACGAGCGGGTGCTGCGTGCGCTGCGGCTGGATCCCGGGCGGCAGGAGGGGTATGTGGTGCGGGTCGTGGACGGGTTCGGCGCGGAGGAGTTCGGGCAGCGCGTGGCCAAGTGGGTGCGGGCCGGGCATGTGCGCACGGACACGCACTGGATGCACGCGGCCGTCGTCGAGAACGGGCTCGGGCCGGGAGCCGCCCTGTGGGCGGTGCGTTCCGGGGCGGCCGTCGAGGCGGCGGCGCTGGAGGAGGCCGTGGGGCTGCCCGGCGAGGGGGACCCGCGGGCCGCCGCCCGGTTCGATCCGGCGGAGCGGGCGGGGGACGAGCGGCTCGCCGGCGTACTGGCCGCGCTGCTGCACCGCGGCACGCGGGCGCGGCTCGCGGCGCGGCTCGCCGGGGCGGTGGGCATGCCGCTCGCGCGCCGGGTCGCCGATCTCGTGGGGCTGCACCCGGCGCTGCACCGGCCGTATCCGGACGAGGAGCGGCGGCCCGGCCTGGCGCGGATGTCCCACGCCGCCGACCTCGGTCTGCTGCACGCGGTCGCCCGGGCCACCGCGGAGACGGACGAGGCACGCGAGCAGGTGGAGTGGTCGGCGCTGCACGCCGACGACATCACGGCCATGGACGAGGGTGCGGTGCGGGAGGCGTTCGCCGGGCTGCCGGCCGACGCCGCCGCCCGCTGCCGGGCCGAGGCGCGCAGGGCGTACGCCGAGGGGCGGATCGCCGGTGCCGAGGAGGCCGTCGCCGCGACCTGGCGCTGGCGGTCGGGCGCCTTCCCGAAACTGGTCCAGACGGTGGGTCCGGCCGGCAGCGGCAAGAGCACCTTCGCGCGGGCCCTCCCGGGCGTGGACGCGTACATCTCCCTGGACGAGCTGCGTGCGGCACGCGGTGCGCGCGCCGACCAGCGGGCCAACGAGGAGGTGCTGCGCGAGGGGCTCGACCGGCTGGGCGGGGCGCTGGCCCTGGGCGGGAGCGTGGTGTGGGACGCCACGTCCCTCACCCGGCAGCAGCGCTCGCTCGTGCACGCGGTCGCCCACCGCCACGACACCCTGATCACTCAGGCCGTGGTCCTGGTCGACGAGGAAGAATTGATACGGCGCAACGCCCGCCGCGAACACCCGGTGCCGCCCGAGGTGCTCACCGCGCAGCTGCGCCGCTTCCGCCCGCCGTACCCCGGCGACGCTCATCGCACCTGGTACATCGGGGCGGGCGGAACCGTCGAGGAAGAGGTCTGACCGGTGCGTACCAGCGAGGAGATCTACCACCGGGTGCGCTGGGACGCGCGCTTCGACCCGGCCCGCTTCGTGCTGGGCATCCTCCAGCGCGGGGCCGCGCCCGAACGCGTTCCGCTGCCCGCGTTCGTGCCCGGGGGCGAGATCCCCTGGCACCGGGTGCTGTTCTTCGAGGCCGACGGCGAGGTGGTGTGGGACAGGACCACGGGTGTGGACCGGATCGACGCGACGGAGGCGGGGCGGGTGCGGGACGCCCTGCTGCTGCGGCCGCCGTTCTTCACGGCCCGCGCACCGTACGCGTGGGACGGCGCGGCCTGGGTGCCCGCGCGCTCGCCGAGCGGGTCCGCGGCCGGTCCGGCGGCGGGCCCCGGCGGGGTGCGCGTGCTGACCTGGAACACCCTCTGGGACCGCTACGACGCCGACCGCATCGACAGCGCCCGGCGCAGACCCGCGCTGCTGCGGGCCCTGCGCGACGCCGACGTGGACGTGATCGCGTTGCAGGAGGTCGAGGCGGACCTCGTCGCCGTGCTGCTGCACGAGCCGTGGGTGCGGGAGAGCTGGACCCTGGGGACGGACCCGGAGGGGCCGGACGTGGAGCGGTGCGGACTGCTGCTGCTGAGCCGGTTGCCGGTCCGCGAGGCCGCGTTCCACGAGCTGGGCCCGCACAAGGCGGTGACCGCCCTCGTCGTCGAGGCGGGCATGCGTCCCCTCGTCGTCGCGACGACGCATCTGAGCAGCGACCACACCGAGGACGGTGCGGGCCGGCGCGATGCCGAACTGACCCGGATCGCCGAGGGGCTGGCGGGCCTGGATGCCGACCTGATCGTGATGGGCGACTTCAACGACGGCGATGACACACCCCAGACGGCACTGGGGATGCGGGACGCGTGGAGCGAGGCGCACGGCGCCGACGACACGACCCCGACCTTCGACCCGGGCAACAACCGGCTGGCCGCGGTCTCCTCCCTGACCGGCCGGGCATCCCGGCTGGACCGGGTGCTGCTGCGCGGGGAGGGACTGCGGGTACGTCGGGCCGAGCTGTACGGCGACACGCCCACGGCGGAGGGGCTGCACATCTCCGATCACTACGGCGTGCGGGTGGAGATCACATCGGACGCGCCGGAGGCGGACGTCCTGCACCGTCCCGACGCACGGCCGACGCCCCGCACGGCGCTGGCGTGGATCCCTCCCCGGGAGCTGTGGCCGCCGCTGCAGGACATCCGCCGGGAGCACGACCCGCAGATCCACCGCTGGCCCCCGCATGTGAACCTGCTCTTCGGATTCGTACCGGAACACGCCTTCGAGCAGGCGGCATCGGTGCTCACGACGACCACCACGGCTCCCTTCGACGCCCGGCTGGAGGGCGTGCACTGGTTCGGCCACCGGGACGACGCCACCGTGTGGCTCGACCCGGCCGCCGGTGCCGAGGAGCCGTGGGCCGAGCTGCACCGCGCACTCGTGCGCCGCTTCCCCACCTGCCGGGGCCGCCGCACAGGCTTCACACCTCACCTCAGTCTGGGCCGCACCACCGACCCGAACGCACTGGCCGCCGTCTGCGCGGCACGGCTCACCCCGATGCCGGTCAGGGTCGGCGAGCTGGCGCTGCTGTCGCGGCGCGGGGACGAGCCGATGCGGGTGCGGGGAACGGTGACGCTGGGGACGGGAGAGGTCCACTGGGCGGAGGAGGCCGCACCGGACGCGGCCCGCTCCGTACTCGACGCCGCCATGGCCGCCGACACCGCCGTGGCCGAACGGGTCACGCGCCGCGTCGAGGACGCGCTCGGCGACGGCGTCGTGCACGTCGTCGGCTCCCGGCGCATGGGCTGCGCCCTGCCCGGTGCGGACCTGGATCTGGTCGCGGTACTGCCCGGCACGGTCGAACCGGCCGCCGTGCAGGCGCGATTGAGGACCGCACTGGACGAGGCCGCGGACGTGCGCGAGGTGGTCGGGGCACGCGTACCCGGCCTGCGGCTGCGGCTCGACGGGCTGGACGTGGACCTGGTCGTCGTCGCCGCCGGCTCGATGGATCCCGCCGAGGCGGTGGACCGCCGGGCCGAGCTGGGCGAGGCGGCGGCGATCGCGCTCAGCGCCGTGACCGACGCCGACGCGGTGCTCGCCTCGGCCGGGGGACACGGGTCGGCCTTCGCCCGGCTGGCCAGGCAGGTCAAGGCATGGGCGAAGGCGCGGGGCCTGGACTCGGCGCCGTTCGGGGGCCTGCCGGACCTGGCCTGGTGCGTCCTGGCGGCCCGCACCGCGGGTGAGGCCGGCGACCTGCCGCCGGCCGATCTGCTGCGGCACTTCTTCGCCACCTGGGCGGCCTGGGACTGGCGCGACCCCGTGGGCTCCGTGGGCGGGCCGCCTTTGCCCCTTCCCCTCACCATCACGACACCGTCCGCCCCGGTGCGCCCCTGCACGGACCAGGTCACGGTGGGGATGCGCGACCTCGTCACCCAAGAGCTGTTCCGTGCATGGGAATTGCTGGACGCGGCCACGGAACCGTACCCGTGGGCCGAGCTGCTCGCACCTCCCCCGCTCCACCGCCGCCACGCGGCCTGGGCGGTCGTGACGGTGGGCCCGGGCGCGGAGGAGGGCCGGGCCCGGGGCAGGATGCGGGCCCTCGTCGCCGATCTCTCGGAGGCGGCCCCGGCCTGCCACGCCTGGCCCCGCCCCTTCTCCACGGCCCCCGCCCGCTACGCCATCGGCCTGGGCCCCACCCCGCCGACCGCCGATCACCTCGCGGCGGTCGCGGAGCGCCGGCTGCGCGGCCTGGCCGGGGTCACGCTCACGAGGGCCGAAGGAGGCGAGGTTCCCACCCTGCGCTGATCGCCCTGGCGCGGGACGCGTGGCGGGAGGTGGCCGCGTCGTCGTGGCGGTCACTCGGGGTCGCGGTTGAACTGCGCCTTCGACCAGCCGTGGCCGAGGACGGCGAGGCCGAGGCACCAGACGATGGTGATCCACCAGTTGTCGCCGATCCCGGTCCCGAGGAGCAGGCCGCGCAGGGTCTCGATGGCGGGGGTGAACGGCTGGTACCGGGCGATCGGCTGGAACCAGCCCGGCATCGCGTCGACCGGGACGAAGGCGCTGGAGATGAGGGGCAGGAGGATCAGCGGCATCGCGTTGTTGCTGGCGGCTTCGGCGTTGGGGCTGCCCATGCCCATCCCGACCGCGATCCACGTGAACGCCAGGGCGACCAGCGTGAGCAGTCCGAAGGCCGCGAGCCATTCCAGGGCGGTGGCGCCGGTGGTGCGGAAGCCGATGGCCACGCCGACGGCGCCGACGAGGACCACGCTGGTGATCGCCTGCAGCACGCTGCCGACGACGTGTCCGAAGAGCACCGAACCACGGTGGATCGGCATCGTACGGAAACGGGCGATGATGCCCTCGGTCATGTCGGTCGAGACGGACACCGCGGTGCCGATCGTCGTGGAGCCGATGGTCATCAGCAGGAGGCCCGGAACGATGTAGGCGATGTAGGCGGAGCGGTCGCCGCCGCCGATGCCCGCGCTCATGGTGCCGCCGAAGATGTAGACGAAGAGCAGCAACAGCATGATCGGGGTGAGCAGCAGGTTCAGGGTGAGGGACGGGTAGCGCCGGGCGTGCAGGAGGTTGCGGCGCAGCATGGTGGCCGAGTCGCGTACGGCGAGACTCAGGGAGTTCATCGGACAGCCTCTTTCCGCTGGTTCGGCCGGCCGGGCCGGTCGGGCCGGTCGGGGACGTCGGCGCCGCCGGTCAGGGCGAAGAAGACGTCGTCGAGGTCGGGGGTGTGCACGGTCAGCTCGTCGGCCTCGACGCCGGCCGCGTCGAGCCGGTCGAGGACTGCGCGCAGTGCGCGCTGGCTGCCGTCGCTGGGGATCTGCAGCGCGAGCGCCTCGTCGTCCCGGGTCACGTCGCGCAGCGCGGAGGCGGCGCCCTGATACGCGGACGGGTCGGTGAAGCGGAGGCGGACGTGTCCGCCGGGGACGATCCGCTTCAGCTCCTCGGCGGTGCCCTCGGCGGCGATCCTGCCGTCGTTGAGCACGGCGATGCGGTCGGCGAGTTCGTCGGCCTCTTCCAGGTACTGGGTGGTGAGGAAGACGGTGACGCCGTCGGTGACGAGTTCGCGGATGATGCGCCACATGGTGTGGCGGGAGCGCGGGTCGAGGCCGGTGGTCGGCTCGTCGAGGAAGATGATCCGCGGGTTGCCGACCAGGGTCATGGCGATGTCGAGGCGGCGCCTCATGCCGCCGGAGTAGGTGGAGGCGGGCTTCTTCGCGGCCTCGGTGAGGTCGAAACGCTCAAGCAGTTCGGCGGTGGTCCGCCTGCCCTCGCGCTTGGAGAGGTGGTGCAGGTCCGCCATCAGGAGCATGTTCTCCTCGCCGGTGATCAGGCCGTCGACGGCGGAGAACTGGCCGGTGACGCCGATTGCGGCGCGGGCCGACTGCGGACGGGTGGCGAGGTCGTGACCGCCGACGAGGATCTGGCCGGAGCCGGGGTCGGGGGAGATGAGGGTGGAGAGGATCTTGACGGCGGTGGTCTTGCCGGCGCCGTTCGGGCCGAGCAAGGAGAAGACCGTCCCTTCCGCGACGGCCACATCGATGCCGTCGAGGACGGTCCTGTCGCCGTAGGACTTGCGCAGCCCGTTCGCCACGATGGCCCAACTGGTCATGAGAGGTGCTCCCAAGGCTCGCCGTTTTCAATATTGAAAACGCTACGTTGCATTCAGTCATGTAGCAACGGTTCTGTTGCGCACTATTGCCATAACCGCAGATAGAAGCATCAATTTTGTTGCAATGATCCTGCCGGATAATGCAATGCCGCACAGATGCCCGTTGCAATGAACCGAAGTGAACGCTAAGCTGGGCGGGCCACAGGCCGTCAGGGAGCACCGAGGAGACCGCGATGCCGGGAGGCAGGCTCACCCAGCAGGAACGCCAGCAGATCGCGCTGGGCCTGGCCGACGGCCTCGCCTACGCGGAGATCGCCCGGCGCCTGGAGCGCCCGACCTCGACCGTCACACGCGAGGTCATGCGCAACGGCGGCCCCACCGCCTACCGCGCCGACCTCGCCCACCGCGCCACCGAGCACCGCGCCCACCGCCGCCGACAGGCCGCGCCCCGGGGCACGAAGGCGCCCGCGCAGGCCCACGGGCGCGACGCCGAGGCGGTCCGCGCGTACGAGGAGACGTTCACCACCGCCATGATGCAGTCGGGCATGCCCAAGATGATGGCCCGGGTCATGGCCGCCCTCAGCCTCACCGACACCGGCAGCCTCACCGCGTCCGAACTCGTGCAGCGCCTCGATGTCAGCCCGGCGTCCGTCTCCAAGGCGATCGCGTTCCTGGAGAGCCAGGGCATGGTCCGCCGGGAGCGCGACGAACGCCGCCGCGAGCGCTATGTCGTCGACGACGACATCATGTACCAGTCGATGATGGCCAGCGCCCGGTCCATGGCCCAGATCGTCGAGACCGCACGGCAGGGCGCCGGCATCCTCGGCCCCCACACCCCCGCCGGCGTCCGCTTCGAGAACATCGCCCGCTTCCTCGACTTCGTCGCCGAGAGCACCGCCCGTGCCGCGGAGCAGGCCCGCGAGATCCTCCACACGAAACCCGAGACCAATCCGGACGGCACCTTCACGCCCCCGGACCGCGCCGCCGAGCCACGGTCGGTCCGCGGACAGACGGCCGCCCACCTCCGGACGCCCGGCCCGGCACCTTCCGCACCGGGAGCATGACGGGCCTGCGGGCCGCGAAGGCCCGGCATGCCCCGGAGTTCAGCTCGGCCAGGGGACCATCGACGCGAACAGCAGCACCGAGAGCAGGACCGTGCAGGGCGCGAGGAGGGCGAGGATCCAGCGCGGGGCGGCGTTCCGTTCACTCCACGGCAGGCACCAGCCGACCAGCAGCAGCACGAAGGCGACGCCGAGACCGACCCGGAGGACGGCGTAGGCGGTGTCGAAGCCCGCGGTGAACCGGTCGGCCTCCGCTCCGTTGCAGGAGTCGCAGGCCATGGGGGCCAGTCCGGCGAAGACGAAGGCGAAGGAGCTCGCGGGAAGCGTGAGCACGGTCGCGATCAACGGCGCGACCCACGCACGGCGCGCGGTGCCGCTCTGTGTGGTGTCCGGCATGGCCCCCACCCAACCGCGGGCCGGAAGCGGACACATGAGCACCGCTACTCAGGTGCGGGCGTGTCCGCTACGCAGACGACCAAGCCGGTCCAGGCCGTGACCCGGACGGCGAGGCAGGACCTGAACCACCCGTATGGGCGACCAACGCCAAGTTTTGACGAGCCACTGCTCCTCGCCGTCGAGGCCCAGGGCAAGAAGGATCCGGACAAGCCCGCGAGTTGGGCGTACTACGCCTCGTACCTGCTCACGAAGTACCGGCTGCAGCCGATACTGCTGGTCGTCTGCCAGGACCGCGCGACCGCCGAATGGGCGGCGCGCCCGGTCCGCTTCGGCCCTCGCCAGTGGCCTCTGCTCACCCTGCGCCCTCTGGTCGCCGGACCGCACAACATGCCGGTGCTCACCGACCCCGCCGCAGTCCGCAAGGATCTCGTGCTCGCCACGCTGTCCGCGATCACCCACGTCACGCATCCGGACATCGGGGCCATACTCAAAGCAGTGACAACCGTGCTGCGGGACACACCCCCGGCCCTCGCCGACCCGATCATCGAACTCATTGCACAGGGCCTGGGGAACCACCCAGCCGCAGAACTTTGGAGGAAACTGGTGGCCGTGGACCTCTCTTTCTACAAGTCGCCCCTTTCCCAAGAGCTCCGGGCGGAAGGCCGGGAGAAAGGCCTGGAGGAAGGCCTGAAGGAAGGCCTGGCACGACGCGCCGCCGAGGACGTCCTGGACGTCCTGGACGTGCGTGGCCTCGACGTCCCCGAAGCGGTCCGCGAGCGCATCACCGACTGCGGTGACCCGGAGACCCTGCGTCACTGGCACCGGCGCGCCGTCACCGCCCGAACGGCCGAGGAGATCTTCGAGGGCGAGTAGCCGGTGGAACGCGAAGAGGCCCGTACGACTCACGTCGTACGGGCCTCTTCAGGCCGGACACCGACCCTCAAGCAAGAGGAACTTACTTGACGATCTTGGTGACCTGGCCGGCGCCCACGGTGCGGCCACCCTCACGGATGGCGAACTTCAGGCCCTCTTCCATGGCGACGGGCTGGATGAGCTCCACCTTCATCTCGGTGTTGTCACCCGGCATGACCATCTCGGTGCCCTCGGGGAGGGTCACCACGCCGGTCACGTCCGTCGTACGGAAGTAGAACTGCGGACGGTAGTTGTTGAAGAACGGCGTGTGGCGGCCACCCTCGTCCTTGGACAGGATGTACGCCTGCGCCTCGAACTCGGTGTGCGGGGTGACCGAGCCCGGCTTGATGATGACCTGGCCGCGCTCGACGTCCTCGCGCTTGATGCCGCGAAGCAGCAGACCGACGTTCTCACCGGCCTGGCCCTCGTCGAGCAGCTTGCGGAACATCTCGATGCCGGTGACCGTGGTGGAGGTCTTCTCCGGCTTGATGCCGATGATCTCGACGGTCTCGTTGACCTTGAGGACACCGCGCTCGATACGGCCGGTGACGACCGTACCGCGACCGGTGATCGTGAAGACGTCCTCGATCGGCATCAGGAACGGCTTGTCGACGTCACGCTCGGGCTGCGGGATCGACTCGTCGACGGCCGCCATCAGGTTGAGGACGGAGTCCACCCACTCCTTCTCGCCCTCGAGCGCCTTCAGAGCGGAGACCTTGACGACCGGAACGTCGTCGCCCGGGAACTCGTACTCGGTGAGGAGCTCACGGACCTCGAGCTCGACGAGCTCCAGGATCTCCTCGTCGTCCACCATGTCGGCCTTGTTCAGGGCGACAACGATGTAGGGAACGCCGACCTGGCGGGCCAGGAGCACGTGCTCCTTGGTCTGCGGCATCGGGCCGTCGGTGGCGGCGACCACCAGGATCGCGCCGTCCATCTGGGCGGCACCGGTGATCATGTTCTTGATGTAGTCCGCGTGACCCGGGCAGTCGACGTGGGCGTAGTGACGCGACTCGGTCTGGTACTCGACGTGCGCGATGGAGATGGTGATACCGCGCTGGCGCTCCTCGGGCGCCTTGTCGATGTTGTCGAACGGGGTGGCCTCGTTCAGGTCCGGGTACGCGTCGTGCAGCACCTTGGTAATGGCGGCCGTGAGGGTCGTCTTACCGTGGTCGATGTGACCGATGGTGCCGATGTTGACGTGCGGCTTAGTCCGCTCGAACTTCGCCTTCGCCACTGGGGTCCTCCTGTGGAGTGGTTCTGTACGCCTTACTCATCGGCGCCAGGTGATCTTTGCTGGGGTGCCGCCCGCCGGGGTTCTCTCCGGGGCCCGAGACCCGGGGTCTCGGCCGTGGATCGGATCCCCGGCGGTCGGTGTCAAGCCTAAAGCGTGTGAACGGGGTGCGTTACTCGCCCTTGGCCTTCGCGATGATCTCCTCGGCGACGTTCCGCGGAACCTCGGCGTAGGAGTCGAACTGCATCGAGTAGCTCGCGCGACCCGACGTCTTGCTGCGGAGGTCGCCGACATAGCCGAACATCTCCGACAGCGGAACCAGGCCCTTCACGACGCGGGCGCCGGCACGCTCCTCCATGGCCTGGATCTGGCCACGACGGGAGTTGATGTCACCGATGACCTCGCCCATGTAGTCCTCGGGCGTGGTGACCTCGACGGCCATCATCGGCTCGAGCAGCACGGGGCTGGCCTTGCGGGCGGCCTCCTTGAACGCCTGCGAACCGGCGATCTTGAACGCCAGTTCGGAGGAGTCGACCTCGTGGTAGGCACCGTCCAGCAGGATGACGCGCACGCCGGTCATCTCGTAACCGGCGAGGATGCCGAACTGCATGGCCTCCTGGGCACCGGCGTCGACCGAAGGGATGTACTCCTTCGGGATACGGCCACCGGTGACCTGGTTCACGAACTCGTAGGAGGTGTCACCGCTCTCGATCGGCTCGATCGAGATGATCACCCGGCCGAACTGACCGGTACCACCGGTCTGCTTCTTGTGGGTGTACTCGACCTTGTCGACCTTCCTGCGGATGGTCTCGCGGTAGGCGACCTGCGGCTTGCCGACGTTGGCCTCGACCCTGAACTCACGGCGCATGCGGTCGACCAGCACCTCGAGGTGCAGTTCGCCCATGCCGCCGATGATGGTCTGGCCGGTCTCCTCGTCCGAGTGGACCTGGAAGGACGGGTCCTCCTCGGCCAGGCGCTGGATCGCGACGCCCAGCTTCTCCTGGTCGCCCTTCGACTTGGGCTCGATGGCGACCTGGATGACCGGCGCCGGGAAGTCCATGGACTCCAGGATCACCGGGGCCTTGTCGTCGCACAGCGTCTCACCGGTCGTGGTCTGCTTCAGGCCCATGACCGCGACGATGTCGCCGGCGCCCACCGAGTCGATCTCCTCACGCTTGTTCGCGTGCATGCGGTAGATCTTGCCGATGCGCTCCTTGCGGCCCTTGACGGAGTTCAGCACGGCGGAGCCGGACTCCAGACGGCCGGAGTACACACGGACGAAGGTGAGCTTGCCCAGGTGCGGGTCGCTCATGATCTTGAACGCCAGCGCGGACAGCGGCTCGTCGTCGGACGGCTTGCGCTTGACGACCGTCTCCGGGTCCTTGACGTCGTGACCCTCGATGGCCTCGATGTCGACCGGGGACGGCAGGTAGCGCACGACCGCGTCGAGCAGGGGCTGGACGCCCTTGTTCTTGAACGCGGTGCCGCAGAACACCGGGGTGACGGTGGTGCCGGTGCCCTTGCCGGACGCGATGGTGATACGACGGATCGCGGCGTAGAGCTGCTCCTCGGTGGGCTCCTCGCCCTCCAGGTACAGCTCCATCAGCTCTTCGTCGTTCTCCGCGACGGCCTCGAGCAGCTTGCCGCGCCACTCCTCGGCCGCCTCGGTGTGCGTGGCCGGGATGTCGACGGTGTCGTACATCTCGCCCTTGGTCGCCTCCGCGGACCAGACCAGGGCCTTCATGCGGACCAGGTCCACGACGCCCTTGAAGTCGGCCTCCGCACCGATCGGCAGCTGCATGACCAGCGGCTGCGCGCCCAGGCGGTCGGAGATCATGTCGACGCAGCGGTGGAACTCGGCACCGGTGCGGTCGAGCTTGTTGACGAAGCAGATGCGCGGAACGCCGTAGCGGTCCGCCTGACGCCACACCGTCTCGGACTGGGGCTCGACGCCGGCGACGCCGTCGAACACCGTCACGGCACCGTCGAGCACGCGCAGGGAACGCTCCACCTCGACGGTGAAGTCGACGTGACCCGGCGTGTCGATGATGTTGATGGTGTGGTCGACGTTCTCCAGCGGCCAGTGGCAGGTGGTGGCAGCAGAGGTGATCGTGATGCCACGCTCCTGCTCCTGCTCCATCCAGTCCATGGTGGCAGCGCCGTCGTGGACCTCACCGATCTTGTAGGAAACGCCGGTGTAGAACAGGATCCGCTCGGTGGTGGTCGTCTTGCCCGCGTCGATGTGGGCCATGATCCCGATGTTGCGGACCCTGGCCAGGTCAAGTGAAGTGGTAGCCATAAGGCTTCAGTCTTCTCTCGGTCTCGATGGGGTAGCGACTACCAGCGGTAGTGCGCGAAGGCCTTGTTGGACTCGGCCATCTTGTGCGTGTCCTCGCGCTTCTTCACCGCGGCACCGAGGCCGTTGGAGGCGTCGAGGAGCTCGTTGAGCAGACGCTCGGTCATGGTCTTCTCGCGACGGGCGCGGGAGTAACCGACCAGCCAGCGCAGCGCCAGGGTGCTGGCACGGCCGGGCTTGACCTCGACCGGGACCTGGTAGGTGGCGCCACCGACACGGCGGGACTTGACCTCGAGGGTCGGCTTGATGTTCTCGAGAGCGCGCTTGAGCGTGATGACGGGGTCGTTGCCCGTCTTCTCGCGCAGGCCCTCCATGGCGCCGTAGACGATGCGCTCGGCGGTGGAGCGCTTGCCGTTCAGCAGCACCTTGTTGATCAGCGAGGTCACCAGAGGAGAGCCGTAGACCGGGTCGATGATGACCGGGCGCTTCGGGGCGGGGCCCTTACGAGGCATTCTTACTTCTCCTTCTTGGCGCCGTAGCGGCTGCGAGCCTGCTTGCGGTTCTTGACACCCTGGGTGTCGAGCGAGCCGCGGATGATCTTGTAGCGAACACCCGGCAGGTCCTTCACACGGCCGCCGCGCACGAGCACGATGGAGTGCTCCTGCAGGTTGTGTCCCTCACCCGGAATGTAGGCCGTGACCTCGATCCCGCTGGTCAGACGCACACGCGCGACCTTACGCAGGGCCGAGTTCGGCTTCTTCGGGGTGGTCGTGAACACACGCGTGCAGACGCCACGGCGCTGAGGGGAACCCTCGAGTGCGGGCGTCTTGTTCTTCTCGACCTTGTCCTGCCGGCCCTTGCGGACCAGCTGCTGGATCGTAGGCACTACTTCTCCGGTTTCTGTGTGCCGATGGGTACAGCTAACCTGGAACGTCGCCGACCCACGCGGTCGGGTGTGTCGAATCCCGCGGACTCCCGCCGCCAGGCAGAAAGAGGCGCAGATTACGGTGGCCGGTGACGGCCCCCGGTGCGGTTTGCAGGCACGCACGAGAGCCAGGGCACACCCCAGGCACAAGGTCTGAGCGTACCTAGCGCACTGACTCCGGTCAAAACAAAAGCAACGGGGCCGATCACGGCCGGCGTCCCCGCCGTCCGGGCCGCGCGTCGGGTGTGTGGCGCGCCACATGGCACGGAACGACCGGCGCGCACCCGCGCGGCCACCGGCTGCGGGCGCGGGAGACGGACGCTCCCCTCGTCTACCCCGCCGGGGCGGCGGTATTCCTGTCGTCCCCGGCATTGTGGGCCCCGGGCACACGGACCGGCGGAGTGTGATCCGTCTCGCGCGTGTCGTGGCCCACGAAGTACGCCGGACGGTTCTGTACGGCCGTGTAGATGCGGGCGACGTACTCGCCGAGCAGGCCGACGCAGATCAACTGGACCGCGCCGATGAAGAGGACCCCGGTGAAGAGCGAGGTCCATCCGGGAACCGTGTGCCCCTGGGCGTACGCGCCGAGCGAGTAGGCCATCAGTGCCAGGCAGACCAGGAACGCGAAGCCGCCGAGCCAGGTGGCCAGGCGCAGCGGGGCCGCGGAGAAGCCGGTGATGCTGTCGACGGCGAGCCGGATCATGCGGCCGAGGGGGTACTTGCTACGGCCCGCGGTACGTGGCGCGCGCTCGTAGCTGACCCGGCCGCTGGGGAACCCCAGCCAGGGCACGAGGAGGCGGTAGACCCGCTGCTGGTCCGGCAGCGCCTTCAGGGCGTCCACCGCGGCCCGGCTCAGCAGCCGGAAGTCGCCGGCCTGGGCGGGCACGGCCGGTCCTGCAAGGCGGCGCACGAGCCAGTAGTAGATGCCGGCCGTCCACCGTTTGAAGCCGGTGTCGCTGGCGCGGTCGGCGCGGATGCCGTAGACGATGTCGAGGCCCTCGCCGCGGGCCAGCGCGAGCATGTCGGGGATCTTCTCGGGCGGGTCCTGGAGGTCCGCGTCGAGGCTGACGGCGTACGCGCCCACCGCCCGGTCCAGACCGGCCGTCAGGGCTGCCTGGTGGCCCGAGTTGCGGCGCAGCGCCACGACGCGGAGTTCCGGCCAGCCGAGCCGGAAGGCGGCGAGCAGCTCACGGGTGCGGTCCGTGCTGCCGTCGTCGACGGCGACCAGCTCGTACGGCTCCGCCAGACCGTCCAGGACCGGGCGCAGCCGGCTGACGAGGGCCGGCAGGGCCTCTTCCTCGTTGTACATGGGTATGACGACCGACAGCACAGTCGTGCCGTCGGTCGCGCCGTCGATCGTCTCGCCCACCCGTCGCTCCCCACCCGCCGTTACGATGCAACGCCGGCGTGATCTTATGACGCATATATGAGGACCCGTGGGTCCGAGAGCGTCGTCCGGCTCGGACGGTCGGGCGACCAGGGGGGTATCAGGGGCATGGGCACGGCTTACGGCGGCACGGCGACGGGCTCCGCGCCCTCCGACGAGAACCAGGACGAACGGGCGGAACGGCCTCCTTGGCGCCGCCGCCCCGCCCTGCCGGCCGGCGCGCGGCCGTACGCGGCCCCGCTCGCGCTGTACGGCGCCGCCAAGCTCGTGGGCCTCACCGTCTTCGCCTGCCTGCTGGAGTACGGCGGCGACTACAAGGGCAAGAACCCGCGCTTCGGCGGCGGCGCCCACTGGTGGGACGTCCTGGGCACCTGGGACGGCTGGTGGTACCTCCAGGTCGCCGAGAAGGGCTACCACCCCGCGCCGCTGCAGCCGCTGGGCGGGGGCGGCCTGTTCACCGTGCAGCAGAACTCGGTGGCGTTCTTCCCGCTCTACCCCGGGCTGATCCGGGGGGTGTCCGAGGTGACCACGCTGGGCCTGTTCGGCTCGGCGCTGCTCGTCTCCGTGCTGGCGTCGTTCGTCGCGGCCGCCGGCATCTACGCGGTGGTGTCCACCCTGGCGGGCACCCGGGCGGGCACGATCGCCGCCGGGCTGTGGGCCGTGGCCCCCGGCGCGGGCGCCGAGTGGGCCGTGTACTCGGAGTCGGTGTTCGTCGCGATCGCGGCCTGGACCTGCCACTCCGTGATGAAGCACCGCTGGGTGGCGGCGGGGCTGCTGTCCTGCCTCGCCGGGCTGAGCCGTCCCACGGCCGCCACGCTCATCGGCGCGGTGGGACTCGCGGCGCTGGTGACCGTGGCACGGCGGGACAGCCGGCGGACGCACGGAGTGGCCGGACCCGTGTACGCGATGGTCGCGGCGCCGCTCGGCCTGATCACCTACATCGTCTGGGTGGGCCTGGGCTCGAACGACCTGACCGCCTACTTCACCCTGCAGCGCAAGGGCTGGGCCCACTACTTCGACTGGGGCGCCTACACCCTGGACGTCCTGCGCAACGTCGCGGTCGGGCACAACAAGTACCTCTTCGCCTTCACCGTGCCCGACCTGCTGGCCGTGCAGCTGGTGATCGCGCTGCCCTTCCTGATCGCGCTGATGCTGCGCAGGAGGCCGCCGCTGGTACTGGTGGCGTACACCCTGGCGAGCATCGTGACGATCCTGGGGACCCAGCAGATGTTCGGGAACACGGCCCGCTACCTGCTGCCCGCCTTCCCGCTGCTGCTCGCCCCCGCGGCGGCCCTGAGCCGGCTGAAGTGGCCGAGCCTGACGGTGTTCTTCGCGACGGCGGCGGTGGCGTCGGGGTGGTACGCGCACTACGTGATCTTCGAGCTGGGGATTCCGTAGAACGGTGGATCCTCGCGGGTCCGCGGATTCCCGCACGGCTCCCCCGCGCACCCGCCCCGCCCCGCCCCGCCGCGCCGCCCGCCGCGCCGCATCCCGACCCGCCCCGCCGCCCCACCGTGCCGTGCCGCATCCCGCCCCGCCGCGCCGATCACCGCAGCCGGCGGGCCGTCCCACGGGCCGCGCGTTCTGCGGCGAAGACGTCCTCCAGGCGGAAGAGCTGGGCCCGGCCCGCTCTGCCGGCCGGCTTGAGACGGCCCAGCTGGACCCACTTGCGGATGGTCGCGGGGGCGACACCGGCCTCCCGGGCGGCCAGTGGGCCGGGGATCAGCGCCGGCAGGCCGTCGGTCATGCGCCGGCCTCCCCGGTGACCGCCGCGCGCTCCCACTCCCCCTCGTCCCAGGTGTGCCGGTAGGCCGGATCGTCGTGGCAGCCGCAGACCGGGTCCGGGCAGCGGCACGCGGGGTTGACGCACAGCACCGCGCTGCGGTCGGGGAAGGCCCGCAGGGAGACCGAGTCGCACCAGGGGCAGCGGCCGAAGACCCGTACGACGGTCTCGGTGTCGCCCAGGGCGCGGGCGCAGCGGCGGGCCATGCGCCGTGTCTCGTCGCGCACATGTGCCGCCAGGACGGGGTCGGCTGCGATGCCGTCGAGCAGGGAGGCGATGCGGCGCAGCCGCTCGGGCACCGGGGCGCGGCGCGCCCGGGGCAGGCCGAGCCGGTCGCGGACGGCCTCCTCCAGTTCGATCACGCCGTCCGTGATGTCGCGGATGGCGTCGGAGATGTGCAGGCGCAGCGGGGCCGCGCTGTGCCCGGGGGCGACGAGGCCGTGCCGCTGCTGCAGGAGCAGGGCCTCCTCGCGCTCCTCGCGGAGCCGGCCGGCGAGGCCGGGCGGGGGCGGGGCCGAGGGACGGTGGTGGGCGGGGGTGGTGCGGCCCGGGACGAGTTCGGCGGACAGCTCCGGGAACTGCTGGAGGAGGGTGGTGATCCAGAGGGCGGCGTGGGCCGCACTGCTCTCCTCAGGCAACGGAACCTCCCTGCGCGGGGAGGTACGCCAGGGCCGCCGGAAGGTGACGGGCCGGTACGGGGACCGGCCGGCCGGAGCGCCAGAGGCGGCCGCCGCAGACACCGTCGAACCAGTTCTCGGCCGGGGCCACCGTCTCCTCGCACGCGCGGCGCACGGTGCAGCGGGCGCAGGCGCGCAGGGCGGGGGCGGCCTCCCCGGGCTTCTTGGAGAAGACGACGCGCGGCGGAAGCCCGGCGCAGGCGGCGGCGGACCGCCAGGCCGGTGCGGGTGGGCATGAGCTGGATGCGGACATGGGACCTCCCTGTGGCTCCGGGAACGCCGGCTCGGGGACGAGCCAGGCGGAGCGAACACCCATACGGTTACAGATTGCGTGCGCGCTCGCAACATTTTTCGGTCACCGTCCGCAACGCCCTCCTTACGGATGCCTCGAATCCCGACAGCTTCTCCGCTTCTCCGCATTACTTGCACGAGAGCACGTAATTCCGCGCGCGCAAGCAAGCTAAACTTGCCTTCCCCCCGAGAGAAGCGAGCACACGATGACCAGCCAGGATCTGGAGGCGTTCGCCGCGTGGGTCGAGGGCCTGATGCGCGACCGCGGCTACGACATCGACAGCCCACGCGGCGGCGGCAAGTCGCGGATCGCGGACGAGGCGGGCGTGCACCGCGCCGCCGTGACCCGCCTGCTGCAGCGCCAGAGCATGCCGGACCTGGAGACCACGCGCCGACTCGCCCGCGCCCTGGGCGTGCCGGTGCGCGACATGCTCATCCGCTCCGGCCGGCTCACCGCGGAGGAACTGGCGGACCCCCACGACCAGTTGGTCGCCCCGGCGCCCAGCGCGGAGTTCGCCCGCCGTCCCACGCTCGAAGAGGTCGCCGACCTGCTGGGCGTGCCCACCGACCGGCGGGACATGTTCGTGCGGGTCGTGGAGCAGTTCCTGCCGAGCGAGGCGGAGACCGAGGCGGCCCAGGCGCTGGAGGACGGGCGGACGCCGATGGAGCCGGCGACAGGGACCTCCCTCGGCGCCGACTGACCTCACCACCGGCGGCCGGCACCCGCGGCGGCGGTTCACATCACCCGCACCGTCTTCGCCCGGCTCCCCCGCCGCACGCACCAACCGGAGCCCCGGCAGTTCCCCAACGCTCACCGCTCACCGCTCACCGCCTCCCGCCCCATCGCCTCGCCCGCCGGCCGGCCGCCGCCTCCCCGCCCGGCCTTTCCACCGCTCCCGCCCCCCTCGTCGCAAGCACCTCCCCGATTTAGTTGCGCGCGCGCACGCTCACCTGTCACAGTTGGTGCAGCGGCGGAGCTGTGCCCCCGAGGCGGGCCAGGTCGTCTCGCCGTATGCCGGGCCAGGGCGCCGCGGCCCCTCCCCTCCCCCCGCGCGGCGCCCGCCCGGTGTCTCTCACTCCGCCCAGTCGTCCCGAGGTGACCCGGCATGACCACACCCACCCCACCGAGCGCCTTCCCCGATGTCGAGGCCCTGGTCGTCGACATCCTGCAGGCCGACTCCGCCCTGTCCACGGCGCTCGTCACCGTGCAGCCGCCGACGGGCTTCGACGGCACGGCCGCCGCCGTCCTCGTCAACCGGCGCGGCGGCGCCTGGATCGGCCAGCTCCACGTCGACCAGCCGCTCATCGAGCTGGAGGTGTACGGCCCGACCAAGCACGACGCGCACGTCCTGGCCAACTCGGCGCGCCGCGCCCTGATGGCCGCGGCGGGCAACACCTACGGCACCAACCAGATCACCGAGGTGGAGGAGATGGACGGCCCGCGCTGGCTGCCCGACTACCTCTACTCCGGAGCCAACCGCTACGTGGCCGTACTGAAGGTGTTCCTGAACGTCTACTGAGCACCACTGCTGAGCACCACGGACGTTCACGCCCGGGCGGTGTTCCCACCGCCCCCCCACAGACCGAAGGCCCCGCCACCCCCGGCGGGGCCTTCGCCGTACCCGGACCAACACGGGGACGGCAGCCCAACAACCCTCTGTACAAGGAGATAACCAACCATGGCAGGTACCAACTCCTCCGAGATCCGCATCGCCGGCGTCGGCCGCCTCTACGTCGCCGCCCCCGGCACGGCCGTACCGACCGCCTTCACCGGCGACTCCGCCGCCGACTGGGGCACCGGCTGGAAGAACCTCGGTTTCACCAGCGGCGAAGGCGTCACCTTCAGCAAGAAGGACAAGCTGGAGCCGATCGACGTGTGGCAGGCGGTCAGCCCGGTCCACTTCGTCTACTCGGACCGGGACCTGACGCTGAAGTTCTCGCTGATGCAGTTCAACGAGGACACGCTGCCGTTCTTCATGGGCGGCGGCGCCGTCAACGCGGTGGACGCCACCAACAACCCGGGCGTCTACCGGTACAACGTCGCGGACCAGCCGCACGCCGACGCCCGGGCGCTCGGCCTGGAGTTCACCGACGTCCGGGCCGACGACGGCTCCACCGTGACCTACCGCTTCGGCGTGCCGCGCGGCCAGGTCACGGCGTCGGACGACATCAAGCTCGCCCGCAAGGCCGCGGCCCAGCTCGGCATCACCTTCACGGCCATGGCCGCGGCCGACGGGTCGGCGCTGGCCAGCTTCGTGATGAAGGACGCCTCGTACCTGGTCTGAGTCACCGGCTGATCACCGGCCGATCCACCGGCCGATCCACCGGCCGATCCACCGGCCGATCCACCGGCCGATCCACCGGCCGATCCACCGGGCGGGGCGGCCGGTGCCGCCCCGCCCGCCCCGCCCATCCGCCTGTCAGGACCCACTCGGCCCCCGGGGCCCCACGGACGCACAAGGAGCACACATCACCATGGCCCGTTTCGACGTCAACGCCGCCCGCGCCCAGCGCCTGGAAGCCCTCGGCCGCACCTGGTCGTTCGAGCTCGACGGCGAGACCTACACCCTGCCCACCGAGCTGACGCGCGCGACCGCGAAGTCGCTGCGCAAGCTCGACGACAACGACGTGGACGGGCTGCTGCGACTGCTCATGGGCGAGCAGCAGTTCACCAGGTTCGAGCGGCACGAGGTCACCATGCAGGACATCGCCGCCGTCCTGGAGGCCTACGGCAAGGAGACCGGGCTCGGCCTGGGGGAAGACTGAGCCTCGTCGGGTTCGTCGACGAACACGCCGAGGCCCTCGAAGCGGACCTGCTCCGCTACTACGGCATCGACCTGCTCGACTGGCACCGCGACCGCCTCTCCGCCCGTCGTCTCGCGGTGCTGGTCAAGCACCTGCCGCGGGACAGCGCCCTCAACCGGGAGCTGCACGGCGAGGCGGCCGACTGGTCGGTGACGGATCATCTGCTGGCGGCCGCCGTGGACCATCTGGCGGCCGCCAACTGGATGTTCGCCTGCGTCAACTCGGCCGAGGACGGGGACCAGCCGGAACCGCCGGCTCCGGTGCCGCGCCCTGCGGACCCGGTGGAGGAGCCGGACGGCGCCGGGCCCGGTGCCGCAGAAGGGACCGCCGCGGCACCGGCCGACACCGGCGGCGGCACCGGCACCGGCACCGGGGCGCCCTCCCCGCATCAGCTGGCCGGGTTCTTCGCCTGAACGAGCGGGCGGTCCCGCACCCGCTCAGCGGGAGTCCGACGGCCCGGGCTGCTCGTCGCTCCGTCGGCCGGCCGCCCGCCCCTCCAGTTCGTCGGCGAGGGCGCGGGCCCGGTCCGACAGCCGGGGCCGTTCCGCGCCCCGGGGCGCCGAGGACTCGGCCGGATCCTCCTGCCATTCCTCCGGCTCCGCCCGTCGTCCCCTGTCCCGCCCGGCCCCCGCCTCACCGGGTCGGTCGAGCGGGGGCACGCTGGGCCGCCCGTTGCGGCGGACCACCGGCCGCCGGTCCGACGGCGCCGACCGCTTCCCGCGTATCTCGCGGGCGGACAACAGGATGTCGGCCGCGGAACCGGGCGTCGGCCCGCCGCTCGGGTCCCGTGACTCGTCCCCGGCATCGGCGGCAGTCTCCGTACCGTTGGGCGGTGGAGGGGGAACGGACGGGAGCGCGTCGGCCGCATGCCGACCGCCCCCCTCGCGGGCCCCCTCCTCACGGCCGTACGGCGCGGCAGGGGCATCGCGGGACGCCCCGGACGCCCCGGCCGCACCGCCGGCGCCGTGCCCCCGCACCGGTGTCCCGTCCGCCACGGACCGCTCCCGCTCCCCGCGTCTCTCCACCCGCGTCACCTCCGAAGGGGGGCGCAGGAGCTGGACGTAGGGCAGCGGTATCACCTCGCCGCCGCCCCGCTCGCCCTCGGGCCGACGGGCCCGGCGCGGGCGGCGTCCCGTGCGGGCGTCCTCCTGCCCCTGGAGGTAGGCCGCGGTGATCCGCTCCTCGTACGCCCTCCGTATCGCGGGCAGCTGCTCGTCGACCACATCGGCCCAGCCCGCGCTGTAGGCGGACAGTTCGCGCCGGTCGAGCTCGCCCCGGGGAAGGATCACCAGCTCGTCCGGCGCGTATCCGAGGCGGAGGACGAGCTCGGAGACACGGGCGATGAGATGTGGCAGATCGGGGGCTGGTTCAAGCCAGTCGATCGCATGCTGATGCCGCGCGTTCGCGTCCCGATCCACCCCATAGGCCTTGCTCTCGTCCCTGCCCCATCGCGCCCCCGCGCGAGGACGGCTGCCCCACCGCCGTCCACCGTCGTCTGACAGCCCCTCACTTCCCCTGATGAGGACCGCTGTTCACGCTTCATTCACCGACGGGAGGACGGCCGGATCCTACTCCACGAGACCGACACGAACTTCACCGCACCCCGCATCGGCGCAGGTCCGGACATGGGCCGGGAGGGCGTCCCGGCCAAACACGGAACGACACCCCCGGATTGCTCGTACACTCGTTCGAATAGGGGGCGCGCACGCACCCCAGAGGCGCCACCTGTACCACCAGCCCAGCGGACAGACCGGAAAGCAGGCAGACATGGTGACTGGCACGAGCAACTCCCCACAGCAGCCGATCGACGCCTACACCCGCCTCGCCCGCCTCCTGCGCACCCCCGCCCCCGACCGCGAAGCCCTGCTGGACCGGCTGTACGAGGAACTGCTCGCCCGCGAGTCACACGCCTACGCGGCCGGCTGGTCGGACGCATTGACGGAGGCGCGACGGGCACAGCACCACCGACGGCCGTAGCGGCCCGCTCACACCACGAACGTGCACCAGACCCGCTTCTCGTCGAACCCCGCGCGATGCCACCCCCACCGCCGGGACACCGCCTCGACGAGCCGCAGCCCCTGCCCGCCCCCGGCCAACGGACCGCTCCCCGCGCACAGTCCAGGCATCCGATCGGGCGCGCGATCCAGCACCGTCACCCACGGCAGTGGCGGCACGAACCACCGCCCGGCCCCCAGCGCCAGCTCCAGCCCGGCGAGCGCCCACCTGCCCGGCATGTTCCAAGTCGAGAGCCACGCCCGTGCTCTCTTCGACCTGTTCATCCCGGCAGTTCCGCATCTGGAGGTCGAGCTCCGCATCGCGCAATGCCTGGCCCGACACTGCGTGACCACCAAGGAGGCCCCGGTGCCGTACCAGGGCCTGATTCACGGGGCGGCCCTCCGCATGCAGGTGGGCGGGCGTCAGATGGCCCGCGCACAGCTCAAGCACCTGCTCTCGGAAAGCGAGCGCGACACCGTCACGCTGCTCGTGATCCCGTTCAGCGCAGGCGGATTCCCCATGGCCGGCGACTCCGTGCTCTACGCAGCGGCCTCCAGCCCCCACCTGGACACCGTGCAGGTGGACGCCCCCACCGGGGCCGTCTTCATCGACGCCCCCGCCCAACTGGCCAAGTTTCGACGCCGAAACCGGCCCCCGCATCGCAATCCGCGACTCCAAGCACCCGGACATGCCCTGGGCCACCGCGAACCGGAAGGCATGGGCGGAGTTCGCGGGTGCCCTGGGGGCGGGCCTGCTGCGGGCGAATCCGTAGGGGCGGCATCCTGCCCGGCGCCGCTCGACCAGGAGCACCGGAGACCTCGGCCCGACCACCTCGATGCAGTTCGGCCTTCACGTCGACGACTTCCTCACGGCCCTACTGGGCGGCGTCATCACCCGCACATCGGTTCTCGTACTTTTGCCGCTCGGCCCGCAGCCGGCCGAAGAGGCTGCGCAACCACTCGCGGCGAGCGCCTCTGGGGGAGCAGAGCGCCGCGATACACACCGCGCAGGTCGGCAATTGGTGAGTTCGTGCCGGCCCCGCCGGCGTTTGCCGAGCCCCGTAGAGCCGCCGATGGCACAGATCCACCACTTGCCCACGAGGTCGGCCGCCCGACTGTTGCGCCTCAGTGGAAGACGAGCACGAGTACCAAGCCCACACCGATGCATACGAGCCCTGTACCCCAGTGCAGCTTCACTCCGTCCCACTCGTCGGACAGATCGATATCCGCAAGCGTCCCCGTCTTCGCCCGACTCGGCTTCCTGCGGTCGTACACCACCGGGACAACCGTGCCCACCGGTCCCCGGGGCTCCGGCCCGACCTCGATGAACCGTGGCGATCTCTTCCGGGGCGAGGTCTGTGACACCAGGACCTTGTAGTAGACGCGATGGCCGCTGCTGATCCATTCCTGAAGCTCTGACACTGCTTCACCTTCGACACCATAGCGTTTCAGATTCCGCAGCTTCAGGAAAACAAAAAGGCCGTCTAGATTCAGAAAACAAGCCACTATACCCAGAAAAATCACGATAACTCCGGCCATGGCCAGGATTGCACTCACACCATCCCCCCATTCCTCGCACCTTGTACGCACACTAGCAACGGACAATTCCACACGTCAAGTTCCATTTTAGACCCCAGAGGTTTACATGTCCCAGAAGACAGAAGACGAGATCCTGAAAAAGGTGGGAGACGTCCAGAAAGGTGTAGATGACGTAAAAACCCTGGTCTCGCCATCGAACGTCGCCACCAAGGCGGAGTTGACGACCAACACAAACAAAATCATGAAAGCCATCAAGGAGGGACCGGAAACCAGCAAGAACATCTTCGAATCGCTCTTCGAAGCACTCGGCCTCAAGGACCTGTTCGCCGCATTCAAGGACGGAGGTGACCCGTTCAGCAAGATCTTGCTGGCCATCGGTGCTCTCGCAGCGCTTGTACTCGGCAAACTTTTCGACTTCGGAAAGATGTTCAACGCGGCGTACGAGAAGATCAGTCGATCACGGGCCAACCGGAACCTGCCGGACGGCGAACGGCAGAGACCAGGGCGAGTCATCGCCATCGGCGAGTCCGGACGCCCACAGCGCATGACCCGCGCCCAGATGGACGGCCTCAATGCCGTTTCCATCAACCCGCACGGCCTCACGTCTCAGCGGCTCAACGGCCTCAAGAGCGCACTCAACGGGCTGCCGGAGAAAATTCGGGACTTCAACTCGGCGACTGCCGACATGAAGTCCCCGGGAACGATCAACAAGATCGCCAAGGCGATCGGCGAACTCAAGAAGAAGCTCACCCCGAACCCCAAGAAGAAGATCGAGGACACGGCCAAGGCCATCGGGGAACTCCACACCAAACTCGAACCCTTCGACCCGCAGAAGCTTCCCAAAGCCCGGACACTGCGGGACGTCGCCAAGGCGGCTCAGGATCTCAACCGGAACGCCGGAACGCTCAGGAACACGTTCCTGGAACTTTCACGCGAGGCCGGTAACGCCGCTGGAGCCATCGGCGCCGGCGCCTGATCACCACATTCCGCCTGAAGGAGGTGCGCAATGAGTCTCATCAGTTCGTTGAAGAAGGCCTCCGGCTCCCTGGAGGACTTCAAGTCGAAGGCATCGGGTGCCGGCTCCGCCGCCAAGGGTATCGGCAGCGCGAGCAGGACCGGGGCCACCGAGCTCAAGTCCCTCAAGACCTCGGCCCAGGGCTCCGAGAAGGAGCTCAGAAACCTCAAGACCGCGTCCGACCAGGCCGAGAAGTCGCTCGGCAAGGCCGGCAGGACCGGGTCCAGCGCAGGCAAGAACCTCGGCAAGTACGAGTCGGGGGCGAGCAAGGCGGCCAAGGGCCAGGACAAGATGAACAAGTCGATGAAGGGCAACTTCTTCGGCATGCTCATGCAGTTGCTGCAGCCGCTCATCGACAAGGTCATCGACATGGTGACCAACTCGAAGACCATGCAGAAGGTCCTGAAACAGGCCTTCCAAGTCATCAAGACCGTGATCAGCAACGTCATGAAGGCCATCGGGCCGATCATGAAGAACGCGGGCAAGCTGATCAAGTCGGTCTGGAACGGCATCAAGACGGCGGTCTCGGCCGTCGTCAAGGCCGTCGCCAAGGTCATCAAGACCTACGTCGGCATCTGGAAGAAGGTCATCACCACCGCGCTGAAGGCGATCAAGACGGTCGTCAGCAGCGTGTGGAAGGGCATCAAGGCGGTCATCTCACCGGTCGTCAACTGGGTGAAGTCCGCGATCCCCAACGCCTTCCGCGCCGTGAAGGACAAGCTGTCCAGCATCTGGGGCGGCCTGAAGGGCATCGCGAGCCGCGCCTTCGACGGCATCAAGAACGCCGTGCGGGGGCCGATCAACGCGGTCATCGGCATCATCAACCGCGCGATCGGCGCCCTCAACGGCATCCACGTGTCGATCCCGGGCTGGGTCCCGCTGGTCGGCGGCAAGACCTTCGGCGTCTCCCTGCCCCGCATTCCCGCGCTCGCGACCGGCGGTGTCGTCATGCCCCGCTCCGGCGGTGTCCCGGCGATCCTCGCCGAGGCCGGTGAGGCCGAGGCCGTCCTGCCGCTGAGCAAGCTCGACCGGCTGCTCCGCAGGGCCGCCGGGCACGGCCGGGCGCACCACGGATCCAGGAAGCACCACGGCGCGCTGCACATCGAGAATTACTACGCGGCCGAGACCAGCAGCCCGCAACGGACCGCCGACGCGCTGATGTTCCTGGCGAAGGCACGCGGATGAGCAGCGCGGTCATGCGCAACCCGTTCAAGGGGGCCGCCCCCGTCCTGCGTTCCTTCCGGACCAGGGTCGAGCAGACCCAGACGGGCCTGCGGTCCTTCACCGGCCGCATCAAGGGCGCCGCCGGCGACCTCGACCGCGTCGGCACCCCCGCCGGTCAGACTGCCACCGCCGTCCAGAAGCTCAAGACGAACGCCGACACCGCCGCCCGCTCCGTCACCAGGGCCGGGCGCACCGGCAAGGGCGCCGCCTCGGACGTCAAGTCCGTCGGAAGCAGGATCAGAAGCGCCGGAAAGGCCCTCGAGAGGCTCAAGTCGGGGCTCGGCGGCGTCTTCGCCATCGTCGGCGCGCTCATCGACGCCTCCGGCTTCCTCGGCGGCCTCCTGGACACCTTCGGCACCGCGATGACCATCGGGTCCGGCCTGATGATCGTCATCAACGCCCTGACCC
Source organism: Streptomyces sp. PSU-S4-23 (assembly GCF_055632315.1). Taxonomy (NCBI): domain Bacteria; kingdom Bacillati; phylum Actinomycetota; class Actinomycetes; order Kitasatosporales; family Streptomycetaceae; genus Streptomyces; species Streptomyces sp. PSU-S4-23. The sequence continues at coordinate 5,122,210 of NZ_JBVMUU010000002.1, read as the reverse complement.
GCGCCAACCCCATCGGCTTCGTCACCGGCCTGCTCCTGCCGGTGGCCGGCTGGTTGCTCGACATCGCGATGAACTCGGAGACCGGCCAGAGGCTGATGGACCAACTGGCCAAACTGATCCTCCAGTACGTCAAGAGCTACCTGACCATCCTCACCCCGGTCCTCAAGGCCATCGCGAGCGCGGTGAACACGTATGTCACCGGCTACCTCACGCTGATCACCACCGCCCTCACCGTCATCGGCACCCTCATCGGCACTGGCTTCGCCGTCCTGAAGGCCCTCACCACCGGCGACACCCGCGCCCTCAGCGGCAAGGTGTCCGCGATCTGGCATGGGTTCAGGGACGCCGTCAGGCCGGTGCTGGACTGGATCACCAAGGACATTCCCCAGGGATTCACCAGGGTCAAGAACGCGACCTCCGACACCCTGCACGCGATCGGGCAGTTCGTCACCACCGGCGCGCAGACCGTGGCCGGGGTCGTCAAGGGCCCGATCCAGGGGCTGATCGCCTTCGCGAACTGGGTGATCGACGGCCTCAACAAGCTCAGCTTCAGCTTCTTCGGCAAGAAGTTCGGGGTGCACCTGAGCAAGATCCCGATGCTCGCGGAGGGCGGCGTCGCGGTCCCCGGCGCCACCCCGCGCACCGGCCGGGTGCTGCCGCTCACCGCCCTCGACCGGGAGCGCGTGCTCGCCGCCCGGCGCCGGGCCGCGGTCACCGCCCGCCACCAGGACCACCGCCACCGCATCAAGGAGTTCCACGAAAGTCCGGGCACCGGTGCCCGCGGCATCGCGGAGGAACTGCTCTTCCTGGCATCCGCCCACGCCTGCGCATGACGGCCGGGAGCGGCGGGCGGCCGGCACCGGCCATCCAGGCCACCGCGCCGGCCCGCCCACCGCGCACGACCGTCGTTCAGCCACGACAGTGAGGTGACGGCCCCATGGCCGAGACGACCACAACCGCATACACCGACGATGTTCTCCCCGGCTCACTCATCACCCGCGACGGGCAGATGCAGTGGGCCGGACTGCTGATGGGCCCCGGCACCCCGTACGAGATCGACCGGGGCGGCCTGACCGGCTGGGAGGACCTGCCCGACTACGACACCTCCGACGCCGACCGCCCCACCGCGCACGGCGCCTGGCCGGGCGCCCGCTACGCCAAGCCCCGCAAGGTCGGCGGCACGGTGTGGACCGTACCGGCGGCCGACGACAGCGCCTCCTCGCTCGCCGCGATGCGCGCCCTGCGCCAGGCGCTGCTCCTCGGCGACGAGGAACGCTGGCTGGCGGTGCGGCTGCACGGCGAGACGCTGGCCGTGCGGGCCCGGGTCGGCCAGCGGGTGCTGGCCGCCGACCGGACCTACACCACGCAGGGCGTCTCCCGGGCGTCCGTGCAGTGGTACGCCACCGACCCGCGCCGGTACGCGGTCGCCGAGCAGTCCGCGGTCACCGGCGCGCCGCAGCCGGAGAGCGGCCTGACCTGGCCGTTGACCTGGCCTCTCTACTGGGGGCAGGCGGCCGCCACCGGTGATGTCACGATCACCAACGACGGCTCCGCGCCCACCCACCCGGTGATCACCTTCACCGGCCCGTGCGGCAATCCGACCGTCACCGACCGCGCCTCCGGCCGCAAGCTGCGCTACGGGATCACCCTGGCCGCCAGCGACGAGCTGGTCGTCGACACGGCGGCCGGCACGGTCACCCTCAACGGCAGCGCCTCACGCCGCCACACCGCCGCCGCCGACAGCAGCCCGGAGGAGCTGTTCGCCTTCGAACCGGGGCAGGCGCAGCTGGCGTTCCGCCCGGACACCTACGGCTCGGGTGCGTGGATGACCGTCCGCTGGCGCTCGGCGGAGTGGTGAGTGCCATGACCGTGCGCTCAGCATGGCTCACCGAGTCCGGCCAGAGCCGCGAGGACACCCGCGTCACCCTGTCCGGTCTGCTCACCCCGAACGCCTTCGCCGCGGAGGACATCCCGTTCAAGGCCCGCGGCGGCATCGTCCCCGGAGGGTTCGCACTCACCGGTACGGCCGGGAGCATGACCTTCACCGTCGGCCCCGGCCGCGCCTTCGTGCAGGGCGGCCGGCTCGTCCAGGGCGCCTACCCGGTGGCGGTGACCGAGCCGGAGACCCTGACCGTCGCGGACGGCGACGCCCAGTACGCCCGTATCGACCTCGTCGAACTGGCCGTCCAGGACACCGCCTACGACAGCACCGGCCAGACCCGGGCGCTGGTCCGCCTGGTCCCGGGCACTCCCGCGGCCGTGCCCACGGCGCCGAACAGCCCCGACGGCAGCGCCCTGCCGCTCTACCGGATCACGGTGCCCGCCGGCGCGTCGGCCGGCGGCGGCGGACTGGCCTGGGACAGCGCGGTCACCAACCTGCGCTACGCCACGGCGGCCCTCGGCGGGATCGTCCCGTCGTCCGGCTTCAACGGCGCCTACGCCGGCCAGTACCGGGACACCCCGGGCGTCCTGGAGCGCTGGAACGGCTCCGCCTGGGTGCCGTATCCGAAGGCGGTCGGCGGCATCGCACCGATCGGCGCGCTGAGTACCGGCGGATACGTCGGCCAGTACCGCGAGGACGCCTCCGGCCTGCTGCAACGCTGGGACGGCTCGGCCTGGCAGTACGCGGAGGGCCGTACGACCATCCTGCTCAGCGTCTCGCAGACCAGCGGGCAGTCCGTGCCGACCGGCCCGTGGACGCAGATCACCATGCAGACCGCCGACGTGGACGACGCGGGCGGCTGGTCCGGGTCGAACACCTACACCGTGCCGAGGGGCGGCTGGTGGCGCGTGTCCGCCTCCCTCACCTGGTACGCGGAGTCCACCAACGGGTCGCGCGGCGCACGGATCCACGTCAACGGCTCCGGCGTCCCGCGCGCCACCTGGCTGGTCGGCGCGGGCCCGAGCGCCACCAGCGTCGGCGGCAGCGCCCTGCTCAAGTGCGCGGCCGGCGACCAGCTCGCGCTGTACGGCCAGCAGAACTCCGGCTCCACCATCACCACTCTCGGCGGTTCCGGCTACTACACCAACCTCACGGCTGAATGGCTCAGGTCCTGACGCCCCCCGCCTCCCCGTACTCCCCCGTTCCCTTCCGGAGATCACAGGAGACCTCGGATGAACCTGCGCAGCTCATGGGTGGCCGAGACCGGTCAGACCCGCGAGGACACCCGCCTGACCCAGACGGGCGCGACCACACCGGCCAACCCGCTGGAGGTCCGCTCCGGCATCCTGCCCGGCTCCTACGACGGCCGGTACCGCGTCTCGGGCTTCTGGATGGAGGGCGGCTCCGGCACCATGACCGCCACCGTGCACGAGGGCCGGGCCGTCGTCCAGGCCGCCGCCAACCAGGGCGCCTACCCGGTCACGCTGCCCGAGCAGACCACGATCACCTTCGCCGACGGCAACGCCACGTACGACCGCATCGACCTCGTCGTCCTGCGGATCTACGACAACGTGTACGACAGCTCCGGCTTCACCAAGGCCACCCTGGAGATCGTCCAGGGCACCCCGGCCGCCACCCCTGAGGTGCCGCCGCTCCCCGGCATCGCCATGCCGATCTACCAGGTCACCGTCCGGGCCGGGGCCGGCGCCGGCAACGGCGGTGTCAACTGGAACGGCGACGCCACCGACCTTCGCACGCCCACCGTCGCGGCCGGCGGCATCCTCCCGGCGTACGGCGACACGGGCAACGGTGCCTACCCGGGCCAGTACCGCGACTCCGGCGGCGCCCTGCAACGCTGGGACGGCTCGGCCTGGGTGTCGTACCCGAGCGCGCTGGGCGGGATCGCCCCGGCCGGCGCGGTCACCGCCGCCAGCTACACCGGGCAGTACCGCGACAGCTCCTCCGGGGTGCTGCAGCGCTGGAACGGCTCCGCGTGGGTGTCCTACCAGCCGATGCCGGCCTGGACCGACTACACGCCGGTGTGGGGCGCCGAGAACGGCACCGCCCCCAGCATCGGCAACGGCACGCTGGCGGGGTCCTACGCCAAGCTCGGCACGCTCGTGCACGTCCGGCTCTACCTGAAGATCGGCTCGACGACCAACCTGTCCGCCCAGGACGCCAACGCCAACTGGATGTTCTCGCTGCCGGTCCCTCCGGTGTCGACGGGCTGGAAGCTGGACGGCCGCGTGCTCGACGCCCTCGGCTTCGACAGCTCCGTGGCCCACATGTACAGCGGCTGCGGGCTGCTGTCGACGAGCTACGGCGGCGTCGTCCGCTCCCTGCGCGACACCCAGCAGATCGGCGCCGCGATCTGGGACAAGAGCTTCCCCTTCGCCTGGGACACCGGCGACGTGCTGTCGATCTACGGCACCTACGAATCCGCCTCCTGAGCCGCCCCTGCCGCACAGAAAGCAGGACCCGTACATGAACGCACGTTCCTCATGGCTCCCTCTCACCGGACAGACGCGGGAGGACACCCGGCTCACCGCGCTCGGCGTCCTCACCCCGACCTCACCCGCGAGCACCCGCTCCGGCATCCTGCCCGGCTCCTATCAGGGCCAGTACCGGTTGTCCGGGTTCTGGCTGGCCGGGAACACCGGCACGATGACCGCGGTCGTCAGCTCGGGCCGGGCCGTGGTCCAGGGGGTGGAGACCCGCGGCGCCTACCCGGTGGCCGTCGTCGACGAGCCCACCCTCACCTTCGCCGACGGCGACGCCACCAACGACCGCATCGACCTGGTCGTGCTGCGCATCTACGACGCCGCCTACGACGGCACCGGCCGCACCGAGGCCGCCGTCGAGATCGTCCAGGGCGCCCCGGCCTCCCCGCCGACAGCGCCCGCCGCGCCGGGCCTCTGCCTGCCCCTGTTCCAGGTCAAGGTCCCGGCCCAGGCGAGCGCCGGCCAGGGCGGCATCGACTGGGGCACCGCCCTGACCGACCTGCGCACCCCCACCGTGGCCCTCGGCGGGATCCTGCCGACCACCGCCGGCGACACCGTGGCCGGCGCCTATCCGGGCCAGTTCCGGGACGTCGACGGCGTGCTCCAGCGCTGGGACGGCTCGGTCTGGGTCGCCTATCCCCAGGGCGTCGGCGGCATCGCCCCCGCAGCCGCGGCGGCGGGCTACACCGGCCAGTACCGCGACGCGCCGAACGGCGTCCTGCAGCGCTGGAACGGCTCGGCCTGGACCTCGGCCGTGGTGACGTCCGCGTTCGTCTCGTCCCTGGACGCCGGGTCCACGGCGTCGACGACGTACACGGCCACGCTGGCGGACACGGCCGTCACCTCGTTGGACCTCAACTTCACCGCCCCGCCCACCGGCGCGGTGCTGCTCCACTTCGGTGCGCGCATGTGGACCAGCGGCAGCACCACCAGCTCCGCGTACATGGCCCCGCAGATCACCCAGGGCGGCACCGTGCGCTTCACCCCGACCGACGAGTACGCCTGCATGTACGGAGGCCCGGTCAGCGGCTCGGTCGCGACCATGTGGCGGCTGTACGGGCTGACCCCCGGCCTGACCTACACGATGACCGCCCTGCACCGCTCCAACGACGCCAGTGTGAGCTGCGGGTTCGACAACCGCTTCATGCGCGTCGACCCGGCCAACTGACAGCCTCCCCCGTCCCGAAAGGAGCCGACCATGCCCGTACGCTCCGGCTGGCTCTCCCCCGATGGCCAGACACGCGAGGACACCCGGCTCGTCGCCCTCGGTGCCCTCACCCCCACCTCCCCGGTCGCCACCCGCTCCGGTGTCCTGCCGGGCTCCTACGACGGCCAGCACCGCATCTCCGGGTTCACCCTGACCGGCACGGCCGGCGGCATGACCGCGACGGTCAGCCCCGGCCGGGCCCTCGTCCAGGGAACCGACGCCCAGGGGGCCTACCCGGTCGCACTGACCGAGGACCTGCCCCTCACCTTCGCCGACGGCGACGCCCAGTACGGCCGCATCGACCTCGTCGTCCTGCGCGTCTACGACCACGCCTACGACGGCTCGGGCCGCACCGAGGCCGTCGTCGAGATCATCCAGGGATCCCCGACGGCGACACCCACCGCGCCCCCCGCCCCCGGCCAGTCCCTCCCGCTGCACACGGTCGCCGTACCGGCCGGCGCGAGCGCGGGCAGCGGCGGCATCGACTGGAACACGGCGCTCACCGGGCTGCGCACCGCCACTGTCGCGGCCGGCGGCATCCTGCCCGTCGTCACCGACGCCACCGGCGGCGCCTACCCGGGCCAGTACCGCGACGCGAACGGGGTGCTGCAGCGCTGGAACGGCACCGCCTGGGCCGACTACCGGCCCCCGGTCGCGGTGGAGACCGCCACCACCGGGGTGACCGCGGCCACCGACTGGTCGGTGGCGTGGTACAGCGCCCGCCGCACCGGCGGCATCTGCTCCTTCACCCTGGCGCTCTCCCGCACCGGCGCCGACCTCACCGCCACCGCCGCCGGTACCACCAACCCGGGCAACGTGACCGACCAGCTGATGGCCACCCTGCCGGCGGGGTGGCGTCCGGCCGGCGAGATCACCGCGGTCGCCTCCGACGGATACGGCACCGGAGCCGCCCGCATCGTCGCCGACGGCTCGGTCCAGCTGATCGCCTGGACGACCAGCGGTGTCATCCAGACCGGCAACGGCGTGCGGATCTCCGCCTGCTTCGTGCTGTGACGACCGGACGGAGGAGCTGACCGCCCCATGACCGCGAACACGCCCTACCGCGCGATCTTCTGCGATCTGCGCACCGACCGCACCATCGACATCCTGCCGCTGCGGGACGTCACCGTCGACGACTACATCGGCAAGGCCGGCTCCCTGGCCGGCACCGTTCCCGTGCCCGACGCGAAGACGGCGGCCCGCGTCCGCCGCATCGAGGAGGGCCGCACCTCCGTCTACCTCGAACGCGGGGGCGACCTGTGGTGGGGCGGCATCATCTGGACGGCCACCCTGCAGAGCGACGACCGCGGGGTGCTCACCCTCGGCATCCAGGCGGCCACGTTCGAGTCCTATGCGAACCGCCGCCGGATCCGCGCCGACCTCGTCTACACGAACACCGACCAGCTGGCGATCGCCCGGAGCCTGTGGGACCACCTGCAGACCTCGCTGCCCGGCGGCGACATCGGCGTCACCGCCGGGAACGAGACCTCCGCGCAGAACCGCGCGGTCTCCTACCGCAACGGCGACGAAACCGTCTACCTGGAGGCGCTCGACGCGCTCGCCGCCCTGGACAACGGATTCGAACACCGCATCGCCGTCTACCGCGATCCGGTCAGCGGCGCGCGCATCCGCCGACTGCAGCTCGGCAGCCCGCAGATCCGCGTCGGGACCACCGACCTGGTGCTGGACCGGCCGGGCACGATCCTGTCGTACTCCTTCCCGCGCGACGCCACCCGCGGCGGCACCACGGCCCGGGCGCGCGGTGGGACCGACAACTCCAACCAGGCCGCGGAATCCCGTCCGGTGTACGCCGACGCGGACGAGGCGAGCGCCCTGATCGCAGCCGGCTATCCGCGCATCGACCTGTCCTCCGACCACAACGAGACCACCAGCAGGGAGGTCCTGAAGTCGCTGGCCACCGCCGAACTCGCCCAGGCCGCCGGCGCGGTGGTGATCCCCGCGGTCACCGTGCGCCTCGACGACCTGGTGCCGTCGGCGCTGCTCGGGCGGACCGTGCGGATCCGGGTCACCGACGAGTGGTGGACCGAGGGCCTGGACGTGCGCTACCGGATCGTCGGCGTCAAGGTCAGCCCGGCGCAGCGCGGCCGTCCCGACACCGCCGAGCTCTACCTGGAGGAGATCTGATGCCCCAGCTGCCCGAAGACATCATCGACCGGCTGACCCAGATGGAACGCCGCATCCAGCAGCTGTCCACCGCGGTCAACAACCGGCCGGCGCTGAACCAGATCTCCGGCGGCACGGTGGAGATCACCGACGGCGGCTCCCTGCTGGTGCGGACGCCGTCCGGTACGCCGATGTTCCGGGTCGGCGGCTGGAGCGGCAGCGAGTACGGCATGGAGATCCACCGCCAGTCCGGCAGCCTCGCGATGAGCCTGTACAACGGCGACGGCCTCAGCACGTCGCTGCAGCCGCTGCGCATCTACGACTCCGCCAACCGGGAGATCATCTCCGACGACATCAGCACCGGCGGCCTCGCGCGGCCCTGGCTGGCCATGCTGCCGCCGCAGGACACCGGCTACACGCGCTGGCCGCAGACCAGCTCGACCTCGTGGACGACGATCGCGATGTCGTACAACGTCGTCTGGCAGCCGAAGATGCGGCTGCTGCTGAACACCAGGGCAAGCTCCGGCGCGACCGGCTCCGTCCGGGTGCTCGTCAACGGCGCCCAGTGGGGCGGCACCGTCACCACCCCCGCGGACTTCGACTACAGCGACCTGGTCGCCACCGACTTCGCCTCGGTGTACCGCACGCTGCTCAAGGTCGAGATCCAGGCCCAGGTCACCAGCACCTCCGGCACCGTCTACGCCGTCCCGGTCCTCATGTACGGCCGTCAGACCTGAGAAAGGCAGCCCTCCATGAACATCGACACCACCCAGCCCTGGGGCATCGCCATCGACTACGCGGGCCGCGCCACCCTCACCGAGGCCGGCCACACGGTCTACGTCAACGTCTCCGACACCAGCCTCAGCAGCATCATCGCGCCGGACTCGATCACCGGGACCTACTCGCCCGTCACCGTCAGCGCCCAGTTCACGGAGACCGGCGACAACGGCGCCGTCCTGCGCGGCACCGGCCGCGTCACGGTCATGCCCGTCGGCGCGGACCCGGTCGTCCCCGACCAGACGGCCGTCCAGCAGGCGGTCGCCGCCGCGCTGGCCGACTTCGAGGCCAACACATCGGCGTACGCCGCCCTGTGCGCCACATGGCCGGCCGGCGGCGGTCCGGGCACCGGAACCGGCACCACCGTCTGACCCGCGCACGGTCCGCGCACCGTCCGCGCACCACCCGCGCAGCCCCGAGCCGACCCCACCGGCCGGGGCTTTCTCATGCCCGCACCCTCTCCCGGGAGGCATCCGCCCATGGCCAACCCCCTGTCCGCCGACGCCCTCGTGTCCGCCCTGCGCGCCGAAGGCGTCACCGTCGTCGAGCACGACGGCTGGCGCACGCACAACCGCAACCTCAAGGGTCCCTGGGGCCCCGTGAACGGCGTGATCATCCACCACACCGTCTCCTCCGGCACCACCGCGTCCGTCTCCCTCTGCTACGACGGCCACGCGGAGCTGCCCGGCCCGCTGTGCCACGGCGTGATCGCCAAGGACGGCGCGGTCCACCTCGTCGGCAACGGCCGCGCCAACCACGCCGGCGGCGGTGATCCGTCGGTCCTCCAGGCAGTGATCACCGAGACCTACGGGGACCGGCCGCCCGCCCCGCACCAGCACGAGGGCAGCGCCGGCGCCGTCGACGGCAACGCCCGCTTCTACGGCTTCGAGTGCGTGAACCTCGGAGACGGCCAGGACCCCTGGCCGGCCGAGCAGCTCGACGCCGTCGAGCGGGTCGCGGCCGCGCTGTGCCGGGCGCACGGCTGGGGCGCCAAGTCCGTCATCGGGCACCTGGAGTGGTCCGACTGGAAGAGCGACCCGCGCGGCTTCTCCATGACCGGCATGCGCCGCCGGGTGCAGGCGCGGCTCTCCGCCGGCTCCGGCCGGCCCGTCCCCCCGCCGCCGAGCACCCCGCGCTACCAGCCGTTCCCCGGTGCCTCGTTCTTCAAGGCGGGTCCCCGGTCGCCGATCGTCACCGCGATGGGCCAACGCCTGGTGGCCGAGGGCTGCGGCCGCTACCGGGTCGGCCCGGGCCCCCACTGGACCGAGGCCGACCGTGAGTCGTACGCCGCCTGGCAGCGCAAGCTCGGCTTCCGCGGCTCCGCCGCCGACGGCTGGCCGGGGCCCACGTCCTGGAACGCGCTGAAGGTCCCCCACAGCTCCTGAGAAACGAGGTCTCCCATGTCAGAGGCCGCCAAGCGGACCCTCCGCACCGTGCTGCAAACCGCTGTCGGCCTGTGTGTGCTGCTGCCGACGATCGCGGAGACCGCCGGGGTCCCGAAGACCCTTCCCTGGGTCGCCGGGGCCCTGGCCGCCGCCGGCGCCGTGACCAGGGTCATGGCGCTGCCCGGTGTCCAGGCGCTGCTGCCGTCGTGGCTGCGCACGGACGCCCCGCCGAACGACGACGCCGCGCTGCTGTCCCTCGCGGACGCGACCGCCGAACGGAGGGACGCGTGAACGAACCCTCATCCCTGTCCGATCCGGCCGCCGTCGCCGTCGAACTGGAGCGGCTGCGCGGCACCGTCGAAGCCGGCTTCGCCCGGGTCGACGGGTCGCTCGCCCTGCTGGTGCAGCGCAGCGACCAGACCGACAAGCAGCTCGCCGACCACGAACAGCGGCTGGACGCGCTGGAACGCTCCCGCTGGCCGCTCGCCAGCATCGGCGTGCTGGCCACCGTGGCGACGGCGGTCGTCGCGGCCTGGGAGCTGACCGCTCGGTGAACACGCCGAAGGGCGGCCACCCCGTGTGGCACGGGGTGGCCGCCCTTCGGCTCAGGCTGCTCGCTTACTGGTTGTACGGACCGTAGTCGTAGTCCTCCAGCGGCACGGCCTGGCCGGAGCCCGTGCCGAACGGCGAGTAGTCGATGTCGTCGTAGCCGACGGCCGAGTACATCGCGGCCTTGGCCTCCTCGGTCGGCTCGACCCGGATGTTGCGGTAGCGGGACAGGCCCGTACCGGCCGGGATGAGCTTACCGATGATGACGTTCTCCTTGAGACCGATCAGGGAGTCGGACTTGGCGTTGATCGCCGCGTCCGTGAGGACCCTGGTCGTCTCCTGGAAGGACGCCGCCGACAGCCACGACTCGGTCGCCAGCGAGGCCTTGGTGATACCCATCAGCTGCGGACGGCCGGAGGCCGGGTGACCGCCCTCCTGGACCACACGACGGTTCTCCTGCTCGAACTTCGAGCGCTCGACCAGCTCGCCGGGCAGCAGCTCGGCGTCGCCGGACTCGATGATCGTCACACGGCGCAGCATCTGCCGGATGATGATCTCGATGTGCTTGTCGTGGATCGACACGCCCTGCGAGTTGTACACCTTCTGGACCTCGCCGACCAGGTGGACCTGGACGGCACGCTGGCCCAGGATGCGCAGCACGTCGTGCGGGTTGGTGGCACCCACGGTGAGCTTCTGGCCCACCTCGACGTGCTCGCCCTCGCTGACCAGGAGCCGGGCACGCTTCGAGATCGGGTACGCGCTCTCGTCGCTGCCGTCGTCCGGCGTGATGACGATCTTCTTGGTCTTCTCGGTCTCCTCGATCCGGACACGGCCGGACGCCTCGGAGATCGGGGCGACACCCTTCGGGGTACGGGCCTCGAAGAGCTCGACGACACGCGGCAGACCCTGGGTGATGTCGTCACCGGCCACACCACCGGTGTGGAAGGTACGCATCGTCAGCTGGGTGCCGGGCTCACCGATGGACTGGGCGGCGATGATGCCGACCGCCTCACCGATGTCGACCAGCTTGCCGGTGGCCAGCGAGCGGCCGTAGCACATGGCGCAGGTGCCGACCGCGGACTCGCAGGTCAGGACCGAGCGGGTCTTGACCTCCTCGACGCCCTGGAGGATCAGCTCGTCCATGAGCACGTCGCCCAGGTCGGTGCCGGCCGGGGCCAGCACCCTGCCGTCGACCACGATGTCCTCGGCGAGGCAGCGCGCGTACACGGACGTCTCGACGTTGTCCGCCTTGCGCAGCACGCCGTCGGCGCCGCGCTCCGCGATGCTCAGCTTGAGGCCGCGGTCGGTGCCGCAGTCCTCCTCGCGGATGATGACGTCCTGGGAGACGTCGACCAGACGACGGGTGAGGTAACCCGAGTCGGCGGTACGCAGAGCGGTGTCCGCCAGACCCTTGCGGGCACCGTGCGTGGAGATGAAGTACTCCAGCACGGACAGACCCTCACGGAACGACGCCTTGATCGGACGCGGGATCGTCTCGTTCTTCGCGTTGGACACCAGACCGCGCATGCCCGCGATCTGGCGCATCTGCATCATGTTTCCTCGCGCACCCGAGTTCACCATCATGAAGATCGGGTTCGTCTTCGGGAAGTTGTCGTTCATCGCCTCGGCGACCTCGTTGGTCGCCTTGGTCCAGATGGCGATGAGCTCCTGGGTGCGCTCGTCCTTGGTGATCAGACCGCGCTCGTACTGCTTCTGGACCTTCTCGTCCTGCGCCTCGTAGCCGCGGACGATCTCCTTCTTCGCCTCGGGGACGACGACGTCGGAGATGGCGACCGTGACGCCGGAACGGGTGGCCCAGTAGAAGCCGGCCGCCTTCAGGTTGTCGAGCGTCGCCGCCACGATGACCTTCGGGTAGCGCTCGGCGAGGTCGTTGACGATCTCGGAGAGCTGCTTCTTGCCGACCTCGTAGTCGACGAACGGGTAGTCCTCGGGCAGCAGCTCGTTGAAGAGCGCACGGCCCAGCGTGGTGCGCAGCCGGAAGGTGTCACCCTGCTGCCACTCCGGCTCGCCCTCCTCCTGGGCCGGCGGGGTCCAGCCGCGCGGCGGGATGGTGCCCACCGGGAAGCGGATGTCCACGCGCGACTGCAGCGAGAGCTCGCCGGCGTCGAACGCCATGATCGCCTCGGCCACGGACGCGAAGGAGCGCTCCTCGCCCTTCACGTTCCGCATCTCGCCGTCCGTGGTCAGGAAGAACAGACCGAGGACCATGTCCTGGGTCGGCATCGTGACCGGGCGGCCGTCGGCCGGCTTGAGGATGTTGTTCGAGGACAGCATCAGGATGCGGGCCTCGGCCTGCGCCTCCGCGGACAGCGGCAGGTGCACGGCCATCTGGTCGCCGTCGAAGTCCGCGTTGAACGCGGTGCACACGAGCGGGTGGATCTGGATGGCCTTGCCCTCGACCAGCTGCGGCTCGAAGGCCTGGATACCGAGGCGGTGCAGGGTGGGCGCACGGTTCAGCAGCACCGGGTGCTCGGCGATGACCTCTTCGAGGACGTCGTACACGACCGTGCGGCCGCGCTCGACCATGCGCTTGGCCGACTTGATGTTCTGCGCGTGGTTCAGGTCGACCAGGCGCTTCATCACGAACGGCTTGAAGAGCTCCAGCGCCATCGCCTTCGGCAGACCGCACTGGTGCAGTTTCAGCTGCGGACCGACGACGATCACGGAACGCGCCGAGTAGTCGACACGCTTGCCGAGCAGGTTCTGGCGGAAGCGGCCCTGCTTGCCCTTCAGCATGTCGCTGAGGGACTTCAGCGGACGGTTGCCGGGGCCCGTGACCGGGCGGCCGCGCCGGCCGTTGTCGAAGAGGGCGTCAACGGCCTCCTGAAGCATGCGCTTCTCGTTGTTGACGATGATCTCCGGGGCACCGAGGTCCAGGAGCCTCTTCAGACGGTTGTTGCGGTTGATGACACGGCGGTACAGGTCGTTCAGGTCGGAGGTCGCGAAGCGGCCACCGTCCAGCTGCACCATCGGACGCAGGTCCGGCGGGATGACCGGGACGCAGTCCAGGACCATGCCCTTGGGGCTGTTGGAGGTCTGCAGGAACGCGGAGACGACCTTCAGCCGCTTGAGGGCACGGGTCTTCTTCTGGCCCTTGCCGGTGCGGATGATCTCGCGGAGCCGCTCGGCCTCCTCCTCCAGGTCGAAGGACTCCAGCCGCTTCTGCAGCGCCGCGGCGCCCATCGAGCCGTCGAAGTACGTGCCGAAGCGGTCACGCAGCTCGCGGTACAGCAGCTCGTCGCCCTCGAGGTCCTGGACCTTGAGGTTCTTGAACCGGGTCCACACCTCGTCGAGGCGGTCGATCTCGCGCTGCGCGCGGTCGCGCAGCTGCTTCATCTCACGCTCGGCGCCCTCGCGCACCTTGCGGCGCACATCGGCCTTGGCGCCCTCGGCCTCCAGCTCGGCCAGGTCGGCCTCGAGCTTCTTGGCGCGGGCCTCCAGGTCGGCGTCGCGACGGTTCTCCACCTGCTGCCGCTCCACGGAGACGTGCGCCTCCAGGGAGGGCAGGTCACGCGTGCGGCGCTCCTCGTCGACGTACGTGATCATGTACGCCGCGAAGTAGATCACCTTCTCCAGGTCCTTCGGGGCGAGGTCGAGCAGGTAGCCCAGCCGCGACGGAACGCCCTTGAAGTACCAGATGTGCGTGACGGGGGCGGCCAGCTCGATGTGGCCCATCCGCTCACGGCGCACCTTCGCGCGCGTGACCTCGACGCCACAGCGCTCGCAGATGATGCCCTTGAAGCGGACGCGCTTGTACTTGCCGCAGTAGCACTCCCAGTCCCGGGTGGGGCCGAAGATCTTCTCGCAGAAGAGGCCGTCCTTCTCGGGCTTGAGGGTGCGGTAGTTGATGGTCTCGGGCTTCTTGACCTCGCCGTGGCTCCACTGGCGGATGTCGTCAGCGGTGGCCAGGCCGATCCGGAGCTCGTCGAAGAAGTTGACGTCGAGCACTATGCGTCAATCCCTCTCAGGGTTGTGAGTCTTTGGTCTGATACGGGGGCCTGGGGGTCGGCGGGCCCTGCTGGTGCAAGGCCCGCCGGACTCCCGTCAGACCTCTTCGACGCTGCTCGGCTCGCGCCGGGACAGGTCGATGCCGAGCTCCTCCGCAGCGCGGAAGACGTCCTCGTCGGTGTCACGCATCTCGATGGACATACCGTCGCTGGACAGCACCTCCACATTCAGGCACAGGGACTGCATCTCCTTGATGAGCACCTTGAAGGACTCGGGGATGCCGGGTTCGGGGATGTTCTCGCCCTTGACGATGGCCTCGTAGACCTTCACGCGGCCGGTGACGTCGTCGGACTTGATGGTCAGCAGCTCCTGGAGGGCGTAGGCGGCGCCGTACGCCTCGAGCGCCCACACCTCCATCTCGCCGAACCGCTGGCCACCGAACTGGGCCTTACCACCGAGCGGCTGCTGGGTGATCATCGAGTACGGGCCGGTCGAGCGGGCGTGCAGCTTGTCGTCGACCAGGTGGTGCAGCTTCAGGATGTACATGTAGCCGACCGAGATCGGCTCCGGGAACGGCTCACCGCTACGGCCGTCGAACAGCCGGGCCTTGCCGGACGGGAGCACCATGCGGTCGCCGTCGCGGTTCGGGATGGTGTGCTCCAGCAGACCGGCCAGCTCGTCCTCGCGGGCACCGTCGAAGACCGGCGTCGCCACGTTGGTGCGCGGCTCCACCTGGTCGGCGCTGATGGCCTGCAGGCGCTGCGCCCACTCGTCGGCGAGCCCTGAGACGTCCCAGCCCTGGCTGGCGAGCCAGCCGAGGTGGATCTCCAGGACCTGTCCCGGGTTCATCCGGGACGGCACACCCAGCGGGTTGAGGATGATGTCGACCGGGGTGCCGTCCTCCAGGAACGGCATGTCCTCGATCGGCAGGATCTTCGAGATGACACCCTTGTTGCCGTGGCGGCCGGCGAGCTTGTCACCGTCGGTGATCTTGCGCTTCTGCGCCACGTAGACGCGGACCAGCTGGTTCACGCCCGGCGGCAGCTCGTCGCCCTCCTCGCGGTCGAAGACGCGCACGCCGATGACCTTGCCGGTCTCGCCGTGCGGCACCTTCAGCGAGGTGTCGCGGACCTCACGGGCCTTCTCACCGAAGATCGCGCGCAGCAGGCGCTCCTCGGGGGTCAGCTCGGTCTCACCCTTCGGGGTGACCTTGCCGACGAGGATGTCACCGGCGATGACCTCGGCACCGATGCGGATGATGCCGCGCTCGTCGAGGTCGGCGAGGACCTCCTCGGAGACGTTCGGGATGTCCCGGGTGATCTCCTCGGGGCCGAGCTTGGTGTCACGGGCGTCGACCTCGTGCTCCTCGATGTGGATCGAGGAGAGGACGTCGTCCTGCACGAGGCGCTGCGACAGGATGATCGCGTCCTCGTAGTTGTGGCCCTCCCACGGCATGAACGCCACGAGCAGGTTCTTGCCGAGCGCCATCTCGCCGTTCTGGGTGGCCGGACCGTCGGCGAGGACCTGGCCCTCGACGACCCGGTCGCCCTCGTTGACGACGACCTTCTGGTTGACCGAGGTGCCCTGGTTGGAGCGGGCGAACTTGGCCAGGCGGTACGTGATGTACGTGCCGTCGTCGTTGGCGGTGGTGATGTAGTCCGCGGAGACCTCCTGGACCACACCGGCCTTCTCGGCCTTGACGACGTCGCCGGCGTCGACGGCGGAGCGGTACTCCATGCCGGTGCCGACGAGCGGGGACTCCGACTGGATCAGCGGAACGGCCTGGCGCATCATGTTCGCGCCCATGAGGGCGCGGTTGGCGTCGTCGTGCTCCAGGAACGGGATCATGGCGGTCGCGACCGACACCATCTGGCGCGGCGAGACGTCCATGTAGTCCACGTCCTCGGGGGCGACGTAGTCGACCTCGCCGCCACGGCGGCGCACCAGGACGCGGGCCTCGGCGAACCGGAGGTCGTCGGTCAGCGGCGCGTTGGCCTGGGCGATGACGAACCGGTCCTCCTCGTCGGCCGTGAGGTAGTGGACCTCTTCGGTGACGACACCGTTCTCGTCGACCTTGCGGTACGGGGTCTCGACGAAACCGAACGCGTTCACGCGGCCGTAGGTGGCGAGCGAGCCGATCAGACCGATGTTCGGGCCTTCGGGCGTCTCGATCGGGCACATGCGGCCGTAGTGCGAGGGGTGCACGTCACGGACCTCGAAGCCGGCCCGCTCACGGGACAGACCGCCCGGGCCGAGCGCGGACAGGCGCCGCTTGTGCGTCAGTCCGGACAGCGGGTTGTTCTGGTCCATGAACTGGGACAGCTGGCTGGTGCCGAAGAACTCCTTGATGGAGGCGACGACCGGCCGGATGTTGATCAGGGTCTGCGGCGTGATCGCCTCGACGTCCTGGGTGGTCATGCGCTCGCGCACGACGCGCTCCATACGCGCCAGACCCGTGCGGACCTGGTTCTGGATGAGCTCGCCGACGCTGCGCAGGCGGCGGTTGCCGAAGTGGTCGATGTCGTCGGTCTCGACGACGACCGTCTGGCCGCTGTCGCCGACCGTCTCGGTCTCGCCCGCATGCAGCTTCACCAGGTACTTGATCGTCGAGATGACGTCCTCGACGGTCAGGATGCCCGCGTCCAGCGGGGCGTCCGCACCCAGCTTCTTGTTGACCTTGTAGCGGCCGACCTTCGCGAGGTCGTAGCGCTTCGGGTTGAAGTACAGGTTCTCCAGCAGCGTCTGCGCGGCCTCACGCGTGGGGGGCTCGCCCGGGCGCAGCTTGCGGTAGATGTCGAGCAGCGCGTCGTCCTGGCCCTGGGTGTGGTCCTTCTCCAGGGTGGCGCGCATGGACTCGTAGTCGCCGAACTCCTCGAGGATCTGCTCGGTCGTCCAGCCGAGCGCCTTCAGCAGCACGGTGACGGACTGCTTGCGCTTGCGGTCGATGCGCACACCGACCATGTCGCGCTTGTCGATCTCCATCTCCAGCCAGGCACCGCGGGACGGGATGATCTTGGCGGAGAAGATGTCCTTGTCGGACGTCTTGTCGATGGTGGAGTCGAAGTAGACACCGGGGGAACGGACCAGCTGGGACACCACGACGCGCTCGGTGCCGTTGATGACGAAGGTGCCCTTGTTCGTCATGAGCGGGAAGTCGCCCATGAAGACCGTCTGGGACTTGATCTCGCCGGTCTCGTTGTTGGTGAACTCGGCCGTGACGAAGAGGGGCGCGGCGTAGGTGAAGTCGCGCTCCTTGCACTCGTCGATCGAGTTCTTCGGCGGCTCGAAGCGGTGGTCGCGGAACGTCAGCGACATCGACCCGGAGAAGTCCTCGATCGGGGAGATCTCCTCGAAGATCTCCTCAAGACCGGACTTGGTGGGGACGTCCTGACCTGACTCCAGAGCCGCCTCGACGCGAGCCTTCCACGCGTCGTTGCCGAGCAGCCAGTCGAAGCTCTCGGTTTGCAGCGCGAGAAGGTTCGGAACCTCGAGGGGCTCCTTGATCTTTGCAAAGGAGATGCGCAGCGGGGCGGTGCTGGCGCCGTTGTTCGTATTCGCGGTCGAGGCAGTGCGCGAGGCGGCCAAGAGGGGGTCCTTCCGAGGGCTCGGACTCACTACGCGCGTACCGGCCCCCACCGGGCACAGAGATGGAAGTCCCAGGTCGGAGACTCTTCATCGTCGATGCTCAAGTGAGGGGCGTGTCTCCTGGTGACGGGCAGGAGGCAGCTAACAGGCAGCGCAAAGGGTCAGTGTAGCCACTTGGCACACTGATGTCCAGTGCGGGTTTGCAGGCTCACGACGGAGTCCTTCGTTGTCCCTCAACACCTGCGGCAAGCCACGCCCTCGATGCACATCGATACTGCCCTCTTCGTCGCCGATCCATGCCTCGGATCCGGATCGTTGTGACGACGCGTCCTGAGAATTGCGCGCTGCGTGCAGTTCGTCAAGGCCCCCCTTGCCCGAACCGGGTGCTGCCATCGTCACTTGCAACCTGTCACCGGGGCCCTCGGAGGCACGACGAAGATCACCATACTCCCCGCGGCGACTGGCGCAAGGCAGCCGCCGCCCGACCCCCCGGAACGCCGAAGAGCGACCACCCGGATGGATGATCGCTCTTCGCCGCGTTCGCGTTACAGCCCTACGGGTGAGCCGTGTCCGGAAACCCATGAGGTCCCCGTCCGGCGTCCGGGTGAACTGTGGGCCGCGCTCACGAGAGGGCCGTACGGAGCGTGCGGCCCCGTACGGCCCCGTGGGTCACGTCGGACCCGTGAGTCCGGTGCGGACCCCGCGGAGGTCTTACTTGACCTCGACGGAGGCGCCGGCGCCCTTGAGGGACTCGGCGGCCTTCTCCGCGGCCTCCTTGTTGACCTTCTCCAGGACCGGCTTCGGGGCGCCGTCCACCAGGTCCTTGGCCTCCTTCAGGCCGAGGGAGGTCAGCTCGCGCACGACCTTGATGACCTGGATCTTCTTGTCGCCGGCGCCGGTGAGGATGACGTCGAACTCGTCCTTCTCCTCCTCGGCCTCGGCGGCCGGGGCACCCGGGACACCGGCGGCGGCCATGGCGACCGGGGCGGCGGCGGTGACGTCGAACTTCGTCTCGAACGCCTTCACGAACTCGGAGAGCTCGATGAGGGTCATCTCCTCGAACTGCGCGAGCAGGTCTTCCTGGCTGAGCTTCGCCATGATGGGCGATCCTTCCACTCATTCGGCTGGTGCCGTGTGTACATGTCGGCGGGCGTGCGGCCCGCGGCGACCGTCGCGTCAGGCGGCGGTCAATGTGCGAGCCGAGTTACTCGGCACCGCCCTGCTCGGCCTGCTTGGCGCGCAGCGCGTCCACGGTGCGGACGAGCTTCGACGGGAGCGCCTGGAAGAGCGCGGCAGCCTGCGACTGCTTGCCCTTCATGGCGCCCGCCAGCTTGGCGAGCAGAACCTCGCGGGACTCGAGGTCCGCAAGCTTCTTGATCTCGTCGGCGGACAGCGCCTTGCCGTCAAGGACTCCGCCCTTGATGACGAGATTCGGGTTGTCCTTGGCGAAGTCGCGCAGACCCTTCGCCGACTCCACCGGGTCACCGGTGACGAAGGCGACCGCCGTCGGACCGTTGAACAGGTCGTCCAGCGTCGTGATCCCGGCCTCGTTGGCCGCAATCTTGGTCAGCGTGTTCTTCACCACGGCGTACTGGGCGTTCTCACCGAGCGACCGGCGCAGGTTCTTCAGCTGCGCCACGGTGAGACCGCGGTACTCGGTCAGCACGGCGGCGCTGGAGCTGCGGAACTTGTCCGTCAGTTCGGCAACCGCGGCAGCCTTGTCGGGCCTCGCCATAGAGCCTCGGCCTCCTTCCGGGTGATTCGGACCGCGCGGACCCGAAGGAGGACTGGGAAAACGAAACGCCCCGGCGCAGGCGCACGGGGCGGACTCGACCGGTCGTACGCACGAAGGACGCACGCACTCCGGGAGCTCTTCCACTGTCACCTGCGCGGGTCGTCCGCAGTTCAGCGGATCCTTCGGCCACCGCGCCCTCGAACGAGCGCACGGCAACGACCAGCGGTCTTTGGCTTCTGTTGGAGAGTACGGGAACGGATCGCCGTCAAGCAAATCCGTTCCCGGGCGCTCAGCCCTGTGCGGCGTCCTTCATCATGTCGCCGAGGTCGACCGTGTCCTCGGCGGGCGGGGCGGTGACCGTCACCGGCTTGTTGAAGTCGAGGAAGGTGATGGTCATGTCGAGCCGGCCCTCGGGAGTGTCGCTGCGCATCCGGAACTGCTTGGTGTGGCTGGCGCCGTCCATCCACAGGTCCATCGTGATCGTGTCGGCGCCCATCTTCTCGTACTGGTCGATGCTCTTCTCCCGCCGCTCACGGGTCGCCCTGTCCTTGCCCTTGAGGGAGGCTCGCAGGTCGGCGAGGGTGAGCGTGCCCTTGTAGTGCGTCGTCCGCACGCCGTCGACGGTCTCGGTGCCGAGCTTCCTCACGTTCTTGGAGCCGGTGAGGAAGGTGGACTCCTGGGCCGGGTTCTGGTCGGCCCGGCCGGCACCGAGCCGGTCGCCGTTCAGCTGCTTGTCCGCACCCAGGGCGGACATGTCGAACTTGACCCAGCTCTTGCCGTCCATCTCCTTGGCCATCCGGGCGCCCCCGCCGACGTACATCGCCTTGCCGACGAGGCGGATCTCGACCGGACCGTCGACGGCCTGGTCCTCGACCGTCATCTTCATGCTCATGGCGAGCGGCTTCACGCTCATCGCGGCCTCGCCGCCGACCGGGCCCGCGCCTGGGACCGTGCCCTTCATCCGGTAGTGGACGGACGTGACGGCGTCCGCGTTCCTCGCGGCCTCGGCCACGGCCGCGGCGGGCGTCATCCGCGGCTCCCGTGCGACACCCTTCGAACAGGCGACCGCTCCCCCGCCCAGGAGCAGGGCCGTGAGCACCGCGCCCGCAGCTCCCCGCTCCACCGCGCCGCGCACGGCACCCTTCATGATTCCCCCCAAGGAACACATGGACGATTCACGGCAAGGCCGTGAGCGTACCCCGTCCGGGGCGCGTGGGGCCCCCGATTTCGGTGGGGCACCGGGGCCGCCGGCGCACGGACCCGCGCCGCCCTACGGGCTCCGGGTGCTCATCAGCTCCGTGAAGTCGGCGGTGTCCTCCGTCGGCGGCCGGTTCGCCGAGACCTTCACCCCGTAGTCGCGGTAGTACGCCGTCGAGGACATCCGCCCGCTCGCCAGCTCGCCCCGCTCCACCTTCTTGACCAGCAGGTCGTGGTCGTCGACCCACAGGTCGACGGTCTCCGTGGTGACCCCGGCCTGCTGCAGCTGCTCCCTGAGGGCGGCGGCGTACCGGCCGGTCAGGGCCGCGGGGACGACCGTGCCCGAGTAGTGCGTGGTGCGCCGGCCGCGCACCGTCTCCTCGCCGACCCGGCGCACGTCCCCGGAGGCGAGCAGCAGCCTGACCGGCTGGAGCGGGGCGGTGCTGCGCAGCTGGTCCTTCAGTTGCGCGCCCGAGCCGCCGGGGAGGGCCGCCAGGTCGTCGTAGGCGTACCTGATCCAGTGCCTGCCGTGCAGCCGGCGGGCGAACGCGTCGCCGACCTTCGCGTAGTAGGCGTCGGGCAGCAGCCTGGCCTCCATGGACGTGCTGTTCAGCTGGTGCATGGTCTCGGCGAGGCGGCCGCCGGTGCAGGTGATGCGCAGGGTGCCGAGCGAGCCGTCGGCCCAGCCGAGCGTGCCGTCCGTCGTCAGGGAGAGCATCCCGCCCATGGCCGTCGAGGACTCGATCCGCGCGGAGCCCGCCCCGGCGGTGGCCTTCTCGACGGCGTGCAGGGCGGCCGCCGGGCGGGCGTCGACACGGCCGGCGCGCCCGCCGGACGGCTGCGCCGGGCCCTTGCCGGAGTCGGTGTCACCGGAGGAGGTGCATGCCGCCACCGTGCACAGCGCGGCGACCGCCGCGACCGGGAGGATCCCCCGCCTCACGACCCTGTCCCTCATCCGTTCCCCCTTGTGCGCTCGGTGATCTTCACGCTAACTCCGACACGGGGGAAACGGCACGCACCCTCCCCCGGAACGGCGTGTGCGTCCGTCCCGGGGAACGCGGACGGGCCCCGCACCTCGGAAGGTGCGGGGCCCGTCGTCAGCTGCGCGTGCCCGCGGCTGCCGTCGGTCTCAGACGGCGGCCGGGTCCTCCTCGACGAGGAGGTTGCGGGTGCGGTTCGGGTCGACCGGGATGCCGGGGCCCATCGTGGTGGTGATGGCGGCCTTCTTGATGTAGCGGCCCTTGGCGGCGGACGGCTTGAGACGGAGGATCTCCTCCAGGGCCGCACCGTAGTTCTCCACCAGCTTGGAGTCGTCGAACGACGTCTTGCCGATGATGAAGTGCAGGTTCGAGTGCTTGTCGACGCGGAACTCGATCTTGCCGCCCTTGATGTCGTTGACGGCCTTGACCACGTCCGGGGTCACGGTGCCGGTCTTCGGGTTCGGCATCAGACCACGGGGACCGAGCACGCGGCCGAGGCGGCCGACCTTGCCCATGAGGTCCGGGGTGGCGACGACGGCGTCGAAGTCCAGGCGGCCCTTCGACACCTCGTCGATCAGTTCGTCGGCGCCGACGATGTCGGCGCCCGCGGCACGAGCGGCCTCGGCACGGTCACCGGTCGCGAAGACCAGGACCCGGGCGGTCTTACCGGTGCCGTGCGGGAGGTTCACGGTGCCACGGACCATCTGGTCGGCCTTGCGCGGGTCGACGCCCAGACGGAAGGCGACCTCGACGGTGCCGTCGAACTTGGTCGTGGAGGTCTCCTTGGCGAGACGGACGGCCTCGAGCGGGGCGTAGAGCTTCTCCCGGTCGACCTTGGCGTCCGCAGCGCGGAGAGCCTTGCTGCGCTTGCTCACAACTGCTCCTGTGTGTTCTGTAGGAGTCGTGGTACGGGCCGAGCAGGCCCTGCCACGTGCGGCCGTGACGGCCGCATGGTTCTACGAAGGCGGGGTTCAGCCCTCGACCGTGACGCCCATGGAACGGGCGGTGCCGGCGATGATCTTGGCGGCCGCGTCCAGGTCGTTGGCGTTGAGGTCGGGCATCTTGGTCTGGGCGATCTCACGGACCTGCGCCTCGGTGATCTTGGCGACCTTGGTCTTGTGCGGCTCGCCGGAGCCCTTCTCGATGCCGGCGGCCTTGAGGATCATCTTCGCGGCCGGCGGCGTCTTGGTGATGAAGGTGAAGGAGCGGTCCTCATAGACCGTGATCTCCACCGGGATGACCCAGCCACGCTGCGACTCGGTCGCGGCGTTGTAGGCCTTGCAGAACTCCATGATGTTGACGCCGTGCTGACCCAGCGCCGGGCCGACCGGCGGGGCCGGGTTGGCGGCGCCGGCCTGGATCTGGAGCTTGATGAGCCCCGTGACCTTCTTCTTCTTGGGAGGCATTCCGGGTCCTCTCCCGTTGTCTCTTGTCCGCGCCTTAGGGCGCTGTCACTTTCCGCTTTGCCCGAAGGCAACCGCACAACCCTAACGGGAATCCCTGTGCGGCCAAAAACCGGGCAGGTCAGACGCGCTGTGACAGCCCGTCTGACCTGACCCGGAGGCTTTCGTGCCAGAAGGTGATCAGTTCTTCTGGATCTGGTCGAAGCTCAGCTCGACCGGCGTCTCGCGGCCGAAGATCTCCACGAGGCCCTTGACCTTCTTGGAGTCGGCGTTGATCTCGTTGATGGTCGCCTGCAGCGTGGCGAACGGACCGTCGGTGACGGTGACCGAGTCGCCGACCTCGAAGTCCAGCACCTGGACCTCGACCTTGCGCTGCGGCGCGGGCTTGCCCTCGGCCTCGGCGGCCTCACGGGCGGCCTTCTCCTCGGCCTCCGGGGCGAGCATCTTGACGACCTCGTCCAGGGACAGCGGGTAGGGGTCGTAGGCGTTGCCCACGAAGCCCGTGACGCCGGGGGTGTTGCGGACGACGCCCCAGGACTCGTTCGTCAGGTCCATACGGACGAGGACGTAACCGGGCAGCTTGTTCTGCTTGACGGTCTTCCGCTCGCCGTTCTTGATCTGGACGATCTCTTCCTCGGGGACCTCGGCCTGGTAAATGTAGTCCTCGACGTTCAGCGTGACGGCACGCTGCTCCAGGTTGGCCTTCACCCGCTTCTCGTAGCCGGCGTAGGTGTGGATCACATACCACTCGCCGGGCAGGGCGCGCAGCTCCTCGCGGAGCTTCTCGACCGGGTCGAGCACGGGCTCCTCTTCGGCCTCTTCCTCGGACTCGGCCTCGGCCTCTTCCTCGGACTCGGCCTCTTCCTCGGACTCGGCGGCCGCGTCCTCGTCCACGGTGTGCACGGCGGCCTCCTCGGCCGGCTCGCCCGCGGCGGCTTCGGCAGCCTCGGCCTCGTCGACCTCGTCCGCGCCCTCGACGATGTCCAGCTCGTCGTCCACGGACTCGACGGCCTCCCCGCGAGGCTCCATGGCGTCGTTCAGGTTCGGGTCAGACACGGTGGCTGCTTCTTCCTGGATACATAGGGGTGGAACACGCGAAAGGGACGCCGGGCACCTCGGCGTCCTTCGCTCTCGGCTCAGCCGAAGACGTACTTGGCGGCGTGGTTGAGCCCATAGTCAATCAAGGTCACCAGGGCGATCATGATCGCAACGAAGAAGATCACCACGGTGGTGTAGGAGGTCAGCTGGTTACGCGTCGGCCAGACGACCTTGCGGAGCTCCGCGATGATCTGGCGGTAGAAGAGGGCAAGGCGCTTCAGCGGACCCTTCTTGGCCCGCTTGCCACCCTTGCGGGACTTCTTCTTCGACTCCTGCACCTCGTCCTGGGCATCAGGCATGTCGATGGAGCCCACGGCGTCCGTCACTCGTCCTCACCTGATTCCCGGGTCGTGGCCGTGCCGCGCCCGGTGGAGCCGCACGGCGGTGCAATACGTACGTACTGTGCGCACACTTCCTGGTGGGGAGTGTGTAGCAGGGCCGGAGGGACTTGAACCCCCAACCGCTGGTTTTGGAGACCAGTGCTCTACCAATTGAGCTACGACCCTTTGTGTGTACCCCAACGTACCGCATCCGACCGGGTGCTCGGTGTGCACCGGCACGGTCACGGCCGCTGGAGGCCAACGAGGTGAGAGTGTACGTGCTCCACGGCCGGGCGTCGAACAGAAAGTGCCCGTAAGGGCTTTGCCCCTGGAAGATCGGCCAGCCCGCCGCCCGGATCCGGACGAATGTCCGGGGGACCGCCCCGTCCCGCCCAGCCCAGCGCCTTCTCCGTCGTGAACGATCGAACACATGTGCCTGGCCATCCCCGCCCCGCCGCACTCCCGCCCACCCCGGGCGGCACCCCGCACCGGACACGCCCGGTGGCACCGACCCGTCGGCACCGGCCGGGCGGGCCCACAGGGGAAACCGGGGTGTCGGAGCGGTTTCGGGTCTGAAACGATGGGCCCATGAGCGCTGCAACCCCTCCCACCGAGCGCCGGGTCTCCGCCCGGATCGGCGCGATCTCCGAGTCCGCCACCCTCGCCGTGGACGCCAAGGCGAAGGCCCTCAAGGCCGCCGGGCGCCCGGTGATCGGCTTCGGCGCCGGTGAGCCCGACTTCCCGACGCCGGACTACATCGTCGAAGCGGCCGTCGAGGCATGCAAGAACCCGAAGTACCACCGCTACACGCCGGCCGGTGGTCTGCCCGAGCTGAAGAGCGCGATCGCCGCGAAGACGCTGCGCGACTCCGGCTACGAGGTGGACGCCTCCCAGGTCCTCGTCACCAACGGCGGCAAGCAGGCCATCTACGAGGCGTTCGCCGCGATCCTCGACCCGGGCGACGAGGTAATCGTCCCGGCCCCGTACTGGACGACGTACCCGGAGTCGATCCGGCTGGCCGGCGGTGTCCCGGTGGAGGTCGTCGCGGACGAGACGACCGGCTACCGCGTCTCCGTCGAGCAGCTGGAGGCGGCCCGCACGGAGAAGACCAAGGTCCTCCTGTTCGTCTCCCCCTCGAACCCGACCGGCGCGGTCTACAGCGCGGCCGAGACCGAGGCGATCGGCCGCTGGGCGGTCGAGCACGGCCTGTGGGTGCTCACGGACGAGATCTACGAGCACCTGGTGTACGGCGACGCCGTCTTCACCTCGCTGCCCACGGTCGTGCCGGAGCTGCGCGACAAGTGCATCGTGGTCAACGGCGTCGCGAAGACGTACGCGATGACCGGCTGGCGCGTGGGGTGGATCATCGGCCCGAAGGACGTGGTGAAGGCGGCCACGAACCTGCAGTCGCACGCGACGTCGAACGTGGCGAACGTCTCCCAGGTGGCGGCGCTGGCGGCCGTCTCCGGCGGCCTGGAGGCCGTCGCGAAGATGCGCGAGGCGTTCGACCGCCGCCGCCGGACGATCGTGCGGATGCTGAACGAGATCGACGGTGTCCTCTGCCCGGAGCCGGAGGGCGCGTTCTACGCCTACCCGTCGGTGAAGGCGCTGATCGGCAAGGAGATCCGCGGCAAGCGCCCGCAGAACACGGTGGAGCTGGCCGCGCTGATCCTGGAGGAGGCCGAGGTCGCGGTGGTGCCGGGCGAGGCGTTCGGTACGCCGGGGTATCTGCGGCTGTCGTACGCCCTGGGTGACGAGGACCTGGTCGAGGGCGTGAGCCGGATCCAGAAGCTGCTGGCGGAGGCCAAGGACTGAGCGTCCCGGCGCGAGGACGCCGCGGGCCGCCTTCCCCGGAGGGGGAGGCGGCCCGCTTTTTTCATGGGCCCGGCCCGCCTTTCGCATGGATCTGCGAGCAAGACCACGTTCGGGGAAAGCGCTACCGAGGCGGCCGGGGCGTACGGCAGGATCCTGGGATGGAGCACGTACGTGATGTCTCTGAACTGCCGAAGGCCCATCTGCACCTGCACTTCACCGGGTCGATGCGGCCCACCACCCTGCTGGAACTGGCCGACAAGTACGGCGTGCGGCTGCCCGAGGCACTGAGCGAGGCGCTGGTCAGCGGGGAGCCTCCGAAGCTGCGGGCGACGGACGAGCGGGGCTGGTTCCGCTTCCAGCGGTTGTACGACGCGGCGCGTTCGTGCCTCAGGGAGCCGGAGGACATCCAGCGGCTGGTGCGGGAGGCCGCGCTGGAGGACCTCAGGGACGGCTCGGGGTGGCTGGAGATCCAGGTGGACCCGACGTCGTACGCGCCGCGCCTGGGTGGTCTGATCCCGGCGCTGGAGATCATCCTGGACGCGGTGGAGTCGGCGATGAGGGAGACGGGCCTCGGGATCCGGGTCCTGGTCGCCGCCAACCGCATGAAGCACCCGCTGGACGCGCGCACGCTGGCGCGCCTGGCGGTGCGCTACCAGGACCGCGGCGTGGTGGGCTTCGGGCTGTCGAACGACGAGCGGCGGGGCATGGCCCGCGACTTCGACCGGGCGTTCGCGATCGCGCGGGACGGGGGGTTGCTGTCGGCACCGCACGGCGGCGAGCTGACGGGGCCGTCGTCGGTGCGCGACTGCCTGGACGACCTGGTCGCGGACCGCGTGGGCCACGGGGTGCGCGCGGCGGAGGACCCACGCCTGCTCGGGCGGCTCGCGGAACGGGGCGTGACGTGCGAGGTGTGCCCGGCGTCCAACGTGGCGCTGGGCGTCTACGAGAAGCCGGAGGACGTTCCGCTCAGGACGCTGTTCGAGGCGGGCGTGCCGCTGGCCCTGGGCGCCGACGACCCGCTGCTGTTCGGCTCCCGGCTGGCGGCCCAGTACGAGATCGCCCGCCGCCACCACGACTTCACGGACGCGGAACTGGCGGAACTGGCACGACAGTCACTGCGGGCCTCGGCGGCACCGAAGGACATGAAGGAGAAGCTGCTGGCGGGCGTCGACGACTGGCTCGACGGCCCGGCAGCCTGAAGCCCGCCCCCGGCGGCACGGCCCGGCCCCCGAAGGACCCGGCGGTCCCGTCAGGAGGGGCCGGGGGCCACGGCGACACCGGCCAGCAGCGTCCGCGCCAGGCGTCGTGCGAAGTCGTCCACGGGCGGGCGTGCGCCCGGCTCCGCCGCCTCGTAGGCGAACGCCCGCTGCGCGCAGGCGCCCAGCAGGAGCGAGGCCGCGGCGAACGTGTCGGCGCCGGCACGGACCCGCCCGGCGGCCTGCTCCGCACGCAGGTACGCGTCGAGCAGACGGATCGGCAGGTGCGGCCCCGATCCCATCTGCCGCATCGCCTCGTCGTGCCGCCGCTTCAGCTGGGTCTCGGCGTACAGCGACGCGGCGATCGGAAAGCTCTGCTCGTAGAAGAGGGCGGCCTGGCGGGCGATCTCGGTGAGGTTCTCCTCCAGGGTGCGCCGGCCGGGCTCGGCCGCGAGGCTGCTCAGCAGCGGGCTGAGCCGGGGCAGCCGCTCCGCGAGGACCTGGATGAACAGTTCCTCCTTGCTCGCGAAGTACTTGTAGAGGGCGGCCTCGGAACAGCCCGCGGCCTTGGCGATCTCCTTGGTCGTGGCGCGGGCGAGTCCCACCGTGAGCATCAGCTCGTGTGCCGCGTCGAGGATGCGGAGCCGGGCGGGCCGATGCTGCGCCGTCTTCTGCTGCGCCGTCTTCTGCCGCGCCCCTGAGTGCTGCATGGCCCAAGGATTTCACGGTCCGTTCCTGCGGGCTTGACGAGTGGGTGAGTGCTTGCCCACCCTGGAGCCGGATAGGTTAGTAAACACTCACCCACCATCAGGGGTGGATCGGTGTGGATCAGCAGGGGAGACGGAGACAGGTCATGAGGCTCACGGTTTTCGGTGCCACCGGCGGCATCGGCCAGGAGATCGTCCGGCAGGCCCTCACGGCCGGCCACCAGGTCACCGCCGTCGTGCGGGATCCCGCACGCTGCACGGTGACCGGCGCGGGCCTGGAGGTGTTCCGCGCCGGTCTGGGCGACTCCACCGCCCTGCGCCCGGCGGTCGCCGGCCGGGACGCGGTCCTGTCGGGACTCGGTGCGCGCAGGCGCAAGGACGCCGGGGTGGCCACCCGGCTGACCCGTACGGTGCTGGGCGCCCTGGAGGCGGAGGGGGTCCGCCGGCTGCTCGTGGTCAGCGCGGGTCCGGTCGGCCCCGAGCCGGAGGGCGCCGGGGCGCTCGACCGCACCTTCCACGGGCTCGTCTCGGCGGCCCTCAAGGACGTCTACGCCGATCTGAGGGAGATGGAGGCCGAGCTCGCCCGCAGCGCCACGGACTGGACGGTGGTGCGCCCGCCGCGCCTGCAGAACAAGCCGCTCACCGGCTCGTACCGCACGGTCGTGGGCGGCTTCCCACCGAGGGGCCGCTTCATCGCGCGCGCCGATGTCGCCCACGCGATGCTGGCGATGGTGGACGACCCGGAGACGGTGAAACAGGGGGTGGGGGTGGCTTACTAGCTGAATACCGGATTCGCCCGGGATCATCCGGAGTCATCCGGGTCGTCCGGGTCACCCGGGGGCCGCCTCGCCGGGTCACCCGGGGGCCGCCTCGCCGGGTCATCCGGGGGGCCGCCTCGCCGGGTCATCCGGGGGTCGCCTCAGAGGCTCACGCCCACCGTCACCGGCTCGTTGACCAGGGTGACCCCGAACGCCTCGCGGACTCCCGCCACGACCTCGCGGGCCAGGGCGAGCAGGTCCTCGGTGGTGGCGCCGCCGCGGTTGGTCAGGGCGAGGGTGTGCTTGGTGGAGATGCGGGCGGGTCCGCTGCCGTACCCCTTGGTGAAGCCCGCCTTGTCGATCAGCCAGGCCGCGGAGGTCTTGGTGCGGCCGTCGCCCGCCGCGTACGCGGGCGGCTCTGCGTCCTCGCCCAGCCGCTGCCTCACCCGCGCGCGGAACGCGGCGAACTCCGTGTCCGTGAGGATGGGGTTGGTGAAGAAGGAGCCCGCCGACCAGGTGTCGTGGTCCTCCGGGTCCAGCACCATGCCCTTCCCGGTGCGCAGCTTCAGGACTGCCTCTCGGGCGGCGGCCAGCGGCACCCGGTCACCGGGCTCGACACCGAGGGCGCGGGCCGTCTCGGCGTACCTGAGGGGGCCGGACAGCCCCTGGGCGTCCTCCAGCGCGAAGCGGACGCGCAGCACCACATGGCGCTCGGGATCGGCCTTGAAGCGGCTGTGGCGGTACGAGAAGGCGCACTCGGCGCCCGGGATCGTGACCGTCTCGCGCGTCCTGCGGTCGTATGCGATCACTTCCGTGATCGTGGCGGAGACCTCCTGGCCGTACGCCCCGACGTTCTGGATCGGGGTCGCGCCCGCGGAGCCGGGGATTCCGGCGAGGCACTCGATGCCGGCGAGCCCGGCTTCGACGGCGCGGGCGACGGCGTCGGTCCACACCTCCCCGGCGGCCAGCTCCAACCGCGTCCCGTCGAGGGAGAAGCCCTTGGTCGCGATGCGCAGGGCGGTGCCGTCGAAGCCCTTGTCGCCGATGACGAGGTTGGATCCGCCGCCGATGAGCAGCAGCGGCGTACCGGAGTCGTCGGCCTCGCGGACGGCGGCGATCACCTCGGCGTCGGTGGTGGCCGTGATCAGGCGGCTGGCGGGGCCGCCCAGCCTGAAGGTGGTCAGCGGGGCGAGCGGGGCGTCGTGGAGTTCCTGCACGCGCCAAGACTACGAGACGCCGCCGACAGCCCCGTATCGCGCGACGACGTCCCCGCCCGGAGGACCGGCGGGGCCGTCGTCGCCTCGGAGCGGGCGGTGGCCGGGCAGGAGAGCGGGGCGTAGTTCGCGCCCGAGGCGATGCCCTGCTCATGGGGCCGGACGCTGGACGTGACCAGGCTGGAGGCCGGGGCGAAGTACTGGAGGCCGGGCGAAGTAGAGGGACATCCCGATGCCACTGGTGATCAGGGCGGGCAACCGGACCGTGTACGAGGCGTCGGCGCCGACCACGACGGCGTAGTACGCGGGCCCGGCGGCTTGCGTGGGGCTGCGGCCGCGGGCGGGCGGCGACGCCCGGAAGACGGAGGACAAAGGACGGCGGACGGCGGACGGCGTA
The DNA here is from genome assembly GCF_055632315.1 of Streptomyces sp. PSU-S4-23. Taxonomy (NCBI): domain Bacteria; kingdom Bacillati; phylum Actinomycetota; class Actinomycetes; order Kitasatosporales; family Streptomycetaceae; genus Streptomyces; species Streptomyces sp. PSU-S4-23. The sequence goes on along the minus strand of NZ_JBVMUU010000002.1, from coordinate 5,091,411 downwards.
AGGGGCGCCCGCCATTGCGGACGCCCCTTACCGAGCCCGTGGCCGAGGGTGGCCGGGCGGGTGGGCGGTGCACCGGGTGGCCGGGGTTCCTCCGGATGCTCCTATGGTTGTCAAACCACTGGAGCGAGGTTGGTTCGGGTGATTTGGCCCGTTGGTTTGGTGGTGAGAGCGCGGTAGACCTCGCGGGCGACGAACCGTTTGAGGCAACGCATGATCTCCGGCTTGGAGAGCCCTTCCTTTGTGCGGCGTTCGACATAAGCGCGCGTGCGTTCGTCAAAGCGCATGCGCGTCAAGACGATCGTGTACAGGGCGTTGTTCGCGGCCCTGTCACCGCCTCGGTTGAGACGGTGGCGGTGGGTGCGGCCGGACGACGCCTGGATCGGCGCGACGCCGGCCAGGTGCGCGAACGCGCCCTCGGAGCGCATCCGCTCCGGGTTGTCCCCGGCCGAGGCCAGAAGCTGCCCGGCGGTCTCGGCGCCGACACCGAACAGTTCCAGCAGAGCAGGGGCGGCCCGCTTGACCAGTGGGCCGATCTCGGCATCCAGGCCGGCGATCTCGGCGTCCATCGCCTGGTGGCGGCAGGCCAGGCGTCGCAGTGCCGCCCGGGTCGCCGCCAGCGGGCGGGACAAGTCATCACCGGGCCGCAGCCGGGCCAGGGCGCGTATCAACGCGGCTCGGTCCAGGCCCGCGACCTGCTCACGCAGCATCGCAGGGGCCGACACCAGCAGGCCCCGGATCTGGTTCATCGCCTGAGTGCGGGCCTTCACGGCACTGCGGCGCGCGATCCGCAGCACTCGCACGGCCTCTACCGCACCGTCCCGGCTCTTGGGGATGCCAACAGCCCGGCCGGACAGTACGGCCGTCGCGGCGGCGTAGGCGTCGATCGGGTCCGACTTGCCCTTCAGCCGCCGAGTCTTGCGGTCGGGCCGGTCCACGTCGACGACTGTGACCCCGGCCGCCGTCAGTACCCGTGCGAGTTCGGCACCGTAGGCACCGGTGCCTTCCACTCCGACCGCGGCCAGCTCACCGTGCGAACGCATCCAGTCCAGCAGATCTCGGTAGCCGCGGATGGTGGCCGGGAACTCCCGGTCAGCCAGGTGCCGACCAACCGAGTCGATCACCGCGGCGTGGTGGGTCAGGCCGTGGGTGTCGACTCCGCCGGTGATCTCCGGGCCATCGTGCGTCATGCTGGTCATGTCCGTCCTTGCGTGTCCGTTCCGAGGGCGGCACGCGCCGGTCGGGCGGGTGGACAAGACAGTGACGGGGCTTCTGGACCAAGCTCCTATGAAGTCACAAACGCCCGTCCGGCCGCGTGCGTGGTGACGCCGCCCGACGGGCCGACAAATCCCAAACAGGACAGTCGAGACGTCAGTCAGGCCAAGGGTCAGACCCGCCAGCAGCGTCACCACGTCACATCCTCACTGTCAGGCCAGCCGTACGACCGCTCGCGACATGCCCAGCACCTTCTGGCCGGCGCTCATCGCCGTGAGGTCGACACGGACGGTCCGGTCGTCGAGCTTGGCCGCCACCTTGCCGCCGACCTCGATGAGGGCGCCCTGGTCGTCGTCGGGAACGACGACGGGCTTGATGAAGCGGACGCCGTACTCGACGACCGCGCCCGGGTCGCCCACCCAGTCGGTCACCACGCGGATCGCCTCGGCCATGGTGAACATGCCGTGCGCGATGACGTCCGGCAGGCCCACCTCCTTGGCGAACCTCTCGTTCCAGTGGATCGGGTTGAAGTCCCCGGAGGCGCCGGCGTACCGCACGAGCGTGGCTCGGCCGACGGGGAAGGTCTGCGCCGGCAGCTCGGTACCGACCTCGACGGCGTCGTACGCGATCTTCGCGGTCATCGGGTTCATGCCTCCTCTTCCGGCGCCCGGGCCACCAGCTTGGTCCAGGCGGTCACCACGCGCTCACCGGCCTCGTCGCGGACCTCGCCGCGGATGTCCACGACGTCGTTGCCGGCCAGGGACTTGATCGACTCGATGGTCGAGGTGACGCTCAGCCGGTCGCCGGCCCGGACCGGGCGGGCATAGCTGAACCTCTGGTCGCCGTGCACGACCCTGCTGTAGTCCAGCCCCAGTTGAGGATCCTCGACGACCTGCGCCGCGGCCTTGAAGGTGATCGCGAAGACGAAGGTCGGCGGGGCGATCACATCGGAGTGACCGAGCGCCTTGGCGGCCTCCGGGTCCGTGTAGGCCGGGTTGGCGTCTCCGATCGCCTCCGCGAACTCGCGGATCTTCTCCCGGCCGACCTCGTACGGGTCGGTGGGCGGGTAGGACCGCCCCACGAAGGACTGGTCGAGCGCCATGGGCTCGGCACCTCCTGGTTGTTCACGGGTCTGCCTCACGAGGCCGCCGACGCCGCGGCGGCGGGCTCTCCGTTCGGCCGACGTGTCCGACACGTCGGGTCCGGTCGGTGCGACCGGCACGGCGTCACCGGTCGCAGCGACCGATTCTCCATCCGATGTGTCTGTCCTGATGCTTCGGGCCTGACGTCTCGGGTCCGAGTTCTTCAGCCGTACGGCGGGGCGTACGCCCCCGGGCACGCCCGGCGCGGCCGGGTCCGGTGGTGTGCACCGTGGAGCGGCGGACGGCCGCCTAACGCCGCGAGGCCGCCCCCATGGCTTCTGGGAGCGGCCTCGCGAACGAGCCTGAGTTATCGCGTCTCGCGGTGCGCGGTGTGCGCGTTGCAGCGCGGACAGTGCTTCTTCATCTCAAGGCGGTCCGGGTCGTTGCGCCGGTTCTTCTTGGTGATGTAGTTCCGCTCCTTGCACTCCACGCAGGCCAGCGTGATCTTCGGGCGGACGTCGGTGGCAGCCACGTGAGTGCTCCTTGACGAACGGATAGACGAAATTAACGCAAGAAAGAGTAGCCGATCGAAGGACCGACCCCGCAATCGGCTACTGTGAGTAGCGGTGACCGGACTTGAACCGGTGACACAGCGATTATGAGCCGCTTGCTCTACCGACTGAGCTACACCGCTGCGATGCGATCGGGCCCCGCCTCCCAGCGGGTACCTCTCACACCAGAGCCCCAAAACGGAATCGAACCGTTGACCTTCTCCTTACCATGGAGACGCTCTGCCGACTGAGCTATTGGGGCGAGCGATGAAGACATTACACGGTCGCCCGCCGTTCGCCCAAATCCGTTTCCGGCACCCGCCCCGACCTGTCCCCCGCGCCATCCCGGGCGTTTCCCCAGCCACTCTTCGGTCCAGCGGGTGACGGGAACCGCCGCGGTCACCCCAGCCCCAATGGCCGCACGGGTGCGCTCACTTGGCGTAACCGCCCGTGTCCGCCTGCGATGCTCCGTCTCCGGCCCGTGCCGACGGTGGGAAGCCCGCGCGCCCGAACCGCGGCCGAACACCACACCAGTACGACTATTGCGCTCCTCCCCGCCCCGGCCGGGTCGTCATCCTAGGCTCGACTCACTCTGCGTGATCTTGCCCCTGGTGCGCAGCCGCCCCGAGCCACAGGAGCGCGATGCCCGACAGCTGCCCGCAGCCGCCCTACTCCTCGTCCTCGTCGTCCTCGTCGTCCTCGTCGTCAGGTGCGGCCGACTCGGCCCCCCTGCTGCTGTGCGGGGCACGGCTCACCGACGGCCGGACCGTGGACGTGCGGCTGGGCGGCGGGCGCATCGAGGCCGTGGGCACCGCCGGCAGCCTGGCGGTGGGGGCCGTGGGCGCACGGGTCGATCTCCGCGGCCATCTGCTCCTTCCCGCCCCCGCCGAGCCCCACGCGCACGGCGACACGGCCCTGTCCGCGGACCGGGACGGGCCGGTGTCGTACGACGCCGAGGAGGTCCAGCGCCGCACCACCGAGGCCGCCCTGCTGCAGCTCGGGCACGGCGCGACGGTGCTGCGCTCGCACGTGCACATCGGGGACGTACAGGGACTGGACGCCCTGGCCGCGGTGCTGAGGGCGCGTCGCTCCCTGCACGGGCTCGCCGAGCTGACGGCGGTGGCGATGCCGCGGGTGCTGACCGGGGCCGCAGGGGCGGACGGGCTCGCGATGCTGCGGGACGCGGTGAAGATGGGCGCGACGGTCGTGGGCGGCTGCCCGGACGCGGACCCCGACCCGATCGGGTACGTGGAGGCGGTCCTGGAGCTGGCCTCCGAGCACGGCTGCCCGGTCGACCTGCACACGGACGCCGACGACCCGGCACGCCTGGGCCGGGTCGCGGCGATGGCGGGCGGGCTGCGCCCGGGAGTGACGCTCGGGCCGTGCGGCGGGCTCGGACGCCTTCCGGCGGACACGGCGGCGCGCGCCGCCGACCAGCTCGCCGCCGCCGGGGTCACGGTGGTCTGCCTGCCGCAGGGCGGCTGTGGCGGCACCGAGCGGCGCGACACGGCCCCGGTGCGGCTGCTGCGGTCTGCCGGGGTGCGGGTCGCGGCGGGCAGCGGGGCGCTCAGGGACGTGTCGAACCCCGTTGGGCGCGGGGATCCGCTGGAGGCCGCATACCTGCTGGCCTCGCGGTACGGGCTGCGCCCCGAGGACGCCTACGACACCGTGAGCACGTCGGCGCGGGCCGCGCTCGGGCTGCCCGAGGTACGTGTGGAGGCGGGCTTCCCGGCGGAACTGCTCGCCGTGCGCGGCGACCGGCTGGCGGGCGCGCTGTCGCTCGCGTACAGCCGCATCGTGGTGCACCGGGGGCGCGTGGTGGCCCGTACCAGCGCGGTGCGGGAGTACTGCAGCTCGGCGGCAGTGGCACTGGACCTGCCACGGCAGGGTCGGGTCCAGCCGCCGTGACGGCGTGGCGCGCCGGGCGACCGGGGCGCCCTGTGGCGGTGCCCTGTGGCGGTGCCCTGTGGCGGTGCCCTGTGGCGGTGCGCTGCGGTGTGTGCCCGTTGCCGCGGGGCGCGGCGGCGGTGCGCGCCGACGGTGGTGCGCGCCGGTGCACGGCGGTTCGGTGACGGGGCGTGCGGGACGTCGCACGGTGAAGGGGCCCGCCCGGGCGTACGGTCGGAAACATGCGCATTGTCATCGCTGGTGGTCATGGTCAGATCGCGCTACGTCTGGAGCGGCTGCTCGCCGCGCGCGGTGACGAGGCCGCGGGACTCGTCCGCAGCGCGGAACAGGCCGGCGATCTGCGGGCCGCCGGCGCGGAGCCGATCGTGTGCGATCTGGAGGCGGCGTCGGCCGAGGAGGTCGCCGCGCACCTGGAGGGAGCCGACGCGGCCGTCTTCGCGGCGGGCGCGGGGCCGGGCAGCGGCGCGGCCCGCAAGCACACGGTGGACCGGGACGCGGCGATCCTGTTCGCGGACGCGGCGGAACGCGCGGGCGTACGCCGGTTCGTCGTCGTCTCGTCGATGGGCGCGGACCCGGAGCACCCGGGCGACGAGGTCTTCGACGTGTATCTGCGCGCGAAGGGCGAGGCCGACGCGTACGTGCGCGCCCACAAGTCCCTTGAGTGGACGATCCTGCGCCCCGGCTCGCTCACCGGCGACGCCGGCAAGGGGCTGGTCCGCCTGGAGGCGCACACGGGACGCGGCTCGATCCCACGCGACGACGTGGCGGCGGTCCTCGCGGAACTGGTCGACACGCCCGCGACGGCCGGTCTGACCCTGGAGCTGATCAGTGGTTCGACTCCGGTGTCGGTGGCCGTGAAGTCGGTGGCGGGGAACTGAACCGCGCATACCGCAGCACCGTCACCTCTCGTCCGCCCCCTGGGGACGGGACGGTCCGGCCTGTTGGGGCGCGCGGCTCAGAAGAGGGGTGGCTGGCCGGGGAACTCCGGCGGGGCGTACCCGTCGAGGGCGGGCTGCGCGGCGTCGGCCTGGGCCAACCGACGGGATCCGGGGCACGAGACGAGCGTGCCGCTGCTCCGCGCACCCGGCGGGTCGTGCCGCGCGAACCGCCCCGCGACGACGGCGATGTCCCGACGGCACTCGGGACAGTTCCTGCGGCGCGATGACATGCCCTCAGCGACGAGTGCCGACTCACCCCGGCAGGGATGCGGGACGGCTGAAGTCGCCACGCTGAAAGGGGCCGTAGGCGAAGGGGCCGTGGGCCGAAGGAGCCGCAGGCCGAAGGAGCCCTGGGTTCGACGTGATCGGCAGCACAGGGACTCAAGGTGCCCCGCGGACAGAGGAGAGCGTGGAACTCTGACGCACCCCGGAGGCACTACAGACCGCTCGACCAGGTCTGCGAACGCGCCGAACACCCGGCCGAGCAGCGCTTCCCCGCGCCCGCCGGCCGCCGCCCGAGGGCCGAGGGCCGGCCACCGGACCGCTGCCGGAGCGCCGGCAGCCGCCGGAACTCACTGCGGCACGGGTTCAGTCCTCGGATGCGACCGGCTCCAGTCTCACGACCGGGAACTTGCGCGACGTCCTGGCCTCGTACTGCGCGCTGTCGGGCCAGTAGGCCGACCAGATCCCGTAAAGACGCTCCCACTCCGGCGACACATGCGTGACGACGGTGGGTGTCGCCCTGAGGACGCGCTCACCCACCTCGATGGTCACTTCGGCCATGGCGGCGACATTGCCCACCCACGCAGGGTCCTTCTCCGCGCCACGCGAGGAGCCGCAGACAAGGAAGCCGTCCCCATCGGCCGCGTAGACCAAGGGATTCACGCGTTCCCGGCCGGTACGGCGGCCGACGGTGTGCAGGAGCAGCAGATGCTTGCCCTCGAAAGGCCCTCCCACGACGCCGCCCTGTGCCCGGAACTGGCTGATGACCTGCCTGTTCGTCTCATTCACATCGCCCATGTCCGCCTCACTCCGCCAGGGAACTGACCACCTATCAGCTAACCAGCGGGGGCGGCGGCTGCGACGAGCCTCGCCGCAGCCCAGCGGAGGAGATCGGACGTGTCGGCCGACTGGGCGAGTTGTCGGCGCTCGGCGTGGATCCCTGCCGCACCCGTGCGAACGGTCCGGCCGGGCCTGTCGGCAACGGCGGGCCGGGCCGGTTGAGGCCAGGGCGGCTTCCACTGCTCCGCATCCCGGGATCCGATGCGCCTCGCCTCTCACCCGTCAGCCATATGATCTTCGGCACACGAGCCTCTCGTTCCGGCTCAGCTCCGGCGCAAACCGGCGGAGAGGACCCGCGTTGCGGCCCAGGTCCTGCCGGCCTCTTCCTGGCCGCCCGACTGGCGTCCGTGAAGGCGCTCGTTCACGCACGGCCCAGGACGGGCGAACCGACGATCGACCCGGCCCTGCAGAACCTGATCACCGTGGAACGTCCGCACGCGAACACGACAAGACCCCCTCCGCTCTACGTCTCCGCAGTCCAGAGGGGGTCTTCCCAGTGTGGCGGCGCCAGGATTCGAACCTGGGAAGGCTGAGCCGGCAGATTTACAGTCTGCTCCCTTTGGCCGCTCGGGCACACCGCCTGGGTTGTTGCTGCGGAGGCCGCTTTTCGGCGGTACCCCCTGGCAACGACGTAAACGATACCTGATGCCGGGGGGTGCTTCGCCACCCGATAGATCGGCGTTCGGAGGGGGCGAGGTGGCTAGGCTTATCGGGATGCGGCCCGGGATCGTTGCCGGGCCGGGCGGCCGCGCTCCCGCACGCCGAAACGCACCCCGATCCACCCCGATCCATCCCGATACAAGGAGCCACAGGACATGGCCGACTCCAGTTTCGACATCGTCTCGAAGGTCGAGCGGCAGGAGGTCGACAACGCCCTCAACCAGGCCGCCAAGGAGATCTCGCAGCGCTACGACTTCAAGAACGTCGGTGCCTCGATCGCCTGGTCCGGCGACAAGATCCTGATGCAGGCCAACTCCGAGGACCGGGCGAAGGCCATCCTCGATGTCTTCCAGTCCAAGCTGGTCAAGCGCGGTGTGTCCCTGAAGTCTCTGGATGCCGGCGAGCCGCAGCTCTCCGGCAAGGAGTACAAGATCTTCGCGTCGATCCAGGAGGGCATCTCCCAGGAGAACGCGAAGAAGGTGGCGAAGATCATCCGTGACGAGGGCCCGAAGGGCGTCAAGGCACAGGTTCAGGGCGAGGAACTGCGCGTCAGCTCGAAGAGCCGCGACGACCTCCAGGCCGTGATCTCCCTCCTGAAGGGCAAGGAGTTCGACTTCGCGTTGCAGTTCGTGAACTACCGGTAGGTCGTTCGACGGCCGGTCCTGGTGGTCGGACGGTGTTTTCCGGGGCCGGTTCGTCGCTCGTGCAGGAAGGGTGGGCACCCCGGAGTGCGAGTGCCCACCCTTCTGTGTGTGCTGCCGGCTGCGGCTGGGGAGGTGCGTTCAGCGGCGTGAGTCGCCGAACAGAATGCGGTAGACGATCAGCAGCACCAGCGAGCCGCCGATCGCAGCCGCCCAGGTGGGCCCGTCGTAGAAGTGCTTGGTGATCGGGTGGTGGAGCCAGCGGGCGGATATCCAGCCGCCGATGAAGGCACCCGCGATGCCGATGAGAGTCGTGCCGATGAAGCCGCCGGGGTCCTTGCCCGGCAGCAGGAACTTGGCGATGGCGCCTGCCAACAGCCCCAGAACGATCCAGCCGACAATGCCCATGCCGTGATCCTGCCTCTCCGTGCTGTGCCTGTGCTGTGCTCCTGCTCCGGTCAGGCTGTGCGCATGCTCGGACGTCGCTCGCCGCCGCTGGTCACCGTGCCGGCGCGTCGCTGTCGGGGAGGACGCCTTGGCATCGCCCGCCGGTTGCAGCGGTCGGTAGGGTGCGGTTCATGACACAGCCCAGGGGACAGCAGCCCGGTGACGTGGGGTTGCGCAGGACCCTCGGGGTCGGGGACGCCGTCGTCATCGGGCTCGGTTCGATGGTCGGGGCCGGGATCTTCGCGGCCCTGGCCCCCGCGGCACGCGCGGCCGGGTCCGGGCTGCTGCTGGGGCTCGCGGTCGCCGCGGTGGTCGCCTACTGCAACGCGATGTCCTCGGCGCGGCTGGCAGCCCGGTATCCCGCCTCGGGCGGCACCTATGTGTACGGGCGCGAACGGCTCGGGGATTTCTGGGGGTATCTGGCGGGCTGGTCGTTCGTCGTCGGGAAGACCGCCTCGTGCGCGGCGATGGCGCTCACCGTGGGGGCGTACGTCTGGCCCGGGCAGGCGCATGCGGTGGCGGTGGCGGCCGTGGTGGCGCTGACCGCCGTGAACTACGGCGGCGTGCAGAAGTCGGCCCTCCTGACGCGGGTGATCGTGGCGGTTGTCCTGGTTGTCCTCGCTTCCGTGGTGGTCGTGTCCCTCGGGTCCGCGGCGGCCGACGCCTCCCGGCTGGCCGGCGGGGGCTTCGGGGGCGCCGGCGGGGTGCTTCAGGCAGCGGGCCTGCTCTTCTTCGCGTTCGCCGGGTACGCGCGGATCGCCACCCTCGGTGAGGAGGTACGGGATCCGGCGCGCACCATCCCGCGCGCGATCCCGCTCGCCCTGGGCATCACGCTGGTGGTGTACGCGGCGGTGGCTGTAGCCGTCCTTTCCGTGCTGGGTGCGGAGGGGCTGGGGCAGGCGGCGGCGCCGCTGGCCGACGCGGTACGGGCGGCGGGCGTGCCCGGTCTCGCGCCGGTGGTGCGGGTGGGCGCTGCGGTAGCCGCACTGGGCTCGCTGCTCGCGCTCATCCTGGGCGTCTCGCGGACGACGCTGGCCATGGCCCGCGACCGGCACCTGCCGGGCGCCCTGGCCGCCGTGCACCCGCGCTTCCAGGTGCCGCACCGGGCAGAGCTGGCCGTGGGCGCCGTGGTGACCGTGCTCGCCGCGACGGTGGATGTGCGGGGCGCGATCGGTTTCTCCTCCTTCGGGGTGCTGGCCTACTACGCGATCGCCAACGCGTCCGCGTGGACGCTGAGTTCGGCGCCGGCGTCGCGTACTCTGCCCGCGCTCGGGCTCCTCGGCTGCGTGATCCTGGCGTTCGCGCTGCCGAGGGCGTCGGTGGGCCTGGGCGCGGGCGTGCTGCTTCTGGGCGTGGTGGCGTACCTCGTGCGGCGCCGGGTCGCTGCTCGGTAGCGAGCCGCGGGTTCACCCGGGCCCGGACGGTTCACGGATGGCCGTGCGTGCCCGGAATCCTTGCGGGCCGGCGCCGTACGGGGCGCGGCTTCCCTATGACGGGCGCGCACCGTCCGTGCGTATCGGGAAGTCGGCCCACGGTGCCAGGTCGGCTCCATCGTTGGACTCCTCGTACCAGCCCGTGCCGTCGAGCCATGACTGAAGCCACTCTGCGAGACCGGGGGCGTCCACGTACCAGGCGTGGTCGGCCTCGTCGGCGTTCGGCTCGTAGAGCAGGACCGTGCCCTGCGGGGTACGGCAGTCCACGCAGGCGTACATGCCGCAGCCCCAGTGGGATATCGGCAGGACGCTCTCGGGCCAGGGCCGGTCGGGGTCCTTGCGGCCGCTCTCGCGGTTCGCGAGGTATTGCGGGACGGCGGCCGGCTCACTGGACGGCGGACTGTCGAGCAGCGGCAGCAAACCGTATGCCGGGCCGAAGCCACCGTCTCCTATCCGCACATACAGCGCGGCGAGCAGCGGGGGCAGGGAGAAGCCCAGGACGGCCTCGGCACGGGCGATCGCGGCCCCCTCCACCGGCTCGGGAAGCGAAGGCCAGCCCCACGGGCGGGTGTTGCGGGCCTGCACCGCCACCCTGTCCAGCAACTGCTCCATCTCGGTCATGGGTTCATGATGCAGGGCGCCACTGACAATCGGGCAACCTGTGGACAACCCTCTCATCCCTCGGGCCGGGTCGATGTCGACGCGTCGCTCCGCCAGGCCACGGCCGGACGCGGACGGAGTCCATGCCGCCGCTTCGCCCTCGGGGTTCCCGGACCACCGGCCGGAGCCGTCGCCGTACCGGGGCCTGGTGTTGCCCGTACGCGCCGCGTACGCGGGAGGAGCCTGAAGTGGGCGAGGCCGAACGGGATCGCTTTCCGACGCCCACAACACGCCAACAAGGCCGCTACGGTTCCGGCTCCGGGCTGGAGCGCCGGATACTGGCTGGTGACACCGAGTGCGAGCGTCATTCTCGAAGGGGCAGCGATCATGAAACTGATCAACCTCATCCTGAACCTCCTGTGGTTGATCTTCTGCGGGATCTGGATGGCACTCGCCTACACACTGGCCGCGTTGATCTGCTTCGTCCTGATCGTGACGATCCCCTTCGGCGTCGCCTCGCTCCGGATCGCCGGCTTCGTGCTCTGGCCCTTCGGCCGTACGACGGTGCCGAAACCAGGCGCAGGAGCGGGCTCGCTGATCGGCAACGTGATCTGGATCATCTTCGCGGGCTGGTGGCTCGCCCTCGGTCACCTCATCACGAGCATCCCGCTCTTCCTGTCGATCATCGGTATCCCCTTCGGCTGGGCGAACCTCAAGCTGATCCCCATCTCCCTCATGCCTCTCGGCCACGAGATCGTGTCGAGCGACGACGGGTTCGGCGGGCGCTGATCAGGTCTCGATACGGCGGGGTCCCGGCCCGGCGGGCCGGGCACTGTCGTGTCGGTCTGCGGCCCGGTGCGACCCGGGGCGGTGTTCGACATGCCTCGCCCATGGCGCAACGCGGAGAGCCGATCCACCGGCAAGAGCACGGTCTATGGCTGGAGTGCCAGGTCGCGCTGGTACCACGTGCCTGGCTTACCGCCGAGGTCGGCCGGGCCGGCCGGGCCCACCGGGACGAATCCGGCCTTGGTCAGGACCTTCCGGGAGGCGACATTGTCGCGGGAGGTGGCCGCCCGCAGTACGCGCAGCCCGTGCCGCGCCGCCGCCAGCCGGCACAGCTCCCGGACTGTCGCGGTCGCCACGCCGCGGCCGGCGGCGTGCTCCGCGACCCGGTAGCCGAGTTCGGCGGTACCGTCCGTGAAGTCGTACAGGTTGAACCGGCCCAGAACCGGGCCGTCCTCGGCGACAAGCACGTAGAAGGCGCCGGTGCCTGCCTCTTGCTCTGCCAGCAACGCGCTGTGCCGGTCGGTGAAGTGGTCGAAGAACTCGTCGCCGCGGTCGGAGACCGAGGCGGCGAAGTAGGCGCGATTCGCCAGCTCGAAGGCCAGGACCGCGGGGGCATGGCCGGCATGCAACTGCTGCAGCTCGGGCACCGGGCAACTCTACCGGGACCGCCGAGGCCCTCGTCGGCAATCGCGATTTCGCACGGGAGGCGGCGGCTGAACGGCGGTGGGGGTGTGCCCGAGACCAGGAGCACCACCCCGGGGCCGGCCGACGGGCCAGGAGCCCCCGGATCGGCCTCCGGAGGCGGTCGCTGTCGTCGGCGGCTCGCTGGAACCGCTCTCGGAGGCGGGAGCAGCCGTTGTCGCGACGGGCGGCGAGAAGGTCGGTTCGCCGGGCGCGCCGAGCTTGTCGACATTCAGCGTCCCTGCTGCTGTCGGTCGTCTCGACGCTCACCTCCGCGGGCCCGCCTCCGCGAGGCGCCGGGCGGCGGAGAGCGCCGCCGAGCCATCCCGCAGAAGCCGCCCGGAACGAGCCGCATGACGCTCAGGATTGGCTTACCGGTGCCGACCCGCCATCTGCTCGAGCCGGGCGATGCGCTCCGCCATCGGCGGGTGTGTGGAGAACATCTTGGAGAATCCCTGACCGGGACGGAAGGGGTTCGCGATCATCATGTGGCTCGCCGTCTCGATGCGCGGCTCGGGCGGGAGCGGGAGCTGCTTGGTACCCGCCTCCAGCTTGCGCAGGGCGCCGGCGAGTGCGAGCGGGTCGCCGGTCAGCTGGGCTCCTGAGGCATCCGCCTCGTACTCCCGCGAGCGGCTGATGGCGAGCTGGATGAGGGTCGCGGCCAACGGGCCCAGGATCATGATCAGCAGCAGGCCGAGGATGCCGGGGCCGTCGTCGTCGTCCGAGCGGCCGACCGGGATCAGCCAGGCGAAGTTCACCAAGAACATGATCACCGAGGCGAGGGCGCCCGCGACGGAGGAGATCAGGATGTCGCGGTTGTAGACGTGGCTCAGCTCGTGTCCGATGACGCCGCGCAGTTCGCGCTCGTCGAGGATGCGGAGGATGCCCTCGGTGCAGCACACGGCCGCGTTGCGCGGGTTGCGGCCCGTCGCGAACGCGTTCGGCGCGTCCGTCGGCGAGATGTACAGGCGGGGCATGGGCTGGCGGGCCTGGTTGGACAGGTCGCGGACCATGCGGTACAGCCCAGGGGCCTCGAACTCGCTCACCGGGCGGGCGCGCATCGCGCGCAGCGCCAGCTTGTCGCTGTTCCAGTACGCGTACGCGTTGGTGCCGATCGCGATGAGAACCGCGACGATCAGACCGGTACGCCCGAAGAAGCTGCCGATGACGATGATGAGTGCGGACAGTCCCCCGAGGAGTACTGCGGTCCTGAGCCCGTTGTGCCGGCGGTGCACGGTACGCCCTCCAAGTGGTACGGCAGGGGAACCCTTTGTCTGCGAATGCTGTTGACTCCACTTCTCAGTGGACCCTCCCGCACTGGTCAACGCCAGGCGAGGAGCGCAAGTTCCCTTGTGCGCGCATCGGAGCACGTGAGCCCCCCGGGTGATGCGGCCCGGTGCCGTCCCGCCGTCCCCGCCTGCGGGGCCTCGGGTGCCCGCGCGCGTGAGGACGCCCGTCAGAACAGGCCGGTGGCCGAGAAACGGAGCACCAGCTGGGGCGCTCCGGACAGGGCGATGCCCACGACGGCGGTCAGGCCGATGGCCGCGGTGAGCGGGGCCGGAACGCGATGTTTCTCCGGCTCGCCCTCGGAGGCGCGGAAGAGCAGGGCCGTCCACTGGAGGTAGTAGACGAGCGCGATCACCACGTTGGCGGCCATCACCACGGCGAGCCAGCCGAGGCCCGCGTCGACGGCCGCGGAGAAGACGGTGACCTTGGCGAAGAGACCGATGATGCCCGGCGGCAGGCCGGCCAGGCAGAGCAGGAAGAACGCCAGGAGCAGGGCGGCAAGGGGGTTCGACGCGTACAGGCCGCGGTAGTCGCTGACCCGGTTCAGGGTGCTCCTACGGCCCACGAGGGCGGCCACGGCGAAGGCGCCGAGGTTCACCACCGCGTACATCAGGGCGTACGCGACGGTGGAGCCGATCGGCTTCTGCACATCCTTGGAGTAGGCGGCCGCGGCGACCGGGACCAGGAGGTAGCCGGCCTGGCCGATGGAGGACCAGGCGAGCAGGCGTACCGCGCTGTACGCGCGCGTGGCCTGCTGCCGGAGGGCGCCCACGTTGCCGACGGTCATGGTGAGTGCCGCCAGCGCGGCGAGCGCCGGGCCCCACACGTCGGAGTACGTGGGCAGGGCGACCACGGTGACCAGGATCAGGCCGGAGAAGCCGACCGCCTTGCCGACGACCGACAGGTAGGCGGCGACCGGCAGGGGTGCGCCCACATAGGTGTCGGGCACCCAGAAGTGGAACGGGACGGCGGCCGTCTTGAAGGCGAAGCCCACCAGGGCGAGCACGACGCCCGCCTGGGCGAGCGTGCGGAGGGGGCCGTCCACATGCTGGATCCGTTCGGCCACCTGGGTGAGGTAGAGGGTGCCGGTGGACGCGTACACGAAACTGATGCCCAGGAGGCTGACCGCGGTCGCGGTGACGGACGACAGGAAGAACTTCAGGGCCGCTTCGGAGGAGCGTTTGTCCCCGTGCCGTATGCCGACGAGGGCGAACGCGGGCAGGGAGGCGACCTCAAGGGCGACGACGAGGGTCGCCAGGTCGCGGGAGGCGGGCAGCAGGGCCGCGCCGGCCGCCGAGGACAGGAGCAGGAACCAGAACTCCCCCTCGGGGAGTTCCTTCCCGGCGTCCTTCCCGGCGTCCTTCAGGGCGGTGACGGACAGGAGGGCCGCGAGGAGGGCACCCCCGAGGACCAGGAACTGGATGACGAGTGTGAAGCGGTCCGCCACGTAGCTGCAGACCTGCGGATCACCCGTGAGGCAGAAGGTGGCGCGGTCGGCGTCGAGGAGGGGCAGCAGCATGAGCGCCGCGGCGGCCAGTCCCGCGATGGACACCCAGCCGAGGAGGGCCTTGTTCCGCTCTGCGAGAAACAGGTCGGCGACGAGGACGGCCAGTCCGGCGACCGCCGCGATGGTGGGCGGCGCGATCGACAACCAGTCGACGGACTGGACGAGGGAGCTCATCGGGTGCCTCCTGCGAGGAGCTGCTGCACGGCCGGGTCGGTCAGGCCGAGGAGTGCCTTCGGCCACAGGCCGGCGACGACGGTGAGGGCGACGAGCGGCGTCCAGGCCGCGAATTCGTACGTGTGGACATCGGCGAGCTTCGGGGCTTCCTCGGTCACCACGCCCATGCAGACGCGCCGTACGACGATGAGCAGGTAGGCGGCGGTGAGAAGGGTGCCGAACACGGCGACCGCCATGAAGGTGAGGAAGGCGGCGCGGCTGAGGCCGGCGGCGGGCTTGAAGGCGCCGAACATCGCCAGCATCTCGCCCCAGAACCCGGCCAGTCCCGGCAGGCCGAGTGAGGCGACGGCGGCGAAGGCGAGCAGGCCGCCGAGGCGGGGGGCCCTGCCGTAGAGGGCGGCGCCGGTCTCCTCGGCCAGGGTGTCGAGGTCGGTCGTGCCCGTGCGGTCCTTCAGGGCGCCCACCAGGAAGAAGAGGAGGCCGGTGATGAGGCCGTGGGCGATGTTGGCGAACAGGGCCCCGTTCACGCCGGTGGGGGTCGCGGTCGCGATGCCGAGCAGTACGAAGCCCATGTGGCCGACGGAGGAGTAGGCGACGAGCCGCTTGAGGTCACCCTTCGCGCCCCGTTTGGCGAGGGCGAGGCAGGCGAGGGACCCGTAGACGATCCCGACGACCGCGAAGGCGGCGAGATAGGGCGCGAAGGTGTGGAAGCCGTCGGGCACACCGGGCAGGAGAATCCGGACGAACCCGTATGTACCCATCTTCAGCAGGACACCGGCCAGCAGGACTGAACCGACGGTGGGCGCGGCGGTGTGGGCGTCGGGCAGCCAGCTGTGCAGCGGCCACATCGGCGTCTTGACCGCGAGCCCGATGCCGATCGCCAAGACCGCGATGACCTGCACGGATGTGGTGAGGGACCGGCCGTTGTCAGTGGCGAGTGCCACCATGTCGAACGTGCCCGCCTTGATTCCGATCAGGAGCAGGCCGAGCAGCATGACGACGGAGCCGAGCAGCGTGTAGAGGATGAACCTCCAGGCCGCCCGGGTCCGCCCCTCACCGCCCCAGCGGGCGATGAGGAAGTACATCGGGATGAGCACCATCTCGAACGCGAGGAAGAACAGCAGCAGGTCGAGGACGGCGAAGGCCGCGAGGGTGCCGGACTCGAGGACGAGCAGCAGGGCGACGAACGCCTTCGGGGACGGGCCCGAAGGCATCTTGAAGTAGGAGTAGAGCGCGCAGAGGAAGGTCAGCAGCGCGGTCAGAACGAGAAGGGGGAGGGAGATGCCGTCCGTGCCGAGGTGGATCCGTACGTCGAGCGCGGGGATCCAGCTGATGTCGGTTGTGGCCTGCATCGTCGACGGGTGGTCGTGGTCGAAGCCGAGTGCGAGGACGATCGCCGCGATGAGCACGGCGCCGGTGACCGTCACGCCGTGCCGCAGCACGGCGTGCTCGGGCGACTTCCCCTTCAGCCCGGGCGGGGCCGGCAGGAGCGCCGTGAGCGCGCCGAGGAGCGGCGCGACGACGATGAACGCCAGCAGGAACTGCATCACGGACTCGCTGATATCGATCACGCCTGCTCACGCTCCCGTGGCGACGAGGAGGGCGGCCACCGCCAGGACGAGGGTGCCGGCGAGCAACGCGCTCACATAGGTCTGCACATTGCCGGTCTGGGCGCGTCGCACGGCCGCGCCGAGCAGGCGGGGCAGGGCGGCCGCGCCGCGTACATAGGTCTCGATGACCTCGCGGTCCAGGAACCGGACCAGGCTCGCTCCGGCTCTGACCGGGCGGACGAAGAGCGCCTCGTACACCGCGTCCAGGTGGAAGCCGACGGCCGCATGGCGGTGCAGCGGGCCGAGCAGGAGGCGGCCCGGGTCAGCCGGGTCCGCTGTGTAGGCCACGCCGCCGTACGCCGGCGCATGGGTCGCGATGGCCTCGGCCTCCACGGCACCGGCGCCCCCCTCGGGGTGGGCGGCGACCGCGCCCAGTGCCGCACGGCCCGCGAGCGCGGTGGTGTGGCGCCAGGCGGCGTATGTCACGAGCGCGCCGGTCAGGGCGAGACCGGTGCCGAGAACGGAGGTTGTCAGCGTCGGTGTCAGATCGCCGCCGTCGAACCAGTCGGGCAGAACGCGGTACGTGAGTCCGAACGCGAGCGATGGCACGGCGAGCACCCACAGCACGGTGTTCATGACGAGAGGCTGTCTGCCGTGGTCGGGGGCCTCGGCGCCGTGGCCGCGGAAGGCCAGCAACCACAGGCGGCACGCGTACGCGGCGGTGAGCAGAGCCGTGGCCAGACCGACGACGAGGACGACCCAGCCGGCGGCGCCGGGTGCGTGTTCGGTGTGGCCGGTGGCGACACGCTCGGCGGCACCGAGGACGGACTCCTTGGAGAAGAAGCCGGCGAACGGCGGGATCGCGGCGAGCGCGAGGAGCGCCACGGTCATCGTCCAGTAGGCGTCGGGAACACGGACGCGCAGGTCCTTCATGCGGGACATGGCGGCCAGCGAGTTGGTGCCGGCGGCATGGATGATCACGCCGGCGGCGAGGAACAGCAGCGCCTTGAAGGCGCCATGGGCGAGGAGGTGGAAGACGGCGGCACCGCGGTCGCCGACGGCGAGGGCGCCGGTCATGTAGCCGAGCTGGCCGATCGTCGAGTAGGCGAGGACACGCTTGATGTCGTCCTGGGCGAGCGCGGCGAGCGCCGAGCCGGCCATCGTGACGGCGGCCATGACGGCGAGGACCACCATCGCGGCGGAGGACGCCTCGAAGACCGGGAGGAGACGGGCGATGAAGTAGACACCGGCGGCGACCATCGTCGCGGCGTGGATCAGTGCCGAGACGGGGGTGGGGCCCGCCATCGCGTCGGGAAGCCAGGTGTGCAGCGGGAACTGCGCCGACTTGCCCGCCACTCCGGCCAGGAGCAGCAGGGCGACAAGGGTCGGGTGATGCAGTCCGCCGGTCGCGACGGCCCCCAGCACCTTCGTGATGCGGAAGGAGCCCGCATCGGTGCCGAGGGCGAACAGCCCGATGAGGAAGGGGACATCGCCGAGCTTGGTGACCAGGAACGCCTTGATGGACGCGGCACGGGCCTCGGGCGTCTCCCAGTAGTGGCCGACCAGGAAGTACGAGCAGATGCCCATCACTTCCCAGCCGACCAGCAGCACGATCAGATCACCGGAGTAGACGACCAGGAGCATCGCGGAGCTGAACAGGGAGACGAGAGCCGCGTAGGAGGGATACCGCGGATCGTCGTGCAGGTAGCCCGTCGAGTAGATCTGCACACAGGTGGCGACGACGCCGACCAGGACGGCGACGAGGGCCGCGAAGCCGTCGATGTGCAGGGCCAGCTCGATGGGGACCGAGCCGGTGGGGGTGAGCTCGGTGGCCGAGTCGACGGCGCGGCCACCGCCCTGGCGCGCGGCGACCAGCACGGCCACCACGAGCGACGCGAACGTCGGCAGGACGGCGAGCGGGCGGACGAAGCCGGGGGCCGTGCGGCCGAGCAGCAGGCCGGCCGAGGCGCCCAGGAACGGAAGGAGAGGAACGAGGACGGCGAGGGTGGTCGTGGTCACGCGGTGGCCTCAGCCTTCTCGGCCGCAGGGGTGTCGCCTTCACGGCCCTCGGCGGTGTCGCGGAGTCTGTCGATGTCGGAGGTGCCCCGGTTGCGGTAGACGGCGAGGACGATCGCGAGGCCGATGCCGATCTCGGCGGCGGCGATGGCGATGGTGAACAGGGTCAGGGCCTGGCCGGAGTGCAGGGTTTCGCTGGCGGCCCTGCTGAGCCACACGTCGAAGGCGACGAGGTTGAGGTTGACGGCGTTGAGCATCAGCTCGACCGACATCAGGACGAGGATCGCGTTGCGGCGGGCGAGGACGCCGTACAGGCCCGTGCAGAAGAGGAGGGCGGAGAGCACGGCGGGATAGACGAGGTGCATCAGCGGACGCCCTCCTTGTCGCTGCGGCCGCCCGGGACGGCCGCGGCGGCGGGGGCGGTGGTCGCCGCGTCCGCTTTCCTCTTGCGGGAGAGGACGATGGCGCCGACCAGAGCGGCAAGCAGGAGGACGGAGAGGGCCTCGAAGGGGAGGACCCAGTTCTGGAACAGGCTCGCGCCGGTGACCTTCGTGGAGCCGGAGGCGGGGCCGTCGAGGTCGATCCAGGTCGTGCGGAAGGCGTCGACGACCACCCAGACCAGGGCGGTCGCGGCGGCGACGGCCACGGTGAGGGCGGCCCAGCGGTTGCCGGAGTCCGCATCCGGGGAGCGGCCGATGGGCGCCTTGGTGAGCATGAGACCGAAGAGGAGGAGGACGACCACGGAACCCACGTAGATGAGGACCTGCATCCAGGCGATGAACTCGGCGGTGAGCAGGAGGTACTCGACGGCCAGCCCGCCGAGGGCGCCCACGAGCCACAGGGCCGCGTGCACCAGTTGCTTGGTGGTCACGGTCACCAGCGCGGCGCCGAAGGTGACCAGGCCGACGAGCAGGAAGGCGACCTCGACGCCGGTCGGCGAGAGGAAACCGTGCGTCCCGGCGGCCGTGGCCGTGGACAGTACGGCGGAGGCAGGGCTCATGACTCTCCCTCCTGCGGGTCGGTCGGTTCGGCCTGGGTGGCGGCCAGCTTCTCGGCGGTCTTGCGGGCGGCGGCCATTTCCTTCGGCTCCTCGGCGCCCGGGTCGATGGCGGGCGGGGCGGGCACCGTCCACATCCACTCGCGGAGCTTGTCGCGTTCGTGGGTGAGGTCGCGGATGTCGGTCTCGGCGTACTCGAACTCCGGGGACCAGAACAGGGCGTCGAAGGGGCACACCTCGATGCAGATACCGCAGTACATGCAGAGGGAGAAGTCGATGGCGAAGCGGTCCAGGACGTTGCGGCTGCGCTCACGGCCGCCGGGGGTGGCGGGCGGCACCGTCTCCTTGTGGGAGTCGATGTAGATGCACCAGTCCGGGCACTCACGGGCGCACAGCATGCAGACCGTGCAGTTCTCCTCGAAGAGGCCGATGACGCCACGGCTGCGGGGCGGGAGGTCGGGCTGGGTGTCCGGGTACTGCTCGGTGACGGACCTCTTCGTCATGGTGCGGAGGGTGACGGCCAGGCCCTTGGCCAGACCGGAGCCGGGGATCGACAGGCGGGACCGTCCGGAGGGCGTCGTTGCGGGGCGCCGGCCCGGCGAGGGGCGGGACATCAGGAGATCACCACCTTGACGATGCCGGTGAGGGCGATCTGGGCGAGGGAGAGGGGGACGAGGAGCGTCCAGGAGAGTTTCTGGAGCTGGTCCTCGCGCAGGCGCGGGTAGGTGACCCGCAGCCAGATGACGACGAAGGCGAGGAGCGCGGTCTTCAGCAGCGTCCAGAGCCAGCCGAGCCCCTCGGCGCCCCACGGGCCGTGCCAGCCGCCCAGGAACAGGACGGTGGTCAGACCGCACAGGACGACGATTCCGGCGTACTCGGCGAGGAGGAACAGGGCGAAGCGGAGACCGGTGTACTCGGTGTACGCACCGAAGATGATCTCCGAGTCGGCCACGGGCATGTCGAAGGGCGGCCGCTGCAGCTCGGCGAGGCCGGCGACGAAGAAGACGATCGCGCCGACGATCTGCCAGGGCAGCCACCACCACTCGAAGGCGCCGACGATGCCCGGCAGTGAGACGGTGCCCGCCGCCATCGCCACAGAGGCGGCGGCGAGCAGCATCGGAAGTTCGTAGGCGAGGAGCTGGGCCGCGGTGCGCAGGCCGCCGAGGAGGGAGAACTTGTTGGCGGAGGCCCAGCCGGCCATGAGGGAGCCGAGGACGCCGACGCCCATCACGGCCAGGACGAAGAAGATGCCCGCGTCGATGACCTGACCGACGGCGCCCTCGCCGGGGCCGATCGGGATCGCGAGGAGCACGAGCAGATACGGGAGGAGCGCGACGGCGGGGGCCATCTGGAAGATACGGCGGTCCGCGCCCGCGGGGACGATGTCCTCCTTCTGCGCGAACTTCACGCCGTCGGCGACGAGCTGCGCCCAGCCGTGGAACCCGCCGGCGTACATCGGGCCGAGGCGGCCCTGCATGTGCGCCATGACCTTGTGTTCGGTCTGGCCCACGATCAGGGGGAAGGTGAGGAAGACGACGAAGACCACGAGGAGTCGCAGGGCGACGTCGAGTGCGCCATTCACTGCGTGCCTCCGGTGGAATCGTCGGGGGTGGCGGTCTCGTCCCGAGTGGCGGCCGCGTCAGAGGGGCCGGGACCGGGGGGTTCAGCGTCGCCGGGGTGGCCTTCACCATGCCTGCGGGATTCGCCGGGGCTGCGGGCTTCGCCGGTGTCGGCGGCTTCACGGGGACCGGCTTCACGGCCGGCCGCGCCCGGCTCGGCTCCGGTCCCGGCTCCGGCTCCGGTCCCGTCTGCGGTCTCCGCCCCGGCCGCCGGTTCCGGGCCCTGGCCCTGGCCCTGGCCCTGGCCCTGGCCGGGAGAGGGTTCGGGCTCGTCGAAGGCCGGGCGGGCGTGGTGCCAGGGCGCGTCCGAGCTGCTCGGTGCGGTGCGAGGCGCGGGGGCCGTGCCCTCTGCCGCCGGAGCGGCCGCACGTTGGGAGGCGGAGCCCTCGGACGCACTGCGCGCACGCCGCGGCCCGGCCGGAGCCGGGGCCCCCGCGCCGGCCGCCGCCCCGCGCTGCGAGGCCGAGCCTTCCGACGCGCTGCGCGCACGCCGCGGCGCGCCCGGAGCGGTCTCCGTGGTGGCGCCCTCGGCCGGAGCCTGGCTCGCCGAGCCCTCGGCCGCCGTGCGGGTGCGGCGGACCGGGCGTTCGCCCGCGGCGCGGCCCGCGGCGCGGGCCGGGCGGGCCGGAGCCGGCGGAAGCTGGCCCTTGAGGGGACCCCACTCGTTGGGGTCGGGGACACCCGGGGGCAGCATCTGGCGACGCTTGGGGCCGCCGTGGTCGGACTCCCCCGGTTCCTTGGCGCCGGGCCATGCCTTGGCGACTCGGGCCGCCAGCACGAAGTCCTTGCGCAGGGGGTGGCCCTCGAAGCTCTCGGGCAGGAGCAGGTGCTCCAGCCCCGGGTGGCCCTCGAAGGTCACGCCGAACATCTCGTGGGTTTCGCGTTCGTGCCAGGCGGCGCCCGCGTAGACCGCCACGGCGGAGGGGAGGACCGGGGCATCGTGCGGGACCGTCGTACGCAGGAGGAGACGGCGGACCGGGGACAGGGCCACCACGTGGGCCGAGACGCGCAGGCCCGTGCCCGGCTCGTCGACCGCGCTCAGCCAGTCGAAGTAGGTGCAGCCCAGGTCGTCGCGTGCGGCCCGGAGCGCCGCGGTCCAGGCCGTCGGCGGCACATCGACCGTCAGGACCGCGTACGACTCCTCGGCCACGGCCTCGGGGCCGAAGAGCTCCTCGGCCGGTGCCGGCAGCCAGCCCACCCCGGTCATCGTCCCTCCCCCGAAGCCGGGCCCGGGCCCACCGTGGAACCGGTCTCCGGGGCGGGAGCCGCGGACGGCGGCCGTACCAGGCCGCTCTGCAGGGCGGAGGTGGAGGGCCGCGACGAGCCGAACCGCTCCCCGAGCGACTCGCGGGCGATCTTCTCCTGGAGCTTGAGGATGCCCTGGAGCAGCGCCTCCGGCCGCGGCGGGCAGCCGGGAACGTAGACGTCCACCGGGATGATCTGGTCGACGCCCTTCGTGACGGAGTACGAGTCCCAGTAGGGGCCACCGCAGTTCGAGCACGCGCCGAAGGAGATGACGTACTTCGGCTCGGGCATCTGCTCGTACAGGCGTTTGACGGCTGGGGCCATCTTGTCCGTGACCGTGCCGGAGACGACCATCAGGTCCGCCTGGCGCGGACCGGGCGCGAACGGGATGACTCCGAGGCGGATGAAGTCGTGGCGGGCCATCGACGCGGCGATGAACTCGATCGCGCAGCAGGCGAGGCCGAAGTTGAACACCCACAGCGAGTAGCGGCGGCCCCAGTTCAGGACCACCTTCATCGGCTCGGGGGCCAGGCGGGCGAGCGTGCCGAGCCGCTTCGGTTCCGGCAGCGGCACCGCCTCGGCGGCCGAGGGGGTCGAGGGGTTCACGTCCATGCCAGGACGCCCTTCTTGTAGGCGTACAGCAGCCCCACGGCCAGGAAGCCGAGGAAGACGAACATCTCCACGAGCGTGGTCGCGCCGTACCGGGGATCGGCGAAGACCGTCGCCCACGGGAAGAGGAAGATCGAGTCGACCGCGAAGATCACGTACAGGAACGCATAGACGTAGTACCGGACCTGCGTGTGGGCCCAGCCCTCGCCGACGGGGTCGACGCCGCATTCGTACGTCAGGAGTTTCTCGGGGGTGGGCACGACCGGGCGCAGGAGGCGGCTCGCGCCGAAGGCCACGGCGACGAAGAGCACGCCGACGACGGCGAGCAGCCCGACGACGGAGTAGGAGTGGAAGTAGCCGGACGCGAGGACGTTCCCGGGGGTCACCACGCCTCCGGTCCCCATGCTCCCGGTTCCCACGCTTCCAGTCTCCGCGCTCCCGGTCTCCGCCATGACAGCGACGGCGGTCGGATCCGGCACGTCAGCTCCTCGCTCCCTGACCTCGTGACCCTGGTGAACCTTGTGTTCGACGATCTGTACGCACGGGAGTCTAGGCCCTCCTAAAGAAAGCGTAAGCAGCCCGTCACGCGTGGGGCAGTCGGATCCCGCGAGGGTGGGGTTTGCCCCAGTGATCCCCCGGAGGTCCGCCTCATGGCGCCGGGCCGCGCCACGCGGCAGGCTGGCGGACATGACCGAACGAGGCTGGCGGAAATGACCGAACGCATCACGGGCTCCGGCACCCGGGGCGGCGACAGCCCGCCTCCCGCGCGATTCGCCCTGGACGGGCACACCTGGCGGGAGATCGCGTATCTGCTCGCAAATCTCCCGATGTCGCTGATCGGGTTCGTCTACGCGGTGACGGTGCTGTCCACGGGGGCCGGGCTGACCGTGACCGTGATCGGCCTCCCGGTCCTGGCTGCGGGGCTGCTGGGCGCGCGGCAGTTGGGCAAGTGGGAGCGGGCACGGGCCAGGGCGCTGCTCGGTGTGCGGGTGGAGGAGCCGAGCCCGCTGCCGTTGCACCGGACCGGCGGTGTCTTCCCGCGGCTGTGGATGGCGCTGAGAGACCCGGTGGGCTGGAGGACGGTCCTGTACCACTCCATACGGCTGCCCTGGGGGATCCTCACCTTCACGGTGACGCTCGTGTCGCTGTTCCTCCTGTGGCCGGTCCTGCCGTTCATCGCCCGCGGGCTGACCCATGGGGACCGTGCGATGGTGCGCGGTCTGCTGTCCCCCTCCGACGAGCTGGAGCGGCGCATCGCCGAACTGGAATCCGACCGCGGGGTGGTCGTGGACACGGCGGCGGCAGATTTGCGGCGTATCGAGCGCGATCTGCATGACGGTGCGCAGGCCCGGCTGGTGAACCTGGCGATGGGCCTCGGGCTGGCCAAGGAGAAGCTGCTCGAGGACCCCGACTCGGCGGCCGCGATGGTCGAGGAGGCGCACGGCGAGGTGAAGCTGGCCCTTCAGGAGCTGCGGGACCTCGCGCGCGGCATCCATCCGGCGATCCTCACCGACCGCGGTCTGGACGCCGCCCTGTCATCGGTGGCCGCGCGCTGCACGGTGCCGGTGAAGGTGACCGTGGACCTCCGGGCGAGGCCGGCCGCGGCGATCGAGGGCATCGCCTATTTCACGGTGTCCGAGCTGCTGCAGAACATCAGCAAGCACAGCGGGGCCAGAACCGCCACCGTCGACGTGTGGCGCGCGGACGAGCGGCTGCTCATGCAGGTACGGGACGACGGCCGTGGCGGCGCCCGCCTCGACGCAGGCAGCGGCATGGCGGGGCTCGCGGAGCGGCTGGGCGCGGTCGACGGCCTGTTCGTCGTCGACTCGCCGGTGGGCGGGCCCACGACGATCACGGCGGAGCTGCCGTGGCGGGAGCGGGGGGACGACGTCCGGCGTCCGGTGCACGGCGGACGGTAGGGGCGCGTGACGCCCTGCCCGGGCACGCGGGGGTAGGGAAAACCCCCGGTCGAAGACGCCGACCCGCTCCATGGCTCGGTCGGCCCGGGGCCAGCAGAGTGGAGGTACGAGCCGGGGCCGGCCGAGCAGGCAGGCCGCGCCGGGACGGACGACGAGGGGAACGGACGACGCCGATGGCCACGCGGTACGGGCAGGGGTACGGAGAGTGGGACGGCCCTGCATTCCAGGGCGCCCGGGGGCGGACGCACCGGCTTCCTGCCGCTCTGCGGGCGCCGGTCGAGGGGCGCAGCTGGAAGGAGTTCTGCTATCTGCTGCTGAGCCTGCCGATCGGGATCATGATGTTCACCTACAGCGTGACGATGTTCTCGCTCGGGGCCGGGCTCCTGGTGACGTTCGTCGGGATTCCGCTGCTCGCGGCGGCGCTCGCCGGTTGCCGCGGGTTCGGGGCGCTGGAGCGGGTGCGGGCGCGGGCGCTGCTGGGGCTGGAGGTGGCCGACCCGGAGTCGGTGCCGGTGCGGCGGGGCGGGCCCATGGGGTGGGTCTGGGCGGTGCTCAAGAGCGGGACGTCGTGGCGGCACATGCTGTACACGGTGGTGCAGTTCCCCTGGGCCACCTTCTCCTTCTCCGTGGGGGTGAGCCTCTGGGCGACCGGGTGGGCGCTGCTGACGTACCCGCTGTGGTTCTGGGTCTTCCCCGTGTACGCCGGTCAGGGCGGAATACAGCTGTACGGCGACGAGACCCACCACATCTACCTCGACAACCCGTTCGAGATCACGGTGACCGCGCTGGTGGGTCTGCTGTTCACCCTGGCCACGCCGTGGATCGTGCGGGGATTGACGACGGTGGACCGGCTGCTGGTGCACGGGCTGCTCGGACCGTCGCGGCTGGCGACGCGGGTGGTGGAGCTGGAGTCGGACCGTGGGGTCGTGGTCGACACAGCGGCGGCGGATCTGCGGCGCATAGAACGGGATCTGCACGACGGGGCGCAGGCCCGGCTGGTGGCGTTGGCCATGGATCTCGGTCTGGCGAAGGAGAAGCTGGCGGAGGATCCGCAGGCGGCTGCGCGGATGGTGGACGAGGCGCACGGCGAGGTGAAGACGGCGCTTCAGGAGCTGCGGGACCTCGCGCGCGGGATCCATCCGGCGGTGCTGACGGACCGGGGGCTGGACGCGGCGCTGTCGGCGGTGGCGTCGCGGTGCACCGTCCCGGTGCAGGTGGATGTGGATCTGCCGTCGCGGCCGGCGCCGGCGATCGAGGGGATCGCGTACTTCACGGTGTCGGAGCTGTTGCAGAACGTCAGCAAGCACGCCCGGGCGTCGCGGGCGTCGGTGGATGTGTGGCGGGTGGACGACAGGCTGCTGCTGCAGGTGTCGGACGACGGAGTGGGAGGTGCGGACGCCTCCGGCGGGTCGGGACTGGCCGGGCTGGCGGGGCGGCTCGACGCGGTGGACGGGATCCTGGTCGTCGACTCGCCGGCCGGGGGGCCGACCCGGATCACCGCCGAACTGCCGTGGCGGTCGGCCTGACGACCCCCACGTGCACTGCCTGCCCCTGAACGCCCTGGGCGGTCACCCCCGGCGGCGCGGCTGTCCCCCTGCTCGTCCGTCGGCCGGGGCAGCCGCAGAGGGCCGGCGTGCAGAACATGCGGGTACGACACCGGGAGCGGTCTCCCCCACGCTCCGAACCCCCTCCTCCCTTCCCTTCCCCTCCCCGGCGGCGCTCGCACAGGACACACCGGGGTTATCCACAGGCCCGGTGAGCGTTCGGGGATCGCGCGATACTGAGGTGCCGAAGAGGCGGCAGGACGACCGGCCGCCGAAGACACCGCCGGACGCACAGGACGCACGGCCTGAAAAGGAAGGCTCGGGGGGCCGAGGATCGTGGAGGACAGGGTGCGGGTGGTCATCGCCGAGGATTCAGTGCTGCTCAGGGAGGGCCTGACCCGGCTGTTGACAGACCGCGGGCATGACGTCGTCGCCGGTGTCGGGGACGGGGAAGCACTCATCAAGACCATCACCGAGCTGGCGGACCGCGGCGAATTGCCCGATGTCGTCGTCGCCGACGTGCGGATGCCGCCGACGCACACGGACGAGGGAGTCCGGGCCGCGGTGCGCCTGCGCAAGGCGCACCCCGGGATCGGTGTGCTCGTGCTGTCGCAGTACGTGGAGGAGCGGTATGCCACCGAGCTGCTGGCGGGTTCCAGCCGCGGCGTCGGCTATCTGCTCAAGGACCGGGTCGCCGAGGTGCGTGAGTTCGTGGACGCCGTGGTGCGGGTGGCCCGGGGAGGGACCGCGCTGGACCCCGAGGTGGTTGCACAGCTGCTCGGGCGCAGCCGCAAGCAGGACGTGCTCGCCGCGCTCACCCCGCGGGAGCGGGAGGTCCTGGGGCTGATGGCCGAGGGGCGCACCAACTCCGCGATCGCCCGGCAGCTCGTCGTGAGCGACGGAGCCGTCGAGAAGCACGTCAGCAATATCTTCCTGAAGCTCGGTCTGTCCCAGAGTGACGGGGATCACCGGCGTGTTCTGGCCGTTCTCACCTACCTCAACTCATGATCGGCTGACACTGTGTCAGACAGCGGGGCGGCGACGTCCGGGGGCCGGCCGCCCGGCAGGGCCTCGACGGCCTCCACCGAGGCCCCGGAGCCGTCCGGCACCGAGCCACCAGAACCGAAGGACGAGCAGGGAGCGTCTTCCGAAGCAGCGTCGGGGGGCGGGCACATCATCACAAGTCAGGGCGCCGATTCGTCTCACCTTCGTGTCCATCATGCGAACGGCCGAGGGAAGGCGACCCTTACCGACGTAGGGTTGATCCTGGGAAGGCCGGTGGGACGGCCGACCCCAGACAGCCGCCTCGAGGGAGGTCCAGTTCAGTGACCAGCCAGGTCAGCAGTCCAGCGGAGCAGGCGGACGGAGCCGTCGTAGGAGAACAGCGCAAACCGGCGGGCGCGAAGGACGTACACAAGCTCGACCGGGTGATCATCCGGTTCGCGGGTGACTCCGGTGACGGTATGCAGCTCACCGGTGACCGTTTCACCTCCGAGACGGCGTCCTTCGGCAACGACCTGTCCACGCTGCCGAACTTCCCCGCCGAGATCCGCGCTCCCGCCGGCACCCTGCCGGGCGTCTCCTCCTTCCAGCTGCACTTCGCCGACCACGACATCCTCACCCCCGGCGACGCCCCGAACGTCCTGGTCGCGATGAACCCGGCCGCACTGAAGGCGAACGTCGCCGACCTGCCACGCGGCGCGGAGATCATCGTCAACACCGACGAGTTCACCAAACGCGCGCTGCAGAAGGTCGGCTACGACACCAGCCCGCTCCAGGACGGCTCACTGGAGGGCTACCACGTCCACCCCGTGCCGCTGACCACACTGACCGTGGAGGCACTCAAGGACTTCGACCTGACCCGCAAGGAAGCCGAACGCAGCAAGAACATGTTCGCGCTGGGCCTGCTGTCGTGGATGTACCACCGGCCCACCGAGGGCACCGAAGCGTTCCTGCAGTCCAAGTTCGCCAGGAAACCCGACATCGCGGCGGCGAACATCGCCGCCTTCCGGGCCGGCTGGAACTTCGGCGAGACCACCGAGGACTTCGCCGTCTCCTACGAGGTCGCCCCGGCCGCGAAGGCCTTCCCGGTGGGCACCTACCGCAACATCTCCGGCAACCTGGCCCTGGCCTACGGCCTGATCGCCGCCTCCCGGCAGGCGGACCTGCCCCTGTTCCTGGGCTCCTACCCCATCACCCCCGCCTCCGACATCCTGCACGAACTGTCCCGGCACAAGAACTTCGGTGTGCGCACCTTCCAGGCCGAGGACGAGATCGCCGGGATCGGCGCGGCGCTGGGCGCCGCCTTCGGCGGCTCGCTGGCGGTGACCACCACCTCCGGCCCCGGTGTGGCACTCAAGAGCGAGACGATCGGGCTGGCGGTCTCCCTGGAGCTGCCGCTGCTGGTGGTCGACATCCAGCGCGGCGGACCCTCCACCGGACTGCCCACCAAGACCGAGCAGGCCGACCTGCTGCAGGCGATGTACGGCCGCAACGGCGAGGCCCCCGTACCCGTCGTCGCACCCCGCACCCCGGCCGACTGCTTCCAGGCCGCACTGGAGGCCGCACGGATCGCACTGACCTACCGCACCCCCGTCTTCCTGCTGTCCGACGGCTACCTGGCCAACGGCTCCGAGCCCTGGCGCATCCCCGAACCGGAGGAGCTGCCGGACCTGCGGGTGCAGTTCGCCACCAGCCCCAACCACACCCTGGACGACGGCACCGAGGTGTTCTGGCCCTACAAACGCGACCCGCACACCCGCGCCCGCCCCTGGGCCATCCCCGGCACCCCCGGCCTGGAACACCGCATCGGCGGCATCGAGAAGCAGGACGGCAGCGGCAACATCTCCTACGACCCCGCCAACCACGACCTGATGGTCCGCACCCGCCAGGCCAAGATCGACGGCATCCAGGTCCCCGACCTCACCGTCGACGACCCCGACCAGGCCCGCACACTCGTCCTGGGCTGGGGCTCGACCTACGGCCCCATCACCGCGGCGGTCCGCAGACTACGCACCACCCAGACCCCCATCGCCCAGGCCCACCTGCGCCACATCAACCCCTTCCCCCCCAACCTCGGCGAAGTCCTGGCACGCTACGACAAGGTCGTCATCCCCGAGATGAACCTCGGCCAGCTCGCCACCCTCATCCGCGCGAAATACCTGGTCGACGCCCACTCCTACAACCAGGTCAACGGCATGCCGTTCAAGGCGGAACAACTCGCCACGGCGCTGAAGGAGGCCATCGATGCCTGATGCGACCCAGGAAGGCACGGACACGATCGAGGCGCTCTCCCTCGTCCCCAAGGCCGAGGCCCGCCAGTCCATGAAGGACTTCAAGTCCGACCAGGAAGTGCGGTGGTGCCCCGGCTGCGGCGACTACGCGATCCTCGCCGCCGTCCAGGGCTTCATGCCCCAGCTCGGCCTGGCCCGGGAGAACGTCGTCTTCGTCTCCGGCATCGGCTGCTCCTCCCGCTTCCCGTACTACATGAACACCTACGGGATGCACTCCATCCACGGCCGCGCCCCCGCCATCGCCACCGGACTGGCCACCTCACGCCGCGACCTGTCCGTATGGGTCGTCACCGGCGACGGCGACGCCCTCTCCATCGGCGGCAACCACCTCATCCACGCCCTGCGCCGCAACGTCAACCTCAAGATCCTGCTCTTCAACAACCGCATCTACGGCCTGACCAAGGGCCAGTACTCCCCCACCTCCGAACTCGGCAAGATCACCAAGTCGACCCCGATGGGCTCGCTGGACGCACCCTTCAACCCGGTGTCACTGGCCATCGGCGCCGAAGCCTCCTTCGTCGCCCGCACCATCGACTCCGACCGCAAACACCTCACCGAGGTCCTGCGCCAAGCCGCCGCCCACCCCGGCACCGCCCTGGTGGAGATCTACCAGAACTGCAACATCTTCAACGACGGCGCCTTCGACCCCCTCAAGGACAAGCAGACCGCCGACGAAGCCGTCATCCGCCTCGAACACGGACAGCCCATCCGCTTCGGCACCGACCACACACACGGCGTCGTCCGCGACCCACACACCGGCGACCTGAACGTCGTCACCATCACCCCGGACAACGAGGCCGACATCCTCGTCCACGACGCCCACAACCCCAGCCCCACCACCGCCTTCGCCCTCTCCCGCCTGGCCGACCCCGACACCCTCCACCGCACCCCCATCGGCGTCTTCCGCTCCGTCGACCGGCCCGTCTACGACACTCTCATGGCCGACCAACTCGACACCGCCATCGAGCACAACGGCAAGGGCGACCTCGCCGCCCTCCTCACCGGCAACGACACCTGGACCGTGGTCGGCTAGTCGACGACCGGACCGCCGCCGGGGACACCACCCGGTCCACTGGGCCCGGGCGCGGACGCCCGGGCCTCGTCGTATGCGCGGCGGGCCCTCTCCACGTCGTCCATCCGCCGCTCGGTCCACAGCGCCAGTTCCTTCACCTGGGCGGCGGCCTCGCGGCCCAGTTCGGTGAGGGAGTAGTCGACGCGCGGCGGGATCACGGGCCGGGCGTCCCGGTGGACCAGGCCGTCGCGCTCCAGCGTCTGCAGCGTCTGCGCCAGCATCTTCTCGCTGACCCTGCCGATCGCGCGGCGCAGTTCGCTGAAGCGGTGCCGGCGCTCCAGCAGTGCGATGAGGACGAGGACGCCCCAGCGGCTGGTGACATGCTCCAGGACCAGGCGGTGCGGGCACATCGCCTCGCCGTTGGCGTTCGCAGCGGCTCCCAGGGTACTTACGCTCATGCCTGTACCTTACTTCAAAGTGGGTACTTTCGATGAGTTAGCGCAGCTCCTAGGGTGAGCGGAAGAACCAGCCCACGAGGAGTTTTCATCATGAGCATCGTCGTCACCGGAGCCACCGGGCACCTTGGCGGTCACGTCATCGAGCAGCTGCTGGAGAAGGTTCCGGCCGACCGGGTCACCGCCGTCGTGCGCAACCCGGAGAAGGCCTCCGGCCTGGCGGCGCGGGGCGTGCGGATCGCGGTCGCCGACTACGACGCCCCCGAGACCTTCGACGGCGTCTTCTCCGCGGGCGACAAGGTGCTGCTGGTCTCCAGCAGTGAGGTGGGCCGGGACCGGGTCGCCCAGCACCGGGCCGCCCTCGACGCCGCCAGGGCCGCCGGCGTCGCACTCCTCGCCTACACCAGTGGTCCCGGCGGTCTCACGGCCGCTCTGGCCGACGACCACCGGGGCACCGAGGAGGCGATCGTGGCCTCGGGCCTGCCCTATGTGCTGCTGCGCAACAACTTCTACCACGAGGTCTACACCGAGCAGCTCGCCCCCGTCCTGGAGCACGGGACGGTCGTCCAGGCGGCCGGCGAGGGCCGACTCGCCACGGCCGCACGGGCCGACTACGCGGCGGCCGCCGTCGCGGTGCTGACCGGAGAGGGCCACGAGAACACGACCTACGAGCTGAGCGGCGACACGGCGTGGAGCTTCGCCGAGTACGCCGCCGAGCTGAGCCGGCAGACCGGCAGGCAGATCCCCTACACCCCCGTCCCGGTCGACGTCTACACCGGCATCCTGACCGGCGTCGGCATGCCCGAGCCGCTCGCCGTCGTCTTCGCCGGCGTCGACGCGGCCATCGAGCGGGGCGAGCTGGCCGTCACCACCGGCGACCTGTCCCGTCTGACCGGCCGGCCCACTACCCCGAT
Source organism: Streptomyces sp. PSU-S4-23 (assembly GCF_055632315.1). Lineage (NCBI taxonomy): Bacteria > Bacillati > Actinomycetota > Actinomycetes > Kitasatosporales > Streptomycetaceae > Streptomyces > Streptomyces sp. PSU-S4-23. The sequence continues at coordinate 5,059,269 of NZ_JBVMUU010000002.1, read as the reverse complement.
CGCCGACGCGATCGCCGCCGCGCTCAAGGAGTGATCCCGCCCGCCGGCCCCTCGGGCATCCCCGCGCGCATCCCCGTGAGCACCCCCGCGGCCCCGCCTGTCATGACCGTATGGCGATACGGGTATGACAGGCGGGGGCCCTCGGCGCTACCTTCGTGGAGGCTGCAGCAAGCAGCCGCGTGAGAAGGAGGGGCCCGTGACCGGGAAGTCGAAGGGTGAGCGGCGAACAGGTCTGCTGAACGGCTTCGCGGCGTACGGGATGTGGGGGCTCGTCCCCCTGTTCTGGCCCCTGCTGAAGCCCGCCGGGGCGGTGGAGATCCTCGCCCACCGCATGGTCTGGTCGCTGGGCCTGGTCGCCCTGGCGCTGCTGGTGCTGCGGCGCTGGTCCTGGGCCGGGGAGCTGCTGCGGCAGCCGCGCAGGCTGGGGCTGATAGCCGTCGCGGCGGCGGTCATCACCGTCAACTGGGGCGTGTACATCTGGTCCGTCAACACCGGCCATGTGGTGGAGGCATCGCTCGGCTACTTCATCAATCCGCTCGTCACCATCGCGATGGGCGTGCTGATCCTGAAGGAACGACTGCGGCCGGCCCAGTGGGTGGCGGTCGCGGTCGGTCTCGCCGCCGTCCTCGTGCTGACCATCGGCTACGGCCGGCCGCCGTGGATCTCCCTCTGCCTGGCCTTCTCCTTCGCCACCTACGGTCTCGTGAAGAAGAAGGTCAACCTGGGCGGCCTGGAGTCGCTGGCGGCGGAGACCGCCGTGCAGTTCGTGCCCGCGCTGGTGTATCTGATGTGGCTCTCGGCGCGGGGCGACTCGACGTTCACCTCGCAGGGACCGGGGCACGCGGCGCTGCTCGCCGCCACCGGCCTGGTCACCGCCCTCCCCCTCGTCTGCTTCGGCGCGGCGGCGATCCGCGTGCCGCTGTCCACGATCGGCCTGCTCCAGTACCTGGCGCCGGTCTTCCAGTTCCTGCTGGGCATCCTCTACTTCCACGAGGCGATGCCGCCCGAGCGCTGGACGGGCTTCGCGCTGGTCTGGCTCGCCCTGTCGCTGCTGACCGGCGACGCACTGCGCACGGCCCGCCGCACGGCCCGCACGCTCAGGACCGGCGTCGGCGCTCCGGGCGCCGGCGTCCCCGCCCGGACGATGGGCGCCACGGCGCAGCGGGCGGACGGTGTGGCGGCGGGGACCGATCCGGTGGAAACCGCGCTGTAGGCGGGGAGAGCCCCGGGGGCGGGGGCCCGGCGGCCGAGGTCCCGGGCCCCTCGGCTCACTGCACGTAGGGCTGCTCGCCGGCGAGGGCGGTGCGGGCGCGTTCGGCGAGGCGGCCCATGCGGCCGCGGGCCCGCTCGAGCTGGTCCAGGTCCTCCGCGGCAGGGCCCTCGTCGGCGGTGAGTCCGGTCCACACGGTGATGAGGTCACGGCCGAGGTGCAGTCCCTGGACCGGGTCGCGGACGGCACGCCAGGCGGCCGCCGCGCTCTGCACATTGCCGTACGCGCCGCGCGGATCACCAAGGCGGTGGCGGATCCGGGCGAGGTCGAGCGACAGATGGAAGGAGCGCAGGGGGTCCCCGGCCAGATAGGCGATGTACGAGGTGAGTTCGCGCAGGCGCAGCACATCCGGGTGGTCCGTGCCGAGCGCGGCCGCGGACTCCGCGACGGCCCGCTCGGCCAGTCGGGCGGCCTCCTCGATGCGGCCCTGCTTCACGGCCGCGTTGATCCGGGCCATGGACTCCGCGAGCGGCCCGCCCGTGCCGCCCGTCCGCGCGGCCTCGGACTCGTCCCCGAGGACGGCCACGGCCACCGAGTCGAACTCCCGCACGGGCGGCTCCTTGGTCTCGTCCCCGTCCGCCTCGGCGTCCGCGATGGCCGACGGAAGCGGTGCGGGCCTGCGGCGGGGCTCCGGGCGGCGAACGGGGGCGGGGCGTGGAGCGGGGACGGGGTCCCCGTCCGCGTCGGCGGTGGGAGGCACGACCACTTCGGGATTCTGCACGGACGACGGTGCGGGCGTGGGCCAGGTGGGCGGCTTCGCCATGGCCGCGGACGCGTGCGGTGCGTCGGCGGCTGCAGGCGCGGGTGACGCGACGGGCCCGGCGGGCCCGGCGGGCGGCGGGACAGGCGTCGCCGGCGGCGGGCCGAACACTCCCGTCGGCGGCAGGACGGTGCCGGGGGCCGGCGGCTCGGGCATGGCCGTCTCCCGCGGCGGCAGCGGAACGCCGTCGCCCAGGGCGTCCGGCAGCACCTGGGCCGGGCCGGGAGTCGCGGTGATCAGCGCCGCCTGCTCGGGGACGGCGCGCAGGGCGAACGTGGCGACCGTGCCGCCGGGGCGGACCGGCGCCGCGTCCCGGCCGGTCCCGGCGGCCCCAGCGGCCCCAGCGGCCTCAACGGAACCGGAACCGGCGGCCCCAGCGGAACCGGCGGCCCCGATGGGCTCGATGGGTTCGATGGGTTCGATGGGCTGCGACGGCGACGGCGAGAGTGCGTCGGCCGCGGGCGCCGAGGTGTCCGGTGCGGGCGCGCGGTGTCCGGGCGTGCGGTCCCCGGCGGGTGCCCGTTCCGCAGTGGCGGCGGGGCCCGGCGCCTGCGGGTCGGGTACCGCTCGCAGCGGGAACGTCGGGGCCGTGGTGCCCGGGGCCGGCTTCTGGGTGTCCACCGCCCGCAGGACGTGCGTGGGCTTGTCGCGGCGCGGGCGCTGCGGCCCGGTCTCCGCTGGGGCCGGAACGGACGGCGCACCGCCCGCCGCGGGCCTCCCCTCGCCGGGCACACCGTCGACCGGCCAGGCGGGTGCCGCGACCGCCGGAGCCGGATCGTCGTCCTCGGCCGTCGCGGGGGCCACGGAGGTGCCGGTCCGGGCGACCGGTGCGGGCGCGGGACGTCCGCCGGGTCCCGCGGCCATGTACGGAAGCGCACCACCGGGCGCGGCCGCGCCCGGGTCCCCCGCCGGCGCACCGGCGGCGACCGGTGCGGGCGCCCCGACGCGCACCGGGTCCCCCGTGAACACGCTGGAGCCGTCGACGTACACCCGGATCGGCACGACGAAGCCGATCCGCTCGTCGTGGACCGTGGCGAGGACCGGGTGACCCGTGGCGAGCGCGAGGCGGTGCAGGTAGTTCAGAACGGCCTGCTGGACCGGCTCGCCCGGTTCCTCGACCACCGGCATCCCGCCCACGGTCGCCCCCGCACCCGGAACCCCGTCCCGCCCGGTAGCCGGCACCCGTACCTCGATCGGGGTCGGGCCGGAGTCCGCATCCGCCCGGGACGCGGCCCCCGCGGCGGAACGCGCCCGCTTCTGTTCGCGGCTGAGTCGAGACATCGTTCCCTCACTCGGGTCGGTCGGTCGAGGAAAGGGTGGCAGGAGCGGGGGAAGGAGCCGGCGCCGCGTCCCCCACGAAGAGCGCACTGGGGCCCAGCGTACGCAAGCCGCCCCGGACGCCGCCGACATCGTCCGCCCGGCCCGCCGCGGTTCCCGCAACCGGCGTGACCGCGGCGCCCGTTCGGCCTCCCGGGTGTCTTCCCACGGCACTCGCGTCCCCGCTCGGCATCGGCTCCCCTCGCTCTCCGGCTCCGGACATCCGTACGGAGACGTACGTACTCACCCGAGTGTCCCGCGCGCGGCCCCGGCCCGCGTCACCGCAGCGTCACAGCCTCGTCCCAGGTACCCATGCCCCGGTACCGGAGTCCCTCACCTTGCCGTGAAGATCGGGGGTGCGACGACCTACCGAGGAGAGTGGCGATGCAGGGGATCGCACAACAGGGGCCCGGCGGGCCCGAGATCTGGGTTCGCGGGCCGGTGGACGATGCCGGGCCGCGGCCGGAGGCGGCCCGGGGCGTCGCCGGACCTCGGCGGTTCTCCTGGGTGGCCACGCACGGCGGAGCCGGCACCTCCACGCTCGCCACGGTCTTCGGCGGATTCGACGCGGGCCGCGGCTGGCCGCTGCCCGAGCGGGGCGAACCCGCCTCGGTGCTCCTGGTCGCGCGGACACACGACACCGGTCTGCGGGCCGTCCTGCAGTCCCTCGACGTGTTCCGGCGCGGCGACGCGCCACCCGGCCTCGACCTCGACGCCATCGTGCTGGTCGCGGACGCGCCCGGCCGGCTGCCGCGGCAACTGGCCCAGCGCGTCCGGGTGATCGAGTCGATGATCGACGTCTACCGGGTGCCGTGGGTGCCGGCCTGGCGGATCGGGGACCTGAGCGGCCAGCCGCCCCGCGAGTGCGAGCCACTCGCCCGGCTGACCGGCGTGTTCACGTCGTCCGGCGGATGGCGGGGACCGCGGTGAGCATGCGCTGGACCGTGCACGGTGAGCGTTCTCTGTACGAGACCCCCTGGGTACGGCTGCGTGCGCTCGACGTCGAGCAGCCCGACGGGACGCGTGGCGACTACCACGTGGTCCGGCTGCGGGACGTGGCCGTCGCCGCCGCCGTCGACCGCGAGCGGCGCGTGCTGATGATGTGGCGCCATCGCTTCGTCACCGACACCTGGGGCTGGGAGCTGCCGATGGGCCTCGTGGAGGACGGCGAGGAGCCCGACGCGGCGGCGGGGCGCGAACTCGAGGAGGAGACGGGCTGGCGCGCGGGCTCGCTGCGGCCGCTCGTCCACGCCGAGCCCGCGGCCGGCATCACCGACGCCCGTCACCTCGTGTTCCGCACGGACGACGCCCGGCGGATCGGGGCACCGACCGAACGCAACGAATCGGACCGCCTGGAGTGGATTCCGCTCTCCCGGCTCGCCGGAATGATCGCGCGGCGGGAGATCGTCAGCAGTGCCACGCTCGTCGGCGTCATGGCCCTGCTGCTGGACATCAGCCCCTCGGCGGGCTGACCTGGGCACTTCATGAGATCTTCGCCGAGATCCGCACGGCACCCAGGGACTGCCGCAAAGTATCTGCACATGCATATAATGCGTGTGCAGGTATCTGCGACATGTCATCCAGCACCCTGGGGGACCCATGAACCGCCGCTTCCTCTTCCTCCTCGGAAGCGCCCGCAGCAACGGCAACACCGAGTTGCTGGCCCGCCGGGCCGCCGAGCAACTGCCCTCCGACGTCGAGCAGCAGTGGATCGCGCTCGCCGAACACCCGCTCCCCGACTTCGCCGACCTGCGGCACGACGCGGATCACCGACGGTCCCAGGAGGGCAGCCTCGCAACGCTCCTGGACGCCACCCTGGCCGCGACCGACATCGTGATCGCCTCGCCGCTGTACTGGTACTCGGTGTCCTCCCACGCCAAGCGCTACCTGGATTACTGGTCGGCCTGGCTGCGCACCCCGGGCCTCGACTTCAGGGCGACCCTGGCCGGGCGCACGCTGTGGGGGGTCACCGTTCTCGCGGGGGAGGAACCGTCGGTCGCCGAGCCGCTGATCGGCACGCTCAACAACTCCGCCGCGTACATGAAGATGCGCTTCGGCGGGGTCCTGCTCGGCAACGGCAGCAGGCCGGGCGACGTGCTGAAGGACACGGAGGCCCTGACGCGCGCCAAGGCGTTCTTCGCCGAGCGGCCGCGGGGACTCGCACGGTTCCCGTACGAGGCCGCCGCGTCCGGTCCTACGCGGTGATGTCCTTCGTGGTGAAGCGCGCCCAGGCCGCCGAGCCGAAGACCGCCGCGTACAGGGCCTGCAGGCCCAGATTGCGGACGAGGTCGTCCCAGTAGACCGGGTCGCGCATGAGGTCCGCGAACGACAGCCAGTAGTGCGAGAAGAAGTACGGCTGGAGCGCGTGCAGTTGCGGGATCTGGTCGAGGATCTGGACCGTGATCAGCAGACCGACCGTCGTGGCCATCGCCGCGATGCCGCTGTTGGTGAGGGTCGAGACGAACAGTCCCAGGGCCGCCACGCCGACCAGGGACACGGCGACGACCAGAGCGATCAGCAGGGCCCGGCCCAGGCCGTCGGCGAAGCCGATGCGCGTGCCCGAGATGGTCGTCAGGTCGCCCAGGGGGAAGAGCAGCGCGCCCACCGCGAGCGCCGAGAGGGCGACGACGAGGGTGGCGACGAGGCAGAAGGCCATGGTCGTCGCGTACTTGGTGAGCAGCAGCCGGGTGCGGCCGGCGGGGGCCACCAGGAGGTAGCGGAGCGTGCCGGCGTTCGCCTCGCCCGCGATCGCGTCGCCCGCGACGACGCCGATCGCCATCGGCAGGAAGAACGGGAGCGTCGCGGCGAGCGCCGTGAAGACCAGGAACAGCCCGTTGTTGGTGACCTGGGTGATGAAGGCCGGCCCGCCTTCGCCGCCCCGTCCGCCGCCGCCGGCACCGGAGCCGTCGCTCGTCTCCATCTTGACCGCCACTCCGACGAGGACCGGTACGGCCGCCAGGACGGCGAGCAGCGCGAGCGTGCGCCAGCGCCGGAAGACGGTCACCAGCTCGCTGCGCAGCAGCCCGAAGGTCCACAGGGGATTCGGACGCCCGGGCGCTCCGGTCCGGCCCAGCGTGGCCCGCTCGGCCCGCTCGGCCCGCTCAGCCCGCTCAGCCCGCTCAGCCCGCTCAGCCCGCTCAGCCCGCGACATCGAAACCCTCTCCCGTCAGCGCCACGAACGCGTCCTCCAGGGAAGCGCGCTCGACTCCGAAGCCGCGGACCCGGACGCCGGCGGTGACCAGTGCGGCGTTCACGTCGGCCAGCTCACGCCCCGGCGGTTCGCCCGTCACCCGGCCCTCCGCCACGGTGACGTCGGCCACGCCCTGTTCCTTCAGTACGCGGGCCGCGTCGGTCACATCCGGGGTGGTCACCACGAGACGTCCGCGCGCACCGGCCGCCAGGTCCCTCACCGCGCCCTGGATGATCAGCCGGCCACGCGCCATGACGGCGGCATGCGTGCACACCTGCTCGATCTCGTCGAGCAGGTGGGAGGAGAGGAAGACGGTCGTGCCGTCGGACGCCAGCTCCCTGACCAGGGAGCGGATTTCACGCATGCCCTGCGGGTCGAGGCCGTTGGTGGGCTCGTCGAGGACCAGGAGCCTGCGGGGCCGCAGCAGCGCCGCGGCGAGCCCGAGGCGCTGCTTCATGCCCAGCGAGTACGCCTTCGCCTTCTTGCCGCCCGCTGCCGTGAGGCCGACCCGGTCCAGCGCGGCGGCGACGCGTGCGCTCCGGGTGCGGGGGTCGGCGGTGGGGTCGGCGGAGTCGTACCGCAGGAGGTTGTCGCGGCCGGAGAGGAAGCCGTACAGGGCCGGGCCCTCGATGAGGGCGCCGACGTGCGGGAGCACGGCGCGCGAGGCCCGCGGCATGGGCCGGCCCAGGACGCGTGCCGTGCCCGAGGTGGGTTCGATCAGGCCCATCAGCATGCGGATGGTGGTGGTCTTGCCGGAGCCGTTCGGCCCGAGGAAGCCGAAGACGCTGCCCGCCGGAACGGTCAGGTCGAGTCCGTCCACGGCGAGCTGTCCGCCGCGGTAGCGCTTGGTGAGGGCGCGGGTGGCGATGACCGGGGCTTCCGGGTCGCTCACCGCCGTCTCCGCGTCCTCCGGCTCCGCTTCCGCGGCGGACAGTTCCTCCATGGGCTCTCCTGCTCGTGCCGTCCGCGCGGGACCTACTTCCCCGCGTTCGCCGCCTTCACCAGCGCGTCCTTGGTGACCGCGCCGGCGTACACCTTGCCGTCGTCCGTGATCAGGGCGTTGACCAGGCGGGTCGAGAACACGGTGCCCGAGCCGAACTTGCCCTTGACGTGGTCGCCGAGGGAGCCGAGGAAGCCGGAGACCGCGCTGCCGCCGGACGCCGGGCCGCCCGCGGGCATCCCGCCCTTGCCGCCGCCGTCGAGGACGACGATCGTGTTCCAGCCCTCGCCGATGGTCTTGGGCCCGGTGCCCGGGACCGGCTTCTCCATGTCCTTGGGCAGACCCTTGGGAAGCCCGTCGTGCAGGCCCTTGGGTTCGGCCTTGCCCCCGCCGTTCCAGCCGGTCCCCCGCTCGGCCCGCAGGTCGTCCCCCTGGGTGACCTTCGTGCCCTTGGGCGGCGTGAAGTCGAACGTCGACGCGGCCGGCCTGGCGAAGGAGACCTCGGTGAAGCCCACGTCCACGACGGCCGCGCCGCCCGCCGCTGGGGTCAGCGTGAACTTCAGCGGCATCCCTGTCTTCGCGTCCACCGCGATGCTGATCGCACCGACCGTGGTGCCCGACTGCTTCGGCCTGATGAGCAGCTTGTACGCGTCCCGGCCCGCGACCTGGGCCGTGCCGTCGACCGTCACGGAGGTCGTCTTGTCGGCGGCCTTCAGTGCCTCCTCGGCCAGTCCCCCGGGGGTGGCCGGCATGTCCCGGGGCGTCGTCCGCTCATGCTTGCCTGCGGCCGCGCCGGTCGCGTGGTACGCCTCGTTGGACGCGCTGTCGTACGCCCACATGTCGGTGCCGTTGCGGATGATGCTGTACTCGGCGGCCTTCTCGATGAGGGAGAGCTTCTGCTTGTCCTGGCCGTCCGTGGCGACGCGCAGCGTGTGCGTCCCGGAGGCCAGTTCGAGCAGCTTGGAGCTCGGGTCGGCGGCCGAGCCGTCCTTGCCGCCGCCCCCGGCGCCCCGCGAGAGGGCGCCCGAGGTGATGCTGTTCTCCAGACCGCCCAGGTCGGGCAGGCCCAGGTCCGTGCTGATCTTCACCGTGCCGGACATCTGCTGGACGTCCGATGCGGCGATCTTCTCGATGAGCTGCTGCGCGCTGATCTTCGGCAGGTCGGGGTCGCCGGATCCGGCGAACGCCGGGACAAGCCCGATGGTCGCCGCCGCCACCCCCACCACCGCGACCGGGACGACGTACCGCGCGGCCTTGCGCCGCCCGTCGCGTACGTCGTCCGCCTCCCCGGCGGGTGCGTTGTCGTCGGATTCGTACGGTGCCATGTCTGCCTTACCTCCGTCGTCGGCGGCGGCCTACCGTCAGTGCACTCGTCCACCCCTGTGCCGCCATTGTCACCCGAACTCCTGTCAGGTGGGGGCCCCGGGGGGTCTCCCCGGGAAAGTCACTGCCTCAATCTGACCAAAACGGCTGCGGGGAAGCGTCAGACCGCGGGCTCAACTCGGCGTACTGCTGGGGTATGACATGGCGGGGCGGCGCCTCAACCGACCCGTAGGGGTCGTCAGGGGGCGCCGCCCCGGGGACTTTCGGCGGCTCCTGAGTCTCCCGGGTGTGCGAACTCCTGGTTCAGCGCCGCACGAAGACGTAGTCCGCCCGGTAGGGGACACCGACGATCGTGCCGGGCGTGCACGAGCCGGCCGGGGCGACACCGACGACCGTGTTCAGGCGCAGGATCTCGGCGGTGTCCGCGAGCAGGCCGTGGCGCCCGCCGGACCGGGTGGCCTTCAGGTCGAGCTCGGCGATGTTCGTGTCACCGTCCGGAGTCCTGGTCAGGACCGTGCCGGTGACGGCGCTGCCGTCGGGGGCGACCCACTGCGGCGTGCCGGAGCCGGGCTGCACTAAGGAGTGCCGGACGTGGCCGCTGAGCAGGGCGGCGACGTCGCGCTGGGCGAAGGCGTAGCCGCCGCCGGGGGCCGGCTTGCACTCGTAGATCTGCCGGCCCGCGATCACGGATTGGCGCCGCACCGGTCCGGAGAAGCAATCCAGGTCACATTCCCGGCGGCGCCGGTGGCCCGTCGGCCGGTCTCAGCCGGCCCGGTGCACCACCGCGTCGCACATTTCCGTCAGGGCCGCCTTCGCGCCGCACTCGGGCAGCGGCGCGAGGGCCGCGCGCGCGTCCTCCGCGTAGCGGATCGTGTCGCGGCGGGCCTGCTCCAGCGCCGGGTGGACGCGCAGGCGGGAGAGGGCCTCGGCGTGCCGGGCGTCGTCCGTGAGGTCGGAGCCCAGGAGCTCGCACAGGGCGACGTCCTCGGGCAGCCCCAGGCGCTCCGCACGCTCGCGCAGGCGCAGGACGGGCAGGGTGGCGATGCCCTCGCGCAGGTCGGTCCCCGGGGTCTTTCCGGACTCGTGGGAGTCCGACGCGATGTCCAGGACGTCGTCGGCGAGCTGGAACGCCACGCCCAGCCGCTCACCGTACTGTGTGAGCACATCCACGACGGTCTCGTCGGCGCCCGACATCATCGCCCCGAAGCGGCACGCCACGGCCACCAGCGAGCCGGTCTTGCCGCTCAGCACGTCCAGGTAGTGCTCCACGGGGTCGCGGCCGTCCCGTGGTCCCGCCGTCTCCAGGATCTGGCCCGTGACCAGCCGCTCGAACGCCTCCGCCTGGATGCGGACGGCCTCCGGGCCGAGGTCGGCCAGGATGTGCGAGGCCCGAGCGAACAGGAAGTCACCGGTGAGGACGGCGACCGAGTTGCCCCAGCGGGTGTTCGCGCTGTCCACCCCGCGCCGCACCTCGGCCTCGTCCATCACGTCGTCGTGGTAGAGGGTGGCGAGGTGGGTCAGTTCGACGACCACGGCCGAGGGGACGATCCCGGGCGCGTACGGGTCGCCGAACTGGGCCGCGAGCATCACGAGCAGCGGCCGGAACCGCTTCCCGCCCGCGCGCACGAGATGCTGTGCGGCCTGCGTGATGAAGGGCACCTCGCTCTTGGTGGCGTCGAGCAGCCCCTCCTCGACAGCGGCCAATCCGGCCTGGACATCGGCTTCCAGAGCCTGGTCCCGCACGCTCAGCCCGAACGGCCCGACGACGGTCACGTGGGGTCTCCTGTCTGCTGACGTCTGCTGACGATCACACGGTCGGTCTCAAGGACGGTCATTGGGTCGATGACGTCGCCGGTCGACTCGGCTCATCGCGTTTGTCGATCTGTCGCTGCCATCACTCAAGTCAGCGTATCCGGTCAGGTTTCGATCACCACGAGCGCCCGCTGTTCCAGGCCGGGCGGTATCGGATCACGAACGGTATGTTCTTGATCAGGCGATACGAATACATATTTATCGATATACCTGAAGTGCACCTTTTCTTGTGCTGCACTCCGCATTCCGAGGTCAGGCACATGCGCATCCGTACGACCTTCCCCCATGAGACGGCCCACGACGACTTCTGGATCCCGCTCCAGGACGGCACCCGTCTGTACGCGCGCGCATGGCGTCCGCTCGCCGAGGGGACCTTCCCGGCCCTGCTCGAGTACCTCCCGGGCCGCCTCACCGACGCGACCGCCGCCCGCGACCACCAGCGCCACCCCTACTACGCGGGCCACGGCTACGCCTCCGTCCGCGTGGACGCCCGCGGGTACGGCAACTCGGACGGCCTGCCCGCCGACGCCGACGGGGCGACCGGACTGCAGGACGGTGTCGAGGTCGTCGAATGGCTCGCCGCGCAGCCGTGGTGCGACGGGCACGTGGGCATGTTCGGCGTCTCCCGGGGCGGCTCCGCCGCCCTCCGGATCGCGGCCCTCGCCCCCGGACCGCTCAAGGCGGTCGTGGCGGTCTGCGCCGCGGACGACCCGTACGACAACGACGTGGACCACCCCGGCGGCTCCGCCCTCGCCGGCGGCACCCACGCCCGGGCGGCGGCGATGCTCGCCCTCGCGGCCCGGCCGCCGGACCCCCGGTATGTGGGCACGGTGTGGCGCGACGGCTGGATCAGGCGCCTGGAGTCCCTCCACCCTCCCGCCCGCACCCGCGCGGGCCGGCACGGGCAGGGCGCCCACGGACCCAACGGCGCCGGCGCCCACCCCGCGGACGCCGGCGCGCTCAGGGCCGCCGTGCTCGCGGTGGGCGGCCGGCACGACCCGTACCGGGACACCGTGCTCGCACTCCTGGAGCGCCTCCCGGCCGACCGCGTACGGGGGCTGATCGGACCCTGGCCGCACGAGTACCCCGACCGCGGCCTGCCGCCCGGCCCGGCGATCGGCTTCCTCCAGGAGACGCTCCGCTGGTGGGACCACTGGCTCAAGGGCAGGGACACGGGAGTGATGGCGGAGCCGCTGCTGCGCGTGTACGTCACGGGCCCGCACCCTCCCGCGACCCGGTACGAGGAGCTGCCGGGCCGCTGGGCCGGCGAGCCGTCGTGGCCGTCGCCGAACGTCACCCCGGTCTCGTACGCGCTCCGGGGAGACCCCGTGCCCGTGCGGTCCCCGATGCACACCGGTCTCGACGCCGGACGCTTCGTCCCTCGCGGCGACGACGCCGATCTGCCGCCCGACCAGCGCGAGGAGGACGCGAGGTCGGTGTGCTTCGAGTTCGGGACGGCCGGGGAGACCCGGGTGCTGGGGCGGCCCCGGGTGCGGTTGCGGCTGACCTGTCCGGTGCCGTGCGGCCAGGTGGCCGCCCGGCTGTGCGACGTGGCACCCGACGGGGCGTCGACCCTCGTCACCCGTGGCGTCCTGGACCTGTCCGCACGCCACGGCCGCGACCGGACGGTTCCCTGGACCCCGGGTGCCACGGAGGACGTGACGGTCGAGCTGGGCGGTGTCGGGCACGTCTTCCCGCCCGGCCATCGCATCCGCCTCGCCGTGTCCTCCGTGTACTGGCCGTGGCTGTGGCCGCAACCGGGTTCGGAGGCGGGCCTCGTCCTGGACCCGGCGGGCAGCCGGCTCGAACTTCCCCTGCACACGGCGCAGTCCGGGCCGCCCATCGTGTTCGGGGAACCGGAGCACGCCCGGCCGCTGGGCATCAGCTCCCCCGCCATGCTCGACGAGCCGCGCCCGCCCCGGCTGGTGGTCCGGGACGTGGCGAAGGGCGAGTGGCGCCTCGAACTCGCCCCGTGCCGCGAGGGTGTTCTCGTGTACCCCGACGGTCTCGAGGTCACCGAGGACGCCCGGGAGACGTACACCGTCGAGGACGCGGACGCGTTGACGGCCCGGGCCCGCTCGGACCGGTCGATCCGGATGCACCGCCCGGAGACGGGATGGGACGCCAGGGTGGAGACGCACTCCGGGATCGCCTGCACGGCGGCGGAGTTCGTCGTCTCGGACGAGGTGGTCTGCAGGGACGGGGACGAGGTGGTGTTCCACCGGACATGGGAGACGAGGATTCCCCGCACGGTGACCCCCTCCACCACGCCGGTGAAATGCCCGAATTAGTGGTATTCGGACCACATTTCCTGTGAGCTTCACCACTCGGAGAGCCGATGGCGCGAGCGGATCGCGCCGAACGGATGATCGCTGACCGATTTGCCCGAATTGCTATCTGATTTCCCATATTACCAAATTCCCCAACACGGGGAGGAAGTCAGTGAAATCGGTCACCTCACCCCGACACCACTCTTTTCAGTCATGTAGCCAACTTCCCGTCCACAAAGGGCGCGTTGGCCGCTGAGCTCAAAGCGGATCAACATCGACATTGCAGAATGTCAAGGTCATTTCGACCGGACCATGACTTCTCGCTTGTTCCGGGCATCTCCCCTCGCATACCTTCCTCTCGACCCGAGCGGATCGCCGAATCCTGCCGCCGCTCGAGGGCCCATCCACCGATGACGGCAGGAGCGGGGGACCCAGGTAAGTCGCCGAGCCGGACACCGCGCCGGAACGGCTTGGGGTGAAGCCGTGCCCTCGGGACCGAGGACACGGCCGGGCACCTCCCAGCCCGAACCCGACAGCTCACCTCGCAGGCGCCGGAGAGGAAAACGACATGCCCGCTTTCGCCCTGCCCGTACGCCGTCGGAACGACCGGTCCAAGGCCACCCGCGTCCGCCGCACCCTCGCCGTCGCGGCGACCGCCGCCGCGGTGCTCGCCCTTCCCGTCGTCGGCGCGACGAGCGCCTCGGCCGCCACACCCGCCACCGGAGCGGCGACGGCCACGACCTACCGCGGCGGCAGCCTCGACGGCTGGATACGTCAGTCGCTGACCGTCATGGCGAAGAACGGGATTCCCGGTTCCTACAACGGGATCTACCGCAACGTGATGCGCGAGTCGGCGGGCAACCCGCGGGCCATCAACCTCTGGGACTCCAACGCCGCGAAGGGCATTCCGTCCAAGGGCCTCCTGCAGGTCATCGACCCGACCTTCCGCGCGTACCACGTGCCCGGCACGGCGTACGACCCCTACGACCCGGTCGCGAACATCACGGCCGCCTGCAACTACGCGGCCCACCGGTACGGCTCGATCGACAACGTCAACAGCGCCTACTGAGCCCGAACAGTCTCTCGAGGACGACGGCGATGCCGTCGTCCTCGTTGGACAGGGTGACCTCGTCGGCGACCGCCTTGAGTTCGGGGTGGGCGTTGGCCATGGCGACGCCGTGCGCGGCCCAGTCGAACATGGGGATGTCGTTGGGCATGTCGCCGAAGGCGATGGTCCGCGACGGGCTCAGGCCCAGATGCTCGGCCGCCAGCGCGAGCCCCGTCGCCTTGGTGATGCCGCACGGCTGGAGTTCGACGGTTCCGGGCCCCGACATGGTGACCGTCGCCAGGGACCCGATCGCACCGCGGGCCGCCACCGCCAACTCGTCGTCCGACAAGGTGGGATGGCGCAGCAGCACCTTGCTGATGGGCTCGCACCACAGGTCGTCGCGCCGCTCGACGCGCACCGCGGGCAGCGTGGGGTGCGGCATCCGGTAGCCGGGCTCGATGAGCGTGAGTCCGTCCACCCCGTCCTGGTCGACCGCCGCGTAGACCTGCCCCACCTCGGCCTCGATCTTGCCGAGCGCGGTCTCGGCCAACTCCCGGTCCAGGGTGACGGAGAACAGCAGCCGGTCCGCGCCGGCGTCGTACACCTGCGCGCCCTGCCCGCACACCGCGAGCCCCCCGCTGCCCAGGTCGTCGAGCAGCGGCCGCACCCTGGGCGCCGGACGCCCCGTCACCACCAGGTGCCGGGCGCCGGCCGCCACGGCCCGCGCCAGCGCGGCCTTCGACCGGTCGGAGAGCGTGTCGTCACCACGCAGCAGGGTTCCGTCCAGGTCGGTGGCGATGAGTGCATATGCAAGGGGTGCGGCCATGATCAGAGAATACGGATGGAACACCCCCGCGTGCTCGGCCCGAACCGGACGAGGACCGCGGGGACTCAGCCGTGAAACGCCGCCAGATGCCGCACCAGCCGCGGCGACGCGAACTCCGTGCCGCACACGAAGCGCATCACGGGCCCGTACGAGGCCGCCGCCGGAAGGCCCGTGAAGTACAGACCGGGGACGGAGGACACACAGCCCGCCCCCAGCTTCGGCGTGCCGCGGCTCACCGCCAGTTCCGTGCGCAGCTCGTGGGCCAGGAAGTCCATCGCGGCGATGTCCACTCGGTAGCCGGTCGCGGCGATCACATGGTCGGCGTGCAGTTCCTCCGTGCGGCCCGTGTGCGTCAGGACCGTCAGGGTCGGGCTGCCGTGCGGCGCGGACGCGCGCACCAGGCGGGCGACCTCCCGCACCTGCACCCTGCCCGCGAAGCGGTCGCGCAGCCACCACGCGCCGAGCGGGCCGAGGACCCGGCGGACCAGGTAGTGGCGGGTCCGGGCGGGCAGGAAGCGGTACGGGTGCGGGTAGTAGCTCAGGGCCCACAGCGACCAGGCGCGGCCGAACGGCGACTCGGGACGCAGCCTCGGCTGCTTCCAGGGCGGCGCACCGAACGCGACCCGGCCCCGGCCGCGCGAGACGACGCGCACGCGCGCGCCCGCCTCCGCCGCCAGCACCGCTGTCTCCAGCGCCGACTGGCCCGCGCCGACGACCAGCAGGTCCCTGCCGGAGAAACGGGACAGGTCGTGGTGCTGGGAGCTGTGGGAGAGGGGGCCGGTCGGCGTGGGTCCGTCCGCCGCCACGGCGGCCAGCTCCGGCGGCAGATGGGCCAGACCCGACAGGCCGGTCGCCACGACGACGGCCCGCGCGGTGAACGATTCGCCCGAGTCCAGCTTGAGGTCGAAGCCCCCGCCCTGGCGGCGGTCCACGGAGACCACCCGGACCCGCTCCAGTCCGGGCACCAGCTTCTGCTGGAACCACTCCCCGTACCCGATGAACGTCTCCACCGGGATGATGTCCTCGTCCGTCACCAGGCGGGGGATGCCCGCCGCGTCGCAGTAGTCGGCGAGGGTGTGGCCGCGCTGGGGGGCGTCGATGGCCGAGGCGGCCGGGGTCGACTTCAGGAGCATGCCCGCGGGCATATGGTCGCGCCAGCTCACCATGGCCTCGCCGAAGACGCGTACCGGGATGCCCCGCGCCCGCAGATGAGCCGCGGTGGACAGGCCGAACGGCCCGGCACCGATGACTGCTACCGGATGAATCACGAAGTCCCTCCCCAGGACGCTACGTGCCTGCGTCGTGCCTACGTCGTGCCTACGTCGTGCCTACGTCGTGGCGGAGCCGGGCCGGCCGGCCGGAGCGGCCGTGCTGCCGCGGCGGTTGGTCCGCCACAGCTGGTACAGGTGCTTCGCGCCCGGCCGCACGAAGCGCGCGAGCATCGTGAGGAACGGCCGCAGGTCGTCACCCGCGAGCCAGGCCAGCTCGGTACCGCTCGCGCGGGCCGGGGCGTGCGGCGTCGTATAGCCGCTGCGGCGGTAGGCGAGCAGGGCCGGCAGGTCGATGTTCTCCACGATGTACCGGTGGCCGGCGCGCTGTTCGCCCTCCGGAACCCCCCGGCCGGTCAGGTCCAGGTGCATGGCGCGGACGACGTCCACCCCCGCCTCGTTCTCGAAGAGCCGGAACTGGGCGCCCATGCGCGGGTTGAAGTCGAGCAGTTTGTACCGCCCGTCGCGCCGGTCGAAGCGCAGGTCGAGATCGACGATGCCGGTGAAGCCGATCTGCTTGACGAAGCGCGCGGCGAGGTCCGCGAGTTCCGGGTTGTCGACGACGTAGGCGTTCGCCGTCATGCCGGCGTGCGGCGGCCAGGAACGGACCTTGACACCCGTGAACAGGGCGAGCGGGGTCGAGTCCGGGCCGAAGTACGCGTGCACGATCCAGTCCTCGGCCTGTTCCCGGGGCAGGTACTCCTGGAGGATCACACCGGGGTGCTCACCCCAGTCGCGGGCGAGGGTGAGGAGGCCCTCACGGGTGGTGATCCTGGTGGTCCCGTTCACGGCGGGGCGTTCGCGGCGCACGAACGCCTCCCGGTTCTTGGCCACGAGCGGGAAACGGGCCGTGTCCGCGAAGCGCACGATGTCGTCGTACGACTGCGGGAAGGCGGTCGCCGGGCTGGGGATGCCGTGTTCCACGCACAGTTCGTGCAGGCCCTGCTTGCTGGCGAGGCGGCGCGGCAGCCCGGCGTCCACCTTCGGGAACAGGAAGGCGCCGCCGAGGACGCCCTGGTGCTCGGCGATCAGGACGGCGGCCTCCTCGTCGGTGGGCACGAGGACCGCCGGCCGGCCGATGCGCCGTCCGATGCGCAGCAGGCCCTCCACGAGTCGCTCCGGTTCCTCGGTCCCGGTGGTCGGCCAGACGAAGGCGCGCCGGAGGTAGCGGGAGACGGCGGCCGGCGTGTAACGGTCCTCGGTGATCGCGTACATCGGCACGCCGAGCCGGCCCAGGCTGCGGACGGCACCGACCCCGCCGTGGTGCAGGGGGTAGTCGCCGAACTTCACGATGAGCCCCGGGACGTCGCGGTCCGGGTCGAACGGCACGCTGCCGGTGCTCCTGGCCACGGGTCCCCCCCACGTGTCCCCCTCACGGAGCGGACCCACCCCGCCCGCATCCCCCAAAAGACGCTAAGCCGGAATTGACCTCTCCGACAAGACCTATTCGGACATTGCGAACTCTTTAGACACTGCCCAAGACGGGCGGCCACCCGTAACGTGTGCGGCGACCACCTGGAACAACCGTGCACGGCACCACCCGGAGCGCACGAAAGCGAGGCAGCATCCCATGCCCCCCTTCGACGTCCCCGAGGGCGACCCCTTCGGCCCGCACAACCTCCCCTACGGCGTGTTCTCCCCCGCAGGCTCCGACGAGCGCACCGTCGGCGTCCGCCTGGGCGACCACGTGCTCGACGCCGGCGCGGCGGCCAGGGCGCTCGGCTCCCCGTACGCCGCCCTGCTGGCACGGCCGTCCCTGGGCCCACTGCTGGCCGCGGGCCGCACCGCCTGGTCGGATGTGCGCCGGGCGCTGACGGCATGGGTGACGGTGCCCGCCCACCGGGAGACGGTCGGGCCGCTGATGCGCCCGCTGTCCGAGGTGACGCTGCACCTGCCCTTCGAGGTCGCCGACTACGTCGACTTCTACGCCTCCGAGAACCACGCCCGCAATGTCGGGCGGATCTTCCGTCCGGACGCGGAGGACTCCCTGACCCCCAACTGGAAGCACCTGCCGATCGGTTACCACGGCCGCTCGGGGACCGTGGTGGTGTCCGGCACGGACGTCGTGCGTCCGCAGGGGCAGCGGAAGGCCCCCACGGACCCCGCTCCGGTCTTCGGCCCCTCCGTCCGGCTGGACATCGAGGCCGAGGTGGGATTCGTGGTGGGGGTCCCTTCGCGGCTGGGCCGGCCGGTGGGGCTGTCCGGGTTCCGCGAGCACGTGTTCGGGCTGTGCCTGCTCAACGACTGGTCGGCGCGGGACATCCAGGCATGGGAGTACGTGCCGCTGGGGCCGTTCCTCGGCAAGTCGTTCGCCACGTCCGTCTCGGCGTGGATCACGCCGCTGGACGCGCTGGAGGAGGCTCGGGTGGCGCCGCCGGAGCGCACCCATCCGCTGCTGCCGTACCTGGACGACGCTCGGGAGGAACCGGCCGGCTACGACCTGCGCATCTCCGTCGCGATCAACGGCCATGTCGTCTCCCGGCCGCCGTTCTCCACCATGTACTGGACGGCGGCCCAGCAACTGGCGCACATGACGGTGAACGGGGCGTCGCTGCGGACGGGCGACCTGTACGGCTCGGGCACCGTGAGCGGCCCGTCGGAGCGCGAGCGCGGCTCGCTCCTGGAACTGACGTGGAACGGACGCGACCCCCTCGAACTCCCCGACGGCAAGCGGACGTTCCTGGAGGACGGGGACGTGGTCACGCTGACGGCGTGGGCGCCCGGGCCGGACGGGACACGGGTGGGGCTCGGCGAGGTGACGGGCCGGGTGGCACCGGCGGTGGGCACCGCGGGCTGAGACGCACCGGGACACCGGCCGGCGGGCGGCCCGGGTCGCCGGCCCGCTGCCTCCCGTCGTCCGCTCCGCCGGTCCGGTGTCCGGCCGCCCTAGAACCAGTCGTCCGGTTCCGGCTCCGGCTCCGGCTCCGTGTCCCAGTCCGGCTCCGTGTCGGCCCCGGTCCGGTCCTCGGCGGGGGCGTCCGCGCCCGCCGGGTCCCGGTCCCGGCTCCCCGCGGAGGGTTCGTCCAGGGCCGCCAGCACCCCGAGCACCCCTTCGCCGTACGTGGCGAGCTTCTTCTCGCCGACCCCGCTGACCGTGCCCAGCTCCGCCACCGAGCCGGGGCTGCGGGTGACGATCTCCCGCAGCGTGGCGTCGTGGAAGATCACGTACGCGGGGACGCCCTGCTCCCGGGCCTGTTCGGCGCGCCAGGCGCGCAGGGCCTCGAAGGCGGGGACCAGCTCCGGGGGCAGTTCGGCGGCGGCCGCCTTCGCCTTGCGGTCGGGCCGGGCGGAGCCCGACGACGACCGGGGAGCCTGCGGCCTGGCCGGCTCCTTGCGCAGCGGCACCTCCCGCTCCCGCCGCAGCACCGCCCCGCTCGCCTCGGTCAGCACCAGCGTCCCGTACTCACCCTCGACCGCGAGCAGCCCCTGCGCCAGCAACTGCCGTATGACACCCCTCCATTCGCCCTCGGTCAGCTCCTCTCCGATACCGAAGACGGACAGCTGGTCGTGGTCGAACTGGATCACCTTGGCCGTGCGCCGCCCCAGCAGGATGTCGACGATCTGCACCGCGCCGAACTTCTGCCGCCGCTCCCGGTCCAGCCGCCACACCGCGGACAGCACCTTCTGCGCCGCGATCGTCCCGTCCCAGGTGTCGGGCGGGACCAGACACGTGTCGCAGTTGCCGCAGCCGCCCGCCTCGGGGTCCTGGCCGAAGTAGGCGAGCAGATGGCCCCGGCGGCACCGGGCCGTCTCGCACAGGGCCAGCATCGCGTCTAGGTGTGTCTGGGCGCGGCGGCGGAACGCCTCGTCGCCCTCCCCGGACTGGTTGAGCTTGCGCTGCTGGATGACGTCGTTCAGCCCGTACGCCATCCAGGCCGTGGACGGCAGTCCGTCGCGGCCCGCCCGGCCCGTCTCCTGGTAGTAGCCCTCGATCGACTTCGGCAGGTCCATGTGCGCGACGAACCGTACGTCCGGCTTGTCGATGCCCATGCCGAACGCGATGGTCGCCACCACGACCAGGCCGTCCTCGCGCAGGAAGCGGGACTGGTGGGCCGCACGCGTGCCCGCGTCCAGGCCCGCGTGGTAGGGCACCGCCTCGACGCCGTTGCGGATCAGGAACTCCGCAGTCTTCTCCACCGAGTTCCGCGAGAGGCAGTAGACGATGCCCGCGTCGCCCGGGTGCTCCTCGCGCAGGAACGACAGCAACTGCTTTTTCGGGTCGGCCTTCGGGATGATCCGGTACTGGATGTTGGGCCGGTCGAAGCTCGCCACGAAGTGCCGTGCCGCCGGCATGCCGAGCCGCTGGGTGATCTCCTGGTGCGTCGCCCGCGTCGCCGTCGCCGTGAGCGCGATCCGGGGGACGTCCGGCCAGCGCTCGCCCAGCAGGGACAGGGCCAGGTAGTCGGGGCGGAAGTCGTGGCCCCACTGGGACACGCAGTGCGCCTCGTCGACGGCGAACACCGAGATCTTGCCGCGCGAGAGCAGATCGAGGGTGGGTTCAAGGCGCAGCCGCTCCGGGGCCAGGTACAGCAGGTCCAGCTCGCCGGCCAGGAACTCGGCCTCCACCACGCGCCGCTCGTCGAAGTCCTGCGTGGAGTTGACGAAGCCGGCGCGCACGCCGAGCGCCCGCAGCGCGTCCACCTGGTCCTGCATCAGCGCGATCAGCGGGGAGACCACCACGCCCGTGCCGGGTCTGACCAGGGCCGGGATCTGGTAGCAGAGCGACTTGCCGCCACCGGTCGGCATGAGCACGACCGCGTCGCCGCCGGCCACCACGTGCTCGATGACCGCCTCCTGCTCGCCGCGGAAGGTCTCGTATCCGAAGACCCGGTGCAGCGTGGCGAGCGCCTCGCTCCCCTCGTCCGGCTCCGGCCTCACGCCCGCCTCGGTCATCCCATCCGTCCCGTCCATCGCCCGTCCCCCGCACGTCGTCCCTCGACCACTGCGTCCACGATAGGGGGCCGGGCCGACAGCCTCAGGATTGTCCACAGGGCGCTCCGCGCACCCGGGGTCAAGGACACGGACGATCGTTCACACGTACGCGGGAGACCTCCCCGTTTGCGCCCGATAGTCTGAATGGACCGGCGAGACTCCGTCCCATGGGAGCACTGATGAGCGTCGCACCGAAGGCGTCCGCGTCCGGCTGGCCGACCCCGCCTGCGGGCGGCTGGACCGCCGACGACCTGGATCGGCTTCCGAATCTGCCTCCGCACACGGAACTGATCGACGGGAGCCTCATTTTCGTGAGTCCGCAGACCCTCTTTCACGCACGCGCTGTCGATTTCTTCAATTGGCAGCTCCAGTCCGTGGCCCCCGCGGATCTTGAGGTCGTCCGCGAGTTCACGATCGACATCGACCGCCAGAACAGACCCGAGCCGGACGTCATCGTGGTACGCGGAGACGTGGTGGAAGCGCCGGAGCAGACCCGGTTCCCCGTGGCGGCCGTCGTCCTGGCCATCGAGGTCGTCTCGGAGGACTCCGTCTCCCGCGACCGCGAGACCAAGCCCATGAAGTACGCCCGGGCCAAGATCCCCCACTACTGGCGCGTCGAGAACGAGAAGGGCCGCGCCGCGGTGCACGCCTTCGAGCTGGAGCCCACGACCGGCACCTACACGAGCGTGGGCATCTTCCGTGAGCGGATGAAGGCGGACGTTCCCTTCCCGGTGGACCTGGACCTCACCCAGATCAGGACGCGCCGCGCAGCTCAGCAGTAGCCCGGCGCCGCTCGAACGCAACGGGACGGCCCGGCACCCCGAGCGGGTGCCGGGCCGTCCCGTGCGGTGCGGGTCAGCGGACGAACACGCCCGCCTGGCTCGCCAGATCGAGGAAGTACTGGGGCGCCACGCCCAGTACCAGCGTCACCGCCAGGCCCGCGGCGATCGCCGTCACCGTCAGGGGCGAGGGGACCGCCACCGTCGGCCCCTCGGGGCGCGGCTCGCTGAAGAACATCAGCACGATCACGCGGAGGTAGAAGAACGCCGCGATCGCCGACGAGATCACACCGACCACGACCAGCGGTGCCGCCCCGCCTTCCGCCGCCGCCTTGAACACGGCGAACTTCCCGGCGAAGCCCGAGGTCAGCGGGATGCCGGCGAAGGCCAGCAGGAACACCGTGAAGACGACCGCCACCAGCGGGGACCGGCGCCCGAGCCCGGCCCACTTGGACAGGTGCGTGGCCTCGCCGCCCGCGTCCCGGACAAGGGTGACCACCGCGAACGCGCCGATCGTCACGAACGAGTACGCGGCCAGGTAGAAGAGGACCGAGGACACGCCGTCCGGGGTCGCGGCGATGACACCGGCGAGGACGAATCCCGCGTGTGCGATCGACGAGTACGCCAGCAGCCGCTTGATGTCGGTCTGGGTGACCGCCACGATCGCACCGCCGAGCATGGTGGCGATCGCGACCGCCCACATCACCGGCCGCCAGTCCCAGCGCAAGCCCGGCAGGACGACGTACAGCAGCCGCAGCAGCGCGCCGAACGCCGCCACCTTGGTCGCCGCCGCCATGAAGCCGGTCACCGGGGTCGGCGCGCCCTGGTACACGTCCGGCGTCCACATGTGGAACGGCACCGCGGCCACCTTGAACAGCAGCCCCATCACGACCATCGCGGCGCCGACGAGCAGCAGCGCGTCGTTGCCCATGGTGTTGGCGAGCGCCGGGTCGACGCTCGGCACCGTGCCCTCGACGACCCGCGCGATCGCCGCGTACGACACCGAGCCCGCGTACCCGTACAGCAGCGCGATGCCGAACAGCGTGAACGCGGAGGCGAACGCGCCGAGCAGGAAGTACTTGACCGCGGCCTCCTGCGACAGGAGCCGCTTGCGGCGGGCGAGCGCGCACAGGAGGTACAGCGGCAGCGAGAAGACCTCCAGGGCCACGAACAGCGTCAGCAGATCGTTGGCCGAGGGGAAGACGAGCATGCCGCCCACCGCGAACAGCAGCAGCGGGAACGCCTCGGTCGTGGTGAACCCCGCCTTCACGGCGGCCTTCTCGCTGTCACTGCCCGGTACGGACGCGGCCTGGGCCGCGAACGAGTCGACGCGGTTGCCGTGGGCCTCCGGGTCGAGGCGCCGCTCGGCGAACGTGAACACGCCGAGCAGACCGGCCAGCAGGATCGTTCCCTGCAGGAACAGGGACGGTCCGTCGACCGCGATCGCGCCCATCGCCGCGATATGGGCCTTCGTGGTGCCGTATCCGCCCGCCGCGAGCGCCACCACCGCGGCGAACGCCGCGGCGAGCGCGACGACCGACACGAACACCTGCGCGTAGTAACGGGACTTGCGCGGCACGAACGCCTCGATCAGCACTCCGACGAGCGCGGCACCGATGACGATCAGCGTCGGTGACAACTGCCCGTATTCGATCTTCGGCGCATCGATCTTCGAGATCGGGTCGGCCGCGGTTGTCCACAGGCTGTGGACGGCTGCTGTGCTCACTTGGCCGCCTCCACCACGGGCTTGGGATCGGTCTGGTGTACATCGGACATGGTCTGCTTGACCGCCGGGTTGACGATGTCGGTGACCGGCTTCGGGTAGACGCCCAGGAAGATCAGCAGCGCGATCAGCGGGGCGACCACCAGAAGTTCGCGTACGCGCAGGTCCGGCATCTCGGCGACCTCCGCCCTCACCGGGCCCGTCATCGTCCGCTGGTAGAGGACGAGGGCGTAGAGCGCCGCGAGGACGATGCCCAAGGTGGCGATGATCCCGATGGCCGGATGGCGCGTGAACGTGCCGACCAGGACCAGGAACTCACTCACGAACGGCGCCAGCCCCGGCAGGGACAGGGTCGCGAGGCTGCCCACCAGGAACGTGCCGGCGAGCAGCGGCGCGACCTTCTGCACGCCGCCGTAGTCCGCGATCAGACGCGAGCCGCGGCGCGAGATCAGGAAGCCCGCCACCAGCATCAGGGCGGCCGTCGAGAGCCCGTGGTTGACCATGTACAGCGTCGCGCCCGACTGGCCCTGGCTGGTCATCGCGAAGATGCCCAGGATGATGAAGCCGAAGTGCGAGACCGACGCGTACGCCACCAGCCGCTTGATGTCCCGCTGACCGACCGCCAGCAGGGCGCCGTAGATGATGCTGATGAGCGCCAGGACGAGGATGGCGGGCGTCGCCCACTTGCTCGCCTCCGGGAACAACTGGAGGCAGAAGCGCAGCATCGCGAAGGTGCCGACCTTGTCGACGACCGCCGTGATGAGCACGGCGACCGGGGCGGTGGCCTCGCCCATGGCGTTGGGCAGCCAGGTGTGCAGCGGCCACAGCGGCGCCTTGACCGCGAAGGCGAAGAAGAAGCCGAGGAACAGCCAGCGTTCGGTGCTGGTCGCCATGTGGAGCGAGCCGCTCGCCCGCGCCTGCACGATCTCCGGGAGGGAGAAGGTCCCGGCCTGCACATACAGGCCGATGACCGCGGCCAGCATGATCAGACCGCCGGCCAGGTTGTAGAGGAGGAACTTCACGGCGGCGTACGACCGTTGCGTGGCCGCCGCCTGCTCCCCGTGCTCGTGGGCGTGGTCCCCGAAGCCGCCGATGAGGAAGTACATCGGGATGAGCATGGCTTCGAAGAAGATGTAGAAGAGGAAGACGTCGGTGGCCTCGAAGGAGAGGATCACCATCGCCTCGACGGCCAGGATCAGAGCGAAGAAGACCTGTGTGGGCCGCCAGCGCCGGCTTCCGGTCTCCAGCGGGTCGGCGTCGTGCCAGCCCGCCAGGATCACGAACGGGATCAGCAGCGCGGTCAGCGCGACGAGCGCCACCCCGATGCCGTCGACACCCAGCTCGTACTGCACCCCGAAGTCCTTGATCCAGGCATGGGACTCGGTGAGCTGGTAGCGGGCGCCACCCGGATCGAAGCGGACCGCGACCACCGCGGCGAGCGCGAGCGTGGCGAGCGAGACGAGCAGCGCCAGCCACTTCGCGACGGTGCGCCGTGCGACGGGGACCGCGGCCGTGGCGATCGCTCCCACGGCCGGGAGCGCCGCCGTGGCTGTCAGCAGAGGAAAGGACATCGCTATCAGACCGCCCTCATGAGCAGGGTCAGTGCGACGAGCACCGCCGCACCGCCGAACATCGAGACCGCGTACGACCGGGCGTAGCCGTTCTGCAGCCGGCGGAGCCGTCCGGAGAGACCGCCGACCGAGGCCGCCGTGCCGTTGACGACGCCGTCGACCAGGGTGTGGTCCACGTACACCAGGGAGCGCGTGAGGTGCTCCCCGCCGCGGACGAGGACGACGTGGTTGAAGTCGTCCTGGAGCAGGTCGCGCCGGGCGGCCCGGGTGAGCAGCGATCCGCGCGGGGCGACGGCCGGGACCGGGCGGCGCCCGTACTGGGCGTAGGCGATGCCGACGCCGACGAGCAGCAGCACCAGGGTCGCGCCCGTGACCGTTCCGGCGCTGACCGGCGAGTGGCCCTCCGCGTGACCCGTGACCGGCTCCAGCCAGTGCAGGAAGCGGTCGCCCAGCGAGAAGAGGCCGCCCGCGAACACCGACCCGAAGGCCAGCACGATCATCGGGATCGTCATCACCTTCGGCGACTCGTGCGGGTGCGGCTCAGCGTGCTCGCCGCGGTGCTCCGCGGCCGGCTCCGCGCTCGGCTCGTCCGGGGAGGCCGTCGGCCTGTTCCTCCAGCGCTCCTCGCCGAAGAACGTCATCAGCATCACGCGCGTCATGTAGTACGCGGTGATGGCCGCGCCGAGCAGGGCCGCGCCGCCGAGGATCCAGCCCTCGGTGCCGCCCTTGGCGAACGCCGCCTCGATGATCTTGTCCTTGGAGAAGAAGCCGGACAGGCCCGGGAAACCGATGATCGCCAGGTAGCCGAGGCCGAAGGTGACGAACGTGACCGGCATGTACTTGCGGAGGCCGCCGTACTTGCGCATGTCGACCTCGTCGTTCATGCCGTGCATGACCGAACCGGCCCCGAGGAACAGCCCGGCCTTGAAGAAGCCGTGCGTCACCAGGTGCATGATCGCGAAGACGTAGCCGATGGGGCCGAGGCCCGCCGCGAGCACCATGTAGCCGATCTGCGACATGGTCGAACCGGCCAGCGCCTTCTTGATGTCGTCCTTCGCGCAACCGACGATCGCACCGAAGAGGAGCGTGACGGCACCGACCACGGTGACGACCAGCTGCGCGTCGGGCGCCGCGTTGAAGATCGCGCCGGAGCGGACGATCAGGTACACACCCGCGGTCACCATGGTCGCGGCGTGGATGAGGGCGGAGACCGGGGTCGGGCCCTCCATGGCGTCCCCGAGCCAGGACTGCAGCGGCACCTGGGCGGACTTGCCGCACGCGGCCAGCAGCAGCATCAGGCCGATGGCGGTGAGCTTGCCCTCCCCCGCCTTGTCCGCGCCGGCGAGGACCGGCTCGAAGGCGAAGGTCCCGAACGTCGTGAACATCAGCATGATGGCGATCGACAGGCCCACGTCGCCGACACGGTTGACGAGGAACGCCTTCTTCGCGGCGGTGGCCGCGCTCGGCTTGTGCTGCCAGAAGCCGATCAGCAGGTACGAGGCGAGGCCCACGCCCTCCCAGCCGACGTACAGCAGCAGGTAGTTGTCGGCGAGGACGAGCAGCAGCATCGCCGCGAGGAACAGGTTCAGATATCCGAAGAAGCGGCGCCGGCGCTCGTCGTGCTCCATGTACCCGACCGAGTACAGGTGGATGAGCGATCCGACGCCGGTGATCAGCAGCACGAACGTCATCGACAGCTGGTCGAGCCGGAAGGTGACGTCGGCCTGGAAACCGCCCACCGGGATCCAGCTGAACAGGTGCTGCGTCATGGTCCGGTCTTCGGCGCCCTTGCCCAGCATGTCGGTGAAGAGGACGACGCCGAACACGAAGGAGGCGGCGGACAGCACCGTGCCGATCCAGTGGCCGACCCCGTCCAGCCTTCTGCCGCAGCACAGCAGGACGGCCGCTCCGAGCAGGGGCGCCGCGATCAGCAGCGCAATCAGGTTCTCCACGATTCAGCGACCCCTTACAGCTTCATCAGGCTGGCGTCGTCGACCGAGGCCGAGTGGCGGGTACGGAACAGCGACACGATGATCGCGAGCCCGACCACGACCTCCGCGGCGGCGACGACCATCGTGAAGAACGCGATGATCTGGCCGTCGAGATTGCCGTGCATCCGGGAGAAGGTGACGAACGCGAGGTTGCAGGCGTTGAGCATGAGCTCGATGCACATGAACACCACGATCGCGTTCCGCCGGATCAGCACGCCGGTGGCGCCGATCGTGAACAGCAGGGCGGCGAGATACAGGTAGTTGACCGGGTTCACTTCGACGCCTCCTCGGTCCTCTTGAGCGCGGGCCGCTCGTCCTCGGTCCGCTCCAGACGCTCGGCGGTGCGGTGCTCCAGGGCCTTCAGATCGCTCAGCGCCTGTTCGGACACATCACGGATCTGGCCGCGGTCGCGCAGCGTCTTGTTGACGGTCAGCTCGGACGGGGTGCCGTCCGGGAGGAGGCCCGCGATGTCCACCGCGTTGTGCCGGGCGTACACGCCGGGGGCCGGCAGCGGCGGGACGTGCTTGCCCTCCCGGACGCGCTGCTCGGACAGCTCGCGCTGGGTCCTGGCGCGCTCGGTGCGCTCGCGGTGGGTGAGCACCATGGCGCCGACCGCGGCCGTGATGAGCAGCGCGCCGGTGATTTCGAAGGCGAACACGTACTTGGTGAAGATGAGGGCGGCGAGGCCCTCCACATTGCCGTTCGCGTTCGCCTGGCCCAGGCCGTTGAAGTCCTTCAGCGCCGCGTTGCCGATGCCGCCGAGCAGCAGGACGCCGAAGCCGACGCCGCTCAGGAGCGCCAGCCAGCGCTGCCCCTTGATGGTCTCCTTCAGGGAGTCCGCCGCGGTGACACCGACCAGCATCACCACGAACAGGAACAGCATCATGATCGCGCCGGTGTAGACCACGATCTGCACGACACCCAGGAAGTAGGCGCCGTTGGCGAGGTAGAAGACCGCCAGGACGATCATGGTGCCGGCCAGGCAGAGCGCGCTGTGCACGGACTTCTTCATGAAGACGGTGCACAGGGCGCCGATCACCGCGACGGTGCCCAGGATCCAGAACTGGACCGCCTCACCGGTGGAGGTGGTGTAGGCGGCGAGTTGCGCGCTCATGCGTCCACCTCCTCCGCCGAGGGCTGCTCGCCCTTGGAGACGGCGGCCTGGCGCACCGTGCCGGGCGCGGCCTCCGTCACCAGGCCCCGGTAGTAGTCCTGCTCGTCCGTCCCCGGGTAGATGGCGTGGGGCGTGTCGACCATGCCCTCTTCGAGGCCGGCCAGCAACTGCTCCTTGGTGTAGATGAGGTTGGCGCGGCTGGAGTCGGCCAGCTCGAACTCGTTCGTCATCGTGAGCGCGCGGGTCGGGCACGCCTCGATGCACAGGCCGCACAGGATGCAGCGGGCGTAGTTGATCTGGTACACCCGCCCGTACCGCTCGCCCGGGGAGTAGCGCTCCTCGTCCGTGTTGTCCGCGCCCTCCACGTAGATCGCGTCTGCGGGGCAGGCCCAGGCGCACAGCTCGCAGCCGACGCACTTCTCCAGTCCGTCCGGATGGCGGTTGAGCTGGTGCCGTCCGTGGAACCGCGGAGCCGTGGTCTTCTTCTGCTCCGGGTACTGCTCGGTCAGCCGCTTCTTGAACATGGCCTTGAAGGTCACGCCGAAGCCGGCCACAGGGTTCAGGAAACCGGGCTTGGTCTCCTTGGGCTCCTCAGCCATCGGACGCCTCCTTTCCATCCGAAGATCCGTCACTGACAGTGTCCGCACCACCACTGACAATCAGCTCCCGCTCGCGGTGCGGGCGGCGCCTCGGCACCGGCGGCAACGTCTGGCCCGGCAGCGGCGGTACGGGGAATCCGCCCGCCATCGGGTCGAAGGCGGCGGGCTCCTCGGCGGAGCGCGCGGTCTCCTTCGCCCTCTCGCGGAACATGTCGGCGACGAACGACAGCAGCAGCAGCGCGAGGACGCCGCCGGCCACGTACAGGGCGATGTCGCCGAAGGCGTAGTTCTCGTTGCGCAGCGCCCGTACCGTCGCGACGAGCATCAGCCAGACCACGGAGACCGGGATGAGGACCTTCCAGCCGAGCTTCATCAGCTGGTCGTAGCGGACGCGCGGGAGCGTGCCGCGCAGCCAGATGAAGAAGAACAGCAGCAACTGGACCTTGATGACGAACCAGAGCAGCGGCCACCAGCCGTGGTTCGCGCCCTCCCAGAAGGTGCTGATGGGCCACGGGGCCCGCCAGCCGCCCAGGAAGAGCGTGGTCGACACGGCCGAGACCGTCACCATGTTCACGTACTCGGCGAGCATGAACAGCGCGAACTTGATCGACGAGTACTCGGTGTTGAAGCCGCCGACCAGGTCGCCCTCGGACTCCGGCATGTCGAAGGGGGCGCGGTTGGTCTCGCCGACCATCGTGACGATGTAGATGATGAACGAGACCGGCAGCAGCAGGATGTACCAGCGGTCGTGCTGCTGCTCGACGATCCTCGACGTGGACATCGAGCCCGAGTAGAGGAACACCGAGGCGAAGGCGGCGCCCATGGCGATCTCGTAGGAGATCATCTGCGCGCACGAGCGCAGGCCGCCCAGCAGCGGGTAGGTGGATCCGGAGCTCCAGCCCGCGAGCACGATGCCGTAGATGCCGACCGAGGCGACCGCGAGGACGTACAGCATCGCGATCGGCAGGTCGGTGAGCTGCATCGCGGTGCGGTGGCCGAAGACCGAGATCTCGTTGTCGGCGGGTCCGAAGGGGATCACCGCGATCGCCATGAAGGCCGGGATGGCCGCGACGACCGGCGCCAGGATGTAGACCACCTTGTCGGCGCGCTTGACGATGAGGTCTTCCTTGAGCATCAGCTTCACGCCGTCGGCGAGCGACTGGAGCATGCCCCAGGGGCCGTGCCGGTTGGGGCCGATGCGCAGCTGCATCCAGGCGACGACCTTGCGCTCCCACACGATGGAGAACAGCACGGTCACCATCAGGAAGGCGAAGCAGAAGACCGCCTTGATGGCGATCAGCCACCACGGGTCGCGGCCGAACATGGAGAGGTCTTCAGCGGCGAGGTACGGGCTCATGCCTCCACCTCCTTGGGGGCTTCGGCGGGGGACGTCGCCGGGCCGATGTGGACGAGGGTGCCGGGCAGCGCTCCGGCGTCGGAGATGACGCCGCCGCCCGTGGAGTTCATCGGGAGCCACACCACGCGGTCCGGCATCTCGGTGATCTGCAGCGGCAGTTCGACGGTTCCGGCGGGGCCGCTCACGGCCAGCACCGCACCGTCCTCGACGCCGGCCTCGGCGGCGGTGGCGGCCGACAGACGCGCGCGTGCCGCGTGCCGGGTGCCGGCGAGCGCGTCGTCGCCCTCCTGCAGACGGCCCCGGTCGAGCAGCAGCCGGTGGCCGGCGAGCACTGCCTCTCCGGCGCCCGGGCGGGGCAGCTGGGCGCCGGTGCCCATCGGGTCGGCCGCCCGGGACCCGTCCCATGCGCCGAGCCGGTCCAGCTCCGCGCGCACGGTGCGCAGGTCGGGCAGTCCCAGGTGGACGTCCATGGCGTCGGCGAGCATCTGGAGCACCCGCGCGTCGGTGGGCGGCAGCCGACGGGTCATCTGCTCGGGCTTGAGCGCGGCCTCGAAGAAGCGCGCCCGGCCCTCCCAGTTGAGGAACGTGCCGGCCTTCTCGGCCACCGCCGCCACCGGCAGCACCACGTCCGCGTGCTCGGTGACGTCACTGGGACGCAGTTCGAGCGAGACCAGGAAGTCCACCGCGGCGAGTGCCGCACGCGCGCGTGCCGGATCGGGCAGATCGGCCACCTCGACGCCGGCGACCACCAGGGCCTGCAGCTCGCCGCTCGCGGCGGCGTTCACGATCTGGCCCGTGTCGCGGCCGTAGCCGCTCGGAAGTACCGCGACGCCCCAGGCGGCGGCGACCTCCTCCCGGGCCCTCGGGTCGGTGGCCGGACGTCCGCCCGGCAGCAGCGAGGGCAGCGCGCCGGCCTCGAGGGCGCCGCGCTCCCCGGCCCGGCGCGGGATCCACACCAGTTCGGCACCGGTCGCGGTCGCGGCCCGGACGGCGGCGGTCAGCCCGCCCGCCACCCCGGCGAGGCGCTCACCGACGACG
This sequence comes from Streptomyces sp. PSU-S4-23, assembly GCF_055632315.1. Classification (NCBI taxonomy): domain Bacteria; kingdom Bacillati; phylum Actinomycetota; class Actinomycetes; order Kitasatosporales; family Streptomycetaceae; genus Streptomyces; species Streptomyces sp. PSU-S4-23. The sequence continues at coordinate 5,028,141 of NZ_JBVMUU010000002.1, read as the reverse complement.
ATGACCGCGCCCTCGGTGCGCAGTGCCTCCGCGGCCCGGATGCCGTCCCCCTCCAGGCCGACCTCGCCCGCCAGGGCGTCCAGCCACTCGGGCTCGGTGCCGGGCGCGGCGGGCAGCAGCGTCCCGCCCGCCTTCTCCAGGCCCCGGGTGGCGTGCGTGGCCAGCGAGAAGACCAGCTGCTTGCGCTTGCGCCACGCCTTGCGCAGCCTCAGGAAGACGCCGGGCGCCTCCTCCTCGGACTCGAATCCGACGAGCAGGACGGCCGGCGCCTTCTCCAGGGAGGTGTACGTGACGCCGCTGCCGTCGAGGTCGCGGCCCCGCCCGGCGACCCGGGCGGCCAGGAAGTCGGCCTCCTCGGTGCTGTGCGCACGCGCGCGGAAGTCGATGTCGTTGGTGTCGAGCGCCACGCGCGCGAACTTGCTGTAGGCGTAGGCGTCCTCGACGGTGAGCCGGCCGCCCGTGAGCACACCGGCCCGGCCCCGCGTGGCGAGCAGGCCCTGCGCCGCCACCCGGAGCGCCTCCGGCCAGGACGTGGGCTCCAGCTCACCCGACTCGTTGCGCACCAGCGGCCGGTCGAGCCGGTCCTTCATCTGCGCGTACCGGAACGCGAAGCGTCCCTTGTCGCAGATCCACTCCTCGTTGACCTCGGGGTCGTTCGCCGCGAGGCGCCGCATGACCTTGCCGCGCCGGTGGTCGGTGCGGGTCGCGCAACCGCCGGAGCAGTGCTCGCACACGGACGGGGACGAGACGAGGTCGAAGGGGCGGGCGCGGAAGCGGTAGGCCGCCGAGGTGAGCGCGCCGACCGGGCAGATCTGGATGGTGTTCCCGGAGAAGTACGACTCGAAGGGGTCGCCCTCACCGGTACCGACCTGCTGGAGCGCGCCCCGTTCGAGCAGTTCGATCATCGGGTCGCCGGCGATCTGCTTGGAGAAGCGGGTGCAGCGGGCGCACAGCACGCAGCGCTCACGGTCGAGCAGCACCTGGGTGGAGATCGGCACCGGCTTCTCGTAGGTGCGCTTCTTGCCGTCGAAGCGGGAATCGGCGGCGCCGTGCGACATCGACTGGTTCTGCAGCGGGCACTCGCCGCCCTTGTCGCAGACCGGGCAGTCCAGCGGGTGGTTGATGAGCAGGAACTCCAGCATCCCCTTCTGGGCCTTCTCGGCCACGGGCGAGGTGAGCTGGGTCCTCACCACCATTCCGTCCGTACAGGTGATCGTGCAGGACGCCATGGGCTTGCGCTGGCCCTCGACCTCGACCATGCACTGGCGGCAGGCGCCCACGGGGTCGAGGAGGGGGTGGTCGCAGAAGCGGGGGACCTCGATGCCGAGCTGCTCGGAGGCACGGATGACCAGGGTGCCCTTGGGCACGCTGATCTCGATGCCGTCGATGGTCAGCGTGACGAGGTCCTCCGGTGGGATGGCCGCTTCTCCCTTTCCGGAGGAGCGCTGGCCCGCGGCGGAGCCGCTGTCGGATTGCTGTACGGTCATGCGTTCACCTCCGTGCGGTCGGCCCAGGCCGTGGACTTGGCCGGGTCGAAGGGGCAGCCCCGGCCTGTGATGTGCTCCTCGTACTCCGCGCGGAAGTACTTGAGGGAGGAGAAGATGGGTTGGGCGGCGCCGTCGCCGAGGGCGCAGAACGCCTTGCCGTTGATGTTGTCGGCGATGTCGGCGAGCTTGTCGAGGTCGGCCATGGTGCCCTTGCCGGCCTCGAGGTCCCGCATCAGCTGAACCAGCCAGTACGTCCCTTCGCGGCACGGTGTGCACTTGCCGCAGGACTCGTGGGCGTAGAACTCGGTCCAGCGGGTGACGGCGCGGACCACACACGTCGTCTCGTCGAAGCACTGCAGGGCCTTGGTGCCGAGCATGGAACCGGCGGCGCCCACACCCTCGTAGTCGAGCGGGACGTCGAGGTGCTCGTCGGTGAACATGGGCGTCGACGAGCCGCCCGGGGTCCAGAACTTGAGGCGGTGGCCGGGCCGCATGCCGCCGCTCATGTCGAGCAGCTGGCGGAGCGTGATGCCGAGCGGGCCCTCGTACTGGCCGGGGTTCGCGACGTGGCCGCTGAGCGAGTAGAGCGTGAAGCCGGGGGACTTCTCGCTGCCCATCGACCGGAACCATTCCTTGCCCCGGTGCAGGATCGCGGGAACCGACGCGATCGACTCGACGTTGTTCACGACAGTCGGGCACGCGTAGAGGCCCGCGACCGCAGGGAAGGGGGGACGCAGCCGCGGTTGGCCACGGCGGCCTTCGAGCGAGTCGAGCAGCGCGGTCTCCTCGCCGCAGATGTACGCGCCCGCGCCCGCGTGCACGGTGAGGTCGAGATCGAGTCCGCTGCCGAGGATGTTCTTGCCGAGGTAGCCCGCCTCGTACGCCTCGCGCACGGCGGAGTGCAGGCGCCGCAGCACGGGGACGACTTCACCACGCAGATAGATGAAGGCGTGCGACGACCTGATGGCGTAGCACGCGATGACGATGCCCTCGATGAGGCTGTGCGGGTTCGCGAAGAGGAGCGGAATGTCCTTGCACGTTCCGGGCTCCGACTCGTCGGCGTTGACAACGAGATAGTGAGGCTTGCCATCACCCTGGGGAATGAACTGCCACTTCAGTCCCGTGGGGAATCCCGCGCCGCCGCGCCCGCGCAGTCCGGAGTCCTTGACGTACGCGATCACCTCGTCCGGCGACATGGCGAGCGCCTTGCGGAGGCCCTCGTAGCCGTCGTGCCGCCGGTAGACGTCCAGCGTCCAGGACTTCTCCTCGTCCCAGAAGGCGGACAGCACGGGTGCGAGCAGCTTCTCGGGGCTCGTCTCCCCCCCGCCCTCGAATCCGCTCGGGCGGGCGGTGCCCCCGTTCTCGGCTGCCACGGTCATCACTGCCCCTCCTCGGCGACGGGCCCGGCCGGGTGGCTCGGGTCGGAGGCCGATGTGTCCTGCGGCGCGTCGTGCGAGCTGGGGTGCACGTCCGCGTCCGCCGCCGTCCCACTGCGCGGCTCGTCGTGCGGGCCGCCGTCGCGCGGGTGGACCACGCGTGCGGCGGGCTTCTCCCCCTTGGCCAGCCGCAGACCGGTCAGCGAGGCCGGGCCCGCGCCACCGGTCGCGTCCACGGCCCCTTCCCGTTCGTCGGGGAAGCCGGCCAGGATCCGGGCCGTCTCCTTGAAGGTGCACAGGGGGGCGCCGCGGGTGGGGTCGGCCTGCCGTCCCGCCCGCAGGTCGTCCACGAGGCGCTTGGCGCTCTCGGGGGTCTGGTTGTCGAAGAACTCCCAGTTGACCATCACGACCGGCGCGAAGTCGCAGGCCGCGTTGCACTCGATGTGCTCCAGGGTGACCTTGCCGTCGCCGGTGGTCTCGCCGTTGCCGACGCCGAGGTGCTCCTGGAGGGCGGAGTAGATCGCGTCGCCGCCCATCACGGCGCACAGCGTGTTGGTGCAGACGCCGACCTGGTAGTCGCCGGAGGGCCGCCGCCGGTACATGGTGTAGAAGGTGGCGACCGCGGCGACCTCCGCCGTGGTCAGCTCCAGCACGTCCGCGCAGAACTGCATCCCGGTGCGCGTGACATGGCCCTCCTCCGACTGCACCAGGTGCAGCATCGGCAGGAGGGCGGACCGGGAGTCCGGGTAGCGGGCGATGATCTCGCGGGCGTCCTGCTCGAGCCGGGCTCGAACGTCGTCCGGGTAGTCGGGCGCGGGCAGCTCGGGCATGCCCAGGCTCACGCCGTGATCCGAAGAACTGGTGGTCACCGGTCGACGCCTCCCATCACGGGGTCGATGGACGCGACGGCGACGATGACGTCGGCGACCTGGCCGCCCTCGCACATCGCGGCCGTGGCCTGCAGGTTGGTGAAGGACGGGTCCCGGAAGTGGACCCGGTAGGGCCGGGTGCCGCCGTCGGACACGACGTGCACACCGAGTTCGCCCTTGGGGGACTCGACGGCCGCGTACGCCTGTCCCGGCGGGACGCGGAAGCCCTCGGTCACCAGCTTGAAGTGGTGGATCAGGGACTCCATGGAGGTGCCCATGATCTGCTTGATGTGGTCGAGGGAGTTGCCGAGCCCGTCGGGTCCCAGGGCGAGCTGGGCGGGCCAGGCGATCTTCTTGTCGGCGACCATGACCGGGCCGGGCTCCAGCCGGTCCAGGCACTGCTCGACGATCCTGACCGACTGGCGCATCTCCTCCAGCCGGATGAGGAACCGGCCGTAGGCGTCGCAGGTGTCGGCGGTCGGGACGTCGAAGTCGTACGTCTCGTAGCCGCAGTAGGGCTGCGCCTTGCGCAGGTCGTGCGGCAGGCCGGCCGCGCGCAGGATCGGGCCGGTGGCGCCGAGGGCCATGCAGCCGGACAGGTCGAGGTAGCCGATGTCCTGCATGCGGGCCTTGAAGATGGGGTTCCCGGTGGCGAGCTTGTCGTACTCCGGGAGGTTCTTCTTCATCTTCTTCACGAACTCGCGGATCTGGTCCACCGCGCCCGGCGGCAGGTCCTGGGCGAGTCCGCCGGGGCGGATGTAGGCGTGGTTCATCCGCAGGCCGGTGATCAGCTCGAAGACGTCGAGGATCAGCTCCCGGTCGCGGAAGCCGTAGATCATGATCGTGGTGGCGCCGAGCTCCATGCCTCCGGTGGCGATGCACACCAGGTGGGAGGACAGCCGGTTCAGCTCCATCAGGAGCACGCGGATGACCGAGGCGCGGTCGGGGACCTGGTCCTCGATGCCGAGGAGCTTCTCGACGGCGAGGCAGTAGCCCGTCTCGTTGAAGAACGGCGTCAGGTAGTCCATGCGCGTCACGAACGTGGTGCCCTGCGTCCACGTGCGGTACTCGAGGTTCTTCTCGATGCCGGTGTGGAGGTAGCCGATGCCGCAGCGGGCCTCGGTGACCGTCTCGCCCTCGATCTCCAGGATCAGCCTGAGCACGCCGTGCGTGGACGGGTGCTGCGGCCCCATGTTGACGACGATGCGCTCGTCGTCGGCGCGGGCCGCGGACTGGACGACCTCGTCCCAGTCGCCGCCGGTGACCGTGTAGACGGTGCCCTCGGTGGTCTCGCGCGGGGAGGCGGAGGACGGAGTCTGGGTGTTCATGAGTACGACCTCCGCTGGTCCGGAGCCGGGATCTGGGCGCCCTTGTACTCGACGGGGATGCCGCCGAGGGGGTAGTCCTTGCGCTGCGGATGGCCCAGCCAGTCGTCGGGCATCATGATCCGCGTCAGCGCCGGGTGGCCGTCGAAGATCAGGCCGAAGAAGTCGTACGTCTCGCGCTCGTGCCAGTCGTTCGTCGGGTAGACCGGGACGAGCGACGGGATGTGCGGGTCGGCGTCCGGGGCGCTGACCTCCAGGCGGATCAGCCGGTTGTGGGTGATCGAGCGCAGGTGGTAGACGGCGTGCAGCTCGCGGCCCTTGTCGCCGGGGTAGTGCACTCCGCTGACGCCCGTGCACAGTTCGAAGCGGAGCGCCGGGTCGTCGCGGAGCGTCCGGGCGACGGCGACGAGGTACTCGCGTTCGATGTGGAAGGTCAGCTCGCCGCGGTCGACCACCGTCTTCTCGATGACGTTCCCGGGGAGGAGACCCTGCTCCTCCAGGGCGCCCTCCAGTTCGTCGGCGACCTCGTCGAACCAGCCGCCGTAGGGGCGGCCGGCCGGGCCCGGGAGCCGGATGGAGCGCACCAGACCGCCGTAGCCGGAGGTGTCGCCGCCGTTGTTGGCGCCGAACATGCCGCGCTGGACGCGGATCTCCTCGCCGCGGTCCCCGCGCATGCCGGGGAGGTTGGCGGCGCCGAGGTCCTTCTCGGGGTTGACGCCGTTGCCGTCGGCGCCGGCACCGTTCGCACCGTCGCGCGGCGTGTTCGCGCCGTTGCTCTTCGCGTCGCTCATCGCAGCAGCCCCTTCATCTCGATCGTCGGGAGGGCCTTGAGCGCCGCTTCCTCCGCCTCGCGGGCCGCCTCCTCGGCGTTGACGCCGAGCTTGGAGCTCTGGATCTTCTGGTGCAGTTTGAGAATCGCGTCCATCAGCATCTCGGGCCGCGGCGGACAGCCGGGCAGATAGATGTCCACGGGCACGATGTGGTCGACGCCCTGGACGATCGCGTAGTTGTTGAACATGCCGCCCGAGGAGGCGCACACCCCCATGGAGATCACCCACTTGGGGCTCGGCATCTGGTCGTAGACCTGCCTCAGGACCGGCGCCATCTTCTGGCTGACCCGGCCCGCGACAATCATCAGGTCCGCCTGGCGGGGCGATCCGCGGAAGACCTCCATGCCGAAGCGCGCCAGGTCGTAGCGGCCGGCGCCGGTGGTCATCATCTCGATGGCGCAGCAGGCCAGTCCGAAGGTGGCGGGGAAGACGGACGCCTTGCGCACCCATCCCGCGGCCTGCTCGACGGTGGTCAGAAGGAAGCCGCTCGGCAGCTTTTCTTCGAGTCCCATGGCTTCAGCCCCTCAGTCCCATTCCAGGCCGCCGCGCCGCCATACGTACGCGTACGCGACGAAGACGGTGAGCACGAAGAGCAGCATCTCCACGAGCCCGAAAATCCCCAGGGCGTCGAAGGTGACGGCCCACGGGTACAGGAAGACGATCTCGATGTCGAAGACGATGAAGAGCATCGCCGTCAGGTAGTACTTGATGGGAAAGCGCCCGCCACCGGCCGGTGTCGGGGTCGGCTCGATACCACACTCGTAAGCCTCGAGCTTGGCCCGGTTGTACCGCTTCGGACCGATCAGCGTGGCCATGACCACGGAGAAGATCGCAAAGCCTGCCCCGAGGGCTCCCAGTACGAGGATGGGCGCATACGTGTTCACCGCTCCTCGCTCCTCTCAGTCGGCACTGACTGCTGGCGGTTGCACTGGGCTCACACCCACCCCGTCTGTACCGCGAACCCCACTCGCCCCAGCGAAGATCGTGCACATGTGAAGCAGGTCACAAGCCCAACTGCCGTGCATCCTATGCCCGGGGGTGTGTGATCTGCGACACGAGGGTGCCCTTGTGCTTTGTGATCTCTACCACCCGTCGAACGATCATGAAGTCGGATGAGCAATGACCTTCGTACGCGAAGCGGCCAAGCGATCACCAGGAGATGACATTTTCGTTCATCACCGCTGGTCAGGGCCGCTTCGCACTACCAGGCGACGACCACTGTAGGCAAATTCGCGCCGGATCGGATCCCCTGATAGGGGGAGCGTGTTCACGCACGAGAGGGGGAGGCGTCACGGGAGTGGACGTGTGCATGCGTTCACGAGCCGAGGCCGGTGCGCGCACAGACGAACCGTTCACCGTCGGCCACCCGTCGCACACATCGCGTCATCGGCCGTGAACGCCCGGCAACCGCACACCGTGCGTCACCGGCCGCACACCCGGGACCGGTCCCGCCCGCGGGGACGCCGCCGCCGTGGTGACCGTTCCGTGACCTGCGCCACACCCGCGAAGGCGCCCACAAAGCGGGCTTGGCCACATGTCCTCACCGGTGGTAGGCGGAGAGCAATCCGGACGTAACGATGAAAGACCGTGATCACAGGCTTGATCACCAGTGTCCGCAATGCCCGTTACGGCGTCAATAAAGAACGACACGCCCGGGATTCAGGGTCTCGATTGAACAACTGTGGCGCAGCACACGTTCCTTGAAGGTATGGAGGAGCCCCTGATACCGCTTGTACTCATGTCCCACACCGCTCACATACGCAGCCACCGGAAGCCCCGGAACCGCAGCGCGTCGAACCTCGCGATGCGGGCCGGAGTTGCCGGTGGCGTCCTCAGCATGGCCGCGGTCGGCGCGGCCGCATCGGCGAACGCCGCCGAGCCGGTGACGCAGACCCTCGAACTGCCCACGCTCACGGCCGACATGGCCACGCAGGTCGCGCAGTCCGCGGAGGCCACCCAGCAGGCCGCGGCCGACTACCAGCTGCAGGCCGAGCGTGACGCGGCCGCCGCAAAGGCCGCGAAGCAGGCCAAGGCGGACCTCGCCGTGGCCCAGAAGAAGGCGGAGGCGAGGAAGAAGGCCGAGGAGGCCCGCAAGGCCGCCGCCGAGCGCGCCACGCGCAGCTCCGGGCGGACCGCGCTCTCCGCGACGACCGCGTCCGCGCCGAGCGGCAGCGTCGGGACGGTGATCTCCTTCCTCAAGGCACAGGTGGGCGACGCCTACGTCATGGGCGGCACCGGCCCCAACGCCTGGGACTGCTCCGGCCTCGTCCAGGCCGCGTTCAGGCAGGTCGGCGTCGACCTGCCGCGCGTCTCCCAGGACCAGTCGACGGTCGGCACCGACGTCTCGCTCTCCAACCTGCAGGTCGGGGACATCCTCTACTGGGGTGCCAAGGGCTCCGCGTACCACGTCGGTGTCTACATCGGCAACGGTCAGTACCTGGACGCGGCGAACCCCTCCAAGGGCGTCGTCATCCAGGACCTCTCCGGGTACCCGGCGACGGGCGCCGTGCGGGTGCTCTGAGCCGTATCCTCCGCGCACCGTACGAGCCGTGCGGGGTGAAGGGCCGCAGCCGCTCGGGGGCAGCGGCCCTTCAGCCCCGTCCGTCCGGCCGGATCGGACGGCTCAGCCCAGGTCGAAGGTGTTGGGCAGGCCCAGCCGGTAGCGCGCCTCGTCGACGCGCTTGAGGGGCTCCATCTCCGGCGGCCGGTACAGCTCCCAGATCCGGCACCGTCCGGCGCCCGAGCCGTCCGCGTCCAGAAGCGCGTTGACGGCCCGTCGTGCCGACTCGTTGGCTCCCTCCATCGTCGCCAGGTCCACGTCCGTGCGCACGTAGTCGCCCGCGAGGAAGAAGTTGGGCACGGCGGTCCTCGCCGACGGGCGGTTGTAGAGCGTGCCCGTGGGGTGGACGAGGAGCGGCTCGCGGTTCTCCGGATCGGGTCCGCCGAGCCCGGTCACCGCCGGGTCCATGAACCAGCCGAGCCGGTCGGCGTCCGTGAGCGTCGCCCGGCCGGAGTCGTTCAGGGCGTCCTTCAGCTGCGCCCAGCACTCCTCGACGATCTCCTCACGCGTGCACTCACGGGCTTTCTTGCCGTACAGGATCCCGGGCTTGTCCCACTCCGACACGATCGCGGAGAGGCAGTCGCGCGCGCTCCCGTCGCCGTAGTCCGCCGGGAAGTTCCGCACGTCCCAGAACTGCGCCTGCCCGATGCCCGTCACCGACCACGGTGAGTCGAGGCAGTTGATGTGCCCGTGCACGACCGGCGTGGGCGTGCGCAGATAGAACTGGACACCGGTCATCCAGTCCGTCTGCAGCGCGTCGCACCTGGCGAGCTGCGGGTCGGCGGCGCGCAGGGCCGTGCCCCAGGTGCGCCGGGCGTGCTCGACGGGCATGGCGGAGACGTAGTGGTCGGCGGTGACCGTGCGTTCACGGCTCCCGTCGCGCGCGGACACGGCCACGCCGGTGACGCGCCCGCCCTCGCAGAACACCTCGCGTACCTGGGCGTCGAACACGAACTCGACGCCCAGAGAGCGCAGGTGAGCGGCCCAGGGATCGATCCACGCCTCACTCGTGGGGGCGTTGAGCACCCGGTCGATGTCCGCGTCGCCGTCCATGCCGCGCCCGAGCAGTCCCCATAGCAGCAGCGCCTCGACGATGACGCGGCCGACGGTGCGGGTGGAGGCGATTTCGGCGCGGGTGGCGACGAGGTTGCGGGTCTGGCCGATGCCGAGGAGCGTGCGGTACTCCTCGCTCATCTGCCCGGCGCGGATGAAGTCCCACCAGGAGGTCTTCTCCCACTGGTCCTCGCGGCGGGCGTCGCAGCTGGTGAGGTGGACGAGGAGACGGTCGGCGAAGTACGCGGCCTCGTGCGCGGGCAGCCGGGTGCCCAGGTCGAGGACGGACAGGACCTGGTCGCGGATCCAGGACGGGGTGATGTCGCCGGGCGCGGGCGGGGTGGTGAGCCGGCGCAGCGGGAAGTGGAGGTCCGGACGGCCGCCGGCACGGGCGAAGAGGGCCTCGGTGCCGCTGCGGAGGTTGTCGTGGACGCCGTTGGCATTGCCGGGGAAGGGGATGCGGCGCATGGTGTCCGGCAGGTTCCGGTAGAAGCCGGGGAAGAAGCGGAAACCGTGCTCCCCCGGCAGCGGCCTGCGGCCGCCGGAGCCGGTCCCGGGGACGTCCATCGAGCGCGCCTTGCCGCCGAGGACGTCGTAGTACTCGTAGACGGTGACGGCGTAGCCGCGCTCGGCCAGTTCGTGGGCGGCGCTGAGTCCGGAGACACCGCCGCCGAGGACGGCGACCCGGGTGGCCGAGGGGGCGGTGGCGGCGGATGCGGCGGCGCCCGGCCGTAACGAGACGGCCGCAGCAGTTCCCGAGGCACCTGCGAGGAAGCGTCTGCGGGTGGTTCCCTGGTGTTCTGTTGTCATGGGTACGGGAGGGTAGGGAGACACGCCCCACGACGGAAGGTCGCGGATCGGTCACCCACAGCATCCTCACTGATGGCGCGGTTCTCACACCAGGGGGAACAGGCGCGCCACGACGGCGACGGGCCGGGCTCCCTCCGGGCGGATCGAGGGGCGCTGCTCGCGGTCCCGGTAGCGGGCGAGCGCACGGCGCACCGTGTCCGCGACGGCCTTCATCTCCTCCGGGGTGAGGTGGACGACCGCACTGAACGCCTCGTCCTGCCGCCACTCCTCGGGGACCCGGTCCTTCTGCGCGAGCCACTGCCGGTAGCTCTCGTCCTCCAGGCCCCGGGCCAGCTCCCCGAAGCCCTCGGGTTCGGCGCTCCCGCCCCGCAGCCGCCAGGGCCTGGCCCGCCCGTGGCTCTGCGGCACCTCCTCGATGCGCCCGTGGCGCGCCAGCTGGCGCAGATGGAAGGAGCACAGGCCGGAGCTGTAGCCCAGCCGCGCCGCGGCCTCCGTGGCGGTCACGGTGCCCACCTCGGCGAGCAACTCCAGCAGGGCGGTGCGCACTTCGTGCTCGGGGAGTGTTCCGGCCGGGTCCCTCACGTCGTCTTCGGTCACTTTGCAAAGTATGCTACTTTGCAAAGCGCATGGCAAGCGATACGGGAGGAGCGGCGATGCCGGAAGTGTTCGTGCAGGGCGAGCCCGTGGGCACGTATCCCGCGCCGGCGCCGGAGGCGCGGCGCGGCGCGGTGCGGCGCATCACCGAGGTGGGTGAGGAGGTGCTGCACCGGCCCTGCCGGGAGGTGACGGCGGCGGAGTTCGGCTCTCCGCAGCTCGCCGCCCTCATCGACGACATGTTCCTGACGATGTACGTGGCCGAGGGCTGCGGCCTCGCCGCGAACCAGGTCGGCGTGGACCTCCGGCTCTTCGTCTACGACTGCCCGGACGAGAACGGCTCCCGGCACGTGGGCCACATCGCCAACCCGGTCGTCGACGGACCGGACACCACGGGCCGGCGCCTGCTGGAGGAGCCCGAGGGCTGTCTGTCGGTCCCGGGCGCGTGGCGGGAGGTGCCCCGGCCCGACCGCGCCGTCGTCCGCGGCCTGGACAAGGACGGCAGACCGCTCGTCATCGAGGGCACGGGGTACTTCGCCCGCTGCCTCCTGCACGAGACGGACCACCTGGTCGGGCACGTGTACCTGGACCGCCTCTCGAAGCGCGACCGCAAGGACGCACTCCGGCAGATGACGGACCGGCGCGAGGAGGTGTTCGCGCGGCGCACGGCCAGGCAGGCGGAACTGGCGGCGCGCGGTGCCGGGGAGTCCGGGGCGCGCCGGGAAGAAGGCCGGGGAGAAGGGGGAGCGTGACGGAACCGGCAAGCGTGACGGACCGGCAAGCGTGACGGACCGGGGACCGGCCCCCGGGCGGGGCCGGCCCGGCGGGGATCACGCCTTCGGGGCCACCTTCGACAGGCCGTTGATCAGCCGGTCCATCGCGTCTCCGCCCGTCGGCTCCGTCAGGTTGGCCAGAAGCTTCAGGGTGAACTTCATCAGCAGCGGGTGCGTCAGGCCCCGCTGCGTGGCGATCTTCATCACCTTCGGGTTGCCGATCAGCTTCACGAAGGCGCGGCCCAGCGTGTAGTAGCCGCCGTAGGTGTCCTTGAGGATCTTCGGGTAGTTGTGCAGGGCCAGTTCGCGCTGGGCGGGGGTCGTGCGGGCCGCGGCCTGCACGATGACGTCGGCCGCGATCCGGCCCGACTCCATGGCGTACGCGATGCCCTCGCCGTTGAACGGGTTGACCAGACCGCCCGCGTCACCGACGAGCAGCAGGCCCTTCGTGTAGTGCGGCTGCCGGTTGAAGGCCATGGGGAGGGCGGCGCCGCGGATCGGCCCGGTCATGTTCTCGGGGGTGTAACCCCAGTCCTCCGGCATCGAGGCACACCAGGCCTTGAGGACCTCGCGCCAGTCCAGCTCCTTGAAGGCGGCGGAGGTGTTGAGGACGCCCAGGCCGACGTTCGACGTGCCGTCGCCCATGCCGAAGATCCAGCCGTAGCCGGGCAGCAGCCGCTCCTGGCCGCCGCGCCGGTCCCACAGCTCCAGCCACGACTCCAGATAGTCGTCGTCGTGGCGCGGGGACGTGAAGTACGTACGGACCGCGACGCCCATGGGGCGGTCCTCGCGGCGGTGCAGGCCCATCGCCAGGGACAGGCGCGAGGAGTTGCCGTCCGCGGCCACCACCAGCGGCGCGTGGAAGGTGACCTCGCGCTTGTCGTCGCCGAGCTTCGCGTGCACACCGGTGATGCGGCCGGTGCGGTCGTCGACGATCGGCGCGCCCACGGTGCAGCGCTCATACAGCCGCGCGCCTGCCTTCTGCGCCTGCCGGGCCAGTTGCTCGTCGAAGTCCTCGCGCTTGCGGACCAGGCCGTAGTCCGGGTACGAGGCGAGATCCGGCCAGTCCAGCTGGAGCCGCACCCCGCCGCCGATGATCCGCAGGCCCTTGTTGCGCAGCCAGCCGGCCTCCTCGGAGATGTCGATGCCCATCGCCACGAGTTCCTTCACGGCGCGGGGCGTGAGGCCGTCGCCGCACACCTTCTCGCGCGGGAAGGCGGTCTTCTCCAGCAGCAGGACGTCGAGTCCGGCCTTCGCCAGGTAGTACGCGGTGGTGGAACCGGCTGGCCCGGCCCCGACGACGATCACGTCGGCGGTGTGTTCGGTAAGGGGCTGGGGCTCGGTCACGGCGGGTTCTCCCCAAGACTCGACGACGACAACGGCGGGCCGGCGACGACGGCGACGGCACCGGCGACAGCGGCGTCAGCGGCGTCAGCGGCGGAAACAAACGGCGAAAACGACGTGCTGACGGGCACTGGACATGGGCAGTCTATTCAGCGGTTCAGATCTCCCGGCTGAAGGGCTGCCCCGTGACCAGAGCTCTCCCCGACGTACGGCTGCGCGTTCCCACCGACGAGGACGCCTTCACCTGGCACCGGATCTTCGCCGACCCCGAGGTCATGAGGTTCCACGGCGGCCGGGCAGCCGAGCTGTCGGTCTACGAGGAGCTCACCGCCCGCCAGCGCAGACACGACGCCGAGTACGGCTTCTGCCTGTGGACCATGCTCGACGAGTCGGGCGAGGTCATCGGGTTCACGGGCGCGCAGCCGTGGCCGGGCGAGTGGGGTCCGCAGGGCGAGATCGAGATCGGCTGGCGGCTCGCGCGGGCGCACTGGGGCAAGGGGTATGTCACCGCGGCCGCCCTCACCACGCTGGAGCGGGTGCGGGCAGCGGGCGTGCCCCGGGTCGTGGCCATGGTCCGGCCCGAGAACGAGCGGTCGATCGCCGTCACCCGGCGCCTCGGGATGGAACTGGCGGAGATCCTCACCCACCCCCGGCTGGGCGACCCCGCGCACTGCTACCGGCTCGACCTGTGACACCGAGTGACGGACTGCTACAGACAGGCACGTAACGCTTCCGGGTAGCACCCTCGGCCGGTTACCCTTCCAGTACCACTGGGGGTGACATCTGTGCCTATAACACCCAAGACACCCGAAGTGCGCGTGCCACGGCTGATCGGTCTGATGGCGGTGGACGCACGCGAGGCCGCGGAGAAGCAGGGCGTGCTGCTCGCCGCGCCCGACCGTCCGGACTTCCATCTCACCGTCGTCGACTACGTCGTACGCCAATACCCCCTGCCGGGCGCGCAGGTGCCGCGGGGCGCCGTGGTGACCGTGTGGTTCGACCTCGGCGAGGGCGGAGGGGGCGCCGGGGTCCGCGAGCCGCGGCTGCCCATTCCGCCGCCGGGCGGACTGCGCCGCGAACTCGACGAACCGGGGAACGCGTTCGAACTGCTCAGGTGAGCCTCGGCCGCGGCACGGCCCTTCGTGCCCGGCGTCGTCCCGGCGTCGCGACCCGCGTATGCCCGCGGTGCCCGTGTGCGGGGATGCCCCACGGGGCGGCCCGGGCGGCAGCGCGGCGCGTCCGTGCCGGCGGGCGCCCGCGTTCCCTCTTCGCCGCCGGCGTGAACACCGTTGCGCGGCTCGCCGGCGCCGGGACCGTCAGACCGTCTTGAAGCCGCGGTGCAGCGCCACGATCCCGCCCGTGAGATTGCGCCACGCCACCTTGGACCAGCCCGCCTTGCGCAGCCGTTCCGCGAGGGCCGGCTGGTCGGGCCAGGCGCGGATGGACTCGGCGAGGTAGACGTAGGCCTCGGGGTTGGACGACACCGCGCGGGCCACGGGCGGCAGCGCGCGCATCAGGTACTCGGTGTAGAGCGTCCGGAAGGGCGCCCAGGTCGGATGCGAGAACTCGCAGATCACGACCCGGCCGCCGGGCTTCGTCACCCGGTACAGCTCGCGCAGCGCCGCGTCCGTGTCCTGCACGTTGCGCAGCCCGAAGGAGATCGTCACCGCGTCGAAGACGTCGTCCCTGAACGGCAGCCGTGTCCCGTCCCCCGCGGTGAACGGCAGCCAGGGGTGCCGCCTCTTGCCGACCTGGAGCATGCCGAGCGAGAAGTCGCAGGGAACGACGTACGCTCCCGTGCGCGTGAAGGGGAGCGACGAGGTCGCGGTACCGGCCGCCAGGTCCAGGACCTTCTGCGCGGGGCGCGCGTCGACCGCCTTCGCGACCTCCTTGCGCCACACCCGGTCCTGGCCGAGCGACAGCAGGTCGTTCGTCAGGTCGTACCGTTCCGCCACGTCGTCGAACATCGAGGCGACTTCGTGCGGCTGCTTGTCCAGGGATGCGCGGGTCACGGTCCCCATTGTGGCAGCACCGGGTACGGCGCCCGCGCGCCGCACCCGGCACACCGCGCCTCAGCGGCGCCGGTGCACCAGCCGGCCCGCGACGACCGTGGCCACGCACGTCCCGGCCCCGCGCTTCCCGAGCGCCGCCTCGTCCGGGACGTCGAACACGGCGAACGTCGCGTCCCACCCGTCCGCGCCGTCCGGCGGCAGCGGCACGGGCATCGCCTCCGCCAGGCTCCGTCCGGCCAGCGGGTCGAGGACCGGGGGCCCCGCGGGAGCCCCGAAGCGCTCCTGCACGGTGAGCCCCGCCCGGTACACGGCGTCCAGCACCGCCGGGCGCCACAGGGCCCCCGCCACGGCGACGGTCCCGTGCGCCAGCATCCGCTGCACGCCGCGCCGCGCGCTCGCGCCCCAGCGGGCGTCGCTCATGCCGCGCGCCTGAAGTGCTTCGAGGTCCTCGCCCATGAGCGGCTCGGTGCCGAGTTCGCCGGCCTCGCGCGGATCCGGATGGTAGGCCCGCTCCAGCAGTTCGGGCCCGTACGGATTCAGCAGGCCCGGGGTGAGCACCCCCGGCCAGCGCCGGACACGGGCCGCCGGATGGGCCGCCACCAGTTCCTCGTACGGGCCGAGGGCCGCGCACTCCCGGCCGTCGACCAGCACCGCGCCGCCCGGCACCGCGGGCCGGCGGTCGCCCGTGAGCAGCAGGTCGGCGGCGTGGATCGTCAGCACGGGCGGATCAGCTGGAGGCCAGCAGCTTCAGCTCGGGGTGGGCCGTGCCGCCCGCGATCGCCGTCGACGAGATGTGCGAGACGACCCGCTCGTCGGCGGGGTCGTTCGCCGGGTCGTCGTGGACGACGAGGTGCTCGTACGTCGTGGACCGCTGGGCCGGGACCCGCCCCGCCTTCCGGATCAGGTCGATGATCTCCTGACGGTTCGAGCGGTGCTTGGCGCCTGCCGAGGAGACCACGTTCTCCTCCAGCATGATGGAGCCGAGGTCGTCGGCACCGTAGTGCAGCGACAGCTGGCCGGTCTCCTTGCCGGTGGTCAGCCACGAGCCCTGGATGTGCCGGACGTTGTCGAGGAAGAGCCGGGCGATCGCGATCATCCGCAGGTACTCGAAGACGGTCGCCTGGGTGCGGCCCTTCAGATGGTTGTTCTCGGGCTGGTAGGTGTACGGGATGAAGGCCCGGAAACCGCCCGTGCGGTCCTGCACGTCACGGATCATCCTCAGGTGCTCGATGCGCTCGGCGTTGGTCTCGCCGGTTCCCATGAGCATCGTGGACGTCGACTCGACCCCCAGCCCGTGCGCGATCTCCATGATCTCCAGCCAGCGCTCGCCGCTCTCCTTCAGGGGAGCGATCGCCTTGCGCGGCCGCTCGGGCAGCAGTTCGGCGCCGGCACCGGCGAAGGAGTCGAGTCCGGCGGCGTGGATACGCGTGATCGCCTCCTCCACCGTGACACCCGAGATCCGCGCCATGTGCTCGACCTCGGAGGCCCCCAGGCTGTGGATGACCAGTTGCGGGAAGGACTCCTTGATGGCGCGGAAGTGCTTCTCGTAGTACTCGACGCCGTAGTCCGGGTGGTGACCGCCCTGGAACATGATCTGCGTGCCGCCCAGCTCGACCGTCTCCGCGCACCGGCGCAGGATGTCGTCGAGGTCGCGCGTCCAGCCCTTGGCGGTGTCCTTCGGCGCCGCGTAGAACGCGCAGAACCTGCACGCCGTCACGCACACGTTCGTGTAGTTGATGTTGCGCTCGATGATGTACGTCGCGATGTGCTCGCTGCCGGCGTACATACGGCGGCGCACGGCGTCGGCGGCCGCGCCCAGCGCGTGCAACGGGGCGTCACGGTAGAGGGCGAGCGCTTCTTCGGGGGTGATCCGCCCACCGGCGGCGGCACGGTCGAGGACGGACTGGAGGTCGGCCTTCTCGGTCACCGGGCGTCCCTTTCGCGAGGGTTGTGGACGGACGCAGGGGCTGCGGACGGACCGAACCAGCCTACGCCAGGGGTAGGGCACCACCGTCGTCAGGCCGTGTGGGCGCCGATCAGGAGCCCGACGAGGGCGCCCGCGATGAGGAACGGCCCGAAGGGGATCGCGGTCCGCCGCCCGGCCCGCCGCAGCGCCACGAGCCCGAGCCCGTACAGGCCGCCGAAGAGGAACCCGGCGAAGGTGCCGAGCATCACGGTTCCCCAGCCGTACCAGCCGAGCACCGCCCCGAGGCCCAGGGAGAGCTTGACGTCGCCGAAGCCCATGCCGTTCGGGGGGAGGACGAAGAGGAGGAAGTACGCGCCGCCGAGCACCAGCGCACCGAGCAGCGCGGTGAGCCACACGCCCGCGTGCCCGGGCAGGGCCGCCGCGGCGGCGAGCAGGATCAGGGCGAGGGCCGCGAGCGGCAGCGTGAGCACGTCCGGCAGCCGCTGCACCCGGAAGTCCACGATCGTCAGCAGCACCCCGAGGGGCGCGAGCAGCAGCCAGACCCCCAGTTCGGGGCGGGTGCCGGTGGCGAGCGCGAGTCCCGCGCAGACCAGGGCGGTGGCCACGCACACCACGCCGGTCCCCGGCCCGTAGACCCGTCCGTCCGCGCATCGCGCCCGACCGACCCACCCGCCGATCCGATGCCCGTCGGGACAGCGGTCCCGCCACGGCTGCTCGGGCTCGACGCAGAGCCGGTACGCGGCCCGGGGCACCAGCGCACCGGCCGCCGCACCCCACAGCGCGGCACCCGCGGTCAGCCAGAGGTCCAGATCCACGCGGACAGGGTATGCGGACCGTGCGCCGCCCAACTCCCGTGCTCCACAAGGCCGCGACGGCTCCGGGTCCGCTAGTCGATCCTCGCCAGCCGCGACGTCGGGTTTCCGGCGTCCGGGTTGTCGGAGGTGTACTCGAGATCGGCGCCGACCGGCGTCAGCCGGATCTCGTGCCGTCCCCTCGTGCACGTCGACGGGTTGGACGCCGAGGTACACGGCGGGCACGGCCGACCGCCCGGCATCGGGACTGCCCGGACCGCCCGTCGGCGCCGGGGAGCGGGCGCCCGCCGCGCCGCCCTTGTCCGCACCGTCCTTGCCCAGCGGCCCGAAGAGCACGGCGGACCCGACCGTCACGGCGGCCAGCGCTCCCGCGACCGCCAGCGCGACCGTGCAGCTGACCCGCCGGCCACGGCCGCCCGCGCCCGGCACGGAGGTCGCGGCGACGCTCACGGACAGCTTCCCGGGCGGGCCCTGGGCGTCCCGCGGGGCCGGCTGCGCGCCGGGGCGGGGCGGCGGGTGGGCGGGGGCCGTCGCCGGGGCGCTCAGATCGGGCGGCGGCCCGAAGACCCCGGCGGGGGGCCCGAAGCCGCCGGCCCCCGACGGGACGCGGGCCCCCTCGCCGCCCGAGGGAGGACTGTGCGCCGGGCGGCCGGGTGCCTCGACACCGGGCACCGGCGCGTGCGGCGCCGGGACGTTGGGCGCCGGGACACCAGAAACCGGACCACCCGGCACCGACACATTCGGCCCCGACACCGGAACACCAGAAACCGGAGCGCCGGGCGCCGACGCGTTCGGCCCCGAGGCGTCGGACGCCGTGGGGTCGGGCGCCCGCGGCCGGGGCGCCGGTCCGTCCCCCGCCGGCGCGTCGGGCGTCGTGGACGCCGGCGCGGTCGGCGCGGCCGCGTTCGGCGTCGGCCCCCCGGGCACGGGCCCGCCGGACACCGGCCCGTTCGACGCGGCCGCGCCTGGCGCCGGGCTCCCGGGCACCGCCCCGTCGCGCACCGGACCACCCGACGACCCGCCGGGCACCGGAACGGCCTCCCCCGCTCCCCCGGCCCCACCCGTCACATCACCCCCGGCGGACGGCGCGCCGACCGAGCGGTTGCTGAAGCCCACCGGGCCCGACGGCGGTGCCTGGGCCGCCTCCAGGTTCAGCAGCTGTACGGCCTTGCGGCTGACCTGTTCCACCAGGGGGCCCGGCAGCCAGCCCGCCGTCACCAGGGGGGCCGCGCCCGTCGGGGCGAGCCGTCGGGCCACCTCCGCCGGTGTGGGGCGCCCGGCCGGGTCCTTGGCCAGGCATACGGCCACCAGGTCCCGCAACTCGCCCTCCAGCGAGCCGAGTTCGGGCTCCTCGTGGACCACCTTGTACAGCAGCGCCGCGGACGAGTCGCCGCGGAAGGGGGACTCGCCGGTCGCCGCGTAGGCCAGCACGGCGCCCAGGGAGAAGACGTCCGCCGCGCCGGTGACGCCCTTGCCGGTGATCTGCTCGGGCGACATGTAGCCGGGCGAGCCGATGGAGACGCCGGTGGAGGTGAGCGACGCCGTGCCGTCCGTGGCGCGCGCGATGCCGAAGTCGATCAGGAGGGGTCCGTCGAGGGTCAGCAGGACGTTCGACGGTTTCACGTCCCGGTGGACCAGCCCCAGCCCGTGCACCGCCGTCAGCGCCTCCGCGAGGCCGGCGCCCAGGACCCGTACCGAGTGCCCGGGCAGCGGGCCGACGTCCCCGACGGCCGCGGCCAGCGAGGGTCCGGCCGCGTACCCGGTTGCGACCCACGGCACGGATGCCTCCGGGTCCGAGTCCAGGACGGGCGCGGTCCACGCGCCGCCGACCCGCCGCGCGGCCTGCACCTCGCGGCGATGGGGGTCCCCCCGCGCGAGCGCATTCGAGCGTGGGGGAGGGCGCGGAACTCCTCGTCGAGCGCGAAGTGCGGATGCACCACCTTGACCGCGACCGTGCGTCCGCCGGCGCTGCGCCCGAGGTAGACGCGGCCCATTCCCCCGGAGCCCAGCCGGCCGAGCAGCCGGTAGGGCCCCACGACGGTGGGTTCACCGGCTTCGAGCGGCTGCATGGCGTCCACCCCTCCCCCGTACGACTCCCCAGCAGCGTAGTGCCCGGTGCGCCCCGTGCCCGCGCTCCGTGGCACACCCCCTCTACTGCTCCAGGAGCTTCACCTTCACGTCCGCGGGGAAACCCGTCGTCGGGCCCACCCGCCGGGCGAACTCGGCGACCGCCGCCAGCTGCGGGCCCCCGAAACGGAAGTCGAGCGTCGTGAAGTACTGCTCCAGGACCTTCTCGTCGAACGCCTCCCAGCGCGCCGCCTGCTCCGCGACCTTGCCCACCTCCTCCAGGGAGAGGTTGCGGGAGGCCAGGAACGCCTCGTGCACCGTGCGGGTGATGACGGGCTCGCGCTCCAGGTAGTCGCGACGCGCCGCCCAGACCGCGAAGACGAACGGCAGGCCCGTCCACTCCTTCCACAACGCGCCGAGATCGTGCACGGCGAGGCCGTAGCGCGGGCCGTCGAGGAGGTTGGCACGCAGGGCGGCGTCGCCGATCAGCACCGCCGCCTCGGCCTCCTGCATCATCAGGCTCAGATCGGGCGGGCAGGTGTAGTAGTCGGGGCTCACCCCGTACCGGTCGGCGAGCAGCAGCTGGGCGAGGCGCACGGAGGTCCGGGAGGTCGAGCCGAGGGCGACACGGGCGCCGTCCAGCCGGTCCAGCGGGACCTGCGAGACGATCACGCAGGACATCACCGGGCCGTCGCAGCCGACCGCGATGTCGGGGAAGGCGACCAGGTCGTCGGCGTGCTTGAGGAACTCGACCAGGGTGATCGGCCCGATGTCGAGGTCGCCCTGCACCAGCTTCTCGCTGAGCTTCTCGGGGGTGTCCTTGGTCAGCTCGAAGTCCAGGAGGGTCCCGGTTCTCGCGAGCCCCCAGTACAGGGGCAGGCAGTTCAGGAACTGGATGTGGCCTACGCGCGGCCGGGTGCGAGGATTGTCCACATCGCGAGACTAGACCCCGTGCGGCACGGCGCCGGGCCCAGGGTCCGCAGGCGGCTTCCGACACCCCCCGGACGATCGGTGTCAACCCCTGTGACTAGAATGCGCCACAGCAACGTCAACCCAGCTCGGCATCCCCTCAAACATCCGGGTGGCGTGATCTTGACCTCTGTTGCTTTCGGCTGCCCACGTGCTAGGCTCGCCGCAAGTTGCAGTTTGGTTTCCTTGCAGTACAGAGCCTGCGGAGCATGTGACCGCGGGCTCTCGTCGTTTTCAGAGGCATGCAGTTGTGCGGCGTTCAAGTTTTCACACTTGCAGGTTCTGGAGCAGGGCAACCCTTTGGGCCCAAGGAGGGCTTATGGCTACCGGAACCGTGAAGTGGTTCAACGCCGAAAAGGGCTTTGGCTTCATCGCCCAGGAAGGCGGCGGCCCCGACGTCTTCGTCCACTACTCCGCGATCAACGCGAACGGCTTCCGCTCGCTTGAGGAGAACCAGCAGGTGAGCTTCGACGTGACCCAGGGCCCGAAGGGCCCGCAGGCGGAGAACGTCACCGCCATCTGAGTCCCCGTCTCGGAGTCTTCGCTCTTCGGTTCCAGGCCGTCGGCTCACTGAGTCCGATGCTCTGATCCGGAACGGACAGCAGTACCCAAGGAGCCCCCCGCGCCACCCGGCGCAAGGGGCTCCTGCTTTTTGCCCGCGCGCTTGTTGCCCGCGTGCCTCTCGCCCGCACGCCTCTTGCCCGCGCGCTCTTCACACGTGCTGCATGACCAGGACGACCGTGGTCCCCGGCGCCAGCGCCTCGTACGAGTGCGGCACGTCGCCGCGGTACGCCATGTAGTCGCCGGCGCCGAGTTCCACCTCCTCGCCGCGCGGACCGGCGAGGGCCCGCCCCGCGCTCACCACCAGGTGCTCCACCGTCCCCGGGATGTGGGGTTCCGAGGCGCGCACGGACCCCGGTTCCAGCCGCACGCGGTAGATGTCCCGGCGCGCGCCCGGCGGGCTCGCGGAGAGCAGGGTCGCCGCGTAACGGGCGTGCTCGGAGTGCACGGCCGGCCCCTCCCCCGCGCGGATCACCTGCACCGCCGGTGCGGGCGGCTCGACGAGTGCGCTGAACGGCACGCCGAGCGCCACGCCGAGCGCCCACAGCGTCTCCATGCTGGGATTGCCGTTCGCCGCCTCCAACTGGGACAGCGTGGACTTCGCGATGCCGGCGCGCTTGGCGAGCTCGGACAGGGAGAGCCCGGCGCGGGTGCGTTCCCGGCGCAGGGCGGCCGCGATCCAGTCGAGGGGCAGCCGGGCCGGAGGGGTGGTGTCGGCGTCGGTCATGGCGTTCGCTCCATCGGTATGTTCGTTCACCTTGACGAACAGCAGGGGTGCTGTCCATTGTAGAGAACATGCGTTCACCATTCCGAACACCCGCGTGGGCCGCCGCCGTCGACCGGGCGCTGCTGCGGGACGTGTCCCTCGTCTGCCTCGCCAGCGGTGTGGTGGGCATGTCGTTCGGCGCGATCGCGGTCGCGGGCGGGCTGCCGGTCTGGGTGCCGGTGGTGATGTCGCTGGTGGTGTACGCGGGCTCGGCGCAGTTCAGCGCCGTCGGCATCCTGCTGGCCGGGGGCGGCCCGGTGGCCGCGGCGGGGACGGGCCTGCTGCTGAACACGCGCACGGCGGCGTTCAGCCTGGGGGTCGCGGACGTGCTGGCCGGCGGGGGGCGGCTCGCCCGGTTGGCGGGCGCCCATCTGGTGACCGACGAGACGGCGGCCTTCGCCCTGGCCCAGCGGGACCCGGCACGCCGCCGGGCGGCGTTCTGGATCTCCGGGCTCGGGCTGTACGCGGCGTGGAACCTGTGCGTGCTGGGCGGTGCCCTGGCCGGCGGCGCGCTCGGCGACACGGATGCCATCGGCCTGGACGCCGCCTTCCCCGCCGTGCTCGTCGCCCTGGTCCTGCCGGCCCTGAGGGAGGACGCGGGCGTGCGGCGGGCCGCGGTGGCCGGCGCCGCGGTGGCACTGGCGACGACGCCCTTCGTGCAGGCCGGGGTGCCGGTGCTGCTCGCCCTGGCCGGGCTGCTCGTGCCCGGGAGGCGGGCATGACGGCGACGGCCGCCACGATCCTCGCGCTCGCCGCGGGAACGTACGCCTTCCGGCTGGTGGGCCCGGTGCTGCACGGCCGGTTCGATGTGCCGGACCGCATCCGGCGGCTGCTGTCGGCCGCCGCGGTGGTGCTGCTGGTCGCCCTGCTGGCGACGGGCGCGCTCACCGGGCCGGGCGGCTTCGCGGGCTGGGCACGACCGGCGGGAGTGCTGGTGGGCGGGGTGCTGGCGTGGCGCCGGGCGCCGTTCGTGGTGGTGGTCCTGGGCGCGGCGGCGGCGACGGCGGCGCTGCGGGCGGCCGGGCTGGGGTGACCGGTGAGGTGACCGTGGGACGACCCGTGGACGACCCGTGGGACCACCCGTGGGACGGCCGCGGACCGGCGCCGGGCCGTCCGCGGCCCTACCAGGTCACGGGCAGCTCCAGCGGGAAGCGCCGGATCGTCTCCGTGTCCCAGCGCACCTCGTCCGGCGCCACCGCCAGCCGCAACCCCGGGAACCGCTCCAGCAGCCGCCCGATGGCCACCTCCAGCTCGGCCATGGCCAGCGGCACGGCGATGCACCGGTGTCCGCCCCAGCCGAAGGTCATGTTCGGCCCGGGAGGCCGGTCCGGGTCGATGACGTCCGGGTCCGGGTAGCGCCCGGGGTCCCGGTTGGCCGTCAGGTACGAGACATGGACGAAGTCGCCCGCCCGGATCCGCACCCCGCCGAGTTCCACGTCCTCCAGCGCCACCCGGGGGATGCCCACCCCCTTGCGGAAGGGGATGTAGCGAAGCAGTTCGTTCAGGACGGCCGTCAACGTCCCGGGCCGGTTCCTGAGGTGCTCCATCAGTCCGGGGCGGGTCAGCAGGAGGTAGCAGATGTCGCTGATCTGGCAGGTGGCGGTGTCCTGCCCGCTGAGCGTCAGCGTCAGCGCCATCACGGCCAGTTCCTGGTCGTCGAGTACGTCCTCGCCCTCCCTGGCGGCGGCCAGCGCGCTGATCAGGTCGGTGCCGGGTGAGCGCCGCCGCTGTTCGACCAGTGCGCCGAAGTACGCCCGCAGTTCGGCCTTGGCGTTCGCGGCGGCGGCACGGCCGTCCGGTCCGGTGGACAGCAGCTGGTGCATGTACCGCTGCATCCGGGGCCAGTCGTCCCGCTCGATCCCGAGGAGATCGAAGACGGTGTGCTGGGGGAGCGGGTCGGAGAGGTGGTGCACCAGGTCCGCGGGTGGCCCCTGCGCGGCCATCTCGTCGAGCAGGGTGTCCGCGAGCCGGGTGATCGTCCGTCGCATCCGCTCGACGTGCCGTTTGGTGAAGGCCTGTGACGCCAGGTGCCGCAGGCGGCTGCTGTGCGGCGGATCGATCACGTTGATCGACTCGGGGGAGACGATGGGCTCCGGCGTCAGCCGCGGATAGTCGGACCCGATGATCGCGGCCCGGCTGAACCGCTGGTCGGTGGTCACCTGGCGCACCTCGTCGAACCCGGTGAACAGCCAGGCGTCGGCGTCGCCGTACGGCAGCCGGATCCGGGCCGGGCGGTCGCGGGCCATGAGCGCCGCGAGCGAGGGATCGAACTCCAGACCCTCGCTGAAGTCGAAGGGGCACTTGACTGCTTCGCTGCTCGATGTCATCGCGCGGTTCTCCGTTTCCAGCCGCCTGTCAGCCCGCGTCGGGCGCCGTCACCGGCGCCACGTCGGTGGCGTCCACCGCGGCGCGCAGCCCCCGGGCGAGCCCGACGGCGTCGCCGGCGGCCCAGAAGTGGGCGAAGAACAGGCGGGGTTCGTCCCTCAGACCGTGGTGGTGCACCTCGACGAGTTCGGCCCCCGCACGGCGCAGGGCCCCGAGGACGTCCTGGACCTCGTCGGCGACCATGACGCAGTCGCCGCTGACCGCGGCCCGTCCGCCGCCCAGCGGCTGGAAGTTGACCGCGGTGGTCGATCCGAGGCCCGGGGGCAGGATCCGTCCGCCGTCGGTGACGGTCTCGCGGCGGGCGAAGATGCTCTTGTAGACCCCGTCGTCGACGACGCCCCGGACGCCCATCGCGGCATCGATGCCGGCGGTGTCCAGGTCGAGGGGCCGCGCCTGCGCGGGAGGTGACGGGGGCGGGGTGCCGGTGCGGTCGAAGGCCGCGCGCAGGCCGCGGGCGATGGCCGCCGGGTCGTGGCCGTGCGCGTGGACGTGGACCCACCAGACGTCGGGAAACTGGGAGAGCAGGTGCTTGTGGAGCGCGGTCTGCTCGATCCCGTGCTCGTACAGCGCGTCGCCGAACGACTGCAGTTCCCGTTCGGTGACCACCACGTCGCCCATCAGCAGCGTGGCGCCGTCGGAGTACCGGACGAAGGAGACGTGCGACCCCAGGGCCAGGGCCGGTTTGATCAGGACACCGCGGGAGATCACCACGAGGTCCCGGCGCGGGAGGCCCGTGTGGTACATCACCCGCTTCATCTCGCCCGGGCGGCCCAGCGCGTCGGCCACGGCGGTCCAGTCCGACAGCGTGGTGGGCACCGGTGCGACCGGTCCCCGGCTCGTCCCCCTCGCCGTCGCCCCGCCGGACACCGCGCCGGCCGGGGTCGCCACCGCGGCCGGCACGGGGGCCAGGGCCATCGCCGCCAGCATGTGGCGGCGTGACGTACCCGCTCGTGACGGGGTGTCCCGTGATCCGTCCTCAGCCATCATCTGCGCCTCCTGGCGAGATGGAAGCACGGCGGGCCGCGGACCCCGGGGCATCGCCACCGCCGCCGGGGCCGGCTGGGCTAAGCAGTCGTTCGCGATCGGGTGAGAGGGCCCGGGGCCCGCCCTATCGCGGGTACAGCCCCGCCACCTGCCGGGCGAAGTCCCGCATGATCGCCTCCCGTCGCGGTTTCATCGACGGCGTCAGATGCCCGGCCTCCTCGGTGAAGTCCACGGGCAGGACGGCGAAGCGGCGGATGGACTCGGGGCGGGAGACCATCTTGTTGGCCTCGTCCACCGCGCGCTGCAGAACCGCGCGCACCTCCTCGTCGTCCACCAGGAGATCCATCGGCACCGGATGCCTGCCGTTCATCCGGCGCCAGTGGGTGATGCCCTCCGGGTCCAGGGTGATGAGGGCGGAGACATAGGGGCGGCCGTCGCCGATGACGATGCACTGGGAGATCAGGGGGTGGGAGCGCAGCCAGTTCTCCAGGGGGGCGGGGGCCACGTTCTTCCCCCCGGCCGTGATCAGGATCTCCTTCTTGCGGCCCGTGATCGTCAGATAGCCCTCGTCGTCCAGGCGGCCGATGTCGCCCGTCGGGAACCAGTCGTCGGGGGACGCCGGGACGACTCCTCCCGCGTGCGGGTCCCAGTAACCGCGGAACACCTGGCCCCCGGACAGCAGCACCTCGCCGTCCGCCGCGATACGGACCCTCGTGCCGGGCAGGGGCCAGCCCACCGTTCCCAGGCGGGGCTTGAGCGGCGGGGTGACCGTGGCCGCGCCGGTCGACTCCGTCAGACCGTAGCCCTCGTAGATCTCTATGCCCGCGCCCGCGTAGAAGGCGGCCAGGCGACGGCCCAGCGGAGAGCCGCCGCAGATGACGTGGCGGACCCTGCCGCCCAGGGCGCCCCGGATGCGGCGGTACAGGAGCGGGTCGTAGAGGGCGCGGGCGGCCCTCAGGGCACGGCCCGGACCGGGACCCGTGCCGTGCTGATGTGCCTCCAGCGCCTCGCCGTAGCGCCGGGCCACGCCTGCCGCGCGGTCGAACGATGCCGCCCGTCCGCCGCGCTCGGCCGTCGCCCGCGCGTTGTTGTACACCTTCTCCAGCATGTACGGGATGGCCAGCAGGAAGGTGGGCCTGAAGGCCGCCAGATCGGCCAGCAGGTCCGGCGCCGCCATGCTCGGCGCGTGGCCCAGGCGTACCCGGGCGCGCACGCAGGCGATGGCCACCATGCGGCCGAAGACGTGCGACAGCGGCAGGAACAGGAGCGTGGAGGGCTCGGCGCCCAACTTCGCCTTGAACACCGGGTAGAGGAGCTCGATCGCGTTGTCGACCTCCGCCAGGAAGTTGCCGTGCGTCAGCACGCAGCCCTTGGGGCGGCCCGTCGTGCCCGAGGTGTAGACGACGGTGGCCAGCGTGTCCGGGCCCAGCACGCCGCGGCGCACGGTCACCTCCTGGTCGGGGACCTGTCCGCCCAGCTCCGCGAGCCGCTCGACGTGCCCCTTCTCGATCACCCACAGGTGGCGCAGGTCGGGCAGCCGGCTGCGTTCCGGGCCGAGGGCCGCCGCCTGCCCGGCCGTCTCCGTCACCAGGGCGACCGCGCCCGAGTCCTGCAGGATCCAGCGGGTCTGGAAGACGGAGGAGGTCGGGTAGACGGGGACCGTCACCAGGCCCGCCGCCCAGGCGGCGAAGTCGAGGAGCGTCCACTCGTACGTCGTACGCGCCATGATCGCGATCCGGTCGCCCGGCACCAGGCCCTCGGCGATCAGGCCCTTGGCCAACGCCAGTACCTGGCCGGCGAACTGTGCCGCCGTCACGTCCGTCCACCCGCCGTCCGGGCCGCGGCGGCTGAGGACCCGGTGGCCGGGCGCCACGCTCGCGTTCTCGAACGGCAGGTCGGCGAGCGAGCCGTGGGTCACGGGCGGCACCAGCGGGGGTACAGACGCCTCGCGAACCTCGCCGCCCAGCCGCCGTGTCACCGGTTCCACGAGCACCGGCCCGCCGTCGTGGTCGAGATCGGCCGGGGTGGCGGGGACGGGCGTGGACGAGTACGAGATGGGCATGGGGCGGCTCCTGGGGCCTGCAGCTGTGCACCGCTTCGCTGCACGGGGTAGGCGCCGTGCGCACCGAGACGGCCACCGGCGGCACGCGGCTCGGTGTTACCGCCGGTTATCCCCGTGATCGTACGAGTCTCTCGTGGGGAGTTCGTGTGGGTTTGGGGAGGATCCGGGGCCGGGGCTGTGCAATCTCCTCCCCACGTCCGTCAGGCGCGTTCCAGGATCGCGGTCACGCCCTGGCCTCCGGCCGCGCAGATCGAGATCAGGCCGCGGCCGGGGGCGTCCCGCTCGGCGAGCAGCTTGGCGAGCGTGGCCACGATCCGGGCGCCCGTCGCCGCGAAGGGGTGGCCGGTGGCCAGGGACGACCCCGTCACGTTCAGCCGGGCGCGGTCCACCGGGGCCAGGCCGCGCTTCTCCCAGGCCGCGAGCGTCGCCAGCACCTGGGAGGCGAACGCCTCGTGGACCTCGACGAAGTCGAAGTCCGTCATGTCGAGCCCCGCCTTCTCCAGCATGCGCGGGACCGCGTACGCCGGGGCCATCAGCAGGCCGTCCTCGCCGCCCGCCACGTCCCCGCCGACGAAGTCGACGGCCGCCGTCTCGAAGGCCGTCAGATACGCCAGCGGTTCGAGGCCCCGCCGCCGGGCCCATTCCTCGCCCGCCAGCAGCACGACCGCGGCGCCGTCCGTGAGCGGCGTCGAATTGCCCGCCGTCATGGTCGGGTCGGGGCCACCGGTGCCGAACACGGGCTTGAGACGGGCCAGTTTCTCCGGCGTCGAGTCCGCGCGGAGGTTCTGGTCGCGCTCCAGCCCGCGGAAGGGCACCACCAGGTCCGACAGAAAGCCCCGTTCGTACGCCGCCGCCAGCCGACGGTGGCTGGCCGCCGCCAGTTCGTCCTGGGCCTCGCGGGTGATCCCCCAGGCGCGGGCCGTCACGGCGGCGTGCTCGCCCATGGACAGGCCGGTGCGCGGCTCGGCGTTGCGCGGGATGTCGGGGACCAGATGGCGTGGACGGACGGCCGCCAGGGCCCGCAGCCGGGCGCCGGCGGTCTTCGCGCGCCGGGCCTGCAGGAGGATGCGGCGCAGTGCGTCGTTCACACCCAGGGGCGCGTCGCTCGTCGTGTCCGCGCCGCCCGCGATCGCGGACTCCGTCCGGCCCAGGGCGATCTTGTCGGCGGCGGCGATCACGGCCTGCAGACCGGTGCCGCACGCCTGCTGGATGTCGTAGGCGGGGGTGCGGGGATCCAGCCGCGACCCCAGCACCGTCTCGCGGGCGAGGTTGAAGTCGCGGCTGTGCTTGAGCACGGCACCGGCGACGAGCTCGCCGACCGCGCCGGGGGCCTGGAGCCCGTGGCGCTCGACGAGGCCGTCCACGGCCGCGGTCAGCATCTCCTGGTTGGAGGCCGTGGCGTAGGGGCCGTCGGAGCGGGCGAAGGGGATGCGGCTGCCGCCGACGACGGCGACACGTCGCACTTCCCCGATGTGGAGGGGACTGCTCATCTCGACCTGCTCCTCACCCGTGACATAGGCTTACCCCCGGTAACCTTACTCCAGAGTAAAGAATACGAGCCAGCTGGGAGTCACACCATGGCCGACCGTTACCTGCGCTTCACGGGGACCGCTCCCGGTCGTTTCCTCGCCCGGCGGCTCGGGCTGCCGCAGCCCGTGGCGCTGCGCCGCTGGTCGGCCGGGCGGCCCACCCTGGACGGCCCGTTGCTGCACCTGACCGCGGGCAAGTCGGAGCTCGCCCTCGCCCCCGTCCTGGCCCGCACGGGTGTCGCGGCCGGCGACGGCCGGCCGGCCGCGGTCGTCCTCGACGCCACCGGCGTGCGGGACGTCGACGCGCTCGCCGAGGTGCACGCCGCGCTGCACCCCGTCGTGCGCTCGGTCGCCGACAGCGGGCGGGTGGTGGTGCTGGGCGCCCCACCCGACCCCGCCGACCACCACCAGGCGGCCGCCCAGCAGGGCCTGGAGGGGTTCACACGCTCGCTCGGCAAGGAGATCGGGCGCGGGCGGACCGTGACGCTCGTACGGCTCACCGACGCGCGGGCGGCGGAGTCGACGCTGCGGTTCCTGCTCTCGCCGAGGTCCGCATACGTGAGCGGGCAGGTCATCGAGGTCGCCGGCGGCCCGGCGCAACCGCCGCAGGACTGGGCCCGGCCGCTCGCCGGGCGGACCGCGCTCGTGACGGGGGCCGCGCGCGGCATCGGCGAGGCGGTCGCCGAGACGCTGGCGCGGGACGGGGCGCACGTGGTGTGCCTCGACGTGCCGGCCGCGGAGGCGGAGCTGCGGAGGGTGGCCGAACGCCTCGGCGGAAGCGCCCTGGCGCTGGACATCACGGCGGCCGACGCGGGCGCCCGGATCGCCGGGGCGCTGCCCGGCGGACTGGACGTCCTCGTCCACAACGCCGGGATCACCCGGGACCGGCGGCTGGCCAACATGGCGGCGGACCGGTGGAGCGCGGTGCTCGACGTGAACCTCGGGAGCGTGCTGCGCACGACGGACGCGCTGCTGGCGCGCGGGGTGCTGGGAGCCGGCGGGCGGATCGTGGCCACCGCCTCGATCTCCGGGATCGCCGGGAACGCGGGGCAGACGAACTACGCGACGAGCAAGGCGGGCGTGATCGGGCTCGTACGGTCGCTCGCACCGCGTGCGCTCGCCGAGCACGGGGTGACGGTGAACGCGGTCGCGCCCGGGTTCATCGAGACGAAGATGACGGCCGCGGTCCCGCTGTTCATCCGGGAGGCCGGACGGCGGATGAACTCACTGGGGCAGGGGGGACGTCCGGTGGACGTGGCCGAGACGACGGCCTGGCTGGCCAGCCCCGCCTCGGGCGCCGTGAACGGGCAGGTCGTGCGCGTGTGCGGCCAGAGCCTCCTGGGGGCGTAGACCATGACCACCGCCAGCGACAAGGTCGTGCTGCCCGGCTCCCCCTCCCTCGCCCCGCTCCTCGCCCGTGGTGCGCTGCGCTCGCCGTTCAAGCGCCCCCGGCCCGGCGCCGCCCCGCCCCGCACCCGCCTCGTCCTGCCCGGCGTCCGCATCGACCTCGCGCGCCTCGCCGCCTATGAGCGCGTCTGCGGCTTCCCCACCGGCGTCGAGGCGCTTCCGCTCACCTACCCGCACGTCCTCGGCTTCCCGCTGGCCATGCGGATCATGGCGGGCCGGGAGTTCCCGCTGCCCCTGATCGGGCTCGTGCACACGTCCGTCGAGATCAGCCAGCGGGAGGCGCTCACCCCCACCGCGGAGTACGAACTCACCGTGGGCGTACGGGAACTGGCACCCCACCGGCGCGGCACCGAGGCGGTCGTCGTCACCGAGGCCCGGACCGGGGACCGGCTCGTGTGGGAGTCGAGCAGCACCTACCTCGCACGGCACCGCACCCCCGCCGGCGCCGCCGCGGCACCGCCCGCCGCCGACATCCGCACCGCGCTCCCCGCCCGTGCCGAGTGGCGGCTCGGCGGGGACGTCGGGCGCCGGTACGCGGCCGTCTCCGGGGACCGCAACCCCATCCACCTGCACCCCCTCACGGCCCGCCTCTTCGGCTTCCCGCGGGCCATCGCGCACGGCATGTGGACCGTGGCCCGGTGCCTGGCCGAGCAGCCGGCCCGCGCCGCCGTCCACCTGCGGGCCGAGTTCAAGGCGCCCGTCCTGCTCCCCGGCACCGTGACCTACGCCGCCGACGGCGGGCGCTTCGAACTGCGCGGCGGGGACAGGCCGCACCTCACCGGCGAGATCCGTCCCCCGGCGAACTGATGCACGGCTCGTCCCCATCCGTCCCGACGTTCTTCCCTCGGTGACACCCCCTGCCGCCCGTGCCCGCCGGGACGGGCGCGGAGATCAGGGTGTGCGCCGCGCCACGCACCGGCTGGAGCCGGGGCGCGCCGCAGCGGGCGGTGGCGTTCCCGGGAGGAGGTGCCGGCGGGGCCCGGCCGGGCCTAGGACCCGCCAGACGGTTCTCGGTCGTGGTCGGGCGGCGACCAGGGGCGGCCCTCCATGAGGCTGCCGAGGCCCGCCCAGGCGAAGTTCATCAGGGTGGCGGCGGCCTGCCGGGCGGAGACGCCGGGGGTGGTGTTGGCCCAGTCCGCGAGTGACTCCGCGGCGCCGACCAGGGCCTCGGCGAGCCCGGCGACCTCACGCTCGGGCAGGTCCGGATCCCGGTGCGCCTGCCGGGCCGCCACCACGATGAGCTGCGTCACGAACGCGACGATCTCCTCGCGCATCGCGGCGACCTCGGCCGCGAAGGGCTCCGGGTGCGTACGGGCCTGGAGGTGCAGCACCGCCCAGGCGTCCGGGTTGCGGGCGGTGTGCGTGAAGAACGCGCACAGCCCGTCCCACAGTTGCCGGTCGGCGCCGAGCCCGGGCCGGACACCGGCACGCACGGCCTCGGTGAGCGCGGCGGCCTCACGGCGGATGCAGGCGGTGAAGAGATCTTCCTTGGAATTCAGGTACAGATACACCAACGGCTTGGACACACCGGCCAGTTCGGCGATCTCGTCCATGGACGCGGCCATGTAGCCGCGCTGGCCGAAGGTCTTCACGGCGGCGTCCAGCATCTGCTGCTCACGGACCGCCCGCGGCATCCGCCTGGTCTTCACGGAACCCATGCGGGCAAGCCTACGGTCGGCCCGCTCCGGTACGGGGCCGAGCTTACGAAGTCTGTCCCTGTGCCCGCGCCGCGTCGTCCGCCGTGTCCTCCTGCTCGCGGTTCGCCTGGAGGTTGGCCTTCATCCGGTCGACCCGCTGCACGATCCGCTCGGACGCCCGGTCCCGCTCCTTGCGGAGCACCACGAAGCTGATCGGGGCCGAGACCATCAGGGCGAGCAGTACGACCCACAGGCCGTTGGAGTCGCCGAGGCCGCGCGGGGCGAGGCCCGAGTAGACGAGGCCCCAGACGACCACGAGGCTGCCCGCGAAGATACCGAGGCGCATCAGCGTGTAGCGGAGCATCCCAAACCACTCTTCCGTTCCGAACATTGCCAAAGGGCACGGCACGTCCAGTGAAGCACGCGCGGCAGCCGATCTTGCAGGGGGGTGCCCGGCCCTCACCCGAGCGGCAGCAGCATCGTGATGTCGTCGCGGTCGTCCCCCGGAGCCACCCGGATCGCGCCGGGCACCCGGCCGACCTCCTTGTAGCCGCAGGAGGCATAGAACCGCTCCAGGCCGGCACCGCCCCGGCAGGTGAGCCGTATCGCCTCCACGCCCTCAAGGGCGCGGGCCGCGTCCGCGGCGGCGGCCAGCAGGTCCCGGCCGTAACCCCTTCCCTGGTGCCGCGGATGCACCATCACCGTGTAGAGCCACACCCAGTGCGTCATCAGCCGGTGCGTGTTGCGGGTGAGGAACGCGGCCGCGGCCACCCGCCGCTCCCCGTCGTACCCGACCAGCAGCCGGGTGCGGCCCTCGCTCATCGCCACCAGGTGCTTCACCAGCTCCGGGCGAACGGCCTCCGGCGTCACCGGGGGCACAAAACCGACGGCCCCGCCCGCGTTGGACACGTCCGCCCGCAGGCCGAGGAGGCCGTCGCGCAGGACGGGGGTGACGGCCGGGTCGAGCTCGAAGTCGAGGGGCATGCGGTCACACCCGCATGGGCTGCGGCTCGTCCCGGCGCGCCGGATCCGGCCCCTCGTACTCGCGGATGATCTCGTACCGCGTGTTGCGCTCCACCGGCCGGAAGCCCGCGTCGCGGATCAGGTCCAGCAGGTCCTCGCGGGTCAGCTTGTTCGGCGTGCCGAAGTCGTCCGCGTCGTGCGTGATCTTGTACTCGACGACCGAGCCGTCCATGTCGTCCGCACCGTGCTGCAGGGCCAGCTGCGCGGTCTGCACACCGTGCATGACCCAGAAGACCTTGACGTGCGGGACGTTGTCGAACAGGAGGCGGGAGACCGCGAAGGTCTTCAGGGCCTCCGCG
Organism: Streptomyces sp. PSU-S4-23; assembly: GCF_055632315.1. NCBI lineage: Bacteria > Bacillati > Actinomycetota > Actinomycetes > Kitasatosporales > Streptomycetaceae > Streptomyces > Streptomyces sp. PSU-S4-23. Next base: position 4,994,680 of record NZ_JBVMUU010000002.1, on the reverse strand, counting down.
CCGGTCGCCATGGCCGTCCGCTCCTGGAGGCGGTTGCGGACCTTGCCGTCCTTCATGTCCACGAAGTCGTGCTGGTAACGCAGCGGGATGAAGACCTGGAATCCTCCGGTCTCGTCCTGGAGCTCACGCAGCCGCAGCACGTGGTCCACCCGGTGCCGCGGCTCCTCGATATGGCCGTACAGCATGGTGCACGGGGTCCTCAGGCCCTTCTCGTGGGCCAGCCGGTGGATGCGCGACCAGTCCTCCCAGTGGGTCCTGTGGTCCACGATGTGCTGCCGGACCTCCCAGTCGAAGATCTCCGCGCCGCCGCCGGTCAGCGACTCCAGGCCCGCGTCGATCAGTTCGTCGAGGATCTCCGACGCCGAAAGGCCGGAGATCGTCTCGAAGTGGTGGATCTCCGTCGCCGTGAACGCCTTCAGGGAGACGCCCGGCAGCGCGGCCTTGAGCTCGCGCAGCGACCGCGGGTAGTAGCGCCACGGCAGGTTCGGGTGCAGCCCGTTGACGATGTGCAGCTCGGTGAGGTGGTCCGCCTCCATCGCCTTGGCGAGCCGGACGGCCTCCTCGATCCGCATCGTGTACGCGTCCTTCTCCCCCGGCTTGCGCTGGAAGGAGCAGTAGGCGCAGGACGCGGTGCACACGTTCGTCATGTTGAGGTGGCGGTTGACGTTGAAGTGGACCACGTCACCGTTCTTGCGGGTCCGCACCTCGTGCGCGAGGCCGCCGAGCCAGGCCAGGTCGTCCGACGCGTACAGCGCGATGCCGTCCTCACGGGTCAGCCGCTCACCGGCCCGGACCTTGTCCTCCAGCTCGCGCTTGAGCCCGACGTCCATGCTTGTGCCTCTCCCTCCGGACGAACCCTGCCCACCGTACCCTCCGCCCTCCGGGCGTCAGGCGCCCCCCGTACGACGCCGCGCCCAGGCCCTGTCGTCACATTCCCGTCTGCCCTTCGGGCGAACGACGGGAATGTGACGACAGGGCCTAGCGGGGTTCCGGGAGTTCGCCCACGCGGTTCTCCCACTTCGTGGAGAGCACGATCGTGGTCCGCGTGCGGGAGACGCCCTTGGTGCCCGACAGCCGGCGGATGGTCTTCTCCAGCCCGTCCACGTCGTTCGCGCGCACCTTGAGCATGAACGAGTCGTCGCCGGCGATGAACCAGCAGTCCTCGATCTCCTGAAGGTCCTTGAGGCGGCGCGCCACGTCCTCGTGGTCGGCGGCGTCGGAGAGCGAGATGCCGATGAGGGCGGTGACACCGAGGCCGAGGGAGGCCGCGTCGACCGTGGCGCGGTAGCCGGTGATGACGCCGGCCGCCTCCAGACGGTTGATGCGGTCCGTGACACTGGGTCCCGACAGGCCGACGAGGCGCCCCAGCTCCGCGTAGGAGGCCCGGCCGTTCTCCCTCAGGGCCTGGATGAGCTGCCTGTCCACCGCGTCCATGCGTTTGAAGCCTTCCGCTGAAAGATCCGAAGAGTCTGAAGTGATGAGTGGTGCTGCGGGGCGCCCGGGGACCACCCGGTTACTGTCACGACGGCCCGGCCCCGCGGGTTCGGCCACCGAGCTCCCCTTCCCAACGGCGGTACAGCCGGTGCCGCACCCCTGCCGCGTCCAGCACGCGGCCCGCGACGAAGTCCACCAGGTCCTGGATGTGCGTCGCCCCCGCGTAGAAGGCCGGCGAGGCCGGCAGCACCACGGCCCCCGCCTCGTCCAGCGCCACCAGCTGCCGGAGGGTCTGACCGCTGAGCGGGGTCTCCCGTACGGCGACCACCAGCCGCCGCCCCTCCTTGAGGGTGACGCTCGCGGCGCGCTGCAGCAGGTCCTTCGACAGCCCGAGCGCGACCCCCGCCACACAGGCGGTGGAGGCGGGCACGATCAGCATCCCCTTCGTGGGGTACGACCCCGAGGACGGCCCGGCGGCCAGGTCGCCGGCGTTCCAGTACCGCACCCGCGCGACGTCCGCGTCGAACGTCCCCGGCTTGCCGTCGGCACCCCGGGACAGCCAGGCCCGCAGGTCGTCCTCCCAGTGCCCGTCCCGGAAGGAGATCCCGGTCTCGTCCAGCAGCGTGAGCCGCGCGGCACGGGAGACGACGAGGTCGACGCTCTCACCCGCGGCGAGCAGCCCGCGCAGCACGGCCGCGGCATACGGGGTGCCGGAGGCGCCGGAGACCCCTACGATCCAAGGCGTACGCGGCGTCTCTCCTGGCTTGACTGGGTTCACGGCACCGAGCCTATCCGGCGCGCCGGGGCGGGAACCGGCCAAGGGGCCCCGGGCGGGACCCGGAGCGGACGAGCGGGCGGACTCACACGGTCAGGCCCCGGACCAGGAGATCGAGAAGCGCGCACACGAACAGGGCGATGCCGATGAACCCGTTGACGCTGAAGAACGCCCGGTTGAGGCGGCTGAGGTCATGGGGCCGGACGATCGTGTGCTCGTAGACGAAGGCGCCCGCCACGATCAGCAGGCCCAGCCAGAAGAAGCCGCCGGCGCCGGTGACCACGCCGTACCAGACGAACAGCGCCGTCGTGACGGCATGGCAGACGCGGGCGCCCCGGACGGCGGCCGGGATGCCGAAGCGGGCCGGTACCGACATGACCCCGGTCTCCCGGTCCGTGTCGACGTCCTGGCAGGCGTAGATCAGGTCGAAGCCGCCGATCCAGATGCCGACGGCGAGGCCGAGGATCACCGCGTCCCAGGACCACGCGCCGCTGATCGCCAGCCAGCCGCCGACGGGCCCCATCGCCTGGGCGAGGCCCAGGATGGCCTGCGGGAAGTTCGTGAACCGCTTGCCGTACGGGTACACCACCATCGGGATCACCGCGATGGGGGCGAGCGCCAGACACAGCGGGTTGAGCAGGGCCGCCGCCCCGAGGAAGAAGACGAGCGCGATCAGCGCGCCGGTCCACGCGTGGCGCACCGTCATCGCGCCGGTGACCAGCTCGCGGTGGGCCGTGCGCGGGTTGCGGGCGTCGATCTCGCGGTCGATGATCCGGTTCGCCGCCATGGCGAAGGTGCGCAGGCCCACCATGGCGACGGTGACGAGCAGCAGCCGGGCCCAGTGGATGTTCCGGTCCTCCTGGTACATCGCGGTCAGCGAGGCGATGTAGGCGAAGGGCAGGGCGAAGACGGAGTGCTCGATCATCACCAGGCGCAGAAACGCCTTGGTGCGTCCTGGCTGCGGGATCGCGGCGGAGGCGCTGCTCACAGGCCGTACTCCTTCCAGCGACGGCTCACCTTCGCCGCCGTCTCCGGGTCGGACAGGACCATGTCGGGCCAGCCGCCGTCCCTCGTGTAGCCCTCCTCGGGCCACTTCCTCGTCGCGTCGATGCCCGCCTTGCCGCCCCAGAACTGCTGGTAGGAGGCGTGGTCGAGGTGGTCGACGGGACCTTCCACGACCGTGAGGTCACGGGCGTAGTCCGTGTTGCCCAAGGCCCGCCAGGCGACCTCGTGCAGATCGTGCACGTCGCAGTCGGAGTCGACGACCACGATCAGCTTCGTCAGGGACATCATGTGCGCCCCCCAGACGGCGTGCATCACCTTCTGGGCGTGCTTGGGGTACTTCTTGTCGATCGACACGATCGCGCAGTTGTGGAAGCCGCCCGCCTCGGGCAGGTGGTAGTCCACGATGTCGGGGACGATGATCTTGAGGAGCGGCAGGAAGAAGCGCTCGGTCGCGCGGCCGAGGGGCCCGTCCTCCGTCGGGGGGCGGCCCACGACGATCGACTGGAGCAGGGGGCGCCGGCGCATGGTGACGCAGTCGATCGTCAGCGCCGGGAAGGGCTCCTGCGGGGTGTAGAAGCCGGTGTGGTCGCCGAAGGGGCCCTCCGGGAGCATCTCGCCGGGCTCCAGCCAGCCCTCCAGGACGACCTCGGCCTGCGCCGGCACCTGGAGCGGGACCGTCTTGCAGTCGACCATCTCGATCCGCTTGCCCGCGATGAACCCGGCGAAGAGGTACTCGTCGATGTCGCCGGGGAGCGGCGCGGTGGAGGCGTACGTCACGGCCGGCGGGCACCCGAAGGCGATGGCGACGGGCAGCTTCTCCCCGCGCCGTGCCGCCACCTGGTAGTGGTTGCGGCTGTCCTTGTGGATCTGCCAGTGCATGCCGATGGTGCGCTTGTCGTGGCGCTGCAGGCGGTACAGCCCGAGGTTGCGGATCCCGCTCTCGGGGTCCTTGGTGTGGGTGAGCCCGAGGTTGAAGAAGGAGCCGCCGTCCTCGGGCCAGGTGAACAGGGCGGGGAGCCGGTCGAGATCGACCTCGTCGCCGCGCAGCACGACCTCCTGCACGGGCGCGTTGTCGGACTTGACCTTCCTGGGCGGCACGTGGGTCATCGCGCCGAGCTTCCCGAACGCCTCCCGCACGCCGACGAACCCGTGCGGAAGTTCGGGCTTGAGAAGCCCGCCGATCCTGTCGGAGATCTCGCCGTACGACTTCAGGCCGAGCGCCTTGAGGAGGCGGCGGTCGGTGCCGAAGACGTTCATGGCGAGGGGCATCGCGGAGCCGCGCACGTTCTCGAAGAGCAGCGCGGGGCCGCCGGACTTCTGCACCCGGTCGACGATCTCCCCGACCTCCAGATACGGGTCGACCTCGGCTTTGATGCGCTTGAGGTCCCCTTCGCGCTCCAGCGCCCGGAGCAGGGACCGAAGATCGTCGTAGGCCATGCGTCCCAGTATCGGGCAAGGGCTAACCTTGCCCCGTCACCGGGGCCGTCCCACGCCCCGTCACCGTCTGCTGGGGGACCTCACCACCATGTTCCGGTATCTGCCCTATCTGCTGGTCCTGGCGCTGTGGATCTACGCCTTCATCGACTGCCTGAACACCCCCGAGGAAGAGGTGCGGGGGCTGCCCAAGGTGGTCTGGGTCATCATCATCCTGCTCTTCGGCGAGGTCCTGGTCGGCCCCATCGCCTGGCTCGTCGTCGGCAAGGTGCGCCGGGCCCCGGCGACCGGCTCCACGCCCTCCGAGTGGCACCGCAACCACCGCACGGCCTGGGTCGCGCCCGACGACAACCCGGAGTTCCTGCGGTCGTTGAAGGAGGAGAACAAGAAGGACGAGGCACTCCTGAAGGACTGGGAGGCCGACCTGCGGCGGCGCGAGGAGGAACTGCGGCGCCGGGAGCGGGGCGAGGAGCCGAAGGGCGACTGAGAACGGCTGATGGAGCCCGGCCGCGGGGGCCGCCCGCTGAGACCCGGCGCCACTGCTTCGTCCAGCGCTGCGACGCCTTCCCGGACTCGCAGGTCGCGCCGCCCGGCGCTCGCGCCCGAGGAGGGCGGGAGGGCCGATGTGGGCAGGAGGGCCGATGTGGGCAGGAGCGCGAGCCCGAGACCGGGGCAGACGGCGTGGGAGCACGGCGACGCGCCCGCCGCGCGGCCGTCAGTCGTCCGGATGGACCTCGATACGGGTCAGCTCCATCTCATCGAGGATTGACTCGTACGTCCGGCCGGAGACATGGGCGTCGCGTTCGATCTCGACCGCCGCCCAGCAGGCGAGACTGATCACGAGCAGGCGCAGCCCGTCGGTGCCGTACTCCTCCAGCACCCGGTCCGCGACGGCCAGTGCCTCCTGCGGAACACGGTCCTCGGGATACAGCCCCACGACCCCGCGCAGCAGGGCGATGGAGATCTGGGAGACGTCCGGGGCGATGGCTCCCAGCCGTCGGTCCTCTTCCTCGTCCACGGGTTCACCGTACGCCGACCGGCCGGGACCCGCGGCCCGGATGCGCGGCGCGGATGCGCGGCCGACTCAGCCGACACGCCACCCACCCCACCGGGTCGATCACACCCGGCCACGCTCCGGAATGCTTTCGTAACCCAATGGACACCACGCGCCCTAGTACGAATCAACGCCACCTTTTTACAGTGGGGTTGGTACATCTCACAGCAGCACATCGGACCGGACCGCGCCAGGGGGAGATGCGGTGCACAGAGGGCTGCACGGCCGGGAACCGCTGTTCGACACCGATCCACCCGGTCTCGCTGCGCGGCTCGTGGGCCTGCGACCGTACCAACTGCGGTCCACTCCGTACGAACACGGGGACGACCTGCCGTTCGTGGTCTTCGCGGGCGGACGCGGCCTCGGCAAGAGCGCCCTGCTCGCAGAGGTGCGTGCCGCGTACCAGGGGCACACGCCCGTCGCGCTGATCGACGGCGAGGAGCCCCAGTTCGCCGCGCTGCCGCCGGAGCAGCCCGGCGAGGCGTGGTCGCCGGTCGCCCAGGGGCTCACCACGATCGCCGAGCAGCTCGCCGAACCCGTGACCGGCGCGCGGCGGATCGGTTTCCCCCGGCTCGCGTCCGGGCTGCTGGCCGTGGCGGCGGGCGGCTGGAGCAGCCGGGACGTGCCGCGCATCCGGCACGAGGCGGAACGCATCCTGCTGCTCAACGACTCCCGATCCTTCCTCGACGGGTTCGCGGGGCGCTGGGTGAGCAAGGTGATCACCCAGCTCATCGCCTCCATGTCGAGCACCGGGCCCGCCGTCGAGCCGATCATCGAGGCGACGCTGGAAGCCTTCGGCGAAGGGGTCTCGCCCACCCACCGCCGGCTGCGGAGGGCCGCCGCCTGGTACCGCGACTACCCGAACGCGGGCGGCAACCCCAAACTGGGGCTCATCCTGCTCTCCGGGCACTTCCGGGCCGGCGGCGGCTCCCGCACCCACGCGGAGCGCCATCTCGTGCGCGCCCTGCTCGCCGACCTCGACGACGCGTACGCGGGCATCATGCGGCGCTCCCACCGGCCGGGCCGCCCGGTCGTGCTCATCGACAACGTGCAGGAGCCCGCCGGGCGCGGCCTCATGGAGGCCGTGCTGAGCGACCGCGCGGACGGCATCGGCGACCGGGTGGTCTTCTTCTCGGCGCTGCGCGGATACGCGCTCCCGGCGCTGCGCAACGCGGGCCGCCGCACCCTGACCGAGGTCGCCCGCGCCACCGGCTGGGAACCGGGCGCCTCCCCGTCCTCCCGGGCGCTGGTCGTGTCGCTGCCGCCGCTGTCGCCCGACCACACCCTGCACCTGGTGGGGGCGGTGTGCCGGGGCCTGGCGGTACCGCCCCAGCTCCCGCACGCCACCCACCGGCTGACCGGCGGCAGCCCGCTCGGCGTCACCCTGCTCGCCGAGTCCGCCCGGCAGAACCTGCCCCACGACGCCACGTCCCTCGGCGCGCTGCTCACCGGTGACGTCGCCCTCCACGCCGACCACGCCGGCCGCCCCGCCTACCAGGAGCTGCTCGGCCGGCTCGTGCCCGGCGGCCGGCTCGACGAACTGACCGTGCTCGCCGCCGCCCACGACCGGGACTCCGCGCTGGCGCTCGCACGGGAACACCTCCCGGAGGACTTCGGCGCGGCCGGGGTGCTCGGTCTGGAGGAGCGGCTCGCCGAGGAGGGATGGCCCGCGGCGGAGGGGCAGTTCGTCGGCGACCCGTTCCTGCGCACGCTGCTCCTGCTGCGGCTGCACCACCTCGGCGCCGGCCACGAGCGGTGGACGGCGGTCCACCGCACCCTCATCGACCACTACGGCGAGCAGAACAGCGCGGACGCCGACCGCTGCCGCCTGCACCACGAACTCGCCCTCGGCCGGACGGACGGTGCGGTCGCCTGGCTGCGCGACACCTTCCCGGCTGCCGATGTCGGCGGCTGGCTGGCGTCGCTCGTCTTCGTCGCCGCCGCGTCCTACTACCACGCGCACGACACCGAGGGCCGCGACGTCGGCGGCCCCGACCACCGGGCCGCGGTCGCGCTCGGGCGCACAGACGCGGCCCAGCGGCCGCCGGAGGGCGCGGACGCGGTGCTGCACCTGCGGGTACGGCGGCTGCTGCACGCGGTGTGGCAGCTGACCGATCCGCTGGTGCTGCCCGACCCGCAGGTGGCCGAGCGGCTGCGCTTCGAACTGGAGCAACTGTCGAACCTGCGGCCCGGGGGCACCGCCCTGCTGTGGCGGGCGTCGCGGGACTGGCCGTCGGACGCGCTGGCCGGCCGGCCGCTGCGCGTTCCGGACGACGACGAGGACGGGGGCCGGTGATGGCCGGACGGCTGTGGAGATGGCTGCGCGAGGACGTGTGGGAGATCCCGTTCCGCCGGTATGTGGCACTGCTGCTCGCCGCGGTGCTCACGGCCGCCGCCGTGTGGGGCGGGCTGCGGCTGGGCGAGCAGGACCGGTCCTGCGCCAAGGGCGTGACCCATCCCGGGAACAGCGACGACTGCGTGGGCGTGTCGATGACGGCGTACGACTTCGGCCAGCCCCGGTTCGCGCAGGTCATCCGGGCGGTGGACCGGGAGAACCGCCGTCTGACGGCGGGCCGTTACGTGACTGTCGCACTCCTCGAGCCGTTCACCACGAGCGACCCGGACAGCGTCAACGACACGCTGCACGAACTCCAGGGTGCCTATCTCGCCCAGTACCGCGCCAACCACGAAGCCACGGACGAGACCCCCGACATCCGGCTCGTCCTGGCCAACACCGGCCGCGACGGAACGTACTGGCCGGACGTGGTCGACCGGCTGACCGAGATGACCAAGGGCCCCGACCGCCTGCGGGCGGTGACCGGCATAGGCCTGAGCACCGACAACAACAAGGCGGCCGTCAAGGCACTGACCGGCCGCGGCATCCCTGTCGTCGGCTCCTCCATCACCGCCGACAGCCTCGCCAACGGCGGCGGAAAGGACCCCTTCCCGGGGCTGGCCCGCGTGGCCCCCACCAACAGCGACTCGGCCCGCGCCCTCGCATCCTTCGCCCGGGTCTCCTCGGGCAGGGCGCTGCTGGTGTACGACAGGCCCGGCGACCCGTACACCCGTACGCTGCAGAGCGCCTTCGAGAGGCTGACGGCCGGATCGCCCTACCCGCCGCAGCCGTTCAGCCCGCCCGCGGACCGCACCCAGGAGGGCACGACGGCGAACCAGTTCCGGCAGATCACCCAGCTGGTGTGCGACACCCCGAAGACCACGGACACGGTCCTGTTCGCCGGCCGGCACACCCAACTGCGGCAGTTCGTCAACGCGTTGGGGGCACGCGGCTGCATGGACCACCGGCTGACGCTGCTCACGGGCGACGAGGGCTCGTACCTCACCGGCGACCGGCGGCTCGACCGGACGGCGCTGACCCGCAATCTCTCCCTGCGGTACACGGCGCTGGCGCACCCGGACGCGTGGAAGGGGGAGAAGGCGACGACGGGGGGCAGTCCGGCGGACGCCGCGGCCCTGGACGCGCTGATCGGCCGCAGCGGCCGGGAGCCGGTCGGGCCGATCGGGCCGGTCGTCCTGGACGACGGGCAGCTGATCATCGCGCACGACGCCATGCGGCTGGTGGTGCAGGGGGTGCGGGAGGCCACGCCGAGCGGCCGGGTGGCACCGGGGCTGGAGGACGTCGTCAACGAGTGGTCGCTGATGAAGGGGTCGCAGCGGGTGAACGGGGCGAGCGGGTGGATCTGCCTCGACGTGCACGGCAATCCGTACGACAAGGCCGTGCCGATCGTGGAGCTGACGCCGTCGGGCGGGTCCCGGTTCGTGAGGATCGCCTGGCCGGAGGGGAAGGCGCCCGCCGGGGACTGCCTGCCTCAGGCATGAGCGCCGTCAGAGGATGCCGCCCTCCACGGAGGCGAGCAGCCGCTCGAAGCGTTCCCGCCAGCCCGGATCACGGTCCTCGGCGCTCTCGTGCGTGAACCGCACGGTCGTGCCCGCCGGGCGGCCCGGCTCCAGGTGGAACCGGATGCGGCCGCGGCCGGCCACCGTGTACTCGACGACCCGCTCGACGTCCCAGGCGGTGATCCGTCCCCGGGCCGTTCCGCCGGGCAGCCGGAGTCCCACCGCGCCGCCGAGCCGGGGCTCGAAGGGCTCGGCGACCGCCAGCCACTCCCGCAGGCCCGCGGGGGTGGCCAGGGCGGTCCAGACCTCCTCCACGGGCCGGGCCAGGCGCAGCAGGTAGTGCCGTATGTGCGTGTCCTCCCGGTGCTCCGCCGTGCCCTCTTCGATGGGATTGGTCATGACACCAGCGTGGCCCGCGAGCGGGGGTCGCGCACCCGTTGCGGACGAAGGCCGGTTCCCATGGCATGGATCACGGGAACCGGCCTTCGCGTATGCGGGGTGCCGGGTGCCAGAAGCCTGTCAGAAGCCCTTGTAGGAGTGCATACCGGACACGAAGATGTTGACGCCGTAGTAGTTGAACAGCCAGCACCCGAAGGCGACGAGCGCGATGTACGCGGCCTTGCGGCCCTTCCAGCCGGCCGTGGCCCGGGCGTGCAGATAGCCGGCGTAGGCGACCCAGGTGATGAACGACCAGGTCTCCTTGGGGTCCCAGCCCCAGTAGCGGCCCCAGGCGTCACCGGCCCAGATGGCGCCCGCGATGATCGTGAAGGTCCACAGCGGGAAGACGGCCGCGTTCACGCGGTAGGCGAACTTGTCGAGGGAGGCCGCGGAGGGCAGCCGCTCCAGGACGGAGGTGGCGAAGGTGCCGGGCGTGCCGCCGCTCTGCAGCTTGTTCTCGTACGAGTCCTTGAACAGGTAGAGGATCGTGCCGACCGCGCCCACGTAGAAGACCGCGCCGCAGAGGATCGCCGTCGAGACGTGGATGTACAGCCAGTACGAGTGCAGGGCGGGCACCAGCTGGTCGCTCGCCACGTACAGCACGGTGACCGCGAGACCGAGGTCGAGGAGCACCGTGGTGACCAGCGGGAGGCCGAGCCAGCGGACGTTCTTCTTCAGCGCGAGCAGCGCCAGGTACACGCCGACGGCGGCCGTGGAGAAGGTGATGTTGAACTCGTACATGTTGCCCCACGGCGCCCGCTGCACCGACAGGGCGCGGGCGAGCACACCGCCGAACTCGACGAGGAAGGCGACCACGGTGAGCGACACGGCGATCCGGCCGTACAGGTCGCCCTGTGCGTCGCCGCCGTGGGCGCCGGGGCCGTCCGGCACGTCACGGGAGCCGGCCGTGGAGCGGGTGACGACCTTGGGCCGCTCCAGCACCGCGGTGCCCCCGCCCTTCCTGACGGTGACGGCGGGCGCCGCCGCCTCCTTCGGGGCCTCGGCGGTCAGCGCGCTGGCCGTGCGGGCGACCTTGCTGCGGCTGCCGAAGAGCCATTCGGCGATGTGTGCGAAGAACGCCAGCGTGTAGACGGCCATCGCGGAGTAGATCAGCGTGTTGCTGATGTTCGCGAGGTGTTCGTTGGTGGCGATGGCCAGGGTCACATGGTCGAGGGTCACTTGTTCTGAGCCCCTTCAGCGGCAGGTACGGGGGTTGCGGCGTCCGGCTCCTGATCGGGGTCGGCGTCTGGGTCGTCGGTCTTCGTGGGTGCCCGGTCGTGGACCAGCGCCGCCAGGTCGCCGAGTTCCTCGGGGACCTTCGGGGACTCGCTGCGGCCGAGTCCCGCCATCTCCACGAGGGTGACGCCGTCGGCGCCGGTCGTCGCGCGCACCCAGACGCGACGGCGCTGGATGAACAGGGAGGCGGCCAGGCCGAAGATCGCGGCGAGCGCGCCGCCGAGCGCCCAGCCGCTGCCGGGCTCCTGCACGACCTGGAAGCCGGCCCACTCCTTGATGTCCTTCTCGAAGGTGATCGAGCCGTTGCCGCCCGGCAGCCGCATGGTCTGGCCGGGCAGCAGGCGGGCCTTGAGGATGTCGCCCTTGGCGTCCTTGAACTGCTTCAGCTTCCTGGTGTCCAGCTGGTACACGTTCTGCGGGATGCCGGCGTTGACGCCCAGGTCCCCGTGGTACGCGTTCAGCGCGAGCGCCGGATTGTCGAGCGCCGGGAACTGCGAGAACATCGTGCCCTTGCCGGCACCGGCGAAGGTCGGCACGAAGATCGCGCGGAAGCCCAGTTGCTCCTGCTGCCCCTGGGCGTTCCGGTAGCCGTCCAGCACCTTGATCGCGCCCTGTGAGGTGACGTTGCCGTCCATCGGCAGCACCGGGACCGCTTCGTGGAAGACGACGTCGCCCTTGCCGTCGCGCACGGTGACGACGGGCGCGTACCCGTGGCTGACGAGGTAGACCTTCGCGTCGCCGATGTGCAGCGGCTCGTTGACCTTGATGGTGCTCTTCTTCTCCTTGCCGTAGGCGCCCACGCTGTAGGTGATGTCCGCCTCGTACTTGCGCGGAGTGCCCTTGTTGGGGCCGCTGCGCGCGTACGTTCCGGTGAAGTTCTTCAGGTTGAAGCTGAACGGCACCAGGTCGTCGCTGGTGAAGAGGTTGCCGGACTTGAAGTCGTCGTACTGGGTGAGGGTGTTGGAGAACCCGTCTCCTTCGACGACCAGCTTGTTGCCCTCGGACTTGTAGAGCTGGCCCCAGGCGAAGGCGACCAGCAGCACGATCAGCGCGACATGGAAGACCAGGTTGCCGAACTCGCGCAGATAGCCCTTCTCGGCGGCGACGGCGTCCCCGGCGGCATGCGCCCGGAAGCGGCGCTGCCCGAGGACCTTCAGGGCGGTCTCGCGGACCTGCGCGGGGTCGGCGTCGGTGCGCCAGGCCGCGTACGCGGGCAGCCGGGTCAGCCGCTTGGGCGCGGCCGGCGGGCGGCCCCTGAGCTGGCCCGTGAACTGCCAGGTGCGCGGCACGATGCAGCCGATGAGGGAGACGAACAGCAGGATGTAGATCGCCGAGAACCACACCGAGCTGTACACGTGGAACAGCCCGAGCCGGTCGTAGAGCGGGCCGAGCACCGTGTGCCGGTCCTTGAAGTCCGCCACCTTCATCGCGTCGGTGCCGGACTGCGGGATGAGCGAGCCGGGGATGGCGCCGAGCGACAGCAGGAACAGCAGGATCAGCGCGACCCGCATGGAGGTCAGCTGCCGCCAGAACCAGCGGGCCCAGCCGAGGGTCTCGCGCGCGGTCCAGGCGATCCAGCCCTTGGCGCCGGGGGCGCGGGTGCCGCCGAAGGAGCCGGGCATGGCGGTCTCGGCGGGTGCGGTGGACAGCTGCGATCCGGCCTCCCCGAGGTCGGGTTCGGCTCCCGCACGGGCCTTGGGGGTCTCGGGGGTCTCATCGCTGTGCACGTCGGCGCTCCGTGTGTCGCTCATGGTCAGACCCCCACCGTGAAGCCGCTGGACCAGCTCTGCATCTCCTGCACGATGCCGTCCCAGGCGCCGGTCACCAGCAGCAGTCCGGTCAGGATCATCATGCCGCCCCCGATGCGCATCACCCAGGTGTAGTGCCGCTTGACCCAGCCGAACGCACCCAGCGCCTTGCGGAAGGCGACGGCGGCGAGCACGAAGGGCAGGCCGAGGCCGAGACAGTAGGCGACGGTCAGTATGGCCCCGCGTCCGGCGCTCGCCTGGTTGAACGCCAGGGCCTGCACGGAGGCGAGGGTGGGGCCGATGCACGGCGTCCAGCCGATCCCGAAGAGCGCGCCGAGGAAGGGGGCGCCCACGAGACCGGCGGCGGGCCGGTTGTGGAAGCGGAACTCGCGCTGGGTGAGCCAGGGCATCAGGCCCATGAAGAACACACCCATGAGGATCATGAGCACGCCGAGCGCCTTGGACAGGGTGTCCTTGTGTTCCTGCAGCGTCTGCCCGAAGAACCCGAACAGCGCACCGCCGGAGACGAACACCGCGGTGAAGCCGAGGACGAACAGCGAGGCGCCGGCGACCATCCGGCCGCGGCGGGCCTCGGCGAGGTCGGTTCCGGTGACGCCGGTCACATACGACAGATAGCCGGGGACCAGCGGCAGGACGCAGGGCGAGAAGAAGGAGACGAGGCCGCCGAGGAGGGCGACCGGCAGGGCGACCAGCAGGGCCCCGTTGAGGACGGTCTGGTTCGGGTCGGTGGCCGCGGCGAGGGTGGACACTGCGGTCACGTCACTTCTCCGCGATGACGGGGTCGATCAGCTGGTGCAGCTTCTCCTCGCTGAGGGCCTGGAGCGTGCGCGCGGCGATCTTCCCGTCCCGGTCGATGACGAGCGTGGTGGGGATCGCCTGCGGGTTGAGGGTGCCCTTCTTGAAGCGGAGCATCAGCCTGCCGGTCGGGTCGTACAGGCTCGGGTACGTGACCCCGTACTCCTTCTCGAAGTCGCGGGCCGGTTTCGTGCTGGTGTCACGGGTGTTGATGCCGACGAACTGCACGCCCTTGCCCGCGGTCTGCGCGGCGGCCTTGACGAAGTTCGGCGCCTCGGCACGGCATCCCGCGCACCAGGAGCCCCAGACGTTGACGACGACGACCTTGCCCTTGTAGTCGGCGACGTCCAGCTTCTTGCCGTCGATCGTCGTCCCGGACAGGTCGGGGGCGGCGTCCCGCTCGCTCTTCCTGACGGTCGCGATGCCGTCGTCACCGGTGATGTAGTTGGTCTTGCCGGAGCCCCCGGAGGTGCCGCCGGAGGTGCAGGCCGACAGGACGAGCGCCGCGACGGCGGCCCCGACGGCGGTGAGGGCGGTGCGTCGGCGCGTGCGGATGCGGCTACTGGTGCGGTTCAGGCGTCGGGGGGCGCGGCAGGCGGCACTCATGTGAAAAGTTTCGCATGTCCGTTCCGAGGATCTTGCGCACCCCCCTCGCGGACGTCGTGCGGGAGTGAACCCGCATCTCAGGCGGCCTTCGACGGGTCGCCCGAAGCCCCCTTGCCGGTACCCGAGAGGAACTCCTTCCAGCCGCCCGCCGGCCGCTGCCCCACGTCCAGGGACCGCAGCCTGGCGACGACCTCGGGCCGCTGCGCGTCGAGCCAGTCCGTGAACTGCCGGAACGACACGAGCCGTACGTCGGCGCCCTTCTCCTTCTCGCGCGCGATGTGCTTGAAGGCCGTCTCGACGGCGTCCATGTAGATGCCGCCGTTCCAGTGCTCGAAGTGGTTGCCTATGAAGAAGGGCGCACGATTGGTCTCATATGCCCTATTGAATCCGGCTATGTATGAATTCGCCGCCTGGGTGCGCCAGCCGGGGTAGTTGTACGAGGGCGCCTGCGTGGTCCTCACCGACTGGTTGGCGAGCATGTTGTAGTCCATCGACAGGACCTCGAACCGGTGCCCGGGGAACGGGATCAGCTGGAGCGGGAAGTCCCACAGGCCCTGCCGCTTCTCCGGCCAGCGCTGCCGGCCACCGGGCGAGGAGGCGTCGTAGCGCCAGCCGAGCGCGCGCGCCGTGGGCAGCAGCCTGTCCTGCCCGAGGAGACAGGGCGTGCGGCCGCCGATCAGCTCCTTGTCGTAGTCGAAGGGCAGCGGCGGGAGATCGGTGAAGCCGGTGTTGGTGCGCCATTCCTTGACGAAGGACTTGGCCTGCTCGATCTCGCTGCGCCACTGCTTGGGCGTCCAGTGCGCGACCGTGCCGAATCCGGAGCAGAAGTGGCCGTTGAAGTGGGTGCCGATCTCATGGCCCTCAAGCCAGGCGCGGCGGACGTTCTGGAGCGTGGCGCGAATGTGGCCGTCCGTCAGATAACCGATGTCGGAGGCGCCCGGCGCGTTGTTCGGCGGAAGGTACTTGCGCTTTTTCGACTCCGGCAGGAGGTAGAGCCCGGAGAGGAAGAAGGTCATGTGCGCGCCGTGTTCCTTGGCGAGGTCGAGAAAGCGGGGGAAGAGACCGTTGCCGACCTCCCCGGCACCGTCCCAGGAAAAGACCACGAACTGCGGCGGGGTCTGACCGGGCTCCAGCGGTGTGGGCTTTCCGGGCTGGTTCGGCTGCTTGCCGCTGTCGGCGGTGGAACCGTCACCGAGGGGGCGCGCGGTGGCCGCGGGGCTGCGGGAGGGCCCGGAACCCCGCCGGCCGGAACCGCCGCCGGCCCGTCCGCCGTCCCCGTCCTTGGAACCGCAGGCGGCCAGCCCCAGTGTGGCCGCCGCACCCGCCCCGAGCCCTATCAGTCCCCGCCGGCTGATGTCCCGCATCCCGTCCCCATTTCATCGCGCCCTCTCGGTGGTCACTCATTCAGAGGGCACGACGAAGACGGCGGTTCCGCCGAACGCGAGCCTATGTAGGGGATTTTACGAAGATACGCTCACATGACAGGACTCGATACGTCTTGTGACGAAGCGTACGCGTGGGCACAAGACGTACGCCCGGGGAGGGGCAGGGGGCCGGAGCCGGGGCCGGGACCGTGGGCGAGGCGGGTGCAGGCGTCGATCGGCTCGCGAACCTGAGCCCGTCAGGCCCCGAACGCCTTGTCCTTCCCCTTCACCGGCTTGGCCCCCGCCAGCAGATGGGCCGGAACCAGGTCCCGGGCCGGCTCGGTGTACCCGACGGCCACGATCTTGTCGCCCTGGTAGGTGAACGTGGTCAGGGAGGCGAGCGTGCACTGCCGCCTGCGCGGGTCGTGCCACAGCCGCCGCTTCTCCACGAAGCTGCGCACGATCCAGATCGGCAGCTGATGGCTGACGCACACGGCCTCGTGACCACGCGCCGCGTCCTTGGCGGCGTCCAGCGCCCCCATCATCCGTACGACCTGCTCCACGTACGGCTCCCCCCAGGACGGCTTGAAGGGGTTGACCAGGTGCTTCCAGTTCTCGGGCCGTCTCAGCGCCCCGTCGCCGACGCCGAAGGTCTTCCCCTGGAAGACGTTCTTGGCCTCGATGAGCCGCTCGTCGACGGCGAGGTCCAGCCCGTGCGCCTTGGCGATCGGGGTGGCCGTCTCCTGCGCCCGCTCCAGCGGGGAGGCGACGACGTGGGTGACGTCCCGGGACGCGAGGTGCTCCGCGACCCGGTCGGCCATCCGCCGGCCCAGATCGGACAGGTGGTAGCCGGGCAGGCGCCCGTAGAGGATCCCGTCCGGGTTGGCGACCTCGCCGTGCCGCATCAGGTGGACAACGGTGATGTCACTCATGCTGCCGTGGCCTCCGCAGCTGCCCGGGCCGCCGCCGGAAGGGCGTCGGCGATCCGCTGGACGGCCCGCTCGTCGTGGGCGGTGGAGACGAACCACGACTCGAAGGACGAGGGCGGCAGATAGACGCCCTGGGAGAGGAGGGAGTGGAAGAAGGCGGTGAACCGGAAGGACTCCTGCGCCTTGGCGTCCTCGTAGTCGCGCACCGGGCGGTCGGTGAAGAACACGGAGAACATGTTGGAGGCGGTCTGCACCCGGTGGGCGACGCCCTCCTTGCCGAGCGCCTCGGTGACCAGGGTGCGGATCTGCTCGGAGACCGCGTTCACCGTGTCGTACGCGGCGTCATCGAGCAGCCGCAGCTGGGCGAGGCCGGCTGCGGTGGCGACCGGGTTCCCGGAGAGGGTGCCGGCCTGGTAGACGGGCCCGGCCGGGGCCAGGTGCGCCATCACGTCCTCCCGCCCCCCGAAGGCGGCGGCGGGGAAGCCGCCGCCCATGACCTTGCCGAAGGTCATGAGATCCGGCTCGACCCCGTCGATCCCGTACCAGCCGGCCCTGCTGGTCCTGAACCCGGTCATGACCTCGTCGGAGATGTAGAGGG
This sequence comes from Streptomyces sp. PSU-S4-23, assembly GCF_055632315.1. NCBI lineage: Bacteria > Bacillati > Actinomycetota > Actinomycetes > Kitasatosporales > Streptomycetaceae > Streptomyces > Streptomyces sp. PSU-S4-23. The sequence continues at coordinate 4,977,388 of NZ_JBVMUU010000002.1, read as the reverse complement.
CGCCGTTCTCCCGGCAGAGGTCCCTGAGTCCCTGGTTGAACCCGGGCAGCGGCGGCACGACGCCCATGTTCCCGGGCGACGCCTCGGTGATCACACAGGCGATCTCACCGGGGTGCGCGGCGAAGGCGGCACGGACGGCGTCGAGGTCGTTGTAGGGCAGGACGATGGTGTCGCCGGCCTGGGCGCCGGTCACGCCGGGGGTGTCGGGCAGCGCGAAGGTGGCGACCCCGGACCCGGCGGCCGCCAGCAGCGAGTCGACGTGCCCGTGGTAGCACCCGGCGAACTTGACCACCTTGGACCGCCGGGTGAACCCGCGGGCGAGCCGGATCGCCGACATGGTGGCCTCGGTCCCGCTGGAGACGAGCCGCACCTGCTCGACCGGCCCGACCCGGGCGACGATCTCCTCGGCGAGCGCGACCTCGCCCTCACCGGGCGTACCGAAGGAGGTCCCGCGGGAGACGGCCTCCTGGACGGCGGCGATCACCTCCGGGTGGGAATGGCCGAGGATCATGGGCCCCCACGAACACACGAGATCGACGTATTCACGTCCGTCGGCATCGGTGAGATAAGGGCCGCTGCCGGACACCATGAACCGGGGCGTACCGCCCACGGCGCGGAAGGCGCGCACCGGAGAGTTCACGCCGCCGGGCGTGACGGCGGACGCGCGCTCGAAAAGAGTCTGCGAAACTGGGGCTTCGTACGGATAGCTCACACTAGCCATGGTGTCAGAGCCCTCGAAGATCCCGCGGACAGGTGTTTGCACGCACGTTTCGGCGAGCGGGCGTGGGGGAGGTCACTGACACGATGATCGGGTTGCGCGGCGGGGGCCACGGGTCCTAGAAAAGCAGTCGGGTGGAGATATGCATCGCGGTGGCGGACTGGGCGAGGGGACCGATGACCTGGGTCCTCGGCGTGCCCGGCGGGGAAGGCACCGGCGCGAAGCGGAGGAGACGACCGAGACACGTCGGCCACAGGAGCCGCAGGAGGCCCGCGACCCTTATGGTTCGCGAGGCACACAGAGCTCCCATACTTCACAGGGTTCACAGAGTTCACAGAGCTCGCCGCTTTCGCCGGGCTCACAGCGTTCGCAGGGAGATCCTGAGCGAATCGGCCGGGCGGCCCGTATGGACCGTAGAGAGCGTGCGGTCGACCGGCTCAGGTCAGGGAGCGGGAATGGTGGTCGGGTGGGGGTGACGTACAAATACTTCGGCGCGCCGGACGGCGCCACGGCAGCCCGCGTCCCGATCTCGATGCGGCCCGAGGAGCTCGGCGGTGACGAGCTCGGCATGGGCGGCATGTTCACCAAGATCAAGCCGGAGACCATGGCGGCGATGGTCCTCACGGGCATCGAGGGCGTCCCGCTGCACAAGGTCCCGCCGCTGGAACTGGTGGTCCTGCACCCCGACTACGCGGTCGTCAAGCTGCCCATGACCGTCGTGGACCCCCTGCGCGACATCGGCGAGGAGGCGGTGGGCGCCGCGGCCTTCATCTGGTCGACGGTCCCGGACCGCGGCGGGCCACGGGACGCGTTCAACGTGTACCAGCTGCTGCACGAGTGGCAGGACTTCAGCCACCGGCTGCATGAGGCGGGGCATCAGCCGTATTGCCTTGTGTGGCCGTGACTGGGGTTTCGCTGGTAGCGGGCGGGGTCTTCGGGCCTCGCCCGGCATTCGCCACGCGGAGCGGCTCGGGTGGCCGGGCTCCGCTTCGATCGCCTCGGCGTCGCGTCAGCCCCCTGTAGCCGCCGCGAGATCGGCGAGGCGCTCGGATCGTCTCTGACGGGTCGCGAACTCAGTGCTGTCCAACGCGTCCCCTGAACAGCCCAGCGCGGTCAGCAGCCAGGCTCGCCCGACCTGCCGCGACGCTGCACCACTTCGAGGGCGCAACACTCTCCTGCACACCGACTTCGCCCCATCGACTGGGACTGACCGAGGCCCTCGCCTTCGCGAGTCGGTTCCCGTCCTGGCGGGGCGCAAGAGACGAGGCGCTCGCGGCGTTCGGCTCGGCCACGGCGGCGCGGTGGCGGGAGATCGCCGAAATGGGCCCGGCGCCATGGAAGTTGGAGACGGCAGAACGGGCGGCGATGCTCGCGTCATCGGGCGGCACCCCGGCGGCGGCGGTGCGGCCGAAGCGCCGCGCCGCCGCCGCCGGGCGGACGGGCCCGCCGGCCGCGGTCCCTACGACAGGGTGACGGTCTCGCGCCTGCGGCCCAGGCGTTGGCGGACCAGCGCGACGGCCACCACGCCCGCCGCCACCGCGGTGGACAGGACCACCTGGTCGCGGCCGCCCCCGTCGGCGGTGTCGGTCAGCATGTAGCCCAGCACGAACGTGATCAGGGCGATGGTGGCCCAGGTCAGGTAGGGGAAGAGCCACATCTTGACGATCAGCTTCTCCGGCGCCTCCCGCTGCAGGATCCTGCGCATCCGCAGCTGGGAGAAGCAGATCACCAGCCAGACGAACAGGGCGATCGCGCCGGAGGAGTTGAGCAGGAACTGGAAGACCGTGTCCGGCCACAGGTAGTTGAAGGCGACCGCGACGAAGCCGAAGACCACCGAGGCCAGGATGGCCGTGCGCGGCACGCCGCGTTCCGTGGTGCGGCCGAAGGCGGCCGGGGCGTCGTTGCGCCCGCCGAGGGAGAACGCCATCCGGGACGCCGTGTACAGGCCGGAGTTGAGGCAGGACAGCACGGAGGTCAGCACGATGGCGTTCATGATCTGGCCCGCGTGCGGGATGCCGATGGAGCTCAGTGCGGCGACGTACGAGCCGTCCTTGAGGATCGCCGGGTCGTCCCAGCGCAGCAGCGAGACGACGATCAGGATCGAGCCCAGGTAGAACACCGCGATCCGCCAGATCACGCTGTTGGTGGCCTTGGTGACCGCGCCCTGCGGGTCCTCGGACTCGCCGGCCGCCAGCGTGACGATCTCGCTGCCCATGAAGGAGAAGACCACCATCAGGACGCCGGTGAGGATCGCCCCCGGCCCGTGCGGCAGGAACCCGCCGTGCGCGGTGAGGTTGGAGAAGCCGCTCGCCGGGTGGTCCGAGCCGGGCAGCAGGCCGAAGATCGCGAGGGAGCCCAGCACGATGAACGCGGCGATGGCGACGACCTTGATACCGGCGAACCAGAACTCGAACTCGCCGTAGGAGCTGACCGAGGCCAGGTTGCTGACGGTGAGGACGATCATGACGATCAGGGCCCAGCCCCATTGCGGGACCGCCGGGATCCAGCCGGAGAGGATCTTGGCCCCGGCGGTGGCCTCGACCGCGAGCACCACGACCCAGAAGAACCAGTACAGCCAGCCGATGGTGAATCCGGCCCAGCGGCCCAGCGCGCGGTCCGCGTAGGCGGAGAAGGAACCGGAGGTGGGGTTGGCCGCGGCCATTTCGCCAAGCATGCGCATGACGAGGACGACGAGGACGCCGACGAGGGCGTAGGAGACGAGGATGCCGGGGCCCGCGGCGGCGATGCCGGAGCCGGAGCCGACGAACAGGCCGGCACCGATGACACCGCCGATCGCGATCATCGACAGGTGGCGGTTCTTCAGGCCCGCGCGCAGGCCGGAGCCCGCGGAGGTGTTCTCGGCGGTGGTCGCCGGGTCGGTGGCGGAGAGAGGGGGACGTGTGGTCATCTCGACATCCATCCAGGGAGGGAGTGCGGACGAGGACATGCCTCGGCGGGCCCGGGCGGGGATGACCGCACGGGTTTCACCGAAGGGGGACGGGGTGTGGAAGTCGGACGCGTCGCGGGTCGCGACCACGGCTGCCGTGCGGGCATAGTGGGTCGCGGCCTTCCGGCCCGTGTCCGCGGGAGCGGGCACGGGTGGCCGACAGGAAAATAGTTCACGACGATCGAAAAAAACAAGAGGCGTCCGCCGGGCGTCTTCTTCGTGACACCCGCACACCCCCGGCGCGCGGTGCGACGGAGCGCACAGCACCCACCTACCCAGGGGGCTTGTTTTAAGTGTTCACCATGCCCTAATTTTTCGAGCGTCGCGGAACCCCGTCGTCCGTCGTGGGCGCCGCGTCGTCCCGTCTCGCGTGTTCCGGCCCCGTGGGAGCCCCCTATGCACAACACCGCGGCGTGGTCGCGAGAACCACCCCTGACCTGGCATCGGCCACCCCTGCGCGACGGTGTCGACGCCGGGAAGCCGGCCCGGGCCGCCCGGCGGACCGAGAGCGGGCCCTGACCCTCCGGGGCCCGGCCGGACGGCGTCGCCCGCGGGCCGTGACCCCGCCCAGCAGGCCGTTAGGGTGGCGTCGTGGTGAATCCAGCGGGCAAGTTCGGCCCCTACAACCAGCCAGGCCCGGCGCGGCCGGCGACGGTCGCCGGGGTACGGGACACCCGTGTCCTGCCCGGCAGGGGCCAGACGGGATCGGAACTCGTCCGCTCGCGGATCGCACTGCGGGTGCGCCTGAGGTCCGTGTCACCGGGAGACCGGCTGCCGGACGCCGGCGTCCTCGCCGAGGAACTGGGGATCAGCGAGATCACCGTGCGCCGCGCGCTGGAGGGGATGTGCCAGGACGGCCTGCTCGACCGCCGGCGGGGGCGGGCGGGCGGCACCTTCGTCGCGCCCGGCTGGGACGCGGTCGTCGCCCTGATGCACGACGCCGAGGAGGCCGCGTCGCTGGACGCCTTCCACCTGCTGCTGGAATGCGGTCTCGTGGCGCGCGGCACGGGCGACGTCCCGGCCGGTCACCTCGACGGGCTGCAGTCGCTGGTCGACGAGATGGACCGGGCCGAGGACCCGGCACGGCTCCTCGAACTGGAGACGCGCTTTCATCTCGACCTCGCGGAGGCGCTCGGCGGCGCCGGAATCCGCGAGTTCGCCGCCGACGTGCTCGGCCGGCTGTGCGTGCTGCTGCCCGCTCCGGCGCCCGCGGTGGTGCGGGCCCGCAACCGCTGCCACGCCGAGCTGCTCAGCGAACTCGGCCGCGGCGCCATGGACCCGGCCGTGCGGGCGGTGAAGGCACACCAGCATGCCCGCCCGAGCTGACCTCCGGCGGCGCCGGCCCGGGTGCCGACGGCCCCGCGCACCCCTCGCGCCGCCACACTGCAGAAGGAGCTGCCGCCATGACTGACCCCGGAGCCGCCGGCCCGTCGTCGCCGCCGGGCCCCGTCGGCGGCACGCCCCAGCGCCTGCGCGGCGGCGTCCTCGGCATGGCGGACATCGCCGCCGCCACGATGGCCAACGTCGGCCCGGCCATGAGCTTCTTCTTCGGCTTCGCCTTCCTCGCCACCACCGCGGGTGTCGCCTCCCCGCTGACCATCGTCGCCGCGGGCATCGCGGTCGCGCTGCTGGGCAACACGCTCGCCGAGTTCTCCCGGGCCCATCCCTCCGCGGGCAGCTTCATCACCTTCGTCGGCAAGTCCTTCGGGCCGGTCAGCGCGGTGACCACGGCGCTGCTGGCCGGTCTTGGCTACATCATCGGGATGGCCGCCGTCATCGCGATCTCGGGCGGGTTCGTACAGATCACCCTGCACCACTACACCGGTGTCGACGTGCCGTGGATCATCTGGACGCTGCTGCTGACGGGGCTGTCGGTGGTGCTGATGCTGCGCGGGGTGGTCGTCTCCACCAAGTGGGCCGGCTACTTCTTCGGCGTGGAGATGGTGATGCTGGTCGTCGTCTCGGTCGCGGCGATCGCCGGGCATCGCGGCCACCTCTCCGCCGACCCGTTCCTGCCCGGTCACATCAGCCACGGTCTCACCGGCCTGGCCGCGGGCTTCCCGCTGGCGGTGTACCTGTTCATCGGCTGGGAGAACTCGGCGGCGCTGGCCGAGGAGACGGAGAACCCGCGCCGCAACGTCGGCCGCGCGGTGTTCTTCTCCATCGCGATCATGACCGTGAGCTACATCCTCTTCTCCTACGCCACGGTGACCGGCTTCGACTACGACGTGGCCAGGCTCGGCCACTCGCGCATCCCCTTCATCGACGTCGCCGAGGAGACGCTCGGCGCGCTGGCCTTCGTCGCCTACATCGGGGGCCTGACCTCCACCCTCGGCGTGCTGATCGCCGGCATCAACTCCCAGGCCCGCCTGGTGTTCAACGCCGGACGCGAGGGGCTGCTCCCGTCCTTCTTCGGCTATGTGCACCCCACCCGCCGCACCCCGACCAACGCGATCGTCACCTTCGCGGCCACCTCGCTGCTGATCATCGGAGGCTGGGGTCTGGGCCATCTGCTCGGGGCCGACGGCGGCCCGATGAACCCCGTGGTCTTCTTCACCGAGTCCTCCAGCCTCGGCTCCATCCTGATCCTGCTGGTGTACCTGGCGTCCAACATCGCCCTGCCGGTGTACTACCGCCGATACCGTCCGCAGGAGTTCCGCACGGTCCGGCATCTGGTGCTGCCCGCGATCGGCACCCTGGCCATCCTGGTTCCGCTCTACTACCTCGCCAAGCCGGGGCAGCCCGCGCCCTACAGCTGGTTCCCCGTCGCGGCGCTGGCCGCCCTGCTCGGCTCCATCGGCTACGCGACGCTCCTGGTCCGCCGCGACCCGAGCCTGGCCGACCGGGTCGGTTCCGTCGTCGCCGACGCGGAGTGAGCGGGCGCCGCACCGCTTTGTGAACGCGCGCCCCCGCCCGCTCGGCCGGTGCCACGACCCGGCCGGGCAGACGACTTGTGAGGCGTCCGGGCGCCCCGTGATGATGGCGCGATGCTGACCTCAGTGATGGCGTTCATCGGCGCGGCCTTCCTGATCGCGATGGTCCCCGGACCCAGTACGGCCGTGATCCTGCGCCGCGCGGTGGTGAACGGCCGCCGCAACGGCATGGCCACCGTGCTGGGCAACGAGTGCGGGGTCGTGCTCTGGGGCCTCGCCGCGGCGTTCGGCCTCTCGGCCCTGCTGCTGGCCTCGCAGCTCGCCTACGACGCGATGCGGATCTCGGGGGCGGCGGTGCTGGTGTGGATGGGGGCGCGTGCGGTGTGGCAGGCGCGGCGGGCCGGCGGCCCGGAGGAGGAACCGGCCGGTGTGGCGGCGGTGTCCCACGGCCGGGCGTACCGGCAGGGCCTGGTCACCAGTTTCGCCAACCCGAAGGCGGGCGTGTTCGCGGTGTCCTTCCTGCCGCAGTTCGTTCCGCAGGGGGCGCCCGTACTGCCGACGCTGGTCGCCTTCTCGGTGATCTGGGCCGCGGTCGACCTCGTCTGGTACCTGCCGCTGGTCTGGCTGGCCGGGCGGGCCCGGGATGTGTTCCGGCGGCGGTCTGTGCGGCGCCGTATGGAGCAGATCTCCGGGACCGTGCTGGTCGCGCTGGGCCTGCGGCTGGCGCTCGAACCCTAGTCGCCGGGGCCCGGCCACACCGCCGAGGCGTCGTCGCGGGCGGGGTCCGGCAGGCGGACCGGGCGGACGGGGATCGTGCGGGTGCGGCCTTCCGAGGACACCGTCCATGGGGCGGGGCGGCCCGAGTAGCACAGGGTCGTCAGGGCGAAGACGCCGTCGGCGTAGACCTCGACGTACTCGCCGATGGTCAGGATGCGCAGGGTCGCGGCGGGCTCGGCGAGGACGGTCTCGCCGAGCCGCGTGCCGTCGGGCCCGGTGGCCCATATTTTCCTGCCGTCGCAGCCGACGGTGAGGGCGGGCCGGCCGCCTACGGCGGTGTCGGTGCGCAGGGTGATCTCGACCCGGCCGGAGACGTCGAGGTCACCGACCGCGTGCAGCACGGGCCGCTCGGTCTCCTCGCCGAGCCAGTCGTCCAGGCCGGGCCACCACTCCAGGCGCGGTGCCCCGTCCATCGGTGTGACCAGGAGTTTCGGCTGGGCGAGCATGCCACGGCAGCGGTCGCCGGAGTCGGTGAGGCCGACGCGCCGAGGGGTGGTGTGCAGGACGACGCGGGAGCCGTCGGGCGCGGTGATGACGCGGGGGGCGTAGGAGCCGGTCGGGCCGAGGGGGCCGCGGCGGGTCCAGGGCCCGCGCAGCCGGGGCGCCGTCCATGCCTCGAAACCCCGGGTGGCGCCGATGGAGCCGAGCAGCAGCCAGCCGCCGTCGTCGAGGCGTTCCAGGACCGGGCACTCCAGTTCGTCGACGTCGCCCGGTGAGATGAGCGGCGGGTGCACGGTCCAGTGCTCCAGGTCGCCGGAGGTCGCCCAGCCGACGCAGCCGCCGGCCTCGACGGGCCGGGAGGCGTCGGCGGCGCAGACGACCATGACCCAGCCGTCCGACTCGTCGTCGGGTACGACGAACGGGTCGCGCCAGCCCATGTGTTCGCCGGTGCGGTACCACCGGGCGTCGGCCTCGGCCACCGGGCCCGTGCCGTGCCGGCGCCAGCCGGTCCCGTCGGTGCGGTCGGAGTAGGCGAGCCCCACCGACTGGAGGGGCCCGCCGCCCGGGGTGAGGCCGGAGACGCCGGTGTAGAACATCGCCATTCCCTCGCCGTGCCGGACGGGGTGCATGGTCCACACCGCCTGCTGGTCGAAGCGGCCGGGCAGGCCGTTGCCGAAGGCGGTCCCCTCGGGTGTCCAGCGGACCAGGTCGGCGGAGGTGGCCCGGCCGTAGGAGGTCTCCATCCGCAGATGGTCGAACTCGGCCGTCCACGGGCCCTGGAGATGCAGTACCGCGTAGGTGCCGTCGTCGTCGCGCAGCAGCGCGAAGTCGTTCACACAGAGGCCGGGCGGGGCGTATCGCATGCACATTCCTGTCGGCTCGCAGCGCTCAAACGCATGCGCTGACCAGTGACCGCGAAGGTCTCACTTCAGAATCGGGCCAAGTAAAACTGAACGCAAACGCTTGCGCAACAAGGCGACCCGGTTTACGGTCACGTCACTCACAGGTCACACCCACGTGAAACCCGAGCCGATGTCACCAGCGAGGAGGAAGAGCGCCGTGACGGTCAGCATCACCGACGTCGCCCGCGCCGCCGGAGTCTCCACATCCACCGTGTCCCGCGCGCTGCGCGGCCGGCCGGGCGTGTCGGACGAGGTGCGGGCGCAGATCGCGGCGGTCGCCGCGCAGCTCGGCTACACGGCGTCGCGGTCGGCGTCCAGCCTGGCCAGCGGGCGCACCTTCACCATCGGGGTCATCGCCCCGTACATCGGCCGCTGGTTCTTCGGCACCGTCCTCGACGCGGCGGAGAAGGTGTTCAGCGCCGCCGGCTACGACGTGCTGCTGTACAACCTGGGCACGCCCGAGACGCGCAAGCGCTTCTTCACCAGGCTGCCGGTGCGCAAGCGGGTCGACGCGGTGCTCTCGCTGCTGATCCCCGACGAGGAGGAGGCCGCCGCGCTGCGCTCCCTCGATGTGCCGCTGGCCTCCACCGTCGGCGGCGCCCGGGACGGTTTCAGCGTGGTCGGCATAGACGACCACGCCGGAGCGACGAGCGCCGTACGCCATCTGGTGAACCTCGGCCACCGCCGGATCGGCATGATCTCCGGAGCCAGCGAGCCGCTGCACTGGACCACCCCCGTCGCCCGCCGCCGGGCGTACCTGGACGTCCTGGCCGACGCCGGCATCGAGCACGACCCGGAGCTGGAGGCCGACGGCGGCTACACGGTCGAGGGCGGCGAACAGGCCATGACCGAACTGCTGGCCGCCTCCCGACCGCCGACCGCGGTGTTCGCCCAGTCCGACGAGATGGCGATGGGCGCCCTGCGCGCCCTGCGCCGCCACCGGCTGAGGGTGCCGGACGACGTGTCCGTCGTCGGCTTCGACGACCACGAACTCGCCGAGGTGATCGGGCTGACCACCGTCGCCCAGCCGGTCACCGGCCAGGGCGCCGAGGCCGCCCGGCTGCTGCTGGAACGACTCGACGCACCCGACGCCGAGCCGCCCGGCCATGTGCAGATGCCCATCCGCCTGATCCTGCGCGAGACCACCGCCCCGCCCAGCCCCCGCGGCCCCCGGTAGACGCCCGGGGCGACCCGGCGCACCCCGCTGACGCCCCCTGGCCACTCCCCACGCATCTCAGTGACGCCCCGGGGCATCCCCGGGCCCCCACCCCCACGCCGGAAGCACCGCCGTACCGAACCCTCACCCCAGCACCGACGCACGGAGGCACCCAGCATGACCGCCGGAAACAGAAGGTACCGTCGTACGGCCTGTACGGGCCTGACCCTCGCCCTGCCGCTGGCCGCTCTGGCCGCGTGCGGCGGAGGCAGCGGCGGCAACGCCTCCGCCGAAGCCGGCAGTGGCAAGGGCACGATCAGCGTCTGGGCCCACCAGGGCGAGACGAGCGAGGCGACCGCGCTGCAGAACGCGGTGAAGTCCTTCAACTCCTCGCAGAGCAGGATCAAGGTCGAGCTCAAGCTGATACCCGGCAACGACTACACCAAGACCATCACCGCCACCCCCGCCGCCGAACTGCCGGACGTCATGGAGTTCGACGGCCCGACCATGGCGAACTTCGTCTACACCAAGCGGCTCGCCCCGCTCGACGACTACGTCTCCGTCCGGACCATGGCCAACGCCACCGACGCGAGCAAGGCGCAGGGCGAGATCAGCGGCAAGCACTACGGGCTGGGCATGTACGACTCCGGACTCGGCATCTACGGCAACAAGAAGCTGCTGGACGCCGCCGGGGTGGCGTATCCCAAGGGCCTGTCCGACGACTGGACGGCGGCCGGGTTCACCGCGGCGCTCAAGGCGCTGAAGGCCGAGGACCCCGACGGCAAGGTCCTCGACATCCAGGAGGGCAACGGCCTGGCCACCGAGTGGGGCACCTACGGCTTCTCCCCCGTCGTCTGGTCGGCCGGCGGCTCCCTCCTCAAGAACGGCAAGGCGGAAGGCGCCCTCGACGCCCCGGCCGTGGTCTCGGCCCTGAAGACCTGGCAGTCCTGGAAGCCCTACGTCGACCCCAACACCGACGGCAACGCCTTCGCCAAGGGCCGCGTCGCGCTCAGCTGGGTCGGCCACTGGATGTACCCCGCGTACGGCAAGGCCCTCGGCGACGACCTCGTCGTGCTGCCGCTGCCCGACTTCGGCAACGGCCCCAAAAGCGGGCAGGGTTCCTGGGCCTGGGGCATCGGCGCCGGCTCCAAGAACGCCAAGGCCGCCGGCGCCTTCCTCGACGCCCTCCTCGACGACACCAACGTCACCGCGATGACGACGGCCAACGGCGCGCCGCCCGCCACCCGCTCCGCCCTCGCCAAGAGCACCCTCTACAAGCCGGGCGGCCCGCTGCAGCTCTTCGCCGACCAGCTCGCCAAGCCCTGCGGCGACCGCGCCGTCGACAGGTCCTGCATCGCCGTCACCCGCCCGGTCACCGCCGGATACCCCACCGTCACCGCAAAGTTCAGCGAGGCCCTGAACTCCGTCTACGGCGGCGCGGACCCCAAGAGCGCGCTGGGCAAGGCCGCCCGCGCCATCGACCGGGACTTCGCCGACAACGCCGGCTACCAGATCCCGTAGGACGCATCGGCCGGGGCGGGCACGCGCGAACGGCGCCCGCCCCGCCGGGAACAGGACCCCCCGTGAAAACCGTGGAATCCGCGCAGGCCGCGCCCCTGGGCCGGGACCAGGCCCCGCCCGCACGCACCGGCAGACCCGCCCGGCGCACGCGCAGGAACCGGGACGGGCTGCACGGACTGCTGATGTCCGCACCCGCCGTCGCCGGCCTCGTCGCCTTCGTCGGCGTCCCGTTCGGCTATGCCGTCGTGCTCTCCTTCTACAACGTGCGCCTCGGCTCCCCGCTGGCGCCGTCCTTCTTCGGGCTCGAGCAGTACCGACGCCTGTTCACCGACCCCGACCTGTCCGGCCCGTTCCTGCGGGCCCTGCTCAACAACCTGACCTTCGCCGCGGTCGTCGTCCCCCTGCAGACCGGCCTCGCCCTGATGCTGGCGATCCTGCTCAACCGCAAGCTCAAGGCCATCGGCGTGTTCCGGTCCCTGTTCTTCATGCCGGTCGTCTTCCCGATGACGCTGGTCGCCGTCATCTGGCGGCTCATCCTGGCCCGCAGCGACCAGGGCATGCTCAACTCGGCACTGCACGCGGTGAGTTTCGGCCACTGGGGCGCCTTCGACTGGCTCGGCGACACCGCCACCGCGATGGCCTCGGTCATCGTGCTGTCGGTGTGGCAGGGCGTCGGCTTCCAGATGGTCATCCTGCTGGCCGGTCTCCAGCAGATCCCCGACGAGCTCTACGAAGCCGCCCAGCTCGACCGCGCCGGCCGCTGGCAGCGGTTCCGGCACGTCACCCTGCCCGGCATCCGCGGCACCCTCGTCTTCGTCGCCATGCTCACCTCGGTGCTGTCCTTCCGCGTCTTCGACCAGGTCTACGTCCTCATCCACGGCGGCGGTCTCGACGAGGACGCCGCCCGCACCGTGATGTACCAGGCCGTCACCACCGCCTTCGCCCAGAACAACATCGGCCAGGCATCCGCGATCACCGTCGTCTTCTTCCTGATCGTGGTCGTCCTGACCGTCGTCCAGCGCCGCGTCGTCCGGCCCGACAACGAGGACTGACCCCCCATGGCCATGACCCGCGGGCGTGCGCGCCGCATCGCCGACTACGCCGTCCTGAGCGTGCCGGCGTTCATCTTCGTGCTGCCCGTCCTGTACCTGTTCCTGGGCAGCCTCAAGCCCTCCGACGAGGTGCTGGGCGGCCTGTCCGGCTTCCTGCCCACCCATCTGTCCTTCGACAACTACGCGAAGGTCCTCGCCAGTCTCGACTCCGACAGCACCGGCCACTTCTGGCGCTTCATGGGCGTCTCACTGCTCGTCGCGTTCGTGGTGGTCACCGGCGGTCTCTTCGTCAACTCGATGGCCGCGTACGGCATGTCCCGGCTGAAGTGGCGCGGCCGCGAGGCGGTCTTCACGCTCGTGCTGCTGCTGATGCTCGTGCCGTTCGAGTCGGTGGCCGTACCGCTCTTCTACATGTTCAACAACCAGCGCGACACCCTCTTCATCCAGGCGATCCCCTTCGTCGCCAACGCCTTCTCCGTCTACCAGTTCCACACGTTCTTCCGGAAGATCCCGCCCGGCATCGAGGAGGCCGCGCGCCTGGACGGTGCCGGGCCCTGGCGCACCTTCTTCGCGATCGTCGTCCCGATGTCGAAGCCGGCCTTCGCCTCGGTCGCGATCCTCACCTTCCTCACCCAGTGGGGCTCCTTCCTGTGGCCCGTGCTGATGGTCTCCGACCCGTCGGTCCGCCCCCTGCCCCTGGAGATGAGCGTCTTCCAGGGCCAACAGCCGCCGGACTGGGGTCAGATCCTCGCCTTCGGCGTCCTGCTGGTGCTGCCCGTCCTGGTGGTCTTCGCGTTCTTCCAGCGCTGGTTCGTGCAGGGCGTCGCCTCCTCCGCGGTGAAGGGATGAGCGACGGCGCCACGGTGAGCCTCACATCGTTCCGGCCGTCCGCAGCACCGTCAGCGCGAGCGCGCGGGCCACGGTCGCGGTCTCCCGGACCGAGACCCGTTCCCGCGCGCTGTGGGCGAGCCGTACGTCGCCGGGCCCGTACTGCAGGGTGGGGATGCCCTCCGCCGCGTACAGCCGCAGATCGCTGCCGTACGGAGCCCCGCGCTCCCGCGGCCGGGGGCCGCCCGTCGCGTCGGCGTGGGCCGCGGCAACCGTGTCCCGCAGGGGGTGGCCCGCCGGCAGCCGCCCGCTGGCGAACTGCCCGCCGGGCCATGTCACGACCGCAGGGTGCGTCCGCAGCCACGGGTCCGCCGCGCACGCCAGCGCCACGCACCGCTCCAGTTCCGCGCGGGCGGCGGCCGGGTCCTCGCCGAGCCGGACACCCAGCCGGCCCTCGGCGACCAGCAGGTCGGGCACGCTGCTGGCCCAGTCGCCGCAGCGCACGGTGCCGACCGACAGTGCGTACGGCAGGGGATACTCCGCCATCAGCGGATCGGGGTCGGTGTTGCGTTCCTTCTCCAGGGCGGCCAGGGCCTGGTGGACGGGTATGTACGCGTCCACGGCGCTCACCCCCTCGTCGCGGGAGCTGGCGTGCGCGGCACGGCCCGGTACCTCCACGCGGAAGGTGAGCGCGCCCGCGTTGGCCGTGACCAGGGTGCCGCCGGTCGGCTCGGTGATGACGCACGCGTCGCCCCTGTACCCGCGCCGCAGCGTGCCGAAGGCACCGAGCCCGCCGTCCTCCTCGCCGACCACGAAGTGCGCGGCGACGCGGCCGCGCAGCCGTGCCCCGCTCGCCCGTACCGCCTCCAGCGCGGCCAGGTGGGCCACGAGGCCGGCCTTCATGTCACAGGCGCCGCGGCCGTGCACGGTGTCCCCGTCGGTCCCGGCCGTGAACGGGTCGCCCGCCCAGCTCGCGGGATCCCCCGGCGGCACGACGTCCACGTGGCCCTGGAGGATCAGGGTCGGTCCGTCGGCGCCGTCCGGCGTGGCGGCGACCAGGCCCCATGCCTCGTCCCGGGGCGCCTCGGCGCCGGGGAAGCCGGGGTCGGCCCGCAGCGCCGGCAGATCCATGGACCACAGGTCGACGTCCAGCCCGAGCCGGTCGAGCCGCGCGGCCAGGTCGTGCTGGATCTCGGACTCGGCCGGGCTCCCGGTCACACTCGGGATCGCGATCAGCTCGCGCAGGGTCCGGGCGATGGCCGCCTCGTCGACGGCCGCCAGCGCGGCGGCCTCCTGGGCGGTGAACTCGGATGCGCTCATGCGTTGCCGCTCCTGTCGCGAGAAGCGGGACCCCTCAGGAAGCGGGACCCCTCAGGATCGTAAGCGGCACCGCCGGGGCACCGGGCCGGCATCGCGGTACCGGACCCGCGCGGCACGGCCCCTCGGGGGTGCGGAGGCGCGCGGCACGGCCCCTCGGGGGTGCGGAGGCGCGGCGGCACGGACGGTCGTACCAGTGAACCGGCCCGTCCGGCCCGCCCGCCGCGAACCGGCCGGCCCCGCCCCCGCGAACCGGCCGGCCCCGCCCCCGCGTGCCGTCCGTCACCCGGATGCCCGGTACGGCGCCCACCGGGCGGCGCTCGCAGGGCCCGGGGATCACTCTCCGCATACGCTGGTGAGGCGGTCCCTCGCCGGCGGGAACCGTTCGCACAGACACACGTCGGAAGAAGCTCGCCGATGGCCGCCACGAATCGCGCCCGCCCCAGCCGGTTGCGGGCGTGGATGCTGGAGGGGCTGTCCGACATGGGCAAGGGCGCCCCGCAGGCCCCGCACGCCCTGCCCGAGCCCCCGCACAAGGGCCAGCGCTGGTGGCGGGTGATGTGTCTGACCGGCGTCGACTACTTCTCCACCCTCGGCTACCAGCCGGGCATCGCCGCCCTGGCCGCCGGCCTGCTCTCCCCCGTCGCCACCGTCGTCCTGGTGATCGTCACCCTGGCAGGCGCCCTGCCCGTCTACCGGCGCGTGGCGGAGGAGAGCCCGCACGGCGAGGGCTCCATCGCCATGCTGGAGCGGCTGCTGTCCTTCTGGCAGGGCAAGCTCTTCGTCCTCACGCTGCTCGGCTTCGCCGCCACCGACTTCCTGATCACCATCACCCTCTCCGCCGCCGACGCCTCCACCCACCTCGTGCAGAACCCCCATCTGACCGGCCTTCTGCACGGCCGGCAGATGCTGATCACCTTGCTCCTCGTGGCGCTGCTCGGCGCCGTGTTCCTCAAGGGGTTCCTGGAGGCCATCGGTGTCGCCGTCGCCCTGGTCGGCGTCTACCTGGCGCTCAACGCCGTGGTCGTGGCCGCAGGGCTGTGGCACGTGGCGAGGGCCGGACATGTGGTCACCGACTGGACCTCCGCGCTGACCGCGGAGCACGGAAACGTCTTCGTCATGGTCGGTCTCGCCCTCGTCGTCTTCCCCAAACTGGCCCTCGGCCTGTCCGGCTTCGAGACCGGCGTCGCCGTCATGCCCCATGTGCGGGGCGACCCCGGCGACACCGAGGACCGGCCCACGGGCCGTATCCGGGACACCAGGAAGCTGCTGACCACCGCCGCGGTCGTCATGAGCGTCTTCCTGGTCGCCACCAGCTCCATCACGACGCTGCTGATCCCGGCGCAGGAGTTCAGGCCCGGCGGCCGGGCCAACGGGCGGGCGCTGGCGTATCTCGCGCACGAGTACCTGGGCAACGCCTTCGGCACGGTGTACGACGTCTCCACCATCGCCATCCTGTGGTTCGCGGGCGCCTCCGCCATGGCCGGACTGCTCAACCTGATGCCCCGCTATCTGCCCCGCTACGGCATGGCGCCGCACTGGGCCCGCGCCGTGCGCCCCATGGTCATCGTCTTCATCCTGGTCGCCTTCCTGGTGACCTGGATCTTCGACGCCAACGTCGACGCGCAGGGCGGCGCCTACGCCACCGGGGTCCTCGTGCTGATCAGCTCGGCGGCGGTCGCGGTGACCATCGCCGCCCGCAAGGCCGGCCAGCGCCGCTGGTCCGTCGCCTTCGCCGTGATCTCCGCCGTGTTCCTCTACACGACGGTCGCCAACGTCATCGAACGGCCGGACGGTGTGAAGATCGGCGCCTGCTTCATCGCCGGGATCATCCTCGTCTCGCTGCTGTCCCGCCTGGCCCGCGCGTTCGAGCTGCGGGTGACCAGCGTGGTCCTGGACGACATGGCGGAACGCTTCGTCAGGGACATCGCCAGCCGGAAGATCCGGTTCATCGCCAACAAGCCCGAGCGGCGGGACCTGGGCGAGTACCGCGAGAAGATCGAGCGGATCCGGGCCGACAACGACATCCCTCCACAGGAGGACTTCGTCTTCGTCGAGGTCACGGTCGGTGACCCCTCGGAGTTCGAGGCGGGCCTGAACGTACGGGGAGAGGTGCTGCACGGCCGCTACCGCGTCCTCGCCCTGGAGTCGTCCTCCATCCCCAACGCGCTCGCGGCCCTGCTGCTGCACGTCCGCGACACCACCGGCCGCATCCCGCACATCTACTTCAAGTGGACCGAGGGCAACCCGCTCGCCAACTTCCTGCGCTTCTTCCTCTTCGGGCAGGGCGAGGTGGCCCCGGTGACGCGGGAGGTGCTGCGCGAGGCCGAGCCGGACCGCACGCGACGGCCGCGCGTCCACGTCGGCTGAAAGGGCCCAGGGGTCCGAGGCAGTCGCCCCCAGGGCCTCACTCCGCGACGGCCGCCGCCGTGAACCGGGCCCCGTCACCCGTCCCCGGCCTTCGCCCCGCCGCCGACCGTGAACCCGATGACGGACCCGCCGCCCTCGCGCGGGAACGCGAACGCCGCTCCCCCGTGCGACGTCGCCACCGCCCGCACGATCGACAGTCCGAGGCCCGAGCCGGGCAGGCTCCTGGCGTCCGCGGCGCGGTAGAAGCGGTCGAAGACGCGGACGAGGTCGCTCTCCTCGATTCCGGGCCCGCGGTCGAGGACCTCGACGCGCACGCTGCCCGGCGGCCGCCCCGTCCGCTGCCCCTCGGGCTCCCGCGGCCGGGACGGGCGCTCGGGACCCGTGACGACGACCTCGATCGGCGCGTCGCCGCCACGGTCGAACTTCGCGGCGTTCTCCACCAGGTTGGACACCGCCCGCTGCAGCGCCGTCACACGCCCGTCGACCGTGGTGTCGCCGCTGCCGCGCACGACGACCTCCCGGCCGGTGCGGCGGCGGGCGATCTTCGCCGCGTCCTCGGCGACCTCGGCGAGCGTCAGCCGCTGCGGCGGTTCCGTGTCCGACTGGCCGGCCGCCAGGTCGACCAGCTCGTTGACCAGGTCGGTCAGCTCGCGGGACTCCTGGGCGAGGTCGGCGACCAGTTCCTCACGGGCTGCGGGCGGCAGCTCGTCGATCCGGCGCAGCAGCGAGATGTTCGTCCGCAGCGACGTCAGGGGCGTACGCAGTTCATGACCCGCGTCCTGCACCAGGCGCCGCTGGTCCTCCTCCGACTGCGCCAGGCGCCCGAGCATACGGTCGAAGGAGCGGCCGAGACGGGCCACCTCGTCGTTCCCGGTGACGGGCACCTGGATGCCGAGCCGCCCCGTGCGCGCCACATCCTCGGCGGCGCCGGCTAGCCGCACCAGCCGCCGGGTGATCCGCCGCGCGAGCCACCAGCCGAACAGCCCGGCCGCGGTCACGACCGCCCCCACCAGCAGGCCCGTGCGCTGCTGGAGGCTGCGCAGCAGGTCCTCGGTGCTGCTGAGCTCCTGGGCCACCTGTACCGCGCCCTGGCCTCGGCCGAGCGCGACGGTGGCGACCCGGTACGCGTCGCCGCCGACGCCCACGTTCCTGTGCTCCACCAGCCTGCCCGCCTCCGAGGTGTCGGCGATCCGCCGGTCGTCGGCGCCCACCGGCAGCGACGGCTCGGAGTGGTCGACGACCGCGCCGCCGGGGCCGAGCACCTGCACGACCGTGCGGCTGGGCCGGACGATGTCGTCGCGCGGGGTGTCCTGGTCCGTCTTCGAGACGGCGTAGTCGTCCGGCATCAGCTGCTGCTGGCGCACCTGTTCCCGCAGGTCCTCCACGACCTGCGCGAACACGCTCTGCTGGTCGACGCGCACAAGGCGGGCGGCGGCGTCGTAACTCAGAAAGCCGACGAGGACGGTGACACCGGCGGCCACGGCCGCGAACGACACCGTGAAGGTGGTCCGCAGCGACGAGATCCGCCGCAGCCGGGACCGCAGCCGCAGCCGGCGGCGCAGCCCGGACGGCAGCCGCCGCCACAGGCGCAGCCACACCCCGGCGCCGGCATCGGTGCCCGGCCGCAGCGGCGGGGGCACTAGTCCTCCCTCAGTACGTACCCCACGCCACGCACCGTGTGGATGAGCGCCGGGGCCCCCGGCTCGTCGAGCTTGCGCCGCAGATAGCCCACGTAGACGGCGAGGTTCTTGGAGCCGGGGCCGAAGTCGTAGCCCCAGATGCGGTCGTAGATGGTGGCGTGGTCGAGGACGATGCCGGAGTTGCGGGCGAGCAGTTCCAGCAGGTCGAACTCGGTGCGGGTGAGTTCCAGCTCACGTGTGCCACGCCAGGCGCGGCGTGCCTGCACATCCATGCGCAGCCCGGCCACGGACACCTGCCCGGTGGGGATCTTCTGGTCGTCCTTGGGGGCGTCGTAGACGGCGCCGTTGCTTCGGCGCAGCAGCGCCCGGAGCCGGGCGAAGACCTCCTCGACGTCGAACGGCTTGACCACGTAGTCGTCGGCGCCCGCGTCCAGGCCCGCGATCCGGTCGGCGGTCTCCACGAGCGCGGTGAGCATCAGGATGGGGGTGCGGTCGCCCTCGGCGCGCAGCACGCGGCACACCTGGAGGCCGTCGATGCCGGGCATCATCACATCGAGGACGAGCACGTCGGGCTGGGCGCGGTGGGCCTGGGCGAGGGCCTCCACCCCGTCGGCCACGGCGGTCACCTCGTAGCCCTCCAGCGTCAGCGCGCGTTCCAGGGCATGGCGGATGGCGCGGTCGTCCTCGGCGAGCAGCACTGTCTGGGGCACGCCCCCCAGTCTGCCAAGATCACCGCCGCGAACCACCTGGTGGGCCGGGCCGGGGGTGGGCTTCTTACCCGCCTCTCACCGCTGCGCGCGCGGCGACTTACCCGGAAGAGGCATTCTGTCGGCTATGTCAGATTGCCGCGTCCCGCGCGGGGCCGCGGCCTGCGAGCCCACCCGGCGCGCCATCCCAGGGCACGCCGGGTGTCGGGGCCGTCCGGCCGGTCCCGGTCCCTCCCCGGCCCGGGGCCGGCCGCGGCGGAAGGGGTGGGCCGGGAACGGTACGACGGTGGCGGCCCGCCCCTCGCCCACGCCGGCGGTGCCACGGCGGCACACGGTCCGTCGTGAAGGTCTGGGCGGGCATGAGCCTGACCGGGTTCAGAAGGAGTACTCGTCCCCGGTGTCGAGGGCCAGCACCCGCCGGCGGTCGTTGCGCGGCTCCCGGTCGGCGGCGCCGCCGTCCCACAGGGTGTCGATCTGCAGTCGCACCTCGTCGGCCGACGCGTCCGCGAGGCCCACCCGCAGGTGGATCTGCCGGCCCGCGCTGCCCGCGGCGAGCGGGCCCGTGTCGCACAGCACCGTGGCCGCGTTGTAGCGCGCGCAGCCCTCGGGCAGCCGCTGATGCTGCGCCAGCGGCCGGGACCAGCGCAGCCGTACGGTCGCGTCGAGGACATCGGCCGGACCGTGGTTCTGCGGGGTGAGCAGCACGTCTACCTGCCCGGCGGTCATGGCCACGACGCCGTGATAGGCAAGGTCGGCCTCCGAGGGCGCGGCCACCGCGGGCGCGGCCGCACCCGCCCACACGCTCATGCCCACCATCCCGGCCGCGCCCAGCGCGCCGGCGATCCGCATTCGCATTACGCCCACATCCTCCGTGTCGGCCCCGTTGATCACCGCATGTATCCCACGCACACGGCGCGACAGGCGCCGCCGGGCAGGTGAGTCACCCGCAGCACACCCGGCCCGGACACCGGAGGCCGGGGCAGCCACCAGGGCCCGGACGCCGGACCCCGAACACCGCGCCGCCCACCCTGCCGGCATCCCGCCGGGCCGCTTTCCCCGCCGCCTATCCTGGCGGAAGTCGTTCGTACGCCGTACCGACGAGCCCGCCGTCCGAGGAGCCGCCCCATGACCGCCGCACCACCCGCCGCGTCCCGCATCGCCGTCGTCACGGGCGCGAGCAGCGGCATCGGCGCCGCGACGGCCCGGCGGCTCGCCGCCGCCGGCTACCGCGTCGTCCTCACCGCCCGCCGCAAGGACCGCATCGAGGCGCTCGCGGAGGAACTCACCGCGGCCGGCCACTCGGCGACGGCGTACCCGCTGGACGTCACGGACCGTGCCGCGGTCGACGAGTTCGCGACGGCCTTCAGGACGCTCGCCGTCCTGGTCAACAACGCGGGCGGCGCGCTCGGCGCCGACCCGGTCGCCACCGGCGACCCCGCGGACTGGCGCCTGATGTACGAGACGAACGTCATCGGCACCCTGAACGTCACCCAAGCCCTGCTCCCCGCGCTCACCGCGAGCGGCGACGGCACGATCGTCGTGGTGTCGTCGACCGCGGGCCATGCCACCTACGAGGGCGGCGCCGGCTACGTCGCCGCCAAGCACGGCGAGCACGTCCTCGCCGAGACGCTCCGCCTGGAGATCGTCGGCACCCCGGTCCGGGTGATCGAGATCGCCCCCGGAATGGTGAGGACGGACGAGTTCGCGCTGACCCGCTTCGGCGGTGACGCGGAGAAGGCGGCGAAGGTGTACGAGGGCGTCGCCGAGCCTCTGACGGCGGACGATGTGGCCGACACGATCGCCTGGACCGTCACCCGTCCCAGCCATGTCAACGTCGACCTCCTCGTGCTCCGCCCGCGCGCCCAGGCGTCGAACACGAAGGTCCACCGGGAGTCGTGATGCCTGAACCGACACCGGCGGGCGAGCCCGAGCAGACAGCGGAGCAGCAGCGCCTGTCCCTGGAGAAGAAGCGTGAGCGCTACGTCTGGATATACCTCGGCTACTTCCTCTTCGGCATCCATGTGGTGGCCTTCGTGATGATCTTCGCCGTGCGCCACGCCAAGTAGAAGACCCCGAAGCGGAGAGCGAAGCGGAACGGCGGGCGTGCGGCCGCCTAAGGTCATCACCCGTGGACGGACACATACATTTCGAGCGCCTGCACAATGTCCGCGACCTGGGCGGCCGCGCGGCGACGGACGGCCGGCGGGTCCGCCCGGGCCTGCTGTTCCGCGCCGACTCGCTCGGCAAACTGGCCGAGGGCACGGACGACTGGGACCGCTTCCTGTCCCTCGGCGTCCGCACGGTCGTGGACCTCCGCTACCCGTGGGAGATCGAGCGCCAGGGCCGCGTCCCCGAGCACGCGTCCTTCGCCTACCACAACCTGAGCATCGAGCACCGCCCCTACGACCAGGCGGCCCTGGGCCCGGAGGTGGCCCCGGGCCCGTATCTGGCGGCCCGTTACCTGGAGGTCGCGGAGGACGGCGCCGAGGAACTGCGCCAGGCCCTGGGACTGGTCGAGGCATCGGCGCGGGCGGAGGAACCCCTCGTCTTCCACTGCGCCTCGGGCAAGGACCGCACGGGCCTGCTGGCGGCCCTGGTGCTGTCCCTCCTGGACGTCCCGGCCCCCACGGTCATCGAGGACTTCGCCCTCACGGAACGGGCGGCCCCGCGCCTGCTGGCCGACTGGCGGCTGCGCAACGACGGCCGCACACCGGCCTGGCCGGCCTACGGCCGCGCCCCCGCGGAGGTCATGCGGCTGTTCCTGACGGAACTGACGTCCCGCCACGGCTCGGTCCAGGGCTATGTGACGGAGGTCCTGGGTCTGGACGCCCCGGCCCTGTCCGGGCGGCTGCGCGCCCACCTCCTGACCTGACACCCCGACACCCGGGCACCCGGACACCCCGGCGCCCCGCCGACGGGACGCCCGCCAGCGGGACGCCCGACGGCGGGGCGCCGGGTCTCGGGTCAGCCCTTCACACAGACGACCTGCTTCAGCTTCGCCGCGACCTCGACCAGGTCGCCCTGCTGCTCGATGACCTGCTCGATCGGCTTGTACGCGGCCGGGATCTCGTCCACCACGCCGGAGTCCTTGCGGCACTCCACACCCCGCGTCTGCTCCTGAAGGTCCTTCGCCGTGAAGCGGCGCTTCGCCGCGTTGCGGCTCATGCGCCGGCCCGCGCCGTGCGACGCCGAGTTGAACGCCTTCTCGTTGCCGAGGCCCTTCACGATGTACGAACCCGTGCCCATCGACCCCGGGATGATGCCGTACTCGCCCGAGCCGGCCCGGATCGCGCCCTTGCGCGTCACGAGCAGGTCCACGCCCTCGTACCGCTCCTCGGCCACGTAGTTGTGGTGGCAGGAGATCTCCGGCTCGAAGACCGGGTTCGCCTTCTTGAACTCCTTGCGGATCACGTCCTTCAGGAGCGCCATCATCAGCGTGCGGTTGTACTTGGCGTACTCCTGCGCCCAGTACAGGTCGTTGCGGTAGGCGGCCATCTGCGGGGTGTCCGCCACGAAGACCGCGAGGTCGCGGTCGACCAGGCCCTGGTTGTGCGGGAGCTTCTGGGCGACGCCGATGTGGTGCTCGGCCAGTTCCTTGCCGATGTTCCGGGAACCGGAGTGCAGCATCAGCCAGACCGCGCCGGTCGTGTCCGTGCACACCTCCACGAAGTGGTTGCCCGAGCCGAGCGTTCCCATCTGCTTGGTGGCGCGTTCCTGACGGAACCTCACGGCCTCCGCGACCGACCCGAACCGCCCCCAGAAGTCGTCCCACACCGAGGTCGCCACCCCGTGGAACCGCACCGGGTCCACGGGCTCGTCGTGCATGCCCCGCCCGACCGGAATGGCCTGCTCGATCCGCGACCGCAGGCGCGAGAGGTCCCCGGGCAGGTCGTTCGCGGTCAGCGACGTCTTCACCGCCGACATACCGCAGCCGATGTCCACCCCGACCGCCGCCGGACACACCGCGTCCCGCATGGCGATGACCGAGCCGACCGTCGCCCCCTTGCCGTAGTGGACGTCCGGCATCACGGCAAGGCCCTTGATCCACGGCAGCGTTGCCACGTTCCGCAGCTGCTGCATCGCGGCGTCCTCGACCGTGGCCGGGTCCGTCCACATGCGGATCGGGACCTTGGCGCCGGGCACCTCTACGTACGACATCTCATCCTCATTCCCCCGGAAGGCCCATACTCATGACGAAGCGCAAAAACCGGCGCCAGGGTCGACGTAAGGGACAACGGACCGGCGTCCACGGCAGTGCGTGCGATACACATTGTCTGCGGGGGTCCACCCCACGCGGCAACCGATTAACCGGCGCCCGCACCGCGCTGAACCGTCGAGAGGAGCCTCACCGTGCAGCGGAAGGCGTACGTTCCGGGCGCCGCCGCGCTCCTCGCGGCCCTGCTGACCGCCTGCAGCAGCGGCTCGGGCGGCGGCGGCGCGGCCGGCGACTCGAAGGCGTCCGGCTCGGCCGCGGACGCGACGGCCGCCCAGCCCGGCAAGTACCGCACCCTCACCGACGCCTGCGGCGCGGTGAAACGGGACACACTCGAATCGCTCCTGCCCGGTCTGAAGCAGATGACCGACCAGGAGCAGCGCGACAAGGCGTACGCGGGCGAGGCCGCGCTCACCTACAGCAACGACCGCCGTTCCGGCTGCCGGTGGAAGGCCGAGGCCCCCGGCGCGACGGACCATCTGTTCGTCGACTTCGAGCGGGTGGTGTCGTACGACGGCGCGGTCAGCGACGACAGCCGCGCCCAGCAGGTGTTCGCCGCCGCGGAGAAGGCCGCCGGCCTTCCCGGGCCCGTTTCCCGCTCGGCCTCCCCGGACGGCGGCTCCGCGAGCACGAGCGCCCCGCCCTCCCCCTCCGCGTCGGCCTCCGGCTCCGCCTCCGCCGCGGCCTCGGGCAGCCCGTCGGCCACCGGAACCCCGGCCGACCTCCGGCCCCGCACGCTCGACGACCTCGGTGACGAGGCGTTCCTGAACGACCAGCAGGGCAGCGGCCAGCAGCGCACCGTGACTGTGGTGTTCCGCACGTCCAACGTGGTCGTGACGATCGAGTACGACGAACAGTCGACCACCGTCGGACAGGCCCCGAGCAGCGAGGACATGCAGGACAAGGCCAGGAAACTGGCCGGGGAGCTGGACGGTTCACTGGGCTGACGCGCGCCCGCCGGCCGCCCCGGCGACGGAACCGAACCGCACACCGCATGCGTCCCCACCGCGTACCGTGGCCCCTCGGACCCCGATCCGACCGCACGACCCACGAGCGTCATGAGTGAAGGAACCATGCACCGACCTGCACAGCGAGACCAGCGAGATCATCGAGATCATCGAGATCAGCGTGAGCAGCGGCCGGCCCGGCGGGGGCCACGCCTGAACCGCCTCCTTGTCTGCGCGGCCGCCGTCCCGGTGGTGCTCGTCACCGCCGGCTGCTCCTCGGACTCCGGTTCCGGCGGCGACGCGAAGCAGCAGGAGTCGAGCGCGTCTCCCGGCAAGAGCGCCTCGGCGAACGCCGTGCGGCCGGCGGCGTACGCGAAGCTCCCCGCGGCCTGCGCCGTCCTGCCCGGGAAGACCCTGGAGGAGCTGGTGCCGAAGGGGGCGAAGTCAGGCAAGGGGGGCAGATCGGAGGACACGGCGACGCGTGGGAGCTGCTCGTGGAGCAGCCTGCAGAACAACGGCGTCAAGGGCTCGCAGTTCCGCTGGCTGAACGTCTCGCTGCTGCGCTTCGAGTCCGACGCCACGCGCGGCCAGGGCGACAAGCTGGCGCGGTCCTACTACGCCAAGCAGGTGCAGGAGGCCCGGTCCGTGCCGGGCGCGCAGAACACCCGCTCGGAACCGGTCACCGGGACGGGCGACGAGGCGACCGCGGTGCGCTACGACCTGAAGAAGAAGGAAGGCGCCTTCAAGCAGCAGACCGTCGTGGCGCGCGTGGAGAACGTGGTCATCACGCTCGACTACAACGGCGCGGGCCTGGCCGGGGACAAGACGCCGAACGCCGACGACCTGACGAAGGCGGCGGAGAAGGCCGTCAGGGACGCGGTGGCCGCGGTGTCGGCGGCGAACGGGAAGGGCGGCGGCGCGGGCACCGCACCGGGCGCCTCACCGTCGAAGAGCGCCTCCGCGTCGAAGTCGCCGGCGAAGTCGCCGTCGCCCAGCGCGTCGAAGAGCGCCGCGAAGAGCGCCTCCCCGACGGCCTCCTCGGGCACCGGGAAGAGCTGACCTTCTTCCGCCGTACTCGCAGCTCAGACAGGGTTGTTGACGCGGCCCGGCGCCCGGGCGGGCCGGGCTTCGTCCACACCGGCCACCCGTTCGCCGCACGCGTGTGCCACCCTGTTGCGCGCAACAACACGCAAGGGGAGGGGAGTACAGGTGGCCGCGCCAATCCAGCTGACACGGATGCACCGGGTTCTCATCGGCGTGGTCGTCACCGGTGCCGTCATCATCGCCGGGATCGGCTTCGCGGGTTCGTACGCCGCCGTCCGCGAGCTGGCGATCAAGAAGGGCTTCGGGAACTTCAGTTATGTCTTCCCGGTCGGCATCGACGCGGGCATCTGCGTCCTGCTGGCCCTGGACCTGCTGCTGACCTGGATCCGCATCCCCTTCCCCCTTCTGCGGCAGACGGCATGGCTGCTGACGGCGGCGACGATCGCGTTCAACGGCGCCGCGGCCTGGCCGGACCCGCTGGGCGTGGGCATGCACGCGGTCATCCCCGTCCTGTTCGTGGTCGCGGTCGAGGCGGCCCGCCACGCGATCGGCCGGATCGCGGACATCACGGCGGACAAGCACATGGAGGGCGTCCGCCTGACCCGCTGGCTGCTGTCCCCGGTACCCACCTTCCTGCTCTGGCGCCGGATGAAGCTGTGGGAGCTGCGCTCCTACGACCAGGTCATCAAGCTGGAGCAGGAGCGTCTCGTCTACCAGGCCCGCCTGCGCTCCCGCTTCGGCCGGGCCTGGCGGCGCAAGGCCCCGGTGGAATCCCTGATGCCGCTGCGGCTGGCCCGGTACGGGGTCCCGCTCGCCAACACCGCGCCCGCCGGTCTGGCGGCAGCCGGCATCGAGCCGGCGCTGATACCCCCGGCGCCCCGGCTCGACCCGGCCGCCGGCGACCACGACACCGGGGCGGCAGCCGTCCCGCAGCAGGGGCTGCCCGTCGGTGCCCGGCGCCCGCAGCTGGACGGCGGCGGGAACCCCGGCCGGCCCGAACAGGTCCCGGAGCCCGACCAGAGCCCCTGGTTCCGACCCCAGCAGGTCGACTACCACGGCGGCTACGACCCGAACTTCGAGCCGGACCCGTCGTACGAGCCGGAAGAAGAGCACTGGCAGTGGTACGAGGAGCAGCAGCTCCAGGAGGACCAGTACCAGCAGGCGCAGTACCAAGAGGAGCAGTACCCCCAGGAGCAGTACGCCGAGCAGCAGTACGCCCGGGAGCAGTACCCGCAGGCGCGGTACCAGGAGCGGCAGCACGACGGACAGCCGCAGCAGCCGCCCGCCCGGGAACCCTCCCCGGAGGAGACCGGCAGCTTCCCCATCCCCGTCTCCGGCAACCGCACCCGCGAGCTCGGCGAGGGCGGTGGCACGGAGCCGGACGAGGACGCCTACTACCAGGTCTTCAAGCAGTCGATCAGCGGCAGCGGCTACCCGACCCCGCGCGAGTTCAGCGACAACGTCGAGGCGACGTACGGGGTCCCCGTACTGGACGCGGACGCCAAGCGGATGGTCATGCGCTTCCAGAACCGCCACTCCATGGAACTCGAAGAGGACCACATCGCGTGAGCGCCTGCCGTGCGCGAGGCCCCCGTACGGGAACGTACGGGGGCCTCGCGCGCGGGGCTCACTCCCCGAGCAGCCTCCGGACCCGGTCCTGGCCCACGGCCAGCAGCAGCGTGGGCAGCCGCGGCCCCGTGTCCCGCCCCACCAGCAGGTGGTAGAGGAGCGCGAAGAACGACCGCTGGGAGGTCTTGATCTCCGGCGGCAGCTCCTTGGGGGTGGCGTCGGCCGAGAACCCGGCCTGGACCTTGGGCACCCCGTACACGAGGTGGGTGAGCCCGTCCAGGGACCAGTGCTCCTCCAGCCCGTCGAGCAGCAGCCGCACCGACTGCTGCGCCTGCTCGTCGAGGGACTTCAGCAGCTCCACGTCGGGCTCGTCGCGGACGATGGTGCGCTGGTCGGCCGGGACGTGGGTGTTGATCCATGCCTCCGCCCTGTCGTACCGCGGACGGGCCTCGTCGAGCGAGGTGAGCGGGTCGGCCGGGTCGAGGTCGGACAGGATGCGCAGCGCCTGGTCACGGTGGCCCGCGGTGATGTCGGCGACGGACGCGAGCGTGCGGTACGGGAGCGGGCGCGGGGTGGCGGGCAGCGCCCCGGAGGCGGTGCCGACCGCCCGGGTGTACGCGGCCACGTCACCCGGCAGCGCGGAGCCGTCGGCGACCTTGGCCGCCAGCTTGTCCCACTCGTCGTAGAGCCGCTGGATCTCCTGGTCGAAGGCGATCTTGAAGGACTGGTTGGGCCGGCGGCGGGCGTAGAGCCAGCGCAGCAGCTGGGGCTCCATGATCCGCAGGGCGTCGGCCGGAGTGGGGACCCCGCCCCTGCTGCTGGACATCTTGGCCATCCCGCTGATGCCCACGAACGCGTACATGGGCCCGATGGGCTGCCTGCCGCCGAAGATCCCGACGATCTGCCCGCCCACCTGGAAGCTGGACCCGGGCGAGGAGTGGTCGACACCGCTCGGCTCGAAGACCACGCCCTCGTACGCCCAGCGCATCGGCCAGTCGACCTTCCACACCAGCTTGCCGCGGTTGAACTCGCTGAGCCGGACCGTCTCCGAGAAGCCGCACGCGGTGCAGACGTAGGTGATCTCGGTGGTGTCGTCGTCGTAGGCGGTGACGGTGGTGAAGTCCTTCTCGCAGGCACCGCAGTACGGCTTGTACGGGAAGTACCCGGCGGAGCCGGAGCTGCCGTCGTCCTCGGACGCCGCGCCCGACCCCTCCTCGGCCTCCAGCTCGGCCTCGTCGACGGGCTTCTGCTGCTTCTTCGCGGGCTTCGGCTTGGTCCGGTACTGGGCGAGCACCGCGTCGATCTCCCCGCGGTGCTTCATCGCGTGCAGGATCTGCTCCCGGTACACGCCCGAGGTGTACTGCGCGGTCTGGCTGATGCCGTCGAATTCCACGCCCAGCTCGGCGAGCGAGTCGATCATGGCGGCCTTGAAGTGCTCCGCCCAGTTGGGGTGCGGGGAGCCCTTCGGGGCCGGGACGGAGGTCAGCGGCTTGCCGATGTGCTCGGCCCAGGACTCGTCGGTGCCGGTGACACCGGCCGGCACCTTCCGGTACCGGTCGTAGTCGTCCCAGGAGATCAGGTGGCGCACCTCGTACCCGCGCCGCCGGATCTCGTCGGCGACGAGGTGGGGCGTCATGACCTCCCGCAGGTTGCCCAGGTGGATGGGCCCCGAGGGGGAGAGCCCGGACGCGACGACGACCGGTTTGCCAGGGGCCCGGCGCTCCGACTCCTCGATGACCTCATCCGCGAAACGGGAGACCCAGTCGGTGGTCTCGGTGCTCTGAGCCACGATCGGCACGTCCTCTTTTTCTGAAGGTTCTCCATGAGCAGCCGGTACGGTCGCACGGCTGACCGCTCCATTGTCCCAGCCGCACCCATATCCACGAAAACGGCTTTCCAGCGCCGTACCGCTCCCTCACCTGGGGACGAGCGGACGGGGGCCGGGGTTCACCCGGCGACCGGAAAATTCGCTTTACCCCCCATGGGATACTGGCCGGGTCTATCCATTCGCACGAGGAGAACGGCACCCACTCCTATGGCCTCGGTCACGTCCCTCACCGCCTCCGTCCACCAGCGCCTCGCGACCGCCCTCTCGGCTGCCCTGCCGGAGGCCGCCGACGCGGACCCGCTGCTGCGACGAAGCGACCGGGCGGACTACCAGGCCAACGGGATCCTGGCGCTCGCCAAGAAGGCGAAGGCGAACCCGCGCGAGCTGGCGGGCGAGGTCGTGGGCAGGGTCGTCACCGGTGACGTGATCAAGGACGTCGAGGTCTCCGGCCCCGGCTTCCTCAACATCACGGTCACCGACAAGGCGATCACCGGGAACCTCGCCGCCCGCGCCGCCGACCCCGACGGCCGCCTCGGCGTGCCCTACGCCGAGAACCCGGGCACGACGGTCATCGACTACGCCCAGCCGAACGTCGCGAAGGAGATGCACGTCGGCCACCTGCGCTCCGCGGTGATCGGCGACTCCGTCGTCAAGCTCCTGGAGTTCACCGGCGAGACCGTGATCCGCCGCCACCACATCGGCGACTGGGGCACCCAGTTCGGCATGCTCATCCAGTACCTGGACGAGCACCCGCACGAGCTGGACCACAAGGCCGCCGAGGTCACCGGCGAGGAGGCGATGTCGAACCTCGACCGGCTCTACAAGGCGGCCCGCAGGCTCTTCGACTCCGACGAGGAGTTCAAGACGCGCTCGCGGCGCCGGGTGGTGGACCTCCAGGCCGGCGACCCGCACACGCTCGCCGTGTGGCAGAAGTTCGTGGACGAGTCGAAGATCTACTTCTTCTCGGTCTTCGAGAAGCTGGACATGGAGATCCACGACCAGGACATCGTCGGCGAGTCGGGTTACAACGAGATGCTTCAGGAGACGTGCCGCCTGCTGGAGGAGTCCGGCGTCGCGGTCCGCTCCGAGGGCGCGCTGTGCGTGTTCTTCGACGACATCAAGGGACCCGACGGCAACCCGGTCCCGCTGATCGTGCAGAAGTCCGACGGCGGCTACGGCTACGCGGCCACGGACCTCTCCGCGATCCGCGACCGCGTCTTCAACCTGAAGGCCGACTCGCTCCTGTACGTCGTGGACGCCCGCCAGTCGCTGCACTTCAGGATGGTCTTCGAGACCGCCCGCCGGGCCGGCTGGCTGAGCGACGACGTCAAGGCGGTCCAGCTCGCGTTCGGCACGGTCCTCGGCAAGGACGGCAAGCCGTTCAAGACCCGTGAGGGCGAGACGGTACGGCTGGTCGACCTCCTGGACGAGGCGGTCGAGCGCGCCTGCGCCGTCGTGCGGGAGAAGGCGCAGGAGCTGTCCGAGGAGGAGATCGCCGAGCGCGGCGCCCAGGTGGGCATCGGCGCGGTGAAGTACGCGGACCTGTCCACGTCGGCGAGCCGCGACTACAAGTTCGACCTGGACCAGATGGTGTCGCTGAACGGCGACACGTCCGTGTACCTCCAGTACGCGTACGCCCGTATCCGGTCGATCCTCCGCAAGGCCGGCGAGGCGCGCCCGGCCGCGCACCCGGAGCTGGAGCTGGCCGGCGCGGAGCGGGCCCTGGGCCTGCACGCGGACCAGTTCGCGGAGACGGTGGCGGAGGCCGCGAGGGAGTACGCCCCGCACAAGCTGGCGGCCTACCTCTACCAGCTGGCGTCCCTGTACACGACCTTCTACGACAAGTGCCCGGTCCTGAAGGCCGGGACGCCGGAGCAGGTCGAGAACCGCCTTTTCCTGTGCGACATCACGGCCCGCACCCTGCACGAGGGCATGGCCCTGCTGGGCATCAGGACGCCCGAACGTCTCTGAAGCAAACCGCGTCCCCCGGCATCTCCAGGGATCGGAGGATGTGTGCCATCCCGCAAGCGCAGGACTCCCGTCGTCGGGCCGCTTGCCGGCACACATCCTCCCATCGCCCTCCGTGGCCGCTTTGCCGTCTCGCCGCGGGGGTCGCGTCGCCCATCCATGCGGCCCGCTAGGGCAGTTGTCGGCGGCTGCCCTTACAGTCACTGGCATGGCTTCCCTTCCCAATCCGCTGCCCAGGCTGGCGGCAGACCCGAGCGGGCGTGCGCTCGGGCTTGAACTCCCGCCCGGGAGACTGATCAACGCCACGAGCGAGGGCCCGTGGCACGAGCCGCTGCTGTGGCACGCCGGGCGCGCGGCGTCCTCCGGCAACTGGGCGCGGCTGGGTACGCGCGCCGCCCGGGCCGGGCTCCTGCCGGTGCTCGTCGAGGTCGGTGGGAAGGTGGGCGGCCCGGACAAGTGGGAGCTGGCGCCCGGGGAGATGTCCTACCCCGGTGATCACGACGCCGGGGAGGTGCTGAACGGGTTCTGGGACGACTACGTGGCGGAGGCGGGCGGCGTCGACGACGGCCGTCCGGGCCCGGAGAAGGCCGTCGAGGTCTTCGGTGGGCCGGCGTCGCTCCAGGAGACGCTCGCCCCCTTCGGCCCGGACTGGCCCGGCCTCGCCCCCGGGCGGGCCCTGGCCGCCGACCCCGACGTCCGGGCCGCCGAGGTCGCCGACCGCCTCCTGGGCGACGGGTCCTGGTTCGAGGATCCCCGCCTGGCCCTGGTCCCGGCCCGCCGCTCCGCGGACATACCGGCGGTCATCGGCTGGCCCGGCCCGCTGAACTACGAGAACGACACGGGCGTCCTGTGCTCGGTCCTGCGCTCCTGGGAGGACCGCTTCGGCATACGGGTCGTCGCGCTGACCTTCGACCAGCTCGTCCTGTCGGTGGCGGCGCCGCCCACCACCCGGGCCGAGGCCGAGGTGTTGGCCGCCGAGCACTTCGCGTGCTGCCCGGACAACATCGTCCAGGGCCACCACGAGACGCTGCGCGCGTACGCCGAACACGCGATCCTCGACCAGCGGGTGTGGTCCTTCTGGTGGGACTGAGCCCGGCGGGGTCCGCGGTCGCGCCTCAGCCGAGGCCCTTGCCCAGCCTGCGCAGCCCCTCCGCGATCTCCTCCGGCGTGTGCGTGACGAAGCACAGGCGCATCGTCGACGGGTCCGGCACGCCCGCGTGGAAGGGCCTGCCGGGCACGTACGCCACGTCCTGCTCCACCACCCGCGGGAGCAGGGCCGTGGTGTCGTACCCCTCCGGCAGGCGGGCCCACAGGAACATGCCGCCCTCGGGGCGGTTCCAGGACGAGCCCTCGGGCAGCGCGTCCGCGAGGCCCGCCAGCATGGCGTCCCGGCGCTCCCCGTAGGCGGCGGCGACCCGCGCCACGTGCGCGTCGAGGTCGCGGTCGGCGAGATAGCGTGCCGCGGCGAGCTGGTTCAGGGTCGGCGTGTGCAGGTCGGCGGCCTGCTTGGCGACGGCGCAGGCCCGCCGCAGCACCGCGGGCGCCCGTAGCCAGCCCAGCCGCAGCCCCGGGGCCATCACCTTGGAGAACGAGCCGAGCAGCACGGTGCGGTCCCGCGCGTCCTGGTACGAGGCGATCCACGGCACCCGCTCGCCCTCGAAGCGGAGTTCCCCGTACGGGTCGTCCTCGACGACCCACAGCCCGCGCCGGGCGGCGACGCGCGCGATCGCGGCGCGGCGTTCGGCCGGCAGGGTGCGGCCGGTCGGGTTCTGGAAGGTGGGGACCGTGTAGAGCAGCTTGGGGCGCTCCCGCACCACCAGTTCCTCCAGCGCGTCCGGATCCACCCCGTCCTCGTCCCCGGGCACGGCGACGATCCGGGCGCCCGCGAAACCGAAGGCCTGCAGCGCCGCGAGATAGCAGGGGTTCTCGACCAGGACGGTGTCGCCGGGTTCCAGCAGGGCGGTGGCGAGCAGGGACAGCGCCTGCTGCGAACCGGTGGTCACGAGCAGGTCGTCGGGAGCGGTCGCGAGACCGCGCGGGGTGGTGCGGTCCGCGAGCGCGGCCCTCAGCGCGGGTTCGCCCTCGGTCGTCGAGTACTGCAGCGCCCGCTGCGGAGCCTCGGCCAGCACGTCGTGGAACGCGGCGGCGATCCCCTCGGTGTCGAAGAGCCCGGGAGCCGGCAGCCCGCCCGCGAAGTTGACGACCTCGGGCCGGGCGGTGACCGCGAGGATGTCCCGTACGGGGGAACCGCCGACCGCGGCGACCCGGCCGGCGAACGCGGGCGGTGGCGGGCTGCTGATCACACGGTCGCTGACGGTCACGGCGGCTCCTTGGACGCGGGGGCGCGCCCGCACGGCGCAGTACGCCATGAGCACGCCACTCGAAAACACCTCGTTCATGCACCTTAGGGACATCGCTGCTCTTTACAACAACCTCATTTCGCCATGCGGACGACCGTCAGGGGGCCGTAGCATGCCGCCCATGCTGCCCAGCGTGGACACGAACGACGAGTTGGAAGCAATGGTCCGGGACGAGGCGCTGATGCGTCCCGCCGCGCAGGACCTGTTGTCCCAACTGGGGCTCACCGGGATGTCGTTGTGGCGTTTCGACGACGGTTCCCTGCCGGTGTACGCGGTGGGGGGCGATCTGGTGCTGAAGCTCTATCCGCGGTTCGAGACGGCCGAAGCGGTCAGGGAGGCACGGGTGCTGGCCCATTTATGGGGCCAACTGCCGCTGCCCACACCGCGCCTGCATGCCACCGACGAGTATGTGAACGGCTGGCGGTTCGTGTTGATGTCCCGGCTGCCGGGGCTGGCCCTGTCCGAGGCGTGGCCCCGGCTGACGGCGGCGGAGCAGGACCGGATCATCGCGGAGTCGGCCGAGACGCTGGCCGCGCTGCACACCATGGACTTCAAGCCGCTGACGGACATCGTGGGCCCCTCGGACTGGAGCTCCTTTCTGCGCCGCCGGCGTGCGGGCGCGCTCCGGCAGCACGGCGTCAACGGGGTGACCGAGCCCTGGCTGAGCCAGATCCCCGGCTTCCTCGACTCCGTTCCCCTGCCCGTGTCCACCGAACTCGCGCTGCTGCACACCGAGTTCATGCGCGAGCACCTGACGATCGACATGCGCGACGGCCGCCGGCTGACCGGGCTGTTCGACTTCGAGCCGGCGATGATCGGCGACCCGGCGTACGACTTCGCGAGCGTCGGCCTGTTCGTGACGCGCGCCGACCCGCGTCAGTTCCGCCGCTTCTACGCGGCGTACGGGCGCGCCCCGTACGACCCGTACCAGCTGCTCGCGTACGCCCTGCTGCACGTCTACAGCGATCTGCCCTGGTACCTGAGCGAGCTCCCCGCCCCGTCCGAGCCGCGCCTCGACATCCTCGCGGAGCTGTGGTTCGGCACGGAGGGGTGAGGGGGCCCGGTGCCGCCGGCCGCAGGCCGGGGCTCACGCCCCGGCCTGCCGGCAACGGTAGCGGGCCGCCTACTCCTTGCGGCCCACGGCCGCGTACACGTTGATGTCGGCGTCGGTGACGTCGGACGCGGCGCGGTAGCGGATCTTGTCGATGTCGTCGAGGGTGGCGAGGTACTCCGGGTCCACCGCCTGGGGCACGGGCGCCGCGCCGTCCGGGTGCCAGTGGTGGACCGGGACGACGCCCGGCTCGTCCAGCGTGAGCCCCGGGGTGTCGGTGAAGAACCGGGCGACCTGCGCCTTGGAGCGCAGCACGAAGGGCGCGCCGTGCTGGGCGAGCGTGCGCTGGACGGCGCGGATGTTCTCCGGGTTGAGGTCGTCGGTGAGGTGGCTGAGCACGACCCGGCTGCCGGACGGCAGCGCGGCGGACAGCTCACGCACGATCTCGTACGCCTCCTCGTCCTCGACGAAGTGCAGGACCGCCGCCAGCACGAGCGCGACCGGCTGGTCGAAGTCGAGCGTCTTCATGGCCTGTTCGAGGATCTGCGCGGGCTCCCTGAGGTCGGCGTCGATGTAGTCCGTACGGCCTTCGGGACCGCTGGTGAGCAGGGCACGGGCGTGTGCCAGGACGATGGGGTCGTTGTCGACGTACACGATCCGGGCGTCGGGGCCGATCCGCTGGACGATCTCGTGGACGTTCTCCGCGGTCGGCAGGCCGGTGCCGATGTCCAGGAACTGCCGGATGCCGTCGTTCCGCGCCAGCCGGGCCACGGCCCGGCGCACGAAGGCGCGGTTGTGCCAGATGTCGAGGTACAGGCTGGGGTTGGCGGCGAGCGCGGCGGCGGCCGCCTCGCGGTCGACGGGGTAGTGGTCCTTGCCCCCGAGGAAGACGTCATAGACGCGTGCCGGGTGGGCCTTGGTGGTGTCGATCCGCTTTCTCAGCTCGGCCGGGTCGTGGCTGAGGGCATCACCGGGCATGGGCATCTCCAGGGTCGGCGTGAGGCGTCGGTCGGCCAGACCGGTCGCGGGGCGACCGAAAATGACCGCCAACAACCTAACTCCTGAGCCGAGTTCGGAGTGCCCCGGCCGCCCGCAGCGGCTGCGGGAACACCGTCCGCGTCCCACCGCCCCTTCCCAGGGGACGGCGTTTACGCAGGTCGGACCGGGGCCCCCGGTCCCGGCGTCCCGAAAACCCGGGCGGATGTGGCGGCCGGGCGCGGGTATCGCCCAAGCTGGGTCATCGAGGCTCCCGCTCCCGGCGACCGGTCGAGCGGCCTGCCACCCCCCAGCTCGTCCACGTCGAAGGGCCAGCCCCATGTCCACTCGTACCGCCCGTGTCCGCCTGCTCGCCGCCGCCGGGGCCGTGCTCGCCGCGCTCGCGCTCCCGGCCTGCCGGAACGGAGAAGGCGTACGGGACGAGGGCCCTTCCTCCTCCAGGCCCCATCCCGGCGCCTCCACCCGTGACGGCACGGCGGCCCACGGCTCGGACGGGCATCGGCGGGCGGCGGCGGCCCAGGCTTCCGGCCCCGTCGCCCACCCGCTCCCGGCAGTCACGGCCGACGCCGCGCCGGTCCGGGAGACGTGACCACGCGCCCCGGTCACCTCTCCCCCGGCGAACGGATCCCGCCCGGGCGCCGGGGGGCGGACGCGCCACGCGGTGGGCGGCTGATCACCGCGGGCCGGAACGCGCGGGCCGTCCACCACGCGGGCGCGTCCCTCTCAGGCGACCAGTGCCTGCCAGGTCATGGGACCGACGATGCCGTCCACGGTGAGGTTGTGGGCGGACTGGAAGGAGCGGACCGCGCTGTCGGTGGCCGGACCGAAGGAGCCGTCCACGGTCAGGGATGCGCCGTGGGCGTTGAGTTGCCGCTGCAGCGCCGTGACGGCGGAGCCGGAGTCGCCCTGACGCACGGTGACGACCAGCGCCTGCCAGGTGTTGGCTCCGACGATGCCGTCCACGGTGAGGCCGTTGGCCGACTGGAAGGAGCGGACGGCGTTGTAGGTGGCGGTGCCGAAGTCACCGTCCACGGTCAGCGATGCGCCGTGCGCGTTGAGCAGGTACTGCACCGTCCGCACCCGCTCGCCGGTCTGCCCCTGCTGCACGGTCGGCCAGCCGGTGGCCGGGGGCGGCGTGCCGCCGGTGCCGCGGGCGAACGCCTGGAGGTCGGAGTAGGTGCCGTTGAAGACGTCCTGGTCCCCGGGGAAGGTCCCGGAGTCGGAGTACTGCCAGATGGTCTGGGCGGACCAGCCGGCGGGCATGGTGCCGGGGCTGGTGGAGTAGCGGGCCAGCCACAGCGGGTTGGTGGCGCCGAAGCTGCCGTCGTTGCCGGTGCAGGTGCTCCACCAGTTGGTGGTGGTGTAGATCGTCGGGTACCGGCCGGTCCGGGTGTGCACCCGATCGCTGAACGCCCGGATCCAGGACACCATGGCGCTCTGGCTGAGCCCGTAGCAGGTGGCGCCGTAGGGGTTGTACTCGATGTCGAGGGCGGGTGGCAGGGTCATGCCGTCCGCGCTCCAGCCGCCGCCGTGGTCCACGAACCAGTCGGCCTGGGCGCTGCCGCCGGAGTTCCCCGGGAGGGCGAAGTGGTAGGCGCCGCGGATCAGCCCGGCGTTGTAGGAGCCGCTGTACTGCCCGCTGAAGTACGGGTTGGTGTAGGTGGTGCCCTCGGTGGCCTTCACATAGGCGAAGGCGGCGCCGTTGTTCTTCACCGCGGTCCAGTCCACGGTGCTCTGGTAGCCGCTCACGTCGAGCCCCTGGGGCGCGGCGGCCAGGGTGGATGCGGCGGCGAGGGTGGGAGCGGCGCCACCGGTACCGCCTTCGTGCTTCCGCACCCCGGAGCCCGCGTGGTCGGCGTCGGGGTGGGTCGCCACCACCGGTGCCGGGCGCGCGGCCGGTGCGGCGGAGGAGGGGGACGGAAGGGCCAGGACCAGGGAGAGCGCGGCGGCCGGCAGCCCGGTCGCCGCGGCGAGGAATCGGCGGACGCGGCCGGGCCGTCGCCGCGGGGCGTGGCCGGTCCGGAAGTCATGCGGCATGGAAGGTCCTCACGGTCGAGGTTCTTGGCGAGGTCATGACACCGATGAGGCTACGCGCATAGACTCGCCCGGCGGAAGACGGCGGGAGGCCGTGACCCCGCCCGTGCACCCCGGCGCCCCCGCGCTTCTCGCCCTTGCCACTCCTGCCGCCCTCGCCTCGCTTGCCACATCGGTCGCCGGTTGGCGAAGGTGGTGGACGCCATGTCCGGCATGATCACGCAGGCGCGCCCGCCACGGCGAGACGGACGCACACCCTCACGCCGTGCCGCTCGGCGACCCGGGCAACCTGCGACCGAATCGTCACGCGGGAGACGCCAACCATGAACACCTCACCATCGTCGTCCGCCGCGGGGCGGACTGACGGGCCGTCAGTGCGGATCGGCGCTCTCGCTCCGCTGACCCGTCCCGGCTGGGTGGAGGCGGGCCGGCACCTGCTCGCCGGACTCGCGCTGGCCGTTCGCGACGTCAATGACGCCGGCGGAATCGCCGGAAGACCACTCGAACTTGTGGTCAGAGACACGGCCGCTGATCCGCAGAGGGCTGCGGCGGCCGTGGACGAACTGGCCGGCCTGGGCGTGGCCGCCCTGGCGGGCGAGTACCACAGCGTCGTCGCTCGCGCCGCGGCCGCCAGGGCCGACGCCCTCGGCCTGCCGTTCCTCTGCTCGTCGGCGGTCCTCGACGCGCTCACCGAACAGCCGACGGAATGGGTCGCGCGCCTCTGCCCGGCACAGTCCCACGGCTGGCGGATCTATGCGGACTTCCTCCTCGGCGCGGGCCACAGCCGAATCGCCGTAGCCGCCCAGCCGAGTGTCTACTGGGCATCCGGGGCCCGCATTCTGCGGGACTGCCTTGCTCCGCGCGGCGGCACCGTCATCGAACTCGACATGGGCGCGCTCGCCCCCACGGCCGTGTGCGACGAGATCGTCCGCCATCGCGCGACGGCCCTCCTCCTCCTGACCGGCCACCCGGAGCCGGCGGTGTCGATCGTCAAGTCCGTCCGCCGCGACCAGCGCCTCGCCGAGATCATGATCGGTGCTCCGGCCGGACAGCCGGAGTTCGCCGAATGGGCGGCACTGCTGGGCGACGACGGCTCGGCGATCCCGTTCCTGCGCTACCTGCCCGAGCGTCTCGGCCCACTCGGCGCACGAGTCGGGACGGCCCTTCGCGAGCGGCTGGGCGAAGCGCCCTCCTTCGTCGCCTTCGAGGGCTACGACACGGTCGCCGTCCTCGCCGGCGTGCTGCGCTCTCACGGCGCGGACCGGGCGCGCATCGCCCGATCCTGGCCGCGCGTCGCCGTCGAGGGCACCCGCGGGCAGATCCGCTTCTCCCGCGCGCCGGGCATCAGCGTGTGGCAATGGGCCTGGCCGCCGGTCCAGGTCGTCGACCGGGATCCGGCGGATCCCGGTCGTTTCCGGATCCTCCACACCGGCTGAGAGAGCACGGAGGCTCCGGGCTGCCCGGAGCGCCTCCCCGTGCCGCCCGCGGCCCCGGAGCGCGTGTCAGCGCAGCTTCTGCGCGGCCTCGACGGCCCAGTAGGTGAGGATGCTGCGGGCGCCGGCCCGCTTGATGCCGGTCAGGGTCTCCATGATCGCGCGGTCGCGGTCGACCCAGCCCTTCTCGGCCGCGGCCTCGATCATCGAGTACTCGCCGGAGATCTGGTACGCCGCCACCGGAACGTCCACGGCGTCGGCGACCCGGGCGAGGATGTCGAGGTAGGGTCCGGCCGGCTTGACCATCACCATGTCGGCGCCCTCCTCCAGGTCGAGGGCGAGCTCCCGCAGGGACTCCCGCCAGTTGGCCGGGTCCTGCTGGTACGTCTTGCGGTCGCCCTTCAGCGACGAGGCGACGGCCTCCCGGAACGGCCCGTAGAAGGCCGAGGAGTACTTGGCGGTGTAGGCGAGGATCGCGACGTCCTCCCGCCCGATCTGGTCCAGCGCGTCCCGGATGACGCCGATCTGGCCGTCCATCATGCCGCTGGGCCCGACGACATGGGCGCCCGCGTCGGCCTGCACCTGCGCCATCTCCGCGTACCGCTCCAGCGTGGCGTCGTTGTCGACCCGCCCCTTCGCGTCGAGCACCCCGCAGTGCCCGTGGTCCGTGGTCTCGTCCAGGCAGAGGTCGGACATGACGAGCAGTTCGTCACCGACCTCGGCGCGCACATCGCGGATGGCGACCTGGAGGATCCCCTCCGGGTCGGTGCCCGGCGTCCCGGCGGCGTCCTTCTTCGACTCCTCCGGCACACCGAAGAGCATGATCCCGGAGACCCCGGCCTCCACGGCCTCCAGCGCGGCCTTCTTCAGGCTGTCGCGGGTGTGCTGCACCACGCCGGGCATGGCCGTGATCGGCACGGGCTCGCTGACGCCCTCCCGTACGAAGGCGGGGAGGATGAAGTCGGCCGGGTGCAGCCGCGTCTCGGCCACCATGCGGCGCATGACGGGGGTCGTGCGCAGCCGGCGGGGACGCGCACCGGGGAAGGATCCGTACTTCGTCATGCCCTCTACGCTACGCCCGCCCCGGGAGTCCTTTTGCCGACGGTGCGTCGGCCCTCCGGCGGGCCGTTCCCGTTCAGTCCTCGCCGCCCGACCAGTGGACGCCGGTGCCATAGGCGACGATGTTCACCGTGCTGTACCCCGCACCCCGGCTGCCCGGGGGATGCGCGGGCGAGGTGAAGCCGACACCCAGCACCGCGTCGTAACCGAGCTCGTGCGCCTGGACCAGCAGTTCCTCGTAGGCGGCTTCCATCGTGGCCCTCGCCGGGCCCCAGATCACTTTCCCCTGGGTGAAGGGCCGGGACGCGTGGCTGAGCGTGCTGGCCTCCATCGCCCGCGCCTCGGCGCGCCGCTCGTCGTCGTGCCGCTCTTTCCGGACGTTGTCTCGCCACCCCATCCGGTCATTGTGCGACGACGGGCGGATCCGTGTCGGGCGGACGGACCGTCACAGACCGTCCCCGGCGCGCAGGGGACGCGTCCGCCCGTCAGGGACGGCCACGGCGCTTGGGTCCGCCCCTTCGGCATCAGCGTGGCGGGGCGCACCCGCGAGGAGCGCCCCGCCCCACCTCACGTGGTCGAACGCCGCCGCCGCGCCCCCGGCCGCCGCTCGCTCGGGCGGGTCACCGCGTCGCCGGCCTCCAGGGCCGCGGCGCGGCGGCGCAGGCCGAAGTCCGCCAGCGCCTCGGCCAGCTTGTGGACCGACGGCTCCGGGGCCATGACGTCCACCCGCAGACCGTGCTCCTCCGCCGTCTTCGCCGTGGCCGGGCCGATGCACGCGATCACCGTCACGTTGTGCGGCTTGC
Source organism: Streptomyces sp. PSU-S4-23 (assembly GCF_055632315.1). Lineage (NCBI taxonomy): Bacteria > Bacillati > Actinomycetota > Actinomycetes > Kitasatosporales > Streptomycetaceae > Streptomyces > Streptomyces sp. PSU-S4-23. The sequence goes on along the minus strand of NZ_JBVMUU010000002.1, from coordinate 4,936,834 downwards.
CCGCGATGCCCACCAGGTTGCGGACCGTGGACGACGACGTGAACAGGACCGCGTCGAAGCCGCCGCCCTTGATCGCCTCACGGGTCTCGGCCGGCGGCGGCGAGGCGCGGACGGTGCGGTACGCCGTGACGTCGTCGACCTCCCAGCCCAGCTCGATGAGGCCGGCCACCAGGGTCTCCGTGGCGATGTCGGCGCGCGGCAGGAAGACGCGGTCGATCGGGTCGAACACCGGGTCGTACGGCGGCCAGTCGTCCAGCAGGCCGGCGGCGGACTGCTCCCCCGACGGCATCAGGTCCGGCTTCACGCCGAAGGCCACCAGCGCCTTCGCCGTCTGCTCGCCCACCGCGGCCACCTTGATGCCCGCGAAGGCGCGCGCGTCGAGCCCGTACTCCTCGAACTTCTCCCGGACCGCCCGCACCGCGTTGACCGATGTGAACGCGATCCACTCGTAGCGGCCCGTCACCAGGCCCTTGACGGCACGTTCCATCTGCTGGGGCGTGCGCGGCGGTTCGACGGCGATCGTCGGTACCTCGTACGGCACGGCCCCGTACGAGCGCAGCTGGTCGGAGAGCGACGCGGCCTGCTCCTTGGTCCGCGGGACGAGGACCTTCCAGCCGAACAGCGGCTTGTTCTCGAACCACGACAGCTGGTCCCGCCGGGCGGAGGCGGAACGCTCGCCGACCACCGCTATCACCGGCCGGCCGCCCTCGGGTGAGGGCAGCACCTTCGCCTGCTTCAGCGTCTGCGCGATGGAGCCGAGGGTCGCGGTCCAGGTGCGCTGCCGCGTCGTCGTCCCGGCGACGGTCACCGTCATCGGGGTGTCCGGCTTGCGGCCCGCGGCCACCAGCTCCCCGGCGGCCGCCGCCACCGAGTCGAGGGTCGTGGAGACCACGACCGTGCCGTCGGAGGCGCCGACCTCGGTCCAGCAGCGGTCCGAGGCGGTCCGCGCGTCGACGAACCGTACGTCCGCGCCCTGCGCGTCCCGCAGCGGCACACCCGCGTACGCGGGCACGCCCACGGCGGCCGCGACGCCCGGCACCACCTCGAACGGAATGCCCTCGGCGGCGCACGCCAGCATCTCCTCCGCCGCGTACGCGTCCAGGCCGGGATCCCCGCACACCGCACGGACGACCCGCTTGCCGCCCCGTACGGCCTCCATGACAAGATGTGCTGCATCCCTCATTGCGGGGGCACCAGCGGTTGTTGACGCGCCGTCGACAACCGCCAACTGAGGCGTGCCCATGCACAGAAACGTACCCGTGGAAGGGTCCGGGTCCGTGCGGACGAAGGCGGCGCCCGCTCTGGCGTGCGTGCGTACCACGTCGAGCACCTCGTGCTCACCGACGAGGACATCCGCGTGCGCCAGCGCCTCGACGGCGCGCAGTGTCAGCAGTCCCGGATCCCCGGGTCCGGCACCGAGGAAGGTGACGTGCCCGTGTTCAAGGCCGGCGGGAAGGGTGGTGGGGCTCAATGTGCTCGCTCCCCCATCAGACCGGCCGCGCCCTTGGCGAGCATCTCGGCGGCGAGTTCGCGACCGAGCGCCATTGCCTGGTCGTGCGTCTCGGGCACGGGACCGGTGGTGGACAGCTGCACCAGCGTCCGGCCGTCGGGCGTGCCGACGACGCCGCGCAGGCGCATTTCCTTGACAATCTGGCCGTCGGCCTGGGGGTCCCCCCGCTCGAGCGGAGCCGAGAGTGGGGGAAGGTCGGCCAGCGCGCCCACGGGGGCGCTGCAACCGGCCTCCAGGGCGGCGAGCAGGGACCGCTCGGCGGTCACGGCGACCCGTGTGAACGGGTCGTCGAGCCCGGCGAGCGCGGCGATGAGTTCCGCGTTCTCCGCGGCGCACTCGATCGCCAGGGCCCCCTGGCCGGGGGCCGGCAAAACCGTGTCGACCGACAGGAAGTCGGTCACCTCCTCGATCCGCCCGATGCGGTTGAGCCCGGCCGCGGCGAGGACCACCGCGTCCAGTTCGCCGCCGTGGACGTATCCGATGCGGGTGTCGACGTTGCCACGGATCGGGACCGTCTCGATGCCGAGGCCGTGGGCGCGCGCGTACGCGTTCAGCTGCGCCATGCGGCGCGGCGACCCGGTGCCGATGCGGGCGCCGCGGGGCAGGTCGGTGAACTTCAGTGCGTCCCGCGCGACGATCACGTCCCGCGGGTCCTCGCGCACCGGCACCGCGGCCAGCGCCAGCTCCTCGGGCTGCGCGGTGGGCAGGTCCTTGAGGGAGTGCACCGCGAAGTCCACCTCGCCGCGCAGCAGCGCGTCGCGCAGGGCCGTCACGAACACACCGGTGCCGCCGATCCGCGCGAGGTGCTCGCGGGACGTGTCGCCGTAGGTGGTGATCTCCACGAGCTCCACGGGCCGCCCGGTCAGCCGGCTCACGGCGTCCGCGACCTGCCCGGACTGGGCCATGGCCAGCTTGCTGCGCCTGGTCCCCAGCCTCAGTGCCTGCTCACTCATGCTCGCCCTCGGTTCTCGGCGTTCTCGGTGTTCTCGGTGCGCTTGGTGTCGTCGGCCCGGGAGACGGAGGCGACCGTCTCGGGGTCGAGGTCGAACAGGGTGCGCAGGGCGTCCGCGTACCCGGCGCCGCCGGGTTCGGCCGCCAGCTGCTTGACCCGTACGGTCGGCGCGTGCAGCAGCTTGTCGACGACGCGCCGCACGGTCTGCGTGATCTCGGCGCGGTGCTTGCGGTCCAGCCCCGGCAGCCGCCCCTCCAGGCGGGCGATCTCGTTCGCCACCACGTCGGCGGCCATGGTGCGCAGCGCGACCACGGTCGGCGTGATGTGCGCGGCGCGCTGGGCGGCGCCGAAGGCGGCGACCTCGTCGGCGACGATCCGCCGCACCTGGTCGACGTCGGTGGCCATCGGAGCGTCCGCGGACGCCTCGGCGAGCGACTCGATGTCGACGAGGCGGACCCCGAGCAGCCGGTGCACGGCGGCGTCGATGTCCCGCGGCATCGCGAGGTCGAGGAGCGACAGGACGGGCGCGGGGCGGGGGATCTCCACGACCTGCTCGGGGCGGCGCCGCTCCGGGATCCGGCCGCTCGTGGCGACGGTCGCCACGAGCGCGCTGATGACCTCGGCCTCGGCCTCCGGGTCGAGGACGGCAGCGCCGGCGGCGGCGCGGCCGCCGCGCTCCTCCACGGCGCCCTTGTCCACCCACACCGCGTGCTGCTCCAGTTCGGTGGTCGCCATACCGGCGACGGCCGCCTCGCCCGCCACCGAGAAGCCGGCCGTGCCCTGAACGGCCGCCACGTCGAGGGGGCAGCCGTCCTCTCCGCCGAGGCCGGCCGGCGCGGGCTCGTCCCGTACGGGGGACGGGCCTGCCGTACGGGCGGACCTGGTGGCCGGGGCGGGAACGGGCCGGACCGCGGGGGTGACCGGACCGCCCGTACGGCCCTCGACCGCCTCCGCGACCGCCTCGGCCGTGAGGACCAGGCCGGTGGCGCCCGTGCAGGACACCGCGACGTCGGCACGTGTCAGCTCGTGCGGCACCGTCTCCATCGGTACCGCACGTGCCGGCACGTCCGTGTCGTCCGTCTCCGTCAGGATCTGCGCGAGGCGCTCGGCACGCTCCAGCGTGCGGTTGGCGATCACGACCTCGGCGACCCCGGCGCGCGCGAGGGTCGCGGCGGCCAGCGAGGACATGGAGCCGGCACCGATCACGAGGGCGCGCTTGCCCTTGGCCCAGTCCCCGACCGGCGCGCCGGAGGACAGCTGCTCCAGGCCGAAGGTGACCAGGGACTGCCCGGCCCGGTCGATACCCGTCTCGGAGTGGGCGCGCTTGCCGACCCGCAGGGCCTGCTGGAACAGGTCGTTCAGCAGCCGTCCGGCGGTGTGCAGCTCCTGCGCGGTGGCCAGGGACTCCTTGATCTGGCCGAGGACCTGGCCCTCGCCGACGACCATCGAGTCCAGTCCGCAGGCCACCGAGAACAGGTGGTGGACGGCCCGGTCCTCGTAGTGCACGTACAGATAGGCGGTGAGCTCGTCGAGGCCCACGCCGCTGTGCCGGGCGAGCAGCGTGGACAGCTCGGCGACGCCCGCGTGGAACTTGTCCACGTCGGCGTACAGCTCGATCCGGTTGCAGGTGGCGAGCACCGCGGCCTCGGTGGCCGGCTCGACGGCGACCGTGTCGTGGAGGAGTTTGGCCTGGGCGTCCTCGGCCAGCGCGGCCCGCTCCAGGAGGCTGACCGGAGCGCTGCGGTGGCTCAGCCCGACGACGAGGAGGCTCATGCCGGCATCACGGCGGGAACATCCCCGTCGGGCCCCTGGTCGGAGGAGTCCTTCACCACCGCGACGGCCGGCAGGGCCTCGGCCATGGCCTCCTCGCCGGCCTTGCGCTGCTCGTGGAAGGCGAGGATCTGCAGCTCGATGGAGAGGTCGACCTTGCGCACGTCGACGCCGTCCGGGACGTTCAGCACGGTCGGCGCGAAGTTCAGGATGGAGGACACGCCCGCCGCCACGAGCCGGTCGCAGACCTGCTGGGCGGCGCCGGCGGGAGTGGCGATGACACCGATGGACACGCCGCTGTCCTTGATGATCTTTTCCAGGTCGTCGGTGTGCTGGACCGGGATGCCGGCGACCGCCTTGCCCGTGAGCGCGGGATCGGCGTCGATCAGCGCCGCGACCCGGAAGCCGCGGGAGGCGAACCCGCCGTAGTTGGCGAGCGCCGCGCCGAGGTTACCGATACCGACGATCACGACCGGCCAGTCCTGGGTCAGGCCCAGTTCGCGGGAGATCTGGTAGACGAGGTACTCGACGTCGTAGCCCACGCCCCGGGTCCCGTACGAGCCGAGGTAGGAGAAGTCCTTCCGCAGCTTGGCGGAATTGACCCCGGCGGCCGCGGCCAGCTCCTCGGAGGAGACCGTGGGGACCGAGCGCTCCGACAGCGCGGTCAGGGCTCGGAGGTACAGCGGAAGCCTGGCGACGGTGGCCTCGGGGATCCCTCGGCTACGGGTCGCCGGTCGGTGAGTTCGGCCAGTTGCCACGGTGCTCCTGCGGGTAGAGCGGGGCTGCAGGCGGTCACACGTCCCCAGACCGCCCCGTCGAATGCAGGCTATGTCTTTGTGAACGCGTGCACAAAGATGGTGTCCGATTTGCCCGGCCAACGTGACCGGGGTCACGCGCCCCCGGCGCATCCGCAGGGAACCGGCGCACGGCCGCCATCGTTCCTCTTCTCTTGGGGGCAAGGCCGCCCCCTCCCCTCAACATCCATGCCCCCGAGACCAGTTGCCGCCGATCCTAGGCGACTTTCCGGACCACTTGGACTGGTCGGTCAGGTATCGATTCGGGGTCGCGACCGGCACCTCCCTCCGGCGTGTTGTGTTCGCCACGTGGAATCCGGAGGACCCGGCGCGGCAGGCCCGACGGTCCTACGCGAGGGCTTTGCGCAGGCGTTCCTCGTTCACACGCCAGAACGTGTGCTGCTCGCCGTCGATCAGCACCACCGGGATCTGCTCCCAGTACCGCCGGTGGAGCTCCTGGTCCTCGGTGATGTCCTTCTTCTCCCAGGAAACACCGAGGTCGCCGCAGACCCTCTCGACGACGACCTGCGCGTCGTCGCACAGATGGCACCCGGGCTTGCCGATCAGGGTGACAAGCCGGTCCTGGGGGTTCTTCCGCCGAAAGATGGGAGTCATGTCGGCCATTCTCGCTCCAGCGGACCCGAGGGGCGCCCGGGCGCCATAACCCGGCGACCGCCGACGACGCCCCGGCGACACGCCCGCGGAGTGACTTCTTTAACGACACGGCCCCGGAGAGTTCACGGTCCGCAAACCTCTCAGGACCGGAAGCCCCGAACTGAATGGCTATGCTCACGTCATGGCCGCTCTAGGATGGCTCACTCCCCGTAGGCGCTCCGCCACGGCGCGGAGCGTGTTGGCAGGCGAGGCCTCGGCCGAGGCGGCGCGCAAGTCCTCCCAGGACACCGCCTCCCAGGAGGTCTCCGACCAGGAACCCCAGTTCCCGGTGCTCGGCGACGACAGAGCCGCCGCGTTCTTCGACCTGGACAACACCGTCATGCAGGGCGCAGCGCTGTTCCACTTCGGCCGGGGGCTGTACAAGCGCAAGTTCTTCGAGACCCGGGACCTGGCGAAGTTCGCCTGGCAGCAGGCGTGGTTCCGGCTGGCCGGGGTCGAGGACCCCGAGCACATGCAGGACGCGCGGGACTCGGCGCTGTCGATCGTGAAGGGCCACCGTGTCGCCGAGCTGATGTCGATCGGCGAGGAGATCTACGACGAGTACATGGCCGAACGCATCTGGCCGGGCACCCGGGCACTGGCCCAGGCGCACCTGGACGCGGGCCAGAAGGTGTGGCTGGTCACCGCCGCGCCGGTGGAGATCGCCACGGTGATCGCCCGCCGCCTCGGCCTGACCGGGGCCCTGGGCACGGTGGCGGAGTCGGTGGACGGCGTCTACACCGGCAGGCTCGTGGGCGAACCGCTGCACGGCCCCGCCAAGGCGGAGGCGGTACGCGCCCTGGCCACGGCGGAGGGCCTGGACCTGTCCCGGTGCGCGGCCTACAGCGACTCCCACAACGACATCCCGATGCTGTCGCTGGTGGGGCACCCGTACGCGATCAACCCGGACGCCAAGCTCCGCAAGCACGCCCGCGCCTGCGACTGGCGCCTGCGCGACTACCGCACGGCCCGCAAGGCGGCGAAGGTCGGGCTGCCGGCCGCGGCCGGCGTCGGCGCGGTGGCCGGCGGCACGGCGGCGGCCATCACCCTGTACCGCCGACGCCGCTGAGCCCGCACGCGCCGCGGATCCCGCACGAGCCGCCGATCCCGCACGAGCCGCCGAGCCCGCACGCGCCACTGAGCCCGCACGCGCCGCGAATCCCGCACGCGCCACTGAGCCCGCACGCGCCGCGGATCACAGTCGGGCATCCGGGCCGGCCGGGCCGGGGCCGGACCAACCGTTGCCGCTTCGTGACCAAACCATGCGCCGACGACCGCGCCGGTCAACCCGCCGTTCCGTCACCCAGCGTGACCACGGTGCGCCCGGCCTGGAGGGCGGCACGTTCCACGCGCCCCGACCCCCCTTCTCCCCACCACTCCCCTCGTGTCCACCCGGCCACAACACGCCCCGTTCCCAGCCGGAAGGCGGACCGATTCGGTCAACAAGTGGTCATTGTGCGGCATTTGAGCGAGCGTCAATCGGTTACAGAAGCGACGTAATCGGTGATTTGAGCAACTGGGTGTAGTGCTGCCTGTACTAAGCGTTATTCTCCTCAGACGCATACCGGTACCCCTCCGTCGCCACGACGGGTGAATGGTTCCGCACTGCACGTGATGGAAGCTCTGCCTCTGGGAGTCTCGTGTACCCACACGTCGGGGTTGACGCCTCGGGCCTGGCTACGCTGCGCGCAACGGTCCACGACCTGTTGCGAGGCTTCGTCCCCACCGCGTACGCCGTCCCCGCCTTCGCCACCGCTGCCCCCGTCGGCCCGTGCTACGCACTGGCGGACGGCAGCGCCACGGTCGGCGGCAGGCGGGGCCGCCCCGCCTCGGCCGCCACCGCCGCACGCCGCCCGGCCGCGGACAGTGACAGCGCCCGCATGATGGACCTCGTGGAGCGCGCCCAGGCCGGCGAGGCCGAAGCCTTCGGGCGCCTGTACGACCAGTACAGCGACACCGTGTACCGCTACATCTACTACCGGGTGGGAGGCAGGGCGACCGCCGAGGACCTCACCAGCGAGACCTTTCTGCGCGCCCTGCGGCGGATCGGGACCTTCACCTGGCAGGGGCGTGACTTCGGCGCCTGGCTCGTCACCATCGCCCGCAACCTGGTCGCCGACCACTTCAAGTCCAGCCGTTTCCGGCTGGAGGTGACCACCGGGGAGATGCTCGACGCCAACGAGGTCGAGCGCTCCCCGGAGGACTCCGTCCTCGAGTCCCTCTCCAACGCCGCGCTGCTCGACGCCGTGCGGCGGCTCAACCCACAGCAGCAGGAATGCGTGACGCTGCGTTTCCTGCAGGGCCTCTCGGTCGCCGAGACCGCCCGCGTGATGGGCAAGAACGAGGGCGCGATCAAGACCCTCCAGTACCGGGCGGTCCGCACCCTCGCCCGGCTCCTGCCCGAAGACGCCCGCTGACGCGGCCCACCCCGGCCGACCCCGGCCGACCACGGCCGCCACGGCCCCACCGGATCGCATATGCGCCGCATACGTTCCGCATACGCTCCGCGACATCCAACTCACCCAGCGTACAAGTCGGTTGACTTCGTGGTCCGATCATCCGTCGTCCGTAACCCAAGTGCCGAGCCGCTCGTTGTGCGGGATACAGGCTCCCTGCGGTCACTCCCCGACGGCCCCCGATCACTCGATCGTGTGGACGTGGTCGGGGCGTGCAACCCTCAGGACCCCTGGGGAGTCGACCGTCATGACGAGAGGAGGTGCCGCCAGTGATCGCGAACGTATCGGCGCACCGGCGGGCGAGCGCCTTCGCCCAGGCCCTGGAGGAGCAGTCCGACGACCAGGGCACGGCGGCCCAGCGGCCCGGAGGACCGGCCCCGGCCGCCGCGGAACGCACCGAGCAGGCCCGGCTGTTGACCCTCACGGCCCATCTCGGCGAGCTGCCCCGACCGGAGCTGGATCCCGAGGTCAAGGTCGTCCAGCGCGCGCGGCTGGTGGCCGCGATGGAGGCCATGCTGCAGGAGGGTACGGCCGCGGGGGGCGAGGCGGCGGACCGGGCCGTGCCCCGGCAGGGTTCTTCACGCGCCCGGGGCGCCCACCGGGCAAGTCCGCTGGGGAAGTTGCGGCCGCGTACCCGGCTCACCAAGGGCCTCGCCGCGGGTGGGCTCAGCGTGGGCGTCGCCGCCGCCTCCTTCGGCGGGGTGGCCGCGGCGAGCTCCGACGCCCTGCCCGGTGACTCGCTCTACGGCCTCAAACGCGGCATCGAGGACGTCAAGCTCGGCCTGGCCGACGGGGACGTCGACCGCGGCCGGATCTATCTGGACCAGGCGTCGACCCGGCTGAACGAGGCCCGCCGGCTGATGGAGCGCGGCCGCGGCGGCCACCTCGACCACGAGTCCCTCGGCGAGATCCGCCACACCCTGTCCGGCGTGCAGCACGACGCGTCCGAAGGCCACCGCCTGCTGCACGAGGCATACGAGCGCAACGGCTCGCTCGGCCCCATCCAGGCGCTCTCCACCTTCTCCGCGTCCCACCGCGACGCCTGGGGCGCCCTGCGCGACCGGCTGCCCGTCCAGCTGGGCGACGTCAGTCAGCAGGTGTCGTCCGTGTTCGACGCCATAGACCAGGAAGTGGCCCCCCTGCAGTCGCTGCTGCCGCAGTCGCCGTCCCAGGACGGCTCCGGCCGGCACCGGAATCCGGGGACGGACACCACCGGCTCCACCGGCACGGGCGGCCCGGCACCCAGCACCACCGGCGGCTCCACCACCGGCAGCACGCACGACGGCCGGCCCGAGCCGTCCACCTCCAGGAGCGGCGGTGACGGCCTGCTCGGCGGCAGCACCGGCGGTCTGCTGGACCCGCCGAAGGACAGCGCCAGCGGTTCGCCCCCGTCGAGCACCAGCCCGACGACCGCCCCGGACGTGACGCTTCCGCCCCTGCTCCCGGGCCTCCTGCCGGGGCTGGGCATCGACAGCGAGGACAGCCGGTAGCTCCGCGCTCATCGCTCCTACGAGGACGGGGGCGCCCCTGCGAAAGGGGGCGCCCCCGTCCTCGTACGCGGCGTACCGCGGTTCACGCGGTTCACGCGGTTCAGAAGAAGACCGACCGGCGCTGCACCAGCAGCTTGTACAGCGTGTGCTGGATCTGCTCCCTGACCTGGTCCGTCAGGTTGAACATCAGCATCGGATCCTCGGCCGCCTCCGGCGGGTAGCCGTCCGTGGGGATCGGCTCACCGAACTGGATGGTCCACTTCGTCGGCAGCGGGATCGCGCCCAGGGGGCCGAGCCACGGGAACGTCGGAGTGATCGGGAAATACGGGAAGCCCAGCACACGGGCCAGCGTCTTCGCATTGCCGATCATCGGGTAGATCTCCTCGGCCCCGACGATCGAGCACGGGATGATCGGCACTCCGGCGTGCAGTGCCGTGGAGACGAAACCGCCGCGGCCGAAGCGCTGCAGCTTGTAGCGCTCGCTGAACGGTTTGCCGATGCCCTTGAAGCCCTCCGGCATCACCCCGACCACCTCGCCGCGCTCCAGCAGCCGCTGGGCGTCCTCCGCGCACGCCAGTGTGTGGCCGGCCTTGCGGGCCAGCTCGTTGACCACCGGCAGCACGAACACCAGATCCGCGGCGAGCAGCCTCAGATGACGGCCCGCCGGGTGGTTGTCGTGCACGGCGACCTGCATCATCAGGCCGTCCAGCGGCAGCGTGCCGGAGTGGTTGGCGACGATCAGCGCCCCGCCCTTCGACGGGATGTTCTCGATCCCCTTCACATCGACCCGGAAGTATTTCTCGTACAGGGGCCGCAGCAGCGACATCAGGACCTGGTCGGTCAGCTCCTCGTCGTAACCGAAGTCGTCGACCTCGTAGTCGCCCGTCAGACGTCGCCGCAGAAAGGCCAGGCCCCCGGCGATACGCCGCTCCAGGCCCCCCTCCCGGGGTTCCCGGCGCCCGGCCTCCGGCGGCTCCTCACGTGTCACAGGACCATCATCCTGCGGGTTCGCCCGGCCGGGCAGGGGCTGGACTTCGCGGACCGCCGCGGGCTCGCCCTTGCGCCGGCTCCCCGCGCCCCGGCGCCGCGGCGGCCGCTGCGCGGCAGCTCCGCGGGACCGGTCGTCGTCGAACGGAATGACCTTGGCGTCCGCCATCGTTGATGCGCTCCTCAGTTGGCGCTCTGCGTCGGGGGGTGACCGCCGCCCAGGACGGGCAATGCGGCAATCCGGTCGACGGCCCCCGCAAGGGCCTCCGGGGGCAGCAGTCCGGGGCCGCGGCTGTGCGCGAAGTCCGCGAAGGTCTCCGCGGTCGTGTACTTGGGCTCGTATCCGAGCGTCTCACGCATCTCGTCCGTCGACACCACCCGGCCGTGGGTGAGCAGCCGGATCTGCTCGGGTGAGAAGTCCGTCATGCCCAGGGTGCGCATCGCCGAGCCGAACCAGGTGACCGCGGGCAGGAGCAGCGGCACGGTGGGCCGGCCGAGGCGGCGCGCGCACTGCGACAGCAGCAGCACCCCGTCACCGGCGACGTTGAACGTGCCGCTGTTGAGCGTGCCGCGCTGCGGCTCGTGGGAGCCGATCCGCAGCACCTCGATCACATCGTCCTCGTGGACGAACTGCAGCCGCGGGTCGTAGCCGAAGACGGTGGGCAGCACCGGCAGCGAGAAGTACGAGGCGAGGGGTGAATCGGCGCCCGGGCCGAGGATGTTGGCGAAGCGCAGCACGCACACGGCCACATCGGGCCGGCGCCGCGCGAAGCCCCGCACATACCCCTCGACCTCGACGGTGTCCTTGGCGAAGCCTCCGCTGGGCAGGGACTTGGGCGGGGTCGTCTCGGTGAAGACCGCCGGGTCCCGGGGCGCGGACCCGTACACGTTCGTACTGGACTTCACGACGAGCCGCTTGACGGTCGGGGATTTCTGGCAGGCGCCGAGTAGTTGCATGGTGCCGATGACGTTGGTCTCCTTGACCGTGGCCCGGCTGCCGCTGCCCAGCGGCGTGCCGGTCACGTCCATGTGGACGACCGTGTCGACGGAGTGCTCGGCGAGCACGCGGGCGATGGTGGGCTGGCGGATGTCGGCCCGGACGAAGTCGGCGCCGCCCAGATGGTGCTCGGGCGGGACCGCGTCGACCGCGACGACGCGGTCGACGTCCGGGTCACGCTGGATCCGTCGTACGAACCGGCCGCCGAGCCGGCGGGCCACTCCGGTCACGAGCACGACCTTCCCCAAGATCAGCGCCTCTCTTCCGTCGCGTCCGGTCGTGGACGCAGCTCTGCCCGCTAGCCTGCCGCGTTCCCCGTGTGCGGCCAACTTATCGGGTCGATGTTGCGCTGTGATGACCGCCCGATGCAGTAAGTGACCACAGCCCCGTCCGAACGATCAGACCAAGCCATTCGGACCCACCGTCGTACGCGCGGCCGCACCCCGGCCGGAACGCCAATGACCCCCCACCGGGGGTGGGGGGTCACCGTGTGCGCGCTCGCGCACAGAAGCAAGGGCGCCCTTGCGGGCCGCGTCCTACTTCTTGTTACGACGCTGAACGCGCGTGCGCTTGAGCAGCTTGCGGTGCTTCTTCTTGGCCATCCGCTTGCGCCGCTTCTTGATAACAGAGCCCACGACTACCCTCGCTCACTTCTCATCACTCGGTGCTGGGCGCCATGGGCCCACACGACCTACGAGGGGCTAGCCTACCCGCCCGAGCGCTGAGGTCGTAATCGAGGTGACCCGGCAGGTCCCAACAGGCCCCGCCGGGCTGTCGTCAGGCCGTCTCCACCCCCACGTAACTCTCGCGGAGATATTCGTGAACCGCCTGCTCCGGCACCCGGAAGGACCTTCCCACCCGGATCGCCGGCAGATGACCGCTGTGCACCAACCGGTACACGGTCATCTTCGACACTCGCATCACCGAGGCGACTTCCGCCACGGTCAGGAACTGAACCTCGTTCAGAGGCCTCTCGCCAGCTGCAGCCATGACACACCTGAACCTTCCGCACTCGACGGCCACCGGCTTCCCCTTCCGGTGACTCTTCGTCGTTGCGTGCTCACTCCCCAGACTAGGGGCGGGTGATGCAAGTGGGGAAGAGGGGATGGCATCGGCGGCCTACTGTGACAGACACGCTCGATTGAGTACATAGCGAGTAAGCGGCTGGTAGTAAGCAGACCGCACAGCGTCATCGAGCGGAACGGCGACGGACACGCGCCCCTCCGCCTCACCGACGAAGAGCGCCGGATCGTCCGTATCGGCCAGGCCCATGGCGTCGAAACCCAGCTGACCTGCCCCGCAGACCCACCCGTGGTCTCCGATGACGAGCTCGGGCAGCGGCCCGCCGGCCTCGGCCGCGACCGCCAGCGCGGTACGGACCGGGAGCGGCGAGTGGGTGTGTGCGCCGGTCTCACAACCGGCGGTCCCGGGCCTCGGTTTCCGCACGAACGCGACACCTCGTACGTAATCAAGGTTGTACGTGCGTAGGCCGAACCGGGTCGTTATGTCGACACAGCGACCCTGCGCCGGGGTGAGAACGGTACATCCTGCCGCCGACAGAGCGTCCGCGAGCGCGGCGTAGAAACCGAGCAGCCGGTGCGGGTGTCCGGTGCCGAGGAGGACCGGCACCCCGTCCCGCGCGGCCTTGCCGATCCGCCGCGCGAAGGCGTCGAGTGCCTCCAGCGTGCGCTCCGGGTCGATCACATCGTGACCGGAGGTGTGCCGGGGATCGGCCGAAACCCCACACCTGTCGGCCATCAACGCCATCACCTCCCGTTGCCCCCACGTCCCTTCGGGATCCAGACCGATCAGAGCGCGGGGATCACGGGCGGCGAAGAGCCGATAGCTGCGCAGGCTCTCCTCGCGCGAGGTGGCCACGGGCCCGGCGAGCCGGGCGGCCAGCAAGTGCGCACGCAGCGCTCCGGTGCTCAACACGTCAGCGATGCTGGCCCATTCGCCCTCACCGAAGCCCCGAAAAGCGGAAAACACCCCACAGTCGGCGTAACCGCACGTCCCTAGCCCACGACGGCCCAGAGCACCGCCCCGACTCCACGCGCACCTACGACGCCACGGCCGGCGCCGACGCCCGGCGCCGGTCATCCGCCACGCGGGCCGATGACCGCGGTCAGGGGCCACGTCCGCGAACAGCGGCCCCGGACGGGGACCGGAGCCACGGGCGGCGCACGGGGCACCGGGGCCCTGGGCGGGAACTGCAGGCGCGGACCACAGCCGCGAACGGCGAGCCGCGGACGTACGACGGACCGCGTCCGCGCCCGGACGGCCGCCGGTGGGCGATCACCGTCGCGGGCGGCCTTCGTGGCGTGCTCGGCGCCGGGCCCGTCGGCCTGCGACCGGCGTCGCGGCGAGGCCCGCTACGGCAGCAGCCCACGCAGCGGGAACACCGCCTTGCGTGTGGCGAGCACCGCCTGGTCCAGCCGGTCCGCCGGGTCGTACCCCGCCTCCCAGTCCGCGTACTCGACCGGCCACCGGCCGTCGGTCATCCGCATCGGCGCCAACTGCCGCGTCCGGGCGAACACCTCCCGCCGCCAGCTCTCGGGGATCACGGTCTCCGGCGCGATCGGCCGGCCCACCGCGATCGCCACCAGATGCGTCCACGAGCGCGGGACGACCTCGACGACCGCGTACCCGCCCCCGCCCAGCGCGACCCAGCGCCCGTCGGCGTGCTCATGGGCGAGGTCGTGGCACGCGGCCTGCACGGCTCGCTGCGCGTCCAGCGACACGGCGAAGTGCGCGAGCGGGTCCTCGAAATGGGTGTCGGCGCCGTGCTGGGTGACCAGCACCTGCGGCCGGAAATCGGCGATCAGCTCCGGCACCACCGCATGGAACGCCCGCAGCCACCCGGCGTCCCCGGTCCCGGCCGGCAGCGCCAGGTTCACCGCGCTGCCCGGCGCGTGCTCACCGCCCGTCTCCTCCGGCCACCCGGTCTGCGGGAAGAGGGTCCGCGGATGCTCGTGCAGCGAGACGGTCAGCACCCGCGGATCGTCCCAGAAGACGGCCTGCACACCGTCTCCGTGGTGCACGTCCACATCCAGGTAGGCGATCCGCTCGGCGCCCAGCTCCAGCAGCCGGGCGATGGCGAGCGCGGCGTCGTTGTAGATGCAGAACCCGGAGGCGGCGCCCGGCATCGCGTGGTGCAGTCCGCCCGCGAAGTTCACCGCGTGCAGGGCCTCCCCCCGCCACACGGCCTCGGCCGCCCCCACCGACTGCCCGGCGATCAGCGCGGACACCTCGTGCATCCCGGCGAAGGCGGGATCGTCCATGGTGCCCAGCCCGTACGCCCCGTCGGCCGACGCCGGATCCGCGGACGCGGCCTTCACGGCCCGCACGTACCCCTCCTGGTGCACCAGCCGCAGCGTCGAGTCGCCCGCCGGTTTGGCCGAGACCACCCCGGCCTCCCGGTCGAGCCCGAAGGTGTCGACGAGTCTCCTGGTCAGCGCGAGCCGGACCGGATCCATCGGATGGTCCTGACCGAAGTCATACCCCGTTACCGCCTCGTCCCACATCAGCTGTGCACGCCCGCTCATGTCCGTCACCGTATCGGTCCGCCGCGGGCGCGAACGAGCGGGCATACACCAGCGTCACCAGGACCAACGCCATCGGCACAAGCATGGCGCCCCGGTAGTTCCAGGCGTCCCCGAGCGCGCCCACCAACGGCGAGCCGATCAGAAAGCCCACATAGTTGAAGATGTTCAGCCGTGCGATGGCCGTGTCCGAAGCCCCGGGGAACAACCGCCCCGCGGCAGCGAAGGTCTGCGGCACCAGTACGCACAGCCCGAGACCCAGCAGGGTGAACCCGAGCATCCCCACCCAGGCCCCGGGCGCCCCCGCCACCACGGCGAACCCGAGCGCCGACAGCAGCGCCCCGAGCCGCACGACGGCCGCGGCCCCGAACCGCCGCACCCCGGAGTCCCCGATGGACCGGCCGAGCAGTGTGGTGACCATGTAGACGTTGTACGGGACGGTCGCCAGCTGCTCCGAGCTCCCGAGCGTGTCCTGCAGGTACTTGGCGCTCCAGTTGGAGACGGTGGAGTCCCCGATGTACGCGAACGTCATCACCAGGCAGAGCGGCAGCAGCAGCCTGAAGACGACGGGGCCGGGGTTTCCGCTCCGCTCCGGGGCGTCCACCACGGGCGCGCTCGCGTCGACGTACCACCGGCTGCCGGCCAGCGTGGCCGGCAGCAGCACCGCGACGACGGGCAGATACGACACCCACAGCGCCAGATGCCAGTGCGCGCCCATCCAGGCGAGCGACGCGCCGACGATCCCGCCGAGGCTGTACGCCGCGTGAAAACCGAGCATGATGCTGCGCCCGTACGTCCGCTGGAGGCTCACCCCGAGCATGTTCATGGAGGCGTCCAGCGCGCCCACGGCCAGCCCGAACGCGGCCATCGCGATCGCGAGTTCCGTCATCTGCCGCCCGGCTCCGACGCCGAGCAGCGAGAGCAGCACCACGGGCTGCGACCAGCAGAGCAGCCGGCTGGGCCGCACCCGCTTGACGAGCTGCTCGGTCGCCACGCTGCCGACGCCTGCCAGGACCGGCACCGCGGCGAGGAAGACGGGGAGCAGGGCGTCGGACACCCCGTACCGGTCCTGAATGGCCGGAATCCGGGTCACCAGCAGGGCGAAGGTGGTGCCCTGGGCGAAGAAGCCGAACGCCAGCGAGGCCCTGCCGCGCCGCAGCACATCAGTCATGGCGGCGAGCGTAGGGCCCCGGCTTACCGGTGGGTAGATCCAGCCGAAGATGATTTTTGTTCAGCTTTACCGGGCGACCGCGAGGGCGGCAACCCGGTTCGCCTCGGTCTCGTGGCCCTTCAGCTCGGCGCTGAGCATGGCCGCCATGGGGCCGGCGGCGAGGGCCCCGCCGGCGAGGAAGCCCAGGACCATCGCGGCGATCTGGATGACGGAGCCGAGCCAGACCATGGTGTCCACGGGCAGGGTGTACGCCCCCACGACCCGCACGACACACTCGCCGAGGAGCACCACTCCCCATACGAGCGAGAAGAGCAGTTCGGCCCGCCGGAACTCCGCAGATCCCTCCCGCAGCCGCGCCCACGCGGCCTCCCTGTCGCCGTCGCCCTTCACCAGCCACGGCTTCATGGCGGCGCTCATCATCGGCCTGCCCAGCGCCACGGAGACCAGGATCCCGATCCCGATCGCGCTGCTGATCCCGCTGTCCTTGGCGAGCATCAGCCGCGGGTCGCCGGAGACGAAGGTGAGCAGCAGCCCGACGACGTTCACGAAGAGAATGAGCGCGGCGAGCGCGTTGACCTTCCGCTCCCGCGACCCGTGTCACGGCCGGGGTCATATGAGCAGGTCGGGCAACTCCCCCAAGCCGGAGAAGAGGTGCGTGGCTCCGGCGAGCCTGCCGGCGGGCGTCATGGCGGTGAACCCGTACACGTCCATCCCCGCGGCCACGGCGGCCTGCACCCCGAGCGGACTGTCCTCGACGACGACGCACCTCTGCGGCGCGACTCCCATCCGCTCGGCGGCGTACAGGAACAGGTCGGGGGCGGGCTTCCCCCGCCCCACGTCCTGCGCGCTGAAGACCCGGTCCTGGTCGAACCACCGGTCGAGCCCCGTCGTCCGGTGACCGACCCGGATCCGCTCATGGCTCCCGGACGACGCCACGCAGTACGCCACCCCGTCCGCCGCCAGCTTCTCCAGCACCTCCATGGCCCCGGCGACGGGCTTCAGCTCCCTCTCGAACGCGGCGAAGACACGCGTGTGGAAGACGTCGTCGAAGTCGCCTGGCAGCCTCCGCCCCGTGCGCTCCTCGATCATGTCGTGCACGCGGTGCATGGCGGCACCCATGTAGTCGCGCAGGGAGTCCTCATACGTGGTCGGGTGCCCCAACTCGGTGAGGTAGGTGGCGAGGAGCCGGTTGGAGATGGGCTCGCTGTCCACGAGGACCCCGTCGTTGTCGAAGATCACCAGGTCATAGCGCATGGGTACGAGCCTAAACGCAGAAAACCCCGCACCGTGAGGTGCGGGGTTTTCCCACAATTAGTTCGGCGGCGTCCTACTCTCCCACAGGGTCCCCCCTGCAGTACCATCGGCGCTGTAAGGCTTAGCTTCCGGGTTCGGAATGTAACCGGGCGTTTCCCTCACGCTATGACCACCGAAACACTACGAAACACACAACCGACCGCGTGACAGCGGGATTGTTCGTGGTTTCAGAACCAACACAGTGGACGCGAGCAACTGAGGACAAGCCCTCGGCCTATTAGTACCGGTCACCTCCACCTGTTACCAGGCTTCCAGATCCGGCCTATCAACCCAGTCGTCTACTGGGAGCCTTACCCCATCAAGTGGGTGGGAGTCCTCATCTCGAAGCAGGCTTCCCGCTTAGATGCTTTCAGCGGTTATCCCTCCCGAACGTAGCCAACCAGCCATGCCCTTGGCAGAACAACTGGCACACCAGAGGTTCGTCCGTCCCGGTCCTCTCGTACTAGGGACAGCCCTTCTCAAGACTCCTACGCGCACAGCGGATAGGGACCGAACTGTCTCACGACGTTCTAAACCCAGCTCGCGTACCGCTTTAATGGGCGAACAGCCCAACCCTTGGGACCGACTCCAGCCCCAGGATGCGACGAGCCGACATCGAGGTGCCAAACCATCCCGTCGATATGGACTCTTGGGGAAGATCAGCCTGTTATCCCCGGGGTACCTTTTATCCGTTGAGCGACGGCGCTTCCACAAGCCACCGCCGGATCACTAGTCCCGACTTTCGTCCCTGCTCGACCCGTCGGTCTCACAGTCAAGCTCCCTTGTGCACTTACACTCAACACCTGATTGCCAACCAGGCTGAGGGAACCTTTGGGCGCCTCCGTTACCCTTTAGGAGGCAACCGCCCCAGTTAAACTACCCATCAGACACTGTCCCCGATCCGGATCACGGACCCGGGTTAGACATCCAGCACGACCAGACTGGTATTTCAACGACGACTCCCACCATACTGGCGTATGGCTTTCACAGTCTCCCAGCTATCCTACACAAGCCGAACCGAACACCAATATCAAACTGTAGTAAAGGTCCCGGGGTCTTTCCGTCCTGCTGCGCGAAACGAGCATCTTTACTCGTAGTGCAATTTCACCGGGCCTATGGTTGAGACAGTCGAGAAGTCGTTACGCCATTCGTGCAGGTCGGAACTTACCCGACAAGGAATTTCGCTACCTTAGGATGGTTATAGTTACCACCGCCGTTTACTGGCGCTTAAGTTCTCAGCTTCGCCCACCCGAAAGTGAGCTAACCGGTCCCCTTAACGTTCCAGCACCGGGCAGGCGTCAGTCCGTATACATCGCCTTACGGCTTCGCACGGACCTGTGTTTTTAGTAAACAGTCGCTTCTCGCTGGTCTCTGCGGCCACCCCCAGCTCACGGAGTAAATCCGATCACCAGGCATGGCCCCCCTTCTCCCGAAGTTACGGGGGCATTTTGCCGAATTCCTTAACCATAGTTCACCCGAACGCCTCGGTATTCTCTACCTGACCACCTGAGTCGGTTTAGGGTACGGGCCGCCATGAAACTCGCTAGAGGCTTTTCTCGACAGCATAGGATCATCCACTTCACCACAATCGGCTCGGCATCAGGTCTCAGCCACACACAAGGCGGATTTACCTACCTTGCGGCCTACACCCTTACCCCGGGACAACCACCGCCCGGGATGGACTACCTTCCTGCGTCACCCCATCACTCACCTACTAACCGCTTGGTCCGGCGGCTCCACCACTCCGAGATTGTCCGAAGACGCACCCGGCGGCTTCACGGCCTTAGCATCACGATGCTCGATGTTTGACGCTCCACAGCGGGTACCGGAATATCAACCGGTTATCCATCGACTACGCCTGTCGGCCTCGCCTTAGGTCCCGACTTACCCTGGGCAGATCAGCTTGACCCAGGAACCCTTAGTCAATCGGCGCACACGTTTCCCACGTGTGAATCGCTACTCATGCCTGCATTCTCACTCGTCAACCGTCCACGACTACCTTCCAGTGCCGCTTCACCCGGCAGACGACGCTCCCCTACCCATCACAACAGGCGTTAACCCTCATGCTGCAATGACACGACTTCGGCGGTACGCTTGAGCCCCGCTACATTGTCGGCGCGGAATCACTAGACCAGTGAGCTATTACGCACTCTTTCAAGGGTGGCTGCTTCTAAGCCAACCTCCTGGTTGTCTGTGCGACTCCACATCCTTTCCCACTTAGCGTACGCTTAGGGGCCTTAGTCGATGCTCTGGGCTGTTTCCCTCTCGACCATGGAGCTTATCCCCCACAGTCTCACTGCCGCGCTCTCACTTACCGGCATTCGGAGTTTGGCTAAGGTCAGTAACCCGGTAGGGCCCATCGCCTATCCAGTGCTCTACCTCCGGCAAGAAACACACGACGCTGCACCTAAATGCATTTCGGGGAGAACCAGCTATCACGGAGTTTGATTGGCCTTTCACCCCTAACCACAGGTCATCCCCCAGGTTTTCAACCCTGGTGGGTTCGGTCCTCCACGAAGTCTTACCTCCGCTTCAACCTGCCCATGGCTAGATCACTCCGCTTCGGGTCTTGAGCGTGCTACTAAAAACGCCCTCTTCGGACTCGCTTTCGCTACGGCTACCCCACCCGGGTTAACCTCGCAACACACCGCAAACTCGCAGGCTCATTCTTCAAAAGGCACGCAGTCACGAGGGTCCGAAAACCCCGACGCTCCCACGGCTTGTAGGCACACGGTTTCAGGTACTATTTCACTCCCCTCCCGGGGTACTTTTCACCATTCCCTCACGGTACTATCCGCTATCGGTCACCAGGGAATATTTAGGCTTAGCGGGTGGTCCCGCCAGATTCACACGGGATTTCTCGGGCCCCGTGCTACTTGGGTATCTTCCAAACGAGCCGCTGACGTTTCGACTACGGGGGTCTTACCCTCTACGCCGGACCTTTCGCATGTCCTTCGCCTACATCAACGGTTTCTGACTCGTCCCACGGCCGGCAGACCGCAGAAGAAAGAACCCACAACCCCGCATGCGCAACCCCTGCCGGGTCTCACACACATACGGTTTGGCCTCATCCGGTTTCGCTCGCCACTACTCCCGGAATCACGGTTGTTTTCTCTTCCTGAGGGTACTGAGATGTTTCACTTCCCCTCGTTCCCTCCACACTGCCTATGTGTTCAGCAGTGGGTGACAGCCCATGACGACTGCCGGGTTTCCCCATTCGGAAACCCCCGGATCAAAGCCTGGTTGACGACTCCCCGGGGACTATCGCGGCCTCCCACGTCCTTCATCGGTTCCTGGTGCCAAGGCATCCACCGTGCGCCCTTAAAAACTTGGCCACAGATGCTCGCGTCCACTGTGCAGTTCTCAAACAACGACCAACCACCCACCACCCCGAACCACCACGGTCCGAGTTCACTGGGGCCGGCGACTGAGGAGAAATCCATTCCCTCAGACACCCAACAGCGTGCCCGGCCAGACCCTGTCCGAAGATCATGCGTTCCACGCTCTGACGAGCAGTACTAGCAGCCCCCGACCCGAGGTCCTGACCGAGTAGTCAACGTTCCACCCATGAGCAACCAGCATCGGACACTCGCCGATGTACTGGCCTCTGGACCGCCGAAGCAGCCTAGAAGTGCTCCTTAGAAAGGAGGTGATCCAGCCGCACCTTCCGGTACGGCTACCTTGTTACGACTTCGTCCCAATCGCCAGTCCCACCTTCGACAGCTCCCTCCCACAAGGGGTTGGGCCACCGGCTTCGGGTGTTACCGACTTTCGTGACGTGACGGGCGGTGTGTACAAGGCCCGGGAACGTATTCACCGCAGCACTGCTGATCTGCGATTACTAGCGACTCCGACTTCATGGGGTCGAGTTGCAGACCCCAATCCGAACTGAGACCGGCTTTTTGAGATTCGCTCCACCTTGCGGTATCGCAGCTCATTGTACCGGCCATTGTAGCACGTGTGCAGCCCAAGACATAAGGGGCATGATGACTTGACGTCGTCCCCACCTTCCTCCGAGTTGACCCCGGCGGTCTCCCGTGAGTCCCCAGCACCACAAGGGCCTGCTGGCAACACGGGACAAGGGTTGCGCTCGTTGCGGGACTTAACCCAACATCTCACGACACGAGCTGACGACAGCCATGCACCACCTGTACACCGACCACAAGGGGGCACCCATCTCTGGATGTTTCCGGTGTATGTCAAGCCTTGGTAAGGTTCTTCGCGTTGCGTCGAATTAAGCCACATGCTCCGCCGCTTGTGCGGGCCCCCGTCAATTCCTTTGAGTTTTAGCCTTGCGGCCGTACTCCCCAGGCGGGGCACTTAATGCGTTAGCTGCGGCACGGACCACGTGGAATGTGGCCCACACCTAGTGCCCACCGTTTACGGCGTGGACTACCAGGGTATCTAATCCTGTTCGCTCCCCACGCTTTCGCTCCTCAGCGTCAGTATCGGCCCAGAGATCCGCCTTCGCCACCGGTGTTCCTCCTGATATCTGCGCATTTCACCGCTACACCAGGAATTCCGATCTCCCCTACCGAACTCTAGCCTGCCCGTATCGACTGCAGACCCGGGGTTAAGCCCCGGGCTTTCACAACCGACGCGACAAGCCGCCTACGAGCTCTTTACGCCCAATAATTCCGGACAACGCTTGCGCCCTACGTATTACCGCGGCTGCTGGCACGTAGTTAGCCGGCGCTTCTTCTGCAGGTACCGTCACTTGCGCTTCTTCCCTGCTGAAAGAGGTTTACAACCCGAAGGCCGTCATCCCTCACGCGGCGTCGCTGCATCAGGCTTGCGCCCATTGTGCAATATTCCCCACTGCTGCCTCCCGTAGGAGTCTGGGCCGTGTCTCAGTCCCAGTGTGGCCGGTCGCCCTCTCAGGCCGGCTACCCGTCGTCGCCTTGGTGAGCCGTTACCTCACCAACAAGCTGATAGGCCGCGGGCTCATCCTGCACCGCCGGAGCTTTCCACCCAAGGAGATGCCTCCCCGGGTCGTATCCGGTATTAGACCCCGTTTCCAGGGCTTGTCCCAGAGTGCAGGGCAGATTGCCCACGTGTTACTCACCCGTTCGCCACTAATCCACCCCGAAGGGCTTCATCGTTCGACTTGCATGTGTTAAGCACGCCGCCAGCGTTCGTCCTGAGCCAGGATCAAACTCTCCGTGAATGCTTACCCGGCCGGTAAATGAATACCACCGGTCGACACCACGAGAGCGGAACCACCAGAGGAATAACCCAGTGGTTCACAGCATCCTCGCTGTGTTGTTTCAAAGGAACCTCGACCATCGGAACACAACGCTCCGACAGACGGGGTATCAACATATCTGGCGTTGACTTTTGGCACGCTGTTGAGTTCTCAAGGAACGGACGCTTCCTTCGTACTCACCACGAGAACCACTCTCACGGCTTTCCTCCGGGCGCTTCCCTTCGGTGTTTCCGACTCTATCAGATCCTTTCGGAGCTGATTCCCGGTCAGAGCGGGCTGTCTTTGCGGCCGTTGAGCCGTTCCGACGAGTGAGACTTTAGCGGATTCCCGGCTCCCGAGCTAATCGGGGCCGTGTCCTCACACAAGCTCGGACATGGATTCCTCATTCCGTGAATACGCACACCAATGGACACGACGACGAATCGCCGATGGCGTTGAGTACCTGCGGAATGGTCGTCCGGGGACCGACCGGAGTCGGTGCTCACGTCGGACAACCCGGAGAACACTACGGAGCGGGCGGGGACGTGTCAACTCGGCTCCGCGCCGAACCACGACGGGGTACTCTCCTCGTCATGACATCGCGTACGTGTAGCCAGCAGTGGTGGCCCGCCTGACGGCGGCCGCACTCACGTATGCACTCGACGGCCGCCGCCCCGGCGGCCGTTTCCGTATCTCCCTCCTGAAGGGCGGCCGACCGGTCACGGCGGCTCCGACCAGGAGGTAGAGCAATGACACGGGTCTTCAGCGGGATCCAGCCGACCGGGCATCTGACGCTGGGGAACTACCTGGGAGCCATGCGCCGGTGGGCCGAGGTGGACCAGCACCAGGCCGACTCCCTTTTCTGCGTCGTCGATCTGCACGCCCTGACCGTGGACCACGATCCGGCGCGGGTGCGCAGGCTCAGCCGGCAGGCGGCGACCCTGCTGCTGGCGGCGGGGCTCGACCCCGAGTTGTGCACCGTGTTCGTGCAGAGCCATGTGGACGAGCACGCGCGGCTCTCGTACCTGATGGAGTGCGTGGCCACGGACGGCGAGATGCGGCGGATGATCCAGTACAAGGAGAAGGCCGTACGGGAGCGGGAGCGGGGCGGGAGCGTGCGGCTGTCGCTGCTGACGTACCCCGCGCTGATGGCGGCCGACATCCTGGCGTACGGGACGGACGAGGTGCCCGTGGGGGACGACCAGACACAGCACGTGGAACTGGCGCGTGATCTGGCGGTGCGGTTCAACCAGCGGTACGGGCACACCTTCGTGGTGCCTCGGGCGACCCCTCCGAAGGTGGCGTCCCGGGTCATGAATCTGCAGGTCCCGACGTCGAAGATGGGGAAGTCGGACGACTCGGGGCAAGGAGTCGTCTATCTGCTCGACGAGCCGGACGCGGTGCGGAAGAAGATCATGCGGGCCGTGACCGACAGCGGGACGGACGTCGTCTACGACCGGGAGGCGCGGCCGGGGGTGGCGAACCTGCTGGAGATCCTCGCCGCGTGTGAGGGCCGGGACCCGGAGGGCCTGAGCGGCGCCTACCAGTCCTACGGCGCGTTGAAGAAGGACACCGCGGAGGCCGTGGTCGAGTTGTTGCGGCCCGTGCAGGAGCGGCACAAGGACTTGTGCGCGGACCCGGGGCATGTGGACGGGGTGCTGCGGGCCGGTGCCCAGCGGGCGAGGGACATGGCCAGGCCGCGGGTGGACGCGGCGTACCGGGCGATCGGGCTGCTGCCGGCCGGCTGAGTGCCGTGTGCCCACCGCCGGGGCCCGGCGGTGGGCACGGGGTCAGCCGTTGCTGCCGGAGGCCAGTGCGCGGCTGCGGTCGCGGGCCGCCTCCAGTGCCGCGATCAGGGCCGCTCGTACGCCGTGCTTCTCCAGCTCGCGGATCGCGCTGATCGTCGTACCGGCGGGCGATGTGACGTTCTCGCGGAGCTTCACGGGGTGCTCCCCGCTGTCGCGGAGCATGACGGCCGCGCCGATCGCGGACTGGACGATCAGGTCGTGGGCCTTGTCGCGGGGCAGCCCGAGCAGGATGCCGGCGTCGGTCATGGCCTCGACCAGGTAGAAGAAGTACGCCGGCCCCGATCCGGAGAGGGCGGTGCAGGCGTCCTGCTGGGACTCGGGGACGCGGAGGGTCTTGCCGACGGCCCCGAAGATCTCCTCGGTGTGGGCGAGGTCCGCGGCGGAGGCGTGCGCGCCGGCCGAGATCACGGACATGCCCTCGTCCACGAGGACGGGGGTATTGGGCATGACACGGACGACGGGGACGCCGTCGCCGAGGCGTTCCTCGATGGAGGCGGTCGTGATGCCGGCGGCGGCGCTGATGACCAGGCGGTCGGCGGTGATGTGCGGGGCCAGTTCGTCGAGCAGCCTGCCCATGTCCTGGGGCTTGGCGGCCAGGATGAGGGTGTCGGCGCGCTTGGCGGCGTCGGCGTTGCTGACGGCTTCGACGCCGTAGCGGGTGCGGAGCTCCTCGGCTCGTTCCGGGCGGCGGGCGGTGACCAGGAGGTCGGCGGGGGCCCAGCCGGCCCGGATCATTCCGCTGAGCAGGGCCTCGCCGATCTTTCCGGTGCCGAGGACTGCGACTTTCTGGGTCATGGTGCGGGTGCCCTCCGAGAATTGCGTCGTCCGATTCATCCTCGCACCGGTGGCGGTGGCGCGGTCGGCGTGTCCGGAGGGCGGGACGGGGATCAGGCCGTCCTGCGCCGCAGCGTCGCCGCGCCCAGTCCCAGCACCAGCAGCCCGCACCCCGCGACGACCAGCACGTCCCGGACGAATGTGGCCGTCATCTCGGTGTGCCGGAGGACCTCGTTCATGCCGTCCACCGCGTAGGACATCGGGAGCACGTCGGAGATCGCTTCCAGGGCCGGATGCATGTTGGAGCGGGGGGTGAACAGTCCGCACAGGAGGAGCTGCGGGAAGATCACCGCCGGCATGAACTGGACCGCCTGGAACTCCGAGGCGGCGAAGGCGGAGACGAACAGGCCCAGGGCCGTGCCGAGCAGGGCGTCCAGGAGTGCGACCAGGAGCAGGAGCCAGGCGGAACCCGTGACGTCGAGACCCAGGAACCAGACCGCCAGGCCCGTCGCCAGGGCCGACTGGATGATCGCCAGGGTGCCGAAGGCGAGGGCGTAGCCCGCGATGAGGTCGCCCTTGCCCAGGGGCATCGCGAGGAGGCGTTCCAGGGTGCCGGAGGTGCGTTCGCGCAGGGTCGCGATCGACGTCACCAGGAACATCGTGATCAGCGGGAAGATCCCGAGCAGCGAGGCCCCGATGGAGTCGAAGGTGCGCGGGCTGCCGTCGAAGACATAGCGCAGCAGGAAGAGCATGAGGCACGGCACGAGCATCATCAGGGCGATGGTGCGCGGGTCGTGGCGGAGCTGGCGCAGCACCCGGGCGGCGGTCGCCGTCGTACGGGAGGCGTTGAGGGCGCTGCCCGCCGGCTGCGGGCTGGTCGTGGTCATCGGACCGTCTCCTTTCCGGCACTGCTCTTCGCCGCCGCCTCGTCGACCAGGTGCAGGAACGCCCCCTCGACCGTCTCCGCGCCCGTGCGGGTGCGCAGCGCGTCCGGGGTGTCGTCGGCGAGGATCTCGCCCTCGCGCATCAGCAGGAGACGGTGGCAGCGCTCGGCCTCGTCCATGACGTGGGAGGAGACGAGGAGCGTGGCGCCCCGGTCGGCCGCGATGGTGTGGAAGAGATTCCAGAGGTCACGGCGCAGTACGGGGTCGAGGCCGACGGTCGGTTCGTCCAGGACGAGGAGTTCGGGGGTGCCCAGGAGCGCGACCGCGAGGGAGACCCGGCTGCGCTGCCCGCCGGAGAGGGTGCCGGCGAGGGCGTCGGCGTGCGAGGCGAGGTCGATGTCGTCGAGGACACGATCGATGTCGCGGCGGCGGTCGCCGGCGGTGGCCCTGGGGTCGAGGACCGAGGCGAAGTAGTCGAGGTTCTGGCGGACGGTCAGGTCGTCGTAGACGGAGGCCGCCTGGGTGACGTAGCCGATGTGTGAGCGCAGGGAGGGGTCGCCCGCGGGGCGGCCGAGCACCTCCAGGGTGCCGGTGACCTTGGCCTGGCTGCCGATGACCGCGCGCATGAGGGTCGTCTTGCCGCAGCCTGAGGGGCCGAGCAGGCCGGTGATCTGGCCCCGGGGGACGGAGAAGCCGAGGCCGCGCAGGACCGTGCGGGGGCCGCGTACGACGGTGAGGTGCTCGGCGCGGACGGCGGGGGCGGTGGGGGCCTGCCGCGGGTTCGGGGGGCCGGGTGGATGCCTCCGGCGAATATTCATCATGCGATGAATACTGCGCGCGCCGCCGATTCGCCGTCAAGGGCCTGTTGGGCCCGCGGGGTTGTGTGATGGGTCTCCTTGGGGGCTCCGGCGGGTCTCCCTGGGGGTTCCGGCGGGTCTCCCTGGGTGCCTGGGTCTCCTTGGGGGCTCGGTGGGTCTCCTCCGTCGGTCGCCGGATGGGGCGCCGGGGCTTCCTGAGGGGCCTACGGGCGCGTCGCCACGATCAGTACGGCGTCGTAGACCTCCTCGACCAGGCCGCCGGGGAAGACCTTCAGGAGGTGTTCCCGCTCCTCGGCGAGGAAGGAGTTCGCTCCCTCCTCGCCGAGGACGAGGAAGACCGAGTGGCTGCCGATGTTCGCGAGATGGGTGTCGACGGGGACCGTGCGGCTCCAGCGGACGACACGATGGGTGTGGTCCGGGACCTCGGGGGCGCCCGCGAAGGCGAGTTCGGTCCGGATGCCGCCGGCGCCGCTCTTGGACGCCTGCCCGCTGCCGAAGAACCGCTCGATGCGCTCCGCCTGCTCGGCGATCCACGGGACGTCCCCGGCGTCCGTGTTCCACCACAGCGCGAGCGCCCCGCCGGGCCGCAGGACGCGCAGGGCCTCCGGGACCGAGCGGGCGGGGTCGGTCCAGTGCCAGGACTGGGCGTAGGTGAGGACGTCGGCGCAGGCGGTGGCGAGGGGGAGGGCGTTGCCGTCGCCACGCAGGAGGGGCACTCCGGGGAGGGTGCGGCGGAACTGGGCCGCCATGCCGTCGCCGGGCTCCACCGCGAGGACGCGGGCGCCGCGATCCTTGAGCAGGGCGGTGGCGATGCCGGTGCCGGCGCCGATGTCCGCGACGCGGGCGCCGGCCAGGGGGCGGCCCGCGAGGTCTTCCACGGCGTCGAGGAGGGCGGGCGGGTAGGAGGGGCGGTTCGCGGCGTACCGGGCCGCGGCGGCGTTGAAGGAACGGGCCCGGGCGGAGTGGGAGGGGGCGGTCATACGCCCATGGTGGGTCAGGCGCGGCGTCTGCGGGACGGGTCGCCCGTGCGGCGGGAAGCGCGCTTGTCGTGGGCGGCGCGGGCCGTCTCGTGCTCCTCGCGGTGGAGCTTCTCGCCGGGGGCCTCGCTCAGCGAACGGACGAAGTAGGCGAGCAGCGAGCCGACGAAGCCGATCGCCAGGAGGCCGCGCAGGGTGGCCTGGCGGTCCGGGTCGGGGCGCTCGGTGAAGGCTCCCCAGGTGTGGCCGAACGCGAGCGCGCTGCACACCGCGAACATCACCACGACCATCAGGGTCACCGGCTTGCCGACGTCCGCGATCTGCAGGCCCTGGTAGGCGAAGCGCAGGACGAGGCAGGAGACGGCGGAGGCCGCGAGGGCGCCGGCGGAGACGGCGAGGCGACGGGCCCGGTAGCCGCCGTCGTGCTCGACCCAGGTCGTGCCGAAGTAGCGGATCGGTTCGGGGCGGGGGCCCCGGGGGGTGTCCGGAGTTCCGTTCTCGTCGCTCACGCGTCGATTATCACTCCGGCCCCGACCGGGGTCCCGCCGCCCCTGGGTCAACCGCAGCGCGAGGCGACGTACCCGTCAGTGCCCGTATACACGTAGGCATCCGAGACGTACTCGCCGTCGTCGATGTTGTCCCAGATGTTGGTCGTGCCGTAGGGGCCCGTGACCGTCGTACCCGGTGTCTGGCAGAAGATCGGGACCGAGGCGCCCTCGGGCAGGACCCGGACGATGGTGTAGCTGGTGCCCGGTCCGCTGCGGACGTTGAGCCGGACGCCGGGCGCCACCGAGTAGTAGCGCAAGGTCGCGGTCGTCGCGACGGCCTCCGCCTTGTCGCCGGCCCCGGCTTCTTCGGCATGCTCAGCAGACATGCAAAACCTCCCCCGTTCAAGTCCCATGACTGCCATGGGACCTCGTTCATTCCCTCGCATCACGCCGTGAAACAGGCGGAACGCAACACGCGTACGGAGGCTAGCAAGCCGCCTCGGTCTCGTACGAGTCATCGACTAGGCTCCGTGCGTCGCGCGCGCGTACGAAGAGCACGGGGGTGGTCCATGACTCCACAGCGCAACACCGGAGCGGGCGCGGAAGCGGAACTTCCCGAGTACGCCGGTCAATACCACCTGGAGTCCTGCCTGGGATCCGGTGGCATGGGCGTCGTGCATCTGGCCCGGAGCGCTTCGGGCATGAAGCTCGCGGTCAAGGTCGTACACGCCCAGTTCGCCAGGGATCCCGAGTTCAGGGGTCGTTTCCGGCAGGAGGTGGCCGCGGCCAGGAAGGTGAGCGGAGCCTTCACCGCGCCCGTGGTCGACGCCGATCCGGAGGCCGAACGACCGTGGATGGCCACGCTGTTCATTCCCGGTCCGACCTTGGCCGATCATGTCAAGCGGAACGGTCCCATGCCTTCCGCGCAGTTGCGTCGGCTGATGGCCGGGCTCGCGGAGGCGCTGCGCGACATTCATCGCGTCGGGGTCGTGCACCGGGACCTGAAGCCCAGCAACGTGCTGCTCGCCGAGGACGGGCCGAAGGTCATCGACTTCGGCATCTCCCGGCCGAAGGACAGTGAACTGCGCACAGAGACGGGCAAGCTGATCGGCACGCCGCCCTTCATGGCACCCGAGCAGTTCAGGCGGCCGAGGGAGGTCGGTCCCGCGGCCGATGTCTTCGCGCTCGGGTCCGTGCTGGTGCACGCGGCCACCGGGCGGGGGCCGTTCGACTCCGACAGCCCCTACATCGTGGCCTACCAGGTCGTGCACGACGAGCCGGACCTGACCGGTGTTCCGGAGAGCCTCGCACCGCTGGTACTGCGCTGTCTCGCCAAGGAGCCCGAGGACCGGCCCACACCGGACGAGCTGATGCGGGAACTCCGGACGGTCTCGGCGTCGTACGACACCCAGCCGTTCATACCGGCACAGCGGACAGGTGAGGGGCCCGTGCCGGAGCCCCGCGTCGAGGAGCCGGAGCGGCGGTTCAGGAGGCGCACCCGCAGGAACGTGTTCTTCGCGGGCGGAGCACTCCTGCTGGCCGTGGGCGGTGCGCTCGCCTGGACCTTGTCACTCGGAGGCCAACCCACCCCGTCGAAGGCTGCCACGTCCCGGACCACGGCGGACGCATTCCGTGCCTGGGAGGTGAAGCTCGCCCCAGAGGACGGAAGTGCGCCCCAATGTTCCCATGGGGCGGGGAAACTGTTGTGCGCACAGCCCGGACTGGTGTTCGCCCTCCGCCCGTCCGACGGCTCCCAGCTGTGGCGGCACTCCGTCGGCAGAACGCCCAGGAACGGACCGCCCGTCCTGTCGGGGGGACTCGTCCAGCCGCTGACGGCCCAGCTCCGGCACATGGAGGCGCTGGATCCCGCATCGGGAACAACGCGTTGGCGACGGGCCATGCCCGAGTACAACGGAATGGGGCTGGCCGGCGGCATGCTCCTGCTCACCGCCGCGGACGGGACGGTCACCGGAGTGAACAGCGCATCGGGAGACAGCGAGTGGCGCCGCCGGATCCCCGGCCAGAGAATGCCGTACTTCACCGCGTTCCCAGGGGACCCGCTGGCGTATGCGACGAGCACCTCCGACGACGGATCGAGCACGCACGTCACCGCCGTGGATCCTGAAACCGGCGACGTGCGGTGGGACGCACATCTGCAAGGAACGCTGAGACCTTTCGGTGCCACGAACGGCAGCGTGTTCTTCCTGTCCGCAGACGAGACCGTCCATGGTGAGACGAACGCCGTGGTCCGCTACACCCCGGAATCCAAGGCGGCGCGCAGGGTGGCCCTGCCCGTCCGGCGCGAACGCCCCCACGCCACCGTGCACGGCGGCGTCGTGTACCTCCTCGCCGCGGGCGGCTCGCTGGAAGCCGTGGACATGAACGCGCGGAAGCAGCTCTGGCACGTGGAAACGTCCGTGAGCCGCGGCTCGGCGCCGGTCATGGACGGCGGGCATGTCTACTTCACCGCTGCAGACGGGCGGCTGCTGGCCTTCGACGCCGGCACGGGAGAGTTCATCGGCCAGACTCCGCCACGCCTGGGCCCGAAAGCGGATCGGGTCGCAGCCGCGCTGCCCGATCCCGTCCTCGTCGACGGCCACGTCTACGCCGCCGCCCCCGACGGCACCGTCTTCGGCGTGGACGGGCGCGATCCGTCGCGCTGGTGACGAACGGGAGGGCCGCCCCCGAAGGAGCGGCCCTCACACGAACACGAGCCCTCAGCCGAGCTTCGTCACATCCCGCACCGCGCCCTTGTCCGCGCTCGTCGCCATCGCGGCGTAGGCGCGCAGGGCGGCCGAGACCTTGCGGTCGCGGTCGACGGGGACGTAGGCGCCGTTCAGGGCGGCGCGGCGGTCGGCCAGTTCCTCGTCGCCGACCAGGAGGTCGATCGCGCGGTTCGGGATGTCGATGCGGATGCGGTCGCCGTCGCGCACCAGGGCGATCGTGCCGCCCGAGGCCGCCTCGGGGGACGCGTGGCCGATCGACAGGCCCGACGTGCCGCCGGAGAAACGGCCGTCCGTGATCAGCGCGCACGCCTTGCCCAGGCCCCGGCCCTTCAGGTACGAGGTCGGGTACAGCATCTCCTGCATGCCGGGGCCGCCCTTGGGACCCTCGTAGCGGATGACGACGACGTCGCCCTCCTTGACCTGCTTGGTCAGGATCTTCTCGACGGCCTCGTCCTGGGACTCGCAGACGACCGCCGGGCCCTCGAACGTCCAGATCGACTCGTCGACGCCCGCCGTCTTCACCACGCAGCCGTCGACCGCGAGGTTGCCCCTGAGGACGGCCAGGCCGCCGTCCTTGGAGTACGCGTGCTCGACGGAGCGGATGCAGCCGTTCTGGTCATCCTCGTCCAGGGCCTCCCAGCGCTCGGACTGGGAGAACGCCTCGGCGGAGCGGACACAGCCCGGTGCCGCGTGCCACAGCTCCACCGCCTCGGGCGAGGGGGAGCCGCCGCGGACGTCCCAGGTCTTCAGCCAGTCCGCGAGGGACGGGCTGTGGACCGCGTGCACGTCCTCGTTGAGCAGGCCCGCGCGGTGCAGTTCGCCGAGGAGGGCGGGGATGCCGCCTGCGCGGTGCACGTCCTCCATGTAGTACGTGCGGTTCTTGGCGACGTTCGGGGCCACCTTCGCCAGGCAGGGGACCCGGCGCGAGACCTGGTCGATCTCCTCCAGGCCGAAGGGGACGCCCGCCTCCTGGGCCGCGGCCAGCAGGTGCAGGATCGTGTTGGTCGAGCCGCCCATCGCGATGTCCAGGGCCATCGCGTTCTCGAAGGCGGAGAAGGTCGCGATGGAGCGCGGCAGGACCGTCTCGTCGTCCTGCTCGTAGTAGCGGCGGGTCAGGTCCATGACCGTGCGGGCGGCGTCCTCGTACAGCGCCCTGCGGGCCGTGTGCGTGGCGAGGACCGAGCCGTTGCCGGGGAGGGAGAGGCCGATCGCCTCGGTGAGACAGTTCATCGAGTTGGCCGTGAACATGCCGGAACAGGAGCCGCACGTCGGACAGGCGTTCTCCTCGATGCGGAGGATGTCCTCGTCGGAGATCTTGTCGTTGGCGGCGTCGGCGATCGCGTCGATCAGGTCGAGGGAGCGGACCGTGCCGTCGACCAGGGTGGCCCGGCCGGCCTCCATCGGGCCGCCGGAGACGAAGACCGCCGGGATGTTCAGGCGCAGCGCCGCCATCAGCATGCCCGGGGTGATCTTGTCGCAGTTGGAGATGCAGACCAGGGCGTCGGCGCGGTGGGCCTCCACCATGTACTCCACGCTGTCCGCGATCAGGTCGCGGGAGGGCAGGCTGTAGAGCATTCCGCCGTGGCCCATCGCGATGCCGTCGTCCACCGCGATCGTGTTGAACTCGCGCGGGATGCCGCCCGCCTCCGTGATGGCCTCGCTGACGATCCGGCCGACCGGCTGGAGGTGGGTGTGGCCCGGAACGAACTCCGTGAAGGAGTTGGCGACCGCGATGATCGGCTTCCGTCCGATGTCCGCACCGGGTACACCGGAGGCGCGCATCAGGGCGCGGGCGCCCGCCATGTTGCGGCCGTGGGTGACTGTGCGGGACCTCAGCTCGGGCATCGTCGCTCGCTCCTTCGGAGAGTTCTGACTCACGTCGAGCCTACGCCGGTGCTCCAAGGTGCGGACACGATGTCCGGGATACGGGATGCGCGTCTCGTGCTGCGGCCGAGGCCGGGAGGGGCGTGCGAGCGTTTGCGTAAACGCTTGCATTAAACGCTTGCGTAAACGTTTGCGCGGACGCTTGCACGAGCATTTATGGTCATCCGGCGGTTGCGCCGCAGCCGGAGAACCCGAGCCCGCGGGGTGCTCAGGGGTTCGTCAGGTGCCCCTGCACGACGGGTGCCAGTCGCGCCACCAGCTGTTCCAGGTCCGCCGACGCCAGCGGCTCCACCTTGATCACGTACCGCAGCATCGCCACCCCGACCAGCTGCGCGGCCGCCAGCTCGGCGCGCAGTTCCGGGTCCGGGACGTCCAGCTGTCCCGCGATACGGCGCAGGAGCTGCGCGGCGACCAGGCGGCGGAAGACGGCGGCCGCGGTCTCGTTGTTCACGGCGGAGCGGACCACGGCCAGCAGCGGCCTACGGGTCACCGGGTTCTCCCAGACACCGAACACGAACCGGGTCAGGCGCTCGCCGACGGCGTCCCGGGGGCCGTCGGCGACCGCGTCCGGCGCGCTCAGGGCGGGCGCGAAGACGATCTCGATGGCCGCTTCGAAGACCTGTTCCTTGGTGCCGAAGTAGTGGTGCACGAGCGCGGAGTCGACCCCTGCGGCCTTGGCGATGCCTCGCACGGACGCCTTCTCGTAGCCGCGCTCGGAGAACTCCTCGCGGGCCGCCTCCAGGATGCGGTCCCGGGTGGCGGGGGCCGCCGCCGTCTCCGTGCGGCTGGGCCGTCCCCTGCCGCGGCGCACATGGCTCGCCCCGGTCACGGACGGAACACCCCGCTCACCGGCGTCCCGCCCGGCATCGCTCTCAGCGGCATCCCCCTCAGCCGCATCCGCCTCGCCCGTGCCCTGCTCACCCGCGGGGCACCTTCGCGGCCGACGCGAGGTGGAGGCGGGCGAAGGCGAGGGCCTCCGCGAGGTCGGCCTCCCGCTCGGCACTGGACATGGCGCGGCGGGTGTTGACCTCGATGACGACGTGCCCGTCGAAGCCGGTGAGCGCCAGCCGCTCCAGGACCTCGGCGCAGGGCTGGATGCCGCGGCCGGGCACGAGGTGCTCGTCCTTGCTGGAGCCGTTGCCGTCGGCGAGGTGGACGTGGCCGAGGCGGTCGCCCATGCGGTCGAGCATCTGGAGGGCGTCGGTGCGTGCCGTCGCGGTGTGGCTGAGATCGATCGTGAAGTGGCGGTAGTCGTGCCCGGTCACGTCCCAGCCGGGGGCGTACGCGAGCATCTCGCGGTCGCGGTAGCGCCATGGATACATGTTCTCGACGGCGAACCGCACATCCGTCTCGTCCGCCATGCGCCAGACACCCTCCACGAAGTCACGGGCGTACTGGCGCTGCCACCGGAAGGGCGGGTGGACGACCACGGTGCCGGCGCCGAGCTTCTCGGCGGCCACGCGGGCGCGCTGGAGCTTGACCCACGGATCGGTGGACCAGACACGCTGGGTGACCAGCAGGCACGGGGCGTGGACGGCCAGGATGGGGATCCCGTGGTGGTCGCTGAGCCGGCGCAGCGCCTCTATGTCCTGGCTGACCGGGTCGGTCCACACCATGACCTCGACCCCGTCGTACCCGAGGCGCGCCGCGATCTCGAAGGCCGTCGCCGTCGACTCCGGATAGACGGAAGCCGTCGACAGGGCGACCTTCGCATCCGGGATGCGCACTACAGGTTCTGCCACGAGGGACAGGGTACGGGGCGTCGCGTTGACATGGAGGGCCGGATGCGACAGGAGGGATGTGGGAAGGGGCACAGCGAACCATTGCCGCCACCGCGCGGACCCGCCCGCTCACCCGTGCTCCCGCCGTCCCGTACCCGCGCCCCGGCGGCGCCCTGCCTGCGCCCGCCCCCGCTCCTCCTGCGCCCCTACGTCCTGTACGCCCTGTACACCCTCCACGCCCTCTCAGGTGCCGTCTCAGGTGCCGTCGGCGTCTACGGCGTCACCATGTGGTCCAGCCGCCGAAGGATCACACCCTCCCGCAGCGCCCACGGGCAGATCTCCAGCGTCTCCACACCGAAGAGGTCCATCAGCCCCTCCGCGACCAGCGCCCCGGCGAGGAGCTGGTTCCCGCGGCCCTCGGAGACGCCGGGGAGGTCCTCACGTTCGTCGTAGGTCATCCCGGCCAGCCGCGGCACCCACGCCTCCAGGGACTCCCGTTTCAGCTCGCGCTGCACGTACAGGCCCTCGGCCGAGCGTGCCGCCCCGGCAATGCGGGCGAGCTGCCGGAACGTCTTGGAGGTGGCGACCACATGGTCGGGCGCCCCGAAGCGGCTGAACTCGCCGACCGTGCGGGCGATCTCCGCCCGTACGTGCCGGCGCAGCGCCTTCACATCGGCCGGATCCGGCGGGTCCCCGGGCAGCCATGCCGCGGTGAGCCGGCCGGCCCCCAGGGGCAGCGACACCGCCGCGTCGGGTTCCTCGTCGATGCCGTACGCGACCTCCAGTGAGCCGCCCCCGATGTCGAGGACGAGCAGTTTGCCGGCCGACCAGCCGAACCAGCGGCGCGCCGCGAGGAACGTCAGCCGTGCCTCCTCCGCGCCGCTCAGCACCTGCAGCTCGACACCGGTGGCGTCCTTGACCCGGGCCAGGACGTCGTCCGCATTGCTCGCCTCCCGTACCGCGGAGGTGGCGAACGGCAGCAGGTCCTCGACACCCTTGTCCTCGGCCGCCTGCAGGGCCTCCAGGACGACGGCGACGAGCTTGTCGACCCCTTCGGCACCGATGGCACCGCTGCCGTCGAGCAGTTGCGCGAGCCGCAGCTCCGCCTTGTGCGAGTGCGCGGGCAGGGGGCGTGCGCCGGGGTGTGCGTCCACCACCAGCAGATGCACCGTGTTCGAACCCACGTCGAGGACACCGAGTCTCATGTACGGCACGCTACTGCCAGTACGCCGGTCCTCGGTCCTGAGAGCGATGCGGGGCCACTTACCCTGGAGGCGTGCCAAAGACGAAAAAGGCGAAGACCGACAAATCCTCCAGGGGATCGAAGGTTTCTTCGCAGGCGAGGGCGTCCAGGTCCGAGAAGGCCACGAAGACGAGCGACGAGAAGGGGCTCGACTTCGCGCGCGCGTGGGTGGAGTTTCCGGATCCCGCCGACGACGAGCAGGTGTTCCGGTGCGATCTGACATGGCTGACCTCGCGCTGGAACTGCGTGTTCGGGAGCGGCTGCCAAGGCATCCGGGCGGGCCGCGCGGACGACGGATGCTGCACCCTCGGAGCGCACTTCTCGGAGGAGGACGACGAGAAGCGGGTGGCCACGCACGTGGCACGGCTGACGCCGGAGATCTGGCAGCACCATGACGTGGGCATGGAGACCGGCTGGGTCGTGGAGGACGACGAGGGCTCACGGCAGACCCGCCCCTACCAGGGTTCGTGCATCTTCCAGAACCGGCCCGGGTTCCCGGGCGGGGCCGGCTGCTCGCTGCACATCCTGGCGCTGCGGGAGGGCCGCGAGCCGCTGGAGACCAAGCCGGACGTCTGCTGGCAGCTGCCGGTGCGGCGGACCTACGAGTGGATCGACCGGCCCGACGACACCCGGGTGCTGCAGGTGTCGATCGGCGAGTACGACCGCCGGGGCTGGGGACCGGGCGGCCACGACCTGCACTGGTGGTGCACGTCGGCGACCTCGGCGCACGGCGCGGGCGAGCCGGTGTACGTCTCCTACCGGGCCGAGCTGACCGAGCTGATGGGTGAGGCGGGGTACGACCGCCTGGCCGGGTTGTGCGAGCAGCGACTGGCCTCGCAGTTGCCCCTGGTGGCTCCGCATCCCGCGGATCCGGAGGTCTGACGGGGCCGCGAGGGCGTGCCGGGCGCGCGGCGGTGTGCCGGTGCTCGCGGTGCCCCCTCCCGGACGGGCTCCGCGAGGGCGCATCCGGACCGCGAGGACGCGTCCTCACGCCTACGAGGCCGGGCTCGGGCTGCCGCTGTCGGTGGGCGGGGGCGTCGACGCCGGCGGGTCGGTGGCGGGCGGGCTCGTGGGCGGCGGTTCCGTAGGGGTCGGGTCGCTGGGGGTGGGGTCCGGACCGGTCGGGGTCGGATCGCCCGGCCCGGGGCCTGACGGGGTGGTGTGCGTGGGGGTGGGGTGCGGGTCGGACGGGCCCGCCACCCCGTACCCGTCGATCGTGACCACGGCGTCCTCGGGGGTCACGGCCACGCGCGCGTGCCAGGGGCCGGACGGCTCGTGGAGGTGGTCGACGTAGACACGTACCGTGAACGACTCGCCGGGGCCGAGCGTCCCGGAGGAACGGTTCATGTAGAGCCAGGAGGCACCCGTCGACACCGACCAGTGGACCGGTGAGCCGCCGCCGGACGCCGTCAGCTTGATGAGGGTCGTGGTGCCGTCGTTGCCGGCCGTCACCGCGAGGTGTCCCGCGCCCGTGCCCGCCTTCACGCCGATGACCTCGACGGAGACATCGGGCGAGCGGCCGTCCTTGCCGAAGCGGGTGTCCGATCTCGCGCTGGCGTTGCCCGCGTTCTCGTAGCCGCCCGGACCCTCGCCGCCGAGCGTGTCGGGCCCGTGCGCCTCCGTCGCGGTGGCGGTGCGGCCGTCGGTGCCCTCGCCGACGAGGGGTGCGCCGCGGTAGGCGGCCCACAGGGCGAGGACGGGGGCCGCGACCACGGTGGCGACGACGGTCGTCGTGACGGCGCGCGCACGCAGACGGTCACGGCGCGCCGCGTGGTCCTTGGGGTCCATGGGGAAGCCGCGCCGGTCGAAGCGGGGGGCGCCGCCGCGCCCGCGTGAGGCGTGTGCCATCGCCACGCTCAGGGCCGTGCGCGGGGCCTCGATGACGGGGAGCGCGTCGGGGGTGACGCTGGTGCCGGGCCACGTGCCCGGTACCGCGCGTTCGGCGGTGCGGCGGCAGCGCGGGCAGTCGTCGACGTGCCGGACCAGCTCGCGGCGCAGGGTGGCGTTGAGGACGAGCTGCTGGTCGCCGGTGAGGCGGGCGACACCCGGGCAGGTGCCGGTCTCGACGACGGCGAGGGCGGCACGGGTGCGCTCGACCTCGCAGGCGCCCGACGCGAGCAGTTCACGCGTGCCGGCGAGGTCCATGCCCAGCACCGCGGCGACCTCGTGGGCGGCGAGCTGGTGGCGTACCGCGAGTTCGAGCGCCTCGCGCTGCTCGGGGGTGGTGCCGGCGGCCTCCGGCCAGGCGAGCTGCACGAGTTCCCGCCGGCGCAGCTCCTGGACCTCCTCGGGGACGGGCACGGCACCGATCGCCGCGGCGGCGCGCCGGTCGGCGGCCTCCTTGCGCGCGCGGGGGCCGCGATCGCGCCCGGCGGCGTGGCCGGCCTGGTGACGGCGCCGGGCCTCGGCGAGCCGCCGCAGACAGGACCAGCGGGCCAGGGCGTAGAGCCAGGCCCGGCGGTCGTCGGGGCTCTGCGGGCCGCGTGCGCCGCGGCGCTCGGCGAGCGCGAGGGCGTCCCCCAGCGCACCGGTCGCCGTGTCGTGGTCGCACAGCACGGAGAGGCAGTAGGTGAAGAGGCCGTCCAGGTAGGGCTCGTAGCGCGCGGGCGGCCGCCGTGCCGTGGTGCGGATGCTCGCGCCACGAGGAGCGCTCCCCCGCTTGCGCGCATCCTCGCGCGCCGGGTGTGCGCCGGTGGCGTGCTCTGAGGTCTCCGGCCTGCTGCTCATCACCCGTGCGACCGTAGGCGCCCAGGGGTGGTGCCTTCTCCCCCCTTGCGCACTTTTACTCCGTACGGGTGAAACGATCCCTCATACGGGGACAGGAACATGCGATTCCGCGGCTCATGGGGGATGCCGTGCGCCTGGAGTCTATGCGCAGGTGAACGGCGCGTTCCCGGGTTCGGCCGGATCACCGTCGGACGGAGTGGCGGGTCACGGCGCACGGAACGGTCCCGGGCAGCCCCCGCCCGGTCGGCCCCCGCGCACGTGCGTCCCGGAGTGTCAGTGGGCTCGGCTACGGTTTCGTCCATGGCTGCCCGTACCAAGACCACCAAGGACCGTCCGTCCTACCGCTGCACCGAGTGCGGCTGGCAGACGGCCAAGTGGCTCGGCCGCTGCCCCGAGTGCCAGGCGTGGGGCACGGTCGAGGAGTACGGCGCGCCCGCGGTGCGCACGACCGCCCCGGGCCGGGTGACCAGCTCCGCCGTGCCCATCGGCCAGGTCGACGGGCGGCAGGCCACCGCCCGCTCCACCGGCGTACCCGAGCTGGACCGCGTCCTCGGCGGCGGGCTCGTGCCGGGCGCGGTGGTACTGCTCGCCGGCGAGCCCGGCGTCGGCAAGTCCACGCTCCTGCTGGACGTCGCGGCCAAGGCGGCGAGCGACGAGCACCGCACGCTGTACGTCACGGGCGAGGAGTCGGCGAGCCAGGTGCGGCTGCGCGCCGACCGCATCGGGGCCATCCACGACCATCTCTATCTGGCGGCGGAGACCGATCTCGCGGCCGTTCTGGGCCACTTGGACGCGGTGAAGCCCTCACTGCTCGTCCTCGACTCCGTACAGACCGTCGCCTCCCCCGAGATCGACGGCGCCCCCGGCGGCATGGCGCAGGTGCGGGAGGTCGCCGGGGCCCTGATCCGCGCCTCCAAGGAGCGCGGCATGGCCACCCTCCTCGTGGGCCATGTCACCAAGGACGGCGCGATCGCGGGCCCGCGCCTGCTCGAACACCTCGTGGACGTCGTGCTGCACTTCGAGGGCGACCGGCACGCGCGCCTGCGTCTGGTACGGGGCGTCAAGAACCGGTACGGGGCCACCGACGAGGTCGGCTGCTTCGAGCTGCACGACGAGGGGATCACGGGCCTGGCGGATCCCAGCGGCCTGTTCCTGACCCGGCGCGACGAGCCGGTGCCCGGCACCTGTCTGACCGTCACCCTGGAGGGCCGCCGTCCGCTGGTGGCGGAGGTCCAGGCGCTGACCGTCGACTCGCAGATCCCCTCCCCGCGGCGTACCACGTCCGGTCTGGAGACCTCCCGAGTCTCGATGATGCTCGCCGTGCTGGAACAGCGCGGCCGCATCACGGCCCTGGGCAAACGGGACATCTACTCCGCGACCGTCGGCGGGGTGAAGCTGTCCGAACCGGCCGCGGACCTGGCGATAGCGCTGGCGCTGGCGAGCGCGGCGAGCGACACCCCCCTGCCCAAGAACCTGGTGGCGATCGGCGAAGTGGGCCTGGCGGGCGAGGTCAGACGGGTCACGGGCGTCCAGCGCCGCCTGGCCGAGGCGCACCGGCTGGGCTTCACGCACGCGCTCGTTCCGGTCGATCCCGGCAAGGTCCCCGCCGGGATGAAGGTGCTGGAAGTGGCGGACATGGGCGACGCCCTGCGGGTCCTTCCGCGCTCCCGTCGGCGAGAGGCCCCGCGGGAGGAGGAGGACCGCCGGTAGACTTTGCCCTGGTCTCGCCCGTCCGTACGAACCGAGTGTGCGACACGGGAGCGCCCCAGAACCTGCGACCGGAGGAGTGCAGTGGCAGCCAACGACCGGGCGGCGGCTCCCGGAAAGTCCGGTGGGAGTTCCGGTGCCGATGGCCTGATGCGCGCCTCTCTGAGCGCTGTGGCACCCGGCACGGCGCTGCGCGACGGACTTGAGCGCGTGCTCCGCGGCAACACGGGCGGTCTCATCGTGCTCGGCTCGGACAAGACCGTCGAGACGATGTGCACGGGTGGTTTCGTGCTGGATGTCGAGTTCACGGCCACCCGGCTGAGGGAGCTGTGCAAGCTGGACGGCGCGCTCGTGCTCTCCTCGGACCTGTCAAAAATCCTCAGGGCGGGCGTGCAGCTGGTCCCGGACCCCACGATCCCGACGGAGGAGACGGGCACACGCCATCGCACGGCGGACCGGGTGAGCAAGCAGGTCGGTTTCCCCGTCGTCTCGGTCTCCCAGTCGATGCGCCTGATCGCGCTGTACGTCGACGGACAGCGGCGCGTCCTGGAGGACTCGGCGGCGATCCTGTCCCGCGCCAACCAGGCCCTGGCCACCCTGGAGCGGTACAAGCTGCGCCTGGACGAGGTGGCGGGCACGCTGTCCGCGCTGGAGATCGAGGATCTGGTGACGGTCCGGGACGTCTCGGCGGTGGCACAGCGCCTGGAGATGGTCCGCCGCATCGCCACCGAAATCGCCGAATACGTGGTCGAACTGGGCACGGACGGTCGTCTGCTGGCCCTCCAGCTGGACGAGTTGATCGCGGGAGTGGAGCCCGAGCGCGAGCTGGTGGTGCGCGACTACGTGTCCGAGCCGACCGCGAAGCGCTCCCGCACGGTCGAGGAGGCGCTGTCCGAGCTGGACGCGCTGACCCACGCCGAGCTCCTGGAACTGCCCACGGTGGCCCGCGCGCTGGGCTACACCGGCTCGCCCGAAGCCCTCGACTCGGCGGTGTCCCCGCGCGGCTTCCGCCTGCTGGCGAAGGTCCCGCGGCTGCCCGGCGCCATCATCGACCGCCTGGTGGAACACTTCGGCGGCCTCCAGAAGCTGCTCGCGGCGAGCGTCGACGACCTGCAGACGGTGGACGGCGTCGGCGAGGCCCGCGCGCGCAGCGTGCGCGAGGGGCTGTCGCGACTGGCGGAGTCGTCGATCCTGGAGCGGTACGTCTGAAGCGACGCCGCACCGTTCCCGGGGCTTCCCCCGCCCCGCCCGGGGGGCTTCCCCGCCCCCGTCGGCCCGACCGCCCTGTCCGGACCTGGTCCTTCGACGTCCGGACCTGGTCCTTCGACGTCCGGACCTAGTCCTTCGACAGCACGAACGAGGTCTGGGCCGTCGGGAAGCCGGGAGCCTTCGCCTCCACCAGGTACGTGCCCGCCGACGCCGAACCCGCCGGAGGCGTCGCGCAGTTCGGGGCGCTCGGCTTGCGGTCCCACGTCACCGTGTATGTGGCACGGTCGTTCGCGGGCACGCGGAACAGCACGCTCCCCGGACCGCCCGGACAGTCGGCTGAGGACCAGAAGGGGCTGTCGCTGCCGGTCTGAGTGATCGTCACCACGGCCTTCTTCGGGCCGAGATCGACCTTGCAGTCGGTGCCGGACGCGTTCTTCGCGACCAGCTGGATGGTGGGGGTCTGTCCGGGCGCGTAGGTGTTGCGGACACTCTGCAGCACCAACTGCACAGCGCCTGAAGTGCAGTTGGGCAGCGAGGATCCGGACCCGGCGGGCAGTTGCCGGCCGCCGCCGGTGCCCCCGCTGCCGCCGTCGCCGCCCGAGCCGCCGTCCGAACCGCCCGAGCCGCCGTCCGAGCCGCCGTCCGCCCCGCCGGAGCCGTCGGACCCCGACGAGCCGGACGACCCCGAACCGTCTCCGCCGCCCGACTCATCGCGCCCGCCCGGGTGTTGGCTTATCGCGGGCCCGGTACCGGAGGGCCCCGGAGTGATCGACGAGGTGGGGTGCTTCCCGTCCGAACCGCTCGCTTTGCTCTTCCCGCCGCCACCCGAAGAGGTGACCATCCACACGGCGAAGAGCGCCAACACGACGACGACGGACAGCAGTACGGCCCTCCGTCGCCAGTAGATGGAGGAGGGAAGCGGCCCGACCGGATTGCGCAGAGATCCCA
This sequence comes from Streptomyces sp. PSU-S4-23, assembly GCF_055632315.1. NCBI lineage: Bacteria > Bacillati > Actinomycetota > Actinomycetes > Kitasatosporales > Streptomycetaceae > Streptomyces > Streptomyces sp. PSU-S4-23. Next base: position 4,894,119 of record NZ_JBVMUU010000002.1, on the reverse strand, counting down.
CGGCGCAAACTGTACGAGAGATCGGACGGCCGCCTCGCCCCACCCGCCACCCTCACCCCCAACTTTTCCGGATCATCATCCCGCGCGGGCCGCGCCCGCCGCCGCCCACGGTGGACCACGGGGCCTCCGGCACACCCCACCGGAGGCGACGGGCCCACCGACACAAGCACCGCACCCCGAGCCGATCCCCCACCCTCCCACCCCTCACGTGGCAGGATCGGGATCGTCATGACTGCACCCACCACCCCCACCGCACCCGCACCCACTCCCACGACCGCCCGCACCCCCGCCCAGGCCGACGCCCCCGCCGGCCAGGACCCGGGCAGGGCCCTGCACGCCCCGGTCATCTCCTGGTTCGACGAGCATGCCCGCGATCTGCCCTGGCGGCGTCCCGAGGCCGGCCCCTGGGGCGTGATGGTCAGTGAGTTCATGCTGCAGCAGACGCCGGTCAACCGCGTCCTGCCCGTCTACGAGCAGTGGCTGGCCCGCTGGCCGCGCCCCGCCGACCTCGCCAAGGAACCCCCCGGCGAGGCGGTCCGCGCCTGGGGCCGCCTGGGCTATCCGCGCCGCGCGCTGCGCCTGCACGGCGCCGCGGTCGCCATAACGGAGCGGCACGGCGGGGACGTACCCACCGATCACGCCCAGTTGCTCGCCCTGCCGGGCATCGGCGAGTACACGGCCGCGGCCGTCGCGTCCTTCGCGTACGGGCAGCGGCACGCGGTCCTCGACACCAATGTGCGCCGCGTCCTCGCCCGTGCGGTCAGCGGACTGCAGTACCCGCCGAACGCCACCACCGCCGCCGAGCGCAAGCTGGCCCGCGCGCTGCTGCCCGAGGACGAGCGCACGGCCTCCCGCTGGGCCGCCGCCTCCATGGAGCTGGGCGCGCTGATCTGCACCGCGAAGAACGAGTGCTGCCACCGCTGCCCGATCGCCGCGCAGTGCGCCTGGCAGCTGGCCGGGAAGCCGCGGCACGACGGCCCGCCCCGCCGGGGCCAGACATACGCGGGAACGGACCGTCAGGTGCGCGGCCGGCTCCTGGCGGTGCTGCGGGAGGCCGTGGGCCCGGTTCCCCAGACGCTCCTCGACAGGGTGTGGGACGAGCCGGTACAGCGGGCCCGCGCCCTCGACGGGCTCGTCTCCGACGGCCTGGTGGAGCCCCTCCCGGGTGGCCTCTACCGCCTTCCGCTCACCTGACGCCGGACGGCCCGGGCGCGGCGCCGTCCGCAGCGCCCGGGCCGCCCGCGCACACCCGGCGCACAGGTGGTGCACAGCCCGCGGCAGGGCGAACCACAGGATCCGCCGTGTCACATCACGGCGTTACACGCCCGCCGGGCCGACAAATCACCCTGAAGCACCACAAAGTCCCGCTTGCCCTTACCCCGTTCCTACATCCGTTACACAACCGACGGACAGCCGAGCGCTGTCCGCAGGCTGGCTCGGACAACGCCGTGACAACCCGCCCGTAGCTTCATATGCATGCCGCGGACGGCGCGGCACACGAGCTGACACACGGTTCGGCGAACCGGCGCCCGGCTGTTGACCGCAGTCGGCACACGGGTCGGAAAACGGGGAACGGAGGCGGTTGGAATGGCGCACGGCGAGGTGCTCGAATTCGAGGAGTACGTCCGCACCCGGCAGGACGCGCTGCTGCGCAGCGCGCGCCGGCTGGTCCCCGACCCGACCGACGCACAGGACCTGCTGCAGACGGCGCTGGTGCGCACGTACGGCCGCTGGGACGGCATCGCGGACAAGCGCCTGGCGGACGCCTACCTGCGCCGCGTGATGATCAACACGCGCACCGAGTGGTGGCGGGCCCGCAAACTGGAGGAGGTCCCCACCGAGCAGCTGCCCGACGCCTCCGTCGAGGACTCGACCGAGCAGCACGCCGACCGCGCGCTGCTGATGGACGTCCTGAAGGTCCTCGCTCCGAAACAGCGCAGTGTCGTCGTGCTGCGACACTGGGAGCAGATGTCCACGGAGGAGACGGCCGCCGCCCTCGGTATGTCGGCCGGAACGGTCAAGAGCACGCTGCACCGGGCGCTCGCCCGGCTCCGGGAGGAGCTGGAGGCGCGCGACCTGGACGCACGCGCGCTGGAGCGTGAGGAGCGGGAGCGTTGCGCGGCCTAGGCACGGGGGCCATACGGCCCGGGGGAGCCCTCAAGGCGGCGGTGGCGGCGGTGGCCGCGATCGCCGCTCTCGGCCTTCTGCTGTCCGCCTGCGCCACCGGCGGCACGGGTGCGCGGGACGAGGGTCCCGCGGGCAGCGATCCGGTGGTCGCCGCCTCGCCCTCCCCCTCGCCCGCCACCAAGGAGCCCACCCGGCTGGACGTGATCAAGCTCGTCAAGGCCGATCCCGCCGTCTCGCGCGCGGTCAAGGCGGACCTGAAGCCGTGCGTGGCCGACGAGTACCCGGTCGACGTGTCGTACGGCGACCTGACCGGCGGCTCCGTGAACGACATCCTGGTGAACGTGATGACCTGCAGCGACGCGGTCGGTGTGGGGGCGTACGTGTACCGGATGAAGGACCACAGGTACCAGAATGTGTTCAAGGCCGAGTTGCCGCCGGTCTACGCGGAGATGGACCGCGGTGATCTGGTGGTGACCCAGCAGTTGTACGAGAAGGGCGACCCGCTGTCGTATCCCTCCGTCGAGGAAGTGATCACCTACGGCTGGCGGACGGACCACTTCACGGAGGTCTCCCCCCGAACGCGCAACGAGTACAGCAACACGGTGGGCAACGGCGGCACGACCGCCCCGAGCAGGGACTGAGAACGGCGGATGGCAGAGCAGACCCACGTCCTGTTCGTGGAGGACGACGACGTCATCCGCGAGGCCACGCAGCTCGCGCTGGAGCGGAACGGCTTCGCGGTCACCGCCCGGCCCGACGGGCTGTCGGGCCTGGAGGCTTTCCGTGCCGACCGCCCCGACATCGCCCTGCTGGACGTGATGGTGCCCGGCCTGGACGGGGTGAGCCTGTGCCGCCGTATCCGGGACGAGTCGACCGTTCCGGTGATCATGCTGTCCGCGCGCGCCGACTCGATCGACGTGGTGCTCGGCCTGGAGGCGGGCGCCGACGACTATGTGACCAAGCCGTTCGACGGTGCCGTGCTGGTCGCGCGCATCCGCGCGGTGCTGCGCCGCTTCGGGCACGCGGGCAACGGCGACCGGGCCGCCCGGAACGCGTCCTCGGTGGACGGCGGCGTGCTCACCTTCGGCGAACTGGAGGTGGACACCGAGGGCATGGAGGTACGGCGGTCGGGGCAGCCGGTGGCGCTCACACCGACCGAGATGCGGCTGCTGCTGGAGTTCTCGTCGGCCCCGGGCACGGTACTGTCCCGTGACAAGCTGCTGGAACGCGTGTGGGACTACGGCTGGGGCGGTGACACCCGCGTCGTCGACGTCCATGTGCAGCGGCTGCGCACGAAGATCGGCCAGGACCGGATCGAGACGGTCCGCGGCTTCGGCTACAAGTTGAAGGCCTGAGCAGGAGCATGCGGGGGATCCTCGGACGCCTGGTCCCGGACGACGCCATACGGACGGGCCTGCGATGGAAGCTCAGCGCGGCGATCGCCCTGGTCGGCGCGCTGGTCGCGATAGCGCTGAGCCTGGTCGTGCACAACGCGGCCCGTGTGTCGATGCTCGACAATTCGCGCGACCTCGCCATCGAGCGCCTCCAGGTGGCCCAGCGGATGTACGAGTCCGGGCGCACCCGGACCCTCGGGGTGAAGGTCGACGACCCGGTCATCCCGCATGACCTGCTGCAGAAGGTCATGGACGGCCGGCGCGCCACCTTCGTGGCCGAGGGCGCGCACGGGGTGCCGGACATCTGGGCGGCCGTACCGCTCAAGGACGGCAGGGTGCTGTCACTGCACACCCGTTTCACGGACCGCAGCGCGGATGTGATGAAGGACCTCGACCAGGCGTTGGTCATCGGTTCGATCGCGGTCGTGCTCGGCGGCTCGGCGCTCGGCGTGCTGATCGGCGGGCAGCTGTCACGGCGGCTGCGCAAGGCCGCGGCCGCGGCGAACCGGGTCGCGAAGGGCGAGGCCGACGTCCGCGTACGGGACGCGATCGGCGGCGTGGTGCGCGACGAGACCGACGACCTGGCGCGTGCGGTGGACGCGATGGCGGACGCGCTGCAGCAGCGCCTGGAGGCGGAGCGCCGGGTGACGGCGGACATCGCGCACGAGTTGCGCACCCCGGTCACGGGCCTGCTCACGGCGGCGGAACTGCTGCCCCCGGGCCGCCCCACCGAACTGGTGCTGGACCGCGCGAAGGCCATGCGCACGCTGGTGGAGGACGTCCTGGAGGTGGCCCGCCTGGACAGCGCCTCCGAACGGGCGGAGCTGCAGGACATCCTGCTCGGTGAGTTCGTCACCCGGCGGGTGGCCGCGAAGGACGCGGACGTCGAGGTCCGGGTGATCCACGAGTCGGAGGTCACCACGGACCCGCGCCGCCTGGAGCGGGTGCTGTTCAACCTGCTGGCGAACGCGGCACGGCACGGCAAGCCGCCGATCGAGGTGTCCGTCGAGGGCCGGGTGATCCGGGTACGGGACCACGGCCCCGGTTTCCCCGGGGAGTTGCTGGCCGACGGCCCGAGCCGCTTCCGCACCGGCAGCTCGGACCGCTCGGGTCACGGCCACGGCCTGGGCCTGACCATCGCGGCCGGCCAGGCCCGGGTGCTGGGCGCGCGGCTGACGTTCCGCAATGTGCGGTCGGCCGGGGCGCCGGAGCATGTGCCGGCCGAGGGCGCGGTCGCCGTGCTGTGGCTTCCGGAGCACGCGCCGACGAACACGGGGAGCTTCCCGATGCTGCCGCTGCCGGGCGGCTGACCCGCGGCAGGGCGTGGAGCAGCGCCCCGAGATCGCACCCTCGGGTGGCGTACCGGACGTCCGGCGGGGCGCTCAGGCCCAGTCCTTGTCCGGGTCCAGGCCGCCCTCCCGCCGCTGGGTGAAGGAGAACCAGTTGCCGGAGTCGTCGCGGAAGAGCGCCTCGGTGCCGTAGGGGCGCTCCTGCGGCTCCTGGAGGAACTCCACGCCGCGGTCCCTGAGCCTCTTGTAGTCCCCGTGGACGTCGTCGGTGACCAGTACGCCGGCGCCGAGGATCCCCTTGGCCACGAGCGTCTTCATCATCTCGGCGGACTCGGGGTCCATCGCGGGCGGGCCGGGCACCATGAGGGTCAGCTCGACGTCGGGCTGGTCCGGGACGCCGACCGTGAGCCAGCGCATGCCGCCCTCCCCCATGGTCATGTCGGTGCGGACCTCCAGGCCCAGCTTCTGCGTGTAGAACTCCTTGGCCCGGTCCTGGTCGAGGACCCAGACGGTCGTGATGGCGAGCCCCTTGATCATGGCGTACTCCCGGGTGTGCGGGGTGATGGGTGCGCTGCCACGGTAGGCAGCGGGGGCGTCAGCGCGCTTCTCGGGAATTGCTCTGCCGCCCCCGGTCCGCGCCGGGCCGGAACCCGCCCGCCCAGAGCATCGCGTAGCACCCGGGGATGAGGGCGGCGCCACGGCCCACGTGCCGGGCCCGGTACGCGGTCGGGGTGAGCCCGGTCCGGGACTTGAAGCGCGCCGAGAAGGTACCGAGGCTGCTGAAGCCCACGAGGTGGCAGATCTCGGTCACGGAGAGGTTCGCGGTCCGCAGGAGGTCCTCGGCCCGCTCGATCCGCCGGTGCGTCAGATACCGGCCGGGAGTCTCGCCGTACGCCGCCTTGAAGGCCCGTATGAAGTGGAAGCGGGAGTATCCGGCGTGCGCGGCCACGGCGTCGAGATCGAGTCCCGGGTCCGCCCAGTCCCGGTCCATCGCGTCCTTCGCCAGCCGGAGCTGCCGCATCCTGTCCACGCTCGGATGCTGCCACAGGCCACTGACATCGCACCGCGGCGGACGACCGCGCCGCGTCGTGGACACGCGCGGGCATGCGAAGGCCCCCGGGGCGGACACTCCGGGGGCCTTCTTCCGGGCCGGGGCCGTGCGCGTCAGACGGCCTCTGCAACCGTCGGCTGCGCGTCCGCGGCGTCCCCAGCCGCGTCCCCGGCCTGCTTCTGCGGCCCCGCCCCCCGCAGCGGGACCTCCTTCACGAACACCGCGGCCAGCAGCGCCGCCACGCCCACCACCGCGCCCAGCAGGAAGGCGGAGTGCGTGCCCGCCGAGACCGCGTACTGGTACGCCTCCCGGGCCGCCGCCGGCAGCTTCTGCAGGCTCTTCGCGTCCAGCTGTGCGGACTGTTCGGTCATCTTCGAGCCGAGGGCGCCCGCCCGCTGGGCCATCACGTGCTGCACCCGGTCGTTGAACAGGGCACCCATGACCGCGACGCCGAAGGACGAGCCCAGGGTCCGGGCGAGGGTCGTGGTCGACGAGGCGACGCCCATGTCCTTCATCTCGACGCTGTTCTGCGCCACCAGCATGGTGATCTGCATCAGGCAGCCCATGCCGGCGCCCAGGACGGCCATGTACACACCCGAGGTGAGCCGGCTCGTCTCCGTGTCCATCTGCGCGAGCAGGAACAGGCCCACGATCATCAGCACGGTTCCGACCAGCGGGAAGACCTTGTACCGGCCGCTGTTGGTGGTGACCCGGCCCGCGATCATCGACACGACGAGCATCGCGCCGAGCATCGGCAGGAGCAGCAGCCCGGAGTTGGTCGCCGAGGCGCCCTGCACCGACTGCTGGTACAGCGGCAGGAACAGCACCGCGCCGAACATCACGAACCCGGTGATGAAGCCGATCGCCGACATCAGCGAGAAGTTGCGGCTGCGGAAGATGTGCAGCGGCACGACCGGCTCGGCGGCCCTGGTCTGCCAGAACACGAACCCGACGAGCGCGGCGACCCCGATCCCGATCAGCTCCATGATCCGTGCCGAGGTCCAGGGGTACTCGGTCCCGCCCCAGGTGGTGACCAGCACGATCGAGGTGATGCCGACGGTCAGCAGGCCGGCGCCGAGATAGTCGATCCGGGTCTGGGAGCGCTTCTTCGGCAGGTGCAGCACGGCGCTGATGGCGAGCAGGGCGACTATGCCGAGCGGCAGGTTGATGTAGAACGCCCAGCGCCAGCCCCAGTGGTCGGTGATGGAGCCGCCGACCAGCGGGCCGCCGATCATCGCGAGCGCCATGACGGCGGCCATCATGCCCTGGTACTTGCCGCGCTCCCGCGGCGGGATCAGATCGCCGATGATGGCCATGACGCCGACCATCAGGCCGCCGGCGCCGAGACCCTGGATGGCGCGGAAGCCGATGAGCTCCCCCATGTTCTGGGCCATGCCGCTGAGCGCCGATCCGATCAGGAAGATCACGATCGAGGTCATGAAGGCGCCCTTGCGGCCGTACATGTCGCCGAGCTTGCCCCACAGCGGGGTGGAGGCCGCGGTCGCCAAGGTGTAGGCGGTCACCACCCACGACAGGTGCTGGAGGCCGCCGAGCTCGCCGACGATCGTGGGCATCGCGGTGCCCACGATCATGTTGTCGAGCATCGCGAGCAGCATCGCGATCATGAGTGCGAGCAGGACGACCCGCACGCTCCGTGGCTGTTTCTCGCTCCCCGCTGGTGCCGTACTGTCCGCCATGCTCCCACTCCCCTGAGTACCGCGAGCCGCCCCGGCTACTTACTTGCCGCCCGGCTAGTTGACTACACTGGGGAAAGTAGCCCCGTAACTAGCCGGTCGTCAAGTAAGTTCCGCGGGCTCGCCGGCCGGCCGGCACACAGGTTTCCCGGGAGTGCGAGGAGTACGAGGATGGGCGGCACCGCCATGGACGGCACCAAGCGGCAGCGGCGCGGGGACACCCGCCAGCGCATCCAGGACGTGGCGCTCGCCCTCTTCGCCGAGCAGGGCTACGAGAAGACCTCGCTGCGCGAGATCGCCGAGCGCCTGGACGTCACCAAGGCCGCCCTCTACTACCACTTCAAGACCAAGGAAGAGATCCTGGTCAGCATCTTCGAGGACCTGTCCCGTCCCATCGACGAGCTGATCGAGTGGGGCAAGGCCCAGCCGCACACCCTCGAGACCAAGCGCGAGGTGCTGCGCCGCTACGGCGACGCGCTGGCCGGCGCGGCCCCGCTGTTCCGCTTCATGCAGGAGAACCAGGCCACGATCCGCGAACTGAGCATCGGCAACAAGTTCAAGGACCGCATGCTGCACCTGCGCGACATCATCAGGGACCCGGACGCGTCCCTCACCGACCAGGTCCGCTGCATCAGCGCGCTGTTCACCCTGCACGCGGGGATGTTCGTCCTCCAGGACGTCGAGGGCGACCCCGAGGACAAGCGCAAGGCGGTCCTGGAGGTCGCGATCGACCTCGTCACCCAGGCGCACGCGGGCCCGTCACCGGCGGCGAACGCGTGACCATAGGCTGAGCGAGGCAGAAACACCCACCATGCCCTCGGGGGAGCGACATGGATCCAGCGGTCATAGGCGTCAAGGTGGCCTCCAGCGTGGCCACTCCGCTCGTGAGGCGTCTCTTCGTCACGGACGGGCCCGGTGCCGGGCTCGTCGAGAAGCCGGTGCGCATCTCGGAGTTCGTCTCCTTCCGGGGCGAGAAGCGCGCCCTCACCGAGAAGGAACTCACGAAGCTCGCCGCCCAACTGGTCGGACGGGCCGTCGCCGGGGACGGCGAACGCCCGCTGCCCGAGGACGAGACGCCCGCGGTCGTCCTCGCCCTCGCCACCACCCTGCGCGCGCTGGGTGACCTCGACATGACCGATGTGCAGGCCGTGCAGCTGGGCCACGAGGCCCTCGCCCGGCGGCTGCGGGCCGCGAGCGGCGACCCCGGCCGCCATCTCTCCCGGGACGCCGCCCTGTTCCACGAGCGCATCCTCGGCATCGCCTGCCTGCACATCCTGCACTTCTTCACCCAGCGCTCCGCCTTTGTCCCCCGCACCCTCGTCGAACAGACCCGCAGGCAGGCCGAACTCATCGCCAAGGTCGACGAGTTGATCGCCCGGACCCCGCCGGCCGGAGGCACCGACCCCGCCTTCGAGCAGCGCTATCTCGCCTACGTCACCACCAGGTACCGGCACCTGACCATCTACGGCATCGACCTCGTCGACTCCCCGGACCGCTGGCCCCTCGACGCCGCCTACCTCAGCCTGCAGGCGCTGCGCCCCGACGAGGAGAGCACCGCGGGGATCGCCACCGCCCCCACCGCGCTCCCCGCCGACCGGGCCCTCGCCGACCACGACCGGGTCCTGCTGCGCGGGGTCGCCGGCTCCGGCAAGACCACGCTGGTGCAGTGGCTCGCGGTGGCGGCGGCCCGCGGGCGGCGCGGCGACCGGATCCCGTTCGTCCTGCCCCTGCGCACGCTGGTCCGCCGCCCCGGCGGCCTCCCGGCACCCGACGGGTTCCTCGACGCCGTACGCGTCCCGTTCCACGCCACCCAGCCGTCCGGCTGGGCCGACCGCGTCCTCACCGCCGGCCGTGGGCTCCTCCTCGTCGACGGCATCGACGAGATACCCGAGCGCGAGCGGGAACGCACCCGGCGCTGGCTGCGCGACCTGCTCGACGTCTACCCCGGCAACCAGTGGCTGGTGACCTCCCGCCCCTCCGCCGTCCGCGCGGACTGGCTCGCCCCGGACGGGTTCGCCGAACTCGCTCTCGCTCCCATGAACCGCGACGACGTCACGGCGTTCATCCGCCGCTGGCACACCGCCGCCCGCGCCGACGCGCCGGACACCGAGCGCCTCGACGGCTACGAACGCTCGCTCCTGGACGCCGTGGCCACCAAGCCGGACCTCGGCCGCCTCGCCACCAACCCCCTGATGTGCGGGCTGATCTGCGCCCTGCACCGGGACCGGCGGGGGTATCTGCCGCAGGAGAGGCAGGGGTTGTACGAGGCGGCCCTGTCCATGCTCCTCTCGCGCCGGGACCGGGAGCGCGACATGTACGGGCCGCAGGACGGGATCCACCTGACGGAACCCCCGCAGATCCAGCTGCTGCAGCGGCTCGCCTACTGGCTGATCCGCAACTACCTGTCGGAGATGGACCGCGAGCGCGCCGAACGGATCATCTCCGATGCCCTGCCGTCCGTTCCGGCGGCCGCCGCGCAGGGCGACGCGCCCGCGATCCTGCGCCATCTCCTCGTCCGCAGCGGGGTGCTGCGCGAGCCCGCCGCGGGCACCGTCGAGTTCGTGCACCGCACCTTCCAGGACTATCTGGGCGCCAAGGCCGCGGTCGAGAGCGGCGACTTCGGACTGCTGACGTCGAACGCCGCCGACGAGCAGTGGTCGGACGTCGTCCGCATGGCCATCGCGCACGCCCGCCCCCGCGAACGGGCCGAGATCCTCGGGGCCCTGGAGTCCCGGGCAGCCAGGTCCTCACCCGCCGGGAGCGCCCGCATCCGGCTGCTCGCCTTCGCCGGTCTGGAGCACGCGACCGAACTCGACCCCGGGGTCCGGGCGGGCGTCGAGCGGGCGGCGGCCGGGCTGATTCCGCCGCGGACCACGGACGAGGCCCGGGCCCTCGCCGAGGTCGGCCCCCTCGTCCTGGAGCTGCTGCCCGGCCCGGAGGGACTCACGGACGCCGAAGCCCGGGCGGTCGTCGCCACCGCCTCCCTGATCGGCACGGACGCCGCCGTGCCCGTACTGGCCCGCTTCCGCTCCCATCACGCCCTGCCGGTACGGGCACAGCTGACGTGGACCTGGCACCGGTTCGACACCGAGCGGTACGCGGAGGAGGTGATCGCGCATCTGCGTCCCGAGGAGCTCTACTTCACGGCGCACTCGGCGGCGGAGCTCCGGGCCCTGCGGGCGCTGGGCGGACGGCCGTGGCTTCAGCTGGTCGGCGACATCGCCGCCGCCGACATCCGCGCGGGGCTCCTGCCCGACCAGCTGAGCAAACTCGTCGTACGCGACAACCGCGCCCTGGAGGACCTGCGCGTCCTGTCGGACCAGGGCCGGCTGACCTATCTGGACATCAGCGGCTTCAGATCGCCTCTGACCGACCTGGCGCCGCTCGCCGCACTGCCGCTCACCTGGCTGTCGCTCGACGGCATGCCCGGCCTGGAACGGCCCGGCGCCCTGGCCCCGCTCGGCGCGTCGGCCACCTTGGCCTCGCTCGACATCGGGTTCCGCCTGCACGGCGAGTCCCTGGACGAGGCGCTCCCCGGCGGGCTGCCCCTGACATACCTGCGGTTCACCAAGAACGCCCTCCAGGTCACCGGACTGCGCGGCCTGCGGCACCTGCACACCGTACGGACGCTGAGCCTCGCCTCGCTTCCCCGCAAGCTCACCGGGCGGGACTTCGAGGAGATCACCGCCATGCCCGCGCTGGAGGACCTGCGGCTCGACTGGAACACCACCGGATGGGAAGACGGCCCCGTCCTGCCTCGTGTCACCCGGCTCCGTCTGAACAGGTTCACCGGAAACGAGGACCTGGTGGGACTGTCCACGCTCTTTCCCGGACTGCGTTCGATCACCCTCCACCTGGCCCCGGACGCACCCGGCATACCGGAGAACGTTCTCGCCCTCCTTCCGGTCCCGCCCGCCGTCAGGACGACGAGCAGCGTCCTGTGACCACGGCGGAAGGGGCTGCCCCGGGACCGAGGTCCCGGGGCAGCCCCTTCCGTTCAGGCCCAGCGCCGAGCGCTTACGCCTCCTTGCTCAGGTTCGGACCGGGGCCGCCGGCCGCCTGCTCGATCGGCGGGACGTCGGGCAGTGCCGACTTCTCCTCGCCGCGGAAGGTGAAGGTCTTGGCGTCGCCCTCGCCCTCCGTGTCGACGACCACGATGTGGCCGGGACGCAGCTCCCCGAAGAGGATCTTCTCGGACAGCGTGTCCTCGATCTCGCGCTGGATCGTGCGGCGCAGCGGCCGGGCGCCCAGCACCGGGTCGTAGCCCTTCTTGGCCAGCAGCTCCTTCGCGGACTGGGCGAGCTCGATGCCCATGTCCCGGTCCTTCAGGCGCTCGTCCACCTTGCTGATCATCAGGTCGACGATCCGCAGGATGTCCTCCTGCGTCAGCTGCGGGAAGACGACCACGTCGTCGACGCGGTTGAGGAACTCGGGCCGGAAGTGCTGCTTCAGCTCGTCCGAGACCTTGTTCTTCATGCGCTCGTAGTTGGTCTTCGTGTCGCCCGCGGCGGCGAAGCCCAGGTTGAAGCCCTTGGAGATGTCCCGGGTGCCGAGGTTGGTCGTCATGATGATGACCGTGTTCTTGAAGTCCACGACCCGGCCCTGGGAGTCGGTCAGGCGACCGTCCTCCAGGATCTGCAGCAGCGAGTTGAAGATGTCCGGGTGGGCCTTCTCGACCTCGTCGAACAGGACGACCGAGAACGGCTTGCGGCGCACCTTCTCCGTCAGCTGGCCGCCCTCCTCGTAGCCCACGTATCCGGGCGGGGAACCGAACAGACGCGAGACCGTGTGCTTCTCGCTGAACTCCGACATGTCGAGGGAGATCAGCGCGTCCTCGTCGCCGAACAGGAACTCCGCCAGCGCCTTGGACAGCTCGGTCTTACCGACACCGGACGGGCCCGCGAAGATGAACGAGCCACCCGGACGCTTCGGGTCCTTCAGGCCCGCGCGCGTACGGCGGATCGCCTTCGACAGCGCCTTGACGGCGTCCACCTGGCCGATGACCCGCTTGTGGAGCTCGTCCTCCATGCGGAGCAGGCGGCTGGACTCCTCCTCGGTCAGCTTGAAGACCGGGATGCCGGTGGCCGTGGCCAGGACCTCGGCGATCAGGTCGCCGTCGACCTCGGCGACGACGTCCATGTCGCCGGCCTTCCACTCCTTCTCCCGCTTGGCCTTCGCGGCCAGCAGCTGCTTCTCCTTGTCGCGGAGGGAAGCCGCCTTCTCGAAGTCCTGGGAGTCGATCGCGGACTCCTTGTCCCGGCGGACACCCGCGATCTTCTCGTCGAACTCGCGGAGGTCCGGCGGCGCGGTCATCCGGCGGATGCGCATCCGGGAACCGGCCTCGTCGATCAGGTCGATCGCCTTGTCCGGCAGGAAGCGGTCGGAGATGTAGCGGTCGGCCAGGGTGGCGGCCTGGACCAGGGCCTCGTCCGTGATGGAGACGCGGTGGTGCGCCTCGTAGCGGTCGCGCAGGCCCTTGAGGATCTCGATGGTGTGCGGCAGGGACGGCTCCGCGACCTGGATCGGCTGGAAGCGGCGCTCCAGGGCCGCGTCCTTCTCCAGGTGCTTGCGGTACTCGTCGAGCGTGGTGGCGCCGATGGTCTGCAGCTCACCGCGGGCCAGCATCGGCTTCAGGATGGAGGCCGCGTCGATGGCGCCCTCGGCGGCACCCGCACCGACCAGCGTGTGCAGCTCGTCGATGAACAGGATGATGTCGCCGCGGGTGCGGATCTCCTTGAGCACCTTCTTCAGGCGCTCCTCGAAGTCACCGCGGTAGCGGGAGCCGGCGACCAGCGCGCCCAGGTCGAGGGTGTAGAGGTGCTTGTCCTTGAGGGTCTCGGGCACCTCGCCCTTGACGATCGCCTGTGCCAGGCCCTCGACGACCGCCGTCTTGCCGACGCCGGGCTCGCCGATGAGGACCGGGTTGTTCTTGGTGCGGCGGGACAGCACCTGCATGACCCGCTCGATCTCCTTCTCGCGCCCGATCACCGGGTCGAGCTTGGACTCACGGGCGGCCTGGGTCAGGTTCCGGCCGAACTGGTCCAGGACGAGGGAGGTCGAGGGCGTGCCCTCGGCCGGGCCGCCCGCGGTGGCGGTCTCCTTGCCCTGGTAGCCCGACAGCAGCTGGATGACCTGCTGGCGGACACGGTTGAGGTCTGCGCCCAGCTTGACGAGGACCTGGGCGGCGACGCCCTCGCCCTCGCGGATCAGGCCGAGCAGGATGTGCTCCGTGCCGATGTAGTTGTGGCCCAGCTGAAGAGCCTCGCGGAGCGACAGCTCCAGGACCTTCTTGGCACGGGGGGTGAAGGGGATGTGGCCCGAGGGCGCCTGCTGGCCCTGGCCGATGATCTCCTCCACCTGCTGGCGGACCGCCTCGAGCGAAATCCCGAGGCTCTCCAGGGCCTTAGCGGCGACACCCTCACCCTCGTGGATCAGGCCCAGGAGGATGTGCTCGGTGCCGATGTAGTTGTGGTTGAGCATCCGGGCTTCTTCCTGAGCCAGGACGACAACCCGCCGCGCGCGGTCGGTGAACCTCTCGAACATCGTTAATCGCTCCTCAGAGCGGTCAGGCAGTAAGGGGACGCTCCCCTCCCTGTCCTTCCGCAGCTTAGTCCCGCAAGCGGGGACCGCTCATTCCAACTGCCGACACCGTCCTTGGCCTCCTGACCCCGAACGCCGACATCTGCTCCAACCCGATGGTGCGAGACGATGTTCCCGCAGGCCAGGCAGATACCCCACTCGCCAGTACGCCTATGGCGAACGTGAGACAGCCCTTCCCGCGCGACGCCCCCTCCCACTAGGGATGTCTTACCCGTACGCGCGGACACTCCATGCCGCGCACACCGGTTCCCTCCGCTACGGGCGAACATCCTTGCGCCGCCGAACACCCCCGCACGCCCCCTTTTCCGGCACTCAGCGCGGCCATTCCACCACATAGCGTAACCTCTGCCCCGTTCCGGCTGTTGCTCCTGGCATGGTCTCCACAGTGCCCCCTCCCCGACGGCCTTTCGACCCGGGCGACCCGGGCGACGCGGGCGCCCGAGGCGACGCGGTGCGCCGGTGGTACGAGAACGAGCTGGGCTGGGCGACGGTGCCCGGGGAGCCGGTGCGGCTGGCGACGGGCCTGCGCTTCGACGTGCTGGAGGCCCCCGCGGAGGCCGGCTCGGCCGCCCTGCGGCATCTGGGGCCCGGCTCCCCGGTGGCCCTGTGCGGCGGGCGCATGCGGCTGCTGGTGGCCGCGGGCAGCGCGGAGGAGCTGCCGGGGCTGCTCGACTGGCTCGAGTGGGGCGGCGTGCCCCTGGATCTCACGGCGATCGGGGCGGGCCGGTGCGTCGAGGCACCGCTGCCTCCGGGATGGGCCGCGGGCGGCGGGGCGCCTCCCGGCCGGGTCGGCACCCCGGGGTCCCGGCCACTTCCCCTGGGCCGGAGCGTCTCACAGGGGGCCGCCGTCTGGCTGCGGCCCCCCGAGCCGGGGTGCGAGGTCGGACTCCTGCTGCCGACACTGTCGGCCTTGGGGGGCGGTGGGGGCGCCCCCGATCTGGTACGGCTGGTCGACACGATGGCAACGCAGTGCCACCGGGTCCGGCTGCGACGCGCGTGCGCTCAGGCGTTCGCCTTCTCGTAGGCCTCGCGGATGGACGCCGGAACACGGCCACGGTCGTTGACCTCGAGACCGTTCTCCTTCGCCCAGGCGCGGATCTGCGCGGTGTCCTGGCTGCCCGCGGAAGCGGCGGCGCGGGCCTTGCCACGCCCGCCGGCCGCACGGCCTCCGGTACGACGACCGCCCTTCACATAGGGGTCGAGAAGGCCGCGGAGCTTGTCCGCGTTCGCGGTCGTGAGATCGATCTCATACGTCTTGCCGTCCAGCGCGAACGTCACGGTCTCGTCCGCCTCGCCGCCGTCGAGGTCGTCGACAAGAAGGACCTGAACCTTCTGTGCCACCGGATTTCCTTTCATCCATAACTTCAGGGCCGAGGGTCCGCGGCCTGTGCCGCTTGTTTCGCGTCCCCTGTTATATGCAGTACTGCAGTACGTCGGAAAGCAAACCGCTTTTGCTGGAAAAACACAAACCCCCCGGAGAGACAGACCGGCGGCCGGGAGACCAGAAACATGCGCGTTTCGGACATAGGGAACGTGGGCAGCGGTCTCCGGTGTGAAGCACGGCCGAATAGTCCCGCACGATCCCTCGGCGATCACAGATGCAGAAGCATCCGGCTGTTGCCCAAGGTGTTCGGTTTCACTCGTTCGAGACCGAGGAACTCCGCCACGCCCTCGTCATAGGACCGCATCAGCTCGGCGTAGACATCGGTGTCCACCGGTGTCTCGCCGATCTCGACGAAGCCGTGCTTCCCGAAGAAGTCCACTTCGAAGGTCAGGCAGAAAACGCGGCGAACGCCGAGCCAGCGGGCGGTCTGCAGCAACTTCTCCAGCAACTGGTGCCCGACGCCGAGCCCCTTGGCCTCGGGCACCACCGCGAGAGTGCGGACTTCCGCCAGGTCTTCCCACATGACGTGCAGGGCGCCGCAGCCCATGACCTCGCCGTTGTCGTCGCGTTCCGCCACCCAGAACTCCTGGATGTCCTCGTAAAGCGTGACGGTCGCTTTGTCTAGCAGGATGCCGCGCCGGACGTAGGCGTCGAGGAGGCGGCGCACCGCCGGGACATCGCTCGTCCTGGCCCGTCGGACAGTGACGGCTTTTGCGGTGGCTTCGGGGCTCTCTGCTGGCATGAGCGGACGCTATCGCCCGGGGCCGCCCCCGGCCGAGGCGGGGCTCTTCTCGTCACACATCTCCGCGGGCTTCTTCCCCTGGGTTCGGCCCGGGCTTCTCGGCGCTGTTCCCGCCGCGGTTCTCTCCGGGGTTCCCGCTCTCCGCGGGGTTCCCGCCGCCCTTCCGGCCCGGACGATCGGGGCGTGCGGAGGATTCGGGGGATTCGGCGCCGGGCGCGGTCCCGGTTTCGGTCCGCCCGTGCTCCTGGAGGCTCTCGGGGCCTTGCACGACACGCATGGCGTCCCGCAGCGCCTGCCGCTGTTCGTCGCTCATCATGCCGAAGAAGGCGACGAGCGCGGCGGCCGGGTTGTCGCTCTGCGACCAGGCTTCGTTCATCAGCGCGGCCGCATAGGCGGCGCGGGTGGAGACCGCCTCATATCGATAGGCCCGGCCTTCCGCCTCCCGGCGGACCCAGCCCTTCTGGTGGAGATTGTCCAGGACGGTCATCACCGTCGTGTACGCGATGGACCGCTCCTGCTGGAGATCTTCGAGGACTTCTCGAACAGTCACCGGGCGGTTCCACTTCCACACCCTCGTCATGACCGCGTCTTCGAGTTCTCCCAATGGGCGAGGCACACTGAGCAGAATAGTGGGAGATGTCCCTAATAGCTCACCAGGCATGCACTTAAGCCGTGAATACCCACAAAAAGGGCGTACGACCGAAAAGGCACACGGGTCGTACGCCGAGGTGGGACACCCGGACCCGCGGAGGGCGGGGGCATCGCGGGCCCCGCCGAGGGCGGCCCGGGATCAGCCCTCGGCGTCCTTGGCGGCCTGGGGGGCACCCGGGCGGGTGAGGGCCGCGTCGACGATCGCGTCCTCCTTGGCCTTGTTGGCGCCGCCCTGGGTCTTCACGATCACCCTGATCAGCCCGATGAAGAACACGGCCAT
Organism: Streptomyces sp. PSU-S4-23; assembly: GCF_055632315.1. Lineage (NCBI taxonomy): Bacteria > Bacillati > Actinomycetota > Actinomycetes > Kitasatosporales > Streptomycetaceae > Streptomyces > Streptomyces sp. PSU-S4-23. The sequence goes on along the minus strand of NZ_JBVMUU010000002.1, from coordinate 4,876,907 downwards.
GACGACCGGGGGCAGGAGTGCGGAGACGTAGTCCATGCGTCCAGAGTAGCCAGGGCCCGCCCGATGGATCCCGGTCGGGTGGGCCTTACCGGATGGGGGACGGTGCGGCGGGTGCGGCGGGTGCCGCGGACGGGTCCGGCGCGGCGGCCGGGCGGCGGTGCCGTCAGCCCGCGGCCAGCCGCTGCCGGGAGTGCGAGGCCGGAGAGCCGGGTTTGCGCTTGGGCGGGAAGACCTCGCCCGGGGTCGGGATGGGGCGCGAGGGCCGCGGGGTCTGCGGCTCGCGGCGGGGGGCGGGCTTCTGGGGTTTCTCCTCCGGCTTGCCGGCCGGTTTGCGGGCCGGCTTCTCGGTGGGGTTCTCCGCGCTCGCGCGGCCGCCCGGCAGCGCCGTGAGCCGGGCCCGCGAGGCGGGGATCACGGCCGGCCGGGGGGTGGGGTGAGGGCGTGCGTCGCGCGCGGCGAGGTCGCGGCACCGGTCGAGCAGGGCGGCGGCGGCCGGGGTGCCGCGCAGGGCGCGCAGGGCGCTGAGGTCGTCCGGGGCCGGGCGGTGGCCGGCGCGCAGAGCGTCCTCCAGGAGGGCCAGGTAGCCGGTGGCGGCGCCGGGAAGGGCGGCCCGGTAGCGGGCGAGGTCGGACAGCAGGAAGGCCCTCAGGCGGGCGCCCTCGCGCATCGCCTCGTCGACGGACTCGGCTAGGCGGAGGCAGTCCTGGACGTCCTCGGCGGAGGCGGTACGGGGCTGGAGGGCGAGGGCGAGGGCGCGGCGGAGCACGTGCAGCTCCTCCGCACCGAACGCCAGGCCGCCGCGGGATCCGTGTGGCGTGGGCATGCGGTGACGCTACCGCTAATCGGACAAAACCGGCATACCCGGGTGTCGTGTCGCTTCCCGGTTCCCTCACCTGGAGGCGACGTGCGCCTTTTCGCCATTGGAGTGTCGGCCCGGGAGCGTCGGCCGGGCGGCAGCGGCAGCGGCAGCGGCAGCGGGCGGATGCCCGTCACATGCGCGACGCGTTCCGCTCGTAGACCAGGCGCAGACCGATCAGGGTCAGCCACGGCTCGTGTTCGTCGATCACGGAGGACTCGCCCAGGACCATCGGGGCCAGGCCGCCCGTCGCGATGACCGTCACGTCGTCCGGGTCGTCCGCCAGCTCGCGGGCCATGCGCCCGACCACCCCGTCGACCTGGCCCGCGAAGCCGTACACGATGCCCGCCTGCATGGCCTCGACCGTGTTCTTGCCGATCACGGCCCGCGGGCGGGCCAGCTCGATCTTGCGGAGCTGGGCGCCGCGCACCCCGAGGGCCTCGACCGAGATCTCGATGCCGGGGGCGATCACACCGCCCGCGTACTCGCCGCGCGCCGAGACGGCGTCGAAGGTCGTCGCCGTGCCGAAGTCCACGACGATCGCGGGGCCCCCGTAGAGCTCGACCGCCGCCACCGCGTTGATGATGCGGTCGGCGCCGACCTCCTTCGGGTTGTCCATCAGGATCGGGACGCCGGTCTTGATGCCGGGTTCCACCAGGACCGCGGGGACGTCGCCGTAATAGCGGCGGGTGACCTCGCGCAGCTCGTGCAGGACGGAGGGGACCGTCGAGCAGATCGCGATGCCGTCGATGCCCTCGCCCAGTTCGTCGCCGAGCAGCGGATGCATGCCCATCAGGCCCTGGAGGAGCACCGCCATCTCGTCCGCCGTGCGGCGCGCGTCCGTGGAGATGCGCCAGTGCTCGACGATCTCGTCGCCGTCGAACAGGCCGAGGACGGTGTGCGTGTTGCCTACGTCGATGGTCAGCAGCATGGCCCTACCTACTCCGCCGCTCGCAGGTCCAGGCCGATGTCCAGGATCGGCGAGGAGTGCGTCAGCGCCCCGACCGCCAGGAAGTCGACTCCCGTGTCCGCGTACGCCTTCGCGTTCTGAAGGGTCAGCCGGCCCGATGCCTCCAGGAGGGCGCGGCCGCCGACGACGGCCACCGCCTCCTCGCACTCGCCCGGCGTGAAGTTGTCCAGCAGGATCAGGTCCGCGCCCGCGTCCACGACCTCGCGCAGCTGGTGCAGGGTGTCGACCTCGACCTCGATCGGCACGTCCGGGAACATCTCGCGGACCGCCGTGAACGCCTGCGTCACGCCGCCGGCCGACACCACGTGGTTGTCCTTCACCAGCGCCGCGTCCGACAGGGACATGCGGTGGTTGACGCCGCCGCCGCAGCGGACCGCGAACTTCTCCAGGGACCGCAGGCCCGGTGTCGTCTTCCGGGTGTCCCGTACCCGCGCCTTGGTGCCCTCCAGGACGTCCGCCCACGCGCGCGTGGCGGTCGCGATGCCGGACAGGCGGCACAGCAGGTTCAGCGCGCTGCGCTCCGCGGTGAGCAGGTCGCGGGTGCGGGTCGTCACGGTCAGGAGCTTCTGCCCCGCCTCGACCCGGTCGCCGTCGTCCACATGGCGCTCGACCTCGAACTCGTCCGTGCAGACCACCGAGACGACCGCCTCGGCGACCCTGAGGCCCGCCACCACGCCCGCCTCGCGCGCGACGAAGTCGCCGGTCGCGACGGCGTCCTCGGGGATCGTGGCGACCGTGGTCACATCGACGCCGTGGGCCAGGTCCTCCTGGACGGCGACGTTGGCGATGTCCTCGACCTCCACGGGGTCGAGCCCGGCATCGGCCAGGAGCTCGGCGAGCGCGGGGTCGAGCCCGCACTCCATGTACTCGCCGTACTCGTCGGAGGCGCCCTCGGCCCCGCAGGCGCAGCCGCCGCCGCAGCCGCCGGAGACGAGGGGAAGGTCGGGGGTGGTCACGTCTGTCACTGCTCCTGAGGACGCTGGGGCACGGGAGGCCGGGCCGCCGTGGCGGAACCGGGGTCGCGGGGGAGGGTCGGGGGGAAGTCTGCGGTGTCGGTGGTGCGTACGGCCAGCGTCCGGTCCGGATGCAGCCGTACGACGATGTGGCGGCGCCAGGCGGTGTCGTCGCGCCCCCCGTGGTCCTCGCGCCAGTGGCAGCCGCGGGTCTCCTCGCGCAGCAGCGCGGCGGCCACCAGCACCCGGGCCACACACAGGAGGTTGGTGGTCTCCCAGGTGTCGACGCCGGGCTCGGAGGTCTTGCCCTTCTCGTCGAGCGCGTCACGGGCGTCGCTGTGCAGCCGCTGGAGGTGGTCCGCGGCTTTCTGCAGCGAGGCCGCCGACCGGAGGACTCCGGCGCCCTCCGTCATGATCCGCTGGATGGTGAACCGGTCCTCGGGGGCGAGCAGCGGGTGCGCGGGCCTCTCGGGGTCCGGGACGGGCTGGGGCGGGCGCGCGGCCAGGCCGCGGTCCGCCCGGCCCTGCACGATGTCGGCGGCGATGCGCTCGGCGTAGACCAGGCCCTCGAGGAGGGAGTTGGAGGCGAGCCGGTTGGCGCCGTGGACGCCCGTGCAGGCGACCTCGCCGCACGCGTACAGGCCCGGCACGGTGGTCTGGCCGTGGGAGTCGGTGCGCACGCCCCCGGAGGCGTAGTGGGCGGCCGGAGCGACCGGGATCGGCTCGGTGACCGGGTCGATCCCGTTGGCGCGGCAGGCGGCGAGGATCGTCGGGAAGCGGTGCTCCCACATGTCGGCGCCGAAGTGGCGGGCGTCGAGGAACATGTGCTCGGCGCCCTGCTCCTGCATACGGCGCATGATGCCCTTGGCGACGATGTCGCGGGGCGCCAGCTCGGCCAGTTCGTGCTGCCCGGTCATGAACCGCACGCCGTCCCCGTCCACCAGGTGGGCGCCCTCGCCTCGCACCGCCTCGGACACCAGCGGCTGCTGGCCCTCGGCGTCCGGGCCGAGGAACAGCACCGTGGGGTGGAACTGCACGAACTCCAGGTCGCTGACCTCGGCGCCGGCGCGCAGGGCCAGGGCCACGCCGTCGCCGGTGGACACCGACGGGTTGGTGGTCGCGGAGAAGACCTGGCCCATGCCGCCGGTGGCGAGGACCACGGCGGGGGCGTGCACGGCGCCCACGCCGTCGTGCTGGCCCTCGCCCATGACGTGCAGGGTCACGCCCGCGGTGCGGCCGTCGGCGTCCGTGAGCAGGTCCAGGACCAGCGCGTTCTCGATCGTGCGCATTCCGCGCGCGCGTACGGCCGCCACGAGCGCCCGGGAGATCTCGGCGCCGGTCGCGTCGCCGCCGGCGTGCGCGATGCGGCGGCGGTGGTGGCCGCCCTCACGGGTGAGCTGGATGCCCCCCTCGTCGTCGGTGTCGAACTGCGCGCCGGTGGAGATGAGCCGGCGCACCGCGTCGGGGCCCTCGGTCACCAGGATCCGCACGGCCTCCTCGTCGCACAGGCCGGCCCCCGCCACCAGGGTGTCGTCCAGGTGCTGTTCGGGGCTGTCGCCCTCGCCCAGGGCCGCCGCGATGCCGCCCTGCGCCCAGCGGGTCGAGCCGTCGTCCAGACGGGCCTTGGTGACCACGACCGTCCGCAGGCCGGCGGCCCCGCAGCGCAGGGCCGCGGTGAGACCGGCCACCCCGGAGCCGACGACCACGACGTCCGCGGGGATGGACCACCCTGGGGCGGGCGCGTGCAGTCGTATGCCTGTGCTGGTCACGAGGCGGCTCCGTAGGGGTCGACGGGTTCGGGGGCTCCGAAGGAGAGGGGGATGTTGTCGATCAGCCGGGTGGTGCCCACCCGGGCGGCGACGGCGAGGACCGCCTCGCCGGTGAAGTCGTCGTGGATCTCGGTGAAGTCCGCCGGGTCCACCAGGGCCAGGTAGTCCAGGGCCAGCGGAGGGTCCAGGTGGGCGGCCTCGTCGAGGACGAGACGGGCGGCGGCGCGGACGGCGGCGGGGCCCCCGGGGGCGGCCTTCGCGACCGCGTGCGCATCGGCGGCGGCGCGCGACTCCCCTATGGCGCTGAGGGCCTCGGCGCGCGCGTGCGTGGCGGGCACCTCGCGGGCACGCGCGCGCAGGGCCTCCTGGGCGGCGTGCCGGTCGCGGCCCGCGAACAGGGCCCGGGAGAGGGCGAGCGCGGTGTGCCGTTCGTCGGGCGACAGATAGCGGTTGCGGCTGGAGAGGGCCAGACCGTCGTCCTCGCGCACGGTGGGCACGCCGACGATCTCCACCCCGAAGTTCAGGTCGCGGACCATCCGGCGGATCAGGGCCAGTTGCTGGGCGTCCTTCTGCCCGAACAGCGCCACGTCGGGGCGGGTGAGGTGCAGCAGCTTGCCGACCACGGTGAGCATGCCGTCGAAGTGACCGGGGCGGAAGGCCCCTTCGAGGCGCTCGCCCATGGGGCCCGCGGAGATCCGCACCTGGGGCTCGCCGCCGGGGTAGACCTCGTCGGCGGACGGGGCGAACACGGTGTCCGCGCCGGCCTGCTCGGCGACCTTCAGATCGGCGTCCAGGGTGCGCGGGTAGCGGTCGAGGTCCTCGCCCCGGCCGAACTGCAGCGGGTTCACGAAGACGGTGACGATCACGAAACCCTGGGCGCCGACGTGTCTGCGGGCCGCCCTGATCAGGGTGGCGTGGCCCTCGTGCAGGGCCCCCATGGTCATGACGACGGCGGTGCGTCCCGGCACCGCGTGGCGGTCCTGCGCGAACCGCAGGTCCTCCACGGTGGGGACCAGTTCGACCGTACGGCGGCTCATTGCTCCTCCCCGTGCTCCGGCAGGTCCGTGCCGCCTGCGAGTACCCCGAGGAGGTCCTCGGCCAGCTCCGGCTTGAGCAGCCCGTGGGCCAGGGCCCGGTCGGCGGTCGCGCGGGCCATCGCCAGATAGCCGGCCACGGTCTGCGGGGCGTGCCTGCGCAGCTCGGTGACGTGCGCGGCGACCGTGCCCGCGTCCCCGCGTGCGACGGGGCCGGTCAGGGCGGCGTCCCCGGAGCGCAGTGCGTTGTCGAGGGCGGCGCCGAGCAGCGGGCCGAGCATGCGGTCGGGGGCCTCGACCCCCGCCCCGCGCAGCAGCTCCATGGACTCGGCGACCAGGGTGACCAGGTGGTTGGCGCCGAGGGCGAGGGCCGCGTGGTACAGCGGGCGCATCTCCTCGGCGATCCACTCGGGTTCGCCGCCCATCTCGATCACGAGGGCCTCGGCGGCCAGCCGCAGTTCCTCGGGCGCGGTGACGCCGAAGGAGCACCCGGCCAGTCGCTGCACGTCCACCGGGGTGCCGGTGAAGGTCATCGCGGGGTGCAGGGCCAGCGGCAGGGCTCCCGCGCGCAGGGCGGGGTCCAGCACCCTCGTCCCGTACCGCCCGGAGGTGTGCACGAGGAGCTGTCCCGGGCGCACGGCGCCGGTCTCGGCGAGCCCCTTGACAAGGCCCGGCAGCGCGTCGTCCGGAACGGTCAGCAGGACCAGCTCGGCTCGCTCCAGGACCTCGGAGGGCGCGACGACCGGCACGTCGGGAAGCATCCGCGCGGCACGCCGCCGGGAGGCGTCGGAGACTCCGGAGGCGGCGACGGGGCGGTGCCCGGCCAGTTGCAGGGACGCGGCGAGGGCGGGCCCGACCCGGCCGGCTCCTACGACGCCCACCGTGAGCCGCGCGGGGCGGTCCTTGGCGTCTGGCTGTTGGACTGTACTCACTCGACCGTGGCCTTCCCGTTCCAGTCCGCTCTGGGTACCGGACGATTTCTCGTCATGTTAACGCGATCGGTTCGCGGGCCGACCCGTCGTCCACAGGCTGTGGGTTTCCGCACGTCGCGCAGAGGGCGAAAAACGGGTGCCCGGCGGTACGGGCCCGCGGGATGATCCGGGCACGAGCGCGAGGTGCGGAGGGGGACGGGTGGGGACGGCGAAGGGGGACACGGTGGGGACGGCGGAGCGGGACGAGGAGCGGCAGGCGGAGCGCCGGGCGGCGGAGCGGCAGGCGACGGCGCCGACCGGGTCCGCGGACGAGGAGCAGCCGGCCGGGTCCGCGGACGAGGAGCAGCGCCGGCGACGGGCTCGCCGCATCGCCGCCTACCGCCGCGCGGAACACGTCCTGGCGCGCCCGGGCTTCCTGGGCACGCTCCGGGAGCGGCTGGCCCTGCTCCAGGGCGAGGGCGCGCAGGATCTGTACGACCTGGACGAGACCGCGGACATGTACGGGACGGGGATCGTCGAGGCCCTGGAGCAGCGGGTGGCCGGGCTGCTCGGCAAGGAGGCCGCCGCCTTCTTCCCCACCGGCACGATGGCCCAGCAGGTCGCCCTGCGCTGCTGGGCCGCCCGCACGGGCGACCCGACCGTGGCCCTGCACGCGCTGGCCCACCCCGAGGTGCACGAACGCAACGCGTTGCGCGAGGTCGGCGGGCTGCGCCCGGTGCTGCTGACCGGCGAACCCCGGCTGCCGACCGCCGGCGAGGTACGCGGCTTCGAGGAGCCCTTCGGCGCGCTGATGCTCGAACTGCCCCTCAGGGACGCCGGTTTCGTCCTGCCCTCCTTCGAGGAGCTGACCGAGGTCGTCGAGGCCGCCCGGGAACGCGACGCGGTGGTGCACTTCGACGGTGCGCGTCTGTGGGAGACGACGGTCCATTTCGGCCGCCCCCTGGAGGAGATCGCGGACCTCGCGGACAGCGTCTATGTGTCGTTCTACAAGTCCCTCGACGGCTACGGCGGTGCGGCCCTCGCGGGTCCCAGGACACTGGTCGAGCAGGCCAAGACCTGGCGGCACCGCTACGGCGGCATGGTCCTGCAGCAGTTCCCGACGGTGCTGTCGGCCCTCGCCGGCCTTCAGCGGGAGCTGCCCCGGCTGCCGGAGTACGTGCGCCACGCGCGCGTGGTCGCCGCGGCGCTGCGCGAGGGCTTCGCCGCGGCCGGGGTGCCGTGGGCGCGCGTCCACCCCGGGCAGCCGCACACCCATGAGTTCCAGGTCTGGCTGCCGTACGACGCCGACGTCCTCGCGGAGGCGGCGATCCGGCAGGCCGAGGAGACCGGGACCCTCCTGTTCGCCAACCCGTGGGACCACCGCGGCCCCGGTCTGGCCCTCACCGAGGTCGGTGTACGGGCCGACGGGCTGGTGTGGACGGCGGACGACGTGAAGGCGGCGGTGGCCCGGTTCGTGGAGCGGCTCCCGGGTGCCGGCGCCTGATACGCGCACGGACCGCCCCCGTTGTCGGTGGCACAGTGCACCATGAGGTCATGAGCGTGGACATCGACGTCAGCGGGCTGCGGCCGGAGAGGGTCTCCGTCGCGCCCTCGCCCCTGGCCGAGCTCAGCATGGCGCTGCACGCGCTGGCCGAGCCGGGCCACCATCCGGGCCTGCAGGGCTGGGTGACGGGTGTGACCGCGCGGCTCGACCCGCATCTGGCCGACCGGATGTGCGAGGCGGACTTCCTGTGGCGGTCGACGTTCTCCGACCTCTTCCTGCCGTGTGCGGGCATCCCGGGCGGCACCGCACTGCCCGGAGCGACACTCGGCGAGGACCTCGACCTGCTGGACAAGCTCAGCGACGAGCAGTTCGTGGACGCGGCCATGGAGTTCGCCTGCAGCCTCTGCTACGGCGGGCCCGGGCCGAGCGCGCTCTCGGACCCCGCGGTGCGCCACCGCACCCTGGAGCTGGCCGCCGCGCGCGGCCCGCGGCAACTGCGCTTCAGCGAGCGGCTGATGGCCGACCCGCCGCGGACGCGGGCCTGGCTGCGGCGGTTCCTGGAGGACTGCGAGGAGGCGTTCTTCGCGGACACCTGGGCACGGCTGCGCCACCAGCTCGCGGCCGACGCCCGGCACAAGACGGATCTCCTGCGGCGCAGGGGCCTGGGCGAGGCGCTGGCGTCGGTGTCGTCGGCGGTGAGGCTGGACGAGGCGGCGGGCCGGATCACCGTCGACAAGCTCGCCCAGGGGCGTACGGCCACGGGAGACGGCGGCCTGCTGCTGGTCCCGACCGGCCTGGGCCGGCCGCACCTGATGGTGCTGCACCGGTTCGGCTGGCAGCCGGTGCTGCACTACCCGGCTGGCTCCGGGGATCCGGCGGCGCCGCCCTCGGTGGAGCAGCTGACCCTGCGCCTGGCCGCGCTGTCCCACCCGGTGCGGATGCGCATGTGCCGCAGTCTGGCCCGCAGCGCGTTCACCACCAGCGAGCTGGCCCGGGTGCACGGCATGACGGCGCCGGAGATATCCCGGCACCTGAGCACGCTGAAGAAGGCGGGCCTGCTCACCACCCGCCGCCGCGGCCGGTACGTCCTGCACCAGCTGGACGTGACCGCGGTGGCCCGCCTGGGCAGCGACTTCCTGGAAGGCATCCTCCGGTAGCCGGCGCCGGCTCTCAGCTGCTGTCAGTCGAGGCGGATGTGCTTCAGCCCGACCCGTGCCTGCCGCAGCCGGGTGCGCAGGACGCCCTCGGTGTTGGGCCTGAGCGTCAGCCCGGCGAGCACGGCGATCCGGTCCGCCGTCTTGGGCACCGTCGTGTTGTCGGTCCACAGGTGCTCGGCGAACTCCGGCTCGCGCAGCCGCTCCAGACAGTGGTCGAGCTGCTGCACGGCCCAGCTCTCCTCGCGCGGCGGGGCGCCCTTCCCGGCGACGTGCTGGAGGACGTGTCCGAGGCTGCGCTCGCGCAGCCGTCCCAGGACGGTCTCGCGCTCTGCGAGCAGCGCGAAGTGGCGGACGTCGTGGCCCAGTTCGCGCAGCCGGCCGACCGTCTCGGCGAAGTAGTCCGGGTCGGTGACCGTCATGGGGGCGATGACCACACCGTCGTGCTCGGTCAGCGCCAGATCGAGGACCTCGACCACGCCCTTCCGCCAGGACACCAGATCCTGGAAGTCTCCGCGCAGTTCGGGCGGCAGCATGCGCCGCAGCCCGAAACCGGCGTGCTCGGGATCGCAGATGACGCTGCCGGGCAGCCGTCGCCGGATCTCGTGTGCGGTCTGTGTCTTGCCGCCCCCGAAGGGGCCGTTGATCCACAGGAGCATGCGCAGACCTTAGTGGGCGCCGGTCACACGACGGTCACGCGAGAACTCAACCGTGCCCGCCCGCCCGTACCAGACCGGTCTCGTACGCCAGGACGACCACCTGCACCCGGTCCCTGAGCCCCAGCTTCGTCAGGATGCGCCCCACATGGGTCTTCACGGTCGCCTCGGACAGCACCAGCCGGGCCGCGATCTCGCCGTTGGACAGGCCCTGTGCGACCAGCACCATGACCTCGCGCTCGCGGTCGGTGAGCCGTTCCAGCTCCTTGTGCCGGGGCTTGGTGGCACCGCCCGGCAGCATCGGCGCGAACCGGTCGAGGAGACGGCGGGTGGTGGAGGGCGCGACCACCGCGTCGCCGCTGTGCACGGAGCGGATGGCGGCCAGCAGTTCGCCCGGCGGCACGTCCTTGAGCATGAAGCCGGAGGCGCCCGCCTTCAGCCCGGAGAAGGCGTACTCGTCGAGGTCGAACGTGGTCAGGATCAGCACCTTCGGGGGGTCCGGTTCCGCGCAGATGCGCCGGGTGGTCTCCACACCGTCGAGCTTCGGCATGCGGACGTCCATGAGGACCACGTCGACCTCGGTGGCGCGCAGCACCTGGAGTGCCTCGACGCCGTCGCCCGCCTCCGCGACGACCTCCATGTCCGGCTGGGCGGCGAGCACCATCCGGAACCCGGTGCGCAGCAGCACCTGGTCGTCGACGAGCATGACGCGTATGCGTCCGGCCGAGGATTCTTCCGACGCATCAGTCATACGACCAGCGTACGCGAGCACAAAGCCCCGCCCGGGCCCGTCACACCGACGTTCGTTCGCAAGGGCATTCGTTCGCCGGCCGCCGACAGCGCGAAGACGATCACGTCACAGCCTCTGCGCCCGGTCCGCTCCGCAACACCCGCTTACCTCGCATTCCAGACCGGAGAAACGCACCTATACCTGTCTTGCCGGTCATTCCACAGGTCGGTGGGCCTTCCACCGGCATTTGGAGGGCACCTGCATGCCGTGCTGGAATCCGCTTCACACAAGTACACAGGCACATCGGTGTGTCGACGCGAGAGGTCGGTCGAGTGAGGAACACACCCCGCATATCACCAAACGCCGCCCGGCCCGCCCCCGGAAGTCTCACGCCTCCGCGAGGCACCGGCAAGCGGTCCGCGGACACCGATTCACCCTCGAAGCCCGCACCGCCACCGCGTCATGACGTACGGAACTGGCATGTGCGAACCAAGCTCGTCGCCATCGTGCTGATCCCCGTCGTCGTCGCGCTGGTGGTGGGCGCCTTCAACGTCAAAGAGTCCATCGACCGCTGGCAGCAGGCGGACGACGCGTACCGGATGGCGAACCTGGAACGCGCCGCGGCCGGCTACGGTCACGCGCTGATGAACGAGCGCGACATCAGCGTGGTACCGCTCCTGGAAGGCGACACCGGGAACGCCGACGTGGCCAAGGCCCGTGAAGCCACGGACCGGGCCGCGGCGGATTTCCACGCCGCCGTCGAGCACATACCGGAGAACGAAGGGCTCAAGCGCCGGCTGGACAACTTCCTCAAAGTCGAGCCGGACCTCGTCCGGGTGCGCCAGAACGCTTACACGGACCAGCTTCCCGGTGTGCGGACCGAGCTGGCGTACGGCGAGATCCAGCACCCGCTCACCGAGTTCGCCAACGACCTGGGCTTCGGCACCAGCAGCAACACCAGCTTCGGCCGCACCCTGTACGCGCTCTCGCTCGCCGAGTCCGCCGAGTCGCTCTCCCGCTCGATCGGCATGCACGTCCTGGTACAGGGCGAGGTCCCGGCCGCTGATCGCAAGACGCAGTCGAGCACCCTCACGTCCTACGCGTTCCTGGAGCAGGTCGCGATCGGCGAGTACACGGCCGGTGGCACCGCGCAGGACGAGGCACAGCTGCAACGGGCCCTGGCCACGGCGGAGGCCCGTGACAAGGCGCGGCAGGAGAGTGACCGGGCCCGGGCACGGGAGGCCGGCCGGGACTATGTGGCGCCGCCGGACCGGACCGCGATGATCCACGCGGTCGCCTCCGGAACGTCCTCCAGGGCCCTGAAGGAGAAGGGCATCACGCCGGACGGCTACTTCTCCTCGATGACCCACACGTTCGACGCGTACCGCGGCATCGAGCAGAAGATGGCGGACCAGGCCGCACACGACGCCAACGCCGTCGCCGACAACGCCAGGTCCGACGCGATCACCGACTCGACGGCCGTACTCGCGGGTGTGCTCGCCGCTTTCGTGGTGGCCGCGCTGATGGCCCGGTCCATGAGCCGCTGCATGGTGCGGCTCCGCAACGCCGCCCTGGAGGTCGCCGGGCAGCGGCTGCCCGCGATGGTCGAGCTGCTGTCGCGCACCGACCCGGGGCGCGTCAACACCGAGGTGGAACCCATTCCGATCACCAGCACCGACGAGATCGGCGAGGTGGCCCGGGCGTTCGACCAGATCCACGGCAAGGCGGTTCGCCTCGCCGCCGAACAGGCGCTGCTGCGGGGCAACCTCAACGCCATCTTCAGCAACCTCTCCAAGCGCAACCAGGGCCTCATCCAGCGCCAGCTGGAACTCATCACGGACCTGGAGCACCGCGAGTCCGAACCGGAACAGCTGGACATCCTGTTCCAACTGGACCACCTGGCAACCCGTATGCAGCGCAACGGTGAGAACCTGCTGGTCCTCGCAGGCCAGGAGCCGGGCCGGAAGTGGTACCAGCCGGTGCCGCTGATCGACGTACTGCGCGCTGCCTCCTCCGAGGTGGAGAACTACGCACGCATCGAGATCAGCAACGTCCCCGAGACCGACATCCACGGCAAGGCGGTCACCGACCTGGTGCACCTCCTCGCCGAACTGCTGGAGAACGCCATCCAGTTCTCCTCCCCGCACTTCCCGGTCCGGGTCTCGGCCACCCGGCTGGCCGACGGCCGGATCCTGGTCGAGATCCACGACCACGGCATCGGCCTGACCGCCGAGGAGTTCGCCGACATCAACGACAAGCTGGCCAATCCTCCGACCGTGGATGCCGAGGTCTCCCGGCGCATGGGCCTGTTCGTGGTCGGCCGCCTCGCCGACCGGCACGGCATCCGGGTCCAGCTCCGCCCGTCGGGTGCCCAGGCCGGAACGACCTCGCTGGTCATGCTGCCGCAAGCCATCAGCCACGGCGGCGGAGAGGAGGAGCAGCCCGACTTCTCCGTCTCCCGGTTCGTGCCGGAGCACCATGGTCCTGCGGATCCCGGCGCAGGCGGGTACTCCGCCGACGGGACCGGATCCGGGGCCTTCGGATACGAGGCACCCGGCGGCGAGCAGACGCTCGACCCGATCGGCCGCTCCCGGATGCGCGAGGAGTTCCGTGCCGCGGCGGAGACAGCCGCACACGACCGGCAGCCCCGTGGCTCCGCCTCGCTCGACCCGGCCGCTCAGGGGCGGCCCCGCCCGGGCGACGACCGGTCCTACCCGGCGAATCCGCCCTACGGAACCGCGGAGCCCTACACCGGGGATCCCTCCGCTCAGCAGTGGCACCACCGAGAGCCTGGTGGCGGCGCCGCCCAGCACGACTGAGTCCGGACGTACGAGCAGAGAACACGGTGGTCAGGGCCGGTCCCCCCGGCCCGTCCGTCAAGCCGGCCGGTGGTCTCCCGCACCCGGAGGATGTCCGCGGGCGGCTGGACGGCCTGCGCGGCGGACTCCAGCGGGGCCGCCAGGGCCGCGGCGACCACCGTGGTCGGTGGTCAGTGCGCCGGCTTCAGCGGCAGCAGTGCGCTGACGCGGAAGCCTCCGCCGGGGCGGGGGCCCGCGTCCAGGGTGCCGCCCACCATGCCGACGCGCTCACGCATGCCGATCAGCCCGTGGCCCCGGCCGTCGGCGCCGCCCTCCTCGTACAGCTCGTGCGGGGCGCCCTTGCCGTCGTCCTCGACGAGCAGCCCGAGTCCGTCGTCGAAGTACACCAGGCGCACGCTGGCCCCCGCGTTGGGTCCCCCGTGCTTGCGGGTGTTGGTCAGTGCCTCCTGGACGATCCGGTACGCCGTCAGCTCGACACCGCTGGGCAGCGGGCGCGGGGTGCCCTCCACCTTGAAGTCGACGGGCAGGCCCGAGCTGCGGCACTGCTCGACGAGCTCGTCGATCTGCTCGACGTCGGGCTGGGGGACGTACTCGCCGGCCTCCGTGTGCTCGCCGGTGCGCAGCACGCCGAGCAGGCGGCGCATCTCGGCGAGGGCCTGGCGGCCGGTCCCGGAGATCGTCTCCAGTGCCTTCTTCGCCTGGTCGGGGGCGGTGTCGAGGACGTATGCGGCGCCGTCCGCCTGCACCACCATCACCGAGACGTTGTGCGCGACGACGTCGTGCAGCTCGCGGGCGATACGGGCGCGCTCGGCGGCGACCGCGACCTTGGCCTGCGCCTCGCGCTCCTTCTCCAGTCGGGCGGCGCGCTCCTCCAGCTGGGCGAGATAGGCGCGGCGGGTGCGCAGCGAGTCGCCGAGGACCCAGGCCAGGGCGAACGGCACGGTCTGGAACATCGCGACCGCGGCGTTGCCCAGCGGGCTCGACTCGGGGGCCGACCAGCGGATCTGCGCCAGGGTGCCGGCGCACAGACCGCCGACCAGGCCGATGCGGGAGGCCCAGCGGGCTCCGTCCGCGGCGACCGTGTAGATGATCACCAGCATGGCGAAGTCGGCGACCATGGCCTCCTCGTCGAGGACCAGCTGCGCCAGTCCCGTCGCGACGGCCACCAGGAGCATCTTCTCGGGCATACGGCGGCGCAGCGCGACGACCAGGGACAGGACCGCGGAGATCGCGAGCCCCACGGAGAGCGTTCCGTGGTGGTCCGGCGCCCCGTCGAGGTTCGTCAGACTCACGCAGGAGAGCCCGAAGAGGACGACGGCCCAGAAGCCGTCGACCCACGCGGGATGTCTGCGGAGGAAGTCATAGAGGCGCTGCACGTAACCCAATGTAGGGAAGCGTGCAGTGTGCAGGGGTCAACCGGAGGGTCGATCCGCGACGGGCGGGCGTACTCCGCAAGGTGGATGCCTCGTGATCCCGCACGGCCGGGGCCGCGCCGGCGAGGCCACGCGGGAGCCGCCGGAGCCCGGTGGTGGTGCACGGCGCTCGCGCACGGCCTCGGCCGGAGCGCACGGCGCGGGCGCGGGTCGCACGGGTCGCACGGGCCGCGCGGACAGCGCGGACCGCACGGACCGCACGGACCACATGGACAGCACAGGCCACACGGGCCACAGGCAGCACAGGCCACACGGGCCACGCGGGCCACACGGACAGCACAGGCCCGCATGGGCCGCACAAGCCGCACAGGCCGCATGGGCCGCGCGGACCGCGGGTGCGCGGCTGCGTGATGGATCGCCGCCTCGCCCCGCCCCGCGCGGCCGGTCCTGTGCCCGGCGCCGGGAGTGTGGCGACAGGGCCTAGCCTGAGCGCGTGGCGGACGAGGCGGACGGCGAGTGGCGCGGATGGCGTGCGGCGGCCCAGGAGGCGCTGTACGGGCAGGACGGGTTCTACCGCCGGCCGGAGGGGCCCGCGGGGCACTTCCGCACCTCCGTGCACGCCTCACCCCTCTTCGCCGGCGCCGTGGCCCGGCTGCTGTGCCGGATCGACGAGGCGCTGGGACGGCCCGCCGAGACGGCGTTCGTGGACATGGGCGCCGGCCGGGGGGAGCTGGCCGCCGGAGTCCTGGCCGCGCTGCCACCGGATGTCGCCGCCCGGGCGCGGGTGTGCGCCGTCGAGGTCGCTGACCGGCCCGCGGGCCTCGACGAGCGGATCGAGTGGCGCGGTGAGCTCCCGGAGGGCGTCACCGGGCTGCTGTTCGCGAACGAATGGCTGGACAACGTGCCGGTCGACGTCGTGGAGGCCGGCCCGGACCGCGTGCCCCGCCTGGTGCTCGTACGGCGGGACGGCACCGAGCGCCTCGGGGAGCCGGTCGCGGGCGCGCGGGCGCGGTGGCTGGAGCGCTGGTGGCCGCTGACCGCCGAAGGGCACCGCGCCGAGATCGGCCTCCCCAGGGACACCGCCTGGGCCGCCGCCGTGGCCGCCCTGGACCGCGGTCTGGCCGTCGCCGTCGACTACGCGCACCGCGCGGGCTCCCGGCCCCCCTTCGGGACGCTCACCGGGTTCCGCGCCGGCCGGCAGACCGCCCCCGTCCCGGACGGCTCCTGCGACATCACGGCACACGTGGCGCTGGACGCCTGCGCCCTGCCGGGAGCACGCCTGCTGACCCAGCGCGCGGCCCTGCACGCCCTGGGCGTCAGCGGCGCGCGCCCCCCGCTGGCCCTCGCCTCCACCGACCCCGCGGCCTACGTGCGCGCCCTCACGGGCGCCGCAGCCGCCGCCGAGCTCACCGCGCCCGGCGGTCTCGGCGACTTCGGCTGGCTCCTCCAGCCCGTCGGCATTCCGGGCGGCTCTCTCGGGGATCTACTTGTCGATGTCCCCGACCACGAAGAACAGTGAGCCGAGGATCGCCACCATGTCCGCGACCAGCGTCCCGGGCAGCAGCTCGGTCAGCGCCTGGATGTTGTTGTACGAGGCGGAGCGCAGCTTCAGCCGGTACGGGGTCTTCTCGCCCTTGCTGACCAGGTAGTAGCCGTTGATGCCGAGCGGGTTCTCGGTCCAGGCGTAGGTGTGCCCCTCGGGCGCCTTGAGCACCTTGGGGAGGCGCTGGTTGACGGGTCCCGGCGGCAGCTCGGCCAGCCGGTCCAGGCATGCGTCGGCCAGGTCGAGGGCGTTGTGCGTCTGTTCCAGCAGGCACTCGAAGCGGGCCAGGCAGTCGCCCTCCTGCCGGGTGACGACCTTCAGGGTGTCCCGCAGGTCCCCGTACGCCAGGTACGGCTCGTCACGGCGCAGGTCGAAGTCCACCCCGGAGGCGCGCGCGATGGGCCCGCTCACGCCGTAGGCGTGCACGGTCTCCGGCGCGAGGACGCCGACACCCCGGGTGCGTCCCCGGAAGATCTCGTTGCCGAGCACCAGGTCGTCGAACCGGTCCATCCGGGAGCGCACCTCCGCGACGGCGGTACGCGCGCGTGCGGTCCAGCCGGCGGGCAGGTCCTCCTTGAGGCCGCCCACGCGGTTGAACATGTAGTGCATGCGCCCGCCGGAGATCTCCTCCATGACGTTCTGGAGTTCCTCGCGCTCACGGAAGGCGTAGAACACCGGGGTGATGCCGCCGAGCTCCAGCGGGTACGAGCCGAGGAACATCAGGTGGTTCAGCACCCGGTTCAGCTCCGCGAGGAGGGTGCGCATCCAGACCGCGCGCTCGGGGACCTCCATGCCGAGCATCCGCTCGACGGCGAGGACCACGCCCAGTTCGTTCGCGAAGGCCGAGAGCCAGTCGTGGCGGTTGGCCAGCATGATGATCTGGCGGTAGTCGCGCGCCTCGAAGAGCTTCTCCGCACCCCGGTGCATATAGCCGATGACCGGCTCGGCGTGGGTGATCCGCTCGCCGTCCAGCACGAGCCGCAGCCGCAGCACGCCGTGCGTGGACGGGTGCTGGGGCCCGATGTTGAGCACCATGTCGGTGCTCTCCGCGGCGCCGCCGATCCCGACCGTGGTCTCCGTCGTAGGAGTCATGCACACAGTCTGTCGTACGTACGCTTGCGGCATGGGAACGGGGACTGTGCCGGAGGGCGGCGAACCCGCCTGGAGGGGACTGCCGCCGGGGCTGCTGCGGATGCGGCGGCTGCTGCTGGTGGTGTGGCTGGGGCTGCCGGCCATCGTCCTGGGGCTGCTGCTCGGCCTGCTCGCCGGGCCCGGCTGGGCGCTCCTCGCGCTGCCGCCGATGGCCCTGCTGCTGTGGGGCTGGGTGCTGGTGGGCCGCAACTGGCGGTCCTGGCGGTACGCCGAGCGGGCCGACGACCTGCTGATCCGCCGGGGCGTGCTGTGGCGTGAGGAGACCGTGGTGCCCTACGGACGCATGCAGCTCGTCGAGGTCACCTCCGGTCCCGTCGAGCGGCGCTTCGGGCTGGCGACCGTCCAGCTGCACACCGCGGCCGCGGCCACGGACGCCACCATCCCCGGCCTGGACCCGGCCGAGGCGGAACGGCTGCGGGACCGGCTGACCGAGCTGGGCGAGGCCCGATCGGCGGGGCTGTGAACACGCCCGGAGCGCTTCCCGGCGAACGGCCCGGCGCGGATCCCGCGGAAGAGCCCGGCGGACGGGCCGGCGGACGGGAGCGGCGGGAGGTGGCCGAGCGACGGCTGCACCCGGTGACCCCGCTGCGGCGCGCCTGGGCGCCGGTCGCCGTGCTCATGGGGTGGGCCGCGCACGACCCGGACCAGGCGCACGAGCAGCTGACGAGGCTCACCACGGTCACCCTCCTGACCGGGCTCGCGGTACTCGTCCCGGCAGCCTCCCTGTACGGCTTCCTGAGCTGGTGGTTCACGCACTACGCGGTGACCGACACCGAACTGCGCATCCGTACCGGCCTGCTGTTCCGCCGCACCGCGCACATCCGCCTCGACCGGCTGCAGGCCGTCGACGTCACCCAGCCGCTGCTGGCCCGCGTGGCAGGCGTCGCCAAGCTCAGGCTCGACGCCATCGGCACGGACGAGAAGGACGAACTCGCCTATCTGAGCGAGGGCGAGGCACGGGCGCTGCGCGCCGAACTCCTCGCCCGCGCCGCCGGTTTCGCGCCCGAGACGGCACATGAGGTGGGCGAGGCGCCGGTGCGCCCGCTGCTGCACGTGGCGCCGGGAGCGCTGGCCGTCTCGCTCCTCCTCACCGGCGCCACCTGGGGTTCCCTGCTCGCCGTCCTGGTCGTGCCGCCCCTGTTGTGGTTCGTCACGCACAGCCTGTGGTCGGTGCTCGTCATCGGGCTGCCGCTGGCCGGCGGAGCGGCCACGAGGACCGTCGGGCAGTTCGTCCGCGCCTACGACTGGACCGTGGGCGAGTCGCCGGACGGGCTCCGCATCGACCACGGGCTGCTGGACCGGGCCCACGAGACGGTGCCGCCGGGGCGGGTGCAGACCGTACGGATCGTGGAGCCGCTGCTGTGGCGGCGGCGCAGTTGGGTCCGGGTGGAACTGGACGTGGCGGGCTCGTCGAACTCGGTGCTGGTGCCGGTCGCCCCGCGCGCGGAGGCCGAGTCGCTGATCGCGCGGATACTGCCCGGCGTGAGCGTGCCCGCCGCCCTGACCCGCCCGCCGCGCCGCGCGGGCTGGTGCGTGCCGCTGTGGTGGCGCGGCCACGGACTCGCCGTCACCGACACGGTCTTCGCGGCCCGTCACGGCCTGCTGCGCCGCAGCCTGGTGCTCGTGCCGCACGCGAAGGTGCAGAGCGTACGGCTGACGCAGGGGCCGTGGGAGCGCTTCAAGCGGGTCGCCGACGTGCACGTGGACACCGGCGCGAACAAGACGGTGACGGCGCGCCTGCGGGACGCCCGGGAGGCGGCGGACCTGCTGTACGCGCAGGCGGACCGGTCGCGTACGGGGCGGCGGGACGCCCGGCCGGACCGGTGGATGGCGTAAGGCTCCTGCAAGCGGGCGGAACGGCGTGAGGGGCGGCGGCACCTCGTGTGCCGCCGCCCCTCACCCGCGCCGGGGGTGCTCAGGAGGCCGCGGTGCGCAGCCCCTCGACGTCGATCTGCTCCGTCTCGTCATGGGCCGTCAGGTCGATGACCTGGCCGACGGCGCGCGCCTGCGGATCCACGGGCTTGAAGCCGGACTCGGACTCCGCCTTGTGCACCGCGAGCGCCTCCTGGCCGACGACGTCGGCGAGGTCCTCGTTCTGCACGGACGGCACGGACTGACCGGTCTCCCGCGGCTTCTGCGTGCCGAAGAAGTCGAACCCGCCCTCGACGGCCGGGCGCCGGCGCGGGGCCGGCGGTACGACGGCGACGGCGGTCGGCACGGTGAAGTGCCCGGTGGTGTGGGCCGGCTTGCCGACGGCCGGCTGGGGCTGCTGCGCGGCCGGGGCGGCCGCGTGCTCCTGCCCGCCGGCCGCCGCGTGCTCCTGCCCGCCGGCCGCCGGGGGCTGCCCCTCCGGCCCGCCCTCCTCACCGGAGCGGCTCTCCGTGGCACCGGCCTCGGCACCGCCGCTCCCGGCGGGGTCCCGCTGCGTGCGGCCGCCGTTGCGGGGGCCGCCCTTCCGGGCCGAGGTCTTCGCACGGGCCGCGGACGTCCTGCGGGCGCCGCCGCGTGCGCGCCCGGCGGGCGCGGCGCCGTCCGCCGCTTGAGGGGCGTCCGCCGCGTCGGGGGCGCCCCGGCCCTTCGCGTCCGGGGACGTCCCGGCGCTCTCGTCGCCGTCCGCGGCGGCGCCCGCCCCCGCCGCCTCGTCCTCCTCCGCGGAAGCCGTCGCCTTCGGGGCGTCATCCTCCGCCTCAGCGGCGGCGTCGGTCTCCTGCCCGGCGTCGGCCTCCTCGGTGGCGTCGGCCTCCTCGCCGATGAGCCGCGTCAGCGCCGAGTCGGCCCGCAGGAAGAGCGCGGAGCCCGCCGGGGAGAACACCTGCGGACCCGACGTCCCGGGCTCGGCGTCGTCCCCCGCTTCAGCACCGTTCTCGGGCTCGGCGTCGTTCTCCCGCCCGGCCGCGGCCGGGGCGGCCACGTCCTCGGGATCCGGTGCGCCGTCCCGTGCGTCCGCTCCGGCGGTCACGTCCCCGGCGGGGTCCGGCGCGTCCTGCCCGGCGGAGGCCGGGGTCCCCGCCGCGGGCAGCGCCCGCGCAGGAGTCGTCGCCTCGATCTCCAGCAGGCGGCGGCCCTCCAGTGCGCTCGCTCGCTCCGTCTCC
Organism: Streptomyces sp. PSU-S4-23; assembly: GCF_055632315.1. Classification (NCBI taxonomy): domain Bacteria; kingdom Bacillati; phylum Actinomycetota; class Actinomycetes; order Kitasatosporales; family Streptomycetaceae; genus Streptomyces; species Streptomyces sp. PSU-S4-23. The sequence continues at coordinate 4,856,391 of NZ_JBVMUU010000002.1, read as the reverse complement.
GCCGTGGCGTACCGGCGCAGCAGGGCGGCGTGCTCGTTGCGCAGCTTGGCCAGTTCGGCGCGCTTGGCACGCAGCTTCTGTTCGAGCTTGGTGCGCAGCTCGCGCGACTCCTCGAGGTCGGTCTCCAGTTCGGCGACCCGCTCCTCGTGGCGCCACTCGTCGCCCGCACGCGCCCGTACGAGGTCGGCGACCTGTTTACCAGCGGCCGCGTCCCAGCGGCGCATGACGACCGCGCCGACGACCGTCGTCACCGCGGCACCCGCGGCCAGCGCACGGAGCAGCAGCGGCTCCGTGAACAACCAGGGCCCCACGGCGCACACGACGGAGACGCCGGCGATCGCCGAAGGAGGCAGCAGCCTGTGCAAAGGTGGTGAATGGCGATGACGTCCACGTGGCATGGCCAGAAACTTACCGCGCGTAGGCGAATGATGGTGCCCCGCGTGGTAAAAACACGGCCACCGCAAGACCCTCACACAGCTCCGGGAACACCGAAAGGGAACACACACCTCCCGAATCCGGCGCTTTCTCTTCGGCCGGCCTTCCCGATCGGGCTTCCACCGCGGGCTTCCGCGCCCCCACGGCCTTCCGAGTCCCCCGGCCGGCCTTGCAAGATCAGCTGTTTGCCCGGCCCGGATCTCGATCTCCCGCCCCGCTCCCCCGCTCCCTCCCGGGCACCCGATCGCGCGTCGTGAGGCGAATAATTCGGCATCCGCCCGGCACAACGCCGGGAGGCCGGTTCCACGGTGGAACCGGCCTCCTCCGGATTGTGCGGAATTCCGGGCGGCGCCGCCCGTTCCCGCGCTCAGCGGTCGCTGAGCCGCCCGCTCATCCACTGCAGCGTCCCGGGAATCTCACGCCGCCAGGTGTTGAAGTTGTGGCCGCCGCTGTCCAGGATGATCGACGAGATCCGGGTCGGCTTCTTGGCCTGCACCTGCGCGATGAACTTGAGCGTGGACTTGTAGTTGGCCTCGCCGACCTTGCTGCTGGTGACGAGCAGTGAGGTGTCGGGCGCCGGCAGGTGCTTGAGGCACCACCACAGGTCCGCACGGTTGCGCAGCTCGGCCCTGCCGCGGAAGAGGTCTCCCGTGGTCGGGTCGACGGGGGCCTTGTAGTACGGCGACAGGCCCGCTCCCGCCGCGTACGCCTCCGGGTGGTGCATCGCCAGTTTCAGCGCGCAGTAGCCGCCCGTGGAGTCGCCGACGATGCCCCAGCTGCCGGGTCTCCTTCCCACCCTGTAGTGGGCCGTGACCGCCTCGGGGAGGTCCTTCGCGAAGAACGTCTCGGTCTGCGGCCCGCCCGGGATGTCCACGCACTCCGTGTCGCGCGGCGGCGCCACGGTCGGCCGCAGCATCACCAGGATCATCGGCTGCATCCTGCCGTCCTTGGCCAGCTCGTGCGCCGTCTGCGGGTAGTGCAGCTTCTTGAACAGCGCCGCGGCCGTGCCCGGGTAGCCGGTGAGCACGACGGCCGCGGGGAACGTCCGCGTCCGGTACCGCGACTGGAAGTACTCCGGCGGCAGGTACACGTACGCGGGTGTGGCGATACGGCTGATGCGCCCCAGTATGTCGACCTTCTGGATCTGGCCGCCGATCTGCGGCCGCGTACCGCCCGCCACACTCACCGGCAGCGTGTCGACCACCTGCAGGGGCCCGCCGCTCGACCCGGCGGCACCGTGGTCGACGACCACGCCCTGCCCCTTCTCCTGACCGAACAGATCCGCCCAGCTGGCGTAGAAGCCGAACGCCTGGTTGGCCCCAAGTCCGACCGACGCGAAGATCGCCAGCTGGGTGCAGAACAGCAGACCGACCCGCCCGCTGACGGCCCGCCAGTTCCGCCGTGCCAGGCGCGGCCAGTGCCACACCGTGCCGACGAACAGCAGCACGGCGAACATGACCGCCAGCACCAGCACCTTGTTGCTCGTGAGACCCATGACCTGTTCCCCTGCCTGCACTTTCCGTCGGTGGGGTGCGCCCGTGCCGTCGCGCGGACTTGCCCCGGACTTTCCCTCGACTTTGATCCGGCTTTGTGATGGGGAGTGAACCTCTCTCCCCGAGACACCGTCCTAGAGGGCGCAATGTCGCCGGATGCCCGAATCGGTCACCGGACTCAAGGTCTCTCGCAGAACTCGGGATGCGATGTCTGTCAGGATAGATGGGGAAAAGTCGGGCCAGGTTCCGGGGCGATCACGTGTGCTGCAGCGCATGGTCCGCGGGCCGCGCCCCGAAGTCGTCCCCGCTCTGGTCGCCAGGGCCTGCACGCTCGTGGGGCTCCTGGACGTCGCCGCGGGCGTGTTCCCGCGCTTCCGGAACAGCCGCATGCACCGCCTCGTCGAGGTCCTGCCGGGATCGCTCGGCCCGTTCGCGGCGGCCCTGTCCCTGAGCGCCGGAGTCCTCCTGCTGCTCCTGGCGCACGGGCTGCGGCGGCGCAAACGCAGGGCGTGGCGCGCGGCTGTGGCGCTCCTCCCGGCGGGTGCCGTGGCGCAGTTCGTCTACCGCCACTCCGTCATCGGCGTCCTCATCTCGCTGGCGCTGCTGCTGCCGCTGGTACGCCACCGCAGTGAGTTCGAGGCGCTGCCCGACCCGCGCAGCCGCTGGCGGGCGCTCGCCAACTTCGTGCTCATGGGTGCCGGATCCCTGGGCCTCGGCCTGATCATCGTCAGCGTTCACCCGAACCGCATGGTCGGCAATCCGAGCCTGTCCGACCGCATCGAGCACGTCCTGTACGGCCTGTTCGGCTTCGAGGGCCCGGTCGACTACACCGGCAACACCTCCTGGACGGTGGGCTTCTCGCTCGGCGCGCTCGGTCTGCTGACCGCGGTCACCACGATCTACCTGGCCTTCCGCCCCGAACACCCGGCCGCCCGGCTCACCGAGGAGGACGAGACCCGGCTGCGCGCCCTGCTGGAGAAGCACGGCGGCCGCGACTCCCTCGGCCACTTCGCGCTCCGCCGCGACAAGGCGGTCGTCTTCTCGCCGAGCGGCAAGGCGGCGGTCACCTACCGCGTCGTGTCGGGCGTGATGCTGGCCAGCGGCGACCCGATCGGTGACGTGGAGGCATGGCCCGGCGCCATCGAACGCTTCATGGACGAGGCGAAGGCCCACTCCTGGACCCCGGCGGTCATGGGCTGCTCGGAGACCGGCGGCGAGGTGTGGACCCGCGAGACCGGCCTGGACGCCCTCGAACTGGGTGACGAGGCGGTGGTGGACGTCGCGGATTTCTCGCTCTCCGGGCGCGCGATGCGCAACGTGCGCCAGATGGTGAAGCGTATCGAGCGCGCCGGCTACGAAACCCGGGTACGGCGCATCCGTGACCTCGGCGAGAACGAACTGGAGCGCATACGACGCGCTGCCGAGGACTGGCGCGGCACGGACACCGAGCGCGGCTTCTCCATGGCGCTCGGCCGCATCGGCGACCCGGCCGACGGTGACTGCCTGATCGCCACGGCGCACAAGGCGGAGGACGCGGAGACGGGTCCGTACGGCGATCTGAAGGCCGTCCTGCACTTCGTCCCGTGGGGCACGGACGGGGTCTCGCTCGACCTGATGCGCCGCGACCGCTCGGCGGACCCGGGCATGAACGAGCTGCTGATCGTGGCCGCGCTCCAGGCCGCGCCGAGGCTGGGCATCGAACACGTCTCGCTGAACTTCGCGATGTTCCGCTCGGCGCTCGCGCGCGGCGAGAAGATCGGCGCGGGCCCGGTGCTGCGGGCGTGGCGGGGCCTGCTGGTCTTCCTGTCGCGGTGGTTCCAGATCGAGTCCCTGTACAAGTTCAACGCGAAGTTCCAGCCGCGCTGGGAGCCGCGCTTCGTGGTGTACGCCTCCTCGCGCGACCTCCCGCGCATCGGCCTGGCGGCCATGCGGGCGGAGGGCTTCGTGAACGTGGCGCTGCCGCGCTTCCTGCGCCGCACCGCGCCGGCCCCGCGCCCGTGCGCCCACAGGGTGGCCGAGCACGGGGTCCGGGCCGCGTAACCGGGCCCGAGCGCGGCGGCTCGGCGGCTCGGCACCACGGAGAGCCGGGAACGGCCGGCACAGCACCATGAGGCGGTACCGCACACCACGAGGCGGTGCCGCGCACCACGGACAGGCCCGAGCGAGGGCCCCTGACCCGCCCAAGCCCTGGGGTCCTCGCTCGGGCCGCTGCATGTCCGGGCCGGCCCGGACCCCGGCGCGCGCGGCTCGCGACACCGCCGGCCCGCCCCGTGAGGGGACCCGGGAGGCGGCGGGGCCTACGCTGAACGTATGAGCACGAAGACCGGGCGGGGCCACGTGGCGGGCCTTCCGACATGGGACCGCTGCGCGGTCATGGGTGTGGTCAACGTCACCCCCGACTCCTTCTCCGACGGCGGCCGCTGGTTCGACACCACCACCGCGGTCAAGCACGGCCTCGACCTGGTCGCCGAGGGAGCCGACCTCGTCGACGTCGGCGGCGAGTCCACCCGCCCGGGCGCCACCCGCGTCGACGAGGCCGAGGAGCTCAGGCGCGTCATCCCCGTCGTCCGCGGCCTCGCCTCCGAGGGCGTCACCGTCTCCGTGGACACCATGCGCGCCTCCGTCGCCGAACAGTCCCTGGCCGCCGGCGCCGCCCTCGTCAACGACGTCAGCGGCGGCCTCGCCGACCCGGCGATGATCCCGGTCGTCGCGGCCGCGGGTGCCCCCTTCGTGGTCATGCACTGGCGCGGCTTCCTGCAGGGCGACACCGTCGGGGGCGTGTACCGGGACGTCGTCACCGAGGTCGTCGACGAGCTGCACGCGCGCGTGCAGGCCGTCCTGGAGGGCGGCATCGCCCCCGACCGGATCGTCGTCGACCCCGGCCTCGGCTTCTCCAAGGAGGCCGAACACGACCTGGCGCTGCTCGCTCGTCTGGACCGCCTGCACGGCCTCGGCCACCCCCTGCTGGTGGCCGCCTCCCGCAAGCGCTTCCTGGGACGCGTCCTCGCCGGTCCGCTGGGCGCACCGCCGCCCGCCCGCGAACGCGACGCGGCCACCGCCGCCGTCTCCGCCCTCGCCGCGCAGGCGGGCGCCTGGGCGGTGCGCGTGCACGAGGTGCGCGCGACAGCGGACGCCGTACGCGTCGCACGCGCCATCGAAGGAGCCCGGTGAGCACCGCCCACACGGATGTCGAGCAGGTCGAGCAGGCCAACACCGCCTTCTACGAGGCGATGGAGCGGGGTGACTTCGAGGAGCTGTCGTCGCTGTGGCTGGCGCCCTCCGACCTGGGCGTCGACGAGGAGTACCACGACCCTGCGGACACCGGCGTGATCTCCTGCGTGCACCCCGGCTGGCCCGTGCTGACCGGCCGCGGCGAGGTCCTGCGCTCGTACGCGCTGATCATGGCGAACACCGAGTACATCCAGTTCTTCCTCACGGACGTCCATGTCTCCGTGACCGGTGACACCGCCCTGGTCACCTGCACCGAGAACATCCTCAGCGGTGGTCCGGCCCCCGAGGACAGCGACGAGCTGGGTCCCCTCGTCGGCCAGCTGGTGGTCGCCACGAACGTGTTCCGCCGCACCCCCGACGGCTGGAAGCTGTGGTCGCACCACGCCTCCCCCGTCCTGACCGAGTCCGGTGACGAGGAGGAGGACGAGTCCCCCTCGTGAGGACGCTCGTTTGGATCCGCCCGCTCCTGGGTAGAGGGCGCTGACCGACCCGTGAGCCGCCGTGTTCCCTGGGGAAAACGTCCGATGAACGCTCCCGACCGTCACACGGGCGCGCGACCCCGTGCGCGAGCACTGTCGGTGCCCGCAGGTAGATTCGTTCGAGGCTGGTGTGCCGACCGCGCTCGGTGAGTACCCGCCGCTACCGACGATTGCAGGAGTGATTCGCGTGGATCGTGTCGCGCTGCGCGGCCTGAAGGCCCGCGGGCACCACGGTGTGTTCCCCAAGGAGCGCGAAGAGGGCCAGACCTTCATCGTGGACCTTGTCCTGGGCCTGGACACCCGGCCGGCCGCGGCCGACGACGACCTGTCGAAGACGGTGCACTACGGCGTCGTGGCGGAGGAGGTCGTGGCCCTGGTCGGGGGAGAGCCCGTCGACCTCATCGAGACGCTCGCCGAGCGCATCGCCCTGTCCTGCCTCAAGCACGCCCCGGTCCTGGAGGTCGAGGTCTGCGTCCACAAACCGGACGCCCCGATCACGGTGCCGTTCGACGACGTGACCGTCACCATCACCCGGAGCCGAGTATGACCGCCTTCTTCACTGGGGGTCAGAGCGACCCGACCGTACAGCCGGTGCCCGCCTCCGTCGTGGAACGCGTGGACGCGGCCGACACCACCCTGCAGAACCCCAAGCGCGCGGTGATCTCGCTGGGGTCGAACCTGGGCAACCGGCTGGAGACGCTCCAGGGCGCGGTCGACGCGCTCGAGGACACCCCCGGCGTGCGCGTCAAAGGGGTCTCGCCGGTGTACGAGACGGAGCCGTGGGGCGTGGAGCCGGGCAGCCAGCCGGCGTACTTCAACGCGGTGGTCGTGCTGAAGACCACCCTTCCGCCCTCGTCCCTCCTGGAGCGGGCCCACGCGATAGAGGAGGCGTTCCACCGTGTGCGGGAGGAACGCTGGGGGGCACGCACCCTCGATGTGGACATCGTCACGTACGCGGACGCCGTGTCCGACGATCCGATGCTGACGCTCCCCCACCCGCGCGCCCACGAGCGGGCCTTCGTCCTCGCCCCGTGGCACGATCTGGACCCGGAGGCCCGCATCCCCGGCCGCGGCCCGGTGGCGGACCTGCTCGCCGCCGTCCCCCGGCACGGGGTCACGCCACGGACCGACCTGGAACTCCGGCTGCCCGAGTAGTCGTTAAGGTCTACCGGACCGGGGATCCTCCCGCCCGACGACCGTGTGCGGGCGACCACCGGGCCGACGAAGGGACATCGTGAGAGAGCTGCGCATCAGGACGCTGGCGGCGGTGTTCGTGGTGGCCGGGGTGCTGTCCTGGGCGGGCGCGCGCCTGTGGAACTCGGTGGGCACGCTGCCCCGCGTCCCCCTGGCCGCGCCCGTCGTCCTCGCCTTGATCGCCGTGGTCCTGCTGGCCACGGCGCTCTCCCTGCGCTCCCGCCTCAGGGCGCAACGGGAGCGCCGTCCCGGCGCCAAGGGCGTCGACCCGCTGATGGCGGCGCGCGCGGTCGTCTTCGGCCAGGCGAGCGCCCTGGTCGCAGCCCTGGTCGCCGGCATGTACGGCGGCACGGGCGCCTTCCTCCTGGAGTCCCTGGACATCCCCGCCCGCCGCGACCAGGCTATCTACGCCGGCTTCTCGGTCGTGGCGGGCATCGGCGTCATAGCGGCGGCCTTCTTCCTGGAGCGGGTCTGCCGGCTCCCGGAGGACGACGACGAGCACCACAACGGCGGGACCGCACCGGTCTCCTGAGGCGCGGAGGGCGCCTCGCAGGCCCTGCGGGCCTCAGTGCGCCATGATGAGGCTCATCGCCTCGTTGCGGGTGGCCGCGTCCCGCAGTTGACCGCGCACCGCCGACGTGATCGTCTTCGCGCCGGGCTTGCGGATGCCGCGCATCGACATGCACATGTGCTCGCACTCGACCACGACGATCACACCCCGCGGTTCGAGGATGTCCATCAGCGAGTCGGCGATCTGCGTCGTCAGGCGCTCCTGCACCTGCGGCCGGCGCGCATAGACGTCCACGAGCCGGGCCAGCTTGGACAAGCCGGTGATCTTGCCGGTGGCGGCCGGGATGTAGCCCACGTGGGCGACTCCCCTGAACGGCACGAGATGGTGCTCACACGTCGAGAACACCTCGATGTCCTTCACGAGCACCATCTCGTCGTGACCGAGGTCGAACGTCGTCGTCAGGACGTCCTCCGGCTTCTGCCACAGGCCCGCGAATATCTCCCGGTAGGCCCGGGCCACTCTGGCCGGCGTCTCGCGCAGCCCCTCGCGGTCCGGGTCCTCCCCGACCGCGATGAGCAGTTCCCGTACGGCGTTCTCGGCTCGCTTCTCGTCGAACTCACCGATCGCGCCCTCGCCGTACAGCGTCACCGGGTCGGTCATCTGGTGCCTCGTTCCTGCGCCTGCGACGCGCACGGATTGCGTGTCTGATGTGCGGCCCCACGGACGTGCCGCGCCCCCCAGGCTAGAACCCTGGGGGGCGCGGCTGAAATTCCGGTCCTGGTGGGCCCGGGGGAGAGCTGTGGGTCAGCTCTCGCGGCGGTCCTCCGGGACCGCCTCCGTGGCGGGGAGGGACTCCGTCGCCTTGGCGATCGACGGGGTGGCGCCGTTCGCCCCGTTCGTCAGCGCCAGCTCCTTGGGGGAGAGCACCGGCGGGCGGGTGGAGGGGGTGCGGCGCGAGGACCCGGTCCAGGCCGGCCGCGGCGGACGCTTGACGATGGGGGCGAAGATCTCGGCGATCTCCTCCTTGCCCAGCGTCTCCTTCTCCAGCAGCGCGAGCACCAGGTTGTCGAGGACGTCGCGGTTCTCGACCAGGATCTCCCACGCTTCGTTGTGCGCATTCTCGATGAGCTTCTTGACCTCTTCGTCGACGAGCGCCGCGACCTCTTCCGAGTAGTCGCGCTGGTGCGCCATCTCACGTCCGAGGAACGGCTCGGTGTTGTCGCCGCCGAACTTGATCGCTCCGAGGCGCTCGGTCATGCCGTACTGCGTGACCATCGCGCGCGCCGTCGCGGTCGCCTTCTCGATGTCGTTCGCCGCGCCCGTGGTCGGGTCGTGGAAGACGAGCTCCTCGGCCGCTCGGCCGCCCAGCATGTAGGCCAGCTGGTCCAGCATCTCGTTGCGGGTCGTGGAGTACTTGTCCTCGTCCGGGAGCACCATCGTGTAGCCGAGTGCGCGGCCGCGGGACAGGATCGTGATCTTGTGGACCGGGTCGGAGTTCGGCGAGGCCGCCGCGACCAGGGCGTGTCCGCCCTCGTGGTACGCGGTGATCTTCTTCTCCTTGTCCGACATGATCCGGGTCCGCTTCTGCGGGCCCGCGACCACACGGTCGATCGCCTCGTCCAGCATCTGGTTGTCGATCAGCTTGCGGTCGCTGCGGGCCGTCAGCAGCGCCGCCTCGTTGAGCACGTTCGACAGGTCCGCGCCGGTGAAGCCCGGGGTGCGGCGGGCGACGGCCGCCAGGTCGACGTCCGGGGCGACCGGCTTGCCCTTCTGGTGGACCTTGAGGATCTCCAGACGGCCCTGCATGTCCGGGCGGTCGACCGCGATCTGGCGGTCGAAACGGCCGGGCCGCAGGAGGGCCGGGTCGAGGATGTCGGGACGGTTCGTGGCGGCGATGAGAATCACACCGCCCTTCACATCGAAGCCGTCCATCTCGACGAGCAGCTGGTTCAGGGTCTGCTCGCGCTCGTCGTGACCGCCGCCGAGGCCGGCGCCGCGGTGACGGCCGACCGCGTCGATCTCGTCGACGAAGACGATGGCCGGGGCGTTCGCCTTGGCCTGCTCGAACAGGTCACGGACCCGGGAGGCACCCACACCGACGAACATCTCGACGAAGTCGGAACCCGAGATCGAGTAGAACGGGACGCCCGCCTCGCCGGCGACCGCGCGGGCGAGCAGCGTCTTGCCCGTACCGGGCGGGCCGTAGAGGAGCACACCCTTGGGGATCTTGGCGCCGACGGCCTGGAACTTGGCCGGCTCCTGGAGGAACTCCTTGATCTCGTGGAGTTCCTCGACCGCCTCGTCCGCGCCCGCGACGTCCGAGAACGTCGTCTTGGGGGTGTCCTTGGTGATGAGCTTCGCCTTGGACTTCCCGAAGTTCATGACCCGGGAGCCGCCGCCCTGCATCTGGTTCATCAGGAACAGGAAGACGACCACGATGAGGACGAAGGGGAGCAGGGAGAGCAGGATTCCGACGAAGGGGTTCTGCTTCGACGGCGAGACCGTGTAGCCCTTCGGGATCTGCTTGTTCTGGTACTTGTCCTGCAGGGTGTTGGCCAGGTTCACGCCCTGGTCGCCGATGTAGCTCGCCTGGATCTTGGAGCTGCCGTCGACCTTCTGGCCGTCCTTGAGCGAGACCTTGATGACCTGCTCGTCGCCGGTGGTCAGCTTGGCCGATTCGACCCTGTTGTCATTGATCGCCGCAACGACCTTGCCGGTGTCCACCGTCTTGTAGCCGCCCGAAGAGCCGACGACCTGCATCAACACGACCACGGCAAGGACGGCCAGCACGATCCACATGACCGGCCCACGGAAGTATCGCTTCACGTCCATCCACACGGAGCGGTGCCGCCCCGTCCCTCCTGCCATAGTGAGTTTGATAAAGACAGTTCTTCCGACGGTACCCCAGGATTGTCACCCGCAGCCGCAGGGAACGAGTGGGATACCGCTCACGCATCCTCCAACGGCGCGAAACCCCGTGGGGTTCCCGAGCGTCTTGGAAAGAACGGGACCAAGGGCCCGCCGCCGCGGACGGCGGCCGGCCCCCGGGGTTCAGCCGCCGTAGACGTGAGGCGCGAGCGTACCGACGAACGGGAGGTTGCGGTACTTCTCCGCGTAGTCGAGGCCGTAGCCCACGACGAACTCGTTCGGGATGTCGAAGCCGACCCACTCCACCTCGATGGCGACCTTGGCGGCCTCGGGCTTGCGCAGCAGCGTGCACACCTTGAGGGAGGCGGGCTCGCGCGAACCGAGGTTGGAGATCAGCCAGGACAGGGTCAGGCCCGAGTCGATGATGTCCTCGACGACCAGGACGTGCTTGCCCTTGATGTCGGTGTCGAGGTCCTTGAGGATCCGCACCACGCCGGAGGACTGGGTGCCCGCGCCGTAGGAGGACACCGCCATCCAGTCCATGGTGACGGGGGTGGACAGCGCCCGGGCGAGGTCGGCCATGACCATCACCGCGCCCTTCAGGACGCCGACGAGCAGCAGGTCCTTGCCCGCGTACTCCGCGTCGATCTTCGCGGCCAGTTCGGCCAGCTTGGCGTCGATCTCTTCTTTGGTGATGAGCACCTGCTTGAGGTCGGCACCCATGTCTTTCGCGTCCACCCGCATCACTTTCGGTCGTCCCGCACTTGTCGCTCGTCCGCCTCCGGGTTCCGGTGCCGCCGTCGACGGTCGGCCGTACCCGGACGTCCGCCGCGCGGCGGCGGCCGCACGCCGGCCCCGGACCGCGCGGCCCGATCGAGCACGCTCTCCCTGTTCGACAGCGGCGCCCCTCGGCTCGCTCGCGCGGCTGACCGGTGCTCCCCGAAGGGACGACCGGCACCCCCCGGGGGGCGTCTTTCAGCCTTGCCGAATCACCAGTCTGCCACCCTGCCGCTGGGCGACGACTTTGCCCGGCAGGTTGATGGCTCCCTGGCCGCGCCAGCCGGTGATCAGGCGGTCGACCTCCTCGATGTGGCGGGCGAAGAGGGATCCTGCCGGGGCACCGGCCTCGATGGCGGCGCGGCGCAGGATCCGGCGGCGGACGGCGGGGGGCAGGGCGTAGAGCTTGGCGCACTCCAGGAGGCCCGACGCGTCGCGCACGGCGGCCTCGGCCCGGCCGGCCCAGGCGTCGAGGGCGTCGGCGTCGTCGCGGGAGAGCTGGGCCGTGCGGGCGAGTGCCTCGACGACGCCCTTGCCGAGCGCCTTCTCCAGGGCGGGCAGGCCCTCGTGGCGGAGGCGGGAGCGGGTGTAGGAGGGGTCGGTGTTGTGGGGGTCGTCCCAGACGGGCAGGGACTGTGCCATGCACGCCTTGCGGGCGGTCTGCCGGTCGAGGTGGAGGAAGGGGCGGCGGTAGCGGCCGTCGGCCCCCGAGACCGCGGCCATGCCGGACAGGGAGCGGATACCGGAGCCGCGCGCGAGGCCGAGCAGGACGGTTTCGGCCTGGTCGTCGCGGGTGTGTCCGAGGAGGACCGCGGTGGCGCCGTGGCGTTCGGCGATGGCGTCCAGGGCGGTGTAGCGCGCGTCACGGGCGGCGGCCTCCGGGCCGCCGTCGCGCCCGACGGTCACGGCGACGGACTCGACCGGGTCCAGACCGAGCCCGCGCAGGCGCAGGACGACCTCCTCGGCCCGCAGCTCGGAGCCGGGCTGGAGGCCGTGGTCGACGGTGATGCCGCCGGCGCGGATGCCGAGCTTGGGGGCTTCGAAGGCGAGGGCGGAGGCGAGCGCCATGGAGTCGGCGCCGCCCGAGCACGCCACCAGCACGAGCGGCGGGGAAGGGCGCTCGTGAGGCGCGTGCCCGGCGGTCCGGTGCGCGGTCTGCTCGGTGAGGATGTCGTGGAGGACGCGGCGTACCGCCAGGCGTATCGCCGCGACCGCAGGATGGGGACCCATGTCCGGTTCCCTTCGTGAAGTTTTCGGGGGTGAGCCCGAGACCGGTCACTCAGAGTGTGTAGATGGTGACAGAAACGGGGCGTTACCCGAGCATTGCACGCCTGCCCGTACCTCACGCTCCCTCGGACGGGTGATTGGCGAGGCGTTCACCTGCCGACGGCCGGATTCGTGTCACCGCGCTCGCGCGGGGCTCACGACTCCGCCTTCCGGTGCACCCGCGCGACCCAGTCCGCCGGTTTGGCGATCTCCGCCTTGGTCGGGAGGGTGTTCGGGGAGGTCCACACGCGGTTGAAGCCGTCCATGCCGACCTGGTCGACGACCGCACGCACGAACCGCTCGCCGTCGCGGTACTGGCGGAGTTTGGCGTCCAGGCCCAGCAGTTTGCGCAGGGCGAGGTCGAGGCGGGAGGCGCCCCTGGCCCGGCGCTGCTGGAACTTCTCGCGGATCTCCGCCACCGACGGGACGACGTCCGGGCCGACGCCGTCCATCACGAAGTCGGCGTGCCCTTCCAGGAGGGACATCACCGCGGTGAGGCGGCCCAGGATCTCGCGCTGCGCGGGCGTCTGCACCAACTCCACGAAGGAGCGGCCGTCGTCGCCCTCCTCGCCCTCGGGACGGCCGCCCGCGAGCGCCTGGACGGCTTCCCTGACGCGCTCCAGGACGGTCATGGGGTCGATGTCCGTCTCCCCCAGGAAAGACTGGATCTCGCCCTCCAGATGGTCGCGCAGCCAGGGCACCGCGGTGAACTGCGTGCGGTGCGTCTCCTCGTGCAGGCAGACCCAGAGGCGGAAGTCGTGGGGCTGCACGTCCAGTTCGCGCTCCACGTGCACGATGTTCGGCGCGACCAGCAGCAGGCGGCCGCCGCCGTCCTCGCCCGCCGGGAGGTCGCGGGTGGCCGGGGCGAAGGTCTCGTACTGGCCCAGGACCCGGGAGGACAGGAACGACAGGAGCATGCCCAGCTCCACGCCGGTGACCTTGCCGCCGACGGCGCTCAGCACGGCTCCGCCGGGGCTGCCCGCGCGCCGCTCCTGCATCCGGTCGAGGAGGGGCTTGAGGATCTCCCGGAACCCGGCGACGTTCGCCCGGACCCAGCCGGGCCGGTCGACGACGAGGACGGGGGTGTCGTGCACGCCCTGTTCGCCCATACGAGTAAAGCCCCGGACGTGTTCCTCCGAGGCCCTCGCGTGCCGGCGCAGCTCCGCGACGACGGCCCGGGCCTCGTCGCGGCTCACGTCGGGGCCCGGCCGCACGAGACGGGTCGCGGTCGCCACCGCGAGGTTCCAGTCGACCATCCCAGGGGATGCAGCACCACCGATGCTCGTCATGCGTCAACGGTACGTGCTCGTGCGCGGGTGCGGTGAGGGGTGCGGCGCCGGGTCGGCGCCCGTGCCGGGGCCCGTACCGGGACCCGTACCGGGGCCCGTGGTGCGGGTGGGGCGGTGCCGTCACCGGCAGCCGCAGTCCGCCAGGGCCGCCGCCGTACGGTCCAGGGCCGCTCTGGCCGTCGTCGGGTCCATCGAGCCGCCCGTCAGGAACGCGAAGGCCAGCAGGCGGCCGTCGGTGTCCACCACCGTCCCGGCGAGCGTGTTGACGCCGGTCAGGGAGCCCGTCTTGGCGCGTACGAGGCCGATGCCCGGGCGTGTGGCGGCGTCCTCGTAGCGGTCGCTGAGCGTGCCGGTGAAACCGGCGACCGGCAGGCCGGTGAGCACCGGGCGCAGCTCGGGGTGGGACGGGGAGCCCGCGAGGGCCAGCAGGGCCGTCAGCAGGTGCGCGGTGAGCCTGTCGTTGCGGTCGAGGCCGCTGCCGTCGTGGAACCGCGCGCCGGCGAGGGGGAGGCCGAGCCCCTTCAGCCGGGCGGTGATCGCGGCCGCGCCCCCTTCGAAGGTCGGCTGCCCGCCGGTGGCGAGGGCGGTCTGGCGGGCGAGGGCCTCGGCGATGTCGTTGTCGCTGGTGGTGAGCATCCGCTCGACCACGGCGGACAGGGGCGGCGACTGGACGAAGGCCAGGGTCTGCGCGCGCCGTGTGGCCTTCGAAGCTCCCGGTGCCGAGGTCGTGATGCCGCGGTCGCGCAGCAGGTCGCCGAACGTGCGGGTGGCGTCGGCCGCCGGGTCCGCGGTGCGCGCGGCCGGCCCGCTGGTGGAGCCGTCCGTGCGTCCCTCGTCGGCCATCAGGGCGGTGACGGGGGCGAGGTTGGGGTTGGCCCCGATGGGGTGCAGCGCCCCGCCCTTGAACAAGGAGGTGTCGTACGAGAGCGTCACCGAGGTCAGATGACGCCGCTTCAGCGCGACGGCGGTCCTGTCGGCGAGGGTGCGCAGGCCGGCCCAGCCTCCGGCCTGCCTGCGGGCGGTCAGGGTCGGGTCGCCGCCGCCGACGAGCACCAGTTCCCCGGTGCCGGGCTCCAGGACCGCGCGCGTGGTCAGGCGGTGGTCGGGGCCGGCCGCGGAGAGCACCGCGACGGCCGTGGCGACCTTGGTGGTGGAGGCGGGGGTCAGCGGGTCGTCCGCGTCCTTGCCGTACAGGCGTGTGCCGGTGGTCACGTCGACGACCGCGGCGGAGCGCCGGGCGCCGAGGGAGGCGTCGCGCAGCAGCGGGTCGAGCACGTCGGCCAGGGCCTTGCCGCGCGGGGCGGACCCGGGGGCGTTCGCACCGCCGCCGAGGCCGGTCAGCACGGCCGCGGCGCTCGGCGCGGGCGCGGGTTCCCCGGCCGCCGCACCGGCACGGGACCCGTGATCTGCACCACCCTCGCGGTCCCGCACTGTGGCCCGCTCGCGCTCGGCCGTACGCTGACCCGTGGAGTCCCAGGGACCGGCTGCGGTCGCGGCCCCCGCCGCGAGCACCAGGCCCACGGTGGCGGCGACGGCCGTCAGCTGCTGGGTAGTGAGCCCTCCGGAGCGCGGGCGTACGGCATGCGCAACCCGCGTGACGTGCGGCTTCACCACACCACTGAGCCGTGCCACACGGGGTCTCACGGCGTGCGCGACCCGCACGAGATGCGGTCTCGCGGCCCGCCAAGCCCTCAGCTCTGGCACGACCACCAGCCCCTTTCGCGATCACACATCTGCGTGAGGGACACTTAACCACCAGAACTATGTGCTGATCATGGAGGAGCGTCCGGTGGAGTTCGACGTCACGATCGAGATCCCGAAGGGTTCGCGGAACAAGTACGAGGTGGACCACGAGACCGGTCGTATCCGCTTGGACCGTCGGCTCTTCACCTCGACCAGCTACCCGGCCGACTACGGCTTCGTCGAGAACACCCTCGGCGAGGACGGCGACCCGCTGGACGCGCTCGTCATCCTGGAGGAGCCGACCTTCCCCGGCTGCCTGATCACCTGCCGTGCGATCGGCATGTTCCGGATGACCGACGAGGCCGGCGGCGACGACAAGCTGCTGTGCGTGCCGGCGTCGGACCCACGCGTCGAGCACCTGCGGGACATCCACCACGTCTCCGAGTTCGACCGCCTGGAGATCCAGCACTTCTTCGAGGTCTACAAGGACCTGGAGCCCGGCAAGTCCGTCGAGGGCGCGAACTGGGTGGGCCGCTCCGACGCGGAGGCCGAGATCGAGCGCTCGTACAAGCGCTTCAAGGAGCACGGCGGTCACTGACCCCGTTCCGGTCGCATCGCGGGCCGCGTGACCCCTTACGGGGTGACGCGGCCCGTTCGCGTATCGGCGCGCATACTGAGGCGCGCGGGAGGTACGTATCCGTAGGCACGGCACCAAGGGCAGGAGAGAGGCCGGTGGCTCAGCCGGGCGCGGAGGACCGCAAGCCGCGGTCGGACGAGGCGAGGAGCGCGTTCGCGCCCCCGGGGCGGGGCGAGGGCGAGTCCGCCACGACCTCCGAGTTCGCCGTGCCCCAGGGCCTCGACATGCCTGCGGCCGACACCGGGTCCGAGACGACGTCCGAGTTCGCCGTTCCGCGGGGGCTGGAGGTCCCGCCGCAGGCCACCGGGCCGGTGGGATCGGCGTTCAGCCCGCCGAGCACCTACAGCGCCGGGCACGCCCCGCCCGTCTTCACCCCGCCCTCGGGGATCCCCGCCGTCCGGCTGACCAAGGACGCGCCCTGGCAGGACCGCATGCGCACGATGCTGCGCATGTCGGTGACCGAGCGGCCCGCCCCGGAACCCGTGCAGAAGACCGACGGGTCGGCCCCCGCGGTGCCGCGCGTGCTCGACCTGACCCTCCGCATCGGCGAGCTGCTGCTGGCCGGCGGCGAGGGCGCCGAGGACGTGGAGGCGGCGATGTTCGCGGTCTGCCGGTCGTACGGGCTGGACCGCTGCGAGCCGACCGTCACCTTCACGCTGCTGTCGATCTCGTACCAGCCGTCCCTGGTGGACGACCCCGTGTCCGCCTCGCGGACGGTGCGCCGGCGCGGCACCGACTACACGCGCCTGGCGGCGGTGTACCGGCTCGTGGACGACCTCAGCGACCCGGAGGCGGCGATCTCCCTGGAGGAGGCGTACCGGCGGCTCGCCGAGATCCGCCGCAACCGCCACCCCTACCCCGGCTGGGCGCTGACCGGGGCGAGCGGGCTGCTGGCGGGCGCGGCGTCCGCGCTCGTCGGCGGTGATCTCGTCGTGTTCGTCGCGGCCGCGCTGGGCGCGATGCTCGGCGACCGGCTGGCGTGGCTGTTCGCGGGACGCGGGCTGCCGGAGTTCTACCAGTTCACCGTGGCCGCCATGCCCCCGGCCGCGATCGGCGTCGCGCTCACGCTCGCCGAGGTCGACGTGAAGGCGTCCGCGGTGATCACCGGCGGGCTGTTCGCGCTGCTGCCCGGGCGGGCGCTGGTGGCGGGCGTGCAGGACGGACTGACCGGTTTCTACATCACCGCGTCCGCGCGCCTGCTGGAGGTCATGTACTTCTTCGTGGGCATCGTGGTCGGCGTGCTCGTGGTCCTGTACTTCGGGGTGAAGGTGGGCGCCCAGCTGGACCCGGACGCGGCCCTGAACCCGGCCGAGCGGCCGGTGGTGCAGCTCGTCGCGTCGATGCTCCTGTCCCTGACCTTCGCGGTGCTGCTCCAGCAGGAGCGGTCCACCGTGCTGTGGGTGACCCTCAACGGGGGTGTCGCCTGGAGCGTGTACGGCGCGCTGCACTACCCGGGCGGCATCTCGCCGGTCGCCTCCACGGCGGTCGCGGCGGGTCTGGTGGGCCTTTTCGGGCAGGTGCTCTCGCGCTACCGGTTCGCGTCCGCGCTGCCGTACACGACGGCCGCGATCGGGCCGCTGCTGCCCGGCTCGGCGACCTACTTCGGGCTGCTGTCGATCGCCCAGAACCACGTCGACAAGGGTCTGGTGTCCCTGGCCAACGCCGCCTCGCTCGCCATGGCCATCGCGATCGGCGTGAACCTGGGGTCGGAGATCTCCCGGCTGTTCCTGCGGGTCGGCTTCGCCGGGGGGCGGAAGGCGGCGAAGCGGACCCGGGGGTTCTGACCGCCCGTAGCCGCGCGGCGCCGCGCGCCCCTACGGGGTGCGGTGGTCCTGGTCGTAGCCGTAGGGGTACTGCTGGGGCTGCGCGTAGCCCTGGTCGGGGGCGTACGGCTGCTGCTGCTGCGGCGGCTGCTGCTGCGGCTGCTGCGGCTGCGCGTAGCCCTGGGGATACTGCTGGTAGCCGTAGCCCTGGTGCTGGTCGTACGGCTGGGGGTCGTACGACTGCTGGTCATAGGGCCGCTGGTCATAGGGCTGCTGCTGGTAAGGCTGCTGATCGTAGGGCCGCTGGTCCCGGGGGTGGCCCTGGCCCTGGTGGCCCTGGCCCCGGTGGGCGGGGGTCACGCGGCGCAGCTGGGTCGTGGCGTCGTCCATGACCGGCGGGTGCTGGAAGGACTCCTGCCGCCGGTCCTGGTCCTGCTGCGGGGTGCCGCTCGCCTTGGAACGGGCCCGGAGGAACTCGATGACGATCGGGACCACCGAGACGAGGACGATCAGGATGAGGATCGCCTCGATGTTGTTCTTGACGAGGCCGATGTTGCCCAGCCAGGAGCCGAGCAGGGTGACGCCGGCGCCCCACATCACACCGCCGATGACGTTGAAGACCACGAAGGAGCGGTACTTCATGCCGCTGACCCCGGCGATGATCGGCGTGAACGTACGCACGATGGGCACGAAACGGGCCAGCACCAGGGACTTGGGGCCGTACTTCTCGAAGAACTCGTGGGCTTTGGTGACGTTCTCCTGCTTGAAGAGACGGGAGTCCGGCCGGTTGAAGAGGGAGGGCCCGACCTTCTTGCCGAACATGTAGCCCGCCTGGTCGCCCAGGACCGCGGCGGCGCAGATGAGCGCGATGGCCCCCCACAGGGGGAAGTCCATCTGGTTCGACGTGATCAGCAGGCCGCAGGTGAACAGCAGCGAGTCACCCGGCAGGAAGAAGCCGATGAGCAGGCCCGACTCGGCGAAGACGATGAGGAGCAGGCCCCAGATCCCGAAGGTGTCCAGCAGGTGGTTCGGATCCAGCCAGCTCGGTCCGAGTGCAAGCGTCGTCACGGTTCCGGGCTCCTGAGGGGGTGAGATGGGGTACGGCGCACCGAGGGCGGCCGACACGCGTGAGATGGCCGGACAAAGCTATCAACGCATGGTGCCCCCACCGGGTTCCACCGCCTGGCTCCCGGCGCGGGCCCCAGGCGGTGGTACCCGGCCCGGCGCGGGCCCCGCCGGGCGCCCGGGCCGGGGGCCGGATCAGCCGACGCGGCGGGCCGTGTTCGCCGCGATCGCGTCCCTGAGGTGTACCGCGAGGCCCGGCCGCATGGAGTCGTAGTACGCCTTGAAGCGCTCGTCGGAGACGTACATCTCCCCGAGGCACCGGTGGAGCTCGTACGAGCACTCGTAGAACCACGTGCAGATGTGCCGGCGGTGCTCCTCGGCCATGTCCATGGCCCGCTCCCCGGCCGGGGGCTCACCGGCGGCCATCAGCGCGCCGTAGCGCTCGCTCCATGAGGCCGTCTCGGCCTGGATGCGCTTCCAGTCCTCCTTGGTGTAGCGGGCGGTGCGGCGCTGCGACTCGGCGTACTCCTCCGTGCCGCCCCAGCGCTGTTCCGCCTCTTCCGCGTACTGCTCCGGGTCCTTGTCCCCGAAGACCTCGAACTTCTCCTCGGGCGTGAGGTTGATGCCCATCTTGCGTGCCTCCATGGCGTGCTCCACGGCCGCCGCCATCTTCTGCAGCTTCTCGATCCGGGCGGTCAGCAGCTCGTGCTGGCGGCGCAGATGCGCGCGCGGGTCCGCGTCCGGGTCATCGAGCAGGGCGGCGACCTCGTCGAGCGGAAAGCCGAGCTCCCGGTAGAACAGGATCTGCTGCAGCCGGTCGAGGTCGGCGTCGCCGTAGCGGCGGTGACCGGCATGGGTGCGCTCGCCGGGGACGAGCAGGCCGATCTCGTCGTAGTGGTGCAGCGTGCGCACGGTCACGCCGGCGAAACCGGCGACCTGGCCCACCGAGTAGCTCACGTCCGCTCCCTTCTGGGTACGCGCCTCAGGCTGCGGCCTCACGTGGCGTGAGGTGCAAGCGGCATTGCCCGGGGCCCGCGACCGCCGCGCCGCGGGACGGGAGGGGACCAGTCTGCTGTGCCGGGCACCGCGCTCAGATGAACGGGTGAAACACCGGGAGCCGACGCCCCGGCGGGCCCCGCCAATCCTGCGGCCCGGCCCGGCGCTCCGGTCCGATGAACGCAGGGGGCTCCCCGAGCCGCCGCCGCACCCGTGGACGCGCCCCGCCGACCCGATGGGAGACGAGAGACCATGCCCCTCCACCGTGGCCCGGAACAACGCGACGAGCGCCCCCGGTCGATGAACCCCTTCTTCGGCGAGGCGAACCCGGTCGTCGAGATGACCGAGGCGCCGCCCAGGCACCGGCTGCCCGCGGACCCGATGCCGCCCACGACCGCGTACCAGCTGGTCCACGACGAGCTGATGCTGGACGGCAACGCACGGCTGAACCTCGCCACCTTCGTCACCACCTGGATGGAGGCCGAGGCACGGTCGCTGATGGCCGAGTGCAACGACAAGAACATGATCGACAAGGACGAGTACCCGCGCACCGCCGAGCTGGAGCGCCGGTGCGTGGCGATGCTCGCCCACCTGTGGAACGCGCCGGACCCGCAGTCGGTCGTGGGCTGTTCGACGACCGGTTCGAGCGAGGCGTGCATGCTGGCCGGGATGGCGCTGAAGCGACGCTGGGCACGGCGCAACGCGGACCGCTATCCGTCCGGGGACGCCCGTCCGAACCTGGTCATGGGTGTCAACGTCCAGGTCTGCTGGGAGAAGTTCTGCACCTTCTGGGAGGTCGAGGCGCGTCAGGTGCCCATGGAGGGCGACCGGTTCCATCTGGACCCGCAGGCCGCCGCCGAACTGTGCGACGAGAACACGATCGGGGCCGTCGGCATCCTCGGCTCCACCTTCGACGGCTCCTACGAGCCGATCGCCGAGCTGTGCGCCGCCCTGAACGGCCTGCAGGAGCGCACCGGGCTGGACATCCCCGTACACGTGGACGGCGCGTCGGGGGCGATGGTCGCGCCCTTCCTCGACGAGGACCTGGTGTGGGACTTCAGGCTGCCGCGGGTCGCGTCGGTCAACACCTCCGGCCACAAGTACGGGCTGGTGTACCCGGGCGTGGGCTGGGCGCTGTGGCGCGACCGGGACGCCCTGCCCGAGGAACTCGTCTTCCGGGTCAGCTATCTGGGCGGCGACATGCCGACCTTCGCACTCAACTTCTCCCGGCCCGGCGCCCAGGTCGTCGGGCAGTACTACACGTTCCTGCGGCTGGGGCGGGAGGGCTACCGGGCGGTACAGCAGACGACGCGGAACGTGGCGCGGGGGCTCGCCGAGCGGGTGGAGGCGCTGGGCGACTTCCGCCTCCTCACCCGCGGCGACGAGCTGCCGGTGTTCGCGTTCACCACCGCGCCCGGGGTGAGTGCGTACGACGTCTTCGACGTCTCGCGGGGCATCCGCGAGTACGGCTGGCTGGTGCCCGCGTACACCTTCCCGGCCAACCGCCAGGACCTGTCGGTACTGCGGATCGTGTGCCGCAACGGCTTCTCGACGGACCTCGCCGATCTGTTCGTCGAGGACCTGGCCCGCCTGCTGCCGGAGCTGCGCCGGCAGCCCCGTCCGATGACCCGTGACAAGCGGGCGGCCACGTGCTTCCACCACTGACACGGGCACCGCACCGGACGACCCGGGCCAGGACACCGGGGCCGCCCGCGGGCCCGCCCGTCCCGGGTCAGGCGCGGCCCCGAAGCGGCGCCTGACCCGGGACGGCGGCGACCAGCGCGCGGGCCGGGGGCGCCGAGCCGCCGGGCAGGCCGCGCACGGCGCCCCGGACGGGGCCGGCGGCCTTCCCCGCGGGCCCACGGCGGACGGCGGATCTCCGCGGTGTCAGCCCCAGGACGTCCCCTGCTCCAGGGCCACCAGCTCGAACGCCGTCTTCCCGTCCAGCGACTCGCGGATGATGTCCGCGTGCCCGGCGTGCCGGGCCGTCTCGCGGATCAGGTGGAGCATCAGCCACCGCATCGAGACCCTGCCCTCCGGCGGGAACCAGGGGTCGTTCGGCAGCGCGAAGGTGTCGTCGAGGCTCGGCACCGAGCGGATGAACGCCTCGGTCTCGTCCGCGACCTTCGCCCAGTACGCGAGCTGGGACTCGACCGTCTCGTCCCCCATGAGCCTGAAGCACTCGTGCCAGTTCGACTGGTCGCGGCGGACCGCCGGCTGCTCGCCCCTGGCGCGGGCGATCCAGCCCTGCTCGACCTCGGCGGCGTGCTTGAGCAGGCCGGACAGCGACAGTTCACCGGCGGTGGGGCGGGAGGCCGCCTGCTCCTCCGTCAGACCGAGCAGGGCCCGGCGGATGCCGCCGCGCTGCTCCTCCAGGAAGGAGAGCAGCGCTCCGCGCTCGTCGCCCTGGGTCTCCGCGGGCACATGAGTGACCATGACCGGCCGCCTTTCGTCGGTTCCAGCGAGGCGTTCGTCCTCTGCCTGACACCGACGACGCTACGGGCCCTTGCGGTCAGCTGCTGTCCGCAAGGGCCCGTCACCGGCGATCCGGCCGGGAATCAGAACGGGAACCGGCTGCGGCCGTGCTGCACCGAGATCCACTTCTGCGTGGTGAACGCCTCGATCGTCGTCTCGCCGTTCAGCCGGCCGATGCCCGAGTGCTTCTCGCCGCCGAAGGGGACGAGCGGCTCGTCGTGGACCGTGCCGTCGTTCACGTGGAACATGCCCGTGTCGATCTGCTTGGCGAAGGCCACCCCGCGCTCGACGTCCGCGGTGTGGACGGCGCCGCTGAGGCCGTACGGGGTGTCGTTGACGATGCGGACGGCCTCCTCCTCGCCGTCGAAGGGGACGAGGAGGGCGACCGGGCCGAAGATCTCCTGCTGGAGGATCGGGGAGTCGGCGGGAACGTCCGTCAGGACGGTCGGCTCGACCAGGTTGTCGGTGGTCGAGCCGTGCACGAGCGCCGTGGCGCCCTCCGCGATGGCCTGCTCGACCGCGCCCGAGATGGCGTCCGCCTGCGAGGAGTTGATGACCGGGCCGACGACGGTCTCCGGGTCGCGCGGGTCGCCCGCCTTCAGCGACTTCACCTTGGCGACGAACTTCTCGGTGAACTCCTCCAGCAGCGAGCGGTCCACCAGGACGCGGTTGGCGGCCATGCAGACCTGGCCCTGGTGCACGTACCGGCTGAAGACGGCCGCGTCGACGGCGTAGTCGACGTCCGCGTCGTCCAGGACCACCAGCGCGCTGTTGCCGCCGAGTTCGAGGACGGAGCGCTTGAAGAGCGAGGCGCAGACGGTCGCGACGTGGCGGCCCACCTTGTCGGAGCCGGTGAAGGAGATCACCTTCGGGACCGGATGCTCCAGGAACGCGTCGCCTATCTCCGCTATGTCGGTGATCACGACGTTCAGCAGGCCGCCCGGGAGCCCGGCCTCCTCGAAGATCCTGGCGACCAGGGAGCCGCCGACGACCGGCGTGTTCTGGTGCGGCTTGAGGACGACGCCGTTGCCGAGCGCGAGCGCCGGCGCGACGGACTTGATCGACAGCAGGAAGGGGAAGTTGAACGGGCTGATCACGCCGACGACACCGACGGGCACGCGGTAGAGGCGGTTCTCCTTCCCGTCGATCGGCGACGGGAGGATCCTGCCCTCGGGGCGCAGCGCCAGCTGGATCGACTCGCGCAGGAACTCCTTGGCGAGGTGCAGTTCGAAGGCGGCCTTCAGACGCGTACCGCCCAGCTCGGCGATGATCGCCTCGGTGATCTCCGGCTCGCGGTCCTCGATGACCCGCAGGGCCTTCTCGAACACCGCGCGGCGCGTGTACGGGTTGGTGGCGGCCCACTCCTTCTGGGCGGCCGCGGCGGCCCGGTACGCCTCGTCGACCTCGTCGACCGTGGCGATGGTGATGGATGCGAGCTTCTCGCCGTCGTACGGGTTGAAGTCGATGATGTCCCAGGAGCCCGTTCCCTGGCGCCACTCACCGCCGATGTACTGCTGAGCCAGATCGGTGAAGTAGGACGACATGTGATCCCTCAATCCCTCGCAGCCGAAGCAGACACCCGTTCACGTACGTGATCACGTCAAGTCTGAACGTGCGTCATCGTACTTGTGATTGAAGGGAGTTGGAGGACACCTCGGGACACTCTGTGAAGACTCTCAGGACAGTTGCAGCAGCCCCCGCAGCAGATCGCGGCTTTCGTCCGGTCCGGGACTGTCCTGCTGCAGCTGCTTCATCGCGGTCTCGTACTGGGTGACGTCCTCGCGCTTGTCGAGGTACAGGGCGCTGGTGAGCTGCTCCATGTAGACGACGTCGGACAGATCGGACTCGGGGAAGCTCAGGATGGTGAAGGATCCGCTCTCGCCCGAGTGCCCGCCGAGACTGAACGGCATGACCTGCAGCCGCACGTTGGGCCGCTCCGAGACGTCGATCAGGTGCTGGAGCTGACCGCGCATCACCTGCCGGTCGCCGTAGGGGCGGCGCAGGGCGGCCTCGTCGAGCACGACGTCGAACTGCGGGGCCCTCTCCGAAACCAGGTACTTCTGCCGTTCGAGCCGCAGCGCCACGCGCCGGTCGATGTCCGCGGCGCTCGCCCCCTTCATGCCGCGGGCGACGACCGCGTGCGCGTACGCCTCGGTCTGCAGCAGGCCGTGCACGAACTGGACTTCGTACGACCGGATGTGGTGCGCAGCGCCCTCCAGGCCGACATACGTGGGGAACCAGCTGGGCAGGACGTCGGAGTAACTGTGCCACCACCCGGCGACATTGGCCTCCCTGGCCAGGGAGAGCAGGGAGGTGCGCTCGACCTCGTCGGTGATCCCGTACAACGTCAGCAGGTCCTCGACGTCCCGCGTCTTGAAGCTCACCCGTCCCAACTCCATACGGCTGATCTTCGACTCCGAGGCCCGGATCGAGTAGCCGGCCGCTTCCCTGGTGATGCCGCGCGCCTCTCGCAGGCGCCTGAGATGGGATCCCAGCAGAATGCGCCGTACCACCGACCCGCTCGAGTCCCCAGCGCTCACTTCGTCAGCCTCCCCAACCATCCTTCAGATCGCGCAGTCTGCCACTAAAACACTTCGAGCAGTACTCGTGTGGTTACAGAAATGGAAAGGAGTCAATGAATGAGACAGGGCGAGAGCGCGGGAGGAGCAAGCAACAGGGAAGAAAGTGACCGAAGAAACAAATAGAAACCGGTACAGGAACGGTCAACTCCGGCGCGTGCACGTGCATCTGCCCTTGCATCTGCCTGACTCATCCGAAACCATGGTCCCGCGCCACCGCTGCATCGCCACGACCGCGAACACCCGGGAGTGCCTCGCATGGGGACGGATGGATCGACCATGCTCGAGCCCTTACGGCAGGGACTTCCGCCGCTCGACCCCGCCGCCGTGTCCAGCGCCGCCTCCTGCGCCCTGCCCTCCCGTCTCGAAGCGGTGCGCGAGGCACGGCAGTTCACCCGAAGAACCCTGTGCCAGTGGGATGTGGGCGAGCGCTCCGACGACATCTGCCTCGTGGTCTCCGAACTCGTGACCAACGCGCTGCGGCATGCGCTGCCCTCGCCGGCCACCCACGGGTGCGAGCAGGACCCGCCGGTACGGCTGCATCTGATGCGCTGGACCACGCGCCTGGTGTGCGCCGTGCGCGACCCCAGTTACGACAGTCCGGTCGCGGGTGACTCGGAGGACTTCTCCGCGGAGTCGGGGCGCGGACTGTTCCTGGTGGACTCGTTCGCCGACGGCTGGGGCTGGCATCCGCTGGCGGGCACGCTGAGCGGCAAGGTGGTCTGGGCGCTGTTCCAGCTGCCGCCCGCACCGGAGTGCACGAAGTGACACCACGCGGTCTTTTCCGTGGCCGCGGTTCTACGCGTGTTACGGGCCGCGGCACGTCGACGCGCCGCAGGCCGGCCGCCGTCGCGGGCGGCGGAGCCGCTGCACGCCCCGGATCTACGCGTGTTACACGATCAGGTGATCGAACTCGCCGTCCTTGACGCCCAGCAGCATCGCCTCGATCTCCGCGCGGGTGTAGACCAGCGCGGGCCCGTCAGGGAAGCGCGAGTTCCGCACTGCCACCTCTCCCCCGGGCAGCCGGGCGAACTCCACGCATGACCCCTGCGAGTTGCTGTGTCTGCTCTTCTGCCAGGCCACTCCGTGCAGTCTCGTCGCAGCCATGCCGTTGTACACGTCATCCACGTCGCACACGTCGTGGTCCACAGGTCGCTCCCCGGGTGGTGCATTTGGCTGGTACGGCCATTGATGCAGAGGTCAACTTCCCCGGATCATAGCTCTGTTCACATGCAGATGCATGGGCAGATGCACGTGCACGGGGGGTGTTCCTGCGGTTACAGCTTTTACGGTCCCTTGACTACAGTCTGGCCTCTGCCTGACTACACACGGTCAAGCGTCTGCCCCAGAGTCCGCATCACACGCGTTCTCCAGCCCCCGTCCACGAACTTCCGCGCCATCACCTGTGCCGGTCGTCCGGGTCCGAATCCTTCACGTACTAGAGAGAGACGCGTTCCACGCCGTTTGTGTTCCAAACTCCACGTGCCGGCCGGTTTTCACGGAAGGGCCGCCATCGGCGCCCACGTGAGCAACCGCACGCGGGCCGCCTCCCCGGAGTCCCCCCACCCTCCTGGTAGCTTGCTGCGATCGTTCCTGCGATCGTTCGCGCGACCCCATATCCACGGCACCGTTGGGAGACACCAGTGACTTCGGCGACCCATGTCACGCGTCTGCAGCCACGCGTCGCGCTCGCGGCCTCGGGTCTCGCGGCCGCGCTCGTGCTCACCGGCTGCAGCAGCGACTCCGGAAGCGACGGCTCCGCACACGGCGACTCCTCGACGCCGAGCGCGTCCGCGCCGGACACCGGCGGCGGCTCCGCAACCCCCAGCGGCAAGCCCGGCAAGCTGGAGGGCAGCTGGCTGGCCACGACCGGCGGCAAGGCCGTGGCCCTGGTGATCAACGGCAGGCAGGCCGGGCTCTTCGCGACGGGCGGCACCGTGTGCAGCGGGACCGCGGGCGAGGAGGCGGGCATGCAGATGATCCACCTCAAGTGCACGGACGGCAGCAAGGACCGCGGCACCGGCATGGTCGACTCCGTGAACTCCACGACCATGAAGGTGACGTGGCAGGGCGGCAGCATCGGCACGGAGACGTACACGAAGTCCGAGGGCGGCACGCTGCCGAGCGGCCTGCCGACGGCGAGCCTGGGCTCCTGACGCCCCGCCCCGCGTTCAGCTCCCCGGCTTCCGGGCCCTCGTGCCGGCGGCCATGGGCGGGACGGCCGTGCCGAGGGCCTCGGTGAGGTCCTCCAGGGTGTCCAGGATCAGGCCGGCGCCGCGGCGGACGACCCCGCCCGGGACGCCGTCACCGTCCTCGGCCTCCTCCTCGTCCCACGCCTGAAGCGAGTCACGCACAAGGTCCCACGACGGCGGACGGCCTTCCCGTACGGCCTTCGCGCCCCGCGCGGTCGCGGTGCGCAGGGCGGCGGCGAACCGGGCGGCGGGCGGCACGGGTACGGCGCCCTGCTCCGGCAGATGCGCCTCCAGAAGCATGGCGGCCCGCCCCGTCCCGGCGAGCGCGTCCTCCGCCTCGTCGGCGGCGGTCCGTGACAGACCGCGGTGGCGCACCGGCTCGTCGCCGGCCCGGGCCACCGCCGTGTGCCAGGCGGCCCGGGCGGCGCGGGCGGTCAGCAGGGCCTCGCGCACATCGGGGGCGTTCCCGCCGGAGGGTTCGGCGTAGCGGTGCAGGACGGCGGCGGCGTATCCGCCCTGCGCGGCCAGCCAGTCGGCGAGGCGGTTGCGCAGCCGCGGGGTCTCCCAGGCCGGGTAGACGGCGTACGCGAGCATGGCGAGCAGGCCGCCGGCCAGGGTGAGCAGGACCCGGTCGGGGACGGTCTGGGTCCACTGCTCGCCGGCCATGCCGAGCAGGAAGACGACGTATGCGGCGAGGCACGCCTGGGCGGCCATCTGCCCGGTGCGCATGACCAGGTACATGAGGGCCGCGGACAGCACGGCGAGGGCGCCGGAGAGGACCGGGCCGGGACCGGCCAGCCGGACGACGCCGGTGGCGAAGGCCACGCCGACGAGGGTGCCGCACAGTCGGGCGACGGCGCGGCTGTAGGTCTGGGAGAAGTCGGGCCGCATGATCATCACCGCGGTCAGCGGCACCCAGTAGCCGTGGCCCAGGGGCAGCGCGGCCCCGAGCAGGTACCCCACGGCGGCGACCGCGCAGACGCGGACCGCGTGCCGTGCGATCGGGGAGCCCGGCCGCAGTTCGTCGCGCATGGCGCGCAGCGCGGTGGGGAGCAGGCGGAGCAGGGAGGGGCGGTGCAGGTACCGACGCCGAACACCTCCGGCCACGACCGCCCGGCCGTCCCCCGCACCCCCGGCCACGGCCACCCGCTCGTCCCCCACACCCCCGGCCACGACCGCCCGCTCGTCCCCCACACCCCCGGCCACGACCACCCGCTCGTCCCCCACACCCCCGGCCACGACCACCCGCTCGTCCCCCACACCCCCGGCCGTCTCCAGCACGTCCTGGAGCAGGGTCCGCAGCCGGTCCGCCGCCCGGTACGCCGGCCCCGTCAGGATCGCCCCCGTGTCCGGCGTCCTGAGGGCGGCGACGGCGGCCGGCGGCAGGGCGGCCGGGATGCCGTGGCGGATGGCGCGGGCGGCGGCGTCGAGGATGTCGGCCGCCGCGCCGAGGAGTTCACGGACCCGCTCGCGTTCCCGCCCCTCGCGCGGGACGCCCATGGCCGGGTCGGCGAGCGAGGCGAGGACCGGGCGGATGCGTTCCGCGAGGCCGCGGGCGCCGTGGAGCTGGGCGGGGCGGCGGCGGGCCTGGCGCGCGGTGACGGCGGCCGCGTCGCGCGCCTCCATCAGGGGCAGCGGGTCGAACGGCACGACCGGGTCGTGCCGCAGCCGGCGCGCGTAGCCGGCCTCGGCGGCCAGCGCGTCGGCGAGCGCGTCACGATGGGCGCCCCAGCGCCGTACCGGAAAGACCGCGACCAGCGCGGCCTGCACCGCACCCCCCGCGATCATCATCGTGCCGTGGGCCGCCGCCTGGGCGAGGGACGTCGGCAGGGTGACCGTCACCAGCATCATCGCCACGTTCGAGGACGCGATGATGCCGGTCGTGGGGCCCGCGGCCCAGCTCAGCCCGGCCACGAAGGTCCAGACGACCAGGACGGCCAGGAACAGCGGCGGACGGGAGACGGTGAGGTAGCCGAGGAACGTGGAGACGGCGAGGCTCGTACCGGAGACCAGGGCCAGCTCCGGGCGCGGGCGCCAGCTGCGCTGGAAGGTGGCGATCGCCGCCTGGAACGCGCCGAACGCCGAGCCGGCCGCGACGGCGGGCCCGAACAGCCACAGGCTCACCGCGATCACCAGCGCGAGTCCCGCCGCGCCGCGCAACGCGACCAGCGGCTCCAGTCGCTTCCGCTCGATCCTCAGCCCCGAGCGCGCGGCCTCCTTCAGCGCCCGCTGCCAGCCCATTCCGTCAGCGTACGGGAGGCATACGGGGCGAACGGCGCGCTTCACCGCCGGGGGGTGTGCGGTGCGGGAGGCCGCGCAACGCCCCGCCGTCCGTCTGCGTGATGATCCATGAGCACCGTCATCGAATCGAAGGACCCCCATGCGCGCTCTGCCCGTCCCCCTCGCCGTCACCGTCCTCGTCGCGGCCCTCGCCCTGACCGCCTGCGGCGGCGAGAGCGGCGACGACGGCAAGAAGGCCGCCGGCTGCCCGATCGCCGTCGAGGTCGGCCCCGGCAACGCCGCCACCACGGCCGGCGACACCGGCAACGTCCCCGTCACCCTCACCAACCGCGGCACCGGGGCGTGCACCTTCGAGGGCTTTCCCGGGATCGAACTGCGCAGCGGCGACGCCGGCTGGAAGGTCCCCGAGGAGAAGGGCGCGAGACCGGTGAAGGTGACGCTGCACAAGGACGAGACGGCGGCCTTCACCATCACCTACGTCCGCGGCAGCACCGGCGGCCGGCTCAGCGCCGCGGTGAAGACCCTGAAGATCACGGTCCCCGGCGCCGACGGGCCGGGCAGCCATCCGTGGTCGTACGGCGAGGTGGCGCTGAAGGGCCCGGACACGCCCGACGCCTCGGTGAGCCCGATCCAGGTCGCGGGCGACTGACCTCGGCGCACCCACCGTGCCCCCGGCCGTCACACCGTGCCCCCGGCCGTCACACCAGGCGCCCGGCCGCGGCCGGCGCCGGGCGCTCAGGGGAGCCGGGGCCGCCCCGCGACCTGCGCCCGGTCGGCGGCCGCTGCCCCCTGCTCCCATCCGGCCACGTCGCCGGCGCCGCGCAGGCGGGTGGTGACCGTGTCCGGGAACATCCGCTCCATGCGGTCCGCGACGGCCACCTCCCGGGCCGCCAGCACCGGCAGCAGCCCGCCCTCGCTCCCGGCCGTCTGCCCCTCGGCGGCGGCCCGCAGCCGGTCGCCGATCCGGTGCGCGTACGCGGCCAGGAAGGACTGCCGGAACGTCTTCGTACGCCTGCGGCCGCCCTTGCGCTGCGCCGCCTCCGCCGTCGTCATCGCGGCGGTGGCCTGCACGAGCAGCGAGGCGTAGAGGAGTTCGACGGCCTCCAGGTCGGCCTCGAAGCCGATGACCGTGGAGAACCCGAGCGCCTCGTGCCACACGGCCCGGCAGCGGTTGGCGGCCGCCACCGCGTCCAGGAGCACCGCCTTGGCCGTCTCGTACGGCGGCTCCACGCCGAGACGGCAGGCGCCGGGCGCGTCCTGGGCCTGCGTGCGGGCCGCGAGCAGCGCCTCGTCGACGCTGTGCCGCGCCATCAGCTCCTGCGCCTTGGCGCTGAGGGCCTCCGCCTCCTCCGGATATCCGGTGGCCTCCGCCTTGGCGAGCAGGGCGCGGATGCGGGTGAGTGTGCGGGACTCCGGCTGCCGCGGGCCGGCTGACCGCCGGGGCGCGTCGAGGGGTTCGAGCGCGGGCAGGCGCAGCAGCAGCCGGTACAGCTCCAGGACGGCGGTGGCGTGCGAGAAACGGTCGGCGGCGCGCGGGGGTTGCGGGTCCAGCTCCCGGAGCTGGGCCGCCCAGCGCGGGCCGGGGGACGGCCGCTCCCCCGTCTCCCTGAGGATCAGCGCCGACACGAGCCGGACGTGGAGGTCGTCGAGTTCGCGGCGCACGATGCGTACCAGGTCGGCGGGCTGCCAGCCGCGCCGCCAGGCCGCGGCGACGAACTGCTCCCCGCGCCGGGCCAGTTCGCCGTCGGCCGCGGGGTCGGCGGCGAGCAGCGAGGCACCGGTGTCCAGGGCCGCGTCGGTGTCGTCGTAGAGGGAGGTCCGCAAGGCGCGGTCCACCGTGGTCGTCGTACTCACACGCTCGATCGTGACACGGGGCGCGCCGTGGCCCGCCGTCGTCTCAGCCGCCGGAATCCGTTCGGCGCCCCGGTCCGCACAGGACCCCTCTTGTCAACCTCGGGTTGACGCAAGCGAGGGTGTCAACCTATCGTTGACACATGACGGAGAAGTCCAACCCCACAGCGAACGTGCGTCTCGACGACCTCATCGAAGCCATCAAGAAGGTGCACACCGATGCGCTCGACCAGCTCCAGGACGCGGTGATCGCCGCGGAGCACCTCGACGACGTGGCGGACCATCTGATCGGCCACTTCGTGGACCAGGCCCGGCGCTCGGGCGCGTCCTGGACCGAGATCGGCCGGAGCATGGGCGTGACCCGGCAGGCGGCCCAGAAGCGCTTCGTGCCCAAGGAGTCCGCCGACCTCGACCCCACCCAGGGGTTCAGCCGCTACACCCCCCGCGCTCGGAACGCGATCATGGCCGCGCACGACGCAGCGAAGGCCGCCGGCAACGCGCAGACCGTCCCCGAGCACCTCGTCCTGGGGCTGCTCGCCGAGCCCGAGGCCCTCGCGGCCCAGGCGATCGTCGCGCAGGGCGTCTCCCTCGCCGCGGTGCGCGAGGCGGCGACCGCCGCGCTGCCCGGCCCGGCCGAGGAGATCCCGGCACTCGTCCCCTACACCGCCGCAGCGAAGAAGGCCCTCGAACTCACCTTCCGCGAGGCCCTCCGCCTGGGCCACAACTACATCGGCACCGAGCACATCCTCCTCGCCCTGCTCGAACTGGAGAACGGCGAGGGCCTGCTCACCGGCCTCGGCCTCGACAAGACGACGACCGAGGAGCACGTCCTGAGGGAACTGGCCGGGATCACCAAGGCCCTCAAGGACCGCAAACAGCAGGACTGAGACGGCCGGTCCGGTCCGAAGTGCCACGTCAGGGCCCGTTGTCAGTGCCCCCTGGCACACTCGCCGCATGACCGGGCGCTGGGCTCTCGCTCCGGCCGGGGACGGCGGCGCGGAGGTCGCCGCCCTCGGCCCGGACGGGATGCTCGCCGGGCCCGTGGTCAGGGAGGGGGATCTCGTCGAGGCCGTGCGGGCCCGGCCCGGGGTCACCCGATGGGTGTGGCGGTCCACCGCCGACGTCCAGCCGCGTCTGCTCACCGCGGGGGTGCGAGTCGACCGGTGCTACGACGTCGAGGCCGCCGAGACCCTCCTCCTCGGCCACGAGGGCCGCCTCGGCGAACCCCGGTCGGCGGCCGCCGCGCTGGCCCGGCTGCGCGGCGGCCCCGTCCCCCCGGATCCCCCGCCGCGCTCCGCCGAACCCGGCGCCCAGTCCTCCCTCTTCGAGCCGAGCCCCCTCCGGGTCCCCCTGGAGGACCTGGTCGAGGTGTACGCCGAACAGCAGCGCCGGCACGACGCCACCGCGCACCCCGGGCGCATGCGGCTGCTCACCGCCGCCGAGTCGGCCGGGATGCTGGTGGCCTCCGAGATGAACCGGTCGGGGCTGCCGTGGAGCGCGGACGTCCACCGCGCACTGCTGCACGACCTGCTCGGCGAGCGGTACGCGGGCGGCGGCGAGCCCCGGCGGCTGGCCGACCTGGCCGACGAGGTGTCGGCCGCCTTCGGCCGCCGGGTCCGGCCCGACCTGCCGGCCGATGTCGTCAAGGCCTTCGCGCAGGCAGGGATCCGGGTGCGCTCCACCCGCCGCCGGGAGATCGAGTCCGTCGACCACCCCGCGGTGAAGCCCCTGCTGGAGTACAAGAGGCTGTACCGCATCTGGGTCGCCCACGGCTGGTCCTGGCTCCAGGACTGGGTGCGCGACGGCCGCTTCCGGCCCGAGTACCTGCCGGGCGGCACGGTCACCGGCCGCTGGGTCACCAACGGCGGCGGCGCCCTGCAGATCCCCAAGGTCGTCCGGCGCGCCGCCGTCGCCGACCCCGGCTGGCGGCTGGTGGTGGCCGACGCCGCCCAGATGGAGCCGCGCGTGCTGGCCGCGATCTCGCGCGACCCCGCCTTCATGGAGGTCGCGGGCCGCGAGGACGACCTCTACCAGTCGGTGTCGGACCGGGCGTTCTCCGGCGACCGCGCCCAGGCCAAGCTCGCCGTGCTCGGCGCGATCTACGGCCAGACGTCCGGCGACGGCCTCAAGAACCTCGCCGCGCTGCGCCGCCGCTTCCCCCGGGCCGTCGCGTACGTCGACGACGCGGCCCGCGCGGGCGAGGAGGGCCGGCTGGTGCGGACCTGGCTCGGGCGCACGTCACCGCCGGCCGCCGAAGCCGCGCGGGACGCGACGGAGGAGGCCGGCATCCCGCAGGAGGACGACCCGGCGGGCCCGGCCGGGCGCGCCCGCGGCCGCTTCGCACGCAACTTCGTCGTGCAGGGCAGCGCCGCCGACTGGGCCCTGCTGCTGCTCGCCGCCCTGCGCCGCGCCTGCGCGGACCTCGCCGCCGAACTCGTCTTCTTCCAGCACGACGAGGTGATCGTGCACTGTCCGGCCGAGGAGGCGGACACGGTGGTCGCGGCGATCCGGGAGGCGTCCGACCTGGCGATGCGGCTGACGTTCGGTGAGACGCCGGTGCGGATCCCGTTCTCGACGGCCGTGGTGGAGTGCTACGCGGACGCGAAGTAGCGCATGCGGACGCCGAGTGGGTCCCTGTGCGGGGCCGGGGCCGGGGCCGGGGTCCGGGGTCCGGGAACCGGTCGGCGGCGTCCCGCCCCACGGCGCGTCCATGAGCGCGTCGACCGCCTGACCTGATGTGAACGACCGGGTCCTTCGTCGTTCCCGGGCTTCTCGCGGACGGGGCGACTGCTCGGCGGCCGGCGACTGCTCGTGGACCGCGGGGGCCCTCGGGGCCAGTGCCCCGGCAGGCGAACGTTGCCTGTTGGGGCGCTAGAGGACCGGTGGCCTGCCGAGCCTGGTCAGCCGCCACACCGTGCGCCAGCGCATGGGCCGGCGCTCGCCGCCCGGCGTCCGCAGCCCCTCCACGAACCCGCCGAACCACGCCTTCAGCCCGCCCGCCGACCGCGTCCGCAGGAGGGTCACGGCGATCCACACCCCCAGGTGCACCGGGATGAGCGGAAGGGGCAGCCGCCGCCGCACGAGCCATACGCGGTTGCGCGCCGTGACCCGGTGGTAGATGGCGTGCCGGGCGGGCGAGGTCTTCGGGTGCTGGAGCAGCAGTTCGGGCGCGTAGAGGATGGTCCAGCCGGCGTCCACGGCCCGCCACGCGAGATCCGTCTCCTCGTGCGCGAAGAAGAACTCGGCGGGCCAGTCCCCGGTCTCGGCGAGCATCGCCGTCGACAGCGCGTGCCCGCCGCCGAGGAAGCCGGTGACCGGTCCGCCGCGCATCGGATCGGCCGCCCCGACCCGCGGCACGTGCCGCCGCTGGGTCTCACCGTGCTCGTCGGCGATGCGGAACCCGACGATGCCGAGCCGCGGATCCGCGGCGTACAGATCCCGGACGCGTCGCAGCACGTCGGCGTCGACGAGCAGCCCGTCGTCGTCGAGTTCGACCACGACGTCGACGTCCCCGAATTCGCGCAGCCTGGCGAGGGCCACGTTGCGGCCGCCGGGGCAGCCGAGGTTCTCGTCCACCTCGATACGGGTGACCTCACCGGGAAGGCCGAGGCGCCGGGCGAACTCCGGCAGGGGGCAGCCGTTGCCGACGATGACGATGCGGTCGGGCGCGAGGTCCTGTTTGGCCACGGACGTGAGGAGGGCGTCGACCTCCGCGGGCCGGTTGCCCATCGTCACGACGGCGACGGCGATCCGGGGCCCCGCCCCCTGCTGCGCCTGCGACACGACACCACCCTTTCCCGGCCGACGACAGTGCACGCGATGCTAGCCGTTCACCAAGAGGACGCCTGGCGGCCTCCGGTTCTCCGCGCACCCGATGATTTTTCGGAACCGAGCGGGCCCGCGCCACCGCTGCGCCACCGCTGCGCCGCCCCCCGCGCGGGCCCCCGCTGCCCTCCGGGCCCCGCGCGCCGCGCTCGGGAAAAGAACGGAACGTCCCGCATTCCCCATCCTCGAATACCGAGGGACCCACCCCTCCGTGGCCATACGCGATGGGCGCCGCAAGGAATTCACGCACGGCCGGGCGCGCGTCGGAAAAGATTTCGCCGAATTCCCCGGGAACCGGTGCGCGGATCACTCCGATGCGGTGGCCGCACGCCCTCCCTGCGCCGCCCGCACCCGTTTCCCCCACCGCCCGCACGGCGGCCGGGCCATACGCAACCTCCCCGCGCCGACCGCCCGTTGACCATGACGAAGCGGCGACCCAACAGGTCGGGTACCCTGGCGAACGACCGCGCGCAGTGCACAGGAGAAACAAGAGAAAGGGGGCGGAGGATCGGAGCCCGAAAGGCACCGTGATTCCCACCGCCGATGCCGTCCATCCCGCGGGTTGGTCCGCCCAAGGAAATCTCAAGCCCGAGCAATCCTCATGTGAAGGAACTCGCCGCCCTCCGCCGCCGACGGAACAGGCAGAATTCCGGAGTGACCCTCGTGGAGGGGTACGAGGAACTCGATCTCGCCCTGCGGGCCGGCGTCCGCCCCCGCGAGCTGTATTTCTGCCCCGCCCTGACCGGCGGATCGGACCCGCGCGACGTCGTGGCCCGCGCGGCGGAGCGCGGAGCGGCCCTCTTCAGTCTCGGCCGGCAGGCGTTCGACAAGGCGGCCTACCGCGAGGGCCCGGACGGCTGGCTGGCCGTCGTACCGGACATCGAGACCGGTCTCTCCCGCATCGAGGTCGACAACCACGCGCTCTTCGTCGTCTGCGAGAGCGTCGAGAAGCCCGGCAACCTGGGCTCGGTGCTGCGCACCGCGGACGCCGCCGGAGTGACCGCCGTCATCTCGGCCAACCCTGTGACCGACTGGGGCAACCCCAATGTGATCCGGGCCAGCAAGGGCACGGTCTTCGCCGTGCCCATCGCCTCGGCCGACTCCGACCAGGTCATGGACTGGCTGGCCGAGCACTCGGTGAACGTCGTCGCCACCACCCCCGACACGGATGCCCTGATGGCGGACGTCGACATGACCGGGCCCACGGCGATCGTCGTCGGCAGCGAGAAGTACGGCCTGTCGGACCGGTGGCTCAGGGGCGGCCACACCAAGGCGAAGATCCCGATGTTCGGCCAGGTGGACTCGCTCAACGTCGCGGTGTCGGCCGCCCTGTTCACGTACGAGGCCGTCCGGCAGCGCATGGCGTCAGCACGGCAGCTCCCGTCCGGCCGGTAGTCCGTCCCTCCTCCCCGCCGCGCCGCCGGCGCGGTGGCCGGCCGCCATCGGCGCACCGAAGCGTTGCGGACATGCCAACTCCTCCCTTACGGTTTACGCGCGTCAACCCGTCCCGGTCCCACAGGAGTTGATGTTTCACGCGCCCCTCCTCCCCCGCGTGAAGACGGGGCCCCGACCGCCCGGACCGGACCCCGGTCCCGTCCCGGGCGCTCAGCACACGTTCGACGAGCACGTGCAGCAGCCGACCCTTCCGGCACTCCACAGCCAGAAGAGGAGAATTCCATGAACTCGTCACGACCCCCCGCCCGAGGCATCGACCGCCGCGCCCTGCTCCGGGGCGCGGCAGGGGTGACGGCCGCGCTCGGCCTGGCCACCGCGGCCACCGTAGGGTCGGCGGGCAGGGCCTCCGCCTACGGCTGGAGCCGCACCCTGCAGCAAGGCGTTTCCGGCTCGGACGTGGTCGAGTTGCAGATTCGCGTCGGCGGCTGGGCGGCGTCCAGTGCGCAGAAGACGTACATCGCCTGGGACGGCGACTTCGGCCCGGCCACGGACACCGCGGTCAGACGCTTCCAGTCCGCCTACGGCCTGACCGCGGACGGCGTCGTCGGCCCGCAGACCCAGAGCGTGCTCAACGGCCTGGAGAGCAGCGACGGTTCGACCGCCCACTTCGACTGGAGCGAGTTCTACTCCCACGACGGCTCCGGATTCAGCGGCGGCAAGGTCGGTTCCGCCACGGTCAAGGAGAACGTGCGCCGCCTGATGTACAAGCTGGAGGCGGTGCGGAAGAAGGCCGGCGGCAGCGCGATCACCATCAACTCCGGTTTCCGCAGCACCGCGTACAACGCCTCGGTCGGGGGCGCCTCCAACAGCATGCACTGCTACGGCGTCGCCGCCGACATCGTGGTGTCCGGCTACAGCACCCTGCAGACCTACAAGATCGCCGAGACCTGCGGCTTCTCCGGCCTGGAGGCGTACACGCACTCGTGGCAGCACGTCGACAGCCGCGTCCAGTACCCCTCCTACGGCTCCGGATCGTGGTGGTGGGAGAGCGGCGTCGTGTGACCCACGCCGGGTGCCCCGCCGGCGCGTCCGGCCGCCTCCGGCACCGGCGTGCGCCGGCGTGCTGCGCACAGCCCCGCCGCAGCCGCCTCACCGCTCGTCGGCGGTGAGGACACGCCGGACGGCGATCCCGGCCGACAGATACGGGTGCTCGTTGTCCGGCAGATCGGCGTGCAACGTGAGCGCCACGGGCGCCGGCAACGCCGGCACCGCGCACCGCGCCGTCACCGTCGAGCCGTCCGCCAGGTCGAGACGCACCGTGCGGGGCCCGGCTTGACGGCGACGGCCGTGGTGCCGGTGACCACGTCCATCCGGTCGGCCAGCGCCCTCGCCAGGGCGTCCATCCCGTTGCGGTAGGCCGTCCAACGCGCCCCGGCGCCGCCGACGGCGAGCAGGAGCGGGGCCATCGGCCCGATCGCCGAACGCTCCGGCCGCCGGCCGAAGAACCCGCTCGCCATCGGCTGCAACAGGCGGTGGTACAGGTCGGGGTGGAAGGTGATGCGGCAAACGGACGAGTGCGGATACCTTCCGCCTCACAGGAGGCCCCATCCGACCAGTATCCGTCTCCCTCCACGAAGGCACGATCGCGGCGCTCAAGGCGCGCACCGGCAAACGCGGCATGTCCGCGTACGTCGAAGGGCTTATCCAACGGCAACTGGAGCGGGAGCGGCTGCGCGAGCTCATCGAGGATGCAGAGGCCGAGCACGGTCCGGTCGACCAGGCAGCGGTCGAGGCGAAGCGAGCGATCCTGCGCGGTGAGAAGGCCGACCTGGCGGACGCCGAGTGAGCGGGACGCTCGTCCTGGACTGCGAGGGGCTGTCCAAACTCGTACGCCGCACCCCAGAGCTGATCGAGTGGCTGGCTGCGGCTGAGGCAGAGGACATCCGCGTCGTCACCAGCTCGGTCACGCTGGTCGAAGCCCGCGATCCCAAAGTCAACCAGGCTCGTTTCGACTATGCCGTCTCACGGGTCAACATCGTCCCGCCCATCGAAACGATCACCCGCCACGCGAGCAAACTCCTCGCCGTAGCGGGTTTGCACGGGCACAAGTACGCGCTGGACGCCATCGTGGCCGCCACCGCGCTTGCGTCTGCCTCCCCCGTCACCGTTCTGACCTCCGGCTCCGAGGATCTGCTGATGCTGTGCGGATCTACAGTCCGCGTGATCAGGATTTGACCTGATGCGACAGCGCACCGCCGTCGCTCGGATCCGGCGGCCGAGACGGACCAACGCTGATCACAGACAGCCTGGCCGCATGGTCATGGTTCGGGTCGAGGCCGCGTGATGCCCGTGAGAGGTGGCTGTGACGTCCTCTGCCTGCTCGGCGTCTGAAGTGACAGTGGCGGAGAGTTCCACCGCGCCCGAGCGAAGAACCACCCCCTCATGACCAGCACCACCCCGCCGAGTCCGATCCGCCCCCCAGGCCGAAGCGCCGTTCCTTCAGTCCCGAGTACGAGGTGCGGATCGTGGCCGAATATGACGCCGCGCCCAAGAACGAGAAGCTGCGCCGTCAGATGGAACGGCTGGAGAGGGAACTGGCCCGGAACAAGGCCGCGTTGGAGGTGAGCGACTGGTCCCCCCGCGCGCACCCCCTTTGCACCCGCGCTGCGCTGATGCCCTCCCCTCGCGCACCCCTTGGTTTCCGTGGCACGGAGCACAGCACCGGCGCAGGCCACAACGGGATCACCGGCAAGAGAAAGGCCAGGCCAGACAGAGTCCGACCTGGCTTCTAATGGAGCCGCCTTCGGGATTCGAACCCGAGACCTACGCATTACGAGTGCGTTGCTCTGGCCATCTGAGCTAAGGCGGCGCGCTGCCGCACTATGGTGCGATCAGCAACGTCGGTAAGTCTACACAGTTTCCGGGGGTGCTCCGACCACGTCCCGGGACGGCCGGTCCCGCCCGGGGCGGGAGCGTCCGGGCCTGCGGTGCCGGGGCGGGCCGGTGGTGCTACGAGCAACGCTTTCCCTTCGCCGGCAGGGTGCCCCGGAGCAGATACGCGTCGATCGCCGAGTCGATGCAGGTGCTGCCGCGGCCGTACGCCGTGTGACCGTCGCCCTCGTAGGTGAGGAGCCTGCCCGCGGAGAGCTGTGAGGCGAGGGACCGTGCCCAGGCATAGGGGGTCGCCGGGTCGCGGGTCGTGCCCACGACCACGATCGGCGCCGAGCCCTTGGCCTCGATGCGGTGCGGTCGGCCCGTCGCCTCCACCGGCCAGTAGGCGCAGTTCAGCGATGCCCAGGCCAGCCCTTCCCCGAACACCGGGGACTCCTTCTCGAACGCCGGAAGCGCGTCCCGTACCTCCTGCGGGGAGGAGAAGGCGGGCGGCAGGTCCAGGCAGTTCACGGCCGCGTTCGCGAACATCAGATTGGAGTACTGCCCGTTCGCGCCGCGCTCGTAGTAGGTGTCCGACAGGAGGAGCAACCCGGCGCCGTCGCCTGTCTGCATCGCCGAGGTCAGCGCCTCGCGCAGCTGGGGCCAGGCCGCCTGGTCGTACATCGCCGCGATCACCCCCGTCGTGGCCAGGGCCTCGCCCAGCTTGCGGCCTCCCGAGTCACCCGTCGGGAGGGGGGACGCGTCGAGCTTCCGGAAGAACGCCTTCAGCTTCCCGCCTGCCTTCTCCGGCGAGGTGCCGGGGACGCCCAGCGGGCAGCTCGTCTGCCGGAGGCAGTCCTTGACGAAGGACTGGAACGCCTCCTCGAAGCCCGCCGTCTGGCCCTCGTTGAGCTTGCGGGCCGACAGGGCCGGATCCATCGCGCCGTCCAGCACCATCCGGCCGACCCGGTCCGGGAACAGCCCCGCGTAGGTCGCCCCGAGGAACGTCCCGTACGACGCCCCCACATAGGTCAGCTTCCGGTCGCCCAGCGCTGCCCGCAGGATGTCCATGTCGCGGGCCGCCTCGACCGTGGAGACATGGCGCAGCAGGGCCGGCGACTGGCGCCCGCAGCCCTCCGCGAACCGCTTGTACGCGTCGACCAGCGCGTTCCTCTCCTGCTGGTCGTCGGGGGTGATGTCGGTCTGTGTGTACGCGTCCATCTGGGGCCCGCTGAGGCACTTGACGGGCTCGCTGCGGGCCACGCCGCGCGGGTCGACCGCGACCAGGTCGTAGCGGGCGCGGATCTCCGCCGGGTAGCCGGTGCCCGCGTACTGCTGCAGATAGCCCACCGCCGATCCCCCGGGCCCGCCCGGGTTCACCAGCAGGGAGCCGAGGCGCCGGCCCTGATCGGTGGCCTTCTTGCGGGCGAGGGCCAGTCCGACGGTGCCCGAGGCCGGGCGGCCGTAGTCGCGCGGCACCTTCATCGTGGCGCACTCGAAGCCCGGGACTCCGCATTCCCGCCAGACCGGTTTCTGCGTGTAGTACGGGGTCAGCGCCGCCGGTGTGGACCGGGGCAGCGCGGCCAGTCCCGCCTGCGCCGTCGCCGTCGTGGAGCCCCCGTGGGAACAGGCCGAGACCAGCAGACCGGCGGCGGCGAGCAGGGCCCCGCTCGCCCGCAGCACGCGCAGCGGGCGCAGCGGGCGCAGCGGGGAAAGGGAGAACGGGGAGGAGGGGAAGCGGCTCGGACGGGGGCGGCGGGACGGTCCGGGGATGGGCCTGGTGTGCATTGTGTGAGCGTAACGCTGTGCGACGCGTTACTCACCTTCAGTGGCGAAGGTGCCTCGTACGAGTGACGGAGCCGGTCCACCGCCGGGCGTGTCACCCGGTCGTCCCGTCGGCGTCGACCGGTCAGCCGTCCCCTGGTCAGCCGTCGTCCGGTCAGCCCGTCCGCAGCGCCATCGTCATGGCTTCCACCGCCAGCAGCGGTGCCACATTGCGGTCCAGGGCCTCGCGGCACGCGGCGATCGCCTCGATGCGGCGAAGCGTGGATTCCGGCGCGCTGCCGCGGGCCAGACGCTCCAGGGCGTCCTCCACGTCCGTGTTGGCCAGGGCGATACGGGAGCCGAGCTGAAGCGCCAGCACATCGCGGTAGAAGCCGGTCAGGTCGGTGAGGGCCTGGTCGAGGCTGTCGCGCTGGGTACGCGTTCTGCGGCGCTTCTGCCTGTCCTCCAGTTCCTTCATCACGCCTGCGGTGCCGCGCGGCATGCGCCCGCCCTGCGCCGCCCCGAGTGCCGCCTTCAGCTCCTCGGTCTCCTTGGCGTCGACCTCCTCCGCGAGCTGCCTGGAGTCCTCGGTGGCCGCGTCGACCAGCTCCTGGGCGGCCCTGAGACAGCCGCCGATGTCCTCGATCCGGAGCGGAAGCCTCAGCACGGCGGCCCGGCGCTCACGGGCGCGCTCGTCCGTGGCGAGACGGCGGGCGCGGTCGACGTGGCCCTGGGTGGCGCGGGCGGCGGCGGCCGCGGTCCCGGGCTCGACACCGTCGCGGCGTACGAGCATGTCCGCGACGGCCTCCACGGACGGCGTGCTCAGGTTCAGATGGCGGCAGCGGGAGCGGATCGTCGGCAGGACGTCCTCCAGCGAGGGGGCGCACAGCAGCCAGACCGTGCGGGGAGCGGGCTCCTCCACGGCCTTGAGGACCGCGTTGGCCGACTTCTCGTTCAGCCGCTCGGCATCCTCGACGAGGATCACCTGCCAGCGGCCGTTCACCGGCGACGTGAACGACCTGCGGACGGTGTCGCGCATGTCCTCGGCGAGGATCTGTGTGCCCACGGCGGCCACCGTGGTGACGTCCGCGTGCGTGCCGACCAGCGCGGTGTGGCAGCCGTCGCAGAAGCCGCAGCCCGGGGAGCCGCCGAGCGCGCGGTCGGGGCTCACGCACTGGAGCGCGGCGGCGAACGCCCGTGCCGCCTGGGTACGCCCCGCGCCGGGCGGACCCGTGAACAGCCAGGCGTGGGTCATCTTCGACGTCTCGGGCGGCGGTGCGTCGGCGGCGGCCGCGGTGACCAGGGCATCGGCGTCACGCGCGGCCGCGTCGAGCTGCTCGCCCACCCTCTCCTGACCGACCAGGTCGTCCCACACGCTCACGGGACACCGCCTTTCGTCGCACTTCGCCCCTCCGCGGTCCATTGTGCGGGTCACCACCGACAACGGGTCACCACCGGCGACGGATCACCGCCGGCGACGGGGCCGGGCGCCCGCGCCGCACCGACGTCACGGCCGCACCAGGGCGCCGGCACCGGGAAGCGGGCGCGCCGCCGACCGGGCGGCGCCGTCCGTCTCAGCGCCGCCGACCGGACCCGCGGCCCTCGTCCCAGTACCCGTCGTCCTCGTCGTCGCGCGGGCCGAGCAGTTCGTCGGCCAGGGTCGGCAGGTCGTCCAACGGCGTCTCCTCGGCCCAGTCCGGCCGGGGACGGCTGCGCGGGCGGCCCTGCGGGTCCATCTGGGGCAGCTCGCGCGTGCGGTCCTCGGCACCGTCGGGCCGCGGCGCCGGGCGCTCGTCGCGGAAGAAGCCCGGCGGCACCCGGTCCGCCGGATCATCGCCGCCGCCGTCCCGTACGGGCGGCAGCACGGCCGTCTCGTCGGCCGCCGGCTGCTGCTCGGACGGCCTGGGGAGCTTCGCCGTGGTCTCCGACTCGGACTCCCCCACCCGCACCGGCGGCAGCACGGCCGTCTCGTCCACCGGACCGCCCGTCGCGTTCGACGGCGTCACCAGCGGTGTGGGGACCGTGGTCTCGTTGTCCGGCGAGGAGCCGGACGAGGCGGAGGAGGCGGAGCTCCCGGACCCGCCCTCCTCGGAACCGGTCGCGCCCGTGCCCGCCGAGCCGTCCGTACCGGCTGCGCCGGCCGTACCCGAGGCCGCCACCGTGGCCGACGCCGCCGCCTGGGCCGCGGCCCGGCGTGCTTCCTCGGCCCGCAGCAGCGCCTCCTCGGCCTTGCGCTGCTTCTCCAGGCGACGCGCCTCGGCCTCGGCCCGCAGCCGGGCCTCCTCCTCGGCCTGCCTGCGCCGCCGCTCCTCCTCGGCCTTGCGGCGTGCCTCCTCGGCCGCGCGTGCCTGTTCCTCCGCGAGGAGCCGCACCCGCTCCTCCTCGGCGCGACGGCGGGCCTCCTCGGCCCGCTGCCGGGCCTCCTCCGCCTGCCGCTCGGCCTCGCGGCGCTGTGCCTCCTCCAGCTCGCGCTGCTTGCGCTCCTCCTCCTCGGCGCGCAGCCTGGCGAGCTGCTCCTGGCGCTCGCGCTCCAGCCGCTCCTCCTCGGCCTTGCGCGCGGCCTCTTCCTCCGCCTTGCGCCGTGCCTCCTCCTCGGCCTTCCGGCGCGCCTCCTCCTGGGCCTTCACCTCGGCCTCGGAGAGCGGCAGCATCTGGTCGAGCCGGTGGCGGATCACGGTCGTGACCGCTTCGGGCTCCTGGGCGGCGTCGACGACCAGATAGCGTCCGGCGTCGGCGGCGGCCAGTGTGAGGAAACCGGAGCGCACGCGCGCGTGGAACTCGGCCGGCTCCGACTCCAGCCGGTCCGGTGCCTCCGTGAACCGCTCGCGCGCGGTCTCCGGCGCGACGTCCAGCAGGACGGTCAGGTGCGGCACGAGACCGTTGGTCGCCCACCGGTTGATCCGGGCGATCTCGGTCGGGGACAGGTCGCGGCCCGCGCCCTGGTAGGCCACGGACGAGTCGATGTACCGGTCCGAGATCACCACCGCGCCCCGCTCCAGCGCCGGCCGCACCACGGTGTCCACGTGCTCCGCGCGGTCCGCCGCGTACAACAGCGCCTCCGCGCGGTGCGACAGCCCGGCGCTGGAGACGTCGAGCAGGATCGACCGCAGCCGCTTGCCGACCGGTGTCGCGCCCGGCTCGCGGGTCAGCACGACCTCGTGGCCCTTGGCCCGGATCCACTCGGCGAGCGCCTCGGCCTGGGTGGACTTCCCGGCGCCGTCGCCGCCCTCCAGGGCGATGAAGAAGCCGTCCGCCGCGGGCACCTGCACCGGGTCGTCACCGCCGCGCAGCGCGTCCCGCAGGTCGTGCCGCAGCGGCACCCCGGAGCGGTCGTCCACCTTGGCGAGGACCAGCGCGGCCACGGGCAGCAGCAGCGCGCCGACCAGCATCAGCGTGAAGGCGGCGCCCCCGTGCGCGAACACGAACTTGCCGTTCTCCAGCCGGTGCGGCCCGATCCCCCCGGCCACGACCGGTGCCACCAGCGCCCCGAGGACGACGAAGACCCGGACGACCGCGTGCAGGTGGTCGGTCGTCCGCGCCCGCCGGTGGTCCTCGGCCTCCTGGTCGAGCAGCGTGTGCCCGGTGTTCGCGGCGATGCCCGCTCCGACGCCGGCGAGCGCCCCGATCAGCAGCACGCTGGTGACGTCCGGGTCGAGACCGCAGGCGAGCAGCGCGACCCCGGTGAAGGCGATCGCGAGCGCGAGCAGCCGGCGCCGCGACAACGAGGGCAGCACACCGGGCGCCGTGCGGATGCCGACGGCCGTGCCGCCGGTCAGCGCGAGGACGAGCAGGCCGTACGTCACCGGGCCGCCGCCGAGGTCCCTGGCGTGCAGGGCCGTGACGGCCACGGCGGCGGAGATCGCCCCGGCGACGGCCGCGCAGGCGACCACCAGGAGAGGGATCGCTCCCGTGCGGCCCTTGT
This sequence comes from Streptomyces sp. PSU-S4-23, assembly GCF_055632315.1. NCBI lineage: Bacteria > Bacillati > Actinomycetota > Actinomycetes > Kitasatosporales > Streptomycetaceae > Streptomyces > Streptomyces sp. PSU-S4-23. The sequence continues at coordinate 4,811,589 of NZ_JBVMUU010000002.1, read as the reverse complement.
CGACGGCCCCGCCCGTCTTGGGCCGGCGCAGGCCCTCCAGCGGCGACCGCGCGCGGGGAGTGCGGGCGCCGGGCAGTTCGAGGAAGGTGACCACCGAGAGGGAGGCGGCGAACAGCCCGGCCGCGACGTACGAGGCGAGGGCCGCCTGGTGCTGGGCGAACCAGGCGATGCCCGTGCCCAGCAGGTTGTTCAGGAGGGAGGCGGCGACCAGCCCGGCGGCGGCAAGCGGGACCGCCGCGAAACCCGTACGCAGCGACAGCCGCCGCAGTGCGTCCAGGTGGTCCGGGAGCGGGCGGACCGTGGCGCCCTCCAGAGGCGGCGCGGGCAGCAGGGCGGGCGCCGCGCCCTCGCGGCACACCGTCCAGAAGCGCTCGGCGACGCCGGTCACGAAGGCGGTCACCAGCAGGGCCGCGAGCGCGTCCGCCGGAGTCCAGTCGATCCACAGGGGGGCGACGATCAGCAGGGCGGCCCTCAGCGCGTCGGCGCCGACCATGGTCCAGCGGCGGTCGAGCGGCCCGTCCTGGGAGGTCAGCGCGTTGAGCGGGCCGAGGAGGACGGCCCCGAAGAGCAGGGTCGCCAGGACACGTGCGCCGAAGACGGTCGCGATCGCGAAGCCCACACCGCGGTAGCCCCCGCCGAAGGAGCCCTCGGCGATGGCGGCCTGGAGGGCGAGCACGACCAGGACGAGCAGGGCGAGGGCGTCGCCGACGCCGCCGATGAGCTGGGCGCTCCACAGCCGTTTCAGTTGCGGTCGGCGCAGCAGGGCGCGGACCGCGCGCTCGCGGGAGTCTGCGACCAGGGCGTCGTCGGGGGCCGGGATGTTCGCCGTCGGCTGCTCGGCTCGCGTCATGCGTTCAGCCTATCGGGAGCCGCCGACAGCCCGAGGCGACCGACCGAACGTGCGCACGCCCTGACACCAAACTGATGCCGGAGCGTACGTTTCGCGCACGCATCGGGAAGAGAAGACCCGTCGAGGCGTGCGTCCGGGGACCCGGGTGCCGCCCTGCCCAGCTCCCAGCCGCCGTCCACCGCGGCCGCCGGTCGCCCGGCCCGCGCCCGTCGCCCGGCCCGCGCCCGTCGCCCGGCCCGCGCCCTCAGGAGTCCCGACCGCTCAGGGAGTCCCGACCGCTCGGAAGGTCCCGACCGCTCAGGACTCGACCGACGCCTTCGACGCCGCCGTCTTCGCGGCAGCGCTCTTCGCGGCGGCGGTCTTCTTGGCCGGCGCCTTCTTCGCGGTGGTCTTCTTGGCGGCCGTCTTCTTCGCCGTCGACGCCGTCTTCTTGGCCGGCGCCTTCTTCGCCGCAGCCTTCTTGGCCGTCTTCTTGGCGGGTCCCTTGGCGCGCTTCTCCGCGAGCAGCTCGAAGCCGCGCTCCGGAGTGATCGTCTCGGCGCTGTCGCCGGAGCGCAGCGTCGCGTTGGTCTCGCCGTCGGTGACGTACGGGCCGAAGCGGCCGTCCTTGACCACGACCGGCTTCCCGCTGACCGGGTCCTCGCCCAGTTCCTTCAGCGGCGGCTTGGCGGCGGCTCGGCCACGCTGCTTGGGCTGCGCGTAGATCGCCTGCGCCTCCTCCAGCGTGATCGTGAAGATCTGGTCCTCCGACTGCAGCGACCGCGAGTCCGTGCCCTTCTTCAGGTACGGCCCGTAGCGCCCGTTCTGCGCGGTGATCTCCACGCCGTCCGCGTCCGTGCCGACGACCCGGGGCAGGGACATCAGCCTGAGGGCGTCGTCGAGGGTCACCGTGTCCAGGGACATCGACTTCAGCAGCGAGGCCGTGCGCGGCTTGACGGCGTTCTTGCCCGTCTTCGGGGTGCCCTCGGGCAGGATCTCCGTGACGTACGGGCCGTAGCGGCCGTCCTTGGCGACGATCGGGCGGCCGGTCCCCGGGTCGGTGCCCAGCGGGCGCTCGCCGCTCGGCTTGGCGAGCAGTTCCTCGGCCAGCTCGACGGACAGCTCGTCCGGGGCCAGGTCGGCCGGGATGTCGGCGCGCTGGTGCTGCTCGGAGTCCTTCTCGCCGCGCTCGATGTACGGGCCGTAGCGGCCGACCCGCAGCACGATGCCGTTTCCGACGGGGAACGAGGACACTTCGCGCGCGTCGATCGCGCCCAGGTCGGTCACGAGGTCCTTGAGGCCGCCGAGGTGGTCCCCGTCGCCGTTGCCGGCCTCGGCCGCCCCGCCGTTGCCCGTGCCCTCGCCGAAGTAGAACCTCTTCAGCCACGGCACGGCCTGCGCCTCGCCTCGGGCGATGCGGTCGAGGTCGTCCTCCATCTTGGCGGTGAAGTCGTAGTCGACCAGCCGCCCGAAGTGCTTCTCCAGGAGGTTGACCACGGCGAAGGACAGGAAGGACGGCACCAGGGCCGTGCCCTTCTTGAAGACGTATCCGCGGTCGAGGATCGTGCCGATGATCGACGCGTACGTCGACGGGCGGCCGATCTCGCGCTCCTCCAGCTCCTTGACCAGCGACGCCTCGGTGTAGCGGGCCGGGGGCTTGGTCGCGTGGCCGTCGACGGTGATCTCCTCGGCGGTCAGCGCGTCGCCCTCGGTGACCTGCGGGAGCCGGCGCTCGCGGTCGTCCAGTTCGGCGTTCGGGTCGTCGGCGCCCTCGACGTACGCCTTCAGGAAGCCGTGGAAGGTGATCGTCTTGCCGGACGCGCTGAACTCGGTGTCCCGGCCGTCGGCGGCGGTGCCACCGATCCGGACCGTGACCGAGTTCCCGGTCGCGTCCTTCATCTGGGAGGCGACGGTCCGCTTCCAGATCAGTTCGTAGAGCCTGAACTGGTCGCCGGTCAGCCCCGTCTCCGCGGGGGTGCGGAAACGGTCGCCCGAGGGCCGGATCGCCTCGTGCGCCTCCTGCGCGTTCTTGACCTTGGCGGCGTACGTGCGCGGCTGCTGCGGCAGGTAGTCGGCGCCGTACAGCTGCGTGACCTGGGCGCGGGCGGCGGTGATCGCCGTGTCCGAGAGCGTCGTGGAGTCCGTACGCATGTACGTGATGAAGCCGTTCTCGTACAGCTTCTGCGCGATCTGCATGGTGGCCTTCGCGCCGAAGCCGAGCTTGCGGCTGGCCTCCTGCTGCAGCGTCGTCGTACGGAACGGGGCGTACGGCGAGCGGCGGTACGGCTTGGACTCGACCGAGCGGACCGCGAACCGCGTGTTCTCCAGGGCGGCGGCCAGTGCCCGGGCGTCCGCCTCGTCGAGGTGGAGCGTGTTCGCGCTCTTCAGCCGGCCCAGCGAGTCGAAGTCACGGCCCTGGGCGACGCGCTTGCCGTCGACCGTCGCAAGCCGTGCCACCAGGGACGACGGGTCGGACGGGTCGCCGGCGCGGCCGGTGCCGAAGGTGCCGGTGAGGTCCCAGTACTCGGCGGAGCGGAACGCCATGCGCTCCCGCTCCCGCTCCACGACCAGGCGGGTGGCCACGGACTGGACGCGGCCCGCCGACAGCCGCGGCATGACCTTCTTCCACAGGACCGGCGAGACCTCGTAGCCGTAGAGGCGGTCGAGGATGCGCCGGGTCTCCTGGGCGTCGACCAGCCTCTGGTTCAGCTCGCGCGGATTGCGCACGGCCTGCTGGATCGCGTCCTTGGTGATCTCGTGGAAGACCATCCGCTTGACCGGGACCTTGGGCTTGAGCACCTCCTGGAGGTGCCACGCGATGGCCTCGCCCTCGCGGTCCTCATCGGTGGCGAGGAAGAGCTCGTCGGAGTCCCGCAGCAGGTCCTTGAGCTTCTTGACCTGCGCCTTCTTGTCGGCGTTGACGACGTAGATCGGCTGGAAGTCGTGCTCGACGTCCACGCCGAGGCGACGGACCTCGCCGGTGTACTTCTCGGGAACCTCCGCGGCGCCGCTCGGAAGGTCACGGATGTGCCCGACGCTCGCCTCGACGGTGTAGCCGGGGCCGAGGTAGCCCTTGATCGTCTTCGCCTTGGCAGGCGACTCGACGATGACGAGTCGGCGGCCGCCCTGTGCGGTCTCGCTGGTCGGGGACAACTTCGCTCTTCTCTCCGGTCGACGCTCTGGGACCTCCCCAGGTCTTCGTCCCGGGGTCGGGTCATGGTGACGCTGCGGAGTGTGACGGTACAGCCCGCCCCCGTGTCAAACGGGAAAAGCCCACAACGGCCACTCGAACGGTAACCCGACTACCGGTATTCCTGCCGCCCGGAGTGGCCACCTGACCTTCGGGCCCTATCCGGAGGGTGATCTCCCAGTTACCGGAGCCTCGGCCTCCGGGCGGCCGTGAACCATGACGTCACAGGCGTGTGAAGCACCATGCGGCGAGTGCCAGCGCGGCCACCGCGGCGAGGCTCGCGACGGCGGCGGATGCGGCGCGGCTCACACCCTCGGCCACCGGCTCGCGGCGGTGCAGTCGCGTCGCGGTCCACGTCAGCACGGCACCGCCGAACAGGGCGAACACCGTACCCGCGAAGATCGCCGGTCCGCTCTCCATGTTCCTGCTCCTCCCTGGCCTGGACCGCCGGACCGCTCGGACGGCCCGGAGACGGGAGGCTGGCACACACGGGAGGCCGGAGTGCGAACCCGGGGTGAACGCCCGGCGGACGAGCCTCCCCGGTGTCGTGTGCGCCCGGGCCGGGCCGAGGCCCGCACATCGTCTCGAACTCATCGCCCGTCCCTCGGTGTGCCGTCGGTGCCCTTCACACGTGTCCTTCGCACGTGTGCTTCGCACGTGTGCTTCGCACGTGTGCTTCGCAGGTGTGCTTCGCAGGTGTGCTTCGCAGGTGAATCGCCAGGCGTCCCCTCGGCGGGACTGCGCGCATCGCCTGCGGGACCGCGCGACCGCACCCCCGGGATCATGCGACGGCGCCTGCGGGACCACGTCGACGGCCTACGAGCCCCCCGCGCGCAGAGCCGCCGGACGCCCCGTCACGGCGCGGGTTCGAGGAAGCCCTGCCCGACCAGCAGCCGGATCTGCGCGGGCGTCCGGTCGCGCAGCAACACCGGGTCCTCGCCGACCAGTTGCGCGATGGCGTCGAGGATCCGACCCGCGCTCAGCGTGCCGTCGCAGACGCCGGCGAAACCCGCGCCCACGGTGTCCACCCTCGTGGCGCGGCGCATCCCGCGGTTCTGACGCAGCACCACATGCTCGGGATCCTCGGCGCCGGGCAGCCCGACCTGCTCCTGGACGACTTCGGCGGCGAGCCTGAAGTGCCCGGCGAGCAGGGCGGCGTCGTCGTGCTCCCGCAGGTAGGCGACGCGCTCGAAGTGGGCGAGCACGGTGTCGCCGAGGGGCTGCTCGACCGGGTGCGGCCACTCCTCGACGGTGATCGAGGGCTCGGCGGCGTCCGTCCTGCGCAGCGTGATCCAGCCGAAGCCGACCGCCCGCACCTTGCGCGCCTCGAACTCGTCGAGCCATGCGTCGTACCGGGCCTGGTACTCGGCCGTGTCCCCTCGGTGGTCGCCCGCGTCCCTCAGCCACAACTCGGCGTACTGCATGACGTCCTGGACATCGCGCTGCACGATCCAGGCGTCGCAGCCGTCCGGCACCCACGCGCGCAGCCGGTCCTGCCAGTCCTCCCCTTCCACGTGCTGCCAGTTGGCGAGGAACTGCGCGAACCCGCCCGGGTTCAGCCGTGCCCCCGCCTGCTCGACGAGCGTGCGGCACAGGTCGTCCCCGCCCATGCCGCCGTCGCGGTAGGTGAGCCGGGCGCCGGGGGAGATCACGAAGGGCGGGTTCGACACGATCAGGTCGTACGTCTCGTCGTCCCGGATCGGCTGGAAGAGGGAGCCCTGGCGGAGGTCCGCGGCCGGGGCGCCGGACAGCGCGAGCGTGAGCGCGGCGATGTGCAGGGCGCGGGGGTTGACGTCGGTCGCGGTCACGCGCGTGGCGTGCCGTGCGGCGTGCAGCGCCTGGATCCCGGATCCGGTGCCGATGTCGAGGGCGGCGCCGACCGGGGTCCGCACGGTGATGCCGGCGAGGGTGGTGGAGGCGCCGCCGACGCCCAGGACGACCATCTCCTCGCGGCTGCCGATGCCGCCCGGCCGTGGCCCGTCACCATCCTTCCGGTGAGCGCCGGCGCGCACACCTCCTGATCCGCCGACCGCGCAGCCGAGGTCGGAGACGATGAACCAGTCCTCGCCGTCGGGTCCTCCGTACGGCCGGACGTCCACGGTCGAGGCCACCTCGTCGCCCCCGGCCGGGACCAGCCAGCCGGTCTCCAGGCATGCGTCGGCGGGCAGGACGCCCGCCACGCGCGCGTGCGGCACGGGTTGCTGCAGCAGGAACAGCCGTACCAGCACCTCCAGCGGTGTGTCCCCGCGTGTCGCCCGGAGCGCGGGCACGGTCTCGCTCCGGGCGAGTGCCGCGTACGCGGGCGCGCCGAGCAGTTCGAGCAGCCCGTCGGCGGTGAAGGAGGCCGCGAGGAGGGCGTCCCTCAGCCGTGCGGTGACGTCGGGGCGGTCGGTGGAGGGCAGGGTGGCGAGGCCGGAGTTACTCACGTCGCCCATTCTGGCCCCGGGCGGCCCGTCTCCGGACGTTTTACCGCCGCGGGCAGCTCGCCCCGCGAGCCGGTGCGCCCGGGTCCGCCGCTCAGCCGGAGGCCGCCGGGGCCGAAGCCGACGCGGACGCGGACTTGCAGCTCTCCTGCTGCGCCATGGCCTTGCCGACGTCGCCCTCCTCCAGCTGCTTCAGCGCATCGCTTCCGCTCTGGCTGAGCTTGTCCAGCTGTGTGGCGATCCCCTTGAGCCCGTCGGCGAACTTTCCCTGGTCCTTGGTGTCGAGCCCGTCCACCTGCTTCTTCAGGTCCGCGTACGCCGCGGAGATGCCGTTGAGCTCCTTGACCGCGTTCTTCTGCTTCGTCGCGCCGCCGTCGACGTCCGGGGCACCCGCCGTGTCGACGGCGGCGCCGATCGCCTTGTAGGCGTCGGACATGTCCTGGAAGGCCTGGGAGTCGGTCTTCTGGACCTGCTCCGGGGTGCTGTTGTCCGAGGTCTGCTTCTGGATCGCGGTGCTGGCGCCCGCGATCTTCCTGGCCTGCGGCTGCACCGCGTCGCAGACCTGCTTGGCCCAGGATCCCAGCTTGTCATCGGTCGCGCTGCTGTTGCTGGTGCACGCCGACAGCGCCAGTACCAGTACCGCACCGCCGGACACTGCGGCCGCGAGCTTCTTGTTCACCGGTTTGGTCCCTTCCATGGCTCTCTCGGCCCCGGAACATACACGCCAACCGGACGGCGACCCCATATCGAATGTCATTTATGACCACTATGTGACTGTTTGCTCGGTGCGAGAGAAGCCTCACGAAGGGGGCGTGAACGCAACAGGGCGGGCGCACGGCGTCTTGACGATCGCCGTACGCCCGCCCGTTTGCCGGCGCCTGACCAGGCCCGAAGAGCGGGTGCCGTGGAACCGGCTACGAAACCACCGCCGGATCGGCCGGCTTGGCCACCCTCTCGGCGTTGTCTTCGTCACCCACTGCGATTCCGCGCCGCTTGGAGACGTAGACGGCGCCCACGATCACGACGAGCGCGAGCAGCGAGATCATGATCCGCACACCGAGGCTCTTGTCGCTGCCGTACGAGAACTTGATCACCGCGGGCGCGATGAGCAGCGACACCAGGTTCATCACCTTCAGCAGCGGGTTGATCGCCGGTCCGGCGGTGTCCTTGAAGGGATCACCGACCGTGTCGCCGATCACCGTGGCGGCGTGCGCCTCGCTGCCCTTGCCGCCGTGGTGACCGTCCTCGACCAGCTTCTTGGCGTTGTCCCAGGCACCTCCGGAGTTGGCGAGGAAGACCGCCATCAGCGTGCCGGCGCCGATGGCGCCCGCGAGGTAGGCGCCGAGCGCTCCCACGCCGAGTGTGAAGCCGATGAAGATGGGCGCCATGACGGCGAGCAGACCGGGCGTGGCCAGCTCTCTCAGGGCGTCCTTGGTGCAGATGTCGACGACCCTCCCGTACTCCGGCTTCTCCGTGTAGTCCATGATCCCGGGCCGCTCGCGGAACTGCCGCCGCACCTCGTAGACCACCGCGCCCGCCGCCCTCGACACCGCGTTGATCGCCAGCCCCGAGAAGAGGAAGACGACCGCGGCGCCCGCGATGAGGCCGACCAGGTTGTTCGGCTGCGAGATGTCCATGACGAGCGTCAGCGGTCCGCCGCCACCGACCTTCTCCCCCACGTCCTGTGCGGCCGTGGTGATCGCGTCACGGTACGAGCCGAAGAGCGCCGAGGCCGCGAGGACGGCCGTGGCGATGGCGATGCCCTTGGTGATCGCCTTCGTGGTGTTGCCCACGGCGTCCAGATTGGTGAGCACCTGCGCGCCCGAGCCCACGACGTCGCCGGACATCTCGGCGATGCCCTGCGCGTTGTCGGAGACCGGACCGAAGGTGTCCATGGCGACGATGACGCCGACCGTGGTGAGCAGGCCCGTACCGGCCAGCGCCACCGCGAACAGCGCGAGCATGATCGACGTGCCGCCGAGCAGGAACGCCCCGTACACGCCGAGCCCGATCAGCAGCGCGGTGTAGACGGCCGATTCGAGACCGACGGAGATACCGGCGAGGATCACGGTGGCCGGGCCGGTCAGCGAGGTCTTGCCGATGTCCCGCACCGGACGGCGGGTGGTCTCGGTGAAGTAGCCGGTCAGCTGCTGGATCAGGGCGGCGAGCACGATGCCGATGGCCACGGCGACGACCGCGAGGATCCGTGGATCGCCGTCCTTGGCCCGGATCGCCGCGTCGGAGACGCCCTTGAGGTCGGCGTACGACGACGGCAGATAGATGAAGACCGCCAGGGCGACCAGTGCCAGCGAGATCAGCGCGGAGATGAAGAACCCGCGGTTGATCGCGGACATGCCGCTGCGGTCGGCGCGGCGCGGGGCCACGGCGAAGATGCCGATCATCGCGGTCACGACCCCGATGGCGGGCACGATCAGCGGGAACGCCAGTCCGGAATCGCCGAACGCCGCCTTGCCGAGGATCAGCGCGGCGACGAGCGTCACCGCGTACGACTCGAAGAGGTCGGCCGCCATGCCCGCGCAGTCGCCGACGTTGTCGCCCACGTTGTCGGCGATGGTCGCGGCATTGCGCGGGTCGTCCTCCGGAATGCCCTGCTCGACCTTGCCGACCAGGTCGGCGCCGACGTCGGCTGCCTTGGTGAAGATGCCGCCGCCGACACGCATGAACATGGCGATCAGCGCCGCGCCGAGACCGAAGCCCTCCAGGACCTTCGGGGCGTTCGCCGCGTACACCAGCACCACACAGGAGGCGCCCAGCAGACCGAGCCCCACTGTGAACATGCCGACGACACCGCCCGTGCGGAACGCGATCTTCATGGCCTTGTGCGAGACAGCGGTGAGATCCCTTTCCGGCTCGCCTTCCGCCGGGGTCGCCTCGCGTGCCGCCGCGGCGACCCGCACATTGCTTCGTACGGCGAGCCACATACCGATGTATCCGGTGGCCGCCGAGAACGCCGCGCCGATCAGGAAGAACACCGACCGTCCGGCGCGCTGATTCCAGTCGTCCGCGGGCAGCAGCATGAGCAGGAAGAACACGATCACCGCGAATACGCCGAGCGTGCGCAGTTGCCGGGCCAGATACGCGTTCGCGCCCTCCTGGACCGCCGCCGCGATCTTCTTCATGCTGTCGGTGCCCTCGCCGGCCGCGAGCACCTGCCGTACAAGAATCCCCGCGACCACGAGGGCCGCGAGGGCGACGGCACCGATGACCACGACGATCATGCGGTTGCTGTCGGTCAGTACCGCGGCTGCGAGGGATGTGGGGTGATCAAACTGATGAGGGGTAGAAAGCCCCGCCATTCGTCCTCCTTGACGCTTGGGCTGAGCTCAAGATGTGGACGGATTGTAGGGAGCGGAACCTGATCAAAACAGGCCGCGGTAATCGGAATTGGTCTTCACGTGCTCTTCAGCAAATGATCGCACGCGAGTCACAGAACCCGAAAGTGGTAATGCCCCAAAACCATTGACTCGATGAGCGCTTGATCAAATTATCGTGCGATTGATCGTGAAGCAATTCACGAATTCGGGTGTGGGCTGTACAAAAAGAAGGGTCCTGCACAGGCAGAACCCTTCGAAGCCGTACGAAACGCACGGGGGGGACGAGCAGGGGAAAGCGTACGAGGACTGCGGTCGGCAGCTCAGGCCGGTCGGGCGGCTCAGGCCGGGAGCGTGGCGGGCGGCGTGGTCGGCCAGCTCATCCTGATCCGTCCGCCGTCCCGTCCGGCGGTGACCTCGACGTCGTCGACGAGGCCGCTGATGACCGCGAGGCCCATCTCGTCCTCCTCGGCCTCCGCGTCCGCGTCGCGGGCACCGGTGGCTCCGGGCGCCTGGGCCCCGGACGCCGTGTGCGGCGCCTCGTCACCGACCTCGATGGAGAACTGCTTCTCCTCCTCGGTCAGCAGCACCCGCACCGGCGCCGAGATGCCGTTGCTCTGGTGCAGTCCGACGGCTCGGGTGCAGGCCTCACCGACGGCGAGCCTGACCTCGTCGAGAACGGCCTCCTCCACTCCGGCCCTGCGCGCCACCGCGGCCGCCACCAGCCGGGCGGTCCGGACGTGCTCGGGCAGCGCGCTGAAGCGGAGTTCAACGGTGGCCATGCATCCCCCTCGGAACTTCGGGCGTGCGGTCAGGGGGCCGGGCCGCCAGGCCCGGTCCCCGTCTTACTTCTGCCGTCCGGGCCCTGCGGCCCGGCGGGATCAGTCGGTGGCCGCCACCGCTTCCTCGACCGAGGTGTGGATGGGGAACACCTTGGTGAGACCGGTGATGCGGAAGATCTTGAGAATGCGCTCCTGGTTGCACACCAGACGCAGGGAGCCCTCATGGGCACGCACACGCTTCAGTCCGCCCACCAGCACGCCGAGCCCGGTGGAGTCGAGGAAGTCCACGCCCTCCATGTCGACGACGAGGTGGAAATTCCCGTCGTTCACCAGCTCGACCAGCTGCTCGCGCAGCTTGGGCGCGGTATATACGTCGATTTCGCCACCGACCTCGACGACCGTACGATCGCCGACGGTACGGGTCGACAGGGACAGGTCCACGGATCCTCCAGCACCTTGCTATCGAGCGGGTCGCCCCTCGGAACACCTCGGCAGCGCCCGGGGGCAGTTCGCCAGCCGCGATGGCATTCAATCACTTACCGGCAGGCGTGCACGACGCCTTGGTCCCATTGTCCGCCACGCCGGTGACACACTCGGTGCCGATGGCCAAGAATCACCGATCCGATCGATCCTCGGCGGATCCCACGTCCCGCCCCGCGCCGGGCACGGTCCTGGACCGGCTCGCCTCGGGGCCGAGCCGGGCTTCGCGCATCACTCATACGGAGCACTTGCCCCCGCGCGAGGGCCGCCATGCCGTCTGGCCGGACCGGATCCGCCCGGAGGTCATCGCCGCCCTGCACACCGCGGGCATCGAGCATCCCTGGGCCCACCAGGCACTGGCCGCCGAGCATGCCCTCGACGGCGACTCGGTGGTCGTCGCCACCGGCACGGCCTCGGGCAAGTCGCTCGCCTACCTCGTACCGGTGCTGTCACGGCTGCTGGAGGGCTCCGAGGCGCCGAACGGGCGCGGCGCCACCGCCCTCTACCTCGCCCCGACGAAGGCCCTCGCGGCGGATCAGTGCCGATCCGTGAA